>NZ_CP081826.1:2382500-2385000 GCF_019793815.1 Stenotrophomonas sp. DR822
CCACTTTAAATGGCGAACAGCCATACCCTTGGGACCGACTACAGCCCCAGGATGTGATGAGCCGACATCGAGGTGCCAAACACCGCCGTCGATATGAACTCTTGGGCGGTATCAGCCTGTTATCCCCGGAGTACCTTTTATCCGTTGAGCGATGGCCCTTCCATACAGAACCACCGGATCACTAAGTCCTAGTTTCCTACCTGCTTGATCCGTCGATCTTGCAGTCAAGCACGCTTATGCCTTTGCACACAGTGCGCGATGTCCGACCGCGCTGAGCGTACCTTCGAGCTCCTCCGTTACTCTTTAGGAGGAGACCGCCCCAGTCAAACTACCCACCATACACGGTCCCCGACCCAGATAATGGGCCCAGGTTAGAACGTCAAGCACGACAGGGTGGTATTTCAAGGATGGCTCCGCCACAGCTAGCGCCATGGTTTCATAGCCTCCCACCTATCCTACACAGACGAACTCAACGTTCAGTGTAAAGCTATAGTAAAGGTTCACGGGGTCTTTCCGTCTTGCCACGGGAACGCTGCATCTTCACAGCGATTTCAATTTCACTGAGTCTCGGGTGGAGACAGCGCCGCTGTCGTTACGCCATTCGTGCAGGTCGGAACTTACCCGACAAGGAATTTCGCTACCTTAGGACCGTTATAGTTACGGCCGCCGTTTACTGGGGCTTCGATCAAGAGCTTCGCCTTGCGGCTGACCCCATCAATTAACCTTCCAGCACCGGGCAGGCGTCACACCCTATACGTCCACTTTCGTGTTTGCAGAGTGCTGTGTTTTTGATAAACAGTCGCAGCGGCCTGGTTACTGCGACCCTCTTCAGCTATAGCTCGCACGAGCCACCAAAAAGGGTGCACCTTCTCCCGAAGTTACGGTGCCATGTTGCCTAGTTCCTTCACCCGAGTTCTCTCAAGCGCCTGAGAATTCTCATCCTACCCACCTGTGTCGGTTTACGGTACGGTCTGCGTAAGCTGAAGCTTAGGAGCTTTTCCTGGAAGCGTGGTATCAGCGACTTCGCCATAAAGGCTCGTCTCGGTGCTCGGTCTTAGAGGATCCCGGATTTGCCAAAGATCCAAACCTACCGCCTTTCCCCGGGACAACCAACGCCCGGTACGCCTAACCTTCTCCGTCCCTCCATCGCACTTACGCGAGGTGCAGGAATATTAACCTGCTTCCCATCGACTACGACTTTCGTCCTCGCCTTAGGGGCCGACTCACCCTGCGCCGATTAACGTTGCGCAAGGAAACCTTGGGCTTTCGGCGTGCGGGTTTTTCACCCGCATTATCGTTACTCATGTCAGCATTCGCACTTCCGATACCTCCAGCAGACTTCTCAATCCACCTTCAACGGCTTACGGAACGCTCCTCTACCGCGTACATATAAATATGCACACCCCAAGCTTCGGTTCTGTGCTTAGCCCCGTTAAATCTTCCCCGCAGACCGACTCGACCAGTGAGCTATTACGCTTTCTTTAAAGGGTGGCTGCTTCTAAGCCAACCTCCTGGCTGTCTGTGCCTTTCCACATGGTTTTCCACTTAGCACAAAATTTGGGACCTTAGCTGTGGGTCTGGGTTGTTTCCCTTTTCACGACGGACGTTAGCACCCGCCGTGTGTCTCCCATACAGTCCGTCTCGGTATTCGGAGTTTGCAATGGTTTGGTAAGTCGCGATGACCCCTAGCCATAACAGTGCTCTACCCCCGAGAGGATACATATGAGGCGCTACCTAAATAGCTTTCGAGGAGAACCAGCTATCTCCGGGTTCGATTAGCTTTTCACTCCTAATCACAGCTCATCCCCGTCTTTTGCAACAGACGTGGGTTCGGGCCTCCAGTACCTGTTACGGCACCTTCACCCTGGCCATGACTAGATCACCCGGTTTCGGGTCTACTGCCCGCGACTATGCGCCCTTATCAGACTCGGTTTCCCTTCGCCTCCCCTATACGGTTAAGCTTGCCACGAACAGTAAGTCGCTGACCCATTATACAAAAGGTACGCAGTCACCCCTTGCGAGGCTCCTACTGCTTGTACGCACACGGTTTCAGGATCTATTTCACTCCCCTCTCCGGGGTTCTTTTCGCCTTTCCCTCACGGTACTGGTTCACTATCGGTCGGTCAGTAGTATTTAGCCTTGGAGGATGGTCCCCCCATGTTCAGACAGGGTTTCACGTGCCCCGCCCTACTCGTCTTCACTGAAATGGCCCTTTCAGATACAGGGCTATCACCTTCTATGGCCGCTCTTTCCAGAGCGTTTTCCTAGAACCAAATCAGCTTAAGGGCTAGTCCGCGTTCGCTCGTCGCTACTTACGGAATCTCGGTTGATTTCTTTTCCTCTGGTTACTTAGATATTTCAGTTCACCAGGTTCGCTTCCAGCAGCTATGTATTCACTGCAGGATACCCGCAAGCGGGTGGGTTTCCCCATTCGGACATTACCGGATCAAAGCTTGTTGCCAGCTCCCCGATACTTTTCGCAGGCTGCCACGTCCTTCAT
>NZ_CP081826.1:2387500-2812500 GCF_019793815.1 Stenotrophomonas sp. DR822
CATCCGTTCATGCAAAGGCGCCGCCGCAGGACCCCGCGAACAGCGGCAGAGCGCCAGCGCCGCTCTGCAGGAGCAGAAGCAGGGGCCGGCTGCGCCGGCCCCTGCCTCCGGTCAGGCAGCGACCAGGCGCACGCGGGCGAAGGTGCGCTTGCCGACCTGCAGCAGCCCCTCGAAGCCGGGCTGCAGTACCTGTTGGCCGTCTTCCACCACTTCACCGTCCACCTTCACCGCACGCTCCTTGAGCTTGCGGTTGGCCTCGGAGTTGCTCGGGGTCAGGCCGGCGGCGGTCAGCAGGGCCGCGATGCGCAGGCCCTCGGCCGGAATGGCCACATCCTGCAGCGGCAGCTGGGTGATGTCGCCCTGCCCGGTAACGGCGGCTTCCCAGCCGGCAATCGCCTGCTCGGCCGCTGCCGCATCGTGGAACCGGGTCGCCAGTTCACGGGCCAGGCGCAGCTTGACCACGCGCGGATTCAGGCCGGCGGCGATCTGCTCGCGCAGGGAGGCCGCTTCGGCCTGGCTGATATCGAAGGACAGCAGCTCGATCCAACGCCACATCAGGGCATCATCGACCTTCATGGTCTTGGTGACGATGTCGATGGCCGGCTCGCTGATGCCGATGTAGTTGCCCAGCGACTTGGACATCTTGTTGACGCCGTCCAGGCCTTCCAGCAGCGGCATGGTCAGCACCACCTGCGGCTTCTGGCCGTGGTGTTCCTGCAGGCCACGGCCCATCAGCAGGTTGAACTTCTGGTCGGTACCGCCCAGCTCGACGTCCGCTTCCAAGGCTACCGAGTCGTAACCCTGCACCAGCGGGTACAGGAATTCGTGGATGGCGATGGACTGCTGGGCGGCATAGCGCTTGGCGAAGTCGTCGCGCTCGAGCATGCGTGCCACGGTGTGCTGGCCGGCCAGGCGGATCATGTCGGCCGCGCTCATCTTGCCGAACCACTCCGAATTGAAGCGGACCTCGGTGCGGCTGCGGTCCAGCACCTTGAACACCTGTTCCTCGTAGGTACGGGCGTTGGCCAGCACGTCGTCGCGGCTGAGCGGCTTGCGGGTCAGGCTCTTGCCGGAGGGGTCGCCGATCATGCCGGTGAAGTCGCCGATCAGGAAAATGACCTGGTGGCCGAGGTCCTGGAACTGACGCATCTTGTTCAGCAGCACCGTGTGGCCCAGGTGCAGGTCAGGCGCGGTGGGGTCGAAGCCGGCCTTGATGCGCAGCGGGCGGCCTTCCTGCAGGCGCGCGCGCAGATCCTCGAGCTTGAGGATCTCGTCGGCACCGCGGCCGATCAGGGCAAGGGCTTCTTCAATCGAGGACACGTGACTACTCCCGGCAACGCCGTTTCTTATGTGGGGTGTTAAAGCGAAGTTAACCCGATCGGCTTCACAAAAGCCAATAGGCACAAGGGTTTGACGCGAATTTGTTAGGTGTCTATGTTACCGGCGTTTGGGCCCGCGTTCCCGGGTCAGCCAGAGACCGACATCTGATGCTCAATTCCGATCAAGGCCGCGCACGCAAGCAGCGCTTCCAGGAACGACTCCACGTCCTGCACGACAACGCCCTGCACCGGAAGCTGAGGCAACACCTTCCCGCTGCGTTCAATGAGCGCTGGACGCGCCGTCACTGGATGCACGCCAGCCTGTTTGTGACCATCGGCGCGCTGGTGGCCACGATCGTGCCGGGCTTCTCGCACACCATCGATGCGCCCTACGCCGACAGCCACACCAGCCTGGCACTGCCGTTGCCGCCGTTGGCAATGGCCCGCCAGCAGCAGATCCCCGGCGACAGCTGGCAGGTGCTGCGGGTGCAGCGCGGGCAGACCCTGAGCGACCTGTTCGACAAGGCCGGCATCTCCGCCACCACCCTGCACCGGGTGCTGGACCATCCGGGTGCGCGCGAATCGCTGACCAAGCTGCGCCCGGGTGCCGAGATCGCCTTCGACATGCCGCTGTCCGGTGACCTGCGCAGCATCCGCTTCGACCGCGATGCCGACAACCGGGTCGAACTGAGCCTGAGCGGCAATGACATCAAGGAAACGGTGACCAAGCGCGAGACATCCACGCGCACGGTGGTCACCAGCGGCGAGATCACCAGTTCGCTGTATGCGGCCGCGCGCCGTGCCGGACTGTCACCGTCGGCGATCGCGACGATGACCGACGACATCTTCAAGTACGACATCGACTTCTCCAAGGACCTGCAGCCGGGCGACCGCTTCAGCGTGGTGATGGATGAGACCTGGCGCGAGGGCGAGAAGGTCGATACCAGCAAGATCCTGGCGGCGACCTTCACCACCGGCGGCAAGACCTACTCCGGCTTCCGCTTCGACCGCAACGGCAAGTCCGAGTACTACGACATCAGCGGCCGTTCGCTGAAGAAGAGCTTCATCCGCATGCCGATCCCGTTCGCCCGGCTGAGTTCGACCTTCGGCGCGCGCAAACACCCGGTGCTGGGCAAGATGCGCATGCACAAGGGCGTGGACTACGCCGCGCGCACCGGTACCCCGATCATGGCCGCCGGCGATGCGCGGGTGCAGTTTGTCGGCGTGCAGCGCGGTTATGGCAACGTGGTGATCCTCGACCACGGCCGTGGCCACACCACTCTGTACGGCCATATGTCGCGCTTTGCCGGGATCAAGAATGGCCAGCGCGTGGCCCAGGGCACGGTGATCGGCTACGTCGGCTCGACCGGCCTGGCGACCGGCCCGCACCTGCACTACGAATTCCGCGTCAATGGCGAGCACCGCAACCCGCTGACGGTGACCATGCCGCCGCCGGAGCCGCTGAAGGGCGCCGAGCTGGTGGCCTTCCGGGCGCAGACCGCGCCGGCGATGGCCCGCATCCAGGGCATGGAGAAGCTGATCTACGCCGACGCCAGCCCCGCGCCGGCCGCCGAAGGCGCGAGCACCGAGGTGGCCAGCGCCAAGGACAAGGCACCGGCCGGCCGCAAGCGCGGCTGAGCCCTGCGTTGACGAAGGAGGACACGGCAGCACAAGCTTGCCGTGTCCTTTTTTTATGCCCGCCATGAACACCACTGCCGATCCGTCCCTTCCCCTCTACCTGGGCCTGATGTCGGGCACCAGCGCTGACGGCATCGATGCCGCGCTGGTGCAGTTCCCGGCCGATGGGGGGTGCCGCTTCGTGCACGGGCTGACCGCCCGCTGGGAGCCGGTGCTGCGGGCGCGGCTGGTGGCCCTCGGCGAAGGCGGCCCGCTGCAGTCGCTGGAGGAGCTGGGCGAACTGGACGCGCGGATTGCGATCAGCTTCGCCGCCGCCGCCAACCAGCTGCTGGAAGAAGCCGGTGTCGACCGTTCGCAGGTACGAGCCATCGGCTCGCACGGGCAGACGGTGCGCCATCGACCGTTGGCCGACCCGGCCTTCACCGTGCAGCTGGGCGACGGCAACCGCATCGCCGAGCTGACCAGCGTCACCACCGTGTGCGATTTCCGCCGCCGTGACGTTGCCGCCGGTGGCCATGGAGCGCCGCTGATGCCGGCTTTCCACCAGGACATGCTGGGTGCGGCCGATGAGGACCGTGCGGTGCTGAACCTGGGTGGGATCGCCAACCTGACCCTGATTCCCCGCGAGGGCGTCGTACGTGGCTTCGATACCGGCCCGGCCAACGCGTTGATGGATGCCTGGTGCCAACGCCATACCGGGCGCAGCTTCGATGCTGACGGCGCCTACGCAGCCAGCGGTGCGGTGGATGACAGCCTGCTGGCCGGCTGGCGCGCGGACCCGTGGTTCGCGTTGCCGCCGCCCAAAAGCACTGGGCGCGAGCAGTTCCACCTGCCGTGGGCGGAGGCACACATGGAGGAAGGCCAGTTCGCCGCAGCCGATGTGCAGGCGACACTGCTGGAGCTGACCGCGGCCACGGTGGTTGATGCGCTGCTGGTCCAGCAGCCGCACACCCGGCGGGTGCTGGTGTGCGGCGGTGGCGTGCGCAACGCCCAGTTGATGCGGCGGCTGGCGGCGCGGTTGCCGGGCGTGGTGGTGGAGTCCACGGCGCTGCACGGGCTGGACCCGGAGTATGTGGAGGCGATGGGGTTTGCCTGGCTGGCGCAGCGGACGATGGACGGGCTGCCGGGCAACCTGCCGAGCGTGACCGGGGCGACGGGGCCGCGGATTCTCGGGGCGATCCATCCGGCGTGAGGTGACGCCATCCGCCGGGCATGGCCCGGCGCTACCCGTCGGCGGTGCGCGGTAGCGCCGGGCCATGCCCGGCGACTCGACATCAGATCAATCGAAGCCTTGGCCGGCGGGAAGCGCCTGCAGTGCGGCGATCGCGTCGGAAAGCGCGTCGACTTCGGGATCGCCGAAGCCGGAGCGGACCTCCAGTTCACTGCTGAACAGGCCCTGCTCCAGCAGGACCGCACAGGTCTGTTCGTGGGTCCAGCCCCGGGCCACCGAGACCCGTTTGATGCGTTCCAGCAGCAGCGGGTCCAGGTCCCGCAGCACTACGTCGGCCATGCTCACTTCCCCGTTCGCAAGGCACCGCCCCCTCGGCGCGTCGGGGCGATCATCCCGCACGCCGGGGACGCGGGCAACTGTCAGGCCACGGCACGCCGGCGTTGCTGCAGAATCAGCATCGCGCACAGGATCACCACCGGGATCGCGACAAGGGCAGTACCGATGAAGAACAGTGCGTAGCCTTCCAGCAGCGTGCGTCCCTGAGCCAGGGTCTGCACCGACCAGCCGGAAAAGCCCTTCAGCGCCTTGCCGGGCATCGCGTAGAACGAGCTGAGCAAGGCGTACTGGGTGGCGGTATAGCCGATGCTGGTCAAGCTCGACATGTAGGCGATCAGCGCGGTACCCGCGAAACCGCTGGCGAAATTGTCGACGGCCATTGCGACAGCAAAGTGGGTGGTGTCCGGCCCCGAATAGGCCAGCCAGGCGAAGGCGAGGTTGGAGGCCGGGCCCAGCACGGCGCCAGCCAACAGCGCCGCCAGCACGCCCCAGCGCACGGACACCAGGCCAGCGGCGGCGATGCCGATGAAGGTGGCCACCAGGCCAACCGACCCACGCACAGCGCCCACGGTGTCCTCGTCCAGCCCGAGATCGACGTAGAACGGATTGGCCATTGGCCCCATGACGAAGTCGGCCATGCGGTAGACGCTGATCGCCACCAGGATCAGGATCGCGCCGCTGCGATGTTCGCGTACGAACGCCACGAACGGGCCGACCACTGCATCGAACAGGCCGCGTGGCGTCCACAACGAGGCGGCCTGCGCCTGCACTGCCTGGATCTCGCGGGCCGGCTCGCGGGCCATGACCACCGCCACCACGCCCAGTGCCATCAGCGCGGCCATCAGCTCATAGGACACCTGCCAGCCGACGCGGGCGGCGATGATCAGGATCAGGGCATCGGTGACCAGCAGCGCTGTGCGATAGCCCAGCGCGGACGATGAAGTCAGCAGGCCAAGCTGTTCACTGTTGTCTGCGCTCTCGATGCGCCAGGCGTCGATCACGATGTCCTGAGTGGCCGAGGCGAAGGCCACCACCACGGCCATCGCGCCGAAGACCACCACATGCTCCCAGGCGATTCCCAGCAGCAGCAACTGGCCGCCCTTGGGCTGGACCAACGCCATGCCGACCAGGCCCACCGCGGCGACGATCTGCGACAGCAGCATCCAGCCACGACGACGCCCCAGCCGACCGAACAGTGGCACGTCGGCCTTGTCGACGATCGGCGCCCACAGGAACTTCATCGTGTAAGCCAGGCCCACCCACGACAGGAAGCCGATGGTGCTCAGCTCGATGCCTTCCTTGCGCATCCAGAAGCCAAGCGTGTTGCCCACCAGGTAGATCGGCAGCCCCGAACTGAAGCCCAGCAGCAGCATCGCCAGCACCTTGCGCTGGCGCAGGTTGGCCAGCACCTGCCGCCAGGATCGGCGCGGCTTGGCAGCCTCGGTCACAGGTCGTAGTCCACGATGAACGGCGCGTGGTCGGAGAAGCGCTGGTCGCGGTAGATCGAGCAGCTGCGCAGGCGCTCACGCAGGCCCGGGGTGATGAACTGGTAGTCGATGCGCCACCCCACGTTGTTGGCGCGGGCGGCGCCACGGTTGCTCCACCAGGTGTAGTCCTCGCCGGTCGGGTTGAGCAGGCGGTAGGCATCGGCCCAGCCGCGACCTGCGCCCACATCGGTTGCCTGGCCATGGTCGGCACACAGGGCATTGAGCCAGTCGCGTTCCTCGGGCAGGCAGCCGGAGTTCTTCTGGTTGGACTTCCAGTTCTTGATGTCCAGCGCCGAGCGGACGATGTTCCAGTCGCCACACAGCACGTAGTCGCGGCCGCTGCGCGCCCATTCCTCGAGGATCGGCCGCAGCCACTCCATCACTTCAAACTTGAAGCCCTGGCGCAGGTCGCCCGAACTGCCGGACGGGATATAGAAGGAGACCACGCTGAGGTTACCGTAGCGCGCCTCGATGTAGCGGCCTTCGTCGTCGAACGGGGCCCAGCCCAGCGAGGTGATGACTTGGTCCGGTTCGCGCTTGCTGTAGATCGCCACGCCGCTGTAGCCCTTCTTGGTGATGGCATCGCGGTAGAAGCAATGGTGGCCGTCCGGGCGGAACATCGGGTCGGTCAGCTGGTCTTCCTGGGCCTTGGTCTCCTGGATGCAGAGGACGTCGGCGTCCTGGCCACGGAACCAGTCGAGGAAGCCCTTGGTGGCGGCCGAGCGGATGCCATTGGCGTTGAAGCTGATGATGCGCATGCAGAAGAACCTACGGCGGGAAACCGGGCAAGCATACCGGTTGCCTGCTGGGCTGAGCAGCCCGCGGGGGCAGCTGCCGATCCCCACGTGAAGGCGCCGGACGAGCGCAGAAAGCCCAGCTGGATTAGGATTTGCGCTCCAAATGAAGATGAATCGAGTTTTGATGAGCGACCACCGTCACCGTTTCCTGCAGCTGGCCCTGACCGCCGATGCCCTGCGCTTCGGCCAGTTCACCCTCAAGTCCGGCCGGCTGAGCCCCTATTTCTTCAACGCCGGCCGTTTCGACTCCGGTTCCCTGCTGTCTCAGCTGGGGGCGTGCTATTCCGACGCCATCGACGCCACCGGGATCAAGTACGACGTGGTGTTCGGCCCGGCCTACAAGGGCATTCCGCTGGCCACCGCAATGGCCTGCGAGCTGGCCCAGCGTGGCCGCGACCTGCCGCTGTCGTTCAACCGCAAGGAAGTGAAGGACCATGGTGAAGGCGGCCAGTTGATCGGCGCCGACATGACCGGCAAGCGCGTGCTGATCGTCGACGACGTGATCACCGCCGGCACCGCCATCCGCGAGGCGCTGGCGATCATCCGCGCTGCGGGCGGTATTCCGGCCGGCATCGTGGTGGCCCTGGACCGCCAGGAGATCGCCTCGGACAGCGACCATCGCTCCGCCGCACAGGCCGTGGCCGAGGAAGCCGGCATCCCGGTGATCGCCGTGGCGACGCTGGCCGACCTGCTTGATTTCGCGTCCGGAAATCCGGAACTTGTAGGTTACCGGCAGCCGCTGGAGGCCTATCGCGCCCAGTACGGCGTCCGTTCCACGCGCTGACCACCAGGGGGAAGGTCGCATGTTCCGAGTTCCTGCCATCGTTGCTGCCAGCCTGCTGCTGGTGATGCCGCAGACGCTGCTGGCACAGTCCAGAGGCAAGGCCGCAGACAAGAAGCTGTACTGCTGGAACGAGGGCAAGGAGCGGATCTGCAGCGATGCGCTGCCGGCCGACGCGGTCAACCACGCCCGCGATGAGTTCAGCGCCAACAGCGGCCTGCGCAACGCGCAGGTGCAGCGCGCGTTGAGCGACGAGGAACGCGCTGCCGCCAGCACGGCGGCGGCGCAGGTCCAACTGGACCAGATGGCCGAGCAGACCCGGCAGCGTACCGAACAGGCGATGCTGACCACCTACGGTGATGAGAATGCGCTGCGGCGCGTGTTCGCCGAGCGCCAGGAGGTGCTCGACAACAACCTCAAGACCGCCCAGTACAACGTGGCCAGCCTGCGCGAATCGCTGGTGGGCCTGCTTGCTGCCGCCGGCGACCGCGAACTGGCCGGCGCCAAGGTGGCCGACAAGCAGGCCCAGGCGATCGGCCAGCGCCATGCGCAGCTGCAGTCGCAGCAACGGCTGCTGGCCAGTTTCGAACAGCAGCAGCAGGCATTGAAGGTCGAAATCGAAAGCAGCCTGCAGCGCTATCGGCAGCTGAAGGGATTGGCGCCGGTGGACGTACCGGCACAGCCCCCGGCGGGTTGAACGGCGCGCTGCTCGCCGGGCATGGCCCGGTGCTACCGCATGCCGGGTTACGGCCTGGCCCCCGAAATTTATGCACTTTTTACGCGTCGGCCCTGTCCGGCGCGTAGTGCGTTTATGGGGGCGGGGACGACGATGGCGGCCTGAGGTGGAGGGGTTCCACCAGGTCTCAATTCCATGTCCCCCTGGCTGTCGTTGCTGTGTGGCGTGCTGGTGCTGGTTGCCGCCGCCTATCTTCTTTATGTCGTGCTGCGGCCCGAGTCGTTCTGAGCGGAGCCTGCCATGACTGAAATTCTTGCCATTCTTGCCGCCAGCCTGCTGCTGGCCTGGCCCCTGGGCCTGTATCTGGCCCGGGTGATGCGCGGCACGCCGATGAAGGTCGACGTGCTGTTCCACTGGATCGAAAAGCCGCTGTACAAGGTGCTCGGCGTTGATCCTTCACGTTCGATGTCCTGGCGCGGCTACGTGCTGGCATTCGTGCTCAGCAACGTGGTGATCGCGGTGCTGACCCAGGCCGTGTTCATGACCCAGGCGTGGTTGCCGTTGAATCCGGACCAGATCCCGAACATGCGCTGGGACACGGCGCTGCACACGATGATCTCGTTCCTGACCAACACCAACCAGCAGCACTATTCCGGCCAGGCCCAGCTGTCCTACTTCTCGCAGATGACCGGTATCACCGGCCTGCAGGTGGTGACGCCGATGATGGGCCTGGCGCTGGCCGTGGCCACGTTGCGTGCATTGTTCTCGCGCGCGCCGAAATCGGTTACCGCGCCCGCCGCGGGCGATGACCGCCAGGTGGCGGTGGGCAATTACTACGCCGACGTCGTGCGCCTGTGCGTGCGCTTCCTGCTGCCGCTGTGTCTGGTATGGGCGCTGCTGCTGACCAGCCAGGGCGTGCCCTCCACGATGGACGGTGGCCCGCAGGCCACGCCGATCGATGCCAGTGCCGGCATGGCGCAGCAGAAGCTGCCGCTGGGCCCGGTTGCGGCGATGGTCGCGGCCAAACAGCTGGGCGCCAACGGCGGCGGCTGGTATGGCCCCAACAGCAGCTTCCCGCTGGAGAACCCGACCCCGGTGTCGAACATGCTGGAGGTGATCGGCATCCTGCTGGTGCCGATGGCGGTGATCTTCATGATCGGCGCGTTCACCGGGCGCCGTCGTTTCGGCGCGCTGGTGTTCAGCTGCATGCTCGGCATGTCGCTGCTGTCCACCGGTGCGATGGTATGGAGCGAGGGCCATAGCGCCAGCGCGACCACGCCGCTGCTGATGGAAGGCAAGGAAGTACGCTTCGGCGCCGATGGCACCGCGCTGTGGGCGGCGGTGACCACCCAGGTCTCCAACGGTTCGGTCAACGGCATGCACGATTCGCTGAGCCCGCTGTCTGGCGGCCTGGCGATGGTCAACATGCTGGTCAGCGCGATCTGGGGCGGCATCGGCTGCGGCCTGCAGCAGTTCATCGTGTACCTGCTGCTGGGTGTGTTCCTGGCCGGGCTGATGACCGGCCGTACACCGGAACTGTTCGGCCGCAAGCTGGAAACGCCGCAGGTGCGCCTGCTGGCACTGCTGGTGCTGCTGCAGCCGATCACCCTGCTGCTGTTCACCGCGATCACGCTGGCCGTGCCCGGTCTGGCGGGCACCTCCAATCCCGGCTTCCATGGCATCAGCCAGGTGTTCTACGAGTACGTCTCGGCCTACGCCAACAACGGCTCGGGCTTCGAGGGCCTGGGTGACGCCACGCCCTGGTGGAACCTGAGCTGCTCGCTGGTGCTGCTGCTGGGCCGCTTCCCGCTGCTGATCATCCCGCTGGTGGTGGCCGCGCAGCTGGCCGCCAAGCGGCAGGCCCCTGAATCGGCCGGCAGCCTGCAGATCGAAACCCCGACGTTCGCCCTGACCCTGGTCTCGGTGATCGTCATCCTGACCGTGCTGCAGTTCATGCCGGCGCTGGTACTCGGCCCGATCGCCGACCACCTGAGCCTGGGACTGCACTGAGGACACCCCATGAGTAGTCACGCAACCGCAAACCGTTCCTCTTCCGTGGCTTCCCGCCCGGCCCTGCTCGATGCCGCCGGCCTGCGCCGCGCGCTCATCGAGGCCGTACGCAAGCTGTCGCCGATGCATCTGGTACGCAGCCCGGTGATGGCGGTGGTGATGGCCGGTACGATCGTCGCCGCGATCATCACCCTGACCGGCAATGCGCCACTGGGCTTCGGCCTGGCGGTGACCGCGATCCTGCTGGTCACCGTGCTGTTCGGCAATTTCGCCGAGGCCGTGGCCGAAGCACGTGGCCGTGGCCAGGCCGCCTCGCTGCGCCGCGCTCGCCAGGACCTGGTGGCGCGCCGTCTTGCATCGGCGCAGGCCGGTGCCAGCGAGACCCAGGTGCCCGCCGCGGAACTGCGCCCCGGTGACCATGTGATCGTCAGTGCCGGCGAGCTGGTGCCGGCCGACGGCGAGATCGTGCAGGGCCTGGCCACCATCAACGAAGCGGCGGTGACCGGCGAGTCGGCACCGGTGCTGCGCGAGGCGGGTACTGATCGCTCCGGCGTGATCGGCGGCACCAAGGTGCTGTCCGACCAGATCGTCGTACGCATCACTGCCGAGCCGGGACACAGCTTCCTGGACCGCATGATCGCGCTGGTGGAAGGCGCCAACCGTCAGAAGACCCCGAATGAAATCGCGCTGACCCTGCTGCTGGCGGCGATGACGCTGACCTTCCTGGTGGTGGTGGCAACGCTGCCGGCGATCGGTGCGTCGGTGGGCGTCAAGGTGGATCCGCTGCTGCTGATAGCGCTGCTGGTGTGCCTGATCCCGACCACCATCGGTGGCCTGCTGCCGGCCATCGGCATCGCCGGCATGAACCGTGCGCTGGCCGCCAACGTGCTGGCCAAGTCGGGCAAGGCGGTGGAAGTGGCCGGTGACGTCGACGTGCTGCTGCTCGACAAGACCGGCACCATCACCTACGGCGACCGCCAGGCCAGCCACTTCCACGCACTGGCCGGAATCGACGCCGACCAGCTGCGTGAGGCGGCGCTGCTGTCATCGCTGGCCGACCCGACCCCGGAAGGCAAGTCGATCGTGCGCCTGGCCCGCGAACAGGGCTGCAGCACCGCCGAGCCGGACCAGGCCGACTACCTGGCCTTCAGCGCGCAGACCCGCATGTCCGGTGTCGACCTGGTGCACGGCCGGCAGATCCGCAAGGGCGCTGCCGATGCGATCCGTGCCCATGTGCAGGCGCTCGGCGGCACCGTACCGGCCGAACTGGCCGGGCGCGTGGACCAGGTCGCGCGCAACGGTGCCACGCCGCTGGTGGTGGCCGAGGGTCGCCATGTGCTGGGCGTGATCGAGCTGTCGGACGTGGTCAAGCACGGCATGCGCGAGAAGTTCGCACAGCTGCGGGCGATGGGCATCCGTACGGTGATGATCACCGGCGACAACCCGCTGACGGCTGCTGCGATCGCCGCCGAAGCCGGTGTGGATGACTACATCGCCGAGGCACGGCCCGAGGACAAGCTGGCCCGCATCCGTGCCGAGCAGGCCGGTGGCCGCCTGGTGGCGATGGTCGGCGACGGTACCAACGATGCGCCGGCGCTGGCCCAGGCCGACATCGGCCTGGCGATGAATTCGGGCACGCAGGCGGCCAAGGAAGCGGGCAACATGGTCGATCTGGATTCGGACCCGGCCAAGTTGCTGGCGGTGGTGGAGGTGGGCAAGCAGCAGCTGATCACCCGCGGCGCGCTGACCACGTTCTCGCTGGCCAACGACGTGTCCAAGTACTTCGCGATCCTGCCGGCGTTGTTTGCCGCCACCGTGCCTGCGATGGCCGCGCTGAACGTGATGCAGCTGTCGAGCCCGCGCAATGCGGTGCTGGCGGCGCTGATCTTCAATGCCCTGGTGATTCCCGCCCTGATCCCGCTGGCGTTGCGCGGTGTGCGCTTCCGCCCGGCCACCGCAACGGCGCTGCTGCGCCGGAACATGCTGGTGTACGGCCTGGGTGGCGTGCTGCTGCCGTTCGCGGCGATCAAGTTGATCGACCTCCTTCTTGTCCTGGTATTCGGCGCATGAACCGTTCTGACTCCCCTTCCCTTTCCCGCGAGCTGAAGCGCGAGGCGCGCGTGGCCACGCTGCAGGATGGCGCCAGCTGGCGCCCGGCCATTGCCCTGGGCGTGGCCACCCTGCTGCTGGCCGGTGCGGTCTACGCCGGCATCGCCACCGGTTTTGCCGGCCTGTCCTTCCCGGCGCAAGCCGAAGGCAGCCTGCTGCGCGATGGCAGCGGCCAGGTGCGTGCGTCGGCATGGCTGTCGCAGCCGTTCACCGGCGATGGCTACTTCCAGGCGCGACCGTCGGCCGCCAACTACGACCCGATGGCGGCGGCCGGCTCCAACCTGGCCCGCAGCAACCCGGCGCTGGCCGAGCGTGTGGCGGCGAGCACCGCAGCCGTGGCCGCGCGCGAAGGCGTAACGCCCGCGCAGGTGCCTGCCGATCTGGTCACCCAGTCCGGCGGCGGCCTGGATCCGCAGTTGTCGCCGGCGGCAGCGCAGCTGCAGGTGGCCCGGGTGGCACGTGCACGCGGCCTGCCCGTCGAGCAGGTGCAGGCACTGGTGAAGGCCAACACGCAGGGCCGGCAATGGGGCGTATTCGGCCAGCCACGGGTGAACGTGGTGACGCTGAACTTCGCACTGGACCACGCGGCACGCGCGCCGTGATGCAGGGCTGCACGCGTTGCGCGCACAATGGCGGCCATGACAGCGGCTCCCATGACTGATCTGCGGACCCGCCAGGCCAACGCCCTGGTGGAAGGACTGCAACGCGAGGCCGGTGGCAAGCTCACCGTGTTCCTGGGCGCTGCGCCCGGCGTCGGCAAGACCTACGCCATGCTGACCCGCGCGCAGGAACAGCTGCGCCGTGGCGTGGACCTGGTGGTCGGGCTGGTGGAGACCCATGGCCGTGCCGATACCCAGGCCCTGCTGGAAGGCCTGCCGCGGCTGCCGCTGAAGGACGTGGCCTACCATGGCCACGACCTGCAGGAGATGGATCTGGACGCCGTGCTGGCGAGGAAACCCGCGCTGGTGCTGGTGGACGAGCTGGCCCATCGCAATGCGCCGGGCAGCCGCCACGAACGGCGCTGGCAGGACGTGATGGAACTGCTGGACGCCGGCATCGACGTCTGGACCACGGTCAACATCCAGCATCTTGAAAGCCTCAACGATGTGGTGATGCGCATCACCGGCGTGCGTGTCAGCGAGACCGTGCCCGATGGCGTGCTCGACCGCCTGCATGACATCGTGCTGGTCGACCTGCCACCGCGCGAACTGATCGCACGCCTGCAGCAGGGCAAGGTGTACGTGCCCGAGCAGGCCGCGCAGGCCCTGCAGGCGTTCTTCTCGCCGGCCAACCTGACGGCATTGCGCGAGCTGGCGATGCAGGAGGCCGCCGACCGTGTCGACAGCAGCCTGCGCGAAGCCCGCGCCGCGCGCGGCGAGAGCAATCTGCCGCTGCGACGTGGCGTGCTGGTGGCGATCGACGGCGGTGGCCAGAGCGAATACCTGGTGCGGGTGGCACGGCGCATCGCCGAACGCCGCGATGCACCGTGGACGGTGGTGACGGTGCAGGGGCGCCGCCAGGACGAAGCGACCCGGCGCGAGATCGATGCTGCGTTCGCGCTGGCCCGCCGCCTGGGCGGCGAAGCCGAGCTGCTGCATGGTTCAAGCATCGCCGATGCATTGCTCGACCACGCCGCGCACAACGGCGTATCGACGCTGGTGCTGGGGCGTACCCGCGAACGGCCGCTGGCGCGGATGTTCAACCGCACCCTGACCCAACAGCTGATCCAGCGCGGCGCGCACTACGAGATCACCATCATCAGCACGCCGCAGGCGCGTGCGCGTTCCCGTCGAGAGGGGCTGCTGCCACCGATGCGCGGGGTCAGCCACGAGCCGTTGCAGGCCCTGATCGCCACTGCCCTCGCCTGCGCGGTGGCATGGCTGGTCGAACGCTGGGTGGGCATGGCTGATCTGTCGATGGTGTTCATCGTGGCGGTAGTGCTGGTGGCTGCGCGTACCCGCGCCAGTGTCGCGGTGATGGCGGCGATCCTGTGTTTCCTCGCCTACAACTTCCTGTTCATCGCGCCGCGCTTCACCTTCGCCATCGGCGCGCGGCAGGGCGTGATCACCGTGTTCCTGTTCCTGGCGGCGGCGCTGGTGGCCGGACGCCTGGCGTCGCGCCTGCGCATGCAGGTGATCGCACTGCGCGCGGCCAACCGCCACGCACGCGCACGCCAGCAGCTGGGCCGGCAGCTGGCCAGCGCGGCCGGCAACGGCGAAGTGGCACAGGCCGGCCGGCATGCGCTGGAACAGGCAATGGACGTACCGGCCTGGCTGCGGATTGGCGCCGATACCGCGTCCGGTGGCCGCAGCCTGCCCGGTGATACCGATATGGCGGCGGCCGACTGGGCCCTGCGCCATGGCCAGCCCAGTGGCCGCTTCACCGATACCCTGGCCGGCGCGCAATGGTGGTTCCTGCCGCTGCTGGACGGCGAAGACCGCGCGATCGGCGTCGCTGGCCTGTACCTGCCGGGTGCGCAGGCGCGGCTGCTGCCCGAACAACGCCAGCTGGCCGAAGCGATGGTCGACGACATCGCCCAGGCCGCGTTGCGCACGCGCCTGGTGGCCGAGCTGGAACAGGCGCATGTAAGCAACGAGACCGAGCGGCTGCGCTCTGCCCTGCTTTCCTCGGTTTCGCACGACCTGCGTTCGCCGCTGGCAGCGATGATCGGCTCGGCCGACAGCCTGGCCAGCTACGGCGCGGCGATGGATCTGGCCGACCGCCGCGCGTTGCTGGACACCATCCTGATCGAAGGCGAGCGCCTGGACCGCTACATCCAGAACCTGCTGGACATGACCCGGTTGGGCCACGAGGGCCTGAAGATCAACCGCGACTGGATAGGCGTGGACGAGCTGATCGGTTCGGCGGCCCGTCGCCTGCAGCGCTACCAGCCGAAGGTACGGCTGGAGCTGGATATTCCGGCGACGCTGGCACCGATCTGGGTGCATCCGGCATTGGTGGAACAGGCAGTGTTCAACGTGATGGAGAACGCTGCCAAGTTCTCGCCTGCCGATGCCGCCGTGCAGGTGCAGGCGCGGGAGCTGGACGGTCAGCTGCGCATCGACGTGATCGATGCCGGCCCCGGCATTCCCGACGACGAGCGCGCCCGCATCTTCGACATGTTCTACAGCGTCGAACGCGGCGACCGCGGCCGGCACGGCACCGGCCTGGGCCTGACCATCTGCCAGGGCATGATCGGCGCACACGGCGGCAGCGTGCAGGCGCTGCCCGGGCGCGACGGTCGCGGTACCCTGATCCGCATCACCCTGCCCCTGCTCAAGCCAGCCTCCCACGATGAGTCCGACCCCGACTGATGCCAGCACGCCGGCCCCGCGCGTGCTGGTGATCGACGATGAAACCCAGATCCGCCGGTTCTTGGACATCAGCCTGCGCGCACAGGGCTACCAGGTGCGCCAGGCCGCGACCGGCCAGGAAGGCCTGCAGATGGCTGCCAGCGAGGACATGGACCTGGTGATCCTGGACATCGGCCTGCCGGACATGGAAGGCCACGAGGTACTGGAGCAGCTGCGGCAATGGAGCCAGGTGCCGGTGATCATGCTGACCGTGCGTGCCGGCGAAACCGAGAAAGTGCGTGCACTGGACAACGGCGCCAACGACTATGTGACCAAGCCCTTCGGCACCCAGGAACTGATGGCGCGGGTGCGGGCGCTGCTGCGCACACGCAGCGTGCCGACCGATGGCACGCCGCCGGTGTTCGACGATGGCCACCTGCACGTGGATCTGGTGCGCCGTGAAGTGGCGATCGATGGCGAGCTGGTGGCATTGACCCGCAAGGAGTACGCATTGCTGTCGCTGCTGCTGCGCAATGCCGGGCGGGTGGTCACCCAGCCACAGATCCTGCAGGAAATCTGGGGACCCACCCACCAGCACGACACCCACTACCTGCGCATCCTGGTCGGCAAGCTGCGGCACAAGCTGGGCGACTCGGCGCTGGATTCGCGCTACCTGTTCACCGAACCGGGCGTGGGGTTGCGGTTCAAGGGGTGAGGCGTGCCGACCAACGGTCGGCACCCACCAGACAAGTAGATCCACGCCATGCGTGGATGGACATCCATCGAAGAGCATCCACGCATGGCGTGGATCTACTGTGTCGAGCAAGGTCGACACCCACCAACAGCACCGGGAAATTGTCAGAGGTGGGGCGGTGTCGGAGTGCGGGGTGTCAGCCGCATGGATGCGGCTGCCAAGCCTACAAGGACGTACTTGCGGCGTCCCCGCACTCCGACACCGCTCCACCAACCCATGGAGTGCCCGCTGTTGCTGTTGAGGTTGCCGGCCAGCGGCCGGCACTACCGCGGGTGCCGGGCGCAGCCCGGCGCCACCTCAGAACCCCAGCGGGGTATCGCCCAGCACCGGCTGCAGCTGGCTGCGGAACAGTGCCTGGATACGCTCCAGCGCCGCCTCGTCGTTGCCTTCGAAACGCAGCACCAGCACCGGCGTGGTGTTGGAGGCGCGAACCAGGCCCCAGCCGTCGGCGAAGTCCACCCGCAGGCCGTCGATGGTCGACAGGCGACCGCCGACATACGGGTTGTCCTGCGACTGCGCAGCGGCCACCAGCATCGCCATCAACGCATGCGGGGTGCCCTCGGCCACCGGCACCTTCAGCTCCGGCGTCGCCACCATTTCCGGCAGTTCGGCCAGCACTTCGTCCGGCGTTTCCTCGCGCTGGGCCAGGATCTCCAGCAGGCGTGCAGCGGCGTACAGGCCATCGTCAAAGCCGAACCAGCGTTCCTTGAAGAAGAAGTGGCCGCTCATCTCGCCCGCCAGTTCGGCGTCGGTCTCGCGCATCTTCGCCTTCATCAGCGAGTGCCCGGTCTTCCACATCAATGGGCTGCCGCCGTTGCGCAGCACGTGATCGGACAACCTGCCGGTGCACTTCACGTCGTAGATCACCATCGCGCCCGGGTTGCGCATCAGCACGTCGGCGGCGAACAGCATCAGCAGACGGTCGGCGTAGATGATCCTGCCTTCACTGGTGACCACGCCAAGGCGATCGCCATCACCATCGAACGCCACGCCGAGGTCGGCGCCAAAGCGCTTGACCGTCTGCACCAGGTCTTCCAGGTTGGCCGGCTCGCTGGGATCGGGGTGATGGTTGGGGAAGGTGCCGTCGACATCGCAGTACAACGGGATGACTTCTGCGCCGATCGCTTCCAGCAGCTGCGGGGCGAAGGCACCGGCCACGCCGTTGCCCGCGTCGGCCACCACTTTCAGTGGGCGGTCCAGCTGCACGTCATCGGCAATACGCTGGATGTAATCGGCGGCGACCTCGCGCTGCTGGTAATCACCCGGCTCCGCAGCCTGCACCAGACGGCCTTCGACAATGCGCTGGTAAAGGTCGGTGATCGCATCGCCGGACAGGGTCTCACCACCGATGACGATCTTGAAACCGTTGTAGTCCGGCGGATTGTGGCTGCCGGTGACCGCTACACAGGTACCGGTGCGCAGGTGGAAGGCGGCGAAATACACCACCGGGGTCGGCGCCAGGCCGATATCGATGACCGCACAGCCGGCACGCCGCAGGCCTTCGGCAAGGCCGGCCGACAGTTCGGGACCGGACAGGCGCCCATCGCGACCGATCACCACCTCGCGCAGGCCCTGCTCAAGGGCGACGGTGCCGATGGCCTGGCCGATCAGCGCGGCGGTACGCGCGGTCAGCTCGCTGCCGACGACGCCGCGGATGTCGTAGGCGCGGAAGATGCCTGCAGCCAGCTCCTCGGCCGGAACCGGTGGCGGCGGAGGTGGCGCAGCCTCGGCCACGGCCTCGCCGGGCACCGCCGGCGGGACCATCTGCAGGCTTTCACGCAGGGTCGGGCCGTGATCGGCGTCGGCCACCGCGCTGCGCCGGCTGGGCAGCGGCAACGACTTCGGCAGCCGGCCACGGCCTACCACCAGCAGTGCCGCGATGAAGGCCAGCAGCAGCGCGACAATCGCGCTGGTCAGGGCTCCCAGCCCCAGCGGGCCAGGTTCCACATTCGGCACCCCGGCGGCCAGCCGCAACGGCGTTCCCGCCACCGGGCGCGCCATTGCTTCGGCGCTCTCGGACAGGCCGGTATCACCCTGTACTACGATGTTGTGCGTCCCCTGGCGCAGCGCCAGGAAGCCATTGCCGGGGGCCTGTACCTGGTCCAGCGGCGCAGTCAACCGCAGCAGCGGCTGGCGGACATAGACCACCGCCGGTCCGACACCGGCCAGCTGCACCGGTGCGGCCAGACCCAGGCGGTTGCCGCCGCCATCGCGGACCACGCGCAGGCTTGCCTTGCCGTCGGCAAGCGCCGATTCCAGCAGGGCCAGGCGTGCGTATCCAAAGGTGGCCGCGTCGGCATAGCCTGCGGCCAGGTCAGCGCCCAGCACCTCCACCTGTTCGACGCCGGTCCAGCTTTCCCGCAGCGCCAACGCGGCGCCGGCGGCATCACCGGCCTGCAGCGCCTGCTGCACGCGGTCGCCCTTCAACTGCTGCTGCAGCTGCTGCAACTGGCCGGAGGCAGCCTGCTGCAGCCCCTGCACAGCCTGGTCGCGCGCCTGTTCCAGCGCGTCCCCGCTGGCGGCCTGCCGCCACTGCTGCACCGCGCTCCAGCCGAACCAGGCGGCCAGCAGTACCAGCAGCACGCCCAGCAATGGCGCGCTGCGTCCCAACGTCTTTCCCCGCTGTGCTTCCCCGATGCCGCTCATCGATGTCCCCTGTCAACGCACCCCGGTATGGCCGAATCCACCCGTTCCCCGCACGCTGTCGGTGAAAGTATCCACCACCTGCAGGCTGACGCGGGCAATCGGCACGACCACCAGCTGGGCGATGCGATCGCCCGGCTCGATGGTGAAGGCCTCGCGGCCACGGTTCCAGACACTGATCAGCAGCGGCCCCTGGTAGTCGGCATCGATCAGGCCGGTGCCGTTGCCGAGCACGATGCCATGGCGGTGGCCGAGGCCCGAACGCGGCAGGATCACTGCGCACAGATGAGGATCGGCGATATGGATGGCCAGGCCGCTGGGGACCAGTGCGGTATCGCCCGGCTGCAGGGTCAGCGCGGTTTCCAGCGCCGCGCGCAGGTCCATGCCAGCGCTGGCCTCGGTGGCATAGGCCGGCAGCGGCCAGCTGTCGCCGAAGCGGGGGTCGAGCAGCTTTACCTGCAACGGTTGCGGGGAGAGTCCGTGGGTGTTGCTTGCCTGGGTCATGCCTGAAGCCTCCGCGCGATCAGCGCCAGCAGTTGTTCGGCCAGCTCACGCTTGGAAGTAGCCGGGAATACCTGTTCGCCATCCTGCCAGAAGGCCGTGGCGGCATTGTTGTCGCTCTCGAAACCACCGCCGCTGATGCCCACCTGGTTGGCGATCACCAGGTCCAGGCGCTTGTCGACCAGCTTGCCGCGCGCATATTTCTCCACGTCGTGGGTCTCGGCGGCAAAGCCGACCACCAGCTTCAACGACTGCGTCTGCGCGGCAACCTCGGCCAGGATGTCCGGGGTGCGCACCAGCTCGATCACCAGCGACTGGCTGTCGGCGGTCTTCTTCAGCTTCTGCGCGGCAACCTGGCGTGGGGTGTAATCGGAAACGGCGGCAGCACCGATGTAGATGTCGGCCGGCAGCGCAGCCAGTACCGCCTCGCGCATCTGCGCGGCAGAGCGCACATCGATGCGCTGCACGCCGGGCGGCGTTGGCAGCTGCACCGGGCCGCTGACCAGGACCACCTGGGCACCGAGCCCGGCGGCAGCGGCGGCCAGCGCGTAGCCCATCTTGCCGCTGCTGCGGTTGCCCACGTAACGCACCGGATCGATGTCTTCATAGGTCGGGCCGGCGCTGATAAGCAGGCGCAGGCCCTGCAGGGCGCGCGTTTCCGGCGCGGCGGCAGC
This sequence comes from Stenotrophomonas sp. DR822, assembly GCF_019793815.1. Classification (NCBI taxonomy): domain Bacteria; kingdom Pseudomonadati; phylum Pseudomonadota; class Gammaproteobacteria; order Lysobacterales; family Lysobacteraceae; genus Stenotrophomonas; species Stenotrophomonas sp. DR822. Next base: position 2,407,690 of record NZ_CP081826.1, read on the forward strand.
GGCAGTGCCGTTGGCGGCCAGGGCGGCGACGATGTCGGCCGGCTCGGCCAAACGACCGGGGCCGGATTCGCCTTCGGCCAGCGGCCCATCGACCGGACCGATCACCTGCGCACCGCGCTGGCGCAGCAGGGCAATATTGGCCTGGGTGGCCGGATGCAGCCACATCCGATGGTTCATGGCCGGGCACACCGTCAGCGGTGCGGTGCTGGCCAGGCACAAGGTGCTGACCAGGTCGTCGGCGTGGCCCTGGGCCAGGCGGGCCAGCAGGTCGGCGGTACCCGGCGCGATCACGATGCGATCGGCCCAGCGTGCCAGTTCAATGTGGCCCATGGCCTGTTCGGCGGCGCTGTCCCACAACGTAGTGCGGGTCAGCTGGCCGGAAAGGGCCTGGAAGCTGAGTGGAGTGACGAACTGCTGGGCGCCGGCCGTCATCGCCACCTGCACCAGCGCACCGGCATCACGCAGGCGTCGAACCAGTTCCAGGGCCTTGTAGGCCGCGATCCCGCCACCGACACACAAGAGCAGTTTCTGGCCTTCCAGCGCGCGGATCCGCGTCGGGGAAGCGTTGGGAGAATCAGCCACCTGGAATTCCTGTGCAAACGAGGGCGTTAGCTTACCCGAAGGCCAGCAACCTCCCGGTGCACGCGGCACATAGCGGGCGGCTATCAGCACATGGGCGGGGGCCCAGGGCGTTTTCCGGGTTTGCTGCACGCCGATTCGGAACTTTCCTATACCTCTTCGCGTCACCGCTTTGCAGAATCGTCGCTGGCCACCCAGGTGCGCCGTTCGATTTCCGAGGAGTTTCCCGTGCAACCGCGCATCATCATTGCCGACGACCATCCGGTCGTCCTGCACGGCATCCGAATCGTGCTTGAGCGTCACCAGATGGATGTGGCCGGTGCCGCTGCCGACGGTGCCGGACTGCTGCAGTTGCTGGTCCAGCAGCCCTGCCACGCCGTACTCACCGACCTGTCCATGCCCGGCCCTGGCCCGGACGGGCCCGAACTGCTGGCCGAGCTGCGCCAACGCCATCCCGACCTTCCCGTGGTGGTGCTGACCGGGGCCAGGCACCCGGGGTTGCTCGATGGCCTGCTGCGCGATGGCGTACACGGTCTGGTCGACAAGAGCGCCGACTTCGCCGAACTACCGCAGGCCCTGCATGCCGCCATGGCCGGGCAGGTGTTCGTTTCCGACCAGCTGCGGCGCCACCTGCAGGCCCGCGATCTGCTGTTTCCCCACCCACCGGCCGCTTTGTCGACACGCGAACTGGAAGTGCTGCAGCTGCTGACCGACGGCCTGAACATCAACGCCATCGCCGACCGCAGCGGACGCAGCCCGAAGACGATCAGCCGGCAGAAGGCCGAAGCCATGCGCAAGCTGGGCCTGCAGACCAACCAGGAACTCTACGACTACCTGCAGACCCGGCGCGGCTGAGGGCTTGGCCGACCCGCAGGTGCGGCAAGGGCTTATGGGAGCGGTCGGCGATGATCGCCATGATGGGTGCCATGCCCATCCATGATTGGCCCGAAGAAGAGCGCCCCCGCGAGAAGCTGCAGGCCCGCGGCCCCGCCTCACTGTCCGATGCCGAACTGCTGGCGCTGTTCCTGGGTTCCGGCATTGGCGGCCGGGACGCGGTACAGACCGCGCGCGACCTGTTGCTCGCCCACGGCCCATTGCGGGTGCTGCTGGACCGCTCCGCCCGCGAACTATCGAAACTCCCTGGGTTGGGGCCGGCTCGCAGCTGCACGCTGGCCGCAGGGCTGGAACTGGCCCACCGCTACCTGGCCGCTGAACTGCAACAGGGCGAAGCGGTAGGCAACAACCCGGGCGCCGTCGGCCGCTACCTGCAGCACCGCCTGCGCGGGCAGGCCCGGGAACTGTTCGTGGTCCTGTTCCTGGACAACCGCCACCGCCTGATCGCGTGCGAGGAACTGTTCGCCGGCACCATCAATGCGGCCCCGGTCTACCCCCGCGAAGTGGTGCGCAGAGCCCTGCTGCACAACGCCGCTGCGGTCATCCTCAGCCATAACCATCCCTCTGGCGACCCGGAACCCTCGGCCGCCGACGCGCAGATCACCGAGGAACTGCAACGGGCCTTGGCACTGGTCGACATCCGCCTGCTGGACCACTTCGTGGTCGGCGAAGGGCGGCCCGTTTCATTTGCTGAACGGGGTCTTCTGCCACCGCTGCAGGCCCGCCTGGTCGGATGAGCCCCGCAGCAGCACGCCGCGATGCGTGCCCTGGCAGGCAGGCCCCGGTCAGCGTTGAGGCCGGCATCTGCGCTAAAATGGGCGATTCCGCCGCTCATTCTCACAGCAGGCCTCGTGAAAAATCTCCTCCGCGCCCTGATCAGCCAAGGCATCGAAGCCTTGCGCGCCAATGGCACCCTGCCCGTCGACTCCCTGCCGCCGGACTTCGTGGTCGAGCGCCCGAAGACCCGCGACCATGGCGACTTCGCCACCAACGCCGCGATGCTGCTGGCCAAGGCCGCGCGCAGCAATCCGCGCGCACTGGCACAGGCGCTGGTCGAGGCACTGCCGCGCAGCGAAGACGTCAGCAAGGTCGAGATCGCCGGCCCCGGCTTCATCAATTTCCACCTGGCGCCGGCCGCGTACCAGCGTGAAGCCGTCACCGTCATCAAGGAAGGCGCCGATTACGGCCGCAACCTGTCCGGCAATGGCCGCACGGTAGGCGTGGAGTATGTGTCGGCCAACCCGACCGGCCCGCTGCATGTCGGCCACGGCCGCGCCGCGGCCATCGGCGACTGCGTGGCACGCGTGCTCGATGCCAACGGCTGGAACGCCAAGCGCGAGTTCTACTACAACGATGCCGGCGTGCAGATCGAGAACCTGGCGCTGTCGACCCAGGCCCGCGTGAAGGGCATTGCCCCTGACCAGGAAGGCTGGCCGGAAGGCGGCTACCGTGGCGACTACATCGCCGACGTGGCCCGTGCCTACATGTCCGGCGCCAGCGTCGACCTGGAAGGCACCCTGGTGGTCGGCGCCAAGGACCCGGACGACCTGCAGGCGATCCGCCGCTTCGCCGTGGCCTACCTGCGCAACGAGCAGAACCTGGACCTGGCCGCGTTCGGCGTGGATTTCGACATCTACTTCCTGGAAAGCTCGCTGTACGCCGACGGCAAGGTCGCCGAGGCGGTGGCCAAGCTGCAGGCGTCGGGCCATACCTATGAGGAAGGCGGCGCGCTGTGGCTGCGCAGCACCGACTTCGGTGACGACAAGGACCGCGTGATGCGCAAGTCCGACGGCACCTTCACCTACTTCGTGCCGGACGTGGCCTACCACCTGTCGAAGTGGCAGCGCGGCTACGAGCGGGCGATCACCGAACTGGGCGCGGACCACCACGGTTCACTGGCGCGCGTGCGTGCCGGCCTGCAGGCCATGGAGGTGGGCATCCCGCAGGGCTGGCCGGAATACGTGCTGCACCAGATGGTCACCGTCATGCGCGGCGGCGAGGAAGTGAAGCTGTCCAAGCGTGCCGGCAGCTACTTCACCCTGCGCGACCTCATCGAAGAAGCCGGCCGCGACGCGACCCGCTGGTTCCTGATCGCGCGCAAGCCCGATTCGCAGCTGACCTTCGACATCGACCTGGCCCGTCAGCAGAGCAACGACAACCCGGTGTTCTACGTGCAGTACGCGCATGCCCGCGTCTGCAGCCTGCTGCGCCAGGCGCAGGAGAAGGGGCTGATCTACGAACAGGGCACCGGCCTGTCCAATCTGGGCCGCCTGGCCGATGACGCATCGCTGGCCCTGATGAACGAGATCTCGCGTTATCCGGAAGTGGTGGAAGCGGCCGGCGTGGCGCTGGAACCGCATCTGGTCGCGCAGTACCTGCGCGAATTGGCGCACGCCTTCCACACGTGGTATCACGGGACGCCGGTGCTGGTGGACGACGCGACCGATCGCAATGCCAAGTTGACCCTGGCCTGCGCGGCGCGCCAGGTACTGGCCAACGGCCTCGACCTCCTGGGCGTTTCCGCCCCGGAAAAAATGTAAGCCTCAGGAGACGCAGTAGACATGGCAGCACGACGCGGCAAGACACAGGCTCGGCGCAACAGCAGCCAAGGCACGCCCGGATGGGTGTGGCTGGTTGCCGGCGTGGCGATCGCCGCCGTGGTGTTCCTGGCGGCGCCGAACCTGTTCAAGGGCGAGGGTGATGGCTTCCTGCGCGCCGGTCCGCAGCCGAACCCGAACGCGCAGCCGGCGCCGGTCGCCGATGGCGAAAACGATGTCGGCAGCCAGCCGGCCGCACAGCCGGCCACGCCGAAGCCGGCTGAGCCGGAAAAGCCGGCGGCCACCCAGTACGACTTCTACACCCTGCTGCCTGGCAAGGAAGTGGAGATGTCCGACGCCGAACTGGCCGCCAGCGCGCGCGCCGAGGAACAGCGCCGGAGCAAGGCCGAAGCGCAGCGCGCGCAGGCGGCACTGGAAGGCAAGCCCGTGCCGGCGGCGGTTGCGGCCGCAGCCCCTGCGGCGACGGCGAGCGTTGCCAGCACCGCGCCGGTGACCGCCACCAGCCGTCCGCTGCCGACGCCGGTGAGTGAACGCCCGACGACCGCCGCGCCAGCGGCCACCACCGCGCCGGCCAGCGCCAGCACCGTTGCCGCCGCTCCTGCGGCACGCAGCGAAACCGCGCCGGCCGCCGCCAGCACTGCAGCAGCCCCGGCACCGGCCGACAACGCCCGTTACATCCTGCAGGCCGGTGCGTTCGGCGCGTCCGGCGATGCCGAAGCGACCAAGGCCAAGCTGGCGATGATGGGCCTGGCCGCACGCGTGGAGTCGGCGCAGATCAACGGCAAGACCGTGTACCGCGTACGCATGGGGCCCTATGGCACCGCCGGTGAGCTTTCCGAAGCCAAGCAGAAGCTGGATGGCACCGGCCTGCAGGCGATGGCGATCAAGGCGCAGTAAGCGTGCGGGCATAATGAAGAAAGCCGGGCATTGCCCGGCTTTTTTTTGCCCGTGCAACGCCGGGCTCGACGCTGCAGACAGCGGATCAGCTCTCGCGGGCAACCTGGAAACCGGCGAACGACTGGCTGACCGGCATCAGTTCCAGGCGATTGATGTTCAGGTGCGGGGGCAGGCTCGCCACCCAGAAGATCTGCTCGGCGATGTCTTCGGCGGTCATCGGGTTGGCGCCGGTGTACAGCTTGTCCGACGCAACCTGGTCGCCATGGGTGCGGACCACGGTGAACTCGGTTTCGGCCATGCCCGGTTCGATGGTGGTCACGCGTACACCGGTACCGTGCAGGTCCGAACGCAGGCCCAGCGAGAACTGGCTGACGAACGCCTTGGTGCCGCCATAGGCGTTGCCGCCCGGATACGGATAGACACCGGCCACCGACGAAATGTTGATGATGGCGCCCTTGCGCTCCACCAGCTGCGGCAACAGGCGATGGGTCAGGGTGACCAGCGCGGTGATGTTGGTGTCGATCATCGTCGTCCAGTCCTTCAGGCTGGCGCTCTGCGCCGGCGCGGTGCCCTGGGCGAGACCGGCATTGTTGACCAGCAGATCGATGTCACCGAAGGCCGGCGGCAGCGCCAGCAGTTCCGCTTCCATCGCGACCGGATCACGCACGTCGAACACGGCCGCGTGCACCACCTCCTTGCCGTAGCGCTCCACCAGCGGCTGCAGGCGTTCGCTGCGACGGCCGGTGGCGATCACTTTCCAGCCCGCCTGGGCGAAGCGGTGTACGGCAGCGGCGCCGAAGCCGGACGTGGCGCCGGTAATCAGGACGGTTCGGGTCATCAGACAACTCCGTGGGAAACCAGACCGCCATTCTGGCACCGTCGGCCCACGGCTGCGTTGCCTGATCGGCCCGCTGCGGTGCACGCGGTCAGCGCAGGCGGAACACGCGTGCCTTCGGCAGATCTTCGTCGACCTGCAGGAACCAGCGCCCGGCGATACCCGGAATCACCTCGATCTGCGGTGCCTGCAGGGTCTTGCGCAGCTTCATCTGGCCCTTCATCACCTGCCACTGCTGACCGTTGTCGAGGGTGAACACCGTGCCCGGCTGCCAACCCGCAACGTCGCCGACCACGCGGGCGCTGACCGGCCCCTCTTCCAGGCCCAGGTGCATCGCCGCCGGGGCGGGAACGTTGGCCGGCAACGGCGCGCCGGTGTTGGCTGTAACCGCCGCCCGCGTGGGTACGGGCGTAGATGCCTCTGCCTCGCGCAGCACGCGGTTCAGGGTCTGCAGCTGGGCAGCGTCCAGGCCCACTTCGGCCAGCTGGGCCGCGCTGAGACGCTGCTCCACGGGCACGAAACGGTCCTGGGCGGTGGCGGCGAAGCTGCTGGCGACCAGCAGAACGGAAAGGAGGTACCGGCGCATCGGAGAGGGTCTCTGCAGAACAGCGCTCACGATGCTGCAATCCGGTGACAGTCCGGTTACAGCCGCAGGCCCGGTACAATGGGCCATGATCAATAATGATGTACTGCGCAGCGTGCGCTATTCCCTGGACCTCGGCGACCACCACGTGGTGACCCTGTGCCAGATGGCCGATCCGGCGTTCGAAGTGGATGTCGACCAGGCCAAGGCCTGGCTGCTGCGTGAAGACGAGCCGGGTTTCCAGCCGATGAGTGACAGTGCGCTGGCGCACTTCCTCGATGGCCTGATCCTGCACCTGCGCGGTCACGATGAGGGCCAGGCGCCGCGCGCGGTGGAAACCCGCATCGACAACAACCTGGTGTTGAAGAAGCTGCGCGTGGCCTTCCAGCTGCGCGATGTCGACATGATGGAGATCTTCACCAGCATCGGCTTCAACGTCTCCAAATCCGAACTCGGCGCGCTGTTCCGCCAGCCCGGCCACAAGAACTACCGGCGCTGCCTGGACCAGATGCTGCGCAACTTCCTCAAGGGCCTGAGCCTGCGCCTGCGCGGCTGAGCACGGCGTCGACGAAGGCGCGTGCGGCCGGCGTCGGCAGGCGCTGCCAGACCAGATGTACGCGCCGGGTCGGGGTCGGTTGCAGCGGCACCTGCACCACCCCTTCGAAACCGTCGGCGATCCGCACCGGCACGATGCCCACCGCCAGGCCGTGGCGGACGAAGCGCTCGACCAGTTCCATCAGGTTGACCTCGAAACGCACCTGATGCGGCAGGCCCGCTGCGGCGAACGCATCATCGGTCTGCCGGCGCGCGCCGGTCCCCCGCGGGAAATCGACCAGGGCCTCATCCTGCAGCGCCGCCAACGGCAACCGCTGGCGCGTGGCCAGCCGATGCTGCGGCGCCAGCACGGCCACCAGATCCTCTTCCTGCAGCATCTGGTGGCAGACGCCCTCCAGATGGGCCGACGGCGCCAGCCCTACCAGCGCCACGTCCAGTGCGCGCGACTGCACCTGCTGCAGCAGGGTCTCGCTCTTGTGCACCCGCAACTGGAACTCCACCTGCGGGTGCTGCTGCTGGAAGGCAGCCAGCATGGCCACCACGTCGACGCCGGTCAGCGACGAGATCTGCCCGATCGCCAGCAGCCCGCGCACGTCACCACTGACGGCAGCGACGTCGGCACGCAGGTGGCGCAGGCTGGCCAGCACCTGCCGGGCGTGCACCAGCAACGCCTCTCCCGCCGCGGTGGCGCGCACCTGGCGCGGCAACCGCTCGAACAACATCGTGCCCAGCTCCTGCTCCAGATGGGCAATCTGATGGCTCAGGGCCGACTGCACGACGTGGCAGCGCGCGGCCGCACGGGTGAAGTTGCCCTCTTCAGCCAAGGCCACGGCGAACTCGAGCTGCTTGAGGTTCACACCCGTATCTCAATTCCAGATGACAGCGATGATGATGATTCATTTCCATCATGAGAGCAGCAGGCGGACACTGTGCTGCCCTGCTTCACGGAACATCGCGTGTCCCCTTCCCTTCCTCCCCTGCAGCGCTGGCAGATCCTGTTGATGTCGGTCGCCACCGGTGTCGCGGTGGCCAGCAATTACTACGCGCAGCCGTTGCTGCATACCATCGCCGATGCCTTCGGCGTGCCTTTCGGCCAGGTCGGCATGGTGGTGACCGCTGCGCAGTTGAGCTACGCCGCTGGCCTGATCCTGCTGGTGCCGTTGGGTGACCTGTTCGAGCGCCGCCGGCTGATCGTGGTGATGACGTTGTTGTCGGCCAGCGGACTGGTGATCAGCGCGTGCGCGCCGTCGTTGCCATGGCTGCTGGCCGGTACCGCGATCACCGGGTTGTTCTCGGTGGTGGCGCAGGTGCTGGTGCCGTTCGCCGCCACCCTGGCCGCACCGGAGCAACGCGGCCGCGTGGTCGGCACGCTGATGAGCGGGCTGCTGCTGGGCATCCTGCTGGCACGCACCGTGGCCGGGCTGCTGTCGAGCCTGGGCGACTGGCGCCTGGTCTATGCGATCGCTGCAGGTACGCTGGTGCTGACCGCGCTGGCCCTGCAGCGCGGCCTGCCGCGTTTCCACCACAGCGCCGGGCTGAGCTACTTCGCGCTGCTGCGCTCGATCGGCACGCTGTTCGTGCAGGAGCCGGTGCTGCGCCAGCGCACGCTGCTCGGCGCGTGCAGCTTTGCGATGTTCGCGATCTTCTGGACGCCACTGGCCTTCCTGCTGGCGCAGCCGCCGTATGCCTACAGCGACGCCACCATCGGCCTGTTCGGGCTGGTCGGTGCCGCCGGTACGCTGGCTGCCGGCCTTGCCGGGCGCATGTCGGATCGTGGCCAGACCGGCCGGGCCACGGCCATTGCGCTGGTGCTGTTGCTGCTGTCCTGGCTGCCTCTGGGGCTGTCGGCGAATTCGCTGCTGGCGCTGCTGGTCGGCGTGGTGGTGCTGGACCTGGCCGCGCAGCTGCTGCATGTCAGCAACCAGAACCTGATCTACGCACTGCAGCCGGAGGCACGCAACCGCCTCAATGCCGGTTACATGACCGGCTATTTCATCGGGGGTTCGCTGGGCTCGCTGCTGTCGGCACAGGTCTACCAGCGTTTCGGCTGGAGCGGCGTGTGCGTGGCCGGTACCGCGGTGGCGGTACTGGCCCTGCTGGTGTGGCTGCCCAGTGCCTGGCGCGCACGCCAGGCCGCGTCGGCCGACTAGAAGCTGCCCTGCAGCGCCAGTTCCCAGCGTCCACCGGCATTGCCCGGGAACAGACGCTTGGCGGCGCTGTCGGTGTCATGCACGGTGGCGCGCAGTTCCCAGGCCGGCGTCAACGTGGCAATGGCACTGAGCTGGCCATGCAGGTAGTCCGGCCCCTGCGCGGTGGCCAGCCAGTACTGCCCCACCGCCGCTTCCAACCGCACGCGCTCGTTCAACGGCACCCGCGCGCCCAGCTGTGCGTAGGTGCCGCGACGGCCGCCGGCCAGGGCATCGTTGGAGTGGGCAACCTGCAGCCAGGCGCGTTGCTTCCAGGTGGCGGTGACATTGAGTTCGGTCCAGTCCAGTGCGCGGCCAGTGCCCGGATAGACATACCGGGTGAGGTTCGCATCCAGGCTCCAGTCCGGCGACAGCGCGCCGGACCAGCCGGCGACGAGATCGAACTCGCTGCGTGCCCCGCTGTCCGGCGTGAACGAGACATTCGAGCCCCATGCGCTGGCATACCAGCCCGAACCCACCGTGACCTTTGCCCCCACCTGCGCGGCCGGATCGCCCTCGCTCTGTGAACTGCCGCGCCAGACATAGTCGCTGGTCAATGCCGCCGTGCCACTCACCTGCACCTGCGCCTGCACGCTGCCGGCGCACAGCAGCCCCGCCAGTACGGCCGCGCTGGCCACGATCATCCCCTTGCTCTTCACTGCACTCACTTCCTCGTCGAAGGCGGTCTGTCCGCCGGGACGGCAGTGTCGATGGCAGGGCCGTAACGGTTCGATGGCGATGCTGCCGTGCCAGCGCAAATTCAGCGTAAATCCGCGCTGCGGTGGGCGCGGTATCATGCGGGCCTATTTCCAGGAACCAACCACGTGGACGCCATCCTGACCCCGGTATCGATCGGCGAGCTGATCGACAAGATCACCATTCTCGAGATCAAGGCCGAGCGCATCGACGATGCGACCAAGCTGGCCAACGTGCGCACCGAGCTTGACGGCCTGCTGCCGCTGCTGCAGCAGCAGCTTGACGCGCAGCCGGCACTGGCCGCGCTGAAGACGCAGTTGAAGGCCATCAACGAGCGCATGTGGGAGATCCAGGACCAGCTGCGCGACAAGGAAGCGGCGCAGGTATTCGACGAGGCGTTCATCCAGCTGGCGCGCGGCGTGTACGGCACCAACGGCGAACGCGTACAGGTGAAGAACGAGATCAACCGTGTTGCCGGTTCGGCGCTGGTCGAGGAAAAGCAGTACCAGGGCGAGTAAGCGCGCCCGTCAGCCGCACTCCAGCAGGTGGCGGATGCGGAACAGTTCGACATCACTGCGGATGCCGAGCTTCTGGTAGGCCGCTTTCTTCTGCGTGCTGATGGTGCTGGCCGAGCGCTGGAAGCGCCGGGCCACTTCGCCGGTGCTGCACCCCTGCAGCACCAGCCGCAGGACTTCGCGTTCACGCCGGCTCAGAGGCGTCAGGCTGGGCGCCGACATGCGCCGCGCGCGTGATCGATTCAGCTGCGTGCGCAACTCCGGGGGCACGAACCGCCCACCGCGGGCCACCACGTCCACCGCGCGCAGCAGCATTTCCGGCGTGGTCGCCTTGGACAGGAAGCCGCGTGCGCCGGCCTGCATCGTCGTGGCCACGGTGCTGGCATTGCAGTGCGCCGACAGCACCAGTATCGGCATGCACGGCCAGCGCAGGGACAGTGCGCGCAGCAACTGCAACCCGTCGCCAAGATCCCCCAGCGGCAGCGCATCGATCAACAGCAGGTCAACGCAGCCCGGTTCGCTTTCCAGCAGCGCCACCAGCTCACCTTCGTCGGCGTAGCTGCCGCGCACGTGCACGCCGCTGTGCTGGCGCAGCAGCACTTCCACCCCCAGCCTCAGCACCGGATGCGGATCCAGCAAGGCCAGGCGGCGTGGCCGATCAGGGAGCAGCGGTGGGAGTACGGGCGGCATCGCGGTGTATCCGGCAGCACGGGATATCCACCGTAGGCCGCCACTGGCGGTGGCGGAATCCAATTCATTGCAATGCAACATAAGGCCGCGCATCGCAGTCAGACTCTGTTCTGATTCCCCACAACGCAACAGGCCCGGCAATGCCGGGCCTGTTGCAGCACGAACAGCGCGCAGACGCGCCGTAGATGCAATTACCAGCTGAAGCGCGGGCCGACGGTGTATTCCTTGTCGCCGTGGCGGTTCATCTTCAGTTCGCCGTTCAGGCCCCAGTTCTGGTTCAGCTTGACCTGACCACCCAGGCGGCCGTACCACTGGCTGTCGATGTCAACGCCGTGCTTCTTCGAATAGTCTTCGTAACCGACCAGGCCGTAGACCTCAGCGTGGGCACCGAACGCGGTACGGATACCGGCTTCAGCGCTGTAGCCGTTGAAATCCAGGCCGTGCTTCTGGTCGAACTTCTGGTAGGCGACGCGGGCAACGAAGTCGGTCGACGGAGCGATTTCGACGTTGTAGCCGGCACCGACCTTCCACTGGTCAACCTTGATGTTGGTGTGGTCGACTTCCTGACGGTTGTATTCGCCGAAAGCGTGGAAGTTCGGCAGGAAGCCGTAGGAACCCTTCACGCCCCAGCCATCAGCCTTGATGCCGTCAACGTCGGTCTTGGCGTAGTCGGCCTCGGCGTAGTTGTAGGACAGGTTCTCGGCGGCCGAAGCGGTGAACGGCAGGGCAGCGGCCAGAGCCAGAGCAATCAGCGAATTCTTCATGGGGGTACACCTTTACTTTCTTATGGTGTGCAGCAGCGCCAGGGCGCCATCGCATCGGGAATGTAAATTCTCCGTTATTCGCCACAACGCTCCCTGAAAACAGCGGTCTTCGCATTGCTGAATTTTTTGCATTGATTCAGCAAGGCTCAGGCATACGCGCGCGGTACGCGCACGCGCTTCGATTCAATGGCGCGGCAATCGATGTCGATTTGCCGCACCGTGAAGCGTCGACTCAATGAAGGCCGTGCAGCTGGCACGGTCCATTCCGGAGGCAAGCGATGAGCTACATCGATGGTTTCGTACTGGCGGTGCCCACCGCCAACAAGGAGAAGTTCCTCGCCCACGCGCGCAGCGGCGACCTGGTGTTCCTTGAACACGGCGCGCTGCGCGTGGTCGAGTGCTGGGGCGATGACGTGCCGCACGGCAAGACCACCGACTTCTTCGGCGCGGTCAAAGCCACGGCAGAGGAGACCGTGGTGTTTTCCTGGATCGAGTGGCCGGACAAGGCCACCCGCGATGCAGGCATGCAGAAAATGATGGAAGACCCGCGGTTGGACCCGTCGAAGAATCCCATGCCGTTCGACGGTGCACGGATGATCTACGGCGGATTCGAGCCGATCTTCGAACTCAAGCGCTGACCCGGGCGGGCGTCCTCAGCGGGCGCCCGCTTCATCCTCACCGGCCGCGTGGCCGGCACCCAGCGCAGCACCGGCACCAACACCCAGCCCGCCCATTCCGGCACCCATGCCGCCACCGCCGCCACCTCCACCGGTGCGACCGCCCTTGGCTTCGCCCTCGTTGCGGCCCTTGCCACTTCCGCCGCCGCCGGCCGCAGGGCGGGTAGGCCCCTGGCGCGGGATCTCCAGGTCGGCCGGTACCGGCGCAAGGTCCAGCGCCTCGCGGACGAAGTCACGCAGCGAGATCACCAGTTCGTGAGTGTGTACCGCGCGCCCCTGTGCCAGTTCACTGGCAGCGCGGGCGGCCAGCCGTACCTGTTCGTCGGTGCCCAGCAGCAGGATGTCCGACAAGGCCGCTTCGACCGCATCGCGGATGCGCCGGGCCCGGTCCGAGCCCGGCTCGGCGATGCCCTCTTCGTGAGCCCGCTGCCGCAGGTCGCGCAGGTGGGCCGGATCGACCCCCAGCTCACCGGTGAAGGAGCCGCCCAGCGTCTTGTAGGCCGCCATCAAGGTACGCAGCCGCTCATTGATCTGCCGGTTCTCTCGTTCGCGGCGCTGCTGCAGGGTCTGCATCACCAGCAGGCGGATGCCCACGCCGAGCAGGGTGATCAGGACCAACCCGGCCAGAGTGGACAGCACGCCCTGCCAGGAACTGAAATCGATGCCGCGCATGGTCAGGGCTCCTGCGGAAGACCTTCATCTTGCCCCAGGCTGCTGCCGCAGATCCACGTCACGCACCGATCAGCCCGCCCAGAAACGCAGAAGGCCCTCCCGCCCGATGAGCGGAAGGGCCTTCAAACCACGCGCGATTACTTGCGCTTGGCAGCCTTGCGTACGGCCTTCTTGGCCGGAGCCTTCTTGGCCACGGCTTTCTTCAGCGGTGCAGCCCTCTTGGCGACCGTCTTGCGGGTAGCGGCGACCTTCTTGCCGGCAACCTTCTTGGCGACGGCGGTCTTCTTGCCGACAACCTTCTTGGCAGTGGCGGCCTTCTTGCCGACGACCTTCCTGGCAGCGGCGGTCTTCTTGCCGACGACCTTCTTGGCAGCGACAGTCTTCTTGCCGACGACCTTCTTGGTAGCGACGGTCTTCTTGGCCGCAGCCTTCTTGGCGGTAGCGACCTTCTTGCCGACGACCTTCTTGGCGGCCACGGTCTTCTTGGCCACCGCCTTCTTGGCGGTAGCGACCTTCTTGCCGACAACCTTCTTGGCGGCAGCGGTCTTCTTGGCCACAGCCTTCTTGGCGGTCGCAACCTTCTTGGTGGCGGCCTTCTTCACGGTAGCGACCTTCTTGCCGGCAGCCTTGGTGGTCTTCTTGGCAGCAGCAGCCTTCTTGGTCACGGCCTTGCCGGCAGCCGCCTTCTTCTTGGCCACTTCTTTCTTCAGGGCAGCCGCTTCGGCCTTGGCGTTCTTCTTGGCCGCTTCCAGCTTCTTCTTGGCGTTGGCAACGGTCTTGCCGACCGACTTGGCAGCCTTCTCGGCCTTCTTGGCAACGGTCTTCTCGACCTTGGCCACGACCTTCTTGGCCTTGGCGACGCGGGTGGTGGCAGCCTTGCTGGCGCGCTTGACGGTCTTCTTGACCGACTTCACTGCGTCTTCGGCGGCGTGGGCGATGGTCTCGCCGACATTGGTGGCGGTTTCTTTCACGTTCTCGACGGCGTCGGTCACGACCGACACACCATTACCGTTGCTCATGTTGCCCTCCTGGGGGCCTGGATTGTCAAAACGGGGCGATGCTATACCGACAATGGCTATCGTGGAACGGGCACGACCGGTCAATCGCATCCGGTGCGACGCAACTGATGTAAGCGATGGCGGCAGCTGACGCGCCCCGCAGTCAGGAAACCCCTTTTTTTAAGCAGTGTGCTGCACAGCCTGCCTGGCGTTGGCATGCCGATGCAGGCACTGGCAGCAGCCACACATCCGCACAGCACTGGGCGTCATCGCAAGGTCGGGATGCGCGGAACTGCGCAAGTGTCACGGTGTATCAGGGCGCTGCCGGCATGCCTTGCGGCGCTCGCTCGCGGCTGTCGCGAACAGCGTTGTGGTGCGCGCGTCAGCTTTCCGGCGCCTGCGGCAAGGGTCGGATTTTCATGGGCCATTTATCCAGATCGCGACACACTCATTCAGCTTGTTCTACCGTATGCGTCAACGGCCCCAACCTCAGCCTGCGAACCGACTCCCATGCGACCGCTTCCCACCCTGCTTACGCTCGCAATCGCCGCTGCCTTCGGCGGCTTCGTTGCCACCGGCCTCAATGCGCACCTGGACAACCGTGCCGATGCCGCTCCGCTGCCGGCGGTACTGCCCACCTCCGCAGCGCTGCCGGCCGCGGTTGCCGGGCAGGCGGTGCCTTCGCTTGCACCGATGCTGGAAAAGGCGATGCCGGCGGTGGTCAGCGTCAACACCAAGCAGGTGGTGCGGGTACGCAACCCGTTCTTCAATGACCCGTTCTTCCGCCGCCTGTTCCCGGACATCCCGCAGGAGCGGATCAACGAGTCACTCGGTTCGGGCGTCATCATCGATGCCACCGAAGGCCTGGTGCTGACCAACCACCACGTCATCGACAACGCTGATGACGTGCAGGTGACATTGGCCGATGGGCGCACGGTGAAGGCCGAGTTCCTCGGCTCGGACCGCGACACCGACATCGCGCTCATCCGCATTCCGGCGCAGAACCTGACCGACATCAAGCTGGGCAACAGCGACCAGCTGCGGGTGGGCGACTTCGTGGTTGCCATCGGCAATCCGTTCGGTTTCAGCCAGACGGTCACCTCGGGCATCGTCTCGGCGGTGGGCCGCAGTGGCATCCGCGGGTTGGGCTACCAGAACTTCATCCAGACTGATGCATCGATCAACCCCGGCAATTCCGGTGGCGCGCTGGTCAACCTGCAGGGCCAGCTGGTGGGCATCAACACCGCCAGCTTCAACCCGCAGGGCAGCATGGCCGGCAACATCGGCCTGGGCCTGGCGATTCCGTCGAACCTGGCCCGCAGCGTGGTGGACCAGCTGGTCAAGCATGGCGTGGTGGTGCGCGGCACGCTGGGCATCGAAAGCCAGAACCTGAGCGCGCAGATCGCGCAGGGCCTGGGCCTGGGCGAAACCCGTGGCGCTCTGGTGACCCGCGTGCTGGCCGGTTCGGCCGGTGCCGCCGCAGGACTGAAGCCGGGCGATGTGGTGGTTTCGGCCAACGGCCAGCGTGTGGACAGTGCCGAAGCACTGCACAACGTGGAAGGCCTGGCGGCGGTGGGCAGCGTGCTGACCCTGGACGTTCGCCGCGAAGGCAAGCCACTGCAGATCAAGGCAACGCTGAAGGAACAGGCGCGCGTGGTCAGCGGCGAGAGCCTGGACCCGCGCCTGACCGGTGCCAGCTTCGTCGACCTGCCCGAATCGCTGCGTCAGTCCGGGGTGGGCGGCGTGCTGGTCAGCGAGGTCAAGCGCGGCAGCCGCGCCGCCGGCAACGGCCTGCAGCAGGGCGACATCATCACCGACGCCACGGTGGGCGAGTTCGCCGACCTGGCCAGCTGGCGCGCCAATTTCCAGCAGCGCCCGCCCACGCTGGTGCTGCGCGTGCTGCGCAACAATGGCCAGCAGCAGGGCCAGTTGGTGATGCGCTGATCGCCTGGCCGTAACGCCCCCTATACCCACGTGATGCTATTGCTGTACATCCAGGTCGGCCAAGCGCCGATCGCCCGTTCCCCCATCGCAACAGGAGTGATTCGATGAGCCCCACCAATACCGAGAACCTGAAGGACCACCTGGGTGAAGCCGGTTCCCACCTGAAGCAGGCCGCCAGTGCTGCCGGCGGTGCGATCAAGGGCGCCACCGGCGCCGCGACCGACGAACTGCGCATCGGCAAGGCCAACGTCAAGGCTGAACTTTCCGACAGCGCGCTGTCGGGCCTGGCGGCTGCCGAGTTCGGTGGTGCCGCCGCCAAGGAACAGGTCGATGCGCTGATGGACAAGGGCAAGGACCTGATCGACAGCGCTGCTGAGCTGATCCGCGAACGTCCGCTGGCCTCGTTCGGCGTGGCCTTCGCTACCGGCTGGATCATCGCCAAGCTGGCCCGCGGCAGCGACAAGTAAGCTGCGGCGTGAGCGAAGACACCACGCAACGTCCTGATCCGGCGGCCACGCCGCCGTTGGACGAAAGCATCCGCCAGGTCGGCGCAGCCGGCCGGGCGACTGCCGATTCGGCCAAGCATTCACTGCGTTCGTTGCGCCGGTTGGCGTCGGCGGACTTCGCGCTGGCCCGCAGCGCGTTCGGCCGCGCATTGGCCTGGGCCGGCGTCGCCATCGTGTTCGGTGCGTCGGCCTGGCTGTTGATGGCCGCCACCCTCATCGCCCTGCTGCAGAGCTTCGGCCTGAGCTGGCTGCAGGCCCTGCTGATCACCTCGCTGCTGAGCCTGGCCGTCACCGGCTATGCGATCTGGCGCGTTTCCTACTTCTTCCACCACACCGGCATGCACGCCACCCGGCGTCAGTTGTCCCGGTTGGGCCTGTTCGATGAGCCCACCGATGATGATCCCGATGCCGGCGTGCAGATTCCGGAGGGCAAGCCATGAAGTTCGGTGCACTGCAGCGGCGTGTGAAACGTTGCGAACAGGTGATGGCCGTGCGCCTCGGCGAGACCCAGGACCACTGGAACGTGCTCAGCCAGGTCTGGCGACAGGGCTGGTCGCCACTGCGCATCGTGGTGGTGGGTCTGGCCGGCGGGTTCATCGCCGGCAAGCTGGAGGTTCCGGGCAAGGTCAACGGAGCGCGTTGGCTGCAGATGGTCGGTTCGGTGTCCAGCCTGTTCGCCAGCGCCCAGGCCGCGTTTGCTTCGGTGGTGGCGGCGCAGGCGGCGGAAACCGCAGACGATGCTGCCGACCAGGTGGATGAAGCGGCCGGGCCGCCACCCGCCGCCGCCGCACGACCGGCAGCGCGCCCCCCGGTGGCCGAGGCCGAGCCGCATGAGCCCCGTCCGGCCGAAGCGGCGACCGAGTTGTCCGAACGTTGACGAACCTTACCCGCCGCGTTGATCGCGGCGGGCCGATAATGGGCTTCTCTTTCTGGTCGGTGCGTCGATGAGCGAGCCCCTGTTGTCCCCGTCGTCGCCTGCGCCGGACGAGTCCGCACCCCTGCCGCCGCCCTCGCGCCCACGTGGCCCGATGTCGCTGGTGATCCTGGCGACCCTGGCCGTGGCGTTCACCCTGTGGGCGGCGCAGGACATCATCCTGCCGGTCCTGCTGGCGATGTTCTTCGCCCTGGTCGGCAACCCCATCCTGCGCCTGCTGCAGAAGCTGTGGATTCCGCGCGCGCTCGCCGCCCTGCTGGTGCTGGGCGCCGGCCTGGGCGTGACCGGTGCGCTGGCGGTACAGCTGATCGGCCCGGCGATGGATTGGGCACAGGAAGCACCGCAGCAGCTGCGCAAGGTTGCGCGCCAGGTGCAGGACCTGACCAAGCCGGTGCAGCAGGCCAACCAGGCCGCAGAGAATTTCGCGCGCGTGGCCGGCGGCGACGGCAACCGCAAGGTGCAGGTGATCCGCACCCAGCTGGACGACCCCTACCGCATGCTCACCCGTGCGCCGCGGCTGGCCGCCTCGGTGCTGGCCGTCGTGCTGCTGACGCTGTTCTTCATGATCTACGGACAGAGCCTGCAGCGTGCAGCGATCGCCCTGTTCCCGAACCGGCAGCAGCAGCGCTTCACCAGTGACATCCTGCGCTCGATCGAGCATGAGGTGTCGCGCTACGTATTGACCATCAGCGTGATCAACACGGTTGTCGGCCTGCTGTTGGCCGCGGTGCTGATGCTGCTGGGCATCGGCCTGCAGGAGGCGCTGCTGTGGGGCACCGTGGCGGCCCTGCTGAACTTCGCCCCCTATGTCGGCCCGCTGCTCGGCGTCGGGTTGATGCTGCTGATGGGCTTTGTCGAGTTCCGCGACCCGCTGCAGGCACTGCTGCCTGCGGCCGCCTACCTGATCCTGCATACCCTGGAAGGGCAGCTGGTGACACCGATCGTGCTTGGCCGGCAGATGAAACTGTCACCGCTGGTGCTGATCCTGGCGCTGATGGTGTTCGGCTGGGCCTGGGGCATGATCGGCCTGCTGCTGGCGGTACCGCTGCTGGTCTGCATCAAGCTGGTGCTGGCGCGGCTGGACGGCATGCACGGCTGGGCGCGGCTGCTGGAGTGAGGCGCGCTCCATCGACGGGCGTTACAGCTGCAGCGCCTGCCCGCCTCGCGCATGAAAGCCCGCGCGGGCAGGCGTAGAATGGCGGGGTGAAATTCCCTGTCCTTGCCATCACCCTCGACCTCGACGATACGCTGTGGCCGTTCGCTCCGATCGGCGCCCGCATCGACCAGGTCCTGTTCGACTGGATGCGCGAACACAGCCCCGCCACTGCCGCGATGTATCCGGTGGCGGCCATGCGCGAACTGCGCGAGCGCTCGTTCCGCGACAACCCCCACCTGCATTTCGACCTGAGCGCGCTGCGCCGGCTGACGATCCAGGAGGCGCTGGAAAACAGTGGCGCCAGCCTGGATCTTCTGGAACCGGCGTATGAAGTGTTCTACGCCGCGCGCAACCAGGTGGAGTGCTACCCCGATGCGCTCGACGCACTGGCGCGTATCGCCGCGCGGGTGCCGGTGGCCGCGTTGAGCAACGGCAACGCCGATCTGGAACGGATCGGCCTGGCCCATCACTTCAGCTTCCAGCTGGGCGCCCGCGAGCATGGCGCAGCCAAGCCGGAAGCGAGCATTTTCCACGCTGCCTGCGACCGCCTGGGCGTCGCCCCGGCGCAGGTGCTGCACGTGGGCGACCACGTCGAGATGGACGTGGCCGGCGCGATGGCTGCCGGCCTGCGCGGCTGCTGGATCAACCGCGAAGCGGCCACCTGGAACCATCCGCAGCTGCAGCCTGACCTGCAGTTCGACACCCTCACCGGCCTGGCCGATTGGCTCGATGCCAACCTCGACGCCGCCGACGCTGACGCATCCCGGAGTACCTGACGCATGAGCGAGATCACTGGCTTCACCGCCGACACCACCGCCGCACTGCCGCTGCACGTGCTGGACCGCAGCCAGTTCGAGGCGTGGAAGAACAGCCAATCGGCTGCCACCCAGGCGTGGTTGAAGTCGCAGGGCTTCACTGCGGGCGCGCATTCGGTTGCGCTGCTGCCCGGCGCCGATGGCCTGGCTGGCGCGGTGATCGGCGTCGGCGATCGTGCCGATGCCTACAGCTACGCCCATGCACCGCATGCCCTGCCGGAAGGCAGCGTGTGGCAGCTGGCCAGCGAACTGCCGGCCGCCGAACAGGCACTGCTGCAGCTGGGCTGGGGCCTGGGCAGCTACCGCTTCGACCGCTACCGCAAGCGCAACCGCGCGCCAGCCCAGCTGGTGGCTGCACCGACCGGCGAAGTGGCCGACCTGATCGCCGCCAGCCTGCGCGTGCGTGACTGGGTCAACACGCCGACCGAAGACATGGGCCCGCAGCAGCTGGAAGACACCGCGCGTGCCCTGGCTGAAGCGCATGGCGCGCAGGTGGAAGCCATCACCGGCGACGAACTGCTGGCGCAGAACTTCCCGGCCATCCATGCGGTGGGCCGTGCCTCGCACCGTGCGCCGCGGCTGATCGTGCTGCGCTGGGGCAAGGAGACCGACCCGGCGCTGGCACTGGTCGGCAAGGGCGTGTGCTTCGATACCGGCGGCCTGGACATCAAACCGGCCGATGGCATGCGCAACATGAAGAAGGACATGGGCGGTGCCGCCCACGCGCTGGCGCTGGCCGGGCTGGTGATGGCCCAGCAGCTGCCGGTGCACCTGACCCTGCTGGTACCGGCGGTGGAAAATGCGATCGGCCCGGATGCCTTCCGCCCGGGCGAAGTGATCGCCACCCGCAAGGGCCTGAGCGTGGAGATCGATAACACCGATGCCGAAGGCCGGGTGATCCTGTGCGACGCGCTGACGTTCGCCGGTGAGCAGAAGCCGGACCTGGTGCTGGACTTCGCCACGCTGACCGGCGCGGCACGCATCGCGCTGGGCCCGGACCTGCCGGCGCTGTTCAGCAACGATGACACGGTTGCCCAGCAGTGGCTGCAGGCTGGCGACGCCACCCGCGATCCGGTGTGGCGCATGCCGTTGTGGCGTCCGTACCTGCGTTACCTGAGCAGCGGCATCGCCGACCTGGCCAACGCCGGTTCGCGCATGGCCGGCTCGGTCACCGCCGCGTTGTACCTGGAACGCTTCCTGGAAGACGGACAGCGCTGGGCACATCTGGACGTGTATGCCTGGAACGATGGCGAGCGCCCGGGCCGCCCGGCCGGTGGCGAAGCCCTGGCCCTGCGTTCGGCCTGGACGATGCTGAAGGCACGCTACGGCTGATGGAGCCGCCGGGCATGGCCCGGCGCTACCCATGCCGGTGGGTGCCGACCTTGGTCGGCACTGCATGACCCTGCAAATCTGACGAAAAATTGAATTTCGGCCCCGGCCGGGTTCTGCGAGGATGGTGTGGTCGCCCACCCACACATCCGTGAAGGCAGGACTCCGACCATGTCGCTCTTCCGCTACACCCGCGCCGGCCAGGAGCCGGGCGCGCCGCGCCGGCATTCGCCCTTGCCCTGGATCGCGCTGATCGCACTGATCCTGGGCATCGTTGCCCTCGCCTTCGCCTGGCTGGCCGGTTGGATCGGCCGCGACCGGCTGACCGCACAGCGCTTCACCGACACCATCGAGGCCACCGGCCCTGCGCATCCCGGCTTCCGCCGCGCGCATAGCAAAGGCGTGTGCGTGAGTGGCTGGTTCGAACCCAGCGCACAGGCGCCCACGCTGTCCAGCGCGCGGGTGTTCTCGCAGGCGAAGGTTCCGGTGCTGGGCCGGCTATCGATCGGCGGTGGCGATCCGCACGGCGCCGATGGCAGCGCGCGCGTGCGCAGCATCGCCGTACAGCTGGTGGGCGATGACGGGCAGGAATGGCGGATGGCGATGAACAGCTTCCCGTTCTTCGCCGTGCCCACCGCCGAGGCGTTCTACGAGCAGACCCGCGCGCAGATTCCGGATCCGGCCACCGGCAAGCCCGACCCGCAGAAGATGGCGGCCGTGCTGGCCAGGTACCCCAGCGCACAGGCCTTCCAGCAGTGGGCCAAGAGCGCACCGTGGACCAGCAGCTGGGCCAACACCACCTTCAACAGCGTCAACAGTTTCTGGTTCACCAACGCGCAGGGGCAGAAACGCGCGGTGCGCTGGCGCTGGCAGCCGCAGGCGCCGCTGGTGGAGATGGATGCAGAGGCACGCAAGCAGGCCAATGTCGATTTCCTCAGCCAGGAACTGCAGCAGCGCCTGGCCACCGGCCCGGTGCGCTGGAATCTGGTGGTCAGCTTGGCCGCGCCGGGCGATGCCATCGATGATCCCTCGGTGCCGTGGCCGGAATCGCGCGAACAGGTGGTGGCGGGCGTGCTCAGCCTCGACCGCATGCAGTCGCAGGAAGAAGGCGTCTGCGGCCAGCTCAACTTCGATCCGCTGATCGTGCCCAGCGGCGTGCGCGGCAGCGACGACCCGATCCTGGCTGCGCGCTCGGCGGTGTATTCGCAGTCGTTCAACCGCCGCGAGCGCGAGCGCGCCAGCGGTGCGGCGGCACAGACGAAGGGGGACGCACGATGAGTACCGGCAACGGCCACTTCAACCTGCTCGCCCGGGTACTGCACTGGTCCATGGCGCTGATGATCATCGCCATGCTGTTCATCGGCGTGACCATGGTCGCCTCGCTGCACCTGCGCCCCATGCTGATCGACCTGCACCGGCCGCTGGGTATCGCCATCCTGCTGCTGGCGGTGCTGCGCCTGTACAACCGCCTGCGCCATCGCCCACCGCCGCTGCCAGCGGATCTTCCCGCGTGGCAGGTGCTGGCGGCGAAGGCTTCGCACTGGATGCTGTACACGTTGATGCTGGCGATGCCGCTGATCGGCTGGGCGATGCTGTCGGCCGGCGGCTACCCGATCGTGCTGGGCGGTGGCCTGCACCTGCCGCCGATCGTGCCGCACACGCCAGCGCTGTACGCCGCGCTGCGCAATGCGCACAGCCTGCTGGCCTACGTGCTGTTCGCCACGGTGCTGATGCACGTGGGTGCGGCGCTGTTCCACCTGTGGGTGCGCCGCGATGGCGTGTTCCAGGCGATGGCACGCGGGAAGGAGTGAATGGGTTCGCCGGGGGTTCCCGGCTGCCCTTTTCCGCGACTGCGGAGGGGTGTCACTTTTCTTTTCGCGCGAAAAGAAAAGTAACCAAAAGAAACGCGCCGCCAGCCGCGAGCCGGCGTGCTTCGCACGCCGGTGCCCTGTGCTCCTCGGTCCGTCGAGGGACGGCGCGGGAACTCGCTGCGCTCAGACACCCGCGCCTCTTCGCCCTCGCCGGACCTGCGGTGCTCGGCTCGCTTGAAGGCGGACCCAACGTCAAAAGCCGCAGCTGCACCCAGTAGATCCACGCCATGCGTGGATGCCTTTGCCGTTGATCTTGACCTTCCATTCCGCCTTGAGCGAGCCGAGCACCACAGGTCCGGCGAGGGCGAAGAGGCGCCGATGTCCTGTAGAGCCGACTGTTAGTCGGCTGACTTCTGCGCGCCGTCCCTCGACGGACCGAGAAGCGCAGGGTACCGGTGCGCAGCACCGGCTCGCGGCCGGCGGCGCGTTTCTTTTGGTTACTTTCTTTGATGGCGCACATCCATGTGCGCCACCCTACGGGCCGGCTACGCCGTTCCGCGCTGCTCCTGCAGCGCGGTGCGCGCGAAAAGAAAAGTGACACCCCCTACAACCACCCCTTCTGCCGCGCCAGCCGGTACGCCTCGATCCGGTTGGCCACACCCAGCTTGCCAATGCATTCGGACAGGTAGTTGCGCACTGTGCCGTGCGACAGCCCCAGCTGCTCGGCGATCTCGCTGGCGGTGCGGCCCTCGCCTGCCAGGCGCAGTACGCGGCGCTCACGGTCGGTCAGCGGGTCGGCCTGCGACCACGCATCCAGCGCCAGCTGCGGATCGATCGCACGGATACCCTGTTTCACCTTGCGCAGTGCTTCGGCCAGGTTCTCGGCCGGTGCATCCTTCAACAGATAGCCCAGTACGCCCGCTTCCAGCGCGCGGCGCAGGAAACCGGCACGGGCGAAGGTGGTCACGATCACCACCTTGATCGGCAGTTCATGGCGGGCGATGCGCTGGGCCAGTTCCAGCCCGCTCAGCCCCGGCATCTCAATGTCGGTGACCAGGATGTCCGGCTGCAGCTGCTGCAGCATGCGCCAGGCGGCTTCGCCGTCGGCAGCACTGCCCAGTACCTCGATATCCGGTTCCAGACCCAGCAGCGCCGACAGCGCGCCGCGCACCATCGCCTGATCCTCGGCCAGCAGGATGCGGATCATGCCGCGCCTCCCTGTGCCAGCGATGCCGGCGACAGCGGTGTAGTCGCGGCCACCAGGGGCACGCGCACGGTCAGCAGCGTGCCTTCCCCGCGCGGCGACTGCAGCGTCAACTGGCCACCCAGCGCCGCTGCGCGCTCACGCATGCCACACAATCCGTTGCCCTCGGCCTGCACACCACCACGGCCGTCATCGCGTATCTGCATCACCAACTGTCGGTCCTCAAGCATGAAATCCACCTGCACCCGGGTCGCCTGCGCGTGGCGCACGATGTTGGTCGCCGCCTCGCGCAGCACCAGTGCCAGCCCACGCTCTACCTCCACTGGCATCGGTGGCGGCGGCATGTACTGCAGGTGTACCTGTTGGCATTCCAGCAGCAGGCGTGCCGAGGCCAGTTCGCCGGCCAGGTCGCTGGCGCGGATGCCGGTGACCGCACTGCGTACCTGCGCCAGCGCCTCGCGGGCAATGTCCTCGGCCTCGCCGATTTCCTGCCGGGCACGCGCGTCATCGCGGTCGTACAGCTTGCGCGCCAGTTCCAGCTTCAGCGTGATCAATGACAGCGTATGCCCCAGCAGGTCATGCAGATCACGGCCGATGCGCTCGCGCTCGGCGGTGGTCGCCAGGCGCCGCACCTCGTCCTGGGACAGCTGCAGGGCAACGTCGCGCTGATGGCTCAAGGCCTCCACGTTGACCACCAGCCCGACAATGAACGACACCGCCGGCATCCACACCATGGCCTGCCACGGATAACCGAAGTAGAGCGCGGTGCTGCAGAACAGGAGATTCAGGCCAGTGAGCTGCAACAGGTACACCCACCAGCCGCCGCGGCTGCTCATGCGGATCATCACGCAGCCGAACACGAAGTAGCTCAGTCCCGACGGATACCACGGCAGCAGCACCAGGGCCATCGCAATCATGCCCAGCGCGTAGCGCCAGGCGTGGTGCCGTGGCGCCAGCATCACCCTGGCATAGAACAGCAGGAACAACGGATAGCTGGCCAGCGTCAGCAACAACCAGCGCAGCGTGAAGCCATTCCCGAGCACCGGGGTGAGGAAGATCCAGACCGACCACAGCAGGTGGATCGCACCACTCCAGGGCGACTTGCCACGCCGCAGCAGTTCGGCCACCGCCGAATCCGGCGCGGGGCGCAGCAGGGACGCAAGCCAGCTCGGTGGCATGGGAGATTCCAGGCGGGGACGATCGCTGCCGATCATGCCAGTTCAGCCGACCCGGCGCAGGCGGCGGCGCGCCTGCGCCACCAGTTCATCCACCTGCAGCAGCGGCGGCAGGCTGGTGCTCTGCAGCATCACGCCGAGGCCGAGCCGATGATCGCGCTGCTGCGGATCACCGCCCAGCAGCTCGACCTGGCCGGCGTCGGCACGGCGCAGGCCCAACAGCACGCTGATCGCGGTACTCTTGCCGGCACCGTTGCGGCCCAGCAGGGCCAGTACCTGGCCAGCGCGCACCTGCAGGTCGATGCCGTGCAGGGCGGTATGGTCGCGGTAACGCACCTGCACCTGCTGCAGGCGGCCAGCGACGGGGCGATCGTATCCATGGGCGGTACCGGTAGCGGGGACGTTGCCATCCTGTGCCGCCGTGGTCACATTTCGCAGTTGCCGCCGTCAATGACATCGGATGACAGCTGTCACTGCCATCGCCGATGCACCTGCCTTCATGCTGTGCCGCACGCTCCACCGCCGGAACCGCCGCTGCCTGCCCTTCCGGTCACACCCGCCCGAACGCCTGTGATGGAACGAATGAACGCTTCTGCCGAGCTGTTGAAGGAACTCCGTATCGACCGCAAGTCGCCGCCGCCCGCCTCCAGTGGCGGCAGTGGTGGCCGCCGCTGGCTGTGGATCGCCGTGGCCGTGATCATCGTGCTGCTGGCCGGTGGTGCATTCGCACTGTTCGGCCGCGCGCCCACCGTGGAAGTGGACACCGCGCCGGCGGTGGCCATCCAGCAGGGCAGCGCCAGCAGTTCGGTGCTCGACGCCAGCGGCTACGTGGTCGCCCGGCGCATGGCCACGGTGTCGGCCAAGATCACCGGCAAGGTGCGCGAGGTGATGATCGAAGAAGGCATGCGGGTGGAACAGGGGCAGATCATGGCCACCCTGGACCCGATCGATGCCGACGCGCAGCGCAACCTGTACGCCTCGCAGCTGCAGGCCGCACGCAGCCAGGTGGTCGGCCTGGAAGCACAGCAGAAGCAGGCCTCCGCTGAGGCCAACCGCCTGCAGGCACTGATCGGCCAGCAGCTGGTCTCGCGTTCGCAGTACGACCAGGCCGTGGCCCAGCGTGACAGCCTGCGTGCGCAGCTGGAAACCGCACGACGCAACGTCAAGGTTGCCAACGACCAGCTGTCCATCGCCGACCTTGGCGTGGACAACAACATCGTGCGCGCGCCGTTCTCCGGCGTGGTCACCGCCAAGGCCGCGCAGCCCGGCGAAATCGTCTCGCCGCTGTCGGCCGGTGGTGGCTTCACCCGTACCGGCATCGGCACCATCGTCGACATGGAATCGCTGGAGATCGAAGTCGAGGTCGGCGAAGCGTTCATCGGCCGCGTGCAGCCGAAGATGCCGGTGGAAGCCACGCTCAACGCCTACCCGGACTGGAAGATCCCGGCCGAGGTGATCGCCATCGTCCCCACTGCCGACCGCGGCAAGGCCACGGTGAAGGTGCGGGTGGCACTGAAAGTGAAGGACCCGCGCATCGTGCCGGAAATGGGCGTGCGGGTCAGCTTCCTGGAACAGGCCAAGCCGCAGACCGAAGCCAAGCCACAGGGCGTGCGCGTTCCGGCCACTGCGGTGGTCGAACGTGAGGGTGCGTCGGTGGCCTTCGCGCTGGGCGATGACAACCGTGTGCAGCAGCGCACGGTCGAGGCGGGCCAGGCGATGGGCAAGGACCGCCAGATCCTCAAGGGCGTGAGCGCAGGAGAGTCGGTGGTGGTCAACCCGCCGGACACCCTGCGCGACGGCACCAGGGTCAAGCAGAAACAAGCGCAGTAACGGCCCGGCGCCTGCATGGCGCCACCGGCAGTACCGCTGGATAGCACCACTGTTCGACGCGCGCCGGCCGTTGGCCGGGACGCTTTCCCGTTTCCCGCCTTTCGTGGAGAACCACCCATGTCGACCCTGGTTTCACTGCGCAACATCACCAAGACCTACCAGCGTGGCCCCGAAAAGGTGCAGGTGCTGCACGGCATCGACCTGGATATCGCCAGCGGCGATTTCGTCGCACTGATGGGCCCGTCCGGTTCCGGCAAGACCACCCTGCTCAACCTGATCGGCGGTCTGGACAACCCCACCGGCGGCGAGATCAGCATCGAAGGCGAGCGCATCGACCAGATGAGTGGCGGCCAGCTGTCGACGTGGCGCAGCCACCATGTCGGCTTCGTGTTCCAGTTCTACAACCTGATGCCGATGCTGACCGCGCAGAAGAACGTGGAGCTGCCGTTGCTGCTGACCCACCTCAGCGCGGCGCAGCGCAAGCGCAATGCCGAGATCGCGCTGACCCTGGTCGGCCTGGCCGACCGCCGCAGCCATCGCCCCAACGAACTGTCCGGCGGCCAGCAGCAGCGCGTGGCGATCGCCCGCGCGATCGTCTCCGACCCGACCTTCCTGATCTGCGACGAACCTACCGGCGATCTTGACCGCCAGTCCGCCGAAGAGATCCTGGGCCTGCTGCAGCAGCTCAACCGCGAACACGGCAAGACCATCATCATGGTCACCCATGACCCGAAGGCCGCCGAGTACGCCACCCACACGGTGCACCTGGACAAGGGCGAGCTGGCCGACGCGCCGCTGGCCCACTGACGGAGGCCACTGCGATGAAATACTTCTCGTTGGTCTGGGCGCAGCTGTTCCGCAGCCGCACCCGCACCCTGTTGACCCTGCTGTCGGTAGTGGCCGCGTTCCTGCTGTTCGGCATGCTCGACTCGGTGCGCGTGGCGTTCTCGTCCGGTGGCAGCGTGGAAGGTGCCAACCGGTTGGTGGTGGCTTCGCGCCTGTCGATCACCCAGTCGCTGCCGATCCGCCTGGAAACGCAGATCCGCCAGGTCAGTGGCGTGCGCGATGTCACCTACGGCATGTGGTTCGGCGGCATCTACCAGGACCCGAAGAACTTCTTCCCCAACTTCTCGGTAGCGCCCAACTACTTCGATGTCTACCGCGAGCTGCAGATCGACCCGGCGCAGCTGCAGGACTGGCAGCAGACCCGTACCGGCGCGATCGTCGGCGAGACGCTGGCAAAGCAGTTCGGCTGGAAGATCGGCGACACCATCCCGCTGCAGGCCACCATCTTCCCGCGTGGCGGCAGCAACGACTGGCCGCTGGAACTGAAGGGCATCTACCGCTCGAAGGATCGCGCACTGGCGGCCAATGAGGAACGCCAGCTGATGATGAACTGGAAGTACTTCGATGAGTCCAACGACTACATCAAGAACCAGGTGAGCTGGTACACGGTGACGCTGGACAACCCCGACCAGTCCTCGCGGGTGGCGCAGGCCATCGATGCGATCTCGGCCAATTCCGACCACGAAACCAAGACCCAGACCGAATCGGCGTTCCAGCAGGCGTTCGTGAAACAGTTCGCCGACATCGGCATGATCGTCACCTCGATCATGGGCGCGGTGTTCTTCACCCTGCTGCTGTTGACCGGCAACACCATGGCCCAGGCGGTGCGCGAGCGCGTTCCGGAACTGGCCACGCTGAAGACGCTGGGCTTCAAGGACAGCACGGTGCTGACCCTGGTGATGGTCGAATCGGTGCTGCTGATCGGCCTCGGTGGACTGATCGGCATGGGCCTGGCGGCGCTGATCCTGCCTGCCATCAGCCCCAAGAGCATGGGCATGCTGCCGCCGCACGTACCGACGCCGACCTGGCTGGTGGGCATCGTCCTGATCGTGGTGATCGGCATCGTGGTCGGGCTGCTGCCCGCACTGCGCGCCAAGCGCCTGAAGATCGTCGACGCGCTCGCCGGCCGCTGAAGAGGACACCGACATGAACAAGCTCAAGAAGTGGCTGGGGAACGCGGTGACCGTACTGCTGCTGGTCGTCGGCCTGGTGGTGTGGATCAGCCTGCCGTGGATCGGCGTCGCCGCCATCGCGGTGCTGCTGGGGCTGTGGCTGGCGCTCACCCGCAGTGGCCGGCTGGCCCTGGCCGCCACCCGCATCGGCATCGCCAGCCTGCCGCAGCGCTGGGGTGCCTCCTCGGTGATCGTGGTCGGTATCGCCGGCGTGGTCGGCGTGCTGGTGGCGATGCTGGCGATGGGCGAAGGCTTCCAGGCCACGCTCAACAACACAGGCGATGACACCACCGCGATCGTGCTGCGCGGCGGTTCGCAGGCCGAGACCAACTCGGTCATCACCCGCGAGCAGGTCCCGACGCTGTCCACCCTGCCCGGCATCACCCGCGATGCGCAGGGGCGGCCGCTGCTGTCGCCGGAACTCTCGCAGGTGGTCAACCTGGTGTCCAAGGCCGATGGCACCGACGTCAATGCGCAGTTCCGCGGTGTCGGCCCGCAGGCGTGGGCCGTGCATGACAAGGTCAGGATCGTCGAAGGCCGCCGGTTCGCCGCCGGCCTGCGCGAGATCGTGGTCGGCCAGGGCGCCAGGAGCCAGTTCCGCGACATGGATGTTGGCAAGACGCTCACCCTGGGCAACCAGACCTGGACGGTCGTGGGCGTGTTCGCTACCGGCGATGCGCATGACTCGGAACTGTGGACCGACGCCGACACGCTGGCCACCACCTACCAGCGCAGTGCCTGGCAGTCGATCAGCGTGCGTACCGACGGCAAGGCCGGCTTCGAGCAGTTCAAGGCCGCCGTGGCCGCCGATCCGCGCCTGAAGCTGGACGTGGAAACCACCCGCGTCTACTACAGCAAGCAGGGTGGTGGGTTGACCAAGCTGATCGACATTCTCGGCAAGGTGATCGGCACCATCATGGCCGTCGGTGCAGTGTTTGGTGCGCTCAACACCATGTATGCCGCCGTGGCGACGCGCGCACGCGAGATCGCCACCATGCGCGCGATCGGCTTCCGTGGCCTGCCGGTGGTGACTGCGGTGATGCTGGAAACCATGCTGCTGGCCCTGCTCGGCGGACTGCTTGGCTGCGCGGTGGCATGGCTGCTGTTCAACGGCTACAGCGTGTCCACCATCGGCAGCAATTTCAGCGCGGTGGTGTTCAAGTTCCATGTATCGCCGGAGCTGCTGTGGAGCGGGCTGAAGTGGGCGCTGGGCATCGGCCTGGTGGGTGGGTTGTTCCCGGCGCTGCGCGCGGCACGCCTGCCGATCACCACGGCGCTGCGCGAGACCTGAGCATCACGCATTGATTGAATGAACGTTGCGCAGGGGACGGAGCGAAGGCTCCGTCCCTTTTTTCTGCGCGTCATCCACGCATGGCGTGGATCTACTACTGGCCCATCCACGCATGGCGTGGATCTACTGGCCCATCCACGCATGGCGTGGATCTACTGGCCCATCCACGCATGGCGTGGATCTACTGGCCCATCCACGCATGGCGTGGATCTACTGGCCCATCCACGCATGGCGTGGATCTACTGGCCCATCCACGCATGGCGTGGATCTACTGGTCCATCCACGCATGGCGTGGATCTACTGGCCCACCCGCATGGTGTGGACGCCGACGTTGTTGCAGTAGATCCACGCCATGCGTGGATGGATGCGTGTACGCACGCAACAACGATTACAGATTGCGCAGACACCGCCGCTATCGGTGCCTCTGCCCATCGCAAACGCAGCGCGCGTGACGCTGCGCACAGTGCGCCTGTGGATTGTTGGTTGCGATTCATTTTCGCGGCGTAACAGCGCGCGCGGACAAACAGTTGCCGATGAAAACACTCTAGAATCCGGCCCCCACGTTGGTTTGCAGCAACCCACGCGTCCATAGAACGGACGCATGTTTTTTCTGAAACACGAGATTTCACGGATGTCCCTGAAGACCACCCCGCTGCGCAACGCGATCGTCATCGCGCTGGCCGCCAGCTGCACCACGCCCGCTTTCGCACAGGAAGCCGGCGATACCCCCACCAACCTCGACCGCATCGAGATCACCGGCTCGCGCATCCGCCAGGCCAGTGTCGAGACCGCGCAGCCGGTGGTGGCACTCAACCGCGCCGACATCGAGAAGAAGGGCTACGTCAACGTCGCCGACATCCTGCAGGACGTCACGGCAGCCGGCGCACCGAGCCTGAGCCGTTCGTCCTCGCTGAGCTCCTCGCGCGATTTCGGCGGCATGTATGTCAGCCTGCGCAACCTCGGCCCGGAACGCAGCCTGGTGCTGATCGACGGCCGCCGCATGGGCGTCAGCGCCGGCGGTTACTCCGACCTGGCCTCGATTCCGTCGGCGATCGTCGAACGCGTCGAAGTGCTGACCGATGGCGCCTCGGCGCTGTATGGCTCGGACGCCATCGCCGGCGTGGTCAACATCATCACCCGCAAGAACTTCGACGGTGGCGAAGCCAGCGTCTATGTCGGCCAGTACGATGAAGGCGACGGCCAGAAGCGCTCCTACAGCGCCACCTTCGGCAAGACCTTCGACCGCGGCTGGTTCAGCGTCGGCGCCGAGCGCACCAAGGAAGACGAGATCCTCGGCGATGCGCGCGCGTTCAGCCGCTACCCGGGTGGGCCGCGCCATGCCGACGACGTCGACGCGCTGAGCCCGACCACCCAGTGGGGCACGGTCACCGTCGGTGGCAAGCCGCTGACCGTGGGCCCGGGCGGCGACCCGAGCAGCGCCGGCAACTTCCACACGCCGGATCCGGCTGACGGCGCCAACGCCAAGACCAACATGAGCCTGCTGAGCGGCCTGGAGCGCACCTCGGTGTTCGCCAACGGCGGCTTCTCGATCACCGACAACCTGCGCATCGTCGCCGATGCGCTGTACAGCAAGCGCGAGTCGACCAAGCACCTGGCCGGCTACCCGTACTCGGTCTCGGCTGCGCAGTCGCGCAACGGCACGCGCGCTGCGCTGTCCAAGGACAGCACCTTCAACAAGTGGGGCCAGGACGTGCTGTTCTCGCACCGCACCGAAGAGCTGCCGCGCGGTACCGAGAACACGCTGGAAACCAAGCGTGCCAGCCTCGGCCTGGAAGGCAGCTTCGAAACCGGTTCGCGCTACTGGGACTGGAACGTCAGCTACATGTACAACCGCAATGAAGGCGAGCGCGTTGGCACCGGCAGCATGTACCAGCCGAACGTCAACCTGGCCGTCGGCCCGTCCTTCATGGACGGCGATGTGGCCCGCTGCGGTACACCGGGTGCGGTGATCGCCGGCTGCGTGCCGTGGAATCCGGCTGCGCCGATGGGTTACACCGGCCCGGGCTCGCTGGGCAACCAGGACGTGCAGGACTACCTGTTCACCCGCTTCGTCGACAAGATGCGCAGCACCACCAAGGTCGCCAGCGCCAACATCTCCGGCTCGCTGTTCACCCTGCCGGCCGGCGACATCATGGGCGCGATGGGCGTTGAGCACCGCAGCGAAGAAGCCAGCTACACCCCGGACCTGATGGTGCAGAAGGGCCAGATCGCCGGCACCACCGGCCAGCCGACCCGTGGCGACTACTCGCTCAACGAGGTCTACCTGGAAATGCAGGTGCCGCTGCTGGCCGACATGGCCTTCGCCCGCGAGCTGTCGCTGGACCTGGCCGGTCGCTACACCGACTACAACACCTTCGGCTCGACCACCAACAGCAAGTTCGGCCTGAAGTGGAAGCCGATCGACAGCCTGCTGGTACGCGCCACCTACGGCACCGGCTTCCGTGCACCGACCGTGGACGATCTCTACGGCGGCGCGGTTTCCAGCCGCGATTCGTTCACCGATCCGTGCGATACGAAGTTCGGCATCGCCGCCAGCAGCCCGACCGTGGCAGCACGCTGCCAGGCGCTGAACGTGCCTGCCAACTTCCGTCAGCAGACCGGTTCGGACGGCAACCTTGCCAACCGCCCGGGCCAGCAGGCCACCTCCGATTTCAACTCCGGTTCCAACCCGGAACTGAAGCCGGAAACCGCCAAGACCTGGACCGTCGGCCTGGTCTACAGCCCGGAATTCGTGCAGGGCCTGGACGTCAGCCTGGACTGGTGGAAGATCCGCATCGACAACGCCATCGTGGGCGAGTCGGCTACCGACATCCTCAACCAGTGCTACGTGCAGGGCGTGGATTCGGCATGCGGTCGCTTCACCCGTTCCACCGCTGCGGCCACCCGCGGCCAGGTTTCGGCGCTGGATCGTTCGCTGGTCAACGCCGGCTACCGCGAAACCGCCGGCTATGACATCGGTGTGCGTTACCGCCTGCCGGAAACCGCCTACGGCAAGTTCGCCATCAACTGGAACACCACCTACACCGACTACCTGGAGCAGCGCAACGACAGCGCCGCCACCACCCCGGTGGAGCAGCGCGTGGGCTGGGCCGGTGACTTCCGCGTACGTTCGACCTTCAACCTGGATTGGCAGTACGGCAACCTCGGCATCGGCTGGACCGCCCGTTACTACTCGGGCATGAAGGAAGCCTGCTCGTACGATCTGGGCGGTGGCCCGGACTGCAACATGGCCGACTTCGTTTCGCCATATACCGATGCACAGCCGAGCCGCAAGGTGGGTTCCAACACCTTCCACGACCTGCAGGTGCGTTACAGCCTGCCGTGGGATGGCACCGTGTCGCTGGGCCTGAACAACGTGTTCGACCACCAGGGTCCGATCATGTACAGCCAGCCCAACAGCAGCTTCACCTACTACGGTGGCTTCGACATCGGTCGTTTCATGTACATGAAGTACCAGCAGCGCTTCTAAGCCTGCAACCGCGTTCCCGCCCCGGCCAACTCTCTCCTGGCCGTGGATGGAAGCAGAACGGCGCCCCTCGGGGCGCCGTTCTTTTTTGCGGGGTCGGCTCCCTTTGCATCGCGAAGGCTCTGCCCCCCCCGAGGCGCTACCGTTTCGCGCCGCGCATCGCCCGTATGTTGTCACCGACGTACAGGACCAGGCCGGCCCAGATCGCGGCAAAGCCGATCGCCTTGGCCGTGTCGAACGCCTCGTGGAAGAAGAACACGCCCAGCAGCAGCTGCAGGCTCGGTGCGATGTACTGCAGGATGCCGACCAGCGACAGCGGGATGCGCTTGACCCCGTAGGCGAAGCCGATCAGCGGCACCGCCGTGATCACCCCGCCGAAAATCAGCATCAGGTCGTTGGCCCAGCCCCAGCCACCGAAGAAGCCACCGCCATGGCCGTTTTCCGACCACAGCGCGAAGCCCAGCGCGGGCAGGAACAGGTACAGGCTTTCCACGCCCAGCCCGGCCACCGGATCGACCGACACCAGCTTGCGCAGCAGGCCGTACAGGCCGAACGAGCACGCCAGGCCCAGCGCGATCCACGGCGGCGTGCCCGCATCGAGGGTCAGCCAGGCCACGCCCACCGCGGCGATGGCCACCGCCAGCCACTGCACGCGGCGCAGGCGCTCCTTCAGCACCAGCACGCCCAGCAGAACGTTCACCAGCGGGTTGATGAAGTAGCCCAGGCTGGTTTCGATCACATGTCCTGCGTTGATCGCCCAGATGTACAGGCCCCAGTTGAAGGCGATGGTCAGGCTCGATACCGCCAGGATCGGCAGCGCGCGCGGCTGCGCGGCGATCTTCTTCCACCAGCCCAGCCGTGATGCGATCAGCAGCCAGGCCACCACCAGCACGGCGCTCCAGATGATGCGATGGGCGATGATCTGGAACGAGGGCACTTCGTTGAGCAGATGCCAGTACACCGGCACCAGCCCCCACAGCACGAAGGTGGAGGCAGTGATCAACAGTCCCCGTCGCTGTTCTTTCTCGTCCATGCTCATCGCTTGCGTGTCCTTGCCATCGTCAGTACCACCACACCCAGAAGTATCACCGCCATGGCCAGGAAGTCGCGCCAACCAAAGCGTTCACCATTCAATGCAGCCCCCAACAGGACAGCAATCACCGGATTGACGTAGGCATAGCTGCCGGCCAGCGCCGGGCGCACGTTCTGCAGCAGCCAGACGTAAGCGGTGAACGCCACGATCGAACCGAACACGCACAGGTAGGCCATCGCCAGCAGGCCACCGCTGTCGGGCAGGGTGGTGGGGCGCTCGCCGACGACCAGGCCGATCAGCACCAGCAGCACGCCACCGCAGATCATCTGCCCGGCGGCCGTCATGAACGGGCCCGGCAGGTCCTGCCCGCGTGCCCACACCGAGCCGAACGCCCAGCCGACCGGCGCGATCAGCAGCAGCACCAGCCCGGTGGGCGATGCGGTCAGGCTGCTGCCGGCGTTGAGCCAGACCACGCCGACGAAGCCAACGGCGATGCCCAGCCATTCGCCCTTGCTGGCATGCTGCCCGCGCAGGGCCGAGAACAGCGCCATCCACAGCGGCACCGAGGCCACCGCGGTGGCGGCCAGGCCGGATGACACCTCGCGCTCGGCCAGCACCACCATGCCGTTGCCCAGCACCAGCATGGTCACGCCCATGATGACCAGGTTGCGCCACTGCCGCAGGGTGGGTCCGGGCATCTTCCAGAACAGGCGCAGCGCCAGGTACATCAGGCCGCCGGCAATGATGAACCGGCTGCCGGAGACCATCGTCAATGGCAGCGCGCCGCCATGCAGGGCCTTGGCGATGCCCAGGTAGGTCGAACCCCAGACCACATAGACCAGCAGCAGTGCCAGCACGACAAGGCCACCCCGGGGGGCAGCCGCAGACGGAACGGGGGGAGCCGACATGACACACCAGGGAGCCGGGGGAAGACGGATTCTAGGACGTTCGGCTGACGGATATCACCCCAGTTTTCGACAAGCTGATTTTCGCCTACGGCAGGCTCGGAGTTTTCCCGGCCCGCACTCAGTCTGCGGCTGATGACCTCCGGCCGAGGAGACACCTTTTCCGCGCGGCGGCTGACACGAATCAACCGGGGACGCGGAATTGGGAGTTGCGTCAAGGAATCACGGCGTTTGATGCACGACAACGAACCTGCCTGCACAGATCTGCGGGCCATCAGAACCTCACATGGAGAGAATCAAGTGCACACCTCGTTACCCCCTTTGGCCATACCGGTAGGGATGACTGGAACATCCCTGCTCTGCTCTCCCATCGAGCCGGTCTTGATTGCCGTCGCAATCGTAATTGCCGTTCTGCCTACCTGAGGAAATGACAATGAAATCCTCCGATCTGCCAGGGCAGAAGAGATCCGTAGGCATGTACGGATCCTGTGTTCTTATCGAAACCACTGGCCCAGGTTGCGCCGCAGTTGGCATTGTCGTCGGAATATTCATCAACCGGGGTATCCACCCAACCCCGCAGTGAATCGGATGCCAAGGTGGACCGGATTCCCGGTCCACCAACTCTTGGGAGGCACCATGGAGAATCCTCAAAGGATGTCCGATCTGGCTGACGAACCTGCGGAGCTGCGCAGTTTGAAAGCCATCTACGGCAGCAAGAACACGCTTTTCGATGTCTTGAGAGAATCTGGCTGCGCAGCGCGGGTTCGTCAGCTCAGCATGGATATCAATGGCCGCGGCGACGTACATCTGAACGAGCGCCTGATGATATCGATCTGCCGTCAGTTTGACCCGATCATTCTGGCAGACCATTTCCTGCACGAATGCAAAAAACATCTCAAAAGCCCGCTCTACGTCACCCCAGAGCGTTTTTTCGCCAAGTCACCGCTGAATGGTCTGGTCATCTACAAGGATTCTGCAGTACAGGTTCACTACATGCAGAGCCTGCCGACCAAGCTCAATCTCTCAACGCGATCAACTGCCGACACCGGGATTTCAATCTCCGGCTCAGACTCATTGATACTTTTCGCCCGTGGGCAGGATGTGGAGTACCGGACATTCAACGTCGAGTCTGGCGATGCCGACTGCGAAGCCCGTCTTTCCACACCACAGATCAAGCGAGCTTGCGCTGACGACCACGTCTTCCTTGAAGGCGGAAAACAGGGCATGCATCTCTGCAACGGAATGCGCCCGGTAGGCATGCTGATCTGCATCTCACGTCAACCGCGCCTGAGCACGACACAGCACTTCGCTGTAGGCAGCGGCACACTCTTTGGTCATACGGCAGCCAATGTAGAGGAGTCACGACTTCACCTCCTCGCCAGCGTTCTCGCCGAGATTCCGGGCCAACGGAATGTGCAGATGCTGTTGCACATCTCAACGCATCCGACACCATTCATACGCTGGCATGCGATTCGATCGCTCCACCGGTTGGATCCGGAGGCGGCACGTCGGAGGCTCCACGAAATGTCGAGGTCGGATTCCGACGACGAGATCCGGATGCTTGCCGCGCAATGTACGAACAATGGATGAAATCAACCATGCCCGTTCATATTCAATATGAATCACCTGAAGTCATCGAACTTTCCGACTTGGTCGAACACCTGCGACAGTCTTCGCTCGACCCCCGAGATCATGACTCAATGATCTCTGTCGCCCCTGCACTCAAGCAGCTGGCGAACAATCGCGACTTCCTTTCGGAGATGATCTGTGGGGAGCTCAAAGACAATCAAGACATTCAGGCCGACAATGACTATACGCCTCAGGTGTTCATGCTCCATGCGCCTCAGGTGGCTGGCCAGAGTTATTTCCTGCGGGCCTGCTTCTGGCCGGGGGAGAACGATGAAATCCTGCTCTCCAGCGGAAAGGGAGCCTTCTTCTATGGCGTCCCTCACGATCACAACTTCAATTTCCTCACCGTTGGCTATCAGGGCCCTGGATACAGCAGCGACTACTTTGAGTACGACTACGCCAAAGTGCCTGGCGTTCCTGGCGAGCAGGTCGACCTGAAGTTCATCGAGAGATCCGCTTTGTCAGAGGGAAAGATCCTGCTGTACAGAGCTTTCACGGACATCCATCGACAGATCGCACCAGAGCGATTCTCCGTAAGCATCAACATCATGGAACACTCTCTGCGCAGCGTCACAATGGACCAATACGAATTTCATCCAGAGAACTGGACGATCTCGAATGTGATCAACAGATCCAGCGCACTCCCGATGTTCATGATTGCCGCAGGGTCCGGAAATGGCGAGGCGCAACATGTTCTTCGCGACATCTTCCGCAGCCACGCCGTGGAACGGGTCAGAATGGCTGCACTGGAAGCATTGGTTGCAAGCAGTCCGACACCCGACGCCGCACTTGAGTTGGTCAGGCTTGTCCATTCCAGACACAGCCGTTTCATGAGGGGAAGGGCACTCCAGCTCGCGGCCCGGATCGAGCAGGGGGCCGGTCATGCTGACAATTGATCGCATCTGCAAGCGCTTTGGTGAGAAGGCTGTTCTGCACGAACTCGACCTCGAGGTCTGCGCTGGCGAAATTGTGGGTCTCATTGGCGCGAACGGCGCAGGAAAGACGACGCTCTTCCGCATCATCTGCAATCTCATTCCCGCCGATTCTGGTCATGTAAGTCACTGGGATGGGATGCACTCGTCTCCGCTTTCGCATACAGAAATCGGCTACCTCCCCGAATCCAGGAGTCTCTTTGGAGAAGTTACGGTGGGACGGTCGCTTGAATTCTGGGCTCAGCTCAGAGGCATGAGTGGAGCGCGGACCAAACAGGCGCGACAACACTGGCTTCAGGAAGTGGGTCTCCTCGACCGGGAATCACACCGGGTTTCCAGCCTTTCCAAGGGAAATCTGCAAAAACTGCAGCTGGCATCGTGCATGCTCCATCACCCTAAAGTCCTGATACTGGATGAACCATTTTCCGGCCTTGATCCCCTCAATCAGGTCGCAGCTGCAACTCTCATCACCCGGGCAGCCCAGCAGGGGGCAGCCGTCCTTCTCTCGGCCCATCACCTCGAACTGCTGCAGCGTCTTGCAACGCGGGTACTGGTACTGAAGGAGCGTCGCTTGGTTCCCGCAACAGCGTTTGATCTTTGCCCTGTAACCATGAAGGCGACCAGCGGTGACGGCGCTTCGACCATTCCGGGTTGTCCCTATGGAAAATGAAAGCATGCGGATGAGAAGATTCGCTGTCATATGCGGGTTTGAGTTCCGAAGGCATCTGGATATGAAAGGGGAACTCCTGGGGATGCTTCTGCTAATCGTGATCGCCTTGGTGAAGCTCGCCGGCGATGCCGTTGTCACCCGCGAAGCCGCTTCTGTCGTGTATCTACACGCTGCTGATACGCCAGTGGCGGGTCTGACGCACGATCGCTTCCGGTTTCTGGACACAGGAGAGATCACTGCAAGCGACAGCTATCCCATTCTGAAATCCCGCGAAGACGGCTACTCACTTGAGATCGCACGCTCTCCCAGCTGGGCGGGTGATCTTCAGCAGAGCCTCAACGTGCTGCAACGTCGCCATATTCTGTCTTCCCTTGACGTATCCACTGAGGAACTGCAGAAAGCCGATACCCCGGTCCTGCTGCAGGTCATGGATCAGAACGGCGTGATGATTAGGGGTCAAGCGCCACTGGCTGCCGTCTCCATCGCGATGGTCGTGCTGACAATGCTGTCAATCCTGGGCTGTCTTGGAATGTTGTTCCATGGATTGTTGGCAGAGCGGTTTGCTTCGGCCACTGAGATGATCCTGAGCGCGACGCCGCCAGGCTTCTGGCTTGACTGCAAGGTGAGCGCTGCAATCCTCCATGGCCTCAAGACGGTCACGGTGTATGGCACCTATGCACTGGTTGGATGGGTACTTGTTTCCGGTAGCACGATGGGGCCCATCCACCTTCCAGACAATTCCTGGGCAATCGCATCAAGTCTTTTGGCCTTCTGCCTGTTCGGGCTGCTGCTCTGGAACTGGTTCTTCGCCGCTTGCGCCACAATGATCCGCTCCCCCCATTCAGCATTCCGGAACAGTCTGGCTGCCTTTCCGGTGACCATGATCATGATCGGCTTCGGCGGATTGCGCGCCCCGGATGGCACGTTCATCCAGCTGCTCTCCTGGTTTCCATTTACCTCGATGGCCGCCATGCCGGTGCGCCTGCTGTATGTCGACGTCCCTGCGTGGGAAGTTGCAGCGTCGCTAATGCTTCTGGCCGCCACCGCCGCACTTTGTCGCATTTGGGCCCGAAACAGCTTCAGAACCGCCATTGTGTCCCCGGTCGAAACTTCGCGTCCCCACAAGTCCTGAAGATGTCGCCAGACGCGCGGCTCAGGCATCCGGCCTAGGACGTATTGGTTATGGCCTGACCTTCCGCCCGCTGGCACGCTATAGGGTCACATCCCCCGCCCGCCCGTTCGGCACCCGGCGTTGACGTGGGATGCAGTACCAAGGAGGCTGGCCGGCAGCGCACCGCGCGCCTGGCAGCGCAATTTCCCGCATGGACGCACCGCATCGAGGATCCCCACCCGGATGAGCACCACGTCCCAATCCGCTGTCCCCAGCACCGACGGCGCCGCCCTGCGGCGTTCCATCTCCAACACCCTCAAAGGCTCCGCCGGCAACCTGGTGGAGTGGTACGACGTCTACGTGTACTCGGTGTTTGCCGTGTACTTCGAATCGCAGTTCTTCTCACCGGATGACAAGAACTCCACGATGTATGTGTGGGCGATCTTCGCGGCGACCTTCCTGATGCGCCCGATCGGCGCCTGGTTCTTCGGCCGCTTCGCCGACCGCCATGGCCGTCGGCTGGCGCTGACCGTGTCGGTCACGCTGATGGCGCTCTGCTCGTTCCTCATCGCCATCACCCCCACCGCCGCCAGCATCGGCATCTGGGCGGCGGTCATCCTGCTGCTGGCGCGCCTGCTGCAGGGCTTTGCCACCGGTGGTGAATACGGTGCCAGCGCCACCTACATGTCCGAAGCCGCCATCCCCGGTCGCCGCGGCTTCCTGTCCTCCTTCCATTACGTCACCCTGGTCGGTGGCCACGTGCTGGCGCAGCTGACCCTGCTGCTGATGCTGACCTTCTGGGGCAAGCCGGAAATCTCCGAATGGGGCTGGCGCATCGCGTTCGGCATCGGTGGCATTGCCGCCGTGGTCGTGTTCTGGCTGCGCCGTGGCATGGACGAGTCGCTGTCGGAGTCGTCGATCGAAGCGGCCCGCGAGGGCAAGGACAGGAAGTCCGGCTCGATGTACGAACTGTTCGTGCACCAGTGGCGTCCGCTGCTGCTGTGCTTCCTGATCACCGCCGGTGGCACCGTGGCCTTCTACACATACTCGGTGAACGGCCCGAAGATGATCCAGAGCGCCTTCGCCGGCAACGACCCGATGACTGGCACGCTGATCAATCTGGGCGTGCTGGCGTTCCTGATGGTGCTGCAGCCGGTCGGCGGCTGGCTGTCGGACATCATCGGCCGCAAGACCCTGCTGGTGTTCTTCGGCGTGGGCGGCGTGCTCTACAGCTGGTACCTGATCACCGCATTGCCGCACCAGCATGATGCGACGCTGGCGTTCCTGACCTTGGCACTGGGCTTTGTCATCCTCACCGGCTACACCTCGATCAACGCTGTGGTGAAGGCCGAACTGTTCCCAACCCACGTGCGTGCACTGGGCGTGGGCCTGGGTTATGCATTGGCCAATTCGCTGTTCGGCGGCACCGCACCGCTGCTGTACCAGGGCGCATTGAAGACCGGCCACGTGGACTGGTTCGCCATCTACGTCACCGCAACGATCGCGGTATCGTTGGTGGTCTATGTGTTCTTCCTCACCAACAAGGGCCCCAACTGGCTCGACGGCACCCGCAAGTAAGCGCGCCGTAGCGATCGCGGCCACCGGTGCAGTGCCGGTGGCCGCCGCATCTCCTGCCACGCCGCTGGTGTGGATCGCACTGGGTCTGGGCGCGGCAACCCTGCTGGCATGGCTGATCCTCAGGCCCGGCGCCCAGGCGAGTTGGCCACGCATCGGCTTCGGTATTGCCCTGCTGGCGTTCTGCGCGGCCCTGGTGCTGCAGCTGGCAGCGGATCTGGGCAGCGGTGCCAGCACCCTGCATCTGCGTCTGAGCCGGGGCATCAACCCCGCACCGGTGGCCAGCCTGCGTACGATGGTGGCCTGCTACCTGGCCGCGCTCGCCGCCGCCGGTTGGGGCGCTTGGAAGCTGCTGCGGCCACGCGGCTGAGAAGGGTAGTGCCGGCCGCTGGCCGGCAACTGCACATCCTTTCGGAAGGTTCATGAGGTTGCCGGCCAGCGGCCGGCACTACCATGCGTTTGGAGGTTGCCGGCAAGCGGCCGGCATTGCCGTGCGTTTACCGGCGGGCGGCTTCGCTCTTCTCGCGGGCGCCGTGGAATTCCGATTCCTTCTCCCACTGCGGCCAGCGACGGCTGTTGGCCAGTTCGGCGCCCAGGTCGTAGACCAGCAGGGTGTCGGCCGCGTGGCCCGCCGGATCCCAGCTCGGCGTCCATGCATCGCAGGCTTGGTGGTAGCAGTCGGCGAAGTACTTCTCGCGCAGCGAGCGACCGGCCTGGACGCCGCCCTCAAGCTTGTCCAGCCCCGGGCCGATGGTGATCGCCGGCACGCCCAGGCGGGCGAAGGCGAAGTGGTCGGCACGGTAGAAGAAGCCGGCTTCCAGGTTCGGATCCGGGCTGTAGCTGCGTCCACGGGCCTTGGCCACGCGTTCCAGGTCGCCTTCCAGCGACACCCGGCCCTTGCCCCACGAGGCGATGTCACGGGTGGCACCATCGGGGCTGAACATCTCGATGTTCAGCACCGCAGCCGTCTTGTCCAGCGGCGCCAGCGGGTGCGCGGCGTAGTAGCTGGCGCCCAGCAGGCCCTTCTCTTCGGCGGTCAGGGCGACGAAGTACAGGGTGCGCTGCGGCTGCGGGCCGGCGGCGAACACCCGGCCCAGTTCCAGCACGGTGGCCACGCCGGTGGCGTTGTCAATCGCACCACGGCGGATGCGATCACCCCTGGCGTCGGCCTGGCCGATGCCGAAGGCATCCCAGTGCGCCGAGAAGATCACCGCCTCATCAGCGTGCTCGCCACCGGGCAGCTTGGCCACCACGTTGCGGGTCACCACCTGCTCGCGCTTGAGTGCGAAATCGACGCTCAGCTTCGCGTTGTCCAGCGCAACCGGGCGGAAGTCCGCACTCATCGCCTTGCGCTTCTCGGTGTCGAAATCCAGGCCGGCGTCGGCGAAGATCTGTTCGGCCAGCTCACGCTGCATCCAGCCACGCAGCGGCGTGTGCTGGGCCATCGCCTCGGCCTGGCCGCGCTCGATGTCGAACAGCGGCGAGGTGCCCGAACTCTTCACCGTGGCCCAGCCATAGGCGGCCGGTGCGGTCTCGTGCACGATCAGCACGCCTTCGGCACCCCGGCGCGCGGCTTCCTCGAACTTGTAGGTCCAGCGGCCGTAGTAGGTCACCGCCTTGCCATCGAACGCACCTGGCGCGTCGGCTTCAAAATCGGCATCGTTGATCAATACCACGGCG
Organism: Stenotrophomonas sp. DR822; assembly: GCF_019793815.1. NCBI lineage: Bacteria > Pseudomonadati > Pseudomonadota > Gammaproteobacteria > Lysobacterales > Lysobacteraceae > Stenotrophomonas > Stenotrophomonas sp. DR822. The sequence goes on from NZ_CP081826.1 coordinate 2,450,824, forward strand.
ATCTTGCCGTGCAGGTCCACGTCCTTGTAGTCATTCCAGTGGCGCTCGGGCGCGTCGATGCCGTAGCCGACGAACACCAGCGGCGCCTCCTTGATCTGCACGCGCTTGCGCGGCTGCAGGCTCTGCAGGGTCACGTCCACGCCATTGGCCAGCGCGCGCTTGCCGCCCTTCAGGGCAAGACTGGCCTTGGCCTGGCCGTCCAGCTGCGCGCGCACCAGCGGTACCGGCTGTACCCAGCTGCCGTCCACGCCACCCGGCTGCAGGCCGTAGCTGCGGAACTGCTCGATCAGGTACTGCACGGTGCGTTCTTCGCCTTCGGTGGCCGGTGCACGGCCTTCGAATTCGTCCGAGGCGAGCACACGCACATGACGCGACAGCGCCTGCGGATCGATGCCGCCGCCGGGCAGGTCATTGGCCGCATGGGCCAGGCCACCGACGAACAGGCAGGACGACAGCAGCAATACGCGCATCGGGTTCACGGCAACACCACGGCTAGCTTGAAAGTCACCAGAGTGTAACGTGGTCGTGACATCGCGGCGCGGCCCGGAACCGTGTCATCCACGCATGGCGTGGATCTACCAGGGGCGCAGCGGATCTACGCCGCCAGGGAGTGCGCAGGTCAGCGCGATACACGGTCCAGCCAGCAGGCCAGGCCCTGCGCGTTGAGTTCGATATCCATCGCCAGTACTTCGCTCACTGCAGCCTGGTCCAGCGCGCAGCCATGCTGCTGTGCACGCTCCAGGTACAGCGCCTGCAACGCGGCCAACAGGCAGCGATGACGATCGGGGCGACCGTCGCACTGGCGGCCGATTGCCGCCATCGCGTCAATCTGTTCGAACAGATCCCCAGCCAGCTTTTCGACCTGTTCCACACGACCGTAATGGGTCAGGTACATCGCCTGCGGTGCGTAACCGAGCATGCGCTGGATCGACGCCTTCATCGCTTCCGGGTCGAACTGCACCGGCGATGAGGTGGGGAAGATGAAAGCGCCCTGCGCGCTGTCCAGCTCGCGGTAGGAGATACCGAAGGTATCGCCGGTGAACCAGCTGCGGCTGCGCGCATCCCACACGCAGTAGTGGTGCAGCGCGTGGCCCGGGGTATGCAGCAGCACCAGCTCGCGGCCGGCGAGGTCGATGCGCTGGCCGTCGTCAGCCACCACCACGCGCTGCTCGGGAATCGCTTCGATACGGCCATAGCTGCGGGCGATTTCCTTAGCGCCATAAACGGCCGTGGCACCGGCGATCAGCCGGGTCGGATCGATCATGTGCGGCGCGCCGCGCGGATGCAGCACCGCGCGCGCATTGGGCAACTGCTGCATCAGCAGGCCAGCGCCACCGGCATGATCCAGGTGCACGTGGGTCAGCAGCAGCCAGTCCACCGCCTCCACGCCCAGCCCGTTGTCGGCCAGGGCCTGCAGCATCGCTGGCACCGACAGGCCGGTACCGCAGTCGACGAACGCAGCACGACCGTTTTCGATGATCAGGTAGGCGGCATCGAAGTCAGGCCGTTGGAAACCGGTATCGATGGTGTGGATGCTGGGATCGGCGGTCATCGACGCGCACCTGGCAGGATCGGGAACAGACACCCATGGTAGGCGCGCCGGCATGGCGTGATCGATGCGGCTTTGGTCGGATGGTGCCGGCCGCTGGCCGGCAATCCCGGGTTGGCCAGTTGAATGCAGTTGCCGGCCAGTGGCCGGCACTACCAATCAGCTGCAGCGCAATGCAAACCGCGGCCTCAGCAGCAGCGCCAGTACCAGCACCGCCAGGAACGCGCCATAGGCATACAGCACCGCCAGCACCTGCGGCCAGATCGGCCCGGCGCCCGGCTGTACCAGACCGATGTGGTGACCCCACAGCATCGCCACGATGCTCAGCGACAGCGCCAGTGCCAGCGTGGCGCCATCGAACAGGCGTCGCCGCGCGGTACGCGGCTGGCGCGGAAACAGCCAGTACAGGCTGCCCAGCAGAATGAACCAGGGCAGGAACAGCAGCAGCGACAACCAGGCCATTGCAGACTCCATGTCATCGCGCCGAAGGCGCGCGCACATCATGCCATGGGTGCAATGCCGTGGTAGTGCCGGCCGCTGGCCGGCATCCACCATCCAACAGCGCCGACCAAGGTCGGCACTACCGATCAGTTGGCTCGCAACACGGCCAACGCCGCCAGCACCGCATCCACCTCGGCTTCCAGCTTGAACAGATCGCTCTGTAGCTGGTCACCCTGCTCGGCCTGCTTCAGCACGGCGATCAGCTGTCCGGCATCGCGCGGCGAGTCGAAGCCTTCGCTCTGGATCAGCAGCGTGCCGTCACCGGCGGTGAGCTTGAAGTAGAAACGGCCGTCCTTCTCGCGGTACTGCTTGAACAGCGGCGGAGCGGCGCGGGCTTCACCGGCATCTTCACTGGCGATGTCGCCGGCATCGGACAGATCACGCAGGCCCACCGCGTGGCGCAGTTCTTCCAGCAGCGGTGCTGCCAGCTGCTCACGCAACTGCTGGCCACGGCGCTTGAGCAGTGCTTCGATCTTCTCCGGCTCGGCCATCAGCGCGTTGTAGCGCTCGCGCAGCGGCGACAGTTCGCTGTCGATGCGCTCGAACAGCTGCTGCTTGGCATCGCCCCAGCTGATGCCATCGGCGAAGGCCTTGGCGAAGGCTGCGGTCTGCTCCGGGGTGGCGAACGCCTGGTACATCTGGAACAGCGCCGAACCTTCGGTGTCCTTCGGCTCACCCGGGGCACGCGAGTCGGTCAGGATCGAGAACACCAGCTTCTTCAGCTCCTCGCGCGGCACGAACAGCGGAATGGTGTTGTGGTAGCTCTTGCTCATCTTGCGGCCATCCAGGCCCGCCAGGGTTGCCACCTGCTCGTCGATCACCACGTCCGGCAGCGGGAAATATTCCTTGCCGTACACATGGTTGAAGCGCTGGGCGAAGTCGCGCGCCATCTCGATGTGCTGGATCTGGTCACGGCCCACCGGTACCTGGTTGGCCTTGAAGATCAGGATGTCGGCCGCCATCAGCACCGGGTACATGAACAGGCCGGCGCTGACACCTGCGTCCTCGTCCTGGCCTTCCTCCCGGTTCTTGTCCACCGCCGCCTTGTAGGCATGGGCGCGGTTGAGGATGCCCTTGCTGGCGATGGCGGTCAGGAACCACATCAGCTCGGTGGTCTCGCGGATGTCACTCTGGCGGTAGAACCACACGTGTTCCGGGTCCAGGCCACAGGCCAGCCAGCTGGCAGCGATCTCCAGGGTAGCGCGCTGGGTGCGCTGCGGGTCCTGCGACTTGATCAGGCTGTGCAGATCGGCCAGGAAGAAGAAGCTCTCGATGTCCGGCGCGCGGCTGGCCGCAATGGCCGGGCGGATGGCGCCAACGTAGTTGCCCAGGTGGGGCGTGCCGGAGGGGGTGATGCCGGTAAGGACTCGGGTCGTCATGACTGCGTGCGGAAACCTTCTATGAACGCGGCCAGTTTACCGTGCACACGGTCAACCCCGTCAGGGCCTCCGGCGCGTTCATTCACCCAACCCCGCTGGAGACGCCCGATGAAACGCCTGCTGCCCCTGCTGCTGATCCTGCCCCTGGCCGGCTTCCGCCCGGCTCCGCTGCCCCCGCCGATGCCGCAGGACGGCCCGGTGCGCGTGGCCCTGGTCGACCGCGACCGCGGCACCGAGCTGCGCAGCTACCCGGCCGACGGCCAGCGCTGGGTGGCCGGTGAGCGCGGCCACCGCTATGCCGTGCGCCTGTACAACGACAGCCCGCGACGGGTGCTGGTGGTGCTGTCGGTGGACGGGGTCAACGCCATCTCCGGTGAAGACGCCGATCCCTCGCAGACCGGTTACGTGCTCAACCCTGGCCAGCGCGCCGATATCACCGGCTGGCGCAAGACGCAGGACGAAGTGGCCCAGTTCGTCTTCAGCAGCCCCAGCGGCAGCTATGCCAGCCGCACCGGCCGCCCGGACAACGTCGGCGTGGTCGGCGTGGCGGTGTTCGAGGAAGCGCGTCGCTGGTACCCGCGTCCGCAGCCGATCCTGCGCGGTCGCGCCGGGCCGGCACCGGCGGCGGCCGAAGCCTCGGCGGCGGCCGACGCCAGCGCCAGCCGCATTGAAGGCTATTCGGCCAAGTCGCAGGCACCCGCGCTGGGCACCGGGCATGGTGCGCGGGAAAGTTCTTCGGTGCGCGATACCGATTTCGAACGCGCCACCCGCAGCCCGGCACAGGTGCTGCAGCTGCGCTACGACAGCGCCCGAAACCTGCGTGCACGCGGCATCCTGCTCGATTCGCCCTCGCGCCTGGATCGCCAGCCACAGGCCTTCCCCAACCGCTACGTGCCCGATCCGCCGGCGCGCTGATCTGCGCACAGCACAACGCCCGCACCTTCCGGCGCGGGCGTTGTCGGTGGGGGCATAACGCGGGCGTTCGACGCCCGGTTACTTGTAGTCCGGGTAATCCTTGTGCATCGCTTTCTCGAAATCGCGCACTTCGGTTTCTGCGCGGTCCTTGGCCCAGCCATAGCGCTCCTGCAGGCGGCCCGCCAGATATTCGGCATTGCCCTCGGCCACATCGAAATCGTCATTGGTCAGATCGCCCCACTTCGCCTGGGCCTTGCCCTTGAGCTGGGACCACTTGCCGGAAATGATGTCTTTGTTCATTGCTGAGGCTTCCTTGGAATGCAACGGCGTTGTTACCGTGGCTGCAGCATCGCGCAGTGCACGTTGAATCACGGTCAACCGGCCATGAAAGCCCTGCTCACCTGCTTGAATGGTTCACTACCGGTCGACACGCGGCGTCCACACGCAGCAAGCGCGCATGAAAAAGGCCGGGAAGATCCCGGCCTTTTCCGTAGTGCGCACCACCTCAGGCTCAGTTGCCCTTGGCGGCATCCTCAACCTTTTCACCAGCCTTCTGCACGTCCTTGCCGGCACCGGCAACGGTGTTGCAACCGGCCAGCAGGGCCACCGAGAACATCGACAACAGCATCAGGGCAACTACGCGCTTCATGGGCTTCTCCTTGGGTTTGCCGCTACACCGCTCAATCACGGGGTTCGGTTGTATTGATCGGGGCGGCAGGCTGGCTCGAAGCCAACACTGCCGCGTGAGGTGCAATCTGGCGGCAGGGGCGTGGAGCGCGTGTGAACGGCTCGTCCAACCGTTCAGGCTGGATCCTCTCAGTCGCGCATCAGGGTCGATTTCCCGAACAGGCTTTCGACCAGGTCCACGGCCAGTTCGGCGGTGCTGTTGTGGTTGTCCAGCAGCGGATTGAGTTCGACGATATCCAGTGAGCCCATGCGGCCACTGTCGGCGATCATCTCCATCACCAGCTGCGCTTCGCGGTAATTCACCCCGCCCGGCACGGTGGTGCCCACGCCCGGGGCAATGCTCGGGTCGAGGAAATCGACGTCGAAGCTGACGTGCAGGTGGGTGTTCTCGTCGATGCCGGCCAGCGCCGCTTCCACGGTGCGCTTCATGCCGTTCTCGTCGATGTAACGCATGTCGTAGACATCGACCTTGTGGGTCTTGATCAGGCGCTTTTCTTCCGGGTCCACCGAACGGATGCCGATCTGGTGCACCTGTGAAGGCTTGATTGCCGGCGAAGTGCCGCCCAGCCTGGTCAGCGCATCCGGGCCGAGGCCGCACAGGCAGGCCACCGGCATGCCGTGGATGTTGCCCGACGGGGTCACCTCACTGGTGTTGAAATCCGAATGTGCATCCAGCCACAGCACGCGCAGGTCCTTGCCCTGCTCGCGGCACCAACGCGCGACGGCAGTAATCGAACCGATGCCCAGGCAGTGGTCGCCGCCCAGCATGATCGGCATGCGGCCGGCCTGCAGTTCGGCGTAGCTGGCTTCCATCAGCGCGTGGTTCCACGCCACCACCTCGTCCAGGTGACGGTAGCCCTGCACCGGCGCGGTCCACGGGTTGCGCGGGCCGTCCAGGTTGCCGAGGTCGCGCACGTCCACGCCACGCGCTTCCAGTGCTTCAGGCAGGCCGGCCACGCGCAGCGCTTCCGGCCCCAGCCGGGCGCCGCGATGGCCCGCCCCGATGTCGGTGGGGACGCCGATCAGGGTAACGGCGGGATGATGGGCCATGGGTGCCTCCTGCGAACGAAAAAGAAGCACAGTCTAGCCAGACGCATGTGACACCACTCGCGGCGGTGCAGCAGGGCCATGGCATGGCATGATGCCGCGCGGACCCGACCGCCCCTCATGGAAGATTGCGATGTCGCCCTTCATCAACACCGCCTGGCCGCGCTTTTTCATCGGGGCGCTGCCCATCGCCGTTTTTGCGATTCTGCTGAGCAGCTCGATGGATGCGTCGCCGAATGGCTGGCTGATGCAGGCGACGCTCCTGCTGGTGCCGTTCTCGACCCTGGTATTCCTCGGGTTGGGTTGGCAGCGTCTGCGCAAGGCACACGCCGAATATCCGATCCTGAAGAGCGAGCCGCAGCGGATGCTGGCAGCGTTGATCGGCAACGTGAAGGTGGCGGCGCTGTGGTTTGGCCTGACGTTCGCCGGCATGTTCGCCCTGATGCTGGCGTGGGTAGTGCTGTACAACGCCGCCGGCTGACGGCACTTCGGGCCGTGCTCAGAGAATCGCCGACGACCACGCTTCGGTGCGGAACAGGCGCTTCTTCAGCAGGTCGATCCGCCACTGCCCAGCCACGCGCTTGAGCACGAACAGGCGCTCGTAACGCAGCGCGCGGGATTTCTGTGCATGGTCACGTACCAGGACTTCGGCCTTGGAGGCCGTCGGCTGACCGACCGCGGCCAGCAGGTCCTCCGGCACGTGCACCGGCGGATTGCCCACCGACATGCCCGTGGAATACACCCGCTTCCGGTCGGTACACCAGGCCGCGAGGATGTCCGAGCGCTCCTGTTGGAATGCTGCACTACCGAGCAGGACTCCACCGACCTTGGCATCACGGTAACCACGCGTTTCCCACTCATTGCAGGCCAGCATATAGCCACGCACCACTGATGCCGGTTCCCCCTCTGCGGCCGGTTCAGGCCACGCAAGCGGCGGCGCCTCCTCCAACATCGGTGGCATCTGCGCGCCCGCTGCCTGCAGGCACTGCACCACAGCCGCATGCCCGCGCGCTTCGGCCAGCGACAGCGCATTACGTCCTTCGAAATCCACGCGTGCGACATCAGCACCGCCAGCCAGCAGCAGCTCGACTATCGGCAGATGACCGCCCTGCGCCGCCACCATCAGCGGTGTGCGATGCAGTTCTGGGGAGGCCGCGTCCAGCGAGGCGCCGCGTGCGATCAGCAGGCGTCCGATGTCTGCGTCGTTGCGCTCGGCCGCCCATCCCATTGCGGTAAAGCCCACCGCCGTGCAGGCGTGCTGGATGTTGGCGCCACGGTCCAAAAGCCGCAACACCGAGTCAGTCTTTCCGGCGATCACAGCCGAAAGCAGCGGAGTACGTCCGGTGCCCTTGTGCTGCCACTCGATATCGGCACCCGCATCCAGCAATGCGTCGATTCGGTCAAGATCCTGTTTCTCGGCTGCCTTGGCCAGAAGATGGGACATGGTGGTGCCGCCAGACGGGTGTAAGGGTGGTCACCTTAGGGCTGCAGGCACGATGAGCTCAACCCCCGCGGCGGCGAATCGGCGTCACGCTCTGCACCCGGCCGTCGTTGCGCATCATGCACAGGAAACGGCCATCGGGATAATCGATGATCAGTTCCTGGTAATCGGTGCCGACCGGCACCTGGGTCACCAGCGTGCCCTGTGCGCCTTTGCTTGCGTTGCACGAACCGAGCGCGGTATCGCCCGCTGGCGCGTTGGCTGCAGCCTTGGACATGTTGCGGAACGTCGCGCGGCAGCCGCCGTTGACCCAGACCGAATGCCGCGACAGGCCCCAGTTGCTGCCCTGCTCGCAACGGGTACGGCTGAGCTGGCGCACGATCTCCACATTGCCACGCGTGTCCATGTCACAGGACACCTGGCGCTGGTCGGTGGATTCGCAGGTCACCTCGCGTGGCAGTGCTGCATCGTCATCGCGCTCCTGATCACGATGGTGCCTGCCACCTTCCACGGCAGCCGCCGGCGTGCCGTTGTTGCTGACCTGGCAGATGCCGTTGGCACCGCCGCGTCCGGTGTAGCTGACCTGCGGCGTACCGTCGTCACCGGTGCTGATTGAAAGCGTGGTGCCGCTGTTGGCATCGCGCGCTTCGAAATAGCGATCGTTGAAGCGCTTGAGGGTGGTCTCGCGGCCCTGCACATAGACCGGCCCGCCCTCGTCTGCATGGACATCCAGCCCACCGGGGCAGCTGGCATTGAAGAACGGCACGGCGGCCATCGCCGGTGCGGTGAAGGCGCTGGCGAGCAGCGCGACGGTCAAGGGCAAGCGGTGGCGGCGCATGGTCGGCTTCCTCGTGAGGATTGAGTGGAGGGCGCCAGTATGGGGGCTGCCGGAGTTGCTCGACCGTGAGGAATATCAAGCAACCGATCACGGGCCGCAGACCACCGCCATCAGGCCAGCGCTATCATCGGGCGCATCACACGGACGTCCGGTATGCACACATGACAGCTCCTCCCATCGACCACGCGCAGCAGCAACTGCTGGCGCTGCAGCAACGCATCCATGCCTTCAATCTGGACAGTGCCGCCGAGCATGAGCTGGATATCCAGGACCCGGCCGGCCCGCTGTGGGCAGCGCTGCAGGAACGGGTGACCGTGGCGCCGTTGTAGGGCGGCCTGCACGTGGAGTTCTTCGGCAACCCATGGGAAGAGCCATTCGCACGGACGCTGGCCTGCCTGTCCGATCAGCGCGTGGGCGATGCAGTCATGTCGCTGTCGTTCACTGGCCCGGACGAAGGGGCCAATGGCACGCGTGAGTGGGAGTGGGTGTGGTGAATGAGGAGTTCCCGGAAGTGATCCGGAGCATGGACTATGCAGAGTGGGATACCCGGCAACGCCTTGGATTCCTGCCCCAGCTTGGTCGTCTCAAACTCATCACTGGTCGAGGCCCGTCCATGGCACCCGTCATCAACAATGGTGACGTGGTGATGGTCGATACCGCCGTCGATTACTTCGATGGTGACGCCATCTACGTGATCAACATTGGCGGCGAAACGCAGATCAAGGGCCTGCAGCGCCGGTCCGATGGGGTCTACATCGTCAGCGCCGACCTGCTGTTCCCGCCATATGCTGCCCCCGATGACCTGTTCATTGCCGGCAAGGCTGTTGTTCAGTACAGCGCCCGCCAGATCGCGTAAGGCGTCTGGCTTCAATTCCGCACAAATTGCTTGCGTTAGGCGCCGCCGACGTGCAACTGCCGGCGGCGCGTTTTACCTCAGCGCAGCAGAAGCTGCGCCTTGGCCATTTCAATGGTCTGGACGGTCACACCGATCGCGCAAGGTCCTGGTCCTGGGGCCATTCGGAATGTTGCCAGTGCACCTCCAATGGTGGTGCCGACCAGCGAATTGGCCCGCGGGTCATGCGGAACCTGAAGAACCAGTAGATTGGGATACTGCGACAGAAGAGTTCGCGTCGAAATGCAGCCTCCGCGAAGGTCGAATGAAAGCTCTTCCAGCTTTCCCGCAGGATCGAGCTGTAGCGCAACATTTGTGCCAGTGAGTCGATCACCAATAGCCAGATCAGATACTTCTCCGCCAGGCAGACGGCCGCGCTCCAGCGCTAAAGCACGCTTGACGCTGTCCGCACCGGCCACGGCGGCAAATGAGAGTTGTTCCACCCTCTTCCACAGAGCTTTTTGGTCTTCACGAGAAGCTGGCTCTGAGGCTTTCGGAATGGGTAGATCCGTGCCTGCCCCTCGCACGTGCAAAGGCGCTACATAAAGTATTACCAATGCCGACATGGCGGCGAAAATTTTGGTCTTCATAGTTCAGACCTCCGTGCCATAAAGGGATTGTGGGCCCACGTTCTCGTCGTACCATTTTCCATAGAAGGTGCGATAGTTTTCGCCTGTCAATGAGTTGGTGTTGTTGTCGCAGAAGCTGCTTCCAACCCTTTCGTCAAGCTTCTCGCCGCCGGCCAATATGATTGCCTGTAGCTGTGAGGAATTCGAAGCGATAAGTGGAATTTCTGCCGTCCCCTCTGATGTATCCAAGATCTCTGATCGGGCTTTCCAATTGTTCAGGACAGCACGCCCCTCATCCGTGCACATGCGCTTGACGAATGCATCCTTGGGTCCTGCCAAGGATGCCGGCGCATCAAAAAATGCATGCCCCATCTCATGTGAGACCTGGCCCACGGCTCCATAGAGGCCATGAAGATTTTCCGAAGAACAGGTGTAGTTCATCACGTAAACCACCTTGTTGTCCTTATCGATCCATGAAGAGCTTGAGTATGCAAAGGTGTAGGGAGCCGTGTTCACCTGATTTGTCAATGTGGGCGAAGCGTAGATTATGAAATCTACGCAGTCACCCAATCCTGTCTGCGGGGGCAGCTGCTGCGCTTTTGTTGGCGCGCTTACTACTAAAGCCAATAGCAGTGTCCCAGATATGACCAACTTCATGCATGCTCCTTTGCGAGAAAGTGGTATCCCCCCCTGCAACGCCACAGCGCTGCGGTTCCGATCCTAGTGGGGCATTTCTCAGTAAGCAAAGCGTGACGCACGTTTCATGAGCGCATCCGCGAGCGATGAGAGCGGAGAGGCTGGCCATGGCCTGAAGCATGAGACAAGCGTTTCCCGCGACATCGTCACGAAGTGGACGTAAGAACTGCACGACGCCGTCAGCTGGCTTCAGGCGTACAGGAAAGAGCGGATGGACGCCCATCGCCGGCCCACGCCGATCAACCCGGAACAGCGGCGCCTGATCGTCACAGAGTCGGACCCCCTGAGCAAGTCGGCTCTGGACAGCGCCTGGCAGGGGTTGATCCGACGTGCCATATCCGAGGGAATCATCGACAGGGAGAGCCGCTTCGCGCCTCACAGCCTGAAACATCGGGGCATCACCGACAGCGGGGACAAGGCATCCGGTGGCCACATGACCGAGGCCATGCGACAGCTCTACGACCATTCTGTACCAGTGGTGAGCGCGGCCGTGAAACCAAAAAAGAAGGGCTAATTTTACCGGCGGATGCCAAAAGGCCAGCGCAATGCGCTGACCTTCTTCGTTGAAACGCCTGAATTCAAGGCGCTTCGGCGATTCCTCTGTGGTGCCGCTTATCCGAATCGAACGGATGACCTACTGTTTACAAGACAGTTGCTCTACCAACTGAGCTAAAGCGGCACGGGGTGAAACGCCGACGGCAGCGCCGTGGTTTGGGAATTCTAGCGCAGTCGCGTGCATTCCAGCGACCGTTGCTGCGCGGCACCGCTGCGCTGCTGCGCCTGGGCCGGTTCGCTGCCGGTGGCCAGCTGCCCTTCCAGCCACCATTGGCCGGCATCACCACTGGCCACCAGGCGCGGCTGGAAGCCGGCGGCCTGCACCGCGGCCATGCGCCGTTCGGCGCCCTCGCGGTTGCGGTACTGGCCCAGCGCAATGGCGTTGGCCTCGTCGCCCTGGCTGATGATGTAGTAGTCGCTCAGCCCAGCAGCGACGATGCGCTTGACCGTGGCCTGCGCGTCATCGCGGCTGGCGGCGGCGGGCAACAGCACGCGGTAACGGGCACTGCCGCTGGCGGCGGGCTGCTCGCGCAGGCGCACCTGGCTCAACAGGTTGCCCGCACGGCTCTGCGCAGCGGTGGCAGCGGCGCGGTCGGCGAACGGGCCCAGCGCCAGGCAGCGCGGCGGTACGGCCGGGGCTGCGGGTTTCTCAGCCACCGGTTCGGGCGCTGGCTTGGCGACGGCGGCCATCGGCTCAGGCGCCTTCACTGGTTCGGCGGGCTTGCCGGGTGCTGCAGGTGTCGCCGCTGCCGGTGCGGGGGCAGCGGCCACGGCGGTAGCCGGCGCTGCCTCACGCTCCACCAGTGCTTCAGTGGGTGCCGCGGCCGAGGCCTGCGCGGCCACGGCCGCATCGGTGCCACCGGGCAACCAGCGCAGCTCGGCCACGCCGGTCGGGGGCGGTGGCAACGGCGCGCGCGCGGGTTCATCGCGCAACAGCCACCAGGTGGCAACACCAAGATTGAGGATCGCCAGCACGACGATCAGGGCACGGGTCAGCATGCGCCGATACTAGCCTGCGGGCTGGTGCACCGCCCAGCGGGCGAGGCCATCCAGCACCAGCGAGGGGTGATAGTCGGCGCCGTCCAGCAGCGGCATCAGCGCGGGTGCGCCCCCGCCATGCACCAGCAGCGACGGCATGACGCCCAGCAGCGCCTGTGCCTGGCGGGCGCTGCGTTCAACCAGCGCCACGGCGGCACCATCGCAGCCGGAGGCCAGCGCATCGGCGGTGTCGTTGGCGAATTCGCTGTAGTCACCGCCGCTGGCCGGCAGCTGCACCGCGCGCGCATGCAGCGCCTCGCGCATGGTGGTCGGCGAGGCGGAAATGCGTCCACCGTGGTGCTGGCCGTTGGCATCGAGCAGGTCGATGGTCAACGCGGTGCCGACACCGACCACCAGCACCGGCCGCTGTGCCTTGGCGGCAGCCAGCAGCGCCAGGAAGCGGTCGACACCGAATTTTTCCGGCTTGGCGTAGGCAATGCGTACGCCTGCACACTGGGCACTGGTGCGCACCACATGCACGTGCTCGAAGCGGCGCTGCAGCTGATCCAGCATCGCGCTGGTCAGCGACGGCGCGGCGACGCTGGCCACAAACGCGGTGCCGCCACTGGGCAGGCTGTGCGGCGGTTGCCCGGCCAGGCCTTCGGCGCCATGCGCCCAGGCCTGCACATCACCGGCACGGTCTCCCTGCAACGGCGCGAACTTGAAGCGCGAATTGCCCAGATCGAACAACCAGTCGCTCATGCTTTTCTCACACTGACTTCGCCGGCATGCAGCAGGCGCTCGCGGCCATCGATACGCACGCGCAGCGCGCCATCGTCAGCCAGGCCGAGCGCGGTACCGTGCTGCCATTCGCCATCCAGCTGCACGCGCACTTCGCGCCCGGCCAGCATGTCGAACGCTGCGTAACGCGGCAGGAACGGCGCCAGCCCTTCCCGGTCGAATTCCTCCAGCGCCGGCAGCAGGCGTGCCAGCACCGCGGCCACCACCGTGTTGCGATCCACCGATGCGCCGGCCAGTGTGTCCAGGTCCACCCACGGCTGGTTGATCTGTTCGGCGAAGGCCGGCGGCATGTGCACGTTGATGCCGATGCCGATCACTGCACGCGCCGGGCCGGCGTATTCGCCACCACCCTCGGCCAGCAGGCCCACCAGCTTGCGGCCATCGACCAGCACATCGTTCGGCCACTTCAGCTGCGCCTGCGTGTAGCCCAGGTCGTGCAGGGCTTCGGCCACGGCGACGCCGGCGACCAGGCTCAGCCCGGCCAAGCGGCCGAGGCCACCCTCGAACAGGCGCAGCACCGACAGATACACATGCGCGGCCAGCGGCGACGCCCAGGTGCGCCCTCGACGGCCACGGCCGCCAGTCTGGCGCTCGGCCAACAGGACGCTGACACCGCGCTGGGGCGCGCTGCATCGCAGCAATTCGGCGTTGGTGGAGTCCACCGTCCAGGCCACCTGCAGGTCGTGCAGCAGTGCTGCGGCCTCCTTGGGCAGGCCGGCGCGGATGGCCCCGGCGTCCAGCAGGTCGACCGGCCGGGTCAGCCCGTAGCCCTCGCCTGCGCGCCCTTCAACCTCGACGCCGGCGGCCCTAAGCCCTTGAATTCGCTTCCAAATGGCGGCCCGGGTCTGGCCCAGCTCACGGGCCAGGGCGTCGCCGGACAGGCGACCGGCAGCGAGTTTGGCCAGCAATTGGCGATCGTCCACGGCAGCTTCCACAAGGTCAGGACGGAATTATGCGGGAAACCCGCCAGCGGCGCCCGCCGGCCCCGGTTCCGCCGGGCTTCCAATCTGGCGCCGGGTTCGGGCTAGAATCGGGAACTCACCTTCCCTTAACGTGGATGTCGTCAATGCGCCGTTATGCCCATTGCCTGATCCTGCTGACGATGCCCTTCGCGGCGTCTGCCACAGCAGCGCTTGATGACAACCGTGGCGCCTGCGTCTATTCCGCCAGCGATGCAGCCTCGCAGCGCACACCGACAAACGCGCCGACAGCGACGGCCGCAAAGCCGGCACCGGTACGTCCGGCCGCCGCGACCAGCAGCGGTGGTGGCGGTGACGACGATGTACTGCAGCGCATCCGTGCGCCGAAGTGGCACAGCTACCTGCCGGGTATGTTCCGCTGATCAAGTCGTTGCTGCAGTGGCTGCGGCCCGCGCCGCGGCCGATCGAAGACGCACACTGGAACGATGCCTGCCACCGCGCAGCGTGGTTGCGCGGCCTGGACGACGAACGGCATGCACGCCTGCGCGCGCTGACCACGCGCTTCCTGCATGAGAAGACCATCTCCCCCATCGGCGACCTGCAGCTGCAGCCGGCCGATGGCGTGCTGCTGGCCGCACTGTGCTGCCTGCCGCTGCTGGAGTTCGGCGAGGTGGGGCTGGAAGGCTGGTCGCAGCTGATCGTCTACCCCGATGCGTTCCGCGTGCATCGCAGCCACATGGATGCCGCCGGCGTACTGCACGAGTGGGATGACGAGCTGATCGGCGAGTCGTGGGACAGCGGTCCGTTGATTCTTTCGTGGGCCGATGTGCAGGCCGATTTGGCGGCACCGCATGAGGGTTACTGCGTGGCCGTGCATGAAATGGTGCACAAGCTGGATGCACTCGACGGTGCGATGGACGGCACGCCGCCGTTGCCGCGTGCATGGCAACGCGAGTGGGCTGCCGACTTCCAGAGATCGTACGACGCGTTCTGTGCGCAGGTGGATGCCGGCGTGGAAACACGGATCGATCCGTATGCGGCCGAGGCGCCGGAAGAGTTCTTCGCGGTCGCCAGCGAGTACCACTTCTCTGCGCCGGACCTGCTGGCCGAAGCGTTGCCGGAGGTGGCTGCGCATCTGCGGCGGTTCTATGGTGAGCCGCCGGCAATGGTCGGGTGATTCATCCGTCCGCCGGGCATGGCCCGGCGCTACCCGAGGGTCTACGTCGACCGGATCGGGTTGCAACGGATCGTTACGGCCCCGGCGGCAGCCGCACTTCGAAACGGGCGCCGCCCAGTTCGCTGGAACGGGACACCTGCAGCTCGCCGCGGTAGTCCTTGATCAGGTCCTGCACGATCGACAGGCCGATGCCGTGGCCCTGTACGCGCTCATCGCCGCGCACGCCTCGCTGCAGCACCTTGCCGATGTCCTCCGGAGCAATGCCCGGGCCATCGTCATCCACCGCCAGCAGCAGACCGGCGCGACGCGCATTCGGCGCCGGCAACGGTTGCGCGGTCAGCAGCACGCGGCGCTTGGCCCACTTGAACGCGTTCTCCAGCAGGTTGCCCAGCAGCTCCTGCAGGTCACCTGGTTCGCCGTGGAAGCGCGCGGCCGGGTCGATGTCGAATTCGCACAGCACGCCCTTGGACGCGTAGACCTTCTCCAGGCCGCGCACGATTTCCTCGGCGTTGGATTCGATCGGCAGCGGTGCCGAGAACAGCTTGTGCCCCGACGAGGCCGCGCGTGCCAGCTGGTAGGACACCAGGTTGTTCATGCGCTGCAGCTGCACGTCCAGCTCTTCGCGCAGGGCGCCATCGCCGGCGCCGCTGTCCATCTGCGTACGCAGCACCGCAATCGGCGTCTTCAGGCTGTGCGCCAGGTCGGCCAGGGTGTTGCGCTGGCGTTCCAGGTTCTCACGCTCGCCCTCGATGAAGGCATTGATGCTGTCGGTCAACGGCTCAAGCTCGCGCGGGTGGCGCTCGCTCATGCGCTCGGTCTCGCCGCGCTGGACCTTGGTCAGTTCGGTGATCACCCGCCGCAACGGGCGCAGGCTCCACTGCAGGATGACCGTCTGCAGCAGCAGCAGGATCAGGCCGATGCCGCCCAGGTAGAACCAGACCCGGCTGCGGAACACGCGCAGCTGCGCACCCAGCGCGCGCGAGTCTTCCATCACGTAGATGGTGTATGGGAATTCGGTGGCGGGGTCGGCGTCGGCATCCCACACCAGGCCCAAGCCGTAGCGGTACACCGAGCCCTGGCTGCCGTCGATCTGGATCATCGGCAGCGGGCCTTCGAACACTTCCTGGCGCGGGGCCAGCAGGCCACCGCCGACGGTGGGCAGCATCGGGCCTTCGGCGGACATCGAATTGCCCTTGCCGTCGGGCATGACGACCTGCAGGTACAGGCCGCTGCCGGGCACGTCGAAACGCGGATCCGGCGGCTGCTCGCGGATGTACAGCGAGCGGTCGCGGGTGAAGTCGATGCCGGCCGCATAGGCGGTGGCATAGTTCTTCAGGCGCTCGCGCAGGTTCGCCTTCGCCGTATCGGCGAAGGCGGCATCAAGCGCGTAACCGGCCAGGGCCAGGAACGCGACCAGACCCACGGACGCGGCGAACATCTGGCGCGCCTGCAGAGAGCGCGGCCGCCAGCGTCGGAAGAACCACAGACGGCCGGACATCGTTTATCGCCTGCTGAAGGCCTCAGCCCTCGTTGCGCGGAATCGCGAAACGGTAGCCACGACCGCGCACGGTCTCGATCGGCTTCAGTTCGCCATCCGGGTCCAGCTTCTTGCGCAGGCGGCCGATGAACACTTCCAGCACGTTCGAGTCACGATCGAAGTCCTGCTGGTAGATGTGCTCGGTGAGGTCGGCCTTGGAGACCAGTTCACCGGCATGCATCATCAGGTACTCCAGCACCTTGTACTCGTAGCTGGTGAGGTCGACATTGCTGCCGGCCACGCTGACGGTCTGCGCGGCCAGATCCAAAGCAACCGGACCGCATTCCAGGGTCGGCTTGCTCCAGCCGGCGGCGCGGCGCAGCAGCGCGTTGACGCGGGCCAGCAGCTCTTCCACATGGAACGGCTTGACCAGGTAATCGTCGGCGCCCTGCTTCAGGCCCTCGACCTTGTCCTGCCAGCTCGAACGCGCGGTCAGGATCAGCACCGGGAACTTCTTGCCTTCGTCGCGCAGGGCCTTGATCAGCTCCATGCCCGACATCTTGGGCAGGCCAAGGTCGATGATGCCGACGTCGAACGGCACTTCGCGGCCCATGTACAGGCCTTCTTCGCCGTCCTGCGCTGCATCGACGGCAAAACCTTCGCGCTTGAGCCGGGCTGCCAGGGTCTCACGCAGCGGGGCTTCGTCTTCGACCAGAAGGATACGCATGAACTCTCCCTAGTGTGCTGGGTGCGGCCCGGAGGCCTGTGGGTACGGGTTGATAGCGACAACTATCCCTGTTCAGGGGTTATCGCCGCGTAGTGATGACATATCCGACCGCGGCGTGCGCGGCTGTGAACGTGCCGGGGCGGGGTCGTCCATGTAGCGGACCCGACCGCGGTCGTCCATGTATTTGACCCGGTTGATGTCACGACCATCGAACGGCACACGCTCGGCGCCCAGGATGTGGCCACCGGTGGTGCGCTGCACGCGGCGCACGGCATCGGACAGCGAGCGCTCGTTGCTGGCGCCACGGCCTCCACGCTCCATCATTTCTGCGCGCCCCTGTTCCCGCTGCGGGTCCTGCGCCAGCGCCGAAGACAGCGGGGCAGCCGCCAGGACCACGCAGGTGGCCAGGGCAATACAGCGGTGGAAGGGAGCGGAAGACATCGATGCGATCCTAGCCGAGCACGGCGATTCGTTCAAAAGTCGTAAATCCGGGCACCGGAATGAAACCCGGCGTTTTACAAATCTTTTGCAAATTCTTGGTTTCGGGCAGTGAATCCGGTCTGAACTTTTCCAGATGCTCCAGACCGCTGTTCATCTAAGTGAACATTCGGGACGAAACGGCCGCCCTTGTCAAGTCAGGAATGTGACTGACGTCACGCAGCGGCGCGGTCGGCTTCGCGTTCGGTGACTGCCAGCGCCTGCTCGACCAACATCCAGTCGGCACCGGGGCGATGGGCGCCCTCGCTCAGCACCTGGCGGAATGCGCGGCCGCCGGGCTGGCCGTGGAACAGGCCGAGGATGTGGCGGGTGATGTGCTTGAGGGCCAGGCCCTCGCCCAGGCGGGCTTCGATGTACGGGCGCAGGGCGCGCAGCAGCTCGCCGCGCGGACGCAGCGGCGCGCCGGTCTGCAGCGCTTCCAGCTGATGCAGCAGGTAGGGGTCGTGGTACGCCGCGCGACCGAGCATGACGCCATCGACGTGCGCGGCCTGCGCCTGCACCGCCTCGATGCTGGCCAGGCCACCATTGAGCACCACCGGCAGTGCCGGGCGCTCCTGCTTCAGCCGGTAGGCCCAGTCGTACTTCAACGGCGGAACCTCGCGGTTCTCCTTCGGCGACAGGCCCTTCAGCCAGGCATTGCGGGCGTGCACCACCACCATCGCGGCGCCGGCCTCGACCTGGCGGTCGACGAAACTGGCGAATACCTCGTAGTTGTCGTCCTCGTCCACGCCCAGGCGGCATTTCACCGTCACCGGGATGTCCACTGCCTCGACCATGGCCGACACGCATTCGGCCACCAGCACCGGCTCGCGCATCAGGCAGGCGCCGAAACGCCCGGCCTGCACGCGGTCGGACGGGCAGCCGCAGTTGAGGTTGACCTCGTCGTAGCCCCAGTCGGCGGCGATGCGCGCGGCCTGCGCCAACAGGGCCGGATCGCTGCCACCGAGCTGCAGTGCCAGCGGCTGTTCGCTGGCATCGAAACCGAGCAGGCGCGGGCGATCGCCATGGATGACCGCATTGGCGTGCACCATTTCGGTGTACAGCCGCGCACCCGGCGCCAGCAGGCGGTGGAACACCCGGCAATGGCGGTCGGTCCAGTCCATCATCGGGGCGACGGACAGGCGCAGGGAATCGGCGTAACGGGCGGTGGCGGACGTCATCGGGCGGTTGATCGTGGAGACTGGCATTGCCAGTGAGATCAATAGTTTACACCGGGCGGATGAATGGCGGCGGGCAGCCGGGGATGCAGGCCGGGTTGCCGCTGCCGCCCTTGCGTGGGGATACTCGGTACGCGAGTTCCTGTTGCACCGCATCTGTTGGAAGGGAAGCCACAATGAAACCGACTGCATCCTCGCTGGCGGGCTCTGGCCTCGCCTGCCTCACCCTGCTGACGGTGCTGGCCTTGGGCAGTGGTTGCAGCAGCGTCCGCGACACGCGCCTCGCGGAGATCAAGCTCGGCCCACGATGCGACTTCACCGAAGGCGCCACCTTCGACAACCGGCCGTCCTACCTGTCGGCAGGACAGGAAAATGCGCCCATCGGCGCGCTTTCCAGGCTCTTTGGCGTCTACAACAAGGACATCCACCAGGTCACGATCCGCCAGGAGGCGAGCCGGCTGGTGGCCCGCTTCCATGCCGCCGACGGCACCGGCATCGAGGCTGCAGGCAGCGCTTCCAGCAAGAGCTACAGCGCCGAAGGAGAACAGCTGGTCATCAACCGGTGGTCATCGTGCAAACCGGGCGAGGCCGGCGCCGGCTGCGTCTGGTCGCGCGTGGAACTGTCCTGCACGGTGGAAAACGACCTGGTGGTGAAGCAGGTGGACGGAGGCGCAGTCCTGCTGGCCCTGATCATCCCGATGGGCCAGCGCAGGACCCAGTTCGGGGTGTACCGGCGGGTCGACCCTGCAGAATGAATCGACAGAAGGCCCCGGGGCGTTGGGCCCGGAGACTTCGGCCACAGTGCAGCAGGCTTACAGGCCGCGGTTGCGCACCTGCTCCTGCTGCTGTTCCTGCACGCGTTGGTTGAACTGGACATCCAGTTCCTCGGTCTGGCGGGTGCTGGCCTCGACCGACTGCGACACGGCCTGTCGGCTGTCGACGAAGGTGCGCTGCGCAGCCGGGTCGCCGACATTGCCCTGCACGGCGAACAAGCCGCTGCCATCGGGGCGTGCGACCACATGGTCGATCTGGCGCATGCCGGCGACCTTGCTCTCGTAGGCCAGCTGGCCGGCGGCGCGTTCGGTTTCCTGTGCATTGGCGAACAGCGGGCACAGGCCAGCCTGCACGCGCTGCTGCTGCAGCTCCTGTAGTTTCTCCAGGGCCTGGTTGAAGCGCGGATTCTCGGCATGCGAAGGATCGCGCATGCTGGGCGCTGCCGGTGCGGTCGGTTCGGCGCGTGCCGGGGCGGCGGCGGTCTGCGCGCCGGCTTTCACTGCGGCCGGGTCGTCCAGGCGCGCCAGGGTCTGGCGGCCGGCCTTGCCATCCTGCTCCAGGCCGTTGTTGGCCTGGAATTGCTTGACCGCTGCCAGCGTGTCCTTGCCGAAGATGCCATCGGTACCCAGCGCCTTGCCGTCGGCGGCGGTGTAACCCAGCGCGGCCAGCTTGCCCTGCAGCGCCTTGACCTCATCGCCGCGTTCGCCCTTCACCAGCATGCCGTCGGCCATCGGCGCCTGCTGCGTGGCGCGTGCGGCCTGCGCTGCTTCCGGCCCCTGCGCGAGTACCTTGCCGCCGAGGGTGATGCGGTCGTTGAGCATGTCGCCGAGGTAGCGGCGGAACTGCGCTGGCTCCACTTCGATATGCGCGTGCACCGGTTTGCTGCCGGCGTTCGACTGCTGGATCAGCGGGGCGCCGTACTCGACGAAGTCACCGTTCTTGTAGGGCGACGTGCCGGCGGCGCCGTGCAGCACCTGGCCTACCAGCTCACGGCGCGGATCGCCGGCCGGGTGGCTGTAGAGGCTGATCGAATTGGTCGCGTCCTTGTTGAACTGCGCGTAGCCGGCCACCGGGTTCGGAATCATCACATCGCGACTGCCCAGGCGATCGGTGAGGATCAGGTCCTTGCGCACCAGCGGAATGTCATTCTTGTCCTCACGTGTACGGATGTTCTCCATCTCGCCTTCGACCATGCCCGATTGGCGGTCGGCCTTGCGGGCATCGCCGGTGCGCACGGCTTCGGCATTGGTGTTGGGGTGATGGATCTTCAGTTCGCGATAGGCCGTTTCGCCACTGATGCCGTGGGCCAGCGTGCGGTTGCTGGTGACATTGCCGTAGGGCTCGATCACCGTGATGCGGCCGCCACCGGGGGCGGCCGCCAGCGGCGCACCATCCGTAGAGGGCGCCTTCGGCTCGTGGCGTTCTGGCGAGGGTACCGATGGCGGTGCCGGTGTCTGTGCGGGTGGGCGAACCCCGGCGTTCAGTGCAGACAGCGTGTCACGCCCCGCCTTGCCGTCTTCTTCCAGCCCATGCGCCTTCTGGAACTGACGCACCGCGTGGTAGGTATCGCTGCCGAAATCGCCGTCGGGCTTCAGCACCTTGCCATCCACACCGGTGTAGCCGGCCTGCGCCAGCTTCTGCTGCAGCGCGAGCACTTCATTGCCGCGTTCGCCCTGCACCAGCACACCGTCGGCCATCGGTGCACGTGCCGGGCGCGCGGCGGACTGACGATGCGCCGGCTCGCCGAACGCCTGTTCGTAGGTCTTGCCCCGGTACGGCTGCGGGTCGTGGTTGATTTTGTCGTAGCGCGCCAGCGCAACCCGCTCGGACTTTTCATTGAGCGTGCGCTCGCGCAGCGAATCCCACTGCTTGGGCGAGCTCTCGAAATGGCGCTGGACGTTGGCGTGCTTGTAATCCTGCACGGCCCGGACAATCTGCTCGTCACTCAGATCGGACAGCTTGTAATCATCACCATAGGCTTGTTTCAGGCCATTCTGGAATACACCACGGGTCATGTTGCGATACTGCACCGACGTGCTCCACAGCGCGTCCTGCACGGCAGGGCCGCGACCTTGCAGGTCCACGCCGACCTTCTTCAGGCGATCCATCTGCACGTCGTAATACTGGTGCTGGATGAAATCGTGCTGTTCCTGGGCGAAGCCCTTTTCGTCGCGTGCGGCCACCGCTTTCCAGCGCTCGCTGAAGGCCTCCGTCGCAGGCTTCAGGCCGTGGAACTGGTCCGCATAGCGGGACGACTTCAGGTACTCGTCCACCCCGCCAACGGCGCTGGCGAACTGGTAGCTACCATAGGACACGCCGCCATGGTCACCCTTGCCCGAGGAAATCCAGCCTGGACCACGGTTGTCGGTTTCAAAACGGGCGGAGGTCTGGCCGCGATGCCAGTGTTCCATCGCCTTCCTTGCGTCGGTCACTACATCCATGTCGAAGGACTCCTCTCAGTTGGCAATGCGGTGGATTGAGGTCACTTGCTCCGTGCAGCGGCCTGCAGCTGGTCAACGCGGTTGGCCACGCGGTTGATGCGGCACGACTGCGCGTCCAGCCTCTGGCCCTGGCCATCGGTTTTGGGATCCCAGCGGCAATGGCGATTGGTGTCCGACCACCAGGCAGCCTGCGCATCCATCCAGTCATCCTTGGCCTTGCTGTCGGGACTTGCCACGACACCGGCAACGATCTCGGCCAAGCGGTCTTCCTGGTAACTCAACTCCTCGTCGCCACATGCCTGCAGGCGTGCTGTCACCGCTTCGCTGGCGTCCACGCAACGGGTGTACGCAGGACGCAGGTTGGCCTGGGTGTAGGAGGCATCGGGCAGCGGCGCGGGAAAGTCATCGGCATCCGCGTCGGCATCTGCGGCTGTAGTTGCAGGCGTCGCGCTGGCCGGTGTCGATGTGGCTGCCGGTGTGGGCTCATCTGCGCTGGCGGCAGCGGCAACCGTGGCGCTGTCGGCCGAAGGGGCCTGGCAGGCGCCCAGCAACAGGCACAGCACCAGCGCAATTCCGCGTCGGATTTCAAAGGCGGATCGATCAATGCGCGCAGGCGCGCTCAAGGCTTGCATTGCTTGCTTCTCCCTGGTGAGTCGCCGGGTGGGTCGGCAAAGAGGAGCCGTCCATCGGACCCATCACGGTGAGGATGCTACGCCAGCGAAGAATGCCGATGCCTGACTGAATTCAGGTTTCAGCTGACATCAACGGCGCTCGCGCGCCTGCAGTTCCACCGCGCGGTTGGCGTAGCGGTTGATGAGGCACGACTGCGCGTCCAGCGCCTGGCCCACGCTCTCTGTAGCCGGGCTGCAGCGCTTGTCGGTGTCCTCGGCCCAAGTGGCCTGTTCGTCCATCCAGCGGTCCTTGGCCGGACTGTCGGGGCCGTTCATCAGGCGCGCCACTTCGGCCTGCAGCTGCGTCTGGTGGTAGGCCAGCTCGGTATCGCCGCAGGCCTGGATATGGTCGTTCATGCCACGGGCCTGCTGCACACAGCGGATGAATTCCGGTCGAAGCGTTGCCTGGGTGTAGGAGGTATCGGGCGGGGCGCTCTGCGCCATCAATGCGTCGGCACGGTTGGCCACGCGGAACAGGCGGCACTCCTGTGCCTTCTGCAGGTCATCCACACCGGCATTGGTCGGAGCGGCGCAATGACGGTCGGTATCGCTGCGCCAGGTCACCTGGGTGGCAAGGAACGCCTGCTTCGCAGCAGCGTCGAGCCCGGTAACAGTCTTGCTGGCACCCTCCTGCAGGCGCCCTTCCTGATAGGCCAGTTCATCCTTGCCGCAGGCCTGCAGCTTGCCCGCATCCTCCACGCCATCCACGCACCAGCCATAAGCAGGGCGCAGGCGACCGTCCGTGTAGGACGCATCGGGGTACCCGGAGGAATCACCAGACGCTGGGTTGGGGGTCGCTGCCGGCGCTGCCGCGGCGAGCGGAACCGGCAGCGGCCGCCGCTTCGGCCGATGCCGGGGTAGAAGGCGCCTGGCACGCGGTGAGCGCCAGGCACAGGGCCAGCACCTTCCAGTACCGACGGCCGGAGGCGATCTGTTCATTGCCCCCATGGGCATCCATTGCCTGCATTGCTTGCATCTGCCTTGCGTGTGGCCAGCGGGTGCCGGCCGGGAGGGTCCGTCCATCGGCCCCGATCACGGTGCAGATCCTACGACAGCGGCGGTTTCAGATGGCTGACTGGATTCAGCCTGCGCGGGCGGCGTCGCAAAAGCTTGACGCGACCAACTTTGGCGGGCGGTGGCCTGCTGCGACCGGCCACCACCGCTCCATCACAGTTCGTTGGGCCGATCAGGCTGCACGATCGGCGCGTGCGTTTCGTAATCGGTCTGCTTCCAACCGCCCCCAGCCTCCCCCGCACCCCACTGGAATGTCCAGGTTTCCACGAAGCCACCGGGAAGCTCATTGGTGATGGTGATCTTCTCACCGGCAGCACCCGAGGCCGGAAGCGGAACGGGAGGGGCCACTGCGACAGAGGCCCGCGCATCGGAGGGGAGCCGGCGCTGCTGCACCGTAATCGTGCCCAGCTCCATCGTCCGCCGATCCGCATCCGGGATGCTGTCCAGCCACCGTGCGATCGCCGCCGCCTCAGCGGTTCCTGCGCGGTGGTGGGACACATGTTCGATGATGACGCGGGGCGAGGTCGCAACCGCAATGGGCGATAGCGCCGTCAAGCCAAGCCCCAGTGCGGAGTACAGAAGTGCCGGAAACACACGTACTTCGATCATCTCTCGTCCTTTTCCGATCTGTGCCGAATGCACGAAATCACAGTGCATCCGGTGAAGGCGGGCCTCAATCAGAAAACTTGCAGACGAAAACAGCAAGCGTCCATCAGTGCGCGCTGCTCCTGCCCCCCACCTGTTCGATCAGCGTCTGGCTGGCGGCATTGAGGCCGACAACACTGACCTCGGCACCATGCGCGGCCAGCTTTTCCTGCGCGCGTTGCAGCGCAGCCACGGCAGTCAGGTCCCACAGATGGGCATCACGCAGGTCGATCTGCACTTTCGACGTCACGTGCTGGTAATCGAACGCCGCACCCAGCTGCCCGGCGGAGGCGAAGAATACCTGGCCGCGCACGCGGTAAACCTGCATGTCCATGTCCGCAACGTCTTCGCGTTGCACGTCGAGCATGCGGCCCACCTTGCGGGCGAAGAACAGGGCAGACAACAGCACGCCGCTGAGCACACCCTTGGCCAGATCGTGGGTGGCCACAGTGACGACCACGGTCAACAGCATCACGGCCGACGAGCTGCGCGGATGCGTGCGCAGGTCGCGCAGCGAGCGCCAGCTGAAGGTGCCGATGCTGACCATGATCATCACCGCCACCAGTGCGGCCATCGGGATCTGCCGCACCAGGTCGCTGCCGTATACCACCAGCACCAGCAGCAGCACGCCAGCCACCAGGCAGGACAGGCGGCCTCGCCCACCGGAGGTCACGTTGATCACCGACTGGCCGATCATCGCGCAGCCGGCCATGCCACCGAGGAAACCGGTGACCGTGTTGGCCAGGCCCTGGCCGACGCACTCGCGGTTGCGCTCACTGGGCGTCTCGGTGATGTCCTCGACGATCTGCAGGGTCATCATCGATTCGAGCAGGCCGACCACCGCCAGGGTGGCTGACACCGGCAGCAGGATGCGCAGCGTTTCCCAGGTGAAGGGCACATCGGGGATGAGGAAGTACGGCAGGCTGTCGGGCAGCTGGCCCATGTCGCCCACGCTGCGTACATCGATGCCGAAGCCGATGACCACGGCGGTGAGCACGATGATCGCCACCAGCGGCGAAGGCACTGCGCGGGTGATGCGCGGCAGCAGGTAGATGATCGCCAACGCGGCAGCGCACAGCACGTACACGGTGGGGCCGCGGCCGATCAGCTCGGGCATCTGGGCCAAGAAGATCAGGATCGCCAACGCATTGACGAAGCCGGTGATGACCGAGCGCGAGACGAAGCGCATCAGCGAGCCCAGCTTGAACACGCCGGCCAGCACCTGCAGCAGGCCGGCCAGGATGCTGGCGGCAAACAGGTACTGCAGGCCGTGGTCACGGACCAGGTCGACCATCACCAGCGCCATCGCGCCGGTGGCGGCGGAGATCATGCCGGGGCGGCCGCCTGCCATCGCGGTGATGACGGCAATGGAAAAAGCAGCGTACAGGCCGACCTTGGGGTCGACGCCGGCGATCAACGAGAACGCGATGGCTTCGGGAATCAGCGCCAGGGCGACGACGGTGCCGGACAGCAGATCACCACGAAGGTTGCCGAGCCATTGCTGGCGCAGGGGATAGGACGTTTGCATGGGAAAACTCCGCACACACGCGGGCGAAGCCACGTGGCGCTGCAGTGGAAGGACGCGGGTTCCTGAGCCGGTTGGGCCGGCTGCCAAGGGGCGGCAAGGGTCAGGGTGGCGTGGTCACTGCAGTGCGTCGTCGGGGAGCGTGGAAGGGGCGCAGTCTACGGGAACATCCGCCGCCGGGGTAGCGAGGCGCCTTCTGGAAGCAGCGGAGCATGGCTGCGCTCTACAATCGCGGCATGACCACTGACCGACCGCACTTCTTCAACCCGGCAACCGAGCAGGGTGTGCTGCGGCTGTCCATTGCCGCTTCGCTGCTGCTGGCGGCTGCCGCAGTGGTATTCGGCCTGCTGGCCAATTCATCGCTGATCATCTTCGATGGCATCTACGGCCTGATCGACGTGGTGATGACATGGCTGTCACTGCTGGTCGCGCGGCTGATCGCGCTGTCCACGCAGACCGATGCGTTGCAGTCACGACTCAACCAGCGCTTCACCATGGGCTTCTGGCACCTGGAGCCGATCGTGCTGGGCGTGAGCGGTACGTTGATGATCGGTGCGGCGTTGTACGCACTGGTCAATGCAGTCGATGCGCTGATGTCGGGTGGGCGACAGATCGCGCTTGGCCCGGCAATCATCTTCGCGGCACTGTCGATCGTGGCTGAAAGCGCGCTGGCGTGGTTCGTGCTGCGTGCGAACCGTCGCATCGGTTCGGAGTTCATCGCACTGGATGCGAAGAACTGGGTGATCGCCGCGAGCATGTCGGCCTGCTACCTGGCTGCTTTCCTAGGCGGTGTGCTGGTGCACGACACGTCGTGGGCATGGGTGGGGCCGTACATCGATCCGGCCATCCTCGCCTTCGTCTGCGTGCTGGTGATGATCGCGCCATTGGGCACCGTGCGGCGCGCGCTGGCCGGGATCCTGCTGGTCACTCCGCCCGAACTGCAGGCGCATGTGGATGCGGTGGCGCGGGCAATCGTTGCAAAGCATGGCTTCGTCGAGCACCGCAGCTACGTGGCGCAGGTGGGCCGGGGCGAGCAGATCGAGCTGTTCTTCGTGGTGCGTGAGGATGATCCGCCGCGGCCCCTGCTGGAGTGGGATCACCTGCGTGACGAGATCGGCGATGCGCTGGGCGAATCGTCGCCGGACCGCTGGCTGACCATCATGTTCACTACCGACCGGGAATGGACGATCTAGGCCCGGCGGACGATCCGTCAAGTTTTGCAGACGAACTGTCACCCACCGTCTGCAAAATCCGGGCAAAGTAGGCTCCAACGCACCACCCACCCACTGACCAGGAGCATCCCGATGTCCATCGAAAAGGTTCTGTACACCGCCCAGGCCACCTCCACCGGCGGCCGCGAAGGCCGTTCCGTGTCCTCTGACAACGTGCTGGACATCCAGCTGTCGACCCCGCGCGAGCTGGGCGGCGCTGGCGGCCCGGGCACCAACCCGGAACAGCTGTTTGCGGCCGGCTATTCGGCCTGCTTCCTGGGCGCACTGAAGTTCGTCGCCGGCCAGGCCAAGGTCGCGCTGCCGGCCGACACCACCGTGACCGGCAAGGTGGGTATCGGCCAGATCCCGACCGGTTTCGGCATCGAAGCCGAGCTGACCATCAACGTGCCGGGCGTGCCGCGCGAGCAGGTGGAAGAACTGGTGCAGAAGGCACACATCGTCTGCCCGTACTCCAACGCGACCCGCGGCAACATCGACGTGACGCTGATCGTTGCCTGATGCGCTGATGCCGGCCAGCGGCCGGCACTACCAAGCGGCTGGGCAAAAAAATGGGCGGATGCCGGTCGCAACCGGGCATCCGCCCATCCCACCTCGGGTGGGGCCCCGGCACGTGGCCGGGGACGCATTCGCTTTCTGTAGTGCCGAGCATGGGCTCGGCACTACACGGTCGGCGCGCATCCATCCTTCTGGAGGAGAACCCCCTTGTTGTTCAAGGGGGTGCGCCAACGGCGCGGGGATAAGGTGGAATGCGCGGACCGGCGACCGGTTACCGGTCGCTGGTGATGAGCTGCACGACGCTGGAGAAATCCAGCTTGCCGCGGCCGGCCTGGTGGTTCATCGAGTACAGGTTGCGGGCCATTTCGCCCAGCGGGATCGAGGCGCCGACGCTCATCGCCGCCTCCACCGCCAAGCCCATGTCCTTCAGCATCAGATCGCTGCCGAAGCCGCCGCTGTAACCGCGCGACGCCGGCGCGTTTTCCAGCACGCCCGGCCACGGGTTGCACACTTCGGTGGCCCAGCTGCGGCCGGTGCTGACCGCCATCATCTGCGACAGCACCTTCGGGTCCAGCCCGTGCGCCACGCCCAAGGCGATGGCTTCGCCGGTGACAGCCATGATCACGCCCAGTGCCATGTTGTTGCACAGCTTGGCGACCTGGCCGGCGCCACTGGCACCCACATGGAAGATGTTCTTGCCCATCGCCTGCAGTACCGGGCGGGCGCGTTCAAGCGCGTCCTCTTCGCCACCGACGATGAAGGTCAGCGTGCCGGCCTGTGCGCCGGCAGTGCCACCGGACACCGGCGCGTCGATCATCTGCAGGCCGCGTGCGGCGGCCGCTTCGGATACCTTGCGCGCGCTGGCCGGGGCAATCGTGCTGCAGTCGATGACCAGCGCACCGGCGGGAATCGCGGCAAGGATGCCGTCGTCGCCCAGGTATACGCCTTCGACGTGGCGGCTGGCCGGCAGCATCGAGATCACCACCTCGGCATCGGCCAGGGTCTCGCGTGCCGATGCCGCTGCGCTGGCACCCGCGTCGACCGCCGCCTGCACCGCGGCAGGCACCAGATCGAACACACGTACGGTGTGGCCGTTCTTGACCAGATTGGCGGCCATCGGGCCACCCATGTTGCCCAACCCAATGAATGCAATGCGGCTCATGCCAGGCTCCTTTCAGCGAGAGAGGTACCCAGGTCGGCCAGCGGATGCGCAGCATCGGCCCAGGGAGAAGCGAAGAATGTATCGGCCCATGCGCGGTCGGCATCGGCCAGCGTGGCCGGATTCCACGAGGGATTGCGGTCCTTGTCGATCAGCAGCGCGCGGATGCCCTCAGCAAAATCACCATGCGCGGCGCAATGCAGGGCGGTGATGTATTCCAGCCGGTAAACGCTGGCCAGGTCCTGGCCGGCGCTGCGGCGCTGCAGTTCGAAGGCCAACCGTGCCGAACCCGGTGCACCGGCGGCAAGGGTCTTCTGTGCGGCCTGCAGCCACGCGTCATCGGTCTGCAGGGTACTGATGCGTTCGACGATGGCGGCCAGGTCATCGCCTGCGCACAGCGCATCGACCTGCGCGGCATTGGCCAGCAGCGGGCCGGTAGCCGCATCGCTGGCAAACGACAGCAGCAGCTGTGACAGGCGCTCGTGGTTGCGTGCGGCATCGGCCGACCACGCGACCTGCAGCAGCGCGTCGAACACCGCACTGCGGCGTTCCTCGGCCACATGCACGTCGGCCAGGCCGGCATAGATCGCATCGCCCGGGTTGAGCAGCGCACCGGTCAGGGCCAGGAACAGGCCACCGTTGCCCGGCACGCGCGGCAGCAGCCAGCTGCCACCTACGTCAGGGAACAGGCCCACGGTGATTTCCGGGAAGGCCAGCTTGGAGCGTTCGCTGACCACGCGATGGCTGGCACCGGACATCAGGCCAATGCCGCCGCCCATCACGATGCCGTGGCCCCAGCACAGGATCGGCTTGGCGTAGGTATGGATCAGGTAGTCGACGCGGTACTCGACGTCGAAGAACTCGGCGGCGTAGTCGTTCCCGCGGATATCGCTTTGGCCGGCGTCGCGGTAGGCACGCATGCTCTGGTACAGGCTGTGCAGGTCACCGCCGGCGCAGAACGCCTTCTCACCGGCGCCCTGCAGCACCACCATGGCGATGCCCTCGTCGTCGGCCCAGGCATTCAACTGCTTCAGCAGCAGGTGTGCCATCGGCAGCGAGAAGCCATTGAGCGTGCGCGGTGCGTTCAGCGTGGCGATGCCGATGCGCGTGCCGTTGCCGGCCACGCGCTCTTCGAACAGCACCGGTGCTTCGGCAGCGTTTGTGTCGACCTCGGTCATGCGTTCTTCCACTGCGCGGCGCGCTTTTCAAGGAATGCACTCACGCCCTCGACCTGATCGGCGGTGTCGAACAGATCGACGAAGGCCTCGCGCTCGGCCACCAGCGCCGACGCATGGCTGCCGGTGCGGGTGGACTGCACCAGGGTCTTGCAGGCGGCAATGCTGGTCGGGCTCTGCTTGCCGGCCTTCTTCGCCCATTCCAGTGCCAGCGCCTTGGCTTCGCCCTTGCCGACCTTTTCTTCGGCAAGACCAATCCGCACGGCGGTTTCGGCGTTGATGCGCTCGCCGAGCAGGATCATGCGCTTGGCCCAGCCCTCGCCGACCAGGCGCGGCAGGTTCTGGGTGCCACCGGCGCACGGCAGCAGGCCGACGGTCGCTTCGGGCAATGCCACCTGGGCGTGCTCTTCGATGATGCGCAGGTCGCAGGCCAGCGCGCATTCCAGGCCGCCGCCCATGGCGTAGCCGTTGATTGCAGCAATCGACACGCCACGGAACGCGGACAGCGCCTCGAAGGCTTCGCCGAAACGGCGTGCCGCTTCGCGTGCGGCAGCCTTGTCGCCGGAAGCGAACTGGTTGAGGTCGGCACCCGCGGAGAAGAACTTCTCGCCATCACCGGTGATCACCAGCGCGTAGATGTCGCGGTCTGCATTGAGCGCGCCCACCAGGTCGCGCAGCGCCGACAGGCTGTGCACGGTCCAGGTATGCGCCGGCGGGTTGTTCAGGGTGACCACGGCGGTGTGGCCCTCGGCCTCGACCTTCAGGCCAACGTGCTCCTGGGTACGCCAATCCTTCATCGCAGTTCCTCTTCGGTGTTGAGCAGGTGACGGGCAACGATCACCCGCATGATCTCGTTGGTGCCTTCCAGGATCTGGTGCACGCGCGAATCGCGCAGCAGGCGCTCGATCGGATATTCACGGATGTAGCCGTAGCCTCCGTGGATCTGCAGGGCTTCGTTGCAGATGGTGAAGCCGGCATCGGTGGCGAAACGCTTGGCCATCGCGCACCACACGTTGGCATCGCTGGCGCCGGCATCGAGCTTGCGCGCGGCGGTATGCACCATCTGCCGCGCGGCAACCAGGTCGATGGCCATGTCGGCCAGCTTGAACTGCAGCGCCTGGAATTCGGACAACGCCTTGCCGAACTGGCGGCGCTCGCCCATGTAGCGGCGTGCGGCATCCAGCGCGCCCTGTGCAGCACCCAACGAGCACGCGGCGATGTTGATGCGGCCACCATCGAGCCCCTTCATGGCCAGCTTGAAGCCGCCGCCTTCCTCTCCCAGAAGGTGGCTGACCGGTACGCGGACGTTTTCGAAGGTGATGCCGCGGGTGGGCTGGCTGTTCCAGCCCATCTTCTCTTCCTTGCGGCCATAGCTGATGCCCGGCAGGTCGGCCGGCACCGCGATCGCGCTGACCCCGCCTGCACCGGCACCGCCGGTACGTGCCATCACCACGAGCAGCTCGGTGGCGCCTGCGCCGGAGATGAAGGCCTTGGCGCCATTCAACACGTAGAAATCGCCATCGCGCACGGCGGTGGTCTTCAGCGAGGCCGCGTCCGAACCGGCGCCCGGCTCGGTCAAGCAGTACGAGGCCAGTTTGCTGCCAGAAGACAGGTCATTGCCCCACGCATCGCGCAGCGCCGGCTGGCCCCACGTGGACACCATCCACGAGGCCATGTTGTGGATGCTGATATAGGCCGCAGTCGACGGGTCGACGTTGGCGAGCTCCTCGATGACGACGGCGGCGTCCAGTCGGCTCAGGCCGCTGCCGCCCACTTCCGGGTCCATGTACAGACCGCAGAAGCCCAGTTCACCGGCCTTGGCGATCGCCTCGCGCGGAAAGATGCCCTCCGCATCCCATCGCGCGGCGTGCGGCGCCAGTTCGGCCTGTGCGAAGTCACGCGCCGCTTCGCGGTACGCCTGCTGCGCTTCTTCCTGTTCCGTCGTCATCGAGTGGCTCATGGCTGCTCCCTGCGGTTACTTCAGGCTGATCGTGGTGTTGACGCCGTGGCTCAGCGTCTCGTCGTCGAACCAGCGCGCGGTGACGGTCTTGGTCTGCGTGTAGAACAGCACCACCTGCTTGCCGTACGGACCCAGGTCGCCCAGCTTGGAAGCACGCGAACCGGTGAACGAGAACAGCGGCACCGGCACCGGGATCGGCACGTTGATGCCGACCTGGCCGACGTCGATGTCTTCCTGGAAGCGGCGTGCAGCGGCGCCGGACTGGGTGAACAGCGCGGTGCCATTGCCGTTCGGGTTGCTGTTGACCATGGCGATGGCCTCATCCAGCGTTTCCGCTTCGAGGATGACCAGCACCGGCCCGAAGATTTCTTCCTGGTAGATGCGCATGTCGGTGGTGACACCGGCAAAGATGGTCGGGCCAACGAAATTGCCCTTCTCGAAACCATCGACCTGCGGCTTGCGGCCATCCAGCACCAGCTTGGCACCCTGCTCCACGCCCGAAGCGATCAGGCCTTCGACGCGATCACGGGCGCTGCAGGAAATGACCGGGCCGACGTCGGTGCCGGCGACCGTGCCACCGCTGACCTTCAGGGTCTTGGCCTTTTCGACCAGGTCCTGCACCCAACCGCGTGCTTCACCGACCAGCACCAGGGTGGAGGCGGCCATGCAGCGCTGGCCCGCCGCACCGAAGGCCGCGCCGACCATCGCATTGAGGGTCTGCTCCTTGTTGGCGTCCGGCAGCACCACGGCGTGGTTCTTGGCGCCCATCATGCACTGCACGCGCTTGCCGGCCAGCGAGGCGCGGTTGTACACGTGGGTACCGACGCGGGTGGAACCGACGAACGACACCGCCTTGATGTCCGGGTGGTCGCAGATGGCGTTGACCACTTCCTCGCCACCGTGCACGACGTTCAGCACGCCCTTGGGAATGCCCGCTTCCAGCGCCAGTTCGACCAGGCGCATGGTGACCATCGGGTCCTGCTCGGACGGCTTGAGGATGAAGGTGTTGCCGGTGGCAATGGCCATCGGGAACATCCACAGCGGAATCATCGCCGGGAAGTTGAACGGGGTGATGCCTGCGCACACGCCCAGCGGCTGCATGATCGAGTAGGTGTCCACGCCGTTGGCCACGTTGTTGGCCAGTTCGCCCAGCTGCAGGTTGCCGATGGCGGCCGCGTGCTCGACTACTTCCAGGCCGCGGAACACATCGCCTTCGGCGTCTGGCAGGGTCTTGCCCTGTTCGGCGGTGAGGATGTGCGCCAGCTCGCTCATGTTTTCGCGGATCAGCTGCTGATACTTCAGGAAGATGCGCGCGCGGGTACCGATCGGGGTCTTGCGCCAGGTCTTGAAGGCTTCCTTGGCGGCAGCCACGGCGGCATCGACTTCGCCCGTGGTGGCGAACGGCACCTGGGCCAGCACGTCCTGGGTGGCCGGGTTGATCACGTCCTGCCAGTGGGAGGTGGCCGATTCAACGAACTGGCCATCGATCAGCATGCGGATACGGGGCGCTGCAACAGTCATGACGACAATCCACGAGGTGCGAAAGATGCTTGGCATTATTCACAGGCAACGCCTCGATTTCCGGCCTGAATCCGCTTAATCTGGCCAATGTCCGCCACGATTCCTGTTAATCCTGTGAATTATTCAGCTCCCCAGCGCCAGCTCGGCCTGCGCCTGTTGCGCCTGCGCGAGCAGCGCGGCTACAGCCAGGCCGACCTCGCCCGCGCCCTGGGGCTGTCGGCCAGCTACCTGAACCAGATCGAGCGCAACAAGCGCCCGCTGACGCCTGCGGTGCAGAAGAAGCTGGGCGAGGTGTTGGGCGATGTTTCCGCCCTGTTCGACGACGATGAGCCCGCCGCGCTGCAGGAGTCGCTGGGCGAGACCCTGCGCGATCTGGGCCTGGCCGACGTCAGCGCCACCGAACTGCGCGCGCTGGCCGGCAACCTGCCGCAGGTCAGCCGCGCGCTGCTGGACCTGCATCGCCGCCACCTGGCATTGCGCGAGCATGCCGCCGCGCTGGAGTTCCAGTTGGGCGAGCCGGGCGCGGGCAGCACGTTGCCGGCCGGCGACCAGGTGCGCGAGTTCTTCAACCGCATGCACAACCACATCCCCGAGCTGGACGAACTGGCCGAGCAGTTGTTCGCCGAATGGGGGCTGGCGCCGGGACACGTGGCGCCACGGCTGCGCCAGCTGCTGGCCGACCGTCACGGGGTGCTGGTGGAAGTGGCTGCGCTGCAGGCCGGGCGCGAGAAGCGCCAGTACGATGCCGGCAGCCGTACGCTGTGGCTGCCCGACTACCTGGAGCCGGGGCAGCAGGCGTTCCAGATGGCGGTCGAGCTGGCGCTGCGCGGCTACCTGCCGCAGATCGATGCGGTGATCGCGCGCACCGGCTTCACCGACGAGGCCCGCATCGCACAGGCGCGTATCGGCCTGTCCAACTATTTCGCCGGTGCGCTGGTGATGCCGTACATGCGTTTCCTGCGCGCGGCCGAGGCCAGCGGTTATGACATCGAGCTGCTGGCGCATCAGTTCGGTGTGGGATTCGAGGCGGTCTGCCATCGATTGAGTACGCTGGCACGCCGCAGTGCGCCGGGGCTGCCGTTCTTCTTCATCCGCGTGGACCGCGCCGGCAACGTGTCCAAGCGCCACTCGGCCACCGATTTCCACTTCTCGCAGGTGGGCGGTTCCTGCCCTTTGTGGATCGTCTATGAGGCGTTCAACCAGCCCGGACGCATCCTCACCCAGACCGCGCGCATGCCCGATGGCCGCCGCCATTTCTGGCTGGCACGGCAGGTCAGCAGCGGCCCGGTCGGCCACGGCCAGCCACGCAAGACCTTCGCGGTGGCACTGGGGTGTGACCTGCAGCATGCGGATCGGCTGGTGTATTCACTGGGGCTGGACGTGCAGAGCCCGGGCAACTCGGTGTCGATCGGGCCGGGCTGCCGGGTGTGCCCGCGCGAGGACTGCATGCAGCGCGCGTTTACCCAGTTGCCGGGGCGGTAGGGGGCGGTCCGGCAGGGCTGCGCCCTGCACCTGCTTCAATCCAAGGCAACAGCAAAAGCAACAGCGGGCATTCCGTGGGATGGCGGGGTGGCATGGCCTGCTTTTGGTGGGTGTCGACCTTGGTCGACACGGTAGATCCACGCCATGCGTGGATGCTCTTCGACGAATTGTCGAAATATTCGATTTCGATGGGGATTCATCCACGCATGGCGTGGATCTACTAAACCTTCCGCGCATCCGTTGCATCCCAGTTCAACGCCTTCACCGGAGACGACCATGTTCATGCTGCGCCCCTGCCTGGCCTTGCTGCTCGCTGCTGTCGCTGCGCCGGCATGGGCGACCTTTTCCATTGCCGCCTGCAACGAAGCCGGCGACTGCGGGGTGGCTGTCGCCACCCACAATCTCGCCGTCGGCGGTGTCGGCGTGCCGTGGGCGCAGGCGAAGGTCGGCGCGGTCGCCAGCCAGTTCGAAACCAACCCGACCTACGGCTCGAAGGGGCTGGCGCTGCTGGCCGAAGGTCGCACGCCGGCACAGGTGCTCAAGCAGTTGCTGGATGAGGATGGCGACTTCGATGGCACCACCATCGCCGAGCGCCAGGTCGGGCTGGTCAGTGCGCGAGGCGGCAATGCGCAGTACACCGGCGCCACTGCACAGCGGGCCGATTGGGCCGGTGCCGTTGGCGAGGGCAAGGTGAGCGTGCAAGGCAATGGACTGGCTGGGCCGGACGTGCTGGCGGCGACGCAACGCGCGTTTACGACCACCCACGGTGCGCTTGCCGCGCGCCTGTTGGCAGCGCTGGAAGCGGGACAAGCGGCGGGTGGGCAACGTAGCGGGCAATGGTCGGCGGCACTGTTGGTGCGCACGCCTGGCGGCGACTGGCAGGACACCGACCTGCGCGTGGATGCCGATCCGCGTGCCGTGGCGCGCCTGCGCGAGCTGTACGACATGCGGCTTTCAAATGAAGCGATCATCCGCGCCGAGCAGCAGTGGGAACAGGGCGACGTGGCCGGCGCACGTGCGTCGCTGGCCACCTCGCTGGCGCTGGCGCATGGCTGGGACCGGACGTGGGCACGCGCGGCGCGGCTGGCGATGTCGGAGGGTGAAACCGCATTGGCCCGCGAATTCCTGGCGGGATTGCGCGCGCTCAACCCGGGATGGGTGAAGCAGGAATTGGCCTTGCCGTTGTATGCGCCATTGCGCGGCGATGCGGTGGTCGAGGCGTGGCGATAGCCAACGGTAGGGCCGGACCATGCCCGGCGAGCGCAGCAGCGCACCGCGATCAATAGATCGGCGTCACCTTCATCTGCGGCAACGGCCGTGGCGAGCCGTCGGTAAGGTCCGGGCCAAGGTCATCCCAGCTGCGGCCCTGTTCCACCATCAGCCCCCACAGCTGCTGCGACGCCAGCCGCTTGTCTTCCGAACCCAGCTTGTACGACGGCGGTGGCGGCGTGCCGGTGGCCACCATCGCATAGGCCGCGCGATAGGCCAGCACCTGCTGCGCCGGATCATCGGTGCGCGATATTTCCAGCGTGTAGCGCTGGTAAGCCGAGGCCAGGTTGCGC
This sequence comes from Stenotrophomonas sp. DR822, assembly GCF_019793815.1. Classification (NCBI taxonomy): domain Bacteria; kingdom Pseudomonadati; phylum Pseudomonadota; class Gammaproteobacteria; order Lysobacterales; family Lysobacteraceae; genus Stenotrophomonas; species Stenotrophomonas sp. DR822. The sequence continues at coordinate 2,487,284 of NZ_CP081826.1, forward strand.
CAACGGATCCAGTAATGGTTCTCGAACGAGAACGAACAGAAGCGTGCACCGGCGAGGCTGCCCTTGTCGGCGATGCGGGTCAGCACCTCCTGTGGCATGTCCAGGTTCATGCCACCCTCGTCGCCCTGCAGGCTCACATGCACGATGCGGTCGCGATACCCAGGCGCACGCGCCTGCAGCAGGTCGCGCCAGTTCTGCATGGTGGCCACCACCGCGAACAGGAAACGGCCCAGCTCACCGGCCGCCAGCGGCGTGGCGATGGACTGGTAGTGCCGCTGCCATCCATGCCGGTTCTCGGTAGGCAGGAACACCGCGCGTTCCAGCGTCTGTCGGCTGTCGCTCTCGCGCACCACCGGCTCGGGACGTTGCGGATAGACCAGGTTGATGGCGAAGGTCGGCCAGCGCGGCAGTGCGGCATCGAACAGGTGAATCGGGAAGTTGCTGCTGATCCCGCCATCGGAGAACCAGCACACCCGGAACGCGGTGATCACCGGACCGCAGGCCTGGCCCGCGCTGGTCAGCCCTTCCATGCTGTCGGCCACGTTCTGCCCGCCCTCATCTGCCGCCGTCGACGTCGGCTCGCAGCGACGTTCGCGACGCGAGGGCTCATGCAGCGGCACCGCGCTGATCAGCAGCGGGAAGCTGAGGCTCATGCGCGTGGCCACCAGTACCGGCAGCGACGCACCCTGCGGCAGATGGAAGTAGTTGCGGCCTTCAACCTCGCGCGGTGGTCCGGCGCGGTCGACCATCCACTGCACCACACTGGCCGGGAACAGCTGCTCGAACTCCTCGCGCAGGAACCAGAACTGCGCCCCGCCCAACGGCAGCGTGCGTGGTTCGTTGTGCGATACGCAGGTGGTGATCATCTGCAGGGTGATCGCATGCGGGCTGTCCGGTTCGCCTGCATAGCGCGGCGCGTCGTGCAGGTCGGCGAAGGTCAGCGGTGCATCCATCGGCTTGCCCGACAGCTGCTGCAGGTTTTCATGCAGCCACTCGGTCAGCGCCGGCCTGCCTGCACTGCGGCTAAGCCCGCTGCACAGGCCCAGCAGGTTGCGCCGCGCCACCCGGGCCACGCGCAGCGCAGCGGCGGCCACGCCCGCGCCGTAGGCACACAGCAGCGACGGCAGCAGGGTCGCGGCCACGCCGCTCCAGCCACCACCCCACCAGCCCAGGCCGAGCAGCAGTGCCAGCGACACCAGCACTTCCAACGGCGCGATCTGGAACACCGCGATGGCCAGGCACAGCAGCTTGCGTGGCCAGCCGGCGTTGCCGGTCAGCACCACCAGCAGTCGATATGCCGCGCGCGCGCCGGCGGCGGGCTGGAACAGGCTGTAGATGAATCCGCGCCGCGACAGCTGCGCCGACACTGCCGACAGACCGCCATAGCCGGCGTCGCCAGGCAGCTGTTCGCCCCGTTGCTGGCGCCGGTCGCCGTACGCCGCCGCGGCCGCCACGGCTGCGGCGATCGCACCGGCCGAAGTGCCGCCGATGCTCTTGAAACGGTATTCGCGAGCCAATGCGAGCACCGCGTTGGGATACACGATGCCGCTGGTGATGCCGCCTTTCATGACCAGATCGCAGTACTTCGCCGCCACGAGCCACCTCCCGTCTGTCGGTGCCCAGTATGGCAAGAGGCACTCTCACAGCCTGAGAAACGCGCCACAGCCCTGCGTTTTCATCGACCCTTGACCATTGCCGCCAACGCGTCCACCGTGAGCACGTCGAAGGTATCCCTGCCGTGGCATCGATGGCGGCAGGGATTTAAACGGGAATCCGGTGAAGGCGCCTTGCGCGCCCATTCCGGAGCTGCCCCGCAGCGGTGAATGGAGACGAATCCTGCCAACAGCACTGGGCTCGCGCCTGGGAAGCGGCAGGTAGTAGGTGGGCCAGCCGGCCCGTGTCCATCAGCCCGAATACCGGCCCCGGCCGGGGGACACGACCGTCCCCCTGACTCGACCTGGAATCTCCGCGGGGAGGTTGCCGGGGCCGTCGTCGTCCTGCGCGTGCAGGCGATGTGGCCGCGCGCGTCCTGTTCACGGTTTCCGTCCAGACCTGCTGCCAACGCCCAGATGCACCCGACGATGACCGAGCTCCAACGCCCCACCCTGACCCTTCCCGACAACGGCCAGCGCCTGTTGCTGCACTCATGCTGTGCGCCCTGCTCGGGTGAGGTGATGGAGGCGATCACTGCCTCCGGGATCGACTACGCGATCTTCTTCTACAACCCCAACATCCATCCGGTGAAGGAATACGAGCTGCGCAAGCAGGAGAACATTCGCTTCGCCGAACAGCACGGCATCCCCTTCATCGACTGCGACTACGACACCGACAACTGGTTCAGCCGTGCACGTGGCATGGAGAACGAACCCGAGCGTGGCATCCGCTGCACCATGTGCTTCGACATGCGTTTCGAGCGCACCGCGCTGTACGCGCACGAGCATGGCTACGACACCATCAGCTCTTCGCTGGGCATCTCGCGCTGGAAGAACATGGCACAGATCAACGACTGTGGTATTCGCGCCGCCTCGCGCTACGAAGGCCTGCAGTACTGGGACTACAACTGGCGCAAGGGCGGCGGTGCCAGCCGCATGATCGAGATCAGCAAGCGCGAGCAGTTCTACCAGCAGGAATACTGCGGCTGCGTCTACTCGCTGCGCGATGCCAACCGTCATCGTCGCGAGAACGGCCGCGAGCGCATCAGGATCGGTCTGCTGTATTACGGGCAGGACAACGACGACGCCAGCGGCGATTGACGTGCACGCGAGGGGCGGCCACGCTGGTCGCCCCTCCTGCGTTGTACCGGACCTGCCATGACCACCCTGCCCGCTGATGTCGCCCTGCTGGTGATCGACCTGCAGCCGGACTTCATGCCCGGTGGCGCCCTCGCCTGCGAACAGGGCGATGCGCTGGTGGCACCGATCAACGCGCTGTTGGCCGAGCGCCGCTACCGCACCGTGGTGGCCACCCAGGACTGGCACCCGGCCAACCACGCCTCGTTCGCCAGCCAGCACCCGGGCCACCTGCCTTTTGAAGCCATCCTGCTGCATGCACAGCCACAGACCCTGTGGCCGGACCACTGCGTGCAGGGCAGCACCGGCGCCGCCCTGCACCCCGGCGTGGACTGGACCGTGGCCGACCTGATCCTGCGCAAGGGCAGCCGCCAGCAGGTGGATTCCTACAGTGCCTTCCGCGAGAACCACGGCCCCGACGGCACGCGCCCGGCCACCGGGCTGGCCGGCTGGCTGCACGAACGCGGCATCCGCGAGGTGCACCTGTGCGGGCTGGCCCGCGACTACTGCGTGCTGTGGAGCGCGCAGGACGCGGTGAAGTCGGGTTTCCGGGTGAAATTCCTGTGGGAGCTGACCCGGCCGGTGACCGAGGCCAATGACGGCATGGTGCGCGAAGCCCTGGCGAAGGCGAGGATCGCGATCCTCTGACCCGCTTCCGCCGGGCATGGCCCGGCGCTACCCGTCGTCCGATCCTGGTAGCGCCGGGCCATGCCCGGCGAGCGGGCGACGCGGCCGTTACCTGAACACCACCGTGCGGTGCCCGTTGAGCAGGATGCGGTGCTCCACGTGCCGGCGCACCGCCCGCGCCAACACCTGCGATTCGGTATCGCTGCCCAGCCGTACCAGTTCGCGCGGGGTCATCGCGTGGTCCACGCGGGCCACGTCCTGTTCGATGATCGGGCCTTCGTCCAGGTCTTCGGTGACGTAGTGCGCGGTGGCGCCGATGATCTTGACCCCGCGCGCGTGCGCCTGGTGGTACGGCTGCGCGCCCTTGAAGCTGGGCAGGAAACTGTGGTGGATGTTGATCGCCCTGCCCGCCAGCGCACGGCACAGCGTGGGCGAGAGAATCTGCATGTAGCGCGCCAGCACCACCAGGTCGATGCGCTCGCGCTCGACCAGATCGATGATCTGCTGTTCCTGCGCCGCGCGCGTGTCGGCGTTCACCGGCAGGTGGTGGAACGGCACCTGGTAGGACGCTGCCAGTGCTGCGAAGTCGGCATGGTTGGAGGCCACCGCAGCGATGTCCACCTTCAACTGGCCGCTGTGCGCACGGAACAGCAGATCGTTCAGGCAATGGCCCTGCTTGCTGACCAGCACCAGCAGGTGCGGCCGGCGGCGGCCATCATGCAGCTGCCAGTCCATGCCGAAGTCTGCGGCCAGTGCGGCCATCGCGGCGTGCACGGTGTCCAGCGGCAGACCCGCATCGCGGTCGAAGTGCACGCGCAGGAAGAAGCGACCGCTCTCCTCGTCGCCGAACTGCTGGGCGTCGAGGATGTTGCAGCCGTGGTCGAACAACAGGCCCGACACGCGGTAGACGATGCCGGTGCGGTCGGGACAGGAGAGAGTGAGGATGGAATCGGGGCGCATCGCCGGAGTGTAGGGCAGCACCGCTGCGCGGTGCACGATGCTGTCAAATGCAACCATCAATCAGAGGCAAGGCGCAGAGCGCGAATGATTGGGGCAACTTCTTCCCCCGCACCTCGCCAACCGGTTCCAGTTTCAATGACCCGACCCTCGCGAACAAGGTGAAAGACCGGAGTCTGCTGACGGTCGAAATCCGCCCACCTCTTGTCCATGTACATCACGCTCATCGGCAGCTCAGGATGAAGTCCATTCCATTCGGCGATGCTATCGCCGGCCCAGTGCGGGCCATTGGGCACTACCAACACCAGCTTATCGCGGAGCCCCTGGTAGGCAGGTTGGGCGACAATGTTCTGCAGGGCTCTTCGTGAGTGACCACAACGCGGATGAACGATGGCGACAACCTGGTCTCCGCTCAGCCGTATCGAATCACGAACGAGGGAACCGTCAGCCTGGACAGCGTACACGGGCAGGCCGGGCGGGAAGCGGCCCGGAAAAACCCGCGGAAACGCCGGGACATTGCTGAGCCACTGGCGACGCAGCCGTTCTGCTTGGGCAAAATCTCCCCTTGCCACATGTAGCCCTATCAGCCTGCGATGATGCTCAGCGCCGGCGGTGCCGCGCTCGACCAACAGGCCGTACTGTGCCAACGCATTGCGCAGTGGTTCGGCATCCGGTACGTAGTTGGCGAACAGCGAAGCAGCCTTGAACTGGTCCTCGATGACGCGGTCCTTGTTTCTGCAGCCGACCGCACGTGATGCCCTTCGACCCGCAACGTAGATGTGCGACAGCGCCTCGATGCGATCACGTGCAGATGCATTCAGCGTTGTCGCCTCCGCCTTCAACAGCTGTGTGTAGGTATCGGCCTTGCATATGGATACAGGGCTGATACTGGACGCAGCTCCTAGAACAAGCATCCATTCGAGGAGCAGCATGCGCGCTCAGCAACCCGACATGCAGACGAACTCTGTGGACTCTCTGCACGTGGCACGGGCGACACATCGATATCCCATGTGATCCTCCACGAGCTCACCGGATTGGACATACGAGCGGCGGATATCGCGATCAACTTCAGTATCGACACGCAACCCTGGCATCAGCCGAAGTGTGCGTTCGGCACCGAACAGCGACAGCAGCCGGCGGGCTTGACTGTAGCTCAGCTCGCTGGCGATGGCGTCCGTCGAGTAACCAACCAGGCCGTTCTCGTTGAATGACAGCGAGGTCAGGAACTGCTCCAGCCCGTCGGCGGACAGGAGCGTCAGCGGCGAATCCACGGGAATGGCGGCGAGGTAGCTGTCCAGGCGCGCTGCGCTGGATATCTGCGCGTTCTTCTGCGCGACGAGCATCTGCTCACGTAGTGACTCCCGCACACCATCGCCCGTCTGGGCGGCAGCGGAAGCGGAAGCGGAGTAGGCAAGCACCAGTGCAAGCAAAGAGACGCGCGTGCAGTTCTGCATGATGAACTCCTGTATGCGGCGAACGTGCCGTGGTCAGCGTAGTGCGGGGCGTTGCGGCAGGATTGTGCGTCCGGTCTCGCAACGCTTGCATTGCAACAATTCCTATGCCACCGGCCGCCGGGGTTCGCGGGCAAAGCGACTGCTTGGGACAGACCCAAGCGATACTTGGCCTTCCGCATGGCAAGCTGGTCGGTCATGAACCTGTTGCAGCTCATCCGCAGCTTCACCCGCACCGCAGAGACCGGCAGCATTGCCGCTGCGGCGCGCACCCTTGGCATCAGCGCCACCGCCGTGGGCCAGAACATCAACCGGCTGGAAGCCCACCTGGGCGTCCGCCTGCTGAACCGCAGCACGCGTCAGCTGGCGCTGAGCGAAGCCGGCACGGTGTACCTGGCGCAGGTGCGGCATATCGAAGCCGACCTGGCGCGCGCGCAGGCGATGGTGACCGCCGGCGACGTGGAGCCGGCCGGGCCCCTGCGCATCGCCAGCAGCAGCGCGTTCGGCCGGCACGTGCTGGCACCGCTGCTGCCCTCATTGCAGCATCGGTACCCGCAGCTGCAGCTGGAGCTGCGCCTGACCGATCGCGCCGTGCAGCACGGTGCCGAGGCGGTGGATGCCAGCATCCGCATCGGCGCGCAGCTGGAGGACGGGCTGGTGGCACGTCCACTGGCGCGCATCCCGTTCGTGTTCTGCGCCTCGCCGGCGTATCTGCAGGCGCACGGCACGCCGCTGCAACCGGCGCAGCTGGCCGCCCATCGCGGCCTGCTGCATCGCTTTCCCACCGATGGCCGGCCACTGCGCTGGGGCCTGCTTAAGGACGGCGAGCGGGTGGATGCCGCGCTGCCGCCGAGCATGGTCTGCGATGACATCGATGCGCTGGCCGAGCTGGCCGCCGCCGGTGCCGGCATCACCCGGCTGGCGGCGTTCGTGGCCGAGCCCTACCTGCGCGATGGTCGCCTGCAGTGCGTGTTCGGTTGCGGCACCGACTGGCAGCCGGAACCGATGGACATCTACTTCTGCGTGAGCGACCGCCGCGATTTCACCGCCAAGATCCGCGCGCTGTTCGAGCACCTTCAGGCCGGCCTGCCGCCGGCCTGGCAGGTGTAGTGCTCAGCGCGGGCTGAACACGCCGCGTGCGTCGCGCGGTTCGCAGCGCAGGTACTGCGGTGCCGGCACCACGCTGTCGCCCAGTGCAGCAGCGGCGTGCCACGGCCAGCGCGGGTCGTACAGGATGCCCCGGGCCAGCGCGATGGCATCGGCCTGGTTGTGGCGCAGGATCGATTCGGCCTGCTCCGGCTCGGTGATCATGCCCACCGCGATCACCGGCATGCGCACCTTCTTGGCCTTGATCGCCGCCGCGAACGGCACCTGGTAGCCCGGGCCGACACTGATCTTCTGGCGCTCGTGCAGGCCGCCGCTGGACACATGCAGGAAATTGCAGCCGCGCGCGTCCAGCACCTGTGCCAGCGCCTCGCTCTGCACGATGTCCCACCCCCCCTCGACCCAGTCGCTGGCGGAGATGCGTACGCCTACGGCGACCTTGTCCGACACTGCAGCACGCACTGCGTCAAACACTTCCACCAGCATCCGCAGGCGGTTCGGCAGCGAGCCACCGTAGCCATCGGTGCGGCGGTTGCTCAGCGGTGACAGGAACTGATGCAGCAGATAACCGTGCGCGGCGTGGATCTCGATCAGCTCGAAGCCCAGGCGCTCGGCGCGCACCGCACTGGCGGCGAAGGCGGCAACGACTTCGGCGATACCGGCCTCGTCCAGTTCCTGCGGTGCCGGATCGGCGGCATGGAACGGCAGCGGCGAGGGGGCCACGGTCGCCCAGCCGCGGGCATCATCGGCCGGCAGCTGGCCACCGCCGTCCCAGGGACGATTCACCGACGCCTTGCGGCCCGCATGGCCCAGCTGCACGCCCAGCGGCATCGGCGACCAGCGGCGCACGCTGGCCAGCACCTGCGCCAGGGCCGCTTCGGTGCCGTCATCCCACAGGCCCAGATCGGCCCAGCTGATGCGGCCGCGCGCTTCGACCGCGGTGGCCTCCAGGATCAGCAGGCCCGCGCCGGACTGCGCCAGGTTGCCCAGATGCATGGCGTGCCAGTCGCTGGCGCGGCCGTCTTCGGCGGAGTACTGGCACATCGGCGCGACGACGATGCGGTTGGACAGGGTCAGGGGGCCGAAGGAGATCGGCGAAAACAGCTGGCTCACGGCAGTGGGGGGTGTACCAAAGGGGGGGCGTATTGCACCGCTGTGCGGCCGATAGATCAACCGTGTGGGTGGATCGCTGTTTCGTGGGGGCGCGTTGTGGGTAGCGCCGGGCCACGCCCGGCGAGCGCACAGCGCGGCAGCCCGTTTCCGCCGGGCATGGCCCGGCGCTACCCGATGACGAACCCAGCCAGCGCCTCGGCGCAGTCGCGCTCGTCCTTGAACTGCAGCAGGTCGTCGGCACGGGTGCGGCCACGGTTCAGCGCGGCCACCGGCAGGCCAGCCTTTGCCGCCGCCTGCACGAAGCGGAAGCCGGAATAGACCATCAGCGAGGAGCCGACCACCAGCACCGCATCCGCCTGCTGCAGGTGCTCATGCACCGCAGCCACGCGTTCACGCGGCACGTTTTCGCCGAAGAACACCACGTCCGGCTTCAGCAGGCCACCGCAGTGCGGGCAGTCGGGCACCGCAAATGCGGAGAAGTCGGTTTCCAGATCGGCGTCACCGTCGGGCGCGATACCGGCCTGCAGCAGTTCCCAGCCGGGGTTGGCCTGCAGCAGCCGCTGCTGGAACGCCTCACGCTCACTGCGGCGTTCGCAGCCCATGCAGCGCACCAGGTCCAGGCGGCCATGCAGGTCGATCACGTTCTGGCTGCCCGCGCGCTGGTGCAGGCCATCCACGTTCTGGGTCAGCAGCACCTGCAGCTTGCCGCTGTCCTCCAGTGCGGCCAGCGCCTGGTGGGTGCCGTTGGGCCGGGCATGGCCGAAGCGCGGCCAGCCCAGCAGGCTGCGCGCCCAGTAACGCTGGCGGGTGGCGGCCTCGCCCATGAAGGCCTGGTAGGTCACCGGCGGCGTGCGCTTCCACTGGCCATCGGCATCGCGGTAATCGGGGATGCCCGAGGCGGTGCTGCAGCCGGCGCCGGTCAGCACGAACAGGCGCTGGGCGCGGTCGATGAAGTCGGTGAGCGGCGGGGTCATGGCAGCCAGATGGGGGCGCCTGGGCGCCCCCGCAAGCATCGGCTCAGGCCGCCGGCGCGCCGGGCAGCTGCGGCACGGTCACCGGGTGGCCATCGTCGCCCAGGGCGATCATCACGAAGTGGCCGCGGGTGCACAGCTTGCGCTCGCCGCTGTGCAGGTCCTCGGCGATCAGCTCCACCTCGACCTTCATCGAGCTGCGGCCGACCTCGACGATGCGGCCGATCGTTTCCACCATCTGGCCGATGCGGATCGGCAGCTTGAAATCGACCTGGTCGCTGCGCGCGGTCACCACGGTGCGGCGCGAATAGCGGGCGGCGGCGAGGAAGGCGGCCTTGTCCATCCATGCCAGTGCCTGGCCACCGAACAGGGTGCCCATGTGGTTGGTGTGGTTGGGAAAGACGATTTCGGCCATGCGCACTTCGGTCGGCGGCACGGTCTCGGGGATGGGGGTCATCGGGGCGGTTCGGGTGTGGGGTGAGACGGATTTTAAGGCAGGTGGTGTGCAGGCGGCGCTACACTTCGGCACCCCCACTGCGTGAACCCACCATGCCCGCCACGTCCGACCTGCTGGCCTTCGCCCTTGTCTCGCTGGCCATGGTGCTGACGCCCGGGCCGAACATGATCTACGTGATCTCGCGCTCGATCTGCCAGGGCCGCATGGCCGGGCTGATCTCGCTGGGCGGGGTGGCGCTGGGCTTCGTGTTCTACATGCTGTGCGCGGCGCTGGGCATCACCGCGCTGCTGATGACCGTGCCGTTTGCCTACGACGCGCTGCGCATCGGCGGCGCGCTGTACCTGCTGTACCTGGCGTGGCAGGCGCTGAAGCCCGGCGGCCGCTCGCCGTTTGCGGTGCGTGACCTGCCGGTGGACGGCCCACGCAAGCTGTTCGCGATGGGTTTCCTGACCAACGTGCTGAACCCCAAGGTCGCGGTGATGTACCTGTCCCTGCTGCCGCAGTTCCTGCACCCGGACAGCGAGGGCAGCGTGCTGATGCAGTCGCTGGTGCTGGGCTCCACCCAGCTGCTGGTCAGCGTGAGCGTGAACGCGGTGATCGCAATAATGGCCGGCAGCATCGCCGGCTTCCTGGCGGCCCGCCCCACCTGGCAGGCGGTGCAACGGTGGTTGATGGGCACGGTGCTGGCCGGGTTGGCCGTGCGCATGGCGGTGGATGGGCGGCGATAGCGCCGGGCTATGCCCGGCCGATTGCGCACGGCGCCCTGAAAAACTTCCGCGCTGCGCGCTCGCCGGGCGTGGCCCGGCGCTACCGTAAAAACGAAAAACCCCGGCGTTGGCCGGGGTTTTCGCGACAGACCTGATCGGATCGATCAGAAGTTCATGTCGAAGGCGACTTCGCCCTTCACGCCCACCTGGTAGGCCGAGGCGCGGCGTTCGAAGAAGTTGGTCAGTTCCTGCACGTCCTGCAGTTCCATGAAGCTCAGCGGGTTGCGCACGTTGTACTTGCGCTCCATGCCCAGGCGATGGAAATGGTTGTCGGCGCAGTGCTGCAGGTACTGGCGCATGTCACGGGTGGAAATGCCTGCCACGCCACCGGACAGCACGTCCTCGGCGAACTGCACTTCGCACTCGATGGCCTCGGCCAGCATGTCGTAGACATCCTGCTTCATCTTGTCGTCGAACAGGTCCGGCTCTTCCTCGCGGATCACGTCCACGCACTCGAAGGCGAACTCCATGTGCGCGCTTTCGTCGCGGAACACCCAGTTGGTGCCCGAAGCCAGGCCATTGAGCAGGCCGCGCGAACGGAAGTAGTACACGTAGGCGAAGGCGGCGAAGAAGAACAGGCCTTCGATGCACGCCGCGAAGCAGATCTGGTTGAGCAGGAACTGGCGACGCTCTTCGCGGGTCTCGATGCGCTTCAGGTCCTGGATCGAATCGATCCACTTGAAGCAGAAATCGGCCTTCTTCTTGATCGAGTCGATGTTCTCCACCGCGGCGAAGGCTTTGACGCGCTCGTCCGGATCCGGCAGGTAGTTGTCCAGCAGGGTCAGGTAGAACTGCACGTGCAGCGCTTCTTCATACAGCTGGCGCGACAGGTACATGCGCGCTTCGGGCGCGTTCAAGTGCTGGTACAGGTTCAGCACCAGGTTGTTGGACACGATCGAATCGCCGGTGGCGAAGAAGGCGACCAGGCGGTGGATCAGGTGGCGCTCGCCCGGCGACATCTTGCTGTGCAGGTCGCTGATGTCGATCTGGAAGTTGATCTCTTCCACCGTCCAGGTGTTCTTGATCGCATTCCGGTACATGTCATAGAACTGCGGGTAGCGCATCGGGCGCAGGGTCAGTTCAAAACCGGGATCGAGCAGCATCTGCTTGGGCTTGTCGGCCATGGGTGTTTCCTTGTCTTCTCGGGTCAAAACGCCGGGCATGGCCCGGCGCTACCTTGTTGTTTCCGTAGTCGATCAGCAGTGCCGACCAACGGTCGGCACCCACCGCGCGTTAATCCACCGCGCGATGTTACTGGCAGGCTTCGCAGGCTTCCGGGTTCTCCAGCGAGCAGGCGATGGCCTCCTCCGGGCTGAACACCTTTTCCGGCGCAGCGCTGGCCGTGTGGCTGACGGTGGTCTTGGCGATCTTGGTGGCAGGACGCGAACGCAGGTAGTAGGTGGTCTTGATGCCCTGCTTCCAGGCGTACATGTACATGGAGGACATCGCGCCGATGCTCGGGCTTTCCATGAACAGGTTGAGCGAGGCGGACTGGTCGATGAAGGCACCACGGTCGGCGGCCATGTCGATCAGCGAACGCATCGGCAGTTCCCATGCGGTGCGGTAGACGTGGCGCAGCGTTTCCGGAATCTGGGTGATGGCCTGGATCGAACCGTCGGCCAGCTTGATTGCATCGCGCATTTCCGGGGTCCAGTGGCCCAGCTTCTTCAGCTCGTTCACCAGGTAACGGTTCACCTGCAGGAAGTCACCGGACAGGGTCTCGCGCTTGAACAGGTTGGACACCTGCGGTTCCACGCACTCGTAGCAGCCGGCGATGGAGGCGATGGTGGCGGTCGGGGCGATCGCGATCATCAGCGAGTTGCGCAGGCCGTGTTCCTTGATGCGCTCACGCAGGGCATCCCAGCGCGCGGCATCTTCCGGCACCACGTTCCAGGCGTCGAACTGCAGCTCGCCGCTGGCCGCACGGGTGTCGGCGAAGGACGGGTGCTTGCCGCGTTCCTGGGCCAGTTCGACCGAGGTTTCCAGCGCGTGGAAGTAGATGGTCTCGGCAATCTTCTTCGACAGCGCGCGGGCTTCGGCGCTATCGAACGGCAGGCGCTTGCGGAAGAACACGTCCTGCAGGCCCATGCAGCCCAGGCCGACCGGACGCCAGCGCAGGTTGCCGCGGCGCGCCGATTCGATCGGGTAGAAGTTCAGGTCGATCACGCGGTCCAGCTGGCGCACGGCCAGGCGCACGGTGTCGGCCAGCTTGTCGAAATCGAACTCGCCGTTGCCGTCGAAGTGGTTGCCCAGGTTGATCGAACCCAGGTTGCACACCGCGGTTTCTTCAGCCGAGGTGACTTCCAGGATCTCGGTGCACAGGTTGGACAGGTGGATCACGTTGCCGGCGCGCAGGGTCTGGTTGCTGGCGCGGTTGCACTTGTCCTTGAAGGTCATCCAGCCGTTGCCGGTCTCGGCCAGGGTGCGCATCATCCGCGAGTACAGCTTGCGCGCGGAGATGGTGCGGTTGGCCTTGCCCTGTGCTTCGGCCTGCAGGTAGGCGGCCTCGAAGGCTTCGCCGAACAGGTCGGTGAACTCGGGCACCACGCGCGGATCGAACAGCGACCATTCCTGGTCCGACTCGACACGCTTCATGAACAGGTCCGGGATCCAGTTGGCCAGGTTCAGGTTGTGCGCACGGCGCGATTCGTCGCCGGTGTTGTCACGCAGCTCGAGGAAGTCCTCGATGTCGGCGTGCCAGGTTTCCAGGTACACACAGGCCGCGCCCTTGCGCTTGCCCCCCTGGTTCACCGCAGCCACCGACGAATCCATGGTCTTCAGCCACGGCACGATGCCGTTGGAATGGCCGTTGGTCGACTTGATGAGCGAGCCACGCGAACGCACGCGGGTGTAGCTGACGCCGATGCCGCCGGAGAACTTCGACAGCTGGGCGATGTCGCCGTACTTGGAGTAGATCGATTCCAGCGAATCCTGCGGCGAGTCCAGCAGGAAGCACGAGGACAGCTGCTCGTGGGTGGTGCCGGAGTTGAACAGGGTCGGGCTGGACGGCAGGTAGTCCAGGTTGCCCATGCGCTTGTACAGCGCCAGGGTTTCCGGCACATCCTCGCTCAGCGCGCTGGCGATGCGCAGGAAGAACTGCTGCGGGGTCTCGATCACCTTGCGGGTGTGCGGGTGGCGCAGCAGGTAGCGGTCGTACAGGGTACGCAGGCCGAAGTAATCGAAGTTCAGGTCCAGCGAGATGTCGATGGCATCGTTGAGCTTGCGTGCGTTGGTCTGCACGAAGTTCAGCAGGCGGTCGTTGATCAGGCCCACTTCGTGGCCACGACCCACCGACTGCGAGAACGCGTGGATTTCCTGGTTGGACACTTCCTTGGCGATGAAGTTGGCCAGCAGGCGCGCGGCCAGGCGGCCGTATTCGGGTTCTTCGCCGATCAGCAGCGCCGCGGTGCGGATGGACAGTTCGTCCAGCTCCTGGGTGGTGGCGCCGTTGTACAGGCCGGAAATGGTGCGGGTGGCCACGCGCATCGGATCGACGGCGTGCAGGCCCTCGGAGGAACGCTGCACCGCGCGGACGATCTTGTTCAGATCCACCAGCTCGGTCGTGCCATTGCGCTTGGTCACACTCATCGCGTTGGACGTCGGCGGCGACGTCAACAGGAATTCGCTTTCCTTCTCGATGGTGGCGCTGGTCTCGGTGGTCACGGCGTGTGTCCTCTTGGCGTGATGGATGGTGGCTCGGAGCATCGGGTGACGCGGCCCGGGACGTGACAGCCCACGGTGGCAGACCGGTGTCGCAGGAATTGAGACCCTGCGCCTGTGGCTGCCGCTGGCAGTGCTGACCGGTGCCGCTGCGGGCATGGAGGGCGTATCACCGGAGGGTCCGGCGATCCATTCCATGGACCCGGCGGCTTGGGGTCCCCACAACCGACAGCCACAAGATAGTGGGGGTAGTTGGGTCCGTCAACGCCAAATGTAGTGAAATTCGGCAATCCCTTGCGCCGCAAGGATCGTGCCATCGGCGCCCGGTTTGGACGCTTTGGACCTGCTGGAACGGGCTGCGCAGTCAAGCCCGAAACACGTCATCGCGGTGGCAATCAGCGCCCCACCAGCGGAACGATGACAGCTTCACATGACAGGACCACGCAGGCGAGGGACAAGTCTGTGGATAGGTGGTGGGCAGACAGTGGGCAGCCGGTGGACGGGGCGGCATCAGGTAGTGCCGGCCGCTGGCCGGCAGCCGATGACCTGCGGAAGCACCAGGCGGATGCCGGCCAGCGGCCGGCACCGCCCCGGTCGTCACGCCCGGTGCGGGGTACCCAGGTACTCGGCGCTCTGCATTTCGATCAGGCGCGAGGCCGTACGCTCGAACGCGCCCTGCAACCGGGTACCGGTGTACAGCTCGACCGGCGAGGTGCTGGCGGTGCAGACCAGGTTGACGTGGCGGTCGTACAGCTCGTCGATCAGGTTGACGAAGCGGCGCGCGGCATCCTCGTTCAGGCGATCGAAGGCCGGAATGCCCCCCAGCAGCACGGTGTTGAACTCGTGCGCGATCTCGATGTAGTCCGACGGCCCGCGCGGGCCTTCGCACAGGGCGGCGAAGTCGAACCAGGCAATGCTCTTGCCGCGCGCGCGCACCGGAATCTTGCGGCTCTCGATTTCGATGTTGCCCGCCTTGGCCGGCTGGCCACCGCTCAACTCGCCCCAGCGCGTAGCCAGCCAGGTGTCACTGTCGGCGGCCAGCGGCGCGCGGTACACCGGCGAACGGGTCAGCGCGCGCATGCGGTAGTCCTCGGTGCCTTCGGCGTAAAGCTCCACGCAGTAGCGCTGCAGCAGGCCGATGGCCGGCATGAAGCTCTCGCGCTGCAGGCCGTTGAGGTACAGGTTTTCCACCGCCGTGTTGGAGGTGGTGACCAGGGTCACGCCCTCGGCGAACATCCGCTCCAGCAGGCGCGCCAGCAGCATGGCATCGCCGATGTCGGTGACGAAGAATTCGTCCAGCACCAGCACGCGCAGGTTGCTGCGCCATTCCTGGGCGATCTTCGCCAGCGGATCGCTCTGGCCCTGGTGCTCGCGCAGGCGCTCGTGCACGCTGCGCATGAAGCGATGGAAGTGGGTGCGGTACTTCTGCTTGATCGGCAGGCCGTCGTAGAACAGGTCGACCAGGAAGGTCTTGCCGCGGCCGACGCCGCCCCAGAAGTACAGGCCTTTGACCGGCTCGGGTTTCTTCCAGAACGAGGACAGGCGGTCCAGCCAGCCGTCCTCGGCGCTGTCCACCAGGGCCAGGTGGATCCGGTCCAGCTCGGCCAGCGCCGCATGCTGGGCCGGGTCGTTCTGCCAATCGCCGCGTTCCACCCCGGCCGCGTAGCGCTGCGTCGGGGTCAGTTCCACCTCGCTCATGCCGCCGTGCCCAGCCAATGCTTGACGCCGTGGGTGAGCGCGCCGCGCAGGTCGATCAGCTTGCGGTGGAAGAAGTGACTTGTGTCCGGCATGCGCACCAGCTCATGCGGCGCATCGAGAGTGTCCAACCACTGATAGACGGCCTGCGGGTCGACAATTTCATCCTGCTCGCCCTGGATCACCAGCCAGCGGGCCGGCGGCGCAATGCCGCCGAAGTCCCACCGGCCCGCCGGCGGCGCGATCGAGATCAGCGCTTCGGGCTGCAGCTCGGCGGCGGCCTTCAGTGAAACGAACGCACCGAAGCTGAAGCCGGCCAGCCACAGTCGGTCGTCGGGACGCTGCTGGCGGACCCAGGCGGTAACAGCCTTCAAATCCTCCTGCTCACCCACGCCATGGTCGAATTCACCGGCAGAGCCGCCGACGCTGCGGAAGTTGAAGCGCACCGTGGCAATGCCCAGCTCGCGCAGGGTGGTGGCGGTCATGGTGACCACCTTGTTGTGCAGGGTGCCGCCTTCGGTGGACAGCGGATGGCAGATGACGGCCACGATCGGCTGCATCGGCACATCGGCCTTGGGCAGGTCGACGACCACTTCCAGCGGACCAACCGGGCCATCCAGCACCAGGCATGCGGTTTCGCCAGCGGCGACAGGGAACGAGGGCTTGTGCATGGCACCATGATAGCGTCCCCCGCCGCTGCCCTGTGCCCGCCCCATGCTCTACCTGTCCCTGGCCGTGATCTGCAGTGTGCTGGTTTCGGTGTTGCTGAAGCTGGCTGGCCGTCGCCAGCTGGATGTTGCACAGATGGTGACCTGGAACTATCTGGTCGCCGCGACGATGACGGCGGTGGTGTTGCAGCCGCCGCTGGACGCCTTGCGCGCCCCGCATGCGCCGTGGGTTTCGCTGCTGGCACTGGCGGTGGTGCTGCCCTCGATCTTCCTGGTGCTGGGCCGCGCGGTGGCGGTGGCCGGCATCGTCCGCAGTGATGTGGCGCAGCGGTTGTCGCTGCTGCTGTCGCTGGCGGCGGCGTTCCTGTTCTTTGGCCAGAGCGCCAGCACGTGGAAGCTGGTGGGGCTGGGCCTGGGCCTGCTGGCGATGGTGGCCATCAGCCTGCGTCCGCGCGGCCCGGCAGTGGCCGCTTCCGCCGGCGGCTGGGGCTGGCTGCTGGGTGTGTGGGCCGGGTTCGCGGTGGTCGACGTGCTGCTCAAGCAGGTGGCGCTGTCGGGCACGCCGTCGATGGCGGCGGTGCTGGCCAGTTTCAGCGTGGCCTTCATGCTGATGCTGGCGCTGCAGTTGTGGCGGCATTTCAGTGGGCGCAGCCGCCTGGCCTGGCGCAACCTGGGTGCGGGTGCGCTGCTGGGCCTGCTCAACGGCGGCAACATTCTTTTTTATGTGCATGCACACCAGTCGATGCCGGACAGCCCGGCCACCGTGTTTGCCGGCATGAACATCGGCGTGGTGGTGCTGGGTGCGCTGGTGGGTGTGTTCGCCTTCGGCGAGGCCACTACGCGCTGGAACCGGGCCGGTCTGGCGCTGGCGGTGCTGGCGATCGGGTTGATCGCCTGGGGGTAAGTGATGACCGGGGTCAGAGCCCATTCCTACGGGATGGGCTCTGACCCCCGGCGAGGGCTTACTTGTCGAAGCCCAGCAGCAGCGGGTCGTGGTCGGAGCTGCGCCACGGGCCCTGCACGTTGCGGCCCTGGTAACCGCTGGCGTCCTGCTCGTCGGCATTGCTGTGCCACTCGGCGGCGCCGGCGAGGCGCTTGGCCATGGTCGGGCTGAGCAGCGCGTGATCGAGGCGGCCGGTGTAGCCGTTGTAGACGTAGCTGTAGGGCTGTTCGACCTTGGCCACCTTGAAGGCATCCTGCCAGCCCAGGTCGTGCAGGGTGCGGATCGGATCTTCCATGGCGTAGGCGTTGAAGTCGCCCATCAGCACCACGTCCTTCACCTTAAGGCGCGCGGCTTCGGCCTGCACCCAGGAGTTGAGCTGCCTGGCCGATTCCACGCGGGTGGCGTTCCAGCAGCCCTGCCCGTCATTGCGGTCGGCGTCGGCGCCGCTGGCATCGCGGCAGCCCTTGGACTTGAAGTGGTTGGCAACCACCATGAACGGCCCGCCCTTGCCCTGGAAGGCCTGTGCCAGCGGCGCACGGCTGTGTTCGACGAAGGGGCCGTCGAGCTTGGTCAGCGGCGTGCCGAGCGGCTTGAATTCGCTCTTGCGGTAGATGATGCCGACGCGGATCGGATTGCTGCCGGGGCCTTGGCCGGCATCGACGAACGCCCACTGTCTGTCTGCGGCGAGGCCGGCATTGAGCGCATCCACCAGTTCGGCGATGGCCGACTGCGGGCCGTAACCGTCGTTCTCCAGTTCCATCAGCGCGGCGATGTCGGCGCCCAGCGCGTTGACGGTGGCGACCAGCTTGCCGACCTGCGCCTTGTGCTCGTCCAGCGTGCGCGCGCCGCGCAGGGTCGGGAACCCACCGCCCTTGCCGTCACCATTGAAGAAATTCTCCAGGTTGAACGCGGCGATGTGCAGGCGGCCGGGCACGCTCGGCACGGCCGGGCGCTGCAGGTCCGGCAGCTTCAGTACACCGTCCACCTGCAGGCTGGGCCGGCCCTGCGCGTCCACGCGCACGGTACCTTCCACGTTGCGC
Organism: Stenotrophomonas sp. DR822; assembly: GCF_019793815.1. Taxonomy (NCBI): domain Bacteria; kingdom Pseudomonadati; phylum Pseudomonadota; class Gammaproteobacteria; order Lysobacterales; family Lysobacteraceae; genus Stenotrophomonas; species Stenotrophomonas sp. DR822. The sequence continues at coordinate 2,505,526 of NZ_CP081826.1, forward strand.
AGCTGCATGCCGGTACGCAGCACCGGGTTGCCCGGCAGGTAGGCGACGCTGTCCGGATCACGCACATCGCTGCCATCGTCCAGCAGCAGGCGGCGGCGCTGGTTGTCGGCCATCACCTGATCGATCCCGGCACTGCCGGGCGCGGCCACTTCGGTCGGCTGCCACAGGCGGCCATCGAAGGCGACGGTGAGCTGGCCGAAGCGTTCCAGGCCATCGGTGCCGGCCAGGGTGAGCGGCGCGGCGATGCGCACGTGCTGCCCATCCAGTGCACGCCAGTCGGCCGGCGCGGCGGCCAGGGTGACGGTGGCTGGGCTGCGTGGCGCAGGCGCCGAGGTCGGCGCAACCTGTGGCTGGGCCTGGGCGAAAGCGGATGCCGGCATCATCAGGGACAGGGCGAGGGCGAGGGAACGGCGACGCATCGACAGACGACTCCACGGAAGAGGCGCACAGACTAACCCTGAAATGCGAAACCCCGCCTGCGCAGCGGGGGCATAGGGGCGATCAGGCCTCGGTGGGCAAAGCCGGGCAGTGCCGGCCGCTGGCCGGCAACCTCATGACCTTCATGCGATGCATGGCTGCCGGCCAGCGGCCGGCACTACCAGCGGACGCGGCGGCGTCCGCTACTTCAGATTGCCCAGCATCCAGTCCACGGTGGCGTGGATCTGCTCCTCGGTGAGCGCCGGGTTGCCGCCCTTGGGCGGCATGATGCCGCCGTCGGGGCCGGTGTAGCCCTCGATGGCGTGCTTGTAGAGCGTGTCCTTGCCCTGCGCCAGGCGCTTGTCCCAGTGCGAGTGGTCCAGCGTCGGCGCCATGCCCACGCCAGTGGTGTGGCAGGCGGTGCACAGGTTGTCGAAGATCACCTTGCCGTCCTTGGTACCGCCGTAGGCCACCTGCGAGGCGGCCTTGGCCAGCGCGGCGGCCTTGGCCGCGGCCTGCGCGGCGGCGCCGGTGCTGCCGGCGTATACCGCGCCAGTGGGCGAGATGCGCTGTTCAGTACGTTTGGCGGCGGTGGGCGACACCTCGGGCGGAATCCGGGTGTGGATGAACGCGGCCAGCAGGATCAGACCGAGGGTGATGGCCATCAACAGCGCGATCACCATGGAGAAGCGTTTCAGGAACTCCAGATCGTAATTCCGCACTCTTCGTTACCCCTGGCTGATAGTCGTTGGACCACGGCTGAGCGACTGCGTGATGGGCCGAGTATAGAACGCACGCCACGCACGACAACAGGCATCACGGCTGGTGCGGCGCAGCATGCGGCCGTGGCCGCGTGCGGGTGGCGCCGGACCGCGCCCGGCGAGCGCGAAGCGCGGCAGAAGCCGCCCGGCACGCGCAACGGCGGCATCACCCTGCGCCAACAGCCCGCAGGCAGAAACTGCAGATGGCCTCTACAAGTGCGTCCTCGTCGCGGTGCGCTTCGCGGCTGGGTGCGGTCGGGCCCACCATCGCTTCGGTGAAGGCACCCACCAGGCAGGCGGCGGCAGCGTGCGCGTCCTGTGCCGGCAGTTCACCGGCCGCCACGCCCTCTTCCACCAGGCGCAGGAACACGTCACCGAAGGCACGGCGGCCGCGCATGCGCTCGGCTTCCACGTCCGGGTCCACCGGTTCGACGATGAAGGCATGGGCCAGGCCCGGGCCGGCCAGGGCACGGCGGACGAAGGCGGTGATGGCCTGGCGCAGGCGCACGCTGGCCGGCTGCGGCGCACTGGCGATGCGCTCCATGATCGCCACCTCATGGGCCACGGCAGCGTTGAGCACTTCCACGAACAGCTCGGCCTTGGACGGGAAGTGGCGGTAGATCAGGCCGGTGGAGACCCCGGCCTGGGTGGCCACGGCGGTTACCGGCGCGTTGCGCCAGCCGCCGGTGGCGACCAGTTCGCGGGTGGCCAGCAGGATCCGTTCACGGGCCCCGGCCAGGCGTTCTTCCATCAATGCTGAGCGTTTGTAGGCCATGTTCTGAGTCTGGTTTCAATTTTTGAATTTGTATTCACTTCTTACCCGAACCCCGCTACGCTGGGGTCCAATCGCCCGCGCGGGCTGCTGCTGTGAACAGCCGCCCGCTTCCCCTTCCGGGTGCGTCCATTCCCCACCTTCCCTCGTGGAGCCATCGCAATGCACGTGCCATCCCTGAACTTCGACCTCGGCGAAGATATCGACCTGCTGCGCCAGAGCGTGGCCCATTTTGCCGCTGCCGAGATCGCGCCGCTCGCGGCCGAGGCCGATGCGACCAACCAGTTCCCGTTGGCACTATGGCCCAAGTTGGGCGAACAGGGCCTGCTGGGCCTGACCGTGGAAGAAGAATACGGCGGCACCGGCATGGGCTACCTGGCCCACGTGGTGGCGATGGAAGAAATCTCCCGCGCCTCCGGCGGCATCGCCCTGTCCTACGGCGCGCACTCGAACCTGTGCGTGAACCAGCTGCGCAAGAACGGCACCGAAGCGCAGAAGCAGCGCTTCCTGCCGGACCTGTGCAGCGGCGCCAAGGTCGGCGCGCTGGCGATGAGCGAACCGGGTGCGGGTTCGGACGTGGTGTCGATGAAGCTGCGCGCGGACAAGCGCGGCGACCGCTACGTGCTCAACGGCAGCAAGATGTGGATCACCAACGGCCCCGACGCCGACGTGCTGGTGGTGTACGCCAAGACCGATGTCGAAGCCGGCGCCAAGGGCATCACCGCGTTCCTGGTCGAGAAGGGCATGAAGGGTTTCTCCACCGCGCAGAAGCTGGACAAGCTGGGCATGCGCTCCTCGCCCACCTGCGAACTGGTGTTCCAGGACTGCGAGATTCCCGAAGAAAACGTGCTGGGCGCGGTCGGCGGCGGCGTGCGCGTGCTGATGTCCGGCCTGGACTACGAGCGCGTGGTGCTGTCCGGCGGCCCGCTGGGCCTGATGGCTGCAGCCATGGACGTGGTCATGCCGTACGTGCACGAACGCCACCAGTTCGGTGAGCCGATCGGCAGCTTCCAGCTGATCCAGGCCAAGATCGCCGACATGTACGTGGGCCTGGGTGCCTGCCGCGCCTATGTGTATGCCGTGGCGCGCGCCTGCGACCAGGGCCGTACCACCCGCCAGGATGCGGCCGGCGCGATCCTGTACGCCGCCGAGAAGGCCACGTGGCTGACCGGCCAGGCGATCCAGATCCTCGGCGGCAACGGCTACATCAATGAATACCCGACCGGCCGCTTGTGGCGCGACGCCAAGCTGTATGAAATCGGCGCCGGCACCTCGGAGATCCGCCGCATGCTGATCGGCCGCGAACTGTTCCAGCGCACCCTGTAAGGCACCCCATGAGCATCCTAGGCAGCCAGCTGCAACCGGGCAGCGAAACATTTGAAAGCAACCGCGCGGCGATGCAGGCCGTAGTCGACGACCTGCACGCCACCCTCGCCCGCACCGCCTTGGGTGGAAGCGAGGCGGCGCGGGCCAAGCACACCGCACGCGGCAAGCTGCTGGTGCGTGACCGCATCGATGCGCTGCTCGACCCGGGCAGCGCGTTCCTGGAGATCGCACCGCTGGCCGCACACGGCATGTATGACGATGCCGTGCCCGCCGCCGGCGTGGTCGCAGGCATTGGCCGGGTGAGCGGCGTGGAGTGCGTGATCGTGGCCAACGATGCCACGGTCAAGGGCGGCACCTATTACCCGGTGACAGTGAAGAAACACCTGCGCGCGCAGGAGATCGCCGAGCAGAACCACCTGCCGTGCATCTACCTGGTCGATTCCGGTGGCGCCTTCCTGCCGCTGCAGGACGAGGTGTTCCCGGACCGCGACCATTTCGGCCGCATCTTCTACAACCAAGCCAATCTCTCCGCGCAGGGCATCCCGCAGATCGCCTGCGTGATGGGCAGCTGCACCGCCGGTGGTGCCTACGTGCCGGCGATGAGCGACGAGACGGTGATCGTGCGCGAGCAGGGCACCATCTTCCTCGGCGGCCCGCCGCTGGTGAAGGCGGCCACCGGTGAAGTGGTGACGGCCGAAGAACTGGGCGGTGCCGACGTGCACACGCGCATTTCCGGCGTGGCCGACCACATGGCCGACAACGACCTGCAGGCGTTGGCACGGGTGCGCGCGATCATCGCCCAGCTCAACTGGCGCAAGCCCGAAGCGGCGATGGCGCTGCAGCCGGTGGAAGAACCGCTGCTGCCGGCACACGAACTGTACGGGGTGATCCCGGCTGATACGCGCAAGCCCTATGACGTGCGCGAAGTGATCGCGCGACTGGTCGACGGCTCGCGCTTTGACGAGTTCAAGCCGCGCTATGGCGCAACGCTGGTCACCGGCTTCGCCCATCTGCACGGCTATCCGATCGGCATCATCGCCAACAACGGCATCCTGTTCTCCGAGTCCGCGCTGAAGGGCGCGCACTTCATCGAGCTGTGCACCCAGCGCAACATTCCGCTGGTGTTCCTGCAGAACATCACCGGCTTCATGGTCGGCCGCAAATACGAACAGGGTGGCATCGCCAAGGACGGGGCCAAGCTGGTGATGGCGGTGGCCTGCGCCAAGGTACCCAAGTTCACCGTGGTGATCGGTGGTTCGTTCGGTGCCGGCAACTACGGCATGTGCGGCCGCGCGTACTCGCCCAATTTCCTGTGGATGTGGCCCAACGCACGCATCGGCGTGATGGGCGGAGAACAGGCCGCCAGCGTGCTGGCCACGGTCAAGCGTGATGGCATCGAAGCCAAGGGCGGGCAGTGGCCGGGCGAGGAAGAGGATGCGTTCAAGGCGCCGATCCGCGACCAGTTCGAGCAGCAGGGCCACCCGTACTACGCCAGTGCGCGCCTGTGGGACGACGGCGTGATCGATCCGGTCGATACCCGCCGGGTACTGGCCCTGGCCCTGTCGGCCAGCCTCAACGCTCCCCCGCAGCAGACGCGCTTCGGCGTGTTCCGCATGTGACCTGTGCCATGACCGAGTCTGTTGCCATGTTCAGCAAAGTCCTGATCGCCAACCGCGGCGAGATCGCCTGCCGCGTCATCGCCACCTGCCGCCGCCTCGGCATCGCCACCGTGGCGGTGTATTCCGATGCCGACCGCAATGCGCGCCACGTGCGGCTGGCCGACGAAGCCGTCCACATCGGCCCGGCGGCCGCACGCGAGAGCTACCTGCGCAGCGATGCCATCCTCGACGCCGCACGCCGCAGCGGCGCGCAGGCCATCCATCCCGGCTACGGCTTCCTGTCCGAGAACGCCGACTTCGCCGACGCCTGCGTGGCGGCCGGCATCGCCTTCATCGGTCCGCCGGCCAGTGCGATCCGCGCGATGGGCGACAAGAGTGCAGCCAAGGCCCTGATGGCCAAGGCTGGCGTGCCGTTGACGCCGGGCTACCACGGCGACCAGCAGGCGCCGGAGTTCCTGCGCGCCCAGGCCGACGGCATCGGCTATCCGGTGCTGATCAAGGCCAGCGCCGGCGGCGGCGGCAAGGGCATGCGCAAGGTCGAGCGCAGCGAGGACTTCGTCGATGCGCTGGCCAGCTGCCAGCGCGAGGCGGCCTCGGCGTTCGGCAACGACCACGTGCTGGTCGAGAAGTATGTCGAGCGCCCGCGCCATATCGAAATCCAGGTATTCGGCGGTGGCCAGGGCGAGGCGGTGTATCTGTTCGAGCGCGACTGCTCGGTGCAGCGCCGCCACCAGAAGGTGCTGGAAGAAGCGCCGGCCCCGGGCATGAGCGCCGACCGCCGCGCCGCGATGGGCAAGGCCGCCGTCGATGCCGCGCGCGCTGTGGGCTACGTCGGTGCCGGCACGGTGGAGTTCATCGCCGGCCCGGACGGCGATTTCTACTTCATGGAAATGAACACCCGCCTGCAGGTCGAACACCCGGTCACCGAGTTCATCACCGGCACCGACCTGGTGGAGTGGCAGCTGCGCGTGGCCGCTGGCCAGCCGCTGCCCAAGCGCCAGGACGAACTGGCCATCCACGGCCATGCCCTCGAAGCGCGCCTGTATGCCGAAGATGCCGACCGCGGCTTCCTGCCCTCCACCGGCACCCTGCGCCGCCTGCGCCTGCCGACCCCGTCGGCCAACGTGCGGGTGGACACTGGTGTGGAAGAAGGCGACAGCATCACCCCGTACTACGACCCGATGATCGCCAAGCTGATCGTCTGGGACGTGGACCGCGACGCCGCGCTGCGGCGCATGCGCCAGGCCCTGGCCGACTGCCAGGTGGTGGGCGTAACCACCAATGCCGGTTTCCTGCGGCGCCTGGTGCAGACCGACTCGTTCGCCAACGCCAAGCTGGATACCGCGCTGATCGAGCGCGAGCAGGCCGCACTGGCGGTCACCGGTGACGGTGAGCAGGCGCTGTGGGAACTGGCGGCGATCGCCGCCGTAGCAAGCACACCTGCCGCTGCCGCCGATGCACGCGACCCGCATTCACCGTGGCAGGCACAGGATGGCTGGCGGCTGGGCGTGCCTGCCGCGCGCTCGGTGCCGCTGCAGCAGGCAGAGCGGGCACACACGCTGAAGGTGTGGACCACTGCCGATGGCTGGCGCGTGCAGTGCGGTGACGCAGCGCCGAAACAGGTGGTCGGCCATGCCGATGGCCAGACCCTGTCGGTGCAGATGGACGAGCGTCGTTGGCGGCTGCAGCTGCAGCGCGACGGCGATCAGCTGTACCTGTTCGCCAGCGATGGCCAGCACCGCTTCACCCTGCACGACCCGGTGGGCGAATCCGAGCAGGCCAGCGCCGATGCCGGCAGCCTGCTGGCACCGATGCCCGGCAGGATCGTCGCAACGCTGGTGGCGGCGGGCACGCAGGTCAAGCGCGGCACGCCGCTGGTGGTGCTGGAAGCGATGAAGATGGAGCACACCCTGCAGGCACCGGCCGATGGCACGGTGAAGGGCTATCGGGCCAAGGCCGGCGACCAGGTGGGCGACGGAGCGGTGCTGGTGGATTTCGAAGCAGCGTGATGGGGGTGGGCCGCGCGTTGTCGATCAACGCGCGGCCGGCCACACCTGGCCAAGCGGATCAAGTTCGGCCGTCACCCGCTCGGCTGCACGCCAGCCAAAGCCACAGACCGCCAGTACGCCTTCGGCCATCGGCTGCAGACCCAGTGCCCGCTCGGCCTCGGCCTCGTTGATCGCTGCGGTGACGAATGCGCCCAACCCCTGCGCGGTTGCCGCGCTGTAGATCGCTTGCGATACATGGCCGGCATCCAGGGTGATCGCGCGGTAGGCCTTGGCGTGGCCGCGATACTTCCAGAACATGCGCTCGAAGCGGCACGCCAGGATCAGCTGCACCGGTGCGTTGGCGAACCAATGCTGCCCGGCCAGCAGGCGCTGGCAGAAGCTGTCCAGGTCGCCGGGCTGCACTGGCATGGGGCCCAGTTCGTGTGCGGTGGCATGGTAGTGGTAGAGGCCCGACGGCAATCCCTCCACATTGCGCGCCACCACATACGCTTCCACTGGATGCAGACTGCCGGCAGACGGAATGTTCTTCTTCAGGAAGCGCACACCGGGTTCGGTTTCCACCTGCGCCTGTGCCATCAGCACCTGCTGCAGCAGCCGGGCCAGCGTCGGCAACGGCACGGCGCGTGCAGCGTCGAAATTGCGGCAAGTTGCACGTGCCTGCAGCTGCGCCTGCATCGGGTCCTCGTCATAGCGTGGCAAGGACCGTGCGCCGGGCCGGCGGACCGGTGCTTCGGCGGGCGGCGGGCCGAAGCTGCGCACCAGGTCCTGCGCGGTCATCAGCTGGCTGCGTTCCATGTCGCCGACACTGTCCACACCGTCCCAGCGCGAGTGCTGGTAGTGCAACGCCGACAGCGGCCACCACTGGCTGTCTCGTACCTGCTGTTCGACTGCTGCTGCCTCGGCATGCACCGGATCGTCGCTGACCAGCAGCCCCTGCTCCAGCAGCGCCAGCACGCGTTGCCGTGCCTTCGGCTCTGCCGGTAGCGGCTGCCACTGCTCCGCGCTGCACTGGAGCAGCCACAGGCAGCTGACCGCATCAATCGTGCGCGGCGTCGGCAGATGCGCTGCCCGCACCTGCAGGGATCGTTCGAAGCCCACGCCACTGCCGCCGGCAAGCAGCGCATCCAGGTCGAAATGCGCCCGCTCCAGCGGTTCGACGATCATCGTCCTGCAGCGACGGAAGTTCATTCGATGCGCATCCGGGAGCATGGTAGGCCGGCGATCATAGCGTGGTGCCGGATACTCACCATCAATTCCCCCTGCGCGCAGCCGATACTGTTTTTTTCCCCTCCCTGCCGGTAGTGAACCATGTCCCGTTCTCCTCTCTCCCCCGAAGTGATCCAGACCCTGCTCAAGCAGCTGTCCAGCGACGATGCCTTCCGCAGCGCCTTCGCTGCCGACCCGGCCAAGGCACTGATTGCGCTGGGCGCAGATGCTGACAGCGTGGGTGCGTGCAACACGCCGCTGGACTCGCTGGGCGGCAAGGAAGAGTTTGCCCGGGCGGCGACGCTGTTGAGCGAGCGCCTGGCCGTGACCGGACCGTTCAAGGTGCCTTTCATGTTCGAAAGCGGCCTGAAGGGGCTGCAGGACTGACCCGCCCTCAGGGTATTCCTGCCTGCTGCGCGCTGGCCGCATCGGCCAGCCGGCGCGCATCGGCCACATTCAATGGCAGCAGGACCAGAGCACCGGCGTCTTCGGCGAAGGCCAGGCCGGTGCGCTGGCGCAACCAGCGTTCCCGGCGCTGCACCGCCTGATCGCGGCCGAGGGCGCGATCGATATCCAGCTGCAGCACATGCCACTGGTACAGCGTGCCGTTGGCCAGGGGCTTCAGCAGTGCCGAAGCGGCCTCCGCATTCCCGGCATCCAGCTCGCCGCGCGCGCGAAGCAGCAACCACAGTTCCTGCAGTCGCGGGTCGGTACTGCGTTCAACCAACGCCTGCAGTGCCGGCCGGCGCGAGCGCAGCTCGGCGTCCAGCCCGGCGCGCTGCAGGTGGTAGGCCACCGACAGCGCAATGAAAGCGCGATGACGCGGCGCAGCGCCGACACCCTCATCGACCGCCGCCAAGGTGCGGTCCAGCAACCGTGCGTACTGCAGCCGGGACCCGCTGCCGCCGGCTTGTGCAGTCCATGCCAGCGACTGCAGGGCCAGGATGTCGCACAGCTCCGGCACTTCGCCACACTGCGCTACGGCCTGGGTCATCTCAGCGGCCGCATCGTTGGCCCGACCCTGCAGGGCGAGCAGGCCGCTGTACTCCATCCGCGCGCCGAGCCCGCGCGAGGTGATGGCTTCACTGCGCTCGTGCGCCTTCTGTGCCTCGCCATCCAGCAGCAGCGCGACCGCCTCCAGCATGTCGCCGTGCCAGTTCGGCAGCGCGCCTGCTTCCTTGAACGCAGCGACGGCGGCCTTGACCTCGCCACGCGCAAGCTGGGTGCGGCCAACAAAGGACAGCACCAGCGCACGGTGTGTCTGGTGGCGTTCCAGCAGCGGCATCATGTCGGCAAGCGCGCCGTCATAGTCGCCATAGGCAAACAGGGCCATGGCGTGATTCATCCAGCCGGCCGGATCATCTGGATACAGCTGGGTCAGCATCCGCCACTTTTCCGCACTGCGCTGCGGGGGAGCGCCACTGAAGTCTGCCCCCCAGGCGTCCAGATACAGCTGGTCGCGCGCACTCAACCGCGTGCGCCCCGACACCGCCTGGCGGTACAGTTCGCCGGCCGCCGACACGTTGCCCATGGCGTACTGCAGCCGCATCTGCCCGATGTAGGCAAAGGTGAACTGGGGATCCAGGCGGGTCGCCTGCTGGAAGAACAGCAGCGCTTCATCGAAACGCTCCTGCGCCAGCGCATCGCTGCCTTTGGCGTAGGCATGCAACGCATCGAGATTGGCGGTAGCCACCGTGGGCAGGGGTTTCTGCTCGCGGCTGACATCGTGCAGCGCCTCACCCAGGTCGCTGCGCAGCGCCTTCACCACGGTGTCGGTGGAGGCCAGGATCGAATCCAGGCCATTGCCATCGGCGAAATGCGTGTACACCGTCTGCCCAGTGCGTGGGTCCACGACCTCCACGCCCACCCGTACCTTGCCGTTGAGCTCAAGCACGGTGGGCATCAGCACCGCACGCGCGCCATCGCGCAGCGCAACCTCGATCGCCAGTGCGCGGTCCAGCCGTGCATTGGCCGGGCGCTGCATCAGCTGCAGGGTGTCACGCACCTTCAGTTCACTGAGGATGTTGACGAAGCGCGACTGGCCCAGGCTGATGTAGAGCGCCTGTTCCAGGCTGGAATCCAGCTGCGGGTAGCCCGTGCTGTTGCTGACCGCCGCCAGGATCACCCAGTCGCGCTCGGCGAACGCGATCGCCGGCGCAGGCCGCAACAGCGTCCACATCACCACGGCCAGCACCACCGCCAGTGTCGCCTCGGTGAACAACGCGGCGGGGCGACGCCACAGCGGCAGATCACGCCAGGCCTTGTCCCCCGAACGCGGCCGGCGCAGCGGCGCGCGGCCGCGGATGCCGACTTCGAACACCTGCTGGCGTTCGCCGATGCCCTTGAATCGCCAGAGCCCATGGTCCTTCCAACGCAGTTCGTCCGCAGTCCAGGGCAGCTCGCTGCCGGCCCGCCGCGCCATCTGTTCGGCCGCTGAGGACAGCAGCACCTGCCCAGGCCACGCCAGCTGCATCAAACGCGCGGCCATCGGCTTGGCCAGACCCTCGACCTCCACCGGCTTTGCGCCGTGGGCAACGGCCTCGGCACTGTTGTCCCACAACAGCACGTCGCCCACGTGCAGGCCGGCGCGCGCACGCAGCACGATGCCGCGCTCGTGGCCCATCGCGTCGACCGCGTTCTGGTAGGAAATGGCGAAACCGATGCCATCGATGGGGCGCTCGAACAGAACGAACAATCCATCGGACCGGTCGATCAGCTGGCCGTTCCAGTGCTGCTGCAGCCCCAGCACCAGGCGGTCATGCTGCTGGAAGAATTCGGCTGCGGCGACATCGCCGATACGCTCCACCAGTTGCAGCGAATCACACAGGTCGGTGAACAGCAGCGCCCGCAGCTGGGCGTTATGCGGGGCCGACGTTCCGTTGTCGCCATTCATCGCCAGGATCTCCGCTCAGTGTCCATCCGGACCATCGGTCCACCGCAGGCAGTTGCCGCCTGCGCGCTTGGCTTGGTACAGCGCACGATCGGCGCGAGCGTACCACTCGCTCCAGTCCGCGTCAGGGGCCAGCAGGCTGGCACCGATGCTGGCCAGGCTGACGTGCGGGGTGCCATGGCTGCGCTCCAGCAGGCCGTGCACCGCGCTGAGGATGAATTCAGCGGCGTGCTGCACGATCTCGACATTGGCCCGGCGCAGGATCAGGCAGAACTCGTCGCCGCCCAGGCGGCAGGCCAGGTCATGTTCGCCGGCCATCGAGCGCAGGATGTTGCCCATGCTCTGCAGCACCCGGTCGCCGGCCTGGTGGCCGTGGCGGTCGTTGATCTGCTTGAAGCGGTCGCAATCGATCAGCAGCAGCGCCTGCGGCGGCCCCTCTTCCTGCGTGCGGCATTCCTGCAGGAACAGGGCCAGGCCACGGCGGTTGTGCAGGCCGGTCAGTTCGTCGGTGCGCACCAGCTCACGCGTGTGGGTCAGCTGGTGGGTGGTGATGTACAGGTTGTCCAGCGCGGCTTCCAGGTCATGGTTGCGCCGCCGCAGCTGGCTGATCAGGGCCTGCTCGTTGGTCAGCACACGCAGGATCGTGCGCCGCAGGAAGTAGGCCACCAGCCCCGGGTCGGACTCGACCAGGCGATGGAAATCAGCCGGTCCCAGCTCCAGCACGTGGCAGTCGGCCATCACCCGCGCGCTGGCGCTGCGCGGATGGTCGCCCATCAACAGGCCGAGCTCACCGAAGAACTCATGCCGGCCGAGTGTCTTGAGCACCAGGTCCTCGCCGAAATCCAGCTCGATCAGGCCTTCCAGGATGATGTACATGCACTCGCCGCGATGGCCGCGGTGGAACAGCCACTGGCCCGCCTGCAGCCGGCAGGGCTGGGCAAACCGGGCAAACAGGGCGACCTCTTCGTCGGAAAGCAGCGCATGCACGATCTCGGCCATCGCCACCTTGGCGATACCGGTTGTCGTGTCGATGTTCTCGGCCGCACCCCTGCCGGTCATTCCCTGCACCCGCCGCCAGCGTCCCCTGGTGAGCCGCGGAGCATATCAGTGAATCAAACTGTGCGCCGCTTCTCAGTTTTGTGAAGATGCGTTGCCCCGCCCTGCATGACTCATCCGTGCCCATTCACACGCGTTGGGCGCAGGAAGAAAGAAAGCCATATCAATAGCTTGCAGTGACCGCGACGCCGATTGTCGCAGCAGCCGCAGATACAACAACGCCGGCAGATCCCCCGATCTGCCGGCGTCGTCTGGCCCTTCCCTGGCCACCCTGATCAGCCCGAGCCCTGGTCGCGCCGGCCGCTGGCCGACAGCATCAAGGACGGCGGGAACACAAAGGGGTGCCGGCCAGCGGCCGGCACACCGGATCACGCAGCCCGTTCGCTGCGCTCGCCATGGAACTGCTCTTCCTCGGTCGAACCGGTCAGCGCCGTGGTCGAGGACTGCCCCTGCTGGATCGCCTGGGTCACCGCATCGAAGTAGCCGGTGCCGACTTCGCGCTGGTGCTTGACCGCGGTGAAGCCGCGCTCGGCCGCTTCGAACTCGGCTTCCTGCAGCTCCACGAAGGCGCTCATCTGCCGGCGCGCATAGCCGTGGGCCAGATTGAACATGCCGTAGTTCAGCGCGTGGAAACCGGCCAGGGTGATGAACTGGAACTTGTAGCCGTAGCTGCCCAGTTCCTTCTGGAACCTGGCAATGGTGGCGTCGTCCAGGTTCTTCTTCCAGTTGAAGCTGGGCGAGCAGTTGTAGGCCAGCAGCTTGCCGGGGAACTTCGCATGGATCGCCTCGGCGAACTTCCGCGCGAATTCCAGGTCCGGCTTGCCGGTCTCGCACCACACCAGGTCGGCATACGGTGCGTAGGCCAGGCCGCGGCTGATGGCTTGGTCCAGGCCGTTGCGGGTCTTGTAGAAGCCCTCCACGGTGCGCTCGCCGGTGGCGAACGGCTTGTCGTTGCCATCGATGTCGCTGGTCAGCAGATCAGCCGCCTCGGCGTCGGTACGCGCCACCAGCAGGGTCGGCACGCCCAGCACGTCGGCGGCCAGGCGCGCGGCGTTGAGCTTCTCGATCGCCTCGCGGGTCGGCACCAGCACCTTGCCCCCCATGTGCCCGCACTTCTTCACCGAGGCCAGCTGGTCTTCGAAGTGCACGCCGGCAGCACCGGCTTCGATCATCGCCTTCATCAGCTCGAAGGCGTTGAGCACGCCGCCGAAACCGGCTTCGGCGTCGGCCACGATCGGCTGCAGGAAGTCGATGTCATCCTTGCCTTCGGCGTGGTGCAGCTGGTCGGCACGCAGCAGCGTGTTGTTGATGCGCTTGACCACCGCTGGCACCGAATCGGCCGGGTACAACGACTGGTCCGGGTACATCTGCCCGGCCAGGTTGGCATCGGCCGCCACCTGCCAGCCGGACAGGTAGATCGCCTTCAGCCCGGCCTTCACCTGCTGCATGGCCTGGTTGCCGGTCAGCGCGCCGAGCGCGTTGACGAAGTCGCGCTCATGCAGCGACTTCCACAGCTTTTCCGCGCCCAGCCGGGCCAGCGAATGCTCGATATGGACGGTGCCGCGCAGGCGCACCACGTCGGCGGCGCTGTAGTTGCGCTGGATGCCTTCCCAGCGCGGATTGGTGTCCCAGTCGTGCTGGATCTGTTCGGCAGTGGGCAGCGTGCTCATGTCTATCTCCAGTTCGGTTCGTGCGGATGCAGCGGGGAAGGAAGCGGCGGGAAAACCGGCATGCAGCGGTCAGTCGATGCGCGCGTACGCCGGCAGGGTCAGGAAGTCGGTCAGTTCGTTGCTGCGGCTCAACTCGGCCAGCAGGGTGATGGCTTCTTCGATGCGGCCGCCACCGGGCAGCGCCGAGGTGTCGCCGAGGCGCGCCGGCAGCTGCGCCAGGGTGGTATCGAGCAGCGCCAGATCGATGGCAGTGCCGTCGTCCAGCTGCTGGCCCGGGGTATGCAGCCACTGCCACAGCTGGCTGCGACTGATCTCGGCGGTGGCCGCGTCCTCCATCAGGTGGTGGATCGGCACGCAGCCGTTGCCATCCAGCCATGCGGCCAGGTAGCGCACGCAGACTTCGACATTGCCTTCGAAGCCAGCGCGGGTGATCGTGCCCGGCGGCCGCGCGATCAGTTCATCGCGACCCACGCGCACATCCTGGCGCAGCACGTGGTGCTGGTTGGGCGTGGGCATGTGCTCGTCGAAGATCGCCATCGCCACCGGAATCAGCGCCGGATGGGCGACCCACGTGCCATCGTGGCCAGCGCTCACTTCGCGCAGCTTGTCGGCACGCACCCGCGCCATCGCCTGCTCGTTGGCGGCGGCATCATTGTTGATCGGAATCTGCGCGGCCATGCCGCCCATCGCATGTGCGCCGCGGCGATGGCAGGTCTGGATCAGCAGTTCCGAATACGCCTTCAGGAACGGCTGGGTCATGGTCACCTGGCCACGCTCGGGCAGCACGCGGTCAGCGTGGCGGCGGAAGGTCTTCAGGTACGAGAAGATGTAATCCCAACGCCCGCAGTTGAGGCCGACGATGCGATCGCGCAGGGCGTGCAGGATCTCATCCATCTCGAACACGGCCGGCAGCGTCTCGATCAGCACGGTCACCTTGATCTGTCCGTGCGGCAGGCCGAGCATGCCTTCGATGTGCGACAGCGCGGTTTCCCACAGCGCCGCCTCTTCCATGCTCTGCAGCTTGGGCAGGTAGAAATACGGACCACGGTCCCTGGACTGCAGCGCGCGCGCATTGTGGAAGGCAAACACCGCCGCATCGAACAGGCCGCCGGCGAGGAACTGGCCATCCACGCGCACGTGCTTTTCGTCCAGGTGCCAGCCGCGCGGACGCACGATCAGCACCGCCTGCTCATCGTAGGGGCGCAGTGCGTAATGCTTGCCATTGGGTGCGGTGTACTGCAGGTCGCCGCGCACCGCAGCGGCCAGCGACTGCTGACCGGCCAGCAGGTTGCGCCAGGTCGGCGAGGTCGAATCCTCGAAGTCGGCCATGAACACCTTGGCGCCGGAGTTCAGCGCGTTGATGACCATCTTCGGGTCGGTCGGGCCGGTGATCTCGACGCGACGGTCCTGCAGCGCGGCCGGCAGCGGCGCCACGGTCCAGTCACCGCTGCGGATCGCGGTGGTGTCCTGGCGGAAGTCCGGCAGGCCGCCCTGGTCGAAGAACGCCTGGCGCTCGCGACGGGCCTGCAGCCGCGCCTGCCGGCCGGGTTCCACTGCCCGGTGCAGGGACACCAGCAGGGCCAGCAACGGCGCCGGCAGCACGGTGGCCTGGCCCGCCACCTGGGTCGCCAGGGCGATGCCCGGCGTGGCCTTGGCAGCGGTGGAGGGAACAGCGGAAGCGACGGCGGACATGGCAGAACTCCAGCGTGGGGGAACGACTCCACCGTGCGGCCGCAACCCCGTATTTGGCAAAACAGTTTTTGCAATGCTTTACATAATTTGTGCTAATACTTGTAACGCCATGACCACACGCACCCCGCCAAGTCCGCGTTTTTCCTACAAATCCGATCGGCTGAAGCCGCTGCGCGCGTTCTGCCAGACGGTGCGTCTGGGCTCAGTCTCACGGGCAGCTGAGGCACTTTTCGTCAGCCAACCGGCCATCAGCCTGCAGTTGCAGGCGCTGGAGCGTGAGCTGGGGGTACCGCTGTTCGAGCGCAGCGGCCGGCGCCTGGTACCCAGCCGCGAGGGCCAGCTGCTGTATGAAATGGCGCAGCCGCTGGTGGAGAGCCTGGACGGCCTGGAAGCGCGCTTCCGCGACAAGGTGCGCGGGCTGGACGCGGGCGAACTGAACATCGCTGCCAACAGCTCGACCATCCTGTACCTGCTGCCGAAGATCGTCGAACGCTTCCGCCAGCATTACCCCGACGTACGCCTGACCCTGCACAACGCCATCAGCGCCGACGGCACCGACCTGCTGCGCGAGGATGCCGCCGACCTGGCGATCGGCTCGATGACCGATGTGCCGGCCGACCTCAGCTATGCGCCGGCCTACCGTTTCGAACAGGTGCTGATCGCCCCGCATGACCATCCGCTGGCCAGCGGTGGCGAGCTGGAACTGGCCGACATCGCCCGTTACCCGCTGGTGCTGCCGCCAAAACGGCAGATCACCTACCGGCTGGTGGACCAGGTGTTCCAGCGCCACCGCATCGCCTACACCGTTGCGCTGGAAGTGGGCGGCTGGGAGGTGATCAAGCAGTACGTGGCGATGGGCATGGGCATTTCCATCGTGCCGGCGCTGTGCCTGAACGATGCTGACCGCGAACGGTTGGCCGCACGGTCGATGAAGCGCTGGTTCCCGGAGCGGAGTTACGGGGTGATCGTGCGGCGTGGCAAGGCGCTGTCGGCGCAGGCGCGGGCGTTCATCGAGCTGATCCAGCCAGAGTTGTTCAGCCCGCGCGATTACGACCAGAGCGGGCATTCGGAGCGGTGAGGGGTTGTCGGCAGGGCTGCGCCCTGCACCTGCCGAATCGACGGCAACGTCAAAGGCAACGGCAACGTCAAAGGCAACAGCGGGATTCCGTGGGATGGCGGGGCGGTGTGGGTGGGCAGGACACGCCCTAAACCCGTCCTTGGGGGCTCGATGGCGCCATCCATGGCGCCAACGGTCCTGCCCACCCACAACGCCCCACCTCTGACAGATTTCCGCGATCCGTCGGAACGGCATGGCCTGCTCTTGGTGGGTGTCGACCTTGGTCGACACGGTTGATCCACGCCATGCGTGGATGACGATTCCCGGCGTCGGGCTGGATAGACTGCATCCATGTCCATCGAACTTCGCCACCTGCGCTACTTCCTTGCCGTTGCCGATACCCTGCACTTCGGCCAGGCGGCCGAGCGGTTGGGGATGTCGCAGCCGCCGCTCAGCCAGCAGATCCGGCAGCTGGAGGAACTGATCGGTGCGCGCCTGTTCGTGCGCAGCCATCGCCGTGTGCAGCTGACCGCTGCAGGGGAACTGCTGCAGGAACGTGCGCGCAGCATCGTGCAGCAGGTGGAATCGGCGGTGGATGAAGTGCAGCGCGCGCAGCGTGGCGAGCAGGGTGAGCTGCGTATCGGCCTGACCCGGGCCACGCCGCTGTCACCGCAGATTCCGCGTTCGATCCTGCAGTACCGCCAGCAGTATCCGCAGGTGCGACTGCAGCTGAGCGAGATGAACACCCTGCAGCAGATCGATGCGCTGCTCGATGGCAGCCTGGATGTGGGCATCATCCGCAAGCGCACGCTGCCGGCCGAGCTGGTGGCGCACAGCCTGTTCGTCGACCCGCTGGCGTTGATCGTGCATGCCGACCACCCTGCCCTGCGTCGACTGTCCAAAGGCGGCACGCTGGCGTTGCGTGATCTGGCGCAGGAACCGTTCGTGGCGTTCCGCCGCAGCGCCGGAGCAGGCATCCATGACCACATGATCGCGCTGTGCGCGGCAGCGGGTTTCACCCCGCGCATCGTGCAGGAAGCCGGTGAGGCTTCGACGCTGATCAGCCTGGCCGCTGCGGGACTGGGTGCCGCGATCCTGCCTTCGTCGTGCGACCACATCCGGGTGGAAGGGGCGCGCTTCGTGCCGCTGGCCGATGCCGGCGCGCATTCGGAAGTGCAGTTGGCGTGGCGCCGCGAGGGGGTGACACCGTTGATCCGCAATTTCGCCGGGCTGCTGCGCGAGGCGTTTGCCGAAGCGTGAAGTGCCGCGCTGCGCGCTCGCCGGGCACGGCCCGGCGCTACCGCTGGCCCACCCAGGTAGCGCCGGGACCATGCCCGGCGGGCGTCAGGCGGTCACCGGCTGCGGCGCGCGCTGCTGCAGCGCCCACACGATGCCACCACCGATGAGGGTCAGCAGCGCGGCGAACGCGCACACGCCCAGCCAGTCCCATGCGGCATAGGCCAGCCCCCCCACGCCGCCCAGCACGCTCGAGCCCAGGTAGTAGGCAAACAGGTACAGCGCCGACGCTTCCGCACGCATCGAACCAGCACGGCTGCCGACCCAGCTGCTGGCCACCGAATGGCCACCGAAGAAACCGAAGGTCACCAGCGCGATGCCCACTGCCATCGCCGGCAGCCACGGCATCGCCAGCAGCACGATGCCGGCGGCGATCAGGCCGAAGGAGATCGCCAGGATGCGACCGCGTCCATGGCGCGTGGCCTGCTGGCCCATCCACGCCGAACTGAAGGTGCCGACCAGATACACGCTGAAGATCAACCCGACCACGGTCTGGCTGAGGTGGTACGGCGGCGCCAACAGGTGGTAACCGAGGTAGTTGTAAAGGGTGACGAACACACCCATCAGCACGAACGAGGTGGCGAACAGCCACGGCAGGCCGGGATCGGCGAACAGCGTGCGCCAGCGCGCGGGCAGCTGGCGCAGGCCACTGCGACTGGCCTGGAAGTGGCGCGAAGGCGGCAGCTGCAGCCACAGCAGCACGGTGCTGGCCATGGCGATGATCGAGACCACGCCGATGCCCCAGCGCCAGCCCCAGTGGTCGGCGATGATGCCGGCCAGCAGGCGCCCGCTCATGCCACCGATGGCGTTGCCGCCGATGTACAGGCCCATCGCCAGGCCCAGCGCGCGGCTGTCCATCTCTTCAACCAGGTAGGTCATCGCCACCGCCGGCACGCCGCTCAATGCCAGCCCCAACAGGGTGCGCAGCACCAGCAGGGTGGCCCAGTCGTCGACCAGTGCGGTGCACAGCGACAGCGTGGCCGAGGCCAGCAACGCAACGATCATCAGCGGGCGCCGGCCGACCGCATCGGACAGCAGGCCCGCCAGCAGCATGGCCACGGCCAGGGTGCCGGTGGTCAGCGACAGCGACATCGCGCTGCCGGCAGCAGACACACCGAAGTGGCGACTGAACTCGGGCAGCAGTGGCTGCACCGTGTACAGCAGGCCAAAGGTCGAAAAGCCAGCCAGGAACAGCGCCAGCGCGGTGCGGCGGAAGGCCGGCGTCGCCTGCTGGATGCGGGTGTCGACGGGAGCGTGGTCAGTACGGGGACGGTCGGCGAGGGCCGCCGGGGTATCGCCAGTCATGGGAGCGGTGGGCCGTGGGGGCGGCCGGATTGGAGGGGACGGGCCCCAGACTAGGCCCGTCCATCCAGTCGATCCATAACCTGATAGGTCATGATTGATACTTCTGGCATATCGATAAGCTTACAGCCGCTGCCACTCGAAGCCGTCGCCACGGCGGTAGTACACCGCCACTGCGCGACCATAGATCTTGTCCGCATCGACAAAGCCGAAGAAGCGACCGTCGAAGCTGTTGCCACGATGGTCGCCCAGCACCAGCACCTTGCCGGCGGGCACCTGTAGGTCCGCGATGTCCGGGCCACCGCCGCTGTCCAGATCGAGGCTGGCGCGGCGCTCACCGAAAGCTTCGGTGTCGGCCAGGTCGGCGATCTGCAGCGGCTGGCCGTTGATGCTCAGGTGGCCATCGCGCAGCTGCACGTGGTCGCCGGCCACGGCGGCGACGCGCTTGATCAGGCGGGTGCCGTCGGCCGGTGAATCGAACACGGCCACCTCACCCCGCTGCGGCGTGCCGGTAGCCAGCAGTTCCTGGCTGGTGAACGGCAGGCGCAGGCCGTAGGCGCGCATGTCCACCACCACCCGGTCACCCGGTTGCAGCGTCGGCTGCATCGAACCGCTGGGCACGACGTAGTGGTTGGCGAGGGTGTCGCGGGCGGCAGCGAGCAGGCCCAGCATCACCAGCAGCGGCAGTGCCTCCTTCTTCAGCCAGGTGAGCGCGCGCTCTGGGAACGGCGGACGGGCTACAGCATCCATGTCAGGCTCCGGGTGGTGGGTGGGCGTCAGACCGCAAGGGCAGGCGTGAGGTTCCCGCGCATCATGCCGGTCTCCATGCCCGTGCCGATCAACGGTCGGCAGCCACCGGGTGCATTCCGGCCCGACGTTATGAAGGTTTTACGCCCGGGCCGGGAACTGGGCATCGCACCTTTACGGCCCCCACGCGCATCGTGTGCCTACCGCGCCGCAGGGCGCTTTGCGCAAGGTGTTGTATGACCCTCCTGGTGATCCGGCATGCGTCGCCGTCGGTGCCGCGTCCGCTGCTGCCGGCCGAGTTGTCCGGCCATCCGGTGCTGTGCACCGACTGCGCCAGCCTGGCCGATGTGCGCCAGTGCCTGTGCCAGCCGCAGGCGCGCACCGCGGACTGGGTGCTGCTTGATGTCGGCGTCGCCGACGAGGCGCAATGGTGTGCCGAGGGCGGTGCGCTGCAGGCGGCGCTGGACGGTCTGCCGGCGGAGTACATCGAACTGCAGTCGCCACACCAGCCCGGCCTGGAAGCGCGCCTGCGCCTGCAGCACGGCCCGGCCGCCGTGGTGGTCGACCAGCGCAGCCAGCAGGCGGGTTATCCGCTGTCATTGGCCATCGTCAGCCGTCGCCTGGCACGGGAGGGCTGAGCCATGTCGATCTTCATCATCCGTGGCCCGGAAGCGGCTGGCGCGTTGATCCGCACCGCCGCGCCGCTGCCGGCGCCGGTACTGAAATCACTGGTGCACCGTGCGATCGATGCGGGCACCAGCGTGGCGATCCGCGCCTGCGGTTCGGAGCAGGAACTGCTGGACGCGCTGCGCGTGGCCGACCACAGCCGTGGCGAGGTGACGCTGCTGGATCCGGGCGCATGTGCCGACAGCCTGCGCCTGCAGCGGCTGCTGCCCTACCTGCACAACGCGTACGTGGAAGTGCATGACGATGGCGCGGTGGCCGAGCCGTGCCTGCCGGCCGGCGTGGGCCAGCGCCTGGGGATCGCAGCCGGCTATGGCGCGCAGAGCTATGTGCTGGCGCTGGATATCGCGCTGGATCACCTGGGGTTGGCCGAGCAGGCGAACCGGGTGCATGTAGGGACGTGATGGCCGGGCTGCGCCCGGCACCCGGGGGTAGTGCCGGCCGCTGGCCGGCAACCTCAACAACAGCAACAGCGGAGGCGGGCATTGCGTGGGATGGCGTGGATGAGCGACACAATGAAAAACGGCGGGGTTGCCCCCGCCGTTTTGTTTTTCGTACTTCAGGCCGCGCTTACTTCAGGCCGCGGAACTTCAGCAGCGGCTCCACCGACGGATCCTTGCCGCGGAAATCGCGGTACAGGGTCGACAGCTCCACGCTGTTGCCGCGCGAGAGGATCTTGTCGCGGAATTCCTGGCCGTTGGCGGCGGTCAGGCCACCGTGTTCGGTGAACCACTGGTAGGCGTCATGGTCCAGCACTTCCGCCCAGAAGTAGGCGTAGTAGCCGGCCGAGTAACCGCCACCCCAGATGTGGTCGAAGTAGGTGGTGCGGTAACGCGGCGGCACCTGCGGCAGGTCGACCTTGAACTTCTTCAGCGCGCTCGCTTCGAAGGCGCCCACATCCTGCAGCGGGGCATCGGCCTTCTGCGTGTGCCAGGCCAGGTCGAGCAGTGCCGCCGACAGGTACTCGGTGGTCGCATAGCCCTGGTTGAAGCTGCGCGCCTTGAGGATCTTGTCGACCAGCTCCTGCGGCATCGCTTCGCCGGTCTTGTAGTGCTTGGCGTAGTTGGCGAACACCTTCGGGTCCAGCGCCCAGTGTTCGTTGAACTGCGACGGGAACTCGACGAAATCGCGCGAGGTGGCGGTACCGGCGATCGACGGGTACTTCACGTTCGAGAACATGCCGTGCAGTGCATGGCCGAACTCATGGAACATCGTGGTGACGTCGTCGAAGCTGATCAGCGCAGGCTGGCCAGCGGCCGGCTTGGTGAAGTTGCAGACGTTGTAGACCACCGGCTTGGCACCGGTCAGGCCGTCCTGTTCGACGAACACGTCCATCCAGGCGCCACCGGACTTGCTGTCACGCTTGAAGTAGTCGGTGTAGAACAGGGCCAGCGAGGTGCCGTCCTTGTCGAACACTTCGTACACCTTCATGTCCGGGTTGTAGGTCGGAATGTCGGTGCGCGGCTTGAAGGTGATGCCGTACAGCTGGGTGGCGGCGTAGAAGACGCCGTTCTGCAGCACGTTGTCCAGCTCGAAGTACGGCTTGATCTGCGACTCGTCCAGATCGTACTTGGCCTTGCGCACCTGCTCGGCGTAGAAATCCCAATCCGAGGCGGCCACCTGGAAACCACCCTTCTGGGCGTCGATCACCTTCTGGATCTCACCGGCTTCGGCACGCGCCTTGGCGGTGGCGGCAGGCACGGTGTCGGTCAGCAGCTTCAGTGCGGCCGCCGGGGTCTTGGCCATCTGGTCGCCCAGCTGGTAGTCGGCGAAGGTGTCAAAGCCGAGCAGCTTGGCCTTCTGCGCACGCAGCTGGGCCAGGCGCTGCACGGTCTGCCGGGTGTCGTTGGCATCGCCACGCTCGGCACGGGTTTCCGAAGCCTTCAGCACGGCGGCGCGCTGGTCGCGGTCGGTCAGCGAACCGAGTACCGGCTGCTGGGTGGTGTTCTGCAGCGGCAGCAGGTACTTGCCCTCCAGCTTGCGGTCCTTGGCGGCGGCGGCGGCATTGTTGACCGCGCCCTCGTCCAGGCCGGCCAGCTTGGCCTTGTCGTCCACCACGACCGCAGCAGCGGCGGTTGCAGCCACCAAGCGGGTGTGGAACTGGGTGGACAGCGTGGTTTCTTCCACGTTGAGCTTGCGCAGGCTCGCCTTGTCGGCGTCGGACAGCTGCGCGCCGGCGCGCACCAGGCCGTCGTAGTAATGCTCGACCAGGCGCTTCTGCACCGGATCCAGGCCCAGCGTCTCGCGCTGGTCGTACAGCGACTTCACGCGCGCGAACAGCTTCGGATCGAGGTTGATCTCGTCCTGGTGCGCGGCCAGCTTCGGCGCCACTTCTTCCTGGATCTTCTGGCGGGCATCGTTGGTGTCGGCCTGGACCAGGCCGAAGAAGATGCGCGACACGCGGGTCAGGGTCTCGCCGCTGCGCTCCATCGCCACGATGGTGTTGTCGAAGGTGGCCAGCTCGGCGCTGTCGGCGATCTTGCGCACGTCGGCCAGATGCTGGCGCATGCCTTCTTCGAAGGCCGGCAGGTAATCGCTGTCCTTGATCTTGTCGAACGGCGGTGCCTGGAACGGCAGGCTGCTGGCGGTCAGCAGCGGATTGGTGGAGGCTTCGGCCGGCTGCTGGGCCGGTGCATTCTGGGCTTCGGACACGGGGGTGGACTCCTTGCCGGAACAAGCCGCCAGCGCCAGGCTGATGGCGGCGGCCAGGACTACGGTACGCGACATGTAAAACGCTCCTTGGGCAGACGGTACGGGATGGCAGCCGTCCACCCTACTCCTGTCACGGGCGCCCGGCATGTGCCGGACGTGGCGTCTACGCTGCCGGCGGCGGCTGGCTCAGACCGTGCCGCGGGTCTTGCCGATCCAGGGCCGGTAGAACTCGCGGATGGTCGCCATGTCTGCGGCGTCATCGCCGGTCGGCGTGAACAGCGGGCCGATGCCGATGATCTTTTCCGGGTAGTGGAAATACGCGGCCAGGATCGGCACGTCGGCCATCCTCGCAATCTTCAGGAAGCCGGCCTTCCAGTCCTTCACCGCCTTGCGGGTGCCCTCGGGGGTGATGGCGAACCACATCTTCTCGTTGTTGCGCAGCAGGTCCACGGCCTGGCCGACAGTGCCCTGCGGCGAACTGCGATCCAGCGGGATCACGCCCAGCTTGTGCAGCAGCGGGCCCAGTGGCCACCAGAACAGCGAGGCCTTGCCCAGCACCTTCACTTTCATGCCCAGTGCGATCTTGGCGGCCATGCCCCACAGCCCGTCCCAGTTGGACGAATGCGGGGCGATGATGAAGACCAGCCTGGGAACGTTCGGCAGCGTACCGGTCACTTTCCAGCCGCCCATGCGCAGCGTGCAGCGCGCCAGCCAGCGCAGGAATCGGTTGGGCTTGACCTGCGGCATGTTCGGCGGAATGGCCGGCAGCAACGGCGTCGGGTTGTTCAAGCAATCACTCCCAGTCACGTGATGAGCGCCCGCGCTTGATCTGCGCACGCCCGCGTTTGGCGTCCAGACGACGCAGTTTCGACCCGAAGGTCGGCTTGGTGGCCTTGCGTGGTTTGGGCACGCTCAGCCCGGCCTGGATGAAGGCCGCCAGCCGCTCGCGCGCATCCTCGCGATTGCGATCCTGGGTGCGGAAACGTTGCGCGTCGATGACCAGCACGCCTTCGCCGGTCATGCGCCGGTCACGCCGCGCCAACAGGCGCTCGCGCAGCGGCTCGGGCAACGAGGGCGAGCCGGCCACGTCGAAACGCAGTTCCACCGCGGTGGAGACCTTGTTGACGTTCTGGCCGCCGGCACCACTGGCACGCACGAAACGCTCGACGATCTCGCCGTCGGGGATTTCAAGCTGCGCGCTGATGATGACCGGTCCACTGCCCATCCGCGCATTGTAGCGGCAGCCGCGTTGCCGTGGCTGCCATCACGCCCCGTATGCCGCCGATCAGGCACCGAACACGCCGCCTTCGCCTTTGCCGGGGGTATGCTTGCCATCCCGTGTACTGCAGGACGCTCCGCATGATCCGCTTCGTTCCCTCCCTGCTGCGCCGCGCGACCCTGCTGCTGGTGCTGGCCGCAGCAAGCGCGCCGGTGCTGGCCGCAGCCCCCACCGATGGCGACATCAACCGCCTGCTGTCGGCCTCGCGTGCGCAGAGCATGATCGACACCATGTTGCCGCAGATCGAAGCGATGCAGCAGCAGCAGTTCCAGCAGGTCGCCGCACAGCGCAAGCTCAACGCCCAGCAGCAGGAACAGCTGCAGCGCATCCAGGCCCGTACCAGCCAGACCCTGCGCCAGGCACTGTCGTGGCAGCAGCTGCGGCCGATGTACGTGGACCTGTACAAGAAGACCTTCAGCAAGGAAGACGTGCTGGCCATGGCCGAGTTCTACGAGAGCCCGGCCGGCCAGAGCCTGCTCGACAAGACCCCGGCGCTGATGCAGAACGTGATGGTGGCGATCCAGACGCGCATGCAGCCGCTGTTCGCCGATCTGCAGAAGGATCTGGAAGCGATCGTCAACGAGCCGGAAAAGAAGTAAGGCGGTAGCGCCGGGCCATGCCCGGCGAGCGCGAAGCGCGGCCGTTTCATCGCCGAAGCCGCCGGGCATGGCCCGGCGCTACCGCTACGGGACCTGCCAGCCGAACAGGTCCAGCGCCTTGATGCAGAATGTGATGGTGGCGATCCAGACGCGCATGCAGCCGCTGTTCGCCGATCTGCAGAAGGATCTGGAAGCGATCGTCAACGAGCCGGAAAAGAAGTGAGGCGGTAGCGCCGGGCCATGCCCGGCGAGCGCGAAGCGCGGCCGTTTCATCGCAGAAGCCGCCGGGCAGGGCCCGGCGCTACCGCTACGGCACCTGCCAACCGAACAGATCCAGCGCCTTCTGGAATTCACCGTCGACCGGCGCGCGCACGTCCACCGTGCCGCCATCCGGATGCGGAAAGCGCAGGCGCTCGGCGTGCAGCAGCATGCGGTGCACACCCTGCATGCGGAAGTTGCGGTTGTGCCGGCCATCACCATGGCTGGTATCGCCGATCAGGTGATGTGACAGGTGCTTGAGATGGCGACGGATCTGCCGGAAGCGCCCGGTCAGCGGCTGGCAACGCAGCAGCGCATAGCGCGAGCTGGTGAACTCGCCCACCGGTACCGACAGTTCGCCGGTAGCCAGGCGCTGGAAGTCGGTGACCGCCGGCTTCTTCACCGGCTTGCCGGGACCACCGTCCAGATCGTGGTCGACCTGCCAGGCCTCCTCGGCCGGCCAGCCACGGCAGATGGCCAGGTAATCCTTGCTCACCTCGCCGCCCATCAACGACTTGCCCAGCGCACTGGCCGCATCACGGTCGAAGGCCAGCAACAGGCAGCCGCTGGTGGCGCGATCCAGGCGGTGGACCAGGAAGATCGGCCGGCCCAGCTGCTCGCGCAGGCGATCGGCGAGGAAATCATCTTCGCCACGGGCCAGCTTGCTGTCATGGACCATCAGCCCGGCCGGCTTGTTGACCACGGCCAGCCGTTCATCCAGGTGCAGCAGCTGCAGGGGCGCGGTTTCAGTCTCGACCGCAGCGAGGGTGTCAGGTTCGGTACTCACCGCGCGATTATCCGGATGACGCGCTGAACAGGGTAGTGCCGGCCGCTGGCCGGCAACGTCGAGGTCGCCCGATGACTGCGGTTGCCGGCCAGCGGCAGGCACTACCGCACCAGGCCAGCGACCCGCGCTACCGGGATGGCGCCCGGTCAGGTATTGCGCAGCGCCAGCAGTTCGCCATTGCCCACCGGCACCAGGCTGGTGGTGAACGCCGCGTCGGCGGCCAGCAGGGCGCGCAGCGGCGCCATCTCATCGGCATGCGTGGTGGCGTTGTCGACCACCAGCAGGCCGCCGGGGCGCAGTACCCGACGCAGCTGCGGCCACCAGCCCGCGTACTGCCCGCGATCCGAATCCAGGAACAGCAGGTCGATGCAGCCCTGCGCGGCCTGCGCCAGCCACTGCCCGGCATCACCGTGGACCAGGTTGATGCGCTCGCCCAATCCACTGCGGGCGAAATTCGCGCGGGCCATCGCCACCTTGTCGGCAGCGAACTCCAGCGTGGTCACCTGGCCATCGATCGCGGCCGCTGCTTCGGCCAGCCACAGCGTGGAATAACCGTTGGACGTACCGATCTCCAGCACGCGGCGGGCGTTGCCGAAACGCACCAGCACCGACAGCAGTTCACCGGTGTCGGCGGTGATGTTGAGCATGCGCCGGCCGCGCTCGGTTTCGTTCGCATCGTTGTGGGCGCCGAAGCGGGCCAGTTCATCCTTCAGTGCATCCAGGTCCATCGGCTCGCTCTCCGCGCTGTGGGCAAACACCGGATGGCGATGCACCAGCACCATTCTCGCTGCTTCCACGGCGCGCGTCCGCATCGACGTACTGACGTCATCGGCCTGCCCGGACGCCTTCGCCAATCAACGGCGGCCAATCCCGCTGCCCGCCACGTTGTTGCGCGGCAAGGCCTGCGCCGCGCGTCGGCCGGTTTTCGTAATGTTCCTAGGCCCTGTTCCATCTGGCCATTGCGATAGTCCGCGCCCGCAGCAGTGCGTTCAACACCTCTGCCGCGCTCCCCCTGGATTTCCCGCAAGGACATGGCCATGGCCCACGACATCCTGGCAATCGGCGCCCACCCTGATGACATCGAACTGGGCTGTGGCGGCAGCCTGGCCAAGCTCGCCTTCGCCGGCGCCCGCATCCATGCCCTGGTGCTGAGCCGGGGTGGCCGCGGCTGCCACGATGGTGCCGACCGCAGCGACGAATCACATCGCGCGCTGCGGCAGCTTGGTGTCCGGCAGGTGCTGCAGCACGATTTCCCGGACACCTGTTTTCCCTCCTGCCGCAACGCCATCATCGGTTCGCTGGAGCAGGCGTGCGCGGCCATTCGGCCACAGCGCGTCTACACGATGTGCGGCGAAGACCATCATCAGGACCATCGCACCGTCCATGAAGCTTCGATCGTCGCCTGTCGCAGCGTCCCGCAGATCCTGTGCTACGAAAGCCCGAGCACGCTGCCGCAGTTCGCGCCCCAGGTGTTTGAAGACATCAGCGTGCAGCTGGAACTGAAGATCCGTGCGCTGCGCGAACACGCCAGCCAGGGTGATCGCCATTACATGCAGGAAAGCCATCTGCGCTGCCATGCCCAGTTCCGCGGCCAACAGGTGGGCATCGGCCCCAGCGAGGGCTTCCTGCCCCATCGGCTGGTGCTGTGATGAAGACCCTGCTGTTCCTGGCGATGTGTGCCTTCATCGTCGTGCGCCTGCTGGTCCACGCAACGCGCAGGCCCAGCGGGCAGCTGCGCAGCATCGATGCGATCGTGCCGGCCTACAACGAAGCACCGTGCCTGCAGCGTTCGCTCACCGATCTGCTGCACAACCCGTACATCGCACGGGTTATCTGCGTGAACGATGGTTCCACCGATTCCACCGCGCAGGTACTGGACACGCTGCAGCTGCAGTGGCCAGGCCGCCTGCTTGCCGTGCACCAGGCCAACACCGGCAAGGGCGGGGCGCTGATGCACGGGCTGCAGCATGTGACCACCGCCCAGGTGTTCCTGACCGATGCTGACACCCGCGTCGATCCACGCAGTACCGGCCTGGGGCACCTGCTGGCGGAAATCGAACGGGGCGCCGACGCAGTGGGTGGCGTGCCATCGTCCTGCCTGCAGGGCGCCGGCTTTCTTCCACACGTGCGGGCCAGCCTGAAGCTGCCGATGATCGTCATCAAGCGCAGCTTCCAGCAGTGGCTGGGCGGAGCGCCGTTCATCGTCTCCGGTTCCTGTGGGCTGTTCCGCACCAGCGTGCTGCGGAAGGTGGGTTTTTCCGACCGCACCCGCGTCGAAGACCTGGACATGTCCTGGTCTCTGGTGGCCCAGGGCTACCGGGTACGGCAAAGCATCCGCTGCGTGGTGTACCCGCAGGAATGCAGCACGTTGGTGGAGGAATGGCGCCGCTGGCGGCGCTGGATCGTCGGCTACGCGGTGTGCATGCGCCTGCATCGGCGGTTGCTGCTGACCCGCTTCGGGCTCTTCAGCATCCTGCCGATGATCCTGCTGGCGCTGGTGGGGATCGCCGCTGGGCTGCAGGTGGGATTTGGCGCCGCCAGGGTGCACGGCCCGGCTGGCCTGGTGGTGGCGGTGGTGCCGCTGGTGTGGATCTGCATCGTGATGGCGCTGGGGCTGGTCAGTGCCGTGCACCACCGACGTCCCTGGCTGGTACCGGCCGCAGCGTTCTCGGTGCTGTATGTGCTGCTGGCCTATGCGGTCTGGCTGGTCCATGGACTGAAGGGACTGTTCACCGGCCGCGAGCCCGCGCGCGACAAGCCGACGAGGTATCCGCATGTGGTGGAATGACCTGGAGGCAATGGCGGGCGCACTGGCACTGCTGCAACCCGACCTCGATCCGCGCGCGGACATCTCACCACGGGCCACGATGCGTGGCGCGGTGCATGTCGGCGCCGGCAGCCGCATCTGTGATGGCGCCCATATCCAGGGTCCGGTGTCGATCGGGCGCGACTGCCTGATCGGCAACCACGTGCTGCTGCGCGGCCCGCTGTGCATCGGTGACGACACCCGTATCGGCTTCTGCAGCGAGCTCAAGAATACCGTGGTCGGCCGTCGGGTCAGCATCGGTCCGCAGTGCTTCATCGGCGACAGCCGCATCGACGACGACGCCTATCTTGGCGCCCTCGTGCGCACCAGCAACCACCGCCTCGACGGTGCTTCGATCGACGTGCATGTCGACGGCCAGGTCATCAACAGCCAGCGCGACAAGCTTGGCGCGTGGATCGGCGCAGGTGCGGCGCTGGGTGTCGGCGTGATCATCCTGCCCGGTCGCATCATCGCGCCGGGCAGCCAGTTCGGTCCGCGGATCACCGTGGAACGGAATCTGCCCGCAGGCCGCTATCGCCTGCTGCAACACCTGCATTCCCAACCCCTGGAGTAATCACCATGCGATTCATCACCCATGGCGCACTACCGTGCGTCCTGCTGCTGGCCGCCGCCAGCGCCCACGCCGGCGTCGACCGCGTTTCCCTGCAGCTGGACCACACCGAATACAACGAAGGCTTCGGCAAGCGCGACGTGCAGACGATGGATGTAGCCGGTCGCGCGGGCACCAGTCGCTGGCACCTGGGCCTGGCCCACGGCGAGCGCGACTACGGCACCGCCCGCTACAGCGGAAACCGCGCACAGGGTTCACTGCACCACGACTGGTCGGCCTCCTTCGCCACCCGTACATCGCTGATGGCTTCCAACGACGATCCGGTCTTCGTCAACCGCCAGATCAAGCAGGACATTCTGTGGACGGTGGCCAGCAGGACGGTGCTGAGCGTGGGCGGCAAGTACGCCGAATACCACGGCAGCAGTTACGTCAGCGGTTGGTCGATCGGTGCTTCCCACTACTTCCCGCGAGTGACGGCATCGGTCAAGCATGAGCGCCATCGCCAATCCAATGGTCCTGATGGCCACGGCAGCACCATCTCACTTCGCCTGAAGGACAGCCATGGCCATGGCTCGACCCAGCTGTGGCTGGGCACCGGCACCTCGGGCTACACCGCCGAGGCCGACCCGCTGCTGCTGCGCGAGCACGATGCCAAGCGCGTGTTCCTGCGCCGCAGCCAGCCGCTGGGAGAGCACCTGGTGCTCGACGTCGGGCTGGGCAAGACCTGGCACAAGACGCGCCTGGATCGTTTCCAGAGCCTGCATTCGCAGGTGGGGCTGGGCTACCGCTGGTAAGCCGGTCGGCGACGACGGTCCGCTGTCGTCGCTGCTTCAGCAGGTGGCCGTCATCGCCACCACGCACGCGCCAATGCGAACGCTCCGACCGCACCGGACACCCAGCTCCACGCCGGCAGGTCGCCCCAGTACCAGCCCGGCGGCTGCAGCACGTACATCAACGCGGCGATCGCCAGCAGGCCGACGCCGGTGATCGCACCGACCGCATGCTTCTGCAGGCGCTGCACGCTGGCGTCCAGCGCAACCAGATCGCGCGAGCGCATCGCCAGTTCATGGCGACCTTCCACCTGCTGGGTCAGCCAGGCGTGCACCAGGCGCGGCATGTCCGGCGCATGGGTCATGATTTCCGGCAGGCGCTTGCCGATCTCGCGCACTACGCGGCGCGGGCTGTAGCGCTCGCGCAGGATCTTCGCCAGCACCGGCTTGGCCACGGCCCAGATGTCGATCTGCGGGTCCAGCTGGCGGCCGACGCCTTCGATGTTGAGCAGGGTCTTCTGCAGCAGGATCAACTGCGGCTGCAGGGTCAGCTGGTAGCGCTGGGCCACGCGGAACAGCTTCATCAGCACTTCGGCCAGCGAGATCTGCGACAGCGGGCGGGTGAAGTACGGCTCGCACACCGAACGCACCGCCGCTTCCAGATCATCAATGCGCACGTTGTCGGGCATCCAGCGCGCCTGCACGTGCAGTTCGGCGATGCGGCGGTAGTCGCGGTTGAAGATGGCCATGAAGTTCTCGGCCAGGTAGTACTGATCTTCCTGCGAGAGCTGGCCCATGATGCCGAAGTCCAGCGCGATGAAACGCGGGTTGTCGCGGCGCATCGGATCGATGTCGACCCAGATGTTGCCGGCGTGCGCGTCGGCATGGAAGAAGTTGTCGCGGAACACCTGGGTGTAGAACACCCGCACGCCCTTGGCGGCCAGCGCCTTGCGGTCGATGCCGGCCTTGTCCAGCGCGGCGATGTCGTCGGAAGGAATGCCCCATACCCGCTCCAGGGTCAGCGCGCGTTCGGCGGTATGGCTCCAGATCACTTCCGGTACGTACAGGTCGTCGGAGTTCTCCCAGAAACGGCGCAGCACGCTGGCATTGGCGCCTTCGCGCTGCAGGTCCAGCTCGGCCGCCAGGGTGTTCTCCACCTCGGCCACCACTTCGCGCGGGCGGATCTTGTCGGCGCGCGGATGGGTGCGCTCGACCAGCGTCGCCAGCGAGTTGAGCAGGGCGATGTCGGCGTCGATCTGCTTTTCGATGCCCGGGCGCAGCACCTTGACCACCACCTGGCGGCCGTCGGCCAGGGTGGCCGCGTGCACCTGTGCGATCGACGCCGAGGCCAGTGGCTCGGTATCGAAACTGGCGAAGGCTTCGCTGACCGGCAGGCCCAGCGCTTCCTCGACGATGCGGCGTGCGGTCTCGCCGTCGAAGGGCTTGACCCGGTCCTGCAGCAGGGTCAGCTCATTGGCCACGTCCGGCGGCACCAGGTCGCGGCGGGTGGACAGGATCTGCCCGAACTTGACGAAGATCGGCCCCAGGTCCTGCAGCGCCAGGCGCAGGCGTGCACCCCGCGACTGTGCCGCGATGGCGGCCGATGCGCGCGGAACGAACGGCTTGGCCAGGCGCAGCCAGCGCTCGGCCGGGGTGCCCTGCAGCAGGTCGTCGAGGCGGTAACGCAGGATCACCCGGCCGATGCGGCTGGCCCGCAGCAGCGCCTTCATGCGGCACCCCGCAGGCGCTGCACGCGTGCGCCGAGGCGCTCGACATCGTCGCGCAGCACGTCCACGTCATCGTGGAAGGCATCCAGTTCGGCACGTGGTACCACGTCGCGCGATTCCTCGGTGATGAATTCAGCGGCGCTGTGGGCGAGGTCGATCGCGCCCTGGCGGGCATGCTGCAGGGCGCTGCGCAGGGTGTTGGCCACCTGCACGCCCAGCACGTCGCCGAACACGCTGACGAACGGCTGCTGCCAGTCCGGATCGAAGCCCTTGGCCAGCTGCTGCAGGCGCCGCGCCAGCTCGGCATCGCCGGCCACGCGCACGCGGCCCTTGCCGTTGTCAGCGCCCTGGCGGGCACGCGCCAGCAGCGGCAGCTGTGCCAGCACGCCGGCCAGGCTGCTGCGCACGGCCAGGTCGGCTTCCTGCGCATCCACCGGGCCGACACGCAACTGGTCGCCGTCGACGCTGATGCGCATTGCCAGCGGTGGCGCGTCCAGGGTCAGGTCGATATGGCGACCGTCGAGGCTGGCCAGGGCGTGGCGGGTATCCGGATCCAGCGCCAGCGCGCGGTTCAGGGCGATCTGCAGGGCACGGCCAGCGACCGGCTTGAGGGACTTGAGCAGGGAAAGAGCCATGTGCGCATTCTACCTGCGTGGGTGGGGGGCTTGGGCCGGGCTGCCGCCCGGCACCCGCAGAAGCAACGGCAACATCAAAAGCCGGAGCAACAGCAACAGCGGGCATTCCGTGGGGAGGCGGGGTGGGTCCGGTAGCCATGGTGCTTGCGGTAGTGCCGGCCGCTGGCCGGCAACCTCAGTCGGTTGGTAGGTGTCGACCTTGGTCGACACGGTAGATCAGGGGCATGCGCAATTGACGCGTGCGAAGGGATTCCTGGTTCATCTGTGCCTCACGCGGAAGGCCGATGAAGGTTCATGCTATGGAGCCACGCAACGCACAGGACATCGCATTTCCATGGCACGGACACGGGTTGGCATCATCTTCGGTGGCAGGTCTTCCGAACACGAAGTTTCGCTGCAGTCGGCGAAGAACATTCTCGACGCACTCGACCGCGAGCGCTTCGAACCGGTGTTGATCGGCATCGACAAGCAGGGCCAGTGGCACCTGAGCCAGCCGGACACCTTCCTGCTCAATGCCGAGGACCCGGCGCGCATCGCCCTGCATCCCTCCGGCACCGCGCTGGCGGTTCTGCCCGGCACCGAGCAGGCTCAGCTGCAGCCGACCGATGCGGGCAGCGCGCTGGGGCAGATCGATGTGGTGCTGCCCATCGTGCACGGCCCGCTGGGCGAGGACGGTGCGCTGCAGGGCCTGCTGCGCATGGCCAACCTGCCCTTCGTCGGCTCGCCGATACTGGGTTCGGCGGTAGCCATGGACAAGGATGTAACCAAGCGCCTGCTGCGCGATGCCGGCCTGCAGGTGGCGCCGTGGGTCTGCATCCGCCGCCATGAAGCCGATACGATCGATGTCGATGCCCTGATCGCGGCACTCGGCCTGCCGCTGTTCGTGAAGCCGGCCAACCAGGGCTCATCGGTGGGCGTGAGCAAGGTCAAGGACGCCGACGGTTTCGCCGAGGCATTGCAGACTGCGCTGCGCTACGACCACAAGGTTCTGGTGGAATCGGCCGTGGTCGGCCGCGAGATCGAATGCGCGGTGCTCGGCAACGAGCGGCCGCAGGCCAGCATCTGTGGCGAGGTGGTGCTGCACGACGAGTTCTACGCCTACGACACCAAGTACATCAACGAAGATGGCGCCGACGTGGTGGTGCCGGCCGCGATCGACGCGGCGACGCAGGCGCGTATCCAGGACATCGCGCTTCAGGCGTATCAGGTGCTGGAATGCGCCGGCATGGCGCGCGTGGATGTGTTCCTGACCGCGGATGGCCGGATCGTCATCAACGAGGTCAACACGCTGCCCGGCTTCACCCGCATCAGCATGTATCCGAAGCTGTGGGGCGCCAGTGGCGTGGACTACACGGCGCTGATCACGCGCCTGATCGAACTGGCGATGGAACGGCACGACGCCGATCGCCGATTGCACAGCGCGGTGCGCTGACCGCGCTTCGGCAGTACCGGCCGCCGGTCGGCAACCCCGGGTAATCGAGGTTGCCGGCCAGCGGCCGGCACGACTGTTCAAGCGGTCATGTGCGCTTGCGGAACATCGAGATCACAGCCAGCACCAGGAACACCACGAACAGGATCCAGGCGATGTTGCTGGCGGCACCGGCGATGCCGGAGAAACCGAGCACGGCGGCGATGATGGCGATGACAAAGAAGATGACGGCGTAATGCAGCATGGTGCTCCTCGCAGGTGGTCGGCCGTGGGTGGCGTTGTGTCCATCCTGCGCATCTGCCGGTGTGCAACCGGTGATGGCGATCTCTGCGCGTAATGAAGGCTTCAGCGCGGTGATGCCGCCGTCATGATGCGGCCTTCAGTCGTCGCAGCCCTTCTTCGATGCTGACCTGCGGCACGTAGCCGAAATCGCGGCGCGCCGGCTCCATGCTGTACCAGTGCGGCGTGCACAGCTGCTCGGCCAGGAAGCGCGTCAGCGGCGGCTCGCCACGCAGGCGCAGCAGCGGCCACAGCCGCTCGCAGATCGCGCCGATCCGATACGCCGTCTTGAAGCTGATCGCCTTGTCCACGGTTGGAGCGCCAACCGCCTGCAGCAGCTTGTTGACCAGCTCGCGCATCGGCAGCGGCTCGCCATTGGAAATGAAGTACGCCTTGCCGGCGCACGCAGCGCCCGGTGCCAGCGCCTCGAAGGCGAGGAAATGGGCCAGCGCGGCGTTGTCGATGTACGTGGTATCGACCTTGTTGTTGCCGTCGCCCACCAGGCGCAAACGGCCAGCGCGTGCACGATCGGCCAGGCGTGGCACCAGCTGCTGGTCGCCCGGGCCCCAGATCAACCGCGGACGCAACGCCACGGTTGCCAGGGTCGCGTCATTGGCCGCCAGCACGCGCTGTTCGGCAATCGCCTTGGTCGCCGCGTACGGCGCCTGGAAATCCTCGCCATACGGCACTTCGTCCGCACCCAGGCCTTCCACCGGGTGCGTGGCGCGGTGGGTCACGCTGGGCGTGGAGGTGTAGACCAGCCTGCCGATGCCATGCGCGCGGCAGGCGGCGATGACGTTGTCGGTGCCGACCACGTTGGCCTGGTGGTAGCTGTCATAGCTGCCCCACGCGCCCGCCTTGGCACCGTTGTGGAACACCGCATCGACGCCGGCCACCGCATGCAGCACCGCCTGCGGATCAGCCAGGTCACCGCGGATCTGGCCCACGCCCAGCGCCTGCAGTTGCGGGTAGTGGCTGCGGTTGAATGCCAGCACCTGGTGGCCACGTTCGACCAGGCCACGGCACAGCGCCTGGCCAAGGAAACCACCACCACCGGTGACCAGGATCTTCATGCGCGCTTCTCCAGTTCGGCGCGGGCCCAGACGGCGAGCTTCTCGCGGCCGATCTTGGCGTTGTGACGGATATCGACGGGGAACGCCGGATGCATCAGCACGTGGTCCAGCTTCATCTCGGGCAGACGCGCAGCGGCCGTGGCATGCAGCGCCTCGCGCAGAGCAGGGCTGTCGGACTGGCCACGCTGCAGCTCCACGCACAGCACCGGCACCTGCGCACCGGCCGCGCCGACGCCCACCAGCGCCGTGCGTGCCACGCCGGGTACGGTGTTGAACACCGGCTCGACCTGTTCGGTGTACAGCGGTCCGTGGGCGGTTTCCACGCGATGGGTCTTGCGGCCACAGAACCACAGCCGTCCCTGCGCATCGAAGTAGCCGACATCGCCCATGCGATGCACGATGCGGACGCTGCCATCGGACAGGGTTTCGCTGATCTTCGCCGCCGCCGTCGCCTGCGGACGGTTGAAATAACTGTCGGTGGCGGTCGGTCCGGCCACGGTGATCTCACCGATCTCGCCCACGGCCAGTACGCGCGCCTGCGACCAGTCCGGCAGCGGCGCATCATCGATGGCGATGATGCGCACCTCGTTCGGTGCAACCACGCTGCCGACGCAGGTGCCAGCACCGGCCTCGGTGGCCGCGCGCGTACGCTCCAGCTCGCGACCCTCGACCACCGCCACCGGCAGGCACTCGGTGGCGCCATACGGTGTCCAGAACTGGGCATCGGCCGGCAGCAGGCTGCGGATGGTAGCGACAACGTCCGGCGGCACCGGCGCACCGGCCGAGGTCACCCGGGTCACCGTCGGCAACGGCCGCCCGTGCCGCGCCAGCACCCGCATCAGCGCGGGCGAGCCGAACAGCTGGGTCACGCCAAAACGCTGGATGGCGTCATGCAGGCGCGCCGGGTCGGCCTGGGCCGGCCGGGTCGGGTCCATGTCCGGAATCACCGAGGTCAGGCCCAGTGCCGGATCGAACAGCGCAAACGGCGGGAAGGTCGGCAGGTCCACCCCACCCGCCTCCATGCCGAAGGCGCTGCCCAGCAGCTCGATCTGGCCGACGAAGTGGCGGTGGCGGTAGACCACGCCCTTGGGCACGCCGGTGGAGCCGCTGGTGAACAGGATCGCCGCCGTGTCCTCGCCATCGGTGTCGGCCAGCATCGGGCCGCTGTTGGCGCCGGCAAGCTCCAGCGCGGCCAGCGTGGTACCACCCCAGCCCAGGCGGCGGCCGACCGTGACCAGACGGGTCGCCGAAGGCGCCCAGCGCAGCGCCAGCCGCGCCACGTGGGCCAGCGGGATGCCGATGAAGGCCTGTGGCCGTGCCTCGTCCAGGCATTGTTTCAGCGCGCGCTTGTCGATGCCCGGATCGACCAGCACCGGCACCGCGCCCAGCTTGAACAGGGCGAACATCAACAGGAAGAACTCCGGCGACGGCCGCACCATCACCACCGTGCGCACCCCGCGGCCGATGCCGTAACCGGCCAGGCCGGCCGCCATCGCATCGCTGCGGGCGTCCAGCTGACGGTAGTCCAGGGTCACGTCGTAGGCGGCCATGCCGTTGCCGGCGCCGCGGCGCCCGGGGCAGCGGATGGCGATCTGGTCGGGGCGTTCACGCGCCAGCTCGGGCAGCCGCGCGGCGATGTTGCAGGATCGGTTCATCCGTTCATTGTCGCCGCTTACGGAATTTCTTGCGCGGCGGCCGCCAGCGTGGAAAATCCGCATCCTCGTCCCTTTCCCGATGCCGCCCGAGGCGGCTTGCCCATGCAACATCCCTGCATGACCTGCGGCGCCTGCTGCACCCAGTACCGCGTGGCCTTCCACTGGATGGAATCGGACGAGGTCACCCCCGGCGGCGTGCCACACCAGCTCACCGAGGTGCTCGACCCGCACCGCCTGTGCATGCGCGGCACCCATTCCAAGCCGGTGCGCTGCGTGGCTCTGGACGCGCAGATCGGCGTCTATTCGCGCTGCACGATCCACCCCAACCGCCCCAGCGTGTGCCGCGAGGTGGATGCATCGTGGGAATACGGCAAGGCCAGCCCGCAGTGCGACAAGGCCCGCATCGCCTATGGGCTGGATCCGCTGACCCTGGCCGACTGGCGCTGGCGCGACGGTGCGGACAACGACGACGACCACCCGGACGACAACGGCAACAGCCCCTCGCCACAGGCGCCGATCGCGGCATGACATGCGTGCCGACCAACGGTCGGCACCCACCCATCCCTTCCCCGGGCGTGCCGACCAACGGTCGGCACCCACCCGTTCACTCTCCCGGTGGGTGCCGACCGTTGGTCGGCACACTCTTCAGATCGGGTTCTTGTCCAGGAACGCCCGGATCTCCGGCACCAGCACTTCATGCTTGTCTTCCAGCACGTAGTGGCCGGCATCCTCGAAGGCATGCACCTGCGCCTTCGGCAACGCTGCCTGGAAGCCCTTCAGGAAGTGGTGGTCGAACACGAAATCACGCAGGCCCCAGCCGAGGAAGGCCGGACGATCGGCGAACGACGGCAGCGCCTTGCCGGCGCGCTCCAGCAATGACCACGCCTTGTCGGCCGGCGACAGCGGAATATCCTGCATGAAGCGGATGGTGCTGATGCGGTTGGCGTAGCTGTTGTACGGCGACACGTAGGCGCGGCGCACATCGGCCGGCATCTTCCGCTCCACGCCCAGCCACGACGCACCGGAGGAGAACGCATTGAAGGTGCGGATGATCCACTCGCCGATCTTCCAGTGCCGGCCCAGCGCGATCTGCCACGGCATCTTCTTGGCCGCCGGCATCGGGAACGCGGCGGTGTTGAGCACCACCAGGCGCTTGACCTGGTCGTGGTGCGACAGCGCCCAGCCGAAGCCGATCATGCCGCCCCAGTCGTGCACGGCCAGCGTCACCGGGCCGGTGATGCCCAGATGCTTCAGCAGCGCATCCAGATCATCCACCCGCGACTGCAGCGTGTACGCGTAGCGGCTGTCGTCGGGCTTGTCCGACAGGCCCATGCCGATATGGTCGGGCACGATGCAGCGGTACCTGTCCGACAGGCCGGCCACCAGCGTGCGCCAGTAATAGCTCCACGACGGGTTGCCGTGCACCATCACCACCACTTCGCCGTCGCGCGGGCCTTCGTCGAGATAGTTCATCGACAGGCCGGGGCGGACCTCGAAACGCTGCGGGTGGGTGGGGTAACCGGGAAGCTGGGACATCGGATCGCACCTGAAGAAAGGGCCGGTAGAACCGGCCCTTGGACACTTGGAAACATCATCGCTGTCCGTCGCGAGCGGTTGGCTGGCAGGTGCGGACGGCGCGCAGCAGGTCAACGGTGACTTTTTACCAGACCACTTCGGCCATCGAGCAGTTCAGGCCCGAGCCGATGCCCAGAAGCGCGATGCGGTCGCCCTTCTTCAGCTTGCCCAGCTGCTTGAGCTTGCTCAGCACGATCGGCACCGAGGCCGGACCGATGTTGCCGTGCTCGCCGAAGATGGTCATGACCTTCTTCGGGTCGATGCCGAAATTCTTGATGAACGCCGCGGTGTGCGGCTGGCTGACCTGGTGGATGACGAACTGGTCCAGCTCTTCCACGGCCCAGCCCAGCGCGATCTTGGCGGCGGTGAAGGTCTTCTGGGCCAGCTTGATGCCCTCGATCAGCAGCATGCGGGTGTCGGTGACCATGCGGTCCAGGTTGCCCAGGCACAGCTGGTTCCACTCGGTGGCCGAGCGGGTCACACCACCCTTGTAGCGCGGCGCGTCGGGCACCAGCTCCGAACGGGCCATCACCATCGCGGCTGCACCGGAACCGGTGGTCAGCGCCGCCAGTTCGTTGCGGAAGTCGTCGGCGGTGACGTCCGGCGCGGTCATCCGCTCCAGGGTCTTTTCGTACACCAGGTTGGCGGTCTCGCCATCCACCACCAGCGCATAGTCGATCTCTCCGCGCTCAAGCATGCGCGCAGCGATGTCCATGCCGTTGATGAAGGCCAGGCAGGCATTGGCGACGTCGAAGGTCATGCACTCGTCGCTGACACCGAGGTTGCCGGACACGATGGAAGCGGTGGACGGCTCCAGGTAGTCACGGCTGACCGAGGTGTTGACCAGCAGGCCCACCTGCGTCGCATCGATGCCTGCGTCTTCCAGCGCCTTGCGGCCAGCCATGGTGGCCGCATCGGACGCCAGGACACCGTTGTCCCACAGGCGGCGCGCGTGGATGCCGGCGATGTCGCCGAGGACGTCGGTACGGATACCAAGGCGATCCAGGGTCGGCTGCAGGCGTTCGTTGATTTCCTTGGTCGTCAGCGTGTGCGGCGCATCAACGTGAGCCAGGCCGGCAATCGAGACATTCTTGAAGAGCATCGAGGTTAGCGCCAAGGCTCAGGCAAAGGGGGCGCTATTCTATAACCCCCCGGGCCTTCACCGCATCTTTACGAATTCAGCCTTGGCCGTATGGTGAAGGATTCAGCGCGGCGGGCACTGGAAGGCGGCGAAGCGCTGGCTGCCATCGGCAGGGGCCGCAGCAGCCTGCACGGCATTGGCGCCGGTGGTCGGGGCCTCGTTGCGGGCCAGGGTTTCCAGCTCTTCCTGCACGCGCAGCGGGTTGCGGTTGTAGAAGCCGACCTTGCTCTTCACGGTCACCACCACTTCGCCCTTGGAGATGCAGCCGGCCGGTACCGGGCCTGCCGGCAGCACGCGGGTCGCCTTGCCGGCCGGTTCGATCGGCACCCAGGTGCAGGCGGTGACGGTGAGCAACAGGGACGACAGCAGCAGAACGCGCATGGGCAGGATCCTGGAAGGGAATGTCAGGAGTGTGCCTGAACCGTCTGAATCAGGGATAGCCGAAGAAGGCTGCGGTGGCGCCGGGCCATGTCCAGCGGTTCTTCGAAGGCGTCCAGATGCCGCGCTGCGCGCTCGCCGGGCACGGCCCGGCGCTACCGGCAGGTGCCTGCCCGCCGGAGCGGGCAGGCACATCCCTTACTTCTTGACCGGGTTGCCTTCGGCATCGATCACGGTCACTTCGCCCAGGTTCAAGGCGCGCACGGCCGCTTCGGTCTGCTTGAGGTCACCCACCACCACCCAGGTCAGCGCCTGCGGCTTGATCTCCGCAGCCGCCTGCTGCACCTGTGCCGGGGTCATCGCTTCGATCTCGGCCTTGCGGCGCAGCACGTAGTCGTCCGGACGCTTGAACTGCACGATCGTGCCGATGGTCGAGGCCACCGCGCTGGCGGTCTCGTAGGCGCCGGGCAGGCTCAGCGTCTGGATGTTGCGGATGCGCGCCACTTCCGCGTCGGTCGCCGGCTTGCTGCCGTTGGCGAACTCGGCGATCTCCTTGCGCATTTCCGCCATGGCCGGGCCGGTCTTGTCGATCTGCACCGGTGCCATCGCCATCCACGGGCGCTGGCCCACGGTGTTGCTGGCGCTGGTGCGGGCGCCGTAGGACCAGTGCTTGTCCTCGCGCAGGTTCATGTTCAGGCGCGAAGTGAAGTCACCACCGATCACGCCGTTGGCGATGTCGAAGCGGGTCGAGCTGGCGTCGCTGGACGGCGGCACGACCTGGCCGGCGAACAGGTTGGCCTGCACCGCGCCCGGCTGGTCGATCAGGAACACGCGCGGGCTCTTCGGCAGCGCCACCGCAGTGGTGGCCTTGATCGTCGGCGCATCACCGGTGGCCTTCCAGTCGCCCAGCTGCTTGTCCAGCAGCGGCACGATCTCGGCCAGGGTGGTATCGCCAACCACGATCAGGGTGCCGTCCTGCGGGCGCAGCCAGTCGCGGTGGAAGTCGACCAGGTCCTCGCGGCCCAGGGTGCGGATCGCCGCCTCGTCACCGCTGCCGGTGAACGGGATCGCGTACGGGTGGCCCTTGCCGTACAGCAGCGGCGGCAGCACGCGCATGGCCACTGCGTTCGGGTTGACCTTCTCCTGCTGGATGCCTGCGATCCAGGTCGCCTTGACCCGGTCGATCTCGCTCTGCTCGAAGCGCGGCTCGCGCAGCAGATCGCGGTACAGGGCCAGCGATGGCACCAGGTTCTCCTTCAGGGCCGACATGTCGACGGTCACCGAATCCAGGCCGGCACCGGCGTCCAGGCTGGCACCCAGCGCATCGGCTGCATCGGCGAAGGCCAGCGAGCCGAGCTTGCCGGCGCCTTCGGTCATCAGGTTCATGGTGAAGTTGGCGGTGCCCGGCTTACGGCCCTGGTCGGCGGTGAAGCCACCCGGGAACTGGTAGCTGAACTGCACCACCGGAATCTCGTGGCGCTCGGCCAGCACCACCTGGGTGCCGTTCTTCAGCGTGGCGCGCTGCAGGGCCGGGAACTTCAGCTGCGGGAACTCGCGGGTCTGCGGCACGCCTGCCTTGCGGTCCACCTGCTCGGGCAGGGTGCTGTACCGGCTGTCGACCGCCGGCACGGTGAACGGCTTCGGCGCCTGCGTGGGATCTTCCTTCAGCGCCACGCGTTCACCCGGCTCGACCACCAGGGTGTGGCTGCCCTTGTCCAGCCACTGCGCGCCCAGGCGCTTGAGGTCGGCAGCGGTGGCCTTGTCGATGTTGGCCAGCGAGGTGCGGAAGCAGCCCGGGTCGCCGGTGTAGACCGTGCACTCGGCCAGCGCATCGGCCTTGCCACCGAAGCCACCGATGCGCTCGATGCCGCGGATGAACGCCGCGCGCGAGCCGGTCTTGGCGCGTGCCAGTTCTTCGGCGGTCGGGCCCTCCTTGAGCAGGCGCTCGATTTCCTCATCGATGATCTTTTCGACCTTGGCCGGATCCTGGCCCTGCTTCACCGTGGCCATCACCATGAAGTTGGAACCCAGCTGCGAGGCGTAGGCGCCGGCGCTGATGTTGTCCACCAGCTTGTCCTGGTGCTGCAGGCGCTGGCTCAGGCGCGAAGACTTGGCGCCGCCGAGCACATAGGCCAGCAGCTGCAGCTGGTCGACGTCGGTGGTGCCGACCTGCGCCACGTTCCAGGCGCGGTAGATGCGTGCCTGCGGCACCTTGTCGGTCATCACCTCGCGGGTGTCGGCCGGCCGCTTGGCCACGTCCACCTTCGGCTGCGCCATGGTCGGGCCGGCCGGGATGCTGCCGAAGTACCTGGCGGCTTTTTCCTTGGCGGTGGCCAGATCAATGTCACCGGCCAGCACCAGTACCGCGTTGTTCGGGCCGTACCAGGTGCGGAACCAGGTCTTGACGTCGTCCAGCGAGGCGGCGTTGAGATCGTTCATCGAGCCGATCACGCTGTGGTGGTACGGGTGGCCCACCGGATACAGCGCGCGGTTGAGCTGTTCCCACACCTGGCCATAGGGCTGGTTTTCGCCCTGGCGCTTCTCGTTCTGCACCACGCCACGCTGTTCGTCGAGCGCAGCCTGGTCGATCGCACCCACCAGATGGCCCATGCGGTCCGATTCCATCCACAAGGCCATGTCCAGCGCGGTGGTCGGCACGTTCTCGAAATAGTTGGTGCGGTCGGTATTGGTGGTGCCGTTCTGGCCGGTCGCACCCACCTGCTTGAAGGGTTCGAAGTACTCGCCGTCGTGGTTCTCGCTGCTCTGGAACATCAGGTGTTCAAACAGATGCGCGAAGCCGGTGCGACCGGCGGGCTCGTCCTTGCTGCCGACGTGGTACCAGATGTTGACCGCAACGATCGGTGCCTTGCGATCGGTATGCACCACCACGCGAAGGCCGTTGGGCAGGGTGAACTGCTCGAACGGGATATCGACCTTGCTGGTCGCGGCCGGCTTGGCCGCCAGCGCGTAGGTCGGCGCGAGCGTGCCGAGGGCAGTACTGAGGGCAACAGCGAGCAGCGCGGCGCGCGGGCGCAGGGTGAGCGACATATCCAGGTCCTTGGTCACGAAGGTGAATCCCGATCCTAGCGCGGGCGTGCAGCCACCGGTATCGGCCACCAGTCACTGGGGGTGATCGGCCCCCTCGGCCTTCGTGATTGGCCGTTCCCGGGTCACGA
This sequence comes from Stenotrophomonas sp. DR822, assembly GCF_019793815.1. Taxonomy (NCBI): domain Bacteria; kingdom Pseudomonadati; phylum Pseudomonadota; class Gammaproteobacteria; order Lysobacterales; family Lysobacteraceae; genus Stenotrophomonas; species Stenotrophomonas sp. DR822. The sequence goes on from NZ_CP081826.1 coordinate 2,548,820, forward strand.
ACGGCGCTGATTCACGTCCGGACAGTGTCCGCAGCCCCCCGAATGGACAGGTGTCCGCCCTGCGGACACTTTCGGAGAGCCATAAAACCCTTATAGATCAACGACTAAAAGTTGGCACGGGGATTGCTTTGTACTTCCTGCGCCAGGAAGGGCTTCAGACAAAAGCTGACTGAAGACTGAACAACAGCAGGAAATCGAAAATTCTGCTTGCATCCCCAGAACTGGTGTTCTACCTTACTACCACACCACTGCTCACCAACACTAAACAGGCCCCGTCATGAACGCCAAGACCATTGCCATCGCCATCGCCCTGATCGCCGGCACCGCGGTTGTTTCGTCGGTGCAGGCCTCCGAATCCATCAAGACCCTGTCCACCGTGCAGGTCCGCCCGGCCGCCGACCAGCTGGTCCAGCAGGCCTGGGAACAGGCCAGCGGCATCCCGACCCTGGCCACTGTCGAAGTGCGCCCCAGCGTCGACCAGCTGGCCGAGCGCGACGGCTTCGTCGCCAGCCCGGTCGCCGCCGCGCTGCCGATCACCACCCTGGCCTCGGTTGAAGTGCGCCCGAGCCTGGAGCAGCGTGTCGCCCTGGCTGCCGAGCAGGAAGCCCAGCGCTACGCCGCCACCCTGGCAGCGGCCGCCACCAGCGTCGCCAACCAGGTGATCGTCAACCTGCCGGCCCTGCAGGTGCGTCCGAGCGCCGCCCAGCTGCAGGCCTTCGCTGCCGAAACCGCCCAGGTCCTGCTGCGCCCGTAAGCGACGTCCGCCCTGCCCCGCGCGGGGCGTGCGTCGTAAAGGCGGCCGCCGTCGCAGGTACACTGCGCCGATGAATGCCGCGCCCCAGTTCCACGTGATCCTGTTCCAACCGGAAATCCCGCCCAACACCGGCAATGTGATCCGGCTCTGCGCCAACACCGGCGCGCAGCTGCACCTGGTCGAGCCGCTCGGCTTCGCACTGGAAGACAAGCAGCTCAAGCGCGCCGGCCTGGACTACCACGAGTACTCGCGCCTGCAGGTGCATCCGGACCTGGACACTGCGCTGGCGCGGATCGCACCGAAGCGGTTGTTCGCCCTGAGTACGCGTGCCAGCGTCCGCTATGACAGCGTGGCGTTCGACGACGGTGATGCATTCCTGTTCGGCCCGGAAAGTCGTGGCCTGCCGCAGGACGTACTGGATGCCCTGCCCGATGGTCGCCGGCTGCGCCTGCCGATGCGGCCGGACAACCGTAGCCTCAACCTGTCCAACACCGTTGCGGTGGTGATGTACGAGGCGTGGCGCCAGCATGGGTTTGCCGGCGGGGCGTAACGCCACGCGTCTCTCTTCCGCCTGATTGCTGTGGCGGGCGCATGCGTTCATGGGCGTTACTTTTCTTTCCGCGCGGAAAGAAAAGTAACCAAAAGAAACGCGCCGCCATCCGCGAGCCGGTGCTGCGCACCGGTACCCTGCGCTCCTCGGCCCGCCGGGGGACGGCGCGGAACTCGCTGCGCTCAGACACCCGCGCCTCTTCGCCCCCGCCGGACCTGCGGTCCTCGGCTCGCTTCAAGACGGACCCAACAGCCGCTCAGTAGATCCACGCCATGCGTGGATGGCTGTGTTCCCCGCCCCGCTCAGAACGCGTTGATGCCGGTCAGTTCGCGGCCGATCACCAGCTGGTGCACGGTCTCGGTGCCTTCATAGGTGATCACCGATTCCAGGTTCAGCGCATGGCGGATCGCCACGTGCTCGGTGGTGATACCGGCCCCACCCAGCAGATCGCGACACTCGCGGGCGATGTCGATGGCCATGCGGCAGTTGTTCCACTTGGCCAGGCTGACCTGCTGCGGTTGCACCTGCCCGGCTTCCTTCAGTCGGCCCAGCTGCAACGCCAGCAGCTGCGCCATGGTGATGCGCCGGGCCATGTCGGCCAGCTTGATCTGCGCGCTCTGCGTGGCCGCCAGCGGACGGCCGAACAGCACGCGCTCCTTGGCATAGCCCAGCGCTTCATCCAGGCAGGCGATGGCCGAGCCGATCGGGCCCCAGCTGATGCCGAAACGCGCCTGGGTCAGGCAGCCCAGCGGCCCCTTCAGCCCCTTCACGTTCGGCAGGCGGTGGCTGTCGGGCACGCGTACGTCGTCGAAGAACAGCGCGCCGGTCAGCGACGCGCGCAGGCTCATCTTGTGCTTGATCTCCTGCGTGGTGAAGCCGGGCATGCCCTTCTCCAGCACGAAGCCCTGGATGCCGTCTTCGGTCTGTGCCCAGACGATGGCCAGGTCGGCCACCGGTCCGCTGGTGATCCACATCTTGCTGCCGTTGATGCGCCAGTCGCTGCCATCGCGCACCGCGCGGGTCTTCATGCTGGCCGGGTCGGAACCGCCATGTGCCTCGGTCAGGCCAAAGCAGCCGATCAATTCGCCGCGGGCCATCGCCGGCAGCCATTGCCGCCGCTGTTCTTCGCTGCCGTAGGCAAAGATCGGGTACATGCACAGCGAGCTCTGCACCGACACGAAGCTGCGCAGGCCCGAATCGCCGCGCTCCAGCTCCTGGCAGATCAGCCCGTAACTGACCGCGCCAAGGTCGCCGCCGCCGTACTCGGCCGGCAGCGTGGCGCCGAGCAGCCCAAGCGCGGCGATCTCCGGCACCAGTTCCGACGGGAACCGTGCCTGGTCGAAGGCATCACCGATGATCGGCAGCACGCGCTCGTTGGTGAAGCGGGCCACGCTCTCCTGTACCGCGCGCTCTTCCTCGCTGAGCAGGGAACGGACATCGAACAGGTCGTACGGATCCAAAGCCATGGCACTCACACGCAGTCGGGACTGCCGCCATTGTCGGCCATCCGGGCGGCGTTGGTGTGCGGGTAGAGGCCGACCCTGGTCGGCGCTGGTGTTTCCGCTCACGCCAACCAAGCTTGGCACCTGCCAGACCACGCGCATTACGCTGCATTGCAGCAATTGCGATGTGAACATCGGCGATCTAGCTCGATCACGCCCGTCCCGGTACCCTGACACATTCAAACAACCGTTTCGCCCGTGGCTGCACGCGCGATTCCCAGGCAACCGCCGGTGGCCCCGATGCCGGCACTACCCACGAGTCATGCAATCGATGAGTGCTGAAGCCAACGCCCTGCCCCCGCGTGAAGTCATGGAATTCGACGTGGTCGTCGTCGGTGCCGGCCCGGCCGGCCTGGCCACCGCGATCCGCCTGCGCCAACGTGCGATCGACGCCGGCCGCGAACTGTCGGTATGCGTGCTGGAGAAGGGCTCCGAACCCGGCGCGCACGTGCTGTCCGGCGCGGTGATGGACCCGCGCGCGCTGACCGAACTGTTCCCGGACTGGGCCGAGCGCGGCGCACCGCTGAAGCAGAAGGTCACCCGCGACGAGTTCCTGTTCCTCAGCGAGACCGGCGCGCGCACCACCCCGCACGCGCTGTTGCCCGAGTGCTTCCACAACGAAGGCAACTACATCATCAGCCTGGGCGAAGTCACCCGCTGGCTGGCGCAGCAGGCCGAGGCGCTGGAAGTGGCGATCTTCCCCGGCTTCGCCGCCGCCGAAGTGCTGTACGGCGATGACGGCGCGGTGATCGGCGTGGCTACCGGCGACATGGGCATCGAAAAGGACGGCACGATCGGTCCGGCCTTCGAACGCGGCATGGCCCTGCATGCGAAGTACACGGTGTTCGCCGAAGGCGCGCGCGGCCACCTCGGCCGCCAGCTGATCAGCCGTTTCAAGCTGGACGAAGGCAAGGATCCGCAGGCCTACGGCATCGGCATCAAGGAACTGTGGCAGATCGACCCGGCCAAGCATGAGCCGGGCCTGGTGGTGCACGCCGCCGGCTGGCCGCTGGATACCGACACCTACGGCGGTGCCTTCCTGTACCACGCCGACGGCGGCAAGGTCGCCATCGGCTACGTGGTCGGCCTGGACTACAAGAACCCCTGGCTGAGCCCGTTCGAGGAATTCCAGCGCTTCAAGACCCATCCGTCGATCCGCAGGCATCTGGAAGGCGGCACCCGCATCGGCTACGGCGCGCGTGCGATCACTGCAGGCGGCCTGATGTCGCTGCCCAGGACCGTGTTCCCCGGCGGTGCACTGGTCGGCTGCGAAGCCGGCTACCTCAACGTCAGCCGCATCAAGGGCAGCCACGCCGCGATCAAGACCGGCATGCTGTGCGCCGATGCCGCCTTCGACGCGCTGGTGGCCGATCGCCAGCACGATGAGCTCAGCGCCTACCCGGCCGCCTTTGAAACCAGCTGGCTGCACGACGAACTGAAGCTGTCCAAGAACTTCAAGCAGTGGTTCAAGAAGGGCCAGACCGTGGCCACGCTGATGACCGGCATCGAGCAGTGGCTGCTGCCGAAGCTGGGCGTGCGCAACCCGCCGTGGACCCTGCGCCACAGCATCCCGGACCACGCCTGCCTGGAGCCGGCATCCAAGCACGCGCGCATTGCCTATCCCAAGCCCGATGGCGTGCTGACCTTCGACCGCCTCAGCTCGGTGTTCCTCAGCAGCACCAACCACGACGAGAACCAGCCCAGCCACCTGACGCTGAAGGATGCGAGCATCCCGGTGAAGGTGAACCTGGCCGAGTACGCCGGTCCGGAAGCGCGCTACTGCCCGGCGGGCGTGTACGAGTTCGTCGGCGACGGCAACGATGCGCGGCTGCAGATCAACGCGCAGAACTGCGTGCACTGCAAGACCTGCGACATCAAGGATCCGACCCAGAACATCGTCTGGGTGACCCCGCAGGGCGGCGGCGGACCGAACTACTCCGGCATGTGACCGGCCATGGGGCTGCGACGGCCGGTCGCAGCCCCACGGCGCGTGCGCCCGTTATCCTGCTCGCCCATGCGTGCCCTTCGCCTGCTTCCCGCTGTTGCCACGATCCTGGTCGCCAGTGCGTGCCAACGACCGCCCGCTGCGCCCAGCACGCCCGAACAGGCGCGCCAGCAGGCGATGCAGCGCGCGTTCGAACTGTGCGCGGGCTGTCATACCGTCAATGCAGGCGGCATCCACCGCTTCGGTCCCAACCTGCATGGGGTGATCGGCCGTCGTGCGGGCAGCCTGCCCGACTACGGCTACTCGCAGGGCATGCGCCGCGCCGACTTCGTGTGGAGTGCGCAGACCCTGGACACCTTCCTGCAGTCGCCCACCCATCTGGTACCCGGCACGCGCATGTACAACGCCTTCCCGAGCGCCGAGCGTCGCGCGCTGGTGATCGCTTACCTGCAGGAGCACGCGGCTCAGTGAGCCAGGCGCTGCAGCTGGTGCTGCAGATGCGCCACGAACTGCCCGGCGTCGGCAACCGCCGATGCGACCTCTGCATCGCCCGCGGCCTGCAACCGTTCCACCAGCGCGTTGGCGCGATCGGCCAGGCCGCGTGCCCCCACCGCCCCCAGCGCACCGGCCTGCCGATGCAGGTGCAGCGCGGCCGTCACCCGGTCGCCTTCGTGCAGCGCGCGCTGCAGGGCCGCGATGTCCTCGTTGCTGGCCTTCACCAGGCTGTCGTGCAGCTGCCGGGCGATCTCGCGCGAACCGAAGCGCCGTTGCAGGGTCGCCAGGTCGGGTAGCCCCTCGTCGCCCTCGGGCTCATCGTCGCTGTCCACCGCGGCCTGGTCATCTTCAGCACCCTCGGCGCGCGGCAACCAGCGCAGCAGTGCCTGCCGCAGCGTCGCCAGCGACAACGGCTTGGCCAGCACGTCGTCCATGCCGGCTTCGCGGCAGCGGCGTGCGTCATCGTCAAGCACGCTGGCGGTCAGCGCCAGCACCGGCATCCGCGGCTGGCCGTTGCGCCCCTCGCGCTCGCGCAGCAGGCGGGTGAAACCAAATCCATCCAGCACCGGCATGCGGCAGTCGGTAATGACCAGATCGAAGGATTCCTCCGCCAGCCGGTCCAGTGCCTGCTGCCCGTCATCGACCAGCACATGCGGCACGCCCAGCTGCTGCAGGCGCCAGGCCATCATCGCCTGGTTGGTGGGATGGTCTTCAATGATCATCACCCGGGCCTGGCGCAGATCTGGGGGCAGCAGCGCGATCTGCTGGTGCTCGGCCTGCAGCGCGATCACATCCTCGCTGCGCGCTTCCACCAGCGACAGCAGCACCTCCACCCGCGTCCCTTCGCCCAGCGTGCTTTCCAGCTTCAGTTCGCCGTCCATCTTCTGCACCAGGCGCCGGCAGATGCTCAGGCCCAGCCCGGTGCCCCCATGGTCGCGCTGGATGTAAGCACCGGCCTGGGTGAAGGGTTCGAACAGGGTCGGCAGCTGCTCCGGCGCGATGCCGATGCCGGTGTCGGTGACGCTCAGGCGCAGCGGCTGGCTGCCATCCTCGGCAGTAGGGCCCAACACTTCCAGCTGCAGCCGCACCGAGCCCTTCACGGTGAACTTGATGGCATTGCTGAGCAGGTTGAACACGATCTGGCGCAGGCGCACGCCATCCACTTCATGGGCCTGTGCCAGCTGTTCGTCGATGTCCAGCTGCAGGTCCAGGCCCCGCGCCGTGGCCTGCGGCAACAACAATCGATGCACACCCTCCAGCAGTGGCCGCACCGGCAGCGGCACCGGCTCCAGGCGCAGCGCACCCGCTTCCATCCGCGAATAGTCGAGGATGTCGTCCAGGATCTGCCGCAGCATCTGCGCCGAGTCTTCGATCACGCCGAGGATGCGTTGCTGTTCAGCGTCCAGCGGCGAATGCGCCAGCACTTCCAGCATGCCCAGCACACCGCTCATCGGCGTGCGGATTTCATGGCTCATGGTGGCCAGGAAGCGCGATTTCGCTGCTGCAGCCTGCTCGGCTTCGACCATCGCCGCGGCCAGCGCGTCGGCCTGCGCACGCGCCTGGCTCACGTCCACCCAGTAACCACTCCAGGTTACCGCGCCGGCTTCGGTTGAGTACGGGTGCGCCTGGCTGCGCACCCAGCAGGGCGCACTTCCGTCGCGATGGATACGGAACTCGAAGGACAGCGGGGCGAAATTGCGCGCCGCCAGCTCCATCGCACGCAGCACCTTTGCGCGGTCGTCGGCATCGATGCATGCCAGCAGCGCCTGCCCGTCCGACTCCGCCTGCTGCCGGCTGATGCCGAACATCGACTGCACATCGCCGGCAATGAAGGGGAAGCTCAAGGTGCCGTCCGCTTCGCGGCGGGCCTGGTAGACGATGGCAGGCAGGTTGTCGGTCACCTCGGCCAGACGCTGCTCCAGCTCGCGACGGCCGGCCACTTCGCGGCGCAACCGCCAGTGCCCCAGCCCATGCACTGCCACAGCAGTGGTCAGCACCAGCATCAGCGGAAGGCCCCAGCGCAGCAGGGTGCGCCAGTCCACCCCATCGTGGTATTCCACCGACAGCCAATCGCCGCGCAGGGCCTCGCGCCGCCGCGGCCCCATCTGCAGCAGCAGGCGGTCGAAGGTGGTGGCCAATGCCGCATGGCGGCGCTCCACCGCCAGCGCCAGCTGGTCGTTGAACCCGGCAGGCGCGGCCAGTTGCAGGCGCCCAGGGAAACGGTTGCGCAGCAGCTGGTCGACCAGCGCCAGGTTGCCCACGTAGGCATCGGCCTCGCCATCAGCCAGGCGTTGCAGGGCCTGCTCGGCGCTGCGCGCGGCGACGATCTTCGCCGACGGTGCCTGATGCTGCACGTAGCCACGGATGCGCTCCGGATCGGACAACAGCACGCGCTTGCCGTCCAGGTCCGACAGCCCCAGCATCGACGGGCTGTCAGTGCGGGTGACGATCACGTTGGGCACGGTGATGAAGGGTTGGCTGAACACCCATTCCGGCCCGAGATAGCTCGAATCGGCAGGAATGCCGATCACCGCCTGCAGTTCCCCACGACGCGCCTTCTCGCGCACCTCGTACCAGTCATGGCTGTTTTCCACCTGCAGGTTGGCGCCGGCCTGCAGCAGGCGCTGCAGGTACTCGTTGGTCAGGCCACTGGGCTTGCCATTCCTGTCGGCGAACGACAGGGGAGCCGCGTTGGGCGCAAAGCCGATCTTCAATGGCTGCTGCAGCACCCGTTTCTCTGCCTGGCTCAGCGCCAACTGCGCCGATGCCGACCATTGCGGCGCCCGCAGCCAGCGCTGCACGAGGGCGTCGCGCTGGGTCTCGTTGACAGCGGCAAGCGCCAGATCCAGTGCTTCGGACAACGGCTGTTTGCTGTTGGGCACACCGAAATGCAACTGCTCCGGCGGCAGATCGCTGGGCCGCAGCAACGCCACACCCTTCAACCCGTTGGCGGCGATCAGTTCCGTTGCCACGTAGGCATTGCCGATGAAAATGTCGGCTTTGTCGTCTCTGACCATACGCAAGGCCGTCAGCGTGTTGTCTGCGACAAGTTGTCGTGCCCGGGGGAACCGCGCACGCACCTGCGGTCCGGTCATGAAGTCCTGTTCGACGACCACGCGCAGCCCGTCCAGGTCAGGTGCCTCCGAGGCACGCAGGTCCTGTGGACGCCCGACCAGGGCCAATGGTGCTTCGGCATAGGCAGCGGTGTAGACCATGCAACGGGTACGCTCGGCGCTGAGGGCGATGTTCATCACCACGTCAATCTCGCCACGACATGCCGCATCCAGCACAGAGGGCCAGTCCGCAAAACGGCGCGTTTCCACCTTCAGGCCCAGCTGCCGGGCCAGAAGCGTCAGGTAGTCCGGGCCGAGCCCCATCTGCTTCCCGTCCTGGATCGACTCAAAAGGAGGCCAGCCACTGTCATACTGTCCAACAACGACAACAGGATGTGCGGCCAGGTACTCGCGCTGTGGCGGGCTGAGCGGCAACGGTCCCGGCGTGGACGTCGGCTGGGCCAGCGCCGGCAGCGCCAGCAAGGCGGTCAACAGGATCAGTCCACGAGCCGCCCAGCTGCGCATCTGCAACGATCTCCTGGAAGTCCTGCCAGGGACCGCGACGGTCGCGGTCCGGCGTGCCAGTGGCCATACTAGAGCATGACCTTGCGCATCATCATCGCAGACGATCACCCCGTGGTCCGCATCGGTACCCGCGCCGTCATCGAGTCCAGCGGCGTTGGCCGAGTCGTTGGCGAGGCCGACAACGCCCAGGCCCTGATGACCCTGCTGACCACCCAACCCTGTGACCTGCTGGTCACCGACTATTCGATGCCCGGCAGTCCCCAGGCCGATGGCTTCGCCATGATCGGCATGATCCGCCGCCGCCATCCCGACCTGCCGGTACTCATGCTCAGTGTCTCCAACAACCTGGCGATCCTGCGCATGGTGCTCGACAGCGGCGTGCTCGGCCTGGTCGACAAGAGTTCGTCGATGGATGAACTGCCGCAGGCCATCCAGGCGGTCTATCGCGGCCAGTCCTACATCAGCCGCAGCCTGCGCGAGCGGGTGGAGGAAGCGGGCAGCTGGCGCATGCGCGAGGGTGACGGCAAGCCGTTGTCGCCGCGCGAAGTGGAGGTGCTGCGGCTGCTCGGCACCGGCATGACGGTCAAGGAAATATCGCTGCAGCTGCACAAGAGCGTCAGCACCATCAGCCGCCAGAAGGGTGACGCCATGCTCAAACTCGGGCTGAAGGGCGACGCGGAGCTGTTCGACTACCTGCGCGACGGCAGGATCTGAGACACCGTTCGTAGTTCCCTGGCGGGAGGCGACTCCCTGCCCCCTGTGATCGCCGTCGCAACTGTGCCATCATCCGCGTCGATGGGTTCTCCTATGCGAGGTCGAAGGAATCGACCGGCTCATCACGACGTTCCCCCTCCTCGAGGGCGGGGCGTGTTCTGCGTTGGCCTTCCTGCCCGACGCCCGCAAACCATGGAGAGGTGCATGAAGATCCTTCCGGAATCCCGCTTGGCCCGTGTCCGCCCACGCCTGTGTGCGACGTTCGCCGGCCTGCTCGTTGCGCTGCTTGCCGGCGCCTGCACCCCCTCGCCTTCGACCGCGTCACCACAGGGCGCCACCGCGCCACGACAGGATGTTGCCCCGATGCAGAGCTCCGCCACACCCGCCACCACGGCCACCGCCACGCCCCCCGATGCCGGCAGCGTGCTGTATTTCATCTACGACGTCGACGGCGATGGCGCCGTTTCGTATGAAGTAGCCAATGGCAGTGTCGCCACCTTCTGGTTCGGCCATGCCTTCGAACTGGCCGGCACCCGCTATTACACCGGCTTTGCCTGGAACACACCGCAGAAGTACGGCAAGCCCGGCGAAGACGAAGCCGGTCCGGACAGCCAGGTCACCCTGACCGAGGCCACCTTCACCCTGACCGGCGACAAGCCGGATCGCCCCTGGGTGTTCAAGGGCGCCGAACCGTGGGTCGGCACCGTCGGCGCCTATGGCACCGCGCCGGACATCGACAGCAAGCGCAAGCCGCTGGAGTACCGCACTCCGGCCGGCAAGCTGGTGCTGGCGGTGCCGACCAGCACCTTCGCCACCGGTACCAGCATCGAAGGCTACACCGTGCTGGTATTCAACCCGGACTACGAGAAGTCCGAGGACGGCCAGGTCTGGGCCAGCGCGGGCACGGTGATCACCGGCGAAGACAATTCGGCCGCCTGCGACGAGGGCCAGGTGATGCCGTGCGTCAGCAACCGGGGCGTACTGGCCTTCAGCGCCGTCGCCGGCAGCGACCTGCCCACCATCACCGTCACAGCCACCGGCACCACCATTTCCGGCCCGGGCCAGACCCGTGCGCTGGGTGCGGCCGATGCACGCCAGTACCACTACGACGCCGCCCGCAAGGCCTACGTAGAGAAGTAAGACGCACCACCCCGCAGCACCTGTTGACCGACATGTTGAAGACTCACGGATGAGTCCGGTTGGCGTATCGCGGCAAAGGCCGCTCCATCAACCCCAGAGGAAGTGTCATGGCACAACGTGACTACAGCAAAAAGGAAGTTCTCGACATCATCGAGCAGGTGGCACAGCGCAAGGGCATCGCCAGCGAGGACTTCCTGCGCTTTGCCCACATCGAGACCGGTGGCCGCTTCAACGAGCGCGCGCACAACGACAAGACCGATGCCAAGGGCCTGTTCCAGTTCCTGCCATCGTCGGCCAGGCAGTACGGCCTGACCGGCCACGAGTACGACCCGACCCGCAACACCGAAGCGGCAGCGGAGATGTTCAAGCGCAACCTGGTGGACATGGAAAAGCGCCATGAGCGCACCGGCCATCCCTACCTGTCCGGTGATGACAAGCCGAGCGGCCTTGACCTGTATCTGGCACACCAGCAGGGTGCGGCCGGCTACGGTTCGATCCAGACCGCGATCGCCACCGGCACGTTCGGCGTGGTGCGCGACGGCCACGGCGATCCGATCAACATGCGCCCGCGCATCATGGGCCAGATCGGCAGTGACGTGGAAGCGCTGACCGGGCATACGCGCGCCGAGATGCGCACGATGAATGATCGTGACCTGGCCAGCACCTTCGCCCAGTACTACGACCGCAAGTACGACGCGATCAGCATCCCGGAAAAGAACATCGCGCCGATCACCGAGGCCCAGGCGCGTCCGGCACCGGTGCAGGCCGCACCGGCACAGACCGTGGCCCCCGCCGCGCAGGCCGCTGCCGCCGCCGGTGCCGCAACCATCGCCGCTACCGCCACGGCTGCTGCCGCCAAGCCCGATGCACCCGGCATTTCGCTGGATGCGGCCTACAACGCCGGCGTGAAGTACGACCACGTCAAGTACGCGATCAACATCGAAGGGCATCGCCTGCAGGTTCCCGGCGTGTCCGGCAAGAACGTCGCCCAGGGTTACATCGACTGCTCGGGCTGGGTGGGCACGCTGCTCAACAAGACCCAGGATGAGATCAACCAGAAGGCCGGCCACGCGGTGTTCGCCGATGCCGACAAGATCAAGCTGGGCTTCGCCGGTTCGGGCAGCATCGTGGAGCAGGCCTACAAGTACTCGGGCGTGCTGCTCAAGCGCGACGACATCCTCAAGCCGGGTGCGCTGAAGGAAGGCATGGTGATCGGCCTGGACACGGCCAATACCAAGCACGAGTACTGGAAAGGCATCGACCACATCGTGATGGTGGTGCGTGACCCGAACACCGACAAGCTGCTGATCAGCCAGTCCACCGGCAAGCTGGGCGTGCATACCATGCCGGTGGAGGATTACCTCAAGCAGGTAAAGGACCACCCGAACTGGAAGCTGTTCGCCTCCGATCCGCTGCACCAGGCACGCGATCTGCTGGAAAACCGCAGCCAGGCGCACGAGCAGGCGCAGGCCAAGGGCGCCGCCGAACCGAAGCCGTCCCCGCAGGAAAAGCCGCAGGCCAGCAACGAACTGCATAAACAGGGTGCGCACGGCGAGGATGTGCGCAGGGCGCAGGAACAGCTGGGCCACCTGGGGTATGTGGGTGCCGACGGCAAGCCGCTGGTCGAGGATGGAAAGTTCGGTCGCAACACCGAGGCTGCCGTGCGCCAGCTGCAGAAGGACAACGGTCTGGCAGTGGACGGCATCATCGGCCCGAAGACGCTGGATGCGATCAAGGACGCGCGCGAGCGCCCACTGCTCAATGACGAGCGCCATCCGCAGAACCCGATGTACAACCAGGCCGTGAAGGGCATGGAAGGCCTGCCGGCAGGCACCTTCAAGGACCGCCATGCACTGGAGGCCGCCGCCGCTGCGCTGACCAAGGAAGCACAGGCCAGCGGCATGCAGCGCATCGATTCGGTGGTGCCCAGCACCAACGGCGAGCGCATGTTTGCCGTACAGGGCACCGCCGGTGACCCGGCTGCCTGCCGCGCGGCGGTGGACACCCGTGCGGCCAGCGAGCAGAGCATGGCACTCAGCAGTGGTGCGGTGCACGGTGCACCGAATGTCCTGCAGCAGCAGGACGCCCAGCAGGAGCAGGTGAAGCAGGCCCAGCGCGCCATGGGCCACTGAGCCAGGCCAGGCAGGGGAAGCCAGGGGAAGGGCCGCGTACTGCGGCCCTTTTCCTTTCTGGCAGCTGAGCGGCCGCCGCGCTTTCAGCCTCGCTTCATGCCGCCTGACGCTAGATGAATGCGCAAGCCGCACGGGGATCGCGCGCAATGTTCCGGCAATGTCCGGGCACCAGCGTGGTCCCTACGGCAGCCGGGGCGCCCAGCGCCCTCCCTGCCCACCGTGGCATGCACCTCACAGGAGAACCCAACATGCTCAGCACTTCCGCACTCAGCTTCCGTGGTCTGGCGATGGCCCTGGCACTTCTTGCCGGCGTGGCCGTGGTCAGTGATGCCAGCGCGATGTCGAGGAAGGACAAGCGCACCGTGGTCGGTGCCGTCGTCGGCGGCGTGGCGGGTCACCTGATCTCCAACGGCGACCCGGCTGCCACCGTCGGCGGCGCGGTTGCCGGCGGCGCCATCGGCAACCTGACCACCTCCGACCGCCATGATCGACGCTACGACGGGCGCTATGACCGTCGCTACGATCGCCGTTATGACCGGGGCTACAACCGCGGTTATGGCTACGACCGCCGCGATGACCGTCGCTGGCAGCGTGAGCGCCATGACAACCGTTACTACCACGACCGCGGCCGCCATCGCGGCTGGTAAGCGCGCCGGCCACAGGCCGCACGTGGCGTCCCTGACGGGCGGGTCGATGACCCGCCTGTTTGCGTCTGTGGCGTCCATGGCATTGAATGCGCAGCCTTGGATGTTCCATTACTCACCAGCGGCCGTGGCATGACTTCTTCTCCCCATCGCGTGCAGGGCCTCAACAACGACGAGGTCGCCGCCGACTGGCCGGTGATCGACGCGCAGGAGATCACTTGGCTGCGTGGCCACTATCCGCAGCTGGGCGCGGACAGCACGCTGCGCTGGCACAGCCCGCGTCCATTGTCGGCCGCGGCCATCGTCGACGGCACCGGCGGTCCGGTCTTCATCAAGCGCCACCACCACAGTGTGCGCAGCGCTGGAAGCCTGGAAGAAGAACACCGTTTCATCGCGCATCTGGCAACTGCCGGCATGCCGGTGGTGCAGGTGCTGGCCAGCAACGACGGCCGCACCGCACTCGAACACGGCCCGTGGACCTACGAACTGCATGCGGTGGGCGCGGGCAAGGACCTGTATCGCGAGCTGCCGTCATGGTCACCACTGACCGACATCGCCCAGGCCCACCAGGCAGGAAGAATGCTGGCCACGCTGCACCGCGCGGCCACCAGCTACCACGCCCCGCAGCGCGGCACCCATCTGCTGGTGGCACGCGACGACCTGATCCGCGCCGATGACCCGATCGCCGCGCTGAAGGCCGACCTCGGCAATCGCCCCGGGTTGGCCCGCTACCTGGCGCGCATTCCCTGGGAAGAACAGCTGCGCCGCGATGTGCTGCCGTGGCACCACGGCCTGGCCGCGCGCCTGCAGGACGAACCGCGGCTGTGGGCGCACAACGACTGGCACGTTTCCAACCTGCTGTGGAACGACGACGGCACGATTGCCACGGTGCTCGATTTCGGCCTGGCCTCGCCCACCAGCGCGCTGTTCGACCTGGCCACCGCGATCGAACGCAACGCGGTGGCCTGGCTGCAACTGGAGCGCGGCACCGATGCTGCTCGCATCGACATCGCCCTGGCCCTGCTGGACGGCTATCGGCAGGAGCTGCCGCTGTCGCCCACGCGCGTGCACCTGCTGGCCGACCTGCTGCCGATGGTGCATTTCGACTTCGCTCTGTCCGAAGTGGAGTATTTCGAGGGCGTCACCGGATCGACCGCGAACGCCGATGTGGCCTGGCAGCCGTTCATGCTCGGGCATCCGGCGTGGTTCGCCACGGCCCCCGGCCAGGCCCTGCTGGCGGCCCTGCACGCCGCCGCGTGAGCCGCGAGCCACCAAACACCCGGGGGGCTCAGTAGATCGACGCCATGCGTCGATGATGCGCTCGGCCGGGGTCAGATCCCTTTCCGCTGGAAAGGGATCTGACCCCGGCTGAAGGGCGGTAGCTCGCAAATCCGTACCATTTGTAGTGAAATGGTCACCTGAAGCGGGGGTGCCTGGATCTGCCAGGCTGAGAGAGTCCCTTGGAACCTGATCCGGTTTGCACCGGCGTAGGGAGCTTTGAGCCGCAGCCACACCCCCGTCATGGGCCGGTGCACCTGCGCGCCGTCGCTTCGTCTCCCTTGTTGTCTGAAGACGAATCGAATGAACCGCTGCCTGCGCCCCACCCTGCTCGCCCTTGCCCTCTGCGCCGCCCTGCCGCTGTACGCCAGCGAGGCAGGCACCGACGCCGTCGATGCTCCGCCGTCCTCTCCTACCGAGCTGGCGGCAGTACGCGTGCAGGCCGGCAAACCGAAGGCCGACACCTCGCGCGTCAACGCCTTCGGCGGCGGCTCGTGGAAGGACACCCCCGCCTCGGTGAATGTGCTGGAGCGCGACTACCTCGACCGCCGCCAGGTGCGTTCGCTGTCCGAGCTGGCCAGCAATGATGCCTCGCTGGGCGATGCCTATGCGCCGGTGGGCTACTACCAGAACATCGCCATCCGCGGCTTCGCGCTGGATGCGGCCACCGGCTACCGCTTCAACGGCATGTCCATCGCCGGCGAGCAGCGCCTGGCGCTGGAGAACATCCAGGAAGTGCAGATCCTCAAGGGCGAAGCCGGCCTGGCGGCTGGCGTGATGGCACCCGGCGGCATCATCAACTACGTGGGCAAGCGCCCGGCGGAAGTGCGCACGGTCACCCTGGGCACCGATTCGGAAGGCTCGCGCTATGCCGCCGTGGATGTCGGCCACTGGCTGACCCCGCGCTTCGGCGTGCGCCTGAACGCCGCCTGGGATGCCAGTGATTCCTACGTCGAGCATGCCGACGGTCGCCGCAACTTCTATTCGCTGGCCACCGACTGGCTGATCGGCGAACACGGCAAGCTGGAAGTGGATGCCAACTACCAGACCAGCGCGCAGCGCTCGGTGTCCGGCTTCCAGCTGCTGGGCGCGCGCGAGCTGCCGCGCGGCGTCGACCGCGAACGGCTGCTCGGCTACCAGCCGTGGCAGCGGCCGGTGGACATTGCCAGCACCAACATCACCGCGCTGCACACCTATGACTTCAACGATGCGTGGCAGTCGCGCGTCTCGGTCGGCCACAGCCGCTCGGTGATCGATGACAACGTCGCCTTCGCCTACGGCTGCTACTACACCGCAGGGTGTGCAGACGGCAGCGTGCCGGGCAACTACTTCGCCCCCAACGGCGACTACGACATCTACGACTACCGCAGCCCGGATGACACCCGCCGCAACCAGCAGGCCCGTGCCGAACTGCGCGGCAGTTTCGAGACCGGCAGCGTCGGCCACCAGCTGAGCATCGGCGCCGACTACTTCCGCCGCACCATCGACAAGCGCCCGAGCGTCAACGAGTACGTCGGCACCAGCAACATCCACGACGTGCAGGTGCCGGTGTTCGAGCGCTCGCCGAAGATGCCGGGTGCATCGGCACGGCGCCTGGACAGCCGGCAGACCGCGTTCTTCGCGCTGGACCGGATGAGCTTCGGCGATGACTGGCAGTGGCTGGCCGGCGGCCGCTTCGTGCGCCTGGACGAGCGCGCCTACGACAAGCGCGGCACGCCGCAGCGCCACAGCCGCCTCTCGCGCTTCCTGCCGCAGACCGCGCTGGTGTGGAAGGCCAGCGACCAGCTCAACGCCTACGCCAGCTACGTGCGCGGCATTTCGCTGGGCCAGGAAGCACCGTTCTGGACGTCCAACGCCGATGCCTTCCTGCCGTCGATGCAATCGCGGCAGCTGGAAGTGGGCGTGAAGTACGTGCCGGTGGACGCCCTCACCCTGGGCGCGGCCGTGTTCCGCACCTCCCAGCCCTACCAGTACGCAAAGCCCGACGGCAGCGACGTCGGCTACACCTTCGTCGAAGAAGGCCAGCAGACCCATACCGGCCTGGAACTGACCGCCAACGGCCAGCTGACCGACGCGCTGCAGATCGTCGCCAGCGCCAGCGTGCTGCAGGCGCGCGCACGCGACACCGGCACCCCGGCCTATGAAGGCCATCAGCTGGTGAACGTGCCCAAGGTGCGCGCCAGCGTGCACCTGGCCTACGCGCTGCCGTTCGTTGAAGGCCTGGATGTGACCGGTGGCTGGCGCTATGCCTCCTCCAACGTGGCCCGCGCCGACGGCGGTGTGCGCGCACCGGACTACTCGGTGTTCGACGCCGGCCTGCGCTTCCAGCACCGCCTGCACGACCGTGCGGTCAGCTGGAACCTGTCGGTGGACAACCTGTTCAATCGCTTCTACTGGCGCGACACCGGCAGCAGCGGCGGTGACTACTACCTGTTCCCGGGTGCGCCGCGACAGGCGCGCCTGTCGGTGACGTTCGCGCTGTGAGCGGCGTCGCGCTCGAGTGGACTGCCGCGCTCTTCAGCATCCTCGGGGTGTGGCTGATGGCAAAGCGACGGTTGGCCGCGTGGCCGGTCGGCCTGCTGTCGGTCGCGCTGTACGGCGCGGTGTTCGCCGAAGCCAAGCTGTACTCGGACACGCTGCTGCAGGTCGCCTTTGGTGGATTCCTGGTCTACGGCTGGATCAACTGGCGCCAGCACGCCGCCGATGAAGGCAGCATCCGCATCGTGCCGCTGGCGCGCGGCACGCTGCTGCGCGACCTGGCCATCGGCCTGTGTGGCGGCGTGGCGCTTGGCGCCGGCATGCACACCTTCACCGATGCAGCGTTGCCGTGGCTGGACGCGATGCTGACCGCACTGAGCCTGGTCGGGCAATGGTGGCAGGCGCGCCGGCACACGGCCTGCTGGTGGGTGTGGATCGTGGTGGACGTGGTCTACGTGGGCGCCTATCTGTTCAAATCGCTGCACGTGACTGCTGCGTTGTACGTGTTCTTCCTGGGCCTGGCACTGTTCGGGCTGCGGGCGTGGCGCGCCGCCGCGCGCGAGCCGCAGGCAGTACCTGCGCAGTAGAGCCACGCCATGCGTGGCTGCGTTGGTAGATGCCGACCTTGCTCGGCAGGTGAGCGCCAACCAAGGTTGGCGTCTACCGATGCCCGGCAGCCAGGCATGGCGTGGCTCTACTGGGTAAGGGTCAGCCCCAATCGCAGTGGCTGTCGCATGTCCTTCGGCGGCGCCGCCGGCAACGGCGTGGCCTGCAGCGCCGCACGCAGATCGGCATCGACCTGTGCATCACCCAGGCTGTCGAATTCCAGTTTCGAGATGGCGCCATCGCCGGCGATCCACACACTCACCACCAACGGCGCCGGCGCTTCGGGATGCTCCTGCAGCCAAGCCAGCAGGCGCTGCGCGTGCGGATCCTGCTCCTGCTGCAGACGCTGCTGCAACTCGCCGCTGACGGAGGCGGCATAGGCCATCCAATGCGCAGGTGCGTCCTGTGCGGACACGCTGGCGCTGCCCAGCGCCAACAGGCCCAGCAACCATGCCAACGGGCGCCAGCCACGGCGCGAGGTGCGCTTGTTTCCTGCAGAAGCCATCACCCACGTCTCCACGTCCATCCCAACGCGCCATGGTCGGCGCCGTAGATGACAGGCAGATGGCGGCGCAGTAGAGCCACGCCATGCGTGGCTGTTCCGGGCAACCGGTTGATCCATCCACGCATGGCGTGGATCCACCTGGCTGCCCCACCCGGCGTGATCAGTCGCCCAGGTCGGCCAGCACTTTGCGCGAGGGCGCAAAGAAGGTGACGCCGGTGGTCGCGGTGGAGAAATCGAGGATGCGGTCATGCAGCGGCGCGGGGTTGCCGATGAACATCCGCTCCAGCATCTTCTCGATCACCCACAGCCGGCGCGTGTAGCCGATGAAGTAGGTGCCGTACTCGCCACGCCCCGGATTGGCGAAGGGCATGTTGTCGCGCAGGATCTCGTGCTCGCCGTCGGCATCCTCGATGGTGCACAGCGTCTTGTGCGACTTCTGCGCGTCGGCCGGTGCGTCGTCCAGCTCGATGTTGTCGTGCTTGGTGCGGCCGATGATCGCCTCCTGCGCCTCGGTCTTCTGCGCACGCCAGGCATCGAGGTTGTGCAGGTACTTCTGCACCACCACGTAGCTGCCACCGGCATGGTCGGGGTCCTCGTCGCCGACGATGGTCGCCTCCGGCAGTGACAGGCCTTCGGGGTTGGCCGTGCCGTCGACGAAATCGAGCAGGTCGCGGCCGTCGAAGTAGCGGAAACCGGCCACATCATCCGCCGCGTCCACCGCATCGCCGAAGGCCATCATCAGGTTGCGCTCGAAGGCCACGATCAGATCCATCGTGCGTGCACGGACGTGGTACAGCAGGTCGCCCGGCGTGGAGACCGCCGTGTGGGTCGCACCCTTCACTTCCTGGAACGGCTTCAACTCGCGCGGCGGCGTACTGCCCACCAGCGGCTCCCACACGCGGTGGCCGATGGCCACGTTGCAGGTGAAGGTGCGCTCGATCTCGCGGATGGCGGTGTTCTTGATCAGGTCATCGGTGCTGGCCAGCACCTCGCGCACTTTCGCCAGCGACGCCGCATCGTCCTTCACCGTCAGCACCAGGAACGCGGCCGAATGGGTCAGCGGCGCGGTGATCTGCTGCGGCTCGTTGTCGAGCGTGTGGTTGAGGGCGGTGATGGGTGCGGGCTGGGCGTTCACGATGGTTCCTGCTGGCTTGAGGCGGGCACATCGCCTGCGGCAATGTGCGGGCGATCATAGCGGAACGACCTTGCCGGCGACGGAGCGGTTCTCAGTTCGCGGAGGTCAGCCGGCCGGCGCCAGCCACTCATCGGCAAGCACCTGTGCCTGCAGCCCGCTGTCGGTGATCGAGTGCTGCGGCTGTTGCACCCACCACTCCCCGTGCCACTGCGGCCGCATGTGTCCGCGCAGGAACCGCTCGACGCGAAAGCGCTGCCCGACACGAAGGATGCAGGCCAGCCGCGTGCCGTCCTGCGAGACCACGGACGCCTGCAGCTGCCAGCCGTCCGCAGCATCGCGCAGCAGATTCGCTCCATCGATCTCGATCATGTCCATGCTGTGGCTACGCCGTGGTCACAGTGAACTGCCGAGGCGTGCGCCACGCAACCCGCAGGTAGGGTCCCTCCAGCACACCGCCCTCGCGGAGATGCTCGAACACGTCGGCCGGACACCACTCCCTGCCCGCCGAGAAGGCAACGCCGAGATCACGCAGGCGGAGGAAGACGGCGGCCTTCGCTGCATCGTCGGGGACCGGCAGGGTGAGGGTGTTCTCATCGCCAGCACTGAAGCCCAGCGCCTGCAGCGAGGCCCGCGAGCGGCCATTGAACAGCATCACCTTGATGCAGTTGCCGTCGGCCTGCCTCACATAGGCATCGATGTGCGTTTCCATTGGCGGATTGTAGAGGCAGACGGATCAGCTGGCGTCGCTCCACACCGCCAGCACGTAGCCGTCCAGATCGCGGAAATGGAAGCGACGGCCGCCGGGAAAGGCAAACACCGCCTGCACGATCTCGCCGCCAGCGGCGAGGATGCGCTGCTGCGCGTCGGCAAGGTCCACGCAGTACACGATGACCAGCGCGCCGCCTGAGGACGTCACCGCCTCGTCGGCGACAAATCCACCTTTGAGGCGGCCGTCATCGAACTCGGTATAGGCCGGGCCGTAGTCGGTGAAGGACCAGCCGAAGACCTGCCCATAGAACTGCTTGCTGCGGGCGATGTCGGCGACGTTGAATTCGATGTTGTCGATGCGGCGTTCGGCAGCGGTGGTGTCTGCGTGGCTCATGGTGCGGCTCCGTGGTTGGAGCGGCCAGCATCGGTCAGGGTCGGGCCCGGGTCTTGAACGAAACGGCCATCAACGTCCCCACTGCTGGCGCAGCGCACTGGCGGTCAGGCCGGCAAGCTCGCGGGCGTCGCGGCTGAGGTGGGCCTGGTCGGCATAGCCGGCCTCCACGGCCAGCATCGCCAGACTGTGCGCGGGTTGGGTCTGGCTGCAGCGCAGGAACCGCTGCAGGCGCAGGATCCGCTCCAGCGACTTTGCCCCGTAACCGAACTGCGTCTGGCTGAAGCGACGCAGGGTGCGCGGGCTCATGGCCAGTTGTGCGGCGAGTGCGTCGATGCTGGCATCGCCTCTGGCAGCGTGCGCGAACAGCGCATGCGCGCGGCGTGTGTGTTCGTCCAGCACGGCCGCCGGCATGTTCCGCTGCAGGCTGTCAGCCAGGCGCTGCAGGCGCTGGTCGGGCGCGGCGTCACCAATCCAGGCCGCAGCCTGAGCCGCCCAGCGGGCATTGAATTCGATCAGGGGCACGGCTTGGCCGACGATGCCGGACAAGTCGATGCCGAGCGCAGCCGATGCTTGGCCGGGCCGGAACCGCGCGCCCAGCACCTGTGCACCGGGGGCCAGTTGCCGGTGTGCGGCGGTACGGTCCGGCCCCACCACGAACAGCGCACCATCACGCCAGAGAATGTCCACGCAGCCATCGGGCAGCACGGTGATGCTGCCACTGGCGTCGGCAGGCAACTGGCTCTGCCAGAGCTGGCCGAACTGGCCACGCAGCGGCGCAGGCGCCAGGTGTTCCTGATAGGCCGAGCCGGTGCCAGCGGGAGTGGAGGGATCGCCCATGCCCCATTGTGGCAAAGCGATGCCGGAAAAAGAGAAGCCCGGCACGAGGCCGGGCTTCGCTGGCGTGTGGGAGAGAGATCACACGCCAGTTACACGCACTAACGACAGGCGTTTGTTACCAGCTGAAGCGCGGGCCCACGAACCACTCGCGGTCGCCGGCCTTGGCCAGCTTCACTTCACCACTCAGGCCCCAGTTCTGGTTGAACTTGGCGGTGGCGCCGACGCGGCCGTAGAACTCGCCGTCCGGGTTGATGCCGTGCTTCTTGCTGTAATCCTCGTAACCGGCCAGCGCATAGCCTTCCAGGTACGGGTTGAACGCGGTGCGCACGCCCACTTCAGTGGAGTAGCCGTTGAAGTCCAGGCCGTGCTTCATGTCGAACTTCTGGTATGCAACACGAGCCACCAGGTCGGTGTTCGGTGCGATGCCGTAGTTGTAGCCGGCACCGATGCGCCACTGGTCGACATCGTTCTTGAAGGTGTCGGTTTCCTGCTTGCTGTAATCACCGAAGATGTGGAAGTTCGGGTGCACGGCAACCGAGCCCTTCACGCCCCAGCCATCAGCGTCGCCGCCCTTGGCATCGGTGTTCACGTAGCCGCCTTCAACGTAGTTGTACGACAGGCCATCGGCAGCCGATGCGGCGAACGGCAGCGCGGCCAACAGACCCAGGGCAAGCAGCGAATTCTTGATCATCGGGATACACCTTTCATTATTTTGGTTTCGTCGAACGCCCCTCGGGAGGGGAGGGAGGAGAGGCGTTCGACAGGTGTGAATTATCCGTTTGTTGATGAAATCGGCCCTGAATATTGAACTGACCGGTACATGAATGAGGTTGCTGTTCAGGGAACTCTCGATGCGCCGTGTAGTAGCTCGCTGGATGCACGCCGCCCTGCCAAGCCGCTTCGGTCATTGATCGCACGGGAGGACTGCACTCACGGAAGCGCGGTGCGTGCGTCGATGGTGTGCGCCCCGCCCATCTGCGCCCATTGAGAGGAACAGCATGAGTCGGCTTCAGGCTGATGAATTGGAGAGATCGAAGTGGCACAACGACATCAACCGATGCAGCAGAGCTCGCTTGTTCCCGCTTGTTAAGGATTGCTGATTGCGCGACCTTCACAGGCCATCCACGTCTTCCAACTGCAGCTGAAAGCACTTCGCAGCGGCGGGAACAAACGCCGCTATATTCCAGACTCCCCAGACGAAGGAGGGAGTGGAATGTTCCTGACCAAGCAGCAAATCAACGCGGCACGTGCCGTCACCGTAGCCATCGTTGCTACCGTAAGCCTCGGGGCTTGCGCCACCTACAAAGACGAATTTGCAACGATCAACTCGCGTCTCGACCAGCTCGACGTGAAGGTGCAGGGCGCGGCGCAGAGCGCCGAATCGGCCAACCAGTCTGCACAGCAGGCCAACCAGCGTCTGGATCAGATCGAAGGCCGCGTGCAGCAGCTCGAAAGGGTCCCCGGCCGCAAGCCGCGCGGGTAACCGCTCTCCCACCCACTTTGATGAACGCTTGAACCAGACACCAGTGGCCTTCACCGGCCACTGGTGTCTTTCAGCCTCTCGGTCGTCATCCGAAGGAGCCGTCCCATTCGTACGTACTCACTCCCTGCACGCCGGGCCGTATCGGCCACGCTGGCCATCGCGCTGGCACTGGCAGGAACCGGCGCAGCCAGCGCCAGGAACGCCAAGGAAGCCAAGGACGCGCCCACGGAAACGGCGACCGCCGCCGATGAACTTCCGCAGGGCCAGGAAGTGTCCGATACGGTGATTGAACTGGCCGGCTGGGTCGTGGCCAGCAAGGACAACCAGGGCTATCCGTTCGCGATCATGGACAAGGCGGCTGCGCAGGTCCTGGTCTTCGGCGGTGACGGCAAGCTGCGCGGCGCAGCGCCAGCGCTGTTTGGTTCGGCCATCGGCGATCACTCGGCACCCGGCGTCGCCAAGCTCGCATTGAGCGCGATTCCCGGCCACGACCGCACCACCCCGGCGGGTCGTTTCATTGGCGCCTATGGCCCGTCCGAGGACGCCGGACGCGTGCTGTGGGTGGACTACGATTCCGCCGTTTCAATGCACCCGCTTCCCCCGGGCACCCCGAAAGAGAAGCGCAGCGAACGACTGGCATCGGCCACGCCGGACGACAACCGTGTCACCCACGGCTGCATCAATGTCTCGCCCGGGTTCTACGAGCAGATCGTGCATCCCACGTTCGAGAAAGGCGGCGTGTTCTACGTGCTGCCGGACAAGGATTCGATCGAAGAAACGTTCCCGGAGTTCGCGCGCAGTCGTGCGGCTGCGAAGGACGTGGATGAAAAAGACGCGCGACACGCCCGCAAATGAAACCCGGTTGAAGGCTGCGGACGTGGTCGCGGCAGACCGCTACGGAAGCTCCAGCCTGCGCATCCTGAACGTGAACAAGGTGCCGGCGGCCGCACTGGACTCCACCTCCAACGTGCCGCCATGGGACCGCGCGATCTCCGACGCAATGTAGATGCCGAGGCCGAGACCCGGCCGCGGACGCTCACTCTTCTCACGTGAGAATGGGCTGAAAATCGCGTCCAACCTCGCTGATGGAATGTGTCCCTCGTTGTGTACGTCGAGCGCGAGCATTTCCGGCCCAGAGTGAACGGTCAGCGTAATCGGGGACGAGCGCTCTCCGTGTACCGCTGCATTGGTGAGCAGATTGGCCAGGAGCTGCGCCAATCTGCTCGGGTCGCAGACCACGCCGCCTTCTACCATTATATGGACCTTGATGTCCTGGCGGCCGGTGGCGATTGCCACCTCCTCCACAACCCGCTTCAGGTCTTCTTCCAGCGTGCCTGTCAGCTGCAGCGCGATGGGAATGCCGCCGCCCAGACGCCCCCTGGCGAAATCAAGCACGTCGTTGATCAGTCCGTCCATTCTGGCAACGCCGGAAGTGATGTGCGCGAGCATCCGTTGCTGACGCTCAGTGCCCGCCTCACCTGCCAGCGAATCTGCGGCGATGCTGATGGCCTGCAGCGGACTGCGCAGGTCATGACCCAGCACGGCAATGAACTGGTCGCGCAGGTCGGCGACACGATGCGCGTCGGAGAGCGCCGTTTCCGCTCGCTCAAGGCGATCTTCCTTGTCGAGGTAACTTCCTACCAGGTCGGCCAGCAGCTCCATGGAGCGTTGGACGTGGGCTACGTCGAAATTGGCCGGTGTCGAATCAATCGCGCAGAGCGTGCCGAAGAAGCTGCCGTCTGGCCGATGGATGGGAACGGACGCGTAGCTCTCAAGCCCGTAGATCCGTGGCGTGTGATGCCGGGAGTAGACCGGGTGCTCGCTTGCATGCGCAAATACAACTGACGTCGCCGACTGCCTGATCTCGTCACAGATGGTGGTCTCAAGCACCAGTTGGCCACCGGGAACCAGCCCGAACCCCAGGGTGTCGAATGTGGCGCACGCGGTCCAGGTTGTCTGGGTCACGCGGGCAATAGCCGTGAATCGTGAGCCCGTGATGTGGGCGACGGTCTCCAGGATTCGCGGCACGGCCTGGATTCGACCAATCTCGGCGATATCGTCCAGCAGATTGGGGTCCGTCAGCTTCTGCATGGTCGGTCGTCCGGTGGGCACCGCATCATCCCATGGAACCGCTGTTTAGGTTGATGCGAGGGAAGCGGGCACTTCGGGCTGGGCAGATCGGCCAGCAGTGTTTACAGCTCGCTTTCGACCCGAGGCGGAACTTGGCAGAAGCAGATATGGATCTATTTCCAAGGGTTGAAGAGTGTTTCGATCTCGACGGCCATGGGCCCCGTCGTCGGCGTCGGCGCCAACTGGAAGGCGGGCATCAGGCACGCCTGCCGCGCCCGGGTCCTATTTTCTACACCTCATCCGCTCAATCTCATTCAGGACTTGCTTGTCTAATGAACCGAAGTCGCCCGGAATTTCCTGCTCTGTGAAGAAGGAATAAGTGACACCAAAGTCTTCCCCATGGAGCACACGACTGCAGGAAACACTGCCCAACGTGTCGCAGGATGCCATTAGCTCATCGTCATCCATGGGGCGTGTGGCGCCACGTGCGCTCGAGCGCCATACGAAAATGTGGCTCTTGTCGCCACCGTCGGGAACGGCAAGCAATCCCTTCTCCAGCATCCTCGCTTCTTGCCAGCCTTCAATAGCGCTCGTACGCAGATGGGATCCTTGGGGAAGATCGCCAAACCTTCTCCCGGGAAAGTACGATTTGGCTACCACCGCTACCGAGATCAAGCTATCGGGGCCGATACAAGCCTCGCTGTGGGTGGAGTAACAGCCATGCAGCGCAAAGCCGCCAGCCACAGGTTCCTGATGACCCCGCCGGGAAGGCGTCGCATCTAGATCGCCAGGAATGCAAAAGTCGGTCTTCGCACCATCGACACGATATGAAGTGGGCGAATCCATACACCCGGACCCAAGAGCTGCCACGACACATACAAAGAATCTAGTTTCTGCAACTCGGTTGAGGGCAATAGTCATATACGCCTCGCGTCGTTGAGCCAAGAACGTTGATTACAGTCTCCAGAGCATCCGTCTTGTATCCACCAAACGCCCTTGAGCCAGCTCCATTTTTCTCAAAGTCTGGCTCGTGGAACGCTCCGATGATACTTGCTGGATTCTTCTCCGTTGCGGCCGCCCGGTCCAGCACCTGCACACAGACCTCCAGGCGCGCCATCCATGCGCCGTTTGTTCAATCCAACGCGTGCTCGGCCAGACATGATCTATCGGTCCCAATGCAATCCCGCACCGATGACAGATTCCGATACGTGCCGTTCGCCAGTCCAAAGTACCTTCCGACGTTGTGTCATCGGCGGAGAACGAAAGGACAGATCGGCACCGCCGCAGGTTGCGGAGGGGGCGATAGCCTTCTCCACCCTGTCTTCCCTGGCCGCAGTATTGAGCGATGAGAACCGCCGGCTGTTGCGACTGCTGCGCGAACTTCAACCCAGGTCGCTCACCGAACTGTCCGAGCACTGCGGGCGCAAGGTTCCAAGCCTTTCTCGTACCCTTCGGATGATGGAAGGCTATGGGCTGGTTGAACTGAGGCGGGTCGGGGCGTCTGTGGTGCCATCTGCCATGGCCACGCGCTTTCTCATAGAGCTCGACTAGCACCACGTTGTATCGCCGCATCGCGGAGTTCTGTCGTTATTGCCTCGTTGACGTGTCAGCCCACTACGCTGGCAATCACGACCCATGTCGCATATTCCTCTATCGCTGAGGGCCCTTGCGCCATCGGCGTCTGGGGTGGCTTAACAGCGTGGGAGAATGCCGAAAGCGTCTTGCATCAAGCGTTGAATGCAATTTGTCTGATTGGCGTTGCGCAGCCATAGAGGTACAGATGACGGGCCATCGAAAAAGGATGGCCGGGCCTCGAAGACCCGTGCGCTTGTTTGATTACGCTTGCCAGCCGGCGTCACCCCGCGTGACGCCGGCTGGCAATCCGTCTGCCGGCTATGGCGGGCGGAGCGTGGAGGCCCTGTGCCTGCCGGCTTCAACAAGCGCCCGGTTTTCGAGCCACGTCTCCGCCCGCCACCTTTGTGTGGCGGCTACCGTCTGTCCTGCACGGAGCCCCAGCCATGACTGCACCGGAATTCCCCCGTCCCCATCCCTATCGCGCAGCTGGCGATGCGTCATCAGAGCAAGCATCTGCGATCGATCCCAGAGCTTTCATCGCCACGCTGACGCGTATCGGCAACGGCGCAGCCGCCGACGGCCAGCCGTGGCCGGAGCGTCATCAGATGCCCGGCCGCCGCATGGCGCTGGCCGATGCGGACTGCGCACTGGCGGGCCTGCGCATCGCGCTGGAAATGCTGCTGGCGGCCGAGCGCGTCCGCCAGAACGGACCGGACGACGAATACGTGGGCGATCGGGTGATGGAGGGTTTGATGATGGCGTGCCTGGCGCTGACCGCGCAGGTCAGCGCGCGGATGCGGCCTGAGGCGTAACGCCGGAGAATCTTCCGGCGTTACCGCCCATCATTCGCAGGAATCGCCTTCTTCCTTCAGCATCGCTTCGTCCACCGGCCGCTCGCGCTCGATCAGCGCACGCTGCTCTGCGTTCGGCTCGCCCAGCCACCACACGTTGCAGCGGGTGGTAAGGCGGCCGACCATCTTCGAGTGCGTCGGCGAATACAGCATCGCCAGCGCGGTGGTCGAGCACTGGTGCGCCTGACAGGCGGTGTAGAGCCACCACGGCTCGCCCTGCAGCACCATCAGTTCGCCAGGCCCGCTGGGACCGCTCAGCAGGCGTTCGCGCAGCGAGGGGATGTTCTTGTCGGGCGATTCGGCCGCTGCAGTGTTCTTCAGCAGGGCGTCGAACGCGGCCAGCACCTTCGGGTCCTTGCGGCCGCAGTCGTCCACGGTGTTGCCGCCGACCAGGGTGAAGAAATAAGTCGCCAGCGGATTGTCCGCGCAGGTGAGTTCGGCGCCGGGGGTCTCACCTTCCGGCTCGCCTTCGTTGTCCCACACCGACGGGTCCACGCCGTCTTCGACGGAAGGCGCGTTCTCGACCACCGTGGCCGTGGCGGCTGGGGCTTCCGTCGGCGCAGCAGTAGCGGCGGGTGCAGCTGCGGTGCCTGCTTCCTGTGCCGGTGCCTGCGTGCACGCGGCCAGCAACGCGACCAGCCCTGCCATTCCCATCATTCGAGACGTCATTCCCTGTCCTGTGTCCATTCGCCCAGCCGGCGACCGCGTGATTCTACCCGCCAGCCAAGGTGGATACTCTGGCAATCACGCCTCCCATCACCGCCAGGATGCAGACGTATGTGCCATTCAAGACTTGCCGTGATTCTTCTCAGTGGCCTGTTGCTGACCGGGCCTGTTGTTGCGCAGGAGCCCGCCGCACCCTCGCCCGCCGCACGCCTTGCCGATGTGGCCCTGCCCGCCGCGCTGGATCGCGTGCTGCGCGATTACGAACAGGCGTGGCGCACCGGTGATGCGAAGGCGTTGGCGGGATTGTTCGCCGAGGATGGTTTCATCCTGCAGAGCAACCAGCCGCCCGTGCGCGGGCGCGCGGCGATCGAGGCGGCGTATGCCGGCCAGGGAAGCAGCCCGTTGCGGCTGCGTGCGCTGGCCTATGCCGCAGAGGAATCCACCGGTTACATCATTGGTGCCTACACCTACGGCAACAACGCAGGCGATACCGGGAAGTTCACGCTGACGTTGAAGCGCGTGGCGGGTGGGCCATGGATGATTTTTTCGGACATGGACAACACCAACACGCCGCCGCAGTCGCGGTGATGGGCGGTACGGGTTCCACGGTAGATCCACGCCATGCGTGGATGGGTTTCGCGCATGCACAAAAAAAACCCCGGCGCTGGGCCGGGGTTTTTCGGTTCACTTGAACAGCGTGTCCGGATATTCCGGCTTCTGTTCGCGTGCCAACAGCGCACGCAATCCTTCTTCCGGGGTCTGCTCGCCATGCAGCACGGCGCGCACGCGGTCGGAGATGGGCAGGTCGATGCCATGACGGCGCGCCTGTCGCATCACTTCGTCGGCGGTCTGCACCGACTCGACCACCTGGCCGATTTCGCGGATGGCGTCCTGCAGCGTCTGCCCGCGGCCCAGGGCCAGGCCCAGGCGGCGGTTGCGCGACAGGTCACCGGTGCAGGTCAGCACCAGGTCGCCCAGCCCCGCCAGGCCCATCAGCGTTTCCGGCTTGGCGCCGATCGCTGCCGCCAGGCGCAGCATCTCGTTGAGGCCACGGGTGATCAGGCCGGCACGGGCGTTCAGGCCCAGCTGCATGCCATCGGCCACGCCGGTGGCCACGGCCAGCACGTTCTTCATCGCACCGCCCAGCTCGGCACCGACCATGTCGTCGCCGGTGTAGGCGCGGAACGCCGGACCGTGCATCGCCTCGGCCACCGTCTGCGCGAACTCGGGCACGTCGCCGTGCACGGTGATCGCGGTCGGCAGGCCCAGGGTGACTTCCTTGGCGAACGACGGCCCGGTGACAACGGCCAGCGGCACGTCCTCGCCCAGCACTTCGCGCGCCACTTCATGCAGGAAGCGGCCAGAGCCGGGCTCGAAGCCCTTGGTGGCCCAGGCCACACCGGCACCGGCCGGACGCAGCGGTGCCAGCGCGCGCACGGTTTCACCGAATGCATGCGACGGGGTCACCACCAGGATCCAGGCGGCACCTTCCACCGCCGACGCGAGGTCGGTGGTGGCGCGCAGCGATTCCGGCAACGGAATGCCCGGCAGGTAACGCGGATTCTCGTGGCGCTGGTCGATGGCCTCGACCACGGCGGCATCGCGCCCCCACAGCACGGTCTGGCGACCGTGGCGGGCGAGCAGCGTCGCCAGCGCGGTTCCCCAGGAACCGGCGCCGAGTACGGCAACCTTGTCAGCGGTAGTGCTCATCCGTGACGTCGCGGCCGGGATCAGGCGTTGCCGGCCGGCTCGGAGTCAGCCAGCGACGGTGCGTCGCCCTGCTCCTGGCGCTGGCGCAGGGTTTCTGCGTACAGGCCTTCGAAGTTGATCGGCTGCAGGAAGAACGGCGGGAAGCCGCCGGCCTGGATCAGGTCGCTGACCAGCTGGCGCACGTACGGGAACAGGATGTTCGGGCACTGGGTGCCGAGCAGCACGTCGATCGACTGCGGGTCCAGGCCGACCAGGCCGAACACGCCCGCCTGCTTCACTTCGGCCACGTACGCGGTGCGCTCGCCGGCCTGGCAGGTCAGGGTCACGGCCAGCACGACTTCAAAGGCATTCTCGCCCAGACGCTGGACCTGCTGGTTCAGGTTGAGCTGCAGTTCCGGCTGCACCTGGTCGTTGAAGATCGACGGGGCATTCGGCGACTCGAAGGAAACGTCCTTGACGTAGATCTTCTCGACGGTGAACGCGGGGCCGGTGGCGGCATCGACCGGCGCGACAGCGCCGTTGGTGGTCTCTTCGGACATTTCCAGTAACTCCAGTGAATGCAATGAAAACGATGGTCGAATTACTGCGATGGGGGCGGCGGAGGGCGCAAACAAGGCCACATCCGCCACCGCCTGCTATCAGTTGCGGCCCTTGACCAGCGGCAGTTCTGCCTGCTGCCACGCGGGGATGCCGCCGTCGAGCACGAAGACCTTCTCGAAGCCGGCCTTCTTCAGCGCCTTGGCGGCGGTCTCGGACGCGTTGCCGCTGCGGCACACCAGCACCACCGGGGCCTGCTTGGCGTTGGCCACCAGCTTGTGCTCGGGGCCGAACGCGCTGGCCTGGGCACTGCGGCTGCCGGCGATGTGGCCCTTTTCGAAATCAGCGCTGGGCGACAGATCAACCACCACCGTGCCGCCGGCGTTGATCAGCTGGGTCAGTTCGGCGGGCTTGATGCCCTTGAAGCCCCGGAACAGGCGGCGGATTTCGGTGACGATGAGGGCCACGGTCAGGCCGACCAGGGCCGCGGACAGCATCGGGTTTCGGCCTGCGAAGGCCAGCAACTCTTCGTAATTCACTCAGGTCACGGGTCGATTAAGCGGGCGCCGATTGTCGCACAAGCCGGACGCGCCCCGTCACTGCCCCTGCCAGAGGTCCGGCAGGCCCGCACTCTGCCACCAGCGCTTGGCTTCCGGATCCCAGCGCCAGCGCTCGGTCACCACCACGGTGCGCTCGGCCTGGGTGTTCTGGTTGATCACCCCGATTTCGACCCGGCGCTCGACCTGGCCGCCGTCCAGCGATGCGCTGCTGCGCTCGCGGTAGGACGACACGCGCAGCTGCGCATAGCGGTTGAGCTCGAACTCGGTCGGCGGCTTGGACTTGCGCAGCCGCGGGTCCAGATAGGCGATGGCGTCGTCCATGCTGCCCCAGCGGATGGTGGCACCGTAGGCGATCTGGGTCTCTTCCAGCAGCTTGCGCTGCTTGCGGCTGAGGTCGTCGGCAGCGGCGCCGGCGGCGGCGCTGAGCAGCAGCAGGGAACACAGGAGGATCTGGATGAGGCGGCGCATCGGTGGGTTCCGCAGGGCGTCAGCCTGCCATCCTACCCTTTGGCGAAGGCAACGAAGCGACCGCTGAATTCAGCCGCGGCCTTGCCGTCGGCACCGGGCTGGGTGGCGACAATGCTGATGCGGGCCTTGCCGCGCTGGCGGAAGGTGGCCAGGAAGGTCTCCCAGGCGCCGCTTCCGGCCGCTTCGGCATGGGCGTGCAGGTCTTCATAGACCGGTGCCAGGTAGCGCAGGTTGCTGTCGGCCACGTAGACCTCGGCGTCGTGGCCAGCCAGGCGCAGGCGCAGGCTGACCAGCGCCCAGCCGGACAGGGTCAGCACCGAGGCCAGGCTGCCACCGAACGCATTGCCCTTGTCGTTTACGTTGGCCACCAGCGGCGCGGTGATGCGCAGCACGCCGTCGGCATAGCCATCCAGGCGGATCTGCATCGCGCGGACCGCCGGCATGCAGTCCAGCACGTCCTGCAGGGCAGCCAGCGAAGAGGTCAGGGCATCAACAGCCATCAGCAGCAACCACGACAACGAAGGGCCCGCATAATGACGGTAATGGCCAACCATACGATACCCACTGGCTGGACCCTGATCTCGCTGCGCCCGCAGGGCCAGCAGGCGGCGCTGCGCCACGCCGCAGCAGGGCTGGGAGGCCGTACCGTCGCGCTTTCGCCCTGGCGGCTGCAGCGTCTGCAGGGCAGCGCCGCGCGCCAGCAACTGCAACGGGCGCTGACCAGCGATCGGGTGGTGTTCACCAGCCCGGCAGCCGTGGCCGCAGCGGCCAGCCTGCTACCGCTGGCGACGGCGCAGCGCACTCCGTGGCTGACGGTGGGCGAAGGCACCGCGCGTGCCCTGCTGGCCCATGGCGTCGCTGACGTCCATGCGCCCCAGCGGATGGACAGCGAGGGCCTGCTGGCGATGCCGGTGCTGGGCGATGTGCGTGGCATGCAGATCGGGCTGGTGACCGCACCGGGAGGCCGGGGCCTGATTGCCGCTGAGTTGCAGGCAGCGGGCGCACAGATCACCCGCGCCGATGTCTACCGACGGCTGCCGCTGCGCTTGTCACGGCGCATGCTGGCGCGTTTGGCCCGTTCTCCGACGCCTTGGCTGCTGGCCATCAGCAGTGGCGAGGCATTGCAGCGTTTCTGGCAGCAGCTGCCTGGGCACTGGCAGCAGCGGCTGCGGGCAAACGCGATCGCGCTGGTGGCCAGCGATCGGCTGGGCGCACAGGCGCAGGCCCTGGGGCTGACCCGGGTGGTGCGCAGCGAGGGCCCTACCAGCGTTCAGTTGATGGCCGCTGCACACACTGCGCTCACCGGCCCGGCAGCGACCTGAACAGGCACCCGGCAGCGGCTTGCCGGTGTCGTCGGCAACAGTGATGCTGTGCACAACGCTGCCTGCCGGATCTGTTCCGGCATTGCCGCCGACAAGGAAGCCCGATGAACGACACTCTGCCGCCCGCCCCATCGCCCCATCGCCCCATGCGCTGGCTGCTGCCGCTTGCCGTGCTGGCGGTGCTGGGCGCGGGCGGCTATGCCGGCTACCACTATTGGCAGAAGCAGCAGAGCGACCAGCTGGCGCAGGCGCAGACCACCGCCGTGCAGCTGAAGGGGCTGGAGGCTACGGTCGAGGCCCTGCGCCGCGACCAGCGTGCTGCCAGCCAGCGCTTGCAGGATGCGGCCACCACCAACCGGGTGCTGCGCGACGAAGTGCTGGGCCTGTCGCAACGCAGTGCCCTGCTGGAAGAAAACCTGGCCAAGCTGGCCGACAGCGCCAACCAGGGCCGCCAGGCCGTGCAGCGCGATGAGGCCGAACTGCTGCTGACCCAGGCCGCACAGCGGCTGGCCTTTGCCGATGACGTGGAAGGCTCACGCCGACTGTATGCGCTGGCCGCCACCGCATTGGCCGATCTGCCCGACAGCGACGGCCTGAACCTGCGCCAGGCACTGGTGCAGGAACGCAACGCGCTGGATGCGCTGGGCGCTGGCCCGCGCGTGCTGTCACTGCAACGCCTGGACGCGCTGGGCAAGGCCCTGCAGGGCCTGCCTTCGCAGATCGCGCAGACGCCGGCCAACAACACCGCAAAACCGTGGTGGCAGGCCGCGCTGGCGCCCTTCGTGGATATCACCCCGAGCCGCCTGAACGGCCCGCTGACGTCGGCCGAGCGCGCCACCATCGATACGGCGCTGCAGCTGGAACTGACCCTGGCCCGTGCAGCGATCGAGCGGGGCGACGGCAAAGGCCGCGATGCCGCGCTGAACAGAATCGATCTCTGGGCGCAGCGGCGCTGGCCGGATTCACCGGACCTGCGCGCGCAACGTGCTGAACTCCATGCCCTGCGCTCGCTGCCATTGCAGGCCGATGACACCGTGCTTGGCAGCACCCTGCAACAACTGCGTACCCAGACCGACCGGAGGTAAGCCCGTATGAAACCCCTGCAATCACTGGTCGTGCTGTTGCTGGCAGTGGCCATTGGCGTCGTTGCCGCGCAATGGCTCGGCACCGATGACCTGAACCGCTACGGCGAAGTGACCCTGCGCTATGGCGGCTACGACTACCACAGCAACCTGCCGAAGGTAGCGCTGCTGTCGGTGATCGGCGTGCTGGTGCTGTGGCTGCTGTGGAGCCTGATCGCCGCGCCGTTCCGTGCCTGGGGCCGCTACCGCCGCAAGCAGGGCCGAGTGCGTCTGATCGATGGTCTGCTGGCCTATGAGCATGGCCAGTGGCAGCGCGCCGAGAAGCTGCTGGATGGCGCCGCCAAGGATCCGGAAGTTAGTGGGGTTGCCCTGGCCAATGCCGTGCGCAGCGCGCAGGTGCGGGCCGATGCCCCCGCTGCCGAGGCGCTGCTGCAGCGCTTGGGCGAAAGCGATGCGACCTTGCAGGCACTGCTGCGTGCCGAGCAGCTGTTGGCCAACGATCTGCCGGTGGATGCGATCAAAGCATTGGATGTGGCAGCGATCCAGCCGCTGCCGCCGCGTGGCCTGTGGCTGCGTACCGAAGCGCTGGCACGTGCTGGCCGCGCGCACGAGGCTTACGGCCAGCTGGGCGCGCTGCGTCAGACCAAGGTGCTGCCGGCCGAGGCCAGCAGCGAGCTGGAAGCACGCCTGGCCGCGCAGGCACTGCTGGAAGCGGGCGACGTCAACGCCCTGGCTGCGCAGTGGGAAGCCACGCCGAAGGCGCTGCGACCGACCCCGGACGTGGTTGCCGCCTACGCCACCCGTGCAGTTGCACTGGACTGGGACGAACCGGCACTGCTGGCGCTTGAGCAGGCGCTGGACCACCGCTGGGATGACGAACTGGTGGCCGTGTATGGCCGTCTGCCGGCCGAACGTCTGGCCACGCGCCAGGCCAACCTGCAGCGCTGGCGCAACGTGCATGACGACTCGGCGGCCCTGCGCCTGGCCCAGGGCCGCATCGCGCTGGCGCAGCAACAGTGGGACGCGGCCGATGCGTTCCTGCATGAAGCCATCGCCGCGGGTGCCGGTGCCCCTGCGTGGGAAGCGCTGGGCGAAGCCTTCGCGCAACGTGGCGAACACGTGCTGGCCGCGCAGTGCCTGGCCAACGCGCTGCGCCTGCAGCGTGGCGAAGACAGCGTGGCGCTGGTGCGTGCACCGGCAGCGGTGGTTGACCCGCCGCTGCATGCGACCGTCGAGGAGCAGTCGATTGCACCGCTGCCGCCGGTGTACGACGCCAATGAAGAGCGCGACGCGTTCGGCAACCCGCGGATGCCGTGACCCTGGCTGAAGGTGTGCCGACCAACGGTCGGCACCCACCTGAGGATGCAATTTCGGTACCCACCGGAGGATGCAATCAACGAAAACGCCGCCCATCGGGCGGCGTTTTCAATTCCAACGCTGCCGGCCAGCGGCCGGCACTACCGTGGCGTTCAACGTTCGACGATCGCCACCACGCCCATGCCGCCGGCGGTGCAGATCGACACCAGCGCACGGCCACCGCCGCGCTCGGCCAGCTGCTTGGCCGCCGTGGCGATCACGCGTGCACCGGTGGCGGCGAACGGGTGGCCGGTGGCCAGCGACGAACCCAGCAGGTTGATCTTGTCCGGGTCGATGCGGCCCATCGGCGCATCCAGGCCGAGGCGGTTGCGGCAGTAATCCTCGCTCTCCCACGCACGCAGGGTGCACAGCACCTGTGCGGCGAAGGCTTCGTGGATCTCGTAGATATCGAAGTCCTGCAGGGTCAGGCCGTTGCGCTTGAGCATCTCCGGCACGGCCACGGTCGGTGCCATCAACAGGCCTTCGCCGTGCACGAAATCGACGGCCGACACGTGTGCGTCGCGCAGGTAGGCCTGCGGCTCGTGGCCATGCGCGCGTGCCCACTCTTCGCTGGCCAGCAGCACGGCGGCGGCGCCATCGGTCAGCGGGGTGGAATTGGCTGCGGTCAGGGTGCCACGGCCGGATACCTTGTCGAAGGCCGGCTTCAGCGTGGCCAGCTTCTCCAGCGAGGTGTCGGCACGCAGGATGTTGTCGCGCTCGACGCCGCGGAACGGTGCGATCAGGTCATTGAAGAAGCCGCGCTCATAGGCTGCGGCCAGCTTCTTGTGCGAGGACACCGCCCACGCGTCCTGCGAGTCGCGCGAGATGTTCCACTCCTTGGCCATGTCCTCGCAGTGGTCGCCCATGCTCTTGCCGGTACGTGGCTCGGCCACGCCGGGAAACTCCGGCTTGAGCTCGGCCAACTTGAAGCCGGAGGTCAGTGCGCGGATCTTGTCGCCGGTGCTCTTGGCACGGTTGGCCGCCAGCAGACGCGCACGCAGCTTCTTGCCGTACACGATCGGCACGTCGGAGGTGGTGTCCGAACCACCGCCGATACCGG
The DNA here is from genome assembly GCF_019793815.1 of Stenotrophomonas sp. DR822. NCBI lineage: Bacteria > Pseudomonadati > Pseudomonadota > Gammaproteobacteria > Lysobacterales > Lysobacteraceae > Stenotrophomonas > Stenotrophomonas sp. DR822. Next base: position 2,584,955 of record NZ_CP081826.1, read on the forward strand.
ACTCGATCTGGCCCAGGGCGATCTTGTTGGCAACGGTGATGATGCTGTCCAGCGAGGTGCCGCAGGCGCGCTGCAGGGTGATGCCGGGGGTCAACGGCGACAGGCCCGAGGACAGCGTGGCTTCGCGGCCCAGGTTCCAGTCGCTGGAGTGCTTGATGACCGCACCCATCGCCACTTCGCCCAGCTGCTGGCCGTGCAGGCCGAAGCGCTCGACCAGCGCTCCCAGCGTACGCACCGACATGCCGAGGTTGCCGACATCCGAATACGCGGTGTTCTGCCGGCAGAACGGAATGCGGACGCCACCGAGGATGGCGACGGGACGAGCGTTGGGCATGGAGATACCTGGCATGGATGAGGGTGTCTGCAACATGGCCTGCACGACAGAGCAGGCATAATGGGGCCAAGTGTAGCTGCCGCCCTGTGATGGGCCAACCGTGGAACCATGAGCAAACCCGACCCTGCGATGAATGCCCTTGGCGTGCTGGCCCTGGAACTGGCCGGCGGCGAAATCCCCCGCCAGGCGGTGCTCAGCGCTGAACAGGCCGGTGAACTGGCCGAACGCGTCGGCCGTGACCTGTCCAAGCTGGTGCCACAGGTGGCCGAGCTGGACCTGGTGTTCGCCGCCGCCCATTTCGATCCGGCCGAAGTGCTTCGCCCCGGCTGGCCGGTCCATCGCCGCCTGGAAGAACTGCAGATGCGCGCGCCCGGTAGCAACCAGGGCCCGCGCGTGCTGGCCTTCGGCGCCGATGCCAGCGGTGATGTGCCGCTGCCTTTCCAGGCCGACGCAAGCCTGGTTGGCGGTGGCCTGCGGGTGGTGCCGTTCCTGCTGACCGGTACCGACGTGGCCACCACGACAGCCGTGGCCGATGCGCTGGAAGAGGTGCTGCTGGCCAATGGCATGGCCCATGCCGATACCGCGCTGATGGCGCAGAACACGTTCGGTGCGCGCGTGGAGCACGCACGCTATTTCACCGTGAACGACCTGGCCGCGATGATGTCGATGCAGTACGACAACCAGGGCCTGGCCGCGCTGTGGCCGCTGATTGAAACCGCGATCATGGCCCCGGGCCAGGACGAGTGGCTGAGTGACGCGCCCGAGCCGCTGCTGCGCTATACGCAGGGCGAAGCGCGCATGGCGCTGTTCGACCCGGCCGGCTGGTGCGCGCATTACAACCACGGCAAGGGCGACTGCGAGCGCCTGCAGGGCATCTACGAGCAGTTCCTGATGCGCCAGCGGCAGATGGCCGCGGTGCTGGAAGCGCACGGTGTGCCGGTGCTGTTCGTGCATTGCGAAGCCGGCCAGGACGCACGCGAGCTGCTGGCGCGCTGACGTCCAGGTAATGCCGCCGGGCATGGCCCGGCGCTACCCACGCAATACGGTAGCGCCGGGCCATGCCCGGCGGCGCAACCGAAAAACGCCGGCTTGCGCCGGCGTTTTCGTTTTCTTACGGGGCCTTCTTGATTACCGCGCACGCCAGTCGCGCACCGGCGTTGCCGGTCGGCTGGGTCTTGTAGTCGTCCGCGTCGGCGTGGACGATCAGGCCGCGGCCGATGATGTCGAAATCATCACCCTTGCCGATGTTGACGTTGCTCGACACCGGGCCGTCGATGGTGGCTACGCCCTTGTCGTCGGCCTTGATGTTGGGCATGTCGCCACCGTGGTGCGGATCGGTGGCCACGTTGCCGTGGTCCTGCTTGCCCGGATTGAAGTGGCCGCCGGCGCTCATGCCGTCGGGCGCGCTGCAGTCACCCTTCTCGTGGATGTGGAAGCCGTGCTCGCTGCCCGGCTTCAGGCCACTGATCTGGCCGGACGCGTGCACCTTGCCGTCGACCAGCTTGAAGGTGATCGAGCCCTTGGTTTCATTGCCCTGGGTCGGTGCCAGTTCGGCAGTGGCCGAGGCATCGGCTGCCGGGGCCGCTGCGGTAGCCGGTGCAGTGGCCGGATCGGCCGGTGCTGCAGAGCCTTCGGCCGGGGTGGTGGCCGGGGCTTCAGCTGCCGGTGCTGCCGGCTGCTGGTTGCAGGCGGCAAGGCCCAGTGCAGCGATGGCCGCGAACAGCGAGGTGTGGATCAGACGCATGGAAACTCTCCTTGGGTAATGCCGGTGGTGTGATCAGCGGGTTACCCGGATCACGCCGCAGGCGATGCGGACGCCGGCATTGCCGGCGGGCTGGCTGCGATAGTCGTCGGCCCGGGCATGCACGACCAGTGCACGCCCGGCGATATCCGTGGCGGCGCCTCCGCCCAGGGTAACGCCCTTCAGATGCACATCGATGTTGGCACGGCCCTGCGCGTCGGCCTGCAGGTTGTCGATGTCACCGAGGTGGTGCTTGCCGCTGCCGGCACGACCGTGCGCGACACCGGCGGGATTGAAGTGGTTGCCGGCGCTGCTGGCGTCCACCGCGCTGCAGTCGCCGCGCTCGTGGATGTGGAAGCCGGCCTGCTGCATCGGCTGCAGGCCGCCGACCAGGCCGGTCAAGTGCACCCCGCCGCTTTCGGTCTTCAGCACCAGGCGGCCGCTGACGATGCTGGCCGAGGCTGGCGCCAGGTTGGCTTCGGCCAGCTGGGCCACGGGCGTGGTGACCACCGGCGGCGGTGTGGGCTGCGGCTTCTTCGGTGCGCTGCCACAGGCAGACAGGAGCACGGCAGCGGACAGCGGCAGAAGGGCGAAGGACAAACGCATCGAGGACTCCTTGCAGGTAACACTACGGACGGCATCGTCCATGGAGGATCAACAGTTCGGCAAGCGGGTGCGAGGATCGCGTGCAGGCATCGTTCAATGGCCGCCGCGGCGGCGACCGGCGCCCAGCTTGCGGGTAAGCGTATTGCGGCCGAGGCCCAAGCGCGCGGCGGCTTCGGCGCGACGACCGTGGGTGATCTGCAGGGCGGCCTCCAACAGGGCGTGGTCGACCCGTTCGCGCACCTGCGCGTGCAGGCCCTCGGTGCCCTCGGCCAGCTGCCGGCGTGCCCATTCGGACAGCAGCGCTTCCCATTGGCCCGGGTCACCGGCGGCCGTGCTGCTGCGCCGGCTGCGGGCGCGGTTGAGCGCGGTATCGACATCGGCCACGCCAATGGTATCGGCGGCAGCCAGTGCGGCCATGCGCCAGCATACGTTTTCCAGTTCGCGGACATTGCCCGGCCAGTCGTGCTCGCGCAGCGCCTGCAGGGCGGCGGCAGTCAGCCGCTTGGGCGGCGTATCGAGCCTGCGCGCGGCAGCGGCCAGGAAGGTGGTGGCCAGTTGCGCGATGTCCTCGCGGCGCTCGCGCAGCGGCGGCAGCTGCAAGCGCACCACGTCCAGGCGGTGCAGCAGGTCGGCTCGGAATTTTCCCTGCGCGACCAGCCCTTCCAGATCCTGGTGGGTGGCGGCGACCACGCGCACGTCGACGCGGATCAGTTCGCGTCCACCCACGCGGAAGAATTCGCCCTGGGCGAGCACGCGCAGCAGGCGCGTCTGCAACGGCAACGGCATGTCGCCGATTTCATCGAGGAACAGGGTGCCGCCGTTGGCCTGCTCGAAGCGGCCGATGTGGCGCCGCTGCGCGCCGGTGAACGCACCCGCTTCATGACCGAACAGCTCGCTTTCCAGCAGCTCGGCGGGAATGGCGGCGGTGTTCAGCGCGACGAACGGATGCTGCGCACGCGGTGATTCGCGGTGCAGCGCATTGGCCACCAGCTCCTTGCCGGTACCGGTTTCGCCGATGATCAGCACCGCCAATGGCGCCTGCGCGAGGCGGCCGATGGCGCGGAACAGCGCGCGCATCGGTGGCGTATCGCCCACCAGTTGCGGCGGCTGGTCGCTGGCGGCTTCTGCGGCGGGCGTCGGCGCGGCCATGGCCGGCGGCACCGCAGGCAGTACGCGCTGGGCCAGTGCCACCGCGTCGTCCAGATCGAACGGCTTGGACAGGAACTCGTGCGCACCGCCGCGGAACGCACCGGCGGTACTGGCGACGTCGGTGTAGGCCGACATCACCACCACCGGCAGCTGCGGCAGCGCGGCCTTCAGCTTGTCCAGCAGCACCAGGCCATCGTCGCCGGGCATGCGCACGTCGGTGAACAGCAGCGCAGGCGGCGGGCTGTCAGCCAGCGCCTGCAGTGCGGGGGCGGCGCTGTCGAAGTCGACCACCTGGTAGCCGGCCTCGCGCAGCGCGGTACACAGCACGAAGCGCACGGCGCGGTCATCGTCGACCACCCAGATGCATGGCGGGGACGCGGAAGACTCAGACATCGCGCGGGGCCTCCTCGGCGGCGGCGGTGCCGTTGCCGATCGGCAGCAGCAGGGTGAATACGGTATGGCCCGGACGCGACCGGTAGGTCAGCGTGCCGCGATGCTCGCGCGCGACCTGCTGGGCCAGCGCCAGGCCCAGGCCGGTGCCTTCGGCGCGACCACTGACCAGGGGCAGGAACAGGTGTTCGGCCAGTTCTTCGGGCACGCCGCGGCCGTCGTCGGCGATTTCCAGCCGCAACGCCAGGGTGTGCAGCTGCTCGGCGATGCGCACGCCGTGTTCAACGCGGGTGCGCAGGGTGATGTTGCCGGCACCGGCCTGGATGGCATTGCGCACCAGGTTCCATACCGCCTGGGTGAGGCGGTCGGCGTCGCCATCGAATTCGGGGATGCTGGGGTCGTAGTCGCGCTGCAGGCGCACCGCCCAGCCGGCCTCGTTCTCGGCCAGGCGCAGCACCCGCTCCAAGGCGGCGTGGATGTTCAGCGCCGCATGTGGCGCGGCGGGTGCCGGCGACAGCAGCTGCTCCAGCAGGCCATTGAGCCGCTCGATCTCCGAGCCGATCAGGTCGATCAGTTCGCGTTCGCTGGCATCGCGCTGCGCCGCGCGGCGGGCCAGCAGCTGTGCGGCGCCCTTCAACCCGGCCAGCGGATTGCGCAGTTCGTGCGCCAGGCCCTTCAGCGCTGCGCTGAGCGCGCTGGGCAGGGCCTGGGTCGGGTCGAGCCCGGGGAACTCATCGACCGGATGCGCCTCCAGCAGCCAGCCGCCATCGTCGCGGCGGCTCATCCAGCCTTCGGCAAACCGCGCGGCTTCGCCCGGCAGCGCCAACGCCAGCCGGTTCAGGCGCAGGCTGTCGCGCTCATCGCGGGCCAGGAAATGGGCCAGCGCCTCGCCCTGCACTTCCAGCGCGGCCAACGGCTGGCCGAGCAGGCGCCGGCCGCTGACGCCCAGCCAGCGCGCGAAGGCCGGGTTGCAGCCGGCGATGCGGCCATCGGGCCCGGCCCAGGCCAGCGGCGTGCCGAGGGCATCGAGGGACGGCGGGGGCGCGGGGTCGGACATTGCACCAATGTAGTGCAAAACGTGGGTGTGGGGTCAGAGCCCTTTCCTCGCGGAAAGGGCTCTGACCCCTGCAGGTCGAGCAAGCTCGACCACTACCGGCTTTGCGGTTACAGCTTCATGTTGAGCCCAACGAAGACCGCGCGGCCCGGGGCGGGCGAGAACATCGGGCGGGCGCTGTCCCAGAAGAAGCTGTCGTACCACGCGTAGGCATACTCGCGGCCGGTCACGTTCTTCAGCTGCAGGTCCACGCTCCAGGCCGGGGTGATCTGGTACTTCGCGCTGAGGTCGAGCACGGCGAAGCCGCCGAACGTGCCGGTGACGTTGCGCTCTTCCAGGTAGTAATCGCCCTGCGCGCGTGCCTGCAGGCCCAGCTGCAGGGCATCGCTGGCCTGGTAGTCCAGGCCGAGGTTGCTGATGTGACGCGGGGTGGCGGCCACTTCGCGTCCCTGCAGGGTCACGCCGGCGGCGCGGTCGTCGCGGGTGATCTTCGCCTCCTGATAGGCATGCGAAGCCCACAGCGTCCACGCGTCACCGAGCTGCGCGCTGATCTGCGCATCCACGCCGCGGCGGCGGGTCTTGCCCAGCGTGACCGTGGTGCCGGTGGCCGGCATGTTGGACACTTCGTTTTCCGCGTCCTGCTGCCATACCGCCAGCCGGGCCTGGCTGCCGGCGAAGGGCTGGAATTTCAGGCCCAGCTCCATGCCGGTGTTGGTGGAAGGCTGCATCGGTGCCTGCCCCGGGATGAGGTAGGCCGGCGCGGTGGAACCGGTCAGCACCTGGAAGGTACGGCCCCAGTTGGCGTAGACGTGGGTGTGCTCACCCAGACTGTGGATGACACTCAGCTTGGGCTGGCCGATGCTGCCGTAGTCCTGCAGGCGGCCGGTGGCGCCGCTCATCAGCCGGGTGTGGCCGCTGAAACGGTCCACGCGGTAGGCCGGCACGATCTTCCATGCGTCTGCTGGCTGGTAGATCGCCTGCACGTAAGCGCCCCAGTTGTCGAAGCTGTGGCGGTCGTTGTTCTGCATGCGTGCCGGTGCCTGGCTGAAATCGGTGGGCTCGGCGTAGGCGTAGCGCTCGCGACGGTAGCCGTTGTCCTGCTGCTCGTAGTTCAGCCCGCCTTCCACGGTAAGCATGGGGCTGGCCTGCCAGGTGAGCGTGCCGAGCAGGCCCGTCTGGCGCTCGTCCCAGACACGACGCTGGCGCGGCAGGTTACCGCTGGGCAGGTCACTGAAGGTCACCCGGCGGTCGTCTTCATAGCGGTTGTAGTACAGCCGCGTGCCGAAGGTCACCGCGTCGGACAGCTTCATGTCCAGGTGCGCGGCGAACTGGCGCATGTCGCGGTCATCGCCGTCATTGGCGTTGCGCAGGTCGCTGCGGCGGCGGCCCGCATCCAGCTCTTCCGCGGTCATGAAACCGGGTTCGTCGGCTTCATGGTGATAAGCGCGCGCCGTCAGGCCTACGCGCATCCCTTCGTCCAGCGAGCCGAAGAACCACTTGCCGCCCAGCGCGTATTTCTTCGAGGTGTCGTGGTCGCGGTAACCATCGCTGGCCTGGGTACCGACGAAGTAGTTCTGCGCGAAGCCGTCGGCTTCGCGGCCCACCGCCAGCTGCACATCGCGGGTGTTGTAGCTGCCATAGGCCAGTCGCCCGTCGGTGTAGGTGCCGCCTTGGCGCGTGCCGAAGTTCACGTTGCCGCCGATGTTGTGCAGGCCGTAGCGCGGATCGTTGGTACCGCGCACCACTTCGATGTAGCTGATTTCCAGCGGGAACAGCATGTCGATGAAGCGCTGGTTGCCGCTGTTGACGTTGCTGGGGATGCCGTCGATCAGCGTCTTGATGGCATTGAGGTAGCCCTCGCCGTTGAAGGCGCGGAAGCTGACCTTGCCCGACTCGGCGCCCTGCCGGGTTTCGGTCAGCTGGATGCCGGGCATCTGCCCGAGCAGTTCCCAGCTGTGCGACACGTTGCGGTTTTCGATCTGGTCCGCGCCCAGCACGTCCACCGAGGTCAGCACCTGGTGTGCGCTCAGCTGCCCCTCGCTGTGCTGGTGCACATCGACCTTGCCCAGGGTGAGCGCGGCGTCGGCGGACTGGGCGAATGCTTCAGGGGCGAACGGGGCGGCCGCGAGCGCGGCCACCAGCGTGGGAGTCTTCATCGGGAGGCCAGGGGGATGGAAATGAAACTTTATAACATTTCGATTCCGCCAGCCATCCGATGACTGCAGCTCCCTCGACCTTAGACGGGGTAGCCGGTGGCTTCCCGGGCCTTCTTCCAGGCAATTTCGAACTCGCGCGCGCTGATCTCGTCGTCTTCGTCGAAATCCATGAACGACAGCGGCTGGTCGGCCAGCACGAAGCGGTCATCGCTCTGGCCGGTTTCATCGGCCCACACGACCTTGGTCCCGTAGATTTCCACCTGGCGCACGATCTTCTCGCCACGGGCTTCCATCAGCACGTTGCCCTTGCCCAGGCCCGATTCGGCCCAGTGCTTGTAGTACTTCTTCGTGTTGGATTTTGCGTTGTTCTTTGCGTATTTCATTGCATGGGTCCTGGCCGCATGCGCGACCGGAAAGTTCGGAATGGCGCCATTATCAGGCATATGGGGGTCAGATCCCTGTCCTGCGGAGGGGGATCTGACCCCTGCTCACCTACTGCGGCAACGCCACACCCTTCGGCCACAGCAGCCACAGGTTGCCCTGCTGCTTCATGTCGCCGGCCAGCTTGCCGGCGGCATCGCCGCTGCCCCAGTACAGATCGGCACGTACCTCGCCGGCAATGGCGCCACCGGTGTCCTGCGCGGCCACCGGGCGTACCACCGGCGTGCCGTCCGGGCGCGTGGTGGACAGCCACAGCAGGCTGCCCAGCGGCACCACGGTGCGATCCACCGCCACGCTGTAGCCGGCGGTCAGCGGCACGTTCAACGAACCGCGCGGACCTTCCGGGCTGTCTGGGCTGCGCACGAAGAACACGTAGCTGGGATTGCTGCGCAGCAGTTCCGGTACGCGTGCCGGATGTGCCTTCGCCCACGCGCGGATCGCGTCCATGGTGACGTCTTCCTTCTTCAGCTCGCCCTGCTCCACCAGCCAGCGGCCGATCGCGCGATAGGGGTGGCCGTTCTGTTCGGCATAGGCCAACCGCACCTGCTTGCCATCGGCCAAGCGCACGCGGCCCGAGCCCTGGATCTGCAGCAGCTGCAGGTCCATCGGATCGGTCAGCCAGGCCAGCACCGGCGCCTTGGCCCCCTTGCTGGCGATGCTGCCGGCATCGTCGTAGGGCTTGAGCACCTTGCCCTCCACGCGACCGCGCAGGCGCTTGCCCTTCAGTTCGGGATAGACGCTGTCCAGCTGCACCACCACCAGATCATCGGGGGTGCCGTACACCGGCACGGTGGCGGTGTCGGTACGGGTGAGGCTGCCCGGATAGATGGGTTCGTAGTAGCCGGTGATCAGGCCGTCGGCGCGATGGCCGCCGGCGCGCAGGGAATAGACATCGAGATCGCGCTGCAGGAATGCGCGGATCGCGCTGGCGTCCTTGTCGGACACGGTGCTGGCGGTCGCGCAGGGCTTGGCCCAGGTCGCATCGTTCTTCAGGCGGGTGCAGCTGCTGCGCCAAGCGGCGAAGCCGGCCTGCAGGTCGGTATCCGTCACGGCCGGGAGAGCCTTCCAGTCGACCTTGGCGTAGGTGGCGGCAGGCGTTGCTGCGGCAGGCGCTTGCGGACGGGTGCCGGTGCTGGAACAGCCAGCAAGCACGGCAAGCGCGAGAAGGCTCCAGCACGTGCGGTTGAAGGGGGCGATGAGGTCAGTCATGACCCCAATGTAGTGCAATCGGGCGTGGCGCAGGACCGGAGGCGCGTCCTGCACCACAGGATGCGCCTTATCGCCTGCCGCCCAGCAGCTCACTGCTGCGGGTGGCGAACACCGGCGGCGGCACGTCCAGCACGGTATCGCTCACGACGCGGCCGGCGAGGAAGTCGATGATGTTGCGGGCGATGGCCGGGTTGCCTGTCCACAACTCGTTGTGATGGCTGGCATTGCGCACCAGCAGCGAGTGACCGTTGCTGAAGCCCGGCCGCAGCGCATCGGCATTGGCCGGGGGCGTACGCCCATCCAGCGTGCCGCTGATGAACAGAACCGGCACTTCACTGTGCAGCGGGCCGCGGAAGCCCTCACCCAGATCGGCCAGGCCGAGGCCCTCGCCGATGGCCGGGAACGGGAAGTTCAGCCCGTCGCCGAACAGGCTCTGGCGTGCCTGGGCTTCGGCCAGCGCCCGGCGCTGCGGGCTCTGCCCGGAGGCGACGTCCATTGCCAGGCCCATGGCCGGGAACTGTGCGAACTGGGCGCGCCCGATCAGCACCAGATCGGCCAGCGGGTCGTAGTTGCCCCTATCGGCCTCGCGCAGCACCAACGGCAGCCACTGCTGGGTGATGCGCTGCCCCAGCATGTTGGCGATGACGATCTGCGCGTCGTACAGGCCGATGGTGACCTGGCGACCCTCGTGCATGTGGCTGTGGCCTTGTCGCGGCTGCTCACGCAGTGCCTGCAGCACGCGGGTGACCGATCCGGCGAGATCGTCGAAGCCGTCTTTGCGCGCAAGCACCGCCAGCTCCTGCAGCAGCGCGTCGCTGCTCAGGGGCAGTTTCAGCGTATCGTCGGGACCTTCGGATCCCATCAGCACCACGCGATCAATACCGGCACCGTGCAGGCGCACCGTGGCCAAGGCCAGATGGGTGCCATAGCTCATGCCCCACAGGCTGATCTTCGGCACGTCCAGCGCGCGCCGCAGGTCGTCAAGGTCGCCGGCACTCTCGGCCGTGGTGTAAGCGCCGAGATCGACACCAGCCTGGCGCCAGAACGCTACACACTTCGCCGCCGTGGCCTGCACTGCGGCCAGGGCCGTATCGCGCTGCAGCGGTTGGGCGTCGTCGAAACGTGTTTCATGCGGACATTCCGGCGGCGGCTCGGACAAGCCGGCGCCGCGCTGGTCGAGCAGGAGCACGTCGGATTCGCGCCGCACCTGGTCGAACACCGGCCAGCGCGGACCACGTGCGGTATCGATGCCAGAACCACCCGGACCACCGGCCAGGTAGACCACCGGTGCGCCGCGGCCAGTGCCGGCCGTCGCACGCAGGCGCACCACCTTCAGGTGCAGGCGCGGACCATCCGGCTCGCTGTGCCGGCGCGGGACCTCCAGCGTGGCGATCTCGGCGGCAATATCGCCATGGTTCCTGGTCTGCAGCGTGTAGGGTTCGAAGGCCAGCGCTGCCGGACCGGCCTGCGCGGGAAGGGCGGTGGCGAGGGCCAGGCAGAGCGCGGCGAGGGTGACGGCCACGACAGGGCGACGAGCCTGGAAACTGCCGGAAGACGTACAGGGGCTGCGGGTCATGTTGAACTCCGATGGAAGGATGTGCGCCGCCAGCATCTGCTCCCTCGCAGTGCTGCGGACGCGTCCATCCGCCGAACGTCTCCAGACGCCGGTCCAATGTCTCCACACAACCGATACGATGGCCGCCATGCAGATCACACGAACCCTGGCTGTCCTTGCTGCGCTGCTTGCGGCAGTGGCTGCGTGGCTGATCGTGTCGATGCCGCCGCCGGAAATGAGGGTTGTGCAGGGTGCGCAGATGGCACCTGCGATTGCCGGTGCATCCGGCGGCCTGCCAACGCACCCACCGCAGAACCTGGCGTGGCGGCCGCTGGACCAGCAACAGCTGGCGCAGTGGCGTGGCCCCTACTGGCTGCGCTGGCAGGTGCCAGCGCCGGAAAGCGGCGCCGATCATGGACGTACAGTAAGGCTGTCGTTGCGCGCTGCCAGCCAGTTGTACTGGAACGGGATGCCATGGATCAGCAATGGCGTTGTCGGTCGCACGCCGGAAGAGGAGACGCCGGGGCGCGTAGACCTCGTGCGCGTGCTGCCACCGGCGTCGGGCAACGCCACCGATGAGCTGCTGGTGCTTGCATCCAGCCAGCAGCAGCGCTTCACCCTGCATGGCGCCGATGCGATGGTGCTGATCGCGCCGGCCCCCGTGCTTTACGGCCAGATCATCCTGCCATGGCTGATCGCGGCCTTCGCCACCGGTGCGCTGGCAGCCGCCTGTCTGTATTTCCTGGCGGTGCTGCGTGGGCAGACACGCACGCCCGGCGCGCGCCTGCTGCTGGCACTGGGTGTGGTGGGGCTGGCACTGCCCGCGGTCGAGGCGTGGCGATCATTGCTGGGCTACTCCTATCCCTGGCATGGCGTTCGCCTGGTCGCGCTGCTGGCCCTGCATGTGATCGCGGCGCTGCTGCTGCCGGCCTATCTTGCGCGTCGCTTCGAGGTAGCCGTGCCCAGAGCCGGTTGTTTCAGCTATCTGGCGCTGATCGCGGTCGCCACCATCGCGCTGCCCGGTTTCGACACCCGCTCTGCGGCGGTGCTGCTGTTGAGCCTGCTCGCTTCGACCTGGGTGCTGTTGCGGGCGCCTGCCGACCAGGAAGACCGATGGCCGATCCTGGCGTTGCTGTCTGCAGGCCTGCTGGCGCTGCTGGTCGCACGCGGTGCCTTCCTGGATGGCCCCTACTTCCTGCTGCTGGCGGTGCTGATGGTGTTCCTGCTGCTGCGCCACGCCGCCCAGTTGCAGGCGCTGGACCGGCACAACGGCTGGCTGCGCGAAGAACGCGCGCGACTTTCGTTGCAGTTGCTGCAACGGGGCATCCAGCCGCACTGGCTGATGAACACGCTGACCTGCCTGCAGGAGCTGATCGAGCAGTCGCCGATGCGCGCCAGCCGCCTGGTGGAGTCGCTGGCCGATCAGTTCGACCGCCTGCGCGACAGCAGCAGCCGCCAGAGCGTTCCCCTGCAGGATGAGTTGGCCTTGTGCCGTAGCCACCTGGATATCGTCGGCCTTGCCCTGGACCAGCGCATGGTGCTGGAGGTCGATGGCGAGGATGCGGCGATTTCGCTGCCGCCCGGCATCCTGCATGCGCAGGTGGAGAACGCGTTGACCCATGCCGGCGCTGTTGCCTGCGCACGGCACCCTTTCCGCCTGCACGTGCAGCGCGACAACGCGCGCTGGATACTGGAACTGCGCAGTGCGCGAGGCTCGGCCCCGCACCGCGGCCGTGGCACGGGTACCCGTTACATCGAGGCCAGCCTGGCGGCGGCCAGCCCCGCCGGCTGGAGCTTCGTGCAGGGCATCGACGGCGACTGCTGGTGCGGCCGGATCGAGCTGACATGCGCATCCTGATCGTCGAGGACGAGCCCCTGGTGCGACAGCGCCTGCTGCGCATGTGCGGCGAGTTGGCCGGCGCACGGGCGCGTTTGGATGCGGTGGCCGATCTGGAAGCGGCCGGAGACCGGTTGCAGCGCAGTGTCTACGACGGCCTGCTGCTGGACCTCAACCTTGGCGGCGACGATGGCTTCGAACTGCTGCGCCGCGCGGTGGCCGGGCGCTACCAGTGCGTGGTGGTGTCGGCACACCGCGAGCGCGCATTGCAGGCATTCGAACACGGCGTACTCGACTTCGTGCCCAAGCCCTTCTCACGCGAGCGCCTCGCCCAGGCGCTGGAACGGCTGCTCGACACCGGGGGTGTCCGCGCCGGTCGCGCGCGTTATCTGGGTATCTGGCGCGCGCAGGGCACAGCGACCGTCGAACTGGCGGACGTGCTCTGGATCCGCGCCGACGGCGACTACAGCCAGGTGCGTCTGCGCGATGGCCGCAGTGAACTGCATGACAAATCCCTGGCCGCGCTGGCCAGCGTGCTGCCGGCGGATTTCGTCCGCTGCCACCGTTCCTACCTGGTCAACCTGCGCCAGGTCCGCACGCTGCATGCGGCCTCGGGCAGTCGCTACTGGCTGGTGTTGAGTGACGGCAGCGAGCTGCCGGTTGGGCGCGCGCATGTGGCCACGCTTCGCGAAGCGCTGGGCATGGAAGGCGGGTAGCGCCGGACCATGCCCGGCGAGAAGCGGATCCCGCGCGGTGCGCTCGCCGGGCATGGCCCGGCGCTACCGGCTACGGGGTCTGCAGCAACAGCGAATGCAGGATGCGCGCGTCTTCGGCGTCGAGGGCTTTCGGCAGGGTGTCGCTGCCACGGAAACGGCGGTGGAACGCGGCGACGGCGGCCTCGCGGTTGTCCAGCGGATAACCAAAGCGCGCCAGCGCGGCCCATGCATCGAAGCCTTCCGGCGCAGCCCCATCGGCAGCGCGCGGCCACACGCCGAAACCGGCCTGCGCCAGCTGCTGCCACGGGAAGAAGCGGCTGGGATCTTCCTTGCGCGTCGGTGCCAGGTCGGCGTGGCCGATCACCTGCCGCGGCGGAATGTTCAGCCTTTCAGTGAGGTCGCGCAGCAGCACGACCAGCGATTCGATCTGCGCGGGGCTGAAAGGCGTACGGCCGTCGTTGTCCAGTTCGATGCCGATGGACGCAGAGTTGAGGTCGGTGATGGTGCCCCAGCGCCCGGAACCGGCATGCCAGGCGCGGCGTTCATCGGCCACCAGCTGGTAGCGATGGCCATCGGCGCCGATCAGATAATGCGCACTGACCGGCCCGCCGCTGTTGGCGGTACGCAGCGTGTGCAGGCTCTGCTGCACCGATTTCTGCTCGGTGTGGTGGATGACGATGATGACCGGCGTGCGCGCGTTCTGGTTCGGCGACGGCACCCAGGTGGCAAGCGGGTTGCGGGTTTCCTGCGGCGTGGAGGCACAGGCGGCCAGCAGCAGGCAGGCCGAGAGCATCAGGGAAGTGCGGATCGGGTGCATGGCCCGATTGTGCGCGATAAGCCCGGACGATGCAGTAGCGCCACGCCATGCGTGGCTGTGCCACCGACCGTGCCGACCAACGGTCGGCACCCACCAGAGCAGGAGTAGAGCCACGCCATGCATGGCTGGGCCACCGACCATGCCGACCAACGGTCGGCACCCACCAGAGCAGGAGTAGAGCCACGCCATGCGTGGCTGGGCCACCGACCATGCCGACCAACGGTCGGCACCCACCAGAGCAGGAGTAGAGCCACGCCATGCGTGGCTGGGCCACCGACCATGCCGACCAACGGTCGGCACCCACCAGAGCAGGAGTAGAGCCACGCCATGCGTGGTTGGGCCACCGGCCGTGCCGACCAACGGTCGGCACCCACCAGAGCGGGAGTAGAGCCACGCCATGCGTGGCTGGGCCACCGACCGTGCCGACCAACGGTCGGCACCCACCAGAGCAGGAGCAGTCCAGCGCAGGAGCAGTGCCAAGCAAGCTTGGCAACTACCAGAGCAGGTGCAGTGCCGACCAACGGTCGGCACCCACCATGTAGATGCATCAGGCCTCGTAGGCCGATTCACCATGCGAGGTCACATCCAGGCCGGTACGCTCGGCCTCCTCGGTCACCCGCAGGCCGACCACCACCTTGACCAGCAGCAGGATGGCTGCGGTCACCACGGCCGACCACAGCACGGTGAGGCCGACGCTGACCACCTGCACCCACACCTGGTGGCCGATATCCAGATCGGCCTTGGTGCCGCCCAGCGACTGCGCGCTGAACACACCGGTGAGGATCGCGCCGACGATGCCACCCACGCCATGCACACCGAACACGTCGGCGGTGTCGTCCACCTTCAGCAGGCGCTTGAGGCCGGTCACGCCCCACACGCAGACCACGCCGGCCACCAGGCCGATGACGATCGCGCCGAGCGGGCCGACGGTGCCGCATGCCGGGGTGATGCCGACCAGGCCTGCCACCGCGCCCGAGGCCGCGCCCAGTGCGGACGGCTTGCCCTTGCTGATCGCTTCCACCAGGGTCCAGCCCAGCACCGCAGCAGCGGTGGCCAGCACGGTGTTGAGGAAGGCCAGCGAGGCGACCGTGTCGGCGGCAGCGGCGGAACCGGCATTGAAGCCGAACCAGCCGACCCACAGCAGCATCGCGCCGATATAGGTGAACGGCACGTTGTGCGGCTTCAACGCGGTCTGCCCGTAGCCCAGCCGCTTGCCGACGAACCATGCAGCCACCAGACCGGCCACGCCGGCGTTGATGTGCACCACGGTGCCACCGGCGAAATCGATCGCGCCCAGTTCGCCGAGGTAGCCGCCGCCCCAGACGATGTGCGCCATCGGGATGTAGCTGAGGGTGAACCACAGCGCCGAGAACAGCAGCACCGCGCGGAACTTGATGCGCTCGGCGAAGGCACCGACGATCAGCGCGGTGGTGATGCCGGCGAAGGTCGACTGGAAGGCGACGAACAGGTAGTCCGGCAGGCCCTTGATCGGCGTGTTGCCCACCGACTCCGGGGTGAAGCCCTTGAGGAAGGCGAATTCGGTGAACGAGCCGAAGAACGGATTGCCGGCGCTGAACACTGCGCTATAGCCATAGGCCACCCACAGCAGCAGCACCAGCGAGAACACCACCAGGATCTGGCTGAGCACCGACAGCACGTTCTTCGAACGCACCAGGCCGCCGTAGAACAGGGCCAGGCCCGGTACCACCATCAGCAGCACCAGCAGGGTGGAGGTGAGCATCCAGGCGACGTCGCCATGGTCATAGGCGGGCGCGGCCACCGCTTCGGCAGCCGCCGGCGCAGCGGCGGTCGGGTCCTGCAAGGGCTCGACGGCCACGGCCTCGCTCTGCAGCGGCGTGACCTGGGCCTGGGCATGTGCACTGCCTGGCCAGGCACCGGCGGCCAGCGCACTGAACAGCATCAGCAGGCACACCAGATGGAACCGGGCTTGCCACCCGGTGAGAAGGCGCATCTTCATGGGGGAGTCTCCGGAAGGGGGCTTACAGCGCGTCGGCGCCGATTTCGCCGGTGCGGATGCGGATGACCTGCTCGACAGCGGTCACGAAGATCTTGCCGTCGCCGATCTTGCCGGTGCCTGCAGACGACTGGATCGCTTCGATCACAGCGTCGGCACGTTCGTCGGTGACCACGGTTTCGATCTTGATCTTGGGCAGGAAGTCGACAACGTACTCGGCACCGCGATACAGCTCGGTGTGACCCTTCTGGCGGCCGAAGCCTTTCACTTCGGTCACGGTGATGCCCGACACGCCGGCATCGGACAGGGCCTCGCGGACCTCGTCGAGCTTGAACGGTCGGATGATGGCGGAGATCAGTTTCATGCGCATGTCCCGATGGTGGATGGGGCCAGCACGCGAACGCGCGATGGCATCAGGCAACCACGGGCCATCGTGGTGATGGCCGTGGCTGTTGCACCGGACACGAAACGGGCCGGGACAGCCGTGCCTCTCTCCTTGCACGGCCGACGCGGGAGGGAGGGCGGCCCATGTCGCGTGTCCGGTCTCTCTCTTGCCCCTGGATCTGCGGGCCAAGGACCCGCGTTTCCAATGCAGCGGACCAACGGTCCGCTCTACCACGGCGGGCCGGAGCCCGCCCTGCGGCTCCCCAGCCGCAAAGACGGATGCGATGGCGGCGGGTGGGAGGGGTTACCCACCGCCATCGCAGCCGGTCAGCTGGCGTAGTACAGCTGGTATTCCAGCGGGTGGGTCGCCGCGCGGAACTTGGTCACTTCCTGCATCTTCAGCGCGATGTAGCCGTCGATGAAGTCATCGCTCATCACGCCACCGGCCTTGAGGAACTCGCGGTCCTTGTCCAGCGCTTCCAGCGCCTGGTCCAGCGAGGAGCAGACCTGCGGGATCAGCTTCTCTTCTTCCGGCGGCAGGTCGTACAGATCCTTGTCGCTCGGTGCGCCCGGGTCGATCTGGTTCTTGATGCCGTCCAGGCCGGCCATCATCAGCGCGGTGAAGGTCAGGTAGCCCGACTGGATCGGATCGGGGAAGCGCATTTCGATGCGGCGCGCCTTCGGGTTGGACACCCACGGAATGCGGCACGAGGCCGAACGGTTGCGCGCCGAGTAGGCCAGCATCACCGGGGCTTCGAAGCCCGGCACCAGGCGCTTGTAGCTGTTGGTGCCCGAGTTGGCGAAGGCGTTGATCGCCTTGGCATGCTTGAAGATGCCGCCGATGTACCACAGCGCCAGCTGGCTCAGGCCGCCGTAGCCGTCACCGGAGAACAGGTTGGTGCCGCCCTTGGACAGCGACTGGTGCACGTGCATGCCGCTGCCGTTGTCGCCGACGATCGGCTTGGGCATGAAGGTGACGGTCTTGCCGTTGCGGTGGGCGACGTTCTTGATGACGTACTTCATCCGCAGCAGTTCGTCGGCCTTCTGCACCAGGGTGCTGAACTTTGTGCCGATCTCGCACTGGCCGGCGGTGGCCACTTCGTGGTGCTGCACTTCCACTTCGATGCCGACCTGTTCCAGGGTCTTGCACATCTCCGCACGCAGGTCGTGCAGGGTGTCGGTCGGCGGCACGGGGAAGTAACCGCCCTTCACGCCCGGACGGTAGCCGCTGTTGGCGCCGTCGTACTTGGCGCCGCTGTTCCAGGCCGCTTCTTCCGAATCGACCTTGAAGAAGGTGTTGCCCATTTCATTGGCGAAACGGACCGAATCGAAGATGAAGAATTCCGGCTCCGGGCCGAAGAACGCGGTTTCGGCGATGCCCGAGGACTTCAGGTAGGCCTCGGCGCGCTTGGCGATGCCGCGCGGGCAGCGGCCGTACGGCTGCATGGTGGCCGGGTCGAGGATGTCGCAGCTGATCACGATGGTCGGATCGGCATAGAACGGGTCGACGTAGGCGCTGGCGGTATCGGGCAGCAGCACCATGTCCGACTCGTTGATGCCCTTCCAGCCGGCGATCGAGCTGCCATCGAACATCTTGCCTTCTTCGAACAGCGACGGCTCGATGATGCTGACCGGGAAGGTGACGTGCTGCTCGACGCCACGCATGTCGACGAAACGCAGATCGACGAACTCGATCTGGTTGTCCTTGATCAGCTTCTCAACGTTTTCCACGGACATCGGTACGACCTCGGATGGGAATGAATGCCTGCTGAGGTACAGCAACGACCGTGCCAACTTCTCGGCCTTCACAAGTTGTTGATTTCAAAGCACCTGCCCCAGCGCGGTGCGGAAGGACATGCACCAAATGGGTGCGCGGATTACCGCACGCACCCGTTTGGTGCGGCATGGATCGTCTATTCTCTCGGGCTTCTTCCGCCGCCAGCGCCCGCACCGTCCATGTCCGACCTGCTCTCCGCCCTGCTGCTGGGCATCCTCGAAGGCTTGACCGAATTCCTGCCGATCTCCAGCACCGGCCACCTGCTGATCGCCCAGCACTGGCTGGGCGCGCGATCGGACTTCTTCAACATCATCATCCAGGCCGGTGCGATCCTGGCCGTGGTGCTGGTGTTCCGCCAGCGCCTGCTGCAGCTGGCCACCGGCTTCGGCCAGCGCGAGAACCGCGAGTACGTGTTCAAGCTCGGCGCGGCCTTTCTGGTAACCGCAGTAGTCGGCCTGGTGGTGCGCAAGGCCGGCTGGTCGCTGCCGGAAACCGTCAGCCCGGTGGCTTGGGCGTTGATCATCGGCGGCATCTGGATGCTGCTGGTGGAGGCCTATACCGCGCGCCTGCCCGATCGCGACCAGGTGACCTGGACGGTGGCCATCGGTGTTGGCCTGGCGCAGGTGGTGGCCGGCGTGTTCCCCGGTACCTCGCGCTCAGCCTCGGCGATCTTCCTGGCCATGCTGCTGGGCCTGAGCCGCCGCGCGGCCGCTGCCGAGTTCGTGTTCCTGGTCGGCATTCCCACCATGTTCGCCGCCAGCGCCTACACCTTCCTGGAGCTGGCCAAGGAAGGGAACCTGGGCAGCGAGAACTGGACCGACGTTGGCGTCGCCTTCCTTGCCGCAGCCATCACCGGCTTCGTCGTAGTGAAGTGGTTGATGGGCTACATCAAGTCGCATCGCTTCACGGCGTTCGCGATTTACCGCATCGCCCTGGGCGCTGCATTGCTGCTGTGGTTGCCATCCGGCAGCTGAACAGCGCCGGGGCACGGCAACCCCGTTGCCGGTCCCGGTCCGTTTCCCCCTCGGTTCCCCAAGGAGAATCACCATGAACCGCAAGCTCACCCTGCTCCTCCCGCTGGCCCTGCTGGCCGCCTGCAGCCAGACCCCTGCCCCGGCCGGTACCGGCGGTGACGACCTGGCCCCGGCTGCGGCCAAGGCCGGCGACCAGAAGGCGCTGGCACACCTGGATGCGCAGCGCCTGCAGAGCCAGCACTGGCTGCTGCAGCAGGCCACCGCGGCCGATGGCAAGCGCATCGATGCGCTGTTCGCCCGCGAAGACAAGCCGGTCACCCTGGACTTCGTTGATGGCCGCCTGTCGGTCAGCAACACCTGCAACCGCATGGGCGGCGGTTACACCCTGGCCGATGGCAAGCTGAGCGTGAGCGCGATGGCCTCGACCATGATGGCCTGCACCGACAAGGCGCTGATGGCGCTGGACGAAGCCGTCTCCAGCCGTCTGCAGGGCGAACTGAAGGCCGAACAGGACGCCAACGGCGTGCTGACCCTGACCACCGCCAAGGGCGAGGTGCTGGTGTTCAACCCGGAACCGACCGCTGAAACGCGCTATGGCGGCGCCGGCGAAACCGTGTTCCTGGAAGTGGCTGCGAAGACCGAGAAGTGCTCGCACCCGCTGATCCCGGATTACCAGTGCCTGCAGGTGCGCGAAGTGAAGTTCGACGACAAGGGCCTGAAGCAGGGCGAGCCGGGCAAGTTCGAGAACTTCTACGGCAACATCGAGGGTTACACCCACGAAGACGGCGTGCGCAACGTGGTGCGCGTGAAGCGCTACGAAGTGAAGAACCCGCCGGCCGATGCGCCGTCGCAGGCGTACGTGCTGGACATGGTGGTCGAGTCGGCCATCGAGAAGAAGTAATGCAGAAGGGCGACCGCGAGGTCGCCCTTCTTCGTTGTGGGTAGGGCCGGCCGCTGGCCGGCGGCTGCACACAGCTCAGGCGACCTGCGGAACATGCCGGCCAGCGGCCGGCACTACCCACATGCATCAGGGAGATCGGCATGAAACGGACGTACATGCTCACACTGGCCTGGCTGGCCATCAGCATTGGCAGCACGGCATCTGCCGCCAGCACACCCACCACCGACCAGCTTGAAGCCCATCCGTGGCAGCTCACGCGCGCCACCGACGCGCAGGGCAAGCGTATCGACGCGTTGTTCGTCAGGGGCCGGGCGCCGTACACGCTGCGCTTCCAGCCCGGCTACATGAGCGAGTTGAACCTGTGCAACCAGGCCAGCAGTCATTACCACCTGCAGGACGACCGGCTGATCCTGGAGAGCGGCATCCGGACCACCGCGCTGTGCATCAATCCCAAGGCGGATGCGCAGGAACGGCGAGCCGAAACGCTGTTTTACGGTCGCGATACCGCACCCACCCTCGCGTTGGACGACACCGGTGCATTGGTCGTGCGCAATGCCAAGGGCGAAGTGCTGGTGTTCAAACCCGCGCCGCTGCCAGCGAAATGAAGAGGGCGGCCACTGGCCGCCCTTCTTCGCTGGTGGGTAGAGCCGGCCGCTGGCCGGCTGCCACGTACAGCGGATGCCGGCCAGCGGCCGGCACTACCCGAAGGCTGCTATCAGGCCAACGCCGGGTTCAGCGTGTAGGTGCCGTGCAGCGCCGCTTCGGCCAGTACGTGGCCGTGCATGGCACGGTACGCATCGGCGGCGGTGAAGCGTTCCGGCAACGACAGCGTGGCCACATCCAGCGCAAACACGCGGAAGAAATAGCGATGCACGCGCTCGTCGTTGAACGGCGGGTACGGGCCGTCGTAGCCGAGGTAATCACCGGCCATGTCCGGATTGCCGGCGAACCAGCCGGTGAAATCATTCAGGCCCTGGCGGCTGCCGGCCGGGCCGGCCGGCGCGGTCTTGCCCTTCACCACGAAGCCATCGCTGCAGCTGCCGGCGGCGATCTCCTGCACCGAGGCCGGAATGTCGGCCATCACCCAGTGCACGAAATCGCAGCGCGGCTGATCGCGCGGCACGCTCATGTCATCGCGGCCGACCGTTTCCGGCACCGTTGGCACGTCCGGGTCCACGCACACCAGCAGGAACGAGCGGGTGCCATCGGGCACGCCGCTCCAGGCCAGGTGCGGGTTGCGGTCGGCGGCGAAGCCGGCGGCATCGCCGGCGGCGAACTCACGGTCGATCGGCGCACCGTTGACCAGGCTGTGACTGCTCAGTTGCATCAGATGCTCCTCACTCTTCCGGGTAACCCAAGCGCACCGCGACCGGGGTGAGCTGGGCGAACGCGGCGCCCATCACGTCGCGATACCTGCGCCAGTGGCCGGCAGGCAGGCGCGGTGCACCCAGCTGTGCAGCCGGCGGCATCGGACGCCCGAACACGCGGCCCAGCAGGTCGGCCATCGCATGCGCATCGTTGCCGATGTCGTCAATGCGCAGCAGCACGTGCGGATACAGGTCTTCCTCGTGCAGCGCGGCGATCTGGGTCAGCGAACGCACCAGCCACTGGCTGGCTTCGGCCATCGAGGTCATCGCCAGCGGAGCGGCGGCACCATAGGCGATCCAGTCCAGCAGCATGTCGCGCGGATCGCGCAGCACCAGCAGCAGGCGGCCCTGCGGCAGCTGCGGACGCAATGCCCACAACAGCGCGTTGTCCCACCACAGCAGCCAGTCGATCACGGTGTCACTTTCCAGGCCGCGGGCGGGCAGGTGCTCGCGCCAACGCTCGACCAGCCGTTCCGGGCTCAGCACGCCCGACGCCAGGTCCTGCAGCGTGTTGTAGTTCTGGAAGGCATCGTCCGGTGGCGTGGCGGTGTAGCGATCACTGCGCAGCACCGGGCTGGCAGCGGCCAGGCCGGTTGCCACCCGTTCCACGCCCGAACCCGGGGCGCCCCACAGGAAGATCGGCGCCGAGCCGCTGTCGCGCGTCGCTTCGTCGATGCTGGCCATCTCCGGCCAGCTCGGCGGTGCCTTGGCCTGCGGCGGCAACGGCAGCCGCTGCGAAGCCTGGTCGGTCTGCAGCGCCATCCACGTGCGCAGCGCTTCTTCCGGCAGTCCGGCGCGATCCTGGATCTCGCCCAGCCAGGTCCGCAGATCAGCGCGATGCCCCTCCGGTGCCTGTGCAATCAGGGCCTGCACGCGCTCCACGGCGGCGGCCGGGTCACGCTGCAGCAGCCCCTCGACGCGACGGCTTTCACCGCTGACGCGGCCCGGTTCCAGGGTGGTGATGCGCTCGGCGATGGCTTCGCCCTGCTCATGCTCGCCGGCCATGTCATGCAGGCGCATGCGCGCTTCCAGCGCCGGCAGGTGGCCGGGCATCGCTGCCATCCAGCGCTCCACGACGGCTACGGCGCCGGCACTGCCGACCTCTTCCACGGCCAGTCGTGCCAGCCACAGGTCATGCAGCTGGTCATTGCTTTCCAGAGCGTCATCCAGGCGTGTGCGGGCTTCATCT
Source organism: Stenotrophomonas sp. DR822 (assembly GCF_019793815.1). Lineage (NCBI taxonomy): Bacteria > Pseudomonadati > Pseudomonadota > Gammaproteobacteria > Lysobacterales > Lysobacteraceae > Stenotrophomonas > Stenotrophomonas sp. DR822. Next base: position 2,607,527 of record NZ_CP081826.1, read on the forward strand.
TCGCGGCCCAGGCGCTGCCAGGACATCAGCAGCAGCTGCAGCACCTGGCGATCACCCTGCAGCGATTGCAGCAGCGGCAGCAGGTGCTCCAGCGCCTGCAGCGGCTGGCCACTGCGCAGTGCCAGTTCGCCGGCCAGGCGGCGCATCGGCGGCACGTCCAGCTCCGGCTCCTGCAGCGCCTGCTGCATTGCCTCGGCGGCGGCCTCCACGTTGCCCTGGCGCAAGGCCAGCTGCACCACCATGCCGTGCAGCGAGGACATCTTCGGGTTCAACGCCAGCACGCGACGGAACGCCTGCTCGGCAAACGCCAGCATGTCCTTGCCCAGATAGGCAAAGCCCAGTGCGTACAGCACGCGGGTATCGTCCGGCAGCGCCTGGCTGGCCGCCGACAGCAGGGCCAGCGCACGGTCGGCGTCGCCGCGGCGCAGCGCGACCATGCCATCGATGGTCAGCAGTTCCGGATGGTCCGGCTCCAGCCGCGAGGCCAGGGTCGACAGCCGCTGGGCCTCGTCGAAATCATTGCGGCCCACCGCCAGGTGCGCCTGCATCAGGTAAGCCGGGAAGGCGTTGGGGTCCAGCCCGGTGGTGCGCAACAGGGCTTCATCGGCACCGTCGAACTGGCGCAGTGCCAGCAGCAGGCCGGCGTGCTGCAGGTGCAGCTGCGCATCATCGGGGGCCAGCTGCAGCGCCTGCTGCAACGCCTCCATCGCGGCCTCGGCCTGGCCCTGCTGCTGCAGCGCAAGCGCCAGCCAGCGGTGGGCCTCGGCCTTGCCGGGTTCGTCACGGGTCCACGCCTGGGCCAGCTGCACGGCCTGGCCGGCATCGTTCTGGCGCAACGCTTGGAGGATCTGGTCTTGCATGGCCGTCCGGTTCAAGGTCAAACCCGCATTGTAGCGGGCCGCGCGCCGGTGCCGGTTCAGCCCGGCAGGACCCGCCGCAGGCGCTGTGCGACCCAGCGCTCGGAGAACCCATCGCCGCGCCAGTTTTCCAGGAAGCCGCAGTGGCCACCCCAGCAGGCGGTTTCCAGCCGCGCCTGCTGCGGCAGCTGCCAGTCGCGGAAGGTCGCGTAGGGGATCACCGGATCGTCCTGCGCCATCAGGATGTCAGCAGGTACCTGCAGCGTGGACAGGCGGTCGCCGGCGATGGAGTAACCATCGAAATAGGCCTGCAACGAACCGAACGTGGTGTGCCGCTCGACCAGCCAGGCGGTCAGCGAACGGATGTCCATGTTCAGCACACGGTCGTCGCAGTCGCTCAGTTCGGGGAACAGATCGCGCTTGCGCCGCAGCGAGCCGGCCCACTTGCGGCGGAAATACCAGTCGTACATCGCCGGGCCGTTCTCGATGTTCTCCATGGTCAGCCCGGGGTCGAGCACCGGGCAGACCGCGGCCACGTGCTGCAGCGGTACACCGGCGGCCGGCGCGCGCAGGGCCAGCCGCAGCACGAAGTTGCCACCCAGCGAATAGCCGGCTGCAACCAGCGGCAGATCGGGCCAGCGCTGGGCGACATCGCCTGCAGCATGCACCACTTCGTCGATGAGGTTGGAGTGGAAGATGCCGGGATTGAGGTGATGGGTGTTGCCGTGGTCGCGGAAATTCAGCCGCACCACGTCGAACCCCTGCTCCAGCATGCGGGCAGCGGCCATGCGCATGTAGCTGGATTCGGCGCTGCCTTCCCAGCCGTGCAGCAGCAGGGCGATGCCGCGCGGTTCGCGCCCTTCGACATGGCTGTGCCAACCCTGCAGCCGCACACCTTCGCCACCATCGAGGATCAGCTCCTCGCTGACCGCGCCTGTGGCGGCCAGCAGCAGCAGGCCGCGCTGCAGGCGCATGCGGCTGGAGCTGAGCATCGACTGCAGGTGCGGATTGCGCAGCCAGCGCGGCGGCTGATAGTCGGACGCGGTGAGCATCGGCGCATCAGCGTCGAGGGTCGGTGGCGGAGACACGGCCACCCTCGCCTCAATCCCCGCTCATGGCCGCCACGATGCGCGCGCGAGAAGTTTCCGCGATGCGCCGACGGCCTTCCAGGTCCTGGGTGCCGATCGGCTCCAGGAAATGCACTTCGGTATGCCGCGCCGGCTCACCGAGCAGGCGCAGGAAATTGGCGAAGAAACTCTCGCCCGGGCCGAAGGCCACGATGGTCTGTGCATCCCCGCGCACGCCGTAGATCAGCGCCACCGGCTGCACCGGCACGCCGGTCTCGACGGCGGCCTGGAAGATGCGCGCATGGAACGGGCCAACGTCGTGGCCGCCGCGGGTACGCCCTTCCGGGAACACGCCCACCGCCTTGCCGGCGCGCAGGCGGTCGGCCATCACCTGCATCACCCCACCGAGCGATTCGGTGTTGCCACGCTGGTGGAAAATGGTCTGGCCGCGCGCGGCAAGCCAACCGACCACCGGCCAGCTGGCGATCTCGCGCTTGGCGACAAAGCCCATCATGCGCTGGCTGTGCAGGATGGAGATATCGACCCAGCTGACATGGTTGGCCACGAACAGCACTGCGCCCGGCAGCGGCTGGCCGACGCGCGACAGGCGGAAGCCGAAGATCCACATCAAGCCGCCCTGCCACCAGTTCACTACCTTGGCGCCGAAGGTAGCGTCGCCCACGCGCAGCTCGCCCCATGGCGGAAGCATGCCGATCAGGATCAGCGGCAGGAACACGGTGATGTGGACCAACAGCAGCGGTACGCGGTACAGGTAACGGCACACACGCGCCACGCCGCCGCGGGGGGCCGGAGTGGGGGAAGTCATCCGCGCACGATACCGGAGGGCTGCCATCGCTGCCAGCCGAATTCGGCCATAAGTCTCATTGACGGCGGCCATCGGCGGGGAACGCTGGGTTCCGCCGCCGTCACCCATGCCGCGACGGCTCAACCGTGCCCGGCCGCCACCACGGCCAGGGTCAGCCGCGAGATGCAGACCAGTCGGCCCTGCTCGTCCTCGATGCGGATTTCCCACAGCTGGGTGCTGCGGCCCACGTGCACCGCGCGCGCGGTGCCGGTGACCGTACCCGAACGCACGGGGCGGACGTGGTTGGCGTTGATCTCCAGGCCCACGCAGACCTGCTTGGCAGTATCCACGCAGAGGTTGCCGGCGCTGCTGCCCAGGGTTTCGGCCAGCACCACCGAGGCGCCACCGTGCAGGATGCCGTACGGCTGGCGGGTGCGCTCATCCACCGGCATGGTCGCCTGCAGCCAGTCCTCGCCAGCGGCGCTGAAGACGATGCCGAGGGTATCGATGGCGGTATTGCGGCTGAGTGCGTTGAGCTGCTCGATGGAAACGGCTTCGCGGAATACCTGGGTCATGCGGCTACCTTCAGAGGATGGGAACGAGGCCGGCGCCGAATGCGGTCAGCATGCGCACCAGCAGCCACTTCGGCCCGACATTGACCTCGGGGAAGTCGCCCACCGCGACATAGCAGCGGTGGAAATCGGCGCTCTGCCGCGGCAGTGGCTGCGGGCAGTCCGGGCCGGGCGTGAACTCGTAGTCGGTGGCGTAGCGCCACGGCCAGAAGTCGAGGATCGGCAGCGCCTCGGAGGCCTTGCCGACGCTGTAGTTCAGGCCGGACAGGACCGGCGGCTTGGCACGCGGCGCCACCGTCCAGGAGTTCTGCGGGTGGGTATCGCGCAGGATGCTCTGGGCCAGCTGCTCGGCGAAGGCCGGATCGTCGATGATCACCGCGCCTTCGGTGTTGTAGTTCTCGCTGCGTGGATCGAAGTTGTGGGTGCCGACCACGCCGATGCGGCGGTCGACCACCAGCGACTTGGCATGCAGGCCCATGCGCGCGCCCTTGCGGGTGACCGGCAGCGGCTTGTTGACCGCCTTGCTGCCCAGGAACGAGGGGCGCGTTTCGGTACGCAGCAGGCGGGTCTCGACTTCGCTGCCGGCAGCACGCCGGCGCGCACGGGCATTCTCATAGGCGCTGCCGGTACGCGGATGGATCACCCGCGCCGGCCGGTCGTCCGCATCCGCAGCGGCCACCCCATCACCACCACTACCGCCACCGGCATTGCTGCCCGCCGCGCTGCCACCGAGCAGCGGGTTGCGGCCGGTGTCGCTGCCCGGCGCTGCGATCGGGTCGGGCAGCAGGTTGCGGTAATCGACTGGCGCATCCAGCGGGAACGGCTTGAATTCGAAGATGTTGAAGCCCAGCTCGCGCATGTTGCGCCGCTTGTACTTGTAGGACAGCGCATACACGATCGGGTTGTCGGTGGCGGCCAGGCTGTTGCTGGATACCACCACGCGCGGCGGCTGCGGGCGCTTGCGCAGCTCGCGGAACAGTTTCTGTGCTGGCTTGGACAGCACCAGGTAGGGCGTCTGCAGGATCACTTCGTGCTGCGCACTGGAAATCAGTGCGTCCAGCTGCGGCTCGGTGACGTGCTGCCCGGCCAGCGGCGCATCGGCGCGCTCACGCCGGTGCTTGCGCGGCAGATCGGCCACATAGCGCACCGAGGCGACCGGCAGGGCGGTGTCCACGAACGAACGGGTGACGAAGGCAACGTCGTTGGCTTCCTCGCTGACCCGCTCCACCCGCTCGGGCCTGCGGAACTGCGCCGGTGGCAGCACCGGCACGCCCTGCTTGAGCAGGGTACGGCCGACATCGTTCAGGCGTTCGGCCGGCACGCTGCGCTGCGCGCGCCAGAAGGCATCGAAGTTGGCTGCCATCGCGCGTGCTTCGGGGCCAGCAATCAGCACGTCACGGTCGCGGAAGTTGTATTCGCGGTCCCAGTCGTAATAGTCGTCCTGGTAGTTGCGCCCACCGACCACGCCGATCGCATCGTCAACCACCAGCAGCTTGTTGTGCATGCGCTGGTTGAAGCGGCGGAAGCAGCACAGCACGCTGCCGGCATAGTCGAAGTAGTTCAGACGGGCCTTGCCGAAGGTCGGGTTGTAGACCCGCAGCTGGAAGTTCTCGTGGGCACCGGCCAGTGCGCCGAGGATCTGCAGGTCGGAGATCGCCGAAAGCTGGTCGATCAGCAGCCGCACCTTCACCCCGCGCCGCGATGCCGCCAGCAGCTCGTCGATGACCAGGCGGGCGCTGTCGTCCTTGTCGAAGATGTAGGTCTGCAGGTCGATGCTGCGGGTGGCGCTGCGCAGCAGGTTCAAGCGCGCGACCAGCGCACCTTCGCCCTCGTCCAGCAGGGTGGCGTAGTGCCGCGGCTGGTCCGGGGTCGATTCGCTGAACGCCCGGCCGGCCAGTGCCCGCAGGGGCGAATCCAGCGCGCAGCGGTCGGCCTGCTGGCAATCGACCTGGGTCGAGCGCGCCTGCACGGCGATCGCCTCGGCGCGATCACGCTGGGCATGCGACAGCGACGCGCAGCCGCTGCCCAGCAACACGGTTGCCAGCGCCAATACACGCAGCAGGGGATTCACGGTTTCGGCGCCTCGCTGAGGCGCGCACGCAATACGAAAGTCACTCGGTCACTCAAGGCAAGCTGCCAGCTGTCCATGCCATACCGACCTCGTTGCACGGTACCGCGGCTGACGACGTCGCAATCATAGCCGGGTCGGGCACATTCCGCCTTCTCGACCTTGAGCGTCTCCGGATGGCTGACCCCGCGCAGGGTCAACCGGCCGTCGATACCGCCGCCCTCGGCGACCGTCTCCGGCCAGTACGGCAGCGAGTCGAACTCCACCAACGGGTAACGGCCGGCGTCGAAGAACTCGGGGCCGCGCATCCAGCCGGTATAGCGGTCCTTGCCGGGAATCTCCACGGTGCGGGTGAACATCTTCAGGTGGACCTGGTGGCGGCCATCGGACAGCACCTCGATACGCCCCTCGAAACGGGGGAACACGCCCTCGATGCGCTGGCCGAAGCGGGTGCGGACTTCGAAACCGATCTGCGAGCGCACCACATCCAGCTGCAGCGTACGCAGCGGTTCGGCCACGACCGCCGGCAGCGCGGTCGGTGGCGGTGTGGCGGCCCAGGCCGGGCCGATCGCCAGAAGGACTGGCAGCAGACAGCGGCCCGGCAAAGCCAACCTCATCGGCTCACGGCCACCAGAAGGCGTTCAGGCTGGCCACGCCCGGCTCGATCGTCGCCTCGCGGGCGAAACCGAGCACGGCCACGCCGCCCGGCGGCATGCCACGGTAATCACTGCTGGTGCCATCGGTCATCAGCGCCACCAGCTGCTCCAGCCCGGGGTTGTGGCCGACGATCAGCACCCGGTCCAGATCACGGCGCTCGTCCACCAGCGCGGCCAGGGTGCCGGGGGTGGCCTCGTAGATGCGGTCTTCCAGGCGCTTTTCGACATAGCCGATGGCTGCCATCACCGCTTCCAGGGTTTCGCGGGTCCGCCGCGACGGGGAACACAGCACGCAGTCCGGCAGCAGGTTGTTCTCCTTCAGCCACTTGCCGGCGGCTTCGGCTTCAGCGAGCCCCACCGGCGACAACGGCCGGTCGAGGTCGGCCTGGCCGGAGGTGGCCGGTTCGGCGTGGGCGTGGCGGAGCAGGATCAGTTCGCGCATTGCGGGATTCCAATGAAGGGATGGAGACCTACGGCTGTTACAGCTTCAGCCAGGACAACAGGGGTTCCCAGTCGGCCTGGTGCTCGCGCACCTGGGCGGAGCGGTAATCGAAAAGACTGCGGCCCAGGCCGGTCATGACCACATAGCTCTGGCTGTCGCGCAGCTGGGCGACCACCGGATAGGGCCAGTCCGCCAGCATCTGCAGGGCCTGCTGCGAGGTCTGGGTCCAGGGCTTGGTGCGGTTCAGCACCAGCCCGACCGGCAGCTTGCGGCTGTGCACGCGCGGTACCTGCGCCAGGCTGTTGAGGAAGCCGACGATGGCTTCGATGTCCAGCGCCGAGGGCAGCACCGGCACCACCACGGCATCGGCAGCGTCGAGGAAATGCGGGATATCGTCGGCCAGCGCACCGGCCGGTGCATCGATCACCACGGTATCGGTACCGTCGGGCAGCTTCTGCGCCCATTGCTTCTTGCGGTACACGTCGATCGGCAGCACCGCGCTTTCCAGCCCCGCCCGGCGCTGTGCCCAGCGGGTGCTGGAGCCCTGCGGGTCGGCATCGGCGATCACCGTGGCCTTGCCTTGCAATGCCGCGTACGCGGCCAGGTGGGTGGCGATGGTGGTCTTGCCCACCCCGCCCTTGGAACCGGCCACCAGGATCGTCTTCATGCCAGCCTCGCTTCCGGGTACGTGCCCCGAGCGTACACCGCCGATGGTGACGGAAGGTAGAGCCGTGCTGAACCCGTGCCCCCGGCCTTTGCTATCGTGGCGCCCCCGAAGGATCGAACCGCCATGAGCGAACTGCAGGACCTGAGCGCACTGATCCGCGCCAACACGCCGTTGATCGTGGTCGAGACCCAGGATGAGGGTCGCATCGTCGAGCTGTTCCGGCAGACGCTGATGCATGTCTGGCGGGCCCTGCACCGCTGGTCGATCACCGAAGGCCTGCGCCGCATCGACCTGGAGCGCGAGGACGAGCCGGTCGGCCCGCCCGATGCCAGCGCCGCATTGCAGATGATCCGCCAGGCCGACCAGCGCGGCGTGTACCTGCTGCTCGATTTCCACCCCTACCTGGGCTACGCCAGCCACCAGCGTGCCCTGCGCGACCTGATCCAGCGCCGCCACAGTGAACCGCACGTGCTGGTGCTGATCGGCGCCAAGGTGGAGCTGCCGGCCGAACTGGAAGCGCTGGCGGTGCGCTTCAACCCGCGCCTGCCCGACGCCAATGCACTGTTGAAGATGCTGCGCGAGGAAGCCGACGCCTATGCACGCGAACACGGCGGGCGCCGGGTGGAAGTGGACAGCGAGGCGGTCAAGAAGATCCTGAAGAACCTGCAGGGCCTGAGCCTGGTCGATGCGCGGCGCATCGCGCGGCAGCTGATCTATGCCGATGGCGCGCTGCGCGACGACGACCTGCCACAGTTGGCACGGCTGAAGTTCGAGCTGCTCAACCGCAGCGGCCACCTGTTCTTCGAGCATGACAGCGCGCGCTTCGGCGATGTGGCCGGCGCCAACCGGCTCAAGCGCTGGATCAACCAGCGTCGCGTCGCCTTCATTGCCGGCTCGGCACCGGCCGGGCTGGACCCGCCGCGCGGCATGCTGCTGCTGGGCGTGCAGGGCTGCGGCAAGTCGATGCTGGCCAAGGCCACCGCCGCCGGCTTCGGCGTGCCGCTGCTGCGCCTGGACGTGGGCGCGCTGTACAACAAGTACCACGGCGAGACCGAAGCCAACCTGCGCCAGGCGCTGGCCTCGGCCGAGCAGCTGGCGCCGTGCGTGCTGTGGATGGATGAGATCGAAAAAGGCCTGGCTACCGGCACCGAGGATGGCGGCGTGTCGCGCCGCGTGCTCGGCTACCTGCTGACCTGGATGGCCGAGCGCAGGGCGCCGGTGTTCATCGTGGCCACCGCCAACCAGGTGCACGAGCTGCCGGCCGAGCTGCTGCGCAAGGGCCGCTTCGACGAGATCTTCTTCGTCGACCTGCCCTCGGCCGATGTGCGCGTGGAACTGCTGCGGCTGCACCTGGGACGGCGCCAGCTCAATGCCGACGACTTCGCGCTGCCGGCACTGGCCGCAGCGGCCAACGGGTTTTCCGGTGCGGAAATCGAGCAGGCGATCGTGGCCGGGCTGTATTCGGCGCATGCCGAAGGCCGGCCATTGGACACCGAGCTGCTGATGGGCGAGATCCGCACGACACGACCGTTGTCGGTGCTGATGGCCGAGCAGGTCGCGGCGTTGCGGGAGTGGGCGTCGGGGCGCACGGTGTCTGCGGACGACTAAGGGTCGCCGCTACCGCGTCCATCCACGCAGGGCGTGGATTCCCTGTCGGTCAGGGTGCGGTGTCTGGGCTCCAGTCAGCGGGCGGGGTCAGCGGCAGACCGTTTTCCTGCAACAGGCGGCTGATGGCTGCCGTCGTGCCTTCGCGCGCGGCGCGCTGCAGGTAGCCGGCGGGCAGCCCCCGCCGCCGCGCACTCAGCTGTTGCCACTGCAGCCAGTCAAGTGCGCGCTGGGCATCAGGATCGGCGGGCGCCAGCCGCAGCGCCAGTTCCTGCAGGCCCAGATCGCCACTGGCTGTCATCTGCGTGGCCAGACTCCTGCACGTTGCGCTGTGCTGTGCCTGCCCGCACAGCGCAATGCCGGCGAAGTCCCACAAGGTGCGTTCCTCCAGCGACCCCAGCAGGGCGTCTTCGACGATCTGCCGCGGGCTGCGGCCCGCCTCCTCCAGCGGCGTGTCGGACAACGACACCCCTGCCAGCGCCTGCAGCTGCATCGCCAGCAGCCGCCGCGTCCCATCACCGAACGGTTGCCGTGCCGAGGCGGCCCGCAGCTGCTGTGTCGCCATGCCGACTTCTTCCAACCGCCAGGCCACCTGCACCGCCTGCCACGCGCCCTCGCCGTTGTCCTGATCGTCCGCACGCTGCGCCTCCAGCAGTGCCGGCAACAGCCCGGCACCTGTGGGCGCAGCCGTGGGCAAGCCAAGATTGCGACCGACGGGGTCACCGCAGGTGAGCGTGCCCTGGCACAGCCGCAACAGGCGGTGGCGGTGGAAGCGGTGGGCTGGCGCGGCCTGCCAGGCGTCCAGGAAAACCGGCGTGAGTGCATCGGCATCGGTCAGACGCTGGCCGTCGGCCTGTACGCCCAATGCCAGCGACAACTCGGCCCCCTGCCAGCGCTCGGCCGGGACATCGCTGGCCTGCAGGGCGGCGATGCGGGTGACGACCGGCTGCAGCCAGTCCGGCACGGACCGGTCCTGAGCATTCAGTCCCCCTGGCAGCAGCAGCGACAGGAACAACAGCAAGGTAGCGCGTTGGCGCATCCGGAGCTCATGGCAGCGAAGGGCCAACCATTGTAGGCCCCCTTGCACGCCGCCAGCGGCCGGCCGCTGTCAGGGCCAGGCTGGAGGTGCGGCCGCCCAGGCCTGCTGTACTTCGGCCAAGGTCGCGCGTTCGTCATCGCGCCATTGCGGCAACAGCTGCGCGTAATGACTGCTGTCGCGCCATTGCCCCGGCTCGGTCCGTACGGCGGCGGCATACCACTTCACCGCCTCCTGCTGCTGGCCGGCCCGCCACAGCGCCAACGCATAGCTCGGCGGTACCCAGCCCGGATTGCTGCGCAGGGTGCTGGCAGCGGCCTGCCACTGTTCCAGCGCGGCCAGCGCCTGGCCCTGCCGCAACAGGTCCCAGCCATAGTTCCAGCGTACGCTGCGGCCAAGCGCGCTCTGCACCGGCGCCTCGGCCAGTGCCTCGCGATAGAGCTTGTCGCCCAGTTCCGCGCGCCCCTGCGCGATGGCCACCGACGCCAGCTGCGCCGTGGCTTCCAGCCCCTTGCGGCCACGCTCACGATGCTTCAGCAGCTGTGCCACCAGGTCTTCGCCTTCACCCTGCACCACCGTGATCGGCGCGGCAGCGGCGTCGCTGTCGAAATAGAACTCCTGCGGTGCCGGCAATGCCGGCGCGGCCCACACAGTGGCCGCTCCCGAAACCAGCAACATGCCGGCCAGGAACTGTCCTGCAACTGACATCCCAATTCCCCCAAGGTTGAAACACCAACCCTCCCTCTCTCTCCCCGATCCTAACCCCAGCACGGCCCCGGCGCGAGTGCCGGGGGCCCTGGCCCCCCACTGTTACAATTTGCGCCTTTCCCGCCGCGTGCACCTGCGCGGCCGGTGCAAGCCGATCCTGACAGGCCAGCCATGACCAGTACCGCGCAACTCACCTCGCCCGCTTCCGCCGACCAGCTCGACCGTGATTACACGCTCGACCACAAGTACACCCGCAACGAAGGGCGGATCTACCTGAGTGGCGTGCAGGCGCTGGTGCGGCTGCCGCTGATGCAGCGCCTGCGCGACGAGGCTGCGGGCATCGACAGCGCTGGCTTCATCAGCGGCTATCGCGGCAGCCCGCTGGGCGGCTTCGACCTGGAACTGTGGCGCGCGCGCAAGCACCTGGAAACGGCCAAGGTGAAGTTCACCCCGGGCCTCAATGAGGACCTGGGCGCCACCATGGTGTGGGGTACCCAGCAGACCAACCTGTTCCCCGGTGCCAACGTGCAGGGCGTGTTCGGCATGTGGTACGGCAAGGGCCCGGGCGTGGACCGCTGCGGCGACGTGTTCAAGCACGCCAACGCCGCCGGCACGTCGCGCCATGGCGGTGTGCTGGCACTGGCTGCCGATGACCATGCCTGCCGCAGCTCGACGCTGCCGCATGGCAGCGAGGACGAATTCGTCAGCGCGATGATGCCGGTGCTGAACCCGGCCGGCGTGCAGGACATCCTCGACATGGGCCTGCTCGGCTGGGCGATGAGCCGTTACACCGGGCGTTGGGTCGGCTTCAAGACGATCGCCGAGACGGTGGAATCGTCGGCCTCGGTCGAGGTTGATCCGCTGGCCCGGCGCATCGTGCTGCCGGAGGACTTCGACATGCCCGCCGGCGGCCTCAACATCCGCTGGCCCGATCCGCCGCTGGACCAGGAGATGCGCCTGCACCGCTATGCGGTGAAAGCCGCGCAGGCCTTCGCCCGTGCCAACCGCATCGACAAGGTGGTGATGGACGCGCCGCGTGCGCGGCTGGGCATCGTCACCACCGGCAAGAGCTACCTGGACGTGCTGCAGGCCCTGGAATACCTGGGCCTGGACGAGCAGGCCTGCGTCGACATCGGCATCCGCGTGTACAAGGTCGGCATGACCTGGCCGCTGGAACCGGAAGGCATCGCGCGCTTTGCGCAGGGCCTGGAAGACATCATCGTGGTGGAGGAGAAGCGAGCCTTCATCGAGCGCCAGATGAAGGAGCAGTTCTTCAACTGGCCGGCCAGCTGGGGCCAGCGACCGTCCATCGTCGGCAAGTACGATGAGGCCGGCGAGTGGATCCTGCCGTCCACCGGCGAACTGACCCCGGCCACCATCGCCGGCGTGATCGGTCGCCGCATCCAGAAGTTCTTCAACAACGACTCCATCGAGCAGCGCCTGCAGTGGATGCAGGAGAAGGAAGCCGAGCTTGCCCTGCCGCGCGCCAGCTTCCCGCGCGTGCCGCACTATTGCTCCGGCTGCCCGCACAACACCTCCACCACCGTGCCGGACGGTTCGCGTGCGCTGGCCGGCATCGGTTGCCATTACATGGTGACCTGGATGGACCGCAGCACCGACACCTTCACCCACATGGGTGGCGAAGGCGTGACGTGGGCCGGGCAGGCCGCCTTCACCGACACCCAGCATGTGTTCCAGAACCTGGGCGACGGCACCTATTTCCATAGCGGTTCGCTGGCCATCCGCCAGGCGATCGCCGCCGGCGTCAACATCACCTACAAGATCCTCTACAACGACGCGGTGGCGATGACCGGCGGGCAGCCGGTGGACGGCCCGTTGAGCGTGCCGGACATCGCAAAGCAGATGCGTGCCGAGGGCATCCACACCATCATGGTGTTGTCGGACAACATCGCCAAGTGGACGCGCCAGCGCGAGCATTTCCCCAGCGACGTAGAGTTCCACGACCGCAGCGAGCTGGATGCGGTGCAGAAGCGCCTGCGCGAAGTGAAGGGTGTTTCGATCCTGATCTACGAACAGACCTGCGCCACCGAGAAGCGCCGCCGCCGCAAGCGCGGCAAGCTGGAAGACCCGGCCAAGCGGGTGATGATCAATTCGCTGGTCTGCGAAGGCTGCGGCGACTGCGGCAAGAAGAGTTTCTGCGTGTCGGTGCTGCCGAAGGAGACCGAGTTCGGTCGCAAGCGCGACATCGACCAGTCCAACTGCAACAAGGACTATTCCTGCGTCAACGGCTTCTGCCCGAGCTTCGTCACCGTGCACGGTGGGCAACCGCGCAAGGGCAGCAAGCGCGATGCCTCCACGCTGCTGGACAACCTGCCGGCACCGGTGGTGCGCGGCACCCTGGAGCAACCCTGGAACATCCTGATCACCGGCGTTGGCGGTACCGGCGTGGTGACCATCGGCGCCCTGCTGGGCATGGCCGGTCACCTTGAAGGCAAGGGCGCCTCGGTGCTCGACCAGACCGGCCTGGCGCAGAAGGGTGGCGCGGTGACCACGCACATCCGCATCGCCCGCCGCCCGGACGATATCCATGCGGTGCGCATCGCCGCGGGTGAAGCCGATCTGGTGCTGGGCTGCGACATGGTGGTGGTCAACGACTACTGGGCGCTGTCGAAGGTGCGCGCCGGCCGTTCGCAGGTGGTGCTCAATACCTACGAAGCGATGCCAGGCACCTTCACCACCCGCCCGGACATGCAGTTCCCCGCCGCCGACATCATCGCCGGCGTGCGCGTGGCCCTGGGTGGCGAGGAGCCGCTGCTGCTGGACGCAACCCAGCTGGCCACCGCCCTGCTCGGCGATGCGATCGCCGCCAACCTGTTCATCCTCGGCTACGCCTGGCAGCAGGGCCTGGTGCCGCTGTCGTTCGAGTCGCTGATGCGCGCCATCGAACTCAACGGCGCGGCCGTGGCGATGAACCAGCAGGCCTTCGCCTGGGGCCGCCTGGCCGCAGTCGATCCGCAGGCCGTGCAGCAGGCCGCCGGCTTGGTGCGCAACCGCCACACCGACACCGAGAACACGCCGGGCCCGCTGCATGCGCTGCCGCCGGGCGAATGGGAAGGCAACGAGTGGGGCGCTACCACCGCACCGCGCAACACCGGTGACGAGCGCGAGCTGCGCGGGCTGCCGACGCACGGTGGCGATGTCGCCTTCCTGCCGCTGGACGATGCGCGCCTGTCGCGCTCGCTGGACGAGATGATCGAGCGCCGCTCGGCCTTCCTGACCGACTACCAGGATGCCGCCTACGCCAACCGCTACCGCACGCTGGTCGAGCGCGTACGCGCGGCCGAAGCCGAGCGCATCGGCGGCTCCACCGCGTTGACCGAAACCGTGGCCCGCTACCTGTTCAAGCTGATGGCGTACAAGGACGAGTACGAAGTGGCGCGCCTGTACACCAGCGGCGACTTCCAGCGGCGCCTGCAGCAGCAGTTCGAGGGCGCCTACCAGCTGCGTTTCCATCTGGCCCCGCCACTGTTCGCGAAGAAGGACGAGCAGGGCCGGCTGCTTAAAAAGGAATACGGCCCTTGGATGTTCAAGGCATTCGGCCTGCTGGCCAAGTTGAAGTTCCTGCGTGGTGGTCGCCTGGATGTGTTCGGCCGCACCGAAGAGCGTCGCATGGAGCGCCAGCTGATCACCGATTACGAAGCGACCGTGCAGCAGCTGATCGACGGTCTGGATGACGACCGCCTGGCACTGGCGGTGGAGATTGCCAGCGTGCCCGAGCACATCCGCGGCTTCGGCCACGTCAAGGAAGCGCACTTCGAGAAGGCCAAGGCCCGCGAAGCGGTGCTGCTGGCGCAGTGGCGGAATCCGAAGGCGCTGCATATCGTGCAGGTGGCGTAATCGGTAGTGCCGGCCGATGGCCGGCATCTGCCCTTCCCGGACAATGTGTTGCCGGCCAGCGGCCGGCACTACCGATGCTTCAGCCCAGCCGCCACAGCAGCAAGCGGTTGTTGGCCGGCATTGCCACATCCCCCAGGCGGGTAAAGCCGTGGTCGGCGGCCAGCGCCTGCACCGCTTCGCTATCGCGGATGCCGCTGCGCGGATCGCGCGCCTTCAGCCACGCATCGAACTGCGCATTGCTGTCGCTGGTGTAGCGACCTCCGTAATTGAACGGTCCATACACCGCCAGCAGCGCGCCATGACGCAGCACCGGTGGCAGCGCGGTGAACAGCGCCTGCACGTACTCCCAGCCCATGATGTGCAGCGTGTTGGCGCTGAATGCGGCGTCGAACAGGCTGCCCTGCGGCAGGCTCAGGCCGGGCGCTGGCGGCAGTTCCACCTGCAGCGCCACCGGCGGCAGCAGGTTCAGCAGTGCCGCCTCCGCGCGCCAGGCCTCGATGCCGGGCAGATGATCCGGATGGTCGCTGGGCTGCCAGCGCAGCCATGGCCAGCGCTCGGCGAAGAAAGCGGCATGCTGGCCGGTGCCGCTACCGATCTCCAGCACCCGGTGGCGATCACCCATCCACGGGTCGAGCGCAGCGGCGATCGGTTCGCGGTTGCGTTCGCAGGCTTCTGAATACGGCTTGCTCGACATCGAGACGGCGTCCAGGCGGGGTCGGCTTCATTGTGCACGAGGGGGGTGTTGCTCGGCAGGGCTGCGCCCTGCACCTGCAGAGGCCGGAGCCAGAGCAACGTCAAAAGGCGGCATTCCGTGGGTCGGCGGGGTGGATCCGGTTGCGGGGGACGCCGTGAATCCGTCCATGGAGGCTCGGTCGCGCCATCCATGGCGCTCACGCCCCCGCAACCGGATCCACCCCGCCTTCGACAGTTTTCCGCGATCTGCTGGAACGGCTCTTGGGGTCAGATCCGTTTTCCTGCGGAAAACGGATCTGACCCCAGATTTATTTCGATACCTGACAGATGTGTCGACCAAGGTCGACACCTACCAACAGCCGCGGAGATCTGTCAGAGGTGGGGCGGTGTGGGGTGGCAGGACCGTTGGCGCCATGGATGGCGCCATCGAGCCCCCATGGACGGGTTTACGGCGTGTCCTGCCACCCCACACCGCCCCGCCCCCCACGGATAGCCCGCTGTTGCTGTTGACGTTGCTGCTGAGGTTGCCGGCCAGCGGCCGGCACTACAGCAGGTGCAGGGCTGCAAGCCCTGCCGAAACCCTCCCCGACCATGACTGCAGTCACTTGCCCGAATGCCCGCCGCTGGCGAAAGTCGGGGAGTTGACGTGATCGGATCGGTCCTTTGCCGGCCGCACGGAAGTGAGAGAGAGACGCTGTGCAACGACGTGAGTTCCTGGCATTTTCCGCTCTGGGCCTGGCGGGCCTGGCCCTGCCGCATTCGCGGCTGATCGCCGCCGAGCAGTTGCTGGCCCCGGTCGACCCGGCCAAGCGTCGGCGCCTGGCCGAGGTCGCCCTCGCTGCCGCGCGTTCGGCCAAGGCCAGCTACTGCGACGTGCGCATCGGGCGCTACCTCAACCAGTCGGTGATCACCCGCGAGCACCAGGTCGGCAACGTGACCAACCGCGAATCCTCCGGTGTGGGCGTGCGGGTGATCGTCAACGGTGCGTGGGGTTTCGCCGCCACCCACCAGCAGACCGACGCGGCGGTGCGCACCGCCGTCGAACAGGCCACCGCCATCGCCCGCGCCAATGCCCGCATCCAGTCCCGCCCGGTGCAGCTGGCGCCCACCCCGGCGGTCGGCGAGGTGCGTTGGCAGACACCCATCCGCCGCAATGCGATGGAAGTGCCGATCCAGGACAAGGTCGAGCTGCTGCTGGCGCTCAATGCGGCCGCACTGAATGCGGGTGCCGACTACATCAATTCCACCCTGTTCCTGGTCAACGAACAGAAGTACTTCGCCTCCAGCGACGGTTCTTTCATCGACCAGGACATTCATCGCATCTGGCTGCCCTTCACCGCCACTGCCATCGACAAGGCCAGCGGCAAGTTCCGCACCCGTGCCGGCCTGTCCTCGCCGATGGGCATGGGCTACGAGTTCCTTGATGGCGATGCACGCGGCAAGGTGCAGCTGCCCGGTGGCATCACTGCGTACCGTGATTCCTATGACCCGGTCGAGGACGCCATCGCCGCCGCCCGCCAGGCGCGCGAGAAGCTGAAGGCGCCCTCGGTGAAGCCCGGCAAGTACGACCTGGTGCTGGATCCGTCCAACCTGTTCCTCACCATCCACGAGAACGTCGGCCACCCGCTGGAACTGGACCGCGTGCTCGGCTACGAGGCCAACTACGCCGGCACCAGCTTCGCCACGCTGGACAAGCGCGATGCCGGTTTCCGCTGGGGCAGCGACATCGTCACCTTCTTCGCCGACAAGACCCAGCCGGGCAGCCTCGGCGCGGTCGGCTACGACGACGAAGGGGTGAAGACCCAGCGCTGGGACCTGGTGCGCGACGGCATCCTGGTCGACTACCAGGCGACGCGCGATGAGGCGCACATTCTCGGCCGCGATGCCTCGCATGGCTGCAGCTATGCCGACTCGTGGTCCAGCGTGCAGTTCCAGCGCATGGCCAACGTCTCGCTGGCGCCGGGCAGGACGCCGCTCAGCGTGGAGGACATGATCAAGGACGTGGAGAACGGCATCTACATCCACGGCCGTGGCTCCTATTCCATCGACCAGCAGCGCTACAACGCGCAGTTCGGCGGCCAGCTGTACTACCAGATCAGGAACGGAAAGATCACCGGCATGGTCGAGGATGCGGCCTACCAGATCCGCACGCCGGAGTTCTGGAACGCCTGCACCGCCATCTGCGATGAACGCGACTTCCGCCTCGGCGGCTCGTTCTTCGACGGCAAGGGCCAGCCCGGCCAGGTGTCGGCGGTCTCGCACGGTTCGTCCACCACCCGTTTCAACGGCATCAACATCATCAACACTGCGCGCAGTCTCGGCGCTTGAGCCACCCGTCCTTCATGGAGAGCAGCCTTGCACAGACGTGACTTCCTGGCCCTGACCGGGCTTACCGCTGGCGGCCTGATCGTGCCGTCGTTCTTCGGCAAGGCGATCGCCGCCGAGCAACTGCAGTCCAGCCTCGACCCTGCGCTGAAGAAGCGCCTGGCCGATGCTGCCCTGCAGGCTGCGCGCAGCGCCGGCGCCACCTACTGCGACGTGCGCATCGGCCGCTACCTGCGGCAGTTCGTGATCACCCGCGAAGACAAGGTGCAGAACGTGGTCAACACCGAGTCCACCGGTGTGGGCATCCGCGTGATCGTCAACGGCGCCTGGGGCTTTGCCGCCACCAATGCGCTCAGCACCGCCGACGTGGCCCGTGCCGCGCAGCAGGCCGCAGCGATCGCCAAAGCCAACGCGGGCGTGCAGACCGCGCCGGTGCAGCTGGCCAAGGCGCCGGGCGTGGGCGAGGTCAGCTGGAAGACGCCGATCCGCAAGAACGCGATGGAGGTGCCGATCAAAGAGAAGGTCGACCTGCTGCTGGACGTCAACGCCGCGGCGATGGGCGCCGGTGCCAGCTTCGTCAACTCGATGCTGTTCCTGGTGAACGAGCAGAAGTACTTCGCCTCCACCGACGGTTCCTACATCGACCAGGACGTGCACCGCATCTGGGCACCGATGACGATCACCGCCATCGACAAGGCCAGCGGCAAGTTCCGCACCCGCGAAGGCCTGTCCGCACCGATGGGCCTGGGCTACGAGTACCTCGATGGCGCAGCTGCCGGCAAGGTGCTCACGCCCAATGGCGTGGTCAACTACGGCTCATCCTACGACATGAAGGAAGATGCCATCGCGGCGGCCAAGCAGGCGCAGGAGAAGCTGAAGGCGCCGTCGGTGAAGCCCGGCAAGTACGACCTGATCCTGGATCCGTCGCACACCTGGCTGACCATCCACGAGTCGATCGGCCACCCGCTGGAACTGGACCGCGTGCTCGGCTACGAAGCCAACTACGCCGGCACCAGCTTCGCCACCCTGGACAAGCGCGAGCAGCATTTCCAGTACGGCAGCGACAAGGTCAACATCTTCGCCGACAAGACCCAACCGGGCAGCCTCGGCGCCGTGGCGTACGACGATGAAGGCGTGAAGTGCAAGCGCTGGGACCTGATCAGCAACGGCAGGCTGGTCGACTACCAGACCATCCGCGACCAGGCCCACATCCTCGGCAAGACCGAATCCGATGGCTGCTGCTATGCCGACTCGTGGTCCAGCGTGCAGTTCCAGCGCATGGCCAATGTGTCGATGGCGCCGGGCAAGTCGCCGCTGAGCGTGTCGGACATGATCAAGGACGTGGAGAACGGCATCTACATCATCGGGGATGGTTCGTTCTCGATCGACCAGCAGCGCTACAACGCGCAGTTCGGCGGCCAGCTGTTCTACGAGATCAAGAACGGAAAGATCACCCGCATGCTCGAAGACGTGGCCTACCAGATCCGCACGCCGGAATTCTGGAATGCCTGCAGCGCCGTGGCCGATGAACGCGACTACCGCCTGGGCGGTTCGTTCTTCGATGGCAAGGGCCAGCCCGGCCAGGTCTCGGCGGTCTCGCACGGTTCGTCCACCGCGCGCTTCAACGGCATCAACGTCATCAACACCGCACGCAGCCTCGGCTGACCGGTCAGGAGCCCTTACACCATGAGTATCTTCACCGAAGCCCAGGCCAAGGCCATCCTCGACAAGGTCATCGCCCTGTCCAAGGCCGATGAGTGCACGGCCGTACTGGCCGGTTCCATCAACGGCAACATCCGTTTCGCCCTGAACAACGTGTCCACCAGCGGCATCGTCGACAACACCGAACTGGCCGTCACCGTGGCCTTCGGCAAGCGCGTGGGTACCGCCTCGATCAACGAGTTCGACGACGCGGCGCTGCAGCGCGTGGTGCGTCGCGCCGAAGACCTGGCCCGCCTGGCTCCGGAAAACCCGGAGTTCATGCCGGCCATCGGCAAGCAGACCTACCGCCCCAGCCCGACCTTCAGCGAATCCACCGCCGCCATCGATCCGGCCTTCCGCGCCAAGGTCGCCGCCGATTCGATCGCGCCGTGCCGTGGCAACGGGCTGATCGCTGCCGGCTTCCTCGAAGACGGCCAGGGGTTCTACGCCACCGCCAACAGCAACGGCAACTTCGGCTACCAGCGCACCACCAACTTCGATTACACCTGCACCGTGCGCACCGAAGACGGCCGTGGTTCGGGCTGGGTGGGTCGCAACCTGAAGGACGCTGCCGACTTCAAGGCCGACCAGGACATCCGCATCGCCATGCGCAAGGCGACCGAGTCGCAGGAAGCCAAGGCACTGGAACCCGGCAAGTACACGGTGATCCTGGAGCCGGCAGCAGCCGCCGGGCTCATCAGCTTCATGATGAACTTCTTCAGCGCACGCTCGGCCGATGAAGGGCGCAGCTTCCTGTCGAAGAAGGGCGGTGGCAACAAGCTGGGCGAGCAGGTCTACGATCCGCGCGTGAACATGCATGCCGACCCGTGGCACCCGGACGCGCCGGTGCTGCCGTGGGACAACGAGGGCATGCCGCGTGAGCGCATCGCCATCATCGAGAACGGCAAGGTCGCCAACCTCGACTACTCGCGCTTCTGGGCACAGAAGCAGGGCAAGACCGCCAAGGCCACGCCCGGCAACCTGCTGATGAGCGGTGGCGAGAAGAGCACCGCCGAACTGGTGCGCGGCACCCAGAAGGGCATCCTGGTCACCCGTACCTGGTACATCCGCATGGTCGATCCGCAGACCGTGCTGCTGACCGGCCTGACCCGCGATGGCACCTTCTACATCGAGAACGGGCAGATCAAGTACCCGGTGAAGAACTTCCGCTTCAACGAATCGCCGGTGATCATGCTCAACAACATCGAAGAGCTGGGCAAGCCGGTGCGCGTGGCCGGTGACGAATCCAGCTTCGTGATGATGATTCCGCCGATGAAGCTGCGCGATTTCACCTTTACCTCGTTGTCCGACGCGGTCTGATGGACCGGCGGGCCTGCCTGCGCTGGTTGGCCGCTGCCGCTTCGGCGGCGGCGCTGCCGGCATGGGCGCAGGCAGGCCCGCGCAGTTCGCGCTACGACTTCTGGTTCACCCGCCTGCAGTACGACTCCGGCGACTGGGACGTGGACGCGCGCATGCCGTCCAACCTGATCACCTCGCTGATCGACTACACCTCCCTGCGGGTGGACCCGCAGGAACGCGTGGTGGCGTTGGCCGACCCGCGCATGCTGGAAGCGCCGTTCTGCTACCTGGCCGGGCACACCCTGGTCGAGTTCAACGCGGCCGAACGGCAGAACTTCGTGCGCTACGTGCGCAATGGTGGCTTCGTCTTCGTCGACGACTGCAACCACGATATCGACGGCCTGTTCGCCACCTCGTTCGAAGCGCAGATGGGCCGGCTGTTCGGGCCGAAGGCGCTGCAGAAACTGCCCAACAGCCACGCGCTGTACCGCAGCTTCTTCCGCTTCCCCGACGGCCCGCCTGCGACCAGCTTCGAGCTCAACGGCTGGGGCGATGACCTGGTGCACGACTACCTGAAAGGCATCGAGGTCGATGGCCGGCTGGGTCTGCTCTACAGCAACAAGGACTACGGCTGCGAGTGGGACTACGACTGGCGCAACAAGCGTTTCCTGGCCGAAGACAACACCCGCTTCGGCGTCAACATCGTGATGTACGCATTGAACAATTGAACGGACCACGCCCATGACCTCCCCCGACCTCGATTCCCTGCTGCCGCGCCTGCACGCGCTGCGCAGCGCCCTGGCCCACGCCGTGGTCGGCCAGCACACCGTGGTCGAGCAGCTGCTGATCGGCCTGCTGGCCGGTGGCCACTGCCTGCTGGAAGGTGCGCCGGGGCTGGGCAAGACCCTGCTGGTGCGCTCGCTGGGGCAGGCACTGGAACTGCAGTTCCGGCGCGTGCAGTTCACCCCGGACCTGATGCCCAGCGACATCCTGGGCACCGAACTGCTGGAAGAAGACCACGGCACCGGTCATCGCCATTTCCGCTTCCAGCAGGGCCCGATCTTCACCAACCTGCTGCTGGCCGACGAGCTCAACCGCACCCCGCCCAAGACCCAGGCGGCGCTGCTGGAAGCGATGCAGGAGCGTACGGTCAGCTACGCCGGCACGACCTACACGTTGCCGGCGCCGTTCTTCGTGCTGGCCACGCAGAATCCGATCGAACAGGCCGGTACCTACCCCTTGCCCGAAGCACAGCTGGACCGCTTCCTGCTGCATGTGCTGGTTGATTACCCCAGCGAGGAAGAAGAGCGGCAGATCCTCGAACAGACCACCGGCGGTGCCACGGAAAGCGTGCCGAAGGTGATGGATGCCGAAGCGGTGATCGCGCTGCAGGCGGCGGTGCGCCAGGTGCATGTCAGCCCCGATGTGCTGGCCTGGATCACCCGCCTGGTCCGCGCCAGCCGCCCCGGCGATGGCGCACCGGCAGCGATCAACCAGTGGGTGAAATGGGGCGCAGGTCCGCGTGCCGGGCAGTCGCTGGTGCTGGCCGCCAAGGCGCGCGCCCTGCTGCAGGGACGCTTTGCCGCCACGCGCGAGGATGTGCAGGCGCTGGCCGCACCGGTGATGCGCCATCGCCTGCTGCTGTCCTTTGCCGCCGAAGCCGAGCAGAAGCGGGCCGACGATGTGGTCGCCGCACTGCTGCAGGCCGTTCCCTTCCCGGGTTGATCCGCTGGTGACCGCAGGCACGCCGCTGCTGCTGCCACCCGACCTGCGTGCGCGCCTGCGTGCGCTGCGCCTGCGGCCACGCCTGGCCAGCGGTGCGAGCGGCATCGGCCAGCATGCCAGCCGCAGCCGCGGCGCCGGCCTGGAATTCGCCCAGTACCGCGCCTACGAGCCCGGTGACGAACTGCGCCAGATCGACTGGAAGCTGTATGCGCGCTCGGACCGCTTCTTCGTGCGCGAATCCGAGCGCGAAAGCCCGATCACCGCCTGGCTGCTGCTCGATGCCACGGCCTCGGCGGGCCAGTCCGACCGTACAGCGCCCGGACGCAGCCGGCTGGATCACATGCGGCAGCTGGCTGCCTGCGTGGTCGAGCTGGCGCTGCAGCAGGGTGATCGCTTCGGCCTGCTGGCGATCAACGGCGACGGCCTGCAGCTGGTGCCGGCCGCGCATGGTGCGCGCCAGCGCGACCGCGTGCATCTGCAGCTGCATGCCCTGCAGGCGCGCGGCGCATGGCCGGCCGCAGAGCGGCTGCGACCGCTGTGGGAGCGCGTGCGCCCCGGCGATCTGCTGCTGGCCATCGGCGATGGCTTCGACGACGCGGGCATCGTGCTGCTGGAGCAGTTGGCCAGCGCCCGCCGCGAGGTGATGCTGCTGCAGGTGCTGACGGCCGACGAGCGCGATTTCCCCTTCGACGCAGGCCATCGTTTCCGCGATCCGGAAACGGGCGATGAACTTCTCGGCGATGGCGCCGCGATCCGCGCCGACTACCTGCAGCGCTTCGCCCTGGCGCGCGCCGCGCTGCAGTCGCGCCTGCAGGCCAGTGGCATCGCCTGCGCGACCGGTTGGCTGGATCAGCCGCTGGACCAGCCGCTGCAGGCGCTGTTCGGCCGCAGGGGCGGCGCATGAGCCTGCTGTTCCCGCTGGGCCTGGCGGCGCTGGCCGCATGGCTGCTGCCACTGCTGATCCACCTCGCCCGCCGTCATCCCTACACGCCACTGGATTTCGCTGCGCTGCGCTGGCTGCGCGCGCAGGTGCGACCGCGCCAGCGCATCCGCTTCGATGATTGGCCGCTGTTGCTGGTGCGCTTGCTGTTGCTGGCCGCACTGGCCCTGCTGCTGGCGCGCCCGGCGCTGACCGGTCCTGCGCCCGTGCCAGCAGCGTGGACGGTGGTGGCACCGGGCCTGGATGCGACCGCGCTGCGCGGCAGCACCGATGCGCGCAACTGGCATTGGCTGGCGCCGGGCTTCCCCACCATCGACCAGCCCGCGCCGGCAGACGCTGCTGTCCTGCCCAGCCTGCTGCGCGAGCTGGACGCGCAGTTGCCGGCCGGCACCGCGCTGACCGTGCACGTATCCGATCCTTTGCCCGGCCTTGATGGTGCCCGCCTGCAGCTGTCGCGCGAGGTGCAGTGGCAGCCACACGCGCTGGCCGTCACCGCGCCGCCACACGCTTCCCCGGCACCACGCCTGCGTACGCGCAGCGATGCACCGGCCGCTGCGCTGCAATGGCTGGGCGCGTTGCAGCGCGCGTGGAGCACGCAGCCATTGGCGGCCCCCCTGGCCGACGACGCCTTGCCTGCCCGCGGCGAGATCGGCGTCTGGACCGCCACCGATGCGCTGCCTGGCACCTGGCAGCGCTGGCTGCAGCAGGGCGGCACGGTGCTGACCGCTGCGAAACCGCCAGCGGGTGCACCCGTACTGCTACGCGATGCAGACAATGCACCGCTGCTGTGGCAGCAGCGCATCGGCCAGGGCCGCCTGCTGCATCTGCCCGGCGAATGGAACGTGGCCCGCAACAGTGCATTGCGCGATGAAGGCCTGCCGCGCGACCTGCTGCAGGCCCTGCAACCGCCATCAACGCCGCAGCTGGGTGATGCGCAGGATCAGGCACCACGCCAGGCGGCCCTGCCCGCCGCAACGCCGCCCCTGCGCGAACCCACCGCGTGGCTGCTGCTGGTGATCGTGCTGCTGTTCGCGCTTGAGCGCTGGATGGCGAGCAGCGCGCGACGCAGGGCTGCACCATGAAGGCGCTGCAACAGGCATGGCAGCGCGCACGTCGGCGCCGCGCGGCGATCACCCTGCTGCTGGGCCTGCCGTGGGCACTGGCGTCAGCGGCACTCGCGCTGCGCGTGTCCGGTTTCGATATCGCCTGCGTCGTGGCGACCGTGGCCCTGCTGATCATTGTGGCCGCCGCGACGATGCGCGCCCGGCAGCTGGACCGACGCTGGGTGCAGCGCAGGCTCGATGCCAGTGGCGCCAGCGAAGACAGCGCCGATCTGCTGTTTGCCGATGGCGCTGCGCTCAACCCATTGCAGCAGCGCCAGCGCACGCACGTGCTGGCTGCGCTTGAAGGCAACCTCCCCGAGCTGCGACCACGCTGGCCACGCAGGGCAGTGGCGCTGTGCTGGATCGGCGGTATCGCCGTCGCTGTGCTGGCACTGGGCTGGCCGCACCGCGGCGCACCGCGCCCCACGGCGCCTGCCTCGCCGCAAAGCAGCACCAAGGCCGGTCCATTGCGCCTGCAGTCCACTCGACTGCGCATCGACGCACCGGCCTACACCGGCCAACCCACGCGTACGCAGAACGCACTCGACGCCAAGGTCGCCGCCGACAGTCGCCTGTCCTGGTCACTGCGCTTCGACCGCGCACCCAGCAACGCCTGGCTGCAGTTCCACGATGGTCGACGCCTGCGGTTGCGCGAGCGCAATGGTGAATGGCAGGCGCAGGACGTGGCGCGTACCCCGCTGCTGTATCGCGTGGTCAGCGAGCCGGCGCTGGCCGAAACCCGCCTGCATCGGCTCGACGTGGTCGCCGACCGTGCGCCGACGGTACGCGTGATCGAGCCTGCCACCAGCCTGGTGCTGGGCACCCCCGGGCAACGGCAGTGGACGCTGCGCTTCGAGGCCAGCGACGATCATGGCGTCTCCGCGCAGGCGACGCTGTCGATCACCATCACCCAGGGCAGCGGCGAGAACATCACCTTCGTACGCCGCAGCGTGCCGCTCAGCGGCAGCGGCGAGGCGAAAGCACGGCGCTTTGCCCACACCCTTGATCTGGCCGCGCTGGGCGCACAGCCCGGCAACGATGTGATCGCCCAGCTGGAAGTGCGCGACAACCACGCGCCGGCAGCACAGGTCGGCCGCAGCAGCAGCGTGATCCTGCGCCTGCCCAGCGCCGAGGCCGTGCTCGGTGCCGAGCTGGAAGGCCGCATCAAGAAGACCCTGCCCGCGTACTTCCGCAGCCAGCGGCAGATCATCATCGACGCCGAGGCGTTGATCCGCGAACGCCGGAGCGTAGCCGCCGATACCTTCTTCAAGCGCAGCGACGCGATCGGCGTCGACCAGCGCATCCTGCGCCTGCGCTACGGCCAGTTCCTGGGCGAAGAAAGCGAGGGTGCGCCGAAGCCGCCGCCGACCAGCGACCTGCCCACCAGCGATACGCCCACGGTGGACGCACACGATGACGAGCATGACCACGATCACGAGGCGCAGGCAGGCGCACACGACGAGCACGGCCATGACCACGGTGGCGCCGCCAGCGGCAATGACACGCCCCCGGTGTTCGGCAGCGCCACCGACGTGCTGTCCGAGTACGGGCATACCCACGACCACGCCGAGGCGGCGACGCTGCTTGACCCGCAGACACGCGCCACCCTGAAGGCCGCGCTGGACCAGATGTGGTCGGCCGAAGGCGAGCTGCGCCAGGGCCGCCCCGAGCAGGCCCTGCCGTTTGCCTACAAAGCGCTGGCGTTCATCAAGCAGGTGCAGCAGGCCGAGCGCATCTACCTGGCCCGCGTCGGCCCGGAGCTGCCGCCGATCGACGAGAGCCGGCGCCTGAGCGGCGACCGTGCCGGGCTGGCCAGCCGCGACCTGCCGCTGGCCGCGCGCACGCCGCCCGATCCGGCCGTCGTCGAGGCCTGGCAGCGATTGGGCGACGAGGACGGCACGCCCGATCTGGACATGCTCGCCACCTGGCAGCAGCGCAACAACGCCTTCCTGCCCGATGCACTGGACCTGGCTGCGGCCATCGAACAACTACGCATCGACCCCGGCTGCACCGAGTGCCGGCAGCGCCTGCGCGCGCAGCTGTGGCGCGCACTGCAGCGGCCACTGCCGCAGGTGATGCGACGCCGTGCGGCCGATGCCATGGGGCAGCGCTACCGCGACGCGCTGGAAGCACAGCCATGAGCACATCGGCATTGCACGTGTGGATCGCAGTGGCGCTGGCGCTGATCGTGCTCGTCGCCGGTGCGCGCCAGCTGCGTTCGCCCACGCAGAGGCGCGGCCATCTGATCGCCGTACTCACGCTGCAGGTTGCCGCCGCTGCGCTGCTGTACGCCTGCCTGCTGCCGCCCCCACAGCGCGCTTCCCTGGCCGGCCTGGTGGTGATCGGCGCCGAGGCCGAAAAGACCGGTGCACTGCCGACCGGCGGCACCCGGGTACTGCTGCCGGAAGCAACCGATATGGCCGGTGCAGCGCGCGTGCCGGACCTGGCCACCGCACTGCGCCGCTATCGGTCCTCCACGGTGACACTGGTCGGTGCCGGCCTGGCCGCGCGTGACCGCGATGCCGTGCTGCCCGCCGACACGCGCTGGCAGGCACCCCCTGCAGCCAATGGGTGGATCGCCCTGCAGCCGCCCGTGGACACCGCTCCCGGTGCGCGCTTCGACGTACACGCACAGGCACGCGGCGTAGACCGCGCGCAGGCCGAACTGCTGGACCCGGCCGGTGCGGTGGTTGATCGTGCACCGCTGGCGGCGGACGGCCGTGTACAGCTCAGCGGCATCGCCCGCGCCGAAGGCCGCAGCGTGTTCCAGCTGCGCCTGCTGGATGCGCAGGGCCATGTGGCCGACAGCGTGCCGGTGCCGCAGCAGACACTGGCCGCCGCTCCGCTGCGCGTGCTGGTGCGCTCGGCTGCCCCCGGCGCCGAACTGAAGTACCTGCGCCGCTGGGCCACCGATGCCGGCATCCGCATGCAGGTGCAGGCCGAGACCGGCGCAGGCCTCAGCCTGGGCGACGGCAACGTGGCGTTGGACGCGTCCACGCTGGCGCGCAGCGATCTGCTGCTGCTCGACGAACGCAGCCTGGCCGCGCTCGGTGCCGCTCAGCTGGCGACCGTGCGTCAGGCCCTGCGCGATGGCCTGGGCCTGCTGGTGCGCAGTACCGGCGCGCCATCAGCCAGCGCACGGCAACGCCTGCGCGATCTCGGCCTGCCCGTGCAGGGCGATGCCGGCAGCCAGGTTGCGGCGATGCCCGGCGAGGGTAACGCAACGATGCTGCAGGCACGTCGGGGGCCGCTTGCCGCCGGCACCCTGCCCACCGCCGATGGCGAAGACGCCGACCGCGCCTCGCACGCCGCGGCGCTGCCGGCGCTGGAATACCTGGCGCTGCAGGCAGCCGACAGCCGCCCCCTGCTGCAGGATCGCGACGGCAAGCCCATCGGTGGGTGGCGCGCCGTGGGCAAGGGGCGCATCGGGCTGCTGCCGATCACGGACAGCTGGCGCTGGGTACTGGCCGGTCGCGAGGATCGCCACGGCGAGTTGTGGAGCACGGTGTTCGCCGCCCTCGCGCGCGCGCAGGCCGGGTCCGAAGGTCCATGGTCGACACAGGCACTGGCCTGGGCCGGCGAACGGCAGTCACTGTGCGGCGTGCAGGCACCGCTGCGGGCCTTCGACGGACGCGGCGATGGCGTGCCGCTGATCGTCGACAGCACCACCGGCACAACACGATGCGCGGGCTGGTGGCCGCGCCTGGCCGGTTGGCAGCGCCTGCAGCACGGCGACCGCACCCAGTGGCGTTACGTGTTCGATCCGAAGCAGGCCCCTGCCCTGCACCGGCAGGCGATGACTGATGCGACCGCGCAGCGGCTGGCCACTGCGGCGCCGGCAACCGCGCAGGCGAGCGAGCGTGTGCCGGGGCCGCGCTGGCCGTGGTGGCTGGCGTTCGTGCTGTGCGCATCGCTGCTGTGGTGGCTGGAGCGCCGACGCTGATCCCGGGGTCGGATCCCTTTCGCGTGCGAAAGGGCTCTGTCCCCACCGATTGGCTCGCGAACACGATCCACGCATGGCGTGGATCTACTGACGCCGTGCAGGGTAGATGCCCACCTTGGTTGGCGCCGGGCCGTCCGCGCGTTTCATCCACGCATGGCGTGGATCTACTTGCGCCGATACACACCGTTGAAGCGCACGTTCATGCCGCCGCACTCGCTGTTGTCGGCCACGATCAG
Source organism: Stenotrophomonas sp. DR822 (assembly GCF_019793815.1). NCBI lineage: Bacteria > Pseudomonadati > Pseudomonadota > Gammaproteobacteria > Lysobacterales > Lysobacteraceae > Stenotrophomonas > Stenotrophomonas sp. DR822. The sequence goes on from NZ_CP081826.1 coordinate 2,635,833, forward strand.
CACGTCGCCCAGCAGCTGCGCGCGTACCGTGCAGGTATCCTCCACGAAGTCGACCTGAGCACCACGCGGCACCGCCTGCGCGCTTACCGCGCCGATGTTCGGGCCGCCCGGGCGCTCTGCCGGCGTCGGGTTGGCCGAGGGCCAGTAGGCATCGCCTTCCACGTGCAGCTGGCCGTCACGCACGCGGATGCGCAGGCCGTTGTCACTGTCCTTCCAGTCTCCGGACCAGGCCTGCAGCGTCGGCGCGGGTACCGGCAACGCCTGCAGCTTGCTGCGATCCACCCAGCCTGCGCTGCCCCCCACCTTGTTCGGGAAGAACGCGCAGCGGTAGCGGCCAAGATCACGCCCGGTCACCACCGTGTCGCCACTCACCACGTAGCTGCGCTGGCGACAGGCGGGTTCGCCCTTGGCCGGGCAGCCGTCCATGTCGCCCAGCAGGTACAGGCGCGGCGTGCCCACCACCTTGGCCAGGGCAAAGCCCGATTGTTCCGAAGGGAACGCGCCATTGCGGCACGAACCGCCATCGGTCAGGTCGCTGGCGGACGCGGCAAGCGGGCTCAGCGTTGCAAGCAGGAACAGGGTACGCAGCAGCATCCAGGCAGCCTCGAAGGGAAGGCCCGCAGGATACCGCCTACTTCTCCGGCGGCGCGCCGCAACCGTCCTGCTGCGCGCAGAACTGCAGCGCGCGCCGTTGCTGCTCGGCGCTCAGTTCCGGTGGCGGCCGGGCGATGGCCGACTGGATCTGGTCCGGGCCGCCGGTGATCTTGTTCAGGCCCTTGGCTGCGGCCATCACGCCCTTGACCACGCCCATCATGATGTAACCACCGCCCATGCTGACCTGCTCGGGCGACGGCGGCTCACTCCAGTCGCGGCTGAAGCGGTTGTTCTCCGCGCGCATCGGGTTCTTGAAGCGGTACAGGTCCAGCGGCTGGTCGTCTTCGGGCTTGAGCGCGCGCACTTCGCCCAGCGTGGTGACGTTCCCCTGCGCAGGCGGGGTGACCACGGGCGTGTCATCAACGGCGGGCGGCACGGCGGGCGCCGGTACGGGACCAGGCGTGGGCACGGCCGCCGGCGTCGTCTGCTGCGCGTGCGCGATGCCCGCCAGCAGCATGCCGGCCAGAAGTGCTCCATGCGTTGCCCGTTTTGCCACAGCCATCCACCGTGTTGGTTGCGTCCAGCAACCAAGGATACGGATCCAGGCTTCAGATTTCGTTGGAAACGGCGAGGGCGTTCAGGGAGTGTGCCGCATCACCGATGCGCGGCCAGGGCGCCGGAGTTTGCAACGAACTTCATTCCCCCCGCCAGGGCGGGGCCTGCATCCTGAGTCATTCCGTGTACGGCAGCCAGCCATGACAGCTTCCTCCACAGTCCCACCGCTGCAGCCGGTTGCCTGATGATGTCACGCGCAGCCGTGCTGATCGGTCTGGCAGTCCTGTTGGTGATGGTCCTCGCGGCCGTTGCCGAATGGGCATCACGCGTCCGCACAGGCTTGGCCTCGCTGCGCCGGAGCAGCACCCTGCGGACGCTCGATGCTCAAGAACATTCCGCACTGGCACCGCTGCGCGCGCTGACCGGTTGTGTCCACGACGACCAGGTGAAGCGGCTGCACGGGGCGTTCACCGGGGGGGCGTGCTGGAACAACTTCCCGGTTGGCGATGGCCTGCTGGGTGGAGTTCGCGTGCTGGTTCCAAGGCGGGCATGGCCATACCTCTCGGAAGACAACCAAGCCGACGTGGTGCTGGACGAACGCGTGGCGGTGGTGGTGCGTCTCAATGGCTTCAATATCGCTGCTGCACGGCCGGATGCAGCCACCAGCCGGGTCTGTGGCGAGCGCATGGAGACACCGGAAGAAGTTTCGATGCGACGGGGTCCCGGCCTGCGCCCTTCCGCGCTGGTGATTGCCGCACTGGCGCTATGGGCCGCCGCCGGCGTCCCGGGCCTGCTCGCCACGCCATTGCTTGCCATCGCCGGTCTTGCGGCCTGGCTGGGCCGCCCACGCCGCAACGGCCCTGCGACCGCGCAGCGCGTACTGCGGGTCCGCGGCCGTCTACTCGTGTACCGGCGCACTGCCCAGGCATCACAGGTGTGGCTCTTGGGCAATGACCGGCGCGTGCAGCTTCCGGAGGAATGGGAGCACGCCGAGGCATTCTCCCGCGGGCGCTCGATGTTGCTGGATGTGCGCACCTGCGATGGGGGGGTGCTGGGCGCGGGCACGGCATGGTGCCTGGCCAGCGACCGACGACGCTATCCGCCAACGGGAGGGTTCTGGCATCTGGCTTGGCTGGGCCTGCTGCTGTGCGTGCTGATGTTCGGCGCCGCCTGGATGCCGTTGTCACAGCGCCTGGACCTGGGCTGGCCGGTTGCATCTGCCTGGCAGCCGCTGGCAGTGCTGGCGGTGGGCTGGCACACGGTACGGCTTGTGGTCTGCATCGTGCAGTCCGTCCGCCGCAGCAAGGCGCTCGGCGCGGAAATCGCGCGGCGTCCCGACCCGTGGCAATGAACGGTTCACGCCCTTCGCGCGCGATGTCTCACATCCTGAGACGTGGATGTGGTGCCATGTGATCCCTCGAAAAACGTCCCGGCTCCATCTTCCATGGCCTACGAACTCGCCAAGCGCACCGCCGATGCGGAGCAGCAGCTCGCCACCCGCGATGGCCTGCCCGCGCGCGATGGCGCGCTGCTCAGTGCACGCCTGCAGCGCCGCTACCAGGATCGCATCACCGGCAGCTTCGCCATTCCCGGCCGCGAAGGCCGCTATGCGCCGATTCCCGCGTCGGTGCCACCGGCGCTGGCCGCCGCGCTGAAGGCACGCGGCATCGAGCAGCTCTACAGCCACCAGGCCAAGGCATGGGAGGCCAGCCAGCGTGGCGACCACGTCGCCATCGTTACCCCCACCGCCAGCGGCAAGTCGCTGTGCTACACCCTGCCGGTGGTCAGCGCCGCCATGCAGGACAAGGCCAAGGCGCTGTACCTGTTCCCCACCAAGGCACTGGCACAGGACCAGGTGGCCGAACTGCTGGAGCTCAACCGCGCCGGCGACCTCGGGGTGAAGGCCTTCACCTTCGACGGCGACACCCCCGGCGACGCGCGGCAGGCGATCCGCCTGCATGGCGACATCGTGGTCTCCAACCCGGACATGCTGCACCAGGCGATCCTGCCGCATCACACCAAGTGGGCGCAGTTCTTCGAGAACCTGCGCTACATCGTCATCGACGAAGTACACACCTATCGCGGCGTGTTCGGCAGCCATGTCACCAACGTGCTGCGCCGGCTCAAGCGCATCTGCGCGTTCTACGGGGTGCAACCGCAGTTCATCCTGTGCTCGGCCACCATCGGCAACCCGCAGGCGCATGCCGAGGCGCTGATCGAAGCACCGGTCACCGCCATCACCGAATCCGGTGCACCCAGCGGGCCCAAGCAGGTGCTGCTGTGGAATCCGCCGGTGATCAACCCCGACCTGGGCCTGCGTGCCTCGGCGCGCTCGCAGAGCAACCGCATCGCCCGCATCGCGATCAAGTCCGGCCTGAAGACGCTGGTGTTCGCGCAGACCCGGCTGATGGTGGAGGTGCTGACCAAGTACCTGAAGGACATCTTCGATCACGATCCGCGCAAGCCACCGCGCATCCGCGCGTACCGTGGTGGCTACCTGCCCACCGAGCGCCGCGAGACCGAGCGTGCGATGCGTGCCGGCAACATCGACGGCATCGTCAGCACCTCGGCGTTGGAACTGGGCGTGGATATCGGCAGCCTGGACGTGGTGATCCTCAACGGTTACCCCGGCAGCGTGGCTGCCACCTGGCAGCGCTTCGGCCGCGCCGGACGCCGCCAGCAGCCCGCACTCGGGGTGATGGTGGCCAGTTCGCAGCCGCTGGACCAGTACGTGGTGCGCCATCCGGACTTCTTCGCCGAGGCGTCGCCGGAACACGCACGCATCGCACCCGACCAGCCGTTGATCCTGTTCGATCACATCCGCTGCGCGGCGTTCGAACTGCCGTTCCGGGTCGGCGATGGCTTCGGCCCGATCGATCCTGAAGTGTTCCTGGAAGCACTGGCCGAAACCGAGGTCATCCACCGCGAAGGCGAACGCTGGGAGTGGATCGCCGACAGCTATCCGGCCAACGCGGTCAGCCTGCGCGCGGTGGCCGACGGCAACTTCGTGGTGGTCGACCGCAGCGATGGCCGCCAGCAGATCATCGCCGAAGTGGACTACTCCGCTGCCGCGCTGACCCTGTACGAGGGCGCCATCCACATGGTGCAGTCCACGCCCTACCAGGTGGAAACGCTGGACTGGGAAGGCCGCAAGGCCTACGTCACCCGCACCCACGTGGACTACTACACCGACAGCATCGACTTCACCAAGCTCAAGGTGCTGGACCGTTTCGATGGTGGCGTGGCCGGCCGCGGTGATTCGCACCATGGCGAAGTGCACGTGGTGCGCCGCGTGGCCGGTTACAAGAAGATCCGCTACTACACCCACGAGAACATCGGCTACGGCCCGGTCAACCTGCCCGACCAGGAACTGCACACCACCGCGGTGTGGTGGCAGCTGCCGCAGGTGCTGCTGCTGCGCGCCTTCGCCAGCAAGCAGGATGCGCTGGATGGGTTCCTCGGCGCCGCCTATGCACTGCACATCGTAGCCACGGTGGCGGTGATGGCCGATGCGCGCGACCTGCAGAAGTCGGTGGGCAACGGCGATGGCACCTGGATCGCGATTGCCGACCAGAGCGGGCGCGGCCAGCTGCGGGGCAGCGATGGCGAGCCTGGCGCGGTGGAACTGCTGCAGGAATTCGTGCCGACCGTATACCTGTACGACAACTTCCCCGGTGGCGTCGGCCTGAGCGAGCCGCTGTGGCAGCGCCAGGCCGAGCTGGTGCAGCGCGCGCGCGAACTGGTACAGCGCTGCGACTGCAAGGCGGGTTGCCCGGCCTGCGTCGGCCCGGTGCTGGCCGCGCAGGAACAGGATGAAACCTCGCCGCGTGCGCTGGCGCTGCGCGTGCTCGACCTGTTCGATGCGCAGGCCTGCCAGCAGGTAGCCGATGTGGTGGTGAGCACGCGCGACCCGATGGAGCTGATCGCCCCGTGAGCCTGAGCCTGGACAAGCTGCGGCTGCTTCGCAAGCAGGCGGGTGACCCGAAAGCAGCCACGCCTGCCGCGCCGGCGCAGCAGACGCCGCCGGCACTGATGGCTGCCAACGATGCGCGGCAGCCACCGGCCGAGCGTTCGGTGTTTGCCTGGGTGGAACAGGAGATCCGCCACAAGCCGACCGGCATGGCCACGCCTGCGCCGGCGACACTGCGACGGCCCGAGGTCGGCAGCCTGCACCGCCTGCTCGGCATGCGCTCGCGGGGTGGCCCTGCGCCGGCACGCGCCAGCGCGCAGGATCGTCAACTGCCCGGCAACGAGATTGCGCCCGGCCTGTTCCTGATCGAGTCACTGCTGCCGCAGCCGATTCCCGTCATGCCGCTGTCGCTGGCCTTCGCCAAGCGCGAGGGTGAGCACGTGGCTGCGCGCGACCTGCTGTTCTTCGATACCGAGACCACTGGCCTGGCCGGCGGCACCGGCACCCGCGCCTTCATGATCGGTGCCGCCGACTGGCATGTGTGCCCGCAGCGTGGCGAAGGCCTGCGCATCCGCCAGCTGCTGATGTCGACGATGGCTGCCGAGGAAACGATGCTGGCCGCTTTCGCCAGCTGGCTGCAGCCGCATACCGTGTTCTGCAGCTACAACGGCCGCAGCTACGACGCCCCTCTGCTGAAGACGCGCTATCGGCTGGCCCGCCAGGCCGATCCCATCACCGCGCTGGACCATGTCGACCTGCTGTATCCCACCCGCCGCCGTTACCGCGGTACGTGGGAGAACTGCAAGCTGTCCACCATCGAGCGGCAACTGCTGCGCGTGGTGCGCGAAGATGACCTGCCCGGCTCGGAAGCCCCCGCCGCATGGCTGCGTTACCTGCGTGGCGGTGATGCGGTGAATCTGCGCCGGGTGGCCGACCACAACCACCAGGACGTGGTGACCCTGGCCCTGCTGCTGCAGCGGCTGGTGCGGGAAGAGCAGCGCGAACGGGAGACCCTGGCGCTGGTAAGCGGATGAACGGAGAGGGCGGATCCAGGCCGCGTTGACATCACTGACACAGCGCTCGGCGACACTGCCGCTACTGAACACCCCCCAGGAGTACTGCCATGCGTCGATCCCCCCTGTTGCTGCTTGCAGCCGTCCTGCCGCTGGCCGCCTGCAGCCATGCCGGTGGCAACGCCTCTGCCGATGCCGGCAGCCTGCCAGCCAAGGTGTCCGATGGTCCGCAGGAGTGCCGCCCCGAGGCGCTGGACGCATTCACCGGCAAGACCGCCGACGAAGCGACGATCAAGAAGCTGGTGGCCGACAGTGGCGCGCGCAACGCACGCGTGGTCAAACCGGGGATGGCGGTGACCATGGACTTCCGCCAGGACCGGGTGACCGTGCAGGTGGACGCACAGAACCGTATCGAGCGCGCCAGCTGCGGCTGATGGGGTAGCGCCGGGCCCTGCCCGGCGGATTCCATTCGCATACGCGCCGCTGCGGGCGCCGGGCATGGCCCGGCGCTCCGCTCTGTCAGAGCCGCTCGGCCTTGCCGCTGGCCAGCGCACGCGCGATGACCTGCTGCGCCTGCTTCGCTGCCTGCGCCTGCAGCCGCGCCTGGCGTTCACCCAATGCCGCCTGTTGGCTGCCCAGCACGGCCTGCTGGCTTCCCAGCGCAGCCTGCTGGCTGGCGAGACGGCTCATCTCGCGGCTGCGTTCGGACTGCAGCGCCTGGTTGCGGGCCACCTGTGACGCGCGCTGTGCTTCGGCCGCAGCCTTGCGTGCAATCGCCGCATCATCCACCGCGCTGCGTGTGGCCCGCGCCGCTTCGGCTGCCGCTTCGCGGTTGATGTCGCGATCGTTGATCGCACTGCGTGCGGCCCGTGCGGCGGCGAGAGCGATCTCACGCGCCTCTTCACTCTGCAGCCTGCCCAGCTCACCCTGTTCACGACCGAGCTGCCCCTGCTGCCGCCCCAGCACGCTCTGCTGGCGCCCCAGTTCACTCTGCTGGCGGCTCAGGTCGACGGCGCCGGCATAGGCACGCTGCAACGACTGGATCAGCATCGGATCGCGCACCACGTAGCGCTTGTCGCCCTGGCGGAACCACAGTGCCGGGCCGTCACCAAGCCGGCTGCGCGCCTGCATCACATCGTCCATGCCGGCATTGGCGAACGCCTGGCCGTGATCGACGAGGACGAAGGCCTGCTGTGGCGGCGTACCCAGATCCAGCTGGCCATGGGTGACGATGGTGGTCTGCGAGTGCGCATGGGTGCCTGCGTCCTGCTCCTCGTCTTCATTGACGTCGGCAGGCTCCTCAGGCTCTGCCGGCTCGGCCCAGTCGGCCGGCTCTGCCGGTACCGCTGCGGCAGGCGGCGCTGCCGGTGCCGGGGGTGCTGCGGGCGGCGGCGGCGGCGCGGGCACAGCGCGCGGCGGTGCCGGCGGTGCAGGCGGGACCGGCGCGGCCACCAGCCGCATCGGCGCCACACCCACGGCCAATACAACCAGGGTCAAGCCAACGGCCAGCAGGCGTGGGCACGCCCGGTGCGACTGCAGCGACAGCAGGCGGCGCTTGAGGCTGGTGGTGCTGGGCGCTGCGCTGGCCACGCCGAGGTGTGGCTGCGGCGCCACACCCAGCTGCAGCAGCAACCGTCCATAGGCATGGCGGCTGGCACCGTGCTGGCCGACCACCGCCGCATCCACGGCTTCCTCGCGGGCCTGGGCGTATTCGCGCACGGCCAGGCGCAGCAGCGGATGGAAGAAGAACAGGTGCTGGGCCAGGGCAGGCAGCAGCCCCCACTGCAGGTCACGACGCTGCAGGTGTTGCAGCTCGTGGGTCAGTGCCAGGTCCAGCGCATCGCCCTGCAGCGCGTTCATGCCCGCCGGCAGCAGCAGCACCGGACGGAACGGCCCGACCAGCTGCGGCGCGTCCACCTGGTCGCTCATCCACAGGCGTGGCGCGCGGCGCAGGCCATGCGCATCCGAAGCCAGCTGCAGTGCCTGCACCAGCGCCTGGTCCTCGCACGGATACGACGCGGCCAGCAGCGCACGGCACCGGCGCCATTCGCCAAAGGTCCGCAGCGCCATCAGCAGTACGCCGGACATCCACAGCGCGGCCAGGGTCACTGCCCACCAGGCCACCTGCGCGCTGCCGGCATCGCTCATCGGCACGTTCGCCAGCAGTTGCGCGGCGGCCTCCGGTGCCAGCGGATACACCGCATCCGCAGCAAGATCCACGGTCGTCATGGCCACCGCATCGGGTGCGGGCAACCAGGCCAGCTGCAGCGGTTGGCTCCACAACAGACCGACCACCGCCTGCAGCGACACCAGCCACCACAACCGGCAGCGGGTGGCCGCCGACAGTGCTGGCAGCGTGCGGCACAGCAGGTACACCAGTGCCACCAGCAGCACGGTCTGCAGGCTCGTCCAGCCCAGCCGTTCCAGCATCGGAATCAACATCGAGGTATCCATGGCTCAGTCCTCCTGGCGACGCGATTGCAGTTCGGCCACCAGCGCTTCCAGTTCGGCCAGTTCGTTGTCGCTGACCTTCTGCCGCTGCGACAGGTACGCCACGAATGGCGACACCGAGCCCTGCAGCGTGTTGTCGACGAACTGGGCAACGGCGCCCTGCAGCACGCTCTCCGGGCCACGGGTGGGCTGGTAACGGTAGACACCCTGCTGCTGCCTGCGCTGCAGGTAACCCTTGGCGCGCAGGCGCTCCATCATCGTCAACACGGTGGACCGGGCCAGTCCGCGCGGTTCGCCATAGCCGCTGGCGACCTCGCCGACGCTGGCCGGTGCCTGCTCATCCACATACTGCAGCAGGGCCAGTTCCTGGTCCCCGATGGTCTTGCCACGCATGACAACACTCCCTTGACTACACGTGTCGCTACTGTTGCCATGACGACACCTGTAGTCAACCCCCCGGAAGTCATGGGCCGACGAACGGTAGGGCGCGCAGCCGGCTTAAACCTTTTCCGCCGGGCGCGCATCCGACCCATGGCCTGTCGCCTGCGGCAGCCGTCATCGCCGCCGATCTTTCCGACCTCCGGGAACCCGCATGCCTCGCCAGTCGCTACGAACCCTGCTCATGATCATCAGCCTGCTGCCCTTCGCCGCCGTCTCCGCCAACCAGGACCAGGCCAACGACCAGACCCGTCGTTTCATCCGCCAGACCATGCAGGAACAGCGCATCCCGGGCCTGCAGGTCGCGGTGGTCAAGGATGGTCAGGTGGTGCTGTCGGAGACCTATGGGCTGGCCAACGTCGAGAACGGCGTGGTCGCCACCCGCAACACCCGGTTCCCGCTCAACTCGGCCACCAAATCCTTCACCGGCGTCGCTCTGGCGCAGCTGGCACAGGACGGGCGGGTGGATCTGGACGCGCCCATCGCGCGCTATCTCGACGACCTGCCCGAAAGCTGGCGGGCAGTGCGGGTGCGCCAGCTGCTCGCCCACACCTCCGGCCTGCCCGACATCCTCGATGCAGAGGGATTGCTGGGTGGGGGTTCGGAACAGGACGCATGGCAGGCGGTCCGCGCGCTGCCGGCAGAGGCCAGGGCCGGCGAGCGTTTCCAGTACAACCAGACCAACTACCTGCTGCTGGCGCGGATCATCGCGCGGCAATCCGGCATGCCCTACGAACGCTTCCTGGCCACCAGCCAGTTCTCCACCGCGCGCATGGCACGCACCACGTTCGGCGACAGCTACGACCTGATCCCGGATGCGGCGACGATGTACAGCTACCTGCCACGCGCCACCGATGCAAAGGATGCGACGCCACGCCTGTCGCACTGGTTCTACGACATGCCGCCCAGCCTGTGGGCCGGCGGCGGCATCCTCACCACGGCCGATGACACCGCGCGCTGGTTGGCTGCGTTGCAGGAGGGACGCCTGCTGGAGCAGCGTGCGGTGCAGCAGATGTGGACGGCCGAGCGCCTCAACGACGGCAGCGCCGGTGACTGGGCCGCAGGCTGGCCGGTGTTCAACACCGCACCCGACCTGCAGGTGGGCGGCATGGGCGGTGCGCGCTCGGCCTTCATCGTCTATCCCGAGCGCGGCCTCGCCGTTGTCGTGCTGACCAACCTGGTCGGCGCCAATCCGCAGCAGTTCATACCGCGCATCGCCGGCTTCTACTCCGCCGCGCCCAAGGGCGTTGCCGCCGCGCGCTAGCCGCGCGGCCCGCCCATCACCGGCAGGATCACCCCGCTGATGTAGCTGGCGCAGGCCGGCGAGGCCAGGAACACATAGGCCGGCGACAGTTCTTCGGGCTGTGCCGGCCGGCCCATGTCACTGTCCTTGCCGAACTCGGCCACGTCCTTGGCCTGCTTGTCGGCCGGATTCAACGGCGTCCACACCGGGCCCGGCGCCACGCAGTTGACCCGGATGCCGCGCGGCAGCAACTGGCTGGCCAGCGCCTTGGTGAACGCATGGATCGCGCCCTTGGTGGCCGAGTAATCGATCAGTGCCTTGCTGCCGAACAGGCCGGTTTCCGAGCCGGTGTTGATGATGCTGGCGCCTTCGCCCAGGTGTGGCAGCACTGCGCGTGCCATCTGGATATAGCCGCCGATGTTGGTCTGCAGGGTTTCCTGCAGGTGCGCATCTTCCAGGTCTTCCAGGCGCTCGCAGTGCAACTGGAACGCCGCATTGTTGACCAGGATGTCGATGCCACCAAACGCCTTGGCCACCTGCTTGACGGCCTTGTCGCAGAAGCGCGGGTCGCGCACGTTGCCGGCGATCACCACGCAGCGGCCGCCCTCTTTTTCCACGTGCTGACGCGTCATCTCGGCGTCCTTGGCTTCATCCAGATGCAGCACGGCAACGTCGGCGCCTTCGCGGGCGAACAGCACCGCCACCGCACGGCCGATGCCGGAATCACCACCGGTGACGATGGCCCGCATGCCCTGCAGCTTGCCGCTGCCGACGTAATCCGGCGCGAGGAAGCGCGGGGCCAGCTCCAGTGCATGCTCATGGCCGGGCTTGGCCAGATGTTGCGCCGGCATCTTCTCCGGCTGACGGCGTGGGCCAGCCTGGGTGGCGGTCTTCTTTGTCGCCTTCTTTGCCGCGCGTACATCCTTCGCTTTTTCCTGGTCCTGCAGCCGTCGCTGCCGCGCGGCGACGCGCGCCGCGCGCGGATCAGCGGCGGCGGCCTTGCGGGTGGCGGTCTTCACCACGCGCGGGCGATCGGACGTGGTGGCTTCGGCGGCGGCGGGCGCTGCCTGGGTGCCTTTGCGTACCTTCGGCGATGCCTTGCGGCGGGCGGGGGTCTTCTTGGTGGTGGCCATGCAGGTCTCCTCGGGAGGATGGGGGTTGCCGGCCAGCGGCCGGCACTACCGGGGCGCGTGCGCCGCAGTACCGGGGGCGGCGTGCGCCGCTCGTGCAGTGTCTCCACGCAGGCTGTTGGCGGCAGTGAGCGCATTGTGTCCATCGCGTGCACGGCATTCATTCCGCCACCACGCGCGTCATCGCACCCTGCATGCATCGACACCGGGAGTTCCACCATGAAACACGCCATTGCCACCGCCGCACTCACCCTCGCCCTCGCCGCCTGCAGCAGCAGCCCGGTCGCCCAGGTCCAGCCGATCGATGGGGTGATTTCAGGCCAGTGCCACACCGACAAGGTGCGCGGCGCGGTCGGCCTCGCCGCTTCGGGCATGACCATCGAACGTGCGCGCGTGGACAGCGACAGCCTGCACGTGCAGGTAACCCGCGGCAGCCGCGAGCGCAGCGGCAACACCGCCAGCGGTGCTGCCGATCCGGCCGCCGGCGCAGCCACGGAAGGCGGGGATCGCCTGACCATCGAAACTGGCCGCACCAACAACATCACCGCCATCTACTGCGGCTGACCTGCCTTGCGGCTGAGCCGCCGGGCCCGGCGCAGCACCTTCAGTGTCGCCTGTTCCCACTGCCGCGGGCCGCGCAGGCCCGCCAGTGCGGTCAGCTCGCCGCGTTCCCAACCGGCAAACACGCAGGGATCGATGTAGGCCTTGCGGCATACCGCTGGCGTATTGCCCAAGCGCGCAGCCACCTGGCACACCACCTCGCGTTGCGCCTTGGCCAACGCGCGTTGGCTGGCCGGCTCGGGCAGCTCGGTGGCGGCGAAGGCCTGCACCGCCGCCATCGTGCCGCCCCAGGTGCGGAAGTCCTTGGCGGTGAAGTCCTCGCCCATCACCTCGCGCAGGTAGTCGTTCACCGCGCCCGAATCCACCGGCTGCACCTCGCCCGCGTCGTCGCGGTACTGGAACAGGGCCTGACCCGGCAGCTGCTGCACGCTGCGCACCAGCGCGCCCAGCCGGCGGTCACCGACCACCACCTCCTGCAACTGCCCGGACTTGCCGCGGAAGCGCATGCGCACCCGGCCTCCCCGAAGCAGGTCCAAGTGACGGTTGCGCAACGTTGTCAGGCCGTACGACTTGTTCTCCTGCGCATAGGTCTCGTTGCCCACCCGCACCAGCGTGTCGGCCAGCAGCGCGACCACGACCGCCAGCACCTTCTCGCGCGGGAAACCGCTGCGCTTGAGGTCGCGGCTGAGTCGTCGCCGCAGCGCCGGCAGCGCCTGGCCGAAGGCGATGGTGCGGTCGAACTTGCCGGCGTCGCGAACGGCCGCCCAGTCGGCGTGATAGCGGTACTGCTTGCGCCCGCGCGCGTCGCGGCCGGTGGCCTGCAGGTGGCCATCGGCGTGGGCACAGATCCACACGGCGGTATAGGCCGGTGGAATGGCCAGCGCGCGGATGCGCTGCAGGGTGGCGGCATCGCGCACGGCATGGCCATCGGCATCGCGATAGGCAAAGCCCTTGCCTGCGCGTCGCCGGCTGATGCCAGGCTGGGTGTCATCGACGTAGCGCAGGCCGGCGGCGCGCGCGGCCTGGCGTTCGGGTGTGGGGGTCGCTGGCATGCCTGCAGTCTGCCGATCGGCGCGGCGTGGCCACGTCAATAACGCAAGACAAACACGTGAGGGCGGGTTCGCCGCTATGCTCGGCCTTTCACCGTCCCTTCCATTACGGAGTCATGATGTCGTTCCCGATCCGCGCCCGTTCCCTCTCCGCCCTGCTGCTGCCGGCCGTGCTGGCCCTGACCGCCTGCCAGGCGCCGTCGCTGGATGAGCAGGATTCGGCCACCGCCCACGCACAGCAGGCCGCCGAGGCCGCCAAGGCGCCGGCCGACGAAGCCGGCAAGGCCACCGAAGCACCGCCGGTCGGCAACTGCGACGCCAGCCAGGTGCAGAGCCTGGTCGGCCAGCCCTATACCGAAACGCTCGGCAAGCAGGCCCAGGATGATGCCGCAGCCAAGCAGCTGCGCGTGCTGCACCCCAATGACGTCACCACGATGGAGTTCCTGGGCGACCGCCTGAACATCGAAGTGGACGCAAAGGACGTGGTAAGCGGCGTCCGCTGCGGCTGAGCAAGCCTGCGCCGGCAAGCGTTTGCCGGCGCTTTGGTTGCGCCTGCAACCGTGTATTGCGGCGTTGCAGCAACCTGTGATCTAGTCGAGGCATCCGGTGGCCTCATGATGCGCTCCAGGAAGAGCACGGCGTGTGCGTCAAGGTGAGTGTGAAGACACTTGGCGTGCGGCCAGACAAGGCGCGCGCCGCCGCGCAGGCGAGTGCCTGCGCAAGGTGAGCAACGCCGCATGGGCGTGCGCCAAGCGGCTTCCCGACGGGCCGCGCCATGCGCGGCACACTCCACCATGACGTACAGGGCGTGCTCTACAGAGCGGGCAGGAGTGTCCCCGTTCATTTCAATCTGCATCGAGGTAGAGATGGCCCCCCGCAACCGCCAAGGGCTTTACGACCCGCGCTCCGAGCGCGATGCCTGTGGATTTGGCATGGTCGCCCAGCTCGACGACCAGCCTTCGCGCCTGCTGGTGGATACCGCCATCGCTGCGCTCTCGCGCATGACCCACCGTGGTGGTGTCGCCGCCGATGGGCTCACCGGCGATGGCTGTGGCCTGCTGCTGCGCCGCCCCGATGCCTTCCTGAAACTGCTGGCCAGTGAAGCCGGCATCGCCGTCGGCGCGCGCTTCACTGCGGGCCTGGTGTTCCTGCCGCACGATGCCGACGCCGCACAGACCTGCCGCACGCAGCTGCAGCAACAGATCGAAGCGGTGGGCTGCAAGGTGGCCGGCTGGCGCGAGGTACCGACCGACGACAGCGTCTGTGGCCAACTGGCACGCGACACCCTGCCGCGCATCGAGCAGGTGTTCGTCGATGCCGGCGTCGGCCAGGATGACGCCGGCTTCGGCCTGGCCCTGTTCCTGGCCCGCCGCCGCAGCGAGCAGCAGCTGCGCGCGCACGCCGACTACTACGTCACCACGCTCAGCCCCAACGCCATCAGCTACAAGGGCATGGTGCTGCCGGACAAGCTCAGCCGCTTCTTCCCGGACCTGCAGCGGCGCGAACTGGCCTCCAGCGCCATCGTGTTCCACCAGCGCTTCTCCACCAATACGCTGCCGCGCTGGCCGCTGGCGCACCCGTTCCGGATGCTCGCCCACAACGGCGAGATCAACACCATCGAAGGCAACCGGCGCTGGGCGCAGGCGCGCAGCAAGGTGTGGAAGACGCCCCGTTTCGACATCGGCGAGTTCGACCCGGTCATCTCCATGCACGGCTCCGATTCGCAGAGCCTGGACAACATGCTGGAACTGATGGTGTCCGCCGGCATGGAGCTGATCCAGGCGCTGCGCATCCTGGTGCCGCCGGCAACGCAGTCGCTGGAATTCAAGGACCCGGACCTGGCGGCGTTCTACGAGTTCCACGGCCTCAACAGCGAACCGTGGGACGGCCCGGCCGGCATCGTCGCCTGCGACAGCCGCTACGCGGTGTGCACCCTCGACCGCAACGGCCTGCGCCCGGCGCGCTGGATGCTGACCGCCGATCGCCACTTCCTGGTCGCCTCCGAAGCAGGCGTCTGGGAAGTACCGACCGAGCGCGTGGTGCGCAAGGGCAAGCTCGGCCCCGGCGAGATGATCGCCATCGACCTCAAGCGCGGTGACCTGCTCGATTCGGAGGCCATCGACCGCATCAACCGCGGCCGTGCACCGTACAAGCAGTGGCTGCAGCAGGGCGTCACCTACCTGCAGACCGAACTGATCGATCCGTCGCTGGTGGAAGAGCCGTTCGACGAAGGCACGCTGCGCAGCTACCACAAGCTGTACCAGCTCAGCAGCGAGGAAGTGGAACAGGTGCTGCGGCCGCTGGCCGAGACCGAGCAGGAAGCCACCGGCTCGATGGGCGATGACACGCCGATGGCCGTACTCAGCCAGCGCAGCCGTCCGCTGTACGACTATTTCCGCCAGGCCTTCGCGCAGGTCACCAACCCGCCGATCGACCCGCTGCGCGAAGACTGCGCGATGTCCCTGTCCACCCAGCTCGGCAAGGAGACCAACATCTTCCATGCCGGCCCGGAGACCGTGAACCACGTCATCCTCAACTCGCCGGTGCTGAGCCAACGCAAGCTGCGCCAGCTGCTGAAGATGGACCAGTACGTGCAGGCCAACCGCCTGCTCGACCTGTCCTACAGCGAAGAGGAGGGCCTGCGTGCGGGCATCGAACGCATCTGCGTCGAAGCCGAACAGGCTGCGCGCGACGGCATGGTGATGCTGCTGCTGTCCGACCGCTACCCGGTGGCCGGGCGGCCGATGGTGCATGCGCTGCTGGCCACCAGCGCCATCCACCACCACCTGTCACGGCTGGGCCTGCGCTGCGACGTCAACCTGATCGTCGAGACCGGCACCGCGCGCGACGCGCACCACATGGCCTGCCTGCTAGGCTTCGGTGCCACGGCGGTGTACCCGTACCTGGCCTACCAGACCCTGTTCGATCTGGGCCGTCGCGGCATCCTCAAGCTCAGCAAGGGCGGCGAGCAATCGCAGATCGGCCGCCGCTACCGCAAGGGCATCTACAAGGGCCTGTCCAAGATCATCTCGAAGATGGGCATCTGTACCGTGGCCAGCTACCGCGGTGCGCAGCTGTTCGAGATCATCGGCCTGGAGCCGGAGGTGGTGGACCTGTGCTTCCCCGATACCGCCTCGCGCATCGGTGGCGCCGGCTTCGCGCGCCTGGATGCCGACGCGCGCGAACTGTGCGCGCAGGCCTGGGACGCGCAGCAGGGCGTGGATGTCGGCGGCCTGCTGAAGTACGTGCACGGCGGCGAGTACCACATGTACAACCCGGACGTGGTGACCACCCTGCAGCGCGCGGCGCGCAGCGGTGACCCGCGTGCGTGGCAGCAGTACTGCGATGCCGTGCATGCGCGCCCGCCGTCGGCGCTGCGCGATCTGCTGCAGCTGGTGCCGGCGGCAACGCCGACGCCGCTGGACGAAGTGGCACCGGCCAGCGATCTGTTCCCGCGTTTCGATACCGCCGCGATCAGCCTTGGTGCGCTCTCGCCCGAGGCGCATGAAGCGCTGGCCATTGCGATGAACCGCCTCGGCGGCCGCAGCAATTCCGGCGAAGGTGGCGAAGACCCGGCGCGCTATGGCACCGACAAGCGCAGCAAGATCAAGCAGGTGGCCTCGGGCCGCTTCGGCGTCACCGCCGAATACCTGGTCAATGCCGAAGTGCTGCAGATCAAGGTTGCCCAGGGCGCCAAGCCCGGCGAAGGCGGCCAGCTGCCCGGGCACAAGGTCAATGAACTGATCGCACGCCTGCGCTATGCCAGGCCGGGCATCGGCCTGATCTCGCCGCCGCCGCACCACGACATCTACTCCATCGAAGACCTGGCGCAGCTGATCTACGACCTCAAGCAGGTCAACCCGACCGCGCTGGTGTCGGTGAAGCTGGTCAGCCATGCCGGCGTCGGCACGATTGCGGCGGGCGTGGTCAAGGCCGGTGCTGACCTGATCACCATTTCCGGCCATGACGGCGGTACCGGTGCTTCGCCGGTCAGCTCGATCCGCTACGCCGGCGTGCCGTGGGAACTGGGCATCGCCGAGGCGCACCAGGCGCTGGTGGCCAACGACCTGCGCGGGCGCACCCTGCTGCAGACCGATGGCGGCCTGAAGACCGGCCTGGACGTGGTCAAGGCAGCGCTGCTGGGTGCGGACAGCTTCGGCTTCGGCACCGCGCCGATGATCGTGCTGGGCTGCAAGTACCTGCGCATCTGCCACCTCAACAACTGCGCCACCGGCGTGGCCACCCAGGACGAACGCCTGCGCGAGAACCACTTCACCGGCCAGCCCGAGCGCGTGGAGAACTTCTTCCGCCTGCTGGCCGAGGAAGTACGCGGCTGGCTGTCGGTGCTGGGCGCACGTTCGCTGCAGGAAATCGTCGGCCGCACCGACCTGCTGCGCCAGCTTCAGGTGTCACCGCGCGAGGACGTGCGCGTGGACCTGTCGCGGCTGCTGGCCGACGCCAGTTACCCGGGCAGCCACTGTGCCGCACAGCGCCTGTATGAATCACCTGACAGCCTGGCCACGCAGATGGACGGCCTGCTGGCCGAGGCCATCGAACACAAGCGCGGTGGCGAGCATCGCTTCCTGATCCACAACACCGACCGCAGCATCGGCACCCGCCTGGCCGGCGCCGTGGCGCGCGCGCACGGCAACCAGGGCATGGCCGAATCGCCGCTGGAACTGCGCTTCCGCGGCAGCGCCGGGCAGAGCTTCGGCGCCTTCAACGTCGGCGGCCTGCACCTGGAAGTGGAGGGTGAAGCCAACGACTACGTCGGCAAGGGCATGGCCGGTGGCCGTCTGGTGGTGCGCCCGCCGCGTGGCGCACGCTTCGAGGCACGCAGCACCGCCATCATCGGCAACACCTGCCTGTATGGCGCAACCGGTGGCGAGCTGTTCGCCGCCGGCCGTGCCGGTGAACGATTCGCCGTGCGCAACTCCGGCGCACTGGCGGTAGTGGAAGGCGCGGGCGATCACTGCTGTGAGTACATGACCGACGGCGTGGTGCTGGTGCTGGGCAAGGTCGGCCTCAACTTCGGTGCCGGCTTCACCGGTGGCCTGGCCTACGTGCTGGACGTGGACCGCGATTTCGTCGACCGCTACAACCACGAGCTGATCGACATCCATCGCGTCTCCGCCGAAGGGTTCGAGAACTACCGCCAGCATCTGCACCGCCTGATCGGCCGTCATCGCGAACTGACCGGCAGCATCTGGGCGCAGCAGATCATGGACGAGTTCCGCGATTACATCGGCAAGTTCTGGCTGGTCAAACCCAAGGCCGCCAGCATCGAGTCGCTGACCGAAACCCTGCGCCGCGCGGCGTGACACACCGCACGTGAGCGATGCGCCGCATGCACTGGGCGCACCGGCTTCCCCACCGCTGTAGTGCCGGCCGCTGGCCGGCATCCGGAAACCCACAGAGTCCGCCATGAGCCGCAAGCACGCCTTCCAGTTCCTCGACCTGCCCCGGACCATGCCGCAGCGCATCCCGGTTGAACTGCGCACCTCCGGTGACTGGGGCGAGCTGTACGGAAAATTCGGCAAGGAGGATGCGCAGTACCAGGCCGGCCGTTGCCTGGACTGCGGCAACCCGTACTGCAGCTGGAAGTGCCCGGTGCACAACGCCATTCCGCAATGGCTGCAGCTGGTGCAGGAAAACCGCATCCATGAAGCGGCCACGCTGTGCCACAGCACCAACCCGTTGCCGGAAGTGTGCGGCCGGGTGTGCCCGCAGGATCGCCTGTGCGAGGGCAGCTGCACGCTGGAAGAGTTTGGTGCGGTCACCATCGGTGCAGTGGAGAAGTACATCGTCGATACCGCGCTGGCCACCGGCTGGCGGCCGGACATGGCCGCCGTGCAGCCCACCGGCCACACGGTGGCGGTGATCGGTGCCGGCCCCGCGGGGCTGGCCTGTGCCGACCGCCTGGCGCATGCCGGCATCACCGCAGTGGTCTACGACCGCTACGAACAGGTCGGTGGCCTGCTGCAGTTCGGCATCCCCAGTTTCAAGCTGGACAAGGACGTGATCCGTCGGCGTCGCGACGTGCTCGAAGGCATGGGCGTGCAGTTCCGCCTCGGCGTGGAGATCGGCCGCGACATCAGCCTGCAGCAGCTGCTGGACATCCACGATGCGGTGTTCGTCGGTACCGGCGCGTATCGCTACACCGACGGTGGCCTCGATGGCCAGGACCTGAAGGGCGTGCTGCCGGCACTGCCGTTCCTGGTGCAGAACAGCCGCATCGTCGGCGGCGATGATCCGAAGGGCCGGCCGATCGCCGGCTGGGAAGACCAGATCGCCCTGCCCGACCTCAATGGCAAGCGCGTGGTGGTCCTCGGCGGTGGCGACACCGGCATGGACTGCGTGCGCAGCGCGGTGCGACTGGGCGCGGCCAAGGTCACCTGTGCCTACCGCCGCGACGAAGCCAACATGCCGGGCAGCGCGCGCGAAGTGGCCAACGCGCGCGAGGAAGGCGTGCGCTTTCTGTTCAACCGCCAGCCGCTGTCGATCGAAGCCGGCGCCGATGACGAAGTGATCGGAGTGACGGTGGTCGAAACGCGGTTGGGCGAGCCCGATGCCAATGGCCGCCAGAACGCGGTACAGATCGAGGGCAGCGAGTCGCTGCTGGAAGCGGACGTGGTGATCATCGCGTTCGGCTTCTCGCCCAGCGTGCCCTCGTGGCTGGCCGAGCACGGTGTGGAAGGCCAGGCCAATGGCCGCATCCTCGCCGGCGGCAAGGGCAGGCTGCCCTTCCAGACCGCCCATCCGCGCCTGTTCGCCGGGGGTGACGCGGTGCGCGGTGCCGACCTGGTGGTGACCGCCGTGGCCGAAGGCCGCGACGCCGCCGCCAGCATCGCCGGGCTACTGGCGCACTGACGGGCCGAGCGGCACCAGCACTGCGGCCAGAGCGGCATGCAGTGCGTGGCGGTCGACCGGCTTGGCGATGAAGTGATCGATGCCAGCGTCGTGGCAGGCCTGGCGGGTACTGTCGAGCACGCTGGCAGTCAACGCGATGATCGGCACCTTTGCCGCGTCGGCACGGGGATCGGCGCGGATCGCGCGGGCCAGGGCAAAGCCGTCCATGCCCGGCATGTGGCAGTCGGTGATGACCAGCGCGAACCGTTGCGTCTGCCACGCCTGCCAGGCCTGCTCGCCATTGGCTGCGGCATGCACCTTCATGCCCAGATCCCGCAGCTGCCGCACCAGCAGCTGCAGGTTGGTGGGATGGTCTTCGGCAACCAGGACCCGCACCGGCGGCAATTCGTGCAGGCCAGCCGCATCATCACGATGTTCCACCGATGGCGCCTCGCAGGCCGGCAGGTACAGGTCCAGCCACACCGTGGTACCCACGCCCGGCGTACTGCACAGGTGCAGTTGCCCGCCCATCGATGCCGCCAGCTCCCGGCAGATCGCCAGGCCCAGGCCGCTGCCACCGAAGCGCCGGGTGGTGGAGGCGTCGGCCTGGGTAAAGGCTGCAAATACCGCCCGCTGGCGCTCCCGGCTGATGCCCACGCCGGTATCGGTCACCTGCAGCCGCAGTTGCTGGCCGTGCGCGCGCTGCTGCAGCACACGTACCTGCAGGTCCACCCCACCGTGCAGGGTGAACTTCAGCGCATTGCCTGCCAGGTTGAACAGGATCTGGCGCAGGCGCAGCGTATCGGCCAACGATCCACGCTGCAGCGCAGGATCCACCTCGCAGCGCAGATGCAGCCCCTTGCTGGCCGCCACCGGCACCAGCAGGCGCTGCACCGCCCGCAGCAGCCCGGCCAGGTCGGTGGGCAGGCACTGCGGTGGCTGTGGGCCGGACTGCAGGCGTTGGCTGTGCAGCACGTCATCAAGGATCTGTCGCAGCATCTGCGCGGCATCATCGATGGTCGCCAGTACCTGGCGCTGGCGCGCATCCAGCGCGCCGCTGCCGAAGCGCTCCAGCATTCCCAGCATGGTGCTCATCGGCGTGCGGATCTCGTGGCTCATGGTGGCCAGGAAATGGCTCTTGGCGGCGGCATCCTGCTCGGCGTTGCGCCGGGCATCGTTCAGCGCCTGCGTGCGCGCGCGCGCTTCGGTGACATCCATCCAGTATCCGCTCCATTCCACGCCGCTGTCGCTGCAGGCAATCGGTCGCCCATGCGAACGTACCCAGCGCCAGCCGTTCGGGCCGCGCGTACGGAAGGTGATGTCGATGGGTCCACGCACCAGCGCGGCCGCGTCAACGCAGGCCAGCACCGAGCGGCGGTCCTGCGGGTGGACCGCCGCCAGCAGGCTGCCATGGTCCACCCGCGCGGTATCCACGCTGATCCCGAACAGGGCATGCACATCGCCGGCAATATGGGGAACGCTGTATTGGCCGGTATTGCTGCGTCGCGCCTGGTACACCACCGCCGGCAGGTTGGCGGTGACCTCCTGCAGGCGCTGCTCCAGCGCCAGCCTGCGCAGGCCCTCGCGATGCAGTCGCCAGTAACCGAAGGCATGCACCAGGCCCATTGTCAGCAGCATCAGCAGCACCGCGATCAAGCCGCGCACGGGCGACACCGGCGGCACGTGACCGCGCCGAGGGGATGTCGACACCCAGTGCGCCCGCAGTGCCTGGCGCTGCTCCTCCGTCATGCCTGCCTGCAGTCGGTTGAAGCGATCCACCAGGTGCGCGCACGCCGGTAGCGCAGCCAGTACCAGTGCGTCGCTGAAGCCGGCCGGCGCCGCCACGTCCAGCGCGCCGCCAGGCTGATCGCGCAGCGCCGCTTCCACTTCCACCAGGTTGCCCACCACTGCATCGATCTGGCCGCTGATCAGCAGCTGCAGCGCCTTGTCCAGCGCCGCCACCTGCAGCAGCGGTACATGCGCGCTCGACTCTTCCAGCACGGCAGCGAGTGGCACGATGTCCGGGCTGGCCACGCCGTGGCCGTGCAACCCCTCCAGGCCGATGATCGGCCGCGCATCGGGGCGTCGCACGATCACCTGCGGCACCTGCAGGTAGGGCACGCTGGCCACCCAGCCTTCCGGCGTCTGCGCGCGTGGCCAGCCAAGCACGGCGTGGGTCCCGGCAGGCAGCGCGGCAGCGGCCAGCGCCGTCGCTGCGACCGGTGTGGCGCGCAGCGTGGGCACCTGTTCCTGCAACAGGTCCAGGTAGGCGGCCGCCAGCCCCTGTGGCGTGCCGTCCAGACTGGACGACAACGGCGCACGGTCAGCGGGATAGGCAAGCAGGATGGGGCCTTCGCACTGCCCGGCCCAGGCCGGCGCCGACAGCAGCGACAACGCGACGATGCGGGCCAGGCGGCCAGCGACATTCATGGTGGACATCCTCATGTCGCGGGCGGGGGCATGGCCACATCCCGGTATGACCTCCTGCCACGCTAGCGACGCGCTTCCCAGCAACAATGAGGAAATTTGTAAAACCCTCCGAAACCGCCAATAGCGACATACACTGCCGCTTCTACCGATCCCGGAGCTTTCGATGCGCATCGGCCTGGCCGCCAACCGTCTCCATCACCACGACGCGCGCGCGGCACTGTTCCGCTGGCTGCGCGCCAGCGAACCCGGGCTGCGCGAACTGAGCGTGACACTGTGTGCGGTTGGCCGCACCCACGACGCGATCCAGCGCAACGGGTTCCTTGCCGGTTACGACGGCCTGCAGCGCTATCCCTACGGTCGCGAAGGCGGCCTGATGAAACTGGTGGCCGAAGTGGTGGGCATGGGCGCCGAGCGTACGCTGGACGGTGCGGTCTATCTGATGGATCCGGTCGACCCTTCCTCGGTATTCCCCGAGGCGACCGCGCTCAAGCGCCAGTGCGTGATCCACGGCAAGCCGTTCATTTCCACCGTGGCCACCGCCCGCGACTGGATCGAGGTGGAGCGCATCCATGCGGGCTTGGCCGCCGATGCCGGCACCGACGACCTGCATGCGTTCGAGGAGCAGACGCTGGCGTTGATCGCGCACGATGCGATGAAGCCGGCGATGCTCGCCTTCGCCGATGAACACTTCGACGTACTGGCGCGCTTCGGCGAACGCGTCGCCACCGGTACCACCGGCCAGCGCTTGAACGAGCTGGCCTGGAGCCGCGGCTGGCCAGCGGATACGGCGTGGGTGACGCGCTACCAGAGCGGCCCGATGGGCGGCGATGCGCAGATTGCCGACCGCGTGCTGGAAGGCCGTTGCCAGCGCGCGATCTTCTTCGAGGATCCGCACGTGGCGCGCCAGCACGAGGCGGACATCCAGCTGCTGGAGCGGGCGGTGACCACGGTGACCGATCAGGCGGTGTGCATCACTGCGCCGCGCGTGGCGGCGCGGTGGGCGGAGGCGGCGGCCTTGCGCGCGGGTCGATGAGGTCTGCGGCCGACGGCTGAGCCCCTCGTGGCGGCCGTGCAGATCAAAAGCCGCGCTTGGCCGGGCGGGGTGGATTGCGCAGGGGTCGCTGCAAGTACGTCCATGTAAGCTCGGTCGCCGCATCCATGCGGCTCACGCCCCTGCGCAACCCACCCCGCCCGGCTACGGATGGTTTCCGTGCTGACCACGGAAGAGAAAAGGAAAAGCAGGAGCAAAGCGGGTCGCGCGCTGTGCGCGCTTCAGTAGAGCCGATTTTGCTCGACTGCGCCGCCGCCTCTCTGGAGTGGAGCCCCTTCTGTTGAAGGGGCGCGCCGAAGGCGGGGGTAGAGGAGGAATGCGGGGGCAGCTGCTGTAGCGCCAGCGCTACAGCAGCTGCCGAAGCATTGCTTTCAATCTGCGCCCTTCCAGCTGGAAGTAGTCGCGCTGCTCGCGCCAGTCGGGGAAGCGTTGTTCCACTTCGTGCCAGAACGCGGGCGAGTGGTTGGCCTGGATCAGGTGGCAGAGTTCGTGCACCAGCACGTACTCGAAGGCGGCGGGACGGCCCAGTACCAGTGCCAGATCCAGCGCCATGCTGCCATCGGGAGCCAGCGAGCCCCATTGCGAGGACATCACCTTCAACCGCAGGCGGCTGGGCGCGCGCGGCAGGCCGGGCAGGTACTTCGGCAACCAGCGGCCGACATCGGCGCGGGTCTGCGCTTCATAGAATTCGCGCAGCAGGCGGCGCAGGGTCGCATCGCCGCCCCGGCTTGGCCATTGCACGCAGGCGCCGTGTCCGTCGATTTCCAGACGCGCATAGCGGCCTTCCTGCCAGCGCAGTGGCAACAACTCGCCGCGCAGCGGCAGCACCCCTTCAACACCGGGCTGCAACGCGGCGGGCAGACCATGCCCCTGGTAGTGGCGCAGCTGCAGCCCCAGCCATTCGCGATGCAGTTCGAGGAAGCGCTCGCCCATCACCAGGCTGGCACGCGGCGGCAACGTCAGTCGTGCGCCGCGCTCATCGACGCTGAGCTTGATCCGGCGCGCGCGCGGATCACGCACGCGCAGTATCTCGATCTCGACATCCTCCAGGCGCAGGCGAACGGTATCGCGCTGCACGGTGGCGGGTGGGACCGGCGAGATCAGGCGGCGCAGCAGACGGCTCATGGTCCCAGCATAGCGCCGTGCGAGGCCGCCGGATGACCGGCGGCCGACGGCCTGCCTGTTCAGTCAGCCTTGCTGAGCTTGAAGGCTTCTTCAAGCAGCAGGAACAAGCGACGGATCTCCGCACTCTGCAGGGCGAAGCGGGCGTCGAACTCGGCACGGCGGCCATCTTCGTCGGCATGTTCCAGCTGGTCCAGCGCGCCGTCCAGGAACTTCAGCTTGCGCACGATCAGGTCGTCGCCCAGCACGAAGGACAGGTTGTCCTCGAACACCAGGGCCAGCTTGGTCACCTGCTTGCCGGCATCCAGATGCTTGTCGATCTCGTCGCAGCGCAGTTCCTGGTGCTGGCACTTGACCACCGCGCCGCCTTCCACCGGATCCTTCATCTCGCACTCCTCGCCCAGGCTGAAGCCGGTGGGCAGGGGCTCGCCGGCGATCCAGCCGGTCAGGATCGAACGCGGCGCGACTTCGGCGTTCAGCGGCATCGCCGGGAAGCTGCCAAGCAGGCCGCGGATGTCGGACATGAAGTATTCGCCGGTCTTGCGGCTGGAGGTGTCCACCGCCACATAGCCGTGCAGCTGGTCGATGAAGGCATCGTTGCGCGAGGACTTCACGAAGGCGCGCGGCAGCAGTTCATGCAGCAGGTCGTCCTTCATGCGCTTGCGCTCGCGGCCACCGGGGCGGCGGCCTTCCTTCTCTTCGATCTCCTCCAGCTTGCGCTCGAGCAGGTCGTTGACCACCGCGCCGGGCAGGATCTTGTCCTCGCCACCGACGGTCAGCCACAGGTGTTCGGCAATGCGGTGCGAGAGCACTTCCTTCTCTTCGCGGCCGAATGGCGAGATGAAACCACGCGAGTTCATTTCCAGTGCGCCCACCGGCTTGAGCAGGGCGTGCGGCAGCAGGGTGTCGACTTCGGAAAAATCAGTGGCAGTCGGGAAGCGGAAGAACGTCAGGTTGCGAAAGAACATGGAATTCCGGTGTCTGAAGAAGAAGGGCGCCCGACCTTAAACGGCAGGCGTCTCGGGAACTGCGTCGGCCGGCCAGGCATCGGCATGCGCCGCATCGCCACGGCGGCCCAGGGCCATGAAATCGAACAGGGCGGCATCGGCCAGCTGCGCAGGCCGCACGTCGGCCATTGCACGTGCGATCTGTTCAATGCGCCCCGGATGGTCCTGGTCCCACTGCTTGAGCATCAGGCCGACCTGCCGACGCTGCAGGTTTTCCTGGCTGCCACACAGGGTGCAGGGAATGATCGGGAAACGGCGCGCCTGCGCGTACTGGGCGATGTCGTGCTCGCGCACGTACGCCAACGGGCGGATCACCACGTGCTGGCCATCATCGCTGAGCAGCTTCGGTGGCATGGCGGCCAGCTTGGCATGGTGGAACAGGTTCAGGAAGAACGTGGCCACCACGTCATCGCAATGGTGGCCCAGTGCGATCTTGCTGAAGCCGTGCGCCTTGGCATGGTGGTACAGCGCGCCACGGCGCAGGCGCGAGCACAGCGAACACATCGTGCGGCCCTCCGGGATGACCCGGCTGACCACCGAATACGTGTCCTGCTCGATGATCTGGTACGGCACGCCCAGCCCGGCCAGGTACTCCGGCAGGACGTGCGCGGGGAACCCGGGCTGTTTCTGGTCCAGGTTCACCGCTACCAGTTCGAACGGCACCGGCGCCTTTTTCTGCAGCTGCAGCAGCAGGTCCAGCAGGGTGTAGCTGTCCTTGCCGCCGGACAGGCAGACCATGACCTTGTCGCCCGCTTCGATCATGCCGAAGTCGGCGATGGCCTGGCCGACCTGGCGGCGCAGGCGCTTGCCCAGCTTGTCCGCCCCGAGCCCGTCCACGCGCGGGTCGCGCGGAACGCGCTGCGGGGGATCGGGCAGGGAGATCACGGCGGACATGGCGCCATTCTACCGGCTTGTGGCAGCCCGGACCCGGGGTCGGGATTCCCCTCTCCCGGCAGTCATCGTCGCTGTGTATGCTCGGAGACCGTGGACACCTACAACCCCGCCGAAATCGTCGAACGCCTCGTCGCCCTCCGCGCCGAACACCGGTCGCTGGATGAACAGATCGCGCGCATGGCCGCCAACGGCGAAGATGAGCTGGAGTTCAAGCGCCTGAAGCGGCGCAAGCTGCAGCTGAAGGACTGCATCACCAAGCTGGAAAGCCTGCAGATTCCGGACGAACCGGCGTAACCGGTGGCCCATCCACGCATGGCGTGGATCTACTGGCCCACGCCGCCCCGAACGCCGATGGCACAGCCCGGCAACCTTTGGATCCACGCCATGCCGGAAAGTCCCGGTAGATCCACGCCATGCGTGGATGGGGCCCCGCATCAACGCGGCAGCGCCAGCTCCGCACTCCAGGCCGCCTCACCGTCCACGGTCAGGTCGCAGCGGCGCACGTTGTCGGCACCGGAACAGCGCAGACCCAGCGGGTGCCCGTACCAGTCACCGGCAAGACCCTGGCGAGCGGCGGATTCGTCACCGCTGATGCGCACCTCGCCGGCCAACCACAGGCGGTAGTGCGCTGGTTGCCCGGTCTCTGCCTGCAGGCACAGGCGCACCGGCGCATCGGCCAGGCGCCCGGGCAGGGTGTCGTCCACGCAGGCTTCTGCAGCCTGCACCGAAGTAGCCGCAAGGCCTCCGACCGCGATCAACGTGGCCAGGCCCGACAGGCGCCGCAGGTTCAATCCTGCGGTGCCGGTTCGTCCGGGCGCGCCGCTTCCGGGCTGACCCGTTCGATGGTGTGGCGCAGTTCGCGGCCGAGGATGAACTTGGCATCCTTGGCCCAGGCGTCCAGGCGCTCGTCGAACAGCAGCTTGCTGTTCTCGTCCGGCCACACCAGGCGCAGCTCGCGCAGCTTCTGGATGAAGCCGCGGAACAGCGACTTGTCGAAGAACTCCGGCGCGGCCGGTGCATAGAGCAGGCTCAGGCGCTGTGCGGCCTGCTGGCACAGGCTTTCCAGCTCGGCGGCGCCGAGCGTGCCCGGGCCGTTCTTCACCAGCACCGAAATGGCGATGTAGTAGCGCTCGAATGCCTGCTGCAGCGAGTGGCCGATCGCACGCAGGCGGAATACTTCGTCGGTCTGCCCGGTGTTGCGGGCGAGGATGCCGCCGTCGTCTTCGTTGACGTTCTGCAGCAGGCCCTCACGCACGAACACGTCGATGGTCTGGTCGATGCGCTGGGCGAACTCGTCCTCGGTCCACGGCAGGAACAGTTCGGCCTGCAGGAACGGGTACACCGTGCGGCCCAGCTGCACCAGGCCGGTGCGGCTCATGCGGCGGTTGTTCTGGAAGCAGCAGGCCACCCACGACGATGCGGTGAACAGGTGCACCACGTTGTTGCGGAAGTAGCTCAGCAGCACCGCGGTATCGCCGCTGACGCTGAGCACGTCGCCCAGCGGGTGCTTGATGCGGGTGAGGACGTTGATCTCTTCGGCGTGGGCGATGATCCGCTCCGGCGAGTGCGGAGTCACCGTCACCCGGCCCGAATACGGCATCTCCACCAGCAGGGTCTTGCACAGCTCGATCTGCGCGATCAGGTCGGCCTCGCCCATCGCATGCTTGGGCGTGGACAGCAGCGCCAGCGCCAGCAGGTTGATCGGATTGACGTCGGCCGCGCCGTTGATGCGCACCTGGATGCGCTCGGCCAGGGTGTCGACGGTGGTCGACAGCCACGAGGGCTTCTCGTCCTCGGACACCGCCTCGCCCCCCCACTCCGGAGCCTTCTCGGCCAGCACATCGTTCAGCGCGATGGGTTCGCCGAAGTTCACCACCACCTGGCCGTAGTTCTGCTTGAGCACCTTGGGGATGCCCCACAGCAGCTGCCAGATCGATTCCTTCTCCTTGGGCCGTCCGGACAGTTCATCCAGGTAGCTGCCGCCCTCCATCAGCTTCTCGTAGCCGATGTAGATGGGCTGGAACAGCACCGGCTTGCGCGGCTGGCGCAGGAACGCGCGCAGGGTCATCGAGATCATGCCGCCCTTGGGCTGCAGCAACCGGCCGGTACGCGAGCGCCCGCCCTCGACGAAGTACTCGATGGAATAGCCGCCGGCGACCAGCTGCGCCACGTACTCGCTCAGCACCGCCGAATACAGCGCGTTGCCGCGGATCGAGCGACGGATGAAGAACGCACCGCCCTTGCGCAGCAGGGTGCCCACCACCGGCAGGTTCAGGTTGATGCCGGCCACGATGTGCGGCGGCACGATGCCGCGGTCGTACAGCAGGTAGGACAGCAGCAGGTAGTCCATGTGGCTGCGGTGGCTGGGCACGTAGACCACTTCGTGGCCTGGCGCTGCGGCCTTGAACTTGTCCAGGTGGTGCACCAGCACGCCGGCGTAGATGCGGTTCCACACATGGCTGAGCATGAAGCTGGCCGAGCGCACCACCGGGCTGGAATAGTCCGCGGCGATTTCCCAGGCGTAGGCGTGCGCCTTCTTCCAGGCATCGCTGGTTTTGCTGTTGTCACGCTTGGCCTGCGAGGCGATCGCCTCGCGCACCGTCTCGGCGGCCAGCACCTGGTCCACCAGCAGGCGCCGGGTCGACAGGTCAGGACCGATCACCGACTCGCGGATGCGGCGGAAATGGGTACGCAGCACGCGCTGCAGCTTGCGCACGGTACGCTCGGGCTCCAGGCCCTCGTCGACGGTGCTACGCAGCGAGATCGGCGGTGCGAAGCGGACGATGGTGTTGCGGCCGTTCAGCAGCAGGCCGAGCAGGCGGCGGAAGCGGCCGACCAGCGCCCAGTTTTCCGAGAACAGCACGGCGAACCAGCCGCTCTGCTTGTCCGGGGCGCGGCCGACGAAGATCGACACCGGCACCAGGTGCACATCCAGGTCGTCGCGCACGCGATGGGCCTGCAGGACCTTGGCCAGCGAATCGGAATGGGTCTTGGCGCCGCGCTGCTCGGGAATCAGCGAGTTGCTGGAGCTGCGCCGCGACAGGGCCAGGTAGGCGCGCTTGCGGCCGGTGGGGTCACCGGCCAGCGGTACCAGCGGCGAGGGCAGGCCAGCCTGGCGGCAGGCCTTGTCCAGGATCAGCGCGTTGGACAGGCCGTAGTCTTCCAGCACGTACATGACCGGACGGCCATCGTTGTACTGGCCCGGGTCTTCCGGCTCGATCTTCAGCGACAGCCAGGGTTCCACCAGGCGCCCGAGCAGTCGCGCCCACAGCGGGCGGCGGCCGGCAGGACGCGCGTGCACAGGCGTCGCCGCCGGCGTCGTGCCGGCGTCGGTCGAGGGGGACGCCAGCGCCGTGTCGGCGGGCGTCGGCTGGGATTCTTCGCCGGGGAACGGCAGCGGGTTCTGTTTCGACATCGACGTCATTATGGCTTAGCCGATGGCGTTGCCGCTTCCCCATCGGTTGTCGGGGCAGGCACAGGGTCCGGAGCAGCGGCGGCGCGCGCCGCATCGGCCTGCCGCAACAGGGCATCGGTATCGGCCAGGGTTCGGGTCAGGTACCAGTGGCCCTCGCGCCGGCTCAGCGGCACCTGCACGGTCATCGCGCGGCCGGCGAGTTCGTACTGCAGGCGCACCAGGGCGTTGTCGCCCTCCACCGACAGCAGCTCACCGCGCACGCTGCGCAGCGCCTCGTCCACGCCAAGGCCATAGCTGGCCAGCACCGCCTTCAGCGTGTGGATGAACGGCGCCAGCTGCTGCAGGCTGCCTTCCATGCCTGTGGCCTGCAGACCGGCATCGTCCTGGAAACCCACCTGGGCGGCGGCGCCGACGAGGGCGGCGATGCTGCTGCGGGCTCTGGCGCGGTCGCTGATCGGGGCATCCTGCGCCCAGGCGGCCAGGGTCTGCACCAGCTGGATGTAGTGCGCCTGCTGGCCGGGCGTATAGCCCTTCTGGTGCCGCAGGTACTGCACACCGAAGTTGCCCATCGACTGCGCGGCCTGGCGCACGGCGCTGGCCTGGCCGGCCAGCTGGCGGTCGAAACTGCGCTGCAGCTGCACGTTGGCGCCGGGCTCACGCAGCGCCGCCAGCATGGGCAGCAGCTGGTCGCCCAGCGGCAATCCGGTCAGCGGCCACTGGCTGCGGCCGTCGGCCCAGGCCTGCTGCAGGCGCTGGTACTGGCTGGGAGGCACCGACAGCTTTGCATAGCCGACCAGGTCGTCCTCGGCCAGCCGTTGCGCCATCGCCTGTACTGCAGCGACAGGTTCGGCCGGCGCGGCGGCCGGATCACTGCCGGATTCACGGCACGCGGCGATGGCCAGCAGCAGCATGGCCGCCAGCCCCCATCCCCGCGCAGACCTTCCTCGCATTACCACGCTCATGCAATCGGACTCCCCGGACCGGTCCGCATCTTGCGGCCTGCGACGTGACAGCGGCAAGCCGGGGCGTCACGGTTTCTGCCATGGCACGCACTACGCGGCGCATCCACGCCCCGCGCCGATGGACTCTTGCCGCACCCGGCGGACAAAAAAAGAGCCCGGACCACAGGGATCGCAGGCTCTTCAAACCGGCGCAAGGCCGGTGGACAGTGTTGTGGCGCATGTCCGGCCCGAAGACCGGATGGCGGCGATCCTACGCTGCCCGTAAAGTTAACGCAACACATGATGAAATGTCATTCAAATCATTGATTTTATTGGATCAATCGCGTTGCCAGACTGCTTCAATGAAATCTACGGCATGTTTTTCGGCGATTCGGGCATAAATGCCGGGGTAGCCGGCCAACGCGCAGCCTTCGCCCCAGCTGACGACACCGAACTGGGTCCAGCCCTCGCGCAGACGCAGCAGCAGCGGACCACCGGAATCCCCCTGGCAGCTGTCGATCCCTTCGCGGCCGGCGCAGATGACCTTGCCGCGCGACAGCGCACCCGCATACGCCTGCTGGCACTCGGCGAAGGGCACGAACGGGGTCTGCACCGTCTGCAGCTGGGTGGGATAGAGCCGTCCGTCACTGATGTCGGTGTCGCCCCAGCCGATCACCGTGAACTCCCGGCCTGGCTTGAGATAGCTGGCATCGGGCCGCAGCCGCAGCGCGACCGGCTGCGCGTCAGCCAACGGTGCGCTGAGCTGGATCAGGGCAACATCATGCTCCAGCGAGTTGCCGCTGTTGAACGCCGGATGCATGTGGATGGCCTTGATGTTGGAGGACCGCGCCGACGGCTCGGTGGACAGCACGGTGGCGCCCCCCAGCACGGCCAGATCATCCGGGCGATCACCTTCGACGCAGTGCGAGGCGGTCAGCACCCAGGAGGGCGAAATCAGCGTGGCGCCACACCAGTGGCGACCGTGGTCACTGTCACCGTAGGACAGGCGCTGGATGCTGACCATGAACGGGTAGTCGCCCGGCTTGGCATCCTCGCCGCCAATGATGCGCGGTGCTTCGCGGGGTTGGGGTGCAGCCGTGGCGGGAAAGACGATGGCAGCCGCCAACAGGCCGCCGAACAACAAAGAGGTGCTGCGATACATATCCGTGTATTCCTCTATCGATGGTTGGAACCGGCACGGCCGCGGTCCGTGCTGGTGCATCGATTGATAGAGGGCGCTCCACGCGTACAGCGCGATGCGGCGCACAGTTTTCCCGGCTGGGGTCGGGTGCGTCAGAGCAACAGGCACAAATGCGAACGCCATCCCGCATTCGACGGGATGGCGTTCGTGGTGCCGGCGTGACCGCCGTCGGGGCGGGGCTCAGCGCGCGGCCAGAGCCGTCGCGATTTCCTGCTGGATCGCCCGTGCTGCAGCCTGCGGATCGGACGCATGGCGGATCGGACGACCGACCACGATGGCATCGGCACCATCGGCGAACGCCTGCGCCACACCCACGGTGCGCTTCTGGTCATCGCCGACCGGACCGCCGGGGCGGATGCCCGGGCAGACGATCGAGAAACCGGCCCCGGTCGCGGCGCGGATCGGACCGGCTTCCTGGCCAGAGGCGATCACGCCGTCGATGCCAGCAGCCTGTGCGGCCAGCGCGCGTTCGACGACGACCTCCACCGGCTCGCGGTCGATGCCCATCTGCGCCAGGTCCGGGCGGCCCATCGAGGTCAGCACGGTCACCGCCAGCAGGCGCATGTCGCCGCTGTTGGCGGCCGCGCAGGCCTCCATCATCGCCGGGTGCCAGCCGTGGATGGTCGCGTAGCTGACCGGCCACTGCGCCAGGCGCTTGATCACCGCCGCGGCGGTGGCCGGGATGTCGAAGAACTTCAGGTCGACGAACACGCGCTTGTCGCGGCGGGCCAGTTCGTCCAGCACCTGGAAGTACTCACCGGAGGCTAGCAGTTCCATGCCGATCTTGTAGAACGCCACGCTGTCGCCAAGGCGGTCGACCCATGCCAGCGCCTGCACCCGGTCAGGCACGTCCAGCGCGAAGATCAGGCGCTCGTCGTCACGCAGCGGCAGCGGGGCGCGGCTCACGGCGCGTAGTCCAGCGCGGCACGCTTGGCGTCATGACGGGCCTGCCGCGACTGCGCGTAATCGTTGTTGAACTGCGCCGGCTCGAAGCCGCCGTAGGTCGGGTTCGGCAGCATCCACCAGCGCTCGCCGAACCAGTCGTGATACTGCTGCAGCAGCGCGTCGCGGCCATCGTTGGTGTTGGCGGTCACTTCCACGAAGTCACCCAGCTGGTCGCCGAACTGCATCAGCACGCGGTACTTCTGCCCGGCCAGGCGGCGGCGGCAGTTCTTCTCGCTGCCGGCCTGCTCGCACCCTTCAACCACGGTGCCCAGGCCGAGGAACACGCTGTCATCGGCGACCGGCAGGCCCTGCTCGCGCAGGTTGGCCAGGGTCGCGTCCTTCAGGTGCACGGCGCGGTTGGAGATGTACAGCAGGGTCACGCCCTTGGCATTGGCAGCCTTGGCGAAATCGACCACGCCGGGAATGGCCTTGGCCTTCTTTTCGGCGACCCACTGATCCCAGCTGAGTTCGTCGTATTCCTTGCCATCACGCACCAGGCGGGCCTGGTAGGGCGAGTTGTCCAGCACGGTCTCGTCCACGTCCAGCACCACGGCCGGCTTCAGGCCCTTGGCTTCGTTGCCGCGCTCTTCCGGTACCAGCGCGTCCCAGTGGGCTTCCTTCAGCGCAACGTCCAGATGGTCGGCGGCGGCACGGTAGGTCTGCTCGGTGATCGCCCTGTATTCCTGCGCGCGCTGCATCCACAGCACGGCATTGAGGTTGTCGTTGGCGGTCGCGTCGAGGGCACCGTCGGCCTTGGCGGCGGCGGCCGGGGCTTGCGGTGTGGCGGCTTCGGCAGGCGCTTCCACGCGCTTGCAGGCGGACAGGCCCAGCACCGCGGTGGCGAGCAGGGTCAGGGACAGGGAAACGGGACGACGCATGGATTCACCGGCAATCAGATATACCGGCCCATTTTACCGGCAAAGGCGCCGCAGGGACGGCTATGCTTGGCGGTTGACACGTTGTCTTCCGGAAGCCGCCATGACCGACCCTGCCCAGACCCCCGACGTTCCGCTGCTGGATGCCGTACAGGCGCGCCTGCTGGGCTGCCTGGTGGAGAAGGAAGCCACCACCCCGGATACCTACCCGCTGACCGTCAACGCCGCACAATCGGCGGCCAACCAGAAGACCGCCCGCGAGCCGGTGATGAACGTGAGCGCCGGCGGGGTGGAGCATGCGCTGCGCCAGCTGGAGACCCTGGGCCTGGCGCGCCAGCACTTCTCCTCGCGCGCCGACCGCTACGAGCACCGCCTGCAGGCCGCGCTGGACCTGACCCGGCAGCAGACCGTGCTGCTGGCCCTGCTGCTGCTGCGCGGCCCACAGACCCTGGGCGAGCTGGTGTCGCGCAGCGAGCGTCTGTACCGGTTTGCGGATATCGACGAAGCCCGCCACGCCGTCGAGCGCCTGCAGCAGCGCGCGCTGCTGGTGGTGCTGCCGCGCGCCAGCGGCCAGCGCGAAGACCGCTACATGCACCTGCTGTGCGGTGAAGTGGACGGCGCGGCGTTGGCAGCAAAGTACGCCAGCAGTGGCGGTGGCAGCGGCGATGCGGCCGATCCGGGCCTGGCCGAGCGCGTGGCCCAGCTGGAAGCGGCCGTGGCCGAGCTGCAGGCGCAGCTGGACGAACTGCGCGGCTGAGCGTCCGCATGCGGTAGTGCCGGCCGCTGGCCGGCAACCCGGTGATGCCTGGATGCCGGCCAGCGGCCGGCACTACCCGACCTGCGCCGCCCCCGGCGTGGCATACAAGCGGCTGGCGCTTTCGATGCCCGGCAACTGGATCACCCCGCGCTCCTGCATGCCCAGGCCCAGCAGGATCTTCCCGGACACCACGTTGTCCAGGTCGGTGATGCCGTACAGATCGTGCAGGCCCAGCGCTCCGCGTGCATGCGCGAACACCGCCCGTGCCGCCTCGCTGGCATAGCCCTGCCCCGCGTATGCGGACAGCACCGCGTAGCCGATATCCGGTGCCGGCAGGCCATCACGCCGCACCAGGCCGGCATTGCCCAGCCAGGCGCCATCGGACAGCCGCTCGATGGCGTACATGCCGAACCCGTTCAAGGCATAGCTG
This sequence comes from Stenotrophomonas sp. DR822, assembly GCF_019793815.1. Lineage (NCBI taxonomy): Bacteria > Pseudomonadati > Pseudomonadota > Gammaproteobacteria > Lysobacterales > Lysobacteraceae > Stenotrophomonas > Stenotrophomonas sp. DR822. Next base: position 2,670,694 of record NZ_CP081826.1, read on the forward strand.
TGCAGCACGCGCAGCGCGATGTACTCCCGCGCCTGTTCCTCGCTGTGCACGTTGCGGTCGCCGATGAAGCGCACGAAGCCTGGATCATTGAGCAATGCCAGCATCGGCGCAGCATCCCGGTCTGGTTCCAGGCGGCGCAGCCGCAGGCGTTCGCTTTCGATGGGATGCATGGGTGGGCTCCGGAAGGAATACCTCGATTTTGCAACGCCAGCGCCCGCCGTGCAGCACGCTCAGGCCAAGTGGGCCACTACGATGCCCAGCCTAGCCACATGCCCCGTCACGCTGGCCGAACAGGATCGGCCAGTAGCGCACGCACAGGCGATGGACGCATGCGGCGATCAGGCAGAACCCCATGCCCATCAGCGCCAACAGCAGCGGTGCGCCCCAGCGCAATCCCGGGTGCTGGATACGAGCCTTGGAAGGCATGCCGCCGGGATATAGCACCTGTACCTGTTCGCCGACCACGTACAGTGGTGCCCCGGTAGCAAAGGACGCAGTGAACTGAATCATCTGCCCCTGTGCGGTCTGGAACCTCACCACCGGGCGATGCAGGGTGATGTCACGTGTGGGCATCCCCTCCATTTCCGACCGGGCATCCTCTGCCTGGACGGCCACCACCGTTCCGGTTACGGAAACGGCCTTGCGCGCGAAACGCTGGACGTCCACGAACAGCCAGGCGGCGGCCAGAAGGATCAGCAGGCCCACGGCAAAGAAAACAGCAAAAAACATCTGAGGAGGGTGGGCATGGTGCTGGCCGGGTTGATCGATCAGCGTGCAGGTGCCGGCGCTGATCGAATGAAGGAGATATCGACATGGTAGTAGCGCGGATTGCCCGGCATGACATGGACATCCAGTTCACGCCCACTCACCTGTGCACGGGGATCGGCCCAGAGATACGCGCTGTGGAAGACATGCCATCGAGTGGTTTCAGGATCGCGCCAGGCGCAGACGATGACGAACGGATGCCTTCCCCCCGAGAATACTCCGCGATCGCGCTTGATCGCCCGGACCTTGGCTTGCACCCGTGTCCCGTGGCGAAGGAGCTGCCTGCGCCGCCATGCCCTCGCCGCCTGCGGCAGGTGCAGAATTCCCACCCCCAGCAAGAATGGGCCGCCGGTCACTCCCAGTATGACGCTCAGGCCCCAGGGTGATGAGAGCGAACGCACCAGGGCCTTGTCCGGGCGGTCCGGCAGGTACAGCACATCTACATGATCGCCCGTCATGTAGGCACGATGGCGGGTACGACCTGCGAAGAACCGCATCACTTGCCCGCTGCTGGTAGTGAAGTCCACCCAGTACAGGAACTTCACCCCTGAAGTGCGCGAACCACCGCGATCAACGCTGACGGCATCCACATGGGTGATCCTGCCATCGGCAATGACCGCCCCATCGAGGAAGCGCCTGGCACCAACGTAGGCCAGAAGCGCTGAAACAAGCAGGACCAGGCCCAGCCCGAGGAAGGTATGAGTGAGAACAGCAGGGATGTCGTTGGACACGATGAAGGACACGGCGCGCACTTCGGGTGCGCTCACACTAGGCCTTAACCCGATGCAGGCTCAAGGCCAGAAGCGTCAATCGGACGGATTGGAATACCGCTTTAGTGGCTTTTCGATCCTCAATCGAACAACGCCTCGATCGCCGCCAACCCCGCCGTCGCCCGCTCCTTCTTGCGCGCCGCATCCGCCACCGGATCGGCGCCATCGCGCTGGATCTCCTCGGCCGGGATCTCCTCGAAGAAGCGGCTCGGCTTCAGCCGCACGTGCTCGCCGAACTTTCGGGTCAGCTTGCTGTAGCTCATCCACAACTGGATCTTGGCGCGGGTGATGCCCACGTACAGCAGGCGCCGCTCTTCCTGCAGATTGCCCTCGTCCAGGCTGACCTGGTGCGGCAGCACGCCATCCTCGCAGCCGACGATGAACACATAGGGGAATTCCAGGCCCTTGGAGGCGTGCATGGTCATCATCCGCACCTGGTTGCCGCCTTCGTCCTTGTCGCTGCGCGACAACAGCGCCAACTGGCCGGCCAGATCGGCAGCGGTGGCACCACGCGGGCCACCCTCGAACCACTGCGCCAGTTCTTCGATGTTGTTGGCGCGACGCTGGTAGCTGGCTTCTTCCTTGGCCTGCTGCCGCAGCTCGCTGAGCAGGCCCGATTCCTTGGCGACCTTGCGGATCATGTCGCCGGAGCTGATCTGCCGCGTCTGCGCGCGCAGGTCGCGCAGGATGTCGGTGAAGCGCGCCAGGCTGTTGGCCGCGCGCGGTGGCAGCTGCTGCAGCGCGCCGATCGCCTCGGCGGCCTGCGCCATCGGCATGTCCTTTTCCGAGGCCAGTTCGGCCAGCTTGGCCAGGGTGCCGGCGCCGACCTCGCGCTTGGGCGACTGCACCGCACGCAGGAACGCGGTGTCGTCGTCCGGGTTCACCAGCAGCCGCAGCCAGGCCAGCGTGTCCTTCACTTCCTGGCGCTCCAGGAACATGGTGCCGCCGGTCAGGTGATAGGGGATGCGCAGCAGCTGCATCGCCTTTTCCAGCGGACGCGACTGGAAGTTGCCGCGGAACAGGATGCAGAAATCGCTCCACGGCACGTTGCGCGTCTGCGCTACGAACGCGATCTCGGCGGCGACCTTCTCGGCCTCGTGCTCGCTGTTGCGGCACTCCCACACACGGATGCGCTCGCCGTCGGCCTGGTCGCTCCACAGCTTCTTCAGGTGTTCGTGCGGATTGTTGGCGATCAGCGCGTTGGCCGCGCGCAGCACGCGGTTGGAACACCGGTAGTTCTGCTCCAGCTTGATGATTTCCAGCGCCGGGTAATCGCGCCCCATCTGCTGCAGGTTTTCCGGGTTGGCACCGCGCCAGGCGTAGATCGACTGGTCGTCATCGCCCACGCACGTGAAGTTGCCCTTGTCACCGGCCAGCTGCTTGAGCAGGCGGTACTGCGCATCGTTGGTGTCCTGGCATTCGTCGACCAGCAGGTAGCCGATGCGCTCGCGCCAGGCCAGCGCGATCTCCGGGTTCTCTTCCAGGATCTGCACCGGCAACCGGATCAGGTCGTCGAAGTCCACTGCGTTGAACGCGCTCAGGCGCAACTGGTAGCGCTCGTAGATGCCGGCCGCTTCCTTCTCGCGGTTGCTGCGCGCAGCGGCCATCGCCTGCTCCGGCGACAGGCCGGCGTTCTTGGCGCGCGACACCAGGTTCTTCATGTCCTCGATGTCGTCCGGTTTGGCGCCGTACATCAGGTCCTTGATCTGCGCGGCCGCGTCATCGGCATCGAAGATCGAGAAACCGCGCTTGAGCCCGACGGCGGCATGCTCGATCTGCAGGAACTTCAGGCCCAGCGCATGGAAGGTGCAGATGGTCACTTCATCGGCATCCTGCTCGCGCAGGCGCTTGGCCACGCGCTCGCGCATTTCCTTGGCCGACTTGTTGGTGAAGGTGATCGCGGCGATGCGCTTGGCCGGGTAGCGGCCACAGCTGATCAGGTGGGCGATCTTTTCCACGATCACGCGTGTCTTGCCGCTGCCGGCGCCGGCGAGCACCAGCAGCGGTCCTTCAATGTGGAGGACGGCGGCAGCTTGGGGGGGATTGAGACCGTGCATTGGGGTGCGATTGTAGCGGGCGTTGGTGGCGGCCACAGCCGCCGGCCGGTGGGCTTGCTGAACGGCTTCGGCCGGCGCCGGGTGGCGTCGTACAATCGGCCGATGGCCAAGCTCTATTTCTACTATTCGGCGATGAACGCCGGCAAGACCACCACCCTGCTGCAGAGCGCGCACAACTACCGCGAGCGCGGCATGCGCGTGGCGATCCTGACCCCGCGCCTGGACGACCGTGCCGGCGCGGGCGTGGTCGCCTCGCGGATCGGCCTGCGCGCCGACGGCATGGCCTTCGAACGCGACACCGACCTGCAGCAGTGGGTCAGCCAGGATCTGCAGGCCAACGGGCCGCTGGGCTGCGTGCTGGTGGACGAGGCGCAGTTCCTCAGCCGCAGCCAGGTCTGGCAGCTCAGCGAGGTGGTCGACCAGCTGCGCATCCCGGTGCTGTGCTACGGCCTGCGCACCGATTTCCGCGGCGAGCTGTTCGAGGGCAGCCAGTACCTGCTGGCCTGGGCCGACGAGATGCAGGAGATCAAGACGATCTGCCACAGTGGCAAGAAGGCGACCATGACCGTGCGCGTGGACGAACATGGCCATGCGGTGCAGGACGGCCCGCAGGTGGAGATCGGCGGCAACGAGCGCTACGTGTCGGTCAGCCGCGCCGAGTTCAAGAAGATCACCCGTGGCGAGGGGCGGATCGATCCGGCGCAGGCACCGCTGCCGCTGTAGGGCATGGCCCTTCACGGGCCATGACGTCCTGCGGTTTACAAGGCCGCGTGGTCGGGCCTAGGCTGCGGCACTACCTGCTGCCGAACTGGATGTCCGTCATGCGCCCCGCCCTGCTGTTGCTTTCCGTGTTGTTCCTGCCCCTGTTGGCCACTGCGGCCGAGCGCCCGTCCGGTGAAGAGGATGCGGCCGTGATCGGCGCCGGTTTCATGGACAGCCATCCGGACATGATGTACCGGCAGTGGGGCGTCAACGCCCTGCGCCGCAACGACGTCAATGGCGCGATGGACAACTTCCGGCTGGCCGCACGCTATGCCGACAAACCCGCGCAGGGCTACCTGGGCGAGATGTACTGGTATGGCGTTGAACAGCCGCGCAATCCGGTCATGGCCTATGCGTGGATGGAAGTGGCAGCCGAGCGCGGCTACCCGCTGTTCGTGGACCTGCGCAACGAGTACTGGGCGACCCTGCCGCTGGAACAGCACGACGCCGCACGGGCGCAGGTGAGCGCGCTGCGTGCAGAGTATGGCGATGAGGTCGCCCGCCCGCGCATGGCCGAAGTGTTGAGGAAGGGACGGCGCGAGATGACCGGCAGCCGCGTAGGCTCGATGTCCAACAACGTGGACATCGTCTACATGGACGGCGGCATCTCCCGCACGATCAAGGCCGACCGCCTGTATGACCCCAAGTACTGGGATCCGAAGCAGTACGAGCGCTGGCAGGACGAAACCTGGATGAAGATCCGCCGTGGCACGGTGGAAGTGGGCGTGCCGACCCAGTCGCACGCGACCGACAGCAAGCCCTGAATCAAGGGTGCCGGCGCTTGTCCGGCACCGCTCTGCGTCAGTACAGCGTGCGCTCCGGCGCACCAGCCGGCGGCGGGCTGTACTGGTACAGCCAGGTTTCGGTGAGGGTCTTGCCGCCACTGCGCAGGTACAGGCGGATGTCGATCTGCTCGCTGCTGCCCTCCGGCGGCACCAGGTCGAACATCGCGCGGTAACCCTTGATCTCGCGCAGCGGCCGCGCCGAGACGATCTCCACCCGGCCACGGCTGGTTTCGACAACCGCTTCGACGTCGGCCTTGTCGATCAGGCTGGCCAGTTCGCCGCCTTCGAAATCAACCGCAAAGCGCCACGAGAAGTACTCGCGCTTCTTGCCGATCACCCCGCCCAGGCCGGTGCGGCTTGCCACGCAGTGGGCCAGCGGCGTGTGCGCCGGCGGCTGCGCGCCCCAGTACAGGCGGTAGCCGACCAGCAGTTCCTGGCCCGGCTGCGGCTTGTCCTTCGGATTCCAGAAGGCCACGATGTTGTCGAAGGTTTCGTCGACGGTGGGAATCTCCACCAGCTGCACCGAGCCCTCGCCCCAGTCGCCCTTCGGTTCCACCCACAGGCACGGACGCTTCTCGTAGAACACGCCGTCGTCCTGGTAATGGTCGAAGTTGCGGTCACGCTGCAGAAGGCCGAAGCCACGCGGATTGCGGTCGACGAACATGTTGAAGCGCAGGTTGCGCGGGTTCACCAGCGGCCGCCAGATCCATTCGCCAGCGCCGGTCCACAGCGACAGGCCGTCGGTATCGTGGATTTCCGGGCGCCAGTCCCAACCCATGCGGCGGTCGTTTTCGCCCACCTGGTACATGCTGGTGCAGGGGGCGATGCCCAGCCGCTCGATGGTCTTGCGCGGGTACAACGCGCTGTCGATGTCCATCAGCAGCACATCGCCGTTGGTGACGGCGAAGCGATAGGCGCCGGCCACGCTGGGCGAGTCCAGCAGCGCATAGACGATGATGGTGTCCGAGTCGGCCGCAGGCTGTTCCAGGTAATAGGCGATGAAGTCGGGGAATTCCTCCGGCTTGCCCATGCCGGTGTCGATGGCCAGGCCCCGCGCGGACTGGCCGTACTGGCCTTCCTTGCCCACTGCGCGGAAGTAGCTGGCGCCCAGGAACGCGGCGAAATCGCGGTCGGTGTCCTTGCGCGTGTTCAGCCGGAAGCCGGCAAAGCCGAGATCTGCCGGCAGCTCACCGTTCTTCAACCCGCTCTTGCCGTAGTTGAACGCGGCACCGTCGTAGGCCAGCTCCTGCGCCTTGCCGTCGACCACGTCGAACATGCGCACCGGCGAATGGAAATACAGGCCCAGGTGGAAGAACTTTGCCTGGAATTTTCCCGGCTGGTCGGCCCACAGGGCATGGTCCTGGCGGTAGCCGATCGACTGGTACTGATCCCAGTCCAGCGCCTCCAGCTTGCCCGGCAGCACCCGCTTGTGGCTCTGGTAGGGCGCCTGTGCCAGCGCGCGCGCCTGGCCCTTCAGGGTGGCGAAATCGAACGGCTGCGGCTGGCCAAGCCGGCGCAGCCCAAGCTGGCCACTCTTGCTGGCCGCGCAGGCCGGCAGTGACGGCAGGCCGAAGGCGGCCAGGGCCAGGGAGGCATTGCGGATGAAGTCGCGTCGTTGCATGCAGGCGCGGGAGCAAAGGGAAGGTCGGCCATCATAGGCAGACAAACGTTAACGGGCAGCGGTGGACTCGATACCTTGTTCAGCCTGCGCCAATGCCGCAAGGCGGGCATCAAGCTCCTGCAGGGCCGGTGCCTGCGGACCACGCTGGGCCAGCAGCAACTGCCGTGCCTCGGCCAGCACGGTGCGTGCCTGCGCGATCTGGCCGGCCTGCTGCAGGACCTGCCCCTGTGCCAGCAGCGCCTGCGGCAGCAGGGCGACGTGATCCGGTTGGCGCCAGATCGCCACCGCGCGGGCATAGTGCGCTGCTGCTGCCGAGGGATCGCCGCTGGCGCTGGCCCACTTCCCCAGGGCGAACTCGCCGTAGCCGATCTCGCGATGATCCGGGCCCAGGACGCCGAGGAGCTGTGCCTGCACCTGCCGCAGTTCCTGGCCGGCCAGCGCGTGCTGGCCGCGCTGCAGGGCCAGCAGCGCGCGTGCGCGGCGGACCACCAGTGCCTCCGGGTGGCGCGGCCCCCATGCATCCTGTGCCGCCTGCCAGGCCAGCTCCAGCTCGGCCGCTGCCGCCTGCGTGTCGCCCTGCCGGGCCAGCACATCGCCCAGCTGGCGATGCAGGCTGATCACCTGCGGGCTGCTGGCATCGGCGCGTTGGCCGAGCAGGGCCAGCGCCTGCCGGTACCCGGCCAGCGCGGCCGGCAGGCGCCCGGCAGTAGCGTCCAAGGCGGCCAGATCGGCCAGTGACTCAGCACGCCCGAAGCGCTCGACCATTCCCTGGTGGCGCAGCGCCAGCGCCTGCTGGAACGAACGTCGCGCCGCATCGGCGTCACCCAGCTGGGCCTGGCACCGCCCAAGCTGGCTGTGGAATTCGGCAACGGCCGCCGGCAATACCGCCGCCTGGCTGGCCGCCAGCGGTTGCAGTGGCTGCAGGTGCGCCAGGCACTCGCGTCCGCGCCCGAGCATGCGCAGTGCGCGCCCGCGCTGGGTCACCGCCTCGATCTGCAGCGCCGGCGGCACCTCGCCCACCTCCTGCAGCAGCTGGCGCTGCTGGTCCAGGGTCTGCAGCGCCAGCTGGTAGTCGCCCAGGCCGATGCGCAGGCGGCCAATCACCCCTTGCAGCTCGGCCAGCGCCAGCGGCTGGTCAGCCAGTTCGGCTTCGCCCCGTTGCTGGCCGGTGGCCAGCAGCTGCGGCACGTCAAAATGACCGTGGCGCTGGCTGGCCGCCTTGTCGAACAGGCCGACGGTGAAATCCTGCATGGCCTGCGCACGCGCCATTTCCGCCCGCGCCTGGCGCAACTGCCACAGTGCGAAGGACGTGGTCCCCAGCAGGGCCAGGGCAGCCAGCCCGGCCAGCGCCACGCCCCAGCGATGGCGGCCGATGTACTTGTGCACCCGGTAACCCACGCCCGGCGGTCGCGCCTGGATCGGCTGCCCCTGCAGGTAGCGGCGCAGGTCGCCGGCCAGTGCTTCGGCCGAGCTGTAGCGCTGCTCCGGGTCTTTCTGCAGGGCCTTTTCCAGCAGCAGGTCCAGATCGCCACGCAGTCGCTTTGCCTGCCGCAGCAGCGCCCGTCTCGGTGCCCCCGGCTCGGCGGCCAGCCGTTGCAGCAGCGCCGAGGCACGCGGTGCCTGCACATCCAGGATCGAGCGCTCCCATTCCGCATCGCTGTGCCGGCGCAGGCGATAGGGCTTGTGCCCGGTGACCACCTCGAACAGCACCACGCCCAGCGAATAGACATCGGTCAGGGTCGTCACCGCCTCGCCACGCACCTGCTCCGGCGCGGCGTAGTGCAGGGTGAACGCGCGGATTTCGGTAGCCGGATGGGCCGCGTTCGGATCGTCGTGGTCGAGCAGCTTGGCGATGCCGAAGTCGAGCAGTTTCACCGTGCCATCGGCGCGTACCAGGATGTTGGAGGGCTTGAGGTCGCGGTGCACCACCAGGTTGGCATGCGCATGGCTGACCACCGCGCAGACCTGCAGCATCAGCTGCAGCCGTGTTTCCAGCGGCGGTTGCAGGCGCCGGCAGTAGTCGCTGATCGGCTCGCCTTCCACGTAGTCCAGCGCCAGGTAGGGCTGCCCGTGCTGGTCCACCCCGGCGTCCAGCAGCTGTGCCAGGTGTGGGTGCTGCAGGCGGGCCAGGATCTGCCGCTCGCGGCCGAAGCGCTGGCGCAGGCCCGGATCGGCCACGCCACTGCGCAGCAGCTTCAGCGCAACCTGGCGCTGGTACAGGCCATCGCAGCGCTCGGCCAGCCAGACCTCGCCCATGCCGCCTTCGCCGAGCGGATGCAGCAGCCGATACGGCCCGACCTCGCTTCCGGCGCGGCCTGGCGGTGTAGCGGTCCACAAGGGCTGGGCCATGAACTCGTGGCTGTCGGCCTCCTGCTGCAGCAGGTATTCCAGCTCGCGGCCCAGCGTCGGGTCCTGCGCACTCAAGCGCTGCAGGCGCAGCTGGCGGGCGGCGGGTGCCAGCTCGAGCAGCTGGTCCAGCCAGGACGACAATTGCTGCCAGCGGGCGGCGTCCATCGTGGGGTTCGGCCCGGGGTCAGTCGCTGCGCATCGCGGCCAGCAGGAACAGCCGCGCTTTCTGCCAGTCGCGGCGGATGCTGCGCTCCGAGCGCTGGCTCAGTTCGGCGATCTCCAGTTCGGACAAGCCGGCGAAGTAGCGCAGCTCCACCACCCTGGCCAGGTGCGCATCGACGGCCTGCAGGCGTTCCAATGCAACATCGAGGGCCAGCAGATCCTCGTCCAGGCGCACGCCGCTGCTGCTGTTCTCGGGAATCTCGGCCACCCGCTTGAGGTCGCCACCGCGCTTGCGCGCCAGCCGGTTGCGCGCGTAATCGACGACCACGCTGCGCATCGCCGACGCCGCATAGGCGAAGAAGTGCGCACGGTCCTCGAAGCGCGCCGCACCGCGGCTGCCCAGCAGTTTCAGGTAGGACTCGTGGACCAGCGAGGTCGCATCCAGGGTGCGTCCCTGCTGCCCGGCCAGCTGGCGCCGGGCCATGCTGTGCAGTTCCTGGTACAGGGTGGTCAGCACGCGGTCGAGCGCGGCGCGGTCGCCACCGCGCGCAGCATCCAGCCATACGGTGATATCCGGGCCTTCGTCCATCGCCAACGCTCCCCCGCAGCGGATGTCGGCTGGACTATAGCGCTGCGCGTGTGCAGCGCATGAAGACGTTCAGCGCTGGCAGCGGCTGCACCACACGCTTGCCCGCTGGCCGATCATGGCGTGCTTGAGCGGGCGGCCGCAGCCGGGGCACGGCAGGCCATCGCGGCCATAGACCAGCAGTTCCTGCTCGAAGTAGCCCGGCGCGCCGTCGGGGCTGATGAAATCGCGCAGGGTGGTGCCGCCGCGGGTGATGGCGTAGTCCAGCGTTTGCTTCACTGCCGTGGCCAGCCGCCGATAGCGCTCGCGGGTGACCTTGCCGGCCTCGCGCAGCGGGCTGATCCCCGCCTTGTACAGGCTCTCGGCGGCATAGATGTTGCCCACCCCGACCACCACCGCCTGGTCCATCAGGAAAGTCTTCACCGGTGCGCTGCGGCCGCGGCTGCGGGCAAACAGGTAGTCGCCGTCGAAGGCATCGTCCAGCGGCTCCGGGCCCAGCCCCTGCAGCAGCGGGTGGATCTCGCCGGCCGGCTGCCAGAGCAGGCTGCCGAAGCGGCGCGGGTCGTTGAAGCGCAGCAGGCGGCCGTTGTCCAGGCTGATGTCCACATGATCATGCGCGCGCAACGGGGTGTCGCCGGGCAGCACGCGCAGGCTGCCGGACATGCCCAGGTGCAGCACGGCGCTGCCGATGGCGGTATCCAGCAGCAGGTACTTTGCGCGGCGGCGCACCTCTTCGATGCGCTGGCCGGGTAGCAGCTCGGCCACTTCCGCTGGAATCGGCCAACGCAGGTCGGCACGGCGCAGGATCACCCCGTGCACGCGGCGGCCCTGCAGGTGTGGCGCCAGGCCACGGCGGGTGGTTTCTACTTCGGGCAGTTCGGGCATGGGACGATTCTATGCCCGCTCAGCGCGGCGGTGCAGCCAGTTCCCGTGCATCCAGGAACCCGTCACCGTTGGCGTCCTGCTTGTGGAAGCGCTGCATGATCACCTGCCGCTGCTGCTGGCGGGTGATGTCCCTGCCCTTGCCGCCGGGCAGTTCGTCGGCGGTCAGCACGCCATCGCCATTGCGGTCCATGCGATCGAAGGCGTACAGCATCCACTGCAGGTACTCGGCTTCACTGACCCTGCCGTCGCCATCGCTGTCCATGCGCTGCAGGTAGCTGGCAGTGTCGCTGACCTGGGCCTGCACGGCAGGTGCGCACACGGCGGCCAGCAGCAATGCCGTCAGCGCAGCCCTCATCCGCCCACCAGGGTGTAGCCCTTCAGTCGCGCGGCATAGGCCTGCAGCGCGGCAATGCCGCTTTCCTCGGCCTCGCGGCACCAGGCCTGCAGTTGACGCAGGCGCTCGGCGGCATCGTGGCCGCGTGCTTCCAGCAGCGTCGCCAGGCGTGCGCGGTAGTCCACCAGGGTGCGGATGCGCGGGCGCTGGGCGACCCATTCGCTGAGCTGGGCGCGGCTGTCCGGCTTCAACCAGCGGCCGTCGTTGACCAGGCCACGGCGCAGCCGGCGCGGCAGCAACCGGCGCAGCTTGGCACCCGCGTATCGCGCTTCTTCGCGCAGTGCGGGCATGAACACGTTGCGCTGGTAGTCGGTCATCGCCTGGAAGCGATGCGACAGCAGTGCCTTCAGGGTATCGGCGTCGGGCACGGCGATGTTCGGGCGCACGTCCATGGCCGGCGCGACACGCAGGACCTTGGCCAGGCGCAATGCCTGCAGCAGGCGGATCGCACTCCAGCCGATGTCGAATTCCCAGCGCCGCATCGCAAAGCGCGCCGAGCTGGGGAACGCATGGTGGTTGTTGTGCAGTTCCTCGCCACCAATCCAGAACGCCCACGGCGTCAGGTTGGTGGAGGTGTCGGCCGACTCGTAGTTGCGATAGCCCCACCAGTGGCCCAGGCCATTGACCACGCCGGCGGCCCAGAACGGGATCCACGCCATCTGGATCGCCCACAGGGCGACGCCCGGCAGGCCGAACAGCACCGTGTTGATGGCAAACAGCAGCACCGGGCCGAGGGTTGCATACGGGGTGTAGAGGCGGCGCTCGATCGCGTCGTCCGGGGTGCCGCGGCCGTACTGTTCGATGTCCTCACGCATGCCGCGTGCTTGGCGGTAAAGCTCCACGCCGCGCCAGAACACCTGGCCGATCCCGCGGGTAACCGGGCTGTGCGGGTCGTCCTCGGTTTCCACCTTGGCGTGGTGCTTGCGATGGATCGCCACCCACTCCTTGGTGATCATCGAGGTGGTCAGCCAGGTCCAGAAGCGGAAGAAGTGCGCGACCACCGGGTGGAAGTCCACGCCCCGGTGCGCCTGGCTGCGGTGCAGGTAGAGGGTGACCGAGAAGATCGTGAGCTGGGTGAAGACCAGCAGCACCAGGGCCAGCTGCCACCAGCCCAGGCCCAGTACGCCACCGGTCAGCAAGGACATCAGGGCATCAGGCATGGCGGCGCTCCAGAGCAACACGGGTATGGAAGACATCATGGGCGCTTGCGTTGCAAACTGCACCTCGCACCGCCGGATTGGCAGCGCCATTCCGTGGCTTCGTTCACAGTTGGGGACCCGTGTTGTCGAGCCTTGATCCGCGCACCCGCGCCGCAGCCCCGTCCGCCGGGGACCTGCCACCCTTGATCGAACTGGACCGCGCCAGCGTGATGCGCGGGCAGGTGAAAGTCCTGCACGGGCTGAGCCTGCGCATCGCGCAGGGCCAGCACACCGCCCTGCTCGGCCCCAATGGCTGTGGCAAGTCCACCTTCATCAAGCTGATCACCCGCGAGCTGTACCCGCTGGCGCAGGCCGACGGCACGGTGGCGGTGAAGGTGCTGGGGCAGAACCGCTGGCAGGTCGACCGGCTGCGTTCGCAGCTGGGCATCGTCACCGGCGACCTCAGCAGCAACCTGGCCGACATGCCAGGGCTGACGGTGGAGCAGGCGGTGCTGTCGGGGTTCTTCGCCAGCTACGTGGTGCCGGCCTTCCGCGAAGTCACCGCCGATATGCGCACGCGGGTGGACGAGACGCTGGCGATGACCGGTGCGTCGGGCCTGCGCGAACGTGCCTACGCCGAGTTGTCGGCCGGCGAGACCCGCCGCGTGCTGATCGCCCGCGCGCTGGTCAACCGGCCGCAGGCGCTGTTGCTGGATGAACCCTCCACCGGGCTGGACCTGGTGGCCCGCCAGCAGTTGATCGCCACCATGCGCGTGCTTGCGCAGCAGGGCATCACCCTGGTGCTGGTCACCCACCACATCGAGGAAGTGATTCCCGAGATCGAGCGGGTGGTGCTGCTGCGCGACGGTCGGGTGCTGGCCGATGGTCCACGGGCCGAACTGCTGCGCGATGCGCCCCTGTCGGCGGTGTTCGGCGGTGCGATCACGGTGGTGGAACAGGAAGGCCGGCTGACGGCATACGCAGGGTGACAACGCACCTGTGGCGGGCCGGACATCCGGCCCGCCACGCCTTCCTTCAGAATCGCAACGCCAGCGCGCGCGACTCGATCGGTGCCATCCGGCTCTGGTCCTGCAGCTGCAGGTCGCGAAGTTCATACGGCGCGCCGAAACCGGCAGGCAACGCGGCCTGGTCGAAGGGCAGCACCAGCGCGCCGCGGCCCGGGCCATCGAACCACGCTGCGGCATGCGCCTGCGCCACCGGCTGCAACTGGCCGTTGGCTGCGGTGGCATACAGGGTGCCGCGCGCCTCGTAGCGGCCGGCGGCGGCCACCTGCAACGGCAGGCTGACCTGGCGGCTGGAGGGATCGGGCATGGCCTGGCCGACGAAGCGGGCAGTCGGCCTGGCCACTGCGAAGGCGACCTTGCCATCGCGCAGCACGCCGTCAGCCTGGGCGAACACCTGCAGTTCCCACAAACCCTGCGAGTTGCTGGCCTCGGCCGGAATCCTTACCTGTGCACGCAGACTGCCATCGGTGGTGCGCAGCAGGCGCTGCGGCCAGCTGCGCCCATCGGGTGCGACCAGCAGCGCTTCACCGCCGAGGCTGCCACGCCGCGCGCGCAACGTCGCCGCGCTGGCACCGTCTTCCAGCAGATGCGCCTGCAGCTGCACGTAGCCACCGGCCAGCACCTGCGTCTGGCTGGCCTGCACTTCCAATCGCAGCGGGCTGTTGGGCTCCAGCACCTGCACCACATAGCGGCCCTGCGCCTGCGCGCTCTGCAGGCGGTAAACACCGGCCGCGCTGGTGGTACCGGTGCGCAGCATGCTGCTGCCATCGCCGACCGGCATGCCCGCATCCTGCAGCTGGCGTGCATCGACACTGCGCGCGACGCTGCTGCGCCCCGCCGGGTCACGTACCTGCAGCGAGCTTGCCGGCAGCGCGCGGGCGCCCGGCGCCGGGCTGAGCTGGATCACCGCATCCGGTGCGCTCAGGGGCAGTTCCAGGCCGCGCTGCAGATCGGCAGCGTCGACCTGCTGCCAGTAGCTGCGGCTGATCGCAGCCTGGGGACCGGGAGTTTGCAGTGGCTGTGCCGGGTCCAGTGCCCAGGCGAAGGCCAGCGGCGCGTGCTCGCTTTCATCGGCAGGCAGCGGCGCGGCAACCAGGCCGGCGGGAATCTGGTCGCCAGCGGCAACACGCAGCGGCTGCGCGGCCTGCGCCGATGCAGTGGAAAGGACCGTCAGCACGGCGGCAGCCAGCAAGGTGGAATGGATCGTCATGGTCATCTCCCTCACTGGGTCAGGTCGTTGCGCAGGATGCCGCCGAGGCCGAAGCACTCACGGCGGCTCTGGTTGTGGCTGAGCGGCTCGGCGCCCTGGGTACGCGCCTTGTCGGTGAACCACAGGGTGCCGGCCGCCTTCTGGCTGCTGCACTCCAGGAAACCGTCCGAGCACGACGACAGCCAGTTCTGGGTGAACTCCAGGCCGACATTGGCGGAATAGCCGCCGCAGTAGCTGTTGCTGTCCCATACCGCCGATTCGACATCGCTGCCGACCACTGCGCGGAACGGCCTGGGCAGGGCCGGACGGCCGGCGGTGCCGTACAGGTTCTGCGCGTTGTAGGTGGCCATGTGTCCCACCTGCTGCATGCGCACGGCATCGTTCTTGTAGCCCAGCAGCCAGCCCAGCGAGGTCTCGAAGGTGTTGCCGTTGAGCACGGCGTCGGCCAGCGGCGTACCTGCCGAGGAGGGCGCCAGCGCAGTGACCTTGCGCAGCCGGTTGATGATCTTCGGGTAGCGGCTGTCGTAGGTGGGATTGGACAGGATCCAGCGCATCACGTTGCCGCCGTTGGAATGGGTGATCACCACCAGCTGGGTGATGCCCCGGCTGTCGATGAAGCCGGTGAGCTGGTTGGCCAGGCAGCCGGCCGCTTCCGGCTTCCACATGTACTGGGTGAAGTCGCAGTTGATGACCACGTAGTTGCTGCTGTTCGGCAGGCCCTGGCGGACGGTGTCGATGATCGCCGGCTGCCAGTAGTCCTGCGTGGCATTGGTCTGCGCGCCGGTGCCGTGGACGAAGGCGACGCCGTACACATCGGCGGCCTGCGCCGGTACGGTCGCCACCCCAAGGAGCAGGCCCAGAACGGTACTTCCTGTTGCGGTGCTGCGCATCGCGTCTCTCCCTTTCAGCGGATCCCCCCGGCCCGGCTGTGACCTGATGCTCATGGCGGCAGCGCGTGAAAGTCCGTGCGCTGCGCCCGGATTCAGCAGATTGCCGACAATTGATGACCGTTTTCATCCAGTGCAGCGGGACCATGCCGGGTCTGGCCGTATGACCGATGGACGCTGCGGCCGGCAAGCGAGGCTGCGATCATGGCCGGCGAGTTCCCTGCCCGAGTCTGCCCATGTCGTCGATCCTCCCCCCTGCCCGGCCGCTGCTGGGCCTGGCCATCGCGTTGTCGCTGGCCGGCTGCGCCACCACCACCGCCAGCAAACCGACCGCCGTCGAAGCCAACGTCACCACCAAGGCCGTGGGCTACCTGGACAAGACCGCGGTGCCGGCCAGCATCGATCTGGTGCCGGCACCACCGGCCGCTGGCTCGGCGGCCTTTGCGCTGGACGAGCAGGTCAGCCGCGAGGCACGTGCGCTGCGCGGCAGCCCGCGTTTCGCCCAGGCCGGCGTCGATGCCGAACTTGGCTTTCCGGAAGGTGCCAACCATTTTTCCTGCGCCGCCGACATCGACGTGGATGCAGTGAAGACCCCGGCCCTGTATCGCCTGCTGGAGCGCAGCCGGATCGACGCCAGTGCTGCCACCAAGGCTGCCAAGAACACGTACCAGCGCCCGCGTCCGTTCATGGTCAACGGCGAGCCGACCTGCTCGCCGAAGGATGAGGAGGGGCTGCGCAGCAACGGCTCCTATCCGTCCGGCCACACCTCGATCGGCTGGGCATGGGCATTGATCCTGTCGGAGATCGCACCGGACCGCGCCGATGCCATCCAGGCGCGCGGCCGCAACTACGGCGAGAGCCGCCTGGTGTGCAACGTGCACTGGCAGAGCGACATCCTCGAAGGCCGCTTCATGGGCGCCGCCGCCGTGGCCCGCCTGCATGACAACGCGGCGTTCAACAGCGACCTGCTTGCCGCGCGCAGGGAGATCGCTGCTGCGCGCAAGGCCGGCCTGCATTCCAGCCACGACTGCGCCACCGAGAACGCCGTGCTGAAGGTGCGCCCGCAGAGCGCCTTGTAATCCACCGCCGCTGCGCTCGCCGGGCATGGCCCGGCGCTACCGGGCGCGACGCATGGGTAGCGCCGGGCCATGCCCGGCGGACGCGAAATACAGAAGGGCCGGCATTGCGCCGGCCCTTCGTCATTGCATTACTGCTGCAACCGCATCAGAACTTCGCGGTGAACTCCACGCCCCAGGTACGGGGCTCGTTGAGGAAGCCGGTCAGGTTGTTGAAGTCGATCGCGCCGACCACCCGGGTCTGGTTGGTCAGGTTGCGGCCGAACACGGCCACGTCGTACTGGCCGTAATCCCAGTTGTAACCCAGGCGCAGGCCACCTTCCAGCGAACTGCGGCCGCGGAATTCCGGCGACTCGTAGATGAAGAAGTTGACCGCACTGCGGTAGGCCCAGTCGGTGTAGGCATACAGCTCGCTGCCATCGCTGAGCGGGAAGCCCACGCGCAGGGTCGCGTTGTGGATCCACTTCGGTGCCTGCGGCAGCGGATTGCCGTTGACCAGCGCGTAGGTGCCGCCATTGATGACCGTGGTCGGGTCGGTGATGGTGCAGCCGCCGCCACAGACCGCCACCGCCAGGTTCTTGTCCTTGATCTCGGTGTCGTTGTAGCTGCTGCCGAAGGTCAGCAGCACGTTGTCGGCCAGGTAGGCTTCCAGGTCCAGCTCCACGCCCTGGCCGATGGTCTTGTCGGCGTTGAGCAGGGTGGCGGTGTTGTTGGTGCCACCGACGGCGATCAGCTGCTGGCCGTCCACGTCATAGCGGAACACGCTGAAGCCCAGGCGCGCACGACGTTCAAACAGGTCGGCCTTGATGCCGGCTTCGTACGAAATCACCTTCTCCGAATCGGCCTGCGACAGGCCCGGTGCGAACGCCAGGCGACCCTGGATCGACGGTGCGCGGAAGCCCTTGGCCACGCGTGCGTAGGCATTGACGTTGTCGGTCAGCTTGTACACGCCGCTGACATCCCAGCTGACGTCGTTGACGTCGGTGTTGGCCAGGTACGGACCGCTGACCGGGGTGCCGAACGGCACGGCCTGCAGCACGCTGGCGCTGAAGTCCTTCTTGTCCTGCGTATAGCGCACGCCGGCACGCAGCTTGAAGCGGTCGGTGACATCGAAGTCGCCCGAGGCGAACACCGCCCATGCCTTGTTGCGCTGCTGCTGCACGACGTGGCCGGTCTGCGGGTTGCCCGGGGTCAGCGAGTCGTAGTTGAAGTTGTTGATGGTGACGTCTTCATCGAAGTAGAAGACGCCGGCCTGCCAGTCGAAGCGGCCCCATTCGTTGGATTCCACGCGGAATTCCTGGGTCCACTGGCGGTGGTGCGGCAGGCCGTCGGCCGACTCGGACGAGAACGGAATCAGGCCCGGGCCGGAGTTGCCTGCACCCAGGAACGCGGCGCCGTAGCCACCGTCGATGTCGCCGCGGTTGAGCGATTCGGCGGTCTCGTAGCCGGTGATCGAATGCAGGGTCACCGAACCGAGGTTCCACTGCAGGCGCGCGCTGCCGCCCCAGGTTTCCAGGTCGGAGAAATTGACGCCGTCGTTGGCGACCTTGTCGCGGTCGAAGTTCTCGACCAGCGCGTTGCCGCCCTTCTCGATGATGTTGGCGCGGAACAGGCGCGCGGTGCCGTTGAGCTTGCGCTTGTGCAGGTTGAACAGCGCTTCGAAGTCATCGCCTTCGTACAGGAACTGCACGCGGCCGGCAGCTTCGTCATAGCCTTCGAAACCGCTGTTGGGCGCACCGGCACGGGTGTTGTCGACCCAGTCGTCTCGACGCTGGTAGATGGCCGACACGCGTGCGGACCAGCGGTCGGTCAGCGGGCCGCCGTAGGCGCCCTGCACGTTCCAGCTGTTGTAGCTGCCGTAGCCCACGCGCACGTAGCCATCGGCATCCTGCGACGGCCGCGCCGAATCGAACTTGACCACGCCAGCCGGGGTGTTGCGCCCGAACAGGGTGCCCTGCGGGCCGCGCAGCACTTCCACGCCGGCCAGGTCGAACAGCGGGAAGCCCTTCAGCAGCGGGCTTTCCTGCACCACATCGTCGTACACCAGCGAGACCGGCTGCGATGCATTGAGGTCGAAATCGGTATTGCCCAGGCCGCGGATGTAGAAGCGCGGGAAGGCACGGCCGTAGGACGACTCGATGTTGAGGCTCGGCACGCGCGCAGCAAGGAAGCGGATGTCATCGCCCGCCGAACCGAGCACATCGAGCTTTTCGCCCTGGATCGCGCTGATCGCAACCGGCACGTCCTTGGCGTTCTCGACACGACGCTGTGCCGTCACCTGCAGCGCATCGAGGGCGACCGGATCCTTGGCGGCGGGGGTTTCCTGGGCGGCTGCTACCAGCGGCAGCAGGGCGGAAAGAGCGACAACGAGCGGGCGCGCGACCGGAGAGCGGCCACGGGAAGTACGGGTCGGAGACATGGCGGTAGGCTGTGTTTGGAGGGGTGGTAAAACGGCGCTACCAGATAATTGTTGCAATACAGCACCTCCCTCGCAAATGCCGATCGTTCATGGCCGCCTCGCGCGCCGCCGGACGCTGCCGCTAGACTCGGGGTTTTCCCCCCGCAACGGACCTGCTGCGATGACCCAGTGGTACTTCCATGCTCCCGGCCAGGCCGACCGTGTAGGTCCGTTCGACGAGGAGGCTGCGCGCCGCTTCGCCCAGGCCAATCCGCGCGCGCTGGCCTGGTGCCAGGGCATGACAGGGTGGACATCGGTGTCCGAAATCGCCGCGATGCAGCAGGCCGGCACCGGCACCGCGGCTCCGCCGCCGATGCCTGCAGTCACCCCTGCAGCCGCAGCAGCGTCAACCGGTGGCCGCGCCGACCGCATCGACTTCCGCATCGTCGGCCATGAAATGCAGTTCGTGGAAATCGAGCTGGATCCCGGCGAAGGCGCGGTGGCCGAGGCCGGCGCGCTGATGTTCAAGGATGCCTCGGTGCAGATGGACACCGTCTTCGGCGGCGGCGCGCGCAGCGGCCAGAGTGGCGGTTTCATGGACAAGGTGATGGCGGCCGGCAAGCGCGTGCTGACCGGTGAAAGCCTGTTTGCCACCGTCTACACGCAGACCGGCCAGGGCCGCGGCAAGGTCGCTTTCGCCGCGCCCTATCCCGGCACCGTGCTGGCGATGAAGCTGGACCAGCACGGCGGGCGCCTGATCTGCCAGAAGGACAGCTTCCTGGCGGGCGCGCGCGGCGTGCAGATCGGCGTGCAGTTCCAGCGCAAGATCATGACCGGCCTGTTCGGCGGCGAGGGCTTCATCATGCAGAAGCTTGAAGGCGATGGCTGGGTGTTCATCCATGCCGGCGGCTGCGTGGTCGAGCGTGAGCTGGCCGCCGGCGAACGCCTGGACGTCGATACCGGCTGCATCGTCGCCTACCACCCGACCGTGGACATGGACGTGCGCCGGGTCAAAGGCATCCGAAGCGTGCTGTTCGGTGGCGAGGGCGTGTTCCTGGCCACCCTGACCGGGCCAGGCAAGGTCTGGCTGCAGTCGCTGCCGTTCTCGCGCCTGGCCGGCCGCATGTGGATGGCCGCGCCGCAGGGTGGCGGCAAGAGCCGCGGCGAGAGCTCGCTGCTGGGCTGACCAGCCGTCGGTATCCCACATCGCATCGGTAGTGCCGGGCCATGCCCGGCGAGCACAGCGGCAGCTGAACCATCCGCCGGGCATGGCCCGGCGCTACCCACGAATTTTGTGCGTTCGGTATGCTGGCGCCCTTTCCTGAATCCGGCGCCGCGAGCGCACTGCCGATGAGCCTGTTCCGCCCCCGCGTGCTGCTGTCCGTCGCCCTGCTCGGCCTGCTGGCCGGTTGTGGTGGTGAAGAAGTCCGCCCCACCCCGCCCGCGCAGCCCACCGTGGTTCCGCAGGCCAAGCCGGTGAAGATCGGCATCGCGCTCGGCGGCGGCGCGGCCAAGGGCTTTGCGCACATCGGCGTGATCAAGATGCTCGAGGCCAACGGCTTCGAACCGGTGGTGGTGTCCGGCACCAGTGCCGGCAGCGTGGTCGGCGCCCTGTATGCCAGCGGCATGGACGCCTTCCAGATGCAGAGCAAGGCGGTGGCGCTGGATGAAGCCAGCATCCGCGACGTGCGCCTGTTCTCCGGTGGCCTGGTGCAGGGCCAGAAGCTGCAGGACTACGTCAATGAACAGGTGGCCAACCGCCCGGCCGAGCGCCTGAAGAAGCCGTTCGCCGCCGTCGCCACCCAGCTGGAAACCGGCGAGCGTTCGATCTTCGTGCGCGGCAACGTCGGTCAGGCGGTGCGCGCGTCCAGCAGCATCCCCGGCGTGTTCGAGCCGGTGAAGATCGGTGGCCGCAACTACATCGACGGCGGCGTGGTCAGCCCGGTGCCGGTGGATGCCGCACGACAGCTCGGTGCCGAGTTCGTGATCGCCGTGGACATCTCCAGCAAGGCCAGCGGCAAGGCACCGACCGGCATGCTCGGCATCGTCAACCAGTCGATTTCGATCATGGGCCAGCGCTTGGGCGAGCAGGAACTGGCACGCGCCGACATCGTGATCCGGCCGAAGGTGCTGGACATCGGTGCTGCCGATTTCAGCCAGCGTGGCACGGCCATCCTGGAAGGCGAGAAGGCCGCGATGGCGGCGATGCCGCAGATCCGCGCCAAGATCCAGCAGCTGCAGAAGGCCCGCGCCGCCGCATTGGCACCGGCACCGGTGGCTGCGCCCAAGTGCGACGAGCCTTCGCGCCTGGGCAAGCTGATGGGCCGCAAGGAAAAGTGCTGACGCGCGGCGCTTGAACGGCCGCCGCGGTCAGCGCCGCGGTGGTGGGTAACCACTGGCCAGGCGTCGCTGCCGGCGCCGCTCATCCACCGCCCGGTCATGCCGCTGTGCGCTCAGCTGCAACTGCTCCATCGCGTCCCCCGGCAGCCACAGCTGTTGCCGGGCACGGGTGATCGCCACGTAGGCCGCGCGCACCGGGCTGTGCAGCGCGCGCGCATCATGGCCGCTGTCGAAGCAGCACGGCGCCATGGACACGGTAGCGAACTGCAGGTTCTTGGCGTGCTGGGCCAGGCACAGCACGACGCTGGCCTCGTCCGCATCGACCAGTTGCCCGAGCAGGCGCTGCAGCGCCGCAGCATCGAAGCCACCGGCAAACAGCGCGGGGATGTCCGCCTGTCCACGCTTGGCACAGACCTGCACGAAGCTTTCCCAGCGTTGTCCGGGGCCGCCAGCGGCGGCGCTGCGCCAGGCGTCGATCGGACCGTCCACCTCTTTCAACAGCGCCTGCCGCGACGCAGGATGCAGATGCACGCGCGCGCCGCGCGCGACCAGCGCGTTGGCTTCCAGCAGCATCCGCCACAGGCTGCCGTACAGGCGGGCGCCGGTGCTGGGCACCGCCGACCAGTCGTCATAGCGGCGCAGGCCGGTGGCGCGGTCGCTGGCCCCCACGAAAGGCGCCGGCTCACCGAGATCGTCCAGCGCCAGTGACTGGTTGACCAGCGCATCGACCTGCCGCCCCTGCCGCACCGACTGGTGCATCTCCAGCGTTTTCGCCGATGACCAACGCTGTACGCGTCCGCTCAGCCGCTGATGCGGATCGCCCAGGCTGACCACGCCGGGCGCGTGGGTGGCCAGCAGCTGTTTCCATGCAGGGCTGAGATCGTGCGCCTCATCGACCAGCACCATGCCCAGCGACACCGGCAGCGGCACAGCACGCAGGGCCAGCCATTTGCCGATGTGTCCGGCATCCAGGCGCAGGCAGCCACCCTTCTGCACCACCGGATCGAACATGCAGCGCCAGACGAACTCCGCAGCCGCGATGAACGGCGTGGCTTCCAGCTGCGCTGCGCCCAGCGAGCGCTGGAAGTGCCAGGCCTGCAGGTTCGGCGCTGACGACGCGCACCACCGGTTGATGGCGTCCAGGGCGATCATCAGGACCTGGTCCGGCCGGCGTGCACCGATGGCCGGCAGGCCGAGGCGGGCAGCCGCCTCGCGCAGGGTCAGCGTGCTCTGCCGGTAGGTCGGTACGAAGCCACCGGTCAGGCCGTTGGCGGCGGCATGACGGGCGATCGCATTGGCGAACTCGATCTGGGTCAGCAGGCGCGTGCCGGCGTCGGCCGGCAGCCGCGCGCGGAATGCCTCGACCTGGCCACGCGTGGGCGCCACGTAGGTATAACGGCCCGGGCGAGCCTGCAGCAGCGCCAGCACCAGATGGCCCTTGCCGGTGCCGGCATAGGCCTGCAGGTCGATCAATTCATCGGGATTGGCCGCGATCGCACGCAGCACGCGTGCCTGTTCGGAAGTGAACAGGCCGTTGTGCTGGGTTGCATGCGTTGTCTGTTCGTCATCGCCGGTGTCTTCGTCATCGCCTTCGGCCAGCGATGTCGCCGGAAAGTGGATCGTGTGCTCTTCCAGGGTGATCCTGCACGCCGCCTGGAAGTCCGCGCCGGGATACGCATCCGGCGATACAGCCAGCACCGCCTCCATCACCTCGTCCGGTGCCAGCAGCACGTCCTGCGCGGCCAGCACGCCCAGCCACGCCTCCAGCGCCCGCGCGTCCTGTCCAGCGCTGGCCGCCAGCTGCGCCTGCGCAGCAGGGCCATCATCGGCGGCGAACAGCGCACAGGCGTCGTGCAGCAACCGCTGCAGCTGGGTGGCCGGTGGCCTCTGCCGGCGGCACAGCATGGCCACCAGCAGGCCGGCCTGCTCCAGCGGTGTGTCCGGCGGCGTGCCTTCGCTCAGGTGCCGCAGCAGGCTCTGCTCGCGCAGCGGAAGGAACAACGGGGAAGACGTCGGGGATGGGGTATCAGACATGCCGGAGCCAGAGGGAATCACTGCGCGGCCTGCATGTGCACGGCCGCCGCGGGCCACGATGCTCGGCCAGCGCACGCGCGCCGTCAAACATCACCGCGGCCGCCGGTTCATTCCAGCTGCGACAACGGCAACGCCTGGAAACCCTTCACCGTACGCAGCACGAAGCTGGAATTGGCATCGGCCACGCCACCGGCGTTGAGCAGCCTGTCCAGCAGGAAACGCGAGAAGTGCTCCAGATCGCGCACATACACATGCAGCAGATAGTCCATGTCGCCGGTCAGGGCGTGGCAGGCCACCACTTCATCCCAGGCCTGCACGCTGTCGACGAAGTGCCCGATCGCGGCCTGGTCATGCTTTTCCAGCTGGACGCGCACGAACGCCTGCAGCCCCAGACCGAGCCGGCGTGGCTCCAGGCGCGCGCCATAGCCGACGATCACTCCTTCGCTTTCCAGCCGCTGCAGGCGGCGCAGGCAGGCCGACGGCGACAGGTTCACCCGCGTCGCCAGCTCCGCGTTGGTGGCGCGACCATCACGCTGGATTTCAGCCAGCAGACGTATATCCGTGCGATCGAACTGGACTTCTCCGGCCATTGTTGCCCCGCAACATGGTGAGTACGCAAGGATATTGCGCCAACAAGGTCAATCCGCGCAACTTTTGCAACCCTGTTGCGCGCCCCCTGCCCTAGCATCGTGGGTATCCCGTCAAGGAGTCTTCCATGGACCTCGCCCAGCCCCGCCGCGTCGAACACCAGCAGACCGACAAGGGCTACGTGCCGGTGTACACCACCGCGCTCGTCGAGCAGCCGTGGGACACCTATACCGCCGACGACCACGCCACCTGGAGCACGCTGTACCAGCGCCAGCGCGAACTGCTGGTCGGCCGCGCCTGCCAGGAGTTCCTGGATGCGCAGGACGAGATGGGCATGAGCGCGCACATGATCCCGCGCTTCGACCAGCTCAATGAAGTGTTGGGCGCGGCCACCGGCTGGACCCTGGTCGGCGTGGAAGGCCTGCTGCCGGAACTGGATTTCTTCGACCACCTGGCCAACCGCCGCTTCCCGGTGACGTGGTGGATCCGCCGCCCCGACCAGATCGACTACATCGCCGAACCGGACCTGTTCCACGACCTGTTCGGCCACGTGCCGCTGCTGATGAACCCGGTGTTCGCCAACTACATGGAGGCCTACGGCCGCGGCGGCGTCAAAGCACATGCGATCGGCCCGGAGGCGCTGCAGAACCTGACCCGTCTGTACTGGTACACGGTGGAGTTCGGCCTGATCGACACGCCCGAAGGCATGCGCATCTACGGTGCCGGCATCGTCTCGTCGAAGGGCGAATCGCTGTACTCGCTTGAGTCCGCCGCACCGAACCGCATCGGTTTCGACCTGCAGCGGATCATGCGCACGCGCTACCGCATCGACACCTTCCAGAAGACCTACTTCGTCATCGACAGTTTCGAGCAGCTGATGCAGGCGACGTCGCCGGACTTCACCCCGATCTATGCCGCGCTGGCCGACCAGGCGCACCTGCCGGCGGGCGATGTGCAGGCTGAGGATCGCGTGTTCCAGGCCGGCACGGGCGAGGGCTGGGCCGACGGCGGCGACGTGTGAGCCCACAGGCGGGTCCGCTATCCTGACCCGCATGACCGACGCTTTCGCTTCCCCATGACCGACGCTTTCGCTTCCCTGCGTGTCATCGACATCAGCTTCGATGACGACTTCATCCTGTTGACCCTGGCCGACGGCCGCCGCACCCGGCAGCCGTTGCGCTGGGCGCCTGCGCTGTTCGAGGCCACGGCTGAACAGCGCGCGCAGTGGGTGCTCACGACCGATGGGCTGGGCGTGAACTGGCCCGCGCTGCTGCCGGCGCAGGAACGCGGCGTGGTCGATGTTCCGAACCAGGTGTGGGATGACCGCTATGAAGCCGCGCTGGCGCGCCTGAAGGCGGCCGCATGGTCGCTCGATGCGCTGTCCGATGAAGACCAGCAGCTGGTGGCGCTGTGGCGGATGGAAGCGGACATCAACAACGGCGGCTTCATGCAGTTCCTGTGCAACTGGGGCGACCCCACCTGCCAGCTGGCACTGCGTGCATTGCAGGCGATGGGGGCAGTGCAGACGCACGCGATCCTGGCCGGCATGCGCGGGCTGCTCGATCGACTGGAAGACGACCCGGCGATCAAGGAACTGACCGACCTGTATGGCGCGATGAGCGAGGACGAGCAGCAGGCGCTGGAGGCGTTCGATGACGACTATTACGCCCGCCCGGAAGATCTGGCCCGACTGGGTTTGAAGCATTTCGGCCCGGAGCCGTTGTAGAGCCGAGCGCACGCTCGGCTGCGTTTCAGCTACCGCGGATACGCCAGCAGCACCACCAGATCCTCATCACCCACCTGCTGCAGCGCATGGCTGCTGCCCTTGCGCGTCAGCAACGCATGCCCCGCACGCACGTCGTGCTGTTTTCCATCCAGCACATAGCTGCCCTGCCCGCTCACGATGTAGTAGATCTCATCCTTGTGCTGCGGATGCAGGCCGATGCCCGCGCCCTTGTGCAGCACGCGCTTGCGCAGCACGAACGGCAGGCCCTGCGCATCGGCGAAGAACGGGTACGCCGTGGTCGGCCCGGCGCCGCCATGTGGGCCCGGTTGCGCGCGCGCCAGCGTGTCTTCGTGCACCACCTGCGAGGCACGCGCAGGATCGCCGCCCTGCCCCACCCCCATCACATCACAGTCGATATCGCGCACCAGTGCAGGCTGCAGCGCCGGCAGAACCTGCACCGCCTCGCGCAGCACCAGGCACGCCACCGCGTTGGCGCCGGCCACGCTGAAGTGGGTGCCGTCGGCCTTGTGCTGTTCCGGCACGAACAGGAAGTACGGGCGTGCACCCTGCTCGCCCAGCGCCCGGATCCAGCGCATGCTGCGGTCATTGAGATCGATCAGTGCAACGTGCTCGCGTGTGGCCAGCTGCTGCATCGCCAACGTGTAGCGCGCGTGCGTATCCAGCAGCGAACCGAAGTCGTACAGCAGCCGTGCCACCGGCGTGACCAGCACCGGCGTGGCACCCTTGTCACGCGCCACCTGCACGTAGCGCATCAGCATCCGCGGGTAGTCACTGTCCGGATCGGTGTAGCGCGTTCGATCTTCGAACTTCGCATCGTTATGGCCGAACTGGATCAGCAGCACATCGCCACGACGCAGTTCGCGCCCAATGGCATCCAGGCGTCCTTCGTCGATGAAGCTGCGCGTGCTGCGCCCCCCCTTGGCGTGGTTCCGCACTTCCAAGCGCGCCGGATCCAGGTAGCTCTGCAGCGCCTGGCCCCACCCCGCCTGCGGCGCACGCTCGGGCCCGTATTCGGCCGCAGTGGAGTCACCGGCAATGAACAATCGCACCGGCGCCGCATGCGCGGCGGCGCTCGACAGCAGCAACAGCAACAACAGCTTCCGCATGGCCGGGCCCTGGTGGTGCCGGCCGCTGGCCGGCAACTTCATGGATGCGTTGAGCGTCGGTGGAAATGCCGGCCAGTGGCCGGCACTACCGAAAACCAAGCATTACCGCGCCAGCCAGCCACCATCGACCGGCAGCACCGCGCCGTTGATGTAATCCGACGCCGACGAGGCCAGGAACACCGCCGCGCCGGCCAGATCTTCCGGCGTACCCCAACGGCCGGCCGGAATGCGCTCGAGGATCGCCTTGTTGCGGTCCTGGTCGGCGCGCAGCGCGGCGGTGTTGTCGGTGGCCATGTAGCCAGGTGCGATCGCGTTGATGTTCACGCCCTTGCCCGCCCACTCGTTGGCCAGCAGGCGGGTGATGCCGGCGATGCCGCTCTTGCTGGCGGTGTACGACGGTACGCGGATGCCGCCCTGGAACGACAGCATCGAGGCGATGTTGATGATCTTGCCGCTGCCCTGGGCGATGAAATGGCGGCCGGCGGCCTGCGAGATGAAGAAGGCCGACTTGATGTTGACGTTCATCACGTCGTCCCAGTCCTGCTCGCTGAAGTCCACTGCGTCGGCGCGGCGGATCAGGCCGGCGTTGTTGACCAGGATGTCCAGCCCGCCCAGGCCCTCAAGGGTTTCGCGCACCACGCGCTCGACCGGTTCGATGCTGATCAGGTTGGCTTCCACCGCCAGGCAGCGGCGGCCCAGCGCGGTGATCTTCTCGATGGTTTCGGTGGGCGGGGCGATGCCGGCCACGGCGACATCGGCGCCTGCGGCAGCCAGCGCCACTGCGATGCCCTGGCCCAGGCCGGTATTGCCACCGGTTACCAGAGCGACTTTTCCTTCCAGGCTGAAGGGATTGGTCATTGCGTATGCGTTCCTTGGTAGAGGCGTGCGTGATGCGGGGCAGGTGGCCACCGGCACGGCGTGCGCGGTGGCCGCCCGGCGCTTACTTGAGCTGGCAGATGTCCAGCACGTGCATGTCGGTGTAATCCAGGTTCTCGCCACCCATCGCCCAGATGAAGGCGTAGTTGCTGGTGCCGGCGCCCATGTGGATCGACCATGGCGGCGACACCACCGCTTCGTTGTTCTGGATGACGATGTGGCGCTGTGCGTCCGGCTCGCCCATGAAGTGGTAGACGCGGTCGCTGTCGCCCAGGTCGAAGTAGAAGTAGACCTCGCTGCGGCGGTCGTGCAGGTGCGGCGGCATGGTGTTCCAGACGCTGCCCGGCTTGAGCACGGTCAGGCCCAGCAGCAGCTGCGAGGACTGGCAGGTGGCCGGCACGATGTACTGGTAGATGGTGCGCTCGTTGCTGGTTTCCAGCGCGCCGCGATCCAGTGCCACCGCGTCCTTGATCGACAGCTGCCTGGTTTCAAAGCGCGCATGCGCCGGGGTCGAGGCCAGGTAGAACTGCGCCGGGTTGGCGGCGTCCTGCGAGGCGAAGACGACGTCCTTGCTGCCCATCGCCACGTACAGGCCATCCTTCGGCCCCAGCGTGTACACGGTGCCATCGACGGTGACCGTACCGGTGCCGCTGCCGACGTTGATGATGCCCAGCTCGCGACGCTCCAGGAACGGATGGCCTGCGGCCGACGCCGGTTCGGTCTGCGCCGGCAGCGACAGCGGGCCATTGACCGGCGCCGCACCGCCCAGCACGAAGCGCTCGTAGTGGGTGTACTTCAGGGTCACCGCGTCGGCGTTGAACAGGCCATCGAGCAGGTACAGCTCGCGCAGCTGATCGTTGCTGGCGCCCTTGATGGCGTCGGGATGGGTGGCGTAATGGGTCTTGCAGTACATGGCTTCTCCAGAGCAGGGGGCGGGCCGATGGGTTCGGCCCCGGCACGGTTCACGGTCGATTCTAGCCAGACAGGAAACCGGTGTCATTTTGCGCTGCACGATGCGGGTCGGACGGCATCGGCAGGGGGGGCAACGTGAAAGGTGTCACGACCAACGGTCGTGACCTGCAGGATTGATCCCTGCGGGATCAATCCTCGGGAGGTTGGCAGGAATCGCGCACGATCAGGTGCGGGCGCACGCTGGCGATCTGCAGCGCCGGCTGGCCTTCGGGCTGGATCAGCATGGCCGCAGCGGTGCGGCCGGTGTCGCGGGTATGCCGCCGCACCGAGGTCAGCGACGGCCACAGGCGCGAGGCCAGCGGGCTGTCGTCGTAGCCGACGATCGACAGCTGGCGCGGAATGTTGATGCCCGCACGCAGCGCGACCTTGTAGATGCCGGCGGCCATTTCATCGTTGCCGGTGAAGATCGCCGTCGGCCGGCGCTTGCCCAGCAGCAGTTTCTCGGCGGCGGCCACACCCGATTCGAAGGTGTAGCCGGCCTCGATGATGCGATCCTTCGGCAGCTCGATGCCGCGCTGCGACAGCGCCTCGATGAAGCCGGCGGTGCGTTCGTGCGCCGAGCGGTATGCACTGGGGCCGGTCACCAGGGCGATGTCACGGTGGCCCAGCGAAAGCAAGTAGTCGGCCGCTTCGGCGGCGCCATCGCGGTCGTGGGTGACCACCATCTGCGAGGTTTCATCCAGCGGCAGCGCAGCCACGCGGGTGAAGCGGCAGCCGATCTCGTCCAGCATGTCCGCCAGCGCCTGGTCCTCGGATGCACGCGGCACCAGGATCACCCCATGCAGCTTCTGCTGCTGGGCGAAGCGGCGCACGCCATCGATGTAGCCCGGGCTGCGGCTGTCGCAGGGGTGCACCACCAGTTCGAAGCTGGAGCCACGCAGCGCATCCAGCGCGCCGTACTGCATGTCCACGATGTACTGCGCGGTGGGGTTGTCGTAGACCATGCCGATCAGGAACGAGCGGCGGAAGGCCAGGCCACGGGCCAGCGGGTCGGGGCTGTAGCCGACTTCGCGCATCAACGCTTCCACCTTGTCGCGCGTGTCCTTGCGCACCAGCGGCGAGTTGTTGATGATCCTTGAAACCGTTTTCTTGGATACACCCGACAGTCGCGCGATGTCGTTGATCGTGGCTGCCTTGCCCTTTGCCAATGCCGGCGTAGCGGCATCGTTCTTGTTGCGCACTGACATGTAGTGAACCCGATAAGCCTGGGGATTCCAGCGCGCGCTCAGTCCAGCGCGCGATAGCGGAAGCTGCGGAAGGTTACCGCACCGTTGCCGGCCGCATACAGGGCCGGTTTCAGTGCCAGGAACTTGCCGGCCACATTGTGATGGTAACCGGACACTTCCATCTGAACCGGATACTTCTGCCAGGTCTGGCCATCGGCACTGGAATGGATGGTGACGATGTGGCGGTTGTTGGTCACCCGCAGCCAGAGCCGGCCGCCCTTGGCGCTGGCCGCCAGCCGGGTGGGGCGTTCCTCGCCGTAGCGGTGCATGACGAACTGCTCGCCGTTGCTGCCCACGCCCACATACAGGCGGTCGCTGTAGAACAGCAGGGCACCGCCCACCGCGCCGGGGGCGATCTCCATCTGCACCTCGAACTGGTAGGCCGGGTCACCGGCAATGGTGGTCAGCGGCGAGGCGTCGCGCGGCGTGCTGCCCTTGCCCTGCAGCACCAGGCCGTCGCCGCTGAAGCGCAGGCGCCGGTATTCATCCAGCGCCGGGTTGAAGAACGCCCACTGCGGGCCCAGCGTACGGCCGCTGAAAGCATCGGACAGGGCCATGCCGTGCGGTGCCAGCGCGCTGCCCGATGGCTTGCGCAGCGGCTGCCCGAGATCGCCGCCCTTGGCCACGAACCAGCCATCGGCGGTCCATTCGATCGGTTCCAGCAGCGCCTGCCGGCCCAGCGTCCAGAAGCCGTTCTCGTAGCCGTGGTACATCATCCACCAGCGGCCGTCGGTGCCTTCGATCACCGTGGCGTGGCCACGCGACCACCATGGTTCAGCGGCCGACCGGGTGCGCATGATCGGGTTGTTCGGCGCGTTCACCCACGGGCCGTGGATCGAGCGCGAGCGCGCGGTGATCACCATGTGCCCGGTCGGCGGGCCGGCGGTGCCGCCCACCGCAGTGGTCATGTAGTACCAGCCATCGCGGAAGTGGATCTTCGGGCCTTCCTGCGCGTAGGCCTCCACGTCCCAGCTTTCCGGGTAGCGCCAGCCGTCGTACACATGCTTGGGCGTACCCGCCACGCTCAGGCCGTCATCGGCCAGCTGCACGTAGTCGCCGCCGCTGAGGAACAGGTAGCGCTTGCCGTCCTCGCCAACCGCGTGGCCGGGGTCGATGTAGCCGCCCAGGCCGATGTCGATCGGCGCACTCCACGGGCCCTTGATGTCATCGGCCCAGACCACGAAGTTGCTGCGGCGCTCACCGGTGCGCGCCGGGAAGTAGATGAAGTAGCGGCCCTGGTGCCTGACGATGTCCGGCGCCCAGATCGCACCTACGTTCTGCGTGATCGCATGGCCGAGCGGCTGCCAGTTGACCAGGTCGCGCGAGTGCCAGATCGGCAGGCCGGGGTAGGCGTCGAACGAAGACAGGGTGAGGTAGTAATCCTCGCCGTCCTTCAGCACCGACGGATCGGGCCTGTCACCGGCCAGCACCGGGTTGAGGAAGGTACCGTTGCCAAGGTCGCCCTGGCGCTGGTGCTCGATGCCGCGCTTCCACTGCGCGGGCGCGGGCTCGGCAGCCAGGGCAGCCAGGGCAGGCAGCGCGGCCAGCAGCAGGCCGAGCAGGACGGTTGCAGCAGTGCGGTGCAGCGTCGGTGTCATGGGATTTCCTCCGGTCATCAGGCGCGCAGCGCGGCGGGCAGCCACAGCGACAGCGACGGGAAGAAGGTGACGATCAGCAGCACGCCCAGCGCGGCAAACCAGAACGGCCAGATCGTGCGCATGCTCTGGCCGACGCTGATCTTGCCGATGGCGGTACCGATGAACAGCACCGAGCCCACCGGCGGTGTGACCAGGCCGAGGCCACCGGTCAGCACCAGCACCAGGCCGAAGTGGATCGGATCGATGCCATAGGCCTTGGCCACCGGCAGGAAGATCGGCGTGCAGATCAGGATCATCGGTGCCAGGTCCATGAAGGTGCCCAGCAGCAGCAGCATCACCACGATCATCAGCAGCACCATGAACTGGCTGTGCGCGAACGACTGCAGGAAGTCCACCGCCGCCGCAGGCACCTGCAGGTAGGCCAGCAGCCAGCCGAACACCGCCGCGGTGGCGATCACGAACAGGATCACGCCGGTGCTGCGCGCGGCATGGATGACGGTGTCGAAGAACTCACGCCAGCGCAGCTGCCGGTACAGCACGGTGGTGACCAGCAGGGCGTAGACCACGGCGATGGCCGCGCTTTCCACCGCAGTGAAGATGCCGGCGCGGATACCCACGAAGATCAGCGCCACCAGGCCCAGGCCGGGCAGGGCGGAGACGATGCGCAGCAGTACCGCGCGCCAGCCCGGGAACACTTCCACGCCATAACCACGGCGACGCGCGACCACGTAGCCGGTGATCATCAACGCCAGGGTCATCAACAGCGCCGGTACGATGCCGGCAGCGAACAGGTCGGCGATCGACAGGCCACCACCGGCGGCGGCCGAGAACAGGATCAGGTTGTGCGACGGCGGCACCAGCAGCGCCACCAGCGCAGCGGTGATGCTGACGTTGACCGCGAAATCGCGGTCGTAGCCACGCTTGACCATCTGCGGAATCATCGTGCCGCCCACCGCCGACACATCGGCGATGGCCGAGCCGGATACACCGCCGAAGAACAGCGAGGACAGGATCGAGACCTGGCCCAGGCCGCCGCGCATGCGCCCGACCAGCGATGACGCCAGGGCGATCAGGCGTTCGGAGATGCCGCCGCGCATCATGATCTCGCCAGCGAAGATGAAAAGTGGAATGGCGATCAGCGAGGCCGAACCGGTACCGGCGGAGATCTGCTGGACCAGCACGATGCTGGGAATGTCCAGGTAGAGCAGGGTGGCCAGCGCGGCGGCGGCCAGCGCGTAGGCCACCGGCACGCCCAACAGCAGCAGCGCGGCAAAAACAGAGAACAGGATGGTGATGCCCATGGATCAACGATCTCCTTCAGCGTCGTCGGCATCGGCTGCCGTGGCATGCAGCGCTTTCCACGCACGGTTCAGCGCGAACAGCAGCATCAGCGCACCGCCCACGGCCAGCGGCAGGTAATTGATGCTCTGCGGCAGGTTGGCGCCTGCGGTCTTGATGTCCATTCCATCGAGCAGCAGGTCGGCCGACCAGAACGCGATGAAGCCGCCCAGCACGGCCACCACCAGCTGGATGAACACATCCACCGCCCGGCGCAGGCCGGCGCCCATGTAGGCGTGCAGCAGGAAGAAGCCGAAGTGGCGATTGGTGTGCACGCCGCAGGCCGCGCCCAGGCTCATGGCGGTGGCCAGCAGCAGCAGGGTCACCGGCTCGGTCCAGCTGGGCGAATCGTTGATCACGTAGCGGGCGAACACCTGCCAGCCCTGCACCACCACCAGCCCCAGCAGCGCGGCCACGGCGACATGGATGGCGATGTCGGCGATGCGGTCCAGCAGGCGTTGGCCGGGGCCGGGGCCGGCGGAAATCGTCGTCTCGGTCATGGCAGTGTCCTCAGGCGGCGGCACGGATGCGGGCGACCAGCGCAGCCAGCTCGGGTTGCTGCAGGTACTGCTGCAGCAGCGGCTGGGCGGCGGCGCGGAAGGCGGGCAGGTCCACCTCGTTGGCTTTCACGCCAGAGGCCAGCACCGCGCGGCGCGCAGCATCTTCGGACGCATCCCATTGCGCGCGCATCACCTTCACCGAGGCGCGCGCGGTCTCCAGCAGCAGCTGGCGGTCGGCCGGCTGCAGGCGCTCGAAACTGGCGCGCGACATCAACAGCACGTCCGGCGCATACGAGTGATCGCTCTGCGACCAGTAGTGCGCGGCCTCGAAGTGGCGGCTGGAATGGAAGCTGCGCATGTTGTTCTCGGCGCCATCGATCATGTGCGTCTCCATGCCGGAGAACGTATCGCCCAGCGACATCGGCGTCGGGTTGGCGCCGAGCAGGCGCATCAGCTGGATGAAGATGTCCGAGGACGCCACACGCAGTTTCAGCCCGTGCAGATCACCGGGCTGCACGATCGGATGCTTGGTGTTGTAGAAGCAGCGTGCGCCGGAATCATAGATGGCCAGGCCGACCAGGTCACGGCTCTCGAAGCCACGCAGCACCGCATCGGCAATGCCGCCATCCAGTGCGGCGCGCTGGTGCGCCACCGACTCGAACACGTACGGCAGGCACAGCGCCTGGGTGAGCGGGAAAGCGTTGTTCAACGCACCGGCATACACGCGGGTGATGTCGATGGCACCGAAACGGGCCATGTCGATCGCTTCCGATTCGCGACCGAGCTGGCCCGAATGGTATTGCCGCAGGCGCAGGCGACCGTTGCTTTCGCGCTGCAGGGTTTCGCCGATCCACTTCACCGCGGTCACGGTGGGATAGTCGGCCACGTGCACGTCGGTGGCCGTCAGCAGCTGGCCGCCGTCGATGGCATCGGCGGGCCCGCGGCCACAGGCCGCGAGCATCGGGGTGGCCAGCGCAGCAGCGCCGCCGGCCAGGAAATGTCGTCGTGTGATCATCTGCGCCCTCCCGCGCGTGTTCACCGGATCGTGCGGCGGTTACCCGGCCGGCACGGCCCTGCAGGCAATTTCGCCGAAGCCGGCAAACCGCACCAGCGCCGTCTGCCCCACGGTGATGTCATGGATGCCGGTGGCGTTGCCGGTGGCGATCAGGTCACCCCGTCGCAACGGCCGGCCGCGCAGCGCCGAACGCGACAACGCGAACGCATACGCCGCGCGCAGGCCGCCGGGCAGCCGGGTGGCACCACCCGTGCCGACCACCTCGCCCTCGATCAGGGTTTCGGCGCGCAGGTCGGTTTCGTCGCGGGCAGTCCAGTCGGCGATCTCCGGCCCCAGTACCAGGCCGTTGTTGTTGCCGAAGTCGGACACCACCACGCGCGGGCCGAGTTCGTTGATCGTCGCCAGCGGGCTGCTGGCCACTTCCACGCCGATGTACAGCCGCGCCGGCAGCGCTTCAGCCTGCTCGGGGGTCCAGTGCAGCTGTGCGGCCGGAGCGTCCTCCAACAGCTCCAGCACGTACTCCGCCTCGACCGCACCGAAGCCGCCGACGAACACCGGAATGTCCACTGTTCCACCGGTAGCATTTTTCAGCTGACGTGAGAAAACCGGGCCCAGCAGGCGGTCGTCCCCGGACGCATCGCGGCGCTCGGCGGCGATGTAGCCGACCTTCCAGCCCACCACCTGGTCATCCCAGCTGGCAATGGCCAGATCCTGCACCTGGTAGGCAGCCACCAGGTCAGGCGGGACAACGCCCGGGAAGCCGGGCAGGGCCTGGCCGCCGCGGCGCGCGGTGGTGAAAGCGCGGGCGATCGCGGCCGCATCGTCCGGCGCCGGCGTCTGCCCATGTATGCCGTGTTCGTTGCTCAAGAACGGTCTCCCTCTGGCGTTGTTGCACTGCCCATCGACAGCGTCTGCAGGAGGTGTATATGGTAAACCGGTGTCATCGTGCAAGCCGCAGCGCATCACGGGCGCTTGCCGGTGGCCTCGGCCACTCTGTTGTCTCCCCGTTGGAGCCCTTTCCACCATGCGTTTTTCCCGTGTGCTGTTGTTGCTGTCAGGCCTGCTGCTGACCGTCCCCGCATCCGCGGCCGATATGCCGTTGCGCGCAGGTGAACACCTCGGCCAGGAGCTTGCCGGCGAGCAGCTGCCGCTGTGGCCGGCGGGGCAGGTCCCCGGTGAAACGGGCACGGCGCGGCCGGCGCGCGTGGTCGAGCGCAGCGATGATCCAGCCCACCCCGATCGCTTCATCGACCAGGTTGATGCGCCCTACCTGCTGGTGCACACGCCGGCCCGTGCCAACGGCCGCGCGTTGCTGGTGATTCCCGGTGGCGGCTACCAGCGCGTGGTGATCGACAAGGAGGACAGCGCACTGGTGCCGGAGTGGGTGGACCGTGCCGGCTACACCCTGTTCGTGCTGCGCTACCGCCTGCCGCAGGCCGGCCGCGACCGCCAGGCGGCACTGGCCGACGCGCAGCGCGCACTGCGCGTGGTGCGCGACCAGGCCGCACGGCGCAGGCTGGATGCCGGCAGCGTGTCGGTGATGGGCTTCTCCGCTGGCGGCCATGTGGCCGCACGGCTGGCCACCGGTTTCGATGCCCCGGTCTACCCGCCACGCGATGCCATCGATCGCCTCAGCGCGCGTCCTGCACGCGCGGTGCTGGTGTATCCGGTGATCGACATGGGCGCGCATGCACACAGCGGCTCACGCGGACGCCTGCTGGGCGAGCAGCCCGATGCGACGCTGGCTGCGCAGTATTCGATGCAGCAGCACGTACGCACGGACATGCCGCCGACGCTGTTGATCCATGCCAACGATGATCGGGTGGTCAACGTGCACAACAGCGAGATGATGGCGCAGGCACTGGCCAAGGCGGGTGTCGAACACGAACTGCACCTGTTCGCCCATGGCGGCCATGGCTTCGGCATGCGCATGCCGCCTGATTCAACGCTGGCCGTGTGGCCGCTGCTGGCACAACTCTGGCTGCAGGCGACGGAGGCAGCACAGTGAACCAGGGGGATGCCAACCTGCAGCGCCGCCGTTTCCTGCGCGACAGTGCACGCTGGGCGCTGGCCACGGCCACGCTCGTGGCACTTCCTGCCGCCGCGGTGCCTGGGCCACGTGATGACACACAGGTGGTGGCACGCCTGCGTGGCGGCCGCGTGCGTGGCCAGCGCGAGCACGGCGTGCACGTGTTCCGTGGCCTGCGTTATGGCGCTGACACCTCCGCCTACCGTTTCCAGCCGCCACGGCGCGAGCCGGGATGGCGTGGTATCGCCGACGCCCTGGAATACGCCGCGTCTGCGCCACAGACCGGAGCGGACGGACCGGGCAGCGAAGATTGCCTGTTCCTCAATGTCTGGACGCCAGCATTGGGCGACGGCGGCAAGCGGCCGATCCTGGTCTACATCCATGGCGGTGGCTTCAACAACGGCTCCGGCAGCGATCCGCTGTACGACGGCAGCGCATTGTGCAGACGCGGCGACGTGGTGGTGGTCACCGTCAATCATCGCCTGAACACCTTCGGCTACCTGTACCTGGGCGCGCTCGGCGATCCGCGCTATGCGGCCTCCGGCAACGTGGGCCAGCTCGACCTGGTGCAGGCGCTGCAGTGGGTGCGGGAGCATGCGGCGGTGTTCGGCGGCGACGCCGGCAACATCACCGTGTTCGGGCAATCCGGTGGCGGCGCCAAGATCGCCACGCTGATGGCTATGCCCGCAGCGAAAGGCCTGTTCCAGCGCGCGTGGACGATGAGCGGGCAGCAGGTGACCGCCGCCGGTCCACGTGCGGCGGCGCAACGGGCTTCGATTGCGATGGAAGCCGTGGCCGCGCGCGACCTGCAGGCGTTGCTGCGACTGCCGGCGACCGAGCTGCTGGCCGCCACCCGCGCACGCGATCCCTCGCGGGTGGAAAGCAGCGCGCTGTACTTCGGCCCGGTACTGGATGAGGTGGTGCTGCCGGTGCACCCGTTCTGGCCACAGGCACCGGCGCAGTCCGCGTCGATTCCGATGGTGATCGGCAACACCCGCGATGAGACGCGCGCGTTCCTTGGCAACGACCCGGCCAATTTCACGCTGACCTGGGAGCGTCTGCCGGCGCAACTGGAGCAGCAGCAGTTCGTCGATCTGCTGCCCTCGGTGGTGATCGCAGAATATCGACGCCTGTATCCGCACTACACGCCTTCAGAGGTGTTCTTCGCGGCGACCACCGCCGGCCGCTCGTGGCGCGGTGCGGTGGAGGAACTGGAAGCACGCGCCCGGCAGACAACCGGGGCCGCACCCACCTGGGCCTACCAGCTCGATTGGCCATCACCGGTGGAAGACGGACGCCTGCGTGCCTTCCATACGCTGGATATTCCGCTGGTGTTCGACAACGCCGGCCTGCCGGGCGCGCGTACCGGCGGTGGTGAAGACGCCCGGGCACTGGCAGCGACGATGAGCGATGCGCTGATCGCCTTTGCGCGTGTCGGCGATCCCAATCACGCGGGAATGTCGCAGTGGGCTCCCTATGGCGTGCCACAACGGCAGACGATGGTGTTCGATCGGCACAGCCGCGTGGTTGACGATCCACGTGCCGGCGAGCGTGCGCTCTACGCAAAAGTGCCGTTCGTGCAGCGCGGCACGCAGTGATGACACCGCGGTGCAAACATTCTGTTAACCCGCCTCGGCTAGAGTCGGTTCATGGAAGCGATGTTCACGCCACCGCCGTTCACCGGCCGCGAGCGCTTGATTGCACGGATTGATGCCGCCGTCTGCCTGGTCGATCCGCAGGCGATCACCGGTGCGCTGCAGCGGGTGCTGCGTGAAGCCATCGTCGATCCGCTGATCGAGCTGCCGCCCTGCGTACGTCGCCCCGTGGACGGCCATTACGCACGCCGTGAACTGTACCGAAGCGCCACGCTGGGCTACAGCGTGATCGCGATGTGCTGGGGCCCGGGGCAGGGCACGCCACTGCACGACCACGATGCGATGTGGTGCGTGGAGGGCGTCTGGCAGGGCGAGCTGATCGTGACCCCATACGCGCTGCTGGAACAGCGTGGCGAGCGTCACCGCTTCGCTGCGCAGGACACGCTGTACGGGCACCGTGGCAGCGCCGGCAGCCTGATTCCGCCGCACGAGTACCACACACTGCGCAACGCCAGCGACGAGGACGTGGCAGTGTCCGTGCACGTCTACCAGGGCGTGATGGAGCGCAGCGCGGTGTTCGATCCGCTGGATGACGGCTGGTACCAGCGCCGGGTGAAGGTGATGGAGACCGAGGCGTCCTGATTGCGTTGCGCCGGGCATGGCCCGGCGCTACCAGGGCTTGTGGCCCACCGATTCATCGGTAGCGCCGGGCCATGCCCGGCGGAACGCGGAATTCATCGCGGCACATCCACCACATTGTTGAGCCGCGTGACTTCCTCTCCGCCATCGGCCAGCGCAACACGCACGCGCAGGCCGCCGCGTTCCCCTGCCGGCAACGGCAACGACACCACCGCCGTCTTCGGCAGCAGGTCGGTCGGTGCCGCCATCGCCGGCACTTCGGTACGTGCGATCTCGCGGCCCCGCGCATCTTCCAGTATCGCCACGCCCACACCGCTGGCCACATGCCCAAGGCTGTGCACGGTCACGTGTACCTGGCGCCCGTCCACCCGCACATCGCCACGGCCCACGCCCAGGTCCGGACGCATTTCCACCGGCGTGCCCGCAGACACACGCTCGAATTCGAAGACCTCGGTGCGACCCGGCTGGAACTGCATCGGTACCGACACACTCGTCTCCAGCTGTACCGTGCGCTCGCGCGGCCTACCGTCAATGCGGCCATCGCCATCGGCATCCACGCCACTGCGCACGCGCCAGGAACCGCTGCCCACGTTCCAGCCGGTCATGTCGGCGGCGATCACGCGCGCGCCGAGGTTGTGGCTGGTGATCGTGAAGCGCTCACGCGAGGGCGCATGCACCAGCAGTGCCACCTGTTCCGCAGCGCCCTCACGATCGAAGCGCCAGCTGACGGTGTGCCCGGGCCAGCTCTGGTTGCGCTTCAGGGCGATGCCGCCCAGCCGCGCACGCTGCAGGAACTCGCTCGGTGCTTCCACCCGGTCGGACCACCAATGGCCCTCGGTGTTCATGTACGCGCGTTGTGCCTTGGCCTGCAGGCCCTCGGCATGCAGCGCGTCGATGTACTTCCGCTCGCCGCTGGCCTGCCATGCCATCAGGCTGGCGAAACCGGTCTTTCCGGCGTCGGCCTCGGCGGTCAGCAGCGGGTACCAGTCCTGCTGCCGGCCAAGTGCCTCTACATAGTTCTCGCCAAGGTTGGCCAGCGCCCCGGGGCCGCCGCGCTGCACGCGATAGTCCAGTGCCTGCAGGTACTTCGCATCACCGGTCCAGCGCCATGCCGCCCAGAAGGTGTGCATCGTGTCACCGCTGCCGGAGCCGTTGTTGAGTTCGCCGCCACGGGTCTCACCCGTGGCCCAGTTGATCTCGTTGGGCAGGGTGAAGCGGCCCTTGTCGTCGGTGCCGGCGTGGGCCAGATAGCCATCGGCCAGGCCGATCACCAGCCGGCGCCCGGTCGGGTCGGCGTTGTACCGGCCCAGCAGGAACGCCGGGTGCAGCACCGGGAACGAGTACGGCTTCTGCCACTGCCAGTTGGGTTCGCGGTAGACCTTGTTGCCACCGAACCAGTTGCTGGAGAACAGCACATGGCCCTGCGGGTTGCGCAGGATGATGCGCTCGTCGAACGCCTTCACCGTTTCCATCAGCCGTTCCAGGGTCAGCGGATCGCCCCAGTTGAGGTACAGCATCGCGCTGTTGGTGTTGATGCCTTCCTCGTAGGCATGCAGCTCGTCGGTCTCGATGGTGCTCAGGCCATTGCTGAACATGCCGTTGCGGTACACCGCGTCGGACAATGCGGTCAGCGAGGCATTCAGGCGGTCCGGCTGCACGCCCATCAGGGCAAGGCCGGGCCACTGCTGGGTCAGGTCGGAATCATCGGAGATGCCACCACCGAAATCGCCGTAGGCCACCTGCCGCTGATCGATCCACCAGTCGACGAACTGCCGCACCTGCGCCAGGTCCTGCACCTGGTGGAAGGCCCACGCCGGTACGCCCCTGGGCACCTCCGGCGCGGTGTACGGCGGGCGGCCCTGGCTGTTGTAGCTGATGTAGTTCCAGTACAACCGGCCCAGCTCATGGTCCGGGTCGACCCGCAGCAGATCGCTCAGGTCCGCGTAGACGCGCGCATACAGGCGCTGGCGCTTGGAGGTGGTGTGTTCCTCCACGAGGAAACCCCAGTTGTCGCGCACCTGGTTGAAGCGGTCGGCCACGTGCTCCTTGAGCGCATCGGCGCGTGGCTTGAACACCAGCCGCACCTGCGCACCGTCCAGTGCCTTGGCGTCGAAGCCGGGCGCAGCCGAGGCGATGCTCAACCACAGGCTGTCGGTGGTGAGGATGCGGTCGCGCAGGTCCAGCCACAGCGTGCGCTTCTGCCCCGGCTGCACCGAGACCGATACATCGATCATGTCGCGCGCCGGCCAGATCGGATCCTTGATGCGGATGTTCAGCGGGATCAGGCCATCGTGCGTGGCCGGCAGGTCCAGCGCGGGAATATCGATGGCCACGCCGTCCAGGCCGTCATGCATGTTCTCCCAGCTGTAGGCCCAGCTGCGGATCAACGGCTGGTTGGCCGGCGCATCGCCCACGCCGGAGGGAATCAGCACGTGCACGATGGGCTTGGGCTGCGTTGGCAACGAATCGGCCGGGCGCCGGCGCGAGCCCGCCCCCTTGGGCAGCGCCATCACCGTGCTGCGTTCGGCCGCCGGGTAGCGGCCTTCGATGTAGCGGCGCAGTGTGTCCAGGTTGGTGTAGTCCGGCAGTGCCTGGCTGTCGATGACATAGGTCTGCTTGACCGTGCCGTCGGGCTCGGCACCTTCGCTCACGCCATACGCCCAGATCTCCTGGATCGGCGTTTCCTGTTCAACGTTGCTGAAGCGCAGCACGCCACCGGTCTGTGCCGGGATGTCGTCCACGCTGCGCACCACACCCTGCGGACGCGTGGCCAGCACCTGGGTGGCGTGCGCGGCATCGCGGCCATGGGCCAGCGTGCCGAAGGCCGCGCCGCGGATCTCCACCCGGTTCACGGTCTCGCCGGCCGGCACGGTCAGGTCCAGATGCTGGCCGCTTTCCACATACGTGTTCCAGTCCGGCAACTGGAAGTAGTCGTTGCGGCCGGGCAGGCGCGAGCGGTTGTAGACACCCGGCCAGGTGGTCTCGGCGATGCCGTCGGTGGCCTTCCACATCCACGCCTTGAGGTCGCGGGCATCGTCGAATTCGATCTTGCGGATGCGCGTGCTGGCTGCGGTCAACGGCGGCGGCGGCGCGCCTTCCCAGCCGAAGCGATGGCGCCAGGCACGGTCATCGGCAGCGCTGGCAACGGCGCTTTCGGCGGCCTTGCCGCGCGCGAGCGCACTGACGGCCGCAGCATCGAGCATGCGGTCATACACGCGGATGTGCTGGAAATCGCTGCCACGCAGGAAGTTGTAGCGGCTCTGCACCTGGTAGGGCGCCATCACCCGCCCGGCCAGGCCGAGCTGGTCCAGCGCGGCATCGTAGTCACCGCTGGCCTGCACCCGCGCCACCTCGCGGCCATCGACGAACAGGCGTACACCCTGGTCTTCGTCCCAGGCGAAGGCCAGGTGCAGCCACTGGTCCGCACGTGGCGGCGTGTCCATGCGGAACGACACGCGCGTGCGGGCGAGGTTGGCATCGGTGACGAACGCATCGAAACCATGCCCGTTCCAGTCGATCCGCAGCCAGGCCATGTCCCAGCTGCTGTGGTCGGCATAGCCGACGCGGAAGATCACGAACGGCGCTTCGCCCACCGCGTAGCGCGCGCGCCAGTCGAAGGCGAGGGTGCCCCGCTGGGCGAGGATGTTGCCGGGTGCATCCCAGGCCAGCACGCCGTCGTCCTGCCACTGGATGGCCTTGCCGCGCGCTCCGTCGTCGACGATGTCGACCTTGTCGCGGAAGTTCGGCACCGCCTCACCCTGCGCCACCACGGCCTCAAGGCCTTTGCCGGCATCGACATGGAACAGCAGCGTGGGCGCATCGGCGGCGGCCATCGCGGGGCCGGCAGCCAGGGCCACCGCCAGCAACAGGCAGCGGGACAGGGTCGAGCGGTGCGGCATCAGGCGTTTCCTTTCAACGGGCGACGGCCGGCGAGGGCCGCCGGACCGTAGCAAGGCCACGCCGCGACGGCACCTTGCGGCGCAGCAGCGGTCGTGGCGAACGACGGCGTGCCGGATGGCACGCCGTCGGCGTTGCTCAGAACTTGTAGCGCAGCCCCAGCAGGTACTGGCGGCCGGTCTCGGTGTACTGCAGCGGCAGGCGACCGGTCAGCGGCGAGTACACCCACTCGTCGGACGCTTCGTTGGTCAGGTTGATGCCTTCCAGGCTCAGTTCCAGCTGGTCGCTGATCTTGTAGCGGATGGATGCATCGAACACCGTGGTACCGGTCATGCCGTGGTAGCCATCGAGGTTGAAGCCGGTTTCCTGGCCCGGTGCCTGGGTCAGGTAGTCATCGCGGTTGGTGGCCGAGATGCGCCCGGCGAACTTCTCGCCTTCATAGAACAGCGTGGCGTTCCACGAGGACTTCGACAGGCCGGTCAGGTCGGTCTTCATCACCGGCTGCCCGGCCGCGTTGATGTACTGGATCTTCGATTCCACCCAGGTGTAGTTCAACTGCATGCCCAGGTTGGCCCACTTGCCCGGC
The DNA here is from genome assembly GCF_019793815.1 of Stenotrophomonas sp. DR822. Classification (NCBI taxonomy): domain Bacteria; kingdom Pseudomonadati; phylum Pseudomonadota; class Gammaproteobacteria; order Lysobacterales; family Lysobacteraceae; genus Stenotrophomonas; species Stenotrophomonas sp. DR822. The sequence continues at coordinate 2,713,651 of NZ_CP081826.1, forward strand.
AGGAAGGTGAAGGGCTGGGTGTAGTTGGCCTCCACGCCGTGCAGTTCGCCGCCCGGGGTGTTGACCGGCTTGCTGTAGGTGAAGTCATCGGTGGCCGAGGCGCCGGTGCCGACCAGCAGCGAAGCCGGCAGGCCGCTGTCACTGTACGGACGCACTTCGCGGGTGGTCTGTACGAAGCTCTCGATGTCCTTGTAGAACAGGCCGATGCCGGCCATTGCGCCCTCGGCGAAGTACCACTCGAAACCAAGGTCGACATTGGTTGCGCGGATCGGATCCAGCACCGGGTTGCCGCTGGAGATGGTGCGTGCACCACCGGCCACGGCCACCGTCGCGCCCGGGGTCAGGCTGCCCAGCCCCGGACGGCTCATCACCTTGGCCGCACCCAGCCGGATCAGGAAGTCCGGGGTGACTTCGGCCACCAGGTTGAACGAGGGCAGGGTGTCATCGTAGGTACGGCTGACCGTGGTTTCGACGGTGCCGTTGGCCAGCGTCGACTGCCCGGTGGACGACTGCTTGGTGCGCACGTAGCGCACACCGAAATTGCCCGACAACGGCAGCGAGCCCAGTTCGGTGGAGAACTCGCCCATCAGGTAGGCGCCTCGGTCCTTCTCTTCGACGCGGCGCACATTGTTGGCGCGCGGGGCGACGGCGAAGGTGCCGCTGTTGCTGTAGATGTCGAGCTGTTCGGCGATCGCATCCAGGTCCGGCACGACCCAGTTCGACGGACTGCCGTTGATGCCCTTCAGTCCGGCCTGCTCGGTCAGGTTCACCGGCACGATCTTTGTGCCGCCGGCGAAGTTGGGCACGGCCAGTTCGCTGGCGCGGCGCAGTTCGACGGTCTTGAACGTGTAGTCCTTGGCCAGCACGCCGCCCTTCAGGCGGAAGCCCGGGCTGATGTTCCAGTTGAAGTCGATCTGGCCGGTGTCGAAGTCGTTGTCCACGTACTGCGGACGCAGGCGGATCTCGGCCAGTTCCCAGCCGTTGGGATTGGTCGGGTCGATGCCGTAGTTGAGGATCGGCGCACGGCTGTTGCCGCGGTAGTCGTAGCTGTAGCCCTTGACGTCGTACTTGTCCATGATGACGGTGGTCTGCACCGGGTTCTCGTGCTTGGACCGCGAGATGCCGATCTTGCCGGACAGGGTGAAGTCATCACCGAAGCGGTGCTGGCCATTCAGCGCGATCTGCTTGAACTCGGTGCTCCACTCGTCGTGGCGGTTCTCGGTGCGGATGTCGACGTTGTCGAATTCGCCGTAGAGCAGTGCGTTGTCGCGGATCTCGCCGTTCTTGACGATGGTGGTCGGCTTGCCCGACAGGCGTGCGCTCGCATTGGCGCCACGGCTGAAGGAAATCGCCTCGATGTAGTGCTCGTCGCGCGTTGCATCGATCTTCGAGTACAGCGCATCCAGCGAGATCTCGGTGGCGTCGTTCGGCTTCCACTGCAACGAACCGGTCACGCCCAGACGCTTCTGCTCATGCTCCATCTGCACGTAGCGCGGGAAGCGCGGATGGAACACATCGGCGCCACGGGCGGCGGCGAACGGCGAGGACGCGGCGAAGTTGCCGTTGCTCGGGCCGTTGGCCCAGCGACCGGTGTTGGAGCCTTCCTCCAGCGCCTGGCGCTCGGAATAGGCCACCGACAGCAGCGCGCCGAACGTGCCATCGGCGAAGGTGTTGGAGACCAGTGCGGCAATGCGCGGGTCGGCCTTTTCGGCCATCGCGTTGTAGCTGGCCTGGCCACTGGCGGCGAAGGTGAAGCCGTCGTAGTCGAACGGGCGCGCGGTGCGCAGATCGACAGTGGCGCCCAGCGAGCCTTCCTCGACATCGGCCGAGGCGGTCTTGCGCACCAGCAGCTGCGAGAACAGGTCCGAGGCGAACACGTTGAAGTCGAAGCCACGGCCGCGGTTGGTGCCGCCGCTCTGGTCACCGGCGCCGACCGTGGTCAGCGCTTCCATGCCATTGATGCGTACGCGGGTGAATTCCGGGCCGAGGCCACGCACCGAGATGTTGCGGCCTTCGCCGGCCTCGCGGGTGATGACCACGCCCGGGATGCGCTGCAGCGACTCGGCCAGGTTCAGGTCCGGGAACTTGCCGATGTCCTCGGCAACGATGGCATCGACCACGCCGGCTTCGCCGCGCTTGATGTCCAGCGCCTTCTCCACGCTGGCGCGGTAGCCGGTGACGGTGACCGTATCCAGGTCGGTGGCGTTCGGGTTGGCGCTCTGCTGCTGCGCGCCGGCGTTGCCTGCCAGGGCCAGTGCGACGGCCAACGCGAGCAAGGTAACCGGTGTCTTTTTTTCATGGTTCCGAGAATGCATGCCTTTCCCTCTCCCAAAGGTCTGGTATCGCGGCTGTTTCAGCGGGATGACACCGCTGGTCAGGCCGGACGTTAACAGCACGTTCCCGATCCGGCATCTTGCACCGCAACAGATCTGAAATGTCTCCAAGACGCTTGCAGGACAATGCTTCCAACAGTTTGGTAGGCTAAGGGCAAGGATGGGCGGGATTGAAATGACACCGCTAGCCAATTCCACGCCCCACGCGTGGTCCACTACCACGCCGCCCAGTGTCACATGCGGGCGGCACGCGTGAAGGAGCAGAAATGGGTCGTATCGTGTGTTTCGGGGAACTGCTGCTGCGCCTGGGTGCGCCCGGTCGCGAACTGCTGCTGCAGTCGCCGCAGCTGCAGGTGCATGTCGGCGGCGCCGAGGCGAACGTGGCTGTCTCGCTGTCCCGCTTTGGACATGACGTGGCCATGGTCAGCACCGTCGCCGGCAACGCGCTCGGCGCGCATGCGCTGGCCGAACTGCGCCGGCATGGGGTCGATACGCGCGGCGTGCGCGAAGATGCCGAAGGCCGCATGGGCCTGTACTTCCTGACCACCGGCGCGGTGCAACGGGCCAGCGAAGTGGTCTACGACCGTGCCGATTCGGCATTCGCCAACAGCACCGCCGCCGACTACGACTGGCCCGCACTGCTGCGGGGCGCGCAGTGGCTGCACCTGTCCGGGGTCAGCCCGGCGCTGGGCGCGGACGTGGCACAGGCCACCCTGGCCGCAGCGCGCGCCGCGCGTGCACTGGGCGTGCGCGTGTCCTTCGATGGCAACTTCCGGCCGAAGCTGTGGCAACGCTGGGGTGGCGATGCGCGGGCGATCCTGCACGAACTGTTCGCGCAGGCCGACATCGTCTTCGCCGACTACCGCGATATCGAAGTCATCCTCGGCCAGCGCTTCGAACAGGCCGACGTGGTCGCGCGTGTGGAAGCGGCGGCCGCGGCCGCGTTCGAAGCGTTCCCGCAGCTGCAGTGGATGGCCTGCACCCAGCGGCAGACGCTGAGCGTGGACCACCATGCGCTGGGCGCGCTGCTGCTCGGCCGCGATGGCACCCGCGCACAGGCCCCGGTACGCCAGCTGCAGGGCATCGTCGACCGCATCGGCGGCGGTGATGCCTTCGCGGCAGGCATCCTGCATGGCATCCTGTCGGCCTTCGATGCCGACGCCACCGTGCGCTTCGGCCTGGCCGCCGGGGGCCTGAAGCATTCCATTCCCGGCGATTTCAATCCCGTCAGCGAAGCTGATGTGTTGGCCCTGGTGGGCGAGGAGCGATTCGATGTCCGGCGCTGATCCACGCGTTCGTGCGGTACTGAAACTGGCACCGGTGATTCCGGTGTTCACCCCCGATGACATCGACGATGCGGTACAGGTCGCGCAGGCGCTGTTCCGTGGCGGCCTGCCGGTGATCGAGGTGACCCTGCGCACGCCGCGTGCGCTGGACGCCATCAAGGCGATGGTCGAGGCCGTGCCGGATGCGGTGATTGGTGCCGGCACCGTGCTCGATGCCGCGCAGATGCAGGCGGTGAAACAGGCCGGCGGCCGCTTCGCGGTGTCGCCCGGGGCGACCCCACGGCTGTATGCCGCCGCGCGCGATGCCGATCTGCCCTACCTGCCTGGCGTGGCCACCGGTTCGGAGCTGATCGTCGGCCTGGAACACGGCCTGGATACCTTCAAGTTCTTCCCGGCGGTGCAGGCCGGTGGTGCCGCGATGCTGTCGGCGTGGCACGGCCCGTTCGGCGATGTGCGCTTCTGCCCGACCGGCGGCATCAGTGCGCAGACCGCCAGCCAGTTCCTGCATCTGCCCAACGTGCTGTGCGTGGGCGGTTCGTGGCTGACCACCGCCGCGCTGATGCAGACCCGCGACTGGGACAGCGTCGAGCGCCTGGCACGCGAGGCCGCGGTGCTGGCGGGCTGATCCCTCGGCCCCTGCTGGGGCCGGGCACAGACCCGGCGCCAGCGCATCCGTTCAGCCGCGTGGCGTACCCAGCCGGCGGTACAGGGTGCTGCGGTTGATCCCCAGCCGCCTGGCGGCCGCGCTGACGTTGCCCTGGCACTCGGCCAGCGCCTGGCGCATGGCCGCCTCGGCGATCTCCTCCAATGCCCCGCTGGCAGGCACTGCGGGCGCGGTGGAGCTGCCAGCACGCACGTCCGCGGGCAGCAGCTGCGGGCCCACCGGTTGCCCCGGCTCAGCCAGTGCGGCCAGCGTGCGCAGGCAGGCACTCAGCTGGCGCAGGTTGCCGGGCCAGGCATGGGCGGCCAGCGCCGCGCGGGCCTGCGCCGACAACGCATGGCCCTGTCCCAGCTGCTGCCACAGGGCATCCACCACGGCAGCGCGATCGGGGTGCTGCCGCAACGGTGCCAGGGTCACCACGTGGTCGGCGATGCGGTAATACAGATCCGCACGGAAGCGACCGGCATCCACCGCCTGCGGCAGTTCGCAGTGGCTGGCGCAGACCAGTGCGAAATCCAGTTTCACCGGCTTGCCGCCGCCCAGCGGTGACAGCTCGCGTTCCTGCAGCACGCGCAGCAGGCGCGGTTGCAGCGCCAGCGGCATGTCGCCGATCTCATCGAGGAACAAGGTACCGCCCTCGGCCTGCCGCAGCAGGCCCGGGCTGCCCTGCCGGCGCGCGCCGGTAAAGGCACCCTCCTCGTAGCCGAACAGCTCTGCTTCGATCAGGCCTTCCGGCAGCGCCGCGCAGTTCACCGCGACGAAGGGCTTTCCCGCACGCATGCTGCGTGCGTGCAGTTCCCGCGCGAAGACTTCCTTGCCGGTGCCGGTCTCGCCCTGCAGCAGCACTGGCAGCCCGGCCTGCAGCACGCGTCCTGCGGTGGCCAGCTGCTGTTGCTGTCCAGCATCGAAAAGTGGGTCCTGCGCACGGGCCGGCAGCGGCGCGGTCGGCCCAGGCGCAGCTGCACTGCGTCGCGGCGCACGGGCCTCGCGCACGCCGTACAGACGACGGCCCTGACGATCAAGCAGCACGCCGTCATCGGCCAGTCGCGACAGCGGTTGTTCGAACAGGGCTTCGTACGGCGTGCGGCCGATGTCCTGACGATCCAGCCCGAACAAGGCAAGGCCGGCACGATTGGCCGCCACCAGGCGACCACCGCGGAAGCCGAGCACGCCTTCGCGCGCACTGCCCAGCAGCGCGGGTTGATGATGCACGCGCAGCAGCTCGCAGTCGGCCAGGCCGTCGGCGAAACCGCGGTGCTCGATCTGCGCTACCGCCTGCCGCACCAGCGCCAGCGCGTGCACGTGTGGCAGCCGCGCGTCGCCGGACACATCGAGCACCCCCAGGCATTGCCCGTAGGGATCCAGGATCGGCACGGCCGAACAGGTGAGGATGCCGTGCGGGGCGAAGTAGTGCTCGCCGCCACGCACCTGCAGCGCGCGCCCGTCGACCAGCGCGGTGCCGATCGCGTTGGTGCCGACCGTGCCCTCGTCCCAGCGCATGCCCGGCATCAGCGCGACACGACCGGCCTTGTCGAGGAAACCGGCACTGCCTTCGGCGTCGAGGATCCAGCCGTCTTCATCGGTCAGCAGCACGATGCTGCCGCTATGGGTCATTTCCGCCGCCAGTCCATCCAGCTCCGGGCGCGCTTGTCGCCACAGGCGCTCGCGGCGCTGGCGCAGTTCGCGCAGGCGGTTGTCGGTCAGTGGTTCGGCGGCCGGCTGCGCATCCACCAGCAGGCCGTGCCGTTGGCAACGTTGCCAGGAATGCAGGATCGCCTCGGGCACGGCACCGACCGGGGCAGCGCCACGCTCGAAGAAACTGCGCCGGGCACTTCCCAGGCGGGGATCGGGAGCAAGCGGGGACACCGACAGCCTCCTGTGTCGCACATTGCGACAGTTGTTGCGGGACCTGTCCCGATTAACAGCACACCCGGCGTCGGCCTGCAACGACCACGCCTGCTGCACTGCCGCAGGGTGCGCGACAGGATGACCGACGGCCGGGCGATGAAGGCGTGATGCAGCGCAGCAGGCCAATGTTGGCATCGTCTTTGCGCCTGTGGATGCACCATGCCCACCACAGGAGCCGCCATGAACGCCGTACCGTCCACCCGCCCGCATGCCACCGATCCGCGCTCCCTGTTCAAGCCGCGCTATGGCAACTACATCGGTGGCGAATGGATCGCCCCGCGCAGCGGCCAGTACTTCGACAACATCTCGCCGGTGAACGGCCAGGTGTTCACTGAAGTTGCCCGCTCCAACGCCGAGGACATCGACGCCGCACTCGATGCCGCCCACGCCGCAAAGGACGCCTGGGGCCGCACATCGGCCGCCCACCGTGCGCTGCTGCTCAACCGCATCGCCGATCGCATCGAACAGAACCTGGAACTGCTGGCCCACGCCGAGACGTGGGACAACGGCAAGCCGATCCGCGAGACACTCAACGCCGACGTGCCGTTGATGGCCGACCACTTCCGCTACTTCGCCGGTTGCCTGCGTGCGCAGGAGGGCAGCCTGTCGCAGATCGACGACGACACCGTGGCCTACCATTTCCACGAACCGCTGGGCGTGGTCGGGCAGATCATCCCGTGGAACTTCCCGCTGCTGATGGCGGCCTGGAAGCTGGCGCCGGCGCTGGCCGCCGGCAACTGCGTGGTGCTCAAGCCTGCCGAGCAGACCCCGGCGTCGATCCTGGTGCTGATGGAGGTGATCGGCGACCTGCTGCCGCCGGGCGTGCTCAACGTGGTCAACGGCTTCGGCCTGGAGGCGGGCAAGCCGCTGGCCAGCAGCCCGCGCATCGCCAAGATCGCCTTCACCGGTGAAACCTCCACCGGCCGCCTGATCATGCAGTACGCCAGCCAGAACCTGATCCCGGTGACGCTGGAACTGGGCGGCAAATCGCCGAACATCTTCTTCGCCGACGTGATGGCCGAAGACGATGATTTCCTCGACAAGGCGGTGGAAGGCTTCGTCATGTTCGCCTTCAACCAGGGCGAGGTCTGCACCTGCCCGTCGCGCGCACTGGTGCAGGAATCGATCTACGAACGCTTCATGGAGCGTGTGCTCGAACGCGTGGCGGCGATCCGCCAGGGCAATCCGCTGGACCCGAACACCATGGTGGGTGCGCAGGCATCGGGCGAACAGCTGGAGAAGATCCTGTCCTACATCGCCATCGGCCGCGAGGAAGGCGCCGAGGTGCTGATTGGCGGTGACAGAGCCGCGCTCGGTGGCGACCTGGCCGGCGGCTTCTATGTGCAGCCGACCGTGTTCAAGGGCCACAACGGCATGCGCGTGTTCCAGGAGGAGATCTTCGGGCCGGTGGTGTCGGTGACCACGTTCAGGACCGAAGAAGAAGCACTGCAGATCGCCAACGACACGCTGTACGGGCTGGGTGCCGGCGTCTGGAGCCGCGATGCCGCGCGCCTGTACCGGGTGGGCCGCGCGATCCAGGCCGGGCGGGTATGGACCAACTGCTATCACGCCTACCCGGCGCACGCCGCGTTCGGCGGCTACAAGCAGTCGGGCATCGGCCGCGAGAACCACCGGATGATGCTCGACCACTACCAGCAGACCAAGAACCTGCTGGTCAGCTACGCACCGAAGAAGCTCGGCTTCTTCTGAGGATTGATCGGGATCAAGGCGCGGGCATGGGGCCGGCGCCATCCTGTCTGCAAGCGCACTACGGAGAAGCACGCATGAACAGAACCATGAAGGCCGCCGTCGTCCGTGAGTTCGGCAAGCCGCTGGTCATCGAGGAAGTCGTGGTACCGCGCCCGGGGGCGGGCGAGGTGCTGGTCAAGATCGAGGCCTGTGGCGTCTGCCACACCGACCTGCACGCCGCCGAGGGCGACTGGCCGGTGAAACCGAACCCGCCGTTCATCCCCGGCCACGAGGGCGTGGGGCACGTCGTGGCCGTGGGAGGCGGGGTAGGGCACATCAAGGAAGGTGACAGGGTCGGCATCCCCTGGCTGTACTCGGCGTGTGGCCATTGCGAACACTGCCTGGGTGGCTGGGAAACGCTGTGCGAAACGCAGCGCAATACCGGCTACTCGGTCAACGGCGGCTTCGCCGAGTACGCACTGGCCGATGCCAACTATGTCGGCCTGCTTCCGAAGGAAGTGGGCTTTGTGGAGATCGCGCCGGTGCTGTGCGCCGGCGTCACCGTGTACAAGGGCCTGAAGGTCACCGACACCAAACCCGGTGACTGGGTGGTCATTTCCGGTATCGGTGGCCTCGGCCACATGGCCGTGCAGTACGCCCGCGCGATGGGCCTGAACGTGGCAGCGGTGGATGTGGACGACGCCAAGCTGGCCCTGGCCAGGCGCTTGGGCGCACAGGTCACCGTCAACGCGCGCACCACCGATCCGGCCGCGTTCCTGAAGAAGGAGATCGGTGGCGCGCATGGTGCGCTGGTCACTGCGGTTTCGCCCAAGGCCTTCGAACAGGCACTGGGCATGGTCCGCCGCGGCGGCACGGTCTCGCTCAACGGCCTGCCGCCGGGCAACTTCCCGCTGGACATCTTCGGCATGGTGCTCAACGGCGTCACCGTACGCGGTTCGATCGTCGGCACCCGCTTGGACCTGCAGGAATCGCTGCAGTTCGCCGCCGACGGCAAGGTTGCCGCCACGGTCAGCACCGACCGCCTGGAGAACGTCAACGAGGTGTTCGCACGCATGCACGCCGGCACCATCGAAGGTCGCGTGGTGATCGACTTCGCAGCCTGACCCCCTGTGCATGGCCGCCGTGCCCGTTTCCCTCTCCCACGGGTGCGGCGGCCATGCCGATCTGCCTGCAGCGCCGGACGCGCTGGCGGCCGTACAATGCGCGCATGCCCGGCACGCTCAAGACCGTCTTTCTCTCACTGCTCGCACTGATCGGCGCGCTGCTCGCGCTGGCCCTGGTCAGCAGTGCCGCGGGCTGGCTGCCATCGCTGCTGGGCATGAGGCCGGCAAGCGAGGCCCAGCTCGGCTGGGACCTGGCATTCACCGTGCTGGGTGGCATCGCCGCCATTGCCTTCGCCACCTATTACGCGCCGTGCTGGCCACGCGCGCATGGCACTTCGATCTGGTCACTGCTGGTGCTCGGCGCGGGCTATGGCCTGTGGGTGATGGGCGGCGATTTCCCGCACTGGTTCGTCATCAGCCTGCTGGTTTCGCTGCCGGTGCAGTTGCTGCTGGGCTGGTGGTTCGGCCGCCGCGCGTCGCGCGATCGGCGCTGAACGGATACCGGTGCGCCGGCCGCTGGCCGGCACTACCGCTGCAGCGTCGGCAGCGTCTGCTTCAGCGCGTCGATGCCCTGCCACGGATCCGCCTTCAAACGCTTGGCCCGTGCCAACGCCTTGTCCATCGGAAACGCATCGGCCGCGCTCACCCGCGCCAGCTCTTCCCAGCGCAGCGGCACCGCGACTCCCGCGCTCTCCCGCGCGCGCAGCGACCATGAGCACACGCTGGTCGCTCCCCGTGTATTACGCAGCCAGTCGATGAAGATCACTCCGCTGCGCTTGGCCTTGCTCATCGTCGCCACGTAACGGTCCGGCGCATGTTCGGCCATCGCCTGCGCGAACGCTTCGCAGAACGCTTTCGCGTCGTCCCAGTCGGCTGCGGGTTGCAGGGGCACCACCACATGCACGCCCTTGCCGCCCGACAGCCGCACGAAGCTCTGCAGCCCGGTTTGCTGCAGTCGATCGCGCACATCGCGCGCGCCGCGCTTCACGTCGGCCCAGCTCACGCCCTCACCCGGATCAAGATCGAACACCAACCGGTCGGGGTGCTCGGGATCGGCCACCGTCGCCCCCCAGGGGTGCAGTTCCAGGGTGTTCATCTGCACCAGCTGCAGCAGGCCGCGTTCGTCATCGATATAGACGTAGTCCTCGCGCCCGCTCTTCTGCTGCAGCGGCACCGCATGCACCGCATCACCCAGGCCCTGGCCATGGTGCTTCTGGAAGAAACACGCCTTGCCTACGCCGTCGGGACAGCGCAGCAGCGACAGCGGTCGCCCACTGATTTCCGGCAGGATCCAGCGCGCTATCTGCCGGTAGTAGTCGGCGACATCACCCTTGCTGAGTTTCTTCTTCGCAAACACCACGCGCTCGGGATGGGTGATGGCGACGTCACCGCCGTCGTCGGAAACCGTCTCGCCCATCGCCAGGTCCTCCTTCTTCTTGTCACTGCGCAGTCGCTTGAAGCTGGCCTGGCGCAGCAACCCTTCCTTGCCCCAGCCGCGGAACGCGACCTCGGCCACTGTCACCGGCTTGACCCAGCGCACGCTGGGCGCACGCAACGGCACGTGCGCCGGCAGCTCCAGCACCGCCTCCTTCACCGCCAGCGGCGCGAGCGTGGCCGCCAGCGCGCGCAGCCCCTCATCGTCGAAGCCGGTACCGACGCGGCCGACATAGCGCAGGCCGCCTTTGTCCGGCGTGGCCAGCAGCAGCGAACCGAATCCCACCCGCGAGCCTTTGGGTGCGGTGTGGCCGATGATCAGGAATTCATCGGTGTCCTCGTGCTTCACTTTCACCCAGCTGCGTGCGCGGGTGTTCACGTAGGGCGCATCGACCTGCTTGCTGACGATGCCTTCGAAACCCGCCTTGCCGCTGGCCTCGAACACGGCAGGTCCGTGGTCGATGACGTGCTCGCTGAAAGCCAGCGTGCCCGGCTTATCGCCGATCAGCTCCTTCAGCAGTGCCTTGCGTTGCAGCAACGGCGCGCGGCTGATGTCGACCCCGGCCACTCCCGGCAGGTCGAACACGATGTAGCGCAGCGGTTGTTTCGAGCTGCCGTCGATCACCCGCTGCAGCGCGGCGAAGTCGCTGCGGCCGTTGTCGTCCAGCACCACCAGTTCTCCGTCCAGACGCGCATCGCGCACCGGCAGCGCCTGCACCGCCTGCACCACTTCGGGAAAATCGGCAGTCCAGTCCAGTCCATTGCGCGAGCGCAGCGTCACCTCACCTTCGTGCACATCGGCCAGCAACCGGTAACCATCCCACTTGATCTCATGCAGCCAACGCTCGCCATCGGGCGCGGTGTCGCGGTGATCGGTGAGCTGTGGCTTGAACTGGTGCGGGTAGGTTCTGTCGCGCGCCCCGTCCAGCTGCAGCGCGCGCGCATGCCAGCGTGCATCGGCCTTGCGTGGCTGTGCGGCACGTGGCGCTGGAGCCGTCTTCTTCGCTGAAGCCCGGGACGTCTTCGCGGATTTCAGCGCTGGCGTGTGCAGCAGATCGTCCGCCTCCGCATCCCGTGCCTGCGCGTCATCGCGCTTGATCAGCAGCCACTGCACCTGGCGGCCCTTCATCGCCGTGCGTACCAGTTTCCAGCCACCGGCCAGGCGCTGCCCGTGCAGCACGAAGTCGATCTTGCCCGCAGCCAGTGCCTGCAGCGGATCACCTTCGCAGGCCCAGCTGCCGTGGTCGAACACATCGACGTGGCCGGCGCCGTAATGGCCTTGCGGAATATCACCTTCGAAGCCGGCATAGGAAAGGGGGTGGTCTTCCACCTCCACCGCCAGGCGCTTCTCACCCACCCGCAGCGACGGCCCCTTCGGCACCGCCCAGCTTTTCAGCACGCCATCCATTTCCAGGCGGAAATCGTAGTGGCGGCTGCTGGCGTGGTGCAGTTGGACCACGAAGATCGGCCGCCGCTTCGGATTGCCTCGTGCCGGTGCATCGTCCGGCTCCGGGGTCTGTCCGCTCCCCCCGCCCAGCCGACGCTTGCGGCGGTACTGATGCAACGACATGGCTCATCCCGCCTTGCGTCGCGCAGGGGTCTTCCTGGCGGCCTTCTTTGCGACCTTTTTTGCCGGTGCCTTCTTCGTCGCTGCCTTCTTGGCTGGAGCCTTGCGCGCGGCCGCCTTCTTCGCCGGCGTGCGCTTGTTGGCATCCAGGCTCTTCTGCAGCAGCGCCATGAAGTCCACCACGTTGGTGGTCGCATCCTCTCGCGGTGCCGGCTCGTCCTCCACCTGGGTGGTGCCGCCCTTGGACTTGATGCGCTTGTTCAGCACCTGCTGCAGGCGTTCGCGGAACTCATCGTGGTACTGCGAAGGATCCCAGTCACCGGCCATCGACTCGATCAACTGCTCGGCCATCGCCGTTTCCTTGCTGGTGATGCGGTAATCGGCAAGCTTTCCACTGGGCAGCTTGTAGTCGTCAGGCTCGACCAGTTCCTGCGGATAGCGCAGGATCATCAGCACCAGCGCGTCATCGTTGGGCATCACCGCGCACAGGTATTCGCGCGTGCGCACCACCACCCGCGCGATACCGACCTTGCCAGTGCTGCGCAGCGTTTCCCGCAGCAGCACGTAGCCCTTCTCGGCCTTCTTACCCGGCACCAGCAGATAGGGCTTCTCGTAGTAACGCGGGTCGATCTGGCTGGCGTCGACAAAGGTTTCCACCTCCACCGTTTCATGGCTTTCCGGCGCCGCCGAACGGATATCGTCTTCCTCCAGCGCGACGTAGCTGCCCTTGTCGTACTCGTAGGCTTTGACGATGTCCTTCCACGGCACTTCCTCGCCGGTGTCGGCGTTGACCCGTTCGAAGCGGATCGGTTTGCGATCGCGCGAATCCAGCATGCGGAAGTGCAGGTCGACCTTGCGCTCGCCGGACATCAGCGAGACCGGTACGTTGAGCAGGCCGAAGGAAAGCGTACCGGTCCAGATCGGGCGGGCCATGAGGCGCACCTGTGTTTCAGCAGGGGTAGCCAGCTTCAGCCGGCTACCGTGAAACAACCGTGTCGGCCACGTGCAGACCATGCGGTAGTGCCGGCTGCTGGTCGGCAGCTCCTTGAATCCTGGCGATGCCTGCCAGCGACCGGCACTACTGCAGCAGCGGCCTCACCGCAGCGGCGGGGATATGGTCCAGCGCGCGCCAGGCATCTTCCACCACCGGCTGCGCCTGTGCCCAGTTCAGGCGCGACTGTCCGCGCATCTGGTCCCAGTGCTCGGCCAGTTCGCCACTGGTATCGGCCTCACCGCCACGCGGCCAGTCAGCGGCATGGGTGGTCAGCGCGAAGGCGTACACCGGGCACAGATCGCGCCAGTTGCGATGCCCCTGCCCGCGGCGTTCCTCGTAGTCGCTCAGCATGTACTGCAGGTAGTCCTGCGCCACCGCCTGCGGATCCTCCAGGCGGCGCGTCCGGCGCTGCGTGCTGCGCTGGCCAAGCGGATCCAGCAGGGCGTTGAACACGGACGGGGCGGGGCGTTCAAGACGGGGCATGGCCGGCTCCTGCTGCAGGGCGGGTGGGCAGGAATACGCGCGCCGCCGTTATCCAGTCGTGACAAAGATGTTCATGACGCCAGGTTCGCAGTGGCTTTACTTCGTCCGCGCTCTAGTGGAGGCCTACCGGAGGAACGCCCCATGACCACCACCCGTGACCCCCTGCGTGAGAACCACACCCCCGAGCCGGGCGAGCAGCGCGGCAAACACGATCTGGCGGACGCCGAGGACCGTGGCGCCGGCATGTCGACACCGGACGAGGGCGTACTGCCCGTCGTGCGCCGGCCTGAACAGGCCGCCCAGGACCGCAAGGACTGCGGTGACCGCAATCGCGGTGGCCAGGAAAGTCCGCTGAAGCGGCGCGAGCGCAAGCAGCACGCCAGCGACAACCAGGACCAGGCGCTGGAAGAGACCTTCCCGGCCAGCGATCCAACCTCGCCGTTCGTGCCCGCCAAGGCCCCGGATTGATCGGTAGCGCCGGGCCATGCACGGCGGATCCGTCACGTCCGCGCTGCGCGATCGCCGGGCATGGCCCGGCGCTACCGGGGCCCGCCTAACGCCATGACCACTGCAGGCCAACGCTGGCGCGGCGGTCCGGCCCCGGTTCAAAGAACCGGCCGTTACCGTCATTGACGATCACCGAGCCGATGTAGCGCTGGTCCAGCACATTGTCGATCCGCGCGAATGCGCGCAGGTCACCGGCCTGCAGCGTCCAGCTGTGGCCGGCCTCCAGGTTCAGCAGCGCGTATCCCGGTGCGCGCTCGGTGGCGATGTCGTTCACCACCACATCGCTGCTGGCGGCCGCTTCCAGCGCCCACTGCCACTGTCCCGGCGACCACTGCAGGCGGGCATACGCCTGCTGCCGGGGCACGCCGGGCAGGCGGCTGCCAGCGGCAACCACGGTGTCTGGCACTGCGCAGTTGCTGGCCGCACAGGCCAGATAGGGCGAACGCACCTGCGCCTGCAGCCAGGTCCAGGCCAGCTGCAGCTCCAGCTGCTCGGCCAACGGCTGCCGGTACTGCAGCTCCACACCCTGGCGGCGGGTACGGCCGATGTTGCGGTACGTGCTGCGACCATTGGTGTTGCTGGCAACGGCCAGTTCATCGTCGGTATCTGCACGGAACAGGCTCACATCGAGCTGCTTTCCATCCTGCGCGTGCCACTTGCTGCCCACTTCCAGGCTGCGGCTGCGGGCGGCCGCCAGATCCAGCGCCAGCCCGGCCTGGCCGTCGGCGCGGTAGCCCAGCTCGTTGAACGTCGGGGTTTCAAGGCCACGCCCGATCGCCGCGTGCAGGCGCCACTGCGGGCTTGCCTCGAAGCTGACACCCGCCACTGGCGTGGTGGCCTGGTAGCGACGGCGGCCACTGTCGTCCGGGTTGCGCCCGACGATGTAGCGATCATCCGATTCGAAGCGCACCGCGCTGTGGCGCACCCCGGCCAGCAGCGACCAGCGCGGGCTCCATTGCCACCACGCCTGGGCGAACTGGTCCACGTTCTGCACGATGTCGATCTGGTCGCGACGCAGGCGGCCGCGTACCCCCACGGTGGTGCCGACGAAGTTCTCGTAGCCGGTGCGGTGCTGGCGCTGGCGATCGGCATTCACGCCCACCACCAGGTCCAGCGGGCGCCCCCACAGATCGCCGTTCCAGCCCCAGCGCGCGTCCAGCCCGCCATAACCGCCATCCAGGTCGATCACGCCGCCGGCATGCAATGGGTTGGCCTGCGGCCCCGGCGGAATCGGCAGGTACTGGGTCACCGCGCGCTGCCCGGCATAGCCCATCAGCTGCCAGCGCTGCGCACCGGCTTCACGGGTCCAGCGCAGGCCTGCCTGCTGCTGGCGCACCGATTTGCGGGTGTTGTACTGCTCAGCCACCGCCGTGGCCTGGCGCGGATCGGCCGCCACCTGAGCGCGGGTCAGGCCCAGCGGGTCCTGCGCGTTGGGCGCGTGCAGCGCATTGAGCAGCAGCTCCAGGCGGCCGCCAGCGAGCTCGGTGCCAAGGCGCGCGTTGAGCGATTCACGCCGCGCGCGGCTGTGGTCACGCCAGCCATCGGTGCTGAAATGGTTGGCGGCCACGTTGTAGTCGACGCCAGGGCCCGCCCCGCGCAGCTGAGCGCCGACGCTGAGCGTGTTGTCGGCACCGGCACTCACCCGCAGCCGCCACGGGTCACCGGCCTGGCCCTGCGCGCTCCACACCTGCAGCACGCCCCCGGACGAATTTCCATACAGGGCCGAGAACGGCCCGCGCAGCACCTCGATGCGCTCGGCACCGAGCAGGCTGGCGTGCGACAGCTGGCCCTGACCATCGGGCATGGTCGCCGGCACCCCATCGATCAGCACCCGCACCCCGCGCACGCCAAAGGTCGAACGGGCGCCGAAGCCACGGATCGACAGCTGGGTGTCCTGCGCGAAGTTCTGCCGGTCCCGGGCCAACAGGCCCGGCACCCCGCCCAGCGCCTCGGACAGCTGCGTGCCCGGGCCGGTACGGTCGGCGTCGATCCACACCGTATCCAGGCTGGCGGGCAGGGCGAAGGGGTCGACGCCGGGCACCCGCGCGGCCTGCACCTGCACCGTCGGCAGGGCGGTCGGCAATGACTCGGCTGTCACCGCCAAAGGCAGCAGCAGCAGGGCGGAAAGCGGCAGGCATGGGCGTCGTGCGCTGGGATTCATGATTCAGGTTGATGGATAGGGCGGCAACGCACGCCATGGTACGGGCAGGCGGATGACGATGGCGGCGGCCAGCCCCGGCAGGCTTTGTTACGATGGGTCGGTTTCGGCCGACAGGCCGCAAGCCGCGTGGCGCAATTCCTCCCCCTTTCCGTCTACCGAACGAGTACCGCCGTGTCCTTCTTTGCAAACGTGGAACTGGTCCCAGGCGACCCGATCCTGGGCCTGACCGAGGCGTACAACGCCGACAGCCGCCCGACCAAGGTCAACCTGGGTGTGGGCATCTACTACGACGAGAGCGGCCGCATTCCGCTGCTGCGCGCCGTCAAGCAGATCGAGCAGCAGCTCGCCAACGAAGCCAAACCGCGCGGCTACCTGCCGATCGATGGCCTGCCGGCGTACACCCAGGCCACCCGTGAGCTGGTGTTCGGCAAGGACTCGCCGCTGCTGGCCGCCGGCCGTGTCACCACCGCCCAGACTGTCGGTGGCAGCGGTGCGCTGCGCGTCGGCGCCGACGTGCTGAAGAAGCTGCTGCCGCACGCCACCGTCGCACTCAGCAACCCGAGCTGGGAAAACCACCGCGCCGTGTTCAGCGCCGCTGGTTTCGAGGTGGTCGATTACACCTACTTCGACCCGACCACCCATGGCGTCAACTTCGACGGCCTGCTGGCCGACCTGGGCAAGCTGGAAGCGGGCACCGTGGTGCTGCTGCACGCCTGCTGCCACAACCCCACCGGCGCCGACCTCACCGTCAGCCAGTGGAAGCAGGTCGCACAGCTGCTGAAGGACCGCCAGCTGTTCCCCTTCATCGACATGGCCTACCAGGGCTTCGACAAGGGCATCGAGCAGGACGGTGCCGCGGTGCGCATCATCGCCGAGGCGGGCATCGACAGCTTCATCGTCGCCAACTCGTACTCCAAGTCGTTCTCGCTGTATGGCGAGCGCGTGGGCGCGCTGTCGATGGTCGCGCCGACCGCCGCTGACGCCAAGGCCGTGCAGTCGCAGGTCAAGCGCGTGATCCGCACGATCTACTCCAGCCCGTCCACCCACGGTGCTGCACTGGTTGCCGGTGTGCTGAACAATCCGGAACTGCGCGCGATGTGGGAGCAGGAGCTGACCGAGATGCGCGAGCGCATCCACGCCCTGCGCCAGGGCCTGGTCGAGAAGCTGGCCGCTGCTGGTGCCCCGCAGTTCGGCTTCATCAACGAACAGGCCGGCATGTTCTCGTACTCCGGCCTGAGCCGCGGACAGGTCGAGCGTCTGCGCGACGAGTTCGGCATCTACGCCGTCGGCACCGGCCGCATCTGCGTGGCCGCGCTGAACCAGAACAACCTGGAATACGTCGCCAAGGCCGTGGCCACCGTCGCCAAGGGCTGAAGCACCACTCCAGTGGTTTGAAGACAAAGGCGCCGCAAGGCGCCTTTGTTTTTGCACCTGCCTTGCCACACCCTCCGCGCTCGCGGCACACCCTGAAGCGCAGTGAGCGGGGCACCGTGGCCAGGACCGTGAGGCGCATGGATGCGCCGATCGAGCCCCCATGGGTGAGGGCGCCACGACCGCAACGCCTCTGGAAACGATTACGCCTACCCCCGCTCACCCACGCGCAAGTCAGACCAGCGACAATAGGCGTTTTCCCGTTGCCGAGACCTGCCCGCCCATGTCCCGTACCTCGTTGACCCGCTTCCTGATCCAGCAGCAGCACGCCGGCCGCATCAACGCCGACCTGCGCCAGCTGATCGCGGTCGTCGCCCGCGCCTGCACCAGCATCTCCATCGCCGTCAGCAAGGGCGCCCTCGGTGGCGTGCTCGGCGAGGCCGGTACCGGCAACGTGCAGGGCGAAGCGCAGAAGAAGCTGGATGTCATCAGCAACGAGATCCTGCTGGAGGCCAACGCCTGGGGTGGCCACCTCGCCGCCTGCGCATCGGAGGAGATGGACCACAGCCAGCCGGTGCCGGACATCTACCCGCGTGGCGATTTCCTGCTGCTGTTCGATCCCCTCGATGGCAGCTCCAACATCGACGTCAACGTCTCCGTCGGCACCATCTTCTCGGTGCTGCGTTGCCCGACCAACGTCGAACTGCCCGGCGATGACGCCTTCCTGCAGCCGGGCAGCAAGCAGATCGCCGCCGGCTACTGCATCTACGGGCCCAGCACGCAGCTGGTGCTGACCGTCGGCCACGGTACCCACGCCTTCACCCTCGACCGCGAAACCGGCGAGTTCGTGCTGACCACCGAGAACATGCAGATCCCGGCGGCCACCCAGGAGTTCGCCATCAACATGTCCAACCAGCGGCACTGGGAAGCGCCGATGCAGGCCTACGTGGAAGATCTGCTGGCCGGCAAGGAAGGCCCGCGCGGCAAGAACTTCAACATGCGCTGGATCGCCAGCATGGTCGCCGACGTGCATCGCATCCTGACCCGCGGCGGCATCTTCATCTACCCGTGGGACAAGAAGGAGCCGGGCAAGGCCGGCAAGCTGCGCCTGATGTACGAAGCCAACCCGATGGGCCTGCTGGTGGAGCAGGCGGGCGGCGCTGCCTGGACAGGTCGCGAGCGCATCATCGACGTGCAACCCGACCAGCTGCACCAGCGCGTGCCGGTGTTCCTCGGTTCGCGCGAAGAGGTCGCCGAGGCCGTGCGTTATCACCAGGAGCATGACGCGAAGAGCGTCTGACAGCGGCCATCCCTACAGCGGTCATGGCAGATTGGTGACATGACCGCAGGGTGACAGCAGCAGCTGCAAACGGCACCATCAAGCCCTTGCCGTCGAAGGAATGCACGCATGCACGAGCCGGGCCCTGTCGATTTCATCGAGGTCATCCACAACGCCGTCCCCAGCGACGTGTGCGCCGCGATCGTCGCGCGCATGCGTGCAAGCCAGGGCTTGAAACCCGGCGCAGTGGGCAGCGGTGTGTTCCCGGAACTCAAGCACAGCAAGGATCTGCGGATCAGCGGCGTGGATGGCTGGCAGGATGTGGACCAGCAGCTGCAACAGGCGGTATTTGCGGGTCTGCAGACTTATCTACGCCGTTATCCACAGGCATTGATCGCGCCGTTGATGTTGCAGATCCAGGACAGCAGCGGCCAGCCGCGACGCCTGTCGGCCGAGGATTTCCCCGACATGGCGCCGGAGCAGCTGGCGGATCTGGCGCGCACCTGCCTGCGCCCGGGCGCGATCAACCTGCAGTGGTATGCGGCGGGCGAGGGCGGTTACCCGTACTGGCACTGCGAGCTGTACCCGAAGGACGCGCAGGCCGAGACCCTGCACCGGCATGTGCTGTGGACGCTGTACCTCAACGACGACTTCGACGAAGGCGAAACCGAGTTCCTGTTCCAGGGCCGGAAGATCGCACCGCGCACCGGCAGCCTGCTGATCGCGCCGACTGCGTTCACCCATACCCATCGCGGCAACCGGCCGCAGGGCGGCGACAAGTTCATCGCCACCAGCTGGATCCTGTTCCAGAGTGCGCAGAAGTTGTTTGGGGGGGGTTGAGGCACAGCACCACGGCGCGACCGCGACGACCTAGAACAAACTCCCCTGCGGCGTATCCACCTTCGGCGGCAACGGCTTCTCGAACCGGCTGCAATCCAGCTTCGGCCAATGGCTGTTCTGTGCGTTGAAGCCCAGCCGCTTGCGCGCCAGCTTGAAGCGGTTGTTCAGCAGCTCTGCGTAAACACCCTGGCCGCGCATGCGCGTGCCGAACTGACTGTCGTAATCCTTGCCGCCGCGCAGCTGCTGGATGGTGCTCATCACATGCGCGGCGCGATCGGGATGATGGGTGTCCAGCCAATCGCGGAACAGCGGCGCCACTTCCAGCGGCAAGCGCAGCAGCACGTAGCCTGCAGTGCTGGCGCCGGCGTCGTGCGCGGCTTCCAGCACGGCTTCCAGTTCGCTGTCGTTGATCCACGGAATCACCGGCGCAACCATCACGCCCACCGGAATGCCCGCTTCGTGCAGGCGTTTCATCGCACGCAGCCGCGCATGGGGTGCCGAGGCGCGCGGCTCCAGCTTCGCCGACAGACGCGGATCCAGCGATGTCACCGAGAAATGCACGCTGACCAGATTCTCCGCCGCCAGTGGTGCGAGCAGATCGATGTCGCGCTCGACCAACGCGTTCTTGGTGATCAGCGAGAACGGATGCTTCGTCTCCAGCATCACTTCGATCAGCTGGCGGGTCAGCTTGAACTTGCGTTCAATCGGCTGGTAGGCGTCGGTGTTGATGCCCAGCGCGATCGGCTGCGGCACGTAGCCCGGCTTCGACAGTTCCTTGCGCAGCAGCTGTGGCGCGTTGGTCTTGGCAAACAGCTTGGTCTCGAAGTCCAGGCCAGGCGACAGGTTCAGATAGGCATGCGAAGGGCGGGCGAAGCAGTAGGAGCAGCCATGCTCGCAGCCGCGATACGGATTCACCGATTGGCTGAAGCCGACGTCCGGGGAGGTGTTGCGGCTGATGATGCTGCGAGCGGTCTCCGCGCGTACTTCGGTACGCAGCCTCGGGGCGAGGAACTCCTCGCTGTCATCCACTGCCCAGCCGTCGTCCACCGCTTCGCTGACGGTGCTTTCAAAACGCCCCGCAAGATGGGACGTGGAACCTCGGCCCTTGATGGCGGCCTGGGCGTTGCGAGGGGGGTGCTGCATGTTGCCCTCCGGCCGTTACGGGCTATTAGTATTATTGCTAACCACAGGCAGCGCAAGCGGCCAGGATTCACGTAGCTGTAGGCGCGCAGGCGCATTGGGCGACATGTTGACCCCAGACTTGTCCACAGGGTCTTCTGGCTTGGGACCGGGCGCGCGGCATCGCCGCGGCAGGCCAGCATGGGCCACGGGTATCTCAACAGCTGCGATGGGAAGATCGGCTAAGGGGCGCTTGCCAGGCCGGAATACGGGGACCTGCCGCACGTCTTCGGGCTTCAACCCCGTGGGGAAGTCCCATGCACTGCTACAGCAGTGCCAGGTAGCCCTTCACCGTGGCATCCAGGCCGTCGTAAAGCGCCTCGCCGATCAGCGCGTGGCCGATCGACACCTCCAGCACCGCCGGCACGGCGGCCAGGAAGTCACGCAGGTTGTCCTGCGACAGATCGTGCCCGGCATTCACACCGAGGCCGACGGCCTGTGCACGGCGCGCGGCCGTGGCGAACAGTTCCAGCATGGCGCGGGCGTCGCCGGCGGCATGGGCCTCGGCATACGGGCCGGTGTACAGCTCGACGCGGTCGGCGCCGACATCGGCGGCCTGCTCCAGCAGCGGGTTGCCGGCATCCACGAACAGGCTCACCCGGCATCCCATCGCTTTCAGCTCGGCCACCAGCGGGCGCAAGCGCTGCGCATCGCGTTCGAAGTCGAAGCCATGGTCGGAGGTGATCTGGCCATCGCCATCGGGAACCAGCGTGGCCTGCGCCGGGCGCACCTGCGCGCACAGCGGCAGCAGCCCGGGGTAGCCCTCACGCGGCGGCGCGAACGGGTTGCCTTCGATGTTGAACTCCACGCCACGGGCACGGGTCAGCGCCGACAGCGCCAGCACGTCCTCGGCGGTGATGTGCCGGCGGTCGGGCCGCGGGTGCACGGTAATGCCATGCGCGCCGGCATCCAGGCAAGCCTGGGCGGCACGCACCACGTCCGGTTCGGCACCGCCACGCGAGTTGCGCAGGACGGCGATCTTGTTGACGTTGACGCTGAGCTGGGTCATGGAACGGGACTACGGGGAGTGAGAGGGAGCGTCGCTGCCGTCGGCCGGAGCAACCTTGGCCTGCTCGCGCAGACGCCTGAGTTCATCGCTGTCCACCAGTGTCGCCGGATCACGCTGAAGGTCGCCGAAGCGTGCCGCGTATCGACCGCGCACCCATGCCAGCAGGAAGGCGAGGGTGCCCAGCAGGGCCAGTGACATCAGGCCCATGTTCGGCGTTTTCAGCGCAAAGGCGAAGCAGCCCAGCGCCAGCAGCAGGTACAGCCAGTACATTGTCAGTCTCCCCGGGCCACCGCCGCAGTGTAGCGCTGCCTCACAGCAGCGGCGAGGCCAATCGCGCGAAGGCTTCGGGCAGCCGGTGCAGCCACAGCGAGCGGCCTGCCTGGTCGTGCACGCGGGTGGCACGCTCGAATTCGGACTGCAGCAACGTGGACAGTTCCGCCACCCGGCCACGATCGCTGATCATCATCGACAGCTCGAAATTCAGGCGGAAGCTGCGGTGATCGAAGTTGGCGCTGCCGACGATGCAGACATCGTCGTCGGCGATGAACGCCTTGGTATGCAGCATGCGTGGACCGTACTCGTAGATCTTCACCCCCGCATGCAGCAGTTCGTCGAAATAGGAGCGCGCGGCCTGGGTCACGAACCAGGAGTCGCTCATCTTCGGCACCAGCAGGCGCACGTCCAGGCCACCGAGTGCGGCCGAGGTCAGCGCCATCCGCGCCGCTTCGCCGGGTACGAAGTAGGGGGTGACCAGCCAGACCCGCTCACGTGCTTCCTGGATGGCGGCCACGTGCAGGCGATGGATGGTCTCCCATCCCGAATCCGGGCCGGACACCAGCACCTGCGCGTTGATCGCGCCGTCGCCGCGCAGGGGCATGTCGCTGGGCCACAGCCGGGCGATATCGAACCGCGAGTGGTCCTGGCCACTGGCGTACAACCAGTCCTCTGCGAACACCAGCTGCAGGCTGCGCACCACGTGCCCGCGCAGGCGCATGTGCAGATCGCGGTAAGCATCCGGGTTGCGGCTTTCGTCTTCGTCGTCGGTGATGTTGATGCCGCCGGTGAACGCCAGCCGGCCATCGACGATCACCAGCTTGCGGTGCGTACGCAGGTTCAACCAGGGTCGCTTGAATGGTTTCAACAGCTGCCGAGGATGGAACCAGACTACTTCCGCGCCGGCATCCAGCAGGGGCTGCAGGAAGCGCTGGCGCACGGCCGAAGAACCTACCGCATCCAGCAGCAGCCGCACCTGCACGCCGGCGTTGGCCCGTTCCACCAACGCATCCCGCAACGCGGTGCCGGCGTGGTCGGGATTGAAGATGTAGTACTCCAGGTGCACATGGTCCTGCGCCTGTGCCACCGCTTCCAGCAGCGCGGCGTAGGTGGCCGCGCCGTCGACCAGCCAGGTCACTTCGGTGGCTGTGCTTGGCGCCAGCCCGGTGGTCGCCTGCGCGATCTTGGCCAGTTCGGTGCAGTCGGCATCGGGCGGGCAGACATCGCTGTAGTGCTCCATGCCCGAGCGCGCGCGACCGCGCCGCAGCCGTTGCCGCTTCACCTTCTGTGGGCCCAGCAGGTAGTAGATGAAGAGGCCGAGGTAGGGCAGCAGCGCCAGCGACAGGATCCAGCTCAGCGTGGCCACCGGCTCGCGCTTCTGCAGCATGATCCAGCCCGTCAACGCCAGCAGATACAGCAGGTAGGCCACCGCCAGGATCGTTCCCAGGTGGGCGATGCCATCAAGCCAATGGCGCACGGAATCGAAGAGGGCGAGCATCCGCCGATCATAGCGGGGACAGGCACCGGCCAGAGGCATTCATTGCCAACGGCGTTGCCGGGAAGACGCCTGCACGCACAAAAAAAAGACGCCCCTGTTTCCAGGGGCGCCTGCAGTCGCGTCATGACTGATGTATTGCGGTGTAGCGATTTACTGCTGCACGAAGCCGATCTTCTTCATCTGAGCATTCTTCGCGGCGGCCAGAACCTTGGCCATCACGTCGTACTCCGAATCCGGGCTGGCATCGATCCGCAGTTCCGGCTGGTTGGTCGGGTCACGCTGGACCTCCTGCTCCATCCGCTGCTGCAGTTCATGCGTACCGATCGGGCTGTTGTTCCACGAGACCTGGTTGCTGGCGTCGATCTTCAGCTCGATCGGCGGCGGCGGTTCGACCAGCTGCGGCGGTGGGTTGAGCACGCGCTGCGGCAGGTCCACGGCGATCGGGTACGTCATGATCGGCGCGGTCACGATGAAGATGATCAGCAGCACCAGCATCACGTCCACGAGGGGCGTGACGTTGATGTCTGCCATGGGGCCCTTGCCACCACCACTACTGAATGCCATGGCTTATTGCCCCTTCTCTTTGGTCGCCACGAAGCCGACGTCCAGCATGCCCTGTTCCTGCGCGACCTTGGTCATCTCGTTGATGACACGCATCTTGGTGGTGCGGTCACCACGCAGGTTCAACGGCGGCTGCGGGGTCTGCTGGGCGGCGGTCGCCAAGCGCGACTCGAGGGTCTGCTTGTCGATCTCTTCGTCATTCCAGTAGATCGAACCGTCTTCCTTGACTGCCAGGGTGATGGGACCCTTGCGGTCGTTGGTGTCGTCCGGCTTCTGGACCAGATTGGCCTCCGGCAGATCCACCTTGACCTTGTGGGACATCAGCGGCGCCGTGATGATGAAGATGATCAGCAGCACCAGCATCACGTCCACGAGGGGCGTAACGTTGATGTCGGCCATGGGGCCGCCGCTGTTACCACTACTGAAAGCCATAACGGGCTCCGTCTAGATCTTGGTGACTACGTTCTCGCGGGTACAGCGCGTCGCAATTAGCGGACGCGCGAACCGGTGGCGAAGAAGTCGTGCAGGTCGTGCGCGAAGGTATCGAACTTGCTGATGGTCGCGCTGTTGATCTTGCTGAAGAAGTTGAAGGCGAACACGGCCGGGATCGCGACGAACAGACCGATGGCGGTCATGATCAGTGCTTCACCCACCGGGCCGGCAACGGCGTCGATCGAAGCGGAGCCGGTGGCACCGATCTTGATCAGCGCGCCGTAGATGCCCCACACGGTACCCAGCAGACCGACGAACGGAGCGGTTGCACCGACGGTGGCCAGCAGGGTCATGCCCGACTGCAGCTTGTTGCTTTCGCGGGTCACGGCCTGGCGCAGAGCGCGGTCGACGAACTCCGAACGGCTCAGGTTCTCACCCACGCCGCCGGCAGCGCCGCCTTCAGCACGCTGGTGGTGCGCAGCAGCCTGGGCAGCGTCCAGCGCGATCTTCGAGAACGGCTCCGAAGCCGGCTGCTCTTCCATTGCACGGATGGCGTCCTGCGCGTTCGGGGTATCCCAGAACAGGCTGACGACGCGATCGGCGGCGCTCTTCAGGCGGGTAGCGCGGAAGATGTTGATGACGGTCCAGTACCAGGACATGGCCGACATGACGACCAGGGTCAGCAGCACGACCCAGGAAACCGCGAAATCACCCGGCTTGGTGGTCATTTCGTGGATCAGGTGCTCGAAGCCCATCTGCGACAGGGCGTTGGACGGATTGCCCCCGGCAGCAGCGGCGATGAAAATTTCCTGCAGCATGACGCTTACCTTTGTTGTGTGTGGTGATAAAGGGTGTAGCTAAGCTAAACAATCGAACTGGAGGCGAGGGTGGCCAAGCGGCCACCCGGGCGCATCAGTTCAGCGCAAAGTTGACCGGGACGCGGACGCGGCCAGCAGCCTTCTTACCGCCAGCTTCGGCGGCGTTGAAACGCCACTTGCGGGCGGCTTCCATCGCAGCACGGTCCAGATCGCGGTTACGGCTGGACTTTTCCACCGTGACATTGGTGACGTTGCCGCTGGCATCGACATCAATGATCAGGATCACTTCGCCCTGGATACCAGCGCGGAAGGCGGCCGGCGGATAGCGCGGCGGATTCATGGCCTTCGACGAGATGTCCACGCTGGCCTCGATCGAGGTCGGCGGTGCCGGCGGCGACGGCGGCGACGGCGGGGTGACGATATCGTTCGGGCGCGGTTCCGGCACGTCGACGACCGGCGCCTGCGGCGGCGGCGGGACGGGCGACGGCTTCGGCGGCGACAGATTCTTCACCGGCGGCGGCGGGGTGTCCTGCGGCGGCGGCGGCGGCGGCGGCGGTGGCGGCGGCGGCGGTGCGTCGACGATGGTCACCATGACGTTGCGCTCCTTCTCCGCCACGGCCTTGGGAGCCACGGCAGGAATCAGGAGCATCATGAAGGCGGCCAGATGCAGGGCGATTACAAACGCGATACCGACGATGCGAGGCCAGCTCAGCCCCTTGTCATCGGGTTGTTCGTACCGGTGAACGACTAGTTGTTCCGTCATGCGCCAAGAGCTCAATAGTGGGGCCGGAATCCCGGGGGCGGGATCCCTGATCAGCGGTGCATGACACCGCAGGAACCTCCAAGCTTATACCAATCCTGAGCGCTTGCGCATCAACTGGGCAGGCGTTCAGGCGTTATTCCTACTTACTTCAGGTTGATGATTTTCTTGGCATCCGCCTGGTTCTTCACGCCCTTCGCCAGCGCCTGCTGGGCGGCCTGCTTGGCCTCCGGGACACGACCTTCACTGTGCAAAACGCGTGCCAGATTCAGGTAGGTCTCACCGTCCTTGGAGAGCGGGGCGGCCTTCTGCCACGCATCGATCGCCTGCGGCACCTGGTCGGAGTAGTAGTAGGACTGGGCCAGCGCCAGGTAGACCTGGTAATCCGGCTTCAGGATGCCCTTCTGCAACCCTTCGTTGATGACCGCGATGACGTCCTTTTCCTTGTTCTCGGTGTTGGCATAGATCGAGTACAGCTGCTTGTACTCGCGCTCTTCGGTGAGCTGGCCGCTGCTGCGCAGCTTGTCCATCACCGCGGCGGCCTTCGGCATCTGGTCGGCCTGCATGTACATGTTGGCCAGGTTCAGCTGCGCTTTCTTGTCGTTCGGGTTCTTGGCCGCCAGTGCCTCGGCGGCCTGCACGGCCTCACCGGTCTGGCCGGCTTCGGACAGTGCGGCCATCAGCAGCTGGTTCCAGTTGTCCTTCGGCTCGGCAGCGCCGGCGATGGCCTGCTTCAGCACCGGGATCGCTTCCTGGTAGCGCTCCAGCTGGTACAGCGCCTGGCCCTTGATGATCAGCTCTTCCGGCTTGGTCGACTTGCTCTCGGCGAAGTACTTGTCCAGGGTCGCCAGGCCTTCAGCGGTCTGGTCTTCCTGGATCTGCAGCTGGCCCAGCATCAGCATCGACTGGAAGTGGCCGTTGTTGTCCAGGCCGTTGAACTGCAGCACCTGCTTGAGGTAGGCGATGGCGGCTGCGGTGTCGTCAGTCTGGTAGGCGGCCTGGGAGGCGAGCTGCGCGGCCAGCGACTTGTCGTACTCGTTGGCGCCTTCGGTGGCCAGGATCTCGTCGGCCAGCGTGCGGGTCTCCGGGAACTTTTCCTTGTTGTAGCTGTCAATCATCTTCTGCAGCTTGCTGCCCAGCTTGGCCGACGACTTCGCTGCCGGTTCCTGGCGGGTCGCGTTCGGGAACAGCACTTCGGCCTTGGCCTGCTTGCCGCCACGGTTGCCACGCTCGGACGAACGCGAGGACTGCGCGAACGCGTCGGTGACCACGGCGCCGGTCAGGGCAGTGGCGATGAGGACGGAAAGCACAGCTTTGTGGTTACGGAAAATCATCGTTCACCTCGATCGAACCGCCGGTAGCGGCAAAGTCGGACTGTCAGAAAAATCTGAGCCGCCAAACGTATCAGAAACAGATGGCGTGAGAAATCGTTTTATGTGCTGCAATACAGCATGAATCTGCGCACTCAGCCACACTTTGGTCGGCGTCCGGCCGCCTGCGCCTGCTGATAGACGGGCCCCAGCGTCGGCACATCACGCTGCAACTCCCTGATCCGATTGGCTGGATCGGGATGGGTCGACAACCATTGCGGGCTGCGACCGCCACTGGCGGCCATCATGTTCTGCCACAGATCGACGGCCTGGGCGGGGTTGAATCCGGCCTCGGCCATCAAACGCTGACCGATCACGTCAGCCTCGCTTTCCTGGGTGCGTGAGCCGGGCAACAGGAACGCGGTCTGCGCCCCCATCCCGCCCAGCTGGTTGACCGTACTGGCTGCACCTTCGCCGCCATAAGCGCCGGCCAGCGCGCCCAGCACCGCCAATCCGGTCTGCGCGCCCATCTGCCGGGTGATGCGTTCTTCGTGGTGGCGGGCGATCACGTGGCCGATTTCATGGCCGATCACCGCTGCCAGCTGATCCTGGTTCTTGGCAACGCTGAAGATGCCGGTGTTGACCCCGACCTTGCCGCCGGGCAGGGCGAAGGCGTTGGGTTCCTTGTCGACGAACACCGCCGTTTCCCACCGTACGCCACGGTACTGAGGCGGCAGCTGTGCAACGAGCGCGTTGACCACGCATTGCACGTAGCCGTTCTGGCGGCCGTCGCTGCTGATCTTCTCTTTCTGCTTGGTTTCGGCGAACGCCTGCGCACCCAGCTGATCCAGCTGCGCCTGCGACACACCGCCCACCATCTGCCGACGGCCGGTGGGTGAAGTGGTGGTCGCGCAGGCGCTGACCAGAGTGGTGATGACGATAGCCAGCAGCAGTTGTTTCATGGACCCACCCCCGTGTTCAGAAGCCCAGTGTGTAACGGGTCTGCTTAATCTTTCGTCAAGCGGACAGCGCCTTACGTTGCCCCGAAAAACACCAGCGCCGCAAGCGCCACCGCATTGTTCAGCGCATGGGCGGCGATCGCTGCCCACAAGGTGCCGGTGCGGCGGTACAGCCAGCAGAACGCGGCGCCCATGCCGCCATAGACCAGCCATAGCTGGGCGATCTCGGCCGGGCCATTGGCGCTGGTACCGGGAATTTCATGGATGAGCGCGAAGGCCAGGCTGCTCAGGATCATCCCCAGCCACGGCCGCCCGGCCTGCCACAGGCGCCCGAACAGGACCCGGCGAAACAGCAGTTCCTCGTAGGCGGGTGCAAGCACCACGGCAAACAACGTCAGGAACAGCGGAAAGCGGGCAACCGCGTTCTGCATCAGTTCGAGGTTTGTCGGTACCGGCTCGATACCCATCTGCTTGGCCACAAAGGCGATGCCGTTGCTGCCGATCACGATCGCGCTGGCCACCAGCAGGGTCCAACCCCAGGTGGAGGGGCGACGGAGCGCGTCGCGCGAACGCTGGCGTTCTGCAGCGTTGGCCGGTCGGCGCCAGAAGTACACCAGCAGTGCTGCGCCGCCGGTAGCGACCAGTGCCATCAGGATCTGCCCAAGAGCACCGGGCTGGCCGAGCTGCTGGGTGACCGCTGCCGGGTCAGGCGTGCCACCGCCGGATTTGGCGCTGGCGTATCCCACAACGATGCCGCGATAGAGTCCCCAGATCAGCCCGCCCACCAGGCTCAGCCCGAACAGGGTGACGGCAGCGATTCCCAGATCGATGAAGAAGCCCGCCAGCGGCGAGGAGGCGCGGGGCGTGACAGTAGCCGGTGGAACCGGCGGCGGAGCGGAAACCGGGGCGGAAGCGGACATCGATTACCTGCGATCAAGGGACAAAAGCCGGCGCGCCTCCCCGCGCGCCGGCCACCATCCGATTGTGTCAGATATCCAGGTTGGCGACCTTCAGCGCGTTGTCTTCGATGAAGTCACGACGCGGTTCGACCACATCACCCATCAGGGTGCTGAAGATCTGGTCAGCGGCGACCGCATCTTCGATGCGCACCTGCAGCAGGCGGCGGGTCTCCGGGTTCACCGTCGTATCCCACAGCTGTTCCGGATTCATTTCGCCCAGACCCTTGAATCGCTGGATCTGACGGCCGCGCTTGGCTTCGTCCAGCAGCCAGTTGCGAGCCTGCGCGAACGAGTCGATCTCGATCGACTTGGCGCCACGGGTGATGACCGCGCCTTCGCGGACCAGGCCGTGCAGCAGCTGCGCTGCCTGGTGGATGCCACGCAGCTCGCCGCTTTCAAGCGCCGACAGCGGCAGCACCTGGATGTGCTGTTCGCCCATGTGGCTGCGCGTGACCAGCACCGCAGCCGGACGCTGCTCGTTGGGTTCCTGCAGCTCCAGGGTGAAACGGGCGCTGCCGAGGTTGCCCTGGTTGAGGTGCTTGGCCAGCGCGTCCAGGCCCTCACCGGGACCTGCGTTGCGCAGGTTTTCCAGCTCCAGCGGCATGAAGTCGACCAGCGCTTCGAGCAGGTTGCGGTCGTAACGGTGGGTATTGCGGTTGATCGTGTCCTGCGCGGCAGCGTAGGCGAGCAGCAGCTTTTCCAGCGCCACGCCATCGATAGGCGGCTCGCCGCTGGCCGGCACCAGCCCGGCGTTCTCCACTGCGCTGCTGGCCAGATAGCTGTCCAGCGCCGGATCGTCCTTCAGGTACAGCTCCTGCTTGCCCTGCTTGATCTTGTACAGCGGCGGCAGGCCGATATAGACATAACCACGCTCGATCAGCTCCGGCATCTGACGGTAGAAGAACGTCAGCAGCAGGGTGCGGATGTGCGCGCCGTCGACGTCGGCGTCGGTCATGATGATGATCTTGTGGTAACGCAGCTTGTCCGGGTTGTACTCGTCGCGACCGATGCCGGTGCCCAGCGCGGTGATCAGCGTACCCACCTGGTCGGACGCCAGCATGCGGTCGAAGCGTGCACGTTCCACGTTGAGGATCTTGCCGCGCAGCGGCAGCACCGCCTGGTTCTTGCGGTTGCGACCCTGCTTGGCCGAGCCACCTGCCGAGTCACCCTCGACGATGAACAGTTCGGACAGTGCCGGATCCTTTTCCTGGCAGTCGGCCAGCTTGCCCGGCAGGCCGGCGATATCCAGCGCACCCTTGCGGCGGGTCAGGTCGCGGGCCTTGCGCGCGGCTTCGCGGGCACGGGCAGCGTCGACGATCTTGCCGGCGATGGCCTTGGCTTCGTTCGGGTTTTCCTGCAGGAACTCTTCCAGGCGCTGGCCGAACGCACTTTCCACGGCCGGACGCACATCCGAGCTGACCAGCTTTTCCTTGGTCTGGCTGGAGAAGCTCGGGTCCGGCACCTTCACCGACAGCACCGCGATCATGCCTTCGCGCATGTCATCGCCGGTCAGGTTGATCTTGGCCTGCTTGGCGATGCCGTTCTGCTCGATGTAGTTGTTGAGCACACGGGTCAACGCGCCACGGAAGCCGGCCAGGTGGGTACCGCCGTCCTTCTGCGGAATGTTGTTGGTGAAGCAGTACATCGTCTCCTGGTAGGAGTCGGTCCACTGCAGCGCCACTTCCACGGTGATGCCGTTGGATTCGCCGGTTACCGAGATCACGTTCGGGTGCAACGGCGTCTTCAACTGCGCCAGATGCTCCACGAAGCTGCGGATGCCGCCCTCGTAATGGAAGTCGTCGCGGCGGCCATCACCACGCTCGTCCACCAGCACGATCTTGACGCCGGAATTGAGGAAGGACAGTTCGCGCAGGCGACGGGCCAGGATGTCGTAGTGGAATTCCACGTTGTCGTGGAAAGCCTTTACCGACGGCCAGAAGCGCAGGGTGGTACCGCGCTTGGTGCTGGGACCGACCTGCTTGAGCGGATGCAGTGCTGCGCCGTCGGCGTATTCCTGCTGGTAGTGGAAACCGCCCTGATGGATATCCAGGACCAGCTTCTGCGACAGCGCGTTGACCACGCTGACGCCCACGCCATGCAGGCCGCCGGAAACCTTGTAGCTGTTGTCGTCGAACTTGCCGCCTGCGTGCAGGACCGTCATCACGACTTCGGCTGCAGACACGTCGCGGTCGAGCTTCTTGCTCATCTGCTCGTGCTTGCCCGTCGGAATGCCGCGACCGTTGTCGGACACTCCGACCGAGCCGTCGGCATGGATCGTCACCGACACGTGGTCGGCATGGCCGGCGAGGGCTTCGTCGATCGAGTTGTCGACGACCTCGAACACCATGTGATGCAGGCCGGTGCCGTCATGGACGTCGCCGATGTACATACCTGGGCGCTTGCGGACAGCCTCCAGGCCTTCCAGGGCCGTAATGCTGTTGGCGTCGTAGTTGCCGTTGTTTGCCGGGGTGTTCTGTTCGTCGGTCATTGCGCTTGCCGTAGGCTCCGCAGGTCGGACACCGCTTTGAGCGATGTGCCGAGAATGAAGGGATAGCAGCCTGAATTATACCAGCCGGGGCTGAGCGGCCTTGCCGTGCCCACTATGGCACAGCCACGATCTGTGCATGTTCCACGTGGAACCGGGTGATGTTGCTCAGAGTCTCCAGTGCTGCAGGCGTTTCTGTTGCAGTGATGAATATCTGCGCCGGTGCCGCCAACAGGCGGTGCAGTACCCGGGCCTGGTGTGTGCGATCCAGCTCCGAGGCCAGATCGTCGAGCGCGATGACGGGCCACTCGCCACGCTGCTCGGCGTAATCCTCCGCCTGGGCCAGTAGACAGGCGAGGGCGGTGAGCTTGGCCTGGCCGCGTGACAGCGCATCGCGCCCCGGGATGCTCTGGAACGCCACGCTCCAGTCCGCCCGGTGTGGGCCCAGCGAGGTGTAACCCGCCTGACGGTCGCGATCGCGCGCCAGCAGAAGGGCATCTGCCAGCGGAACCTCGTGCCGGCGCCAGCCGGGACTCAGATTCAGGCCCACGATTCCCAGTTGCGGAGCCAGTGCCTCGGCCAGGGCGATGGTTCGGGACTGCAGTCGCTCCAGGTAGTGCTGCCGACGACTGGTCAGCGGTTCTCCCGCCTCGGCCAGCTCGTGATCCCAGGTATCGAGCATCCGCGACGGCCCGCCCTGCTTGAGCAGGGCATTGCGCTGCTTCAACGCGCGCGAATAGCGCCGCCACAAGGAAAGGAAGTCTGGTTCCACGTGGAACAGGCCCCAATCCAGAAAGCGCCGTCGCGGCTCGCCACCACCACTCACCAAGGCGTGACTGCCCGGTTCAAAGGTCACCACAGCGAGGGCGGCACACAGGTTTCCGAGTTGGGCGACGTCTTCGCCATCCAGCCGCCCCTTCCACTCCTGCCCGCTATGCCGCAGCCCGGCTTTTCGCCTCTGCACGGACAGATCACCGCGTTGCTCGTCCCATTCCACGAAGACTTCCAGAGCTTCATGGCCCTGACGCACCAGTCCATCGCGTACCCGCCCGCGGAAACTGCGCCCATAGGCCATCAGATGCAACGCTTCCAGGACGCTGGTCTTGCCAGCGCCGTTGTCACCGGTCAGCAGATTCACCCCTGGCTGGGGCGACAGCTCCACCGCATCGAAACGACGCAAGTGGTGGAGGGCAAGACGACAAATCTGCATGGGATGCGACAGACCATCCGCACAGGGCGGTAGAGGGGCGGGGAATCACCCAGCTTACTGCATTGGTCAAGCCAGCCAGCGTGGATCGGACGTGGACCGGCATCAGCGGGGCGTTGCAGCCTTGGAGAACACCGGTTCCACGTGGCGGAGGCCTGCCGGCATGCAGGCGGCCGGAGACAGTGGCCGAAATCGTTCAAATCCGGCAGGAAGCCAAGGCTCAAGGCGTCCAGATCTCGCCATTCCGAAGACGGTTTCCCCGGCTCATGGCCTGACTCCACACCGAGATTGCAGTCAGTGCTCCCCAGATTTCTTGAAATCTGCGACCAACGCCCCTGCCAGGTTCCACAGATTTCAAGAAATTCAAAGTGGCAGTTCCACGCCATCCACAGCGGGCCTGTATGACTTATACACAAGGTGTGGGCGAACTGTGGATAAAAAAGGCACTTTTCCTCGGCTGTAAAACTATCCACAGGTTCCCCCCCAGGCTTGATCGCCTATATACAGGGGGTTTCAGCCCTATAAAATCTTGTTGAATCATACACATAGCCTACTTTTACATGAAATCTGGCCCTACCATCACCACCAAGCTTTTGATTTATACCCAGATTTAGAAGCTAGGGAGGTGCCGAATTCCTACGAACGAGGCCTGTGGACAGAGAGGTCAGCACGCAGGCGGAAGCCGCTTGATCCGATCCCGCTGCGCGCTCATATCCAACGTGTCTCGTCATCTCAGCATGTGGATTCCACCGCTGGATTCCCGGGACCGTGGGTTCCCTGCGCCGACAACCCATCAGGGCAACGCGGATGGTCACATCGGAACGAGCCACAAAGGGCGACGGTAAGCATTCGCAACGATGCTCCACGTGGAACAAAAAAAAAGACGCCCGGAGATCCCGGGCGTCCATGTGTTCCACGTGGAACGGCGCAGCTGTCAGAGACGCAACGGCATCACCACATGACGCGACTTCTCGCTGCTCGATTCACGCACCAGCGCCGAGGAGTTGGAGTCGCGCAACTGAATGATCACTTCTTCGTCGCGCAAGGCGGAGAGGGCATCCAGCAGGTAGTTCACGTTGAAGCCGATGGCCAGGTCGCTGACCGTGGTGTCGGCCTCGATCTCTTCCTGGGCTTCTTCCTGCTCCGGGTTGTGCGCGCTGATCTTCAGGTTGCCCGGCGAAACTTCCACGCGGATGCCGCGGTACTTCTCGTTGGACAGGATCGCAGCACGCTGCAGCGAGGCACGCAGCGCTTCGCGATCAACCTTCACCTCGCGGTCGGCACCAATCGGAATCACTGCCTCGTAATCCGGGAAGCGACCGTCGATCAGCTTCGAAGTGAAGGTGACATCGTCGCGTTTTACACGAACGTGGCTGCGGCCGACTTCCAGTTCGATCTCGCGATCACCGCTTTCCAGCAGGCGCTGCAACTCGGTCACGCCCTTGCGCGGAACGATGATCTGGCGCTTGGAACCGCTGGGCTTGGCCAGATCGGTTTCGCACAGGGCCAGCCGATGACCGTCGGTAGCGACGGTGCGCAGCGCGTCGCCGCGCAGGTCGAACAGCAGGCCGTTGAGGTAATAACGCACGTCCTGCTGGGCCATCGCGAACGCAGTGCGCTCGATCAGCTCCTTCAGCGTGGCTTCGCCGATCGCGACACGCTCGGTGGCTTCCACTTCGTCCACCGACGGGAAGTCGTTGGAGGGCAGGGTGGCCAGGGTGAAGCGGCTGCGTCCTGCCTGCACGGTGATCTTGTCACCGGTCTGCGAGACGGTGATCCGGCTGCCATCAGGCAGGGCGCGGATGATCTCGAACAGCTTGCGGGCGGGAATGGTGGTTTCGCCGTCCTGGGCATCTTCAACCGCGATCCGCGACACCATCTCCACTTCCAGGTCGGTACCGGTCAGCGACAGCTGGCCGTTCTGCACCTGCACCAGGAAATTGGCCAGAACCGGAAGGGTCTGGCGGCGTTCGACCACGTTGACGACCTGTGCCAACGGCTTGAGAAAGGCTTCGCGCTGCAGTGTGAAACGCATGTGGTTCCGTGCCCCTATGCTTTAAAAAAATGTGGAATAAATCAAAAGCTTGGTGGTGCTGGTAGAGCCAGAATCGCTGGAAAACACAGCTAAGTCTTTGTAAAAAAAGGGGTTTCAGGCTTCGAAACCCTCTGCATTACCAGCCCCCAAGGGGTGGGGAAAGCTGTGGATAAATCTTCCGGGAAATCCAACGGCATTTTTATCCACACCCTGTCCCGCGCTTGCTACCGGATTCTGCACCGTTTTATGCGGTGACGCCTCATCGGCGTACGTGCATCATTCGCTCAGCTTCCGGATCAGCTTGTCCCAGTCCTCGCGGAGCTTGCCGTCGGCTTCCATCAGGGTGCGGATCTGCCGGCAGGCATGCAGCACCGTGGTGTGATCGCGACCGGCAAAGGCGTCGCCGATTTCGGGCAGGCTGTGTTCGGTCAGTTCCTTGGTCAGCGCCATGGCAACCTGGCGCGGACGGGCCAGCGACCGGGTCCGACGCTTGGACAGCAGATCCTTGATCTGCAGCCCGTAGTAATCGGCAACGGTTTTCTGGATGTTGGGAATGCTGATCGCCTGCTGCTGGGCGCGCAGCAGGTCGCGCAGGGTTTCCTGGGCGAATTCGGTGGTGATCGCACGGCCGGTGAAATTGGCGCGGGCGGTCAGGGTATTCAGCGCACCCTCGAGGTCGCGCACATTGGAGCGCATCTTCTTGGCAATCAGGAACGCAACGTCATCGGGAATCTCGGCACCACGCTCGCGGGCCTTGGCCAGCACGATCGCAGCGCGGGTCTCGAAGTCCGGCGGCTCGATGGCGACCGACAGGCCCCAGGCAAGCCGCGACTTCAGGCGCGCTTCCAGGCCTTCGACCTCGCGCGGATAGCGGTCGCAGGTCAGGATGATCTGCTGCTTGCCATCGAACAACGCGTTGAAGGTGTGGAAGAACTCTTCCTGGGTGCGATCCTTGCCGGCGAAGAACTGGATGTCATCGATCAGCAGCGCGTCGACCTGCTGGAACTGGCGCTTGAACTGATCCATGGTCTTTTCCTGCAAGGCCCGGATCATCGCGCTGAAGAACTGTTCCGAACGCAGGTACAGCACCTTGGCGGCCGGATTGGCCTGACGCATCGCGTTGCCGGCGGCGAACATCAGGTGGGTCTTGCCCAGGCCGGTGCCCCCGTACAGCAGTAGCGGATTGTGCGCGCGGTCGCCCGGCTTCTGCGCCGCCTGGAATGCTGCGGCCAGGCCCAGCTGGTTGCTGCGGCCTTCCACGAAGTTGGCGAAGGTGTAGTGGTTGTCCAGGTTGCCGGCGAAGGGAACCTGCGGCTGCACCGGCGCCTGCGCCGAATGGCTGGAAACCGGCGCGATCTGCGCGTCCACGGGCCGCGGACGCGAGCCGATTTCAAGAAATACGTCGCCGAAACCGGCAAAGTGGGTGACCAGCTCGCGGATCCGCGGCAGGTACAGTTCGCGCACCTGATCGACAATGAAGGCATTCGGTGCATACAGCACAAGGCTGTCAGCGCGCAGATCTGCCTGCAGCGGCTTCAACCAGGTGTGAACATCCTCGGGCGGGAACTCCGCCTCGAGTCGCTCGAGACTACGTGACCAGGCATCCATCAGCAATAATTGTCCGGTGGCCGATGCATAGGCGCGAAAAGGCGCCCAAACACAGGCCTGAAAGGGGGGAAATGGATGGCTCAGCCTACCACCGAGCGCCCGCCTTCGGAATGCTTGTCCCCTACTTATTCACAAAAAGATCCACAGCTATTGCACAGCCCGGTGAATTGGCGTAGCAGACAGGGGTTGACGGGAGGGGGGGCACCTCTCTAAAATTTCCGGTTCTTTCCGTCCCATTCATACGAGAGGCCCACATGGCCACCAAGCGCACCTTCCAGCCCAGCAACCTCAAGCGTAAGCGCGACCACGGCTTCCGTGCCCGTATGAAGACCGCTGACGGCCGCAAGATCCTGTCGCGTCGCCGCGCCAAGGGCCGCAAAGTCCTGAGCGCCTGATTGCCATGCCGCATCCAGCGGCAGACGCAATCCATTCGACAGTGAATACTGCAGACCCGCGCAAGCGATTCCCTCGCTCTGCGCGGGTTCGCACGCGTGCCGAATATTCAACGGTCTTCAA
The DNA here is from genome assembly GCF_019793815.1 of Stenotrophomonas sp. DR822. NCBI lineage: Bacteria > Pseudomonadati > Pseudomonadota > Gammaproteobacteria > Lysobacterales > Lysobacteraceae > Stenotrophomonas > Stenotrophomonas sp. DR822. Next base: position 2,750,897 of record NZ_CP081826.1, read on the forward strand.
CGGCGCCCGCCGTGTGTCCGATCCGCTGATGACCCTGCACTGGCTACCGGCTGACCGGCCGGCCAGGCTGGGTCTGGCGGTTTCCCGCAAGGTCGATCCTCACGCCGTTGGGCGTAACCGGATCAAGCGCGTCCTGCGCGACGCCCTGCGTCAGACACGAACCGACATACAGCCAGGCGACTTCGTCGTCGTGGCTCGTACTGCTGCGCGTCATGCCAGCAACGAAGATATCCGCCAGGCCTTCCTGCGCCTGCTGCGGCGCCTGCGCGCATTGCCCGCGCCGGGCGTGGACGGCACAATGCCGCCGCCTGATGGCATTGCCATTTCCTCCGTCACCGAGCCGGCACCGCGTCCCGGCCCCGCTGAGCCTGCCTGCTGATGAACCAGACCCGTGTTTTCCTGATCTTTGCCTGGCTGATGGTGGCCGTGCTGCTGTGGATGGAGTGGAGCCGTGAAAAGTCCGCCCCGACCCCGGCGCCGACGACCAGCTCGGCCCCGGCCGCCGCCCAGAGCGTCCCCGGTGCGTCCCCGGGCAGCATCCCCAGCGCGCAGGTTCCCGGTGCCCCGGGTCAGGCCGCTGCACAGGCCCAGGCCAGCGCCGCCCCGTCCGCACAGACCGTGACCATCACCACCGACGTGCTGCGCCTGAAGCTCGATGGCGGCCGCGTGCTCGACGCCGAACTGCTGCAGTTCCCGCAGAGCAAGGACGAAGGCAGCCCGCCGGTGCGCCTGCTGACCGAAGATCCCGCCCATCCCTACAGCGCGATCAGCGGCTGGGCCAGCGAGGACAAGAACACCCCGGTGCCGGGTGCCGACGGCTTCAAGCTGGTTGGTGAGACCCGCGACTTCGTGCTGGCCAAGGGCCAGAACGAACTGCAGGTTCCGTTCGTATGGACCGCCGACAACGGCGTGACCATCAAGCGCACCCTGATCGTGGGCCGCAACGAGTATGCGATCCGCTTCAAGGATGAAGTCAGCAATGCCGGTGCCGCGCCGTGGAACGGCTACGTCTACCGCACCCTGGACCGCAGCCCGACGATCCTGTCGCGGAGCATGACCAACCCGGACTCGTTCAGCTTCAACGGCGCCACCTGGTACGACAACGACAAGAAGTACCAGCGTCGCGCGTTCAAGGATTACCTGGACGATGGCGCGCTGAACCAGAACATCACCGGCGGCTGGCTGGCGATGCTGCAGCACCACTTCTTCACCGCGTGGATCCCGCAGAAGGACCAGACCGCACACTACGTGCTGTCGCAGGTGGCAGGTCGTGACCTGATCGAAGCGCGTGGCCCTGCCTTCACCGTGGCCCCGGGCCAGTCCACCAGCACCGAGGCCCGCCTGTGGGTCGGCCCGAAGCTGGTCAACCTGATCGCCAAGGAAGACGTGCCGGGTCTGGACCGTGTGGTCGACTACAGCCGCTTCTCGATGATGGCGGTGATCGGCCAGGGCCTGTTCTGGGTGCTCAACCAGGTGCACAAGCTGGTGGGCAACTGGGGCTGGGCCATCGTCGGCCTGGTGGTGCTGCTGAAGATCGTGCTGTACCCGCTGTCGGCGACGCAGTACAAGAGTGGCGCGAAGATGCGTCGCTTCCAGCCGCGCATCGCACAGCTGAAGGAACGCTATGGCGATGATCGCCAGAAGTTCCAGACCGCGATGATGGAGCTGTACAAGAAGGAAAAGATCAATCCGATGGGCGGCTGCCTGCCGATCCTCATCCAGATGCCGATCTTCTTCGCCCTGTACTGGGTGCTGGTGGAATCGGTCGAACTGCGCCAGGCGCCCTGGTTCGGCTGGATCCAGGACCTGACCGCCCGTGACCCGTACTTCATCCTGCCGGTGATCAACGTGGCGGTGATGTGGTTCACCCAGAAGCTGACGCCGGCACCGGGCATGGACCCGATGCAGCAGAAGATGATGCAGTTCATGCCGCTGGTGTTCGGTGTCATGATGGCCTTCATGCCGTCCGGCCTGGTGCTGTACTGGGTGGTCAACGGTGGCCTGGGCCTGCTGCAGCAGTGGTGGATGACCAAGCGCCACGGCAGCGACCCGGTACCGGCCACGGCAGCCACCGCTCCGGCCAAGAAGAAGTAAGGCGCGTCTGCGCCGAGGGGTAGAGCCGGCCGCTGGCCGGCTGGCCCAGCAAAGGCCCGCCGCAAGGCGGGCTTTTCGCATGCGGCGTTAGAATCGCCGGCACACCATTCCCCCTTGTTCGAGTCCGCCATGCCGCGTGCGCCGTCGTTCCGCCTGTTCCTGCCCAGCCTGCTGCTGACCCTGCTCGTAGCCGGCTGCGGCGACAAGGACGCGCAGGCACCGACGGCAGTCACCCAGCCGAGCGCACAGGCTGCCGCTACCGCCGACCCGGCCGCCGCGCCGTTGCTCGGCGCATTGCAGAAGCAGCTCGACGGCTATCGCCGGATCATCGTGCTGCTGGCCGATGAGGAACAGCAGTCCGCGGCCGATCGCACCACCTCCACCCGCATCGGCCAGCAGCTGTTCCACGACGGACTGGTACAGCGCGGCGCCATTGCCACGCAGTTCGACACCCTGCTGCGCGGCACCAGCCCGCAGCGCTTCGCTACCCTGGGCACGGTGCTGGATTACATCGAGTCGGCACCGGAACTGTTCGATGCCGATCGCCTGGCGTTCCGCGAGGTGCTGCGTGACCTGCACGAACGCATCGGCGCCGATTCCTCGTTGCCGGCGGTGAAGCTGCACCAGCGCATCGGCGAAGACCTGGAGGCGCTGGACGAGATCGAGCGCAACTACAACCAGGAGCTGACCCGGATCTTCAGCCGCTTCGAGCGCAGCCGTGCCATCGACCTGAAGCGCGAGAAGTGGGACGACTACATCGTGCACCTGCACAAGGACTACAGCCGCGAAGCGATCCTGCGCGACTACGGCGTGATCGAGCCGTACCCGATGTCGATGAAGGACAGCGACCGCGAGATCTTCGGCCGCGACCTGCCACCGAAGACGGTGGTGCTGACCTTCGACGATGGCCCGCACAAGGCCTATACCGATGAAGTGGTGGCAATCCTCAAGCGCTATGACGTACCGGGCGTGTTCTTCGAGGTCGGTCGCAACCTGGGCAAGGTCGACACCGACGGCAAGGTCAGCCTCGGGCCGATGGCCAAGATCAGCCGCAACCTGATGGAAGAGGGCTACGCCGTCGGCAACCACAGCCTGACCCATGCGCAGCTGTCGCGCACCACCGGCGATGCGCTGCGACAGCAGGTGCTGGACACCGACACCCTGCTGAAGGACGTGGACAGCAAGCGCGCGCCGCTGTTCCGCTTCCCGTATGGCGCACGCAACGCCGAAGGCCTGCAGCTGCTCAACGAGGCGGGCCTGAAGTCGATCATGTGGAACATCGATTCGATGGACTGGGCCGACCCGGTGCCTGAATCGATCGTGCAGCGCGTGCTCGACCAGGTGAACAAGGAGCAGCGCGGCATCATCCTGTTCCACGATATCCACGACCGCGCGGTGAAGGCGTTGCCGCAGATCCTCGATCGGCTGATCGCCGACGGCTACCAGTTCGCCGGCTGGAATGGCCGCGACTTCAGCGTCGCCCGACCGCGCAAGGGCAGCGACCGCGATGCCACCGTCACCACCGGCTATGAAAAATCGTGGGCGATCGTGGTCGGCATCGACAACTACGCCAAGTGGCCGAAGCTGGAATATGCCAGCCACGATGCCCAGGCCGTGGCCGATACGCTCACCGGACAGTTCGGCTTCCCGTCCTCGCAGGTGATCGTGCTGAAGAACGAGCAGGCCACCCGCAACAACATCCTGGCCGCCTTCCACGACCGCCTGGCCGACGACCGCACCGGAAAGAACGACCGCGTGTTCGTGTTCTTCGCCGGCCACGGCGCCACCCGCCAGCTTGCCTCCGGGCGCGACCTCGGCTACATCATCCCGGTGGATTCGGACCCGAAGGAATTCGCCACCGATGCCATCGCGATGACCGACATCCAGAACATTGCCGAGAGCATGCAGGCCAAGCATGTGATGTTCGTGATGGATGCCTGCTACAGCGGTCTCGGCCTCACCCGCGGCGGGCCGTCGTCGTCGTCGTTCCTGCGCGAGAACGCGCGCCGCAGCGCGCGGCAGATGTTGACCGCCGGCGGTGCCGACCAGCAGGTGGCCGATGCCGGCCCGAACGGCCACTCGGTGTTCACCTGGGTGCTGCTGCAGGCATTGGCTGGCAAGGGCGATCTCAATGGCGATGGCCTGATCACCGGTACCGAGCTGGCCGCCTATGTGGCGCCAGCGGTGTCGGCGGTGTCGCAGCAGACGCCGGCGTTCGGCAGCCTGCCCGGCTCGCAGGGGGGCGAGTTCGTGTTCCAGGTGCCGGACAGCCAGGAATACCTCAACGCCGATACGCGCCAGCTGACCGCCGATGCGATCGCCCTGAACAACAAGGTCGACGCTGCCCAGGACGCCAAGAACAATGAAGCGCCAGTGACCGTGGCCGACCTGCAGGGCGGCAAGGCCAAGCTGGTGGTGCCGACGGCCGGACCGGCCTCCGACCGCCAGCGCTCGCAGCAGGCCAACGACCGTGGCCTGCAGCTGTACCGCGAGAAGCGCTACGACGAAGCCGCCGTGCAGTTCGCCGAGGCACTGAAGCTGCGCCCGGATTTTGCCCAGGCGGCCAACAATCTCGGCTTCGTCTACTACCGCCAGCAACGCTACGCCGAAGCGGCGCGCTGGCTGGAGAACACGCTGAAGATCGATCCGTCGCGCGCGGTGGCCCATCTCAACCTGGGCGATGCCTACTTCCACGTTGGCGACAAGGCCAAGGCGAAGCACGCCTACACCACCTACCTCGCGCTGCAGCCGCAGGGTAGTGGAGCGGCGCAGGCGCGCGCGCAGCTGGAGAAGCTCTGAGCGATGAACGATATGAAGCGCACCGAGACCATCGTGGCCATTGCCAGCGCGCCCGGCGCGGGCGGCGTGGGCCTGCTGCGCCTGTCAGGCCCGCGCGCCGCAGCGATTGCCAACGCGCTCGGCGCACCGACGTTGCGCCCGCGCCACGCGCACTACGCGCGACTGCGAGATGCAGACGGTGAGGTGATCGATGATGGCATCGTGCTGTGGTTCCCGGCGCCGAACAGCTTCACCGGCGAAGAAGTGGTGGAACTGCAGGGCCATGGCAGCCCGGTACTGCTGCAGCAGCTGGTCGCACGCTGCATCGCGCTCGGCGCGCGGCAGGCGCGGCCCGGCGAGTTCAGCGAACGGGCTTTCCTCAACGGCAAGCTGGACCTGGCACAGGCCGAAGCCATCGCCGATCTGATCGCGGCCGGGGACAACCGCGCGGCACGTGCTGCACGCCGTTCGCTGGATGGTGTGTTCTCGCGCCGCATCGAGGCAGTGGTCGAACAGCTGGTGCTGCTGCGCATCCACGTGGAAGCGGCCATAGATTTCGCCGATGAGCCACTGGACACACTCGGCGGTGCACAGGTGCGGCGTGGCCTGGAACAGGCGCGCAGCGATCTGGCCCTGCTGCGTCGCGACGCAGAGCGTGGCCGTCGTCTGCGCGATGGCCTGCATGCGGTGCTGATCGGCCCACCGAATGCCGGCAAGAGTTCGCTGTTGAACGCGCTGGCCGGCAGCGAGCGTGCCATCGTCACCGACATCGCCGGCACGACCCGTGACACGCTGCGCGAGACCATCCGCCTGGATGGGCTGGAACTGACCCTGGTCGATACCGCCGGCCTGCGCGACGGTGGCGATGCCATCGAACGCGAAGGCATGCGTCGCGCACGCGCGGAGATCGAGCGCACCGACCTGGCGTTGATCGTGCTGGATGCACGCGATCCGGCAGCCGGCGAAGCCGCGATCGGCGAAGCGGTACTGGCGGTGCCGCACAAGGTCTACATCCACAACAAGTCGGATCTGCTGGATGCGATGCCGGTGCGGGACGACCCGGACCGCGTGTTCGTCTCCGCTGCCAACGGCGCGGGACTGGACGAGCTGCACGCGCGCCTGCGTTCGATCGCTTCGGCCGGGGCAGGGGAGCAGGTGGAGGGCGAATTCTCCGCACGCACCCGCCATGTGGATGCAATCGAACGCGCGCAGGAACACGCGCAGCGGGCCGATGGCGAGCTGGTGCACGAGCACCTGGAGCTGGCGGCCGAGGAGCTGCGTCTGGCGCACGACGCGCTGGGCGAAATCACCGGGCAGATGAGTGCCGATGACCTGCTGGGAAGGATCTTCTCCAGCTTCTGCATCGGCAAGTAGTGCCGCGATGAACTGCGACATGCCTGGATTTCATGCAGTACAGCGACTCCCTCTTGGTACGATTCGACAATGGACCCGATAACCGACAGCGACGTCAGATCCGCGCTACTTCGGAAGGTGATCGCTGAGCACGTTGCCAATCCCAATACGCTGGTCGTGGAGGAGATGGGGCTTGCTCGCGGTGCCTGTCGGGTTGATGTCTGCGTCATCAACGGTCACCTGCACGGCTACGAGATCAAGAGCGACGTGGACACGCTGCGCAGGCTTCCCATGCAGCAGCAGTTCTATTCAAACGTTCTCGACAAAGCGACGATTGTTGTGGGGCAGCGGCATCTTGACCACGCGCTGGACGTCCTGCCGGAGTGGTGGGGCGTTCGCACTGTATCGCGCGGCGCGCGTAATGCGGTGCGAATGGAGCTTTTGCGACCCGCCAGGCTCAATCCGTCGGTCAATGGGATGGACGTTGCCGCCCTTCTCTGGCGTGATGAGATCACGACACTGATCTGTGCAAGGAACCCGGACAAGGCAGCGCTGCGCGGCAATCGCACAGCGCTGTGTGAGCGGCTTGGAGAGGTATACAGCCTCGCCGAGATCCGCACGCTGGTCAGGGAACAGTTGAAGCGCCGGACAGATTGGCGAGGTCGCGAACAACCTTAGTCAGGTGGTGATTGGTCGCCACCGTTGGCCAGGTCGAACTTCCGCCCGTACTGGCGACGTTGTTGGCGCAATCTTCGATGTACTCGTCGCCAGCACTGTAAGTTCGTCCCATGAATACCACCGGGGGATCAGAAATCAGGTGCCTGCACAGGTCGCGATACTGGTCGCGGCCATTGCGCTTGACCTGGGTGCCGACGATGATCCGCCATTGGTCATCGATCGTGTACTTGATCTTTGCATTCGGGTCGAACAGGCGTGGGTCCATCATCTCCGTCTGTGGTGACGCGCATCCGTAGTCACCGAACCATGGCTGACGCTGCAGGGCACCGGCTGTCAGTCGGGTGTACCCCCGCCATTCGCGACGGTGAACGTCACCATGAGGGCGATAGCCTGCTGACGGGCTCAGGCTTGCAGGGAAGCTGCCACCGGCCACGGTGAGCGATCTCCATCGGCTGATGTAGGGCAATCCAGCGATCCATGCCTGCCAGATCGATGCCTGGAGGGTCGGAGAATCTGCGACATCTGCCGTACTGTCCAGGACGATGTCCACTTGCTCCGGGGCTACACCCAGGAGATGCAGCAAGCCGTCGATCTTCGCCACAGGACTACCTTCCAGATCATCGGGAACCAGGCGCAGTCCGCACCCACGATCATCCTGGGCGATGATGCTGGCAACTGCCTGCTGATACGCCAGATGCCGGCCGATACCGGTTACCGGAATGGCCTGGCAGCCCGCCGCCCGCGCGAGATCGAAGACGCGCGCGAGGTGATGGTCTCCATTGGCCATCGTGTCGTCGCCGCCAAGATGCGGTGAATCGAACAGGCAACGGCGTTTCTTCCAATTGGTGCTCAGTCGCTTGCCGACATTCTTCAGGTGGTCATCGAGCGACTTGGCGGGCGTCTCGTTCTCGAAGTCCCACTGTTCGACCGGGATCTCGAACAGGGGATACATCCAGTCCTTTATGGTCTCGCGTGTACGACCTACCGCGAGGTACTCACCTTGTCGCCATTTCAGGATAGGCACGTACATTGTCTTCTCCATGGTCCGATCCTCCGCCAACATCGGTGTTGGTCAGTCGAGGCTATGACCCATCGTTTCCGCGGTTCAATCGGAAAAATTGCAGAATCCAATCCGAATGGCGGTCACCGAGATCATTGGCCAACCGCAGGCAGCCGGCCCCCAGCTCCCCCAACCTGTCACATTCCCGCCGCATACTGACGCCCATCACAAACCGCTTGGGGAAGTTGCAGTGAAGTCGTGGGGTCGTGCGTTGCTGTTGTCGCTGGCCGTGGCACCATCGGTGGCCATGAGTGCTGAATCCTCCCCTCCGGCCGCGCCCAAGGCGTCGGTCTATGGCCACCGCGGTGCAAGCGCATTGTTGCCCGAACACACGTTGGCGGCCTATGCGCAGGCCATCGCCGATGGCGCCGACTACATCGAACCGGACCTGGTGATGACCAAGGACGGGGTGATGGTGGCCCGCCATGAGAACGAGATCGGTGGCACCACCGATGTGGCCGAGCACGAGGAATTCGCCAAGCGGAAGACCCGCAAGGTCATCGACGGGCAGACGGTCGAAGGCTGGTTCACCGAAGACTTCACCCTGGCCGAGCTGAAGACGCTGTACGCCCGTGAGCGCCTGCCGGAGTTCCGCAGCACCGCCTATGACGGCCAGTTCCGGATCGCCAGCCTGGACGAGATCCTGGCGTTCCTGGTCCAGCAGGCCGGTCGTGCCAACCGTGGCATCGGCCTGGTGCCGGAGATCAAGCACCCGACCTACTTCCAGTCGATCGGCCTGCCGATGGAAGACACGCTGCTGGCCGCGCTGCGCGGCAACGCCTATACCAACGTCGGCCCGGTCACCATCCAGTCGTTCGAGACGGGCAACCTGCGCTACCTGCGCGGCAAGATCCCGCGCGGCAGCAACCTCCGCCTGCTGCAGCTGCTGTGGAAGGGCGACACCCAGCCGGCCGATGTCGCCAAGGCCGGCGGCGCGCTGACCTATGCGCAGATGATGACTCCGGCGGGACTGAGGGACATCGCGGCCTATGCCGACGGCATCGGCCCGGAGCTGCGCTCGATCATCCCGCTGGATGCCAACGGTGCGCTGGGCACGCCGACGGCGCTGGTGCGCGATGCGCACGCGGTGGGCCTGATGGTGATTCCGTACACCTTCCGCCCGGAGAACCACTTCCAGGCCAGCAACCTGCGCAAGGGCGCGGACACTGCGCGCAACGCGGAGGGGTCGATCGCGGAGATGCGTGCCTACCTGGCGACCGGCATCGATGCCTTCTTCACCGATGACCCGGCATTGGGCCGGCAGGCGGTGGATGGAACGGGCGCGGCAGCGAACGCGGCGAACTGACCGGCGTCAATGCCGCCGGGCATGGCCCGGCGCCACCAGATGCTCCACAAGCGGTAGCGCCGGGCCATGCCCGGCGTATCCACCCGATCAACCGCGCGGGTCTTCCGGCCGGCGGAACGGGATCACCACATAGTCCTGCCCTTCGCGTGGCTGCCACAGCACCGGAACGCGCTGCGGCGATGGCGGTTCGAGTTCGTCATCGGCCAGCGGCTCGACCTCGTCCTCCTCGTCCTCCCAGCTGTAACGCGGGCGCGGCGGCAGCGGATCGGCGTTGCGGAACAGCAGCGCGGCGATGATGCCGGCGAAGGCTCCGCCCATGTGCGACTGCCAGGACACACCGTCGGCATGCGGCAGCACGGTCATCAGCATGCCGCCGTAGAACAGCATGCCGATCAGCCCGGTGGCGATCGCCGCGCGGTCGCGGCGCAGCAGGCCAAGGCTGGCCAGCAGGAACATCAGGCCGTGGGTGACGCCACTGGCGCCGAGATGGAAGCTGCCGGGGTTGCCGAGCATCCACGCACCGATGCCCGAGCCCAGCCACAGCAGGGGCAGGGCGCGCAGCGTGGCTCTGGGATAGACGCTGCCGGCCAGGGTGCCGAGGATCAGGATGGCGAAGCTGTTGGCGGCGATGTGTTCGACCGAGCCATGCAGCAGCGGTCCACCGATCAGGCCAAGCAGGCCCTTGGCTTCCAGCGGTGCGACCGCCCAGGGCCGCCAGTCGAAATGGTCCTGCAGGGCGAACACGGCCACCAGCACCAGCACGGCGGCCAGGCTGGCATTGAAGGCGCGCAGGATGCGCGTGCGGTCGTTGCGGGCGGCCGGCGCGTCGCCGGCGGGCAGGGGCGCGTTCGTGTTCATACCCTCAGCAATGGCGGTGGCCGGCGCGAAACCAAGGCCACCGCCGCGGGAGAGTGGCTGCGACCGGCGGGACAATCCACCGGCCGCAGCGTTCAATCGGCCAGGATCAGGCGCCGCCTTCCTTCGGCGGGTTCTTCAGGCTCAGCACCACCGTGGCGGCGATGATCACCGCGACCACGCCCAGCGAGATCGGGGTCGGGATCTTGAACAGGTCGATGATCATCATCTTGATGCCGATGAAGGCCAGCACCAGGGCCAGGCCGTACGGCAGCAGGTGGAAGCGGTCGGCCATGCCGGCCAGCAGGAAGAACATCGCACGCAGGCCGAGCACCGCGAACACGTTGGAGGTCAGCACGATGAACGGGTCGGTGGTGATCGCGAAGATCGCCGGGATGCTGTCCACCGCGAAGATCACGTCGGTCACCGCGATCAGGATCAGCACCGCGAACAGCGGGGTGAACCAGCGCACGCCGTCGCGCTTGACGCTCATCGCGTTGCCTTCGTAGTCCGGCAGCAGGCGCAGGTGCTTGCGCATCCAGCGCAGGGCCGGGTTGGCTTCCAGGTCAGGCTCCTGGCCCGCGGCGAACCACATCTTCCAGCCGGTGAAGAGCAGGAAGGCGCCGAATACGTAGAGCAGCCAGTGGAACTGGGTGATCAGCACGCTACCGGCGAAGATCATGATCGTACGCAGCACGATCGCACCCAGGATGCCGATGATCAGCACCTTCTGGCGCTGTTCCTCCGGCACCGCGAAGTAGCTCATGATCATCAGGAAGACAAAGATGTTGTCCACCGCCAGCGCCTTCTCGACCAGATAACCGGTCAGGAACTCCAGGCCGACCTTGTTGGCCACGACCTGGCCGGCGGTCTCGTTCAGGTAGAACCAGAGGCCGCCGTTGAAGGCCAGGGCCAGCGCGACCCAGCCGATGGACCACCACAGGGCTTCCTTGAAAGTGACCTTGTGCGGGCCACCGTGGCGCATCAATACGAGGTCGACCAGCAGGGCGATGACCACCACCGCTGCGAAGCCGCCCCACAACCACAAATTACCGATCGTCTGCATGGGTTTGTCCGTTGGGAAATGAAAAAAGCCTCAAGCCGGACGGCGAGGATCTGCAACGGAGGATCGGGAGGGGATCCAGGGACAGAGCTTCGCCAGTACGGCGAAGGTCTCGCTCGCAGTTCCGATGGGCCGGAACTGCCGTTGCACCGGAGCCTGCAGGCTCGAATTGACGGCGACAACGTCTGGGAGCTACTCCCCTTCTGCCGCCGATTCTGCGGCCTGGCCGGGCCGGCGTCAAATGCCGGCCGGGGTCGGATCCCCGCAGGGGGCTCCGACCCCATTCCCACAACGACCAAGGGGTCAGAGCCCCTGTGGGGATCTGACCCCGGCGCCCGGTTTACAATAGGTGGATGACTACCCCCCTTCCCGTTGTCCGCCTCAAGAACGCGTGGCGTTCCAGCCACCCGTGGATCTTCCAGAAACTGGTCGAGAAGCCGACCGTCCGGCCCAAGCCCGGCTCCCTCGTCGATGTCGTCGGCGTGGAGGGCGAGTTCATCGGCCGTGGCTTCTACAACGGGCATTCGCGTATTGCCGTACGCATCCTCGAAACCGACCCGCAGATCCCGCTGGATGCCGGCTGGTTCTCGCGCAAGATCGCCCAGGCGGTGTCGCTGCGTCGTGAGGTGCTCAAGCTCGATGCGGTGTCCGACGCCTGGCGCGTGGTGCACAGCGAGGGCGATGGCCTGTCCGGCCTGGTGGTCGACCGCTACGGCGACCTGGTGGTGGTGGAGTTCTTCGCCGCCGGCATGTTCCGCCACCGCGAGTGGATCTACGACGCCCTGCGTGAACAGTTCCCGGGTTGCCGCTTCCACAGCTTCGCCGACGAACACGTGCAGAAGCAGGAAAGCTTCGATTTCCACGGCAATACCACCACCGAAGCGTCGGTGATCACCGAGTACGGCATCAAGTTCCGCGCCGACCCGGCCGGTGCGCACAAGACCGGTTTCTTCGCCGACCAGCGCGAGAACCGTGAATGGCTGAGCCAGCAGGTGGAAGGCAAGAGCGTGCTCGACCTGTGCTGCAACACCGGCGGTTTCGCCGTGTACGCGGCCGCGCGCGGTGCATCGGAAGTGGTCGGCATCGACATCGATGAAGACGTCATCCAGATCGCCAAGGGCAATTCGCGTCTGAACAACGTGCGCCCGAAGTTCGTCCAGTCCGACATCTTCCCGTGGCTGCGCGATGCGGCCAACCGCGGTGAGCAGTACGACGTGGTGATTTTGGACCCGGCGAAGATGACCCGCGACCGCGACCAGGTGATCACCGCGCTGAAGAAGTACCTGGACATGAACAAGCTGGCGCTGGGCGTGGTCAAGCCCGGTGGCCTGTTCGCCACGTTCTCCTGCACCGGCCTGGTGGCCGAGGACCAGTTCCTGGACATGCTGCGTCGTGCAGCGTACTTCTCCGGCCGCACCATCCAGATCCTGAAGGTGGCCGGCGCCGGCCCGGACCATCCGTTCATGGCCCACGTGCAGGAATCGCGTTACCTGAAGGCCGTGTTCTGCCGCGTGGTGGACTGACCTGCGGGGTGTGGAGCCGGGCGATGCCCGGCTCCCCCACACAGCGCCGAAGACTGCCCCTGCGCGCCAGCCTCAGGGCTGCGCGCGTGGCGGAGCAGGAACCGGCTGCAGCTGCTGCAGCAACCCGTTGATCACCTCGGACCTGCGCCGCAGATGGTGGCCGAGCACGATCGCCACCGCGCCCAACGCAAGCAGCGCCGGTACCGCGAGCAGCGCGAGCACCCAGCCGACGTCGAACAGAAGCCAGCCCAGCAGACGCTGCTGATGCCATCGCTGCGACCGATCAGAGCGGGGCAGCCCTGCTGCCTTCTCGAAGCGGGACTGCATTGCCGGCGATACCGGAACACCGATGTCTTCGCCATTGGCCAACGCACGGGCAGTGGCGACCACGGCCGACGAGGCGACGCCGTAGGGAAGCTCCTGCTGTGCACGCAGGTAGGCCTGCCACTGGGGGCTGAAGCCGCTGAACTCTGGACTGGCGATCAGCGCGTCCAGCTGGCGATGGTCGAGGCGATCGCCCTGGCCCATGGCGGGTGCGGTGATGCCCATGCTTCCCCAGGCACCGCACAGCAGCATCGAACCCAGCGCGAATGACCAGGCGAAGCGGCGAAGGCGATGGCGGCTGAGCAGGTCGCGCACGCCGAAGAACATCCACACCAGCAGCAAGGGGCTGATGACCAGCAGGATGAGCAACTGCCTGCCCGTGTCCTTCGCTCCATAGCCGGCCGGCACCTGTGCCCACGACGTGGGGCCCAGCTCGGTGCCGGTAAATGCCAGCGCCATGTAGGCCAGCGCCGTGGCCGCCAGCGGAAGGCAGGCCAGGCCGAAGACCCGCAGCAGCGAGGCCCGCCGGTAGAACGCGCGCAGGCCCGGAACAGCTTCCACCCGCGCCTGCAGGTCTGGCGGGATCTGCAGCGGATCGCGCACCGGCGGGCTCATGCCGGCTCCGCCGATGTGCGCAGCAACTGCTGCAGGGCCTGTTTCAGCTGGTCCTGCGCCTGGGCAGCACTGGCGATCATCTGTGGGCTGGCGTTGTCGCTGTTGTGCAGCGCCTGGATGGTCTGGCGCCAGATCGGCAGCAGGATCTGCACCGTCTCGCTGTAACGGTCCAGCAGGTCGATGGCATGGCTGCGTGCCAGCTGCACCTGCATCCGGCTCATCGAATGGCTGGCCAGCAGCGCGGTCAGGTTGGCTACGCGGCGTTGCAGCCGCTCGACCGGACGGTCGAGCACCGGCGCGCCATCGTCGCTGTCCACGGCCGCTGGCAGCTCCTGCAGGAACTGCACGCCTGCATCGATGTACACCTGCAGTCGCACCCCCTGCACGTCATGCTCGAGCAGCTGCGCATCCAGTCGATCGACGCTGGCCCGCACGGCGATGGCTTCGCGCTCGATCCTGGCCAGGACGTCGCCGTTGCTGCCCATGGCAATGCGACGGCGCAGGCGTTCTTCGATATCGGCACCGGTGAACCGCTCCCACCATCCCGCGCGCTGCAGCAGCGCATTGGGATCATGTTCGGACAGCCGGCTGACCAGTTCGGCAAGCGCCTGGGCCAGTGCGTTGGCGCTGCCATCCTGCCAGGCCGGCTCGGCGCTGGCGCTGGCCAGGTCGGCCGGGCCATAGCGACCGATGTCGGTACGCCCGGCAAACAACGTTGGCAGCACATCACGCTTGAGCTGCTCGACGGTGACCGTGCTGGCGGGGACGGGCGCCTGGCCCTGCGCGGGCAGCGCCGGAGGCTGGGAGTTCGACATCGATGTTTCCATTCCATGGTCGACGCAGCACGCGGTGCTGCACGCTGATTTATCGGCTGCCGGCGAGTGTAATGGAGCTGGCGGATCAATACGGCACTACCGGCGTTGGCCGTCGCGGCGCTATGGTCGTGTCCTTCCCATTGCCGGTGGATGCCCATGCCGTCGTTGCGTCGTCTGTCCCTGCTGCTCGCCCTGGCGCTGAATGCGCCGCTGTCCGCCCATGCCATCGATTTCAGCGCGCAGGAGCTGGCCCGTGCCAAGGCACTGCAGCAGCGCTTGCTGACCTTGGACAGTCATCTGGATACGCCGGCCAATTTCGGCCGCACCGGCTTCGACATCGAGCAGCGGCACGACCGCAACGCACTCTCGCAGGTGGACTACCCGCGCATGGTCGAAGGTGCGCTTGATGGCGGCTTCTGGGCGATCTATACCGACCAGGGCGACCGCACGGCCGCCGCGCATCTGGCCGAGCGCGACCACGGCCTGCAGCGGTTGCTGGAGATCCGGCAGATGCTGGCCGCCAATCCCGAGCGCTTCGCATTGGCGCTGACTGCCGATGACGCGGCGCGGATCAAGGCCGCCGGCAAGCGCGTGGTCTACATCAGCATGGAGAATGCCAGTCCGCTGGTGGCCGACCCCAGCCTGCTGTCGTTCTATCACCGTGCGGGCCTGCGCCTGCTCAGCACCGTGCACTTTGCCAACAACGAGTTCGCCGATTCGGCCACCGATCCCAAGGGGGCTGAATGGAAGGGCCTGAGCCAGGCTGGCAAGGACCTGGTGCGCGAGGCGGTGAAGCTGGGCATCGTCATCGACCAGTCGCACGCCTCCGATGCCGTGTTCGACGATCTGCTGGCGATGATGCCGGTGCCGTTCGTGCTGTCGCACAGCTCGGCCAAGGCGGTTTACGACCACCCACGCAATCTTGATGACGCGCGCCTGCGCAAGGTGGCCAAGGCCGGCGGGGTGATCCAGGTGAACGCGTATGGCGGCTACCTGATCGACACCGGCAAGTCGCCCGAGCGCAAGCAGGCCGAAGAAGCCCTGAGCAAGCAGCTGGGTGGCTGGGAAGGCATGACCATCGAGCAGGGCGTGGCGCTGCAGAAGGCTGAGCAGGCACTGGACCACGAACACCCGGTGCGCCACGCCAGCCTGGACGACTTCTTCGCCCATTTCGAGCACATCCTGAAGGTGGTCGGCCCCGAGCACGTCGGCATCGGTCTGGACTGGGATGGCGGTGGTGGCCTGAGCGACCTGCCCGATGTCAGCCAGCTGCCGAAGATCACCGCGTGGCTGCTGCGCAAGGGGTACAGCGAACAACAGATCGCCGCCATCTGGGGCGGCAACCTGCTGCGGGTGATGCGCCAGGCGCAGGACTACGCGGCAAAGCAGGGCGGCTGACCGCCCTGCGTGCATCCGGGATTCCGCCGGGCATGGCCCGGCGCTACCGGTGATCCGTTTATTTCGCGATCAGCGCGTTGCGACGGCTGTAGGCGAAGTACAGCACCAGGCCGACCACGTTCCACGCCAGGAAGTACAGCTGGGTGGTGTGCGGCAGGCTGATGAACAGGTAGATGCAGCCCAGTGCCGCCAGCGGGCCGACAATGAAGGCCAACGGCGTGCGGAAGGTGCGCTCGCGGTTCGGCTCACGCACGCGCAGCACCACCAGGCAGATGCCAACGGCGGTGAACGCGGCCAGGGTACCGGCATTGGCCAGTGCGGCGATCTCGTCCAGGCGTGCAACGCCGGCCAGTGCCGACACCACCAGGGCGGTGAACAGCGTGGTCGCCACCGGCGTGCCGGTACGTGCGTTGACCTTGGACAGGCCACGCGGCAGCAGTCCATCGCGGCTCATGACGAAGAAGATGCGGCTCTGGCCGTACAGGAAGGCCAGCAGCACGGTCGGCAGGGCGATGATCGCGATCACGCCGATCAGCATCGCGGCGGTGGGCTGGCCCAGCTGGCGCATGATCAATGCCAGCGGCTCGGCACTCTGGCCGAACACGGTGTAGCTCATCGCACCAATCGCAGCCAGCGCCACCAGCACGTACACGATGGTGCAGCCGACCATCGAGCCGATGATGCCGATGGACAGGTCGCGCCCGGGGTTCTTGGTTTCTTCGGCGGCGGTGGAGATCGCGTCGAAGCCGTAGAACGCGAAGAAGATGATCGCCGCCGCCGCCATCACGCCGCGCTCGACGCCATCCGGGCCCAGCGTCTTGGCGAATCCGTAAGGCATGAACGGCTGCAGGTTGTTGGCGTCGAACGCCGGCAGGGCCACCGCCACGAAGATCGCCAGCGCGATCAGCTTGAACACGACCAGGATCGCGTTGAGGGTGGCGCTTTCCTTGGTACCGGCCATCAGCATCAGGGCCACCAGCCAGGTGATGACGATGGCGGGCAGGTTGATCATGCCGCCATCGACGTGCGGGCCTGCCGCGAGCATCGCCGGCAGGCGCAGGTCCCAGCCGAACTGGGTATGCACCCATTCCAGGAAGCCGACGAAATAACCGGACCAGCCGACCGCCACGGTACTCACCACCAGCGAGTACTCCAGGATCAGGCTCCAGCCGACCACCCAGGCAAACACTTCGCCCAGGGCACTGTAGCTGTAGGTATAGGCGCTGCCGGCGGCAGGCATCATCGTGGACAGCTCTGCGTAGGCCAATGCCGCGCAGGCACACACCGCGCCGGCGATGGCGAAGGAGATCAGCACGGCCGGGCCAGCGCGGTCGGCACCCACGCCGATCAGGGTATAGATGCCGGTGCCGACGATGGCGCCGATGCCCAGCGCGATCAGGTGCGGCCAGCTGAGGGTCGGGACCAGGCGCCGGCCGGCTTCATGGACGGTGACGGAATCTAGGGACTTGCGCCGGAGCAGGGACATGCAGGCCTCGGAAGGAGTGACTGAGAACGACAAGTCCCCGAGTGTGACCGAACGCAGCGCAGCATTGCCACTGACGGGGGTCATGGCCGACACAGCGCGCGCTGGACGCTGGGCACTGTGCCGGAAACGGCACAAACGGCCTCAGCGCAGGCGCCTACCAGTGACAGCCGTCGTCCTGGAAGGCGTTGACGTCTTCGTCGAAGTCCGTGCGGCGACCGTCCCGGGCACGCACGTAGCTGAAGCTGTAGATCCGTGCGCCCTGCGTGCTCAGTGTGTAGTGACCGTTGATGCGACCGTCCACGCGCTCTTCCCAGACGGTATCGAACTGGTAGGGGCGGTCCTCATCCAGCACCGTGGTCTGTTCGGAGACCCGGCGCAGCGGCAGGCGCTCGCTGTGCCCGGCATAACGCACATCGGCGCGGCCATCGTCCAGCCAGCGCCATTCCAGGTGGATCGTGTTGTCGCGGCCACCGCTGAGGCAGCGGTGCTCCGGTGCGGCCGTGGCCGGAGCACTGGCAAGCAGCAGCACCAGGGCTGCTGCGACCGCGAGCGTTGGTGTTGCGGCCATGGCGCTTTTGTCCAACGAGGGGCGTCAGCATAGCGCCCCCCCGCTGTTACCTGCCCAGCGCACGTGGCTGCAGACGCGTACCACCGCTCATCAGCATGCGTGGCAGCGGCATCTGCAGGAAGTCGTGCGGGAAGGCAGGCGCCACCGCGCTGATCGCATCCAGCCGTGCCAACGCCTCAGCCGGCAGCGCCAGTTCCAGCGCCGCCAGGTTGTGTTCGAACTGGTCCAGGGTGCGTGCACCGACGATCGGCATGGCCCCGGCCGCGGGTCGTTGCAGCAGCCAGGCCAGAGCGACCTGCGCAGCCGAGTGCGACAGTTCTGCCGCGACGGCAGCGACTTCGCCGGCGATGTTCAACGAACGCGGGGTCAACGCGCCATTGATCAGGGCCACGTTGCGCCGGGAACCGCCCGGCGTAGCCTCCGGCGGCTCGGCCGTGGTGAGATCAGCCGCGCTGTACTTGCCGGTCAGCACCCCGCTGCCCAGCGGCGACCACGCCACCACGCCCAACCCGAGCGCCTCGGCCATCGGCAGCAGCTCCTGTTCGACGCTGCGCTGGATCAGGCTGTATTCGATCTGCAGGGCCACCAGCGGCGCCCAACCGCGCAGGTCGGCCAGGGTCTGCATGCGGGCGATCTGCCAGGCCGGCGTGTCCGAGATGCCGGCATACAGCACCTTGCCGCTGCGCACGAGATCATCGAAACCGCGCATCACCTCGTCCCCCCCGGTGGTGTCGTCCCAAGCGTGCAGGTACAGCAGATCCAGGTAGTCGGTGCCGAGCCGGCGCAGGCTGTCCTCCACCGAGCGCATCATGCTCTTGCGGTGGTTGCCGGCGTTGTTCGGATCGCCGGGCACGGTCGCCAGGGTGTACTTGCTGGCGATCACCAGCCGTTCGCGGCGGCCTTGGGCGAATCGCCCGAGCAGCGTCTCGGCGCTGCCATTGGTGTAGTTGTTTGCGGTATCAACGAAGTTGCCACCGCGTTCGACGTAGGCATCGAAGATGCGGCGGGCCTCGGCTTCGTCCGCGCCCCACCCCCAGTCGGCACCGAAGGTCATCGTGCCCAGCGCCATCGGGCTGACACGCAGGCCGGAGCGACCGAGCAGGCGGTAGTGATCAAGTGACATGTGGCATTCCATCGGAGGAGGCGGGCGTGCCGCCGGGAGGGAAAGCATCCGCCCGATGATCCTGTGGATAAACTGGACACAGCCGAACTGACAATGAAGGAAGGCTTCACAATGGATCCCTCCGCACCGCTGTCGGCGGTGGTCGCGTTTGTCCACGTGGCCGACCACGCCAGCTTTACCCGCGCCGCAGATGCGCTTGGTGTCTCGACCTCGGCACTGTCACAGAGCGTGCGTGCGCTGGAAGCGCGGATGGGCGTGCGCCTGTTGCAACGGACCACGCGCCGGGTGGGGCTGACCGAACACGGCGAACGCTTCCTGCAGCGCGTACGTGGCGGGCTGGCACAGATCGAATCGGCCTTCGAAGACCTGGACAGCGCGCGGACCGTGCCGGCCGGTCGGCTGCGCATCACCCTGCCACGCATCGTTGCCGAGCGCCGGGTCCTGCCGGCGCTGCCGTCCTTCCTGGCCCGGTATCCGCAGGTGGAGGTGGAACTGTGCGTGGAACCGGCGTTGACCGATCTGGTCGCCGAGGGTTTCGACGCAGGCATCCGCCTGGGGGAATCGTTGGCGCAGGGCATGATCGCGGTGCCGATCGGGCCGCCCGAGCGCCAGGTGGTGGTGGCCACGCCGGGCTACTTCGCGCGCCACGGTGTGCCGCAGAGCCCGCAGGAGCTGCAGGGGCACGACTGTATCGTCCATCGCCGCGCCAATGGCCGGCTGATGCCCTGGGAGTTCAGCCGTGAGGGGCGTGACCTGGACGTAGCCGTCGAGGGCCGGCTGGTGTTCAACGATGCCGAACTGGCCTATGCGGCGGTGCTGGCTGGGCTGGGCATGGCGCAGGGGTTCGCCTCACTGGTCGCCGACGACCTGGCTGCCGGCCGCCTGCGCAGCGTGCTGGAGGACTGGCAGCCGCCGTTCCCCGGCTTTCATCTGTACTACCCGGCGCGCGAGCATATGGCGCCCAAGCTGCGGGTGTTCATCGACCACCTGCGCGCGGCCTGCCAGGCCGACGGGATCTCAGCCGTTCAGGCCCAGGCGGATGCCGAAGCCGACCAGGAACAGCCCGGCCACGCGCCGTAGCGCATCGCTGACCCGCGGGTGCTGGATCAACCGGCGGCGGGCCAGGTTGCCGACCCAGATCAGCAGCGAGCAGTAGGCGATGCTGACCACGAAGATGATCCCGGCCAGCGCGGCGAACGTGGCGATGCCCTGGTGGGCCTTCGGGTCGATGAACAACGGCAGGAAGGCCATGTAGAACAGGATCGCCTTCGGATTGAGCAGGCTGACCAGGATCGCCTGGTGGAAGTAGCGTCCGGGCTGCATGCGCACCGGGCCAACGTCGGCACCGTCACCCTTGGGCGTGCGCAGCAGGCTGATGCCTACCCACACCAGATACGCCGCGCCGAGATACTGCACGGCATGGAACACCGTCGGATTGGCCTTCAGCAGCGCAGCCACGCCGGCCAGTGCCAGCCACATCAGGATCTGGTCGCCGACCAGCAGGCCGGCCAGCGCCGTGTAGCCGCCGCGCACACCGCCGCGACCGGTAGCGGTCAGCAGGGTGAAGGTGCCCGGCCCGGGCAGCGCCAGAAACACCAGCACAGCGAGCAGGAAGGTCCACAGGTCCTGGATGCCCATCCACGGCATGGCGCGACTCTCTTACAACGGGGGAGCGCCATTGTCGGCCAGTGCTGGCGCAGGCGACAGGGGCGTGTCGCCAGTGCCGGGCATGGCGGACAGCAGCGGTTGCAGATGCTGGCGCAGCTGCGCGTGCAGTTGCCGCACCGCCGGTGAGAACTGCTTGCGATGGGGGCAGACCAGCTGCAGGGGAATGTGGCTGCCGATGCCATCCAGCAGCACCTGCAGGCGCCCTTCCAGCACGTCGTCGCGGACGTCCAGCCAGGACTTGTAGGTGATGCCCTCGCCGGCGACCGCCCAGCGCCGCACCACGTCGGCGTCGTCGCAGACCAGTGGCCCGCGCACCGGGATCACCACGCGGCGCCCCTCCAGCTCGAACGACCAGCGATCGTAGGCGCGGCCGCCGAGCTGGTAGACCAGGCAATCATGCTCGCGCAGATCTTCCAGGCGGCTGGGCGTGCCACGCCGCCGCAGGTACCCGGGCGACGCAGCCAGCACCCGCCGGTTCTGTTCCAGCAAAGGCAGGGCGACGTAGCTGGCGTCGTCGAAGTGGCCGATGCGGATGGCCACGTCGACCGGGTCGCGGAACACGTCGGCCACTTCGTCGGACAGGCGCAGGTGCAGGCGCAGCCGCGGATGCGCAGCGCGGAACGCGGTCAGCCACGGCAGCAGCAGGTTGCGGCCGAAGTCCGACGGCGCCGACAACTGCAGGGTGCCGTGCAGTTCGGCGTCCTCGCCCTGCACCCGCGCCTGGCCTTCGCGCAGGGTGCTCAGAACCTCCTGTGCGTAGGGCAGGTACAGCGCGCCTTCGGCGGTCAGGCGCAGGCTGCGGGTGGTGCGCACGAACAGGCGCAGGTCCAGTTCGCGTTCCAGCCGTGCCACCGCCGCGGCAACCTGGCCCGGCAGCAGGTCGGCCTCGCGCGCGGCCTGGGAGAAGCTGCCCAGCGCGGCGGTACGGACAAACAGCTGCAGATCGTCGAAGCGGACCATTTTCATTGCTGCAGTGAAAGTGTTGACCGATTCTGCGCCTTTCCGCCCCCCTGCGCACGGCGCACGCTGTGGCCTCTCCTCCCTGGATATTCCCCCATGCGTGCCATTGCCTACACCCAAGCCGGCCTGCCGATCGACAACCCGCAGGCCCTGATCAATCTCGACCTGCCCCTGCCCCAGCCGGGCCCGCGCGACCTGCGGGTGGCGGTGCGTGCGGTGGCGGTGAATCCGGTCGACACCAAGGTGCGGCGCGGCGCCGCCACCGACGGCCCGCGCGTGCTGGGGTGGGATGCGGTCGGCGTGGTCGATGCGGTCGGCAGCGAGGTGACCCTGTTCCAGCCCGGCGATGCGGTGTACTACGCCGGTGTGATCGATCGCCCGGGCAGCAACGCCGAATACCAGCTGGTGGACGAGCGCAGCGTTGGCCGCAAGCCGGCCAGCCTGGACGATGCCGCCGCTGCGGCGCTGCCGCTGACCGCGATCACCGCATGGGAACTGCTGTTCGACCGCCTGCGCATCGCCGAAGGCGGCGGCGACGGCCAGACCCTGCTGGTGATCGGTGCAGCAGGTGGCGTGGGTTCGATCCTGGTGCAGTTGGCGCGCCGTCTGACCCGGCTGACGGTGATCGGCACCGCCTCCCGGCCGGAGACCCAGGACTGGGTGCAGGCGATGGGCGCGCACCATGTGATCGACCATAGTCGGCCGCTGGCCGAAGGCCTGGCCCGGCTGGGCATCACCCAGGTGGACCATGTGGCCAGCCTGACCCACACCGACCAGCACTACGCGCAGCTCGTCGAGCTGCTGGCGCCGCAGGGGCAGCTGGGGCTGATCGATGATCCGGGCCAGATCGATGTGATGGCGCTCAAGCGCAAGGCGCTGTCGCTGCACTGGGAATCCATGTTCACCCGACCGCTGTACAGGACCGCGGACATGCAGCGCCAGCACGAACTGCTGAACCGGGTGGCCGATCTGGTCGATGCCGGCGTGCTGCAGACCACGCTGGGCGAGCACTTCGGGCGCATTGACGCGGCCAACCTGCGGCGCGCACATGCGCTGCTGGAGAGCCACCGGGCCAAGGGCAAGATCGTGCTGGAAGGCTGGTAACGCCGGGCTGCGCCCGGCACCCGCAGAGGCGACAGCAACAGCCAAAGCCAAAGCGGGGCTCCTGCGGGTTGGCGGGACGGTGTGGGCAGGCAGGACACGCCGTAAACCCGTCCTTGGGGGCTCGATGGCGCCTTGCTCGTGTGCGCTGTCCTGCGCGCACGGCAAGACCGGGGTTGGGCGTCCTGCCCAACCCGCCCGAGGCATGCCTCGGGCCCATGGCGCCAACGGTCCTGCCAACCCACACCGCCCCGCCTTCGACGGTTTCCCGCCGCTGTTGGTAGGTGTCGACCTTGGTCGACACAGTAGCTCCACGCCATGCGTGGATGAAGCCAAGCAAGCGTGCTACGCCACGCCGTTGTCTACATGCTCGGCGAAGCCGGGCCGGGGGCGCAGGCGTTCGAACCAGGCGTCTATGTGGGGCAGCACAGGTTTGTTGCCGGGGGTGCTGCGCCAGCGCTGTGTCGACAGGCCGAGGACAATGTCGGCCAGGCTGAAGCCGGTGCCCGCCACGTAGGCATTGCTGGCGGCAAGCTGGTGGTCGAGCACGGTCATCAGGCGGTTCCATTGCTCCACGCTTGCCTCGGCGCGTGCGTCGTCCGCGAAGTCGGGGTGCTGGCGCACGCGGGCCATGAACACGTGGCGCCAGGCGCTGTTGAGGTCGCTGGCCTGCCAGTCCATCCATTGTTCGACCAAGGCACGGGCCTGTGCAGCGCACGGCAGCAGATCGACTCGTCCTTGGCGGGTGGCCAGGTAGCGGCAGATGCTGTTGGACTCCCACAGCAGGAAGTCGCCGTCGCGCAGCACCGGTACCTGTCGGTTCGGATTCAGCGCAGCCAAGCGCTCCGGCGCAGGTGCCGGATCATGTGAGAACGGCAGATCGAGTTCGGCGCACAGCCAAAGCACTTTGCGCACGTTGATCGAGGTGGGCTTTCCGTACAGTACAAACATGGGTTCGTTTCAGCACGTGAGACTGGGCCAGCCTACACTTGCCACATGCAAACCGAATTCCTCCTTGTCGCCGGCCTGCTGCTGGTCGTGCTGATCCTGCAACTGGTGGCGCTGCTGCGCCGCCCGCCCCACGACCGGCTGGAACAGGCCGTGCGTGATGAAGCACGTGCCGGGCGCAGCGAGTTGCGCGAGCAGCTTGATGGGTTCGCGCGCGCGCTGACCGATCTGTCCACCCGCACCGACCAGCGCCTGGACCTGCTGCGTGAAGCGCTGAGCGAAGACGCACGCAAGGCCCGCGCCGAGGCGGCCGACAGCCAGCAGCGCAGTGCCGCCTCACTGGGCGAACGCCTGCAGGAACTGCGCGTGCAGTTGGATGTATTCGGCCAGCAGCAGGAGGCACGTATCCATGCCTTCGGTCAGCAGCTGCAGGAACTGACCGCGCGTACCGACACCCAGTTCGGTGCGCTCCGACAGGCTCTGGTAGAGGATGCCCGCAAGGGCCGCGAAGAGGGTGCGCAGTCGCAACAGCGCCTGACCGAGAGCCTGGGCCTGCGCCTGCAGGAACTGACCCAGCGCAACGAACAGCGCATCTCGGAAATGCGCGCCACCCTGGAAGAACAGCTGCGCGCGCTGCAGGCCGACAACGCGCAGAAGCTCGAGCAGATGCGCCACACCGTCGACGAGAAGCTGCAGTCCACGCTGGAAACACGGCTGGGCAATTCGTTCAAGCTGGTGTCCGAACGGCTGGAGCAGGTGCAGCGCGGGCTGGGTGAAATGCAGCAGTTGGCGACCGGCGTGGGCGATCTGAAGCGGGTACTGACCAACGTCAAGAACCGCGGCAGCTGGGGCGAAGTACAGCTGGAGAACATCCTCGAGCAGACTCTTACCCAGGAACAGTATGCACGCGGTGTGAAGGTACGTCCTGACGGCAACGAGATGGTCGACATCGCCGTGCGCCTGCCGGGCCGTCGCGACGACGACACGCCGGTCTGGCTGCCGATCGATTCCAAGTTCCCGCGCGAAGACTATGAGCGCCTGCTCGATGCGCAGGAACAGGGCGATGTCGAGGGCGTGCGCCTGCAGGGCATCCAGCTGGAACGCGCGATCCGCGTGCAGGCCAAGTCGATCTGCGAAAAGTACATCGTGCCTCCGCACACCACCGATTTCGCGGTGATGTTCGTGCCGACCGAAGGACTATATGCCGAAGTGATCCGGCGCCCGGGCCTGGTCGACCTGCTGCAGCGCGAGCACCGGGTGGTGGTGGCCGGGCCGACCACCGTCACCGCGTTGCTCAACAGCCTGCAGATGGGTTTCCGTACGTTGGCCATCGAACAGCGGTCCAGTGAAGTGTGGACATTGCTGGGCGCCGTCAAAACCGAGTTCGGTAAATTCGGTAGCGTGCTCGACAGCGTGAAGACCAAGCTCGACCAGGCCAGCAAGCAGATTGACCAGACGGGGGTACGCACGCGTGCCATTGCCCGGAAGCTGCGGGACGTAGAGTCGCTGCCGGCCGAACAGAGTCGGCAGTTGCTTCCCGACAGCCTGCTGCCCGAGGAGGGGAGCGAAGAAGGCAATGAGGGCGAAGAGGCCTGAGCGGGGCTGACACGCCGCATGCATGGCGCTGTGCGTATGCTGGCCGGCGCCCACCTCGATCAGGTACCGCCATGCGTTTCCATCTCTTTGCCAGCCTTGCCCTGGGCGTACTGCTTGCCGCCTGCAGTAGCACCCCACCGGCCAGTGAAGACGCAGGCACGGCAGCCACGGTGGCCGACAGCCCTGAAGCCGCTGCAGCCTATGAAGAAGCACGCGATGTGGACTGCCGCGCGGCGGGCGGTACCCTGCAGCCGTTGGGCCGCCTGCAACGGGTGCAGTGCGTGATTCCCTATGCCGACGCCGGCAAGTCCTGCAGCAGCAAGAGCGACTGCAGCGGCCAGTGCCTGGCGTCCGCCGAGGTGACCGCAGGCGCGGTGGCAACCGGCACCTGCCAGCGTGATGTCAGCCAGAACTTCGGTTGCCGGCAACGCATCGACGGTGGCAAGGCACAAGGCACCCTCTGCGTCGACTGACGGTAGTGCCGGCCGCTGGCCGGCAGCTGCACGACCGTTCCCGAAGAGTCATGAGACTGCCGGCCAGCGGCCGGCACTACCGGTCACGTGCGGCGGTATGCTGGTGGGCCTTTCCCCGTTGTAGCCGGAGCCCCGCGTGAGCACCTCGATCCAGGATATTCCCCTCACCACCATCGACGGCCAGCCGTCCTCTCTTGCCGACTATCAGGGCAAGGTGCTGCTGCTGGTCAACGTGGCGTCCAAGTGCGGCCTGACCCCGCAGTACGAAGGCCTGCAGGCGCTGTATGCGGAAAAGCACGCGCAGGGGCTGGAAGTACTGGGCTTCCCGGCCAACAACTTCCTCGGCCAGGAGCCGGGCAGCGAGGCGGAGATCCAGCAGTTCTGCCAGCTGACCTACGATGTGAGCTTCCCGATGTTCGCCAAGATCAGCGTGGCCGGTGAAGATACCCACCCGCTGTACCAGCAGCTGACCGCCGCGCAGCCGCAGGCGATCGGCGAAGGCCCGCTGCGCGAGCGCCTTGCCAGCAAGGAGATTCCGATCCACCCGGCACCGGCGGTGCTGTGGAACTTCGAGAAGTTCCTGGTTGGCCGCGATGGCAAGGTCATCGCCCGCTTCGCCCCGGACGTTGCTGCCGATGACGCGCGCCTGCGCGAAGCGGTCGAGGCGGCGCTGGCGGCCTGAAGACGACGTGCCAACCAAGGTTGGCACCTGCCGGTAAAACAAAAAACCCCGCCGAGGCGGGGTTTTTTCATGCGTTGCCGGCAGCGGTCAATTGGTCCACTGCGGCATCGGCATCGCATCGACCGGGATCGGCGAGTTCGCATCGTCGCTGCCACGCTCGCGCTTGCCACGCAGGTCGTTCTCGATCTGGTAGTTGCGGCGCTGCATCCAGGCATCGCGGACCAGGGCGTACTCGTCCACCGCGGTATCGCGCAGGTCGTCGATCGCCAGCAGCTGCGCGCGGGTATCGACCAGCTGCAGGCCCTGCAGACCGATACGGTATTTGTCGCTTTCGATGCGGCGGATCGGTGACAGCGGGATGTCACCGGCCAGGCCGAACACATCACGCACGGTACGCGGGCCGAAGAACGGCAGTTCCACGTAGCGCGAACGACGCCAGCCCCAGGCCCCCAGGGTCTGCCCGAAGTCCTCGTTGCGACGGGGCACCATCGCCTTGCTGGCCGGATCGAACAGGCCACCGATGCCCAGCGTGCTGTTCATCAGGAACCGGCCCAGGCTGTCCCAGGCGTCGGCCGGGCGGCCCTGCAGCAGCTGGTTGGTGATGGTCAGCGGCGCACGCAGGTTGCTGAAGAAGTTGCTCACGCCGGTACGGGCAAAGCGCGGCACCACGTGGGTATAGGCGGTTGCCAGCGGACGGGCGATACCGCGGTCGACGGCGTTGTTGAACCCGTGCACCTTGCGGTTGAACGGTTCCCACGGGTCGTACGCGGTGGTGCTGGTGGTGCTGCCATTGGCGCCGTACAGCGCGTCGAAGTCGTCATCGCCGCCCGGTGCGGCGGCGGTGGCCTCACTGCCGGTTGCACCCTGCGAGGCGGTAGCCGGTGCCGGCGCGGTTGCCTGCGCTGCCGGGGCGTCGGCTGCGACGCTCGCAGCAGGCGCATCCGCACCAGCAGCGTTGTCGACCGTGGTGGTGTTCGTCGCCGGCACCACGGTGTCGGCGGTCGGCGCGTCGCTGCGCGCCGGCTTGCCGGCACAGGCGCTGAGCGCGGCGGCCAGGAGGATCAGAGGGAAAACGCGCACGACGTTCATGTCAGCTCGCAGCAGAAGTAGCGTTGAAGTCCAGGTCGGGCGACAGCCGGTAGGCCGCGCTCAGCTCGTTGTAGCCGGCGGGGGCGCCGGCGATTTTCAGCGGATGGCCGCCTTGGCGCGCGCGCGCGGCCAGCTCGGCCAACAGCGCCAGGCCGGCGCTGTCCACGCGCTCGACCTCCGCCAGTTCCAGCCGCGACAGCTGCGCCGGCAGGGCCTGCAGTTGCGGCCACAGCGCGATCACCGCTGCACGGTCGAGCACCCCGCGCAGGCGCAGGGTGTCACCTTCCAGCAGCGCCAGCGCCTTATTTGCCATTGCCGGCCGGCCCAGCCTGCATGCTGCCGCTGCGCAGTTCGGCGGCCACCTGCTTGATGCCCTTCTGTCGCAGCGGGGCATCGAACTGGTTGCGGAAGGTCTGCACGTAGGAGATGCCTTCGATGTTCACGTCGAAGATCTTCCACTGGCCGCCTTCGTTGCGCATCCAGTACTCGACCGGCGTCGGCTCGCTGCCGGCACGCACCAGCTCGGTGCTCACGCGCACGCCGCGGTTGCCCGGCAGCGGGCTTTCGCCCTTCAGGCGGAAGCTCGGCTTGCCCTGGATGTTGAGCAGGGTCGAGCCGTAGCGCTGCATCAGGTTGTCGGCCATCGCATTGGCAAACAGCTTGATGTCAGCGTCCGCAGCGCCGCGGGCGTGCGTGCCCAGCACCAGGCGCGCGGCATAGTCGCGGTCGAAGGTGCGGTTGAGCTCGCTGTCAATATAGCTGCGCAGGCTGGTCGGGTTGCCGCTGAACTCGGCGCGGCGCTGCTGCAGGGTGGTGAGGATGCGCGTGCTGGCGTCGATCACCACCTTGCCGGCCTGGCCCTGGGGGGCGGCAGCAGCGGGGGCGGCAGCCTGTGCCTGGGCCAGGAACGGGGTGGCCAGCAGCAGCGACGAGGCGAGCAGGGCCGGGATCAGTTTCATCTTCATGGTTGCGGTTCCGTTGCAGGCGCCTGCGCGCCATCGTTGGGCTTCTGGGCAGCGCCGCCACCGGCGCCGCCACTGAACATGTATTTGCCGACCAGCTGGATCAGGTCCACGGCCGGTTGGGTGAACACGATCTCCTCGCCGGGCTTGAGCACGTCCGGATCGCCGCCGGGCTGCAGACCGATATAGCTCTCGCCGAGCAAACCACTGGTGAAGATGCCCGCCGAGGTATCGGCCGGCAGATCCTTGACCTTGCTGTCCATGCGCAGGGTCACGATCGATTCGAACTTCACCGGGTCCAGATCGATCGCTGCGACCTGGCCGACGGTGACACCACCGATCTTCACCGGCGCCTGCTTGCGCAGCTGGCCGACCTGGGAGAAGCGTGCCTTGAGTTCATAGCCTTCGCCACCCCAGCTCCAGCGCTGGTTGGTCGAGGCCACGGCCAGCACCATCAGCGAGGCCAGGGCCAGCAGCAGGAAGGCGCCGACGGAGAATTCGAGTCTGGGACCGCGGATGGCCATGTGGATTACCTGATCAGTCGTGGTGGCCGCGCGCCGATGCGCACCGCCGATGGAGGGGTTAGGTGAACAACATTGCCGACAGTACGAAGTTGAACATCAGCACCAGCAGCGAGGCGTTGACCACCGCACGGGTGGTGGCGACGGACGTGCCTTCGATGGTCGGTTCGGCGTGGAAACCGACATAGGCGGCCACCAGGGCCGCGGTACCACCGAAGATCGCCGACTTCAGCATCGCAACGCCGAAGTCATCCCAGAAGTCCACGCTGCCACGCAGCGCCGACCAGAACACGCCGTTGTCCAGGCCCAGCACGTGCACGGCTTCGAAGTAGCTGGCACTGATCGCCAGCGAACAGAAGATGCCGGTCAGCAGCGGCACGGTCAGTACCGCCGCCCAGAAGCGCGGCGCCACGGCCTTGGCCACCGGATCGATGGCCATCAGTTCCAGCGCCTTGATCTGGTCGGTGGCGCGCATCAGGCCCAGCTCGGCGGCGATCGAACTGCCGGCGCGGCCGATGAACAGCAACGCGGTCAGCACCGGTGCCAGTTCGCGGTACAGCGACAGGCCGAGCAGGGTGGACAGCGCGTCGGCCGCACCGAAGGTGGTCAGCGTGCGGTAGCCCTGCAGGGTCAGCACCAGGCCGACGAAGGCGCCGCCCACGGCGATGATCGGCAGCGAACGCGCACCGATCTTGTAGATCTCGCGGGTCAGCTCGGCCAGGAAATCACGGGTCGGCAGCGAACCGCGCAGCACGGTCAGCGAGAACAGGCCGGCACGACCCAGCGAGCGGGTGGCTTGCACGAACGGCATCAGGCAACCCTCGCGCGCGGTGCGGCATCAAACGGGATGGGACCATCGGGCTGGCCATGCAGGAACTGCTGCAGCAGCGGGTCCTGGCTGGTCTGCAGCGCCTCCGGCGTGCCCTGGAACACGATGCCGCCATTGGCGATCGCGATTACCTGGTCGCAGATCGGCAGGGTCTCGTGCACGTGGTGGCTGACGATGATACTGGTCAGGCCAAGGCTGTGGTTGAGGCGCTGGATCAGGCTCATGATCACCCCCGAGGCGATCGGGTCCAGCCCGGTCAGCGGCTCGTCGTAGATCATCAGCGGCGGGTCCAGGGCCAACGCGCGGGCCAGTGCCACGCGCCGGGCCATGCCACCGGACAGCTCACGCGGCCAGGCATCGGCGGCGGCCAGCAGGCCGACCGAATGCAGCTTCATCTGCACCAGCCGGCGCAGCACCGGTGCCGGCAGGCGGGTGTGGGTGCGCAACGGCAGGGCGACGTTCTCGGCCACGGTCAGGTCGGTCAGCAGGCCATTGCCCTGCAGCAGTACGCCGACGCTCTTGCGCATCTCCAGAAGCTCGGCGGTACGCTGCGGGATGGGTTTGCCGAACAGGGTGACGTCGCCTGCAACCGGACGCAGTTCGCCGGTCAGCGCCGCCAGCAGGGTCGACTTGCCGCTGCCGGACGGACCGAGCACCGCGGTGATGCTGCCCTTGGGCACCTGCAGCGAAACGTCGCGCAGGATCGTGCGCCCGCTCCGGTCGATGCGGACGTTGGACAACTGCACCAGACTGGGAGTGGAAGCCGACATGGGCACCCTTAACGTTTTTTCGACATTGAAGCATCGGGTCAGACTGCTGAACATAAGCAGACTGGACGGTGCAGTATTGTTGCACGGTCGGACCGTCGCCAGACCGGGACAATGCCGAAAACGACCGGAACAATCCGTCGCGATCACCGTACCCCGGGATTGAATACGGGCGGGTGTGCTGCACACTGTGCACGATGAGTGACCCGGGCAGCGACTTCCGCCTCTACCATTCCAATTCGCTGGACGTGCTGGCTGCCCTGCTGGCGCGCAACGTGCGCGTGCCGGTGCCGGGACAGCCGCTGCTGGCGCCGGAGGTGGTGCTGATCCCGCAGGTGGCGATGCGGCGCTGGCTGCAGGCGACACTGGCCGCCGAGTATGGCGTGGCCGCCAACCTGGAATTCCTGACCCCCGGTGAGTTCGTCGCCCGTGCGTTGAACGCCAATGTCGAGGGCGAAGCCGACGACCTGGACGCGGCCGCCCTGCATTGGCGCCTGTACCAGGCCTTGCGCGATCCGCAGCTGCTGGCGCAGCCACCGATGCGCGCGCTGCAGTCCTATCTTGCCGGGGGCGACGCGCTCAAACCCTGGGCGCTGGCCGGCGAACTGGCCTCGGTGTTCGAGAAGTACCAGGCCTGGCGCCGCGACTGGCTGCTGCGCTGGGAAGCCGGCGCCGACGCGGCCGATCCGCAGGCCATCCTGTGGCGCAGCATCGCCGCCGGCCATGGTTACCGCGCGCGCCGCATCCAGGCGTACCTGGACCGCTTCGAAGGCGCCGGCCATCCGCTGCCGCAGGGCCTGCCGCCGCGGATGTCGGCGTTCGCCACCCTCAACATCTCGCCCGATGTACTGCGGGTGATGGCCACCCAGTCGCGGGTGGGCGAACTGCATTTCTATCTGCCCACGCCGGTGCAGTCCTACTGGGGCGACCTGCAGACCCTGGCAGAGCGCCTGCGCAGCGGTGCGCCGGACCCGTTCGGCGAGGCCGCCGGCGAGAACCGCCTGCTGGAAGCGTGGGGTGCGGCCGGCCGCGATTTCATGGCGGTGCTGGGCAGCTATGAAGTGGTGCATCCGGCCGGCGAGATCGCGGCCTATTCCGATCCGGAGCAAGACACGCGGCCGACGATGGAGCAGGGCGGGCTGTCCGACAGCCTGCTGCATCGCCTGCAGCGCGACCTGTTCCACCGTCGTGCCTTGCCGTCCGGTGAACTGCGCGATGGCCTGCGCAGCGACGACCCGAGCCTGCAGGTGCACGCCTGCCACACCCGCCTGCGCGAGCTGCAGGTGCTGCACGACCAGCTGCGCAGCCTGCTGCAGGACCCGCGCTTCGACCCGCCGTTGCAGGCGCGCGAGATCGCCGTGCTGGCGCCGGACATCGATCCGTATGTGCCCTATCTGGAAGCGGTGTTCGGCGGACGGGGGGGCGAGGACGAACACATTCCCTACGCGCTGGCCGACAG
Source organism: Stenotrophomonas sp. DR822 (assembly GCF_019793815.1). NCBI lineage: Bacteria > Pseudomonadati > Pseudomonadota > Gammaproteobacteria > Lysobacterales > Lysobacteraceae > Stenotrophomonas > Stenotrophomonas sp. DR822. The sequence continues at coordinate 2,782,991 of NZ_CP081826.1, forward strand.
CAGTCCATTGGCCGGCGAGCCGCTGGCCGATGTGTTCGTGCACCTGCTTGGCCTGCCGATTTCGCGCTTCGGCCTGAACGAGGTACTGGATCTGCTGGCCAGTGCACCCCTGGCCGAGGCCGCCGGCCTGGAAGCGGTGGACTTCGACCGACTGCATGGCTGGCTGCAGCAGGCAGGCGCACGCTGGGGCCTGAATGCCCAGCATCGCGACCAGCTGCAGGCCCCCAGCGATGACGCCTACACCTGGCAGTTCGCGCTGGATCGCCTGCTGCTGGGCCACGCCACCGGCAGCGAGGTGGACCTGGCCGGTGTGGCGCCCTGGATCGAACTGGAAGGCGGGGCGCTGGATGCGCTGGACCGGCTGCTGCGCCTGCTGCGCGTGCTGGCCGTCTACCAGCGCCGGCTGGGCGAGTTGTTGACCCCGGCACAGTGGCGGCAGCGCCTGCTGTCGCTGCTCGATGCCCTGCTGCCGACACCACCCAGCTCGCCCAACAGCCAGCGCGCGCTGGAGCGCCTGCGCAAGCTGCTCAACCAGTTCGCCGAGGATGCGTACAAGGCCGGGTTCGCCGATGGCGTGCCACCGGAGGTGGTGCGTGCGCACTTCGCCGGTGCGCTTGCCGAGGCCGATACGCGCGCGCCGTTGCTGACCGGTGGCATCAGCTTCGGCCGCATGGTGCCGATGCGCCTGCTGCCGTTCCGGGTGATCTGCGTGCTCGGCCTCAACGATGGTGATTTCCCGCGTCGCGACCCGGCCGCCGGCCTCAACCAGCTCACCGCCGAACTGGATACGCCGCGCCGCCGTCCCGGCGACCGCTCCACCCGCGAAGACGATCGTTTCCTGTTCCTGCAGTTGTTTGCTGCTGCGCAGGACGTGTTCTACCTCAGCTACCTCGGCGCGGACCCGCGCGATGGCACCATGCGCGAACCCTCGGTGCTGGTCAGCGAACTGATCGATGCCGCCGCGGCCTATCACCTCGATCCGTCGACCGCCACGCGGGACTTCACCGTGCGCCACGCGCTGCAGCCGTTCTCGCCGGCCGCCTTCGGTGACGGCGATCCACGCCGCTTCAGCTACCGCCGGCAGTGGCACCCGGCCGCCGGGCGACTGGGCGGGCAGCGCGGCGGCCTGCAGCCGTGGTTCGACACCGCACTGCCGCCGCCGGTGGACGACGCGGTGGAAGAAGAGGTCTCGCTGGAGAGCCTGCGTCGTTTCCTGTGTGATCCGGCCGGGCAGTTCCTCGCACAGTCGCTGGGCCTGCGCCTGGCCGACGACGTCGAGGACGTCGACGACTTGGAGCCGCTGGTGCTGTCCTCGCGTGGGCCGGAGAAGCGCAGTGTGCAGCTGGCCGTGGTGCAGGCCACCCTGGCCGGTGACAGCGAGCCGCTGTACCCGCGGCTGCGCGCACGCGGGCTGCTGCCGTCGGGCATCTTCGGCGAGCGCCAGTTTGAAGTGGAGCGGCTCAAGACCCGACCGTATGCCACGGCCATGCTGGGCTGGTTGCAAGGCACGCCGCTGGAGAGCCGCCGCTATGAAGTGGAGATCGACGGCGTGCGCCTGCATGGCCGGGTCGGTGATCGCCATCCCGAGGGCCTGGTGCGCCTGCGCGCCGGCGCCCTCAACGGCAACGCGGTGATCCGCCAGGGGCTGGACTGGCTGCTGGCCAACGCCGCAGGCGATGCCTTGCCGCTGGTGCAGTTCTACGACGGCGGTGATGCCGGCCCCGGTCCGCATGCATTGCCTGCCTTGACCGTGCCCGCAGCACGCGCGGCGTTGCGCGCGCTGCTGCAGCTGCGCCAGCGTGGGCTGCGCGAACCACTGCGCTTTGCGCCCTATACCGGCTGGGTGCTGTTCAACGCGCCAGTGGAAAAGCAGCGCAGCGAAGGCTGGAAACAATGGCATGGCAGCGACCGCAGCTGGGGTGAAGCCAACAGTGATGCCTGGCAGCTGCTGCTGCGTGGCGCCGACCCGTTCGCCGACGACGCCAGTTACGCCGACCTGCTGCGCAACAGCCAGGTGGTCTTCAGCGCCGTGCGCGAAGGGCGCAGCTTCGGCAATGATCCACAGGCGGGCCACGCATGAGCAGCGGTGCCGAGGGCGCTCCCATCAACACGCATTTCCCCGACCCTTACCTGGCGTTGCCGCTGCACGGCACGCGACTGATCGAAGCCAGTGCCGGCACCGGCAAGACCTTCACCCTGGCCACGCTGTTCACCCGTCTGGTGGTCGAGCAGGGCCTGCGTATCGGCCAGATCCTGGCGGTGACCTTCACTGACGCCGCCACCCAGGAACTGCGCAAGCGCATCCGCGAGCGCCTGGCCCTGGCTGCGCGCCTGGTCGATCTGTCGCCCGGCGACGATGAAACCCCCGATGCGCTGCTGACCCGGCAGGTGCTGCAACGTCACCTGCAGGACGGCACGGAAACCGCAAAAGCGTTGAAGCGGCGCCTGCAGGTAGCCGCCGACGAGATCGACCTGGCTGCGATCTTCACCATCCACGGCTTCTGCACCCGCGTGCTGCGCGAACATGCGCTCGAAAGCGGGCATACCTTCGACCCGCCCGAGCTGCTGGCCAGCGATCGCGAGCTGCTGGAAGAACTGGCGGCCGATCTGTGGCGGGTGCATGCCAACGACCCGGCAACGCTGGAACCGCTGACCTGGTTGTGGTCCCACCCGGATGCGCTGGCGGCTGACCTGCGCGCGCTGCTGGCATCGCCACCGCTGTACCCGCCACTGCAGCCGCTGGCCGTGGACGATCCGCGCCCGGCGATGCAGGGTGCGGCGGCGGAACTGTCGATGGCCGTGCGCGAGCATGGTGAGCGCTTCTTCCTGGACCTGTGCGAAGCGGTCGACAACAAGTGGATCAACGGCGTTTCCTACAAGCTGGGCTGGCTGCACCCGCTGGGCCGGCAGCTGTTGGGCTGGGCCGAGCGCGGCGACGCAGCCGAACTGCTGTCCAGCGACCGCTTGCCGGCGCTGCTGCCCGATGCGCTGGTGGCCAAGACCAACAAGAAGTTCGCCGACCGCACACCGTCCTCGCCGCTGCAGGCACCGCTTGAGCGCTACGTGGCACTGCTGGCCCAGCGCGAACAATGGCTGCGTGCCACGGCACTGAACTTCCTGCACGCCCTGCGCGGGGAAGCCACCCAGCGCCTGTCGGCGCTGAAGCGCGTGCGCCGCGTGCAGACCTACGACGATCTTATCGACGGCGTCGCCCGCGCGCTGGAAGGCCCGCAGCGGCTGGCCCTGGTCAAGCAGCTGCGGGCGCAATACCGCATCGCCCTGGTCGATGAATTCCAGGATACCGATGACCGCCAGTGGGGCATCTTCCATACCGTGTTCGGTGCCTCGCCGGAGGTGGACGAACTGGGGCTGCAGCCGGCGCTGTTCCTGATCGGTGACTCCAAACAGGCCATCTATGGCTTCCGCGGCGGCGACATCCATACCTACCTGAAAGCCAAGCAGGTGGCCGAGCAGGCACCGGCGCTGGACCAGAACTTCCGCTCGCGCCCGGCCGTGCTGCGCGCGCTGCAGGCGCTGTACGACAACGCTGGCGAAGATGCCTTCCTCGAACGCGACATCCAGTTCGAGCCGGTGCGGCCCGGTGGCGTGCGTGTCGATGAGGACTACCTGCGCGATGGCCGGGCCGCACCGGCGCTGACCCTGCGCCTGCTGCGCAGCGACGGTGAAAAGGCCCTTGGCGCCGATGCGTCGCGCGACGCGGCGACCCAGGCCTGCGTGGCCGCGATCCACCAGATCCTGCTGGAGGCGCGTGCCGGCACCGCGTTGCTGCGTGGACGCCCGGTGCAACCCGGCGATATCGCCGTGCTGGTGCGCTCGCATCGCGAAGCCACGCTGGTGCAGCGTGCGCTGGCCGCCGTCGGCATTCCCGCGGTGGCGGCCGGCAAGCAGAGCCTGTTTGCAACCAGCGAGGCCCGTGACCTGCGTGCGTTGCTGCTGGCGTTGCTGCAACCGGCCGACGAAGGGCGATTGCGCACTGCATTGGCGACAGTGCTGCTGGGGCAGCGCGCAAGCGCGATTGCCAGCATGGAGCGTGAGGGGGACCTGCAGCGCGGGTTCCAGGCACAGCTGCTGCATTGGCGCGAGCGCTGGCAGCGTGGCGGCCCGTTCGCGGTGGTGGCCGATGTCTGCGCCGCGCAGGGCGAGCGCCTGCTGGCATTGATCGATGGCGAGCGGCGCCTGACCAACTACCTGCAGCTGGGCGAACTGCTGCAGGAAGCCTCCGCGCAGGCACTGGGCATGCACGGCCTGCTGGACTGGCTGCAGGGGCAGATGGCCAACGCCGACCAGGATGACGAGCAGCAGCTGCTGCGGCTGGAGTCCGACGCCCGACGGGTGCAGATCATCACCCTGCACAAGAGCAAAGGCCTGGAATACCCGCTGGTGTTCCTGCCGTTCGTGGGCATCGATGGCGGCGCGCCGAACACCGCCACCCACTGCACCGTGCACCTGCAGGGGGAGCGCCAGCTGCATTGGAAGCTGGACAGGGACGACGCCTGGGACGCGGCCAGCAGCCAGCGCGAGCGCGAGCAGCGTGCAGAAGACGCGCGCCTGCTGTACGTAGGCCTGACCCGCGCCGAGCATGCCTTGTGGATCGCCACCGGCGATCTGGCAGGCCATGCGAAGACCCGCCTGGCGCCGTTGCTGGGCGACCTGCAGGCGCTGCGAGCGCACGCGGACGTAGACCTGGATGACAGTGCGCCGCCGGGCCGCCTGCCGCAGCTGCTGGCCGAAACCGAAGGTGAGCTGCCTGCGGTGCGTGCCTTGACCCGCCGTGTGCCACATGACTGGTGGGTCTACAGCTTCACCCAGCTGGCGCATGCCGACGCTGGCAACGGCGACGATATCGAAGCGGCGGCCACCGAACTGCCGGCACCGGCTGCCGACGAACCTGCCGGTGCCGAGCTGCCGCTGGAACCGGCGTTGCCGGACGCTGCCGCAGAAGACACAGCACCGCCGGATCCGCGCTTCATGGGCAGCCGCTTCGGCAATGTGCTGCACGATGCACTGGAGAACGTCGACTTCGCACTGTGGTCGCACTGGCAGCCGCAGCAACCGGCACCGGAGGGACAGGGCGACGTGCTGCGCCGCTCGCTGCACGACGAAGGCTATGCCGACGAGGATCTGGACGATGGCGTGGCGGTGCTGGTGCCGCTGGTCGGCCACACGCTCACCGTACCGCTGCCCGAAGGCGGTGCGCTGTGCAGCGTGCCCGAGCATGAGCGCCGGGCCGAAATCGAGTTCCACTTCGCCATCGAGCCGACCGCAGTACCGGTGCTGCTGCAGCTGCTGCACGAGCACGGCATCTCCAGCGCACGGCGCGGTTTCGGCCTGCGCAGAAGGCTGGAAGGCCTGATGACCGGCAAGATCGATCTGACCTACGTGCGTGATGGCCGCTGGTATGTGCTGGACTACAAATCCAACCGGCTGCCGGGCTACAGCCCGGACCTGCTGGAGATCGCCATGCGCCACAGCGAGTACGACCTGCAGGCGCTGATCTATACCGTGGCCCTGCATCGCTGGCTGCGCTTCCGCCTGGGCGCGGCATACGACTACGCGCGCGACATGGGCGGTATCCGCTATCTGTTCTGCCGGGGCCTGGATATCGCCGGCAACGGCGTGCACGTGCAGCGCTTCGCGCCTGAGCTGGTGGATGCGCTGGATGCATTGTTTGCGGGCGGCGAAGCAGCCCAGGCCGAGATGGCGGCGCGCGCGCGCGGAGAAACCGCATGAACCTGCTGCGCGATCTGCATCGCAGCGGCCAGCTGCGCACCCTGGACCACGCCCTGGCCATCAGCCTCAAGCGCCTGCGCGAGGACACGCCGGACGACGTGGCACTGGCCGCCGCACTGGCCTCGCTGGCCGTGGCGCAGGGGCACGCTGGCTTCGATCCGCGCCAGCCCCAGCGCGTGATCGATGGCATTCCGGCATGGCCCGAACCTGCGCAGTGGCTGGCGCAGCTGCAGGCCTCGCCCTGGGTGGCGACCCCGATGGATGCCAGCGCCGCCGCCGCGGAAGCGCCGCTGGTGCTGGAGAACGGTCTGCTGTACCTGCGCCGCTACCGCGAATACGAGCGGCAGTTGGCTGTCGGCCTGCAACGCATCGGCCGCCATCCGCTGCCTGCACCGGACATGGCCGCCGTGGCGCCCCTGTTCGCGCGTCTGTTCCCGCACGCCGCAACGGGCGAGGACCACCAGGCCCGTGCGGCTGGCGTAACCCTGCGCCACCCGCTGGCCCTGGTCACCGGTGGTCCCGGTACCGGCAAGACCACCACCATCGCCCGCCTGCTGCTGCTGTTGGCGGCACAGGCGCAGCACCAGGGCCTGCCCGTGCCGAAGGTAGCGTTGGCCGCACCCACCGGCCGCGCTGCCGAGCGCATGGCCGAAAGCCTGCGCCTGGCCGTACAGCGGCTGCAGGAGCAGGGGCTGGACCCGGCGCTGTGCACCGCGCTGCCCAGCACAGGCACCACCCTGCATCGCCTGCTCGGGGTGATTCCCGATTCACCGCGATTCCGCCATCACGCCGACAACCCGTTGCCGGTGGACGTGGTGGTGGTCGACGAAGCTTCGATGATCGACCTGCCGCTGATGGCCAAGCTGGTCGACGCGATCGCCAGCGGTACCCGCCTCATCCTGCTCGGCGATCCCGACCAGTTGCCGTCGGTGGAAGCCGGTGATGTGCTCAGCGCCATCCTGCGCGCCAGCGGCGATGGCATCGGCACCCGTGCCGACGATGCGCAGGCGCTGCATGGACTGCTGGCAGCAGCGACGCTGCAGCCGCAGGCACCGCCGCGCGCGTTCGCAGGCCGCCGCGTGCAGTTGCAGCGTGGCTACCGGCAGAGTGATGCGCTGGACCTGGCGCCGCTGGCGCAGGCCGTGCGTGGCGGTGACAGTGGTACCGCCCTGCGCCTGCTGCGCAGTGGCGGGCTGGCTGGCGTCCGCTTCCATGAAGGCGAGGCGGACCCGCTGCGCGGCCAGCGCGAGCATCTGCTCGACCACTGGCGCGCACTGGCCGACGCAGTGGACCCGGCGCAGGCACTGCAGCAGGCCGGCCGCCTGCGCGTGTTGACCGCACTGCGCGAAGGCCCGCAGGGCGCGCGTGGCCTCAACAGCCGCATTGAACAGCTGCTGGCTGGCAATACTCCGGGCTACTTCCAGGGCCGGCTGCTGCTGATCACCGAAAACAGCTACCGCCACCGCCTGTTCAACGGCGATATCGGCATCTGCCTGCGCGATGGCAGCGGTGCGATGGTGGCCTGGTTCCCCGGCGAGACCGCCGACCAGCCGCGCGCCTTCCACCCGGCAGCGTTGCCCGCACACGAGAGCGCGTTCGCGATGACCGTGCACAAGGCGCAGGGTTCGGAGTTCGATGAAGTGTGGTTGCAGCTGCCGAGGCAGGACAGCCGCGTGCTGTCGCGCGAACTGGTCTACACCGGCCTGACCCGCGCCCGCCAGCGCCTGCAGGTGGCCGGCAGCGCCGAGGTGCTGGAGGCGGCATTGAAACGACATGCCAGCCGCCTTGGTGGGTTGGCGTGGCGACTGGGTGCGGAAGAGGTGACCGAGGAACCGGCGCGCGGCGAAGAACCCACCGTGCAGGGCACGTTGTTCTAACGCCGCCCTTACCATCACGTCGGTCATCTTCTTCCACGCACGGCGTGGATCCACCGTGTCGACCAAGGTCGACACCCACCAGAAGCAGGCCATGCCATTCCATGGACCGCCCGCTTTTGACGTTGCCGTTGCCGCTGCCGTTGATTCGGCAGGTGCAGGGCGCAGCCCTGCCGCCAAATCTATTCCGGCATCAACACCAACCCATCCGGATACACGATCGCCGCTTCATCCGCACTGACATCGAAGAACCCCACGCCGTGCTTCTCGGCCAGGTCCTGCACCCGCCCATGCGCGCGCTCGGCCACCGAATACGCGAACGCGCCATAGATCACATGGCGGCCGATGCTGTACTCGGTCACCTCGGCGCGATCGTCATCGTCATTGCTCAGTGGGCCGTTCATCGGCGGAAACTCCTGCGCCATCTCCGCGAACCATGCCTGCAGCGCCGGGCTGCTGACCGCCGGGTCGTCGTACTCGTGGCTCTCGCCCCACTGCGCCTGCTTCTCGAACCAGGCGATGAACGCCGCCGCTTCACGCGGGGCGGCGCTGGCCTCGAACACCATCATGTCGTAACTCATTGAACCGTCCTGTTGCCGTGGCGTAAGGACGCCGGGCATGGCCCGGCGCTACCGGATGACGATGGTAGCGCCGGGCCATGCCCGGCGGATCGCATCAGACGGACGGCGCTGCGGCGTCCGCCAATCCCGGCGCCAACGCCTTCGCGTCCGGGAACAGCGCAAACCGCAGGCCGACCAGGCCCATCAGCGCCTCGTCGCGTGCCTTGCAGGCAGCCACGCTGCCGACCCGGCCCAATGAGGTGTCCAGCCGTTCGCGCAGCGCCTCGGTCGCCACAATCGGCTTGCGCGCGGCGATCTGCCGGCGATAGTGCACGGCCACCTCCTCCAGGATGTGCTCGACCGCCTCGCGGCTGCGCTCCGGCAGCTCCAGGCGGGCGCGGCGCAGCTGCAGGATGTTCAGGCCGATGCGCGCCTCGTTGAGCATGTCCACCGAGGCGATGTCACTGCCTTCCGGGGTCGCCGCCAGGCGCGGTGCCAGCAGACCGAGCAGATCCAGCATGCGCGCGGCGAAGCGCTGGCGATCCTGCTGGCCACGGCCTTCGGCCGCCTCGGCCAGCGTGGTCCAGCCCTGCCGTACCAGCCGGCGCGCGGTCCATTCGGCACCCACCGAGCGGAACAGCCGGGTCATCACCACCGCAAAGCCAATGCCGATGAACATCGCGATCGACGAGTTGGCGAAGGTCTGCACGTTGGCACTGTAGGTGTTCTGCAGGCTGAGCAGCGCGGCCAGGTTGACCGTCAGCGGCAGCGCGAACAGCGCGCTCTTCGGGTGGTGCAACAGCAGGCCCAGTGGCAGGAACACCACCGCCAGCACCAGCGCCAGCAGGCCGAAGTCGTGCACGGCGGGGAACACGCCGAACAGGTACACGCCGGCCACCAGCGAAGCCACCATCGCCCACACCAGGAACGAGACCATGCTCGGCGCCGGGTCGTCCTGTGCCGCGAAGAACGCGGCGGTCACCGCGGCCATCATCGCGCCATTGCCACCGCCCTCCCAGCCCAGGCCGATCCACAGCACGCAGTAGCTCATCAGCGCCACGCCGGCGCTGAGCGCGGAGAACAGTGCCATGCCGTAGTCGACGTGCTTGTCGGTGGCGGCGCGTTCGGTGCGGATGCGGTAGTGCGCACGGTCCAGCGGCGCGGTGCCCTGGTCGATCGCGTGCTGCAGGGTGCGGCAGTCCTGCCACAGGTCCACCAGCTCCTCCAGGCGCAGCAGCAGGCTGGCCAGCTGCAGGTGCTGCAGATCGCGGTCCACCTGCGGCTTCAGCGCACTGATGCGTGCGCGCAGGCGCGCGTAGTCGCTGGCACTGGACGGCGTGTCGATCCAGTCGTGGATGTCATCGACAAGCGTCGGCAGGCCCTCGGGCAGGGTCTGTCCATCGCTGCGCAGCGCACTGAGGCGGTCGGCGATCGATGACAGCACCGGCAGCAGCAACAGCATGCGTTCGCGCAGGCGCTCCATTGATACAGCCGCGCCGGCATGGCGTGGGTCATCGCGGCGCAGGAACTCGATCAGCGCCTCGAACTGCACCAGGTCGGCGGCCAGCCGGTTGCGTGGGGCATGCGCGCCGCCGCGCTCGAGGATCTGCCGGCACCACTGCGCCGCGTCCTCCATCCAGTTGCCGATGCGCGCGCCGAGCATCGGCCGCACCGAGGCCGGGAACAGCAGCGAGGCGAACAGCACCGCTACCACCGTACCGAGGATGATCTCCTCGCTGCGCGCCACCACGGTGTCGAAGATGGTCTCCGGCGAGGTCACCGCCGGGAAACCGATGAATGCAGTGGTGTAGCCGGCCAGCAGGAACGCGTAGCCACGTGGGCCACGGTTGAGCAGGGCCAGGAACAGGCAGCCGGCCAGCCAGATCGACATCGCCGCGCTCAGCACCAGCGGCGTTTCCACCAGGGCGGGCAACATCAGCAGGGTGGCCAGGCCGGCGGCCAGGGTGCCGAGGATGCGGTACACGCCCTTGGCCCGGGTCGGGCCCAGCAGCGGCTGGCTGACGATGTACACCGTGCCCATCGCCCAGTACGGGCGCGACAGGTTGCCGGCCATGGCGATATACAGCGCGACGATCGCTGCCAGGTAGGTCTTGATCGAAAACAGCCAGGCCTGGCGGTCGGTCAGCCCGTTCATCGCTTACCTCGCCGCCGTCGGCGCAGGCGCAGACGCGGCACTGTCCTGCCAGCCACCGCCCAGTACCAGGAACAGGTGGATCTGGTCGCGAGAGACCTGGGCTTCGGCCGCGGCCAGGGTGGCATCGCTACTGGCCAGGCTGCGGTCGGCATCCAGGCTGGACAGGTACGGCGTGCGGCCACCCTGGTACAGCCGGCGGTTCTGCTCTGCGGCCATCGCAGCCTGTTCCTGCGCCACGCGCAACGACTGCAGGCGGCGCAGATCCTGGGCATAGCGGTCCAGTGCGGTCTGTGTTTCGCGCAGTGCCTGCAGCACGGCATGGTCGAACTCGGCCAGCGCGGCATCGGCGCCAGCCTCGGCGGCGTGGATGCGTGCATGCGTGCCCGAGGACGGCAGCGTCCACGAGATCAGCGGGCCGAGCGACCACTGCTGGGTCATCGGCTGGCCGAAGTCTTCCAGCAGGCCGGCGGCGCCGACCGAGGCGCCCAGGCGGATGTCCGGGTACAGCTCGGCAGTGGCGACACCAATCCGCGCGGTGGCCGAGGCCAGCTTGCGTTCGGCCTGGCGGATGTCGGGACGGCGCTGCAGCAGCGCGCGGCCATCACCGACCGGCAGCGGCTGGGCGAGGGTGGGTGCGTGCGCGCAGCCGATCACCCCGGCCGGCAGCTGGCCCGGGGTCTGCCCAAGCAGTGCCGCCAGCGAATAGGCGGCGGCCGAACGCTGCGCCTGCAGCGGGGGCAAGGCGGCTTCCAGCAGCGCGACCTGGGCATTGGCGCGCGCCAGTTCCGGCGGCGTGCCGCGGCCTGCGCTGATCAACCGCTGGGTGACCGAACGGCTGCGCTGCTGCAGCTGCAGGGAATGCTCGGCGACATGCAGCTCATGGTTGGCATGGCAGATCTCCAGGTAGCTGTCGGCCACCTCGGCCACCACGCTCACCTGGGCCAGGTCACGTGCAGCGGCCACCGCCTGTTCGTCGGCGCGGGCTGCTTCGGCACCGCGCTTGAGCTTGCCGAACAGGTCGAACTGGTAGCTCACCGCGAACTTGCCGTCGGCCAGGTTGATCACCGGCAGCTCGTGCTCCTGCAGGAACGACTCGGCCGACAACTGTGCGCGGCTGACGCCGGCTTCGGCCTCGTACTCGAAGCCACCGGCGTCCATCGCCTGCTCGTACACCGCAGCAGCGCGGCGCAGATGCGCGTCGGCAGCCTTCAGTTCGACGTTGTCGCGCAGCGCCTGGGTGATCAGCCCATCCAGCACCGGGTCGTTGTACAGCGACCACCAGCGTGCCGGCAGTGCCTGGTTGGCAGCCACTTCGGGGTTGTGGGTATCGATGAACGCGGCATTCGCTTGCGGCCGCTTGAATGCCGAGCCTTCGGGCAGCGCGTAATCCGGGCCGACGGTTCTGCACGCGGCCAGGCTGGCCAGCGCGACGATCAGGCCAAGGCGGGGCAGGGCGGCGTTCACAGGCTCGCCTGTGTCGGCGCAGCGCCGGCCTTCTTGTTCTGCACGTGGCGGCCGGTATCCACGGTCACCGTGGCGGTGCGCCCGGCGATCAGCTCCACGCCGGCAGGCACCTCGTCGATGGCGATGCGCACCGGGATGCGCTGCGCCAGCCGCACCCAGTCGAAGGCCGGGGTCACGTTCGGCAGCAGGGTGCTGCCATTGCTGCGGTAGCGATCCTCGATGCCGGCGGCGATGCTCTCGACATGGCCGTGCAGAGGGGTGTCTTCGCCCATCAGGCGGATGTCCACGCGCTGCCCCGGGGCCACGCCGCGCAGGCGGGTTTCCTCGAAGTAGCCATCGATGCGGAACGAACCGGTATCCAGCAGCGCAAGCACCGGCTTGCCGGCCACCACGTAGTCGCCCACGCGCATGGTGCGGTCGTTGACCCGGCCATTGGCCGGTGCACGTACTTCGGTGCGGGCCAGGTTGAGTTCGGCCAGATCGACCGCGGCCTGTGCGGTGGCCAATGCGGCCTGTGCGGCCTGCAGCTTGGCCCGGCGCACTTCGGCGTCCTCGGCGGCGACCAGATCCTGCAGGCTGCGGTCGCGTCCGATCTCACGGCGCAGCTGCGCGACCGACGCCTGGCGTTCGGCCAGGCTGGCGCGGCTCTGCTCCAGCGCGATGCGGTAGCGTGCGCGATCGATCACGAACAGCAGGTCGCCCTTTTTCACTGCCTGGTTGTCGGCTACCTGCACCGTTTCGACCAGGCCGGACACATCCGGCGCCACCTGCACCACGTCGGCGCCGACGTGGGCGTCGCGGGTCCACGGCTCATCCATGTAGTAGACCCACAGCTGGCGCAGCACCAGCAGGGCGACGATCACGGCTGCGCAGGTAAGCAGCACCGGCAGGGTCTTCTTCACGATCTTGTTCACGATTGCATCCAACGCAGGAGGTGGAACAGCAGGCCCAGCACGATCCCGTACAAGGCCAGGTTGAACAGCGCCGGGTGCCATACGTGGCGATAGGCACCGGCACGCTGCAGCAGCGCGTGCAGGCCGCTGTTGACCAGGTAGGCCAACACCATCAACCCCAGCAGGGTCGGGACGAACACTCCGTGGAGACTGAATTCACCGGGCATCGGTAGGGGCGGGGACGGTAGGGGAAGGGGAGGTGGAACAGGACAACGGCAACGGGCAAAAGCCGCTGGCGCATGCACGGCAGCGGCGGTATTCACCGACAACGGGCTTACGTGATGCGGTCGGCAGCCTCGGCCAGCAGGCGCCATGCCTTCAGCACGGCATGCAGTTCATCCATGGAAAGCTCGCCGAACACGTCCTGGCGCAGGCCGATCAACTGGTCTTCCAGTTCGCGCACCAACGCCTGGCCTTCCTCGGTCAGCCACAGCAGGTTGGCGCGGCGGTCGCTGGCATCGCATTCGCGGCGGACCAGCCCACTGGCGCAGAGCTTGTCCAGCAGGCGCACCAGGGAAGGGCCTTCCATGCCCAGCTGCTGTGCCAGGGCGACCTGGCGGATGCCACCGCCGGAGCGGCCGATCATCAGCAGGGGCATGGTGCAGGCGGTGGAGATGCCGTAGCTGCCCAACCGGCTGTCGGCCAGGCGCTGCCACTGCCGCCCTGCGTACAGCAGGCCGGAGCTGAGCTGCATCTGCAGCACGGTGCGCTCGTCGAGGGGTCGGTCCATAAGTAATAGATAGGATACTACTAATTTCATTCCTATCAATAGATTTTGCTGAATGGGTGGGGTGCTGAGGAAAGCGTTGCGCCTGCTGGCATCGGTTGGGGTGGCGGAGGGTTGGCTCCTCAAGAACAAGAGCGGTAGCGCCGGGCCATGCCCGGCGGCTCCTGGTGGCACCGCTCCGCTCGCCGGGCATGGCCCGGCGCTACCAGAGCACTCTCCGAAGCCATGAACCCCAGCTTTTGACCCCGCTTTCGGGCGGTCCGGCCGCGCCCGCAGGAAACTGTCGGGGAGGGGGTGAGGGGGCTGCGCAGGACCGTTGGCGCCATGGATGGCGCCATCGAGCCCCCATGGACGGGTTCACGGCGTGTCCTGCGCAGCCCCCTCACCCCCTCCAGACCGATAGCAATGACGCACCACGACGACCCCCGATGAACCGTCCCCAGAGGACGACCCACCCCCCGGTCGGGTACGATGCTCGCCCCCCGTTCGGGCGCTGTATGCAATGAGCAAGAACAACGAAAAGGCCGCCCCGCAGGGCGAAGTGACCCAGGTCCAGGCCGAGGATGCCGTGCGCACCCTGCTGCGTTGGGCCGGTGAGGACCCGACCCGCGAAGGCCTGCTGGATACCCCGCGCCGCGTGGCCGAAGCCTATGGCGACTGGTTCAGCGGCTACCGCGACGACCCGCGCGCCTACATGGAACGCACCTTCGAGGAAGTGGCCGGCTACGACGAACTGATCGTCCTGCGCGACATCGAATACGAAAGCCACTGCGAGCACCATATGGCGCCGATCATCGGCCGCGTGCACGTCGGCTACCTGCCGGCCGGCAAGGTGGTGGGCATCAGCAAGCTGGCACGCGTGGTCGAAGCCTACGCCCGCCGCTTCCAGGTGCAGGAAAAGATGACCGCGCAGATCGCCCAGTGCATCCAGGACGTGCTGCAGCCGGTCGGTGTCGGCGTCGTTGTCGAAGGCGCCCATGAGTGCATGACCACCCGCGGCATCCACAAGCGCGGCGTCAGCATGGTCACCTCGAAGATGCTGGGCAGCTTCCGCGAGGACGCCCGCACCCGCGCCGAGTTCCTGCGCTTCATCGAAGTGGGCGGCAAGCGCTGAGCGCCGTCGCCTCCCGGTGGCGGCCGCGCGTGGCCGCCGCTTTCGCCGTGCCTGCGCCGCGCCTTTGCGCGCGCGCTGGCCGCCGCGCCCTTCCGACCGATCTCGCTGCATGAAGCACCGCGAACGCATCACCCGTTATCGCCACCTGCGCGAACAGCCGCAATGGAAGCTGCTCGCCGCCGACCACGCACCGGAAATCATCGGCCTGCTGCAGGGCCTGCTGATGGACGGCGATCGCACGTTGCCGGCATCGGTCCTCAACGAGCGCCTGCAGCGTGCGCTGGACCAGCTCAACGGCGACGAGTTGTCGCGCGAGCTGCCGCGGACCGCGCAGGCCTACGTCGCCCATTGGCTCGCGCAGGGCTGGCTGGAACGCCGGCTGCCTGAAGGCGCCGACCAGGAGCAGTACGAGCTCTCGACCCAGGCGCTGCAGGCGATCCGCTTCGCCGACAGCATGGAGCAGGCCCGCGTGGCCGCCACCGAGAGCCGCTTGGCGCTGGTGATCGAACAGCTGTCGCAGCTGGCCGCGCAGACCGAGGCCGACCCGGACGCACGCCTGTCCGCACTACGCGACGAGCGCGACCGCATCGATGCCGAGATCGCCCGTGTCAGCGCTGGCCGCGTGACGGCCCTGGACGGCAAGCGCGCACTGGAACGTACGCGGCAGATCATCGGCCTGGCCGACGAGCTGACCGAAGACTTCCGCCGCGTGCGCGACGACTTTGAACAGCTCAACCGTGATTTCCGCGAACGCATCATCGATGACGAAGGCGAGCGCGGCGACGTGCTGTCCAAGCTGTTCGAAGGCGTGGACGTGATCGGCGAGAGCGACGCGGGCCGTAGTTTCCAGGCGTTCTGGCGCCTGCTCAACGACGCCGAACAGAGCGCCCAGCTCGATGCCGCGCTGGAGACGCTGCTGGCCCGTGGCTTTGCCCGGCGGCTGGATCGCAACGAGCGCAACTTCCTGCGCGGCTTCACCAGCACCATGCTCGAACGTGGTGGCCAGGTGCATGACGTGCTGCAGAACTTCGCGCGCAGCCTGCGTGGTTTCGTGCAGAGCCGTGGCTACCTGGAACAGCGCCGCCTCAACCAGCTGTTGAAGCAGGCGCAGTCCGAAGCACTGGCACTGCGCGATGACTTCCCGGCGCAGCGCGCCATTGGCCGCGACCTGCAGCTGACCACCAGCCGCCTGCGCTCGTGGTCGCAGTGGAAGCTGCACGACCCGCGCAGCGCGCAGGTCGATGGCAACGTCGAATACAACGATGCGGCCAGCATCAGCCTGGAAAGCGTCGGCGATCTGGTGGCGTCGTCGGAAATCGATTTCCGCACCCTGCGCCGCGACCTGCACGACCTGCTCGACAGGCAGCCGAAACTCAGCATCGCCCAGGCCCTGTCGCAGCGCGAAGCGCCGCAGGGGTTGGGCAGTGTCATCGGCTACCTCTCGCTGGGCACGCGCTTTGGCAGCGTGATCGCCGGCGAACAGGAGCTTGCCGAATGGCGAGGTGGCGACGGACAGATCCGTCGTGCCCGCATCCCGCTGGTTTGGTTTACCCAGGAGAGACGCCATGAGCTGGCATGAAGACCCCATCGACGCACCGCATGCCGACCTGGCCGAAGACGCTTACCCGTCCGAACCGGTGGCGACCGTGGCCCAGCCCCGGCGCGGCAACGACGTCTACTACATGGGCGATACCGGCCGCCTGCCGCTGGATGCGCGCCGCGCGCTGTGCCAGCTGCTGATCGGCCCCAGCATCGACCAGCTGCGTCACGCCAAGCTGTGGCCGGCACTGATCCGCAGCGAAGCCGGTATCCGTTCGGCGCTGTCGGACCTGTTCCTGGAACTGGTGCTCGACCGTGACAGTGGCGTGGCGTTCACCCGCCAGGCCGACACCGAAGATGTCGATGCACCGGTACTGCTGCGCACCTCGCCGCTGACCTTCATCGATTCGGTGCTGTTGCTGTACCTGCGCCAGCAGCTGGGCGAAGCCGATGCGCGTGGCAACCGCGCCGTGGTCGCCGATGCTGAAATGGCCGAAGCACTGGCCATCTACGAAAAGAACCTGTCCACCGACCGCGCCGGCTTCAATCGCCGTGTCGCCTCGGCGGTGCAGAAGATGAAGGACAACCACATCCTGACCCGCCTCGGCGGCCAGGAAGACCGCCACGAAGTCTCGCCGGCGTTGAAGCTGCTGTTCTCCGCCGAAGACGTATCCCAGCTGTCGGCGGTTTACCGCCAGCTGCGCGAAACCCCGGCCGCTGAAGCCTGAGAGACCCGAGCACCGCATGGCCATTTCCAAGCACACTCCCGCCCTGTTCAACGAAGGCCTGCCGGACCCGCGCCTGCAGCAGTTCCGCATGCGTCGCCTGCAGGTGCACAACTGGGGCACCTTCAACGGCCTGACCGAAGTGCCGATCGCCGAGCGCGGCTTCCTGTTCGTCGGCCGCTCCGGTTCGGGCAAGTCGACCCTGCTGGACGCCATGTCCGCACTGCTGACGCCACCGGCCATCGTCGACTTCAACGCCGCAGCGCGTGAAGCCGAACGCAGCGGCCGCGACCGCAACCTGGTGTCCTACGTGCGCGGCGCGTGGGCCGACCAGCAGGACAGTGGCACCGGTGAAATCGCCACCCAGTACCTGCGCAAGGGCGCGACCTGGACCGCGCTGGTGCTGGAGTACCGCGCCGGCGACGGCCGCGTGGTCAGCCTGGTGCGCCTGCTGTGGATCGCCGGCAGCAGCACCTCCGCCGGTGACGTGCGCAAGCACTACATGATCGCCGAGCGCCCGTTCGACATCGCCAAGGATCTGGGCGGCTTCGATCTGGACCTGCGCAAGCTCAAGCAGAAGCTGGCCGACGTCCATCACTTCGACACGTTCTCCGGCTATGCCGAACGCTTCCGCCACCTGCTCGGCATCGACAACGAGATGGCGCTGCGGCTGCTGCACAAGACGCAGTCGGCGAAGAACCTGGGTGACCTGAACGTCTTCCTGCGCGACTTCATGCTCGACACGCCGAAGACCTTCGACGCTGCCGAACGACTGGTCAGCGATTTCGCCGAACTTGATGGCGCGCACCAGGCCGTGGTCACTGCGCGGCGCCAGGTCGAAACCCTGCAGCCGGCGCGCGACCACTACCGTGACCTGCAGGCGATGAGCCGCCGTCGCGGCGACGACGAGGCGCTCAAGCTCGGCATCGACAGCTTCCGCGAAAGCCGCCGTCAGTTGTTGATCGAAGCGCGCCTGCGTGAAATGGATACGCGCGACCGTGGCCTGCTGGGCGAAGAAGCGCAGCGTCGCGCGGCGCTGGACAACCACACCGAACGCCTGGCCGAGCTGGAACTGCAGCGCCGCCAGCAGGGTGGCGAGCGCATCGAGGAACTGGAGCGCGAGCAGGGCCGCGCCGAAGCCGAACGCGACCGCCGCCTGGCCAAGCAGGCGCAGGCGCGTGACGCCGCACAGAAGCTGCAGGCCGCGCTGCCCGAGGATGCACATGGCTTCGCCGAGCTGGTCGAGCAGGCGCAGTCCGAACTGGAAGACCGTCAGCGTGCGTCGAGCGCCCTGGACGATGCCATCAGCGAACGGCTGGGCGGCAAGCGCGACGACGAGCGGCGCTTCTCCGAAGTGCGTGGCGAACTGGAGGCGATGCAGCGCACGCCCTCCAGCATTCCGGCGCCGATGCAGAAGCTGCGCGCACGCCTGGCCGAAGAAACCGGCATCTCCGAAGCGGCCCTGCCGTTCGTCGGCGAACTGATCCAGGTCCGCTCGGAAGAGCAGAGCTGGCAGGGCGCGATCGAGCGCGTGCTCGGTGGTTTCGCGCAATCGCTGCTGGTCGATGACAAGCACTACAACGACGTCGCCGAGTGGGTGAACCGCACCCACCTGGGCATGCGTTTCACCTACTACCGCGTGCGTCGCAATGATGATGCGTTCGCCCGCGAACCGTCCGCCAAGTCGCTGCTGCACAAGCTGGAACTGCGCGATCACGTGTTCGAAAGCTGGCTGCGTCGCGAGCTGGGCAAGCGCTTCGACTACGAATGCGTGGACGCCAAGCAGCTGCGCAACGTCGACCGCGGCATCACCCGGGAAGGCCAGGTCAAGCATCCGGGCGATCGCTTCGAGAAGGACGACCGCAGTGCGGTCAATGATCGCCGCCGCTGGCTGCTGGGCTTCAGCAACCGCGACAAGCTCGCCGTTTTCGAGAAGGAAGCCCAGGAGCTGGCCGCCCGTATCGCCAGCTGCGATACCGACATCGCGCGCCTGCGCAGCCAGCGCGACCGCGACAACGAACGTCGCCTGGCATGCCACCAGCTGGTCGGCATCAGCTGGAACGAAATCGACGTCGCCGCGCCGCAGCAGCGCCTGGCCGACATCGAGGCCAGCCTGCACTCCCTGCGCGAAGGCAATGCCGACCTGGCCAGGATCGCCCAGCAGATCGACGCCACCCGCGCCGATATCGAGCAGGCCCGCCGCACTTACGAAGACACCCGCGTCGAGCGCGGCCAGCTGGTGCGCGAACGCGACCGCCTGGACCGTGCCCGCCAGCAGAGCCGGGCACTGGTCCTGCCAGCGCTGGCCGAAGACCAGGAAGCCGGCCTGGCCGAGCGCCTGCAGGAGCAGGGCCCGCTCAGCCTGGAAACGCTGGAAGCGCACATGCGCCAGGTCAGCAACGCGCTGAACGAACAGCTGTCGTCTTCGCAGCAGGACGTCAACCGCATCGAGAACCTGCTGCTGGGCTGCTTCCGTCGCTTCATCCAGCAGTGGCCGGAAGAATCGGGCGACTTCACCGTGTCGGTGGCCTCGGCCGAGGATTTCCTGGCCCGCCTCGAACGCCTTGAACGCGATGGCCTGCCGCAGCACGAAGAACGCTTCTTCGACCTGCTGCAGAACCAGAGCAAGAACAACCTGCTCGCGCTGCAGCGTCACAGCGCCGAGGCCCGCAAGTCGATTGGCCAGCGCCTGGACGAAGTCAACGCCAGCCTGGAGCAGGTGCCCTTCAACCGTGGCACTCTGCTGACCATCGAACTGAACGACCGGCGCCTGCCGGAAGTGCAGGAGTTCCACCAGCAGCTGCGCGAGGTGTTGTCGCAGCAGCAGACCGAGCAGCGCGACCTTGCCGAAACGCAGTTCACCGTCCTGCGCCAGCTGGTCAACCGCCTCGGATCGCAGGAAGGCGAAGACAAGCGCTGGCGCGAAGTGGTGCTGGACGTACGCCTGCACGTGGAGTTCATCGGCGTGGAGCTGGATGTGGAAACGCGCCAGCAGGTCGAGATCTACCGCAGCGGCGCCGGCAAATCCGGTGGCCAGCGGCAGAAGCTGGCCACCACCTGCCTGGCGGCGGCGCTGCGCTACCAGCTCGGCGGCGCCGACAGCCAGCTGCCCAGCTATGCCGCAGTCGTGCTCGACGAAGCCTTCGACAAGGCCGACAACGAGTTCACCGCGCTGGCGATGAACATCTTCGACAACTTCGGTTTCCAGATGGTGGTGGCCACCCCGCTGAAATCGGTGATGACGCTGGAACCGTTCATCGGTGGCGCCTGCTTCGTCGAGATCAGTGGCCGCCACGATTCGGGCGTGCTGCTCATCGAGTACGACGAAGAAGGCAAGCGCCTGAAGCTGCCGGAGCGCAGCCGCCAGCAGGCCGACGAACCGGAAGAAGCCGAGGCCTGACCGCTCTGGAAACGCCGTGCCAACCAAGGTTGGCACCTACCGGGTCATGAACCCCGATAGTGGTGGTGCCGGCCGCTGGCCGGCAACCGCGTTTACGCACTACGGAACGTATCCCACGCCATCCGCGCGATCAGCACCACCACCAGGCCCACGAACAGTTTGCGGATGAACGGCGTGCCGCCCTTCAGCGCCAATCGCGTGCCCACCGCCGAACCGATGATGTTGGCCGCCGCCATCGGCAGCGCGAACAGCCACAGGATGTTGCCGGTCGGTACGAAGAACGAGATCGCCGCCACGTTCGTCGCCAGGTTCACCACCTTCGACGCGGCCGACGCACGCAGGAAGTCCAGCCCGAAGAAGCGCACGAACAGGAAGATCAGGAAGCTGCCGGTGCCGGGCCCGAAGAAGCCATCGTAGAAGCCGATCGCCGCACCGATCGCCAGCGCGATCACCAGCTCGCGGCGGCCGATGTCCTGCGGCCGGTGCAGCGCGCCGAAGTCCTTCTTCCACAGCGTGTAGGCCAGCATCGCCACCAGCAGCACCAGCACCAGCGGCCGCACTGCGTCCTTGGGCAACAGGCTGACCGCCGTAGCGCCAAGGAAGGAGAACACGAAGGCCGTACCGGCAGCGAACAGCACCGGCTTCCACGGGAAGCGCACGTTGCGCGCATAGCGCCATGCCGCTGCGCCGGTGCCGAACATCGAGCTGAACTTGTTGGTGCCAAACAGCATCGCCGGGGTCTGCTGCGGCAGTACCGTGAACAGGCCGGGCAGCTGCACCAGTCCGCCGCCGCCCACGGCCGCATCGACCAGGCCGGCAATGAAGGCGATCACCACCAACCACCACAACTCAGGAGGAATCAGTTCCAGCACGGCGATCGATCGAAGTGGGGGGCGCGACAGCATACGCCTGTCACATTGCCGCCGCCCACGCGACAATACCCGCATGAGCCGAACCGCCCCCGATCCCTGTCCCTGTGGCCTGGCCGCCGACTACGCCGCCTGCTGCGGGCGCTTCCATGCCGGCGACGCCGCGCCGGACGCCGAGCGCCTGATGCGCTCGCGTTACAGCGCCTATGTGCGCCACCTGCCGGACTACCTGCGTGCCACCTGGCACCCGGACACCCGTCCGGCAGAACTGTCGCTCGAGGATGCCCCCGGCCAGCGTACCCAATGGCTGGGCCTGACCGTGCAGGCCCACCGGGCGACCGGCAGCGACAGTGCCGAGGTCCGTTTCACCGCCCGTTACCGCGTCGGCGGCGGCAGCGCGGTGAAAATGACCGAGCACAGCCGCTTCCTGCGCGTCGAGGGTCGCTGGTACTACCTCGACGCCGTCTGAGCCTGGCTGCCGCGCACGGCCAGCACGCGCTGGCCGCCATGCGCGCACACGCGGTTGCGGCCTTCCTCCTTGGCCGCATACAGCGCCTGGTCGGCCGCTTTGACCACCCCGGCAGGGCGCCGATCGACCCGGCTGTCGGCCAGGCCGATGCTGACGGTTACCTGCACCACCGCACCGCCACCGCCGCGCCCGCGCTGCTGCTGGCCGAGCGTATCGTCGCGGGTGCGCGTGCTGCGGTCGCGCAGTTGCATGCGGCTCTGTTCGATGCCCTGTCGCAGCGCCTCCACCGCATCCACGCAGGCCGATGCCGGGCGGTCGAGGAAAACCACGGCGAATTCCTCGCCGCCATAACGAAACGCACGGCCGCCGTCGCCCACCCGCGACAGCCGTGAGGCCACCAGTTTCAGCACGTCATCGCCGGTGTCGTGGCCGTGGGTGTCATTGAATTTCTTGAAATGATCCACGTCGATCATCGCGATGCTGTAAGTGCCGGTGGCGCGCTTGAGGGTCTCGTTGAACGCACGGCGACCGGGCAGGCCGGTCAGTTCGTCGCCGAAGGCCATGTGGAAGGACTCCTGCAGGGTCGCGCCCAGCATCAGCAGCAGCGCCGCTACGCTCAGCGCCGGCAGCAGCACCGGCTGCAGGAAGATCCGCGGCAGCATCCACCACAGGCACAGCAGGGCCAGCAGCATCGCCGTATGCAACGGCCGGGGCTGGCGCCACGCCTGCCATCCCAGCGCAGCGGTGGCCAGCAGGAACAGCACGGCAGGCAGCTGCGCCAGCGCGTTCCAGTCGCTCGGAATCCAGGGGAAGTGCCGGTTCGACAGCAGGTCGTGCATGCCCTGTGGCTGCTGCGCGGCAAGCAGGATGAAGATCGCCACGGCAACACCGCTGGTCGTGGCCCTCAGCAGCAGGTCCTGGCGGCGGCGACCACGTTCGGGCCACAACGCATGGACGGCGAACAGCAACGGCAGCCAGGTCGAGATCGCGTGGAAGCGCAGTGGCGTCAACGCCGTCACCCGGCCCTCGCGCAGGTAATGCCCAAGGTCCTGGTGCAGCACCGCGAAGGCCAGCGCCACCAGCAGCAACAGGCACAGCGTGCGCACCTGGTTGTACAGCAGCGCCAGCCCTGCACCCAGGCAGGCCAGCAACCACGGCAGGATGCGCTGCCCGGCGCGGCCGACATCATCGCTTTCCAGGCTCGCCCACAGCACCAGCGCGACCAGCACGGCGGGCAGCACGAACAGATAGTGCACAGGCTGTCGAAGCGGATGATGGGACACACGGAATTCCAGCGCGGTCACGACGCGGCCGCAGCACTGCCGTTAGCGGCGCAGCAGCGACCTTCTTGAATAGGCGCAGCCTGATGTGAACACCGTGGCACCGGGCCATGACATTGCGCTCACCGGCCGCGGTCGAAGCTGGTGGCATGGACAGCGTACCCGCCGCCGTCGCTGCCCCGCAGCGTGACCTCGCCCGCCACTTCACCCATGTGCGGGGGCGCAGCGTGCAGCTGGCCGCACCCCTCAGCCCGGAAGACGCCCTGCTGCAGAGCATGGCCGATGCCAGCCCGGCCAAGTGGCACCTGGCCCACACCACCTGGTTCTTCGAACGCTTCGTGCTGGCCAGCCAGCTCGGCTACACACCCTGGGATCCGGCCTGGGACTATCTGTTCAACAGTTACTACAAGAGTCTCGGCCCCGCTCACGCACGGCCTCAGCGCGGGTTGCTGTCGCGGCCCTCGCTGCAGCAGGTCCACGCCTACCGCCAGCATGTGGATGAGCAGGTGCTGGCAGGACTGCGCGATGGCGATCTCGGCAGCGACGCCCTGCAGCACCTGCGGCTGGGGCTGCAGCACGAACAACAGCACCAGGAGCTGCTGCTCACCGACATCAAGCACGCCTTCTGGTGCAATCCGCTGCAGCCGCCGTACCGCGAAGACCTGCCCATCCCCGTCAGCGCCCTCGGCACGCAGGGTTGGGTGGAACAGGGCGAACGCATCGTCAGTATCGGTGCGTCCGCCTGGCCGCAGCACGCAGCCTTCGCCTATGACAATGAATCGCCCGTGCATCGCGTGCTGCTTCCCGCGCATGCCATCGCCGAACGCCCGCTCAGCAACGCCGAGTACCGCGCCTTCATCGACGCCGGCGGCTACCGCGATCCGCGCTGGTGGCTGAGCGAAGGCTGGGCGCTGCGCGAGGCCGAGCAGTGGCAGCATCCGCTGTACTGGGATGACGACCTGCTGCGCGAGTTCACCCTCGGTGGCTGGCGCGAGCTCGATCCGCATGCGCCGGTCTGTCACCTCAGTTACTACGAAGCCGATGCCTGCGCACGCTGGGCCGGTGCCCGCCTGCCCACCGAATTCGAATGGGAAGCGGCCGCCACCACGCAGCCAGTCGAAGGCCACTTCGCAGATGACGACCATCTGCACCCGATGGCAGGGCAGGGCGACGGACTGCGCCAGTTGTTCGGCGACGTGTGGGAATGGACCAGCAGCGCCTATGGCGCCTATCCCGGCTTCCGTCCCTTCGCCGGCAACCTCGGCGAATACAACGGCAAATTCATGTGTGGCCAGTGGGTCCTGCGCGGTGGCAGCTGCGCCACGCCGCGCGGCCATGTACGGGCCAGCTACCGCAACTTCTTCATGCCACCGGCGCGTTGGCAGTTCTCAGGCCTGCGCCTGGCAAGGGATCTTTCATGAGTACCGTCCAGGATGCGCTGCAGGCGCTGACCGACCTTACCCCCGGCCGCCAGCAGATCCTTGCCGACGCCGTGGCGGGGTTGTCGCACGCCTCACGGCAGCTGCCTTCCAAGTACTTCTACGACGCACGCGGCTCGCGCTTGTTCGAGCAGATCACCCACACCCGCGAGTACTACCCCACACGCACCGAGCTGGCCCTGCTGGATGGGGTGTTGCCGGAGATCGCCCAGGCGGTGGGGCCGCGCGTGCATGTGGTCGAACTGGGCAGCGGCAGCGGCCGCAAGACCGCGCGCCTGCTGGCTGCCCTGCAGGATCCAGTGGCCTACACACCCATCGAGATATCGCGCGCGGCCCTGCTGTCCAGCATCGACCACCTGGCCCCGGCGCTGCCGGACGTGGAAATGCTGCCGGTGTGTGCCGACTTCACCCGCCCTGTGCAGGTCCCCGCGCCAGAGCGGCCTGCCGCGCGCCGGCTGCTGTTCTTCCCGGGCTCCACGCTGGGCAACTTCGCCGATGAGGATGCGATCGCGCTGCTGCGCGCAATGCGCCAGACCATGGGCAAGCACGGCCTGGCCCTGGTCGGCATCGATCTGCACAAGGACCCGGCACTGATCGAGGCTGCCTACAACGACGCCGACGGTGTCACCGCCGCCTTCACCCTGAACCTGCTGGCGCGTCTCAACCGCGAGGTCGGCAGCGATTTCGATCTCGACGGTTTCCGTCACCGGGCCCGTTACAGCACCGCACGCCTGCGCATCGAAACCGATCTGGTCAGCCAGCGCGAGCAGGACGTGCATCTCGACGGCCGTACCTTCCACTTCAGCGCTGGCGAACCGATCCGCGTTGAGTACAGCCACAAGTACACCGATGCCAGCTTCGGCCACCTGCTGCAGCAGGCAGGGCTGGAGGTGGCGGCATCCTGGAACGCGGACGATCCCGCCTATGGCCTGCGCCTCCTGCGCCCCTCACCCTAGGCACAGGTAGTACCGGTCGCTGGCCGGCAATCTCGACCAACCTTGTCGCCCCTCCGCGTTACCATGGCTGCAGCACCGGCAACACGGAGGACGCCATGCCCATTCTGACCACGCTCGGCCTGGCCGCCGCGCTTGCCATGCCAGCGGCCGCGCCGCCGGCAGCAGCGGCAACCGCTGATCCCGCGTTCGCCCGCTGCATGGCGGGCCTGCAGGCGACGGCCGCCAGCCAGGGCATTGCCGCTGACCGCTTCAATGCGATCACCGCCGGACTGCAGCCCGACCCTACCGTGCTGCCGCTGCTCGATGCGCAGCCGGAGTTCACCACGCCGATCTGGGACTACCTGGCCGCACTGGTCGATCGCCAGCGCGTGGACGACGGTCGCGCCATGCTGCAGCAGCACCGTGACCTGCTTCAGCGTGTATCGGCGCAGTACGGTGTCGATCCCATCACCATCGTCGCCGTCTGGGGTGTGGAGAGCGACTACGGCCGCGTGTTCGGCAAACGCCCGCTGCTGCAGTCGCTGGCCACGCTGTCCTGTGCCGGCCGCCGGCAACCCTTCTTCCGCGGCGAACTGCTGGCGCTGGTCAAGCTCATCGACCAGGGCGACCTGCAGGCGCAGGGCCTGACCGGTTCCTGGGCCGGTGCCTTCGGCCACACCCAGTTCATGCCCAGCACTTACGCACGCATTGCCGTTGATGGTGATGGCGACGGCCGCCGCGATCTGGTCGGCAGCATTCCCGATGCATTGGCTTCCACCGCCAACTATCTGAAGCGTGCCGGCTGGCGAACCGGCGAACCCTGGGGCATGGAAGTCCGTGTCCCCGCCGGTTTCAACGCCAGCCAGGCGGGCCGCACCCAGCGCCGGTCACTGGCCGACTGGCGCGCACTGGGCGTGACCGGCCTGGACGGCAGCGCGCTGGCACCGTCCGGCCTGCCGGCCGATGCCCGCGCCGCGCTGCTGCTGCCGGCCGGGACAAAAGGCCCGGCGCTGCTGGTGTTCCGCAATTACGACGCGATCTACAGTTACAACGCGGCCGAGAGCTATGCGCTGGCCATCGCCACCCTGGCCGACCGCCTGCGTGGCAGCAACGGCCTGGTCACCGCCTGGCCCACCGATGATCCTGGCCTTGGCCGCGACGAGCGCCGCCAGCTGCAGACCCTGCTGCTCGCGCGCGGCCATGACATCGGCGCCGCCGATGGCATGATCGGTACCGCCAGTCGTCGCGCCATCCAGGTCGAGCAGCGTCGGCTCGGATGGGCCGACGCCGACGGTCGCGCCGGCCAGCGCATCCTGCGCGCGCTGCAGGCACAACCGCAGGCACAGGCGCCAGCCGCGCCGACCCGCTTCAGCCTTCCCAACAACTACAGTGCCGTGCAGTCGCCGGCCATCCGGAGTCGATCCAGCGTGCAACAGATCCAGGGTGTCAGCAGTGGCCAGTTCCAGGGACTCGACGCCTGGCTGGTGGAAACTCCCCAGGCCACCGCCGCAATCAGCGTGTTCGGCGGCCAACTCCTCTCGTTCGTGCCCAAGGGCCAGCCCGATGTGATGTGGCTCTCGCCCAAGCGTGCTGCGCTGCCCACGCCGATCCGTGGCGGCAGCCCGGTGTGCTGGCCCTACTTCGGCCGCCAGGGGCAGGGCGACGACGTGCCCGCCCACGGTTTCGTGCGCACCCTGCCCTGGGAACTGCAGCAGGCGCGCCGGCTCGACGATGGCAGCATCGAGCTGACCCTGGCCCCGCCGGCGTTGGACAACCTCGGCCTGCGCCTGACCATGACCGTCCGTGTCGGCCGTGAACTGCGCCAGCAGCTGGTCACCGAGAACACCGGCAAGGCTCCGGCCACCATCACCCAGGCGCTGCACAACTACTTCCGTGTCGGTGACGCCAGCAAGGTCGATGTCGACGGCGTCGACGGCCTGGACTACCTCGACAAGTTCGAGAACTACGCCCAGCCGCGCCGCCAGCAGGGCCCCTGGTCGCTGCGCGATCCGCGTGACCCGGGCCGCAGCGACCGCATCTACACCCAGGCCGGCGGGCACTATGTGCTGCGCGATCCGGTGCTCAAGCGCCGCATCGACCTCCGCACCGAAGGCAGCCGCTCGCTGGTGGCATGGAACCCGGGCGCCGAAGCTGCCGCCAGGATGGCCGATGTCGGCGATGGCTGGCGCGACTATGTATGCCTGGAAGCGGCCAACGCCGGACCCGATGTGGTCACCGTGGCACCAGGCGGTCGCCACACGCTGGTGCAGACGCTGTCCAGCGCATCCCTGTAACCCGAAAAACGCTTACACAGGACGATCTTCAATGCAGGAAGCACAGTGGTACTACGCTCGAAATGGCAGCAGTGAAGGTCCAGTGGACCTGGCCGGCCTGCAGAAGCTGCAGCAGGACGGTGTCATCGCCGGGCACACGCTGATCTGGTGCGAGGGCATGGCTGGTTGGCAGCCATTGCAGGCGCTGCAGACCGCAACGCCAGCGTCGGAGGGCAACGGTATCGCAGATGGCTGGGCAGCACCGCCTGTCGGTGAGGCCGCCGTTGCCAGAGCGGCCAGCGATGATCCCTACCGTGCACCGGCTGCGCCCGCCACGCCCGATGCCGTTCCACTGGGCGCCGGACTGACTGGCCGGATGGCGCTCTATGCAGCCGTTGTCGGCGGCAACTTCCCGATCTACCGCAAGCGCTGGCGCCTGGATCAGGGCACCGCGAACGCGGCAGGCACCTGGCACTGGCCGGGTTTCCTGTTTGGCGTGATCTGGATGATGTACCGGAAGATGTATCGCATGGCCGCCATCTGGGTAGGTGTACTGCTGGCTTCCAGCGTGATCGAGGCGTTGCTCGATGTGCCTGAAGCCCTGTCATTGGTGATCAACCTGGGTATGAGCATCGCCGTGGGTGTCCTCGCCAACAGCTGGTACCTGCAGCACTGCCAGCGGGAGATCGCGCGCGCCGAGGCGCTCAACCGCGACGATGAAGCTGCGGTGCGCAGTACGCTGGCGGCACGTGGCGACACCAGCGTGATCGGCGCGGTGATCGCCATTGCCGTTTCCGTAGGCCTGGGCATCCTCGGCGCCGTGTTGACCGGCTGATCCCTTCAGCCAGCCCGCCG
This sequence comes from Stenotrophomonas sp. DR822, assembly GCF_019793815.1. NCBI lineage: Bacteria > Pseudomonadati > Pseudomonadota > Gammaproteobacteria > Lysobacterales > Lysobacteraceae > Stenotrophomonas > Stenotrophomonas sp. DR822. Next base: position 2,811,373 of record NZ_CP081826.1, read on the forward strand.
CGGCCGCAGCACCCACAGGCAGAGCGTTCCGGCGACCAGGCCCCAGAACGCAGAACCGACACCGGCCAGCGTCATGCCCGAGGCGGTCACCAGGAAAGTGACCAGCGCGGCCTCGCGGTCGCGCTCCACTGCCAATGCGCTGGCCAGGCTGTTGCCGATGGTGCCGAACAGGGCGATGCCGGCCACACAGGCCACCAGTTCCTTGGGAAAGGCAGCGAACAGGGCCGCTACGGTGGCCCCGAACAGGCCGATGACGATATAGAAGGCGCCGGCCGCAATCGCCGCCGTGTAGCGCCGTGCCGGGTCTTCGTGGGCATCACGGCTCATGCAGATCGCCGCGGTGATGGCCGCCAGGTTCAATGCGTAGGCACCGAAGGGCGCCAGCAGCGTGTTGACCACGCCGATCCAGCCGATCACCGGTGACACCGGCGCGTCGTAGCCGGAGGCGCGCATCACCGCCACACCGGGGATGTTCTGCGACGCCATGGTGACCACGAACAGGGGCAGGGCGATGCCGACCATCGCCGTCCACGACAGCGAGGGAGTGACCCATTGCGGTACCGCCAGTTGCAGGTGCACCTGTTGTGCATGCAGCAGCCCCTGGCTGGCAGCGATGGCGATGCCGACCAGCAGGGTGGCGATCACCGCATAGCGGGGTAACAGGCGGCGGCCCAGCAGCCAGGTAGCGAACATGGCCAATGCCAGCACGCGCTGGGTGTTCATCGCCACGAACACGTCCAGCCCGAAGCGCAGCAGTACACCGGCCAGCATGCCCGCGGCCAGGGCCATGGGCACGCGTTTCATCAGCCGGGCGAACACGCCCGAGAAGCCGGCGAGCATGCCCAGCACTGCCGCAAGCAGGAACGCACCGGTGGCCTCGGACAGAGAGGCGCCACCCGCACCGACGACCAGCATCGCCGCCCCAGGCGTCGACCATGCGGTGACCACCGGCACCCGGTAGCGCAGAGACAGGCCGATGCAGGTCACGCCCATGCCCAGCCCCAGCGCCCACATCCACGAGGCGATGTGGGCCTGGTCGGCCCCCACGGCCTGCGCGGCCTGGAACACGATCACTGCCGAGCTGGCGAAGCCGACCAGCACGGTGATGAAGCCGGCGACGATCGCCGG
>NZ_CP081826.1:2822500-4455911 GCF_019793815.1 Stenotrophomonas sp. DR822
GCTTCAGCTTACGCAGACCGTACCGTAAACCGACACAGGTGGGTAGGATGAGAATTCTCAGGCGCTTGAGAGAACTCGGGTGAAGGAACTAGGCAACATGGCACCGTAACTTCGGGAGAAGGTGCACCCTTTTTGGTGGCTCGTGCGAGCTATAGCTGAAGAGGGTCGCAGTAACCAGGCCGCTGCGACTGTTTATCAAAAACACAGCACTCTGCAAACACGAAAGTGGACGTATAGGGTGTGACGCCTGCCCGGTGCTGGAAGGTTAATTGATGGGGTCAGCCGCAAGGCGAAGCTCTTGATCGAAGCCCCAGTAAACGGCGGCCGTAACTATAACGGTCCTAAGGTAGCGAAATTCCTTGTCGGGTAAGTTCCGACCTGCACGAATGGCGTAACGACAGCGGCGCTGTCTCCACCCGAGACTCAGTGAAATTGAAATCGCTGTGAAGATGCAGCGTTCCCGTGGCAAGACGGAAAGACCCCGTGAACCTTTACTATAGCTTTACACTGAACGTTGAGTTCGTCTGTGTAGGATAGGTGGGAGGCTATGAAACCATGGCGCTAGCTGTGGCGGAGCCATCCTTGAAATACCACCCTGTCGTGCTTGACGTTCTAACCTGGGCCCATTATCTGGGTCGGGGACCGTGTATGGTGGGTAGTTTGACTGGGGCGGTCTCCTCCTAAAGAGTAACGGAGGAGCTCGAAGGTACGCTCAGCGCGGTCGGACATCGCGCACTGTGTGCAAAGGCATAAGCGTGCTTGACTGCAAGATCGACGGATCAAGCAGGTAGGAAACTAGGACTTAGTGATCCGGTGGTTCTGTATGGAAGGGCCATCGCTCAACGGATAAAAGGTACTCCGGGGATAACAGGCTGATACCGCCCAAGAGTTCATATCGACGGCGGTGTTTGGCACCTCGATGTCGGCTCATCACATCCTGGGGCTGTAGTCGGTCCCAAGGGTATGGCTGTTCGCCATTTAAAGTGGTACGCGAGCTGGGTTCAGAACGTCGTGAGACAGTTCGGTCCCTATCTGCCATGGGCGTTGGAGATTTGAGAGGGGCTGCTCCTAGTACGAGAGGACCGGAGTGGACGAACCTCTGGTGTTCCGGTTGTCACGCCAGTGGCATTGCCGGGTAGCTATGTTCGGAAGCGATAACCGCTGAAAGCATCTAAGCGGGAAGCGCGCCTCAAGATGAGATCTCCCGGGGCACAAGCCCCCTGAAGGAACCATGTAGACTACGTGGTTGATAGGTCAGGTGTGTAAGTACAGCAATGTATTGAGCTAACTGATACTAATGATCCGAGAGGCTTGACCATATAACCTCAAGTTGCCTTGGCCGACATGACATGTCGATAGATCCAAGTGCACGCTACGTCACAAGACCAAACGAGAGGCAGGCGCTCAGGCGCGTCTCTTTGCAACGCTGGCATCACCATGCCAGCCCCTGCAAGGACACGACGCCCAGGCGACACTCCAACCGCCTCCCTGGTGAAATTAGCGCTATGGAACCACCCGATCCCATCCCGAACTCGGAAGTGAAACGTAGCTGCGCCGATGGTAGTGTGGCCTAAGCCATGCGAGAGTAGGTCATCGCCAGGGTTTATACCCAAAACCCCGCTGCTCACGCAGCGGGGTTTTTCTTTGTGCGCGAGAAACCCAGGGTAGTGCTGGCCGCTGGCCGGCAACCACGTGCAGCCGCGTGATGTTCATGAGGTTGCCGGCCAGCGGCCGGCACTACCGGAACTCGATACCCACGCGTAGATGCGGCGCCCAGGCGGTGCCGCATTCTTTGGAGCACAGCAGCTGGCGGACATACTCCGCCGCAGTGGCAGGTGCTCTGGCCTTCTTACTTATCATCGTGTCGCATGCAGCCTCAAACGGACCGCCTTCGTACCCGCTGAGTCAAACAACCCCGCCGGGAACCACGCCCAACAAAAAGGCGGCGCCCTGCGGGCGCCGCCTTCCATGGAGAAGACGCAGGCCCGGATCAGTCGATCAACGCGGCCTCGCGCCGGCGGAACACCGATACCGCCTGGTTCAGTGCACCGGCCTGCGACTGCAGTTCACGTGCCGCCGCAGTGGCTTCTTCCACCAGCGCCGCGTTCTGCTGCGTGGCCTGGTCCATCTGCACCACCGTCTGGTTGATCTGCTCGATACCGGAGGACTGCTCCTGTGACGCCGCCGAGATCTCGCGCATGAGATGGCTTACGTTCTCCACGCCGCCGACGATGCCCTGCATGCGCTGTCCGGCATCGGCCACCAACTGGGCGCCCTCGCCGACCTGACGTCCTGCCTCGTCGATGAGGACCTTGATCTCCTGGGCCGCCGCCGCCGATCGCTGCGCGAGCACACGGACTTCGCTGGCGACGACCGCGAACCCGCGCCCCTGTTCGCCGGCGCGTGCTGCTTCAACCGCCGCGTTGAGCGCGAGGATGTTGGTCTGGAAGGCAATGCCGTCGATCACGCCGGTAATGTCGCCGATCCGCTTCGACGCGCCTTCGATGGCCTGCATGGTGTCGACCACCCGCTGCATGGCATGGTTGCCATCACTGGCTGCGCCCTGGGTGGAGGCGGCCAGCTCGCTGGCCTGGCGCGCATGCGCTGCGTTCTGGCGCACGGTGGCGGTCAGCTCCTCCATCGAGGCGGCCGTTTCCTGTAGATGAGCGGCCTGTCGCTCGCTGCGCTCGGACAGCGCGCCGTTGCCGGCGGCGATTTCGCTGGCGGCCGTGCTGATGGTGGTGGCGCAGTGCTGGATGTGGCCGACCATGCGCGCCAGCTGGCCGGCGGTGGCGTTGGCATCGCGCTGGATCGCGGCGAACGCGCCGTGGTACTCGCCCTGCATGCGACGGTCGAGATCGCCGTTGGCCATCGCCGAAAGCATCTGCCGAACTTCGTCGACCGTGCTGCCCAGTGTGTCCAGCAGCTGGTTGATGCCCCCGGTCAGGCCGTCGAGGAAGCTGGCGCCTTCGCTGGCCTGCAGGCGCTGTTCCAGATCACCCTGCGCGGCGGCATCGACAATCCCGGCGACGGCATTCTCCAGCGTCAGTTCGTGGGTACGGTCATGCCATTCCACCGCAAAACCCAGGCGCGCGCCCTGTGCGTCGAACACCGGGGTGACGACCTGGGCGAAGTGCACCGGCCCGATCCGCACCTTGCCGTTGTGTGTCGCCTGCAGCCCATTGAGGATGCCGCGGATGCGGTCAGGGTTGGCATGGAAGCGATGGATGCTGCTGCCGACCAGCCGCTCGGCGTCGAAATCGGGGAAGGCCTGGCGCAGCGTGGCCTGCTGGTTGCGCAGCAGCGCCACCACCGAGCGGTTGACGTAGCGGATGACGTGATCGTTGTCGGCAATCATCATCGCCGTGCGCGAGGCATCCAGTGCCTTGCGAATCTGCGCGTTCTCGGCGTGTACCTCGGCCTCGCGGCCGCGCTGTGCCTGCACATGGCGTGCGGTATCGGCCAACGCGTGGGCCAGTGAGCCGGGCGCGTAGCTGCGTGCGTCGGTGTGTGCGCCGAGGTCGGCGCCGGTGGCGATGTCGCGCGCCAATGCCGCCAGGCGGTGCGGCCCGTGACCCAGCGCTTCGCTCTGTTGGCGCAGGCGTGCGGCGGTCTGGCCCAGCACCAGCGTCAGCACCGCCAGGGCCATGGCATTCAACAGCGGCGGCAGGACGGCCGCCCCATCAGGCAACGGCGCCAGCAACGCACTGACACCCACGGCGCCGGCCAGCCACAACGGCATACGGTCACGCTGGATGAGCAGCACGCCCAGCAGCAGCGCGATGGGCAATGCGGCATTCCATCCGCTGATATGGCAAAGCAGGCTCAACTGCAGCGCCAGCACGACGGCCAGGCCGTTGCGCGCGAGCGCATGGCCGGCCTGGCGCCAGCCCAGCCAGGCGGCTGGCAGCACCGCGGTGGCAACGGCGCTCGCAGCGGGCACCGACGTGCCGCGCACGGCCAGTACAAGGCCGATCGCTGCCAACACGCCGCTGGCCAGCAGCAGGCGACGATCGCTCCGCTCGGCCAGCTGTTGCAGATAGGGGAGGCGGCCCTGGTCGGGCGGGCGGGAGGACGCAATGGACATCGGCAACTCCTGGATCAACGGACGGCAACGACCCTGCAACGCCCTGCGCGGGTGAGCGCGACGACGGCATGGCCGGGGAATTCGGGGAATGCGGCGCAGGCAGCGACGCGGAGGACGGACACCGTGGCCACATCCTGTGGATGACGGTGCAGCAGACGGGACATGCGGACTTCCTTGCAGAACCAGGAACGAGCCGCAGGCACAAAGGGCCTGCGTGCTGTGGACGCAGGCGCCCACTACCGTTCTATCGGCCGCACTGGCGCAGAGTGAAGTGCGCGCGGCCGACGATGGTCAGCGTGCGTTGGCGTTTTCGCTCAGGAACGCATTGATGACGGCGGCGATTCGTGCCGGGTGTTCCATGTGCAGGTGATGGTTGCCGGGGAATACCGCCAGGCGGCCATCACGCAGATGCTGCAGGCGCTCGCTGCGCATCGGCTCGGGATAGTACGACTGTGCAGGCGTGGCATAGATCACCTGGGTCGGACAGGTGATGGCCTGCAGCAGGTTGTCGATCTGGCCTTCGCTGAGGCGGATCGCGGTGGGCAGCATCAGGCGCGGATCGCTGCACCAGCGATAGCCGCCTTCGACCGGCTCGACACCGCGTTCGACCAGCAGGCGCGCGCAGCCTTCGCTGAGCTGGTTGGTCATCATCCGCGCCCGGATCGGTGCGGCCAGATCCGGGAACACGCGCAGCTGCTTGCGTGCCAGTGCCCGGGTGGCGTCGACGTGCTCGCGCAGGCGGCTGGCGGTCTCTTCTTCCGGCCCGCGCAGGCCGCCGAGTGCCTCGATGGCGACCAGCCGTTCGATGCGATCACTGACCGCTGCGGTGAGGCTGGCGATGCCGGCACCCATCGAATGGCCGATCAGGGTGAACCGGTCCCAGCCCAGTGCATCGGCGACATCGAGGACATGGGTGATCGCTGCTGGCGTGGTGTACACCGCCCCGATCGGCAGATGCGCGCTGTGGCCGTGCCCGGGCAGATCGATCGCCACCAGGTCCAGGTGCGGAAGATGCGGCGCCAGCGGTACGAAGCTGGCCGCATTGTCGAGCCAGCCGTGCAGGGCCAGCACCCGCGGACCCTCACCCGGCCGGCGCAGGCCGGCGACGCGGACGCCCGCGACCGGCAGCTCAAACGGCTGCAGGCTCATGCCAGCGAGGCCACGGCCAGCCGAGCCAGTGCGCGAGCGTGTTCCGGTGCGGCGTTGAGGCAGGGGATGTAACGCATCTGCGCGCCGCGCTCGGCCAGTGTTTCGGTGAAGCCCATGGCGACTTCTTCCAGTGTTTCCAGGCAGTCGGTGGCAAACCCGGGGCAGACGACGTCGATCTGCTTCACCCCCGCTTCGGCCAGCTCCCACAGGCTGGGCTCGGCGTAGGGCTGCAGCCAGCGTTCGCGGCCGAAGCGCGACTGGTAACCCATCTGCCAGTCGTCCGCGCCCAGGCCCAGTGCTGCGGCGATCGCGCGTGCACTTGCCTCGCAGCGCTGCGGATAGGGATCGCCTGCATCGGCAAGGCGCTGCGGAATGCCATGGAAGGAGAACATCAGCTTCTGGCCGCGACCCTGCTGCTGCCAGTAGCGCTGGATCGAGCCGGCAACGGCGGCGACCCAGTCCGGATCGATCGAATAGTCCTGCACCAGGCTGACGGTGACCTGCGGGTTCCTGCGCTGCCAGGCATCCACACGATCCTCGACCGAGGCCGTGGTGGTGGTCGAATACTGCGGATACAGCGGCAATACCACGATGCGGCGCACGCCCTCGGTGGCCAGCCGATCCAGTTCGGTGGTGAGCGCGGGTTCGCCGTAGCGCATCGCGTGGCGTACGCGCAGCGTCGGCAGCAATGCCTGCATCGCCTGCGCCAACTGGCGGGTGTGGACCATCAGCGGCGAGCCTTCCGGCAGCCACACCTGGGCGTACTTGGCGGCTGAACGGCTGCTGCGCAGCGGCAGGATCAGACCGCGCAGCAGGGGCTGCCACAGCAGTGCCGGCAGCGAGACCACGCGCCGGTCGGACAGGAATTCGGCCAGATAACGGCGAACGGCGGGAGCCGTCGGCGTCTCGGGCGTGCCTAGGTTGACCGCCAGTACGGCGGTATCGGGTGCGTCGAGCATGGGCAGTATTGTCGCCGATTCCGCTGTCACGTCGGCATGCAGGGTTCGGATGGATGTCATCGATGAGGCCAATATGAGCAGGCAACGCTCATTGGGGATTCATCACAACACTACTAATTTCAGTCACTTGCTATATCTTCCTATGGACTGACTTCTGGAGCCTGCCATGCGTCGCCCGATCCAAGCCCTGCTGATCGCCGCCAGCCTGCTGTCCAGCCAGGCCATGGCCGGACCGCAGGAAGACCAGCGCGCCCGCAACGCGGTGCGTGTACTGGCTGAAATCCAGGGAATCCCTGAACAGGGCATTCCGGACAAATTGCTCGACGAAGGCCGCGCGGTCATCGTCATTCCCGACACGATCAAGGCCGGTCTGGTGATCGGCGGCCGTCGTGGCCACGGCCTGATGTCGGTGCGCATGCCCAATGGTGCGTGGTCCAACCCGGTATTCATCAAGCTCACCGGCGGCAGCATCGGCTTCCAGGCCGGTGTGCAGTCCTCCGACGTGGTGCTGGTGTTCCGCAACGACCGCAGCCTGGACAACCTCGTCAACGGCAAGTTCACCCTCGGCGCCGATGCCGGCGTGGCCGCCGGTCCGGTGGGCCGCAATGCCGCGGCCGCCACCGATGGCCAGCTGAAGGCCGAGATCTGGTCGTGGTCGCGCGCCCGTGGCCTGTTCGCCGGCGTCGCCCTGGATGGGGCGATCCTGCAGATCGACGATGCCGCCAACCTCGACGCGTACGGCAGCAACACCACCCCGCGGATGATCTTCGAGGGCCGCGCGGCTGGCTCGCCGTCCATGGATGTGGTCGCTTTCCGTGATCGCCTGGAAGAGGCGACCTACGCGGCGCGCAACAACCGCAATGGTGGCAATGACGCACCGCGTACGGCGGCCGCTGCAGCGCCTGCCCCGCAGCCTGTTCAGGCAGCGCCGGCGGCACCCGCTGAAGCGACCACGGCGCCGCTGCAGGCCGTGCCGCAGACCCCGCCGCCGGCCCAGCAGGGTTTCCAGCCGGTCAACGACGGTGAAATCCGCACTGAAACACTGGGCAACAACTGACTTTCGTCACGCGCGCCGGCTAACAGCCGGTGCGCTATGCTCGGCAATCTGATCACTAACGTAACGAGCGACTTATGGGCAGTTTCAGCATCTGGCATTGGTTGGTCGTGCTCGCCATCGTCCTGCTGGTGTTCGGCACCAAGCGCCTGACCAGTGGTGCCAAGGACCTCGGCTCGGCGGTCAAGGAATTCAAGAAGGGCATGCACGACGACGACAAGCCGAACGCGCAGTTGGGCGACGAGTCGCGCAGCCAGGACGCCTCGCGCACCGCGCAGGACGAGCACGACCGCAAGCCGCGTTGATCCGGAGCGGTTGCGGTGTTTGATATCGGCTTCAGCGAACTGCTGGTGATCGCGGTTGTCGCCCTGGTGGTGCTCGGACCTGAGCGCCTGCCCAAGGCGGCCCGTTTCGCCGGGCTGTGGGTACGCCGCGCGCGCAATCAATGGGATTCGGTCAAGCAGGAACTGGAACGCGAACTGCAGGCCGAAGACATCAAGCGGCAGATGCAGGACGTGCGCCAGGGCATGCAGGACACCGAGAACCAGCTGCGTGCCAGCGGCGAAGCCATGCGCCGCGAAGCCGAGCAGATGCAACAGCACAGCGACACCCTGGCGCAGCAGGTGCGTGCACCGGCCCCGGCCGAACAACCCCCCCATCTGGCGGATGCGCCCGAGCCGGGGGTGGCGTCGACTGAAGGTGCAGCCATTACGCCCGCCACCGCTGACGCTGCGGGCGATGCCGTTGCTGATGCCCCGGCAGAAACGCCTGCGCGCACGGAGCGCCCGTCATGAGCGAACACGACTTCGGCGAAAGTTCGCTGGTGGAACACCTGGTTGAACTGCGCTCGCGCCTGGTGCGTGCGCTGCTGGGGCTGGGCGTTGTGCTGCTGGGCCTGCTGCCGTTCACCCAGAAGCTTTACAACGCACTGGCCGAGCCGCTGATCTCGCAGTTGCCCAATGGGCAGACGATGATCGCCACCAACCCGGCCGGCGCCTTCTTCGCGCCGTTGAAGCTGACGTTCTTCGTGGCCCTGTTCGTGGCCGTGCCATGGCTGCTGTACCAGCTGTGGGCCTTCGTCGCGCCGGGCCTGTATGCACGCGAGAAGCGTCTGGCGATGCCGTTGCTGGTCTCCTCGGTGCTGCTGTTCTACACCGGCTGCGCCTTTGCCTATTTCCTGGTGCTGCCGGCGGTCTTCCACTTCCTCACCACCTTCAGCCCGGAAGTGATCGCGATCACGCCGGATGCGAATGCCTACCTGGATTTCGTGCTGGCGATCTTCTTCGCCTTCGGCGGCAGCTTCGAGCTGCCGGTGGCGATGGTGATCCTGGTGCTGCTGGGCTGGATCACGCCGCAGCAGTTCAAGGAAGGACGCGGCTATGCGATCGTCGGCATCTTCGTGCTCGCCGCGATCCTGACCCCGCCGGACGTGGTGTCGCAGCTGATGCTGGCGATCCCGATGTGCCTGCTGTACGAGCTGGGCATCCACGCCGCGCGCTGGCTGGTGCCGTCTTCGGTGGTCAAGAAGCCTGCGGCCTGATCCCCGGTAGCGCCAGGCCATGCCCGGCGTTCGTGGGGAGGTGACATCCATCCGCCGGGCATGGCCCGGCGGCGCTACCGTTGAGCCCCGCTCAAGCGTGGAAGACGTCGTTGGCAGGCGGCGACTGTGGCACCGGCGGTGCGCCGCGGCTGCCGCGATGCACGAACATCTGCTTCCAGGCCGCATAGACGGCGCCGACATACAGCGGCATCAGCACCGTGGTGAACACCAACTGCGCGATGAAGGCCGCCGCCAGCGGGCCGCCCAGCAGCATGCCGAGCTGGACCACGATCACGAACAGCACATAGACGCAGAACGCGGCGATCAGGCCGAGCACGGTGAACACGGCGGTGGCGCCGATGTTCTCGATGCAGCCCTGCAGGCTCAGGCGAAGCGCGTGCATGCCGCTCTGGCGGTCGAACACCACCAGTGCCGGCTGGGTGAACATCGCCAGGGTCAGCGCCACGGCGGTGCAGAACACCAGCAGCATCCACAGCGCGATGCGCTGCGCGGGCAGGTTGGCGACCAGTTCGGCGGCGGTTTCCGGACTGATCTGCTGCCCGCTGCGGCCGAGTTCCTGCATCTTGGTCATGGTGTCGCTGAAGGCGGTGAAGCCCTCGCGGCCGATCATCAGGTACAGCAGCGCGCCCAGCAGCAGCACGGCCAGCACCTGGATCGCCAGCGGCACCAGCAGGTGGCTGACACGACGGTCGCGGATCGGCTGCAGCAGATGGGTGGCCAGGCCGGGACGGCCCTGGTCGATCTCACCCATGGCGTACAGCATGCCGCCGAACATCACCGGTGAAATCACCAGCGTCATCATCTGCAGGGCCAGGCCGGCGGTGCCGGGCAGCATCGTCCCCAGCAGGGTGACCACCCAGTTCACCAGCAGCCAGGTCAGGCCGATCCGGGCCAGCTGCAGCGGCGCACGCCGATACAGCGAGAACGTATCCAGCAACCACTGGGCGCCCGCCGAGGCTGGCAGCTTGCGAATCTCTTTCATGGACATCCGGGGGGGGACAGGAGGGGCCGGGCGGTATGCCCGTGCCGCCGATTATCCCTGTTTTGCCATCGGCTGGGCTGAAGACAGCCGGGCCTGGCGGACAAAGCGCCGCAACAGCTGGCGCGCCAGCGGCGCGGCGCTGACCGCGCGCTCGATGCTGCGCGCGCAACCGCCATGACGGCCGATGCAGTCGGCGCGTGCGCGCACGTAGCCACGCATGTGGTGGGTGGCAAATTCCGGATGGAACTGCACGCCCCAGGCCTGGCGGCCCCAGCGGAAGGCATGGCAGCCATCCAGCGGCGAGCGCGCCAGCACGGCGGCACCTTCGGGTACGCGCAGCACGGTCTGCAGGTGGGTGGCGTGGGCCGCGAAGTGGCTCGGCAGGCCCTGGAACAACGGGTCCTGCGCAGCCTGCGGGTCCAGTGCCAGTTCAATCGTTCCCGATTCGCGCCCGGCGGGGTTGTAGGCCACTTCGCCGCCCAGCGCGTGGGCCAGCAGCTGGTGGCCGTAGCAGATGCCGAACACCGGCACGTCATCGTGCGCGGTCTGCCGCAGCCAGGCGGCACTGCGTTCGCTCCATTCGGCGTGGTCGGTGACGAAGGCGGCCGAGCCGGTTACCAGCACGCCAGCGAACTGGCGTGGGTCGGGCAGGTCGGCGCCGTGCTCGACGTCGACCACGACGGTCTCGTGTTCTTCCAGGCCGGCGGCAACCCGGATCCAGTGCGGAAAGCGCCCGTAGCGGCGCAACGACGGCACGGGGCGGCCGGTTTCAAGGATCAGGAAGGGCGCTGGATTCATCCGGGGGAGGCAGTACGGACAGGACTTCCTCGATTGTAGTCAGCCCCTGTGCCACCTTTTCAAGCCCGGCCTGGCGCAGGGTTCGCACTCCTTCAGCACGCGCGGCACGGTTGAAACCGGCCAGATCCATGTCCGCACGGATCAGCCCGCGCAGGCGCGAGCCCAATGGCAGCAACTCATACAGGCCGATGCGGCCGAGGAATCCGGTGCGCCGGCACTCCAGGCAACCGACCGGCCGACAGGGCGTGGCGGCATCTGGATATGCAGCTTCGCTATCAGCCAGCACTGCCCAATCGGCCCGGCCGAGGGTGTGCGGCTGCTTGCAGTGCGGGCACAGGGTGCGAACCAGACGCTGGGCGAGGATGCCGTTGACGGTGGATGACAGCAGGTAATGCGGTACGCCCAGGTCGAGCAGGCGGGTGATGGCCGAGGGCGCGTCGTTGGTGTGCAGGGTGGACAGCACCAGGTGGCCGGTCAGCGAGGCCTGCACCGCCATCTGCGCGGTTTCCAGGTCGCGGATCTCGCCGATCATGATGATGTCCGGATCCTGCCGAAGCAGGGTGCGCACGCCGCTGGCGAAATCCAGGTCGATGTTGGTCTGCACCTGCATCTGGTTGAATTCCGGCGCGATCATCTCGATCGGGTCTTCCACCGTGCATACGTTGACGTCCGGCGTGGCCAGCCGCTTCAGGGTGGAATACAGGGTGGTGGTCTTGCCCGAACCGGTCGGGCCGGTGACCAGCACGATGCCGTGCGGGCGCTCGACCAGGGCGGTCCAGCCGGCCGCTTCCTGCGGGCTGAAGCCGAGCTGGTCGATGCTCTTGAAGGCCGCTTCCGGGTCGAAGATGCGCATCACGCATTTCTCGCCGAAGGCGGTCGGCATGGTCGACAGGCGCATTTCCACTTCACGGCCGCCGGGCGAGCGGGTCTTGATGCGACCATCCTGCGGGCGCCGGCGCTCGGCCAGGTCCATGCGTCCGAGCACTTTGATACGGCTGACCACGGCGGTCATCACCGCCGGCGGCACTTCGAACACCTTGTGCAGCACGCCGTCGATGCGGAAGCGCATGCGCCCCATGTCGCGGCGGGGCTCCAGGTGGATGTCCGAGGCGCGCTGCTCGTAGGCGTACTGCAGCAGCCAGTCGACGATGTGCACGATGTGCTGGTCGTCGGCATTGACGTCGCCGGTGCGGCCCAGGTCCACCAGCTGCTCGAAGCTGGGCAGGGTGGTGTTGGCCTCACCCCGTACGTCGCCACGGGCACCGCGCACCGAGCGGGTGACGCCGAAGAACTCCATGGTGTAGCGGTGCAGGTCCAGCGGATTGACCACCGCCAGCTCGATGCGCAGGCGGGTCAGGTGCTGCAGGTCGCGCAGCCATTCCTGCGCCAGCGGCTCGCTGGTGGCCACCAGCACGCGTTCGCCATCCACCGCCAGCGGCAGGAAGCGATGGCGGCGCGCGTAGGCGTGCGAGGCCACGGCGGTGACCGAGGCGACGTCGACCCGGGTCGGGTCGATGCGCAGGTAGCGGCTGCCGGTGCGCTGGGCCAGCCACTCGGTGAGGCGTTCCAGATTGAGGTCGCCGCCGTCGCTGGCGGCCAGTTTGAGGTTGGACAGCAGCACCAGTGGATGCACTTCACTGGCGTTGCGGGCGCCCTGTGCGGAAAAACGGATGCGCTCGCGCTCGTGCGCAGCCACCACGCCGTCGGCCAGCAGGGCCGCCGCAACCTGTTCGAACTGCAGGCGACCGGGCGGCAACGGTGCCGCGCCAGGCTCGCCGGGCGTGCCCGTGGGCAGCCGATGTTCCATCCACCTGCTCCTTCCGGGTACGGAATGCCCCGCAGGTCGGCCGTTATACTAGCGCACCCCTTTGCCGGCCAAGACTCGTCCGCATGTCCGCGACCCCGACCGTTCCGATCACCTTCCAGGGCCTGATCCAGACCCTGAACCAGTTCTGGGCCCAGCAGGGCTGCGTGCTCATCCAGCCGCTCGACCTGGAGGTGGGCGCCGGTACCTTCCACCCGGCCACCTTCCTGCGTGCGATCGGTCCGGAAACCTGGAACGCGGCCTACGTGCAGCCGTCGCGGCGCCCGACCGATGGCCGCTACGGCGACAACCCGAACCGCCTGCAGCGCTACTACCAGTACCAGGTGGCGATGAAGCCGGCACCGGACAACATCCAGCAGCTGTACCTGGATTCGCTGAAGGCGGTGGGCATCGATCCGCTGGTGCACGACCTGCGCTTTGTCGAGGACAACTGGGAATCGCCGACCCTGGGTGCCTGGGGCCTCGGCTGGGAAGTCTGGCTCAACGGCATGGAGGTGACCCAGTTCACCTACTTCCAGCAGGCCGGTGGCCTGGAGTGCCGGCCGGTGCTGGGCGAGATCACCTATGGTCTCGAGCGCCTGTGCATGTACCTGCAGAACTGCGACAACGTCTACGACCTGGTCTGGACCTACGGCCCGGATGGGCAGCCGGTGACCTACGGCGACGTCTACCACCAGAACGAGGTGGAGCAGAGCACCTACAACTTCGAATACGCCGACGTGGAAGAAATGTTCCACCGCTTCGATGCCTGCGAGCGCGAAGCGCAGAAGCTGGTGGAAGTGAACCTGCCGCTGCCGGCCTACGAACAGGTGATGAAGGCCAGCCACACCTTCAACCTGCTCGATGCGCGCCGTGCGATCAGCGTGACCGAACGCCAGCGCTACATCCTGCGCGTGCGCGCGCTGGCCCAGGCGGTGGCCAAGGCCTACTACGAGCAGCGCGAGAAGCTGGGCTTCCCGGGCACGAAGAAGGCCTGACGGCCCGTTCTCCCATCACGCGTTTCACCTACTACCCCAGGGGCGCCGGCCGCGTCGCGCGCTGCGCCCCCACCACAGGATCGAACCGATGAGCCACTTGTCTCCCCTGCTGATTGAACTGGGCACCGAAGAGCTGCCGGTCAAGGCACTGCCGGGCCTGGCCCAGGCCTTCTTCGACGGTGTTGTCGACGGCCTGCGCAAGCGCGGCGTGGAACTGGAGCTGGGCGATGCACGCCCGCTGTCGACCCCGCGCCGCCTGGCCGTGCTGCTGCCGGGCGTTGGCCTGGAGCAGCCGGAACAGCACAGCGAAGTGCTGGGCCCGTACCTGAACATCGCGCTGGACGCCGAAGGCCAGCCGACCAAGGCGCTGCAGGGGTTCGCGGCCAAGGCCGGGATCGACTGGACCGCGCTGGAAAAGACCACCGACAACAAGGGTGAGCGCTTCGTGCACCGTGCGGTGACCCCGGGCGCGCGCACCGCTGCGCTGCTGCCGGAGATCCTGCGCGAGGCCATCGCCGGCATGCCCATTCCCAAGCCGATGCGCTGGGGCGACCACAGCTGGGGCTTCGCGCGCCCGGTGCACTGGCTGGTGCTGCTGCACGGCGGTGACGTGGTCGAGGCCGAACTGTTCGGCCTGAAGGCCGACCGCATGAGCCGCGGCCACCGCTTCCTGCACGACAAGACCGTGTGGCTGACCCAGCCGCAGGACTATGTGGAATCGCTGCGCGCCGCCTTCGTGCTGGTTGACCCGGCAGTGCGTCGCCAGCGCATCGTCGCCGAGGTGGAAGCCGCTGCAGCCACCGCCGGTGGCAGCGCACGCATCACCGAGGACAACCTGGAGCAGGTGGTGAACCTGGTCGAGTGGCCGTCGGCGGTGCTGTGCAGCTTCGAGCGCGCGTTCCTGGCGGTGCCGCAGGAAGCGCTGATCGAGACGATGGAGATCAACCAGAAGTTCTTCCCGGTGCTGGATGACGGCGGCACGCTGACCGAGAAGTTCATCGGCATCGCCAACATCGAGTCCAAGGACGTGGCCGAAGTGGCCAAGGGCTACGAGCGGGTGATCCGCCCGCGCTTCGCCGATGCCAAGTTCTTCTTCGACGAAGACCTGAAGCAGGGCCTGCAGGCGATGGGCGAGGGCCTGAAGACGGTGACCTACCAGGCCAAGCTGGGCAGCGTGGCCGACAAGGTCGCGCGCGTGGTGGCGCTGGCCGAAGTGATCGCGCCGCAGGTCGGCGCCGATCCGCTGCTGGCCAAGCGTGCCGCGCAGCTGGCCAAGAACGACCTGCAGTCGCGCATGGTCAATGAGTTCCCGGAACTGCAGGGCATCGCTGGCCGCCACTACGCGGTGGCCGGTGGCGAATCGCCGGAGGTGGCGCTGGCCATCGACGAGGCCTACCAGCCGCGCTTCGGTGGTGATGACATCGCGCTGTCGCCACTGGGCAAGGTGCTGGCGATCGCCGAGCGCGTGGACACCCTGGCCGGCGGTTTCGCCGCGGGCCTGAAGCCGACCGGCAACAAGGACCCGTTCGCCCTGCGCCGCAACGCGCTGGGCCTGGCCCGCACGATCATCGAAAGCGGCTTCGAGCTGGACCTGCGCGTGCTGCTGGCCAGCGCCAACGCCGGGCTGGCCGCGCGCAACGTGCAGGCCGACGTGGCTGAGCTGTACGACTTCATCCTCGACCGCCTGAAGGGCTATTACAGCGACAAGGGCGTGCCGGCCAGCCACTTCAACGCGGTGGCCGAGCTGAAGCCGGCCTCGCTGTACGATTTCGACCGCCGCCTGGATGCGATCGGAACCTTCGCGGCGTTGCCGGAAGCCGAGGCGCTGGCCGCGGCCAACAAGCGCATCCGCAACATCCTGCGCAAGGCCGAAGGCGATATTCCGGGACAGATCGATGCGGCCCTGCTGCAGGAAGATGCCGAGCGCGCGCTGGCCGAAGCCGTGACTGCCGCCATCGACGATACCGGCGCCAGCCTGCACCAGAAGGACTATGTGGCCGTGCTGGCGCGCCTGGCCCGCCTGCGTCCGCAGGTCGATGCGTTCTTCGACGGGGTGATGGTCAATGCCGAGGATCCGGCACTGCGCGGCAACCGCCTGGCGCTGCTGACGATGCTGGGCGAGCGCCTGGGCAAGGTCGCGGCGATCGAGCACCTGTCGAGCTGATCGCCCACGATGGGTAGCGCCGGGCCACGCCCGGCGGTTGTTCTGCAGGCCGCGCTGCGCGCTCGCCGGGCATGGCCCGGCGCTACCCGGTGATGTCCATCGGAGCCATCGTCGGCATCGCACACGATGCCGGCGTCCGCGCATGCGGTCGCGACGATCGCCACAAAGGCGCGTATTTTGACCGCCACTTAACAACCGATCCGGATTGACATGATGCATTTCGCATCGTCACCTCCGGTCGGTATGCTGTGCCGCATGCAGCCAACGAAATACGCCCTGCCGCTGATGGTCCTCTCGCTTTGCGCCACTTCCGTGGCCCATGCGCGCGGCACCATCGACAAGGTGGACATCAAGGGATTGGACAAGGGCGACGACGCCGCGATCATCGAGAACATCCAGGAATCGCTGTCGTTGTTCGACACGATCGGCAAGGAGCAGGGCGAGTCGCGCCTGGAATACCTGCTGTCTCAGGCCGAGCGGCAGACCCGCCAGGCGCTGGAACCGTTCGGGTACTACAACCCGGTGATCAAGGTCGAGGCGCCACGCCAGGACGAGCACGTCACCGTGCTGATCCATGTCGACAAGGGCCAGCCGGTGCTGGTGCGCCGCGAGCATATCGACATCACCGGTCCTGCGATGTACGACCAGTACCTGCAGGACGACCTGGCCGCGTTCAAGCCGCGCAAGGGCCAGCGCTTCGAACACACCCAGTACGAAGCCAGCAAGATCACCGTGACCCGGCGCCTGGCCGAGCGTGGCTACTTCGACGCCGACTACACCCAGCGCCAGGTGCAGATCACCCGCGCGGACAACGCTGCCGACATCGACCTGACCTGGGACAGCGGCCGCCGCTACAACATGGGCCCGGTGACCTTCGAGCAGAATTATTTCGACGACAAGCTGTTCGACCCGCTGGTGTACTGGGACCAGGGCAGCTACTTCCACGAAGGCAAGCTGGACCGCCTGCGCGAGTCGCTGACCAAGCTCGATTACTTCAGCGTGATCGACATCCAGCCGCGCCCGGACCAGGCCGATGAGAATGGCGAGGTGCCGGTCGATGTGAAGCTGACGCGGGCCAAGCGCAGCATCTATTCCTACGGCCTGAGCTACGGCAGCGAAAGTGGCGCGGGTGTGCGTGGCGGCCTTGAGCGGCGCTACCTGAACAGCCGCGGCCACAAGATGAACACCCAGCTGGACTATGCGCAGAAGCGCAAGAGCCTGATCACCAGCTACCGCATTCCCGCATTCAACTGGCTGGATGGTTGGTACACCTTCGCCGCCAGTGCCTACGACGAGCAGACCGACTACATCGATCTGCGCAACTTCAAGCTGATCGCCAGCCGCAGCGGCGAGATCAACGAGAACTGGACCGCCATCGCCTCGATCAACGCGCTGCGCGAGCGCTGGCGCTATGCCTCGGGCACCGAATTCACCGATGCGGTCTACAACACGTCCACGCTGGTCTACCCGCAGATCGTGGCCGACTACGTGAAGGTGGACGACGAGCTGTTCCCGCGCAGCGGCATCAGTGGCACAGCGACGGTGCGTGCCGGCGTCGAAGGCGTCGGATCGGACACCAGCTTCGTGCAGGCCAATGCCGTGCTGCGCTGGTACATCCCGGTGGGGCCGACCAATCGCCTGATTCTGCGCGGCGAAGGCGGCACCACATGGACCAGCGACCTGGTGGCGATGCCGCCCAGCCTGCGCTACTTCGCCGGTGGCGACCGCAGCATCCGCGGCTATGCCTACCGTGAGGTCGGACCGCGTACGCCGAAACCGGACAAGTACGCGCTCGGTGCCAAGCACCTGGTGGTCGGCTCGGCCGAATACGAGCACTACTTCAATGGCGGCCCGTGGGGTGCAGCGGTGTTCGTCGATACCGGCAGTGCTTTCGATACCAACATCGACCTGCATACCGGCGTCGGCTTCGGCGTGCGCTGGAAATCGCCGGTGGGCCCGGTGCGGGTCGATATCGCGCACGGTCTGAACAACCCTGATTCGCAGTTCCAGCTGTACCTCAACATCGGAGCGGACCTGTGAGCACGTCCGCACCGACTCCGTCGCCGAACACGCCGCCGAACACGCCGCCGAACACGCCGCCGCGGCGCGTGCGCTTCTACCGCCGTCGCCGCTTCTGGGCATGGTCCGGCGCGGGCGTGATCGGCCTGGTGCTGGTCGCCCTGCTGGCCGTGTACTGGCTGCTGCAGACGGTGGCCGGCCGCGACGTGCTGCTGGCGCAGGTGGTGGCGCGCCTGCCGGTGGGTGCCAGCTTTACCTGGGACAAGGTCGAGGGCCCGGTGGCCGGACCGCTGACCCTGTACAACGTCGACTTCCGCTACGACGACATCCATTTCCACGCCGAGCGCGCGCACCTGGAGCCGGACCTGCGCCCGCTGCTGGGCCGCAAGCTGCTGCTGGACAAGCTGGAGCTGACCAACGCCACGCTCAACCTGGCCAAGAGCGATGAGCCGTTCAAGCTGCCGTCGTGGCCCGATTCGCTGCCGCAGATCGAAATGCCGCTGGCGATCCAGGCCGATGTGATCACCATCGACAGTTTCCGCATCAGCCAGGCCAACGAGCCGGTGATCGACATCAGCCGCGTGCGCGGTGGCATCGAGATCGCCAATGGCGAGTTCCAGGCGCGCAAGCTGGTGGTAGACAGCGACATGGGCAATTTCACTGCCCAGGGCCGCTACATCCCGGCCAAGGACTACGACACCGACGTCACCGTCACTGCGGTGCTGCCGGCACCGCGCGGAAGGACCGCGGCCACGGTCGGCCTGGTCGCGCGCGGTGATCTGGCGCATATGGAAGTGGCGTTGGCCGGTCGCGCACCGAAGCCGCTGCACGCGATGCTGGTGTTCGATGGCCGCACCGATCCGACCTGGAACGCGACTGTACGCAGCGACGAGCTGGACCTGGCGCTGTTGTCGCCGGCATTGGCCAGCTCGGCCATCGCGCCGCTGGCATTGGACTTCACCGCCTCCGGCAAGGGCGGCAATGCCAACCTGCATGGCCGGGTGAAGCAGGGTGAGCAGGAACTGGAGCTGGCGCCCTCGGTGGTTTCGCTGCAGGACCAGGTGCTGAAGGTCTCGCCGCTGGTGGTCAAGGGCCTGGGCGGCGAAGCACGCCTGGAAGGTACCGCCGATTTCAGCCAGGAAGACCAGCAGAAGCTGAACTTCTCGGTGATCGCGCAGGACCTGACCTGGGTGCCGGCACCGGACCCGAACACCGCCGGCAGTTCGCCGGTGCCGGTGACGCTGAAGGAAGCGCGCTTTGGACTGGCCGGTACCTTGAAGGCGTGGGCGGCGATCGGCCGTGCCGATGTCGAGCGCGAAAAGCAGAAGGCGCAGCTGCGCTTCGATGTGCGTGGCAACGATCAGGCTGCGGAGATCCGCGAACTGCAGGCGCAGACCCCGGGTGGCCAGCTGCAGGTGGAAGGCAAGGTGGCCTGGGCACCGCAGCTGGACTGGGAGGCCAAGGCCACGCTGAAGGATTTCGACCCGGGCTACTTCGCACCGGGCTGGGATGGCCGTCTGTCCGGCAATCTCGTGTCCAAGGGACGCCAGCTGCCGCCGCCGGCCAATGCGCCGCCGGGCACTGCGGGCACGCTGGAGGCCACGGTGGACCTGCCGTCGCTGAAGGGCATCCTGCGCCAGCGCAATGTGGATGCCCAAGGCAAGTTCGCCCTGCAGGGTGAACAGGGCCAGGGTGAATTGAAACTGGCCGTCGGCAGCAGCCGGGTGACCGCCTCGGGCAAGGTCGGCGACCGCCTGGACATCGATGCGCGCTTCGAGCCGTTGCAGCTGAGCGATCTGCTGCCCGGCGCCGATGGTGGCCTGCGTGGCCAGGTGCAGGTGAAAGGCCCGCGCGATGCACCAGACATCACCGCAGATCTGGTCGGCAACAATCTCAACTGGGACGGCTATGGCGCTGAAGGCCTGAGCATCAAGGGCCGCCTGCCGTGGCGTGGCGACAGTGGCACGCTGGCGATACAGGGCCAGCAGGTCAATGCCGGCATGCTGCTGGAACGCTTGAACATCGATGCGCAGGGCAGTGTCTCCAACCTGCGCCTGGCCGCACAGACACGCAACGAACTGGGCGCGATCGAGCTGCAGGGCAGCGTGCGCCAGCAGGGCGAGCAATGGCGTGGCGAACTGGCCGCGCTGCGCATCGCACCGGTGAAGGGCGATGCGTGGGCACTGCGTGCGCCTGCGGCATTCGCCATCAACGGCAGCAACTACACGCTGGGCGAAACCTGTCTGGGTGCTGCGACCGGTGGCGCCCTGTGCGCGCATGCCAACTGGCCGCGCGAAGGCTTGGTGGTGCGCGGCGATGCGTTGCCGCTGGCGCTGGTGCAGCCGTGGTTGCCGCCACAGTCCGGCCGACGCATCTACCTGCGTGGCGAACTCAACCTGGACGCGCAGATCCGGCCGCGTGGCAACGCGTGGGAAGGGCATGTGGAAGTGCGCTCGGCCGAAGGCGGCGTACGCCTGGGCGAGAACCGCAACACCAGCCTGGCCGATGCCAACCGTGGCGAGCTGGTGCGTTATGACCAGTTCTCGCTGAAGCTGGACATGACCCCGGCCAGCATCAAGGGCTACCTGGGCATGGGCTTCCAGGGCAACGGCTTCGTCGATGCGAAGATGCAGACCGGTTGGGAGCCGAGTGCGCCGCTCAACGGCGAGCTCTACCTCAACATGTCGCGCCTGTACTGGCTGGAACTGTTCTCGCCGGATGTGGTGCGCCCGACCGGCCTGATCGAAGGCCACGTGAGCCTGCGTGGCACGCGCGGCCAGCCGTCGCTGGGCGGTGATGCGCAGCTGAGCAACTTCAAGGGCGAGTTCCCGGCGCTGGGCCTGACCTTCGACCAGGGCAAGGGCAGCTTCGTCGCCCAGCCCGATGGGTCGGCCAAGATCACCGCGCAGGCCAATTCGGGCAAGGGCACGCTGTATGTCGACGGCGGCCTGTCCTGGTTTGGCGATGCACAGCCGCTGCAGCTGAAGATCCACGGCGAGAATGTGCTGCTGTCCAACACCAGCGAGCTGCGCATCATCGCCAATCCCAACCTGGACTTCACCCTGGCCAAGGCCGCGATGGAGCTGCGCGGAACGGTGCACGTGCCTGAGGCCGACATCGATCTGGAGCGCTTGGACCGTGGTACCTCGGTGTCCGAGGACGTGGTGGTGCTGGACCCGGCCGATCCGGAAGAGTCGCGCACCTCGCCGCTGGACATGGAGCTGGCCGTCAGCCTGGGCGACAAGGTCAAGATGAGCGGCTTCGGCCTGAAGGGCGCGCTGACCGGCAAGATGCAGGTCTGGGCCAAGCCCGGCCGCGAGATGACCGCCAACGGTGGCCTGGAAGTCAGTGGCCGCTACAAGGCCTATGGCCAGGACCTGACCATCACCCGCGGCAACCTCAACTGGAACTACAACGCGGTGTCCGACCCGCGCATCAACATCCGCGCCGAGCGCCGGATCGGTGATGTCACCGCCGGCATCGACGTGACCGGGCGCGCGCAGCAACCGCGCGCCGATGTCTGGTCCGATCCGGCGATGTCGCAGTCCGAAGCGCTGGGCTACCTGGTGCTGGGGCGCAGCCTGACCGGTGCCAGCAGCGACCAGACCCAGCAGGTGAACGCCGCATCGGCCGCGCTGTCGGCCGGCAGCGGGCTGCTGGCTTCGCAGCTGGGTGCCAAGCTGGGCCTGGACGATGCCGGCGTCAGCCAGTCGCGCGCGCTGGGCGGCTCGGTGATCGGTGTGGGCAAGTACATTTCGCCCAAGCTGTACGTGGGCTACGGCGTGTCGCTGGTCGGTGCCGGTTCGGTGATCACCCTGAAGTACCTGCTGCGCCGCGGCTTCGACGTGGAAGTGGAATCGAGCACGGTGGAAAACCGTGGCTCGTTGAACTGGCGGCGGGAAAAATAACGATGTGGTCGTGCCGGCCGCCGGCCGGCAACTGCACCGGATTTCCCGGTTCGGTGGGTTGCCGGCCAGCGGCCGGCCCTACCGTGCACGCATACCCAACCATCGGCCGTTGCCCCATCCGGCCCCAGCAGCTATGGTCCCGGGCTGTTCTGTCGTACCGGATTGCCTCATGTCGCCACGCAAAGCCCTCCCCACTGCCCTGGCCCTGGGCCTGACCCTCGCCGCTGGCGCCCATGCCGACGAAGGCATGTGGATGCCGACGCAGCTGCCGGAGCTGGCCAAGCCGCTGCAGGCGGCTGGCTTCAAGGGCAACCCGGCCGATCTGGCCAACGTGACCGCGCCGCCGCTGAGCGCGGTCGTGCGTGCCGGCGGTGGCACCGGCTCGTTCGTGTCGGCCGATGGCCTGCTGCTGACCAACCACCACGTGGCGATGGGCGTGATCCAGTACAACAGCTCGCCCGAGCACAACTTCATCAACGATGGCTTCATCGCCAAGGGTCGCGCCGACGAGCGTCCGGCCAATCCGGACTTCCGCGTGCTGGTCACCGTCGGCTTCGACAAGGTGACCGACCAGGTGCTGGCACAGGCCAAGGGCAAGACCGGCCGCGCGTACTTCGACGCGGTGGATGCAGCCAGCAAGCAGATCGTGGCCGAGTGCGAGAAGGACGGCAGCGTGCGCTGCTCGGTGGCCAACATGTATTACGGCACCGACTTCTACCGCATCGCCCAGCTTGAGCTGAGCGATGTGCGCCTGGTCTATGCGCCACCGCGCGCGATCGGCAACTACGGCGATGAGATCGACAACTTCATGTGGCCGCGCCACACCGGCGACTTCACCCTGCTGCGTGCCTACGTGGGCAAGGACGGCAAGCCGGCCGCCTACAGCAAGGACAACGTGCCGTACCAGGCACCGGCGCACCTGCAGATGTCGGTGGAAGGCCCGAAGGAGGGCGACTACGCGATGCTGGCCGGTTACCCGGGTATCACCTACCGCCATCGCACCGCCGCCGAATTCGCTGGCCAGATCGATACCGTGCTGCCGCGCCGGGTGTCGGTGTTCCAGCAGATGATCGACACCATCGAAGCGGCCAGTGCCAAGGATGCGCAGGCACGTACCCGTTATGCCTCGCAGTTGCAGTCGCTGAAGAACAACCGCAAGCGCGCCGCCGGTGAGCTGGAAGGGCTGCTGCGCAGCGATGCCAAGGCCCAGCGTGCGGCCGACGAGCAGGCGATGCTGGCCGCCACCGATCGCAAGTACCAGGGCGACATCAAGGCGCTGCTGGCCAACCTGTCGCAGGGTGCGGCGGTGGGTGAGCGCGACCTGCTGCTGGAGCAGATGGCCGGCCAGACCCAGCTGCTGCGCTCGGCACTACTGCTGGAACGCCTGCGCATTGAATCGGCCAAGCCGGACGCGCAGCGCGAGACCGGCTACCAGCAGCGCGACCAGGCGATGATCGAGGGCGTGCTGAAGCAGGTGCAGCGCCGCTATGCACCCGAGGTCGAGAAGGCGCTGCTGACCACCCTGTTGACCCGCTACCAGCAGCTGCCGGATGCGCAGCGCGTGGCTGAGTTCGACACGGCGTTCGGCCGTACCCCGGCACAGCTGGCGCAGGCGCTGGACACGCTGTATGCCGGCACCCAGCTGGGTGACGAAGCGCAGCGCCTGTCCCGCTTCGCCGCTGCCCGCGAAGGCAAGGCGCTGGCCGCCGATCCGCTGATTGCCGTGGCCGGCCCGCTGGTGGCCGCGCAGCTGCGCATCGAAAACGAGAGCAAGACCCGCGAAGGCGAACAGCTGCGCCTGCGCCCGGCCTACATGCAGGCCTTGTTCGCCTGGCGTGCCAAGCAGGGCCGTGCGGTGTACCCGGATGCCAACCGCACCCTGCGCATCAGCTACGGCAAGGTGGAAGCGCTGCACCCGCGTGATGGCGTGACCTATTCGCCGGTGACCACCGTGGCCGGCATCGTCGAAAAGAACACCAACGCCTATCCGTTCGATGCCCCCAAGCCGCTGCTGGCCGCGATTGCCAAGGGTGACTTCGGCAGCACCGCCGACCCCGCGCTGAAGACCCAGACGGTCAATTTCCTGACCAACCTGGACACCACCGGCGGCAACTCCGGCTCGCCGGTGCTCAACGCCAAGGGCGAACTGATCGGCCTGAACTTCGACAGCAACTGGGAGTCGGTCAGTGCCAGCTGGTGGTTCGACCCGCGCTACAAGCGCGCCGTGCACGTGGACATGCGCTACCTGCGCTGGCTGCTGGCCAAGGTCTACCCGGCACCTGAACTGCTGAAGGAAATGGGCGTTCCGGCGGAATAACGCCGGTTCCCGGTAGGCGCCCACGATCTCCCGGCAGGTGCCCACCGTCTTCCGGTAGGTCCCCACTGTTTCCTGGTGGGTGCCCACCTCTTCCTCTGGTGGGTGCCCACCGTTGGTGGGCACGGACGCCCCTGCCACGACCAACGGTCGTGACCCACCTTTGCGACCCCCCGTCGTGACCTACCATCACGATCAACGGTCGTGATCTACTGGCCCCTCCTCCGACGGAAACACGCGCTTGGTCTCCAGCTGGATCCTGCTGCTGGTCTCGGTTGCCTACGCTGCGCTGCTGTTCGGCGTGGCGTGGTGGGGCGACCGTCGCCCGATGTACCCGGACCGGCCGTGGCTGCGGCCGGTCGTCTACAGCCTGGCGCTGGCGGTGTACTGCTCGTCGTGGACCTTCTACGGCGCAGTCGGTACCGCCGTGCGCAATGGCGTGGGCTACCTGCCCATCTACATCGGCCCGTTGCTGCTGCTGCTGTTCGGCTGGCGCATCATCGAGCGCCTGGCGCTGATCGCGCGCAGCCAGAACGTGGTCTCCATCGCTGATTTCATTTCCTCGCGCTTCGGCCGCTCGCGGCGGCTGGCGGCGCTGGTGGCGATCATCGCGCTGATCGGCATCATTCCCTACCTTGCCCTGCAGTACAAAGCGGTGGCGATGAGCCTGCAGGTACTGACCGGCAACACCGGCCCGACCGGGTTCTTCAGTGATCCAGCCCTGTACGTGGCGTTGCTGATGGCGCTGTTCGCCACCCTGTTCGGTACCCGCCAGGTGGACGCCACCGAACACCACCACGGCATGATGCTGGCCATCGCGCTGGAGTCGGTGATCAAGCTGGTGGCGATGGTGGCGGTGGGCGTGTTCGCCTATGTCTGGCTCAGCGACCGCAACGAGGCGGTGGTGGAGTCGGTGCATACGCTGTTCACCGGGCTTCCGCCGGTGGGTTTCATTTCGCAGACGCTGCTCAGTTTCCTGGCCATCATCTGCCTGCCGCGCCAGTTCCATGTGGCGGTGGTGGAGTGCGGCGATGTGCGCGACGTGCGCCGCGCGCGCTGGATGTTCGGCGGCTACCTGGTGCTGATCTCGGCGATGGTGCTGCCGATCGCCACGGCCGGCATCAGCCTGTTCGGTACCGGAAGCGACGTGGCCGACGACTCGATGGTGCTGGCGTTGCCGCTGGCGGAGGGTCGCAACGCGCTGGCACTGATCGCCTATATCGGCGGGTTCTCTGCCGCCACCGGCATGGTCATCGTGTCCTCGATCGCGTTGGCGACGATGGTCAGCAACGATCTGGTGATGCCGGTGCTGCTGCGTCGCAGTGGCGACCACCAGGAAGCGGCCGATGTCGCTTCGCGGGTGCTGTGGATCCGCCGGCTGGCGATCCTGCTGCTGGCACTGATGGCCTACAGCTACTACCGCAGCAGCAGCAACGACAGCACGCTGGCCTCGTACGGACTGATGGCGTTCGCCGCGGTGGCGCAGTTCGCGCCGGGCCTGATCGGTGGCCTGTACTGGCGCGGCGCCAGCCGTCGTGGCGTCGAGACCGGCATGCTGCTCGGCTTCGCCACCTGGCTGTACACCCTGCTGCTGCCGGCGATGACCATGGCCGGCTGGATGGATGCAGGCTGGGTGCAGCATGGTCCGTTCGGCATCGATTGGCTGCGGCCGCAACAGCTGTTCGGCATGACCGGCTGGGACCCGCTGACCCATGGCACGTTCTGGTCGCTGCTGGTCAACGCGGCAACGATGATGCTGGTATCGGCGCGTTGGCGTCCGGGCGTGGATGAGCGTCTGCGCGCTGCGCCCTTCCTCGATCCCTATGCCGAGCGGCCTTCAGTGGCCGGTGGTTGGCCCGGCCACGTGCACGTGGGCGACCTGCTGGCACTTGCCTCGCGCGTGGTCGGCGAGCGCCATGCGCGGCGCTCGTTCTTCGAACAGGCACAGTCGCTGGGGCGCGAGCTGCAGTCCTCGGCACCGGCAGACCGTCCGTGGGTGCAGTTCACCGAGCGCCTGCTGGCCGCATCGATCGGGGCGGCGTCCGCGCGCCTGCTGCTGACCAGCCTGCTGCGCGGTTCGGGCATGGATCTGGGCGAAGTGGTGGCGGTGCTGGACGAAGCCGGGCAGGAGCTGCGCTTCAACCGTGAGATCCTGTCGACCACCCTGGAAAACATCAGCGCCGGCGTCAGCGTGGTCGACCCGGACATGCGCCTGACCGCATGGAACCGGCGCTACCAGGACATGTTCGGCTACCCCGACGGCATGCTTTACGTCGGCCGCCCGGTGGCGGACCTGATCCGCTACAACGCCGAGCGTGGCGAACTCGGCGAGGGTGACATCGAAGTGCAGATCAATCGGCGCATCGGCTACATGCGCGCCGGTTCGCCGCACGTGTTCGAGCGCACCCGCAGCGATGGCAAGGTGATCGAAATGCGTGGGCAGGCACTGCCCGGCGGCGGCTACGTCACCAGCTACAACGACATCACCGACTACAAGCACGCCGAACGGGCGCTGCTGGAAGCCAACGAAACACTGGAACAGCGCGTGGCCGAGCGCTCGCACGAAGCGGAAGTCGCGCAGCAGTCCAAGACCCGCTTCCTGGCCGCGATCAGCCATGACGTGCTGCAGCCGTTGAATGCGGCGCGGCTGTTCGCTTCGGCGCTGCGCGACAGCGACCATGTCAGTGACGAGCAGCGGCACCTGGCCGAACGCGTGGATGCGTCGCTGCGTGCGGCCGAAGAGCTGCTGGATGGGCTGCTGGACGTGTCGCGGCTGGATGCCGGTGGCCTGCATCCGGTGATCGGCGAATTCGATGTCAGTGCGTTGATGCGTGAGCTGGCCGCGCAGTACACGCCGGTTGCGGCCGGACGTGGGCTGCGGCTGGATCTGTTCGCGCGTACCACCTGGGTGCGCAGTGATCGCCGCCTGCTGCGCCGCGTGCTGCAGAACTTCCTGGCCAATGCGCTGCGCTACACGCGGCAGGGGCGCATCGTGCTGGCCGTACGCCAGCGCGGCGACGAAGTGGAGCTGCAGGTGTGGGATACCGGCCCCGGCATTCCCGAACACCACATGCGACAGATCTTCGATGAGTTCCACCGCTACCAGCAGCCGTTCGACTGGGGCGAGCAGGGCCTGGGGCTGGGCCTGTCGATCTGCCAGCGCATCTCGCGCCTGCTTGACCATCGCTTGAATGCCCGCAGCCGGGTTGGCAGTGGATCGATGTTCTCGATCATCCTGCCGCGGGTAGCGCCGTTGCCGGGATATACCGAAGCGCTCACCGTGGCGCAGGCCGCACCGCCGATCCGCAGCGATTCGCTGGCCGGCCTGCGCGTGCTGTGCGTGGACAACGACGAGGAGATCCTTGATGGCATGCGCGCGCTGCTGGGGCGCTGGCAGGTGCAGGTGATCACCGCATCGACGGTGGACCAGGCGTTGCAGAAGATCGCCGAGCGTCCGCAGGTGATGCTGGTGGACTACCACCTGCACGATCGCATGGATGGCCTGGATGCACTGGTGGCACTGCGCGAGGCGGCGGGCTATCCATTGCCCGGTGCGCTGCTTACCGCCGATGGCCGCGATGAACTGAAGCGGATGGCACGCGAGCGCGGCTATCGCCTGTTGACCAAGCCGATCAAGCCAGCCTCGCTGCGGGCATTCCTGGGCGCGTTGCGCGACGCCCGGTAGTGCCGGCCGCTGGCCGGCAACCTCGCAATCGCCGGCAGGTTACGCCACGCCGTGCAGGTGTTCGTACAGGATCGTCGCACCGATGATCACCAGGATCACGCCACCGATGATTTCGGCGCGCTTGCCGACCATGCTGCCGAGTGCGCGGCCGAGCATGATGCCGGCGGTGACCATGGTCAGCGTGCACAGGCCGATGACCGCAGCCATCACGCCGATATGCACGTCCATGAAGGCCAGGCCGATGCCCACTGCCATCGCGTCGATGCTGGTGGCGAAGCCGGTCAGTGCCAGCTTCCAGAAGCCGTGATGCTGCGACGGATCCTCATCGTCCTCGCCGCTGTCAGGGCGCAGGCCGTTGTAGATCATGTGGATGCCCAGTGCGCCGAGCAGGCCGAAGGCGATCCAGTGGTCGAAGGCTTCGACGTACTGCAGGGCGGCACGACCGAGCAGCCAGCCGATGATGGGCGTGATCGCCTCGATGACGCCGAAGATGATGCCGGCGCGCAGCGCATCACGGAACACCGGCCTGCGCATGGCGGCACCCTTGCCGATCGCCGCGGCGAAGGCATCGGTGGACATGGCAAAGCCGATCAGGAGGATCGAAACAGGAGACATGGGCGGCAGCAGAAGGTCGGGCAAGGACGGACGCACGGCTCGCGCTCGCGCCCAACCTGACGTTGCGCGCGCGGGCCGCTGGTCTCGCCAACCATCATGGTTGTCCACGCCACGGCGCACTGGCCGAGTATGTTGACGTGGACGATTCCTGCGTAGGAATCCGGCTACTCCCCAAGGGGACGCGAAGCTTAGCACCGTGATCTGCGCGTGGCGCATTTCCTGCGAAACGCGCAGGCAGGGCTGGTTTGTATAGCGATGGCTATACCACGGGCGATACGGTAGCGCCGGGCCACGCCCGGCGAGCGCAGCGGGTAGTGCCGGCCGCTGGCCGGCACACGCAACGGCGACAGCGTGCCAAGCAAGCGTGGCACCTACCAAAGCAGTTTCCGGTAGCGCCGGGCCACGCCCGGCGAGCGCAGCGGTGACACAGGTACAGGCGAGTGCCGGCCAGCGGCCGGCACGAACCCTCAATCCTCTTCCGGCGGCAGCACGATGGCGTCGTCGTCGATCGCCAGCTTGCCGGCCATCAGCACGGCCTGGGTGCGGTTGGTCACGCCCAGCTTGCGCAGGATCGCGGTCACGTGCGCCTTGATCGTCGCTTCGGAGACGTTGAGGTCGTAGGCGATCTGCTTGTTCAAGCGGCCAGCGCCCAGCATCTGCAGCACGCGGAACTGCTGCGGGGTCAGCTCGCGCAGGCGCTGGCCGACTTCGCGTTCTTCGCTGCCGGTGGGCGGCACGTTGTGTGCTTCCGGCGGCGCCCAGGTCTCGCCATCGAGGATGGTGCCAAGTGCATGGCCGATGGTGTCCGAGTCGGCGGATTTCGGAATGAAGCCCAGCGCGCCATGGTCGAGTGCACGGCGCATCACCGTGGCTTCTTCGCGTGCGGAAACCACCACCACCGGCAGGTGCGGATGCAGCGAGCGCATGTGCACCAGTGCGTTGAAACCCTGTGCGCCGGGCATGTTGAGATCCATCAGGACCAGGTCGGCGTCGTTGTGCTGGTCAGCCAACGCATACAGCGCCTCGACGCTGTCGGCCTCGAACAGTTGAACGCCCGGAATGACCCGCTGCACGGCACCCCGCAGGGCTTCGCGGAACAACGGATGGTCATCGGCAATCAGGAGGGTGGTCATGGTCGGGGGGAACCGTGGGGGGAAAGCAGATGGGGTCAGAGCCCTTTCCTTGCGGAAAGGGATCCGACCCCGGGTCGTACGTCAGCGCACCTTGCGCTCGTCCACCAGCGACGCCACGACCGACGGATCGGCCAGGGTCGAGGTGTCGCCAAGCTGGTCCGGTGCATTCTCGGCGATCTTGCGCAGGATACGGCGCATGATCTTGCCCGAACGGGTTTTCGGCAGGCCCGGCGCCCACTGCAGGTGGTCGGGCGTGGCGATCGGCCCGATCTCCTTGCGCACCCAGGCGACCAGCTCCTTCTGCAGCTCGTCGCTGGGCGCTTCTTCGGCCACCAGGGTGACGTAGGCATAGATACCCTGGCCCTTCACGTCGTGCGGGAAGCCGACCACGGCGGCTTCGGCCACCTTCGGGTGCGAGACCAGCGCGCTTTCCACTTCGGCGGTGCCGATGCGGTGGCCGGACACGTTGATCACATCATCCACGCGGCCGGTGATCCAGTAGTAGCCGTCTTCGTCACGGCGGCAGCCGTCACCAGTGAAGTAGTTGCCCGGGTAGGTGCGGAAGTAGGTGTCGATGAATCGCTGGTGGTCGCCGTACACCGTGCGCATCTGGCCCGGCCAGGAGTCACGGATGATCAGGTTGCCTTCGGTCGGGCCGTCCTTGATCTCGCCATCGGCATTGACCAGGGCCGGCTGCACGCCGAAGAAGGGCAGGGTGGCCGAACCCGGTTTCAGATCCATCGCACCGGCCAGCGGCGAGATCAGGATGCCGCCGGTCTCGGTCTGCCACCAGGTATCGACGATCGGGCAACGGCTGTCGCCGACCACGTCGTAGTACCAGCGCCAGGCTTCGGGATTGATCGGTTCGCCGACGCTGCCAAGCAGGCGCAGCGAGGCGCGCGAGGTCTTCTTCACCGGCTCCTCGCCTTCGCGCATCAGCGCACGGATGGCGGTGGGGGCGGTGTAGAAGATCGACACTTTGTGCTTGTCGATCACGTTCCAGAAGCGCGAGGTGTCCGGGTAGTTCGGCACGCCTTCGAACATCAGCGAGGTCGCGCCGTTGGCCAGCGGGCCGTACACGATGTAGCTGTGGCCGGTGACCCAACCGACGTCGGCGGTGCACCAGTAGATGTCGTCCTCGCGCAGGTCGAACACCGCTTCATGGGTGTAGGCCGCGTACAGCAGGTAGCCGGCGGTGGTGTGCAGTACGCCCTTCGGCTTGCCGGTGGAACCGGAGGTGTAGAGGATGAACAGCGGATCCTCGGCGTTCATCGGTTCCGGCTCGCAGCTGGCCGGCTGGCTGTCGACCACATCATGGAACCAGCGGTCGCGCGGGGCCTGCATGTCCACCGCACCGCCGGTGTGGCGCACCACCAGCACGGTTTCCACGGTATTGGTGCCGGGCAGCTTCAGCGCCGCATCGACGTTGGCCTTCAGCGGAATCTTCCGGCCACCGCGCAGGCCTTCGTCGGCGGTGATGATCAGCTTGCTCTGGCAGTCGCTGACACGGTCGGCGATCGAATTCGGGGCGAAGCCACCAAACACCACCGAGTGGATCGCACCGATGCGCGCGCAGGCCAGCATGGCCACGGCAGCGTCGACGATCATCGGCAGGTAGATGGTGACCCGGTCGCCCTTCTTGACGCCCAGGTTGCGCAGCGCGTTGCCGAGACGGCAGGTGCGCTCGTACAGCTCGCGATAGGTCACGTGCTGGGCCGGCGCGTCCGGGCTGTCCGGCTCGAACAGCAGGGCCGTCTTGTCGCCGCGCTTTTCCAGCTGGCGGTCCAGGCAGTTCACGCTGGCGTTGAGCTCGCCATCTTCGAACCACTTGATGTGGAAGTCGGACAGGTCGTAGCTGACGTTCTTGATCTTCGTCGGCTTGCGCGACCAGTCCAGCCGCTCGGCGGCCTTGCCCCAGAACGCATCCGGATCGGACACCGAGGCCTGGTACTGCTGTTCATAGGTGTTCTTGTCGATACGCGCCTTGGCGGCGAACTGCGGATCGACAGGGTAGAGATCAGCCATGGCACCCTCACTTGCACGTTGACTTTGTGTGTGCAGCCGCAGCATTGCAGCAGCCGTTCCCCCTCAGTTTGCCCCATCCACCCCCGGTCGCGTCATCACTTCGGTTAGACCTTGGTCGAAAGTCGGGCCCCTGCAGGCCCGGGTTCGACCAATGGCCAATAGCCGGTGCGTGCAAACGCCCCGCAGTCTCGGCTCGACCGTGCCCCACGCGCGGCATCACCTTGCCACTTGGGAGAGAGGGCAACATGAGCCACCGTACGTTGAAAGCCGTGCGCACACCTTTGGCGGCCTGCCTGTTGGTCGCCCTGGTCGCACCGGGCATGGCGTTCGCCGAGACCGCCAAAGAGAAGGCACTGGAGTCACGCGTCGCCGAACTGGAGCGGCAGGTGCAGGCGCTGCTGGCGTCGCAGCAGCAGCAACAGACCCAGATCGTGCAGACCCAGCAGGCGGTCACCGACGTCCGCACGCTGCAGGCCGAACAGAAGCCGGCGGTGCCTGCGGGCAAGCAGCCGATCCAGGTCACCACCATCACCCCCGGCGCGGCGCCGGGCACCACGGTCAAGATCGGCGGTTTCATCAAGGCCGATTTCCTGGCCACCCAGACCAGCGATGGCCAACTGGCCGACGACGCCACCGGCCGCTCGCTGTACCTGCCCGGGCAGACCCCGGTGGAAGGCGCCGGCGGCAGCGGCAAGCGCTCGGACGTGGACTACAACGCCCACGCCAAGTTCTCGCGCTTCAACCTGGGCATCGACAACGTCAGCGAGTCGGGCAACAAGGCCGGCGCGTTCTTCGAGATGGATTTCTTCGGCAACTCGCTGGGCAACCAGACCGCCACCAACACCTATGGCGTGACCCTGCGCCATGCGTACATGTACTGGAACAACTGGATGGCCGGCCAGACCTGGTCGAACTTCATGGATGCGGCGTCGTTGCCGGAAGCGGTCGACTTCGTCGGTCCCACCGATGGCGTGATCTTCGTGCGCCAGGCGCAGGTGCGCTACACCCAGGGCGGCTTCAGCGTCGCGCTGGAGAATCCGGAAACGACCACCCTCACCGGTACGCGCAATCCGGTCACCGGCGCCTGGACCAATGCCAGCGCCAATTCCGATCGCGGCAGCCTGCCGGACCTGACCCTGCGTTATGGCTGGAAGGGTGACTGGGGCACGTTCGGCGTTGGCGGTATCGTCCGTCAGCTGAAGGTCGACAACCAGGCCACCGGCGCAAAGGCCGACAAGGTGGCCGGTGGCCTGACCCTGGGCGGCAAGTGGGTGATGGGTGACAGCGATTCGCTGCACTACCAGTTCACCGGTGGCGAGGGCATCGCCCGTTACATCGGCCTGGGCATCACCGCCGATTCGGCCTATGACGTGGCCCGTGACGAGCTCAACCCGACCGGTGTGATCGCCGGCTATGTCGGTTGGCGCCATGCGTTCTCGCCGAAGCTGCGCACCAACCTGATCTATGCGCGCAGCGACTACGACAACGACAGCATCCTCGGCCCGCTGGTGACCAAGAGCGTGCAGAGCATCCGCGGCAACATCTTCTACTCGCCACTGCCCAAGGTCGATGTCGGTGCCGAGCTGATGTATGGCAAGCGCGAGATCGAGAACGGCAACAAGGGCGATATCACCCGTCTGCAGTTCACTACGAAGTACAGCTTCTGACCGAGTGCCGACCAACGGTCGGCACCCACCAACAACGATTGCTTCGGAGGGGAAGCGTCCCATGTCCACAACACCTGCGCCGGCGAAAGCCCAACTAACCCAGGGACACAAGAAGGTCATCTTCGCGTCCAGCCTGGGCACCGTTTTCGAGTGGTACGACTTCTTCCTGTACGGCTCGCTTGCCGCGATCATCGCCAAGCAGTTCTTCAGTGGCGTCAATGAAACCACGGGCATGATCTTCGCCCTGCTGGCCTTTGCGGCCGGCTTCTTCGTGCGCCCGTTCGGTGCGGCCTTCTTCGGCAGCCTCGGCGATCGCATCGGCCGCAAGTACACCTTCCTGGTGACCATCCTGATCATGGGCATCTCGACCTTCCTGGTCGGCGTGCTGCCCAACTACGCCTCGATCGGCTTCGCCGCGCCGGTGATCCTGATCATCCTGCGCCTGGCCCAGGGCCTGGCCATGGGCGGCGAGTACGGTGGTGCGGCGACCTACGTGGCCGAGCACGCGCCGGACGACAAGCGTGGCCTGTACACCAGCTTCATCCAGTGCACGGCCACGCTCGGCCTGTTCATGTCGCTGCTGATCATCCTGGCCTGCCGCTACTTCCTCGGCAACGAAGCGTTCGAAGCCTGGGGCTGGCGCATTCCGTTCCTGGTCTCGATCGTGCTGCTGGGCGTGTCGGTGTGGATCCGCCTGCAGCTGAGCGAGTCGCCGCTGTTCCAGCAGATGAAGTCGGAGGGCAAGGGTTCCAAGACGCCGTTCCGTGACAGCCTGAAGGGCGGCAACCTGAAGCTGATGCTGCTGGTGCTGCTCGGCGCCGCAGCGGGCCAGGCGGTGGTCTGGTATGGCGGCCAGTTCTACGCGCTGTTCTTCCTCAGCAGCATGCTGAAGGTCGATGCCACCACCTCCTACCTGCTGATCGCCGCCGCGCTGGCGCTGGGCGTGCCGTTCTTCATCTTCTTCGGCTGGCTGTCCGACCGTATCGGCCGCAAGAAGATCATCCTGGCCGGCTGCCTGCTGGCCGCCGTCACCTACATCCCGATCTTCAAGGGCCTGACCCACTTCGCCAACCCGGCCATCGAAGAAGCCCGCAGCAGTTCGCCGGCGCTGGTCGTGGCCGACCCGACCACCTGCTCCTTCCAGTTCGATCCGGTGGGCCTGCGCAAGTTCACCAGCTCCTGTGACGTGGCTACCGCCGCGCTGACCAAGGCCGGTGTGCCGTATGACGTGCAGCCGGCCGCTGCTGGTTCGCTGGCGATGGTCAACGTGGGCAGCGCCAGCGTCACCTCGTACGAGGCCGCCGGCCTGACCAAGGAAGAAGGCAAGGCCAAGGCCGATGCATTCGGTGCCGAGCTGAAGACCGCGCTGACCGGCGCTGGTTATCCCGCCAAGGCTGATGGTTCGCGCATCAACTACGCCGGCACGATCCTGATGCTGTGGCTGCTGGTGCTGTACGTGACCATGGTCTACGGTCCGATCGCCGCCTACCTGGTCGAACTGTTCCCGACCCGCATCCGCTACACCTCGATGTCGCTGCCGTACCACATCGGCAACGGCTGGTTCGGTGGCTTCCTGCCGGCGATCTCCTTCGCGCTGGTGGCCGGTACCGGCAACCTGTACTACGGGTTGTGGTACCCGATCATCATCGCGCTGATGTCGGTGGTGATTGGCGGCCTGTTCCTGCGCGAGACGAAGAACGTGGACATCACCAAGTAACCGGCGTGCCGACCAACGGTCGGCACCCACCGGGTTCCAGGGGCCGTGGTGCAGACCACGGCCTTTCTTTTTCTGGTAGTGCCGGCCGCTGGCCGGCAACTGCACGATGCCTGCCGAAGTTCCATGAGATTGCCGGCCAGCGGCCGGCACTACCGGTTGTCTCACGCACGTACGCCGTATAGTCGCGGAATGACCGCCTCAGCCGCCGACCTCCCCGCCGTTCTGCATATCCTGCGTACTGCCTGGCAGACCCAGCGGCCCACGCTCGACCAGCGCGAAGCCGACCTGCGCCGCCTGCGCGCGGCGTTGAAGGACCGCATGGACGAAATGGCCCAGGCCATCGCCGAAGACTTTGGCCACCGCGCCCACGTGGAATCGAAACTGGCCGATGGCATGAGCGTGCTGTCGGCCATCGATCACCTGCGCCGCCACCTGCGACGCTGGTCGAAGCCGCGTCGTGCATCGGCGGGCTGGAAGCTATGGCCGGCGCGCGCGCAGCTGCGGCCGATGCCGCTGGGCGTGGTCGGGGTGATCTCGCCGTGGAATTATCCGGTCACGCTGGCGTTGGTGCCGCTGGCCACCGCGATTGCCGCTGGCAACCATGTGCTGTTGAAGCCTTCGGAGCACACCCCGTGCACCAGCGCGTTCCTGGCCGATCTGCTGGCCAGCGTGTTCCCGCCCGATCGCGTGGCGGTGGTGCAGGGTGGGGCGGACGTGGCTGCGGCGGTGTCTTCGCTACCGCTGGACCACCTCGTGTTTACCGGTTCCACCGCGGTCGGCCGCAAGGTGATGGCGGCGGCGGCGGAGCATCTGGTACCGCTGACGCTGGAACTGGGCGGCAAGTCGCCGGCGATCGTCTGCCGCGATTTTCCGTTGGACAAAGCCGCCGCGCGGTTGGCCACCGGCAAGTGGTTCAACGCCGGACAGACCTGCATCGCGCCGGATTACGTGCTGATCGACAGCGTGCGCCAGCGTGAGTTCGTGCAGGCGCTGCAGCAGCAGGTGCGCGAGCGCTACGGTGATTTCAGCGATGCCGACGACTACACGCGGATCATCAACGACGGCCAGTACCGGCGCCTGCAGGGCTATCTGGCGCAGGCCCGCGAACGCGGGGTGCCGGTGATTCCGCTGGCGCGGGTGGATGACGCGCGTGCCGATCGCGAGCGGCTGCTGGTGCCGACCGTGGTGCTGGACCCGCCGGATGACCTGGACCTGATGCGCGATGAGATCTTCGGCCCGATCCTGCCGGTGCGTGCCTATCCGGACCTGGATGCGGCGTTGGCCGACATCGTGGCCCGCGACCGGCCGCTGGCGTTGTATCCCTTCAGCCACGACACGGCCACGGTGGAGCGCATCCTCGGCCAGGTGCTGGCCGGCGGGGTCACGGTCAACGACACGCTGCTGCACTTCGCCGCCGATGGCTTGCCGTTTGGTGGGGTGGGCGCCAGTGGCATGGGGGCGTACCACGGGCGGGCCGGGTTTGATGCGATGAGCAAGCTGTTGCCGGTGCTGTGGCAGTCGCGCTGGGCGGCCAGTGACCGGCTGCGGCCGCCGTATTCGAAGATTGCGGGGTTGTTGAAACTGCTGCTGCGGTGAATCCAGGCAGGGCGTGCACCAGTGGTAGTGCCGTCCGCTGGCCGGCAGGTGCAGGGTCTTGCCGGAAGGGTCACCGGGTTGCCGGCCAGCGGCCGGCACTACCGGTAGGTGCCCATCCGCGCGGCCCGTTCCGGTAGGGGCCAACCTTGGTTGGCGCGCGTGAACCACAAGCGCCGACCAAGGTCGGCCTCTACCAAAGCCCACCCGGGTAGAATGCCCGCATGAAAATCGCCTCGTGGAACGTCAATTCGCTCAATGTCCGCCTGCCGCACCTGGAGCAGTGGCTCAAGGACTTCGGCCCGGACATCGTCGGCATCCAGGAAACCAAGCTGGAGGACCACAAGTTCCCGGACTCGGCGCTGGTCGCCGCCGGCTACCGCAGCGTGTTCGCCGGGCAGAAGACCTACAACGGCGTGGCGCTGGTGTCGCGCGAGCCGGCGCAGGACGTGCAGATCGGCATTCCCGGCTTCGAGGACGAGCAGAAGCGGGTCATCGCCGGCACCTTCGGCGACCTGCGGGTGATCAACCTGTACGTGGTCAACGGCCAGGACGTGGGCACCGACAAGTACGAGTACAAGCTGCGCTGGCTGGAGGCGGTGCATGCGTGGATCGCCGCGGAACTGCAGCGTCATCCGAAGCTGATCGTGATGGGCGACTTCAACATCGCCCCTGACGGGCGCGACGTGCATGACCCGGAGGTGTGGAACGACAACCACATCCTGACCTCCACTGCCGAGCGCGGCGCACTGAACAAGCTGCTGCAGCTGGGCCTGCACGATGGCTTCCGCCTGCACAATGATGAGGCCGGCACCTTCAGCTGGTGGGACTACCGCGCAGCGGGTTTCCGCCGCAACCTCGGCCTGCGCATCGACCTCACCCTGGTCTCCGATGCGCTGAAGGGCAGTGCGCTGGCCTCGGGCATCGACCGCGAGCCGCGCACCTGGGAACGTCCCAGCGATCATGCGCCGGCGTGGGTGGAATTGGGTTGAACGAACGGGGCCCGGCGATTGCCGGGCCCGTTGCGATGCATCTGCCGGCCAGCGGCCGGCACTACCGCCGCGTCAGCGTATGCTCTTGCGGGTGAACAGGTTGACGATGGCCAGCAGAATCACCGCGCCTATCAGCGAGAACAGGAACGTGCGCAGGGTGATCGCTTCATTGATGCCGCCGCCAAACAGCCAGCCGGAAATCAGTGCGCCGACGATGCCCACCACGATGTTGAGGATGATGCCCTGCTGGCCATCGCGCTTCATGATGATGCTTGCCAGCCAGCCGACGATGCCGCCGACGATCAGCCAGATGATGATGCCCATGATCGACTCTCCGGTGGATAACCGCGTCCAGTTGACGCGCAATGCCGTGAACCCGCTGTGCAATCCTGTGACGGGCGCGTGCGGATGAGCCTGCCAGCCACCCTCGAGGGCCCCTGGCGGTTTGGTCCGGTTACCGTCTGGCGCTGCCCGCACGTCCCCGGCCAGCGCGGTGAGCCGCAGGCCCGGCAGGTGCTGGCACAGGCACTGGGCGGCGAGCCGGATGCGCTGCCGCTGGTGCGCGACGACAAGGGCCGGCCGGAACTGAGCGGCGCGCTCGCCCACTACGGCACCGGCTGGAGCCACAGCGGCGAGGTGCTGCTGGTAGCGCTGGGCGAGGGCGTGCGGCTGGGCGTGGACCTGGAACTGCTACGGCCGCGCCCGCGCATGCTGGAAATCATCCAGCGCTTCTTCCATCCCGACGAAGTGGCCTGGCTGCAGGGCCTGGACGAGGCCGACCGCGAACATTGGTTCTTCCGCGTCTGGTGTGCCAAGGAAGCGATGCTGAAGGCACACGGGCAGGGCATTTCCTTCGGCCTGCACCGCCTGCAGCTGGCCCCGGCCAACGATGGCGCCCTGCACCTGCGCTGGTGCGACCCGGAGCTGGGCGAGGCCGCGCGCTGGCATCTGCACGAATGGCAGGCCAGCGGACAATTCCGCGCCGCATTGGCCTGGTATCCGCAGTGAATCGGCGAATCAACGGCGAAAACCGGCGATAATGCCGGCATGAGCGAACACGATCTTCCCGCCGGCGTAGCGACCACGCTGCAGCAGGGCCTGGCCAGCATGGGCCTGGCCGCCGAGCTGGCCCCGCCGCTGCTGCGCTACCTGGCGCTGCTGCACCGCTGGAACGGCACCTACAACCTCACCGCCATCCGCGATCCGCAGGAAATGGTCACCCGCCATCTGCTCGATTCGCTGGCGATGCAGCCGTTCGTGGCCGATGGCAGCCTGGCCGACCTCGGTACCGGCCCCGGGTTGCCGGGCATCCCGCTGGCGATCGCCTGCCCGGGCCTGCAGGTCACCCTGGTGGAAAGCAACGGCAAGAAGGCCCGCTTCATGCGCGAGGCCGTGCGCCAGCTGGGCCTGGGCAATGCCCGCGTGGCCGAATCGCGCGCCGAAGCGCTGGCCGAGCCGGGCAGCTACGACCAGCTGACCGCGCGCGCGATGGACACCCTGGCCGGCATCGTCCGCGTCGGTGGCCACCTGCTGCGCCCCGGCGGCGTGTTGCTGGCCATGAAAGGCGTCTACCCGCATGAGGAGATCGCAGCGCTGCCGGCCGGTTGGCAGGTGCGCGAGGTGGTCCCGCTGAGCGTGCCCGGTCTGGCCGGTGAACGCCATCTGGTCACCGTCACAGGTCCCTGAACCCCGCCGCCCGCCCCTTGTGGAACAAGCGGTTGGCGATCCACGATTTCCGCACGGGCCCGGTTGTACGCATAATGACCGGTCCCAGCACACGTCGACGAGGCACACCCGCATGGCCCGCATCATCGCCATCGCCAACCAGAAGGGTGGCGTCGGCAAGACCACGACCGCCGTCAACCTGGCCGCTTCCCTGGCCAACGCACCCAAGCGCGTGCTGTTGGTCGACCTGGATTCCCAGGGCAACGCGACCATGGGCAGTGGCGTGGACAAGCGCGAGCTGGTCTCCTCCACCTACGACCTGCTGCTGGGCGAGTCCAGCGCCGCCGACGTGCGCGTGCAGACTGCCGAAGGCTACGACCTGCTGCCGGGCAACATCGACCTGACCGCGGCCGAGATCCAGCTGATGGCGCAGAGCGAGCGCGAGCAGCGCCTGAAGCGCGCGCTGGCACCGATCCGCGATGAGTACGACTACATCCTGATCGACTGCCCGCCGGCGCTTTCGCTGCTGACCCTCAACGCACTGGCCGCCGCCGATTCGGTGATCGTGCCGATGCAGTGCGAGTACTACGCACTGGAAGGCCTGAGCGCGCTGGTGGAAACCATCGAAGCGCTGCGTGCCAACCTCAACCCGGCGCTGGAGATCGAAGGCGTGCTGCGCACCATGTTCGACGTGCGCAACAACCTGGCCAATGCCGTGTCGGCCGAGCTCACCGAGCATTTCGGCGACCGGGTGTTCCGCACCATCGTGCCGCGCAACGTGCGCCTGGCCGAGGCGCCCAGCCATGGCCAGAGCATCGTCGGCTACGATCGTGCTTCGCGCGGCGGCGTGGCCTACCTCGGCCTGGCCGGCGAGATCATCCGTCGCAACAACGAACGCAACAAGGCCACCAAGGCCGTGGAGACCGTCTGATGACCAGCAGCAAGCCTGCAGCCAAGAAGCGAGGCCTCGGCCGCGGCCTGGACGCACTGCTCGGTCCGAAGGGCGCGGTCAGCCAGGTGCAGGCCAGTACGGCGGTGATCGAGCCGCTGCCCGGTGAAGTGCTGCGCAAGCTGCCGGTAGGCCAGCTGCAGCCGGGCAAGTACCAGCCGCGTCGCGAGATGGACCAGGGCAAGCTGTCCGAACTGGCCGACTCGATCAAGTCGCAGGGCGTGATCCAGCCGATCCTGGTGCGCCAGCTGCCGGCAGGCAACTTCGAGATCGTCGCCGGTGAACGTCGCTGGCGCGCCTCGCAGCTGGCCGGCCTGGACGAAGTGCCGGTGGTGGTGCGCGAGCTGGAAGACCGCACCGTCATCGCGATGGCGCTGATCGAGAACATCCAGCGCGAAGACCTCAACCCGCTGGAAGAAGCCGAAGCGCTGCAGCGCCTCATCAGCGAATTCACCCTGACCCATGCCGAGGCCGCCGAGGCCGTCGGTCGCTCGCGCGCGGCGGTGTCCAACCTGCTGCGCCTGCTGGAGCTGCCGATCGCCATCCGCCTGCTGCTGGAAACGCGCCGGCTGGAGATGGGGCACGCCCGCGCGCTGCTGACGCTGGCCCCGGAACTGGCCAGCAAGCTGGCCCAGGAAGCGGCCGATGAAGGCTG
Source organism: Stenotrophomonas sp. DR822 (assembly GCF_019793815.1). Classification (NCBI taxonomy): domain Bacteria; kingdom Pseudomonadati; phylum Pseudomonadota; class Gammaproteobacteria; order Lysobacterales; family Lysobacteraceae; genus Stenotrophomonas; species Stenotrophomonas sp. DR822. The sequence goes on from NZ_CP081826.1 coordinate 2,862,994, forward strand.
GTCGGTGCGCGAGGTCGAGCGTCGCGCGCAGGCGTTCGCCGCCGGCAAGGTGCCGAGCAACCGTCCACAGCCGGTGGCCAAGGTGCAGCAGGCCGATATCGCCTCGCTGGAGACCGAGCTGTCCGAAGCGCTGGGCACCTCGGTTGCGATCAACCATGGCCGCGGCGGCAAGGGCAAGCTGATCATCCATTACGCCAACCTGGACACGCTCGATGGCGTGCTGGAGCGGCTGCGCACGCGCCAGGGCTGACCCCGGCGCATCTTCATGGGCGTACGGCCCGTTCCTGCCGTGTGCCGTCGATTGCAGGGAACGCACCGCCGCGCGTGCCGGAGGCCGCGTCGTCCACCGCAGGTGGGCCGCTCCGCCCCGTGGCTCATCCAGGGAGCAGGACATGACCATTGAAGTAGACGACGTCAGCCCGGGCGGCAGCCCGATCCTCGTGCACAGCCGCGAGAAGGACTTCACCCCGGCCCAGGGCGAGTCGCACATCGAAGAGATCAGCGCCTACATCGAGCGCCATCTTGGCCCGATCTCCGGTGTCTTCCACGAAATCATCTCCGATATCGTGCATATCGACGTGCATGTGGTGCCCGCCACCGACGAGTGCCCGTACCTGCGGCTGGTGACCTCGGGCATGAGTGATCTGCCGATGGCCGTGCCCGACGAGGTGGACGCTCCCCGGCACATGGAACTGATGGTGACCCTGCCGGCGGATTGGCCGATCACCCAGGATGCCTTCGAGGATGAGCGCAACTATTGGCCGGTGCGCCTGTTGAAGACCCTGGCGCGGCTGCCGCACGAGTACGACACCTGGCTGGGCTTCGGACACACCATTCCCAACGGCCATCCGTCCGAGCCCTATGCACCGGGCGTGGGGTTCGATGGCGCCATCGTGCTGCCGCCGGTCACGACCCCGGACGACTTCGGCACGCTGGCGCTGGAAGACGGCACCACCATCGAGTTCATGGCGATCGTGCCGCTGTACCCGGAAGAGATGGACCTGAAGCTGAAAAAGGACTCGGAAACCCTGCTGGACCGCTTCGATGCGAAGAACATCCAGGATGTCATCCAGCCGGGGCGTACCAATGTGGCCAAGAAGCGTTTCGGCCTGTTCTAGGCCCTGCGCGTACCATCAGACGCCATCACTACTGAATCGAACGTTGAATTCCAGGCTCACCGCAATGACCATCCTGCTCACCGGCGCAGCCGGCTTCATCGGTGCCTACACCGCCCGTGCCCTGCTTGATGCGGGCCAGTCGGTGGTCGGCCTGGACAACTTCAACGATTACTACGACCCGCAGATCAAGCGCGACCGCGTGGCCGCGCTGTGCCCGACGCTGGATCTGCGCACGCTGGACCTGACCGACCGCGACGGCCTGGCCGCGCTTTTCGACGAAATACAGCCGACCGCGGTGATCCACCTGGCCGCGCAGGCCGGCGTGCGCTATTCGCTGGAAAACCCGCACGCCTACGTCGACAGCAACCTGGTCGGCTTCGTCAACATGCTCGAACTGTGCCGCCACCGTGGCGTGCAGCATCTGGTGTATGCGTCCAGCAGTTCGGTCTACGGCGATTCGGCCACGCCGCCGTTTTCCGAAGACCAGCGCGTGGACCAGCCGCGCTCGCTGTATGCCGCCACCAAGGCCGCCAATGAACTGATGGCCTACACCTACGCACAGCTGTATGGCCTGCGTGCCACCGGCCTGCGCTTCTTCACCGTGTATGGCCCGTGGGGCCGGCCGGACATGGCGCCGCTGCTGTTCTCGCGCGCGGTGCTGGCTGGCCGTTCGATCGACGTGTTCAACGAAGGCCGCATGCAGCGCGATTTCACACATGTCTCCGACATCGTGGCCGGTATTCTCGGCGCCCTCGCGCATCCGGCGGATGGTCCGGTGCCGCACCGGGTGTTCAACCTCGGCAACCACACGCCGGTCGAGCTGGAGCGCTTCATCGGCGTGATCGAGCAGGCCGCCGGTCGCCCCGCGCAGAAGGTCTACAAGCCGATGCAGCCGGGCGACATGGTGCGCACGATGGCCGATACCCGGCGCGCACATGACGCATTTGGCTACGAACCGGTCATGCCGATCGAACAGGGCCTGCCGCCGGTGGTGCAGTGGTGCCGCGAGTATTTTGCTGATCGCGCCTGAAAACCGATCCTCACGCCGCTGGATTCATCTTCGGATAACCTCGGCTTCGGAAAATGCGCGGTCTTTGTCCCTTCTTGGCCGAGTCCCCCCATGAGCCAACCCGATCTGTCCGTCGTTGTCCCTGTATTCAACGAGCGCGACAACGTCGCGCCCCTGGTGGCCGAAATCACCGCTGCACTGCGCGGACGGCTGCCGTTCGAGATCGTCTACATCGACGATCATTCGCGCGATGACACCCTGGCCGTACTGCAGGGCCTGAAGGCCACCACGCCGGAGCTGCGCGTGCTGCACCACGTCTCGCAGAGCGGGCAGAGCACCGCGGTACGTACCGGCGTCAAGCACGCGCGTGCGCCGTGGATCGCCACCCTCGACGGTGATGGCCAGAACGACCCGGCCGACATCCCCAAGCTGCTGGACGCCCGTGATGCGGCCGACGCCCAGGTGAAGCTGCTCGCCGGCTGGCGCGTCAACCGCCAGGACAGCGGCAGCAAGCGCTGGGCCAGCAAGTGGGCCAATGCCATCCGCGCGCGCATGCTGCGCGATGACACCCCCGATACCGGCTGCGGCATCAAGCTGTTCGAGCGCAACGCCTTCCTCGATCTGCCGTACTTCGACCACATGCATCGTTACCTGCCGGCGCTGATGCAGCGCGCCGGCTGGAAGACCACCAGCGTGCCGGTCAACCATCGCCACCGTACGGCCGGCGTGTCCAAGTACAACAACCTGGGCCGCGCGCTGGTCGGCATCCGCGACCTGCGCGGCGTGGCCTGGCTGATTACCCGCAGCAAGCGCACTGCGGTGGAGGAGCGTTGATGGATCTGGAGCTGCACTGGCTGGACCAGCCGCTGACCTGGTTGTACTGGACCGGCCTGCATGTGACCGGTTGGAAGCTGATCGGCTACACCGGCGCGTTGATGTTCGGTGGCCGCTGGCTGGTCCAGTTCATCGCCTCCAAGCGCGCCGGCAAGCCGGTGATCCCGCGCCTGTTCTGGTACATGAGCGTGGTCGGCAGCCTGATGACGCTGAGCTACTTCCTGTTCTCGGCCAAGCAGGACTCGGTGGGCGTGCTGCAGAACCTGTTCCCGGCGTTCACCGCGTTGTACAGCCTGCAGCTGGACATCAAGCATCGCGGCTGGAAGCGGGACAAGGCCAGTCACTGACGCCCCGGTAGAGGCCGACCTTGGTCGGCACCGCTGTGGTAGCGCCGGGCCATGCCCGGCGGCTGTGGGATGGCGGCGAACATCGGCCGCGCTGCGCGCTCGCGGGGCATGGCCCGGCGCTACCACGCGCCTTGGGCGCTGGGTCTCCCCGCCTGCCAACCAAGGTTGGCAGCTACCAGGGCTAGGCCCAGGCAGGACCTTCGTCCCATGCCATGGGCGGTGCGGGGTGCCATGATCGGGGCCTGCCTTCCCGGGAACCTGTGCTTGTGAAAACCCGTCTTGCCGTTGCCCTGCTGATTGCCCTGTCCGCCCCTGCCGTGGCGTTGGCCGCACCGCCCACTGCCGCCGCGCCGGCCAGCGTGGCCACTGAATCGCCCGCCGATGCCGCCTTCCGCGCGCTGTACGAGAAGGAATGGAAGTGGCGCCAGCAAGGCGGCGGCGAGGCCAGCGAGGACGAGGACGCACCGGCCAATGCCACCCGCATGCCCGACGTCGGCCCGGCCGCGCAGCAGGCACGCCTGGAGGTATGGGACCAGACCCTGGCCGCGCTGAAGAAGATCGACCCGAAGACCCTTTCGCCCGACAACCAGGTCAACTACGCGATCTACCGCGACCAGGTGTTCAACCTGGCCGAAGAAGTGCGCCTGCGCGGCTACGAGATGCCGTTCAACGCCGATTCCTCGTTCTGGTCCAACCTGTCCTTCATGGCCCGGCGCGAAATGAAGACCGTGCAGGACTACCAGAACTACATCGCGCGCCTGAATGATGTGCCGCGCTACTTCGACCAGCAGACCGGGAACATGCGCGCCGGCCTGAAGCGCGGCTTCAGCGTGCCGCGTGCGGTGCTCGATGGCCGCGAGGTGTCCATCGCCACTGTCGCCGAACTGAAGGACCCGACCGAATCGCCGCTGTACGCGCCGTTCAAGAAGCTGCCCAACACCGTCCCGGCTGCGGAGCAGGCCAAGCTGCAGGCACAGGCCCGCGCGGCGATCAGCGGCAAGGTGGTGCCGGCGTTCCAGCAACTGCGCACCTTCTTCGTCAACGAATACGTGCCACAGGCGCGCACCACCCTGGCCGCCGAAGCGATGCCTGACGGCAAGGCGTACTACAAGCAGCAGATCCACGAATACACCACGCTGGACCTGTCGCCGGACGAGATCCACCGCATCGGCCTGGATGAAGTGGCACGCATCCAGAAGGAAATGAACGACATCATCAAGCAGGTGAAGTTCAAGGGTAGCTTTGCCGAGTTCCTGACCTTCCTGCGTACCGACCCGCAGTTCTATGCCAAGACGCCGGAAGAACTGCTGTCGCGTGCCGCATGGATCTCCAAGCGCGCCGATGGCCAGCTCGGCAAGTACATGACATTGCCGCGCGCGCGCTTCACCATCGTGCCGGTGCCGCCGGACATCGCGCCGTTCTGGACCGCCGGCCGTGGTGGAATGGGCACCTATTGGCTCAACACCTACAACCTGCCATCGCGCCCGCTGTACAACCTGCCGGCGCTGACCCTGCACGAATCCGATCCGGGCCATGCACTGCAGGGTGCCATCGCTGCCGAGCAGAAGAACCTGCCGGAGTTCCGCCGCAACGCCTACATCTCCGCCTATGGCGAAGGTTGGGCGCTGTACTGCGAGAAGCTGGGCGTGGAAATGGGTATCTACGAAACCCCGTACGAGGATTTCGGTCGCCTGACCTACGAGATGTGGCGCGCCACGCGCCTGGTGATCGACACTGGCGTGCACAGCAAGGGCTGGAGCCGCGAGCAGGCGCTGGCCTACCTGCGTGACCACACGGCGCTGAGTGAGCACGAAGTGACCACCGAAGTGGATCGCTACATTTCCTGGCCGGGGCAGGCGTTGAGCTACAAGCTCGGCGAGATCGCCATCGTGCGCCTGCGTGCGCAGGCCGAGAAGGAGCTGGGCGACAAGTTCGACGTCAAGGGCTTCCACGACACCCTGCTGAAGCAGGGTTCGGTGCCGTTGCCGGTGCTGGAGCAGCAGATCCAGGCGTACATTGCCGAGCGCAAGAAGGCCTGATCGCCGTGTCGCCGGGCATGGCCCGGCGCTAGCGGAACGTGCGGTGGTAGCGCCGGGCCATGCCCGGCGAGCGCGAAGCGCGGTAGACGGGGGCGGATCACAGGATCCGACCCCGTGAACTTTCAGCCAGCCGTCCGCACCTTGGCCACGCGCGCGGCGAAGGTCGGCAGCACCAGCAGGGTCAGCACCGTGGCGGTGATCAGGCCACCGATCACCACCGTCGCCAGCGGCTTCTGCACTTCCGCACCGGAACCACTGGCGATCGCCATCGGAATGAAGCCGACGATGGCCACCAGTGCGGTGGTCAGCACCGCGCGGATACGGCTGGATGCACCATTGATCGCGGCCATCATCGGCACGTCACCGGCGTCCAGGCGCTCGCGGATCGCCTGCATCAGCACCAGGCCGTTGAGCGTGGCCACGCCGGACACGGCGATGAAGCCCACTGCGGCCGACACCGAGAACGGCATGCCGCGCAGCAGCAGGGCGAGGATGCCGCCGACCAGCGCCAGCGGTACGCAGCTGAACACCAGCACCGCTTCCTTGCCGCTGCGCAGGGCCATGAACAGCAGGCTGCCGATCAGCAGGAATACCACCGGCACCACCGTGGCCAGGCGCTTTTCCGCGCGCTGCAGGTTCTCGAACTGGCCACCCCAGGTCAGGTACGCACCGGGCGGCAGCGCCACGTCGGCCACGGCGGCCTGTGCTTGGCCAACGAATCCGCCGAGGTCGCGGCCGCGCACGTTGGCCTGCACCACCACCCGGCGGCTGCCGTTGTTGCGGCTGATCTGGTTCGGTCCTTCGCTGACGCTGATGCGCGCTACCGAGGACAGCGGAATCACCACACCGGCCGGCGTGGCGATCGGCAGCGAGGCCAGCTGATCCGGATCGTTGCGTGCGCTGTCATCCAGCCGCACCACCACATCGAAGCGACGGTCGCCTTCGAATATCTTGCCGGCTGCCATGCCGCCGATGCCGGTGGACAGCGCATCGCTGACGTCGGCGGCGGTCAGCCCGTACTGCGCTGCCGCTACATGGTCGATCTTGACGTTGAGCGTGGGCAGGCCGGAAATCTGCTCAACCCGCACATCGGCCGCGCCCTCCACCGCGCGCAGCTTCAGCGCCACCTGGTCGGCCACCTTCTGCAGCTGGCTGAAGTCATCGCCGAAGATCATTACCGCCAGGTCGGTGCGCACGCCGGAAATCAGCTCGTTGAAGCGCAGCTCGATCGGCTGGCTGAACTCGAAGCTGTTGCCCAGCTGCTGGCCGGCCAGTGCTTCGAAGCGGGCCACCAGCGCCTCCTTGCCCAGCTTCGGATCGGGCCAGTCCGCACGTGGCTTGAGCACGATCACGCTGTCGGAGATGTTGGTCGGCATCGGGTCGATTGCCGCTTCGGCCGTACCGGTACGCGAGAACACCGTTTCCACTTCCGGTTGCTGGGCGATGGCCTTCTCCAGTGCCAGCTGCATCGCCAGCGACTGCTCCAGCGAAGTAGACGGGACGCGCAGTGCCTGCATCGCCACGTTGCCTTCATCCAGGGTAGGCATGAACTCGCGGCCGAGCAGGCCGAACGAGCCAATGCCCACCAGCAGCATCAGCGCTGCGCCGGCGATCACCGCGCGCGGCCGCGCGACGGCCTGGCGGATGATCGGCTCGATGCGTCCACGCAGCACGCGGATCAGCTTCGTTTCGTGCTGGCCATCATCACTGTGTGCCTCGCCTTCCTTCGGCTTCGGCTCGCGCACCATCAGCGCGGCCATCGCCGGCACGAAGGTGAAGGAGAAGATGAAGGCACCCACCAGGGCCAGCATGAACGTGGCGGCCATCGGGTGGAACGTCTTGCCCTCCACACCTTCCAGGGTGAGGATCGGTGCGAACACCAGCAGGATGATCAGCTGGCCGAACGCGGCCGGTCGTGCCATCTTTCGCGCCGAATCGGCCGCTACGCGCAGGCGTTCCATCGCGGTCAACGCACGGCCCAGTTCGGCACGACGCTGGCCCAGCATCAGCAGCGTCGACTCGATCACGATCACCGCGCCGTCCACCAGGATGCCGAAGTCCAGCGCACCCAGGCTCATCAGGTTGCCACTGATGCCGAAGCGGTTCATGCCGATCACCGCGAACAGGAACGACAGCGGGATCACCAGTGCGGTGATCGTCGCCGCGCGCAGGTTGCCGAGCAGCAGGAACAGCACCACCACCACCAGCAGCGCGCCCTCGGTGAGGTTCCTGGCCACGGTCTTGATGGTGGAATTGACCAGCACGCTGCGGTCCAGCACCGGCGCGGCCACGATGTCCGCCGGCAGCGAGGCATTGACCTGCTGCAGCCGTGTGGCGGCCGCCTGGGCCACGGTGCGGCTGTTGCCGCCGGCGATCATCAGCGCGGTACCGAGCACGGCCTCGTGGCCGTTGCGGCTGGCCGCCCCCAGGCGCGGTGCGCGGCTTAGGCCGACATCGGCCACATCGGCCACCCGCACCACCACGCCGTTGCGGGTGGCTACCGGCGCCTGTGCCAGGTCGTCGGTGGTCAGTGCCAGACCGTCGGCACGCACCACCAGGCCCTCGCCGGCGCGCTGCACGAAGCCGGCACCGGCCTGCACGTTGGAGCGCTGCAGGGCCGTCACCAGATCGGCCAGGCCCAGGCCATGCGCGGCCAACCGCGCGCTGTCCGGATGCACGCCGTATTCCTTCACGTAGCCACCGACGGTGTCCACGCCCGCCAGCCCGAGGCTGGAGCGCATCTGCGGCGCGATGATCCAGTCCTGCACGGTGCGCAGGTAGGTGGCGCGTTCTTCCGGCGTGCGCAGCAGGTTGCCTTCCGGCGTGCGGTAGACCTCGCCGGCCTGCCAGCCAGCTTCACCGGGCTTGGCCAGCTTCGCAGGGTCGAACGCGGTGAAGTCCACCGTCCACATCAACACCTCGCCGAGGCCGGTGGTGACCGGCGACAGCATCGGCGAGGCACCCTCGGGCAGCGCTTCGGCGGCCTCGCGCATGCGCTCGGCCACCTGCTGGCGGGCGAAGTAGATGTCGGTGGCATCGGTGAAGATCGCGGTGACCTGCGAGAAGCCATTGCGCGACAGCGAACGGGTGGTGGCCAGGCCGGGGATGCCGGCCAGCGCGGTTTCCAGCGGATAGGTCACCTGCCGCTCGATCTGCTCGGGCGTCAGTGCCGGTGCCACGGTGTTGATCTGCACCTGGCGGTTGGTGATGTCCGGTACCGCATCGATCGGCAGCTTGCCGAGCTGGAACAGGCCCACGGCGGCAACGAGTGCAGCCAGGGCCACGACCAGCCAGCGGTGGCGTACCGCGGTTTCAATGATGAGCTTGAACATGGAAGGTCCTCAGTGCCCGTGCTCGGCTTCGCCCTTGGCCAGTTCGGCCTTGAGCAGGAACGCGTTGGCGCCGACGATGCGTTCGTCGCCGTTCAAGCCGCTGAGAATCTCGATGCGGTCACCGGCACGTCGGCCGGCCAGTACCGGCTGCACCTTGAAGCCGCCCTCGACGGCGACGAATACCGCGCTGTTGCCGCCGACGTTCTGTACCGCATCAGCCGGTACGCTCAACGCGCCGTCCTTGCCGTCGGTGACCACCACCGCCGATACCGGCGAACCGGCCGGTGGCAATGCGGCACCCACCGGCGTGGCACGGATCACCGCCACGCCACCCTGCTGGCGCACATCGGCGGCCGAACCGGTGACGGTGGCACTGAAGCTGCCGCCCGGCACGGTCACTTCCAGCGTCATGCCCGGCGTGACCTGCGCGGCCAGCGCCGGTGGCGCGGTGAACACCAGCTCGTTCATCGACGGATCGGCGACGTCGGCCACCGGGCTGCCGGCCGCCACCACGCCGCCGGGCGTGACCTGCACGTTGCCGACGATGCCGGCCACCGGGCTGGTGATGCGCACGCGGCCGCTGCTGTCGGGTGAACCGGTGGCGGCGGCCTGTGCCTGCGCGGCAGCGGCCTGCGCCTGCGCCGCCAGCGAGCGCGCGCGTGAGGTTTCCAGTTCCTGGCGAGCGACCACGCCCTGTTCGACCAGTGCCTTGTCGCGGCCGTGGGCCAGGCGCGCCGCCTCGGCCTCCGCGGCGGCGGCAACCGCATTGGCGCGGAACACGGCCGCCTCGCCACTGACCACGATCGCCAGCGCCTGGTTCTGCTTCACTGCCGTGCCCGGTGCGACCAGCACGCGCTCCACGCGACCGGTCACGGTGGAAGCGACCGAGGCACGTGCACCGATCGACGGTTCCACCCGGCCGGACAGCCGCGTCGAACCACCGCCGCCGCGGCCGACGGCCACCACGTCGATGCCGGATGCCTTGATCTGCTCTGGCGTCAGCTGCACCACGCCTTCATCGGCATCTGCCGCGTTGCCGGTTTCGGCCTTGGCGTCGGTGCTGTCGGCGGCGTGGCCATCGTCGGCTGTTGCCTTGCCGGCGGGCTCCGAGGCATTCGGGGCCTGTGTGTTACCAGAACAACCGGCCAGCAATGCAGTCAGCAACAAGCCGCCAACCAGCGGAAAAGAACGGGACAGGTTCATCGGGCCTCCACAAAGGGTGCGCGCCCTTCAAGGCGGGCGAGATCGATTTCCGCGCCAACGCGCGACAGGCGCGCGTCCACAGCGGTGCCGCGGGCGGCGATGAGGGCACTGCGGGTGCTGCGCAGTTCCAGCTGCGAGATGCGCCCGGCGTCGAAGCCGATGCGCGCCAGCCGATAGGCTTCCTCGGCGGCTACCACACTTTCGTCGGCCGCGCGGGTGCGGCTGCCGGCGGCCTTCAGGCCCGCTACCGCCGACAAGCGTTCGGCTTCGCTGTCGCGCCGCTGCTGGTCCAAGCGCGCTTCGGCCGCGCGCTGTTCGGCACTGGCGGCGCGGATGCCACCACGATTGCGGTCGAACAACGGGATCGAGAGGCTCACGCCGAGCGTGTAGGCCTGTTCGCGGTCCTCGCGGAAACGCGTCTGCGCGGCGGTAACGCTGAGGTCGGGCAGGGCACGCTTGCGCTCGACGTCGACTAGACGACCGGCCGCATCAACTTCGGCTTCGGCCACGCGCACGGCCAGAGCCACATCGGTGGCGCCACGCGGTACTGGCGGTGCGCGATCGAGCAGGCTGTTGTCGATGGTCTGCACCGGTGCATCCAGCAGGGCCGCACCGGCCAGGCGGGCCAGCGCGGCGTCGCGGAAGGCCTGCGCCTCATCCAGCGCGGCGCTGGCATTGGCCACTTCGCTCTGTGCCTGCACGGCACGCAACTGCGGCTCGCGGCCATGCTTGACCATGGCGATGACCGCCGCCGCATCGTCGCGGGTGAGGCTCAGCGCTTCTTCGGCCAGCGTGTAGCGACGCAGGGCGCTTTCGGCCTGTGCGTAGATCGCCGCCAACTGGCTGGCGACATCGCTGCGGCTCTGCGTACCCCGCAGGGCAGCGGCCTGTGCCTCGGCGCGGGCGGCGCGGACGCGCGCGCCGCGCTGGCCCCAGACCTCCAGCGGCTGGGACAGGGTAAGCACGGTGTCGGCCCTGCCCATGCCGCCGTAGGCGCCTGTGCCCCAAGCGTTTTCGGCGGACCAGGAAAGGGATGGATTGGGCAGCGCCCGGGCCTGGTCGGCGCGGGCGTCGGCCGCCTCGGCCAGTGCCGCGCCGACGCGGGCGCCGGGCAGCTGGTCCAGGCGTTCAAGCAGGGTGTCGTACGAAGGTGCGGCTTGTGCGGCGACCTGTGCGGCGGGGATCAGGCCCAGCAGCACGGCGACGACCAGCCCGGCCGCGCGCGGCGACCGAGGTGTCAGGATCGACATAGGGGGATTCCGGTTGTGAGTGAAACGGGAGCCCGCGATTGCGGGACGCGCTCAACTCACGCCCGGGGAGGACGTGCCAGTTCGTCCTGGGCGACCGCATAGGTCGCCGCGTCGCCTGCATTCATCCAGCGCGCCGGTCGCGGCGTGCCAAAGGCGGCGAAGGTGCTCGCCGGCAGGCTCAGGTTGGAGTGGTGGCAGTGGTTGTGGCTGCAGGCAGCGGCGTGCTTGCCGTCGTTGTCACTGTCACCGTCGGCGTCTTCGGCGCCGGATTGCACATGCACCACCGTGCTGTCGTGCGGTTCCACCGCACACGCCAGCACATCGGCCACCGGCACGACCACGAATGCCGCCATCAGCAGCATCAGCAGGGTCGAACGAAGGTGGCGGGCGATCCGGCGCATGGAGGGGAGGCTAGCAAGCGGTTTTCGGTGGATACAATATCAATGGCCACCTCGGGAATTTGTCGGCGTGTTCCGTTCAGGCGGGTGTCCGGGGTGCCGGCCGCTGGCCGGCAATCCCATGAACCCTGCTGGCGCAATGCGCTGCCGGCCAACGGCCGGCACTACCGGTCTGCGGGCAGTTTGGCGATCACCTTGATCTCGAACTGGAACCCATACAGCCAGGTCACGCCGATGCCGGTCAGGGTCGGGTGCGGCGCTTGGCCCCAGTACTCGGGCATGATCGCCCAGGCCTTCTCGAAGTTCGTTTCCGGATCGACCAGGAACACGGTCACGTCGATCACGTCATCGAACGTGCAGCCTGCGGCGGCCAACACCGCATTGAGATTCTCGAAGGCGCGGCGGACCTGGGTCTCGAAGTCCGGTTCGGGCGAGCCGTCCTCGCGGCTGCCGACCTGGCCGGAGACGAACAGGAAGCCATTGGATCGGATCGCCGGCGAATAGCGGTTGCGCTCGTACAGCGCCTGCCGGCCGGCGGGAAAGACAACATCACGGTGGGACATGGGACGGATTCCAGACGGGAGCGGACCATCCTCCCCGCCGCCGCTGTCTGGATAAACCGTGATCATCTGTCTAGATTGATTGCATATTCCAAACAATCACAGCCACGGCCATGGACCGTTTCGAAGCGATGCGCGCGTTCGCCCGGGTGGTGGAGACCGGCAGCTTCACCCGCGCCGCGCACACCCTGCAGCTCAGCCGCACCACGGTCACCCAGCTGGTGCAGCAGCTGGAAGCGCATCTGCGGTTGCGGCTGCTCAACCGCACCACGCGCCGGGTCAGCGTTACCGCCGATGGCGCGGCGTATTACCCGCGCATCGTGCGCCTGCTGGCCGAGCTGGAAGAGGTCGAAGGGGGGCTGGGCGAGGCCGCCGCACAACCGCGCGGGCGCCTGCGCGTCGACGTGCCGGGGCCGTATGCGCGCCTGCGGCTGGTGCCGGCACTGCCGGATTTCCAGGCCCGCTATCCGGAGATCCAGCTGGACATCGGCGTCAGCGACCGCGAGGTCGATGTCATCGCCGACAACGTCGATTGCGTGATCCGTGGTGGCGCGCCTGCCGATCCCGCGCTGGTGGCACGACCGCTGGCGCGCCTGCCGATCGGCTTCCATGCCAGCCCGGGCTATGTGCAGCGGTTCGGTGTGCCGGAACACCCGCGCGCGCTGGAAGGGCCGGACCACCACACGGTCGGTTTTCTCAGCCCACGCAGTGGCCGCGCCCGCGTGTTCACCGCGCAGCGTGGCGCCGAGCGCGTCGAGGTGCAGGGGCGCTACTCAATCGGCTTCGATGATGGCAACGCCTATCTGGCCGCTGGCCTGGCCGGCCTCGGCGTGGTCGCGCTGCCCAGCTACATGGCCGAACCACATGTGGCGCGCGGCGAGCTGCTGCCCGTGCTGCACGATTGGCAGCTGCCGCCGATGCCGATGCACGTGATGTTCCCGCCGAACCGGCACATGAGCCAGCGGCTGCGGGTGTTCATTGACTGGGTGGTGGAGACGTTGGGCTGAGCCACCGCTCGAGTGCGGCCACGCCGCATGCCACTCCATCCTCGTTCGCCATTGCAGCGCCCAGCGCGGCCGCCCGGGCGCGTGTATCGGCATGCTCGGCGAACGCCAGTGCATCGGCCAACACCTTCGGCTGCAACCGCTTGGGTGACAGTGGCGCCGGTGCCACGCCCAGGTGCTGCAGGCGATCGGCCCAGAAGAACTGGTCGGCGGCGAACGGCATCACCATCGACGGTATGCCGGCGCGGCATGCCGAATGCGTGGTGCCGCTGCCGCCGTGGTGGATCGCCAGTGCGCAGCGCGGCAACAACGCTTCATGCGGGGTCGGGCCGATCACCCGTACCGAGTCGGGCAGCGTCATGTCGGGCACGCCGACCCAACCGGGAAACAGCAGCACGCGGCGCGGCGCCAGCGCCGACAACAGCGCCGGCAGCACACGTTCGCGCTCGAAGCCGGTCATGCTGCCGAAGCCCAGATAGACCGGCGGCGGTCCTGCATCGAGGAAAGCCCGCAGTTCGCACGACGGTTGCCACGGCGCAGCAGGGGCCGACCATTGGCCGCACACGAGGTGGTCGGCCGGCCAGTCCGAAGGCGGTGGCAGCAGCTGTGGCGAGATGCCATACAGCATCGGCAGGCCAGCCCAGAGGGAACGTCGTGGTGGCTGCCCGGCGTGCTGGCGGGCCGTGTTGATCGGGCCGCGGAACTGTCGCCAGATCAGGCCGTTGACCAGGCCATAACTGGCCCGGTTCAACCAGCCCGGCGAGCGTCCGGGCGGCAGGAAGGGCGAGCGGAACGCGCGCGTCGGCGTCAGCGGAATCATGCCGGCGCCGATCACCGGAAGGCCGCGACGCTCGCCGACGCTCATGCCGACGAACGCAGCCAGGCCACCGGTCAGGATCGCATCGCAGCCGTCGGCAGCAGCATCGGCCTGGCGCATCCAACCGGCGACATGTTGCAGCGCCATCCGTGCCAGCCCGGTGCTGGCGGCGGCAACGCCATTGCCGCGTGAGACCAGCGCCACCACTTCGTCGTGGATGTCGCCTTCCAGCGCGGCGTGCGGGACGCCCAAGGCCTTCGCGCTGTCGAGGGTGCCGCCGTCGGCCAGCAGCATGACCTCGTGACCGGCCGCGATCAGCCCATGGCAGAGCATGGCCAGCGGGCGCGTATCGCCTTCGGTGCCGTAGGTGAGGGCCAGCAGTCGCATTGGAGCCTCCGCAGTGAATCACCAGTATGCCGGCATCGCTGTGTTCGTCCGCGCTCCTGCCGACGCACCGCGTGGGACAATCCCGCCTCATCTGCCCCCGCCGCACGGGGCGCGCGCAACAGGATCCAGCACCGCATGACCGCACTGCCATCCCTACCGTCCCTTGTCTGCCGCATGCCGGCCGCTGCATACCGGCGTGCGCCGTGAGCCGCGTCGTCGCACTGGACACCGAAACCACCGGTATCTCGCATCGCCTGGGCCATCGGGTGATTGAAATCGGGGCGGTGGAACTGGTCGATGGACAACTCAGCGGTCGCCAGTTCCACACCTACCTGCAGCCGCAGCGGAAGGTGGACTGGGGCGCGCAGCGCGTGCACGGCATCAGCGATGCCATGCTGGTGGGCAAGCCGCTGTTTGCGAGCAAGGCCGCCGAACTGCTGGAGTTCCTGCGTGGCAGCGAGATGGTCGCGCACAACGCCACCTTTGACGTCGGCTTCCTCGACAACGAGCTGCGCCTGGCCGGCATCGCCGAAGGGCTGGCCCAGCACTGCCGCGTGACCTGCAGCCTGAAGCTGGCCCGCAAGCGCTGGCCGGGCATGCCCAACAAGCTCGACGATGTGCTGCAGCGCCTGCGCATTCCCGGCACCCGCGGCCTGCATGGCGCACTGAAGGATGCCCACCTGCTGGCCCAGGTGGTGCCGCACCTGCGCTGAGGGCAGGGCGCCGCCATCGTGTTCAGGCGTGGCCTGTGGGTAAGTTGCGCAAGGTCTTGATTGCGTGCATAATGCGCGGCTCGCTGTGTCCGGTTTCGTGCCGGGCGGCGCCCCCGGGAGCACGTCCCCGGCCGCCCAACGCCAGCGTAACCCTTTGATTCTCTTGACGTGTGGTGGGCAACCACCGAGGCCGCCGTCCCCCGGGCTACGGGGAGACACAACTTACTATCGAGGTGCGCCATGTCCCGCGTATGCCAGGTTTCCGGCAAGCGAGTGCAGACGGGTAACAACGTCTCGCACGCCAACAACAAGACCCGTCGTCGTTTCCTGCCGAATCTGCACGAGCGCCGCTTCTGGGTTGCCAGCGAGAACCGCTGGGTGAAGCTTCGTGTTTCCGCGCATGCACTGCGCACCATCGACAAGAACGGTATCGATTCCGTTCTGGCTGAGCTGCGTGCGCGCGGCGAAAAGGTCTGAGGAGTAGACGATCATGGCAGGCAAGCGCGATAAGGTCCGTATGATTTCGACCGCTGGTACCGGTCACTTCTACACGACCGACAAGAACAAGAAGAACACCCCGGGGAAGATGGAATTCTCCAAGTACGATCCGGTCGTGCGCAAGCACGTCCCGTACAAGGAAGGCAAGATCAAGTAATCCGCAAGGATTGCGGGTCGCTTCCAAAAAAACCCGCCCTCGTGGCGGGTTTTTTTGTGGCCCCCCGCCCCTGGTAGGTGTCGACCTTGACCGACACGTTCCGACCCCGTGGGTGCCGACCGTTGGTCGGCACGCTGTCCCCAGCGCTGCTCGACTCTGCACACCCCGCTGGGCAGAATGGCCCCACACCTCCCAACGGGCGACGCGATGCTGTTCGAGTGGCTGCTGGGCTCGTACCTGCTGTTGATCGACTGGCTGATCCGGCTGGTGGCGCTGTGCTGGATCCCCACCCGCACCACGCCGGGCGCGGCGCGCAGCTGGCTGCTGCTGGTCGGCTTCGTGCCGCTGCTGGGCCTGCCGCTCTACCTGCTGTTCGGGCATCCGTGGCTGTCGCGCGAGCGCATCCGCCGGCAGGCCGAGGCCTCGCAGGTCATCCGTGAAGAACAGGCGCTGCAGCGCCGCCTGCGCTGGACGCCGCAGGCCGATACCGCCAGCGCCGAAGTGGTGCCGCTGGTGCAGCGCCAGGGCGACTTCATGCCGGTGCACGGCAACGCGGTCGACCTGCTGACCGACTACAGCGAATCGCTGCATACCCTGATCGCCGACATCGACCAGGCCCAGGACCGGGTGCACCTGCTGTACTACCTGATGTTCGATGACACGGTGGGCGAGGCCATCGTCGAAGCCCTGCAGCGTGCCGCAGCGCGCGGCGTGCAGTGCCGCGTGCTGCTGGATGCGGTCGGCGCCAAGCGGGGCCTGCGCGCATACAGCAAGCGGCTGCGGTCACGTGACATCGAAGTGCGCGCGATGCTGCCCGGCGGCCTGCGTTGGCGCCGCAGCGGGCGCATGGACCTGCGCAACCATCGCAAGATCGCGGTGATCGACAACGAAGTGGGCTATGTAGGTTCGCAGAACCTGGCGCGCCCTGAATTCGTTGCCGGCCACCCCAACCGCGAGCTGGTGGCGCGCGTGCGCGGGCCTGCGGTGGCGCACCTTGAAGCCGTGTTCGCCAGCGACTGGTACATCGAAACCGGGCAGCGCCTGGAGGTCATCGCCGACGTGCCGGTGTGCAGCGAGGACATCGCCACCCAGCTGCTGCCCAGTGGCCCTGCCTACCCGTACAGCAACGCGCGCGATGCGGTGGCCGCGCTGATCCATCTTGCCCGGCGCCGGCTGGTGATGGTCACGCCCTACTTCGTGCCCGACGAAGCAACGCTGAGTGCACTGCGCATCGCCGCGCTGTCCGGCGTGCAGGTGCAGCTGATCCTGTCGGCCAGCAACAACCAGCGGCTGACCTCGTGGGCGCAGGAGGCCTACTACGATGAGCTGCTGCGCTGCGGTGTGCAGATCGCGCTGTACGAGCCGCAGTTCCTGCATGCCAAGCACATGAGCGTGGATGAGGACATCGCCGTGCTCGGGTCGATCAACATGGATATCCGCTCGTTCGCGCTGAATGCCGAAATCGGCCTGATCTGCTATGACCGACAACTGGTCACGCAGTTGTGTGCCATCGAGGACGACTACCTGCGCCAGTCGCGCCTGCTGGACCTGGAGCAGTGGCGCAAGCGTCCCACGTGGCTGCGCAGCCGCGAGGGCATCGCGCGCCTGGCCGATGCCTTGATGTAGGCCGGCGCCAGCCGGGCAGGGCCGATGGCCTACAATCGGCGCATGACTGATTCACCGCGTAGTGGCGAACTGGACCTGGCGATCATCGGCGGTGGTGCGGCTGGGGTGCTGGTGGCGATCCAGGTGTTGCGCCAGGCCCGAGCGCCGCTGGCGCTGGCCATCTTCGAGCCGGCCTCGCAGCTGGCACAGGGCATTGCCTATGCCACGCCGTGGCCGGAGCACCTGCTGAACGTGCCGGCGGCGAAGATGAGCGCCTTTGCCGACCAGCCCGGCGACTTCCTCGATTTCCTGCAGGCCGCCAACGCCTATCCGGGCGAGGCGCGCGAAGTGCTGGGCGAACGCTATGTGTGTCGCCACTACTTCGCTGCCTACCTGCAGCAGCGCCTGCGCGAGGCCGAAGCGGCCAGTGCGGCGCGATTGCAGATCGTGGCCCAGCCGGTGTTGGCATTGCATCCGGATGACCGCGGTTACCAGTTGCAGCTGGGCGATGGCCAAACATTGCATGCAGCGCAGGTGGTGATCGCCACCGGCAACAGCATGCGGCCGTTGCCGGTGGACGGCGTCGACGCGCTATCTGCCGATGACGTGGCCGAAGCTTGGGATTATGACGGCGTACGCACGCTGGCCAGTGACCATGCCCTGGCCATCGTCGGCTCCGGGCTGAGCATGGCCGACACCGTGCTGGCATTGGTGGCTGCTGGCCATAGCGGGCCGCTGCACGTGATCTCGCGCCACGGCCTGCTGCCATTGCCGCACGCCCACGGCGGCCTGCCGGCGTTCGACCCGCAGGAGCTGCTGCCGATGACCCTGCGCCAGCGCCTGCGCGTACTGCGCCGCCACGCACGGCACGCACAGGCCGACGGCATCCCGTGGCAGGGCGTGATGGATCGCATCCGCCCGCACGGCCAGGCGCTGTGGCAGAGCATGGACGCCCCCGATCAGCGCCGCTTCCTGCGCCACGTGGTGCGCTACTGGGACGTGCACCGCCATCGCATTGCTGAACCGGTGGCCGAGCAGTTGCAGGCGCTGCAGGCCAGCGGCCAGCTGCGCGTTCACCGCGCCCGCCTGCAGCGCGTGTGGCGCGACGGTGATGTCCTGCGGCTGTCGGGTCGCGAGGCGGGCGGCGGCAACGTGCAGTGGACGATCGCTGCGGTGGTCAATGCCACCGGTGTGGAGACCCGCGCCTCGGCACTGCGCAATCCCTTGCTGCAGCAGCTGCAGGCCGATGGGCTGGCCCGCCCCGGCCCGCATGGGCTGGGACTGGACAGCAGCGTGCCGGGCGACCGGCTGTGTGCAGCGGCTGGCCAGCCACAGGCGCGCCTGGGGGTACTTGGCAGCCTGCGCATCGGCAGCCTGTGGGAAAGCCTGGCGGTGCCTGAACTGCGTCAGCAGGCGCAGGCACTCGCCACGCAGGTGGTCGCAGGAGCTGCGACGTCGATGCCGTAAAATGGAGGCATGGATGTCTCCCACTTGCTTGATGGCCTGAACCCGGCCCAGCGCGAAGCCGTCTCCGCTCCCCTCGGTCACCACCTGGTGCTGGCCGGTGCCGGGTCGGGCAAGACGCGCGTACTCACCCACCGCATTGCCTGGCTGCATGAAGTCGAAGGCGTGCCGACCCACGGCATTTTCGCGGTGACCTTCACCAACAAGGCCGCCGGCGAGATGCGCCATCGCATCGACGCGCAGCTGCCGCATGGCAGCCGCGGCATGTGGATCGGCACCTTCCACGGCCTGGCCAACCGCCTGCTGCGCCTGCACTGGCAGGATGCCAAGCTGCCTGAAGGCTTCCAGGTGATGGATTCGGACGACCAGCTGCGGCTGGTCAAGCGCGTGGTACAGGCGCTGGAGCTGGATGACGGCAAGTACCCGCCCAAGCAGATTGCCTGGTGGATCAACGCGCAGAAGGATGAGGGCCGCCGCCCGCAGCACATCCAGCCCGAGCCGAACGATGCGTGGCTGGAAACCATGCGCCAGGCCTACGCCGAGTACCAGGCGCGGTGTGACCGTGCCGGCCTGGTCGATTTCGCCGAGCTGCTGCTGCGCGCGCACGAACTGCTGCGCGACAATCCGCCGTTGCTGTCGCACTACCGCGCGCGGTTCCGCGAGATCCTGGTGGACGAATTCCAGGATACCAACGCCATCCAGTACGCCTTCGTGCGGGTACTGGCCGGGCATGAGGGCCACGTGTTCGTGGTCGGTGATGATGACCAGGCCATCTACGGCTGGCGCGGCGCCAAGGTCGAGAACGTGCAGGGCTTCCTGCGCGATTTCCCGGGCGCGCAGACCATCCGCCTGGAGCAGAACTACCGTTCCACCGCCAACATCCTCAGCGCCGCCAACGCGGTGATCGCGCACAACCCGGACCGCATCGGCAAGCAGCTGTGGACCGACAGTGGTGACGGCGAGCCGATCGACCTGTACGCGGCGTACAACGAGATGGATGAGGCGCGCTACATCGTCGAGCGCGCACGGCAATGGGTGCGCGACGGCGGCAGCTACACCGAAGTGGCCGTGCTTTACCGCAGCAACGCGCAGTCGCGCGCGCTGGAAGAAGCGCTGCTGAGCGAACAGGTACCGTACCGCGTGTATGGCGGCATGCGCTTCTTCGAGCGCGCCGAAGTGAAGGATGCGCTGGCCTACCTGCGGCTGCTGTCCAACCGCAACGACGACGCTGCATTCGAGCGCGCAGTGAATACGCCCACGCGTGGCATCGGTGACCGCACGCTGGACGAAGTGCGCCGCGAAGCGCGCGCCCAGGGCATCTCGCTGTGGGAAGCCACCATGCTGGTGACCCAGGGCAGTGCGCTGGCGGCGCGTGCCCGTAATGCACTGGCCGGCTTCCTGGTGCTGGTCAACGAACTGCAGGCGCAGACCCTGCAGATGACCCTGGCCGAGCGCGTGGACCATGTACTGGTGCGCTCGCAGCTGCGCGAGCACTGGAGCAAGGAAAGCCGCAACGCGCTGGATTCGGAATCGCGCACCGACAACCTCGACGAACTGGTGTCGGTGGCCTCGCGCTTCGTGCGCCGTGCCGACGACATCGAGGAAGTGGGCGAGGACATGGACGAGCTGGTCGCGTTCCTGGCCTACGCGGCGCTGGAGGCCGGTGAGGGCCAGGCGCAGGCCGGCGAGGAAGGCGTGCAGCTGATGACGCTGCACTCGGCCAAGGGCCTGGAATTCCCGCTGGTGTTCCTGGCCGGCGTGGAAGAGGGGTTGTTCCCCAGTGCACGGTCGCTGGAGGAAAGCGGGCGGCTGGAGGAAGAGCGTCGGCTGGCCTACGTCGGCATCACCCGCGCGCGGCAGAAGCTGGTGCTGAGCTACGCTGAATCGCGGCGCATCCACGGCCAGGACAACTACAGCCTGCCTTCGCGTTTCCTGCGCGAGATCCCGCGCGAGCTGCTGCACGAAGTGCGGCCGAAGGTGCAGGTCTCGCGGCCGGCGTCGATGGGCGCAAGCCGGGTGATGGGACACGCCGCCATCGAAACGCCGCCGATCAAGCTGGGTGCGCTGGTCAACCATCCCAAGTTCGGCGAAGGCATGGTGACCGACTACGAAGGCAACGGTGCCCACGCACGCGTGCAGATCGAGTTCGCCGACGCCGGCAGCAAGTGGCTGGTGATGGCGTATGCCAACCTGACGGTGATCTGATCACCGCCGGGGTCGGATCCCTCCCGTAGGAGGGCTCTGACCCCGACGCGATGGAAAGCAGCCGAGCACGGGCTCGGCTCTACAAAGGCGAGTGCTGATGACCCGCAACGTGCTCTTCCTCTGCAGCCAGAACCGTCTGCGCAGCCCGACGGCGGAGCAGGTGTTCGCCGATTGGCCGGGCGTCGAAACCGCCTCGGCCGGGCTGCTCGCCGACGCCGAGGAAGTGCTCAGCCCCGAGCTCCTGCAATGGGCCGATCTGGTGTTCGTGATGGAGCGGGCGCACCGCAACCGGCTTTCCAGCCGCTACAAGGCATGGTTGAACGGCAAGCGGGTGATCTGCCTGGATATTCCCGATGACTACGAGTACATGGACCCGGTGCTGGTGGAACTGCTCAAGCGCAAAGTGATCCCGTTCCTGCGCTGACCCGGGCGGCGATCAGTCCTGCGCCTGCGGTTGCGCGGCCGTGTCCTGTTCGGACATGGACTGCTGCAGGCTGCTGCTGAAGCTCTTCACCGCGCGCTCCAGGGCGATCTCCCAGTTCTCGCGTGACGGCACCTGGAAAATGTTTGCGCCATGGCCGGTGGCGGTGAAGGTTCGGGTTTGACCGTCCCTCCGCGCAACGACCTGCACCGAAATGTCGGCCAGCATTTGTTGTGTGGATGACACCATCCGGAAGAAGTTCGCCGGCATCTTGACCGAGAAATCGGTGAGCGAGGTCTCCAACAGCGTGCATGACGCTTCGCACCGATCGGCGGTGCGATAACCCATGTTGCGCAATGCCTGGATCATGATTTCGCGCGTCTTGTCCGCCGCTGTGGTGGACTCGACGGAGACGAGAACGCCGTTGCCTTGCCGAACCACCCCGGCAATGTTTTTGGCGCGGTCGGCTGCCGCAACCTCCGGGAAATAAACCGGACGACTGTCACGCACCGGGGCCACCACCACCACCGGGCCCTGCTCCGGGTTCACCCGGATGTCCGGCACGTTCACGCGCACCACTTCGGTGCGGATGCCACAGCCGGTGAGCAACAGCAGCAGTGCCAGCGTAATGATCGACTTCATGTATTCCCCCTGTTGGAATGGTGTCCTTGCGCCGCGCATTATCGCTCGGCTGCCAGGCGCGGGGAGTGGCTTTGGTCAGGGAGAAGCAGTCGGGCAGGCTCAGTTCTACAATGGCGGCCACATCTCCCAGGAACGCCCTCATGACCGAACCCACGCTGCATGTCACCGTGAAGCTGAACGCCAGGCTGCAGCCCGAGCATCGCCATGAGCTGTTCGAGGATCCGCTGGACGCGCTGCTGCAGGCGGCCGAGCTGGGCGGGATAACCGGAGGCGGTACCGCGATGTCCGACGAGGGCGAAGTCGAGTACGGCGATATCGAAGTGGCACTGGCCGATGCCGCGGGTGTGCCGAAGCTGGTCGACCTGCTGGAGCAGCTGGGGGCACCGAAGGGGTCGCAGGTGCAGGGCGCAGGCGAGGCCGACCGCAGCTTCGGCGTGACCGAAGGCCTGGCCATCTACCTGGATGGCCTGACCCTGCCGGACGAGGTGTACGAGCAGTGCGATTCGAACCACGTGTTCGAGCAGCTGTCCGAGCGCATCGATGGCCTGGGCGAGATCTGCAGCTGGTGGCAGGGCCCGAGCGAGACCGCGCTGTACATGTACGGTCAGTCGTTCGAGGCGATGCGTGAGGCGATCGCCGAGTTCGTCGGCAGCTACCCGCTGTGCCAGAACGCACGCGTGGTGCAGATCGCCTGAAGCTGCGGTTTCGGGTGGGGCCGGCCTGTCGGGATAGCGGCGGCTGCCGGCCAGCGGCCGGCACTACCGGAGCGTGGCATGCGGCGTGGCCAGTGCACGCACAAGCCGGGCCGTCGCGCTACCGGGCCGGCCCCCGCACCTGCTCCCAGTCCAGCCCGAACTTCGCCAGGTACTTGCGCAGGCGGTCGGCGTCGTTGGTGCTGGCGCGCTGCGTGCGCGAGACCGCAAACAGCTCGCGCCCGGCGGCGGACAGCGACTTCGAGCGTGCACAGACCCGCACCACTTCTTCCAGCTGCACGCGGTCGAAACGGTCCAGCGCGTCCACGGCCTCGCCCAGCAGGGCATCCAGCGGAGACGGCGCATCGCCGCCGCGCCACTGTGCCCGCAGGCGCGCGATCTCGTCCTCCACGCCCTCGATCTGGATGCGCCCGGCGCTGGCCAACGTGGCCAGGCGCATGATCGACGCGCCCAGGTCGCGGAAGTTGCCGCGCCACGCCGCTTCCGGGCTGGTGGCGAATGCGAGATAGCGCGTGCGCGCTTCGGTGTTGAAGCGCACCCGCGCATGCTGGTCCAGCGACCAGCGCTCCAGCTCGAACTCGATGTTCGGCTCGATGTCTTCCATGCGCTGCGCCAGCCCGGGCAGGTGGTACGTCCACAGGTTGAGGCGCGCCAGCAGGTCTTCGCGGAAGCGGCCTTCCAGCACCGACTGCTGCAGATCGCGGTTGGTGCCGGCGATCAGCTGGAAATCGCTCTCCACTTCGCGGTCACTGCCGACCGGCAGGAAGCGCTTCTCTTCCAGCGCCCGCAGCAGCATCGCCTGTTCGTCCTGGCCGAGTTCGCCGATCTCGTCCAGGAACAGCAGCCCTTGGTGCGCTGAGCGCAGCAGGCCGGCACGGTCGCTGGAAGCGCCGGTATAGGCGCCTTTGGTGTGACCGAACAGGGTGCTCATCGCACCGTCGCCGCGCAGCGTGGCGCAGTTCACTTCGACGAAGCGACCGGGCAGCTGGTGCTTGAGCTTCTTCAGCTCGAACACGCGCTTGGCCAGCTGGCTCTTGCCGGCGCCGGTCGGTCCCATCAGCAGCATCGGCGCGCGCGAGCGGGTGGCCACCGTTTCGATCTGCTCGATCATCCGGTTGAAGGCGGCGTTGCGGGTGGCGATGCCGCCCTTCAGCAGGTCGCGATCCAGCAGCTGCTGCTGGGCGAAGCGCTGGGCGATGTGGTCGTAGCGCGACAGATCCAGGTCGATGATCGCGTACGTGCCGGCGGCACCGTCCTGCTTGCGCGGTGGCGAGGTCTGCAGCAGCCGTCCGGGGAAATGACGGCTCTCGGTCAACAGGAACCAGCAGATCTGCGCCACGTGCGTGCCGGTGGTGATGTGGACGTAGTAGTCCTCCTCCTCCGGCTGGAACGGGTAGCGCGCGAGAAAGTCGTGCAGGGAGGCGTAGACCCCCTCGAATTCCCATGGATCGGCCAGGTAGGTGTCGTGACGCTGCACGCTGATGCCCGGCGCGGCCTGCGCCAGGTCCTCGCAGACCACGCGCGCCAGCTTGCTGTAGCGGCGCTCATCCAGCAGCAGCTCGATGCGGTCGGGCAGGAAATCCTCATGCATGCCCAGCGAAACGGTCGGGCGCCACTTCTGCCAGCGGCCCGGACCCTCGCCTGCGTCGAGCTGGGTGCCCAGCATGCCGAATACCACCTGCCGACGCGCCATATCCATTCCTATAAAAGAGGCGCGGGAAATATATATCTTTTCGCCGATGTTCGCTGGGCAGGACAGTCTTGTTTCACTGAAATCATTTCAAAATCAATGGCATGCGATGGTTTCGCAAAAGTTGGCACGGCCATTGCTCTATATCCGGCAAGACACGACGCGGGCTGTTCCCGCCGAGGACATCAGCATGGCCAACCTTTCGCTCTTCTCCTGGATGCGCACGCCGCAGCCGCCGCAGGCAGACACCGTCAATGAAGCCGGTGGCCTGGCCTACCGCCGCGACCCGCGTGCGGCGCTGGCGCTGTATGCGGCCACCGGGTGCCTGAACAACACCTTCTACAGCGACGCCGAGGCACAGCTGCAGCAGGTGCTGGCGCTGACCGCGCAGGTCGAGCCGCGCTTCATCGCCCGCACCGCCCTGTACGCCCGCCAGGTCGCACACATGAAGGACATGCCGGCGCTGCTGCTGGCGGTGCTGAGCCTGCGCGACCCGGAGGCGTTCGCCCTGGCGTTCCCGCGGGTGATCGACAACGGCCGCCAGCTGCGCACCTTCGTGCAGATCATGCGCAGCGGCCAGGTGGGGCGCCGCTCGCTGGGCTCGCTGCCCAAGCGCAGGGTGCGTGAGTGGATCCAGCAGGCGTCGGCGGAAACGCTGGTGCGTGCGGCGATCGGCCAGCAGCCGTCGCTGGCCGATGTGATCCGCATGGTGCACCCGAAGCCGGCCAACGCCGAGCGCAAGGCGCTGTATGCATGGATCATCGGTCGTCCCTGCGACGAGGCGCAGCTGCCGGCAGTGGTGCAGGCGTACGAGGCGTTCAAGCGTGACCTGCGCGGACTGCCGCCGGACCTGCCGTTCCAGTACTACAGCACGCTGCCGCTGGACGCGGCGCAGTGGTCGGCACTGGCCCGCAATGCATCGTGGCAGTCGATGCGGATGAACCTCAACACGTTCGCCCGCCATGGCGTGTTCGACGATCCGGCGATGGTGCAGGTGATCGCAGAGCGCCTGCGTGATCCGCAACAGGTGCGTCGTGCCCGCGTACTGCCCTACCAGCTGCTGATGGCCTTCCACGCCGGCGGTGGCTTGCCGGCGGCGATCCTGGAAGCGTTGCAGGACGCGATGGAGATCGCCACGGCGTCGGCCCCGGCATTGCCCGGGCGGGTGGTGGTGGCGGTGGACGTGTCCGGTTCCATGCAGTCGCCGGTAACCGGCTACCGCAAGGGCTCCAGCACGGCAGCGCGCTGCGTGGACGTGGCGGCACTCGTTGCAGCCTGCGTGCTGCGCGGTCAGCCGCAGGCCAAGGTGTTGCCGTTCGATACCGAGGTGCGCCACGTGCGCCTGAACCCGCGCGACAGCGTGATGACGTTGGCCCGCCAGCTGGCCATCAACGGCGGTGGTACGTCGGTCAGCGCGCCGCTGCACTACCTCAACCTGCGGCGCGAGCCGGTGGACCTGGTGGTGCTGGTGTCGGACAACGAGAGTTGGCGTGACACCCGCCAGGGCGGCCAGACGGCCACGATGCTGCAGTGGGATGCATTGAAGCGTCGCTGCCCACAGGCGCGGCTGGTGTGCATCGACCTGCAGCCGGTGGCCAGCAGCCAGACCGTGCAGCGCGGTGACGTGCTGCACATCGGTGGCTTCAGCGATGCGGTGTTCGACCTGATGGCGCAGTACGCCGCTGCGGCCGAGGACGGCAGCAGCTGGGTCGAGCGCATCCAGGACATGGCGTTGTAAGGCGGCAGGGAGGCCGCACGGACCGCCCGGCTGGCAATGGGGCCAGCCGGGCAGGGCCAGGAATTCGTTTTCGCGGTGAATGCTGGTGGAACTACATTGGTTGTCCCTTCGGGGTCGGGTTCGAGTCCCGCGTTTCCTGCCTGTCGTGAGGAAGCAGACGTTCCACCTCCCTTGTCACCGCACCTTTTCAAACGGCACCGGCAACGGTGCCACCGCTTCAATGCCGGCAGCGCGAATGCCGGAGGAACTACAGCCCCTTAAGCTCCAGGTCGCGGGTTCGACTCCCGCCTGCCACGGCAACGCGGCAGTAGCTCAGTGGTAGAGCAGGATGTTCCTCCAGATTCTTGTCGTGCTGCCGGCACCTTCGCTTTCGTTGCGCGGGGAATGCAGGTGGAACTACATCGGAAGCCCTTCGGGGTCGGGTTCAAGTCCCGGCCGTCCTCCGCGGCAACGCGGGTGACGGAATGTTCCACCCCCTTTGTCACCGCACCTTCTTTGTTTTTGCTTTGGATGAAAGGAAACATCACCATGACCACCCTCAATTACGACGTGATCCAGCAGCCGGGCGCTGCACCGATCAAGCTGTGGACCCGCGGCGTGCCGCTGGAAGACCAGGCGCGCCAGCAGCTGCAGAACATCGCCAGGCTGCCCTTCATCCACAAGTGGATCTCGGTGATGCCCGACGTGCACCTGGGCAAGGGCGCGACCGTGGGTTCGGTGGTGCCGACCATCGGCGCGATCATTCCTGCGGCGGTGGGCGTGGACATCGGCTGCGGCATGATCGCAGTGCGCACCACGCTGGTTGCCAGCGACCTGCCGGACAACCTGTCGGCAGTGCGCAGCGCGATCGAGCGGGCGGTGCCGCACGGCCGCAGCGTCACTCGCAGTGGCCGTGACAAGGGCAGCTGGGACACGCCGCCCGAACTGGCCGTTGAGGGCTGGGCGCAGCTGGTGGATGACTTCGCATTGATCTGCGAGCGTCACCCGCGCCTGAAGAACACCAACAACCTCAAGCACCTGGGAACGCTGGGCACCGGCAACCACTTCGTCGAGGTCTGCCTGGACCAGGAGCAGCGCGTGTGGTTCATGCTGCACTCCGGTTCGCGTGGCGTAGGCAATGCCATCGGCACCTACTTCATCGAGCTGGCCAAGCAGGAAATGCGCCGCTGGATGATCAACCTGCCCGACCAGGACCTGGCCTACCTGCCCGAGGGCAGCCAGCACTACGGCGACTATGTGTTCGCGGTGGACTGGGCGCAGCGTTTCGCACGCATGAACCGCGAGGTGATGATGCGCAACGTGGTGGCCGCGGTGCGCACGGTGATCAGCAAGCCGTTCGAGGCCGAGGCCGAGGCGGTGAACTGCCACCACAACTACGTGAACCGCGAGACCCACTTCGGCAAGGAAGTGATGCTGACCCGCAAGGGCGCGGTGAGTGCGCGCAAGGGCGAACTGGGCATCATCCCGGGCAGCATGGGGGCCAAGAGCTTCATCGTGCGTGGCCTCGGCAACGAGGACAGCTTCCACAGCTGCAGCCACGGCGCCGGCCGCGTGATGAGCCGTACCCAGGCGCGCAAGCTGATCACGGTGGATGACCACGCCAAGGCCACCGCGCACGTGGAGTGCCGCAAGGATGCGGAGGTGGTGGATGAATCGCCTGCGGCCTACAAGCCGATCGAGGCGGTGATGGAGGCCCAGCGCGATCTGGTCGAGATCGTGCACACGCTGCGCCAGGTGGTGTGCGTGAAGGGATGAGGCAACCCGTGCGCGGCGTACACTGCGCCGCGCACGGCAGCAAGGCCCGGCATCGAACAACGGGCACGGAGGAACAGACAGATGGACATGATTGAACTGGATGGCGGGCACGGCGGCGGACAGCTGCTGCGCTCGGCACTGACCCTGAGCCTGTGCACCGGCACCGGCTTCACGCTGCACAACATCCGCGCAATCCGGCGCAAGCCGGGGTTGATGCGCCAGCACCTGACCGCGGTGAACGCTGCGGCACGGGTCGGCAACGCCTGTGTGCACGGTGCAGAACTGGGCGCTACCTCACTGCGCTTCGAGCCAGGTCTGGTGAGCGCGGGCGACTATCATTTCGCGACCGGCAGCAGCGGCTCGGCAACGCTGGTGCTGCAGACCGTGCTGCCGGCACTGTGGCGCGCGCAGGGGGCGTCGCAGCTGCGCCTGGAAGGCGGTACCCACAACCCGTTGGCGCCCAGCGCGGACTTCATCGCCGAAAGCTATCTGCCGGCGCTGGGCCGGATGGGCGTGCAGGCGTCGATGCAGCTGCTGCAGCACGGCTTCCATCCGGCGGGCGGTGGCGTGATGGAGGTGCAGGTGCAGCCGTGCGCGGCGTTGCAGCCGCCGTCGTTGGAGGTGCGTGCACCGTTGCAGGCGATCGAGGCACAGGTGCTGATGTCCGGGCTGTCCAGCGGCATCGGCCTGCGCGAACTGCAGGTACTGGCCGAGACGCTGGGCGTGGACCCGCACCCGCGCAACGTGCAGTCGATACGGCCGGCGCTGGGACCGGGCAACGTCGCCCTGGTGCGCGTGCGTCATGGTGATCACGTGGAGGTGTTCAGCGGCCACGGCGAGCGCAGTGTCTCCGCTGAGCAGGTCGGGGCGCGCCTGGCCGGGCAGGTCAAGCAGTACCTGGACGGGACCGGTGCTGTTGGCGAGTACCTGTCCGACCAGTTGCTGCTGCCGATGGCGCTGGCGGGCGGCGGCGCGTTCACCACCCACCTGCTGAGCGATCACCTGGTCAGCAATGCGCGGTTGATCGAGAAGTTCCTGCCGGTGGAATTCGACTGGCAGCCGCACGACGGTGGCTGGCGGGTGACGGTGCAGGCCTGAGTGCCCGCCGGGCATGGCCCGGCGCTACCGGAACATCCCAGCCGCCTGTCGATCCTGGGCGCGTCGGCCGATCATGCCGCGCTGCCCAGGCATCGCTGCGCGCTGCCGGATTGATCCTGCGCAAGGCACGATCTCCACACAGGCTGTGTAATGGTGTCGTTCCCACTGGCTGGATCACCGCGGAGCCCCACCATGTACAAGCGCATCCTGATCGCCACCGATGGCTCGGAGCTGGCCGACAAGGGCCTGGCCAAGGGCCTGGAGCTGGCCAAGGACCTCAACGCCGAGGTCGACATCGTCACCGTCTCCGAGCCTTGGGCCGTCGGCATGTACGACGCCATGGGCTGGAGCGTGGGCTACATGAACAGCCCGGAGTACAAGGCCGACCGCGAGGAAGGCGCGCAGAAGGTGCTGCAGCCGGCCCTGGCCAAGGCGGCCGAGCAGGGCATCACCGCCAATCCTGTGCATGTGCTGGACCGCTACGCGGCCGACGGCATCATCGAGACGGCGGGCCAGCGCAACAGCGATCTGATCGTAATGACCTCGCACGGCCGCCGCGGCGTCACCCGCGTGCTGCTGGGCAGCCAGACCGCCGAGGTGCTGGCGCGCAGCACGCTGCCGGTGCTGGTCATCCGCTGATACGGAAGCGTTCCCGGGGAGGGGACCCGACGCCGGCCGCAGGATGCGCGCCGGCGTTGTTTTTTATCGGCGGCCCGAAGAGCATCCACGCATGGCGTGGATCTACTCCAGTTCACCGTCAAAGGTGCACGCCATGCGTGGATGGGGCCACCGCAATGCCCGGTAGATCCACGCCATGCGCGGATAGGGCCACCGCAATGCGCAGTAGATCCACGCCATGCGTGGATAGGGCCACCGCAATGCCCGGTAGATCCACGCCATGCGTGGATGGGGCCACCGCAATTCCCGGTAGATCCACGCCACGCGTGGATGGGGCCACCGCAATTCCCGGTAGATCCACGCCATGCGTGGATGGGGCCACCGCAATGCCCGGTAGATCCACGCCATGCGTGGATGGGGCCACCGCAATTCCCGGTAGATCCACGCCATGCGTGGATGGGGCCACCGCAATGCCCGGTAGATCCACGCCATGCGTGGATAGGGCCACCGCAATGCCCGGTAGATCCACGCCATGCGTGGATGGGGCCACCGCAGTGCCCGGTAGATCCACGCCATGCGTGGATGGGCCGTGCCGATCGCCTCGATGGGGTCAGAGCCCTTTCCCGTGGAAAGGGATCCGACCCCGGCCGCATCACCAGCTGTACAGCTTCCAGTACACCGGCGACACGCCATCCTTGTCGTTGTCGAAGCGGCCATCGCCGTTCTTGTCATACATGTAGAACGGGGCGCCACGTGCCGGCGTCACCTTGACCATGCGCAACTGGCCGGACACCCGGTATTCCTCGATGGTGTCGCCGTTGTTCATCGTGCGCTTGGAAACATCGGCGCCCTTGACGTCCACCGGGGGAACACCCGCACCGCCCATGCTGGCGCAGCCAGCAAGCAGGAGCAGGGAAGCCAGCATCAGGGTCTTCATCGGCGGGGCCTTTGCCTGGAAAGAGCCTTGATTATGCCCCAACGCCGCGTCGCTGCCGTGTCGCCGCGATGCAGGAACAGGCGCGTAGAATCGACACATGAGCAGATTAGTCCTGATCGACGGGTCCAGTTACCTGTACCGCGCGTTCCACGCGCTGCCGCCCCTGTCCAATGCACAGGGTGAGCCCACCGGCGCGCTGTTCGGCGTGGTCAACATGCTGCGCTCGACGCTGAAGGAGCGCCCTGCCTACGTCGCCTTCGTCGTCGATGCCCCCGGCAAGACCTTCCGCGACGACCTGTACGACCAGTACAAGGCCAACCGACCACCGATGCCCGATGAACTGCGCAGCCAGGTCGAGCCGATGTGCCGCATCGTCGAAGCACTGGGCATCAGCATCCTGCGCATCGAAGGCGTGGAGGCCGACGATGTGATCGGCACCCTGGCCCTGCAGGGCGTGGCGCAGGACCTGAAGGTCACCATTTCCACCGGCGACAAGGATTTCGCCCAGCTGGTCCGCCCAGGCATCGAGCTGGTCAACACCATGACCGGCAGCCGCATGGACTCGGACGCGGCGGTGATGGACAAGTTCGGCGTGCGCGCCGACCAGATCGTCGACCTGCTGGCGCTGATGGGCGACGCGGTCGACAACGTGCCCGGCGTGGAGAAGTGCGGGCCGAAGACCGCTGCCAAGTGGCTGGCCGAATACCAGCATCTTGACGGGGTGATGGCGGCGGCGCCGACCATGAAGGGCAAGATCGGCGAGAACCTGCGCGCCGCGCTGGAGCGCCTGCCGCTGAACAAGGAGCTGGTGACCATCCGCACCGACGTCGCGCTGGACGCCAGCCCGACCACGCTGGCCCTGCGTGATCCGGATGTGCCCACCCTGGGCGAGCTGTACCTGCGTTACGGCTTCACCCAGGCATTGAAGGAGCTGGGCGGGCCGGTACCGGCGCCTGCAGTGGCCAACGACGCGACGCCGAGCCTGCGTGGCACCGCCGCCGGCTTTGCCCGTGGCAGCGCCGAAGCGCCGCCTGCCGGTGAGCTCGATCCGGCGCTGTCGGCGCCCGGCGAGTACGAGACCGTGCTGACCACCGAGCAGCTGCAGGCCTGGGTGGCGCGCGTGCAGCAGGCTGACCTGGTCAGCTTCGACACCGAGACCGACGCACTGGATGCGATGCGTGCGCGCCTGGTCGGCATCAGCCTGGCGGTGGAGCCGGGCAAGGCTGCCTACATCCCGGTCGGCCACGACTATCCCGGCGCCCCGGCACAGTTGCCGCTGGCGCAGGTGCTCGATGCGCTGCGGCCGGTGCTGCAGGACCCGGCGAAGAAGAAGCTGGGCCAGCATGGCAAGTACGACCTGCACGTGCTGCGCCGCCATGGCGTGGACGTGCAGGACTACCACGACGACACCATGCTTGAGAGCTTCGTGCTCAATTCCACCGCCACCCGCCACGACATGGATTCGCTGGCCCTGCGTTACCTGGGCTACAGCACCATCAAGTTCGAGGACGTGGCAGGCAAGGGCGCCAAGCAGATTTCGTTCTCGCAGGTGGGAATCGACGAGGCCGGCCGCTACGCCGCCGAAGACGCCGACATCACCCTGCGCCTGCACCACGCGCTGCAGCCGCAGCTGCTGGCCGAACCGACCCTGGACAGCGTGTACCGCAGCATCGAGATGCCGCTGGTGCCGGTGCTGGCCAGCATCGAGGCCAATGGCGTGCGGATCGACACCGACGAACTGCGCCGGCAGAGCCAGGACCTGTCCTCGCGCATGCTGGCCGCGCAGCAGAAGGCCACCGAACTGGCCGGGCGCAGCTTCAACCTGGATTCGCCCAAGCAGCTGCAGGCGGTGCTGTTTGACGAGCTGAAGCTGCCGGCGGTGGTGAAGACTCCCAAGGGCCAGCCCAGCACCAATGAAGAGGCGCTGGAGGCGATTGCCGAGCAGCACGAGCTGCCCCGGGTGATCCTCGAGTACCGTGGCCTGGCCAAACTGCGCAGCACCTATACCGACAAGCTGCCGGAGATGGTCAACCCCGATACCGGCCGGGTGCACACCAGCTACCACCAGTCCGGTGCCGCCACCGGCCGCCTGTCCTCGTCCGATCCGAACCTGCAGAACATCCCGATCCGCACCGAGGATGGCCGTCGCATCCGCCGTGCGTTCATCGCCCCGGAAGGCTTCCAGCTGCTGGCGGCCGACTATTCGCAGATCGAGCTGCGGATCATGGCCCACCTGTCCGGAGACCCGGGCCTGGTGCGGGCCTTCGAGCAGGGCGCCGACGTGCACCGCGCCACCGCCGCCGAGGTCTTCGGCCGCACCCTGGAAGAAGTGACCAGCAACGAGCGTCGCGCGGCCAAGGCCATCAACTTCGGCCTGATGTACGGCATGAGTGCGTTCGGACTGGCCCGCAACCTCGGCATCGACCGTGGCCAGGCGCAGGACTACGTGGCGCTGTACTTCAGTCGCTATCCGGGCGTCCGGGACTTCATGGAGCGCATGCGCGAGCAGGCCCGCGAGCAGGGTTACGTGGAGACCCTGTTCGGTCGCCGCCTGTACCTGAACGACATTCATGCACGTAACCAGGGCCTGCGTGCCGGTGCTGAACGTGCAGCCATCAATGCACCTATGCAGGGTACCGCCGCGGACATCATCAAGCGCGCGATGGTCGACGTGGACCAGTGGCTGCGGGACAGCGGCGCCCCGGCGCGGATGATCCTGCAGGTGCACGATGAACTGGTCTTCGAAGCCGAGGCCGGTTTCATCGAAGAACTGCGTAGCAATGTCGTGCAGCGCATGTCGCAAGCGGCACAGTTGCGAGTGCCGTTGGTAGTTGATACCGGTACAGGCAGTAACTGGGACGAGGCGCACTGAGTCGCATTCAGGCGAAAAACGCCGTGAATTCGTTCATTTGCATGATATTTCTGACTCGAACATGAATGTTTCCCTGAGGGGCGCTTATTAAATTGGGCCCCTTCACGAACCGTTAGTGTTCGGAGTGCTTCTATAACTCCCGACAGGCGCAATGCCTGTTGTGGATCTCTCCCATCCCCTGGAGCAGATCTCGGAACGGGGGCTCCTCCCCAAGCGCCCGTTCCCCGGCCCCGTTGACCTCCCCCTGGTCAGCGGGGCTTTTTATTTGTGCGCTGCTGCGCCACGCTGGGCCATTGTCCAGCAGGGAATCCCGCAATGCCCGATCTGTTCGACTTGGCGATGCCGTGGTGGGAATTCATCCTGCGCGCGGTGGTGGTCTACGCGGTCG
Source organism: Stenotrophomonas sp. DR822 (assembly GCF_019793815.1). Classification (NCBI taxonomy): domain Bacteria; kingdom Pseudomonadati; phylum Pseudomonadota; class Gammaproteobacteria; order Lysobacterales; family Lysobacteraceae; genus Stenotrophomonas; species Stenotrophomonas sp. DR822. The sequence continues at coordinate 2,896,806 of NZ_CP081826.1, forward strand.
TGCTGGGCATGGTCCGGCTCAGCGGCAAGCGCGCGCTGGGCCAGGTCACCCCGTTCGACGTGCTGCTGATCGTGCTGCTGGGCAATGCGGTGCAGAACGCACTGCTGGGCACCGATACCTCGCTGGCCGGCGGCCTGCTGCTGGCCGCCACGCTGATCCTGCTGAACTATGGCGTCGGCTGGATCACCGCCCGCAGCCGCCGCATGGAACGGCTGATCGAGGGCGAACCGGTGGTGATCGCGCGCAACGGCAAGCTCTTCGACGGTGTGCTGCGGCGCGAGCTGGTCAGCCGCGCCGATTTCGATGTCGCCATGCGCCAGCAGAGCTGCATCGGCGTGGAAGAAGTGGAACTGGCACTGCTGGAAACCAACGGCCACATCACCATCATTCCCAAGCGCAAGGACGGGTAGGCGCTGCGGTCGATATCAAGCGTTCCCGACCGCCTGTCGCCTCGGCCCTGTCCCGGTAGTGGTCGAGCTTGCTCGACCACTGTGGGCGCCACGCATCACACCCAGTCGCGCGGCACCAGGTAATCGGCCAGGCGCGCCTCGGCGCTGCCTTCATCGGGGCTGAAGCCGTACTCCCAACGCACCCGCGGCGGCAGGCTCATCAGGATGCTCTCGCTGCGCCCGCCACTCTGCAGGCCGAACAGCGTGCCACGGTCGTAGACCAGGTTGAACTCGACGTAGCGGCCGCGGCGGTACAGCTGGAACTCGCGCTCGCGTTCGCCGTAGGGCGTGTCCTTGCGCTGTTGCACGATCGGCAGGTAGGCATCGAGGAAGCCATCGCCGACCGCGCGCAGGTAGGCGAAATCGCGTTCGAAATCGCCGTGCAGGTCATCGAAGAACAGACCGCCCACACCGCGCGTCTCATTGCGGTGGCGCAGGAAGAAATACTCATCGCACCAGCGCTTGTGCGCCGCGTAGCGCTCTTCACCGAACGGCGCGCACAGATCGCGTGCCACCCGATGCCAGTGCTGCATGTCCTCGTCGAACGGGTAGAACGGGGTCAGGTCGAAGCCACCGCCGAACCAGCTGGCCACCACCTCGCCGTCGCGCTGGGCCTGGAAGAAGCGCACGTTGGCGTGGGTGGTCGGCACGTAGGGGTTGAGCGGGTGGAACACCAGCGACACACCGGTGGCGCGCCACGAGGCACCGGCCAGTTCCGGCCGGTTGGCCGACGCGGACGGCGGCAGGCGACTGCCCGCCACATCGGAAAAGCCGATGCCGGCCTGCTCGAACACCGCGCCATCGCGCAGCACGCGGGTGCGGCCACCGCCACCTTCGGCGCGCTGCCACAGGTCTTCCTGGAACCGTGCCCGGCCATCGGCGGATTCGATCGCTGCACAGATGCGGTCCTGGAGGTCGGTGAGGTAGGCGCGAACGCGCTCGAATTCGTTCATGGCGCGTACTTTACCGCAGCGCCGTGCCTGCGCTGGCGCGCGCCCCGCAGGTCGGCGACGAACCATCACGCTGGTAGCGGGCGAAGCGGGCCCAACGGTCGTTGCCGACAAGATCGCCATTGGCCAGCTGCCAGAACACGTGGTCCTCACCTTCCTCGTTCCGCACCCGGATGGCGCCCTCGCGCATGACCGCCGGCTGCCTGCCGGACGCATCGACCTGGACCTGGGCGTCGTCGCCGAACACCAGGGCGTGGCCCTGCGCCGCATAGCGGCCGCAGGGCAGCTTGGCCTCGTCCACGATGACCAGGTCTGCGCTGCTCAGTGCGGCCAAGGGGGCGACGCTGCTGCAGGCCTGCGGGTCCCGACCGATGCTGCAGGCCAGCTGCAGGGCATCGCGGGCCGGCAGCAGGCGCGCCGATGCCCACAGCGCCACGGCTGCGGCATGGCAGGAACTGGCACTGGGATGCTCGCGGCACAGCGTGCTGACCTCGTCCAGCTGCGCTGCCGGCAGCGGCACGTCGCGCGGGATGCTTCGCGCCACCGAGAACGCCCAGGCCGCGTCACGGACCCGGCCCACCGCTTCGGCCTGTTTGCATGCTTCGTCGACGTCCGTACTGCCACGCTGGCATGCCGCAGGTTCAGCAGGCTCCTGGCGATTGCTGGCCAGGGCGATGTCGAGCACCAGGGCATTGCGGGCGTCGCTGCGATAATCCTCGATCAAGCGATTGCAGCCGGCCGGCACGCCTTCACGGCACCACTGCCGCCAGCGCTCGGGTCCGGCCACTGCCATGTCATCCATGCAGCTGGCGATATCGGCGCGGCAGCTGCCCGCTGCGAACACCGGCGACGCCTGGCAGTCCGCCGTGCTTTCCAGCGTGTAGTAGCGCTCTTCGCCGGCCAGCGCGTGGCCCTCGTCGACGATCTGCAGGGCCTCGATGTCGCCGGTGGCCAGGTTGGCCAGCATCAGCACGTCCTCCAGCTGCTCCAGGTTGTAGGGCTCCGGGGCTGCGCCGGGGATGAGGCGGGAGCCCTGTACTGGGCTTTCCACCGTCAACCGGGCGCCGTTGTCGGCGTCCTTGAAGGTGCCGCACAGCAGTGGTTGCGCGGATGCTGCCGGGCCGAGCGACAACAGCAGCGCGGCGATCCACCCGCGTGACAGGCGGCTGCGGTGGGCAGTGGAGGGGAGCATGCAGGAACTCCTTGCAGAAACGGTACGTGGAACGATGGTCATCATCGGTGCGCAGATGGTGCGGTATCTCGGGCGGGCGCAGCCTTGCAGCGCACAGCACCCGGCTGCCGCTGGTAACGCTGGTAGCCGGTCCAGGCATCCATGCCCAGCAGGTCGCCATTGGCCAGCAGGCGCAGCACATGATCGCTGCCGTGGTCATTGCGCAGATGGATGGCACCGTCCAGCAGTCGCACCTGCGAGCGCTGGCTACCGATCGTCGCGTGGCCATCGTCGCCGAACGCAACCGCATCGATCGTGCCGCCGTCGGCCCGGTACAGGCCACAGGGCGGCTCGGTCGCATCGACCAGGCGCAACGCGGCACCGAGTGCCTGCAGGGGTTCGACCCGTTCGCATGCGCTGTAGCGACCGCTGTCGCAGACCACCTGCAACGCCTGCACGGCCGCGCGTGGATCGCGCGCGTTCAACTGCTGCTCGGCCACTTCGGTGCAGAAGCGGCCAGCGCGCTGCTGCAGGCACAGCTGCTGCAACTGGTCGCGCTGCGCCGCCGGCAGTTCCACCCACGCTGGATCGATGCCACGGGCGAACGCCTGGCCGCTGGCCTGTGCCACGGCGGCGGCCAACGCGTCACGACGGGCATCACGGCAGGTCAGTACCTCCTCGCGCTCCGCATCGGTGGTGCAGGGCGCCGGTGCGGCGGTAGCCAGCGCTATGCCCTTGGCAGACGCGGCAGCGAGGAGCGCATCGTCCACGTAGCCCAGCAACAGGCCGCTGCAGGCCGCGCCCACGCCCTGTTGGCAGGCGGTCAGCAGCTGCGGCGGCGTCGCCGCGTGCAGGTGAGCCATACAGCGGTTCGCATCGGCCAGGCAGCTGCCGGCGGCGTTCACGGCTACCGGCTGGCAGACCGCCGGTGCACGCAGCTGGTAGTCCTGCAGCGTGTCGTTGATGCGTCTGCCATCAGCACTGGCAGTGACCGCTGTTGCCACGCCGTCATCCAGGTTGACCAGCACCAGGCCGTTGCCATCGCGTTCGATCTGCAGCGGTTCGAAACCAAAGCCCGCCGCCAGGCGACGGCCCCGGTTGTGTGAGTCGATCACCAGTGTGGAGTCATTCTGCGCATTGACGTACTGGCCACATCGCAGCGGCGCGGGCGCGGACGTGGACGCGGAGGCTGCGGTCGGCGTTGGCGGGGTGGTCAGCAGCAGCGCAGTGACGACCAGAAACATTCGGAGCAGGGCAGGCATGCGACATCCTTGTCGTGCGGAAGGAAGGGAGATGTTCAGCGGAAGCGCGCGCGGATGTCCGGCCGCAGCAGGCGCCAGCCGAGCCAACCCTGCAGCCCCGCGAACAGCACCGAGGTACCGACCAGTGTCAGCGTGAACAGCACACGCTGGACCTGCAGCTCATGCTGCGCCGTGGGGTCGCTGGCAAGCAGCGCGATCAACACCAGCAGCAGGCGGTCCATCCACCAGGCGATCACGAAGTTGGCCAGCGCGCTCAGGCCCAGCATCCACACATAGGCCCACAAGCCCCATCGCCGCCCGCGCCACAGGCCCAAGCTGGCCAGGGTCGAGAACAGGCAGAGCAGGGCAACCAGCAGCGAGGTGGCCGCCGGGTGTTTGAGCATCCACCACAGGCTGCCGTCGAGCTGCTGTTCCCATGCCAGTGTCACCAGCGTGGTCCAGAACCCGGTGCGGGCAAGCGCCGCAGCCATCAGCGCCTGCGCGAGGAAATAGAGGGTGACCAGCAGGCTCAGCCAGAACGAGCCCTGCGCCACCGCGCCGACCCAGTTGCTGGGTGGCGGTGGGTCGGGTGCTGGAATCGGGGGAATCGAGGCTGACATCCGTTGTCCGGGTGAGCGATGCCCGCCGGGTCAGCGGGCCGTCGCCAGGGCAGCGACCGCCGGCAGGATATGGTGTTCACTCAAGGGTGCCAAGGGCCGGCCGTGCGGCGGCTGCAGCGGCACCCAGGCCAGTTCGGCGATCTCCGCGCGCGCGCACGGCTCACCTTCGATCCACACCCGCCAGGCCTGCGCCTGCACGCGGTGGCCGGGCTCGTTCACCGCCCAGTCCTCGAAACTGCCGAGTGCGATGGCCGAAGCGGTGCGCAGCTGTACGCCCAGTTCCTCGTCCAGCTCGCGCGCCAGTGCCTGCAGAGGGGCCTCGCCCGGGTCGGGCTTGCCGCCCGGCTGGATGAAGCGGCTGGCACCGTGCTTGCGCACCACCAGAGTCCGGCCACGGTCATCAAGGATGACCGCGGCCACGATGTGGATCGTGGCCGCGGCAGCACTCACTTCAGGTTCTGCTCGAACAGCTTGAGGATGCGCTTGTACTGGTCCAGCCAGGAATCGGCGCGCACATAACCATGGCGCTCCAGCGGGTACGGCGCGATCGACCAGTTGTCCTTGTGCAGCTCGATCAGGCGCTGGGTCAGGTTCACCGAATCCTGGAAGAACACGTTGTCGTCCATCATGCCGTGGGCGATCAGCAGGTTGTCCTGCAGGTTCTGTGCGTACTCGATCGGCGAGGACACGCGGTAGGCCTCCGGATCGATGTCCGGGGTGTTGAGGATGTTGCTGGTGTAGCCGTGGTTGTACTGGTGCCAGTCGACCACCGGACGCAGCGCGGCGCCGGCCTTGAACGTGCCCGGCGAGCGGAACAGGGCCATGAAGGTCATGAAGCCGCCGTAGGAGCCGCCGTAGATGCCGGCGTGGTCACGGTCACCCTGCTGGGTGTCGACCAGCCAGTCCAGGCCGTCCTTGTAGTCTTCCAGCTCCGGGTGGCCCATGTTGCGGTAGATCGCCGTGCGCCAGTCGCGGCCATAGCCCTCGCTGCCGCGGTAGTCCATGTCCAGCACGATGTAACCCTTCTGCACCAGCAGGTTGTGGAACATCTGCTCGCGGAAATAGGCCGGGTAGCGCTGGTGCACGTTCTGCAGGTAGCCGGCACCGTGCACGAACATCACGATCGGGTACTTCCTGCCGGGTTCCTTGTTTTCCGGCGCGTAGTACTTGGCCCAGACCACGCCGGCGCCATGCTTGGACGGCACCGCCACCAGCTTCGGCTGGATCCACTGGCGCGCCTTGTACTCGGCGGTACGGGTATCGGTCAGCACGCGCGCCTGGCCGGCGCCGGTACTCGGCACCACCGCCAGCTGCGCCGGCAGGTAGGCGCCGGAATAGCGCACCAGCAGCTGCTGGCCGTCCGGCGACAGCGAGAAATCTTCCACGCCATTGAGGTTGGTCAGCTCGCGCACCTGGCGGGCAGCGGTATCGACCGCGCAGACTTCGTAGTCATGCGGGGCCTGCTGGTTGCACAGGAAGTAGAAGCCCTTGCCGTCGGCCGACAGCACCGGCGCCGAGGTTTCCCACTTGCCGCTGGTCAGCGCCTGCGGCTTGCCGCCACCGGCCTGGGTGTACAGGTGCGAGAAGCCGGATTCCTCGGACAGCAGCCACAGCGTGCGGCCATCGGCCATCCAGCCGAAATCGTTGAAGCCCCAGTTGATCCAGGCGTTGTCGGTCAGCCGGTGGCGGTTCTGCACGCGGCCGTCGGCGGCAGCAACGCTGACGATCCAGCGGTCCTTGTTGTCGTTGGCGCGCAGCATCACCGCGGCCTGCTGGCCGTCAGCGCTCCAGCGGATGCCACCGCCCATGAAGTCGCTCATCACCTGCACGCTGCGGTCGCCCTTCAGTGCGTCCTTGCCGGCCTTGCGGCGCAGCTCGGCCAGCGGATCGGTGCCGATGCCCGGCAGGCTGGACAGCGACAGCTTCTCGGCCTTGCCGCTGCGTACATCCACGAACCACAGGGTGTGCGGCTCGAAGCCGTTGCGGCCGACGCGCTGGCGGGTGTCCTCGGTTTCCTCATAGCCCGACTCGGTCACGTACAGCGGCATCTTGCCGCCGCGGCCGTCATCGAAGTCCTTCGGCTTGGTGGTCACGATCAGGTGGCCCAGGTCCGGCGACAGCACGCTGTCGACGATATCCACGTCGGCACCCAGGAATACCGGACCCGGTGCGCGGGTCGGGTCGGCCTGGCGCCAGCGCTGGTCCTGGTCCTTCAGCGCCTCGCGCTGTTCGCGGTCGCGGCGCAGGGTTTCCAGCGTGCGCAGTTGCTGGTCGCGCAGCACGTCGGCCTTCGGCGGCGTGCTGGGATCCTTTTCGGCCTTCAGGCTGGCCACCTGCTGCACGCCGCTGGCGGCGGTCCAGTGGAACCAGTTCTGGCCCACGCGCCAGATCACGCCGTTGTCGGCGGCGAAGTTCACGCCGCTGGCGCGCTCGTTGCTGCGGGTCAGCTGGGTCAGTGCGCCGCTGCGCAGGTCGCGCACGAACACGTCGCCGTTGCGCACGAACGCGCTGCGCGTGCGGCTGCGGTCGTACACCGGATCGGCCACGTCCAGGCTGCCGCGCTGGTCATCGGCCACCTGCGCGGCCACGCCACCGGCGATCGGCTGGCGGAAGGTGTCGCGCACCGGGCTGCCGTTGCGCTTGAGCTGGTACTCCACCTGCTGGCTGTTCCACGACCACCAGGCCTTCTCCACCGGCGGACCGATCCAGTCCGGGTCGGCCATGGCCTGTTCGATGGTGATCGGTGTCGGCGCAGCCTGCGCGGCCGGAGCGGCCAGCACGGCAGACAGCAGGAGGGACAGGGGCAGCACTCGGGACATGGGCGGACGGCACCAGAAGAGGAAACCGGGCAAGCGTAGCAGCCGCCCCGGCCCCGGGCAGGGGCCACAGGTCATGGCAGCGGAATCGGCAAAGCGGTGCAACCGGTCGGCAGGGTCGCGCATCCAATCTCCTGAACCCGCATCATCCACCGGACAGGAGCACGACCATGCAGGAACTCATCCCGATCACCCTTTTCATCTGCATCGCCTATGCGATCCATGCCATTGCCGATGCGCGTGCGCGCAGCAAGCTGGTGGCACCGCACGTACCGGAAGAGGTGATCCGCTCGCTTGCGGTGCTGGAAGAGGAACGCCGCCGCCAGGGCGCGCTGCGCTGGGGCATCAGCCTGGTCTGCCTGGCGCTGGCCATGGCGCTGCTGGAGGCCATCGGTGCACGCGACCTGACGTTCGGCGCAGCTGCCGCGCTGGTTGGCAGTGCAGGGCTGGGCCAGCTGCTGGCTTGGCACTTCACCCGCCCCGCCACGCGCAAGGGCTGAGCCGGCGTATGCTGCGGGCACAGGGGGAGCCCCACGCATGAGCCTGCTGGGGGAAGCGCTGGCTGCACTGCGGGGGCGGCGGCGCAATGTCCCCGTGGAGGAGCCCTCTGCGTGGTCGGACGACCGCGCCCTGGTGGGCGCGATCATCGACGGCTCGCAAGCGGCCTTCGCGCAGTTGGTGGAAACACATCAGCGCACCTGCGCGCATGTGATCGGGCGCATGGTCGGCGACCGTGACCAGGTGGCCGACCTGCTGCAGGAAACCTTCCTGGCCGTGTTCCGCCAGCTGCACCGGTTCCGTTTTGAATCTTCGTTGCGGACCTGGATTTCGCGCGTGGCCTACACCACCGCGCTGCAGCACCTGCGGCGGCGGCTGGAAGCGCAGTGGATGGTGGCGGTGGAGGTACCTGAAGAGCTGGGTATCGGCGATGAAGGGCCGGGCCCGGCCGAACTCAGCGAGGCGCTGCAGGCCGGCCGCCAACTGGGCGCAGCGCTGCAGCGGTTGAGCGCGCCGCAGCGCCTGATCGTCGGCCTGCACTACCTGGAGGATTTCGATCTGGCCGAGATCGAGCAGGTGACCGGGCTGGCCCGGGGTACCATCAAGAGCCACCTGCACCGCGCGCGCCAGGTCCTGAAACAGGAGCTGGTGAAGCACGCCACCGCCGGAGAACTGTTGTGAGCCGACCAACCGATTCCCGCGAACCCGACGAGCGTGCGCTCTCGCAGGCCTTGCATGAACAGGTAAGGCAGGACGAGGTGCCGGATGTGAGCGAAGCGCTGCAGAAGCGGATTGCGTCCGAGTCGCGCGACAGCAGCGTGGGCTATGCGGTGGTGCAGATCGTGTTGCTGGGCGCGTTGCTGGCGATGGGCGTCTGGTATTTCTGGCGGTGATCGCCCCGCCGGGCATGGCCCGGCGCTACCGCGTGAATCAGCGCCCCGCCGGGCATGGCCCGGCGCTACCGCGTGAATCAGCGCCCCGCCGGGCATGGCCCGGCGCTACCGCGTGAATCAGCACCCCGCCGGGCATGGCCCGGCGCTACCGCGTGAATCAGCACCCCGCCGGGCATGGCCCGGCGCTACCGCGTGAATCAGCACCTCGCCCGGCATGGCCCGGAGCCACCAATGATGAAATGACGTGTAGCGCCGGGCCATGCCCGGCGGCGTCCGCGCACCCTGCGACAAAGTGAAGCAGCGCGTCACCCGGTCGCATCCCGGCTTAACGATATCCCCCTAAAGTGGTCTGGTATCCCACCGGCAGCTGGCAGGAGGCGTCCCTTGGACGCGTTGTTGTTGTCCCGGATCCAGTTCGGATTCGTCATCAGTTTCCACGTGCTGTTCCCGGCCTTCACCATCGGTACGGCCAGCTGGCTGGCCTTCATCGAGTGGCGCTGGCTGCGCACGAAATTGCCCGTGTGGCGCGAGCTGTATTTCTTCTGGCAGAAGATCTTCGCGGTGTCCTTCGGCATGGGCGTGGTCAGCGGCATCGTCATGGCCTTCCAGTTCGGCACCAACTGGCCGCGGCTGAGCGAAGTGGCCGGTACGGTCATCGGACCGCTGCTGACCTACGAAGTGCTGACCGCGTTCTTCCTGGAAGCCAGCTTCCTCGGCGTGATGATGTTCGGCTGGGGCCGGGTGTCGCCGCGCCTGCATTTCCTGTCCACCTGCATGGTGGCGCTGGGCACGCTGTTCTCTACCTTCTGGATCCTCTCGTCCAACAGCTGGCTGCATACGCCGGCCGGCTACGAGATGGTCAACGGCATCGTGCATCCCGTCGACTGGTGGCAGGTGGTGTTCAACCCGTCCTTCCCGTACCGGCTGGCGCACATGGCGCTGGGTTCGTTCATCACCACCTGTTTCGTGATCGGTGGCGTGGGCGCGTGGTATCTGCGCAGGGGAACGCACGTGGAAGCGGGGCGGCGCATGCTGATCGCGGCGGTGGCGTTCGCGGCGCTGACCGTGCCGCTGCAGATCTTCGTCGGCGACATGCATGGCCTGAACACGCTCAAGCACCAGCCGATGAAGATCGCGGCGATGGAAGCGCACTGGCATGAGACCAAGGAAGGCGAGGGCGTGCCGCTGGTGGTGTTCGCGCTGCCCAACGAGAAGGAGGAGCGCAACGATTTCGAGGTGGCCATTCCCAAGCTCGGCAGCGTGATCCTCACCCACACCGTGGACGGTACGTTCGATCCGCTGACGTCGGTGCCGGCCAGCGAGCGGCCGCCGGTGACGCCGGTGTTCTTCGCCTTCCGCATCATGGTCGGGCTGGGCACGCTGATGCTGGTGCTGGCCTGGGTCTCGGCCTTCCAGCTGTGGCGGAAGAAGCTGCTGGCCTCGCCGTGGCTGCTGCGTGGCTGGAACTGGATGCTGCCCAGCGGCTTCATCGCGCTGCTGTCGGGCTGGTTCGTCACCGAGATGGGGCGGCAGCCGTGGGTGGTCTATGGCGTGCTGCGCACCGCCGATGCCGTTGGCCCGCAGAGTGCATGGATGACCGCGCTGTCGCTGGGTGTCTATGTGATCGGCTATGCCTTCGTGTTCGGCTGGGGCATCTGGTACCTGGTGAAGATCCTGCGCCACGGCCCGCAGCCATACGACGAAGGCCCGTCGCTGGACCATGGCAGCCACACCCCGGCGCGGCCGCTGTCGGCCGCCGACGAACCGCTGGAGGAGCGCTGACATGGACCTGGCGACCTGGCTGCCGGTGGCATGGTTCGCGGTGATCGGCTTCGGCGTGCTGATGTACGTGGTGCTGGACGGTTTCGTGCTCGGCATCGGCATCCTCGCCCCGTTCGCCGAGGACGAGGAACAGCTGGACCTGATGATGAATACCGCCGCGCCGATCTGGGACGGCAACGAGACCTGGCTGGTGCTCGGCGGCGCTGGCCTGATGGCCGCCTTCCCGAAGGCGTATGCCGTACTGCTGTCGGCGCTGTACCTGCCGGTGCTGCTGCTGGTGGTGGCGCTGGTGTTCCGTGGCGTGGCCTTCGAGTTCCGTTTCAAGGCGCACCGTTCACGGCGGCTGTGGAGCGTGGCGTTCGGCCTCGGTTCGCTGCTGGCCACGTTCGCCCAGGGCGTTATCCTCGGCACGCTGGTACAGGGCCTGCCGCTGGTCGATGGCGTGTACCAGGGCGGCGCGTTCGGCTGGTTCAGTCCGTTCGCGATGCTGACCGGTGCCGCGCTGGTAGCCGGCTACGCACTGCTGGGCAGCACCTGGCTGATCCTGAAGACCGAAGGCCGCGTGCAGGCGCTGGCCCGGCAGATGACCCGCCCGCTGGTGGTGGCGGTGATCGCGGCAATGGGCCTGGTCAGCAGCTGGCTGCCGTTCCTGCAGTCGCGGCTGATGGACCGCTGGTTCAGCGACGGCAACTTCTGGTGGCTGTCGCCGGTGCCGCTGCTGACCTTGGCGGTGGCCATCGCGCTGTGGCGCAGCGCCACCCATCCGCGTCGCGACCTGCCGCCGTTCCTGCTCAGCCTGGCCTTGTTCGTGCTCGGCTTCGCTGGACTGGTGCTGGGCATGTGGCCGTACCTGCTGCCGCCGTCGATGACGCTGTGGCAGGCCGCCGCGCCGGCCTCGTCGCTGGGCTTCACCCTGGTGGGGCTGGTGGTGCTGCTGCCGGTGATCCTGGGCTACACGGCGTGGTCCTACCGGGTGTTCCGCGGCAAGGTACGCGCCGACGCCGGCTACCACTGAACCGGCTCGCTGGATCGGTCCAAGCGGGGGGCGGTCGCTGACCGCTCCCCGTTGTGCTTTGTGAAACATGTCATCCCTGTGTCGGACGTGCTAGCGTGCGCTCCTTTCCGGCAGCCAGGGGGGCAGCCGGCGACGTCCTGGACGGATGCATGGCTGCAGGAATGGGGGGCAGCCGCGTGTCGCCGTAATGGCTCGAGACTCTCGTTCGCCCATCGAAACATCACCGGTAATGATCGAATTTTCCGTTGTCGACTGGGCCGCCTGGGCGCCTGGCCTGACCGAGCGTAGCCAATGGATGGGCTGGGCCGGAGCACCGTTCCTGCCGCAGGGTGAGGACACGCCGGCCCTGGCCGAGATTCCGGCCATGCAGCGGCGCCGTATCGAGCGCCTGGGCCGCATGGCGATCCAGGCCGCGTGCTGGTGCGAGGACGGGCAGGGCGCTGACAGCCAGGTGCCGCTGGTGTTCGCCAGCCGCCATGGCGATGTCGCCCGTTCGATGGACCTGCTGGGCTCGCTGGTGGCCGATCAGCCGCTGTCGCCCACCGGCTTCGGTCTGTCCGTGCACAACGCGATCGCTGCGCTGTATTCGATCGCCCGCGGCCACCGGGGCAACTACCTGGCGCTGTCCTCCGGCCAGTCGACGGTGGAAGCGGCGTGCCTGGAGGCCGTGGGCCTGCTTGGTGATGGTGCGAGCGAGGTGCGGGTCGTGATCTACGAGTCGCCGTTGCCCGACGTTTACGCCGAATTCGCCGACGAACCCGACCCGTTCTTCGCCTGGTGCTGGCGCCTGGCACCTGCCGGTACTCCCGGTGGCGCCGATCTTTCGCTGTCCTGGCAGGTCGCCGGCGACGCCGATCCGACCGCGCCGGGTCTGTTGCCGCATGCACTGGACCTGCATCGCTTCCTGCTGGCCGGGGATCCGCAGCTGCAGCACGTGACCCAGGGCCAGCGCTGGTCCTGGCGCCGCCGTGGCTGAGGCGCTGCGCCGCCTCGATCATGCCTGGCGGGTGTTCGGCACCGGCCTCAGCTTCGCCGCGTTTGGCGTCGGCGGTCTGTTGCTGGGCGTGCTGGTGATGCCGGTGCTGCTGCTGATGCGCGACCCGGTGGCGCGTCGCCGCCGGGCCCGCCGGCTGGTCCAGCGCGCCTTCGCCAGCCACGTGTGGCTGATGTGCCGGCTGGGGGTGATGACCCTGCAGGTCGACGGGCGCGAACGCCTGCAGCGCGATGGCCTGCTGGTGCTGGCCAACCACCCCACCCTGATCGACGTGGTCTGCCTGATCGCCCTGCTGCCCAACGCCGACTGCGTGGTCAAGCGGGCGGTGGCCTGCAACCCGTTCATGCGCGGGCCGGTGCGTGCCGCCGGTTACATCTCCAATGACGACGGCGCTGGGCTGGTCGATGACTGCGCGGCGGCCGTGCATGCCGGCGGCACCCTGGTGATCTTCCCGGAAGGCACCCGCAGCGTGCCGGGGCAGCCGTTGCGGCTGCAGCGTGGCGCGGCCAACATCGCCGTGCGCGGGCGCCTGGACATCACCCCGGTGCGCATCACCTGCACCCCGCCGACGTTGACCAAGGGCCAGAAGTGGTATCGTGTACCCTCACGTCGTTTTCACGTTCAGCTGCAGATCGGCGAAGATATCCCGATCGCGCCGTTCCTGGCCGAAGATGACTCGCCAAGGGGGGATGCCCTGGCGGCCCGTCGCGTCACCGACCACCTCACTCGTTATTTCGACCTGTCTGGAGATCCGACCCGTGCAAGCACTTGAGCACGAGATCAAGGAATTGATCATTTCCTCGCTTTCACTGGAGGACATCACCCCGGAGGACATCGATCCGACCGCGCCTCTGTTCGTGGAAGGCCTCGGCCTGGACTCGATCGATGCACTGGAACTGGGCCTGGCGCTGCAGAAGAAGTACGGTGTCAGCCTCTCGGCCGACTCGGAAGAAACCCGTCGCCATTTCTCCAGCGTGCGCGCGCTCGGCGAGTTCGTCGCCGCCCGCCAGTTGTAAGGCGCCAGGAACTGCCATGACCAAGAATGAACTGTTCGAGCGCATCGTCCGCATCCTGACCGACAGCTTCGAGATCGAGCCGGCGCGGATCAGCCCGGAATCGCGCCTGTACGACGACCTGGACATCGACAGCATTGATGCCGTGGACCTGATCGTGCAGCTCAAGCCGCTGCTCGGTCGCAACCTGCAGCCCGAAGCGTTCAAGGCCGTGCGCACCGTGCAGGACATCGTTGATGTCGTGCATGGTCTGCTGCCCGGCCAGGCCGCTGCCTGACAGCAGCACGGACGCCGCGACCATGGCACGGGCACGCATGGTCGTGGTGGCAGCGGTTTCGCTTGCCTATCCGGTGCTGGTCTACCTGGCGATGGGCCGCTTCGAGCCGCGCTGGCTGTCGCTGCTGCTGTTCGCGCTGGCCCTGCTGCGCGCGCTGAGCACCCGCCAGCCCTTGTGGTGGGCCGCCGCCGCCGGCGCGGGCCTGCTGGCCGGGCTGGCCACCGTGCTCAACCAGGCCCTGCCGCTGAAGCTGTACCCGGCGCTGGTGAACGTGGTGATGCTGACGGTGTTCGCCACCAGCCTGCGCTTCGGTCCGCCGCTGGTGGAACGCCTGGCGCGCCTGCAGGAGCCGGACCTGCCACCGTTCGCGGTGGTCTATACCCGCCGCGTCACCCAGGTGTGGTGTGGCTTTTTCGTTCTCAATGGTGGTCTCGCCCTGTTCACCGCGCTGTATGCGTCGGACCGGGTCTGGATGCTCTACAACGGAATGTTGGCGTACGTGATGATGGGATTGTTGTTCGGGGGCGAATGGCTGGTACGGCGTCGGGTCAAGGCAGCGCACGCGCATGGCTGACTGGATTGCCCTGGACCGGCTGCTGATCGCGGCGCAGCCCGGTCGTGACATCGGTATCTGCGATGGCACTGCCCTCGACCATGTCGCCTTCCGCCTGCGCGTACTGGCCTGGCATGACGCTTTCAGCGCTGCCGAAGGTCGTGACTGGGCGCTCTACTTCGATGACACCGTGGCCTTCGCTGCGGCGTTGTTCGGTGCCTGGCATGCCGGCAAGCGGGTGTTCCTGGCCGCCGACAACCTGCCCGCGACATTGCAGGCGCTGCAGCCGCAGGTGAGTGGCTTCGCAGGCGACCTGTCGGCGGATTACCAGCCGTTGCAGGCCACCGACAGCGCCGCCGACGACGTGGCGCTGCTGCCGTTGGACGAGCGCGCCTGCGAACTGTGCGTGTTCACCTCCGGCAGCACCGGCCAGCCCAGCGCGATCAGCAAGCGGCTGGACCAGCTGGCGCGCGAAGTCGATGCGCTGCAGGCCGCCTTCGGCGCCCAGCTCGATGGGGCCCAGGTGCACGGCACCGTGTCCCACCAGCATATCTACGGCCTGCTGTTCCGCGTGCTGTGGCCGCTGGCTGCCGGCCGTGCGATCCAGCCCCGGCGCTTCTTCCACGAAGACCTGGTGGGCGCGCTGGCCGGTACCGACACGGTGCTGGTGGCGACCCCGGCCCATCTCAAGCGACTGCCCGAGCAGCTCGACTGGGCCAGCCTGCACGGCCGCCTGCGTGCGGTGTTCTCCTCCGGCGGCCCGCTGCCCGAGGACGCCGCGCGCCAGGTCCGCCAGTGGTTGGGCGTGGCGCCCACCGAGGTTTACGGCAGCAGTGAAACCGGTGGCATCGCCTGGCGGCGCTGGGACATCGATGCACCGCCGTGGCAGCCGTTGCCGGGCGTGCAGTGGCGGATCGAGGAGGACTGCCTGGCGGTGGCCTCGCCGCACCTGGAGACGTTGGACTGGTGGCGCACCCAGGATCGCGTGGAAGCACTGGCCGATGGCCGTTTCCGCCTGCTGGGCCGTGCCGACCGCATCGTCAAGATCGAAGAACGCCGTGTTTCGCTGGATGCACTGGAGCGCGCGCTGCGCGAGGATCCGGAAGTCGAGGACGTGCGCGTGCTGGTGCTGCAGGGCCAGCGCGAGCAGCTGGCGGCCGTGGTGGTGCCGGCCGATCCGGCGTTGGCACGTGCCGGTGACAGCGCACGGCGTGCGCTGGGACAGCGGCTCGGTGCGCGGTTGGCGCAGGGCCACGATGCGGTCACCCGGCCGCGGCGCTGGCGCCTGGTCGAATCGCTGCCGATCAATGCCCAGGGCAAGGTCACCCAGGCCGCACTGGTGGCGCTGTTCCAGCCGATGATGCCGGTGCCGGTCTGGGACTGTCGCGACGAGGCGGCGGCCACCCTGCGGATGACGCTGGACCCCGCGCTGCGCGCGTTCCAGGGCCATTTCCCGCAGGCGGCGATCCTGCCCGGCGTCGCCCAGCTGGACTGGGCGGTGCGCTTCGGCCGCCAGGCCTTTGTGTTGCCGACCGGTTTCCAGCGCATGGATGCAGTGAAGTTCCAACGCGTGGCCCGCCCCGGCGACGAGCTGACCCTGCACCTGGAGTGGGACACCGGGCGCGGCGTGCTGACGTTCCGCTACACCTCCGTGCATGGCGTGCACGCCAGCGGCAGGGTGGTCTTCGCCGATGCGCACTGAGCCGGCCATCGCTGGCGGCGCGTTCGCGCCGCTGGTGGTCATTCCCGTGTACGACCACGAACACGCCATCGGCGCGGTCGTCGATGGCGTGCAGGCAGCGGGCCTGCCCTGCCTGCTGGTCGACGACGGCTCGCAGCCGTCCTGCGCGCTGGTGCTGCGGGAACTGGCACAGCGAGCGGGTGTCGACCTGCTGCGGCTGGACGCGAACCAGGGCAAGGGCGGTGCGATGCTGGCCGGTTTCGCCGAAGCGCAGCGACGTGGGTATACCCATGTGCTGCAGATCGATGCCGACGGCCAGCACGACACCGGCGACCTGCCGCGCTTCATCGACGCCGCCCGCGCGCGGCCGGATGCCGTGATCTGCGGCATTCCCGCCTACGATGCCAGTGTGCCGAAGGCGCGCCTGTATGGTCGCTACGCCACCCACATCTGGGTGTGGATCAACACGCTGTCGCTGCACCTGCGCGACACCATGTGTGGATTCCGGGTGTATCCGTTGCCGCCGGTGCTGCGCCTGGTCGGCGAGGAAACCATCGGCCAGCGCATGGATTTCGACACCGAAGTGATGGTGCGCCTGTACTGGCGGCAGGTACCGGTCGAACACCTGGCTACGCGGGTGACCTATCCCGCCGACGGCGTTTCGCATTTCGACGTGTGGCGCGACAACGTGCGCATCAGCCGCATGCATACCCGGCTGTTCTTCGGCATGCTGTGGCGCGCGCCGCGCCTGCTGTGGCGCCGCCTGCAGGGGCAGGGCTGAGATGAGCCACGCGCACGACGCCCCGCACTGGGCCGACATCGGCGAGTCCACGTCGGTTGCCGGCGTGCTGTTGCTGTGCTGGGTGCACCGCTGGTTCGGGCGCTGGCCGTTCCACCTCTGCGTGTGGCCGGTCGTGGCCTGCCACTGGCTGGGCAACCGCGTCGGGCGCCAGGCCTCGATGCAGTACCTGCAGCGGCTGCAGGCCCATGCCGGTGCGCTGGGCCATGCGCCCACCCGGCGTGACAGCCTGCGCCACTTCTTCAGCTTCGCCGACACGATGCTGGACAAGATTCTCGGCCTCGGCGGCCGCTATCCGCCCGAGCGCATCCGCCTGCAGCGTGACCTGGTGCTGGGCAGGATTGCGCGCCGCGAAGGCGGCCTGATCCTGACCGCGCATATCGGCTGCCTGGAACTGTGCCAGGTGCTGGCCGAGCAGGTGCCGGGCTTCCGCATCACCGTGCTGGTGCATACCGCGCACGCGCAGCGCTTCAACCGGCTGCTGCAGCGGCTGGACCCGCTGGCCGCGGTGGAGCTGGTGCAGGTCACCGAGATGGGCCCGGCCACGGCGATGATGCTGGCCGACAAGGTCGCCTCGGGGGGCTTCGTCGCCATCGTCGGCGACCGCGTGCCGGTGCAGGGCGGGCGCAGCGTGATGGCGGATTTCCTCGGCCACCGCGCGCCGTTCCCGATCGGCGCCTACGTGCTGGCGGCCGCGCTCGGCTGCCCGGTCTACACGATGTCGTGCCTGCACCAGGGCGACGGCTATCGGGTGGCATTCGAACAGTTCGCCGACCGCGTGGTGCTGCCGCGCGGTTCGCGCGATGCCGCACTGGCCGAACAGGCGCAGCGCTTCGCGCGCTGGCTGGAACTCCAGGTCATCCAGTCCCCGCTGGACTGGTTCAATTTCTTCCCCTTCTGGGATCAGGCTCCTCATGACGATTGACGCCGTACCCGTGTGCCGTTTCGGCGATGCACCGCTGACCATCGAAGACGTGGTCGCCCTGGCCCAGCGCAAGTGCGAGGCCGCGCTGAGCGATGTGCCGGCGTTCCGCGCACATATCCAGCGTGGTGCCGACTTCCTCGACCGCCTGCTTCGCGAGGATGGCGTCATCTATGGCGTTACCACCGGCTACGGCGATTCGTGCACGGTGAACATTCCGCCGGCACTGGTCGCCGAGCTGCCGCACCACCTGTACACCTACCATGGCTGCGGCCTGGGCCGTTACCTGGACCCGGCCGAGACCCGCGCCGTGCTGGCCGCCCGCCTGGCCTCGCTGGTGCGCGGCATGTCCGGCGTCAGCGTGCCGTTGCTGGAAGGCCTGGCCACGCTGCTGCAGCACGATGTGCTGCCGTTGATTCCGGCCGAAGGCTCGGTGGGCGCCAGTGGCGACCTGACCCCGCTGTCGTACGTGGCGGCCGTGCTGTGCGGCGAACGCGAGGTGCTGCACGACGGCCGCGTACAGCCGGCTGCCGACGTGCTGGCGAAGATCGGGATGACGCCGCTGAAGCTGCGGCCGAAGGAAGGCCTGGCGATCATGAACGGCACGGCGGTGATGACCGGCCTGGCCTGCCTGGCCTGGCAGCGCGCCGATTACCTGGCACGCATGGCCACGCGCCTGACCGCGTTCAACGTGCTGTCCAGCGATGGCAACGCGCACCATTTCGATGAAACCCTGTTCGCCGCCAAGCCGCACCCGGGGCAGTCGCGCATTGCCGCACGCCTGCGCAGCGACCTGCACAGCGAGCGCCCGCCGCGCAACGAGCAGCGCCTGCAGGACCGCTACTCGCTGCGCTGCGCGCCGCACGTGATCGGCGTGCTGGAAGACACCCTGCCGTTCCTGCGCCAGCTGATCGAAACCGAACTGAACAGCGCCAACGACAACCCGCTGATCGATGCCGACGGCGAGCGCATCCTGCACGGTGGCCACTTCTACGGCGGGCACATCGCGCTGGCGATGGACACGCTGAAGAATACGGTTGCCAACATCGCCGACCTGCTCGACCGGCAGCTGGCGCTGGTGGTCGATGCCCGCTACAACCACGGCCTGCCGGCCAACCTGTCGGCGGCCACTGGCCCGCGGGCGGCGATCAACCATGGCCTGAAGGCGCTGCAGATCAGCGTTTCGGCGTGGACGGCCGAGGCCCTGAAGCAGACCATGCCGGCCTCGGTGTTCTCACGGTCCACCGAATGCCACAACCAGGACAAGGTCAGCATGGGCACCATCGCCGCGCGCGACTGCCTGCGCGTGATCGAACTGACTGAGCAGGTGGTGGCGGCCATGCTGATCGCTGCCCGTCAGGGCCTGGCGCTGCGCGAACGGGTTGGCATGAACGCGCAGCTGCATGGCAGTCTGGCCGATATGTACGCCGACCTGGGGCAGCGCATCGCCCTGGTCGAAGAAGACCGCGCGCTGGATCGCGAACTGCGGGAACTGCTGGTGGAGATCCGCGCGCAACGCTGGGAGCTGTATGTCGGTGAATGAAGGTAATGAACTGGTCGGCGAGGTCGAGTTGGCCCCCGCTTTCCACGACTGCGATCCGATGAACGTGGTCTGGCATGGCAACTACTTCAAGTACTTCGAGATCGCGCGCTGCGCGTTGCTGAAGCGCTACGACTACGACTATCCGCAGATGCTCGAATCGGGCTACCTGTGGCCGGTGGTCGACGCCCGGGTGAAGTACGTGCGGCCGCTGCTGTTCGGCCAGGCGCTGCGCGTGCGCTCGCGCATCGTCGAGTGGGAGAACCGGCTGAAGATCGAATACGAGATCCTCGATGCGGAAAGCGGCCAGGTGCTGACCCGCGCAATGACCATCCAGGTCGCGGTCGACGCGGCCAGCAAGGAAATGCTGTACCAGTGCCCGCCGGTGCTGTGGCAGCGTCTTGGAGTGCCTGCCCCGTGAACCGATCCCTTCGTCTTACGCGCGTGCTGCTGTGCGCGCTGCTGCTGGTGGCCGCACCGCTGGTGCAGGCGGCCGATGCCGCCGTCGATGCCATCACCCAGGCCGTCGCCCGACCGGACGTGCTGCGCGGGCAGTTCACCCAGGAAAAGCAGGTCAGCGGTTTCAAGAACCCGCTGCGTTCGCAGGGCCAGTTCGTGGTCGCGCGCAAGCACGGCGTGATCTGGTCCACGCTCAAGCCGTTCCCGTCGGAGGTGGTGGTCACTGCCGACCGCATCCTCAGCCGCCAGCGCGATGGCAGCACCCGCGTCGAACTGGACGCACGCCAGCAGCCGGCGATGCGCTCGGTCAACGCGATCATGTTCGCGTTGATGAGCGGTGACGTGCAGGCACTGTCCAGCCAGTTCAACGTCGAGGCCACCCGTGAAGGGCAGGGCTGGCGCCTGAAGCTGACGCCGAAGTCGGCGATGCTGGCCAAGGCCTTCCAGTCGTTGACGTTGCAGGGCGACCGTTACGTGCGCCAGGTCGAGATCATCGAAGCCAACCAGGATCGCACCCGCATCCAGTTCACTGCGCTGAGCGAAGCGCCGGCCACGTTGAACGCCGACGAGGCGCGCCGCTTTGAGTGACAGCGCCGCACCGGATCGCCTGCGCCGCTGGTGGCACTGGCTGGGTATCGCCTGGCTGCTGCTGTTGCTGGTGCTGGGTGCGCAGCAGTGGCGCCTGTGGAGCCAGGAGTCGCGGATCGACACCGACATCCTTGCCCTGCTGCCGCAGGACGCGCACGACCGCCTGCTCAGCGACGTCACCCGGCGCATTGCCGATGGCAGCTCGCGGCAGGTGGTGGTGCTGCTCGGCAGTACCGACGGTGCCGCTGCCAAGCGCGCGCAGGCCGCGTTCGCCGCGGCGATGGCCAGTGATGCCGACAGCGCGCTGCTGGTGCCCAGTGGTTCGATCGAAGGCTGGTTCGATGAAGCGCGTGCGTTCTACGCACCGTACCGCGATCGCCTGCTGACCCCGGCCCAGCGCGAGCAGTTGCAGCAGGCCGAACCCGGTGCGTTGGCCGAACAGGCACTCGGCGCGCTGTACGGCCCGATGGGCGCGCCGCGGTTGACCGAGTGGCGGCAGGATCCGCTGTCGCTGTGGCCGCAGTGGTGGCAGCAGCAGGCCCAGGGCTCCGGCCTGCGCCTGGGCGATGACGGCCTGCTCGAGGCCGAAGGCAAGCACTGGGCGGCGCTGCAGTTCGATACGCCGGGCTCGGCCTTCAGGCTCGATGGCGAGCGTCATCTCGATGGCCTGCTCGAACGCGCCGGACAGGCGGCCAAGGCCGCTGCACCGGATCTGGAGATCCTGCATGCCGGCGTGCCGTTGCATGCCGAAGCGGCTGCCGTGCAGGCCAACCAGGAGATCAACACCATCGGCTGGGGCTCGCTGGCGGCGGTGCTGCTGCTGGTGTGGCTGGCGTTCCGCTCGCTGCGGCCGATCCTGCTGGTTGCCGCCTCGCTGCTGATCGGTTGTGGCGTGGCGCTGGCGGTGACCGTGCTGGTGTTCGACAAGGTGCATGTGCTGACCCTGGTGTTCGGTGCCTCGCTGGTCGGCGTGGCCGAGGACTACGGCATCCACTGGTTCGCGTCGCGCCAGGCCGAGCCGGCCGACCGTCGCTGGAAGCTGCTGCGGCATCTGCTGCCGGGCCTGTGGCTGGCGCTGCTGACCAGTGCGCTGGCGTACCTGGCGTTGGGCCTGGCGCCGTTCCCCGGCCTGCGGCAGATGGCGCTGTTCTCGGTGGTGGGGCTGGCTGCTGCCTTCCTCACGGTGATCTTCTGGTTCCCGTGGCTGGACGGTGGCGAGATCCGCACCACCCGCTTCGCGCAGTGGCTGGGCAACACGCTGGAGCGTTTCCCGCGCCTGCACGGGCGTCGCCCGCTGGCGATCTTCCTCGGCGTGGCCGCGCTGGTGTCGGTCATCGGCATCGCCCGCCTGCAGAGCAACGACGACCTGCGCAGCCTGCAGTCGTCGCCGCCGGCGCTGATGGCCCAGCAGATCCGCCTCAGCCAGTTGCTGGGCATGCCCAGCCCGGCGCAGTTCTACCTGGTGCAGGGCAGCGATGCCGCACAACTGCTGCAGCGCGAAGAAGCGCTGACCACGCGCCTGCGTGAACTGACCCACGACAAGCGCATCGGCGGTTACCGCGCAATCAGTGACTGGTTGCCGTCGCCCGCGCGGCAGCAGGCCGATGCGGCGCTGACCGCCAGGGTGGAACCCGGCGTGCTGGCCGCAGTGGGCGAAGCGGTGGGCGAGCCCCTGCAGCGCCCCGCATTCGCAGCGGCGCCGCTGAGCGCCGAGGCCTTCCTCGCGTCGCCGGCGTCGCAGCCGTTCCGCCACCTGTGGGTCGGCAACGTGGGCGGGCAGATGATCAGCGTGGTGATGGTCGATGACCTGTCGCGTGCCGATGCACTGGCCACCCTGCGCGGCGCTGCCGAAGGCCTGGACGGCGTGCGCTGGGTCGACCGTACGGCCGATTTCTCGCAGCTGCTGGGCCACTACCGCAAGCTGATGGGCGGCCTGCTGCTGGTCGGCATCGTGCTGGTGTTCGGCGCCCTGTGGCTGCGCTACCGGCGCCAGGCCTGGCGCGTATTCGCACCGACCCTGGTGGCCGGTGCACTCACCCTTGGATTGCTCGGCCTGTTCGGCCAGCCGCTGCAGCTGTTCAACGTGCTGGCGCTGATGCTGCTGCTGGGCATGGGCATCGACTACGGCATCTTCCTGATCGAGCACCGCGGCGATGCCAGCGCCTGGCTGGCGGTATGCGTGGGTGCGGCCAGCACCTGGCTGTCGTTCGGCCTGCTGGGTCTTTCGCAGACGCCGGCGCTGCGTGCGTTCGGGCTCACCCTGCTGTTCGGCATCGGCCTGGTGTGGCTGATCTCGCCGCTGTTCCGGCCGCCACCGCATGACGCTCCGCCGGCCTGACCGGGCACGCTTCATTCCGATTCCTCCGCTTTTCCACCTGATCGAGCAACAAGGACGCACCGATGACTACTGCTGTGGATGCCGCTGATTCTTCCCGCCACGAAGACGTGGAACGTACCGAGATCCTGATCATCGGCGCCGGCCCGGCCGGCTCGGTGGCCGCGGCGATGCTGCGCCAGCAGGGCCGCAAGGTACTGATGTTGGAGCGCCAGCAGTTCCCGCGCTTTTCCATCGGCGAGAGCCTGCTGCCGCAGAGCATGGAATACATCGAAGCGGCGGGCCTGCTGCAGGACGTGGTCGAGGCGGGCTTCCAGTACAAGAACGGCGCGGCCTTCGTGCACGGGAATGCGCGCACCGCGTTCGACTTCAGGAAGAAGTTCTCGCCGGGCTGGGGCACCACCTACCAGGTGCAGCGCGCCGACTTCGACAACGTGCTGGCGCGTGGCGCCGAGCGCATGGGCGCGACCCTGCGCTTCGGTGACGAAGTGCTGTCCGTCGAGCCGGGCGAGCAGCCGCTGGTGAGCGTGCGCCGCCCCGATGGCAGCGAGTACCGCATCGAAGCCGATTTCATCCTCGACGCCTCTGGCTTCGCGCGCCTGCTGCCACGCCTGCTGGACCTGGAATCACCGTCCAACTTTCCGGTGCGGGGCGCGATCTTCTGCCACGTGCGCGACAACATCCCGGCCGAAGCGGAATTCGACCGCAACAAGATCCTGATCACCACCCATCCCGAGCACATCGACGTCTGGTACTGGACGATTCCGTTCTCCAACGGCTGCTGCTCGCTGGGCGTGGTCGCCGAGCCATCGTTCTTCGAGCGCTACGAAGGCGACGACCTGCAGAAGCTGCAGGCCATCGTCGGCGAGGATCCGAACCTGACCTCGCTGCTGGCCAATGCCGAATGGGCGGTGCTGCCGGTGCGCCGCATCACCGGCTATTCGGCCAATGTCAGCTCGCTGTGGGGCCCGGGCTATGCGCTGCTGGGCAACGCCGGTGAGTTCCTCGACCCGGTGTTCTCCTCCGGCGTCACCATCGCGTTCAAGTCGGCGCAGCTGGCCAGCGAATGCCTCAAGCGCCGTTACGCGGGCGAGACCGTGGACTGGGAAAGCGAATTCTCGATTCCGCTGCGTGCCGGCGTGAAAACCTTCCGCCGCTTCGTCGAAAGCTGGTACCAGGGCGGCTTCCAGAAGATCATCTACCACCCCGACCAGCAGCCGCAGGTGCGCGACATGATCAGCTCCATCCTGGCCGGCTACGCCTGGGACACCAACAATCCGTATGTGGCCGACGACAGTGGCCGTCGCATGCGCGTGCTGGAGGAACTGTGCAGCGCCTGATCGTCCGCCTCTCCGCGGTCCTGCTGTGCCTGCTGCTGGCCGCCTGTGCCAGCCGCATGCCGCGGCCGCTGGTCGACCTGCCGCCGCTGCGGTTGGCACCGTCCAGCCTGCCGGCGCCGTTGGCCCTGCAGCAGCAACTGCACTTCCGCTTCGGCAGCCACGAGCGTGATCTGGATGCGCTGCTGGAAGCCGACGCGCAGCAGGTGCGGCTGGCCGTGCAGGCGATGGGCCAGACCGGCGTGCGCCTGCAGTGGGACGGCCAGCAGCTGACCCAGCAGCGTGCACCGTGGCTGCCGCCACAGGTACGTGCCGAACGCGTACTGGATGACCTGCAGTTCGCGCTGTGGCCGACGGACGCCATTGCCGCCGCGCTGCCGGCCGGCTGGCAGGTGAACGACGACGGCCGCCAGCGCAGCCTGTCCCGCGACGGCACCGTGTGGCTGCAGCTGCAGCGCCTGGGCGATGGCAGCGTGCAGCTGGACAACCGCGCCGAGGGCTACACCCTGCGCATCGAATCGATCGACATGGCCGGCCAGGAATGAAGAGCGCTCCCATTTTCCTGAACGACCTCGGCGTGGTCTGCGCGTTGGGCGAGGGCCGCACCGCGGTGGCTGCTGCGCTGTTTGCCGATGCGCCCGGCGGCCTGAGCGACAACGCCAGCCTGCTGCCGGGTCGCACCCTCGCGCTGGGCGAGGTGCACAGCCCGCTGCCGACACTGGAAGAATTGCCGGTGTCCCTGCGTGGCCGCAACAATGCCCTGCTGGACGTGGCACTGGCGCAGATCGCGCCGGCCGTTGCCGATGCCATCAACCGTTACGGTGCCGAGCGTGTGGCGGTGGTGCTGGGCACCAGTACCTCGGGCATCGGTGAATCCGAACAGGCGCTGCGTACCCGCGCCGAACACGGCCATTGGCCTGAAGGGTTCGATTACGCACAGCAGGAAATGGGCACCGCCGCGCAGTTCGTGCGTGAGCGCAGCGGTGCGCTGGGCCCGGCCTGGACGCTGTCCACGGCCTGTTCGTCCAGCGCCAAGGCGTTGATGTCGGCCGCGCGCATGCTGCGTTCGGGCATCGTCGATGCGGTCATTGCCGGTGGTGCCGATTCGCTGTGTCGGTTCACCGTTGCTGGGTTCAGTGCGCTGGAATCGGTCTCCGCAGTGCGCTGCAATCCGTTCTCGCAGCATCGCTGCGGGATCAACATCGGCGAGGGCGCCGCGCTGTTCCTGCTGACCCGCGATGCCGGCCCGGTCAGCCTGGCGGGGTGGGGTGAGTCGGCCGACGCGCACCATATGTCGGCACCGGACCCGCAGGGGCTGGGTGCCATCGATGCCCTGCAGCAGGCGTTGCAGCGTGCTGGCTGGGCACCTTCGGAAGTGGATTACGTGAACCTGCATGGCACCGCGACAGGCCACAACGACGCCATGGAAAGCCACGCCGTGGCGCAGGTGCTGGGCACCGCCGTGCCGGCCAGTTCGACCAAGCCACTGACCGGCCACACGCTGGGGGCGTCCGGTGCGATCGAAGCGGCGCTGTGCTGGATCGTGCTGGCCGGGAATCCGCAGCAGCAGCTGCCGCCGCACTGGTGGGACGGCGTGGCCGATCCGGCGCTGCCGGCGTTGCCGCTGGTAGCCCCGGCGACCTTCCTGCAGCAGCTGCCGCGGCGGGTGCTGAGCAATTCGTTCGCCTTCGGCGGCAGCAATGCCGTGCTGGCACTGGAGCGCCGATGAACATGCCGCTGTATGCCATCGAAGAGGTGGTGCCGCACCGCCAGGACATGTGCCTGCTGGGCCGCATCCTGCGCTGGGACCAGGAAGGCATCGAGGCGGAACTGGTGGTGCCCGAGGCCGGCCTGTTCATCGAAGACGGTGCGGTCCCGGCATGGGTCGGCATCGAATACATGGCCCAGGCCATCGCTGCCTGGGCCGGCTGCCGCGCACGCACGGCCGGCAACCCGCCGCAGCTGGGCTTCCTGCTTGGCAGCCGGCGCTACACCAGCACGCGCAGCAGTTTCCCCAGTGGCACCCGCCTGCAGGTACAGGCGCGTTGCGAGTTGTTGGGCGACAATGGATTAGGGATGTTCGCCTGCCGCATCCTGGCAGGCGAAGAAGAATGGGCGGTTGCCAACGTGTCGGTGTTCGAACCGGCCGACTCGATGGCCTATCTGGAGAGTGGACAGGCATGACAGGGAATCCAAGCGTGCTGGTGACCGGCGCGAGCCGGGGCATCGGCCGGGCCATTGCGCTGCGTATCGCGCGCGATGGCTTCGACGTGGTGGTGCATTGCCGCAGCCGTGTGGAAGAAGCACAGGCGGTGGCCGACGAGATCCAGGCGCTGGGCCGGCAGGCGCGCGTGCTGGCCTTCGACGTGGCCGACCGTGCTGCCGCGCGTGCTGCGCTGGAGGCCGACGTGGAGGCACATGGCGCCTATTACGGCGTGGTGTGCAATGCCGGCATCGCCCGTGACGGCGCGTTCCCGGCATTGTCCGAGGACGACTGGGACCAGGTGATCCACACCAACCTGGACGGTTTCTACAACGTGCTGCATCCGCTGATCATGCCGATGGTGCGGCGGCGCAAGCCGGGCCGCATCGTCACCCTGTCCTCGGTGTCGGGCGTGGCCGGCAACCGTGGCCAGGTCAATTACAGTGCGGCCAAGGCCGGCATCATCGGTGCCAGCAAGGCATTGGCGCTGGAACTGGCCAGCCGCCAGATCACCGTCAACTGCGTGGCCCCGGGCCTGATCGAGACCGACATGCTCAACGAAGAAGTGGTCGAACACGCATTGAAGCTGATCCCGGCCGGCCGCGTCGGCCGTCCCGAGGAAGTGGCGGCCACGGTCGCGTTCCTGCTGTCCGAGCCGGCCGGCTACATCACCCGCCAGGTGATCTCGGTCAACGGAGGGATGATCTGATGGCCGCCGATCGTCGCGTGGTGGTCACCGGTGCTGCCGCCATCAGTCCGCTCGGCCACGACTGGCCGACCATCCAGGCCCATCTGCGCAGCTGCCGCAATGCGGTGCGTTCGATGCCGGAATGGGATGTGTATGCGGGCCTGAACACCAAGCTTGCCGCGCCGGCGCAGGACTACGAGCTGCCGCCGAACTACAACCGCAAGACCACCCGCTCGATGGGCAAGGTGGCGATCATGTCGGTGCGCGCCACCGAGGTCGCCCTGCGTGAGGCGGGCCTGTTCGAGCACCCGGTGCTGCGCAGTGGCCGTACCGGCGTGGCCTATGGCTCGTCGTCGGGCAGCCACGAAGCCACCGGCGAATTCGGCCGCATGCTGCATGAGTTCACCACCGACGGCATCAGCGCCACTACCTACCTGAAGATGATGAGCCACACCGCGCCGGTCAACATCGGTGTGTTCTTCGGCTTGTCCGGGCGTGTCTACACCACTTCCAGCGCCTGTACGTCGGGCAGCCAGGGCGTGGGCGCCGGCTATGAAGCGATCCGCAGCGGCAAGCAGACGGTGATGGTGGCCGGTGGTGCCGAACAGCTCGACGCCACGGCTGCGGCGGTGTTCGACACCCTGTTTGCCACCAGCACGCGCAACGACGCACCGCACACCACCCCGCGTCCGTTCGATGCCGGCCGCGATGGCCTGGTGCTGGGCGAGGGCGCCTGCACGCTGATCCTGGAGGATCTGGAACACGCGCAGGCACGCGGCGCGACCATCCTCGCCGAGATCGTTGGTTACGGCACCAACAGCGACGGCCAGCACGTCACCCAGCCCAGCGCCGATACCATGGCCCAGGCCATGCGCCTGGCGCTGGAAGACGCCGGTCTGCAGCCGGCGCAGATCGACTACGTGAACGCCCATGGCACCGCCACCGACCACGGCGACATCGCCGAGACCCAGGCCACCGCCCAGGTGTTCGGCAGCCGCGTGCCGATCAGCTCGTTGAAGAGCTACGTCGGCCACATGCTGGGCGGTTGCGGCGCGTTCGAAGCCTGGATGAGCATCGAGATGATGCGCGCCGGCTGGTTCGCGCCCACCCTGAACCTGGTCGAGGTGGACCCGCGTTGCGGCCAGCTCGACTTCATCACCGGGCAAGGCCGCGAGCTGCAGGCCGAGTACGTGATGAGCAACAACTTCGCCTTCGGCGGCATCAACACCTCGCTGGTGTTCCGCCGCTGGAGCGCGTGACCCCGCCGTACCCGCACCCCAACAAGGAGACGTTCCGATGCGCCGCACCCTGCTGATCGCCACTGCCACCGCGCTGCTGGCCCTGACTTCCACCGCTTCGGCGCGCGATACCCGCGTCGAACAGTCCCTGCGCGAGCTGATCAGTTCGCAGGCCGCCAAAGATGCCGGCATCGACGGCAGCGTGCGCTTCTACCTGGCCGGCCAGCCGGTCAGCGTGCAGCAGCGGCTGGGCGAAGACGTGACCAACAAGAAGACCAACGCCGCCAACAAGAGCGATGTCGAGGCCTGCAACTGGGTCGCGCTGTCGGCACTGCTGGCCCTGCAGGACGGTGCCAAGTCGCGCGGTGCCAACGCCGTGGTCGACATCGTCAGCTACTACAAGAAGAACGAGTTCAAGAGCGCGACCAACTACGAGTGCTGGGCCGGTACCTTCGTCGCCGGCGTGGCCCTGAAGGGCACCTACGCCAAGGTCAAGTAAGCGCTGCCGACCGGTGGCGCAGCCTGAACGGCGTCGCCACATTGCTGAACCTCAACGGGGAAACGCCGTCGATCGCGCCGCCATCGTCGCGTGACGGCTTTCCCCGGTGTCGGCTTTCCGACACAATCACGGCTCTTCCCGGGTTATCGTCCCGTGGACATGCACGCCTACGTCTATAAAAGCCAACTCAAGCCGGACACCTACGTCTATCTCGCCCGACGCGATGACTTCAGCGCTTTGCCTGCGCCGCTGTCGGCGTCGTTGGGTTCGCTCGTCTTCGTGCTGGACGTGACCCTGGACGCGGAGCGCCGGCTGGCCCAGGCCGACCCGGCCAAGGTGCGCAGCGAACTGACCGAGCGCGGGTTCTACCTGCAGGTGCCGCCGTCGGTGAGCAGCATGATGCTGCGCCACTATGACTGAGCTTTCCCGATCCCGCGCCCTGTCGCTGGCCTTCACCCTGGGTGCCTTGCTGGCACTGGGTTCGGCGCTGGACGGCCTGCCCGGTGCGGTGCTGGCGGCACTGGCACAACCGGCGTTCGCGCTGGGGATTTCGTGGTGGCGGCGCAGCCGCGCGCTGCTGCCGCCGAAGGTGATCGTCCGCCAGGACCTGCCGGCGCTGCTGGCACTGTGGATCGCCGCGCCGTTGCTGCTGGCCCTGTTGCTGGCTTGGCCGCTGGCCGCGCTGCGCGACAGCGGTAGCCTGGCTGCGGTGCTGGGCCTGAGCGTGCTGGTCAGCGCTGGCCTGCTGGCGGCCTGGCGCACCTGGCCGCTGTGGAACGATGTCGAGCGCCTCGATGGTGGCCTGGCCCAGCATTGGCAGGCGCTGGCCGGCCGCGACCTCAGCGCCTGGCGTGGCCTCGGCGTGGCCGCACTGGTGATGGCCTTGGCCGCACTGGTGGTACTGCCGACCTGGCCGGGCCTGCTGCCGGAAAGCGCGCGTTGGCCGTCGGCACTGGCGGTGCTGCTGTTGTCGCCGCTGCTGCACCTGCTGCTGCAGCGCATCGCACCGGCGCCGCTGGTCTCGCTGCGCGGCCCGGTTGGCGCTGAACTGCCGGTCGATCGCGAAACGCTGTTCAGCGCTGCGGTGGACACCACGCCGCTGGAAGCATTGGCGCCGCAGGAGCTGACCCCGGCCCTGTACGAAGCCGCGCGCCACGGCCGCATCGACCGCGCGCTGCAACTGCTGCAGGCCGGCGCCGATCCGCATTCATTGCCTGACCCGAACTGGCGCGACCAGCGCAGCCTGGCTGTACTGGCCGCGGTATTGCCGGACCTGCGCCTGCTGCGCGAGCTGATCGGCCGCGGCGTCGATGTGAACGCGCCGCACCGTGGCATGACCCCGCTGCTGGCCGCGACCCGCGACAGTTGGCATGGGCGTCCGGAAGCGGTGATGACCCTGCTGGCCAACGGTGCCGATTCGCGCGCCACCGACAGCGAGGGCAACACGCCTCTGCACCACGCCGCGCGCAGTTCCGACCCGGGCGTAGCCGCGCTGCTGCGCGACGCGGCGGCTGAAGTGGACGCACTGAACCGTGATGGCTGGTCACCGCTGGCGGTGGCCTGCCAGGTCGGCAACTGGCGCCTGGCGCGCTTCCTGCTGGAGCGTGGCGCGCGCAGCGAACCGGCTGACGGCACCCCGGTGCTGCTGGCCGCGGCCGCCACCGAGGACGACGATCCGGCCGGCGTGCAGCTGCTGCTCAAGCACAAGGCACGTGCCGACGCGCGCGACCGCCAGCGCCGCAGCGCGCTGCATGAAGCCGCACTGGCCGGCCACGTGGACATCATTGGCGTGCTGCTGGCCGCCGGTGCCAACCTGGAAGCGCGCGATGCGCTGGGCCGCACCCCGTGGCTGGAAGCCGCACGCGCCGGCCGCGCTGCCGTGGTCGAGCACCTGCTGCCGCACAAACCCGACCTGGTTGCGGTCGACACCGATGGCCGCAACGCGGTGCTGCTGGCCACGATGGCCGAGGACGTTTCGCCGCTGTTGATCAAGCGCCTGCTGGAACTGGGCATCGCCGCCGACGGCAGCGATCCGGCCGGCCGGCGCGCGGTGGACTATGCCGCCGAAGCCGGTCGCTGGGCGATCGTGGCCCTGCTGGACCCGTCCTACCCGCTGCCCGCCGCCGTCAGCGATGGCCTGGCCGAGCGCGGTGAGACGGCCAGCGCCAGCGGCCTGTTGCCCGACCGCCCGCCGTTGACCCTGCTGCGCGAGGCGCTGGGGTTCGGCAATACCGATGGCATGGCCGCACTGGCCAGGCTTTGCCAGCCCGAAGAACTGGGTGGCCTGCTGCTCGATCCGGAGCTGGCGCTGGAGCCGCGTGCGGTCGACTGGCTGCTCGCCCATGGTGCCGATCCGTACGTGCGCGACGCCTGCGCAGATACGCCGATGTTCGCCCTGCTTTCGCGTGGCATCGATGCCGTGCCAGCCCTGCAGGTGATGCTGCAGCACGGCCTGTCGCCGGCCGGGCGTGGTGGCCTGGCGCGTTTCCTCGCCGCCTGTGCGCAGCACGACCAGGCGGCGCGTGGCCTTGAGCAGCTGGCGCTGGAACTGCTGGAGCGGGGCGCCGATCCGTTTGCCGCCTCGCCGGCCGGTGATCCGCCGTTGTCGCTGGCGGTGCGCCTGGGCTGGCTGCGCCTGCAGCAGGCCCTGCTCACCACCGGCGTGGACCGCGAAGCACGCGACAGCCATGGCATGACCGCGCTGCATCTGGCCACCGCACTGGCGCGCGAAAGCGCCTTGAAGCTGCTGGTGCAGCACGGCGCCTCGCCGGAAGCGCGTGCTGCCGATGGGCAGACACCGCTGGGCGTGGCGTTGTCGATCGGTCGTCGTGATCTGGCTGATTGGCTGGACTGGCGCGTCTGGCCGCTGCCGCGCCGGACCCTGCGCGAAGGCGATCTGCCGGCCGCCGCGATGGCCGGCGATGTCGACGCCGTGCGTCGTTTGAATGATCTGGGCTTTGCCATCGATGCCGTCGATGCGCAGGGCTGCACCGCGCTGCTGCGTGCTGCCGGCGGTGGCCACCTGGCCGTGGTCGACCTGCTGCTGGCGCGCGGCGCTGATCCGCAGCATGCCGCTGCCAGTGGTGCCACGCCGTTGTCAGCGGCGGTCAGCATGCGCCAGGTCGAGATCGTCTCGGCCCTGCTCGACGCCGGTGCGCAGCTCGAACACCGCCTGCCGGGCGGGGTCACCGTGCTGATGCTGGCCTCGGCGCTGGGCCTGCCGGACATCGTGGCGCGCCTGCTCACCGCCGGTGCCGATGTGCATGCCGGCGATGCCCAGCAGCTGGCGCCGCTGCACTGCGCAGCCCTGTATGGCTTCAGTGCGCGCGACCGTTCGCGCCTGCTGGCGCTGCTCGACACCCTGCTGCTGGCTGGTGCAGAGCCGGACCAGGCCGCCGCCGGTGCGGTCACGCCGTTGCTGCTGCTGATGGGCGCGCGTGCCGAACCGGGCACTGCCTGCGACGAGCAGGTGGTGATGGCCGCCGTCGAGCGCCTGCTGGATGAAGACGTGAGCCTGGACGTGCGCGATCCGCGCGGCTTCGGCCCGCTGCACTTGGCCGCCCTGCACGGGTTGCCGCTGCTGGTGCAGCGCCTGCTGCGCGCCGGTGCCGACCCGGAAGCGCGCGATGGCTTGAACCGCAGCCCGCGCGAGATCGCGGTGATGCGCGGCTTCATCGACGTCGCCGCCGAGTTCGAGCCGCGCGTGCCGGGCGTATCGTCGATGGCCAGGTTCCTGCGCGACAACGGCTGAAGGTCGCCTTCCATTGGGTGGGTGCCGACCGTTGGTCGGCACACCGGCCCGCGGTCAGCGCTCCTTGTCGCCGTCGCTTTCCGCGTCCGCTTCGAACAGGTGCATCAGGTCGTTGCGGGCATCGCGCGAGGTCTGGATCACGGCGGCTTCGTCGTCGTAGACCAGGTACTGGTCGCGCAGCAGCTTCTCGTCGTGCTCGCGGAACTGCTGCACATGGCGCTCGGCCACGTTCGGCGCTACGCCCAGCGCGGTCAGCACGCGCCCGCTCATTTCCAGGCTGGTACCGAATACTTCGCGGAACGGTTCGGCCGACATGTCCATCAACCGCCAGGCATGCTGGCGGTTGCGCGCACGCGCCAGCACCGTCGCGTCCGGGTACAGGCGGCGCACCATGCGCACCGCACGCAGGTTGGTTTCCGGGTCGTCCACGGTGATCACGAACACGTCGATGTGCTCGCCGCCGGCGGCGCGCAGCATTTCCGGCCGGGTCGGATCGCCGTAGTACAGCTGGTTGCCGAAGCGGCGCAGGTCGGCCACCGTGTCCGGGTTCGCCTCCAGTGCCACGAACGGCACCTTCTGCGCGGTGAGCAGGCGCGCGATCACCTGGCCGAAGCGGCCCATGCCGGCAATCAGCACCTTCGGGCGATTGTCCGGCGCCACCTTGTCGGCCTCCGCCGCCTGGCGGGGTGCGACCTTCTCCTCGCCGAGCAGGCGCATCAGGGCGATCATCAGCAACGGGGTGATCGCCATCGACAGGCCGACGATCGCCACCAGCCGGTCATGGTTGGCATTGCCCAGCAGATGCGCACGCTGGGCTTCGTTGAACACCACGAAGGCGAACTCGCCGCCCAGCCACAACACGCTGCCCAGCAGCAACGACTGCCGCGAGCTGAGTCTGGCGATGCGGCCGATGGCGTACAGCAGGCTGAACTTCACCACCAGCAGGATCGCCACGCCCGCAGCGATCATCCACGGTTCGGCGGCGATGCGGTCCAGGTCGATGCCCATGCCCACGGCAATGAAGAACAGGCCCAGCAGCAGGCCCTTGAACGGCTCGATCTGCGATTCCAGCTCATGCCGGAATTCCGAATCGGACAGCAGCACGCCGGCCAGGAATGCCCCCAGGCTGGGGCTCAGCCCGGCTTCCTGCATGAACCAGGCGGTGCCCAGCACCACCAGCAGCGCGGTGGCGGTGAACACCTCCGGGCTGCGGGTGCGGGCGATGATGCCGAACACCCGGCGCAGCACCGGCCGCCCGCACAGGATCACCACCGCCAGCGCGCCCAGCGCGACGGCCGCATCTTCCCAGCGCAGCGTCTCGTTCTTGACCCCGCCCAGCAGCGGAATCGCGGCCAGCAGCGGAATGGCGATCAGGTCCTGGAACAGCAGGATGGCAAACCCCAGCCGGCCATGGTCGCTGTTGATCGCCTTGTGTTCGGACAGCAGCTGCAGGCCGACCGCAGTCGACGACAGCGCCAGCGCCACGCCCACCACCAGCGCGCTCTTCCACTGGAAGTGATCGAGCAGCAGCAGGCCGCCCAGCACCAGCCCGGACAGCGCCACCTGCGCCGCGCCCGCACCGAACACCGACCGCCGCATCACCTTCAGCCGGGCCGGGGACAGCTCCAGCCCGATCACGAACAGCAGCATGACCACGCCGATCTCGGCCGCGCCGAGGATGCGGTCGGCGTCCTGTACGAAGCCCAGACCGTCCGGCCCCAGCACCACGCCGGCCGCCAGGTAGCCCAGCACCGCGCCGAAGCCGAACTTCTTGAACACCGGCACCGCGATCACCGCGGCCAGCAGCAGCACCAGTGCCAGTTCCAGACCACCGCTATGCATGGGAATACCTGGTCATCGGGAGGCCGGCTGTGCGTCCGTTCGGCGGGGGGGGAAAGTGCGGCAGATGCCACCTGGGCATTATGCGCGCGCCGCTGTGTACGCACGAGAACGGCAGCGGGCCCATTGTCCGGTCAGCGCGGCGGGTTGACCTGCACCGACCGCAGGTCCAGACTGCCCGCCGCTGCCGGCGTGTCCGGCAGTACACCCCTCCGGAGTCCCCAACCCATGTCCAGCGACAGTAGAAGTCGACCTCGGTCGACGCCAGCGATGGCCACCGCCTGACACCGGGACGGTTTGCCTGCGTTGGCGTTGCGCGAAGTCGCACCCCATGAAGGCGAATCACCATGAACCAGAAGCAATTGCTGCGTCCGGTGGCCGATGCCGCAGCATTGTCGGCACCGCTGGCGAACTACAACACCGCCGATGCGGTGGAATTCCTCAACACGCTCGAACTGGAGCGCGCCGCCGAGACGCTGGCCGCGCTGTCGCTGCCGCGTGCAGTGAAGATGCTCGAGGCGCCGGAGCTGCACCGCAGTGGCGAACTGGTTGCCGCACTGCCGCCGGCACGCGCCGCTGCGCTGCTGGGGTTGATGGCCGACGACCGTGCCACCGATATCGTCCACGAGCTGGATGAAGAAGAACGCGCGCGGCTGATTCCGCTGCTGGGCAACGAAGCCCGGCAGACCATCCAGAAGCTGCTGAGCTACCCGCCGAACACCGCCGGTGCGCTGATGACCACCGAGTTCGTCGCCGTGCCCGCCACCTGGACCGTGGCCCAGACCCTGCAGCACATCCGCCAGGTCGAACGCACGCGCGAGACCGTGTATGCGATCTACGTGCTCGACCCGGCCAACCAGCAGCTGCAGCAGGTGGTGACCATGCGCCGGCTGATCACCGGGCTGCCGGAGGAATCGATCCTGGATGTGGCCCAGGTCAATCCGCCGGTGATGGTGGATGCGCAGATGGACCAGGAAGACGTGGCGCGGCTGATCCGCCGCCACGATCTGCTGGCCATTCCGGTGGTGGACGCGCAGCAGCACATGCTCGGCATCGTCACCGTCGATGACATCCTCGATGCGCTGATCGAAGAATCCACCGAGGACGCGCACAAGTTCGGCGGCATGGAAGCGCTGGACAAGCCGTACATGCAGATCGGCTTCTTCGAGATGCTGCGCAAGCGCGCCGGCTGGCTGAGCGTTCTGTTCGTTGGCGAGATGCTGACCGCCAGCGCGATGCAGCACTACGAGGACGAACTGGCGCGCGCGGTGGTGCTGACCCTGTTCATTCCGTTGATCATGAGCTCGGGTGGCAACTCCGGTTCGCAGGCGACCTCGCTGCTGATCCGCAGCCTGGCGCTGCGCGAACTGCGCCTGCGCGACTGGTGGAAGGTGGCCCTGCGCGAAGTGCCCACCGGCATGGTGCTCGGCGCCATCCTCGGTTGCCTGGCCATCGTACGCATCGTGATCTGGCAGCTCGGTGGCTTCCATGACTACGGCGAGCACTGGATCCTGCTGGCGATCACCATCGGTGCCGCGCTGGTGGGCATCGTCACCTTCGGCTCGCTGTCCGGGTCGATGCTGCCCTTCATCCTCAAGCGGCTGGGCTTCGACCCGGCCAGTGCCTCGGCCCCGTTCGTGGCCACCCTGGTGGATGTGACCGGCCTGGTCATCTACTTCAGCATCGCCGCGATGATCCTGCACGGGACGCTGCTGTAACGGCGGCGTCATCCACGCATGGCGTGGATCCACTGGTCCTGGCCTGCGTAGTAGATCCACGCCCTGCGTGGATGCGATGCCAGGTTCCTGCGCACGATCATGCCGCCGCAGCGCCGGTCCGTGTAACGTAGGCACATGAGTACCTACCACCTGCAGTCCGTGTTCCGTCCGCAGTCGGTCGCGGTGATCGGCGGCAGCCCGCGTGAGCGCTCGGCGGGCCGCGCAGTGATGCGCAACCTGCGCGGCACCGGCTTCCCCGGCAAAGTGGCATGGATCAACCCGCGCCATGCCGAGATCGATGGCATCCGCACGGTGAAGCGGCTGAAGGACCTGGACTGGGTGCCCGATCTGGTGGTGATCACCGCGCCGGCCGCCATCGTGCCGCAGGTGGTACGCACCGCTGCCGAACGTGGCGTGCAGGCCGCGATCATCCTCACCGCGCATCTGGGAGAAGGCCCGGGCTCGCCGTGGGCACAGGTGGAGGCCGCCGCGCGCGCGCATGGCCTGCGCATCCTTGGCCCGCACTGCCTGGGCGTGATCGCACCACATGCACGGCTCAATGCCAGCATCGCTGCGCATTTCCCGCAGGCCGGCGATCTCGCGCTGATCTCCGAATCCTCGGCGATTGCCGCGGCCCTGGTGGAGTGGGGCGTGGCGCGTTCGGTAGGGTTCTCCGCCGTGGTTTCGCTGGGTGACACCATGGACGTGGACTTCGGCGACCTGCTGGATTACTTCGCCACCGACTACCGTACCCGCGCCATCCTGCTCTATGTCGAGCAGATCAAGGACGCGCGCAAGTTCATGTCGGCCGCGCGCGCCGCTGCGCGTGCCAAACCCGTGGTGGTGGTGAAGTCCGGGCGCGCCGAACGGGTGCAGCCGGGCAGCGCCGATACCCACGTGCAGGCACTGGCGCGCGCCGATGATGTGTACGGCGCGGCATTCAACCGTGCCGGCCTGCTGCGGGTGAGCGCGCTGGACGAACTGTTCACCGCGGCCGAGTCGCTGGGCCGGCTTGGCACCTTCCCCGGTCGTCGCCTGGCCATCCTCAGCAACGGCGGTGGCGTCGGCCACCTGGCGGTGGACCAGCTGATCGCCCTGCAGGGCACGCTGGCGCAACTGTCCGACAGCACCGTGCAGAAGCTGGATGCGGTACTGCCGCAGGGCTGGACGCGCAGCAATCCGGTCGACATCGTGGTCGATGCCGATGGTGATCGCTATGCCACTGCCATCGAAGCGTTGCTGGCCGACAGCGAGAACGATGCGGTGCTGGTGGTCAACGTGCCTACCGCGTTCACCTCGTCGGCCGATGCGGCGCAGGCGCTGACCCGTACGCTCGGCCTGCGCCCGCGCCACCACCGCGACAAGCCGGTATTCGCGGTGTGGCTGGGCAACGACGACCAGGCCACTGCCACCCTCAATGCCGCACGCGTGCCGACCTATCCCACCGAAGCGGAGGCCGTGCGCGGCTTCCAGCATCTGGTGCGTTACCGGGAGGCACAGAGTGCGTTGATGGAAACGCCGCCGAGCCTGCCGCAGGATTTCAGCGTGGATACCGCGCGTGCGCGCGCGCTGGTCGAAGCCGCGCTGGCCAATGGCCAGGGCTGGCTGGACCCGTTGGCCACCCATGAACTGCTGAAGGCCTACGGCATCCCCTCTGCACCGGTGATGCACGCGCGAGATGCGCACGAGGCGATGGACCTGGCGCAACCCTTGCTGGAGCGTGGCGCGACAGTCGCGCTGAAGATCCTGTCGCCCGATATTCCGCACAAATCCGCAGTGGATGGCGTGCGCCTGAATCTGGCGACGCTGCCGGCGGTGCAGAGCGCGGCCAAGGCGATCCTTGCCCGTGCACGCCAGCTGCGGCCGGACGCGCGCATCGACGGCCTGCTGGTGCAACCGACCATCGTCCGCCCGAAGGCGCGCGAGCTCATCGTCGGGATCGCCGACGACGCCACGTTCGGACCGGTGATCGTGGTCGGGCGCGGTGGCACGGCGGTGGAAGTGATCAACGACAAGGCGCTGGCGCTGCCGCCGATGGACCTGCGCCTGGCCCACGAGCTGATCGGCCAGACGCGGGCCTCGCGCATCCTCAAGGCCTATGGCGATGTGCCCGCCGCCGATGAGCGCGCACTGGCACTGGCGCTGGTAAAACTGGCGCAGCTGGCGGCGGACATTCCCGAAGTGCGCACGCTGGACATCAATCCCCTGCTGGTGGACAGCAAGGGCATCCTCGCACTGGACGCGCGCGTGGCGGTCGCGCCGTCGCGCATCCTGCACAAGGGCCGTGGCCATCCACGCTTCGCCGTGTTCCCGTATCCGAAGGAGTGGGAGCGCACCATCGAGCTGTCCGACGGCGGTCGCGCGTTCGTGCGCCCGGTGCGGCCGGAAGATGACGCGCTGTTCCGTGCGTTCTTCGCGCGTGTCAGCGACGAGGATCTGCGTCTGCGTTTCTTCCAGTCGGTGAAGCATTTCAGCCACGAGTTCATCGCCCGCCTGACCCAGCTGGACTACGCGCGCTCGATCGCATTGGTGGCGCTCGAACCGCGCAGCGGCGAGATGCTCGGCGCGGTGCGACTGCATGCCGATGCGGATTACCACCGTGGCGAGTACGGCATCCTGATCCGTTCGGATCTGAAGGGCCACGGCATCGGCTGGCGCCTGATGGCGATCATGATCGAGTACGCCAAGTGGCTGGGCCTGGACGTGGTGGAAGGCCAGGTGCTGCGCGAGAACAGCACCATGCTGGCGATGTGCCGGAGCCTGGGCTTCAAGACCCGGCTGGACCCGGACGACCCGACGGTGATGATGGTGACGTTGCCGGTGCAGCAGGTGGAAGTGCCCGACGTCCCGCCGGTGGCGTGACCGTGACGGTAGCGCCGGGCCACGCCCGGCGGAACATCGGATTCAACGCAGCGGCTCGACCACCACCGCCGTGCCATAGCACAGCACTTCGGTCAGCCCGGTCATCACATCGGTGGCGTCGTAGCGCATGCCGATGACCGCGTTGGCCCCCAGCTGCCGTGCATGCTTGACCATGTCGCGATAGGTTTCCTCGCGCGCCTGCTCGCACAGCTCGGTGTAGATGGTGATGTTGCCGCCGAAGATCGTCTGGATGCCGCCAAGGAAGTTGCCCACGATCGAGCGCGAGCGTACGGTGATGCCGCGCACCACGCCCAGGTTGCGCGCGATGCGGTAGCCGGGCAGCTCGAAGGCGGTGGTCACCATCGAATCATCCAAGCGCGCTGCGGACGTGGTCGGGGTACCGCTGTTGTAGGGGTCGGCCATGGGTGTCTGGTCGTGTTGTGGGTTTGAAGACGCCACAATACCCACATGACCGACCGCATTCCCCTGCTGCTGCTCCCCGGCCTGCTCAACGATGCCGAACTCTGGCGCGCGCAGCTGGCCGATCTGGCCGATATCGCCGACTGCACCGTGGGCGACCAGACCCGCGGCGAGACCCTGCAGGCCGTTGCCGAGGAGGTACTGGCGCAGGCGCCGGAACGGTTTGCGCTGGCCGGTTTCTCACTGGGCGGCTTCGTCGCCCAGCAGATCCTGCGCACCGCGCCGGAGCGGGTGCTGCAGCTGGCCCTGATCGACACCTCGATCCATGCCGACTCCCCGGAACGTGCCGAACAGCGCCGCAGCCAGCGCGCCAGCGTGCGCCTGCCCGGCAGATTCCACGGCTTTGGTGACGCGCTGATGCGCAGCTATATCGACGCCTCGCGGCTGGACGACTACGTGCTGGTGCAGCGCGTGCGTGACATGACCGCACGGCTGGGTGCGGAGGTGTTCCTGCGCCAGAGCGCGCTGGAGCGCAGTGATGGCCACGATGTGCTGGCCGGCTACCGCGATCCGCTGCTGATCGTCTGTGGTGCGAACGACCGCATCACGCCGTTGGCGGTGAGCGAGGAGATGCACGCGCTGGTGCCGCATTCGCAGCTGGTGGTGGTGCCCGATTGCGGGCACCTGGCACCGATGGAGAAGCCGGACGAGGTGAGTGCGGCAATGCGCGGATGGTTGTTGCAGTACTGATGGATCCGCCGGGCATGGCCCGGCGCTACCCACCGTCATCCGGTAGCGCCGGGCCATGCCCGGCGGCCGTTCTTCAATCCCAGGCCGGTGCGATGCCTTCCGGATTGGCCAGGCGGTGGCCACGGTCCAGCTTGGCGATCTGCGCCATGTCGTCTTCGGTCAGGCGGATCGCGGCGGCTTCCAGGTTGCTGGCCAGGTTCTCGCGCTTGGTCGACGACGGAATGACCGCGTAGTCCTGCTGCAGCGCCCATGCCAGCGCGATCTGCGCCGGGCTGGCCTGATGACGGCCGGCGATGGCCTGGATCACTGGGTCCTTGATCACCTCGCCGTAGGCCAGGCTCATGTAGGCAGTGACGCGGATCCCGTTGTCCTGCAGGAACTTCACCAGCAGGCGGTTCTGCAGGTAGGGGTGGATCTCGATCTGGTTGGTGGCGATGGCATCGGCGCCGAGGATCTCGATCGCCTTGCGGGTCTGGGCGATGGTGAAGTTGGAGATACCGATCTCCCGGGTCAGCCCCTGTGCCTTGGCCTCAGCCAGGGCAGGCAGATATTCCTCCATCGGCGTGTCGACCTTGTCGTTCGGTGACGGCCAGTGGATCAACGCCAGGTCGACGTGGTCGGTGCGCAGCTTTTCCAGGCTGGTGTGCAGGCTGGCCAGCAGCGCATCGCGCTTGAACTCGGTGATCCACACCTTGGTGGTCAGGTAGATCTCGTCACGCGGCACGCCGGACTCGGCGATGGCCTGGCCGACCTCGGCTTCGTTGCCGTAGATCTGCGCGGTGTCGATGGCGCGGTAGCCGACGTCCAGCGCGTTGCGCACCGAGTCGATCACGGTCTGGTCTTTCAGGCGGAAGGTGCCGAGGCCGAAAGCGGGGACAGTCATGGAGAACTCCAAAGCGGGGGAAGGAGATGATGGGAAAGGGTAGGGCAGGGGCCGTGTGCATGCCGGCAACGGTGCATTGCACGCATCAGTGCGCGCTCACCGCGATGCCTTCGGCGCGATCATCGATGCCGTCGCGACGGTCCAGGCGGCCGCTGAGTGCCGTCAGGGCGAACGCACCGACCACCACCAGCGCACCCAGCCACGGCGTATGCATCAGGCCGATGTGCTCGACCACCAGGCCGCCCAGCGACGCACCCAGCGCGATGCCGATGTTGAAGGCGGCGATGTTCAGGCCCGAGGCCACATCGGTCGCCTGCGGTGCGTAGCGCTGTGCCTGCTTGACCACATACACCTGCAGGCCGGGCACGTTGCCGAACGCCACCGCGCCCAGTGCCAGCACGGTCAGCAGCATCAGCCAGGTGCTGTGGGCGGTGAAGGTCATGACCAGCAGCACGATGGCCAGCAGCGCGAAGATGCGCTTCAGTGCGGGAATCGGGCCCATGCGGTCGGCCATGCGGCCGCCCCACAGGTTGCCGATCGCCACCGACACGCCATACACCAGCAGCACCAGGCTGACCGCGTTGGCCGAGAAGCCGGTGACGTCCTGCAGGATCGGCGCCAGGTAGGTGAAGGACAGGAAGGTACCGCCGTAGCCAAGCGCGGTGATGGCATACACCATCAGCAGGCGCGGCTGCGCAAGCACGCCCAGCTGCTGGCGGAAGGTGGCCGGCGCGCTCTGCGCCAGCCCGCGCGGCACGAACAGCAGGCTGCCCAGCAGCGCGATCACGCCCAGGCCGGCCACGGCCAGGAAGGTCGCGCGCCAGCCCAGGTGCTGGCCGATGAAGGTGCCCAGCGGCACGCCGGTCACCAGCGCCACGGTCAGGCCGGTGAACATGATGGCGATCGCGCTGGCGGCTTTCTCTTTCGGCACCACGGCGGTGGCGATGATCGAGCCGATGGAGAAGAACACGCCGTGCGCCAGGCCGGTGAGGATGCGGGCGACGATCAGCGAGGTGTAGCCCGGTGCCATCCATGCGATGACGTTGCCGAGGGTGAACAGCACCATCAGCGCCACCAGCAGGGTCTTGCGCGGCACGCGGCCGGTGAGCGCGGTCAGCACCGGCGCGCCGACGGCCACGCCCAGGGCATACAGGGAGACCAGCAGGCCGGCCGAGGGCAGGCTGACCTGCAGGTCGGCAGCGATGGTCGGGATCAGGCCGACGATGACGAATTCGGTGGTGCCGATGGCAAAGGCACCGAGGGTCAGCGCCAGCAGGGCGAGCGGAATGCCACGGATCATGACAGTGTCCAGAGGGAAGGAAGGCGCGCAGTGTGCGCGGCCGACCTTTGCCGAAAAACCGGTCTTCACGCCAATCACTCTTGCCGCCTGGTCAATAATGGCGCCATGAAAACCACCCTCGACGAAATGCAGGCCTTCCTGGCGGTGATCGACAGCGGTTCGATCAGCGCGGCTGCCGAGCAGCTGGGGCAGACACCCTCGGGTGTGAGCCGCGCGCTGGGTCGGCTGGAGGACAAGCTGGGCACGACCCTGCTGACCCGCACCACCCGCCGCCTGCACCTGACCGCCGAGGGCGAGGCCTACCTGCGCCATGCGCGGGCGATCATCGATGCGGTGGAATCGGCCGAGGAACAGATGGCGGCGCGGCGCGAGCGTCCGGCCGGCCGGCTGCGGGTGG
Organism: Stenotrophomonas sp. DR822; assembly: GCF_019793815.1. NCBI lineage: Bacteria > Pseudomonadati > Pseudomonadota > Gammaproteobacteria > Lysobacterales > Lysobacteraceae > Stenotrophomonas > Stenotrophomonas sp. DR822. The sequence continues at coordinate 2,939,287 of NZ_CP081826.1, forward strand.
ATGCAGCGATGCCGTTCGTGCTGCACGTGATCGCGCCGCTGGTGGCGGGTTACCGCGCGCGCTATCCGGACGTGCAGCTGGAGTTGAACAGTTCCGAGCGCTACATCGACCTGCTGGAACGGCGCACCGATCTGGCGATCCGTATCGGCCCGCTGGCCGATTCCACCCTGCATGCGCGGCCGCTGGGGCGCTGCCGGCTGCAGGTGCTGGCCAGCCCGGCCTATCTGGCCACGCACGGCCAGCCGGCCAGCGTGATGGCACTGGGTCAGCACACGCTGCTGGGGTTCAACGAGCCGGAGTCATTGAACCGATGGCCGCTGCCGGGTGATGCCGAGGGGCAGCTGCTGGTGCGGCCGGACATCGCGGTGTCCAGCGGCGAGACCCTGCGCACGCTGGCGGTGGAGGGCGTGGGCATCACCTGCCTGTCCGACTTCGTGACCGAACGCGACCGCGCGGCCGGCACCCTGGTGCCGGTGCTGGCCGCGCAGACGCTGGATGTGTACCAGCCGATCCATGCGGTGTACTACCGCAACACGGCCGTATCGGCACGCATCAGCTCGTTCCTGGATTACCTGGGCGCGGCGATGGCCGCCTCGGATTACCTGCGCTGATGGAGTGTCCGGATTGCCGGCCAGCGGCCGGCACTACCGGGAATCGCACGGATGGTAGTGCCGGCCGCTGGCCGGCAACCCCCACACTGCCTGGTGGATCCGTCAGGCCGCGCGCGCCAGCGCACCCTTGCTCGCCGTCGCGGTTCCCAGATCAAACACATCCACCGCTTCGATCAGGCGATCCGCCTGCTGTTCCAGGCTGCGTGCCGCGGCGCTGGCTTCTTCCACCAGCGCGGCATTCTGCTGGGTGGTGCCATCCATCTGGATGATGGTCTGGCTGACCTGCTCGATGCCGGCCGACTGTTCCTGCGACGCAGCGGAGATCTCGGCCATGATGTCGGTCACGCGCTGCACCGACGCGACGATCTCGGCCATGGTGTCGCCGGCCTGGCGCACGCGCTGCGCACCGTGGCCAACCTGTTCCACCGACGCCTCGATCAGCGATTTGATTTCCTTGGCCGCTGCCGCCGACCGCTGCGCCAGCGTACGCACTTCACTGGCGACCACCGCGAACCCGCGGCCCTGCTCGCCGGCACGCGCCGCTTCCACCGCGGCATTGAGCGCCAGGATGTTGGTCTGGAACGCGATGCCGTCGATGACGCTGATGATGTCGGCGATCTGCCGCGATGAGCCTTCGATCGCATCCATCGTCGCCACGACCTGGCCGACCACTTCACCGCCGTGCGAGGCCACGCTGTGTGCACCGATCGCCAGCTGGTTGGCCTGCCGCGCATGCTCGGCGTTCTGGCGCACGGTGGAGGTCAGTTCCTCCATCGACGCGGCGGTTTCTTCCAGGTTCGCCGCCTGCTGTTCGGTGCGGCGCGACAGGTCGTTGTTGCCGGCGGAAATTTCCGCAGCGGCGGTGTGGATGCTGCCGGAGGCGTGCTTGATGTCGCTGACGATCGTCGCCAGCTGTGCAGCGGTGGCGTTGGCATCCCCCGCAATGCGGGCGAACACGCCCTGGAAGTCGCCGTCCATACGCGCACCCAGGCGGCCATCGGCAATGGCACGCAGCATGGCCGAAACCTCCCCCAGGTTCTGTTCGGTGGTCTGCATCAAGCGGTTCAGGCCATCGACCATCGCGCGGAAATCATGCTCGAAGCGCGCACTGTCGCCACGCTGGCTGAAGTCGCCTGCGGCAGCGGCTTCGGCCAGGCGGCGGATCTCGCCGTTGATCGCGCCCAGGTTGGATTTGACCGCATCCAGCGCCTGGGTGATCACGGCCTTCTCGCCGGGCAGGCGCTCCATGTCCAGGCTGAGATCGCCCACGGCATAGCGGCCCATGATCGTGATCGCGCGCATTTTCACCTGGATGTGTGCATCGACCAGGGTGTTGGTGTCGGCCACCATCGTGCCGTAGGCGCCGGGGAAGGCGCTGCTGTCCATGCGGTGGCTGATCGTGCCGGCGTCGTGAGCCCTGGCCATCGCGGTCTGCGCATCAAGCACCCCACGCAGGGTGCTCTGCACGGCCTGCATCGCCTGTGCCAGGCGACCGATCTCGTCGCGGCTGCGCACCTGCACCACGTGGTCGAGGTCACCGGCGGCGACCGCACGCGCGGCCGCTTCCACCGCCAGCACCGGCTGCACCACGGCGCGCCGCAGCCACCAGCCAAGGGCGATCAGCAGCAGCACGGCGGCGCCGATGGTCAGCGCGGCGCACAGCAGCAGCGTCTGCCGTGCCTGGTGCGAACGCGCGGTCACCGCGGCTTCGGCCACCTCGGTGGCCTGCGTACCCAGCGCATCCAGCGCGGCCGCCACCGGACGGTCCTTGCCACGCACCAGGGAATCGCCCACCGCCGGGTCGTAGCTGGCGTCAGCGAAGGCCTGCAATGCGGCGTGGTAGTCCTGCTGCAACTGTGCGTGCCGGCCGGAAAACGCCTGTGCCAGTTCGCGCGTGCGCGCATCGGGGCTGGCGGCCAGGCCCGTGGCCAGCTCGGCAACGATGCGGCCCTCGTTGTCGAAGGCCTGCAGGTGGTGCTGGCGCAACGCGTCATCGTGGCCGCGCAGCAGCACGTTCTTCCACTCCTGCACCTGCCCGCGGAATTCGCGTTGCAGGCGCTCGGCATCGCGGCTGTGGGCAACCTCCGGCGGTACGTCGGTGGACAGCTTCAACCAGGCCGACGCCAGGCCCGCCAGGGCGCATACCAGGACAACAGCCAGACCTACGGAAACGGCACCGAGCAGCTTCGACTGCAGCCGCGGCGCATGGGAAGAGGCGTTCATGGGACGAGATCTCGGAAGGGGTGCGATGCGGTATCGACCATCCTTTAGGTCTCTGAAGTGCGATGTCTGTCACATTACCGTTCTGTTTAGTGATGTGAAGGATATGTTTACTTGGACAAATGTGTCCATTTGGAACAAAAGCAGACCCTCGACAGGTGGATTAAATGTAACTACTGTAGTTACATGAAATCCGCCAACCCGCTTTCCGACGCCCTGCACGTGATGGCCCATCTGGTCGGCCAGCACGGGCCGCGAACCTCCGAACAGCTGGCGACCTGCCTGCCGACCCATCCGGTGGTGATCCGCCGCCTGCTGGCGCAGATGCACAAGGCCGGCCTGGTACGCAGCACGCGCGGCCACGGTGGCGGCAGCCAGCTCGCCCGCGATGCGGCGACGATCACCCTGCACGACGTCTACCAGGCTATCGGCGCGCCGCCGATGGTCCAGGTCGGTACCCGCGAAGGCAGGGGTGGCTGCCCGATCCAGCAGCTGGTCAACCAGGCCCTGCTGGACAGTGCCCGCCAAGCGCAGCGCCTGCTCGAGCAGCGGCTGCAGGCAACCACGCTCGACCAGCTTGGCGCCGACTTCGCCCGCCATCTTGCCCATCACCGTTCCCTGGAAGGTCACCATGAATCCTGATGTCCTCATCGTCGGCGGCAGCTACGCCGGCATCGCCGCCGCACTGATCCTGGCGCGTGCGCGCCGGGCGGTCACGATCATCGATGCGGGTTCGCCGCGAAACCGCTTCGCCAGCCATTCGCACGGCGTGCCGGGCCTGGATGGCATCAGTGGCGCCGAGTTGCTGAAGAACGCGCGCCAGCAACTGCTGGACTACCCGACCGTGCGTTGGCTGAATGCCGAAGCGGTGCAGGCCACGCTCCGCACCGAAGGTGTGGAGGTGCGTACGGCTGACGACCAGGTACTGACCGCGCGCAAGCTGCTGCTGGCCACCGGCATCGCCGACCAGCTGCCCGATCTGCCCGGCCTGGCCGAGCGCTGGGGCAGCACCGTGCTGCACTGCCCGTACTGCCATGGTTATGAAGTGGGGGGCGGCTCGATCAGCCTGCTCGGCGGCCATCCGATGTCGGCCAGCAAGGCGCCGCTGTTCGCCGACTGGGGCAACGTCACCTTCTTCAGCCAGGGCCTGCCGATCAGCGACGAGGAGCTGGCCGCCATGCAGCAGCGCGCTGTGCAGGTGGAAACCACGCCGGTGGTAGCTGTGCACGGCGAGCAGCCGACGTGGCTGGAAGTGGAACTTGCCGACGGTCGCCGTGTTGCCCAGCGTGCGCTGTTCGTGCCGGCCATGCAGCAGATGGCCACGCCGCTGGTGCAGCAGCTGGGCTGCGCGTTGGTGGAGGGGCCGCTGGGCGTGCTGATCGAGGTGGACATGATGAAACAGACCTCGGTGCCGAATGTGTACGCCGCCGGTGATGCGACCACGGTCGGCAACATCACCCTGGCCATGGCCGAAGGCGTGCGCGCGGGCATCGGCATGCACCATGCGCTGGTGGCCGAGGACAGCCTGCCGCGCTGAGGCAATGCATCCACGCAGGGCGCGGATCCATTGAAGGGTGCCGACGTTGCCGGCACCCTCCGCCTTCAACCTTCCACGCTGGCCGCATCCAGCTGTGCCACGTCATGCACGCTCAACGCCACGTTCGCCGCCGCCAGCAGGTCGTGCAGCTGCTCCACGCTGGTGGCACTGACGATCGGTGCGGTGATCGACGGCCGTGCGATCTGCCAGGCCAGCGTGATCTGCGCGGCAGTGGCGTTGTGCTTGCTGGCCACGTCATCCAGTGCTTGCAGAATGCGCAGGCCGCGCGGGTTCAGGTAACGCTTGACCACGGTGGCGCCGCGCGCGGAACTCTTGCCGGCATCGTCCGGCGTGCGGTACTTGCCACTGAGGAAGCCGCTGGCCAGTGCGTAGTAGTTGATCACGCCGATCTGCTCGCGCTGCACCAGTGGTTCCAGTTCTTTCTCGTAGCCGGCGCGGTCGTACAGGTTGTACTCCGGCTGCAGGGTTTCATAGCGTGGCAGCCCGTAGTCGGTAGAGACCTTCAAGGCATCGGCAAGACGCGTGGCGCTGTAGTTGGACGCACCGATCGCGCGCACCTTGCCCGCTTCGATCAGGCGACCGAACGCGGCCAGGGTCGCTTCCAGCGGCGTGGATTCATCGTCCTCGTGGGCCTGGTACAGATCGATCACCTCGGTCTGCAGGCGGCGCAGCGAATCCTCCACCGCCGCATTGATGTTGTCCGGGGTGAGGCCGGGGCGCTCGGCCCATTTGCCCACCTTGGTCGCCAGCACCACCTTGTCGCGCTTGCCGCTGCGCGCGAACCACTTGCCCAGCAGCGTTTCCGACTCGCCACCCTGGTTGCCCGGCACCCATGCCGAGTACACGTCGGCGGTGTCGACCAGATTGAAGCCGGCATCGACGAAGGCATCCAGCAGGGCGAAGCTGGCCTTCTCATCAGCGCTCCAGCCGAACACGTTGCCACCGAAGGCGAGCGGAGCTACATGCAGGCCTGAACGGCCCAGTTCGCGGTTTGCCGTCATGGGCACGGACTCCTTGGGGGAAGTCCTTCAGGATAGAACGCGAGGTGTGACCGCGCTGCGGCGCTGACCACAAAACTGTGTTCCGCACCGCGCACGCGGCTAACGTTTTGTGAACACCTGCGGCGCGGCGGCTGCTAGTCTCGCCGCATCTTCCGCTGGAGTCGCCCCGATGATTGCTGCCTCATCCCTGCGTGGTTGCCGCCTGCTGCTTGCTTCGGCGCTGCTGGTTGCCGTTCCCGCATTCGCCGCGCCAGCCACGGTCGCACCGGCAAAGATCCAGGTGTCGCCCGCGATCGATGCCGCGGTGAAGGCCTCGACCCGCGACCCCGCCAACGTCAAGCGCGACGGTTTCCGTCATCCTGCGCAGACCCTGGGCTTCTTTGGCGTCGCGCCGGAAAAGACCGTCATCGAGATCACCCCGGGCAATGGCTGGTACTCGGAGATCCTGGCGCCGCTGCTGCGCGACAAGGGCCATTACATTGCTGCGGTGGTCGATCCGCAGGCCGTGGCCGAAGGTCGTGGCCGCGACTACCAGCAGCGCAGCCGCGACAGCCTGGAAAAGAAGTACGCCGCCGCACCGGCACAGTTCGACAAAACCACCGTGGTTGCCTACGACCCGGCCAAGCCGGTGTTCGGTGCAGCCAACTCGGCCGATGTGGTGCTGACCTTCCGCAACGTGCACAACTGGCGCAAGGCCGGCCAGGCGCAGGGCATGTTCCAGGGCTTCTTCAACGTGCTCAAGCCGGGCGGCGTGCTCGGCGTGGTCGAGCACCGCGCCAAGGCCGACGTGGCCGACGCTGACGACACCGGTTATGTGGGCCAGCAGCAGGTGATCGCGATGGCCGAGGCCGCCGGTTTCAAGCTCGACGCGCGCACCGAGGTCAATGCCAACCCGCGCGATACCAAGGACCATCCGAATGGCGTGTGGACCCTGCCGCCGACCAACCAGCATGACAAGGCGGATGACGCCAAGTACCAGGCCATCGGTGAAAGCGATCGCATGACCCTGCGTTTCGTGAAGCCGTGACCCGGTAGCGCCGGGCCATGCCCGGCGAGCACGCGGCGTGGCATGGGACAATGCCCTGCCCGCCGCCTGCCGTCCCCGCGATGCTGATTGCCTTCAACAAGCCGTTCAACGTGCTCTGCCAGTTCACCGACCGCAGCGTGCCGCCGCGGCCGACATTGGCCGGCTTCGGTTTGCCGCCGCGCGTCTACGCTGCCGGCCGCCTCGACCATGACAGTGAAGGCCTGCTGCTGCTGACCGACAACGGTACGCTGGCGCACAAGTTGACCGACCCGAAGCACAAGGCGGACAAGCTCTACTGGGTGCAGGTGGAAGGCACGCCCAGCGACGGGCAGCTGCAGCAGCTGCGCGATGGCGTGGTGCTCAATGATGGGCCGACGCTGCCGGCGAACATCGAGCGCCTCGATCCTGCGCCTGAACTGTGGCCGCGCGATCCGCCGGTGCGCTTCCGCAAGACGGTGCCCGACAGCTGGCTGGCGATCACGATCCGCGAGGGGCGCAACCGCCAGGTGCGGCGGATGACCGCTGCGGTGAACCTGCCGACGCTGCGGCTGGTACGCGCTGCAATGGGGCCATACCGGCTGGATGACCTGCAGCCCGGGCAGTGGCGGCAGATCGGCTGAAAAAAGGCCGGAGGCCTTGCGGCGTCCGACCCTCGTGCAGCGTCATGGGGTCAGAGCCCTTCCTGCGGAAGGGTTCCGAGCCCGGTCAATCAGGCGTCGCTGCCGATATCGCTGTGCTCGTCGACCACGGTGTCGTTGCGGCGATCGCGCGCGTTGATGCGCTGGGCCTGGCCGTTGACCACATGGCCATTGGCGGCCTTCTTCTTCTGCTGCTTGCGGTACAGCGCATAGCCCAGCAGGCCTACGCCCACGGCAGCTGCCGCGATGGTCACCGCCGGATTGCGGCGGGCGAACCTGGTGGCGACCTTGCCGCCGGTCTTCACCGCGCCAAGGGCGGCACCGGTCTTGATCCAGTCGCTGGCCTGCGGGCCGAGGTGACGCAGGCTGCCGCCCGCGCTCTTCAGGCCATCGCCTGCGGTATGGGCCAGGTCGAGGGCGCGCTCCAGGGCGCGGTCGGTGATTACGGTCAGCTTGCTCATGCGGGGGTGTCCTTGCCTCGGGTCGAAGTCCAGTGTCGCCTGTTGCCCGTAAACGGTATGTCAGTCAGGCGGGCGCGTGGTGTGACTCTACCGCAGCCATTCAGGAACGGGCGAGGTGTCGGCGCGCATTACGTCCCGCGCGGCTTGGCCCGGTGGGTCGCCGTAGCCGTCCAAGGGTCGTCCGGCCACGGGTGGCGCGGGTAACGGCCCTTCATCTCCTTCTTCACCTCGGCGTAGGTGTTCTCCCAGAAATTTCGCAGATCCTGGGTGACCTGCAACGGCCGGCCACCCGGCGACAGCAGGTGCAGGGTCAGCGGCACCCGGCCATCGGCGATGCGTGGCGTATCGGCCAGGCCGAACAACTCCTGCAGCTTCACCGCCAGCACCGGCGGCAGCGGCTCGCCGCTTTCGCCGTCCAGCGCATAGCTGATCGGCCGCTCCAGCCCCGACGGCACGGTGATCCGGGTGGGCGCGTGGCGCTCGACCAGCTGCCGTTGCGACCATTCCAGTGGCGACTTCAGCGCTTCGCCGAAACTGGCCTCGTCCAGTGCATCCAGCCGTGTCCTGCCCGCGAACGCCGGCTGCAGCCACTGCGCACGGTTGGCCAGCAATGCGCCATCACTGCAGTCGGGCAGGCCCAGCTCGGGCATCCAGCGCCGCAGCGATTCCACCCGTGCCTGCCACTGGCGCAGACCGTCGGTCCATGGCAACGCCTGCAGGCCGAGCTCGGCAACGGCGTCGGTCAGCGCCTGCGCCGCCAGCTGCGGATCAACCCGGCCAGCCGAACGGCTGTCCATCACGATGCGGTCGAAGCGTGTTTCGCGCAGCGCGACCAGTGCGCGGCGCGTGTCATCCCAGCGCACCGCGTCTTCAGTCACGAAGCGCTCGGGCCAGTGCCTGCGCAAATAGCCTTCATCCACCGGTGCGGCGCGCAGCAGCAGCGCATCGCGGGCTTCGAAGCGCAGCTCGCTGGCCACCAGCCACGGTTCTCCCCGCAGGTCGCTCAGTTCATGCAGGCGGGCGCTGCGGCCGTTGGCCAGCAGGTAACGCAGCGGGTCCTTCGGATGCTGGAAGGCAATGCGGTCGGGGAAGGCATGGGCCAGCAGGTCGCCCAGTTCGTGGGCCTCGATGCTGGCGGGCGGTGTAGCGTCACAGCGCAGGCGACGGCGCCACTGTTTGGCAGCGGCATCGATGGCGGCCAGGCCACTGCGATTGGCATCGGCCGGCGCACGGCCGTTGCGGAAGGCCGCCAGTGCGCGCCAGCGTGCGGCCAGTGCATCACCGCCCTGGCGCAATGGGTCACGAGCTTCCAGCAATGCCGCCAGATCGGCGGCCAACGCCTGCGCGCGGGCATCAGCTGCGGCCAGCAGCATCGCGGCCATCCGCGGGTGGGTGCCCAGCGCCAGTACGCGACGGCCGAGTGCAGTGATCGCGCCGCTGCTGGACAACGCGCCCAGGCGCTGCAGCAGTTCGCGTGCGGCGGCCATCGGCCCGGTCGGTGGCGGGTCAAGGAAACGCAGGTCACTGCTGCCCCAGGCGGCCAGTTCCAGCGCAAGGCCGGCCAGTTCAACCTGGTCGATCTCGGCGCGACGCTGCGGTTCCAGCCGCTGCGACTGCGGCCACAGCCGCCAGGCCACGCCCTCGGCCACGCGCCCGGCACGGCCGGCACGCTGGTCGGCCGAGGCCTGCGCAATGGCGACCACGTCCAAGCGGGTGAATCCACTGTTGGGGTCGTAGCGGGGCTCGCGCGCCTGGCCGCTGTCGATCACCACGCGCACGCCGGGCAGGGTCACCGAGGATTCGGCGACGTTGGTGGCCAGCACCACGCGGCGGCGGCCGTCGCTGGCGGCCTGCAGCACGCACGCCTGCTGTTCCACCGGCAGTTCACCGTGCAGGGCCAGTACGTCCACCGCAGCGCCAGCAAGGCTGTCCTGCAGGCCTGCCTGCACGCGTGCGATCTCACGTTGGCCGGGCAGGAACACCAGCAGGTCACCGGGGTGCTCGGCCAGCGCTTGCTGCACCGCGCGTCGCACCTGCAGTTCCAGCGCCTCGTCACGCCGGGCAGGGAAGTGGCTGATCGCCACCGGATAGCTGCGGCCTTCGCTGCTCAGTCGTGGTGCATCGAGGAAGCGCGCCAGGCGTTCGCCATCGAGCGTCGCCGACATCACCAGCAACCGCAGGTCATCGCGCAGCTGCGACTGCACGTCCAGCGCCAGCGCCAGGCCCAGGTCGCCACTGAGGTGGCGTTCATGGAATTCATCGAACAGGATCGCGCCCACGGTTTCCAGCATTGGATCGTCCTGCAGCATCCGGGTCAGGATGCCCTCGGTGACGACCTCGATGCGCGTGCGCGCCGATACCTTGTTCTCGAAGCGGATGCGGTAGCCGACGATGCCGCCGACCTCCTCACCGAGCTGGCGCGCCATGAACATCGCGGCACTGCGCGCGGCCACCCGGCGTGGTTCCAGCAGGATGATCCTGCGGCCCTCCAGCCACGGCGCATCGAGCAGCGCCAACGGCACCTGGGTGGTCTTGCCAGCGCCGGGCGGGGCTTCCAGCACCAGCCGCGGGTGCACGGCCAGGTGCTGTTGGATCTGCGGCAGCAGCGGAGAGATGGGGAAGTGCGGGGCGTTCATCTGCAAAGGATAAGGGGCCATGGCGGGCACGGGTACAATGCGCGGGTTTTCCTGCCTCTGCTGCCCCCATGCATCTGATCGATATCGGCGCCAACCTGACCCACGACTCCTTCGACCGCGACCGCGATGCCGTGCTGGACCGCGCACGCCAGGCCGGTGTGGTGCAGATGATCATCACCGGTGCCAGCCGTGAGCATTCGCCGCTGGCCCTGCAGCTGGCGCAGCAGCACCCGGGCTTCCTGTACGCCACTGCCGGCGTGCACCCGCACCACGCGGTGGAGTACACCGACGAGTGCGATGCGGAGATGCGCGCGCTGCACGCCCATGCCGAAGTGGTGGCGGTGGGTGAGTGCGGGCTGGACTACTTCCGCGATTTCTCGCCGCGCCCGGCGCAGCATCGCGCGTTCGAGCGCCAGCTGCAGCTGGCTGCAGACAATGGCAAGCCGCTGTTCCTGCACCAGCGCGACGCGCATGCCGATTTCATGGCGCAGATGAAGAACTTCGAAGGCCGCATCGGTCCGGCCGTGGTGCACTGCTTCACCGGCGAGCGCCAGGAGCTGTTCGACTATCTCGACCAGGACTGGTACATCGGCATCACCGGCTGGCTGTGCGACGAGCGCCGTGGCGGTCACCTGCGCGAGCTGGTGAAGAACATTCCGGCCAGCCGGTTGATGATCGAGACCGACGCACCGTACCTGCTGCCGCGCACCTTGAAGCCGATGCCGAAGGATCGCCGCAACGAACCGGTGTTCCTGTCGCACATCGTGGAAGAGCTGGCGCGGGACCGTGGCGAGGATGTGCAGACCACGGCCGCAAACGCCACGGCTGCCACGCGTGCGTTCTTCCGGTTGCCGGACGCGGGTTGATCGGCCGGCACTACCCGTCAGCCGGGAGCGCCCGGATCCGGTAGCGCCGGGCCATGCCCGGCGAGCGAAGCGGCAAGATCCGTCAGCCCTTCCCGATACGTTGGAAACCGCGGCGTCCAGCCCAGCGCGTCGCGCGTGCTGCGGCTGTCGATGCGCTTGCTGCTCTGGTAGAAGCGCCGCAATGTCGCGCTGACTGATGGATCGTCCCAGGCCACCGCGGGTGGCATGGCGAAACCCCCCAGCTGCGCAGCGAAGGCCAGTACATCCTGCGGCGGCGCCGGTTCGTCATCGCTCGGCAGATACAGTGCGTTGGCCATGGGGCGTTGCATCGCGGCGATCACCACCGCAGCCAGGTCGTCCACGTGCAGGCGATTGAACACCAGCCCTGGCCGCACCACGTGCCGTGCGCGGCCATGCGCCAGCTGCAGCAGCGCGTTGCGCCCGGGTCCGTAGAGGCCGGGCAGGCGGAACATCGCCGAGGCGATACCGCGCGCCTCCGCCAGCGCACGCCATTGCGTTTCGGCCAGGCGACGCTGCATGCCTGCCGGCCCGGTGGCATCGGCCACGCTGTGCTCGTTGATCCAGCCACCGTCGCGGTCGCCGTAGACCGAGGTCGACGACAGGTAACCGAGCCAACGCAGTGAACTGCTGTCGCCCAGCGCGGCACGCAGCAGGCGCAGCGCCGGGTCACCCTCGGCATCGGGAGGTACGCTGCACAGCACCGCGTCGGCATGGGCAATCGCAGCGAGCAGGCGGGGGGCAAGCGCGGCGTCGGCACGCAGCTGATGACGCAGCAGGCCATCGTCAGGTGCCGACGCCGGATCGCGCACCGTGCCTTCCACGTGTACGCCCTGGGCTTGAAGGCGCGCGGCCAACACGCGGCCACTCCAGCCCATGCCGAGGATCAGTACGCGCTTCGGCAACGGGCCAGGCATGTTCATCGGATCACACCGCGCGCTGGGCCTGGTAGGCCTGCAGGCTGCTGTAGGCCACCTGCAGCAGCAACGCCTCCTGGTCCGCGGCACGCGCACGCGCCAGCATGTCGCCGACGATCTGGGCCGCTTCCACCTGCTGGCCTGCTTCCAGGTCGCGCAGCATCGACGCCTTCAACGCCGAACCGGCCTGGGTCAGGGTGCCACGCGCGGTGTCCTGCGCCGCCTGCGGCACCGGCTCACCCGCTGCTTCGGCCACCGCCAGGCATTCGTCATAGAGCCCACGCACGATGGCGTCGCCGTCGTCGGTGGCCACGATCGTGCCGATGTCCGCACGCAGCAGGCAGGTGGCCGCCGCCAGCGCGGTCAGGAAGGTGTACTTGATCCACTGCTCCTGGCCGATGTGTTCACTGGCCAGATGATCGAGATTGGCCTGCGCACACGCTGCTGCGAACGCCTGCACGCGCGCGGAGATCCCACCGCCATCGCGCTCGCCGAAGGTCAGCTTGGCCGGCTTTCCCAGGTGCAGCACGGCCCCATCAGGCGCCTTGGTCGCACTGATGAAGCACAGCCCGCCGAGCACGGCGTCGCGGCCGAAGCGCGCGTCGAGCGCGTTGTAGTGATGCAGGCCGTTGAGGATCGGCAGCACGGTGGTACCCGCGCCCACCGCCGGGGCGATGGCATCGATCGAACTGTCCAGGTCGTAGGCCTTGCAGCTGAGGATCACCAGATCGAACGGCGTGTCCGCAGCCAGCGCAGGCAGGGCATCTGCGGTGACGTGCTGTACCGGGAACGTGGCATCGCCCACCGGGCTGCGCAGCACCAGGCCATCACGATCCAGCTGCGCGGCGCGCGCGGGGCGCACGAGGAAGGTCACGTCCACGCCAGCCTGGGCCAGGCGACCACCGAAGTAACCGCCGGTACCGCCGGCGCCGAGGATCAGGATACGCATTGCACGCTCACTGCAGTTGGGGGATTCACTGCAGCGATTGTGCCGGAGTTTGCGGCCAACGGCTGAGCCCTTCGTGGTGGTTTGAAGCGCAAGCTGTGTTTGGGTCGGGCGGGGGTGGGCTCACGGGGGACGCCGCAAGTACGTCCTTGTAGGCTTGGCCGCGCCATCCATGGCGCGGACACCCCCGCGAGCCCACCCCGCCCGACCCCTGACGGTTTCCGTGTGCGTCCACCACGGAAAACAAAGAAGAAAATCAAAAGCAACAGCGGGTCGCTTCGCTCGTTCCTCGCGATCATCTTTCCGATGGATCCCCATCCATCAGTTCACAAACGAAAAGAGCCGAGCAGATGCTCGGCTCCATCGCCAATGTTTCATCCACGCATGGCGTGGATCTACTGTGTCGACCAGGGTCGACACCCACCAACAGCAGCACAGACGCCGTTCCGACAGCAGCGGAGAACTGTCGAAGGCGGGGTGGTGTCGGGTTGCGGGGTGTCCGCGCCATGGATGGCGCGGCCAAGCCTACAAGGACGTACTTGCGGCGTCCCCGCAACCCGACACCATCCCGCCATCCCACGGATATCTCGCTTTTGACGTTGACGTTGCTGTTGACGTTGCTGTTGCTGTTGCTGTTGCCGGCCAGCGGCCGGCACCACCACTGCGGGTGCAGGGCCGCAGGCCCTGCAGAACATCCTCAGCTGCGCATGCCCACGCCACGGCGCAACAACCACAGCGCCAGCGCCGTCAGCACCACCACGAAACCGATCATCAGCGCATACGCCACCACCACCGGCACATCGCTGCTGCCCAGCAGGCCATAGCGGAACGCGTTGACCATGTAGAAGATCGGGTTCGCGTGCGTGGCCGCCTCCGCCCATGGCGGCAGCAGCTTCACCGAATAGAACACGCCGCCCAGGTAGGTCAGCGGGGTCAGGATGAAGGTCGGCACGATCGCCACGTCATCGAACTTCTTCGCATACACCGCGTTGATGAAGCCGGCCAGCGAGAAGATCGTCGCGCCCAGGATCACCGTGGTCAGCGTCACCAGCGGATGCGGGATGCGCACCGGCGTGAAGAACATCGCGATGATCAGCACGATCACGCCCACCATCAGGCCGCGCAGCACCGCACCGGCCACGTAGCCCCACAGGATCACCCAGTTCGGCATCGGGCTGACCAGCAGCTCTTCCACGTGGCGGCCGAACTTGGCGCCGAAGAACGAGGAGCTGATGTTGCCGTAGCTGTTCTGGATCACGCTCATCATCACCAGGCCCGGCACGATGAACTGCATGTAGGTGTAGCCGCCCATGTCGCCCACGCGCGAACCGATCAGGCCGCCGAAGATCAGGAAGTACAGGGTCATGGTGATCGCCGGCGGTACCAGGGTCTGGCCCCAGATGCGCATGATGCGGGCGACTTCGCGGCGCACGATGGTCATCAGTGCGATGCGGTTGCGCTGGCCGTCGGTCAGGACCGGGGTCGGGGTGCTGCTCATGCGGACGTCTCCTGGTTGCCGGTGAGGCGCACGAACAGTTCCTCCAGGCGGTTGCTCTTGGTACGCATCGAGCGCACGCGGATGCCCGCCGCGTTCAGTGCCTCGAACACGCGGTTGAGGTCCATCGCACGTGGCATGTCGATGTCCAGCGTATGGCCGTCGGTAGCGGTCAGGGTTGCCCCCTCGATCACCGGCAGCTCGGCGGGCAGGGTGCCGTCGATGTCCAGCAGGAAGCCTTCCACGTCAAGCTTGGCCAGCAGTTCGCGCATCGGGCCCTGGGTAACGATCTGGCCGTGGTCGATGATGGCCAGGTTGCGGCACAGGTGCTCGGCCTCTTCCAGGTAGTGGGTGGTGAGGATGATCGTGGTGCCGGCGGCGTTGATCTCCTTCAGCACCCGCCACATGTCGCGACGGATCTCGATGTCCACGCCAGCGGTCGGTTCGTCCAGGATCAACAGGCGCGGCCGGGTCATCATCGCGCGGGCGATCATCAGCCGGCGCTTCATGCCGCCGGACAGGGTGCGGCTCATCACCTGCGCCTTCTCCCACAGGTGGGCGCGCTTGAGCTCGACTTCGGCCATCTGCTCGGCTTCGGCGCGCGGCACGCCGTAGAAGCCGGCGTAGTTCACCAGGATGTCGAAGGGCTTTTCAAACAGGTTGAAGTTGATCTCCTGCGGCACCAGCCCGATCAGGCGCATGGTGGCGCTGCGGTTGCGCACCAGGTCGCTGCCGAACACTTCCACTTGGCCCTCGCTGAGGTTGACCAGGGAACTGATGATGCCGATCAGGGTGGACTTGCCGGCACCGTTCGGGCCCAGCAGGGCGAAGAAGTCGCCCGGGGCCACTTCCAGCGAGACCCCTTTCAGGGCCTGGGTGCCGTTGTCATAGGTTTTACGCAGGTCGCGCACGCGCAGGGCGGGCGCCGTATCGTTCAGGGAAGCCAAGCTCGAAGCCTTCGCGCCCATGGGCTGGCGCTGGAGAGGGGCGGGGAAGGTCTATTATAGAAGACCCCGAGGGCTTGCCCCGGCTACACACTGTCCCGAAAAGTCGTGCCTGTCCAATTCCCCATCAAACTGGTCGACCGCCGCATGCTGGCGCCCTCCATCGGCCATTACCAGTTCGTGCGTGACGACGGCCAGCCGCTGGATTTCCAGCCCGGCCAGTTCATCCAGGTCCATTTCAGCTACGCCGATGGCACCGAAACCAAGCGCAGCTATTCGCTGGCGACCGTCCATGACCACGCGCTGGGGCCAGGCGAGGCGGTGGATATCGCGGTCAGCTTCGTACCCGGTGGCGCCGCCACGGCGCTGTTCGAGGCGCTGGACATCGGCGGCCAGGTCAGCGCGTCCGGTCCCTACGGTCGGTTCTGCCTGAACCCGGGCGACCACAACGGCCGCTACCTGCTGATCGCCACCGGTACCGGCGTCACCCCGTACCGCTCGATGCTGCCGTTGCTGGCAACGGCGATGGCCGAGCGAGGCGTGCAGGTGGTCCTGCTGCAGGGCGCACGCAGCCCTGGCGAGCTGCTGTACAGCGAAGATTTCTACAGCTTCGCCGAAAAGCACCCGAACTTCCGTTATGTGCCTTGCCTGTCGCGGGAACTGCCGGCCGAGCCGCACCCGGACGTACACCATGGCTATGTGCAGCAGGCGCTGGCGGCGTTCACGCCGGACCCGGCCACCGATATCGCCTACCTGTGCGGCAACCCGGACATGGTCGACGCCTGCGCCGAAGCGCTGAAGGCGGCGGGCCTGGGTAATCCGCAGATCCGCCGCGAGAAGTACGTCAGCAGCAAGTAGTGCCGGCCGCTGGCCGGCAACCCCGCACACCGGAGGCGGCATCACGCCGCCCCCGGGACCATGCCTCAGTACGGCACCCACGCATCGCGCCAGGCCGAACCCACGCCCGGCCGGTACGCCTCGGCATTGACGTTGCACCACGCGCCTTCCGGGAACGGGCGGCAGGCGTAAAGCTTGCCGTCGCTGCTCTTCACCACGGTCTGCCCGGGCACGTAGCTGCCGATACCGGCCGGATACACATGGTCGAAATCACCGCCGGGTGACGGCGTACCCGGGTCTGGCACCTTGGTGTCCAGCTGGAAGCGGTTGCCGTCCTTCAGGTACACGCGGTTGTCGGTGGCCGAGGCGGTCGGCGTGATGGCGCCATTGCTGAGTACGCCGACGCGCGCATGCTGGGCACTGGCGTTGACCTTGCGCGCAAGCGCCAATGGCCACTGCGCCGGCGTGGTCTGGCCTGCGGCCAAGGTGGCTTCCACGCGTTCCACGTCGTTGCCGTTGGCATTGAACACACGCAGCGCCAGGGTGGTGCCCACCGGCAGCTCGGTACGTGCAGTCACCGGCCCGGCATCCTGCCACTGCGGCACCGGCGTGGTACCGCCGCCGCCTTCAAAGCGCACGTCCATGCAGGTATAGAACGCTTCGGTGGAATCGGCGCGCTGCCAGGTGTTGTAGATCACATGCTGGCCGCTGCGCTGCGGCAGCGTGCACTGCAGCTTGTAGGTGCCATCGGCCGACAGCGGCGTGTTGCCCAGCGAGCAGAATTCCTGCAGGTCGGCCCAGCGCAGCGGGCTGCCCGGTTGCCAGCTGGCGCGGGTGACGAAGAACTTCCAGTCGCGCGTAGCGTGCGGGGCGGTCGCCTTGAACACGAAGGTGAACCTGCCGTTCGCATCGGGCTGGATCGGCGTGGTCTGCCAGTCGCTGCGCTCCAGGTCCAGGCCGCGGAAGGTCGGGTTGTTGCCGCTGCACAGCTTGCCGTCGGGCACCACGGCCTGGTGGTTGCCGTTGGCGTTGGCCTGGTTGATGCCGTTCCAGTCGTAGAACGCCTGCGAGCCGGCCACTGCCTTGGCGGCCGCGCAGGCCGGGTTGGTGGGGTTCTCCGGGTTGCCCTGGAAGCAGGCATAGACGCGGCTGGCCGGGGTGGTCATCGTGCCGTGTGCGGCGGCGTTGCCGGCAACGCCAACACCGGCGCCAACGAAGACGGTGGCCAACAGCAATGGGGTGTATCGCAGAGACATGGCGCATCCTTGTGGTCGTCGAAGGGAGCGGTGACCGCAGCACCCACGCCGTGTCGCGCGACGGACGATGAGCGGTACCGCCGCGAGTATCGAGCTGCAATACGCAGTGGGAAACCACGTCAACGCCGATCCGTGACTACGCGTGTGAAGCCCTTCCCGCAGGCTTCACGCCACACTGAACGAACACGCTGGCGGTCACGCCTGCGGCGCGGCGACGATCACGTTCCTGTGCAACGTCATTGCCGCGGGTGGCCGACCCGATCCACCTGGCACGAAAAGCATCCATGTCCTGCGTTGTGCAGCTGCACGAAGGCCACCGTCGTATCGGCGAACAGCCGGTCCAGGTGCGCGGCAACCTCGGTGCCCTGGCAGACCAGGCCGCTCATCATGAAGTCCGCGCTGTCATAGGCGCGCACCGAGATCAGCCGACGTTGCACGTAGGCAGGTACCACGCCCACGGGCAGCACGCAGCGGGTTGCACCGCGCTGCACGAAGATCGGGCCCGAGGCGCGGTAAGGCGACAGCGTGGCCAGGTGGGTGTAAGGCAGCAGAAGCAGTTCTGCACCGGCAGGCGCGTCGGTCAGGCTGACCCTGCAGGGGTAGCCGCCGCTGTCGCCCGCGCGCCGGCGCACGATTCCCCGAGCGGCCAGCGCATCATCGCTGGATTCGAAAAGTGCCTCGAACGGCTGGTGGTCGATGCCACTGAGTTGCCACGGATGCATGAATGTCTCCCGGTTCTGCGCGCATTCTGTCGCCGCCACGAGGCGCCTGCTCGCCATTTTCCGCCACCGGATTCGACAGGTTGCCTGGTCGTGGCTGTTCCCGCGCTGGCTGCAGCGGCCCGGGCCAGCGCCACAAGGCGCTAAGATGCGCGCGCCGCCCTTCTTCCAGCGCCACATGTCCCTGGATTTCCCCACCGTCGCCGTCCTTGGCTTCCTGCTCTGCGTGGGCATCGCGCTGGGGTTCTCGTTGCTGCTGCTGGTGCTGCGCGGGCAACCGGTGCTGCGGCTGTGGACGATCAGCCTGTGGGCCCTGACACTGGGGGTTACCCTGCTGGCGCTGCGTCCCTACCTGCCGCAGGTGCCGGCGATTCTGGCCGGCAATGCGGCGATGGCCGCCTGCGCCGTGCTTCTGCTGCGGGGCGTGGCCCTGCATCTGGACCAACCCTTGCCGGTGTGGCGACCGCTGTTGCTGGTGGCTGCATTCATGGCCGGCATCTTCCTGTTCCTGGTGCCGTGGCCGAACCTGGTGGTGCGCCTGCATGTGTTCAGTGTGTTCGCCGCGCTCATCGATGGTTGGATCGCCTGGCTGCTGTTGCGCCATGCTCCGGCACAGCAACGCACCAG
The DNA here is from genome assembly GCF_019793815.1 of Stenotrophomonas sp. DR822. Taxonomy (NCBI): domain Bacteria; kingdom Pseudomonadati; phylum Pseudomonadota; class Gammaproteobacteria; order Lysobacterales; family Lysobacteraceae; genus Stenotrophomonas; species Stenotrophomonas sp. DR822. Next base: position 2,958,064 of record NZ_CP081826.1, read on the forward strand.
CTGCAGGTTGGCCGCTGCGGTGTTCCTGGCAGAGGGCCTGCTGTACGTGGTGCGCCTGTTCCTTCCGGTGGCGGCCGACGCTGGTGAGGACATCATGCGCACCGGCACGCCGATGTTCGTGACCTACCTGGCCGGAGTGATGCTGGAGCTGGCGCGCTGTTTCGCACTGGTGCTGCTGCTGGTCGAACGGATGCTGGTGGAACTGCGCCAGGCTGCACGGATCGATGGTCTCACCGGCCTGCTCAATCGCAGCGCGGTACTGGCTGATGGCCAGCTGCAGCTGGAGCAGGGGCGCCGGCACGGTACGCCGTTGGCGGTGCTGTTGCTGGATGTGGATCATTTCAAAAAGGTCAACGACCGCTGGGGTCACCTGGCCGGTGACCGCGTGCTGCAGCATTTCACCGGGGTGTTGCAGCGCTGTGCGATGGGGCGCGTGCATCTGCTCAGCCGCTATGGTGGCGAGGAATTCCTGATGCTGCTGCCTGGCAGCAGCGGCAACGAGGCGACGGCGCTGGCCGACGCGATCCGCCAAGGGTTGCAGCAACGTCCGGCCATGCTCGATACCGGTGCGGTGGCGGTGACTGCCAGCATCGGGCTGGTGTTGGACGATGGCCGGACCGATCTTTCCGGCCTGATCGCGCTGGCTGACGCGGCGCTGTATCGGGCAAAGGCCGAGGGTCGAAACCGCCTGGTGGCCGTGCCGACGCCGGCCTAGGACATCCACCTGTCGCCGTCAGCGTCCGGCGCGTGTAAGTTGGGTCACATTCGATTGGTCACATCTGCCGCGACAGACCGTCGTGGTGGACAGGAACGTTCCCAGGGGAATCACGCACGATGCAAAGACACCATTTCGCGCGGGCCGGGTTGCTGGCCAGCATGCTGATTGCCGGCTGCAGTGCGCCACCGCAGGCAGGACTCGACGGCGCGGGCGATACACCCAGCCGCCGCTACGGCCAGATTGATTTCCGCCCCTGCACGCTGGCCACCGAAGGCGCCAATGCCAACGTCGAGGCGCAGTGCGCGACGTTCCAGGTGCCCGAAGACCGGAGCAGGCCGGATGGCCGCAGGATCGACCTGCGCGTGGCCTGGCTGGAGTCGGGCAACAGCGGTTCGGGCCTGCCGGACCCGGTGTTCTTCCTGGCCGGCGGACCTGGCCAGGCGGCCAGCGAGGTGGCCGTCATCGTCGATACCGCACTGCGCCAGGTGCGCAAGCAGCGCGACATCTTCCTGATCGATCAGCGCGGCACCGGCGGCTCCAATCCGCTCAGCTGTCTGGGCGCGGACGGCAAGGAGCTGCCGATGGATGAAGACGCTGCGCCCAGCGAGGCACTGCTGCGCGAGTACGCGGAGCGCTGCGCTGCGTCGCTGAAGGGCCGTGCCGACCCGCGCTTCTATACCACCGCCGAAGCCATCGCCGATCTGGACGCGGTACGCCAGGCGCTGGGCGCGAACACGCTGAACCTGGTCGGTGGCTCGTACGGCACCCGCGTTGCCCAGCGCTACGCGGCCGCGTACCCGCAGCACACCCGCAGCATCGTGATCGATGGCGTGGTACCGAACGAGCTGGTGGTCGGCGGCGATTTCGCCACGACTTTCGACAACGCGATCACCCTGCAGTCCGAGCAGTGCCGCAAGGATGCTGTCTGCAGCAAGCGCTTCCCGGTCGACACCCGTGCGCAGCTGCGCAGCGTGGTGGAAACCCTGCGCCGCGCGCCGGTCACGGTCGACTACCGCGACCCCGGCACCAACGCACCGCGGCAGGAGGTGCTGACCCCGGACAGCGTGGTCGGCCTGGCGTTCGCCTTCTCCTACGTACCGCAGTACTCCTCGCTGTTGCCGCTGGTGCTGGATGAAGCGGCACAGGGTCGCTATGCACCACTGGCGTCGCTGGCGCGCGGTGCGACCCGCAGCATGGATTTCCAGATCAACCGCGGCATGCAGTGGTCGGTGATCTGCAGCGAAGACGCTCCGCGCTACCAGGCGCCGGTCGAAAGCAGCGACAGCCTGGTCGGCCCGGAAGTGGCGCGCGCGTTCTTCGCCGCCTGTCCGGTGTGGCCGCACCAACCGGCTGCGGCGGCTGCGGCAGTGCCGCTGCACAGCGACCTGCCAGTGCTGCTGCTGTCCGGCGAACTGGACCCGGTGACGCCGCCGCGTTACGCCGAGCAGGTGCTCAAGGGCCTGCCGAAGGGACGCGCGCTGGTTGCCCGCGGCCAAGGCCACGGCACCCTCACCGCCGGCTGCATGCCACGCCTGCTGGGCCAGTTCATCGACACCACCGATGCCAAGGCGCTGGATGCCAGCTGCCTGGACACGCTGAGCTACGTGCCGGCGTTCACCTCGTTCAACGGATGGGCCCCATGATCGTCGCCGACAACCTGCACAAGGCCTTCAATACCCGCACCGGTCGCATCCAGGCGGTGGCCGATGTCGGCTTCCGCGCCGAGGATGGCCGCATCACCGGCCTGCTCGGGCCGAACGGCGCCGGCAAGACCACCACCATGCGCATGCTGTACACGCTGATGACGCCCGATGAAGGCAGCATCACCGTCGATGGCATCGACGCGGCCCGCGATCCGGTGGAAGTGCGTCGCCACCTCGGCGTGCTGCCGGATGCACGTGGCGTCTACAAGCGGCTGACCGCACGCGAGAACATCGCCTACTTCGGCGAGCTGCATGGCCTGTCCGCGTCGCGCATCCGCGAACGCATCGAGGTGCTTTCGCATGCGCTGGACATGGCCGACATCCTTGATCGGCAGACCGATGGCTTCTCGCAGGGCCAGCGCACCAAGACCGCCATTGCCCGCGCGCTGGTGCACGACCCGCGCAACGTGATCCTTGATGAACCCACCAACGGCCTGGACGTGATGACCACCCGCGCGCTGCGCCGCTTCCTGCTGGGCCTGCGCGAGGAAGGGCGCTGCGTGATCCTGTCCAGCCACATCATGCAGGAGGTCGGTGCGCTGTGTGACCACATCGTGATCATCGCCAAGGGTACGGTGATGGCCGCCGGCAGTGCCGATGAACTGCGCGCGCAGTCCGGTGAGCCCAACCTGGAAGATGCGTTCGTGAAACTGATCGGCAGCGAAGAGGGCCTGCACGCATGAGCATGATGTCGACCCTGATGACGGTGATGCGCAAGGAACTGCGTGACCTCTCGCGTGACCGCCGCACCCTGCTGCTGACCCTGCTGTTCGGCCCGGTGCTGTACCCGCTGCTGATCCTTGGCATGGGCAAGCTGGCGGAAAGCCGCGTGCGCATCCAGATCGAACAGCCGCTGCAGATTCCGACCATCGGTGCGGAGAATGCGCCGAACCTGGTGCGCTTCCTGGCGGCGCAGGGATTGAACGCCGCGCCGGCACCGAAGGATCTGGCCGAAGCGATCCGCTCGCAGGAGATCGACGTGGCCCTGCGCATCAGCCCGGAGTTCGGCAAGGACTGGGCCGATGGCAAGCCCGCGCTGGTGGAAGTGATCCGTGACAGCACCCGTCGTGCCGCCGAAGTGCCCAGTGCGCGCCTGCAGGCGGCCCTGGCAACCTACAACGGCCAGGTTGGCGCGCTGCGGCTGATGGCGCGTGGCGTCGACGCGCAGGTTGCACGACCGCTGGATGTGGCCACCCAGGACATGGCCAGTGCCGAGGCCAAGCGCGGCATGATGCTGTCGATGCTGCTGCCGGTGCTGCTGACGCTGACCTCGTTCATCGGCGGCGCCTACCTGGTGATGGATGCCACTGCCGGCGAGCGCGAGCGGCAATCGCTGGAACCGCTGCTTGCGACACCCGGGTCGCGCAGCGCCATCGTCAGCGGCAAGATCGCCGCCGCCTGCGTGGTCGGCTTCGCCTCGTTGCTGCTGACCTTGATCGCGTTCAAGGCCAGCGCACAGATCGCGCCCGGCAACGTCGGCCGGCAGCTCAACATGAACATCGGCTCGATGCTGCAGATGCTGCTGGTGATGGTGCCGATGCTGCTGATCGGCACCTCGTTGCTGACCTTCCTCTCGGCCGCGGCCAAGAGCATGAAGGAAGCACAGAGCCACATGACCTGGCTGGTGCTGCTGCCGATGCTGCCCGGCTACGCGCTGATGGCGTATCCGGTGAAGAGCGAGCTGTGGCAGTACGCGGTGCCGTTCCTGTCGCAGAACCAGATGCTGCTGAAGGTGATCCGCCACGAGGACATCAGCCCAACCATCTGGGCGATCTACCTCGGCGCCAGCCTGACGCTGGCTGCCGTGCTGTGGTTCGCCGCCGTGCGCCGCTACCACAACGAGCGGCTGGCGATTTCCGGCTGAGCGTAACCGGTAGCGCCGGGCCATGCCCGGCGGATTTGAAACGAGGCCCGGTCATGCCGGGCCTCGTGCATTTCAGCGCTGTGAAGCGTTTCCGTCTGCATACCGCGCCGGCGTCACTCCCATCTCGCGCTTGAATACCGCGATGAAAGCGCTGGGCGTGTCGTAGCCCAATGACAGCGCAACGGTAGTGACGGATTCACCGGCCAGCAATCGCGGCAGCGCCAGCAGCACGCGCAGGCGCTGCCGCCAGCGGGTCAGGGTCATGTTCGTTTCGGCCTGCCAGCGGCGGGCGAGGCTGCGACTGGACAGGCCGCTGGCGGCTGCCCAGTCCTCGACGGTGCGGGTGTCATGTGGCACACGTGCCAGGGCGGCGGCGATGCGGCGCAGGCGGCGGTCGCTGGGTTGCTGCAGCGCAAGTGGCAACGGCGTGCCTGCAGCAATCTCATCGGCGATCACCCCGGCCAAGCGCTGTTGCCGCGCATCCAACGCCTGCCCGCACCAGTGCAGTGCCCGCGGTACCGCCACCTGCAACACGTCGCTGGGCTGGAAGATGCGCGGTGCGGTGGGCAGGTCCGCGCAGGCCGCCTTGCTGAAGTACAGGCTCCAGCCATCGAAGCTGCCGATGCTGGAAAGCGCATGCGGATGCTGTGGCGGAAGCCACGCCACGTGCCCGGCCGGAAGCAGCCAGTGGGTGTCGCCCACCTCGATCCGCAACAGGCCGGTGTGGGCACCCAGCAATTGCCCGCGCGCGTGCTGGTGGCGAGCGGTGCGCCGTGAACCCTGCATCGCCAACTGCGTGCCGAGCAGGGCCGGCCCCTCACTGGCATCGGCCAGTGCAGGATCGATCAGTGGTGTCTGGAGTGTCTGTTCTGCCATATCCATTGGCAGTTATACGGCAGAACCGCCGGTAGCGAGCGTCGACACTGAGCGCCCACCTCCCAGGAGCACGCCATGCAGCCGCACGACATCCTTCCCGACCACCAGAACGAGGTGCAGGTGAACGGCCTCACCGTGCGCAAGGGCAGCGTCGGCGCCTTTCTCGCCACCGTGCGGGAGTGGCAGGACCCGGCCCGTGATGCTGACCTCCGTGCCGCCGCCGAAGCTGATCTGCGCGGTCTGCTGCCCGGGCTGCACGCGCTGGGCCTGTTCCAGGTGCTGACCGCGCGTGATCCTGCGCTACAACGGCTGATCGACAGCGCAGCCTGAAACGCACAAGGCCCGGACATGCCGGGCCTTGCTCCAGAACCGCCGGGCGCGGCCCGGCGCTACCGCCCTGGGCATCAGCCGCCCGGTGCGAACACCAGCGTGCGGCGGGTGGTGACCGGGGCCGTGACCGGCTCGAAGCGCCAGCGCTTGACCGCGTTGAGGGCTTCGCGATCGAAGACACGCGATGGCGTGGCGCGCAGTACGCGTGCATTGGTCACCGAGCCGTCGGTGCCGACGGTGATCTCCACCAGGACTTCGCCGGAGGTACCCGAACGCAGTGCTTCGGCCGGGTAACGCGGTGCCGGTGTGCTGACCGGGCGCAGGCTTGGCGCAGCGGCGGTCGCGGCCTGGCGGGCGGCGTTGGCCTGCTGCGCAGCGGCCTGCTGCTGCTTCTGCTCGGCATCGCGACGCGCGGCAGCCTGGCGCTCGGCCTCCTGGCGCTCGCTGTCACGGCGGGCAACGTCCTGCTGCGCAGCAATCTGCTTGGCCGCTTCGGCTTCCTTGGCACGCTGTTCGGTCAGGCGCTGCTGCTCGGCCAGCTGCTTGGTGCGGTCTTCAGCGTCCTTCTTGACCTTCTCGGTCTCGTCTTCGGTGCGCTTGGCGGCGACCTGCACGCCCTTGGTCAGACCTTCCTTCAGGCGCGGCAGGGCCGGGGCCGAGGCATCGACCTTTTCGATCAGGGCGACCAGCCGCTGCGCTTCAGTGAAATCCTCGCGGCCCAGATGCTGCTCGGCGGCGATCAGGGTGTACGGCAGAAGATCGGTCAGCGCGCTCTTCACCGAGGCATCGTCCGGCGTCTTGTCGCGCAGTGCCAGGTAGTACTCGATGGCGTTGTCGCCGGCCGGAGCGTACATGCGGTTCTCGCGCAGTGCCTGGCTGGCCGATTCGCGCAGCTGCTCGGTCCCCATCGACTGCACCTTGGCGGCCACTGCCGGTGCGGCTGGTGCTGCAGCGGCGGGGGCAGCGGCGCCCTGCGCGGCCGGAGCCGGTGTTTCATCCTTGCCCGAGCAGGCAGCCAGGGCCAAAGCCAGAGCGACCGGCAACCACCGGCGCGCGGCAGCGATCATTGCGACGTGCGACATCCTGCTCCCCTCTAAGAAGACGACGTTACGAAAAACGTAGATACGCATGGCCGGGACGCAAGGTCCGGGCGTGGCGGGGGACGTTTCCCAGCGTCACCGTCGCCTGTAGCGAGGGTGCAATCTAGCATCCCGGCCACCCTTGCGCACAAGGGCCGGCAGCGGGGCCGGCGGCGGCAACCGTGCCGCCGCCGGCGTTGATGTCAGTGCGCGGCGGCCTTGCTGTGGCTGTTGGACATCAGCTTGTCGGTCCAGGCGATGCCGATCGCCGACAGGATGAACACGCAGTGGATGATGGTCTGCCACAGCACGCCATCGGGGGTCAGGGTGGTGCAGGTTTCGGCGCCGGCGTTGTAGAAGCTTGCCGATGCCGACGAAGCCGCCGCAGCCCATTGCTCCGGCTTGCACAGCGGCAGGCCGTTCAGCGGGCTGGCTGCGATGAACGTCTTCAACAGATGGATCGAGGAGATGCCGATGATCGCCATCGCCAGCTTCACCTTCAGCACGCTGGCGTTGACGTGGCTCAGCCATTCCGGCTGGTCCGGGTGGCCTTCCAGGCGCAGGCGCGAGACGAAGGTTTCATAGCCGCCGACGATCACCATTACCAGCAGGTTGGAGATCATCACCACGTCGATCAGGCCCAGCACGATCAGCATGATCTGCTGCTCGCCCATCGACACCGAGTGCGAGATCAGGTGCCACAGTTCCTTGCCGAACAGGAACACATAGACGCACTGGGCCACGATCAAACCCAGGTAGAGCGGCAGCTGCAGCCAGCGCGAGGCGAAGATCAGGGTGGACAGCGGGGAGAGCGGCGGACGGTTTGCACTCATGCGGAGGATGCTGCGTTTCGGGGGAGAGGCGAGGTTACCGGCCCGCCATGACGGTGCCAAGCCAACGCACGCACTAGACTTCAGGTTCCTTTCCGTACCCCAGAGCCGCCGCCATGATCGACCTGTATTACTGGCCTACCCCGAACGGCCACAAAGTGACCCTGCTGCTGGAAGAAGCCGGCCTGGAGTACCGCATCCATCCGGTCAACATCGGTTCGGGCGACCAGTTCAAGCCGGAATTCCTGGCCATTTCCCCCAACAACAAGATGCCGGCCATCGTCGACCACGCCCCGGCCGACGGCGGTGCGCCGCAGAGCGTGTTCGAGTCCGGTGCGATCCTGCTGTACCTGGCCGAGAAGACCGGCCGCTTCCTGCCGGCCGACCCGCGTGGCCGCGTCACCACCCTGGAATGGCTGTTCTGGCAGATGGCCGGGCTGGGCCCGATGAGCGGGCAGATGGGCCACTTCAATGTATACGCGCCGGAGAAGATCCCGTACGCGATCGAGCGCTACGACAATGAAGTGCGCCGCCTGCACGGGGTGATGGACAAGCGCCTGGCCGAGCACGCCTTCCTGGCCGGCGAGGAGTACACCATCGCCGACATGGCCAGCTACCCGTGGGTTGGCGCCTACGACAAGCTGCCGGCGGACTTCGACGCGTTCCCGAACCTCAAGCGCTGGCACCAGGCCATCGCCGCCCGCCCGGCGACCCAGCGCGCCTATGCGCTGCGCCAGCAGGTCAACCCGGACGCGGGCAAGCCGCTCAGCGACGAAGAACGCAGGCACCTGTTCGGCAAACGCTGACCCGGGACGGTGGGTGCCGACCGTTGGTCGGCACGCATTATGGGAAGACCTCATGGGCAGAAGGTCATGCTGTCTTCCTGCACCGGCTTGGTTAGGATGGACGCTGACCGTCCCGCGCCTGTCGCGGTGGCGGACCTGCCGTTTGCCGGGATCCTCCATGCGCCATCTGTTCGCCTCGCTCGCCCTCATGCTTGCCACCAGTACCGTCGCCCACGCTGAAAAACTTACCCTTGAAGCCATCACCGGCCCGCTGCCGTTGTCCGGCCCGACCCTGATGAAGCCGAAGGTGGCGCCGGATGGTTCGCGCGTGACCTTCCTGCGCGGCAAGGACAGCGACCGCAACCAGCTGGACCTGTGGAGCTATGACATCGGCAGCGGCCAGACCCGCCTGCTGGTGGATTCGAAGGTGGTGCTGCCCGGCACCGAAACCCTCAGCGACGAGGAAAAGGCCCGCCGCGAGCGCCAGCGCATCGCCGCCATGACCGGCATCGTCGACTACCAGTGGTCGCCGGATGCGCAGCGCCTGCTGTTCCCGCTGGGCGGCGAGCTGTACCTGTACGACCTCAAGCAGGAAGGCACGGCCGCGGTGCGCCAGCTGACCCACGGCGAAGGCTTTGCCACCGACGCCAAGCTGTCGCCCAAGGGCGGCTTCGTCAGCTTCATCCGCGGCCGCAACCTGTGGGTGATCGACCTGGCCAGCGGAAAGCAGATGCAGCTGACCGGTGATGGCAGCACGACCATCGGCAACGGTATCGCCGAATTCGTCGCCGACGAGGAGATGGATCGCCATACCGGTTACTGGTGGGCACCCGACGATTCGGCCATCGCCTACGCCCGCATCGATGAAAGCCCGGTGCCGGTGCAGAAGCGTTACGAGGTCTATGCCGACCGCACCGATGTGATCGAACAGCGCTACCCGGCCGCCGGCGATGCCAACGTGCAGGTGAAGCTGGGCGTGATCTCGCCGGCCGAACATGCGCAGACGCAGTGGATCGACCTTGGCAAGGAACAGGACATCTACCTGGCCCGCGTCGATTGGCGCGATCCGCAGCACCTGAGCTTCCAGCGCCAGTCGCGCGACCAGAAGAAGCTCGACCTGGTGGAAGTCACCCTGGCCTCGAACCAGCAGCGCGTGCTGGCCCACGAGACCAGCCCGACCTGGGTGCCGCTGCACAACAGCCTGCGTTTCCTCGATGACGGCAGCGTGCTGTGGTCGTCCGAGCGCACCGGCTTCCAGCATCTGTACCGCATCGACAGCAAGGGCAAGGCCACCGCGCTGACCCACGGCAACTGGTCGGTTGATGAACTGCTGGCGGTCGATGAAAAGGCCGGCCTGGCGTACTTCCGTGCCGGCATCGAATCGGCGCGCGAAAGCCAGATCTACGCCGTGCCGCTGCAGGGTGGCCAGCCGCAGCGCCTGTCGAAGGCACCGGGCATGCACAGCGCCAGTTTCGCGCGCAACGCCAGCGTGTACGTGGACAGCTGGTCCAACAGCAGCACGCCGCCGCAGATCGAACTGTTCCGCGCCAATGGCGAGAAGATCGCCACCCTGGTCGAGAACGATCTGGCCGATCCCAAGCATCCGTATGCGCGCTACCGCGACGCGCAGCGCCCGGTCGAATTCGGCACGCTCACCGCGGCCGACGGCAGGACGCCGCTGAACTACAGCGTGATCAAGCCGGCAGGCTTTGATCCGGCCAAGCGCTACCCGGTGGCGGTGTACGTTTATGGCGGCCCGGCCAGCCAGACCGTCACCGACAGCTGGCCTGGCCGTGGCGACCATCTGTTCAACCAGTACCTGGCCCAGCAGGGCTATGTGGTGTTTTCGCTGGACAACCGCGGTACCCCGCGCCGCGGCCGTGACTTCGGCGGCGCGCTGTATGGCAAACAGGGCACGGTGGAAGTGGCCGACCAGCTGCGCGGCGTGGCCTGGCTGAAGCAGCAGCCGTGGGTGGACCCGGCGCGCATCGGCGTGCAGGGCTGGTCCAACGGCGGCTACATGACCCTGATGCTGCTGGCCAAGGCGTCGGACAGCTACGCCTGTGGCGTGGCCGGCGCACCGGTCACCGATTGGGGCCTGTACGACAGCCACTACACCGAGCGCTACATGGACCTGCCGTCGCGCAACGACGCCGGTTACCGCGAAGCACGCGTGCTGACCCACATCGAGGGCCTGCGTTCGCCGCTGCTGCTGATCCACGGCATGGCCGACGACAACGTGCTGTTCACCAATTCGACCAGCCTGATGAGCGCGCTGCAGAAGCGCGGCCAGCCGTTTGAACTGATGACCTACCCCGGTGCCAAGCACGGCCTGTCCGGTGCCGACGCACTGCATCGCTACCGCGTTGCCGAAGCTTTCCTGGGGCGTTGCCTGAAGCCTTGATCATCATCCGGGAAGGAGCCCGCCCATGACCCTGCCGCCGCCGATTCCTGCTCCCTCCAACCTGCGATCTGGCTGGTGGTGCCGGCATTGGCGCTGGGCGATGCCGTTGGCGGTGCTGCTGTTCCTGATCGCACTGGGCGGTGCCATCGCCTGGAGCGTATTGCGCTGGACCGAAGCCGCGCACGACAGTGCGCCGATGCGCGAGGCGATGCGTCGCGCCGGCTGCAGCGTCGAACTGGTGCAGGTGTTCGGCGAACCGCTGCAGGCCGGCACGCTGCCGCTGGGCAGCATGCAGACCGCCATCAACGGCGAGCGCGACGTTGGCCTGACCGTGGCGCTGGAAGGGCCGCATGCGCACGGCCGCCTGTTCGTGAAGGGCACCCGCAGCGACGACGTGTGGGATTATCCGGTGATGTATGTGCTGGCCGAAGACAAGCAGACCTTCGACCTGAGCGCGCTGGATGATGCCGAGGCGGCCGGCGAATGCGAACTGCAGGCCTGTCGGGAGCGTGGCGAATGCGCGCTGACGGCAGCGCTGTAGATGGCGTGACCTCCGGCCGATTGTCGCCACCGCCGTGAGCGCGTAGGGTGCGGGCAACCCTCTCCTGGAGTGCTCCATGAAGCCGATCGCGCTTGCCATCGCCCTGGCCCTGACCGCCGCCCCGCTGCTGTCGGCCCCACCGGCCCTGGCCGCACCGGCCGCCAAGGCCTCCACGCCGGCCAGCCCGGCCTGGGTCGCGCGCAGCAATGCGCTGGCGCAGATCCTGCTGGATGCGCAAGGCCCGTTCCAGCCCGAGGAGACCGGCTTCTTCGGCGTGCCCGGCTACGACGACAAGGTCGCCGACCTCGGCCCGGACAACGACCAGCGCTACCGCGCCGCGATGGCCAAGGCCCGCGACGAACTGAAGGCCAAGCTGGCCAGCGAGAAGGATCCCAACGTCCGCCAGGACCTGGAGATCATGATCGCCGCCGCCAACCAGAGCATCGAAGGCAGCGAGCTCAACCAGAAGTACCTGCTGCCGTGGCGTGATGCGCCGCAGAGCGTGTTCAGCGGCCTCAACCTGCTGCTGTCCGACCAGGTGCCGGCCGAGCGCCGGGCCAAGGCGGTCGATCGCCTCAAGGCGTATGCGGGCCTGCAGCCGGGCGGCACCGCGTTCACCACGCTGGCCCGCCAGCGTTACGAAGAGCGGTTGAAGGACAGCACGCTGCTGCAGCCGACGAAGATCGAAGTGCAGCAGTCGCTGGACAACGTCGAGACCTACATCACCGGCATCGAGTCGTTGCTGAAGAAGTACCAGGTCACTGGTGCCGACGAGGCGATGAAGGCGCTTGCCGCACAGATGAAGGACTACGCCGCATGGACCCGCAAGGAGGTGCTGCCGAAGGCACGTGCCGATGCGCGCCTGCCGGCTCCGCTGTACGCCTACCAGCTCAAGCAGGTCGGCATTGATATCGACCCGAAGCTGCTGATGCAGCGCGCGCAGCTGGAGTTCATGGAAACCCGCTCGGCGATGCGCCAGCTGGCGCCGCTGGTGGTGAAGGAGAAGGGCCTGAAGGTCAGTGATCCGAGCGACCCGGTGGCGGTGATCCGCGCGCTGAAGGGCGAGAAGATTGCCGATGACCAGCTTGAAGGCCACTACCGCAAGGTGATCGATGCCATCGATCCGTTGATCCGCGAACACCGCATCGTCGACGTGCCGCAGCGCGCGATGCAGATGCGCCTGGGCTCGGCCGCCGAAAGCGCTGCCAGCCCGGCACCGCACTTCCTGCCTGCGCCGCTGGTCAACAACACCGGGCAGCAGGGCACCTTCGTGCTGCCGCTGGGCAACCCGGCTGCCGGTGCGGGTGCGCAGTACGACGACTTCAACTTCGGTTCGGCGGCCTGGACGCTGAGCGCGCATGAAGGACGCCCGGGCCACGAGCTGCAGTTCACCGCGATGGTCGAGCGTGGCGTGTCGCTGGCGCGCACCATGTTCGCGTTCAATTCGGTGAACGTGGAAGGCTGGGCGTTGTATGCCGAGGCGGAGATGGTGCCGTACGAGCCGCTGGACGGGCAGATGATCGCGCTGCAGTTCCGCCTGCTGCGTGCCGCCCGCGCGATGCTGGACCCGATGCTCAATCTCGGCCTGACCGACCGTGCCAACGGCGAGCGCGTGCTGATCGAGCAGGTGGGTCTGTCCAAGGCGATGGCCACCCAGGAACTGGACCGTTACATGGTGCGCATGCCGGGCCAGGCGGGCAGCTACTTCTACGGCTACACCCGCATCCTGGAACTGCGCATGCAGACCGAGCTGGCACTGGGCGCGAAGTTCGACCGCCTGGCGTTCAACAACTTCCTGCTCGACCAGGGCCTGTTGCCGCCGGACCAGCTGGCCGAAGCCGTGCAGCAGCAGTTCGTTCCGAAGTACCGGTAGCGCCGGGACACGCCCGGCGAGTGCAGCGGAAGAGACGCCGGGCATGGCCCGGCGCTACCCGCGGTGACGCTGCCGCTCAGCGCTGCGGGGTGATCGTCTGCGTCGGCAGGCGTGCCGGCGGCGCCGGATCCGGTACCCAGATCGCCACGCCGGCGGCGCGCTTCTGCGTCGTCGGTATGCCGATGCCCACGCCGCCGCCCACGTGCGAACCGTAACTGCCGGCACCCACCGACATGCCGACCGGCGAGCCGCTGCTGCCCACGCCCATCAGGATCACGCCGTTGGCACCCAGTGCAGCCGCTTCGCGCTTGAGGCGAGCCACGGCGGCATCGGTTTGGCCCTGGGTGCCGAAGCCCACCGCCGAAGACGATTCCAGCTGGGCGATTTCCTGCGAACCGGCGGGCGGCGTCGAATAGATCTGCACCTGGGACGGATCGATCGGCGCGCGGGCGCGGCCCAGCATGACCTTGGAGGTACTGGCGCAACCGGCAACAGTCAGCAGCATGGCCGCCAAGGCGACCCAACGGATGTTCATGGCGTATACCCCTGTAGGACTGGTTCGGATCATCAGCCGGGCACTCTGAATCGGCGCCAACATCGGGGCTCGACCCATGGCCGCACGCTAGCACGGGGCCGGTGAGGCTGACGGCAACGGCGGTAGGCGGCGCTGCCGGGAACGGCTATGGTTGGCGCATGAACAACCACGGGAGGGCGCTATGGGTGTGATCAGTCTGTTGTGGGGCGTGCTGGCGCTGCTGTGGATGATCCTGGCGTTGATACCGCTGCTGGGCTGGGGCAACTGGTTCCTGATCCCGTTCGCCGCGGTCGGCGCGATCATCGCCGCGCTCGGCATCCTGTTCACCCACCCCAGCAAGCGCGGCCGTGCGTGGACCGGGCTGATCCTGAACGGCATCGTGGTGGTGGTCGGCATCCTGCGCCTGGGGCTGGGCGGCGGCGTGATCTGAGCCGGCCGGGCCGGTGCGACCGGGCGTCGCAGGGACACGGCCGCCGGCCGGGCAGGGAGTAGAATGGGCCGCTGCGCGAGCCCCCCGCGTGCCTGTCGAACCGCGCCCTGCGCGGCTGCTCCCATGATCATTCGTTCCCGTCCCCACGGCTGGCAACTGCTGTACATCCTGCGTGGCTCGATCGTTCCGGCCATCGCGCCGAAGGTGCTGGCCATCCTCGTCCTGTCCATCGCGGTCGCCGCGGTGGTGGAAATGGCGCCGCCGATCGGCATCGAGCGCGTCTCGGTCACCCCGTTCACCCTGCTCGGCCTGGTCCTGTCGATCTTCCTCAGCTTCCGCAACAGCGCCTGCTACGACCGCTGGTGGGAGGGCCGCAAGCTGTGGGGCCAGCTGGTGTTCGAATCGCGCTCGCTGGCACGGCAGGTACAGGTGCTGCTGGCCGATGAAGCACCGCGCCGCCAGCGCATCGGCTACCTGACCACCGCCTTCGCCCATGCACTGGCCGCGCGCCTGCGCGCCCGCGACGTGGCGCTGGCGGCGGTGCCATGGCTGGGCGAGGAACAGCGCGGGCAGCTCGCCCAGCGCGGGAACGTGCCCGATGCGTTGCTGGCGATGATCGCCGCCGAACTGGCCCAGGCCCGTCGCGCCGGCACGCTCGATTCCATTCTTTACGTCCAGCTGGAAGAGCGCCTGCACGCGATGTCCTCGATCCAGGCTGGCTGCGAACGCATCCTGACCACCCCGCTGCCGTTCGCCTACACCCTGCTGCTGCACCGCTGCGCGTGGATGTTCTGCGTGCTGCTGCCGTTCGGCCTGGCCAGCTCGCTGGGCTGGGCCACGCCGGTGCTGTCGGCGGTGCTGGCCTACGCCTTCTTCGGCCTGGACCAGCTGGGCGAAGAAATGGAAGACCCGTTCGGCCTGGAGCCGAACGACCTGCCGCTGGACGCGCTGGTGCGCACCATCGAGATCGACCAGCTCGACGCCCTCGGCGAACGCCCGTTGCCCGCACCCCTGCTGCCGCAGGGCTACCTGTTGCAATAGCCACTCCCCGGAGCCTGCCATGCCTCATCCCCATTACCGCCCGCGGCGCATGCGCCATGACGAATTCTCGCGCCGCCTGATGCGCGAGAACACGCTGACCACCGACGACCTGATCTATCCGGTGTTCGTGCACGAACCGGCCGGTCGCGTGGCGGTGCCATCGATGCCGGGCGTGGAGCGGCTGTCGATCGAAGAGCTGCTGAAGGTGGCCGAGGAAGCGCTGGAACTGGGCATCCCGGTGATCGACCTGTTCCCGGTGCTGGACGCCTCGCAGAAGTCGCTGGACGCCTCGGCGGCGTGGGCCGAGGACGGCCTGGCGCAGCGTGCGATCCGCGCGCTGAAGTCGCGCTTCCCGGAGCTGGGGGTGATGACCGACGTGGCCCTGGATCCGTACACCACGCACGGCCAGGACGGCATCATCGATGACAAGGGCTACGTGCTCAACGACATCACCGTCGAAGCGCTGGTCAAGCAGTCGCTGTCGCATGCCGAGGCAGGCGCGGACATCATTTCGCCGTCGGACATGATGGATGGCCGCATCGGTGCGATCCGTCGTGCGCTGGACGCCGACCACCACCTCAACGTGCGCATCATGGCCTACTCGGCCAAGTACGCGTCGGCGTTCTACGGTCCGTTCCGCGATGCGGTGGGCAGCGCGGCCAGCCTCGGCAAGGCCGACAAGAAGACCTACCAGATGGACCCGGCCAACGGTGACGAGGCCATGCGCGAGATCGCGCTGGACCTGGAGGAGGGCGCGGACATGGTGATGGTCAAGCCGGGCATGCCGTACCTGGACCTGGTGCGGCGGGTGAAGGAAACCTTCGGGGTTCCGACCTTCGCTTACCAGGTCAGTGGCGAGTACGCGATGATGAAGGCGGCGTTCGCCAACGGCTGGCTGGACGAGCGCGCCTGCGTGCTGGAATCGCTGCTGGGCTTCAAGCGTGCCGGCGCCGATGGCGTGCTGACCTACTTCGCGCCGCAGGTGGCGCGTTGGCTGCGCGAGCGCTGACAATAGCGCCCACGACGGACGGAGGAACACGCGATGGGACCTGAAATGGGTTGGATGCAATGGTTGATCTGGGGCACCGGTACGCTGGTGTTCGGGGCCATCATCGTCGGCGTGTTCGTTGCTGCCTGGCGCGCCGCGCGGCGCCCGCCGGAGCAGCTCTCCGCTGCGGCCCGGGTCGCCCGCGAGCAGGCCGTGCCGGAAAGCGTGCAGGCCGAACTGGCCGCCCTGAACCGGCGCAAGGACAACGGCCAGCTCAGCGAAGCGGAGTACGAGCAGCAGCGCGCGAAGGTGCTGTCGCGCTGAGCGCTGTGGCCCGGGACCCGGGCCATCCACGCATGGCGTGGATCTACTGGTAGTCGCCAACCTTGGTTGGCGGTTTTGTTTCTGTGCCGACCAAGGTCGGCACCTACCGGAGGGGGGGCGGTCGGCCTCCTCCGAACGCTCATCCACGCATGGCGTGGATCTACTGCATGCACGCGGGCACTGCCGCCACCTTCGGCACGGCCAGCCGGTATACATCCACGCCACCGGCGCGGGGCGACTTCGCCGCGCTGCTGGCCACCATCATTTCGCCCGGCTTGGCGTTGTCGACCACCGGCGCGCCGGTCCAGCCGCTGGCCTGGTTGAACGACAGTCCGATCGGCTGCAGCGCAGCGCCCGTCCACGCACAACCGCTGGTCCAGACCTGCGCGGTGTCACCGCTGCCACGGCTGAAGGCCACCGCGCCAGCGCTGCCCAGCCAGTCGCCATCGGTTTCATCGGCGGGGCTGTTCAATGCCTGCAATGCCGTCGCCGGGCCTCGCACGCCCTGCGCGTCCAGCGCGGCCACGAACAGGTCCCAGCCGGCACCACGGCCCTGCTGGCGGGCAAACAGCAGCTGTCGCCCGTCCGCGCTCAATGCCGGCCCGCGCTCTTCATGGCGGCCACCATCGCCTGCCAGCGCTTGCGGCGCCCCCACGCTGCCATCGGCGGCGATGGCCGCCCGGTACAGCCCCGACCGGCCCTCGCGGCCTGCGGCGAACAGCAGCCAGCGGCCATCGCGGCTGAAATACGGATCGCGCACCTCGCCGGACACCGCCAGCGGCAACGCCTGCGCCTGCTGCCAGCGGCCGTCGACCACGCGCGCCTGCCACAGCCCCCAGCCGGCCTCGCCACGGCGGGCGAAGACGATGCGCTGGCCATCGGCGCTGATCGTGGCCCGGCCTTCATCGGCACGGGTGGAGACCACGCCCATGCCTTCGATGCCGTACTCGTTCAACGCCATCGCCACCGGGGCAGAGAGTAGACTGGCGGCGAGCACCAGCAGGGTCGGGGCGATACGCATCATCCAGGTCCATGCACGAAAGAGCACCAGTCTAGCCAGCTTGAGGATTCCATGACCGATCGTTACGCCGTCTTCGGACACCCCGTCGCCCACTCGAAGTCGCCGCAGATCCATGCGGCGTTCGGTCGCCAGGAAGGCATCTCCCTCGACTACCGCAGCATCGATCTCGCCCCGGACGCATTCCTGGCCGGGCTGGAGGCGTTCGCCTCCGAAGGCGGTGTCGGTGCCAACGTCACTTCACCGCACAAGGAAGCGGCGTTCTCGGTATGCACTACGCTGACCGCGCGCGCGCGTCGCGCCGGCTCGGTCAACACCCTGCTGCGCAAGGGCGACCGCTGGCACGGTGACACCACCGATGGCATCGGCCTGGTGCGCGACCTCACCGACCGCCACAGCCTGGACCTGCGCGGCCGCCGCGTGCTGCTGCTGGGTGCCGGTGGTTCGGCGCGCAGCGTCGCCCCGGCGCTGCTGGATGCCGGCATCACCGAACTGGTGGTGGTCAACCGCACGCCGGAACGCGCCGATGAACTGATTGATGCCATGGGCGAGCCGGGCCGCGCGCTCAGCCGCTACTGGGACGATCTGCGCGACCTCGGCGATTTCGAGCTGATCGTCAACGCCACTTCCGCCGGCCGCGATCGCGACGCCGAGTTCAAGCTGCCGCTGTCGCTGGTCAATTCAATGACCACGGCCGTCGACCTGAACTACGGCGAGGCCGCCATCGCCTTCCTGGCCTGGGCGCGCGCCGCGCAGTGCCGCAACACGGTCGATGGCCTGGGCATGCTGGTCGAGCAGGCGGCGGAGAGCTTCCTGCAGTGGCATGCCGTACGCCCGCAGACCGACGAGGTCTACCAGCAGCTGCGCGCCGGTGCCGGCGCCTTCGCCGGGCAGGACTGATCGATGGATACCCAGGCTCTGATGGTCTCCCTGCTGACCATGGTCGGCGTGCGCCTGCCGGTGCTGATTGCCCTGTGCGTCGGCCTGGTCTGGGTGCTGGGCGCGCCGCGCGATCCGGCACGCACCGGCGCGCTGACCGGCCTGCTGCTGTTGCTGGCGTCCAGCGTGGGCAGCCTGCTGGCCAACCTGGTGCCGATGTGGATGGTCAGCAACGGCGACTTCGGCGCGATCTCGCAGCTGAGCACCGTGCTGGGCGTGGTGCACTTCGGCCTGGCGATGCTCGATGCCGTCGGCACGGTCCTGCTGGTCTGGGCACTGGTACGGTT
Source organism: Stenotrophomonas sp. DR822 (assembly GCF_019793815.1). Taxonomy (NCBI): domain Bacteria; kingdom Pseudomonadati; phylum Pseudomonadota; class Gammaproteobacteria; order Lysobacterales; family Lysobacteraceae; genus Stenotrophomonas; species Stenotrophomonas sp. DR822. The sequence continues at coordinate 2,976,629 of NZ_CP081826.1, forward strand.
GCTGCGGCAGCGCGCTGCGACGCCCTGACTCCGATGACGGCCTTGGCCGCGTCGGTAGTGTTGCGCGGCGCGCATCCAGCCATCGCGCGACGCGGCTGACCCTGTTCAGCGCCCGCGCCTCGGAGCCCGTGGCCGGCCATGCGACAATGGCCGGCCTGACCCCGCTACGGTAGTTCTGGCGTGACCGAAACCGTCGCCGCTCCACGCAAGCTCGATGACACCTTGAAGGACGCGATCCGCAAGGCGTACACGACGCTGCAGGCCAATACCCCCGGCTTCTCCACCCGCCGCTCGCAGAGCCAGATGATCGGCGTGGTGTCGCGTGCGCTGTCCACCAGCGGTGGCGTGGGCGTGGTCGAGGCGCCGACCGGCGTTGGCAAGAGCCTGGGCTACCTGACCGCCGGGGTGCCGATTGCCCTGGCCAGCAAGAAGAAGCTGGTGATCAGCACCGGTACCGTGGCGCTGCAGTCGCAGCTGGTCGAGCGCGATATTCCGAACTTCCTCAAGGCCACCGGCCTGGAGGCGACCGTTGCCCTGGCCAAGGGCCGCACCCGCTACCTGTGCACGCGCAACGCCGCCGAGGCGCACGGCGAGGGCGCGCAGAACGGCATGTTCGAGGACGAGCAGCCGCTGTTCGACCGCCCGCTGGCGCCGATCGAGATGGACATCGCCAAGCGCCTCACCGTGGCCTTCACCAGCGGCGGCTGGGACGGCGACATCGACAACGCACCGGAAACCATCAGTCCTGGCCTGCGCAGCCGTATCACCACCCCGGCCTCAGGCTGCGCGGGGCGACGCTGCGCGTACTCGGCGCAGTGCGCGGTACTGCGCTCGCGCAACACCGTGCGCGATGCGCAGATCGTGGTCACCAACCACGCGCTGCTGCTGTCGGCGCTGTCCATTGGTGACAGCGACAACGGCCAGCCGATGATCGCCGCGCCGTCGGACATGCTGCTGGTACTCGACGAAGGCCATCACGTGGGCAACGTGGCCATCGACCAGGGCGCGGCCAGCCTGGCATTGGATGAAATGGCCAAGCGCACCGGCCGCCTGCAGATCCTGATCGCCGGTGCCTACCGCGCGGTCGACAAGGATCGCCTCGGCAACCTTCTGCCGAACGAAGCCATCGACGCGGCCAGCAACGTGGCCAAGGGCCTGCGTGCGTTCCGCGACCACGTCGAGGCGGTATGGATGCCGGCGCCGGCCGACGAGGAGCCGATGTGGCGCGCGGCCAACGGACGCCTGCCCGAGGCCTGGCGCGAGCCAATCGAGGCGCTGGCCGACGATACCCGCAGCCTCTACAACTGGGCGCACGCCGCCACCGCGCAGGTCGCCAAAGGCAAGCCGGACGATCCGGCGCGCGAGCGCCTGCAGCGCAACCTCGGCATGGCCCTGGAGATGATCGAGCAGCAGTACAACCTGTGGCAGGTCTGGCGACGCGAGGACAAGGAAGGCGCGCCACCGATGGCGCGCTGGGTGACCGCCACCCGCGATGGCGACCTGGTGCTGCATGGCTCGCCGGTGTCGGCCGCGCACGTGCTGCGCAAGCTGTTGTGGGATGAAGTGGATTCGGTGGTGATGACCTCGGCGACGCTGACCGGTGGCGGCGACTTCCAGGCGCTGGCGATCGACAACGGCATCCCCGAAACCGCCGAGATGGTCTCGCTGTCCTCGCCGTTCGACCTGCCCAACCAGGCCGAGCTGATCGTGCCGCCGTTCCCGGTCACGCCCGATGACCGCGAAGGCCATCCGCGCGAAGTGGCGCGCTACATCGGCAAGGAACTGGACTGGACGAAGGGCTCGATGGTGCTGTTCACCTCGCGCTGGAAGATGGAGAAGGTGGCGGGCCTGATGCCGGCCGCCAAGCGCAAGCAGGTGCTGGTGCAGGGCGAGATGTCGAAGACGCGCATGATCGACGAACACCTGCGCCGTGTCGCCGCCGGCGAGGGTTCGGTGCTGTTCGGGCTGAACTCGTTCGGCGAAGGCCTGGATCTTCCCGGTGAGGCCTGCACCACGGTGGTGATCACCCAGGTGCCGTTCGCGGTGCCGACCGATCCGCAGACCGCCACCCTGAGCGAATGGGTGGAAGCGCGCGGGCTCAATGCGTTCAACCTGATCGCGATCCCGCATGCGCTGCGCACGCTGACCCAGTTCGCCGGCCGCCTGATCCGCACCTCCACCGACACCGGGCGGGTGATCATCCTCGACTCGCGCCTGCTGACCCGCCGTTACGGCAAGCGCATCATCGACGCGCTGCCGCCGTTCAAGCGCACCATCGGCTGAGCCCGCACTGGTAGCGCCGGGCCATGCCCGGCGGAGACCCTCAACCGCCTTCCGGCTTCCGGCAGGCCGGGTTGCCCATCGCATTGTGGTAATCGCGGTCGAAGCAGCGCAGGAAGGCATCGAGCACATCGAGATTCGGCGGCCAAGGGGCATCCACCTGCTGCCCGCCTTTGGTAGTGAAGTGGAAACGACCGTTCTTGATGTTCTCCGCCATCGTGGGTGGCGTCGGTATCGCGACCAGCGCGGCACGTGCCTTTTCCAGTCCGCTGCGATCACGCCGCAGGAACGCGATCGTGCCGTCCACGTAGGCGTTCCAGTAGCCGGGGTCGGTGTCCTTCGGCTTGTAGGTGCGCTGCATCAGCGCAATCGCCTGCGCGGTTTGCCCAAGCTCCGCGCGCAGCTGCCCTTCGTGCCAGATGAGGGTGGTGTTGCCCGTCGCCTTGGGCAATGCCGCATACGCGGCCAGCAGGTCCGCGGCTTCCTGGGTGCAGCCGCGATCGGCCAGCGGGCGCCAGCCCCCGTCCATGTCCTGGTCGAACATGCCCGGTTCCATCGCCAGCATCGCCGCGCGGTCGTAGCCGCAGTCAGGAGCCTGCGGCGGTTCGGCGCTCGCGCCCATGGCCACGGCCAGTGCGAGGAAAAGCGGCGTCATCACAACCTCCGTGTCGATGATATTGGGATACCTTAGCGGACTACGAGGGAGGCTGCCGGCCAGCGGCCGGCACTACCGTCTTCAGTCGCCGAGCAGGGCGGTGTTGCGTACGGCGCCCTTGTCGGCGCTGGTGGCCAGCAGGGCATAGGCCTTCAACGCGCTGGTGACTTTGCGTGGTCGCGGTGCGCGCGGCTTCCAGCCCCGTGCATCGGCGTCGGCGCGGCGCTGGACCAGCGTCGCCTCCTCCACCAGCAGGTCGATGCGCCGCGCCGGGATGTCGATGCGGATGCGGTCACCATCCTCCACCAGTCCGATCACACCGCCGCTGGCCGCTTCCGGCGAAACGTGGCCGATCGACAGGCCCGAGGTGCCACCGGAGAATCGGCCGTCGGTCAGCAATGCGCACTGCTTGCCCAGGCCTTTCGATTTCAGGTAGCTGGTCGGGTACAGCATCTCCTGCATGCCCGGGCCGCCCTTCGGGCCTTCGTAGCGGATCACCACCACCTCGCCGGGCTTCACTTCATCGGCAAGAATGCCGGCCACGGCGGCGTCCTGGCTTTCGAACACGCGCGCATTGCCTTCGAACACGTGGATCGATTCGTCCACGCCTGCCGTCTTCACCACGCAGCCGTCGACGGCAAGGTTGCCGCGCAGCACGGCCAGCCCGCCTTCCTGCGAATAGGCATGTTCCAGCGCACGGATGCAGCCTTCGGCGCGATCCTGGTCCAGCGACGGCCAGCGCGTGGCCTGGCTGAAGGCCTCCTGGGTGGGAATGCCGGCGGGGCCCGCCTTGAAGAAGGTGTGCAGGGTGTCGTTGTCGCTGCGCATCACGTCCCAGCGATCGAGTGCTTCACCGAGCGTGGCGCTGTGCACGGTCGGCACCGAGGTATCCAGCAGGCCGGCGCGATCCAGTTCACCGAGGATGCCGAACACACCACCGGCGCGGTGCACGTCCTCGATGTGGTACTTCGGCGTGTTCGGTGCCACCTTGCACAGCTGCGGCACGCGCCGCGACAGTGCATCGATGTGGGTCAGGTCGAAGTCGACCTCGCCTTCCTGCGCGGCGGCCAGCAGGTGCAGGATGGTATTGGTCGAGCCGCCCATGGCGATGTCCAGGGTCATGGCGTTGGCGAACGCGGCCTGGGTGGCGATGCCGCGCGGCAGCGCACGCGGGTCTTCGCCGCCATACCAGCGGTGGCAGAGTTCGACGATCAGGCGGCCGGCGCGACGGAACAACGCTTCGCGGTCGGCATGCGTGGCCAGCGTGGTGCCGTTGCCCGGCAGCGACAGGCCCAGTGCTTCGGTCAGGCAGTTCATCGAGTTGGCGGTGAACATGCCCGAGCACGAGCCACACGTAGGGCAGGCGCTGCGCTCGTAGTCGGCGACCTTCTCGTCCGAAGCGCTGTCATCGGCAGCGACGACCATCGCGTCGACCAGGTCCAGCTTGTGCTCGGACAGCTTGGTCTTGCCGGCTTCCATCGGTCCGCCGGAGACGAACACCACCGGGATGTCCAGGCGCAGCGCCGCCATCAGCATGCCGGGGGTGATCTTGTCGCAGTTGCTGATGCACACCAGCGCATCGGCACAGTGGGCGTTGACCATGTATTCGACGGCGTCGGCGATGATCTCGCGGCTGGGCAGCGAGTACAGCATGCCGTCGTGGCCCATGGCGATGCCGTCGTCCACGGCGATGGTGTTGAATTCCTTGGCGACGCCGCCAACCTGTTCGATCTCGCGCGCGACCAGCTGGCCAAGGTCCTTCAGGTGCACGTGGCCGGGCACGAACTGGGTGAAGGAGTTGGCGATGGCGATGATCGGCTTGTGGAAGTCGCCATCCTTCATGCCGGTGGCACGCCACAGGGCGCGGGCACCGGCCATGTTGCGGCCGGCGGTGGAGGTGCGGGAGCGGTATTCGGGCATGGCTGGCGGAACGGGCGGGCCGTACGACGTGGGGGTCGGTTGATCATGGCCAATTTTTTCGGTTGCTGCTGCAACCACCGGAGGCGGTCCGGCAGGGCTGCGCCCTGCACCTGCCGAATCAACGTCAACGTCAAAATCAAAAGCGGGCTATCCGCGGGATGGCGGGGTGGCCGTGGGCCAGTAGATCCACGCCATGCGTGGATGGATCGAGGGAGAGGACGACGAAAATGAAATTCCGTTCATCTTTCCTACTTTGCCGATTCCGGTTGTTGGCCCGGATTTGGCATGATGGGGCATTGTTCCGACTTGAAGGCATGAGGCCATGAAACGTTCCCGCACCACCGCGCTGCTGCTGATGAGCGCTGCGCCGCTGCTGTTCACTGCCTGCCAGAAGGAAGAGCAGGTGCAGGTGCAGGAAGGCCTGTATACCTCGGTGGAGGCCTGCACCACGGCTACCGCTGATCCTTCGGCGTGCCGCAACGCGTTTGCCGAGGCGCAGAAGAAGTCTGCCGACGCAGCGCCGAAGTACGCGACCAAGGAAGCCTGCGAACAGGATTACAAGCCTGAGCAGTGCGTGCAGCAGCACACCTCGGCCGGCACCTCGTTCATCGGTCCGATGATGATGGGGTTCTTCATGTCGCAGATGCTGAGCAACCGCGGTGGCCTGGCCCCGCAGGCGCCGGCTTCGGCGCCGGCCTACCAGGACAAGAGCGCCGGTTGGGCGCGTCCTGCCCCGGGTGGCAGCGGCGGCCTGAACACCGCCAGCGGCATCGGCGCGGGCAAGGCCGGGCTGGCCCCGGTCACCAGCGAACCGAACCGTGCGGTGACCGCCAGCCGCAGCGGCTTCGGCAGCACCAGTGCGCGCCGCAGCGGCAGCAGCGTCGGCGGCTGATCGACCCATGCAACGTATCCGTATTGCCGAGCGCGCCCAGTGGCGGGCGCGCGCGGAGGAAGCCGGTTTCCGCTTCCACACCATCGACGGCCAGCCGTACTGGGATGAAAGCGCGTACTACGCGTTCACCCTGCGCCAGATCGAACAGGACATCGAAGACCCCAGCGCCGAACTGCACCAGATGGCGATGGACCTGGTCGGCGATGTCATCGCCAGCGAGCGCCTGATGGACCAGCTGGCGATCCCCGCGCATTACCGCGACTGGATCGCCGACAGCTGGCGCCAGCGCCAGCCGCACCTGTACGGGCGCCTGGACCTGGCCTACGACGGCACCGGCCCGGCCAAGCTGTACGAACTGAACTACGACACGCCGACCTCTCTGTTCGAAGCCAGCTTCTTCCAGTGGCAGTGGCTGGAGGACCAGCGCAACGCCGGCCGCCTGCCGCAGCACGCCGATCAGTTCAACGCGATCCATGAAGCCCTGGTCGAACGCTTCGGCGAACTGGCCACGCAGCTGCCGCCGCCGCTGTATTTCAGTGCGGTGGGCAGCTCGGACGAAGACCGCGGTACGGTCGAGTATCTGCGCGACTGCGCGTCGCAGACGGGCCTGCACGGGCAGGCGATCGCCATCGAGGACATCGGCCTGTCCGAAGACGGGCGCTTCACCGCGCTGGACGATACGGTCATCGGCACGCTGTTCAAGCTGTACCCGCTGGAAGACCTGATGGCCGAGGAATTCGGTCGCGCGCTGCCGGGCTCGGGCGTGCAGCTGCTGGAGCCGGCGTGGAAGGCGGTGCTGAGCAACAAGGGCATCCTGCCGCTGCTGTGGCAGCGCAACGTCGGCCATCCGAACCTGCTGGAAGCACACTTCGATGACGGCAGCGCGCTGGCCTCGGGCTGGGTGCGCAAGCCGCTGTTCTCGCGCGAAGGTGCCAACATCGAGATGCACCTGGCCGACGGCAGCACGCAGCGCAGCGACGGTCCGTACGACGGTCCGGCGATCCTCCAGCGTGCGCATCCGCTCACCCGCTTCGAAGGCGGTTACCCGCTGATCGGCAGCTGGGTGATCGGCGACCACGCCTGCGGCATCGGCATCCGCGAGGACGACAGCGCGATCACCCGCGACAGTGCGCGCTTCGTGCCGCACGCGATCATCGACGAAGCGCCGACGCGGATCTACGTCTGATGGCGGTGCAACGCCCGCCCGGTCGGCGCGGGCGTCCTGCTCCCGTGCCGGGCCGTCACTTCGACGATGGTCGCGGCCTGAAAGCGTTCGCCGACCGCATCGCGGTGCGCTGCCACCGCTGCGATACGCCGGGCTGGGTGCTGGCGAGCTGGCAGCCCTACCGTTGGACGGTGCGTTTCCGCTGCACCGGCTGCAGCGTTGCGCTGGACAGTGGCGACTGGGTGGGCGCGGTGTGCATGCAGGGACGCCGGCCGTGCGGGTACTGCGGGCACCAATGGCTGTATGTGCATCGCCGGATAGCGTCGGGCGTTCGTTCGCCGGCCACCTTTCCCGCGCGATGTGGGCAATGTGGGCGCAGCAGCGATGTCGACGTGTCGGCCACCCCGCTGCGCGATGCCGAGCCGGCTGATCCGCACTTCGGCCTGCCGCTGCATCTTGTTGAACCCACCCGTGCCGGCTTGCTGTGGGCCTACAACGCCGAACACCTGCAGGCGCTGCACGACTACGCCGCAGCCACGCTGCGTGAGCACGGCGGCGTACGCAACAGTTCGATGTTCTCGCGCCTGCCGCAGTGGATGAAACTGGCCCGCAACCGGGTGCTGCTTCAGCGCGCGGTGGAACGATTGCAGCGGCGGCGGCTGCAGGGGTAGTGCCGGCCGCTGGCCGGCAACCGCTGTGGGTAGAGGCCGACCTTGGTCGGCGCCGTTGATGGTGTGCCAACCAAGGCGATGTGTCGGTAGCGCCGGGCCATGCCCGGCGGTTGTGGTGATCCGCCGGCCAGCGGCCGCCACTACCCTTTACAGCAGCCCTTCGCGCTTCACCGCCAGATAGCGCTCCACCAGTGCGGCGGGCAGCGCGTCGGCGGTCACGTCCAGCACCATCACCCGTTCGGCACGCAGCGCGTCATGCGCCTGCGCGCGCTGTTGCAGGTACAGCGCGGCCGCACCGGCCTGCGCGGCATCTTCCACCGTGTGCACCTCACCTTCCAGGGCAGCATCCAGTTCGCGCTCGCGCAGGCTGGCTACGCATACCAGATGACGGCGCTGCAGCAGGCGCACCGCCGCAAGCAGGTCTTCGATGTCCTCGTCGCGCACGTTGCTGACCAGCATCACCAGCGCGCGCCGGGGCTGGCGCAGTGAGACTTCGGTGGCGGCAGCCAGGTAATCGGTGGCCACGGCCTGTGGCTGCAGGTCGTAGCTGGCGCGCAGCAGGTGCTGCACCGTGTCCATGCCGCGCTGCGGCGCCACCCAGCGACGCTCGCCGCCTACCGCGAACAGGCCGGCAGCATCGCCCTGGCGCAATGCCAGGTAGGCCACCACCAGCGAGGCGTTCAAGGCATGGTCGAAATGCGAGAGCCCACCTTCGCTGGCCAGCATGCGCCGGCCGCTATCGAGCATCAGCAGCAGCTGCTGGTTCTTCTCGTCCTGGTACTCGCGCGAGATCAGCTTGCGCGCGCGGGCCGTGGCCTTCCAGTCGAGCTGGCGCAGGCTGTCGCCGATGCGGTACTCGCGCATCTGGTGGAAGTCGGTGCCTTCGCCGCGGCGGCGCTTCACATGGGCACCGACCAGGCGCGAGGCCTGGTCGGCGCTGAACAGCGCAAATCGGGTGAGTGGCACGAAGTTGGGATAGACCCGCACCTCCAGCGCCGGTGGCAGCGTGCGTTGCTGCCACCACAACCGCCACGGCGAGCGGATGCGCAGCTGCACGCCTTCGAAGGCAAAGCGGCCGCGCTGCTGCGGCTGCACGTGGTAATGCAGCGAACTGGCATGGCCCGCCCGCAACTGCACGCGTTGCGGCAGTGATTCCAGTGGCCAACCGCCTGGCACCAGATCGAATACCTGTACCTGCATGGCCTGCCCGGACTGCAGGCGCAGGCCGACCTCGCGGCGCACGCCCAGTGCCAGGGCTTCGGGCACGTCGCGCTCGACGCTGGGCGATGGTCGTCGCCGCTGCCGCCACAGATCAACCAGTGCCAGCACCGCAACCAGTGCACCGGCCAGTGCCCAGCTCCAGCGTGGCAGGAGCCCGGGCAGCACCAGGCCGCCCAGCGCGGCCCAGGCCAACAACAACGCCAGCAGCAGCGGCGCAGGCCTCATCGGCGCGGCGCTTCCACCTTGGCCAGCAGCGCACCCAGCACGTCGTCGGCACCCTGGCCTTCGATCTGCAGCTCCGGTGCCAATGCGATGCGGTGGCGCAGGGCAGGGCGGGCGATGTCGCGCACATCATCGGGGGTGACGAAGTCACGACCGGCCAGCACCGCCTGCGCGCGCGAGGCACGCACCAGGGCAATGCTGCCGCGCGGGCCGGCACCGACGGCGATGCCTGGCCACTGCCGGGTGGCGGCCACGATGCGCACCGCGTAGTCGATCACTTCGTCATCCACGGTGATTGCCGCGGTGGCCTGCTGCAACGCCAGCAGTTCGCCGCCACCGAGCACGCGCGGCACCTGGCTCAGGTCGAAATCGCTGGCGGCACGGCCGCTGGTGATCGCCGCGACCATGCGCTTCTCGTCCTCCAGCTGCGGATAGTCGATCAGCACCTTCAGCAGGAAACGGTCCAGCTGCGCTTCCGGCAGCGGATAGGTGCCTTCCTGTTCCAGCGGGTTCTGCGTGGCCAGCGCCATGAACGGCGGTGCCAGGGTGAAGGCCTTGCCTTCGATGGTGACCTGGCCTTCCTGCATCACTTCCAGCAGCGCGGACTGGGTCTTGGCCGGGGCCCGGTTGATCTCGTCGGCCAGCAGCAGGTTGGTGAACACCGGGCCGCGACGGATCTTGAAGCTCTCGCTCTTCGGGTCGTACACCGCATGGCCGCTGACGTCGCTGGGCATCAGGTCGGGGGTGAACTGCACGCGGCCATAGTCCAGTTCCAGTGCCTGCGCCAGCGCGCGTACCAGCAGGGTCTTGCCGAGGCCGGGCACGCCTTCGATCAGCACGTGGCCACCGGCCAGCAGGGCGACCAGGATCTGGTCGAGCACATCGGCCTGGCCGATGAAGGCATGGCCGACGGCCTGGCGGATGGCGTCGACGCGTTCGATCAGGCGGGCGGTGGCGGCCGCCGGAAGTTCAGGGGCATCGGTCATAGCAGGGATCTCATCTGGAGCAGCAAGCGGATGCGCTCGCGCAGGGCGGAGGAATCATGCGGCGAAGGCGGAGTGAGGGCACTGGCGACTCGACTGACGGGCCATTGCAACACTGCGGCGATGGCCTGGTCGCGCGCAGCACCGTCGAGTGCCGCAGCGACGGGCGCGCGCAGGCGCAGGCGGTGCAGGAACAGCGCCTGCACGGCCAGGTACAGGCGCGTGCCATGGCCGAAGCGCAGCAGCAGTTCGCCACTGGCGCGGACGTGTTCCAGCAACGAACGGCGTTCGACCACGGGCGCGGGCAGGGCACTGCCGAAGCGTTGCGCGCGTGACCACAGCCAGCCGAGGATCGCCAGCAGCAGCGGCACCCACAGCGGCCAGCCCTGGTAGAAGATGCGCGCGCCCAGCGAGGGCGGGCGGCTGCCGTACACCAGCCACATCGTGCCGCGCCCATAGTTGGGATCGAGCAGGTAGCGTGTCAGGTCGCGGTGGGAGAGGTCATGCAGGCCATCGCGGGCAACGGCATCGGCGTCGACCGTGCGGCGGCGTGTTGATGCGGACGGGCCTTCACCGCGCATGACGTCCATGTCCGCCAGCACGTCGATGCGGCCCTTGCCGTGCGGCAGGCGCGCGAACACCAGTCCTTCCTGGCCACCCCAGCGGCGCTCGGCCGTGGCGTTGGCCTGGAAGCCCAGGCTGAAGCGCCGGCCGCCGCAGAACTCGACGTGGCTGGGATCATCCACCACGTGGAAGGGTTGGCAGTCACTGCCATGGAACAGGCTGTCCACGCCGATCCTGTCCAGCAGGGGGCCCTGCGTGCTGCTGGCATCGTCCTCGGCCGGTGGCTGCGTGCGCAGCAGCAGATGGCCACCCGTACCGACCCAGTCCAGCAGCGCCTGCGCCGTGCGCGGCGGCATGTTGGCGGTATCCTGCAGCAGCACCACCGTATCGGTGGCGGCCAGTGGCATCTGTGCCAGGTCCAGCCGCTGCCGGGACTGCACCTCGATGCCGTCGGCGCGCAGCGCCTGGCCCAGCACATACAGCGGGTTGTAGCTGGCTTCGCCCTGCGGCGGCAGCACGACGGTCTCGGTCACCTTCTCGTGCGTGCGCAGGAACAGGATGGTCAGCGGCACCCCGAACAGGACCAGCGCGCCGAGCAGCAACGACCAGAACAGGCGCGGGCTCATGCCTGCCACCCGTACTGCTGGCGCAGCATGCTGGCCAACGCATCGAAATCGCTGCGGGTGGGCAGGCGTCCACCGTAGGCGGCGTACTGCCACATGCGCACGATGCGTGCGAACAGTTCACGGTCGGTGCTGTCGGACATGCGCCGCGAGGCACGCAGGCATTGTGCTTCGGTGGCACCGGGCGGCAACGCGATGCCGGTACGCTCCACCAGCGTGCGCACGCTGGCGCGATACAGCAGCGCCAGCGCCTGCCGCGGCCGTCCCTGGTCCCACAGCAACCCGGCCTGGGTCGCGACATCCGGCGGCAGCACCACCGGCATTTCCACCTGCTCTTCGGTGATCTGCGGTGCCTGCTTCTCCTTGCGGCGGCCGGAACCGCGCAACCACGGCAGCCACAGCCGCGCGGTCAACAGCAGCACCAGCAGCAGGACCCCCAACAGCCCCCACAGGCCCCATTCGGCGAGCCGGGCCAGCCACAACTGGCCGCTCCTGCGCGACGTATGGTCCGCGTTGCTGCTGCTGTCCTTCTGCAGCTCCTTCTTGTCTTTCTGCTTCTCGGCGGCGTCCTCGATCGGCTTCCATCGGCTGACCTGCCGCGTCGGCCGCTGCAGCGGATCTTCGTAGGCGCGGTTCACGGCCTGGCGGAAGCCAGCGGTATCCACCGGCGTGTCGCCGAAGATCACCGCCGGTGTATTGGCCGGATCGTTTTCCGCAGTGGCCGCTTCTTCGGCTTCTTCAGCGTCTTCCGCTTCAGCGTCCTCATCGGCGTTGGCCGTGGCGGTCTGCGCGGCGTCCGGCGTGTCGGCGTCCTGTGCGTGCACGGGCGCCAACGGCAGCGCCAGGCACAACAGCAGCAGCAACGAAGAGGAGGCCGGCAGCAGGCGTTCGCGCAGGCGGCGCAGGGCGATTTCCACGTCCCAGGCTTCCATCTGCGTGCGTCGGTTCAAGTACAGGCCGAAGCCGGCGCCCACGTAGAACGGCCCGATCAGCGCCGCCGCCAGCCAGCACAACAGGTTGAAGCCAAGCTTGGCCCACGCAGGCGCCTCCACGCTGACCATCGCCCACGCTGCGCGCCAGGATTCGGGCAGCAGTTCCAGCGGGATGAAGATGAAGATAGTGGCGATCGTGCCCACCACCAGCACCAGTTCGAATGCCAGGCAGATCACCGCCAGCACCAGCGCAGGGCCCGCAGCGCCGGCAGCGACTGCACGCCGGCGTGGGCCACGCTGGGCGGGCGCATTGCCCTCCAGCAGATTGACCGGCAGGCACAGGCTGCGCAGGCCGCTGAACCGGCGCCAGCCCAGATAGCCCCAGCAGCCGCTGCCGCCCCACTGCCGCTGTGCGCGCAGCGCATCGCGCGGGCCGACCCGTTCGCCGAAGATGCCGCGCGAGAGCACGTACAGCGGTGCGCGTTCGAACAACGGTTTGCACCACCACATCGCCAGCCACGCCCAGCCGAAGGCATCCAGCCACCAGGCCAGTGCATTGAACAGCACGAACAACGGTGCACTGGCCAGCAGCCAGCTGCCCCACACACCGCGGGCGTGGCGGCGGGCCAGCGCGCTGCCCAGCTCCATCGCTTCCCAGCTGCTGCGCGCGCGCAGCACCACGTCCAGGTGGTCAATCCGCATGGCCACCTCCGCGTCCACCGCGCCACAGCCACAGCAGCACGCCGGCCCACAGCACCCCGGCCACGCTGAACTTCACTGCGGCCGGAATGTCGGCGATGGAGGACCAGAACGCTTCCACGAACGCGGCCAGCAGCAGCATGAAGGCCACGCCCAGGCACAGCCGCGCGCCGATGCGCCCGCCTTCGACCAGCGCATCCACTCGGCGCCGCCGCCCGGGAGCCAGCAGTTTCATGCCCAGCTGCAGGCCGGCGCCGCCGGCAATCACGATCGCGGTCAGCTCGAATGCACCGTGGCCGGCCACAAAGCGCCAGAACGGGCCGCCATGGCCGATGTGCTGCAGGTGGCCGGCGACCGCGCCGATGGTGATGCCATTGAAGAGCAGCACCAGCAGCGTGCCCAACCCCGCCAGCAGGCCGCTGGCGAAGGTGCGCAGGGCGATGCTGATGTTGTTCATGATGTAGTAGCCGAACATCATCCAGTCGGTGCCGCTGTCGCGGCCCAGGCGCTCGGCGGATGGATCGTACATGCGCTCCATCTCGGCGATCTGGCCGTTGTCCATCAGCAGGTGGATGCTGTCCGGGTACACCTGCACCAGCACGAAGCAGGCCAGCGCCGGCACTGCGAACATCGCCAGCGCTGCCCACATGCTGCGCGCCTGGCTGCGCACCAGCAGCGGGAAATCAGCAACGAGGAATTCCAGCGCGCGCCGCCAGCGGGTCGGCGGCGTGCGGTACAGCACGCCATGGCCGTGCTGCATCAACTGCTGCAGGCGTTGCACCAGCTGCGGGCTGTAGCCGCGTTCGCGGGCCAGCGCCAGCTGCTGGCACAGCCGTCGGTAACGCTGCGGGAAGCTGACATCGCCGGCTTCTTCCGCGCCCGGCCTGCGCCGACGCCGACGCCGACGCGAGGCACCGGCGCGATGCTGCAGCCACTGCTCCAGGTCATGCCATTCCTGTTGATGGCGGGCGACGAACTGCTCCTGCTTCATCGTCGTCCCAGCAACCAGTTGGCCATTGCATACAGGCGCAGCACGCCGACCTGGCCGGACGCGCTGGTCAACGGCTCGGCGATGCCGGCCAGTTCCTGCTGGCGTGCGGGTGACAGGCGTGGCGCGCGCTCGGCGAAGGCCATCACCGCCGCCTGCTCCTCCGGCCGCAGCGGTTGCGGCGGCGCCAGCGCGCTGTCGATGGTGGCCGGCGGCGGCAGGTAATGCGGCGGTGCATGCACCACCATCGTGCCGGCTACCAGATCGCCCAGGCGGCGGCCATGCGGATCGAACAAGCTGCTGATCAGGCCCAGTGCGTAGCCGAAAGGCAGCATGTCCACGGTGCGCAGCAGGTTGCGGGTGATCGAGGCCATCCAGCCCACCGGCGCGCCATCCTGCGCGAGCACCCGCAGGCCCAGCACGCGCTTGCCGAGGGTACGGCCCCACAGCGCTTCGCAGACGATGGGGTAGGCCCACATCAGCAGGAACATCAGCGCCATGTACAGGCCGCGGCCGAACTCATCGAGCAGGGCCAGCGGAATGGACAGCGCGGTGAGCGCGCCGAAGCGGACGGCCAGGTCGATCAGCCAGGCCAGCGCACGCGGCATCGGGCCGGCCGCAGGCAACTGCAGCGGCACGCCTTCCGGCGTTACCACCTCGCGGTAGGTATCGAGCATCGGCGCGGCCATCAGCGCGATGGCCGCCGAAGTGGGCGCTGGAGTCCTCTCCGGCGTGCAGCCACGGGCATGGGGGTCTCGACGGTTCCTGGTCGGGCCCAGACTTTAGCAGAGCCCGGCCATCGGCGAGGCGGCCTCAGCCCAGGTATTCGTCCTTCAGCCGCACGTAGTGGTCGGCCGAATAGTGCAGCGACTCGATCTCCTTGTCGCTGAGTGTGCGCGCCGGACGGGCAGGGTTGCCCACCCACAGCTCGCCTTCGCCCACCACCTTGCCGGGGCCGACTACCGCGCCGGCACCGACGAAGCCATGGCGCTCGATCCGGGCACCGTCGAGGATGCACGCGCCCATGCCGATCAGGCTGTAATCGCCGATGCTGCAGGCGTGGATGATGCAGCCATGGCCGACGGTGACGCCTTCGCCGATCAGGGTCGGGTAGCCGGCCTTGTTGTACGGGCTGTGGTGGCTGACGTGGATGATCGTGCCGTCCTGCACATTGGTGCGTGCACCGATGCGCACGAAATTGACGTCGCCACGGATGACCGTGCCCGGCCAGATCGATACGTCATCGGCCAGTTCGACATCACCGATGATCGTGCAGGCCGGATCGACATACACGCGCTGGCCGAGCACCGGCATCTTGTCGCGGAAGGGGCGCAGCGGGGTCATCGGCATCTCCGGAAGAGCAGGGCAATCGCGATGATGATACCGCGTGCAGCACGCAGCCCTGCCGGTAGTGCCGGCCGCTGGCCGGCACTACCCCTTAGTGCTGCGCGTGTTCGGCCAGCATCTGCCGGAACAGGGCATCCAGCCATGGACCATCGCCATGCCCGGCGGGCAGCTGCGGACCCTCGGCGCGCGTGGCCATTTCCTGGTCGATGTAGTCGCTGATGGCGATGATGCGGGGACCGGCCGTCACTTCGGCGCTGGCACGCTTGACCACCAGCAGCGCTTCGATCGCCCCGCGTACCGGGCCATCCGGCAGCAAACGCTCCAGCAGATGCTCGAATGCCATGGGCGGCGGGCTGGACTCGCTTTCGATCCACTGGCAGGCCAGCAGCGCGCGCAGCACGTACAGATACTTCTTGGTGCTGATGGCCCCGCCGCCGAGATGTCGGCTGTACGTGGTGCGCGCCATGCTCATGTAGTGCCACCAGCTGCCCAGCGGCGAGTAGAAGCGCTGGGCAGCCTCCCAGAGCTGCGCCACGGCGGCATCGTTCTGCTGGTAGATGATCGGCGAACGCAGCCATTCGATCAGCGTCGGGTTCGACTTGGATACCAGCCGCAGTGCCTTGCGCAAATCCCAGCCGCTGACGTCCAGCTCGTCGTCGATCGGCAGTTCGATCACATCGCGCTGCGCCTCGCCCGGCCCGGTGCTCTCGTTGACACTCAGGTACCAGGGCTGGCGGTGCACGTAGATGAAGCGTGCATCGTAGTCGCTGTCCGGCGACGAGAAACCCCAGCCGCGGCTGCCCGATTCGCAGGCCAGCAGCACGCGCACGTCGTGCGTGCGTTCGATGTCGGCCAGGGTGGCCAGGATGGCGGCGCGCTTGTCCGCCGCGATCGGATGGATGTCGTCCATGCAAGGAAGCTCCTGCTGTTGTTGCGTCGAGCCCATCGACTCTACAGGCAGCAGGCGGATACGTGTAGCGCCAGGCCATGCCCGGCGCACGCGATCATTGGGGCTATGCCACGCGTCCGCGCCGTGCGCGCTCCAGGTGCACCAGCAGCAGCGAGATCGCCGCCGGGGTCATGCCCGGAATGCGCTGGGCCTGGCCGATGGTCTGCGGACGCACGCGCTCGAGCTTCTGCAGCGCTTCGGCCGACAGCCCGCGCACGATGGCGTAGTCGAAATCGCCGGCAATCGGCGTTGCTTCATGGCGCTGCTGGCGCTCGATCTCCTCGCGCTGGCGATCCAGGTAACCGGCGTACTTCACCCCGATCTCTACCTGTTCGGCCACCTTGCCATCGGCCACGGCCGGGCCGAGCGAGGGCACCCGCATCAGCTGTGCGTAATCCAGTTCCGGGCGCTTGATCAGGTCCAGCACGTTGGTTTCGCGGCTGACCGCCACGCCCAGCGTTTCCTGCACTTCGCGGCCCAGCGCATTGGCCGGCGTGGCCCACAGCGCGCCCAGGCGCGTGCGCTCGGCGGCCACGGCAGCCTGCTTGGTTTCGAAGGCCCGCCAGCGACGATCATCGACCAGGCCCATGTCGCGGCCGGTCGGGGTCAGGCGCTGATCGGCGTTGTCTTCGCGCAGCTGCAGGCGGTACTCGGCGCGGCTGGTGAACATGCGGTACGGCTCGTTGGTGCCGTGGGTGATCAGGTCATCCACCAGCACGCCGAGGTAGGCTTCGTCGCGACGCGGGCACCAGCCCTCGAGGCCACGCACCTGGCGAGCGGCGTTGAGGCCGGCCAGCAGGCCCTGTGCGGCAGCTTCTTCATAACCGGTGGTGCCGTTGATCTGGCCGGCGAAGAACAGGCCGTTGACCAGCTTGGTTTCCAGCGAGGCCTTCAGCCCGCGTGGATCGAAGAAGTCGTACTCGATGGCATAGCCGGGGCGGGTGATGTGCGCGTTCTGGAAACCACGGATGCTGCGCACCATCTCCAGCTGCACGTCGAACGGCAGCGAGGTGGAAATGCCGTTGGGATAGATCTCGATGATGCCCAGGCCTTCGGGCTCGACGAAGATCTGGTGGCTGGCCTTCTCGGCAAAGCGCACCACCTTGTCCTCGATGGAGGGGCAGTAGCGCGGGCCGATGCCTTCGATCTGGCCGCTGTACAGCGGCGAACGGTGCAGGGCATCGCGGATGATCTGGTGGGTCTGCTCGCTGGTGTGGGTGATCCAGCAGCTGACCTGCTGCGGATGCTCATCCACCGAGCCGAGGAAGGACATCACCGGGCGCGGCGTGTCGCCGGGCTGTTCGTCCATCACGCCGTAGTCCAGCGAACGGCCGTCGATGCGCGGTGGCGTGCCGGTCTTCAGGCGGTCCACCTGGAACGGCCGCTCGCGCAGGCGTGCGGCCAGCGTGGTGGCGGGCGGATCGCCCATGCGGCCGGCTGCGTACTGGGTCGGGCCGACGTGGATCTTGCCGGCCAGGAAGGTGCCGGCGGTCAGCACCACGGCCTCGGCATCGAAACGCAGGCCGGTCTGGGTGATGACCCCGCGCACGTGGTCGCCCTCGATGACCAGGTCATCCACCGCCGCCTGGAACACGGTCAGGTTGGCCTGGCCCTCGACGATGGCGCGGATCGCCATGCGGTACAGGTTGCGGTCGGCCTGGCAGCGGGTGGCGCGCACGGCCGGGCCCTTGGAGGCGTTGAGGGTGCGCCACTGGATGCCGGCGCGGTCGGCGGCATGCGCCATCGCACCGCCCAGGGCGTCGATTTCCTTGACCAGATGGCCCTTGCCGATGCCACCGATGGCCGGGTTGCAGCTCATCGCCCCCACCGTTTCGATGTTGTGGGTCAGCAACAGGGTGCGCACGCCGGTACGGGCCGCAGCCAGCGCGGCCTCGGTGCCGGCGTGGCCACCGCCGATGACGATGACGTCGTAACGATGGAAGGAATCGATCATGGGGGCTGTTCAGCAAGGGGCAGGCGCAGCCGGAGACGGCGCCGGGGTGGCGATTTTAGCGCCAATCGGGGCAGGGACGTCGGCGCCGGCGGGCCGGCGTCGAAATCAACCCTAAAGTTGGCAGGATTTTTGCAGATAACCCAATAGCACCCACCGTGGCTGGCGCCGCAGGCGCTGGTGACCGGAATTGGAACAGGGGCCGGTACAGGCGCACGGTGGGGAAGCAGAGGGGCCGGCAGTCGGGGGACTGTCCGGCCCTGTTTTTTGGGGCGGCTGGGAACGCGTCATCCACGCATGGCGTGGATCTACTGCCCGCGCGCCCTGGTGTCCCAAACAACAAACGGCCCCGCAGTGCGGGGCCGTTCGCCTTCAAAGGTGCCGACATCCGACAGGGCCGGAACAGGGGGGATCCAGATGTTCCTGTCGGATATCGACGTAGAGCTGTTTGGGACGGGCCCTTAACGCTTTTGTCACTTTGTGACGCTGGCCGTCACCACCTGCGTAGATTGAGGCTTGGACCGTGTGAAATGCAAGATGGAACAAGCGTCAACTGTGCGCTATCTCTCACGATCCATGGCACGCCAGGGGGAACTGTTCATCCTCGGCGCACGCGGAGCCGGAGCCGGACGCGCCTGCGGCGGCGGCGAGGGGCGCTCGACCCGCTGTGCAGGCTGCGGCGGTCGACGCATCGAATCCATGTTGCGCCAGGGCGAGCCGCCATTGTTCTGGCGCGGCGGCGGTGGCGGGCGGTTTTCGCCGCCGTTGCCGGGACGCGGTGGCGGGCGGTGGTTGTGGTGCGGCGGGCGGTAGATCGGCCGCTGGTAGTACGGGCCGCCATAGCCGTAATAGCCACCGCCGCCGTAATACGGATAGCCGTAGTCGGACGGGTAGCCATAGGGGTAGCGGTACTCCACCGACGGCGCACCGTGGTAGTAACCGCCGCCGCGACCACCGACATAGTCATAGGTGGTGCAACCGGTCAGGGCCAGCAGCAGGCCACCGGCAAGCATCAGGCGCGTTTTCATGATGGGTCCCCCCAGAGGACGGGTATGCAGGCAGCTTCAGCCGCCGGCGTTGAATCAGCCCTTAATTCCGCCGGCCAGGATGAATGGCGGTGTAGGCATGCATGCTGGCATGACCGATGGCGCCCTCGCCAGCGCGGGGCCATACGTTAATCTTGCGTCATGAGCGATTCACTGTTGCCCCGCGCTGATGACGTCCTCGCCGCCGCCGCGCGGATCGCGCCCCATGCCAGCGTGACCCCGGTGCTGCGCTCGCGCACGCTGGATGCGTTGGCCGGTGCGCAACTGGCGTTCAAGGCCGAGCACCTGCAGCGCGGCGGCGCGTTCAAGTTCCGCGGTGCGTGCAATGCGGTGTGGTCGCTCGATGCCGACCACGCCGGTGCCGGTGTGGTGACCCATTCCTCCGGCAATCACGGTGCCGCCTTGGCACTGGCTGCCCGCACACGGGGCATTCCCTGCCATGTGGTGGTGCCGGAAGGGGCCGTGGCCGCCAAGCTGGCCAATATTGCCCGGCATGGCGCCACCCTCTGGCGCTGCCCGGCCACCATTGCCGACCGCGAGGCCACCTGCGCCAAGGTGCAGGCCGATACCGGCGCCACCCTGGTCCATCCGTACACCAACCCCGCGGTGATCGCCGGGCAGGGCACGGCCGCGCTGGAGCTGCTGCACAGCGAGGGGCCGTTCGACGTGCTGGTGGTGCCGGTGGGCGGTGGTGGTTTGGCCAGTGGCACCGCGTTGGCCCTGCAGCACGCCAGCCCGGGCACGCGGCTGGTGCTGGCCGAGCCGGCCGGTGCCGACGACACCGCCCGTTCGCTGGCGACCGGCAAGCGCCAGGAGGCATTTACCCCGGACACGATCTGCGACGGACTGCGCACGCTGATCGGCGCACCCAACTTCGCGCTGCTGCAGGCCGCGGGCGCCGAGGTCATCGTGGTTGACGATGCCGCCACCGTGGCGGCGATGCGCCTGCTGTGGGACGTGCTCAAGCAGGTGGTCGAGCCGTCCTCGGCGATCGTGCTGGCGGCGGTGCTTGCCCAGCCCGCGCGCTTCGCCGGCCTGCGCGTTGGACTGGTGCTGTCCGGCGGCAATGTCGATCTGCCTGCCCTGCGTTGGGGAGCGCCATGAGCCGCGGCCGCCATCGCGAACGTACCGGCCTGCTCGGTTGGGTGTGGCGGTTGTTCGTACTGCTGGTGATCTGGCTGCTGGGCGTGACCGCCTGGATCGTCTGGGTCGGCGAGCGCGACCAGGCGGCCAAGGCGGACGCGATCATCGTGCTGGGTGCGGCGGCCTACGATGCCAAGCCCTCGCCGGTGTTTGAAGAGCGCATCCGCCACGGCCTGGATCTGTACGACGCCGGCTACGCGCCATTGCTGATCTTTACCGGAGGATACGGCGGCACCGGTGCGCGCTTCTCGGAATCGCAGGTGGCCCGGCGCTATGCGCTCAAGCACGGCATTCCCGATGAGGCGATCCTCATCGAGACCGCCTCGCGCAATACCGTGCAGAACCTGGTCGAGGCCAAGCGGCTGATGGACCAGCGCAAGCTGCATTCGGTGATCATCGTCAGCGACCCGCTGCACATGGCGCGCGCGCTGCGCCTGAGCAAGGCGCTGGGCATCCAGGCGTTGGGCTCGTCCACGCCCAGCACGCGCTTCCGCAGCTTCCATACCAGCTGGCGCTTCCTGGTGCAGGAGATCTACTTCTTCCACCGCGACCTGGTACGGCCGCCGTTGAGTTCACCGGCCAATACCTGAGCCGCTGCTGCTGCGCTCGCCGGGCATGGCCCGGCGCTACCCATACGCGCGCCTGGCAGCGCCGGGCCATGCCCGGCGGCGCCTTCGAATCAGGTCTGCTTGCGCCGGATCGGGATCGCCGACACCGGCACGGACGCAATGTCATGCCCACCTTCGCGGATCGGCGCGCCCGGATCCGGCGCCCAGGCATGGGCGTAGATCACTTCCCAGCTGCTGGGCAGCTTGCCATCGGCACGGCGCATCGGTTCGTACGCCGCCGCTGCCGCCGCGAACCGCCCCCGGCCGGTCAACGTATGGCGGCGATCGACCCGTGCGTTGGTCGCGCCCATCGCGCGCAGCTCGCGCATCAACGAGGGCAGGTCGTCGTAGGTCAGGGTGAACAGGTCGCGGTCCAGAACCGGATCACGGAAGCCGGCCATCATCAGCGCATCGCCGAACTGGGCGATCTGCGCGAAGCGGCTCACGTGCGGGCGGTCGTCGGCGGCGGCGAAGGCCTCGTTGAGCTCGACCAGCGTTTCCGGCCCGAACGTCGAACACACCAGCAGCCCACCGGGCTTGAGCACGCGGCGGAAACCGGCGAACACCGCCGGCAGGTCGTCCACCCACTGCAGGCACAGGTTGCTGAAGATCACATCGACGCTGTTGTCGGCCAACGGCAGCGCCGTGGCATCGGCGGCCAGGCGCTGGAACGGCTTCCACCAGCCGGCCTGGCGCTTGGCCTGGTCGAGCATCGGCAGTGCCACGTCCAGCGCGATCACCTGCGCCTTCGGCCAGCGCTTCTTCATCAGCGCACTGGCATGGCCGGTGCCGGCACCGATATCCAGCACCACCTCCGGCTTGCGTGCCTCCAGGTAGTCCAGCGATTCCAGCAGCCGCGACTGCACCTCGCGCTGCAGGGCGGCGGCAGCGTCGTAGCTGGTGGCGGCGCGGGCGAAGGCGCGGCGGACATGGCGGGCATCGAAGTGGGACGGCATTGCAGAAGTCTCTTAGAACGTACCGGGGTAGGCGCCGCCGTCGATCAGCAGGTTCTGCCCGGTGAGGTAACCGGCCTGTGCACTGCACAGGAAGGCGCAGGCGGCGCCGAATTCGTCCGGCGTGCCGAAGCGGCCGGCCGGGATCTGCTGGCGGCGGCGTTCGGCCACCGCCTGCACGTCCCCGCCCTGGCCGGCGGCGTGGGCGAAGTTGGCGCGCAGGCGGTCGGTATCGAACTGGCCGGGCAGCAGATTGTTGATCGTGACGTTGTGGACGACGGTGCGCCGCGCCAGCCCGGCGACGAAGCCGGTCAGGCCGCTGCGCGCGCCGTTGGACAGCGCCAGCGCGTCGATGGGTGCCTTCACCGATGACGAGGTGATGTTGACGATGCGGCCGAAGCCGCGCTCGATCATCGCGTCCACGGTGGCGCGGATCAGCGCGATCGGTGCCAGCATGTTGGCGTCGAGCGCGGCGATCCAGTCGTCGCGCTCGAACGTGCGGAAGTCGCCCGGCGGCGGACCGCCGGCGTTGGTCACCAGGATGTCGACCTGCGGGCAGGCGGCCAGCGCCTGGGCGCGGCCCGCCTCGGTGGTGACGTCGGCGGCGATCGCATGCACTTCAGCGGCACCGCGCAGCGTACGCAGTTCTTCAGCCGCGGCCTGCAGCGCAGCGTCACCGCGGGCGACGATGACCACGTTCACGCCTTCGCGCACCAATGCGCGCGCGCAGCCCAGGCCAAGCCCCTTGCTGGCGCCGCAGACGAGTGCCCAGCGGCCGGAAATGCCCAGATCCATGCGTCAGTCCTGCACAAGCTTAGGAAGGCTCATTGTCCGCCATCGGCCGGTGACAGGCCGGCAACGAAGTGTTGCAGGGCGGCTGCAACGTCATCGGAATGGCCGAGGAAGGGGGCGTGGCCGCCCTGGCCGACGGTCAGCGACTGCCCGCCGGGCGCCAGCGCGGCAGCGGCCTGCATCGCCGCCGGCGAGACCAGACGGTCACGCTGGCCGGCAATCCACAGGCTGGGCTTGCCCAGTGCGGGCAGGGCGCCGCGCAGGTCGGTGCTCTCCAGCAGCTGCAGGCCCTCGTGCAGTGCGCGTTCGGTGGGCGCTCCGCGTTCGACCAGGCGCTGGCGCAGGGTGCGCAGTTCCTCGCGGGCATGCGCCGAACCCATCACGTCCAGTGCCAGGAAACGTTCCAGGGTTCCCCTGAAGTCCTGCGCGAGGTCACGACCGAACTGCTCGAACACCGATGGCTCCACCGCATGCGGCCAGTCATCACCGCGCACGAAGCGCGGCGTGGCGGCGATCATCGCCAGACCACGCACCTTCGGCAGCGTAGCCGCCGCGTGCAGCGCGAATAGGCCGCCCAGTGACCAGCCGCACCACACCGCCGGCGGCGTGGCCGCGGCAATGGCGTTGACCACGAACGGCAGGCGCAGCGGGGTGCTGTCGTCGCGGCTGTGGCCATGGCCGGGCAGGTCGACCAGATGCAGCGTGAATCGATCGGCCAGGCGCTGCACCAGCGGCGCAAACACGCCGCCCTGCAGGGCCCAGCCGTGGATCAGTACCAGGTCCGGCCCATGGCCGGTCACTTCAATATGCATGGGGAACTACACGATCACTCAGGCCAGCGCCGGCAACGACGGCGGCAGCACTTCGCGCGCGGCAAAGGCCACGCGGTCGCGTGCAACGGCGATGGCGTCGACCAGGCCGCGTACCTGCTCGGTGGTGTGCAGCGCGGACAAGGTGACGCGCAGGCGCGCCTTGCCTTCCGGCACGGTCGGTGGGCGGATCGCGCCGACCAGCCAGCCGGCCTGCTCCAGCGCCTGCGACATCGCCATGGCAGTGTGGTCGTCGCCACACAACAGCGGCTGGATCGGCGTTTCCGATGCCATCAGATCCAGCCCATGACGTCGCGCTTCGCTACGGAACAGGGCAATCAGATCGGCCAGCTTCGCGCGGCGCCAATGATCGCGGCGGGCCAGGCGCACCGCTTCCAGTGCGGATGCCGCCAGCGCCGGCGCCATGGCGGTGGTGTAGATGTAGGGGCGTGCGGTTTCGGCCAGGTGCTCGATCAGGTCTTCGCGGCCGAGCACCAGCGCGCCGGAACCGCCGAGCGCCTTGCCCAGGGTGACCAGCTGCAGCGGCACATCGTCCACGCCCAGGCCGGCGGTGGCGACCGCGCCACGGCCATCGCCGAGCACGCCCACGCCATGCGCATCGTCCACGTAGAACAGCGCCTGCTGCAGGCGCGCGACCAGCGACAGCGCACGCAGCGGCGCGATATCGCCATCCATGCTGAAGACACCGTCGGTAGCCAGCATCGCTGCGCCATCGGGCGCATGCTTGAGCTGGCGCATCGCACCTTCCGCGTCCAGGTGCGGGTAGCGGCGCAGGCGCGCGCCGGCCAGCCGGGTGGCATCGAGCAGACTGGCGTGGTTGAGCTTGTCCTGCACGCAGACATCGTTCTCTTCGCCCAGCAGCGCCTGCTGCACGGCCAGGTTGGCGGTGAAGCCACTGCCGAACAGCAAGGCACGCGGGTAACCGAGCCACTCGGCCACTTCGCGTTCCAATGCGTCGTGCAGCGCGTGGTGGCCGCAGACCAGGTGCGAAGCACCGGCACCGGCACCTTCGCGCGCGGCG
Organism: Stenotrophomonas sp. DR822; assembly: GCF_019793815.1. Classification (NCBI taxonomy): domain Bacteria; kingdom Pseudomonadati; phylum Pseudomonadota; class Gammaproteobacteria; order Lysobacterales; family Lysobacteraceae; genus Stenotrophomonas; species Stenotrophomonas sp. DR822. The sequence continues at coordinate 3,001,084 of NZ_CP081826.1, forward strand.
GCATCCTGCAGTGCGTTGACCACGCTGAACTGCTGGGCCAGGCCCAGGTAATCGTTGCTGCAGAAGCCGGTCAGCCAGCGCCCATCGACTTCCAGGCGCACACCATCGCGACGGGTGACCGTGCGCCGCGGGCGGCGACGGCCTTGTGCATCGCGCAACGCGCGCTGGGCTTGGAGGCGGGCGGTCAGGTCGGGGCGTGCCATGGCGGCTGGATGCGGCGACGGGGCGGCTAGGGTAGCGCGTTGCCGCGACGCCTGCTTGGCCGCCGGCTCAGGCCGCGTGGGCGCAGCCACAGCCGGGGCCATCGGTGCTGATATCGGCATGCACGGTGCCGCCATGGTCATGACCGTCGGCGTCCACCTGCACCGTCATCGGCTGCAGGCCCAGGCGTGCGAACAGGGCCATGTCGCGCTCGCTCTCCGGGTTGCCGGTGGTCAGCAGCTTGTCGCCATAAAAGATGGAGTTGGCGCCGGCCAGGAAGCACAGCGCCTGCAGCTCGTCACTCATCGACTCGCGGCCGGCCGACAGGCGCACCATCGAACGCGGCATGGCGATGCGGGCCACGGCGATCATGCGCACGAACTCGAACGGGTCCAGCTCGGCACTGCCATGCAGTGGCGTGCCGGCCACCTGCACCAGCTTGTTGATCGGCACCGAATCGGGATGCGCCGGCAAGGTGGCCAGCGCGAGCAGCAGGCCGACCCGCTGCGCGCGTGTTTCGCCCATGCCAACGATGCCGCCGCAGCAGGTCTTCAACCCCGCATCACGGACATGGCCCAGCGTATCCAGACGATCCTGGTACTGCCGGGTGTGGATGATCGACTCGTAGTAGTCCGGCGCGGTATCGAGGTTGTGGTTGTAGTAGTCCAGGCCGGCGTCCTTCAACGCGCGCGCCTGCTCGCCACTGAGCATGCCCAGCGTGGCGCAGGTTTCCAGGCCCAGCGCTTTCACCCCGGCGATCATTGCCGCCACCTTGGGGATGTCGCGGTCCTTCGGCGAACGCCACGCTGCACCCATGCAGAAACGCGAGGCACCGGCCGCCTTGGCCTGGCGTGCCTTGGCCAGCACCGCGTCGGTGTCCATCAGTTTCTGTGCGTTGACCCCGGTGCTGTAGCGCTGCGCCTGCGGGCAGTACGCGCAGTCTTCCGGGCAGCCACCAGTCTTCACCGACAACAGCGTGGATACCTGCACCTGGGCCGGATCGAAGTGCTCGCGGTGGACGGCGGCGGCGCGGAACAGCAGTTCCGGGAGGGGCAGGTCGAACAGCGCCTGCAGTTCGTCGTGGTGCCAGTCGTGGCGGATGGCGGTTGCCATGGCGGGACCTTGGAAGGGCTGGAGCGAGGGCGCAGTCTGGGTGGGGTCGGGAACACTGTCAACTATTAATATAAAATATTGGTTTACAGGAAGTCGTCGCCCGGGTCAGTTGCAGCGGTGCTAAGTTCGCCGCTACGCATGGAACGTGAGAATCGGCATGGACACGCACAAGAACGCCGCAACCCTTCGCAACGCTGTGCTGTGCAGCCTGGCTGATCTGCCCGATGGAGGCTTGCGCGTGGTAATGGATGACCTGCGGAAATCGGACACCGCCGGTATGTGGCAGCACCGCACGTTCGTTACGTTCAAGGACTATCCACCAGGCATGCTTGCCGACCCGGTAGGCCTGTCCGAAGCGGAGTTGGCAGACTTTGGCTTCTTCGTGCTGGTCCGCCTGCTGGCTGTAAATGGCCGGCTGGCTGACACTGACGACGCGCCGGACTGCGATGCGCACCTCACCAACGAACAGCGGCACCGCATCGCAGCGCTGACCGAGGAGGACGTCGCGCGGATCGATCAGCAGCTGCTTTCCCACTGTGACGGTCAGTTCCGCAAAGTCGCCTATATCGTGGGCACGGCGATGTCGTTGGATCCCGAACGCCCGCCGGGAATTCCAGATGTGTTCTACGCAGGGCGTGTGCGCAAGCTGGTCGAGCGTGGCGCGCTGCAGGCTGCCGGCGACCTGTCGCGCATGCGCTACAGCGAAGTGCGCCGGGTCAGCTCTGCTTGAAGACGGTTCTCTGCCCGATCGCGCTGGACTTTCGAACGTCGGACCGGCCCAGCCCGGGAATCAGGAAATCGGCAGGGCTGCGGCCATGCTTGGTCTTCTCGGCAAGCCAGCGCGGCATCCGGCCGCGGCCCGACCACGTATTGCGCTTGTTGTCCGGGTCGCGGTACTTGGCCGCTACCTTGCCTGCCTTGCGCCGTGTGGCGGGTTTGCGGACCGGTGCAGCGGCCTCGGCGGGCGCGGCCCCGATCAGCTCTTCAATCGTGTAGCCGCACTGCGCGGCGAAGGCGATCAGCTTGCGACGGACAACGGCCACGGGGCGGCGGCTGGCAACCAGCGCCCTCCGCTGCTCGGCAGCAGTCACAAGGGCGTTCAGTTCGCGCAGGCTCAGGTGTTCGACGTCGATTGTCATGCCGCGAAGGGTCCGGACATCCCGGCAGCCTGTCAAGCAGCGGACGGTTCACCCAACCCGCCACAACGAGGCCACTGCCGGCCGCAAATGGTCAGACGCGGAGCGCGCGCTTCACCTACTCGCATGTGCTGGCTTCGCCGATGGGCAGCATCCACCTGCGTGGCGATGCTGCGGCATGCGCCTCCCACTGCCTTCTGTTCTTGGTGAACCGTTGCAGGCTGCCTTTCGCCTGTTGCTGCCCCTGCGCTGCCTGGTCTGCAGCGAGCCCGGCCACGACACCCTCGACCTCTGCGTCGCCTGTCTCGCCGACCTGCCGTGGGCGGGTCGCGCCTGCCTTCGCTGCGCGCTGCCGCTACCGGATGCAGCCCTGCCCATCTGTGGAACCTGCCGCGACGAGCCGCCACCGCATACCGCGACCCATGCGAGCCTGTTGTACCTGCCGCCGGTCGATCAGCTGCTGGTCCGCTACAAATTCCACCAGGACCTGGCTGCCGGACGCCTGCTTGCGCAGTTGATGCTGCGCAACCCGCCACCGTGGTCGTGCGCGCCGCTGGTACCCGTGCCACTGCACCGCAAGCGACTGCGTCAGCGTGGCTATGACCAGGCCGCCGAACTGTGCCGCCTGCTGCAGTTGCCGACGTGGCGCGGGCTGTACCGCCGCCGCCACACCGCGCCGCAGTCCGAACGCAGCGCCGAGCAGCGCCGCGACAACCTGTTCGACGCCTTCCATGTGCGCGGTGCTGTACCGGCGCGGCTGACCATCGTCGACGACGTGATGACCACCGGCAGTACCGTGCTGGAAATTGCAGAGACGTTGCGGTTGGTGGGGTCTGAAGACGTGCGGGCGTGGGTCTGCGCTCGCGTTCCGTGATCGCCCCTTTCATCCGCAAGGGCTAGGATGGCCACGAACCCGGATCGAAGGAGTGGTCATGAATTCCCCCTTGTCTCCCCTGTTGTCGGCCGTTGGACGCAGCTGGTGGATCCTGCTGCTGTACGGTCTGGTCGCGCTGGGCTTCGGCATCATCGCGATCGGCTGGCCGATGTCGGCGGCCATCGCGCTGGCCTGGACGCTGGGTGTAATGGCCATCGTCGAGGGCGTCATCAGCCTGCTGGCGCTGATCACCGGTGCCAGCGGCGCCTCGCGTGGCTGGCTGCTGCTGTACGTGGTCGCCTCGCTGGGCTTCGGCATCCTGGCGGTGATCAATCCACTTGCCACCGCCAGCGTGCTGGTGCTGTTCCTGGCGGCATGGCTGCTGGTGGCGGGCATCTATCGCATCGTCTTCGCCATCCGCGTGCGCAGGCAGATCCAGGGTGAGTGGTTGCTGATTCTCAGCGGTGTGCTGGCCATCGTGCTGGGCCTGCTGTTCGCGGCGAATCCGTATGCCGGCGTAGCGGTAACCACGTTGTGGATCGGCATCGGCAGCCTGCTGTACGGCGTGCTGCAGGTGCTGGTGGCGTTCAAGCTGAGGAAGCTGCGCTGATGCGGGGCTGGAGCAGATGGGCGTGGCTCGGCGGTGGGCTGGCGGTGGTGCTGCTGGCGGGCTGCAGCCGGGTGCTCCCGGCGGAGACCCGGCATCCGCCGCGGGAGGGGGTGCAGGTGCAGATGCGTGAGGTCGATCCCGATGGCCGCGCTACCCTGCAGTGGCAAGGGCGCAGCATCGCCGTGAAAGCGCCGCCGATGCTCAGCAGTGCCGATATCGTCGACGTGCGAGCGGCGTTGGATGCTGCGCACCAGCCCGTACTGGAACTGACGTTCCGCAGGGAGTCCGCCGGCCGGTTGCTGCACGCGACCGAGGCCCTGGTGGGCAAGCAGGTGGCGCTTACCGTCGATGACCACGTGCTGTCCGTGGCCACCATAGCGGGCCCTTTTGGCGAGTCCATGCAGGTGGCCGGTACCAACATGAGCGTGGCCGAAGTGCACGACATGGCGCGCTACATCGTGCACGGCGGCCCTGCGCCGCCACAGCAGCGCTGAATCAGCGCTGCTTCCCCGCAAACCCGGCTTCGATCTCTTCCAGCGAGCGCCCCTTGGTCTCCGGCAGCCAGAAAGCGGCCACCAGGAAGAACACGAACGTGCAGCCCGCCCAGAACAGGAACATGCTGGCGTAGCCGTAGTGCCCCACCGTCGGCAGGAAGATGGCGGCAATGGTGGTGGATACGAACTGGTTGATCAGCAGCGCGATGCTCATGCCGTTGGAGCGGATGCGGTTGGGCATCAGTTCGGACAGCGCCAGCCACACGCACACGCCCGGGCCGACCGCGAAGAACGCCACGAATACCAGGATGCAGGCAGCGACGGCCCAGCCATGCGCGGGCGGCGGAATCGGGCCGATACGGGCCTGTTCGATGCGCAGCGGTGCCTGCGCGGCACTGGCCGGGTCGGCGAACGGATTGAGGTGCAACGTGCGGAAGAACGCGCCGATGACGCTGTCCGGCTGCACGGTGCCGGCGCGCTCGATGCGCAGCTCGCGGTCGGTCAGGTTGTCGCTGCGCAGCGCGCGCACGTTGGTGAAGTCGCCATAGGCGTAGGACACGGTCAGCTGCAGTGGCCGGCCTTCGCGGTCGATGCCACCGGCAAGCCGCTGCCACTGCGCCTCATCCAGTACCAGTTGCAGGCCATCGCCGCTCACTGCGGCCTGCAGGTGCGGCTGCACGTCGGCGCGGCCCCGTTCGGCCTGGAAGAACAGCGTTGCTGCGGCCAGCAGGGCCACGCAGATGCCACCGCTGCCCAGCATCAGCAGGAACTTGCGACCCTTGCGGTCGACCAGCAGCAGCGCGGCGACGGTCATCACCGCGTTGAGCAGTTTGATCGCCACGTCGGCGCCGTTGGCCACCGAGCCGGACAGGCCTGCCTGGTTGAGGATGTTGACCGCATAGGCCAGCACCGAGTTGATGCCGGTGGCCTGGGTGCAGGCCAGCACCACGCAGGCCAACACGAACGGCACCACGTAGCGGCGGCTGAGCAGCGGGTCACGCTTGCCGCTGCTGCTGCTCGATTCCGGAGCCTGGATCTGCGCCAGGGTGGGCTCGACGTCGGCAGCGGGCAGCACGCGCTGCAGGCTGCGGCGCGCATCATCGATGCGGCCACGACGCACCAGCCAGCGCGGTGATTCGGACAGCCAGAAGATGCCGGCGCAGAACAGCAGGCCCGGTGCCAGGCAGGTCCAGAAGATGGTGCGCCAGGCGTGGTCCTTCACCGTGAACAGCGCCTGCGCCTGCTGCGCGACCGGCAGCGAGCGCACCGACTCTGTGGCGGCGTCCACGGCATGGGCGTGGTACAGGCCGATCAACGCGGCCAGCACCAGGCCGACGGTCAGCAGCAGCTGGAACATCGCCGCGCCGCGGCCGCGTCGTTCCGGGCTGAGCACTTCGGCCAGGTACAGGGGAATGACCACGCCGATCAGGCCGCCGCTGACACCCTGCAGCAGGCGCCCCAGCAGCAGCGGGGTGTAACCCGACGCCAGCGCCATGATCGGGATGCTGGCGGTGAACAGCACGCCGGCCAGCAGCATCGCGCCACGGCGGCCGATGAGGTCGGCGATCATGCCGGCGAACAGCGAGGACAGTACGCTGCCCAGCAGCACCGCAGCGACGACAAAACCGAGCTGCTGGCTGCTGAGCTGCCAGGCGTGGCTGGCGGTAGCTTCGAGATAGGGCAGGGCGCCAGCGATGATGCCGATGTCGATGCCGTACAGCAGGCCACCGAGGCCGCCGATGAAGAGCAGGTAACGTACGGGCCAGCGCGGGGCGGTGGAAGCGGGTACGGCAGGTGCAGTGGCTGCGGTCATCGGCTCGTTCCTGGACTAACGGGAGGGTGCGTGGCAGATGCAATGCGCTTGCGCGCCTTGAGTGCGGCATCCGGGCCGCATGGCGTGTGTCAGTCCAGATCGATCAATCGACCGCCCACCACGACCTCCTGCAGGCGCAGTTCCGCACCCAGCACCACCAGGTCGGCACGGGCGTCGGGCGCAATGCGGCCGCGATCGCTCAAGCCCAGGTAATCGGCCGGGAAGGTGGACACGCGCTGCGATGCGTCAGCCAGATCCAGACCCACCTGCACCAGGTTGCGCAGCGCCTGGTCCATGGTCAGCGCGCTGCCGGCCAGCGAGCCGGTGGCCAGGCGCACGCAGCCGCCGCACTTGTGCACGCGCTGCTCGCCCAGCGCGTACTCGCCATCGGGCATGCCGGTGGCGGCCGTCGCGTCGGTTACCGCATACAGGCGCGGAATCGCGCGTGCGGCCAGACGGATCACGCCGGGATGGATGTGCTGCAGGTCGGGAATGATCTCGGCGTACTGCGCATGCGCCAGGGCAGCGGCGGCGATGCCCGGCCGGTAGTGGTCGACGCCGGTCATGCCGTTGAACAGATGGGTGAAACCGGAAGCGCCGGCCTGCAATGCGGCCACGCCTTCCTCGTAGGTGCCGGCACTGTGGCCGAGCTGCACGCGGATGCCGAGTGCGGACAGCGCGGGGATCAGTGCGGTGTGCTCGCCGATCTCCGGCGCCAGCGTCATCACCCGGATCGGTGCCAGCGCGTGCAGCCGCCCCACCAGCGCCATCGTCGCCTCGATCGTACGATTGGGTTGTGCGCCCAGCCGCTGCGGGCTGATGAAGGGGCCCTCCAGGTGCACGCCGGCGATGCAGGCGGCATCGGCTTCGGGCGCTGCCATCGTTGCCGCAACGCCCTGCAGCGCGTATTCGATCTCGTCCAGGCCGGCGGTCATGGTGGTCGCCAGCAGCGTGGTGGTACCAAAGCGCGCATGGGTGCGGGCGATGGTGCGGGCCACGTCGCCGCCCTGCATCAGGTCGACGCCGGCCGCGCCATGCACGTGCAGGTCGATGAAGCCGGGCAGGATCACCGGCAGCTGCGGGTCATCGCCGCCGCTGTGGTCATCTACCTGCAGCTGGCGCACGTGTGAATCGAACTGCACCTGGCCGCGACGCCAGCCCAACGGGGTGAGGATGCGGCCGTGCAGGGAGCGGATATCGGTCATGCGGGAGGCTCGGCGATGATCACTTCGATGCCCAGCCGCTGCAGCCCCTCGCGGGTCGCGTCGTCGATGCCGGCGTCGGTGATGATGGCGTGGATCTGATCGAGGCGGGCGATGCGGTGCAGGCTGACGCGTCCGAATTTGGAGGCGTCGGTGAGCACCACGATGCGCCGCGCGCGTTCGACCATGCGGTGGTTGAGGCGGGCTTCGGCTTCGTCGTGGGTGGTCAGGCCGAACTGCAGGTCCAGGCCATCCACGCCTAGGAACAGCGTGTCGAAACTGTAGGAGTTGAGGCTGGCTTCGGCCTGGCTGCCCTGCAGCGACAGCGATTGCTGGCGCAGCAGTCCGCCGGTCAGCAGCACGGTGATGCCGGCGGCGTTGGCCAGTTCCCAGGCGATGTTCAGGCCGTTGGTCATCACCGTCACATCGCGGTGTCCGCGCAGATGGCGGGCCAGGGTCATCGTGGTGGAGCCGGAGTCGATGATGATGTTGTCACCGGCCTGCACCAGGCGCGCGGCCGCCGTGCCGATGGAGTCCTTCAGCGGCAGGTTCAGCGCATCCTTTTCGTGGATGTCCTGTTCCTGCGGCGGTGTACGCACCAGGGTGGCACCGCCGTGGGTACGCGTGGCCAGCCCCTGCGATTCGAAGTGGGTCAGGTCGGCACGGATGGTCACCGCCGACACGCCGAAGCGCTCGACCAGATCGGCCACCTGCACCGAGCCGTGCTCGATCAGCAGCTGCAGGATCTGTTGCCGGCGGGAGCGGGTGTTGCGCATGGCCATTCTCGGTTTCGCAGGGAAAGGTAGAGATTAGCCGTTCGCAAGATCGGCGGCAGCCGGACTTGCGTTGTGCTTGCGGGTTCCCGCCTGGTTGGCGCTGCAGGCGCGGGCGTATTCGCCCAGGCACAGGCCGATGCGATGCTGCACCAGGGCGGTAGGCGTATTGGCCAGGGTGCCCTCGCGCACGGCGCGGTACTGCTCCGGCAGGTACTGGCTGAGCAGCACCAGCGGCGGCGCGTGCTGTTCCAGGTTGGCGAACAGGGTCTGCACGGCCTGCACCAGCGCCGGCTCGCCCCAGTAGTAGCGGCAGCGGTCGCTGAAGGAATAGCTGCGCAGCAGGCGCAGGGTCGCTTCGTCGCCCTGGTAGTAGGACTGCCAGGACTTCGGCTGCGCCACCATCACCTCGTCCAGCACCTGCGGCAGGCGCGAGCACTGCGCGGCCGGCAGCAGCTCGGCCTCGATGGCAGCGAGTGCGAACAGCGCTTCGCGGTAGGCGAAGGTGGCCGCGGGGCCGACCTTGAGGATGGCGAAATGGTCGCGCACCAGGGCATGCAGGCCGCTTTCGCGCTGGTAGTCGGTCGAATGCGCTTCGAACACGATGCGCGGCTGCTGTTCGAGGAAGTCGGCCAGCTCGCTGGCGGCGGCCGCGTCGTACTCGTGCACGCTGCTGTGGTCGAAGTCCACGCCCGGCTGCACCACCATGGCCAGCACACGCTGCCATGCATCGCGCAGCAGCGGGGTGTCGAAGGCCTGCCGGTGGATGGCCAGGGTCTGCGCAGCGGCAGCCGGGGTGGTCACCTGCAGGCCACCGGCCAGCGAGGCTTCGCCACCGGGAATCGGCACTTCGGTACCGATGACATAGACCGGCGGCGGCAGGCCGTGCTCGGTGGCGGTGCGCTCGGCGATCTCGGCCAGCTCGGCCGAACGTGCAGCAACGATGGCATCGGGCAGCGGCACCGGGTCATCGGCGCAGGACATGCTGCAGTCCAGGTGGATCTTGTGGAAACCCGCGGCGACGTAGGCCTCGATCAGCACGCGCGCATGGGTCATCGCTTCGGCGGCCGGGCGCTTCTGCCAGGCGTTCGGGCCAAGGTGGTCACCGCCGAGGATCAAGCGCTCGCGCGCGAAGCCTTCCTCATCGGCCAGGGTGCCGACGTAGTCGCGGTATTGCGGCGGGGTCATGCCGGTGTAGCCGCCGAACTGGTCGACCTGGTTGGAGGTGGCTTCGATCAGCAGCACGGTATCGTGCGCCAACGCCACGTGCATGGCCGCGCGCAGCACCTGTTCGTTGCTGCAGCAGACGCTGTACAGGCCGACGTTGTGGCCGGCGCGGTGGGAGGCAAGCAGGGTCTGCAACGGGGACATGGTCAAGCTCCGGACATCAGGAAAACGAGGGTTGGCAGGCCAGCAGGGCGGCACCGCGTGCACCACCGGCATCGCCGAAGCGCGGCGGCACGATGGGCGGCACCTGCACGCCGTTGAACAGATGCGCGGCGATGGCCGCCGGCAACAGCTGGTACAGCGGTGCGTACTGGGACAGGCCGCCACCGAGCACGATCACGTGCGGGTCCAGCGCCAGCACCAGGGCGGCCAGGCTGTGGCCGAGCAGGTCGCGATGGATGTCCAGCGCCTGCCGTGCACGCGCATCGCCGGCTTCGGCCAGGGTGACCACCACGCTGGCATCGGCAGCGCTGCCACCGAGGTGGCGCTCGATCATCGCCAGGCCACTGCCGGACACGTAGCGCTCCACGCAGCCTTGCAGGCCACAGGCGCAATCAATGAGCGGCAGGCCATGACGCTGCAGCAGGTGACCCGGCACGCTCCAGTGGCCCCATTCGCCGGCCAGGCCGTTGAAGCCGGACAGCAGGCGCCCCTGCAGGCAGAAGCCGCCACCGGCACCGGTGCCGAGGATGGCGCCGAACATGCTGGGGTAGCCATCGGCGGCGCCACCATGCGCCTCGGAGAGCGCAAAACACTGCAGGTCGTTGCCGAAATGCAGCGGACGCTGCAGGCGTGCCTGCAGATCAGCCGCCACGCATTGACCGGTCAGCGCAGGCACATTGGCGCTGAGCTGGCGGCCGTTGCGATGATCACGCACGCCGGGCAGGGCGATGCCGATGGCCGCATCGCTGCGACCCAGCGCAGCATCGGCTTCAGCAACCAGTGTCACCACCGCCTGCAGGAAGCCGTCGTAGTCACCCTGCGGGGTAGCCACGCGGCGGCGCCAGGTGACCTGCATCGCCGCATCGCACACCACCAGTTCGATCTTGGTGCCGCCGATGTCGATGCCGTAGCAGGCGTTGGCGATCAGCTCAGCCATGGTGGATGGTGACACCCTTGACCACGCGGTTGACGGTGCCGTCCGGGAACGGATTGTCGGGGGTCAGGCCGAGTGCGGCCGAACGCTGCAGCGCGTACAGCTGCGCAAAGCCCAGCCACACCGGCGCCAGCCACGGGTCATCCAGGGCAGGCACGGTGAGGGTGTAGTCATCGTCGGCGCCGATATCCGAATGCGGGCCGATCGACAGCACCTGGCCGGCCACGCCGTCGCGGCGCAGTTCTTCCAGCAGGTCCTGCTCATAGCGGCGTGCCAGCGGCTGCACGCTGCGCAGCACGACCACCAGGGTGCTGCCGTCCAGCGTGGACTTCGGCCCATGGCGGAAGCCGAGCGGGGTGTTGGCCAGCGCCAGCACGCGGCCGGCGGTGAGCTCCAGCACCTTCAGCGCAGCCTCGCGCGCCAGTGCTTCCAGCGGGCCGCTGCCAAGGTAGATGACCCGGTTGAACGGGCGCTGCGCCAGCGCGGCCACAGCTGCATCCCACTGCGCCTGGCCTTCGCGGGCCAGACCGGCAATCTGCTGCAGGCGCGCGATGCGCGCATCCCACGGCGAACGGTCGAACACGGTCAATGCCGCCAGCAGCATGCAGGTCAGGCTGCTGGTCATGGCGAATGCACGGTCGCAGCTGGCCGACGGCATCAGCAGGGTGCAGGTGTCGGCACGGCCGGCGCCACGGTGGGCCAGCTCGCCCTCGGCATTGCAGGTGATGTCCAGGAAGCGCGCATCGTCCACGTCACTGCGCACGCGGTCGACGGCGGCAACGCTTTCGGGGCTGGAGCCGCTGCGGCCGAACGACACCAGCAGGGTCGGACGATCGCGCTGCAGGTACAGCGCAGGATGGGTGAGCAGGCTGGTGGTATGCACCACGCGCACCTCGGCCGGCCACTGCGCGTTGATGGCATCGGCCACCATTTCAGCGATGAAGCCGGAACTGCCGGCGCCGGTGAACAGCACGCGCTGGTTCGGGTCGTTGAGGCTGTCGCCGAGGAAGGCCTGCAGGCGGTCGCGGGCACGCGACAGATCCTGTGCAAGGGCTTCCCACAGCGCCGGCTGCTGGGCGATTTCGGTAGCGGTATCGGCTCCGCCGCGGCGCTGCCAGGCGGACACATCGGAAAGCAGGGTGACGTCCATTCGGAGGTTCCAGTTGGGCCAGCGCACCATCTGCGTTTTCTTTCGAAATGTCAAATACCGAAAGTAAAAAGAAAGATATCGCAGTGATGGCTTTCCCCGCGCGGTATGACTCTGGAAACGAAAGAAACCGCCGAATGCCGTATCGCACAATGCTTAACAGGCACCTGCAAGCGGTTACACAAAGTATTGCGCCGCAACAACTTTCGTTTCATCTAAATATATCTTCCTTTTTCCTTTCAATTTGTTGACATCTTTCGAATCGCTGCCCTAGAGTCGGCCCAACCGCTTTCGAAACGCCCGGTGAACGGGTTGGGAGTCCGTGTGGAAATCTGCGTTCGTCGTTCGCCACTGCTGCTGGCCCTGTTGCCGGCACTGCTGTCGGCGTCCCTGTCGGCCCAGGCCGCACCGGTCGGCAACCTGCGCTCGGTCAGCGCCAGTGCCAGCACCGACGGTGTAAATGGCTGGGACCTGCAGACCGACAACGGCACGCGCATCCGCATTGAGCTGCCGGCCACCGACATCATCCGCGTACAGGCCGGCCGCAACGGCAAGCTGACCGGTGCCGGCGACAAGGCCGCGCCGATCGTGCTGCCGCAGCCCAAGGCCAACGTGCAGGCACAGCTGGAAGAAGACGCGCAGGAGATCCGCGTGCGTACCGCTGCACTGGTGCTGCATGTGCAGCGGCAGCCGTTGCGCCTGCGCCTGGAGCGCCTGGACAACGGCCAGCCCACCGCGCTGTGGCAGGAACTGCAGCCGCTGGACCTGGATGCCGCGCAGAGCGTGCAGGTGCTGTCCTCGCAGGCCGATGAAGGCTATTACGGCGGTGGCCAGCAGAACGGCCGCTACCAGTTCAAGGGCCGCGAACTGGAGGTCTCGTACTCCGGCGGCTGGGAAGAGGGGGATCGCCCGAGCCCGGCACCGATGCTGCTGAGCAGCCGTGGCTGGGGCATGCTGCGCAATACGTGGAGCGATGGCAGCTACGACCTGCGGCAGAGCGACCAGGCCACCCTGCTGCATCGCGAAGACCGCTTCGATGCGTACTACTTCGTTGGCGCTGACCTGCCGAAGCTGATCGAGCGCTACACCCAGCTGACCGGCCGCCCGAACATGGTCGCGCGCTGGGCGCTGTCCTACGGCGATGCCGATTGCTACAACGACGGCGACAACAGCAAGAAGCCCGGCACCGTGCCCGAGGGCTGGAGCGACGGCCCGACCGGCACCACCCCCGATGTGATCAACAGCGTGGCCAAGCAGTACCGCGCCAATGACATGCCCGGCGGCTGGATCCTGCCCAACGATGGCTATGGCTGCGGCTACAAGCAGTTGCCTGAGACGGTGAAGGGCCTGGCCGGGTATGGCTTCCGCACCGGCCTGTGGACCGAGAACGGCGTCGACAAGATCGCCTGGGAAGTGGGCAAGGCCGGCAGCCGCGTGCAGAAACTGGACGTGGCCTGGACCGGCAAGGGCTACCAGTTCGCGATGGATGCCAACCGCCAGGCGTTCAACGGCATCCTCGACAATTCCGATTCCCGCCCGTTCCTGTGGACGGTGATGGGCTGGGCCGGCATCCAGCGCTATGCCGTGGCCTGGACCGGCGACCAGAGCAGCAGCTGGGACTACATCCGCTGGCATGTGCCGACCCTGGTGGGTTCGGGCCTGTCCGGCATGGCCTACGCCAGTGGCGATGTGGACGCGATCTTCGGCGGCAGCGCCGAGACCTTCACCCGCGACCTGCAGTGGAAGGCATTCACCCCGGTGCTGATGGGCATGAGTGGCTGGTCGTCGAATGCGCGCAAGCACCCGTGGTGGTACGACGAGCCCTACCGCAGCATCAACCGCGATTACCTGAAGTTGAAGATGCGCCTGACCCCGTACATGTATGGGCTGGTGCATGAGGCTGCGCAGACCGGTGCACCGCCGGTGCGTGGCCTGATGTGGGACAACCCGCGCGATCCGCACGCGCAGGATGAAACCTACAAGTACCAGTTCCTGCTCGGCCGCGACCTGCTGGTTGCACCGGTGTACCGCAGCCAGGCCGCCAGCCGTGGTTGGCGCCGCGACATCCACCTGCCCGCCGGCGGCTGGATCGACTACTGGGATGGCCGCCGCGTGCAGGCCGCCGCCGATGGCCGCCAGCTGGACCGCCAGGTGGACCTGGCCACGCTGCCGGTGTTCGTGCGTGCCGGTGCGATCCTGCCGATGTACCCGTCGATGCTGTTCGACGGCGAGAAACCGCTCGATGAAGTGACCTTCGACCTGTACCCGCAGGGTGATTCGCAGTACACGCTGTACGAAGATGACGGCATCACCCGCCGCTACCAGCAGGGCGAATCGAGCACGCAGCGGATCAGTGTGCAGGCGCCGGCACAGGGCAGTGGCCCGGTGCAGGTGCAGATCGATGCGGTACAGGGCCAGTACAACGGCCAGCTGGCACAGCGCCGCTATGGCCTGCGCGTGCTCAGCCGGCAGGCGCCGCGTGCGGTGCAGGCCGCTGGCCGCGCGCTGCCGGCGCTGGCCGACGCGACCGCATTCAACAGCGCCAGCGAGGGTTGGTACTTCGATGCCAAGGAGCGTCGCGGCACCCTGCATGTACGCACCGCGGCGCAGGACATCCGCCAGCCGCTGCAGCTGCAGCTGGACTTCGCCGTCGCCGCAGCGGCCGCTGACGATGCCTATCCGGCCGCACCGGTGCTGGGCCGCGGACTGCCGGCCGACAGCCTGCTGGTGATCAACCGCCCGGCCGAAGAACCCGGCCATGCGCTGGAAAATGCCTTCGATGATGATCCGGCCACCTGGTTCCGCAGCGTGCGCAACCAGGCCGTGCGCACCGGTGCCCATGAGTGGGTGATCGGTTTCGGCGAACGGAAGATGATCGATGGCATCGACATCGCGCCGCGCAACGACAAGAACTGGAAGCACGGCCAGGTGCGCGACTACGAGGTGTACCTGGGCGACAGCAACGGCGAGTGGGGTGAACCGATTGCCCGCGGCCACCTGCAGCTGAAGGAAGGCACGCAGCGCATCGACTTCCCGGCCCACGCCGGCCGCCTGCTGCGCTTCCGCGTGCTGAGCGTGCAGAACCCCGAAGGTGACGGTGCCTCCAGCAACGATCCGATGGTGACCGCTGCACAGGGCAGTGCGCGTGCCTTCGACGCGCTGCAACCGCGCGACGTCGGCCCGATTGCGCTGTCCACCTTCCACATCCTCGAACACCAGGAACCGGAGCGACCGGCCCGGCAGCGCTATCTCTCCGAGCTGCCGGTGCCGGCCGCGCTGGCCAGCCAGGTGCACGCCGACAAGGCGTTCAGCGGCGACGCCGGCATGCGCATGAACGGCCTGCAGTTCCGCCGCGGCCTGGGCGTGTCCGCCAACAGCCGCATCGACCTGCGCCTGCAGGGGGGCTGGCGCCTGCTGCGTGCCGACCTCGGCATTGACGACGCCTGCCGCACGGCCGGTGGCCTGCAGTTCCAGGTCTGGGGCGACAACCGCCTGCTGTATGACAGTGGCCTGGTGAAGGCGCCCGGCGTGGTCAAGCCGGAGCTGGACATCCGTGGCCTTTCCACCCTGAGCCTGCGCACGCTGGGTGCGCAGGGCAGCCAACCCGCCCAGGTCTGTGCCAACTGGGCCAACGCCGTGCTGATCGGCCAGGAGGGCGACTCCGCCAGCATCGTCGCCCCATGACCGCCACGTAACACCGCTCCTCCCCCGCCCATTCCGACTACGGCTTCACCACGACGGTGGGAGCCGTGGCCCGGGAGCGTTTTGCCCGCCGATCCACCATTCGCGCCGCACCCCTGCCAGGAGAGAACCCCGATGTTGCCCGCCCGCCACCACCGCCCCCCCTGTCGTTCGATCGCACCGTTGTCGCTGGCCATCGCCGGCGTGCTGCTGTCGGTCGCCGTTCCTGCCTTCGCCCAGGAGAGCAAGGACAAGGCCACCGACCTGGCCCGCATCGAGGTCACCGGTTCCAACATCCGCCGCACCGACGTTGAAACCGCCTCGCCGGTGCAGGTGATCAGCAAGCAGGACATCCAGAACATGGGTGCGCGCACGCTGCTGCAGGTACTCGACAACCTGCCGGCCGCCCGGCCAGCGCAGCAGGATTCGCGCTCGCTGTTCACCGGCTCCGACGGCGCTTCGCAGGCCAACCTGCGCGGCCTCGGCGCACAGGGCACGCTGGTGCTGTTGAATGGCCGTCGCCTGTCGTACTACGGTGCGCCGGCGGGCTTCCAGACCCAGTTCGTCAACATCGATGCGATTCCCGCCGCCGCCATCGAACGCATGGAAGTGCTGACCGACGGCGCCTCGGCCGTGTACGGCACCGACGCGGTGGCCGGCGTGATCAACGTGATCACCAAGCGCAACTTCCAGGGCGCGGAGATCAGCTTCACCAACGACACCTCCTCGCGCATCGATTCCTACGGCGAGCGCCAGGCCAGCATCACCGCCGGCTTCGGTGACCTCACCGAGAACCGCTTCAACATCTACGGCGCGGTGAACATGTACCGCCGCGACGCGATTCCGCTGGCCGACTTCTATGACAAGCGCCCGGACCAGTACTACGTCAACAACCCCAACTACCTGAACAACCTGCGCCTGGGCGTGGGCAGCAAGCCGGGCGAGTTCAACCCGGGCAGCTATTTCGCGTTCGATCCGGTGACCGGCCGCCGCGTGCAGGAAGCCGCGCCGGGCTGCAAGAACGTGCTGACCAGTGAAGCGGCCGGCCCGCGTTGCGTCTGGGAAACCTGGATGAACAACGAGATCGATGCCGGCGCCAAATCCGAGCGCAACACCGCCTACCTCAACGGCACCTTCCTGGTGGGCGACAGCACCGAGATCTTCGCCGAGGCCACCTATACCGATATCGACCTGCGTGCCAACGGCGGTACCCCGCGCAGCTACGGCACCACCACCGGCAACCCGACCAGCTGGTTCTCGCGCGATACCGGCAACAACGTCAACCAGTTCCTGTATCCGTTCCTGGGCCCGAACAACGAGTACAACCACGCCAGCCCCGAGCTGAAGGCCATGATGGGTGGCGTGGTCGGCCTGCAGTACCTGCTGCAGGATGCCGGCGCCAACTACTTCGGCCAGCGCAACACCGACAAGAGCTACCGCGTGCTGACCGGCGCGCGTGGCAACGTCGGTGACTGGAACTGGGAAACCGCGTTCGCCACCGCCGGCACGCACTCGACCACCTACCAGACGATCAACGTCAACGTGAAGGGCTTCGAGAAGGCCTTCGGTCCTTACAGCATCGACCCGGGCACGGGCCGCGTGATCATCTCCGATCATCCGGCGTACAAGTTCGGCGAGATCAGCGAGGCCAACGCCGCACTGATCCGCGGCGCCTTCCCGACCTTCGACATCCAGTCGTGGACGCGCCTGCACACCCTGGACGGCAAGATCGAAGGGCCGCTGTTCCAGCTGCCGGCCGGTGACATGCGCGCCGCGTTCGGTTTCAACGCCAGCCGCGAAACCTTCTACACCCCCGGCAACGCCGACGCGGCCGCCGGCCTGATCACCCAGCAGGGTGGCTCGTGGTTCGATGGCGCGCGCAACACCTATGCGCTGTTTGCTGAAACGGTGGCGCCGATCACCGAGAAGCTGGAGCTGGACGCGGCCGTGCGCGTGGACAAGTACCCGAACTTCAGCGCCAACGTCGCGCCGAAGATCGGCTTCAAGTACCAGGCGTTCGACCAGCTGATGCTGCGCGGTACCTATTCCACCGGCTTCCGCGCCCCCAGCCTGGCCGAGTCCGGCAACGGCGGCGTGTACGCGCAGCTGGGCGGCTACCGTGATGAACTGCGCTGCGCCGAGACCAACGCCATCGCCAACCTGCTGCTGAAATCGCAGCGCGGCGGTGATGTTGACCTGGGCAAGAGCCTGCTCAACGTGGACTGCAGCCGTACCGTGGCCCGCATGACCCAGCCGAACCAGAACCTGAAGCCGGAGAAGGCGAAGATCGCCACGCTGGGCTTCGTCTACGAGCCGGCCAGCTGGCTGTCGGTGTCGGCCGATTACTGGTTCATCTACCGCGACAACGAAATCGTTGCCCCGGACTACCGCCGCGCCGAAGACATCATCTCCTCGTCGCGCTCGCCGATCACCGACAGCGACCGCGCCAACCTGGCGCAGCTGGCGGCGATGTGCGCCGACCCGGCAAGCGGTGTGAGCTGCCCGGGAACGCTGCCGGGCTACTCGGCCGGCAACGTGGCCAGCGTGGTGGGCCAGTACAAGAACCGCGGCAAGACCCTGATCGATGGCTTCGACATCGATGCGCGCAGCCGCTTCTCGCTGGGTGAGTGGGGCGGGCTGAACATCGGCCTGGCCGCCACCATCGCCAACCGCAACCGCTTCTACATGGATGAACAGAACGGCTGGTACTACGGCGACGTGGTGGGCTACTACAACAACCCGCGCCTGCGTGCGACGCTCAATGCCGACTGGACCTACAAGCAGGTCACCACCAGCATGTTCGTCAACTACGTGGGCGGCACCAAGTGGGCCACCGACCAGATCGACGAAGAAAGCAACAACAAGGAAACCTGCACCGGCGGTTACCTGGCCCTGGAAAAGAGCAAGTGCGATGGGGCACCGTCGTGGTGGACCGCCAACATGAGCGTCACCTGGCGCCCGGATGACGCGTGGAACCTGAGCTTCACCGTCAAGAACCTGTTCAACCGCCTGCCGTTCTACGATCCCAACAGCTTCCTGGGTGACTCCAGTGACTACGCCACCATCTTCGGTCGTGGTTACAGTGTGACCATCGGCTACCGGTTCAAGTAATCCCGTTTGCGTGACCAGGCGCGCCGGCCCAGGCTGGCGCGCCTTCAAGAGGAGAGTGTTTGCCATGAAGCGTAGGGAATTCATCGCGGCCAGCGCCGCTGTCGCCGCCAGCAGCCTGCTGCCGCAGACCCCGGCATGGGCACGTGGCCGCAAGGTACGCCTGGCGGTGATCGGTACCGGCATGCGTGGCCTGGTGCTGCTGAAGGAACTGGTGCGCCGCGACGACGTGGAGGTCGTTGCCCTGTGTGATATCGAGCCGATCATGCTGGGCCGCGCCGTGGAGATGGTCAGCAAGGCGGGCAAGCCCGCGCCCAAGACCTACGGCCAGGACCGCGACATCAACGCGTGGAAGCGCCTGCTGGAGCAGAAGGGCATCGATGGCGTGATCATCGCCACGCCGTGGGAGTACCACGCACCGATGGCGATTGCCGCGATGCAGGCCGGCGTGGCCGTGGGCTGCGAAGTGGTGGCCGGCATCACCCTGCAGGATCACTGGGATGTGCTGAAGACCCAGCTGAGCACCGGCACCCCGTACATGCTGCTGGAGAACGTCTGTTACCGCCGTGACGTGATGGCGGCCCTGCAGATGGTGCGGCAGGGTCTGTTCGGCGAACTGGTGCACCTGCAGGCCGGTTACCAGCACGACCTGCGCGGGGTGAAGTTCAACTCCGGCGACCCGAACCAGCCCTACGACAGTGGCGTGGAATTCGGCCCCAAGGGCTGGAGCGAAGCACGCTGGCGCACCGAACACTCGGTGGAGCGCAATGGCGAGCTCTACCCCAGTCACGGCATCGGCCCGTGCGCAATGTATACCGGCATCAACCGCGGCAACCGTTTCACCCACATCAACGCATTCGCCACCAAGGCGCGTGGCCTGCACGAATACACCGTAGCCAAGAGTGGTGGTACCACCCATCCGAGCACCAAGGTGAAGTTCAAGCTCGGCGACATCGTCACCACCACGCTGGCCTGCGAGAACGGCGAGACCATCCTGCTGCAGCACGACACCTCGCTGCCGCGACCGTATTCGATGGGCTTCCGCGTGCAGGGCACCAAGGGCCTGTGGATGGACGTGAACCATTCGATCCATATCGAAGGCCGCAGCCCGCCGCACCAGTGGGAAGAGTTCAAGAAGTACCAGGACCAGTACGAACATCCGCTGTGGAAGCAGAATGCCGACACCGCTGCCAGCGCCGGCCATGGCGGCATGGACTGGTTCGTGATCCATGCGTTCGTGGAAGCGCTGAAGGCCAAGGCGCCGATGCCGATCGACATCTACGACGCAGTGACCTGGAGCGCGATTACTCCGTTGAGCGAGCAGTCGATCGCCAACAGTTTCCAGACGTTGGAGTTCCCGGACTTCACTGCAGGCCTGTGGCAGAAGCGCAAGCCGATTTTTGCGTTTGACGGAAAGTACTGAGGTCTACACCCTTCCACGCTGTGACGGAGACGCCGGGTATTGCCCGGCGTTTCTTATCTTCGGGCCACTATCGATGGTTGGCGGTTATCAGAAAACTCTGAAATTCGACCCGCTCCACACTTTCTGACTTGAATGCGTAACCCACATCGGAGATAACGTCCCCATGCGGCCACGCCGCAATCCGGAACAGGGACGATCCGAAGCAGGGCGGGAAAGGGCAATGGCTGCCCGAGCGCCTTCGTTCCTCCCGGTGCGGTAACCGCCCAGGAAGGAGAACAGGGATGTTGAAGCGATTGAAGGATCTGTCGTGCGCAGTGCTGGCGATGGCCGCGCTCGGGTGCGTGGGTACCACTGCGGTGCAGGCGCAGGAGGTGAAAAAGGAATGGCTTGCATTGGCGCCGGGGAGTCAAAAGCGCGCGACCGAGAAGCTGGCACAGCGTGATGTGGAGGCTCAATATGAGCGTTATCAGCAGTATGGTGCGTTCAGTTGGGAGGTGCGCGGTGTTGCATCGCTCCCCGGTAAGGTGATCTATGACTATGCGATCAAGCCTGCCAAGCTGATCAAGACCGACTGGGTGTACCGGTATCGATCCAGCGAATACAACTCCCCTGAAGAGCTGGTCGCAGCTCTGAAAGCGGAAGTTCCTCAGGATCCTTCCTGCCCTGTCACCCAGGTGGCAATAGGTGAACACTGGGAGGGAATTCCCGGTGGCGGCGCGGGTGCAGGTGCGGACGGCAGCAACACCGGCGAGCAAGGTGGAGCTACCGTTGACTTCTACTATCTCGACCCGAGTACTTCAACCTGTATGCCGATAGGCGGAACCCGCTATCTTCAGCGCCAGCGTGAAGTCAAATGCCCGAACACCAATAGCACCATCATGACTTGGCAGGCGGCCAAGGGTATGTGTGCGATGCCGCCATCGCTGGATACCGGCACGTTGTCCATGATGCGCAAGTACGTGAGTTCTCCTGTCCCCAAGCAGTGCGACAAACCGGGTAATCCTTGCGATCCAACCACGGGCGACAAAACCCAACCCGAACCGGATTTTGATCTGGGCTGGATCAGCTTCCGTCGGCACTACCATTCGTTGACCAGTACGCCGGGTGGAGCGTTGGGTACAGGTTGGACGCATTCTCACAATCTGCGCCTTACACTAGGTGTTGACAGCAGTACTTTCCCGCCTGGAACGGAGCTGAAGGTCGGGTTGCTGAGCGAAGATGGCACTCAAGCTGCTTTTGCCAAGTACGGCGCGTACTACGAATCCAATGATGGCAGCGGCGAACGCGTAGTCCAGCAGGGAAGTGGCTGGCTGCTCTCACGCTCGCAGGAACGCATCACGTTCAGTGCCTCTGGGCTGATGGAGCGCCGCGACTTCGAGGACGGTACTTGGCTATCCTACACCTATGACGCGCAGCAGCGATTGCTCGCGATCTCTCATTCCAACGGTCGTCAACTGCAGGTCGAGTACTCCGCTCCTGGCAATGATTCCCTGATTTCGGCGCTCCGACTGTCAGGGCAGGTTGTGGTCGCGTATGCATATACGCTCGCAGGTGAGCTGTCGAAGGCAACGTATGCCGACGGCGCGTCCCGAAGCTATCACTATGAGGATGCTCGCTTCCCTGCGTATCTCACGGGAATCACCGCTGAGGACAATCGCCGCTACAGCTGGTATGCCTATGACGGTAAGGGACGCGTCGTCTGCAGCCGGCATTCCGGTGACTGCACTAGGATGGATGTCGGTGTTGATGGAATTCGTCTGGACTATACGGCCGCCGGCCCGGTTGTTGTGACCGATGCATTGGGTGAGGCGAGTACCTATGGGCTGACGTCGAGTGGAAGCAGCGTGCTGCCGCGTAAAGTCAACGGCATCACCGACAGCAGGGGCACGGCCGGTCGTAGCTATCTGCCCGAGGGAACGGATTTCCGCCGTCGTCTGCAATCATCCACCGACCGACGCGGCGTGGTCACCCAGTACGCCTACGCCGAGGCCAGCGACCCGACCGCCGGTGCAGTAGCCGTGACAACGACGACGGAAGCGGCGGGTACCCCCGAGCAACGCATCAGCGAGACGCGTGTCGCGCTCGACAGTAATCGCCTCGTGCAGCAGACGGTCGGCAACCAGGAAACCCGCATTGTCCGCAACGCGCGCCTGCAGCCGACCAGCGTCACCGTGCGCGATACAGCGACCAACCATACCCGCGTGACCACGCAGAACTATTGTGAAGCCGAAGGTCCGGACTGTCCGCAGGTGGGCCTGCTGAAAAGCATCGACGGTCCACGCACGGACGTGGTCGATACCGTGACCTATGCCTGGTACACCGCCGACGATGCGGGGTGTGCGACCAACGGCGCCTGTGCGTTCCGCAAGGGCGATCTGCGCAGCGTCACCAGTGCGTTGGGCCATACCGTTGAGACCCTCGCTTACGATGCCTTCGGGCGCCCGTTGTCAGTGCGTGATGCCAATGGCGTGGTGACCGACTACACCTATCACCCACGTGGCTGGCCGACGTCGGTCACCGTGCGTGGCGCCACCACTGCCGAAGATCGCAGCACCCAGCTGAGCTACTGGCCCACCGGCCAGGTGCAGCAGGTCACCGAGCCCGACGGCAGCAGCGTCACCTATGTCTACGACGCCGCCCAGCGGCTCACGGACATTGCCGACAGTGCGGGCAACACCATTCACTACACCTTGGACAACGCCGGCAACCGTCTGCAGGAAAACACGGTCGATGCAGGGGGTACGCTGCGCCGCACGCTGGCCCGTGTCTACAACACCCTCGGGCAGCTGACCGCGCTGAAGGATGCCGGCAACAATGCCACCGGCTTTGCCTACGACGCCAATGGCAATCCGCAGTCGGTCACCGATGCCCTGCAGCGGGTGACGAACCAGCAGTACGATGCGCTGAACCGGCTGGCGCAGACCCTGCAGGACGTGGGTGGTGTTGCTGCGGAAATCCGCAGCCAGTACAACGCGCTGGATCAGGTCACCCAGGTGACCGATCCCAAGGGTCTGCACACCACCTACGCCTACAACGGTTTTGGCGATCTGACCGGGCAGGTCAGCCCGGATAGCGGGAACACTACTTTCACTGTTGACGCCGCTGGCAACCGCAAGACCCGCACTGATGCGCGCGGCGTGACCGCCACCTACAGCTACGACGCGCTCAATCGACTGGTCGGCATTGCCTATCCGGATCCCAACCTGGACGTGGGCTATCACTACGACACCGCACCAGCGGTATGTGCCAGCGACGAGCGTTTCGCCAAGGGTCGCCTGGGCCAGGTGCTGCACGCCAATGGCAGCACCGTGTACTGCCATGACCGCTTCGGCCAGGTCACCCGCAAGGTGCAGACGATCAATGGTGTAGCCAGCACGCTGCGCTACGCCTACAGCAAGTCCGGTCGCCTGACCGCGTTGACCTATCCGGACGGCAGCGTTGCCGATTATGCGCGGGACGCCCAGGGGCGGATCAGCCAGATTGGCCTGACCCTCCCGGGACAGGCCCGGCAGGTGGCGGTCAACAACGTGACCTATTCAGCCTTCGGGCCGGCGACCGGCTGGACCTACGGCAACGGCCGCCAGCTGCAGCGCCCGCTGGATCTGGACTACCGCCCGCAGGCGGTGCATGACCCCGCGGCAGGCGGTCTGTCACTGGGCTATGGCTACGATCCCGTCGGCTCGATCACCGAGCTGAAGAATGGCGCAGGCTCGGAAGTGCTGGCCAAGTATGCCTACGACACGCTCGGCCGACTGACCCAGACCCAGGACGGTGCGACGGGCACGGCGATTGAGACCTATGGCTACGACGCCACCGGCAACCGCACCTCGCTGACCACCTCGGCCGGGACCGCCAGCTACACCTATCCGGCTGACAGCCATCGACTGATTGCCGTGGATGGTCAGGCGCGCAACCAGGATGCCGCAGGCAACACCACCAGCATTGGCAGCAAGACGTTCGCCTACAACGATGCCAATCGCATGAGTGCGGTGAAGCAGGGTGCTGCTGTCGTGGAGAGTTACGGCTACAACCACCGCGGTGAGCGCGTGTTGCGTGCGCCAGCCAGTGACGATGCGCAGGTCACTGTCTATGACGAAGCCGGGCAGTGGGTCGGCAACTACTCGGCGACCGGGCAAGCGCAGCAACAGGCGATCTGGCTGGACAACTACCCGGTGGCGCTGATCCAGACACCAACTGCAGGCGTGCCGGAGTTGGCCTACATCCAGCCCGATCACCTGGGTACGCCGCGTGTGGTGATCGACCCTGTGCGCGATGTCGCGATCTGGGAGTGGAGCAACAAGAGTGAGGTGTTTGGCGAACAGGCACCGGCCAATGACCCCGACGGGGATGGCGTGCTGTTTGAGCTGGCACTGCGCTTCCCGGGACAGCAGGCGACGAACGCGAGTGGGTTGTTCTACAACTACCAGCGGGAGTACGAGCCGGCGGTGGGGCGGTACTCGCAGAGTGATCCGATTGGGTTGACGGGAGGAATCAGTACATTTGCATACGCTTTAGCGCGTCCCGTCAGCGATCTTGACGCACTTGGCCTTCAATCCGCTGCAGCCCGCCAAGCAGCAATGCAAGGCGCGCAGTCACCCGTCTACTTTCCTTCTAACGAAGGTTATTACCATCCTGACCTTGGGTACATCGCTCAGGATCAGGGGCCGATGCTCTATCCAGGCGAATTCTTGGCGTCAGGGCTCATTGCGATTGAAACATTGTTCCCAGCTATTCCAATTGGAATTAATATTGTCGCAAGCAAGGAGCCTAAGGATGCCCGCGATCCGGTCGGCGCGAAAGCTCCGGGTCTGCCCGGTGATACTGAAGGATACTGCCCCGGAAAAAGAGGGCCAAAATGGGTCAAGGCACCGAACGGCAGAGGATACGGGTGGCAGGATGGTTCTGGAAATGTTTGGATTCCGACGGGGCCAAGGACAGAGGCGCCCAATGATGCCCATGGTGGGCCACATTGGGACGTACAGCTGAAAGGTGGTGGATATATAAATGTTTATCCGGGAGGGTTGCGTCGATGATTAAGCGCGAAGTTGTTCTTAATGCGGAGCGAGTTGTTTTTTACTCGATGGTTGATGAGAGATTTTTTTTTGAATGGCTTGAAAAAATGCCATTTGTAATTGATGTTACGGGTAGAGGGATGGTTATTGAAATCACGGTAGACTCATCAAAGGTTGATTCTGATGCCTTGCGGGAACTGCTCGCGCTGTTCCAGCGATATCGTGTGTCAATGCGGCAATTGCGAGTTTTTGACTGTGAAGAATTCGCCAGTTGGTTCAGGCGTCGAAGTGCATTCTGGTATAGAAAGGTCTTTCAGCCTTCATCGAATTTGAGTAGTGATAAAAAATAATAGCGGTTGGGGTGTTTGCTAAAATCCGGAGAGATGCCTGTGCCGTTCATGTGGCGGTCTCCTCTGGTTATACCGCTATTGGCAACTGTGCCTCGCTGACCACCTCGGCCGGGACCGCCAGCTTTCCTATCCGGCTGACAGCCATCGACTGATTGCCGTGGATGGTCAGGCGCGCAACCAGGATGCCGCAGGCAATACCACCAGCATTGGCGGCAAGACGTTTGCCTACAACGATGCCAACCGCATGAGTGCGGTGAAGCAGGGCGATGCTGTGGTGGAGAGTTACGGTTACAACCACCGCGGTGAGCGCGTGCTGCGTGCGCCAGCCAGTGGCGATGCGCAGGTCACGGTCTATGACGAAGCCGGGCAGTGGGTTGGCAACTACTCGGCGACCGCGCAAGCGCAGCAGCAGGCGATCTGGCTGGACAACTACCCGGTGGCGTTGATCCAGACACCAGCCTCGGGCGTGCCGGAGCTGGCGTACATCCAGCCCGATCACCTGGGTACGCCGCGTGTGGTGATCGACCCGTTGCGTGATGTTGCGATCTGGGAGTGGAGCAACAAGAGTGAGGTGTTTGGCGATCAAGTACCGGCCAATGATCCCGATGGGGATGGCGTGGTGTTTGACCTAGCGCTGCGCTTCCCGGGGCAGCAGGCGACGAATGCGAGTGGGCTGTTCTACAACTACCAGCGGGAGTACGAGCCGGCGGTGGGGCGGTACTCGCAGAGTGATCCGATTGGGTTGGAGGGGGGGATTGGTACGTACCTGTATGCTTCGGGGAAGCCGCTTTCGAAGGTTGATGAAGATGGCTTGGTCGATGTGTGGGTGTGGATGCCGCTCCCTTATGAGGGAGGGCTGCCGAGCTATGGCAAGCTGCATTCGTCTTTCGGGCACATTTCGACAACTTCAAATGGTGTCGACTACTCATTTGGTCCTGCGGGTAACTCCATTAGCACGAATTACGTTTCATCTCAGCTGAATCTTAGGACTGGAATCAAGCACACAATAGAGCTTACGCCACAGCAAGAATCAAAAATGTCGGAATGTCTCGCGAGACCACAGGGGAAGTACAGCGCCGTAAAAAATAATTGCGGAACGCCGTTGCAGAATTGCATGCGAGAGATTGGTAAGGAGCTCCAGCCAATGAATATGATTCTTCCGGAATCAATAAATCACCTTCTTTGGTGGATGTCTGATGACTCTACCATTCAGGAGGGGGCGAAATGACGAAATTGATGCTTGGCATAATTTTGATTTGCTCAACAATCATCATCACTTCCTGCGGAAACCAAGGTAGGGAGGTTGTCCCGGAGGATGTAATGGAAATTTATGATTCGGTCGAAGGTGGCGTTGTAATTGGTAGAAGCACTACTCCGGTTCCAGTTGTTGGATATGTGTATCCCGACAAGACTCGCTACGTATTGCAGGTATGCCACTTAGGACGCCTGGGATATGTGCGGGACGGAATACGGGAGCTAAGGGCGGCCGAAAGCCCGAGGTCGTCTTGCCCGGACACTGCAAAGAGAGGCAACTAGACTTGATAGTAGAGATATGTCTGATTGGGAACCTTGGACGAACAGCCGGTGAGCTTCATTTACAAGCTTGTGGAGGTACCTGAATAGGAGGCCGATGTCGCGATCTGGGAGTGGAGCAACAAGAGTGAAGTGTTTGGCGACGAGGCACCGGCCAAGACCCCGACGGTGATGGCGTGATGTTTGATCTGGCGCGGCGCCTCTCAGGCCAGCAGGCGACGGATGCGAGTGGGTTGTTCTACAACTACCAGCGGGAGTACGACCCGGCGGTGGGGCGGTATTCGCAGAGTGATCCGATTGGGTTGGACGCAGGCATATCGACATACTCATATGTCGAGTCGAATCCAAATTCAAATCTAGACATGTTGGGTTTGGACTCTGGGCAGTTCCAGTTTGAAAAATATCGAATGAAACAGCCTGAGGCACTACCAGCAACAGACATCGGTGATGCGCTCGTCGCGGGCAGGATACTTTCAAACTATAACTCTTAGATGAAGTCGAGGAGCATAACTGGTTCAGATCAGTTCTATCATTGTTCAGCGGCTTGTTGAGCAACTCAAGTAACAAGCAATCCCCGAGTGGTGTTGGAGCTAATGGCACTGAAAGAAGTGAAGGACTACTATGCGGGCCGAGTCGGTCTCTACGGAGACGGCCGTAGAAGGAGTCACTCAGAGATGCAGAGAGATAACTCTGGAGATATGGCCGCAAATCGTCACGGAGCCGCATGTAAGTTGGGTGAAAATTGTGCAGAGCGTTGTGCCAGCTATGTTCCGGTGTCGTCTCGTGTTTTTCTGAAGAATTACATCCGGAGTGGGGCGGTGAAGACTAAATCAAAGAGGTTAGTATTTTCTGTATCGATTTTTGTAATCGCTATTTCTGGCTGCAGTGACGCGGGGCGCAGCTATGATTCGCTCTCAAAAATAGTTAACGAAGGCGACCTATCTGTCGCAAAGGTTGTAGCTATTCCAGAGGATGCCTCCTCTATTCATATTAGGTCGAATGCTGAGGCAGGCCTCTACTATATTTCATATGATACAAACTATTCGATGCGCTACATCAATGAAAATGGGATGTTAAAGATTGGCAAAGGCCTCGCGCCTCTGATTCGTGATTCACTTGGCTTTGCAGCTAATCTGCCGCCCAACATCGCTCTTTACTACAAATGCAATTCCCCTTCAGCTCCTCTGCAGGATGTTCGTAAAAATTCTCATGAAATAATAATGATGGGGTCGGATGGTCAGCGGCAATACCTGTGGAATCGTCGCAATGATGAGGAGCTAGAGGCTGTCCTCTGCCGACCTGTAGGGAATGGGTAGCGCCAGTTTGAGGCCAAACTGCGCGGAGTTGGCCTTGAGATAGGCTGGATCGGCCGCAACGGCCTCTTGATTGAAGGGCGGTGCGGGCTGTGCCACCGGCAACCACACCTCGCTGACCACTTCGGCGGGGACGGCAATCTACACCTATCCGGCTGACAGCCATCGCCTGATTGCCGTAGATGGTCAGCCGCGCAACCAGGATGCCGCGGGCAATACCACCCACCGGCCCAACGACTGACTCAGCCGGGAAACCACACGGCGGACCGCAATGGGATGTTCAGAGCAAGCGGTATCCAGGGCGATACAGGAATGTGTATCCAGGTGGACTGGTTAGGTGACATGAGCGCATATGGAACTTGAAGCCAAGAAGGTATATTTCTTTTCCCAGCAGGATGAGGGCTTTTTCTTTGAGTGGATTGGTCGAATAGGCTGCATAAAAAATGTAGTTGGTAGAGGGGATACAATTTATCTTGATCTGGAGCCAAATGAGGTGCTGGAGGATGAGGTGTGGGAAATTGCTGCAGTCTTTGGGAGGTATCGTATTCCACTGGCGCAGCTTAGGGCATTGGATCGCGATGGTTATTCGCGTGTATTGCGAAAAGAACTGCGGAGGTGGAGCGTTCAAACGAGAGAAGATCCGCGTGAGTTTTAATAAGTCGGACTGTCTCGTCTTTCCGTTTTGCTGATTCTCGTCGCTGCGTTGGCGTTGTGTGGGCAAGGCCGGCCTGACCTGGCGTAGAGGCCCGGAGGTCTGGGTCAACAACGTGACCTACGCCGCCGACCGACCGGCTGGACCTACGGCAACGGCCGCCAGCTGCAGCGCCCGCTTGATCTGGACTACCGTCCGCAGGCGGTGCATGACCCCGCGGCGGGCGGCCTTTCACTGGGCTACGGCTACGATCCCGTCGGCTCGATCACCGAGCTGAAGAGCGGTGCAGGTTCCGAGGTGCTGGCCAAATACGCCTACGACACGCTCGGCCGTCTGACCCAGACCCAAGACGGTGCGACGGGCACGCCGATTGAAACCTATGGCTACGACGCGACCGGCAACCGCACCTCGCTGACCACGTCGGCGGGGACCGCAAGCTACACCTATCCAGCGGACAGCCATCGCCTGATTGCCGTGGATGGTCAGGCGCGCAACCAGGATGCCGCAGGCAACACCACCAGCATTGGCAGCAAGACGTTCGCCTACAACGATGCCAATCGCATGAGTGCGTTGAAGCAGGATGCTGCTGTCGTGGAGAGTTACGGCTACAACCACCGCGGTGAGCGCGTGCTGCGTGCGCCAGCCAGTGGCGATGCGCAGATCACTGTCTATGACGAAGCCGGGCAGTGGGTCGGCAACTACTCGGCGACCGGGCAAGCGCAGCAGCAGGCGATCTGGCTGGACAACTACCCGGTGGCGTTGATCCAGACACCAGCCTCGGGCGTGCCGGAGCTGGCGTACATCCAGCCCGATCACCTGGGGACACCGCGCGTAGTGATCGACCCGTTGCGTGATGTTGCGATCTGGGAGTGGAGCAACAAGAGTGAGGTGTTTGGCGATCAAGTACCGGCCAATGATCCCGATGGGGATGGCGTGCTGTTTGATCTGGCGCTGCGCTTTCCGGGACAGCAGGCGACGAACGCGAGTGGGTTGTTCTACAACTACCAGCGGGAGTACGAGCCGGCGGTGGGGCGGTATTCGCAGACTGATCCGATTGGTCTTGATGGTGGGATCAGTACGTTTACCTACGTGAGCTCCAATCCACTGGGTGCCAATGATCCATTGGGATTGTTCAATGCAGCTGACCTGCCCAATCTGCCAGATTGGCTGGTTGACGGCGCTGCCGGGCTGGGAGACGGTATAAGTGGAGGTCTGACTTCTGACTTCAGAGACTGGGCCAATATCGGTAGTGTGGACAAATGCTCGACCATCTATCAGGCGGCAGAGTGGACAGGGATAGCTGCCGGATTGGCGGTGCCCGTGGGAAGGGTCAGTTATGTATACAAAGTTGGACAGCTCCCTAAAGCCGGGCTGTCTTTGGAACAGACAGTGGCAGCGAGGAATGCCTTGAAATCGTACTATCGGGGGCGGCCAATGGACACGCTGCTGCCAGCGGTCAGTGGCAGGTTTGGTTATCCGGGAGCCCAGGAAATATTGGTGAAGAATGGTGGCGATGCCGCACGTGCCATTGCTCGATCCGGGAATACGAGTCTTCCTTGGACTGCTGGATTGGTCGGCGGCGGAGCGGCTAAAGCGGCAAACAGCACTGCAAATGCGGCAGGGAGGGACTGTGGCTGCAACTAATTGTTTGACGATGGCATCTGGTGGAAGCATATGCCTTCTAGACTATTGGCATGTTGGCAGGGTGAGAACTGCAAAAATCACCCCAGACGGCACCCTACTTGTCTCCCGAGTTAGCGCTGATGCCAACGTGAATCCTGTGCGAGGAGTCGTTGGTCAAGGGCGGTTTAATGCTGCCTTTGTTCCAATGGCTTACTTGTCATGTGAATTCGATGAGGCGCATGGTGCGCCAGACTATTATCGAAATCTCATCTTGATGATAGATGGGAAGTTGATGGGGGATGGCTTCTCAGTTCCGACGATCTCTTGGTCGCGGGGTTTTTTCCATGGAATTTTCAAAGTTGTCCTCGAAGATGGTTGGAGTTTCGAGTCGAGGTACCGGCGGCCATTCCTTCGTGAGTTATGGTGGCGGCTCAATGTCGGTGGCACGCTGGACGAACAGCCGGTGGACTTCATCGAGAAGGTGGTGTCGATTGTTTCTGAAGCGAGGCCTCAATGGCTTGTGTTGAGTCCATAGGATTTTTGCTCGCACAAAGGCGATGCGTCTGCCCTTTGGGCCAGGTTCAGACGCAGTGAAATCCATTGGTACCGCCGTGTGTTAGGCGCGCGCAAAGTGGGGGCACGGCATAACCTTCTTTTTCAGTTGACGAGGGCCGTCTGTTGATCATTCGGCATCTTGGCCTTGAACTGGCGGGCCGGCCCACAGTGACGTCCGATGTGGAGAATTGGGAGTGGCGCGGCAGGAGTAGGAAGATTCCAGGTGCCCCAGCAAGGGACATCATCAAAGGGCCGGTGGCTGGCATCTTGCGCGCAGCGCTGCTGGTCTTGCCAATGCTGGGCGGGTGCAGCATCAACAAATTTCAACACACGGAATGGAGGTCGGACTGGGTAGATGTTTCATCCGATGCGATCTTGCCTGGCAATTCAACGAATCTGCCGCTTGACCGCATTTCCACGCTTGATCCGGATAGTGAAGCCGCCATAGCGGAGTGGATGTTGAAGAACTCACTGGTCGCAGTATCGGCATCAGAGGTTGAAGGGAAGATTGGTTCAATGCCGTTGAGTGGCCTGAAGCCAGCCCCCGGGGAGAGCGTCTATCTCGTCAGGACCGCTTCGTATGAAGGTAATGGCACGTTCATCGGCTATGTCAACGACAAGGGACTTCTCATCATGTATGGGGTCATGGGGGGCTGCGGCGAGCAGAAGCACCGGGTGGTTGCCGTGAGCCTGCGGGAGAAGCCCGCCAACGTGTTCGGCAGATGCTCGGCGGCGCTGTAGTGCGCTGAAGAGTCGAGCAGCGGCAGTGTGCAGGTGACTCGCCGCCGCTGCCGGATCATCCAGCAAGCGGCATGCGGAACATCAATGAAGGATCTGCAGCATGACCAAGCAGGACGTCCATCGTGCCCGGCGAACCGGTGACGGTGCTGTTCGACGGTGACGGCGCGTTTCTGCCCGGCGCGACCAGCGCTGGGGAGGAATTCTCGATCATCGTCCGCGACGCGCAGGGCTGCGCCTACCGCTCGGTTCCCTTCCAACTCAGCGCAACGGAGCCACAGCGGGGAATCGGGAAGCCGAATGAACCCACGACCAGCGCGCCATGCCGTGGTGGCAGGCGGGGACGGAAGACTGAGGGAAGATGGCGCGCCCGGAGGGATTCGAACCCCCGACCAATGGCTTCGGAAGCCACTACTCTATCCGGCTGAGCTACGAGCGCGTGTTGGAACCGCCGCGCCGTCGGCCAGGGCCGGGGCGGGCATCGCAACGCAATGAGGCGGTGCGGGATGGGCATTCTATCCAGTTTCGCCGCACAAATCTCCCCCCGCCGGCAAAGTCGGTCCGAAGGCACAGGAGTATCCTAGTGTCATGGCTGATACCCCCCTTTCCGCGCCGCATCCGGCGCCGACGCCGCGTTGGCGGCATTGCTGGTCCCTGATGCGCGCCGATCGCCCGATCGGCACGCTGCTGCTGCTGTGGCCCACCTGGTGGGCGTTGTGGCTGGCCGCTGGCGGCCTGCCGCCGCTGTGGACCCTGTTCGTGTTCACCGCTGGCGTCTGGCTGACCCGCTCGGCCGGTTGCGTCATCAACGACTACGCCGACCGCTGGCTCGACCCGCACGTAGAGCGCACCAAGGCGCGACCGCTGGCGACCGGCGCAATCAGCGGCCGGGCGGCGCTGGTGCTGTTCGCGGTGCTGATGCTGGTGGCCTTCGGCCTGGTGCTGACCCTGAACGGCCTGACCATCGCCCTGAGCTTCATCGGCGTGTTCCTGGCGGCCAGCTATCCCTACCTGAAGCGCTACACCCATCTGCCGCAGGTCTACCTGGGCATGTCCTTCGGTTGGGGCATCCCGATGGCCTTCGCCGCCGTGCAGGGCGAGGTGCCGATGCTGGGCTGGCTGCTGTATGCCGGCAACATCCTGTGGTCCACCGCCTACGACACCTGGTACGCCATGGTCGACCGCGAAGACGACCTGAAGATGGGTTCGCATTCCACTGCGATCCTGTTCGGCGATCTGGACCTGGTCATCCAGGGCGTGCTGTACGCGCTGTTCCTGGCCACGATGGCGCTGGTGGGCGTGCGCGGCGGGCTGGGTGGGTACTACCTGGCCGGCGTCGCGGTGGCGACGCTGCTGGTGGTGTACGAGTTCTGGATCTGCCGCAACCGCGAGCGTGGGCCGTGCTTCAAGGCCTTCCTGCACAACAACTGGGTGGGTGCCGCGCTGTTTGCCGGTATCGCCGTGGATCTGGCGCTGCGTTGAGAAGGCCGCCGGGCATGGCCCGGCGCCCCGCGCCAGGTGCACGGATTCGGAATCCTCGGCCGAACTGGTAGCGCCGGGCCATGCCCGGCGGGCGGCCACCTACGACCAATAGGTGGCTGACAGCTTGCACCCCACCGCCCAGAATCAGGCCATCGAACCTGGGAGGGTAGGTGATGGCCTCGACGGCAGCAGTACAGGACGGCTGGATGGCGCGCGCCGCGCTGCGCTCGGCCGCCTGGGCGGAAAAGTGGTTCCCCGATGCGTATGTATTCGCGGTGCTCGGCGTGGTCATCGTCGCGCTGGCGGCGATGGGCTTCGGCGCCACTCCGCAGGCCACCGCCAGCGCCTTCGGCGACGGCTTCTGGAGCCTGATTCCCTTCACCATGCAGATGGCCTTCGTGGTTATCGGTGGTTATGCGGTAGCCACCGCACCGGTGGTCGCGCGCTTCATCGACTACCTGGCCCGGGTACCACGCACCGGTCGTGGTGCCGTGGTGTACGTCGGCCTGGTCAGCATGCTGGCCTCGCTGCTCAGCTGGGGCTTCTCGCTGGTGTTCGGCGGCCTGCTGGTGCGCGCGCTGGCCCGCCGCACCGAGCTGCGCATGGACTATCGGGCTGCCGGTGCCTCGGCCTACCTGGGCCTGGGCGCGGTGTGGGCGATGGGCCTGAGTTCGTCGGCGGCACAGCTGCAGGCCAACCCGGCCAGCATGCCGCCGGGGCTGGTGGAGATCACCGGCGTGCTGCCGTTCACCGAAACCATCTTCCTGTGGCAGTCGATCGCGCTGACCTCGGTGTTGATCGTGGTCTCGCTGCTGATCGCCTGGCTGACCGCGCCGGCCGCCGGCAGTGCGCGTACTGCCGAAGATTTCCCCGGCGCGGCGCAGGCCGAACCGGAGCCGCTGCAGCGCCGCACCCGTCCGGGCGAGTGGCTGGAGTACAGCCCGTTGTTGACCGTGCTGCTTTCGCTGCTGGCCTTCGGCTGGCTGTTCAACGAGTTCGCCAACAAGCCATTGGTCAGCGCGATCGCCAACCTCAACACCTACAACTTCATGTTCATCTCGCTGGGCCTGCTGCTGCACTGGCGCCCGCGCAGCTTCCTCAACGCGGTGGCCAAGGCGGTACCGAGCACCACCGGTGTGCTGATCCAGTTCCCGCTGTACGGCGGCATCGCGATGATCCTCACCCACGCTGCCGGTGGCGACGGTGAGACGCTGGCGCACCGGCTGTCGAGCCTGTTCGTGCACGTGGCCAGCACCGATACGTTCGCGCTGGTGATGGGTGTGTACTCGGCGGTGCTGGGCTTCTTCGTACCGTCCGGTGGCGGTAAGTGGATCATCGAAGCGCCCTACGTGATGCAGGCCGCGAACGAGCTGAAGGCGCACCTGGGCTGGGCGGTGCAGGTCTACAACGCGGCCGAAGCGCTGCCGAACCTGATCAATCCGTTCTGGATGCTGCCACTGCTGGGCGTGCTCGGCCTGAAGGCCCGAGACATCGTCGGCTTCACGTTCATCCAGCTGCTGGTGCACATCCCGCTGGTGCTGGGGTTGCTGTGGCTGCTGGGCATGACCCTGGCCTACGTGCCGCCGGTGATGCCGTAGCGCAAGCACGGGGTCATGTGGGGCCAGAGCCTCTCCGCTGGAGAGGATCCGACCCCGGAGACCGTCAGCCAGCCGCCGCCTGCTTCTCGATCTCGGCCTTGCGCAGCAGGAAGCGCTGCAGCTTGCCGCTGGGCGTCTTCGGCAGTTCCGCCACGAACGCCACCTGGCGCGGGTACGCATGGGCGGACAGCCGTCGCCGCACATGCTGCTGCAGTTCCTGCGCCAGCGTGTCGCTGCCGCTGAACCCAGCGCGCAGGACCACGAACGCTTTGACGATCTCGGTGCGCTCTGGATCGGGTACGCCGATCACCGCCGTTTCCGCCACCGCAGGGTGTTCCATCAGCACGCTCTCCACATCGAATGGACCGATGCGATAGCCCGACGAGGTGATCAGATCGTCCGAGCGGCCGATGAAACTGATCGAGCCGTCGTCCTCGCATTCCACCGAATCACCGGTGAGGTAGTAGCGATCGCCCAGCGCCGGTGTGTCGGCACCGTAGTAGCCGGTGAACCACATGATCGGCGACTGCTGCAGGTCTATGGCGAGGATACCGGGCGTGCGCGGCGGCAGTTCGTTGCCGGCATCGTCCAGTACCGCCACGCGGTAACCGGGCATCGCAAAGCCCGATGATCCCGATCGCACGGCGTGGTCCAGTGCGTGGTGGTTGTTGACCACCATGCCGGTCTCGGTCTGGCCGTAGTGGTCGAGCACCGTGGTGCCCAGATGGGCGGCGAACCAACGGGCGATCTCCGGGTTCAGCGGTTCGCCGGCGCTGCTCACCACCCGCAGCTTGCCGTTGATGGTCGCACTGGCCTCGGGCCCGGCGGCGATGATCTGCCGGTACGCTGTGGGCGAGCCGGCAAGATTGGTGACACCCAGCCGCGCGACGATGGAGTTCAGCCCCTGCACGCTGAAACCGGCTTCGCTGAAGGTGGTGGCCTGGCCCAGCAGCAGCGGGCCGATCACGGCGTAATACAGCCCATAGGCCCAGCCGGGATCGGCGATGTTCCAGAACACGTCCTCTGGCCGGAGGTCCACGGCCAACTGCATGTAACTGGCAAAGGCCAGCAATGCGCGCAGCGGCACCGGCACGCCCTTGGGGCTGCCGGTGGTGCCGGAGGTGGACAGCAGTGCCATCAGCGCATCGCCGCGCAGCATCACCGGCGCGAAATCAGGTGTGGCATCGGCGGTGCGTGCGTTCCAGTCGATGTCGCCGGCACGTAGTGCCTGCTCCGATGCCAGGAGGGTGGCGACCGGCGGGCAGCCATCGACCTCGTCCAGCTTGCTGCGGTTTGCGCTGTCGGTCACCACCAATGCGGTGCGCCCGGTTTTCAACCGTGTTTCGATGGCCTTGGGGCCGAACGCAGTGAACAGCGGCTGGTAGATCGCACCCACCCGCCAGGTGCCGAGGATGGTCGCCAGCAGGTCCGGTGTACGCGGCAGCAGGCCGGCCACCACATCGCCCTTGCCGATGCCCTGCGCGGCCAGCACCTGGGCAACACGCGCAGAGGCATCGCGCAGGTCCTCGAAGGTGTACCGATGCAGGGCACCGTGGGCGTCCACCCAGCGCAGCGCCAGCGCACTGCGGCCGCAGTGGCGGTCGCAGCACTCCACGCAGGCGTTGATGCCGGTCTGCAGGTCACCGTGCAACTGTCGCTGTCCGCGCTCGATGCTGAAATCGGCCAGTGCCTGTTCGTAGGTGGGGCGTGCTGCAGTGTCGCGGGCCATGCGCATCTCCGGGGTGACGTCATTCCGACGATAGGCGGCGGCCCTGCATGCTGCAAATGGGACCATGGGCGTAGGCCGCCGCTGCGCGCGCCGCGCCGGGCAAGAACGCTGAATGCGTTCGTTTCCAATTGCAGCATGACGACATGCCAAACCCGCATGAATCCTTCAGTCGCTTGTGCCGCAAGGGCTGGCGCCGGTTCATTCACGCACGTACACATGGGTGTAGCCCGCTCACAACGCATGGTTAACTCATCGCTGCCGACGATTGCCCCGTCCACCGCATTCCGCGCGTGGCATTTGGAGATCGGACATGGCACAGCAGAACCAGAACCCGAACCAGAAGCAGCAGGGCCAGCAGAACCAGCAGGATCAGCAGCAGGGGCGCGGCCGCGACCAGCAGCAGCAACAGCAGCAGGAACAGCAGAAGCGCAACCAGAACCAGCAGCAGGGCGGGCAGGACGAGGAAGAGTGATCCTGGCAGCCGCCATCCATCACCGACGAAGCCCCGCCCCGCGCGGGGCTTCGCTTATTCCAGTACGCCGATCCGCTGCAGCGCCGGTGCTGCAGACATGTCGTTGGGGTTGGTACCGGGCAGGCCCTGCGGCACCTCCATGCCCATGCCGCGATACAGATCAACCCAGTGCCGGGAGATCTCACCGGTCTGCGGGTTGCGGAAGTTCATCGGCTGCAGTGCGAACACATGGTGCGCACGGAACGCGCGCTCGATGAAATCCGAGCAGTAGTAACTGTCGTCGTTCAACACGTAGGCCGTGTTGTACGGTTTGCCCAGCATCGTGCGCGCGGTGGCCACGGCATCGGCGATGGCATTGTCCGGCGGCGCACGCAGGCGATAGACCACGATCTGCCGCTGCTTGCCTCTCGCGTCCTCGCGGAACTGTTCCAGCGTCTGCCGGCGCGAGCCCTTCTCATCGGCGTGCAGCACCTCCCAGCCCTGCGGTGCCGAGGCCACCAGCGCGACATGGTCGAAGCTGGGCGCGCCTTGTTTTCCGGTCGCATCGTCGATGGCCGCACTCAGGCCGCCATGGCCGGCGGTGACGAACAGCAGGTCGCCTTCCTGGACCTCCAACGCGGCCACCGAGCAGGGCCACAGCGCAGGTACCAGCAGGGAGAGGACAAGCAGGAATACGCGCATCGGGCCAGGGTCAAAGCGGGGGGCGGGGTAGTCTAGCGGCAGCCGCGACGACGATGGCTTCAATAATAATGTGATATCCATCTCATTTCTGAGTGTCGGGATATTCCTGACAGCGTGTGTTGAAACTGAATTGACAAAGGCATGGCTATCCTTGCCTCCCTACCGCGCCGGAACCGCGCGCGACCGCCCGGAATCAGGAGGATCCCGTGAACCAGCTTCGCCCCGTTGCCCTGCTTGCCCTTGCGTTGGGGCTTGCGCTGTCGGGCTGCAAGCCCGCCCCGCAGGCTGCCCCCGCTGATGCCGCCGCACCCGCTCCGACCAGCACGGCTGCGGCCACGACGCCCGTCGCACCGGCCGCCACGACCGCGGCAGAGGCCGCTGGCAACTGCCCGCATCCGGTCTTCGACGAGTTCCTCAAGCACTTCGGCAACGAGATCGCGTTGCAGGAAACGTCCACGGCCGATCCGCTGCTGGACAGCCACATCGACGCCGAAGCCGAGCCGGAGCCGCGCAAGGTGGAGGAGAAAGTGCCACTGGCCAAGGTCGAATGGCCGGTGATGCCGGATCCGGCCACGCTGCAGCGGCAGGGTCGCCAGATGCAGGTCACCCGTCTGCCTGACGGACAGGTGCAGGTGCAGATGCGCACTCCCGATACCAGCGACCAGCAGACCTACACCTTTGCCCAGAAGCCGTGCTGGCAGCTGGTCAAGCGTGAGGACGAATCGATCTGATCCTCCGCGCGACCGCCTGCGGGGGTCGCGTGGTTCACCAAGGAGCATCGCATGCGCCTGTTTCCCGTCGCCCCCGTGCTGGCCCTGATGCTCGCTGCCTGCAGCGGCCCGGAGGCATCCGCGCCGGCGGCGCCCCCTGCTTCTTCGAACCCGGCAACGACGCCGGCCGCACCTGCTGCCGCGGCCGCCGCCCTTCCCACCTCCCCTACGCGCGATGAGACCGGCATGCATATCGATTGCCAAGGCACCCGCCTGCACCTGGCGGCCCTGCCCACCCAAGACACGGACGCTTCCCGGCTGACCACGCTGGAAATCGAAAAGGACGGCACACGCCAGGCCATTGCCGTACCCAAGGAAATGGACGGCTACACCGCCGTCGGACTGGCCTGCGTGCAGGACCGGAGCGGCACGCCGTATTTCGTCGTGCAGTACGGTGAACTGCCGTTCGGCTGCAGCTTCTGCGAGTGGTACTACCTGTACGACGCCAGTGGCCGCCAGCTGACCCACAGCACGCCGCCGCTGCGTGGCACGGAAGGCGATGAGCAGGAGCCCAACAACGACGAGTACGAGAAGCTGATCGACACGCTCGGCATCAAGCACCCGGAGGTGAACTACATCGAAGACTGAGCGCAGCGGCAGGACGTCGCATGTGCGCTGCGAGCGCAGTACCGCAACACCGGAAGTACCAGGAGCAGTACCCCTTAAGGAAATTCCCTTTTTCATAGAATGGATAGCACAGACATGGCAGACATCTACCAGGACATGGTCCAGCCCCGCGGGGCGGCCTACAGCAGTGACCGCATCAAATCGTGGAGCCACTACCGCGAGCCGATCGACCAGAGCGACGGGCGCCTGCACGGGAACTCCCGCCGCTGGGGCGATGCGACCCCGGAAGTGCAGTCACGGGTGATCGACACGCTCATCGAGTCGGCGCGCGAGAAGGGACTGACCCCGCGCGAAACCGCACATGTACTGGCCATCGCCCGCGTGGAATCGGGATTCAACCCCGATGCTGCCGCAGGCACCACCTCGGCCTCGGGCCTGGGCCAGTTCATCGACAAGACCGGCAATCACTACCACCTCAACAACCGCAACCGCTTCGACGTCGGCGCCCAGTCCGATGCATTGGTTGACCACTACATCGACAACCGCAACCTGGCACACAAGCGCGGCCAGGGCGAGGAATACATCTACAAGTACCATCACGATGGCCCGACCCGCGACTACGGCGGCCTCAACCTTTCCGAAAAGAAGGTGATGCCATACGTGGACAGGTACGAGCAGTTCGTGGAGCAGCGCCTGGCGCAGACCCACGGCCAGTCCCAGGGTGGCCAGACCGCAGCCGCCGTGGGCGCCGCTGCACAGGCGCAGGCCAAGCCGGCAGCGGCACATGCTGAAGGCCAGACCCGCACCTTCGAGCAGACCATGCAGGTGATGCTGCCCCCGCAGAACGGGGTCAAGCCGCACGTTACCGGTGAGTTCGGCGAACACCGTGCGCACAAGCCGCACGGCGGCACCGACTTCAACTACGTCGGTGGCCAGCACGGCCGCAACCTGCAGCATCCGACCGTCAACGCGCCGATTTCCGGCACGGTGACCTTTGTCGGTGGCGACTACGGCACGGTGAAGATCAGAGATGCGCAGGGCAACTCGCACGAGATCCTGCACCTGCAGTCGACCCAGGTGAAGGAGGGCCAGCCGATCAAGGCCGGCGAACCGATCGGCACCATGGGTGGGCGTGGCCCCGGTGGTGCAGGGCAGTATGCCCAGCACGTGCATTACCAGTTGAAGGATCCGCACGGCAAGCTGGTCAGCCCGCAGGATTTCTGGGACCAGGGCAAGCTGAAGGAAACCGGCAAGGGGGGCCATGCGCACGATGGCGACCACGGCGGTGTACTGCGCCAGGGCGCCAAGGGCGAGGAAGTGACTGCCATGCAGAAGGAGCTCAACCGCTTGGGCGTGCGCGACAGCCACGGCAACCGGCTGAGCGAGGATGGCAACTTTGGTGCCAATACCCGCGATGCGCTGACTGCCTACCAGAAGCAGCACGGGCTCTCCGCCGACGGCGTGGCCGGTCCGGCCACGCTGGGCAAGCTGGCCGAAGGCCGCAGCCATGCCGAGGCGGCGCCGAAAGGGCCGCAACTGGGCGACAAGGCGCATCCGGATACGCCGCTGCACAACGCGATCCGCGGCCACATGCCGGGCATGATCTGCAACGAGATGGCCGCCCATGTGACTGCCCAGGCCAAGGCCGCTGGCATTGATTCGCCGGAGAAGCTGCAGGGCGTGACCTTGCAGGATGGCAAGGCATTCGTGATGGGCACCGTTCCCGGCTTCCGCACTGCGGTGGACATGACCCAGACGGCGCCAAGCGTGCAGGAGACCAGTGCTGCACTGCTGGCCAAGCATGAGCCCTCGCAGCAGCACGTGCAGGACGAGCAGCAGCGAGTGGCCATGGGCCGTTGAGCGCTGCCTGACAAGAGGTGTGTGGTAAAGGAGGCCGGCCGGGGCGACCCGGCCGGCTTTTCCCTTTCCGGGGTGAGGAAATACACCGATGCCGTTCCGAAGCATGTGTACCACCGTCATTGCCGAGCAACGGGTCGGCCCCACGTCGTGCGCTGCACGTGCAGAGCGCGGCAGCCCCATGAGGCGGCTGCGGCAGTGGCGCAACGCAGGGCACTGGGCATGGCTTGCACTGCTGCTCTGCCTGCTGCCGCTGCTGGCGCTGGCGGCAGCCCCGGTCCCCGCGTTGAATGACCCGGTGATGGACACCGCCAATGCGCTGTCCGCCAGCACCCGCGCCGCGCTGCGCGAGCAGGCATTGCAGCTGCAGGCACGCAAGGGCGCGCAACTGCAGGTGCTGGTGGTGCCCAGCGTTGGCGAGGAAGGCATCGAAGCCTATGCACAGCGGGTCTTCGACCAATGGCAGCTGGGCCGCGCCGGTGTCGATGACGGCGTGCTGCTGCTGGTGGCGGTGCAGGATCGGCGCGTACGCATCCAGACCGGCTATGGCCTGGAAGGCACCATTCCCGATGCCTATGCCGCGCGGATCATCGACAAGGCGATCGTGCCGCGGCTGCGCGAGGGAGACCTGGACCAGGGCGTGCTGGACGGCACCCACGTGCTGGTTGCGCTGGTCGACGGCGAGCAACTGCCGCCCTGGGACGATCCGTCGGCACGCAACGTGTTGCCCGCGGACTGGCGCACGGGGGATTCAGTCGTCGCGCTGACGTTGCTGGCGGGCTTCCTGGCCGGTCTGTGGCGATCGCCACCGCCTCTGCTGGCGACCAGGACCGAAGCCGATTTCATCGGTAACCGCCGCGAGCGGCGGCGCAAAGCACTGGCAGCCAATGCGGCGATGCCCAGGTCAACGTGGCCGACATTGCCTGCGTGGGGCAGACCGCTGCTGGTGACGGCGGTGATTGCCGCGGGGGGGCTTTCTGCGTCGCTGCTGCTGCCGCGCCACGTGCTGCCGGCGTTGTTGTTCGTGCTGCTGCCCGCCGTATCGGTGGCAACCCTGCTGGGCTGGTGCTGGCGTCGCAGCGGCGGCGTACGCATCGTGCTGTACGGCATGCTGGCCGTCAGCATCGGCTTCTACGCGGTGATGCTGGTGCGCGGCCAGTTGCCGCCCAGCCTTGCGCTGCACACGCTGCTGAACCTGGCGGTCGGCATCGCCGCCATGCTGGTGTTCTTCCTGGTGCAGGCCGGTCGCGCGCGTTGGCGGAAGAACCGCAACAGCTTCGCCATCCGCTTGGTGGTGCTGGCGCTGCTGACCGGTGGCTATGCGCTGGGCGCGCTGCTGGCGATCGA
This sequence comes from Stenotrophomonas sp. DR822, assembly GCF_019793815.1. Classification (NCBI taxonomy): domain Bacteria; kingdom Pseudomonadati; phylum Pseudomonadota; class Gammaproteobacteria; order Lysobacterales; family Lysobacteraceae; genus Stenotrophomonas; species Stenotrophomonas sp. DR822. The sequence goes on from NZ_CP081826.1 coordinate 3,043,261, forward strand.
CCGTGCCGGCGACGAGAATGCCCGCGTGCTGGCGACGATCGTGTCCAGCATGGGCACGCTGTTCCTGTACTTCATCTGGGTGTTCACTCTGCTGCCCGGCGAAAAAGCCCGCGGCGGCCGGGGTTCGTCCAGAGGCTACCGCTCCTCCTCCAGCACCTCCTCGTCCAGTTCGTCCTCAAGCAGTTCCAGCGACTGGTCCGGTGGTGGCGGCCGCAGCGGAGGCGGTGGCGCCTCGGGCAGCTGGTAGCTCAGGCCGCCTGCACCCGCCAGCCCAGCGCGCCATCGTGCAGTTCGCCGCTGCCGCTCACATCGGCCACCTGCAGCTGCAGGCCCTGCGCGTTGGGCAGGTCCTTCTGCTCGGGGAACCAACGGCGATCGGCAGCGACTACGATCAACAGGCCCTCGTCATCGCCCATCGGCGCGAACTGGGGCGACGGCGGGCTGATCGGCCGCAGGCCGAAGCGTTGGTTGGATTGTTCGCGCACCGCATCGACATCATGGCTGGGCAGGCCGACCTCGCTCAGGCAGGTCAGTTCGCTGCCATGGAAGGCGCCACTGCGGTCGCTGGCCGGCAAGCGCCTGCGGCCGATCAGTTCCAGGATCAGGCCATCGGGTCCGGTGAAATACACCGACTGCGACTGCCAGCTGCTTTCCAGTGCGAAGTAGTCCAGCCCTTCCGGACTGCATTGCAACGGCGTGCGCGCACGCAGCCAGCTCATGGCGTCGGCGAAGCGGTTGTTCGGCACATTGAAGGCCAGGTGCACGCCGCCTACCGGACGGCCATTGGCCGGTTGCAGCTGGATCGTGCTCCAGCCGATGCGGACCTGGTCGCCGGCCACCTCCAGCTGCAGCACGTCGCGGAAGTACGCGGCGACGCTGGCAACATCGGATACCGGCAGGGAGAGATGCAACAGGCGCATGATCGATCCTCCGTGGAGCGCTGGGGGCAGTGTAGTCCCGCGCACCTTTGCGCCGCGTCATCACCTGCGCAACGAATCGTTGTTGCCAGCCCTGGCATCGAGCCGTGCTCGACTGCCTTCAGCGCAAGGCTTCCCCGAAGAAGCGCACCGCGTCTTCCACCGCCACGGCATGCGTCCGCTCCTTCGGTACCGCAGTCATGCACAGCGCCTGCAGCCGCTCATCTGCCAGCGGCGTGCAGGCAGACAGGAAATCGTAGTGGCCGACACCGGGCAGCGCGTGCAGCGTTGCTTTCGGAATCAGTGCCGCCGCCACATCACCGTTGGTCGCTGGCGGCGCCACTTCATCCGCTGAACCCAGCACGATCATCACCGGCTGCCGCAACGCCTTCAGCTGCTCCGGTGCAAACGCCTGCACGATGGCGGGCGCCAGCACGAACACCGCGCGCACGCCGGCAATCGAACGATCATCCTGTGCATGCTGCACATACGGTTGCAGTTGCGGTGACGCCGCCGCAGCAAGACGCTCCGCCATCGTATGCGCGGCCGCTTCCTGCTGCGGCCTGCACACGCCGTCGTCCGCGTGCGCCTGGCAGAACGCCAGCAGCCGCGTCATGTCCGGCCGTGCGCCGGCGCTGAGCAGTGCGGTGAAGCCACCGGCGGAATAGCCCACCACGCCCAGCCGCGATGCATCAACATGTGGCCCAAGCTGCGGGTCGGCCTGCACGGCCGCCAGCGCCGCCTTCAGGTCGTCGGCGCGCAGCCAGGTCAGCACGCTGCCGGCCAGCGTCATCTCATCGGCGCCGTTGTTGCCGGGGTGGTCCACGGCGATCACCAGGTAGCCGGCCCGCGCCAGCGCGGTGCCCAGCCACCCCATCATGCGCGCGGTGCCGCCATTGCCATGCGACAGCAACAGGGTTGGCAGGCGCCCGCCGGCAATGGGGGCATCCTTCGCCGCGCGCCCCACCTCGAACAGCGGCGCATCCGGTGGCCCGATGGTCAGCGGCGTTTCTTCGCCGCCTGGCATTGCCGGGTACCACACGGTGAAGCGCAGCACCTCGCGCCGAGCACCGTCGCGGATCGCCGCGCTGTTCAGCGTTGTCGCGCCATGACGTTCACCGGCAATGGTGGGAGCGGCCGCCATCGCCATCGGCGCCAGAGCAGCCAGCAGCAGTGTCAACATCCATCGTGTCGCACGCATCATCGGTTTCTCCGGGTCAGTCAGGACGGTGATCGACCGGCAGCCAGATCTCCACGCCGCCATGGCCGGTATGCTCGTCGAAGCGGGTGTCGTAGCGTTCAAGATCCGGCGCGTCGGTCAGGTGGAGGTCGCTGGCCGGCAGGTACTGGTCCAGCAGCCAGAACCAGGTCGAGCGGATGGTGGAGATATGGCCGCCATGCCAGGCCACCAGGTAACGGCGCGCAGGCACATCCACCCGCTGCCAGTGTGCAGGCACCGATGGCAGTGCATTCACCGGCAAGGCTGCGATGTAGTCGAAGCCACCCTCGTCGTCGCTGTTGCAGCACACACCGAAACTGACCGGCGCCGGTGTTGGCCATTCGCGGTTGAGCTGTGCCCACTGCCCGGGAATCGCACCGCCGCTGTCGCGGCTGTGGCGCATGCCGATGCCGGCCACCTGGAAGGGCGTGCAGTCGATCAGCCTGGGCGCCTCGGTGCAGGCCTGTGGCGCGTCGTCGAGGCGGATCGCGTGCACCAGTGCCAGTTCCTGCAGGCCCTGCTCGCGCACGCGCTCCGGGGTCTGCCCGAACTGCTCGCAGAAGGCACGGGTGAACGCGGCATGCGTGCTGTAGCCGGCTGCCAACGCCACCTGCAGGATGTCGCCGGCACCGTTGGCCAGCTGTTGCGCGGCGGCGGTCAGGCGGCGTCCGCGCAGGTAGCGCACCACCGACGTGCCGGTGCGGGCCTGGAACAGGCGTGACAGGTGGAAGGGCGACAGTCCGGCGGCTGCCGCGATGTCGGCCAGCGCCAGCGGCTTGTCGGCATGGCTTTCGATGTACCACAACGCTTTGCCGGCCGCGCTCATCGCGCTGTCCCTCATTCGAATGCCGGGCAGCGTACCGGATCGACGGGGTGGGGCGCTTAGCAGTTCTTGCGCCGGCAGGGCTTTGCGTTTGCCGTTGCACCGGCAACAATGCGGTCTTCATGGACACGATCGAGGCCAGGGACATGCCGGACGTCACCGCTATCAGCCAGACCGCGCAGATCGCCGCATGGTGATGATCATTGCGATTGCCCTGCTGCCGGCGCTGCTGCCACTGGCGCTGCTGGTGCTCATGTGGCGGCGGGCACCGCGCTGGCGCGGGGACCCCTGGCTGTACCGGGTGATGTTCTCATTGCTGGCAGCACTGCTGGCGCCCACGTTGTTGATGGCAGGCCATGGCGGCCTGCCGTGCCCCACCATCGGTGGCCTTGTGCTGGTGCTCATGGACCTTGAGTGGATCGGCCAACTGCAGGTGAACCTGATTGCCTTCGGAACCGAGGACACTGCCATCCTCTCCGCGCCTTTCCTGTTCGTTTTCGTGATCGCGCTGTTCATTCCGCTGCGCACGGTGCGGCCCGCCGTCTTCGGCTTCGACGACGACACTGCATAGCGCAGAGCCAGGCATGGGCGGCGGCTGCACCTCCAGCGGTCGCAACTGTCGTCTCCACGTCATCGCTGCTTCACATCCCGCCCCGAGACTGCGCGCCTTGTCCAGGTCCTACCTGGCCCTGTCGTGCCTTCCCGGAGTCCTGCCGTGCATCGTTCGAAGCTGTCGCGTTCCATCCTCCTCGCCCTTGGTCTGGTCAGCGCAGGAGGCGCGATCGCTGCAGATGCCGGAACGGCAGGCACCAGCAGCAGTGGCAACGCCGCTGCGCCCACCCAGCTCGATGCGATGCTGGTCACCGGTACCCGTGCCTCCAACCGCACCCAGTTTGAAACCCTGGCGCCGGTGGACGTGTTCACCAAGCAGGACATCCAGTCGGTCGACTCCACCGACCTGAAGGACGTGCTGGCGCAGCTGGTGCCTTCGTTCGTGGTGCAGCGCCTGCCGATGGCCGATGGCCAGGTATTCGTGCGCCCGGCCACGCTGCGTGGCCTGTCGCCGGACCAGACGCTGGTGCTGGTCAACGGCCGCCGCTTCCATCGCAGTGCGTTGCTTGGCAACCGCGGCGCACAGGCCGCCGACCTGGCGCAGATTCCAACCAGCGCCATCAAGCGCATCGAAGTGCTGCGCGATGGCGCGTCGGCGCAGTACGGCTCGGATGCCATCGCCGGTGTCATCAACATCATCCTGGAGGACAGCCCGGGCACCGAGATCACTGCGGGCTATTCGCAGTACGCGCAGGGCGATGGCGCCTCGCGCGACTTCAGTGCGCGCACCGGCTGGGCGCTGGGCGACTACGGCAGCCTCGCCCTGTTCGCCGAATCGTCCAACTCCGACGCGACCTCACGCACGCGCCAGCGTCCCGACGCCATCGCCTTCCAGGCCGCGCATCCCGAACTGGACGTGCCCAACCCGGTGCAGCGCTGGGGCCAGCCGGAGCTGGAAAGCCGCCGCGTGGGCTTCAACCTGAAGGCCAATGCCAGCGACACCCTGGAGTTGTATGCCTTCGGCCTGTACAGCCACAGCGACGGCGTCAGCGATTTCAACTGGCGCAACCCCGATACCACCACCGGCGCGTACCGTACGACCAGCATCTTCCCGGGCTGGAACCTGCGCTCGCTGTATCCGGTGGGCTTCAGCCCGCAGTACGGCAACACCCAGAACGACCTGCAGCTGGTCGCGGGCCTGCGGGGTGAGATCACCCCCAGGCTGCGCTGGGACCTGAGCGCCTCGTATGGCCGCAATGCCATCGACTACAGCCTGGACAACTCCATCAACGCCTCGCTGGGGCCGGACAGCCCGACCTCCTTCGACCTCGGCCGGCTGACCCAGACCGAGAAGAACGCCAATGCGGACTTCAACTACGAATGGGACGTGGCTGCGCTGTCGAAGCCGGTCAACGTCGCCTTCGGTGCCGAATTCCGCCAGGAGACCTACCAGGTGCGCGCCGGCGACCCGGCCTCGTATGCGGTGGGCCGTGGCGCTGCGGCGGGCCTGGAAGCCAATTCCAACGGCGCGCCGGGCTTCTCGGCCAGCCAGGCCGGGCAGTGGAGCCAGCGCAGCAAGGCCGCCTACGTGGACATGGAAGTGCCGCTGGGCGAGCGCTGGAGCATCGGCGCGGCCGGTCGCTATGAAGACTTCTCCAGCTTCGGCAGCACGGTGGATGGCAAGCTGTCGGCACGTTTTGCGATCACCCCGGAAGTGGCGCTGCGCGGCACGCTCTCCACCGGCTTCCGCGCGCCCACGCCGGCCCAGCTCAACACCACCAGCACCACCCAGGGCCTGGACACGCGCACGCTGCAGATCTTCACCAGCGGCCGCCTGTCGCCCAGCGATCCGTTGGCGCAGCTGCTGGGTGCCAAGCCGCTCACCCCGGAAGAATCGCGCACGGCCTCGCTGGGCCTGACCTGGCGCACCGACCTGGGCCTGTCCGGGTCGGTCGATGTCTACCGGATCACGCTCAGCGACCGCTTCAGCCAGTCGGCCAGCTTCGCCATTCCGGCCGGCACGCCGAACCCGCTGGGCTATACCTCGGTGAACTACTTCACCAACGATTTCGACACCACCACCACCGGCGTGGATGTGGTCGGCAACTACCTGCGCGACCTCGGCGCAGGGCGGATGACGCTGACCCTGGCATACAACTACAACCAGACCCGCGTCGACAACGGCAGCACCTCGGTGGCCACCAACGAGACCCAGCGCGTGCTGTTCGAAGACCGCCTGCCCGAGCACAAGGGCAGCTTCACCGGCAGCTGGGACGTCGGCGCGTGGTCGTTGATGGCACGCGTGCGCTATTACGGCAAGTGGACCGACTCCACCGGCAACGCCACCGGCGATATCTACCAACAGTTCGGTGCGATGACCTTCCTCGACCTGGCCGTGGGCTATCGCATCAACGAACACCACAGCCTGCGCGTGGGCGCCGACAACGTGTTCGACCGCTACCCGGATGAAGCCACCTTCCAGGCCAGCCGTGGCCTGGTCTATTCGCGCAACGCGCCGTACGACACCGATGGTGCCAACGTGTACGCGCAGTACCGGCTGAGCTTCTGATGGACCGCAGCCGCCGCTCCCTGCTGCGCGCAGGTGTGCTGCTGCCGGCCAGTGTGGCGCTTGCCGCGCTGGCTGCTCCGGCAGCCGCGCGCTACGCTGTGCCGATGGACATTCCTGCACCTTCCACGACGCCGGATGTGCTGGCCCGTGACGAGTCGTACTGGTCCGCCGTCGCCAGCCACTTCGACATCACCGATGAAGTGAACCACCTGGAGAACGGCTACTGGGGCGCGATGGGCAAGCAGACCCTGGCCAGCTACCAGCGGCATACCGCCGAAGTGAACCGGGGCAATGCCTGGTACGGTCGCCACGCGTTCCCGGCGCAGTACCTGGCCGTGCATCGGCAGGTGGCCGACATGCTTGGCGTCGGCGCCGACGAGATCGCGCTGACCCGTGGCGCCACCGAAGCGATGCTCGCGCTGATCGGCGGCTACAACCGGTTGGCCGCGGGCGACCAGGTGCTGTACGCCGACATCGACTACGACAGCATGATCAACGCGATGCGCTGGTTGCAGCAGCGTCGTGGCGTGCAGGTCGAGCGCATCGCACTGCCGGTGGTGCCCACCCATGAGCAGATCCTGCAGGCCTACGATGAGGCGTTCGCGCGCCTGCCGCGCCTGAAACTGGTACTGCTGACCCAAGTCAGCCACCGCCATGGGCTGGTGCTGCCGGTGGCCGAGCTCGCCGAGCGCGCGCGGGCGCGCGGCATCGACGTGATTGTCGATGCCGCACATGGCTTTGGCCAGATCGACTACGCGGTGCCGGACCTGAAGGGCGATTTCGTTGGCATCAACCTGCACAAGTGGATCGGCGCACCGGTGGGCGTGGGCGCGATGTACGTGCGCAAAGGACGCGTGGCCGACCTGGACCCGTACATGGGTGAGACCGACGACGGCCGCGTGGGCAGTCGCGTGCACACCGGCACGGTCAACTTCGCCGCCTATCTGGCGCTGCCGGAGGCCATCGCGCTGCATCAGCGCATCGGCGCAGCGAACAAGCAGGCGCGGCTGCGCTACCTGCGTGAGCGTTGGACGGTGGCGGCGCGGCAGATGGCGCATATCGAGGTGCTGTCGTCGCCGGATCCGGCGCTGGCCAGTGCACTGGCCAGCTTCCGCCTGCGTGGCCATGCCTCGGTGGAAGACAACCTGGCGCTGCAGAAACGGCTGCTGGATGAACATCGGATATTCACCACCCATCGCGATGGCCTGGACTCCGGCGCCTGCGTGCGGGTGACACCATCGGTATTCACCGGCCCCGCGCAGATGGATGCGCTGGTGCAGGCGTTGGCCGCGCTGGGGTAGGCGCAACACCCATCCACGCATGGCGTGGATCTACTGAAATGGGGTGGCAACGATTGCAGATGTACCCACGCATGGCGTGAACGGGCATTGCCAACCAGGGTTGGCATCTACCGCATCTACCGGAACAGGCCCAGTAGATCCACGCCATGCGTGGATGTCCTTCCACTAGCGGTCAATCGCCGGCAACCCATCGGACAACAACAACCGATCGATCCGCCGCAGCGCGTTTTCCAGTTGCCGCCGGTCCGCAGCCAATCCCAACGACAGCCGCACCCCGCTCGCGAACGGCGGGCCCGGCGGACAGAACGCCGATGAAGGCGCAATCGCCAGGCCCTGCAGCTGCGCCGTACGCACCAGCGTGGCGTCGGTCCATGGCGCTGGCACCCGGCACCACGCATGCAGCCCATCGGCGCGCTCCAGCAACGAGGGTGCCAGCAGATACCGCGCCATCCGCGTGCGCTCGCGTGCTTCCTCGCGTACCTGCGCCAGCAGCGCCTGCGCCGACCCATCCAGCAGCAGCTGGCTGGCCAGCGCGGATACCAGCGGATGGCCCATCAACCGCGTGGCACGCAGTGCGGTGGCCATCGCCTCGGCATGGGCGGCGCCCGGGCATTGCACGAACGCGGTACGCAGGCCGGGGCTGATCACCTTTGAAAGCGTGGCCACATGGAACACGTGTCGCGGTGCCAGCGTCGCCAGCGGAATGGGCGCAGTGACGGCCAGGTGCCAGTATGGATCGTCCTCGATCGCCAGCAGGCCTTCGCGCTCCAGCACCCGCGCCAGCGCTTCGCGCCGCGTGGTGGGCACGGTCAGTGCCGTCGGGTTCTGGCAGGTGGGGTTGAGGTAGACCAGGCGCGCGCCGCATTCCCGCGCCCGGCGGGCCAGCGCCTCCGGGCACATGCCATGTTCGTCGCCCTCCACCGCGACCAGTCGCCGTCCCAGTGCGGCGGCGGCCTGCAGCAGACCCGGATACACCAACCGGTCGCAGAGGATCGCATCGCCCTCGCGCCCCTGGCTGAGCAGGATCGCCGCCAGCGCCACCTGTGCGCCTTCGGTCAGCAGCAGGCGAGCATCGTCCACCGTGCCCAGCATCGGCTGCAGCCAGCGCGCCGCCGCGTGGCGATCGGTCGGGTTGCCACCGCCCAGGTGATAGGTCATCAGGTTCGGCGCATTGCTGCGCGCAAGCACCGCCGCTGCGCCTCGACGCAGCATTTCCGCCAGTGCATCGGCGTCGGGTACCGGTGGCACGTTCATGCTGAGATCGACGGCCTGGTCAAAGCCCGCCTTGGGCGGCGCGATGAAGCTGCCCTGTGGCCCGCGTGCTTCGATCAGCCCACGCTTGCGTGCTTCATCGAACGCGCGGGTCACCGTGGTCAGGTCCACGCCGAGCTGCTGCGCCAACGCGCGCTGCGAGGGCAGCCGTTGCCCGGGCGCAAGGCCGCCACGATTGATGGTGCGTTCCAGCGTGTTGACGATGCGCAGGTAGATCGGGCCGCTGTGCACGTGCACGTCCTGCACCCAGCCCAGCCCTGCAATGCCAGGCCCTGCGACATCGGGTCGCGGCATGTACGGAGGATGTCGGGGCGTATCGTTGCTTCCAACGGCGGGAGCCTGTCCATAACCATCGGTCGGTTCGGACAGGTGACCGCCGTTGTTGTTTGTGGCGGCTGCGCCGGCCAGCGTCGGTGATGTCATCGCGCGTCCTCAGCGCTGGGCCTGCCACGGGCAGTAGCAGCCCACGGCAAGCAGTCCTTTCGGGCGCACGGTTTCCCCGCGCACCAGTTTGTCCAGCAACGGTTCGACGAAGCTGTTGGCCGAATTGCAGACCATGCCGATGCTGTACGGGCCGGCATAGGCCAGGTGGCCCTGGCGGTCCCAGATCGCCACCGCCGGGCTGGCTGGAATGTTCCCGATGCCGTCAATGGTCGGCAGGGTGATCACCTTGCTGCGCAGCGGCTCGGGCAGTTCACCCTGGGTACCGGGGCGGCGGATCGCATAGAAGTCGATGCCGGCGCGGCGATACATGCTGATCAGGTAGCTCAGGTGCGCACCGGTTTCGCGGTTGCACACGCCGCAGGCCGGGTCCCAGAAATGCACCACGCGGATGCGGCCGGTGTCGCCGGCCAGTTCCGCCGGCAACCGCAGCTGCGAGTCATCGAAGACGATGGCCTGTTCGGCGAACGTGGACTGCTCGCCATAGCCGAAGTACTGCCACAGTGCCACCGCCACGCCGGCCATGAACAGGCAGGCGAGGGCGATCATCACCGGCAGCATCGGACGGCGTGGGCGCGGCGCGGCTGCGCCCATCAGGAGCCGTCCGCGCCGAACTTGTGCACGTACTGCTTGCGCATCTCGCGGCAGGAGTCGGCCTGGGCGCGGCGCTGGATCTCGCTGCGCGCCGCGTCCTCGCTGCGTTGCAGGCACTGTTCAATGGCGTGGCGCTCGGCGGCCTGCACATCCACGGTCTGCGGTTGCAGGCAGACCCAGGCCAGGGCGGCCAGCATCAGCACGACGAACCCGCCGCAGCCGGCCATCACCAGGTGGAACTTCAGTTTGTCGGCGGCCATCTGCGGCACATCCTCCGTCCATACATTACATACAAGATATCATCTTGTATGGGTATGGCCCACGGGATGGCTCAGACGATCGCCGAATGCCGCGCGTCGGGCGCCTCGGACAGGATCTCGTTCAGCTTGGCCAGCGCACCGGCCAGTGCCTCCTGATCCACCGCACCGCCCAGCGACAGGCGGATGGCGTTGCCCGGTGGTGGTTCCTCCACGCTGAAGGCATCGGAGCTGGCAATGCCCAGGCCCTGTTCCTGTGCCGCCTGGATCAGCCGGTACTGGTCCAGCCGCGGCGGCAACGGCAGCCACACATGCAGGCCGGCCGGGTGGGCCTGGCGGCGGGCGGGCAGGTAGCGGGCAGCAATGGCCTGGCGCTCGCGCAGTTCCTGCTGGAAGCGCTGCACCATCGCCTGCGCCTGGCCGGTGCGGATCCAGTGCGAGGCCACTGCCACCATCGACTGGGTGGGCATCAGCGCGATCGCACGCAGGGCGTCCAGCACCGGCTCCATCGGCTCGCCGCCCGGCACCACCAGGTAGGCCGTGCGCAGGCCGGGGGCCAGGCACTTGGACAGGGTGGAGATGTAGTAGACCGGGCAGCCACCGTCGGCCAGCGCGGCCAGCGGCGGGGCGGCATCGCCGGCCAGCAGCCAGTAGGGATCGTCCTCGACCACGGTCAGTTCGTGCCGCCTTGCCACCGCCAGCAGGGCCTGCCGGCGCTGCGCCGACATCGTCGCCGTGGTCGGGTTCTGGATGGTCGGCACCAGGTACAGCAGGCGCGGCCGGCGCTGCTGGCAGGCTTCGTCCAGGGCATCGGGCAGCATGCCCTCGGCGTCCATCGCCACCGGCACCACGCCCCGCTGCAGCACGCGCGCAGCGGCCAGCAGGCCCGGATAGGTCAGTTGCTCGGCGGCGATCAGTTCGCCCGGCTGGGTGCGGGCCAGGATCAGTGCGCACAGCGCAGTCTGCGCGCCGGGGCAGATCACTACCCGCTCGGCGCCCACCGTGCCGAGCACCGGCGCCAGCCATTGCACGGCCGCAGCGCGGTCGTCACGGCTGCCGGCACCAACGTGGTAGCTCATCAGCTCGCCTTGGCCAAGCTGCTGGCCCAGGTGCTGGAAACCGGCCTCCATGCCCTGTGCGAACGGCGCGCTGCCCAGCAGCGGCGGGATGTTCATGCTCAGGTCGACCGAGGTGCCGCGGTTGCCGGCGGACATCGCAATGAAGGTGCCGCCCGCGCCCTGCGCGTCCAGCAGGCCCGCCTGGCGCAGTTCGGCGAAGGCGCGGGTGACCGTGGTCAGGTCCACCCCCACCTGCTGGGCCAGGTCGCGCTGTGGCGGCAGGCGATCGCCCGGCCGCAGCACGCCATCGTCCACCGCCTCGCGCACCTGCTGGGCGATCTGCAGGTACAGCGGTCCTGCGCCCTCACGGAACGGGCGGACCCAGGTCCGGTTGGGGTGTTTCAGGCGGCGGCCGGCAGCAGGAGGCGTCATCGGTCGGATTTTTCCATACGTGCAGATGCACAAGTCCATACAATGCTGTATCTTGTATGGGCTTGATTGGAGTGGCTCGCCTGTTTGTAGGCGACCTCGTACCCACAGTGTAGCCGCTCCACGCCCGGGCGCTGCGCGCAGGCGAGCCGGTCAAGCGCGCATCTTCAACAGGGTTGACCACCAATGAATATCTACTGGAACCGCATTCGCCTGGCGCTGGTCGCCCTGGCCTGCATCGCCCTGACGGGCTGCGATTGGGTGCTGCTGGATTCGAAGGGCATGGTCGGGATCGCACAGCGCGACCTGATCCTGATCTGCATCGGCCTGATGCTGATCGTCGTCGTGCCGGCCATCGTGCTGACCTTCGTGTTCGCCTGGCGCTTCCGCGCCGGCAATACCAAGGCGAAGTACACGCCGGACTGGTCGCACTCCACCAAGGTGGAAGTGGTGGTCTGGGGCGTGCCGCTGATCATCATCGCGGTACTGGCGGTGATCGTGTGGAAGTCCACCCACGAGCTCGATCCGTACAAGCCGCTGGACGTGGCCGGCGAACCGCTGCACGTGGACGTGATCGCCACCGACTGGAAGTGGGTGTTCGTGTACCCGGACCTGGGCATCGCCACCGTCAACCAGCTCAACTTCCCGGCCAACCGCGCGCTGGCGTTCAACATCACCTCCAACTCGACGATGAACACCTTCTTCATCCCGCAGCTGGGTGGACAGATCTACGCGATGGCCGGCATGCGCACGCAGCTGCACCTGATCGCCAACGAACCCGGCCAGTTCCGTGGCATGTCCGGCAACTACAGCGGCCATGGCTTCTCGAACATGAAGTTCATCGCCACCGCCAGCAGCAACGAAGACTTCGATCGCTGGGTGGCCGAGGTGCGCAGCGCGCCGGATGCGCTCAGCTTCGAGCAGTTCAAGGCGCTGGCCGCGCCGTCCAAGAATGCACCGGTGCAGCACTTCTCCAGCGTCGAACCGCTGCTGTTCAAGAAGGTCATCGACCAGTTCATCGGCGTCGGTGAGAACACCGCTGCTGCAACCCCGGCGGGCGCTGCCGGCGGTGCCCAGGTTTCCCAGGAGTAACGAACATGTTGGGTAAATTGACGTGGGAGGCCGTGCCGCTGCACGAGCCGATCGTCGTGGTCACGTTGGCGGCCATGGTGCTGGGCGGCCTCGCCCTGCTCGGCGCGGTGAGCTATTTCAAGCTGTGGGGCGTGCTCTGGCGCGACTGGTTCACCACGGTGGACCACAAGAAGATCGGCATCATGTATGTGGTCGTCGCGCTGGTCATGCTGGTGCGCGGCTTCGCCGATGCACTGATGATGCGCGCACAGCTGGCGGCGGCCGGGCCGGGCAGTGATGGCTTCCTGCCACCGGAACACTACGACCAGATCTTCACCGCGCACGGCGTGATCATGATCTTCTTCGTGGCCACCCCGTTCGTGGTCGGCCTGATGAACATCATCGTGCCGCTGCAGATCGGCGCGCGCGACATGGCGTTCCCGTTCCTCAATGCCTTCAGCTTCTGGATCTTCGTGGTCGGCGCTGCGCTGATGATGATCTCGCTGGGCGTTGGCGAATTCGCGATGACCGGCTGGGTCGCCTATCCGCCGCTGTCGGGCATCGAGTTCAGTCCAGGGGTCGGTGTCGATTACTACATCTGGGCGTTGCAGGCCTCCGGCATCGGTACGTTGCTGACCGGCGTCAACCTGTTCATCACCATCCTGCGCATGCGTGCGCCGGGCATGACCCTGATGAAGATGCCGGTGTTCACCTGGACCGTGCTGGTCACCAGCGTGATCATCATCGCCGCCTTCCCGATCCTGACCGTCGCCCTGGGTGCGCTTACCCTGGACCGCTACCTGGACTTCAACTTCTACACCAACACGTTGGGTGGCAACCCGATGATGTACGTGAACCTGGTGTGGGCCTGGGGCCACCCGGAGGTGTACATCCTGGTGCTGCCGGCGTTCGGCATCTTCTCTGAAGTGACCGCCACGTTCTCGCGCAAGAAGCTGTTCGGCTACAAGTCGATGGTCGGCGCCACCCTGGCGATCGGCATCCTGTCCTTCATCGTCTGGCTGCACCACTTCTTCACCATGGGCTCCGGTGCCAGCGTCAATGCCTTCTTCGGCATCATGACGATGATCATCGCCATCCCCACCGGCGTGAAGATCTTCACCTGGCTGTTCACCATGTACGGCGGCCGCGTGGAGTTCAGCGTGCCGATGCTGTGGACCATCGCCTTCCTGGTCACCTTCACCATCGGTGGCATGACCGGCGTGCTGCTGGCCATCCCGGGCGCCGACTTCCTGCTGCACAACAGCCTGTTCCTGGTCGCGCACTTCCACAACACCATCATCGGCGGTGCGCTGTTCGGCTACCTGGCCGGCTTCGTCTACTGGTTCCCGAAGGTGTTCGGCTTCACTCTCAACGAGCGCCTGGGCAAGTGGTCCTTCGCCTGCTGGGTGATCGGCTTCTACCTGGCCTTCATGCCGCTGTACATGCTGGGCTTCATGGGCATGACCCGGCGCATGAACCAGTACGACAACCCGGCGTGGACGCCGTACCTGATCGCCGCCTTCATCGGTGCGCTGTTCGTGTTCGCGGGCATCATCCTGATGCTGGTGCAGATCTACGTCAGCGTGCGCGACCGCAAGCGCAACCTCGACCTCACCGGCGACCCGTGGAATGCACGCACGCTGGAATGGGCCACGCCGTCGCCGCCGCCGTTCTACAACTTCGCCGTGGTGCCCAAGGCCGATGAGCTGGACGCCTTCCACGAAGCGAAGAAGCGTGGCCTGCCGCCGCCGCCGAAGAAGTACGCACCGATCCACATGCCGAAGAACACCGGTGTGCCGCTGATCCTCAACGCCTGGATCCTGGTGCTGTGCTTCGCCCTGGTGTGGCACATCTGGTGGATGGCCGGTGCCAGCTTCATCGCGATGATCGTCACCCTGATCGCGCGCTCCTACAACGAGGACGTGGATTACTACGTCAGCTCCGAAGAGGTGGCGCGTACCGAAGCGGCAAACCACGCCAAGCTGCAGGAGGCAGGCGCATGAACCTGTTGACCCGTCCGCAACTGGGCAGCGATGTGCTGGCCCACGACGACCATCACGAGCACGATCACGCCCACGAACAGGGCGGCATGAAGGTGTTCGGCATGTGGGTATACCTCATGTCCGACCTGGTGCTGTTCGGCTCGCTGTTCGCCTCGTACGCGGTGCTCAGCACCGCCTACGCCGGCGGCCCGACCGGCAAGGAACTGTTCTCGCTGCCGTTCGTGATGGCCGAGACCTTCATCCTGCTGGTGTCCAGCATCACCTATGGCCAGGCCGTGCTGGCCATGCACCGCCTGGACAAGGCGGCGGTGCTGCGCTGGCTGGGCGTGACCTTCGTGCTCGGCGCCTCGTTCATCGGCATGGAGCTGTACGAGTTCTCGCACCTCATCCATGAAGGTGCCGGTCCCAGCACCAGTGCCTACCTGTCGGCGTTCTTCGCCCTGGTTGCCACCCACGGCCTGCACGTGGCCAGCGGCCTGATCTGGATGGCGGTGGTGATGCACCAGGTGTATCGCCGCGGCCTCACCCCGACCAACATCACCCGCGTGTCCTGCCTGAGCCTGTTCTGGCACTTCCTGGACCTGGTGTGGATCTGCGTCTTCACCTTCGTCTACCTGATCGGAGCCTTCTGACATGGCCCACGTCGAAACCTCGCGCGCCGGCAATGCGCACGGTTCCACCAAGTCCTACCTGATCGGCTTCGTGCTGTGCGCGTTGCTGACGGTGGTGCCGTTCGCGCTGGTAATGAACCCGGTGCTGTCGCGGCCGGTCACCCTGTTCCTGCTGGTCGGCTTCGCGGTCGCGCAGATCCTGGTGCAGCTGGTGTACTTCCTGCACATGGACCGCAAATCCGAAGGTGGCTGGAACCTCGCCAGCTTCGTGTTCACCCTGGTGATCCTGTTCATCGTGGTCGCGTTGTCGATCTGGATCATCTGGAGCATGCACTACCACATGATGATCAACTGACCGTGGCCGGGGCGATCGGCAAGGAGTGCGCGATCGCCCTGGCACCTCAGCCCTCTCTCCCCCCAGGGCAGGCCTGACCGAGACCGCGCCCACCTCGTGTTGGTGGTACCCGTGATGCGTGTTGCTTCCGTTGTTCGTTCCCTGCGCCTGCCGCTGCTTGCCGCAGGCCTCGCACTCGGCCTGCTGGCCGGCTGCAGCGCGCAGTCGCGCATGGATTTCTATTCCAAGGACATCGCCTGCGAGGAACTGGGCCAGCACTGGACCATGCCTGACAGCGCCGGCACCCTGCGTGGCCCGAAGGACCTGCAGGGGCAGGTGACCTACCTGTTCTTCGGCTTCACCAGCTGCCCGGACGTGTGCCCGACCACGATGGTCGAACTGAGCCAGGTCAAGCACCTGATGGGCAAGGATGCCGACCAGTTGCAGGTCGTGTTTGTGAGCGTCGATCCGGCGCGCGATACCCCCGAAGTCGCGCACACCTATGTGCACGCGTTCGACCCGAAGGCGATGGCACTGGTCGGTGACGAGGCACAGCTCTCGGCGATGGCCAGTGACTTCAAGGCGTTCTACGAGAAAGAGCCCGGACAGCTGCCGGACACCTACACGATGAGCCACATCGCCGGCGGCTACGTGTTCGACCGACAGGGTCGCCTGCGCCTGTTCGCGCCCTACGGCATGCCGGTGGAGCAGCTGTTCTCGGACGTGCAGCGGTTGCTGCTGGAGCCGGAACATCCGGCCGCAGGCAGTGAAGCGCTGGCGGCGTGCAAGCTGCCGCACAGCGCGAGCATCGCCGCACGCTGAACGACGCATCGCCCTGGCAGGTGTCGACCTTGGACGACACGCGATGAATGAATCTGGTGGGTGCCATTGGATTCTGGTGGGTGCCGACCGTTGGTCGGCACGCCCTCCCGCTCGCCAATCCCCCCGGCCGGCCAGGAGAGCCAACCGGCCGGGGGGGGTATCACGCAACGCCCAGGATCACTTCTTCTCTTCCCACTGCACCACGTCCGGCTCGGCTGCGCGCACGCCCGCAATCGACAGCAGCCGGGTGCTCGCATCCAGCGCCGCGTTCACCGATGGGTACTCGACGATGGCCAGGCCGGCGGCCTTGGACACCTTCACCACGGTGCCACCCGTGGCCTTCGCCGCGCGTTGTGCAGACGCCGCATCGGTAAAGAACACCTTCACCCGCGAGGTCGCCACCACCGGCGCACCATCGTTGGACACCGCAGCGGCGAACTTGCCGGCGCCGGCATCAGCGCCAGCTGCTGCCGCGCCATCCAGCGAACGCTTGCTGCGCGAACTGGTGGTGGCCGCTGCCTGCGGCGTGATCCGGAACTGGCCGCCCGCAGCCTGCTGCACCGAGGTCGACGGGGACAGCTGGAAACGCGTGCCGCCCACGTCGAACGAACGGCCGGTGGCCGAAGCTTTCAGTTCCTGTGCATCCACGGTGGACAGGCTCCGTGCCGGTGGGGTCTGCCCCGAGCTCTGTGCCCAGGCAGGGGAGGTCATCGCCGCGAAGGCGAGCGTGCTCAACAGAATGGTCGTTTTCATCATCAGTGCCCCAGAACGCGGATCTTGAAGAATTCGAGGTTGCCGCGCGATGCAGCATTCGCGGCCTGCCCCATGTCGGTCACTTCCAGCGTCCAGGTGCCGGTGGCACTTTCATCCAGGAAGGCATTGCTGGACAGCAGATCCCAGTTGGTGAAGTTGCGCTGCACGCCATTGGTACCCGAACCGATGGCGGTGAAGGCCGGCTGCACCACGCTGCGCGTACCACTGGGCGAAACAAGCACGAACTGCAGCTGGCGGGTATTGCTGTGGTTCACCCGGAAGCCCAGCTGCACCGACTCGATGTTGCGTGCGCCATTGGCCAGCTGGAAGGTCAACCGCGCGGCGGCGGCGGAGGTGTTGCCGATGGCCACCGTGCGCGTGGTGGTGCGCCAGCCCGTATCCAGCAGTGGGCCCAACGACTGGAAGGTCTCGGCGACCTGCACGGCGCGCGCCGCGTTGACCACACCGAACCCGTACCAGTTGCTGTAAGCGCGGTTGGCTGCATTCACCGTCCAGCCCGGCACCAGCGTGCGGCCGTCGGCCAGGGTCACCGCCGGCTGGTTCGGATGGTTGCGGGTGGCCGTCGTGGCGAGGATGTACTTCACATCGCGGTAGGACAGGTTCGGGTTGGCCTCCAGCACCAGCGCCGCCACGCCCGATACCATCGGCGCCGACGCCGACGTACCGTTCATCTTCGCGGTGTAGTTGCAGGTGCTGTCGATGGCCGACAGGTTGCTGTCCAGCGTGTTCTGGCGGTTGGTGTTCTTGTTGCTGCCTTGGGTGCAGCCGGTCACGTCGGTGGTGACGATGGCCGGATCGTACGCACGTGCCACCAGGTTCGGGGCGTACTGCGCCTGCAGGCCGTACTCGCCGCCAAAGGCCGACACCCACAGTGCCGAACCGGTGGACGAGTACGACGAACGCACGCCATCGGCGCGCACTGCACCCACGGTGATCACGTTGAACAGGTTGTTGCGTGGATCGCGGCCGGCCGGCACACAGCCGGTGTTGCGGTTCTTGGTATCGGTGGTGCAGACGTCCTGGGTCTGGCTGATCGAGGCGTTGTTGAAGTTGTTGCCGGCTGACTTCACGTAGATGCCGCCGCGGCCACCGCGCGTGCCCGACAGTGCCTGCTCGTACGAACTCACCGTGTTCTGGCTGTAGGCCACGGGCAGGTTGGGGTTGCCCGGGCCAGCGCCCCAGCTGTTGTTGAACACCTGCACATCGGCCGACTCGGCGCCATCCCACCAGGCGTATTCGATGTTGCTCTGCTGGTTGCCCTGCGCATTGGAGGCCAGCACGTTGAAGCCCTTCAGCGTTGCCGCCGGGGCCACGCCACGCACGCCCAGGTTGTTGGCGCCCACCGCACCGGCGATGCCGCCCACCATCGTGCCGTGGTTGTCAGCGTCGGGATTGGACGGCGTGGGATTGTTGGAGCCGTTGGCGAAGTTCTTGCCCGCTACCGCCGCCACGTTCGCGGCCAGGTCCGGGTGGGCAATCTGCAGGCCGTCATCGACGATGCCGATCACCACGCCCTGGCCACGGATGCCATTGCGGAACAGGCCATCGACGTTGAGATCGTTGCCGGCCACCGGCAGCGTATCGGCCGGCACCGTCTGCCCGGTATTGAGCAGATGCCACTGGATACCCGCCAGTGGGTCGGCCTGTTGCGCCTGGGCGGTAACGGCCAGGCTGCCCAGTACCAGGGCAGTGGCCAGGGCCAGGCGCGCAGAGCGCGGTGGCGCGGAGCGTTGCGTGTGTCGCTTCATACACGAATCCTTCTGTTGTGAATCGGCATGGCAGGACGGCGGGGCGGATCTGCCCCATCGCAACGAGCCAAACGCGACACAACGAACACCCCCCTACCTCTTCACGCAGCCGATGTGCGGATGTGCCAAATACGTCACAAACACTTATGCCGCCTTGTAATGACGACTGCGCCGCTCTGGTCGGTGCCCCGCTAGGTGCCAACCTTGGTTGGCACAATCCACCCGCACCGGAACCCCACCGCCATGCCCAGGCTCCCCGGAGGACACCGGATGAAACGCCCCAATGCCCGCGCCCGCGCCGATCTGGCCCCACTCACCGTGGCCACCATCCGCAAGGTGGTGCTGTCGATGTATCACCGTCGCCACGATTACTGGACCGACGCCGACATCGCCGAGCTGCTGCCGGAGCTCACCGCATTCAACATCACAACGGTGAAGCAGCTGCGCCTGCTGATGAAACGGCACCGCCGCGCGTTGCTGCGGGAGGAGAAGACAAAGATGCCCCGGGCGCAGACGCTGGATCTGCTGGCAGGGGGCGGTTGGCATGGGATCGATGTGCACGCCAATACCAGCTGGTTCGCCATTGGCGGCCTGGTCCGCATCAGCATGGAACACGAATTCGGCTTCGAGACCATGCTGCCATTCCATGAGATACGGGACGCTGCCATGGAGCTGGATGCGGAGGCGCAGACGTGAAGACCCTGGCGTGGCTGTTGGCGTTGGCAGCCGTGCTTTACGTGGGGGGATGCTCGGCTACTTCCATCCTGGCCGAGCGCGGCATCGCTTCCCTGCAGCCCGGGGACCGTCGAGAGGCGGTCATCGATGCGCTGGGTGCACCCGATGTCACAGAGCCGCGTGGACAACGGTTTTCCCGCTATGCCAGCACCCCATGCAGTGGTACCTGCGTGGAACGGCTGTGGTACGAAAACCCATTCCTGCCCCATATCGAGGCGTGGTCGGTGGAGCTGGATGGCACTGGCCACGTCGTGCGGACTTCGCATTGGGCATCGCCATAGCGTCGAGGCCATCCGATGCCCAGATCATCGCACCCCCTCCCGCCCCCCTGTGCTACTACAGCCCGTGCACCCCTTCCCCGAACGGAGCACGACCATGGTCAACCCCGTCGCCCAGGCCCATCGCGGCCTCGGCACAACACTCTTCAGCCTGTTGAATCCGATACCGTTCGGCTTCTTCGTGGCCGGCCTCATTTTCGACATCCTCTACCTCAACACCGCTGAAGTCATGTGGGGCAAGTCGGCGGCGTGGCTGATCACCTTCGGCCTGCTGATCGCCATCCTGCCGCGGCTGATCAACCTGTTCGCGGTCTGGCGCCGCAACGGCACCGCCACCGGCACCGACCGCCTCGATTTCCTGCTCAACCTGGTCGCCATCGTGCTGGCCGTCTGGAACGCCTTCGTGCACAGCCGCGATGCCTATGCGGCGGCCGTGCCGGGCACCATCCTCTCCGCGCTGACGGTGGCACTGATCGCGCTTGGCTTCATCGTGCTTTCGCTGCAGCAGCCGGTGCTGCAAGGAGCCCGTCATGGCTAAGCGCATCCTGCCTGCCGTGGGCGTGCTTTCGCTGGCATTGGCGCTGGCCGCGTGTGCCGGCAAGGCCGAATACCACCCGGCCGACCAGTCCGGTGCACAGCCACCGCTGCCCGCGCCGCAGAACTACCTGATGCCGCCGATGCAGGTGCCCAAGGGCGTGGGCTGGGCCGAGGGCCAGGCACCGTCGGTGGCCGACGGCCTGAAGATCGAACGCATCGCTGCCAACCTGCAGCACCCGCGGCGATTGTTGACCCTGCCCAACGGCGATGTGCTGGTGGTGGAGGGCAACGGCCCCGGCGAAGAGCCGGTCACCACGCCCAAGCAGTGGATCGCCGGCAAGGTGAAGGCGCGCTCGGGCAAGGCCGGCAAGGGCGGCAACCGGGTCACGTTGCTGCGGCGCACGCCGGGCACCGGCATCTGGACCCAGCACGTGTACATCGAAAACCTGCACTCGCCGTTCGGCATCCAGCTGATCGGTGACACGCTGTATGTGGCCAACACCGGCAACATCATGAAATACCACTACGTGCCGGGCGAAACCCGCATGTCCGACAAGGGCAGCGAGTTCACTGACCTGCCCAGCACCATCAACCACCACTGGACCAAGGAACTGCTGGCCAGCCGCGATGGCAGCAAGCTGTACGTGGGCGTGGGCTCCAACAGCAACATCACCGAGAATGGCCTGGCCGTCGAGTATCGCCGCGCGGTGGTGCTGGAAGTGGACGTGGCCACCAGCGGCAGCCGCATCTACGCCTCGGGCCTGCGCAACCCCACCGGCCTGGACTGGGAGCCGAGCACCGGCAAGCTGTGGGCGGTGGTGAACGAACGCGACGAGATCGGCGCCGACCTGGTGCCCGATTACCTCACCTCGGTGCAGGAGCACGGCTTCTACGGCTGGCCCTACAGTTACTACGGCCAGCATGTGGACGAGCGCGTGCAGCCGCAGCGGCCGGACCTGGTAGCCAAGGCAATCCGCCCGGACTTCGCCATCGGCTCGCACGTGGCACCGCTGGGCCTGCTGTTCTACACCGGCCAGGCACTGCCGGCGAAGTACCACGGCGGTGCCTTCATCGGCGAGCACGGCAGCTGGGACCGCTCGCCGCTGAGCGGCTACGAAGTGGTGTACGTGCCGTTCAAGGACGGCAAGCCGGCCGGCCGCCCGGAAGCGGTGGTGAGCGGGTTCGCGTCCAAGGACGAGAAGACGCTGATGGGCGCGCCGGTGGGCATGGCCATCGACGCGGAGGGCGCGCTGCTGGTCGCCGATGATGTGGGCGACGTGGTGTGGCGGGTGTCGGCGAAGTAGCCGGCTGCCCGCGCATCACCCGTGCTGTAGAGCCGAGCCCATGCTCGGCTCTACAGCGCCGATGACCCGCTGCGGAAGCCACTGAACACCGATTCGGCCGCAAAGCCCACGCCGCCCAGCAGCACACCGAAGTACACCAGCGACGCCACCACGAAGCCGTAGCCGGCCGCCACCGCTGCGCCATCGCGCTGGATGAAGCCGATGGCAAAGGACATCAGCGCCAGCGCCGGCAGCGTGTTGCTGAAGGGAATCGGCCCGGCCGGCAGCATCAGCAGGATCGTGGCGAACACCAGCGCCAGGTTGTTCAAGCGCATCATCTTCTTTGAGCGCACCATCGCTGCCAGCCGCATCGGCCGGGACAACCGCTCCATCCGATGCACCCATTTCAGGGCACGGCCCAGGTTGGCTTTCAGCTTGTCGGTGGCGATCTGCTTGTCGGCCAATCGCTGCGGCACCCACAACGGACGGTCGCGCACGCGGCTGAGGCCGATCAGCAGGATGGACGCACCGAACACCGTGCTCAGCCCGGGAATCGATACCGGAATCAGGAAGATCGCCGACAGCAGGATCACCACCAGCATCAGGCCTTCGTCGCCCAGCGCATGCAGCAGCGTGCCCACGCGTATGTGGTCGCCGGGCAGGCCGTCGATCAGGTCTTCAATCTGCTGGGCAAGAGGGGCGGTGTCGGTGGCGTCGGGCGCTTGGTAGGTCATGCGTCGAAAGAGTGTCCAGGGAAGGGCGGTCGATAGGGCCGTCCTGCGGTGGGGGACGCACAGGCCCCACGAGTATCCCCGGCCAGCGCCGCGCAGAGGTGAACGATGCATGAGGCCGGCGTTGCCAGGCGGCCTGGCCTAAAATGGGCGTCCCCCGCACTGGTTGAAGATGATGGACATGGGTCGCAGGCAATCGACCATCGAACTGGTCGCCATCGATATGGATGGCACCCTGCTGGACCCCGCCCACAAGCTCACCGCGCGCGTGAAGCAGGCCATCGCCCAGGCGCGCGCGCTGGGCGTGCACATCGTGCTGACCAGCGGCCGCCCGGTTCCCGGGTTGGCGCCGTTCCTGCATGAGCTTGGCATCGAGGGCGACGATGACTACTGCATCGCCTGCAACGGTGGCCTGGTGCAGCGCATCGGCCCGCGTGAAACCGTAATCGAGTATCCGCTCAGCTTCGACGATTTCGTGTACTGCGAACAGGTCGCCCGCGAGATCGGCGTGCACTTCCAGGCGCTGGACGCGCAGCGCATGTATACGCCCAACCAGGACATCAGCATCTACACCGTGGCCGACTCGCATCTTTCGCGCATGCCACTGTCGTACCGCCGCGTGGCCGACATGGACCCGGGCATGTCCTTCATCAAGCTGATGATGATCGACGAACCGGACGTGCTGGACGCCGCCATCGCGCGCCTGCCGGCCGCGCTGACCGAGCGCTTCGCAGTGCTGAAGAGCGCGCCGTTCTTCCTGGAAGTATTCGACCACCGCGCCGGCAAGGGGCCGAGCCTGCAGAAGCTGGCCGAGCACCTGGGCATCGACCGCGCCAATGTGATGGCCATCGGCGACCAGGAGAACGACCTGACCATGCTGCAGTACGCCGGCACCAGCGTGGCGATGGGCAATGCCATCGATGCGGTGAAGGCTGCCGCGCGCTTCGAGACCGCCACCAACGCCGATGAAGGCGTGGCCAAGGCGATCGAGCGCTTCGTGCTGCAGTAACCGCGCGTCCATCTTCGCCGGTAGGTGCCAACCTTGGGTGGCACACGCAGCCTGCAAGCGCCGACCAAGGTCGGCCTATCACGCAAGGGCTATACCCAGGTATAGCGCATCCATACACAGCGCCATCGGCGCTGTACCACGGTGCAATGGCGGATGCGGCAGTGCGATGCAAGAATTCCGCACGTCGAAATCACGCCACCGAATCCCACGGCAGATGATCGTCTTCATCTGCCACTGACCAGCGCTTACCGCGCCGTCATCACTTCAATGCAATCGCCGCCAGCCAGCGCGCCGTACACCGGCGTCGCATCGCGCTGGGCGTGCGCCTGCGCCACCTTTCCCCTGCACCCTGGATCTGGCCATGAACACTCCACCTACGCTTCTTGCCCTGGCAATCGCTACCGCCCTCGTTTCACCGCTTCACGCTGCCGAATCCACCGACGCCGCGCACGACACCCCCACCACCTTGAACGCGCTGCAGGTCATCGCCACCCCACGCGGTGCCGCTGTCGCCCCCACCCAGGTGGTGGGCCCGAACCGCTACGTCATCAATGCCACCGACCTGGATGCGATGGTGACCGGCAACAACGGCCTGTCGATGCTGAAGAACGTGCCGGGTGCCAGCTACACCGCCACCGACGGTCTCGGCCTGGATATTTCTGCCACCAGCCTGTTCGTGCGCGGTTTCCGCATGAATGAAATGGGCATCACCTTCGAGGGCGTGCCGCTGAACGACAACGGCTTCCTCTCGCTTACCGGCACCAGCGTGGTCAACGTCGGCGTGCCCGATGGCATCGGTTCGATCACGGTCAGCCCGGGCGGTGCACCGGTCAGTGTGTTCTCCAGCAGCGTCAATGGCGGCAGCCTCGAGTACCGCCTGCGCGACCTGCAGGACACCCCCAGCCTGCGCATCAAGCAGGGCGTGGGCAGCAACAACACGCGGGTCACCACGGTCTCGGGCCAGAGCGGCCAGCTGGGCGAACACGGCCCGAAGCTGCTGGTCGACCTGCAGCGCGTGTCGGCCGACAAGTACCAGGGCGCCGGCACCCAGAAGTTCCTGCGCGGTGACCTGAAGGCGCAGCAGGATGTGGCGTGGGGTGACTTCACCGTGTTCCTGTCCGACAGCAAGGCCGCAGTGTGGGGCTACAACAACATCTCCTTCGACATGATCCGCAAGCTGGGCTGGAAGGCCGACAGCTTCTATCCGGACTATGCGTGGGCGTACTACGTGGCCTCGCCGGAGAACGCCGAAAAGTCCTGCGGCGCCTACACCTGCGGCGAGCTGTCCGAGCTGATTCCCTACGACACCGGCCAGGTGACGCGCGACCGTGTCGCTTCGATCAACCATCGCTTCCAGATCACGCCCGCGCTCAGCGGCAACGTGCAGCTGTACAACGCCAACAGCCACACCCAGGCCACGTTGACCGACCCGACCGTGCCCTCGCCCAACGGCGCGCCCTTCTCCGAACAGGTGCAGACGCCGCACCTCAATCGCCTCGGTGGCATGTTCAACCTGCAGTTCGAGACCGGTGCGCACACCCTCACCACCGGTTTCTGGCAGGAGAAGAGCAAGGCGGCCGCGAAGACCGAGTGGTACCAGCAGCCGCTGCTGGGCCAGGGCAAACCACTGAAGGCCACCGGACCGTACGATGTGTACGGCCCAGCGTTCCAGACCGACAACGCATCCAACTGGGTGACCCGCTCGCGGCAGTTCTACCTGCATGACAACTACGCCGTCACCGACACGCTGGTGCTGGGGTTGGGCTTCAAGGCCGTGGACTTCACTACCACCGGTGGCGGCATCGGCGATGCAGCGGAGCGCCCGGTGTTCGGCACGCTGCGCGCAAAGAGCAACTTCCTGCCACACGTGTCGCTGTACTGGAGCCCGACCGAGCGCACCGATGCCTTCATCGACCTGGTCAACACCATGAACGGCTATCGCGTGGCCCAGCGCGGCAACATCGGCTATACCGCGTCGGCCTGGACCATCAGTGACCAGAAAGAGTTCGACCGCGTGGCCGGCACCCTGCGTCCGGAAAAGAACTGGAACCTGACCGTGGGCGCCAGCCACCGCTTCGACCGCCTGACCGTGACCGGTGATGTGTTCTACAACGACATCCGCAACCGCCTGCTGTCGGCGGCCATCGGCACCCAGTTCGCGCAGATCAACACGGTGCGCTTGATGCCGAAGATGCACGTGATCGGCGCCGACCTCGGCATCACCGCCGACCTGACCGACCACCTGCAGTTCTACCAGGGCATCGCGCTGGCGCGCTCGTACTACGACAGCGATTTCGTGGTGGGCGATACCGTGTACCCGATCAAGGGCAACGCGCAGCCGGGCTACCCGCAGCTGTCGCTGGTCAGCGACCTGTCCGCGCATTTCGGCGACTGGCGTTTCGGTGCCACCAGCACCTCGTACCTGCGCCAGCCCTTCACCTATGAAAACGACATCCGCGTGCCGACGTTCTGGCAGGTCAACGCGTACACCGCCTACACCCTGGGCCCGGACAGCCTGCTGCCGGGGCTGGAGCTGCGGCTGGACGTAAGCAACCTGTTCAACCGCAACAACATCGGCACCGCCACCATCGCCGGCTCGTCGTTCTCGGGCGACTACCAGACCCTGCAGCGCAGCGCCCCCCGGCAGGTGATGTTCAGCACCTCGATAACCTTCTAAGTAGATCCACGCCATGCGTGGATGCACTTCGCGGCAGGCTGGGTAGCGCCGGGCCATGCCCGGCGAAATCCCTCCGGCGCCGACGCGCCTTGCCAACCAAGGTTGGCATCTACCCAAGCGGGGGCCCTTCGCCGCACGCAATCCGGTAGCGCCGGGCCATGCCCGGCGGAATCGCTCCACCCAAACGGGCCATCCGCCGCACTTTGCACAATCAGCACTGATATTCCGGCACCAACGCAAGGTTCCCACAATGTTGCTGGGTCATCCTGTACGCATGGCACAGCACAACCCCCGTTTCCCTCCGGTCCGCAGGCGCGCCCATGGACGTGCGCGTCCGGTGCCGTTCGCAGCACCGGCGGTCGACCTGGAGGCCGAATACCAGTTCTGGCAGGTCTATGACCGCGTGGTCCGCCCCCTGCCCGGGGGCGGGTTCCGCCTGGCCTGGCTGGTGCTGCAGGCCGTGTACCGGGCGCGGGCGCGCTATCCTGCCGACACCCACAAGGCGGCGCTGTCGCGGGTACTGTTCGGTACCAACATGACCGATGCGCGCGCGGCCGAACTGGAAGAACTCTACGGGCTGGTCAGCCGCAGGCTGGCGGCGGTGGCCGTGCGCACGCTGGCAGCCGGCAGCACCGCCTAGCCCGCCTTGCAGGGCATGCAGATCCGTCCCACCCCGCCGGCACCGGCGCGCAGGTCAGGGTCGAAGAACTCTTCCTGGCTGCGGATCTGCCCACAGCGGCTGCAGGCCTTCTTCTCTTTCGATTCCAGCCCCTGCACCTGCTCGATCACCTGATCGACCGCTGCCGAGCGGATCTCCGTGCCGGCCACTTCAATCAGGCGATAGAGGCGGTCGGACAGTGTCTGCACCGGGTCGCTGCCGAGGTTGAACCGGTTGATGCGCAGGAAGCGGTAGCCGTAGCTTTCCAGGGTCAGCTGGCGCTCGACGTCGGCCTCCACCAGATAGCGCTCGTGGTTGCCCACATGCACCGGCTTGTCGCGGCGGAAATGGAATTCGAAGCCGTCGTACTCGATCACGATCTGCAGCGCGCCGCGCACGGTCTGCACGGTCACCAGGAAGTCCACCCGCCACGCCGGGTGCTGATAGGTCGGGTCGAGCTGGCGCAGGTAGTCGCCCACCGGGAACTGCGGAATGATCTCGACTGCATCACCATGGGCAAGCACGAACGGCGTCTGCTGCAGCCACTGCAGCACCTTCGATTCCATCGGGCTGCGCGCATCGGTCTGCGCGGCGTCGGGCGCGGGACGGTCCAGCTGGCTGGCGTAGTAACGCAGCGCATGGCCGATCGCGCCGCGGAACGAATCCACCGGCATCGAATGTACGAACCAGATCGCCTCCTGCGCACGGGAGAAGCCAACATTCAGGCGCTGCACTTTCAGCTTGTCTTCCACCGCATCCACCGCGCCGCTCAGGCTGACCGGGAAGATGTAGTTCAGCGCATCCTGGCCGGCGGTCGCCACCATCGAATAGAAGATCAGCCCGCGCTCCTCACCCTGGCAGGAGTCGACCGTCATCACCTTCAGGCGAAGCCGCTCTTCAAACTCGCGGCCGCGCGGATGGTTGAACAGCGTCTTGGACAACAGCGTCTGCTGCTCGCGGAACGGAGTGATGATGCCCACAGTAGGCGGCGCATCCGTAACCAGCAGTTCCACCAGGCGCTCGGCGATGAAGGCCGCTTCGGCGTCGTTGGTGCTGCGGCTGGTGCGGTGCCCACTGGCATCGACCTGGCTGAAGCGGATCACTTCCTGCAGCGGCCGGCTGCGGATCTTCAGTGCCTGCAGCTGGTGGTTGTAGAAGGTGGAGGACGAGAAGCCGATCAGTTCCGCATAGCTGCGGAAATGCTTGCGCAGCATCACCGAGTACGAGGCCGAGAGCGAGCAGAACTCCAACACCGAGCGCTTCACATCGAACATGGCCAATCGTTCCAGCACGTCGGCCTGCTGGCTGACGTTGGTGCGGAAATAGTTGACCAGGTCCGACCGGTACTTGTCGTTCAGCGCGATGCTGGCGTTGGCGGCCTTGACGTTGGAGAACTGCTTGGAGTCGCCCAGCACCACCACCTTGCGCGCGCGCAGCAGCGCCGGCAGCGCCTGCGCCACCGAGACCTGCGAGCCTTCGTCGATCACCAGCACGTCGAACAGGTCCGGCGCCAGCGGCATGTATTCGCCGAACTCGCGGATGCTGGCGATCATCACCGGGAACGACTCGCGCACGCTCTCGAACTTGTCCACCGGGAACTTCTGCCGATTGGCGATCACGCCCGCCAATGCCCGCGCGTCGGCGCGGTGATGATCCATGAAGCTGATCAGGCGCCCATCCACATGGGCATTCATCACCGAGGTGTTCAGGCGTTCCAGCTTGGTCTTGGTGCCGACATAGTCGTACTGCGGTGCATCGACGAAGGCCTTGCGCGTGGCCATCCAGCCCTGCAGGAAGCGCAGGGTCAGCGCCCACAGTGCGGGATCGTCCTTTGGCTCGGCCAGCAGGGCCTCGACGATGGCCGGATTGAGCCGCGCCAGCAGCGTCATCGCCTGGCGTGCAACCGCCGCACCCGGTCCCGGCGCGGCGCCGTGGGCGATCTGCCGATAGCAGGCCGGCAGCTGCGTGCCCAGGCCTTCGGCCTCCAGTTTCATGCGCAGCGCGTTTGCGCCCTGCACGATGTCCTGCAGGGCAGCTGCATCCTGCTTGAGCAGCAGCGGCCGTGTAGTACCCAGCTGGTTGAGCTGCAGTTCCAGCCCGCGCACCGCATTGCCACGCAGCAGATAGCCCAGCAGCGGCATCTTCAGCTGCTGGTACTGCAGCAACAGCGTACCCAGCAGCCGTATCTGCCCGGCATCCAACGACTCGAACAGCGCCCAGCCGTCAATCGGTCGGTCGGCGAGGAAGGCGGTGGTCACCGCATCGCGGCGGATACGTTCGTCCAGTGAGGCCGGCGTGTAGTCGGTGCTGCCGAACAGGTCGGCAAGATAGGCCTCAAGCACGTCCGCCTGCGCAGCCACCGCTTCCAGCTCGGCCAGCACGTTGGCATCCATTACCGCGTGCACCTGCTGCAGCACTGCAGGGGCGCGCTCGCCCAGTTCCGCTTCCTGCTCGTGCATGGTCTTCACTGCGGCAAGCGATACACGCCCCAGCGTCTGCACGGTATTGGAGATGGCCTGCCGCAGTGTCTGCGCCGTGTCCTGGCGCTCGCTTTCTAGTGCGGGCTGGTTGGCCTTCATGGCCTTGGCGAAGGCCGAAATCTGGCTGATCGTGCCGGTGGAGGTCAGGCGCTTGAAGTTGGCCGCCTGCTGGCCCAACCGCAGGATCGGGTTGGGGAAATCGCGATCATGGCGAACCCGGCTCATCGCATCGGACAGCTTGTCGTACACCACGTCCAGCGCTTCGGTCTTGTCCGACAGCACCAGGCAGCTCTTCTTGTTGAAGGCGCAGTCGGCGGCGATGGCGGTGATGGTGTGCGACTTGCCGGTGCCGGGCGGGCCTTCGACCACCACGATGCGGCCCTGTGGCTCGCGCACGGCCAGCAGGATCTTGCGCTGTTCCTCGTTCAACGGAATGGGCGAATCGAACACCATGCGCTCCACCAGCGGCAGCGCATCCCAAGCCGATTCCACCCGTTCCCCGATGGGCTCGGGGTTGCGCATCAGCACGCCTTCCACCATGCCGTGGAAAAGATCCACCAGTTTCGACCCACCATTGCGGGCCTGGTCGATGATCTCCTCGAAATCATTCAGCAGCGCCTCGTCCGCGCGCTCGAACGCAGCCAGGTGCAGGGCAGGCGACAGCGCCACGGTGGCGGTGGAAGCCTCGCTGGCAGACGAGGAAAGCGAGACGTCGCCGCCCAGATCCATCGCGTTGGCTACCTGCCGGAACAGCGATGCCGCCACTTCGAACAAGCTCTGCGCCGGGTCGAGGTACTGGATGCGCTCCTGGATCGGCGACACCCACTCGCGGGCCATGCCCACGGCCAGTTCCTGCAGCACGAAATCGATCGCGCGGCGGTTGGCGAACAGGCGGTTGCTGAGGGTCAGGGTGTAACCCGATCCATCCTTGGCACGCACCACGTCCAGCGGCAGGTAGAACACCGGGTACTGCACCCCCGCGTACTTGAGCGTGCCCACGTAGAGATACAGCTGCAGACCATCGCCGGTGGCGACATAGGTTTCCAGGTCGCGGAACTCATGGAAGGCGTCGGCCGCCACGAAGTTCTCGAAGAAGGCCGTCAGCGCGCTGATCGTGCCGTCGCGGGTCAGCTGATGCTCGCAGGCCTGCTGCAGCGGCAGCTCGTCACCGGTGGCCAGCAAGCGCGCCAGCACCTCCGGCAGGGTCTGATACAGATCCACAACGGAGCGGGTGACCAGGTCCGATTCAGCCGCGTGCAGCGAATCCATCACCCAGTACGCCTGGCCCTGCAGTGGGCCGGCCAGATGCGCGATCAGCGGCCGCACCACCTGCACGCACATCGCATCCACCAGGGTGCCCTGCACCGATTCCACCCAGGCTTCCGGGTCTTCCAGTGCACCGGCCATGCTGGCACGTGCCTTGTCCAGCACGGCCACGCGCACCGTGGCGATGGCGGTCTCGGTGATGGCGTTCACTTGTTCTTCGACGATGCGGCGCAGCGTCGCGCTGATCGGCCGGGTGTAGCTGCGCGGTCCGATGGTGAACGACAGCTCCTCGCCGGAGGGCCGGCTGAGCAGCTTCCACAGCTCCTTGTCCAACGCCGGATACGGCGCGGTGCGCATGCCTGCGCGGAAGCCGGAATCGCTGGTCAGCACGATGCGGCGCCGCGGTGCCTGCGCGCGCTTGAAATCCGATTCAAGGAAATCGCGGAAGTACTGCGAGATCCGCACCGCGATTTCGCGCATCTTCGTTTCACCCAGAGGCCCGCCGCCGCCGGTTGCCGCAGGTGTCAGCGGGGTGGACGCATCGGAGGTCGGCAGGTGCGGCGGCTGGGGAGTGCTCATGTATGGCTGGGCGGGCACCTGGCAAGACAGGCACCGCTAGGGACTGGGTCCTGCATGGTCGCACGCGTCGCCCACGGCGGGGAGGGGGCCAGTGCCCTCCAGTACCGACGGCAGGATCATGTGCGACGTCAATGATCGCCAGAACAGCGACTCGTCATAGCTGTCAAAGCCGGTCCGGACCAGAATCGGCGACGGCAGACCCTGCGCGCGCAGGCGCAGGCGGATGCTGGCGACTTCCTCGCCCAGCCCCATGCCGAACAGCACCAGTTGCACCTTCGCATCGCGCAGCACGAACGATTCCTGCAGGCGCGTGCCGAGGCCGGCCGCAAGGAACGTTCCCACCAGGTCGTAGTTGCGCCATTCCAGCACCGACAGGCCGCTGTCCACGCTGTAGATCGATTCCATGCGGATCAGGCCGCGCCGTCCTATCGTCCGTGATATCCGCTGACGGGCGGCCTCCTGCCCGCCCATGATGAGCATCCTGAGCAAAGCCGCGTCTCCTTGTGTATGGGCTCGCGGAAATGGTCAGGGCGCAGGTGGCATGGCAGATATCAGATGAATCTGATTCCTTCGTGCATGCAGTAGCGTGCTAGGTGCCCGGCTTGCCCCGGTCCAGCTGCCGATAGCCGATGGCCTCGGCCAGGTGCGCAGTCTGGATGATCTCGCTTTCGGCAAGATCGGCAATGGTGCGTGCCACGCGTAGGATGCGATGCATCGCCCGCGCCGACAGCTGCAGGCGCTCGATGGCTTGTTCCAGCAGGTCCTGGTCGGCTTCGCTCAAGCGCGTGCACGCGCGCAGGGCAGCAGGCGGCAGGTGCGCGTTGAGGCCGCCACGCGACTGTTGCCGCGCATGTGCCGCTTCCACCCGCGAGCGTACGCTGGCGCTGGGCTCGCCCAAGGGTGTGCTCTCGCGCAGCTCCACCGCATCCATGCGGTTCACGTTGATGTGCAGGTCGATGCGGTCCAGCAACGGGCCCGATACCCGTGCGCGGTAGCGGGTGATGCGCTCCTCGCTGCACAGGCAACGGTTGCTGCGGTCGCCGGCCCAGCCACAGGGGCACGGGTTCATCGCCGCCACCAGTTGGAAGCGTGCCGGGTAGACCACGCTGCGCGCTGCGCGGGAGATGCGGATGTGGCCCGACTCCAGTGGCTCGCGCAGGGTTTCCAGCGCACTGCGGTTCCACTCCGGCAGTTCATCCAGGAACAGCACGCCGTGGTGCGCCAGCGAGATCTCGCCGGGGCAGGGCGGATTGCCGCCCCCCACCAAAGCCGCCGCGCTGGCACTGTGGTGCGGCGCCCGGAACGGCCGCTGCCGCCAACGCTTCGGGTCCAGCCCTTCGCCGCTGACCGAGGTAATGGCCGCCAACTGCAGGGCATCGATCTCTTCGGAATCCGGCAGCAGGCTGGGCAGGCGCGAGGCGAGCAGCGTCTTGCCGCAGCCGGGGCTGCCGATCAGCAACAGATGGTGACCACCGGCCGCGGCAACCTCCAACGCGCGGCGCGCGAGCGCCTGCCCGCGCACATCGGCCAGATCCGGCAGCGGCAGCGGTGTGGTGTCCACCCGTTCCACCTGCGGCAACAGGCGCGGATTGCCCAGACCGGCACAGCATTCCAGCAGGGTACGCGCCACCCGCACATCGGCGTGCTGGGCGAGGGCGGCTTCAGCGGCGTTGCCTGGCGGCACGATCAGGATTCGCCCCGCTTCGGCGGCGGCAATGGCGGCGGGCAGCGCGCCGGACACAGGGCGCAGCTCGCCGGTCAGGCCCAGCTCGCCGAGGAACTCGTACTGCAGCAGCGACTGCGGATCGACCTGGCCACTGGCAGCGAGGATGCCCAAGGCAATCGCCAGGTCATAGCGACCGCCCTCCTTGGGCAGGTCGGCGGGCGCCAAGTTCAAGGTGATGCGCCGCTGTGGGAAATCGAAGCGCGCACAGAGCAGGGCGGCACGTACGCGCTCGCGTGACTCGCGCACGCTGGTCTCGGCCAAGCCGACAATCTGGGTAACCGGCAGTCCACCGGAGAGATGCACTTCGATCCGCACCAGCGGGGCGTCGACGCCGGCGCGGGCACGGCTGTGGACCAGCGCCAGGCTCATGTGTGGATTCCTGCGGAGGGGCGCTTGATGGTGAGGCGGCGCGCTGCGGGTAGCCATCGGGGATTGCTGGAGAAGCGACTCGGGAGATTCCGACAGATAGTTGGAGCGTGCTGCTTCCTCTGCCGTACGCATCCTTGCAATTGAGTGACGGAAATCGACCGGCGTGAAGTGGACCCGCGCGGGCGTAATAACCGGTGTCGCTCTTTCCTGCGTGTTTTTGACACTACGTGATCTGTACCCAAGAGCCTGCTCGGCTCGACCGGCTTTCTCTCAAATTGCTTTGCGAACAGGCGTTTAGGTCCAGCCAAAACGACACCTGATTACTTGCAGGTAAGCGACTAGGGCGCTAAAATAGCCCCAACACACCCGCCACGCCTCTGACGCGCTAGTTCGCGACATGCTCAAATTGGCGGGTTTTTTTTGCCTGCAGATTGGTGTCAGGATGACGCATTACCGCAAGCCGCCGCTGTCAATTCAGGCGCAGCTAGATCAACTCCAGCAGCGCGGGCTTGCCATCGGCGATGCCGCTAACGCCAACCGCTATCTGCAGCGAGTCGGCTACTACCGCCTCATGGGCTATCTGCATACCCAGCGCCTACCCGGTAGTGATCACTTCCAGGACAAAGCGACCTTCGAGGAGGCGGTTAGTCTCTATGAGTTCGATAGGGGGCTCCGAGACCTTGTGATGGAAGCGGTCGGCCATATCGAGATAGCAACGCGGACCGTGCTTACGTATCACTTTGCACATGCTCATGGCGCCTTCGGTCACCTTGAGCCGCGCAACCTGACCTTCACTGTGCAGCACCATGCGGAGTGGCTTGCCGGCGTCGAGAGTGAAGTGATGCGCTCCAAGGAGACGTTCATTCGACACTACAGGAACAAGTACACCTCACCCGCGTTCCCCAAGGTGCCCATCTGGATGGCGACGGAGGTAATGTCGTTGGGCTCGCTTTCTCGCTTTTACAAGGCACTGCACAACAGAGAACAGAAGGCTGTTGCTGGGGAGATGCAGATGGCAGCGCCGGTCCTCGCGAATTGGCTGCATATCACCAGTGTGGCGCGGAACGTTGTCGCACACCACGGCAGGTTGTGGAACAAAGAGCTCGGTGTTTCGGCGATACGTCCACGGTCCACGGGTTGGTCTGAGCGTGAAGCACCGTATGCACCGAATCGCTCTTTCTTCCTATTGCTCGTGCTTCGCAAACTTCTGGAAGGCACCACCGCTGATTCCCAAAGTTGGCGCAGACGTGTCGATGCTCATCTTTCGGCCGGCCTCACGAGCGAGGTCCGAATGAAGAGCCTTGGGGCTGCGGACGGATGGCAGGAACACCGTCTTTGGCGGGAATGAGTCCCAGTTGGGGCTCAAAACAAGCACCGTTGCCCATAAGGTACCGCCGCACTGAAGCGCCCAAACCGCGCCTCAACCCACGATGGCCCTGCTATCGGGGGTGGGTCAAGCTCAGTTCGGAGCCGTGCCGCACAATACGCTGCGCACGGTGATAGCTGGAACAGGGCAGAAGAGCCACCATCTCATTGAGAAGAGACTTTCCGAAGTGGTGGGGGCCGAAGCAGGCTCAGATGTTCTCCGTCGCAGTTGCGGAAGCCGAGAATCAACTGTTTACGCTGCGCAGCGGAGAGGTTTCCCATATGGAACAACGGCAGGTAGTTGAGTTCTGATCGAATTAGAAACAAGCTGCGCGAAATTCGTGCTAATTATCCAGCCATCCTTATGGGGCGGATCTTGAGGCCCATTTATTCATGAAGGTAAATTATCGTTTTACATTTAAATGGACGGCCAAGCGTGCTCTGGAGCTCGAGCAGATCGGCGTCGCTGTCGATCCGCCATCTGACTTCAATGGGGAGTGCATCATTGGTGTCGTCCACTCGGCGGAAGGGGCTCCAGAATGGGCTGGTGTTTCTTCGCTGATCAGGGAATGGGGCGGATCTTCCCTTGTAACGACGGATTTTTCTGCCGCTGAGATTGCCGCTGCGGATTATTGCGAACTGCTGGTTACTCATGCAAATGGGTATCCTCAGCCAGAGGATGATTTTGGCTTCCTGGCGCAGAGTTATGACACTTCGAAATACTGTGATGAGTGCGGAGCTTGGGCTGTCCAAATTGCGCCTTTTCGTGTGCGGAAGTCATTGAAGTGGGGGCGTAACGCCTTCCTCAAACTGTTCTGGGTTGAAGATGCGATTTTCATGCATAGGGAGGTATGGCAAGCGCACCTTGCTCCACTCTGCATTGAGACGTGGCCGGTTGAGGACACACAGGGGAATGTTCTTGATCACATCGTGCAGCTACGCGCTGACACGAGCGTGGCGTTGCAGATTGAGGAGGACTTGGGGGTTCGTTGTCCGAAATGCGGGCGCGTTCGCTACATGGGCCCAGAGCGAGGATTCCTCCCGGCGCCAGTTGGGGCTCCAGATCTTCCCATCTTCCGAAGCGAGCAGTTCTTTGGGGCAGGCCACCAGTCCTCCAATGCCATTCTCATCAGGCGGGATGTCGTCGCGGCGATTCAGGCGGCCAAGCTAAGGGGAGCTAAGCTATGGCCCTGTGCTGCGCCAGAATAGGCTTCGGGCTGACGTCCCCCAAGATTGAGCAGCGGAATTCGACCGTATCAAGCGGAGCAGCGCTGTGGACAGACCCGCCGTCGTTTGGCCAGCCTGTCTCTCACGCGTCCTGACACCCGCCCGAAAGCTCGTTGATTGGCGGGTGTTTCTTGCCCGCTGGCTGGTGCCACGATGGAGCATTACCGCGAGTGGCCGCTGTCAATTCAGGCACAGCTGGATCTGCTCCATCAACGGCGCGAGTGAGTTCCAAGACCGGCCGTAGTTGGCTCGATGATTGTTGGCGACGTGGGGCTCAAAACACACAACGCTGCTCATCAGGCACCGACCTGTCGAAGCGCCCAAACAGCGCTTCGATCCACGATGTTCCTGCACTCTCCACCAGCAACGCGCCCTGGCTCTGGTGGTAGTCCAACCATCGCCCGAAACTGAGGCGCAGGCGCTCGATATCCGGTGCCCGCGTAAGTGCATCGGCGGGCACCCGGATCAGCACGCGTGAGGGGGCGTTCTCCACGTCCATCACCAGGACGCCCTTGCAGCGGATCTCGAAGGACGTCACCCCGGCATAGCGCGTGTGCAGTTCAAAGCCCTCATCTGCTTTGGCGGTCACGAACCCGAGTGCATCACTGTGCAGCAGCCGGTAGTCGACTGGCTGCAGCTTCTGGTAGGCCCACACCTGATCGCCCGCTGGCTCCGGCCACCCCGCCCATACCGCGCCGATCACCACGATGCACACCGCCGCCGCGGCAAGCCCACGCTTCTTCATTCATCACCCCGCACAAAAACAGAACGTCACGCCCACAAGTGCGCCCTCAGTCCTGTGGCCGCACCCGCTCGTGGATGAAGGCCGTGAGTGCGATGTCGGCCATTACCAGTCCCTCCATCACCCGGTCGCCCACGTACTGGTCGGGCTCGCCGTTCTGGCGCGTGCGTTCGGCCGCCAGCAGGATCTCCTGCACGATGCGCTGGCCCGTCAGCGCGCAGTCGGCGTCGGACAACTGCATCTGCCGGCTGCGCAGGTGGTGACGCTCGGGCCAGGGTTGGCCGTCGGCTGCAGCACCAGCGCCGATGCTGTGCAGGATGGCGATGAGGCTGTTGGGGTCCAGCGCAGGGGCGGGCGAGGGCGCTTCCTGGATGGGGCGCGGGGGAGGGGAGTGCGGCTTGGTCATGGCAGGCTCCGTGCAAGCAGGCAGAAGCCGCCACCGATAAGGGTGGCGGACGATGCGTGGCTCGAAAACCGGTTGCTGTTGTAAGGCCGGCGGGTACAAGACCCCCACGCACCGCCCGCCATAGCCGGCAGACGGATTGCCAGCCGGCACCACGCGTGGTGGTGCCGGCTGACAAGCGTAAACAACAACAGCAATCGGGTTTTCGACGCCCGGCCACCCCTTTTCGGTGGCCCTACCAGAGTTGCCTGATGTTGTTTGGAATGCCAAGGGGTTGGGGCCAAAGCCGCCAAAGCCTGAGACGTTTTTGGCATTGTCGCATAGCGTGTAAAGTGGCGAGAGCGTTGTGTTACGGGAAGACTGGCACTTCTGGAACGGAGTCGTCAGAACCTTCCGCCAAAGACGCAGGGTGCGGCAAATGCGACAGCATTCGACGAGCGGTCCTTCATGGCACTGGCAATAGAGCACGTGTTGCGAGCTTCACTTCCTGGCGATGTGCAAGTCACGGCTTCACCCATGCTATCCACGTTTGTTATAGGTGGAATTCCCAAGCTGTGATTGCACGCATGACTCTGACGGACTTACTG
The DNA here is from genome assembly GCF_019793815.1 of Stenotrophomonas sp. DR822. Classification (NCBI taxonomy): domain Bacteria; kingdom Pseudomonadati; phylum Pseudomonadota; class Gammaproteobacteria; order Lysobacterales; family Lysobacteraceae; genus Stenotrophomonas; species Stenotrophomonas sp. DR822. Next base: position 3,080,708 of record NZ_CP081826.1, read on the forward strand.
GCTTCTGCCGCCTACCGCGACTATCTATTCGCCTTGGACGCGTACCTGAAGAAGCAGCCCTTCAAGCATGAGGCACCGATCGAGCCGGTCATTGTCCGTGTACAGGAATGGTGGATGCGGCACGCCAATATCAAGGCAGATGCACTTCTTCAGTTGATCAGTGCCGAGCGAGTTCAGACCTTCAGCTACATAGCGCAGAAATTGGCCGCCTATTCGGAGGCGGACGGAGGGCCAGACAACCTTGTCAATCTGCCCGCAACGCTCCACATGCCTATCGGCCACCTGATTGAGTATCTCCTGCTTCGCGACGATGTGGCTGGAATGAAGAGCTACTTGAAAAAGACCCGGGTTCCGGATGCCATTGCTTATGTCAGCGAAGTCGCGGAGATGTTCCGTTCCACGCGAGTCGCCAACGAGTAGGACACCCGCGCCCGCCCAGCTCGCGTTAGCACGATCCCTCGCGCTGCAGCTGTCAACTGCGATACCAGCCGCCGCAATCGAATCGAGATCAGAGATGCACAAGTTCATTGCAGAGCTATGTACGCGGACTCGCAAGTCAAACGGCGAGATTGTGCAGGACGCAGGCGATCAGAATGACAAAAGCTGAGCAGCTACTTAGCGGCAAACTGGCTGGCATGTGGGGGCTCATGCCTAGATGCAAACGCCCTTCGTAGAGACGAGTCTAGAGGCATCTCAAGCCAACAATGCTACGCCACCTGGTCTGATAGCGATCGCCCTGCAGTGGCTACATCGGCCTGGCTACCGATGCTGGCTAGACACACGTGCCGCCTCTTTCCAACAGACTCTATACCGCTATAGAGTAGGCTAAGGGGGCTAAGTGCGATGGATTCGAGTTTTCTGCCGGTCCACTTGCGCGCAGCTAAATTCAAGGCAAGGAAGATCATGGCTCGTAAAGGCAAGCGGAAACACTCACTGCATCGTTCAATTGGCGCAGTGCTTAAGGGGGGGGACTTTGCGAGAGAGTCGCTCTTTCTTTTAAAGGTCAACAGCGCCGCGGCAGAGCTATTTGAGCGATTTCCCAAGCTTATAAAGGAGCCGCGCCGCTTGCTTCCAGTGCACGGCGCACCATTTCCACGGACATACAAGGATATGTTTGAGGTGCAGGCTGCTGGTGCACCCGCTGGTCCAGTTAATGAGGTAATTTGGGCAATCTGCAGATGTGTGCTGCACAGCGCCGAAATAAACCAGTACGTCACGGACAGGGTTAACTTTGAATCTCTTTTGCTCCTATCCAAGTTCGACAGCGCGGCGGCGATACTAGTGGAGCACGAGCAGAGATTCGGAGTGTCTCTTTGGCTCGCGCAAGCTTGGTTAACACTCGGCGACAACGCTCCCCTTGCCGAACGGCAGCGGGTTCAAGAGCAATTTGACTCGACGGCTCCGAAGTCAATTTCGGCATTTCTTATCCATTACCTGTCTCGTAGGGCAGAGAGTCGAGGAACAAAGAGATTTCTCAAGGATGAGGTGCTCGCTAAGCTAAATGACGTATCAGACGTCTTTAGGAAGTACGCGGCGAGTAGAGTGAGTGATGTATCTACGGCGAATCCCAGCGAACTATCGGCGTATTTGTTCTTTGAAGCCCAGGCAAGCGTCATAGACCACTATGAGGCGCTCATCGCAACCCTGCAAGATATGGCTGGAACAGATCGACTGCCAGCATCTGTCTCGTCGGCTCTCGAAACGCCGTTCGCTCTGCTTCATCGTCGAATCAAGGATCGTAGGGTCGAGCCCCTGGCCCTCGCATTCGGCTGTGTGGTTAAGATTGACGTCGATGCCAGAGCAAAATTCCGAGCGGAGATCTTTGACTCCTACTTCCAGAGTCGAAACGAAGACGTCTTGCGAAACGGGACAATATTCCTGACTCAGTACGACGCAACTGACGCGGCAATGCTAACGCTAGTCGCACGTGCAGCGGTCAGATCAAATCGTGAGGTGTGTGGACTTTCGGCGGCACAGGCAGCTCTCTGCGCAAGCCTCATAAGCGTCCTCAGGCTAGACGAACACTCTTACGGCGAGGCGACGTCCATCCTTTCGACCGCAGATATTCACTATGGACACTCCTGGGCGCTCTACCTTCGCGGAGTTGTTCTCTCCAGCCTTCAGCAGGAGTCTGCGCTACCAGTGGTGGATCAGATAAGAGGAATTGTTGTCTACGATCCGTGGCTATCGCCACTAACTCTGGCCTGTGCAAAACCTCTTTCTCTACGGTCCGCGGTCGCTGCCCAAATTGAATCCGGAATATACGTTAATACTTTGGCCGCAGTGAGCCTGCTCTACTTCGGTACAGATGGTGGATCTGCGGCTGCGCACATTTCTAATAGAAGGCGCTTGTCATACTTGGCGCATAATATAATGCGGACTGGTCGCTCATTAGAGGCGATCGAGAAGCTAGCCGCTCTAATGCAGGGTGCTCCAGCGGATGCGCGCTATAGAATAACTACTGCCTTGGCGATGGCTAAGGCGATCTCCGGGAATGTGCAAGAAGCAATCGAGCTTCTAGTGGATGCGCATATTTTGAACCCGGAAGTTCCGACCTCATTGCCGCTTGATCTTGTTGTAAGTGGCTTGAAAGACGCGGAGGACTGGCCCACCACAATTGACGTCCCACTTAGCTTCGAGCTCTTCAATGCCTTCTCCTCCGATGCAAGACTAGCAGAGTTAAGGTTCTCATTCGAGAGGTTTCAAGAGCACAAGAATATTAATGGTCCGGCAGACGTCGTAGATTTTCTGGGTCCGGCGAATAGGGCTAGAGCAGTGCTCTATCTCGATCGCGTATGGACGCCGGAAGTGATGAGGCAAACTCTTCTCTATAACGGTACAGAGGACATCGTCGAGGCGCGTATAAACGTATGTAGGCAGCTTGCATCCATCGACCCTAACAATGCGACAAGATACCTCGATGAAATTCGCGATAGAGTGAAACAGCAGGAAATCTCTAAGGGAACTTCTCTCTTGGAGCAGAGTAAGGTGTACGTCGATATAGCTGCGATAAAAAGAAGTTTGAAGTCCAAGATCGGGGGGCAATACTCTCGATACAAAGCCAACGCTGGGGCGATAAGTGATTCATCACACGCTGTTGTTGAGCGAATCGCAGATGCTCTCATGGACATTCCAATGACTGAGAGCATTTCAATAAGTAGGGCGCTCTCCAGTGTGCACCTTGTCGACGAAGCTGAAACGGAGACTGATAATCAATTCGATTCAATCTTCACCGAGGTGACTCATGAGTTCTTGCGAGGAGATCACGGGCTAAATGCGTACCTGAGCACTCGCGTCAGACATGGTGTGCTCGCTAATACGCTCAGGAAACCTCTGGCGGACGACCGTTTGATAAGCACCCGAAATCCGACCGGCCAGGGCTATAAGCGGAATAAGCACTGGGATGATAAGTTCGAGTCCTACGATTCGGTGGCGAGAGACCTGATTGCCGAAGCTTTGGCAATATTCTCATCGGAGTTCGACCGCATTTTGCATGAGCTGCGAGACGAACGATTGCAGATAGCCATCTCTCACGGCGTAAAAGATGTGAGGCAAGATCATAAGGCTGCTTTCATATACAGGTCTTCCAATCTTGAAAGGCGATTTATGCAACGCTATGCGATCCGGTCAAGATCCATGGACGAGTTTATTGATGTTTGCATTGACAATCTGTGGGAAAAAACTGACGAGAACCTTCTCATGGTTAGGGAGCTTCTTGATGGCACAATTAAGCCGGCTTTCAATCATGCATTTGAGCAGCTCACGGATAGCATTCACGGCTTGCCTTATAGTCAGCCCGTTGGCGATTTAAGGAACGCGATAGCGCGCGCTCGGACTCAGCTCAGGATGAAACTCGATGAGGTCTCACTCTGGTTCCACCGAAGCCAAGTATATGACCGACAGGACTATCAGCCGAACCTTCCGGTCGACATCGCACAGAACATGATCGCAAAGACGGCTTCGGAATCCTCTCAAGTGCCCCGAGTTCACGTCGGCTCATACGAGGGTGGGGTTAGGCTTCCGGGTCGCACGTTGGACGGGATGGTCGACGCATTCTACGTCGTACTTTCTAATGCCGTTGAGCACTCGGGTCTTGATGGTGAGGCACTGAACGTAAACGTGACGTTCGAAATAAGCCAAACCAGGTACTCCGCTCGAATCGTTAGCTCGCTAGCAGGCAGTGTTCCTAGTCCGGTGCAGCGCGAGAACGTAGCCTCAATTAGAGATAGTCTCAGCAAGAGCGAGTCACTAAGGCTTGCGCAGGTCGAAGGAGGAAGTGGATTGCGTAAACTCTGGCGATCTATCAACTCTCCGTTCTATGAGGATCCGCGGTTGGATTTTGGTTTCTCCGACGACGATCGCTTCTATGTGGAAATTTCTTACAACATTCAGGCTCAGGATGAAAATTCTCCTAATTGAAGATGACGCAGATAAGTCTGTCGAAATTAGAGATTTTGTAGTTGGGCTCAGTCAAAACATACAAGTTGACGAGGCTCGATCATTCAATTCCGCGCTCAAAGCCATATGCAACCGAAACGTGGCATACGACGTCGTTCTTCTGGATATGAGCATGCCGAACTTTGACGTGGGCGCCGGTGAACCGTCTGGAGGGGCCCAGGAGAACTTTGCCGGCCGGGACCTTCTGATGCAGATGAAAATGCGACAAAGGATGATGCCGACGATCATAGTCACGATGTTCGATGGGTTCGGTGAGGGGCAGAGTCGAGTATCTATTGAAGATCTCGCATCAGAAATGGCGCAGTCTTTCCCGACCTTCTATTTAGGTCACGTCTACTACAGTCAGACTGAGGACGCTTGGAAGACCAACTTGACTAAACTACTGGAAGGGATAATAAATTGATTGGCGTGCGAATTATTCTTGTCGACGATCAGGTGGACAAGGCTTCATCGATCGTGTCTCCGCTGAAGGCGCGTCACGGCAATGCAGTCGAAATTGTACATGTGAGCAATGCGGTGGATGCTCGTAAGCGCATGAGGGAGCATCGCTTCGACATAGCGCTGATTGATGTGAATCTCCCGGAAAGCTTGGGCGATCCCCCAAGTCCTGATTCTGGGTTCGATCTTCTTGATATGTTAAAGGTTGACAACAAAGTCACCCTGCCAGACGAAATAGTGTTCGTTACGGCGCAGGAGGAATTGCAGCATGAGGCTGTCGCGAAGGCGACCTCGCGAGGCGCTTCTCTTCACTTCCATACAGCAGAAGGCAATGGCTGGATAGACATTCTCGTAGGACGTGTTGGCTACATTATTGACAGAGGTAAACGGCATCGAACCCCCGTTGTCGACGTAGCTATTATTACTGCACTCAGTACGCCAGAACTCGACGCGGTGTTGAAGTTGAATTTTGGCTGGGTGCAACATATGGTTCCCGGCGATCCGACGCACTACTATTTGGGCAAAACAAAGGCTGGTTCTCGAGAATTAAACTTGGTCGCGGCTTGTGCCCCCCGAAAAGGTATGCCGATGTCTGCGGCACTGTCTGCGAAGGTCGCGCAAATATTCAAGCCGAAGGTCTTGGCGATGGTTGGTATCTGTGCGGGAGTACGCGGGAAGGTAAATTTGGGTGACATCATCGTGGCGGATCCGACGTGGGACTGGGGAAGCGGAAAGCATGTGCAAGGGACAGATCCCCTGCCCGTATTTAGGGCGGCACCATATCAAAGCGCGTTAAGAGGTGATGTCGCAGCCATCGTTCAAGCCGAGTGCAGGGATGCGAGGCTCTGTGCGGCCGTTTCCGCAGAATGGAATGGCTTGGTTCCTGCAGGGCGGCTCGCGTTGCACATTGGCCCGATGGCCTCCGGTGCGTCAGTGCTAGCGCATGATGGTGCCATCGCTCCAATCGCAGAGGGGCATCGTGAAGTAATAGGCGTGGAGATGGAGGCGTATGCAGTGATGGCTGCGGCAGAGCTATGTAGTGCAACGCCGCTCGTCATCAAGTCCGTCTGCGACTTCGCTGACTCTGAAAAATCAGATGGCTGGCAAGCGTACGCAGCATTTACGAGCGCAACGTTCTTGGCGGAGCTGCTTCCTAAGCTTGCTGCTGCAGATATCTGCTAGTCATCGAAAGCGGCTGCCCCTCTGCTTCAGCAACAGGCCTCTACAATAGGCTACGCCTTGTTGGTGGTCAGGCGCTCCATCTGGTGGGCTGCTGTCGCAGCCCTCCTGAGTGTGGGCACATTCTCCCGATGCCGGTGGCCAATCCGCTTTGCATCGGTCGAGCGCTTATCTCCAAGCTGGATTGAGCGTGGCGATCTTACGCTGACTGGTGTTGCGCGGGGATCTCTACTCATGAGTCGACCCTCGCACAAGGGCTGATATCTCAGTGCGCGGCTTTCAAACAATGGACTCATGGGGCTGAGTAAAAAATCGGCCGCTTCTTCGCCAGTGTGCAGCGGTTGCTGTCCTTCAATTCTGTGAGCCAGGCCATGGTTGCGAACAAGATCGCGCGCCTTTTCCTCAGTGAGAGAAGGGGGCGGGAATTTCTTGCCGAAGGTGGGCTCTAGGTGCGTATAATTTAATTTATCCATTGACATTTGACAAATAGAAATCGCGGAGCCGTGTTCATGTGAATAGTGTTGCCGTTGGAATTTCTGGATGGCTTTTTTGGTGTTGTTAAATGGAAGAAAATTGGTGTGAATAATTTATATAAATACTTACCTCCAGATCGTGTAAGCTACCTCAAGGATGGGCTTTTAAGGTTCACTCAGCCGGATGATTTGAATGACCCGTTCGAGCTTCTTCCTACGATAACTAGAAGCCAGTTTTTGATAGTTCGTGAGACGTTGCTTCGTGAGGAATTGGAAAGGGCCCTACCTGTGGCAGGGGGGCGTAATGAGAGGCGGCTGGAGCGGAAGAGAAGAGAGAAAGTCTACGCGGCTTCAATGAGGCGAACGGAACTTGATTTTAGTGATTTTGTCGGCTTCTTCTTTAATGGCGCAAAGGCCAAGATAAATTCGAGTATCGGGATATTGTCGTTGTCCCGTCGCTGGAATAGCTCGCTGATGTGGTCCCATTACACCAATTCTCATGCTGGATTCTGCGTGGGTTTTAATCGCGACCACGATTTCTTCAAAACCAAGGGGGAGGTGGGCGATCCAGAACGATCTTTGCATGAAGTTGAATACTCAAAGCAGCGGGTCGCTGTGTCGCACGTTAGGGGGCAGCCAATTGATTTAAAGGTGATTTGGACAAAATCACAAGACTGGGAGTATGAGCAAGAGGAGCGCGTTGTGGCTCTTCTTTCTGGCGCGGACAAGCGGATAAGTATGAGCCCGTACGATGTGTGTTTATTTAACGTACCTCATGAAGCTATCTCGGAGCTGGTTCTGGGACTGCGCGCGCAGGCTGCGCTTGTTGAGGAGGCTACCGACCTTGGCAAGCGCCTCGGCGTGCAAGTTTTCCAGTCAACTTTGTCGGAAAATTCATTTGACGTTACTCGGAAAAGGCTTGCTTAGATTCAAGTTGACTTTGTTTTCGCAGGCGATTGTTGCATTTTGATAGAATTTATCAAAAATAACGATTTGGTCTGCATCGATAGATGGTGGCGGATTGAAACGATTGGGCTGAAGTTGATTCGGGTGCACGATTTTGTGACTGGCACATCACGTCATTCAGCGAACCGATCGACGCCGGGACGCGACAGATGAAAGGCGAGATTCTAGGCGGGCGCCATTGTAAATTGGGGCGTCCTCGGACATGCCGAATGGAATACGCTCGCCTGCTGCGCCCGCATTTCGATCCATCAGTTAATAATTTCTCCACTTCCCGAAGCAACAAGCGCCCTCAACTGCCGAACGAACTCCGCATCGTAGGCCTCCCACTCCGTAATCTCCCCAACAACCCGCAACGGCTCCACACTCCGATACGACCGCGTCGGATTCCCGGGAAACTTCTTGTTGGTCACATTAGGATCGTCCTCAAACGGCCCGGTCGGCTCCACCAAATACACACGCGGTCGCCCCTCACCCCGGGCCATCTCCGCAGCCAGCCCGGCGCCCTTGGCAATCGTGGTGAAGTAGATGTGGTTCATCACCACGCTGTGGCGATAGTTGGAGCGGAAGCCCGCGCTCAGCAGCTCGCCCACCGCGAGGTCAGCGCGGGTGCCGTGATAGAACGGCCCGGCAACCTGGTCGCAGGTGTCATGCGAAACGGGTGTCCATTCGGTGTCCTGCGCCATCGGCACTGCCCCTGACTGTCCTGCCGGATCGACAGGCCGGCGAGTCTAGGGCGCCGGGCGGGCCTTGCGGCAAGGCCCCTTCAGGGAAATAATCTGTAAGTGGGAGGCGCAGCGCGCCTCCTTTTTCATTCTGCCTTGCCGCGGCCTTCCAGCTCGCGCACCGCCGTTTCCAGCGCATCCAGCTTCTCGCGGGTCTTCAGCAGTACCGCACGCTGCACTTCAAACTCTTCGCGGGTCACCAGGTCCAGCTTGGCCAGCCCCGCCTGCAGCGCGCTCTTGAAGGTGGCCTGCAGTTCCTCGCGCGATTCGCGCAGGCCCGGCGGCACCAGGTCGCTGAGGCGACGGGCCAGGTCATCGATTTGGTTCAGGTCGATCATGGGGTGCTCCGTGGGGTGGTGGGCCTGCGCATCCGGCGCGGCCACGGCTGTTCGGCGCTAAGGATACTGCCGGCCCCGGGCCGCCGGACAGGCGCGGCGGGTTTCGCACCGGCCGCGTTCAGGCGCTATCCTCCACGCCGGAATACAGGAGATAGACGATGAAGATGGTCATGGCGGTGATCAAGCCGTTCAAGCTCGACGACGTGCGCGAAGCGCTGGCCGAGCGCGGGGTTACCGGGATCACGGTGACGGAAGTGAAGGGCTTCGGTCGCCAGAAGGGCCATACCGAGCTGTACCGCGGCGCCGAGTACGTGGTCGACTTCCTGCCGAAGGTGAAGCTGGAAGTGGCGGTGACCGACGATCAGGTGGAGCTGGTGGTGGAAGCCATCGTGAAGGCGGCGGGCACCGGCAAGATCGGCGACGGCAAGGTGTTCGTGTACGACCTGGGCAGTGTGGTGCGTATTCGTACCGGTGAGCTGGACGCGGACGCGTTGTAAGCCGCTGAAGGGATGTGACCGGCGGGGTTTTGCGTCGCCGGAACGAAGAGCGGTCGAGCAAGCTCGACCCCTACCGGTGAAGCGGGGCGGTGGCTACCGGCGCTTGGCCCACTTGTAGAACCGCTTCCAGCCTTGGCGCACAGCCGCCACCCAACCGGGGTCGGCCACCAGCGCCGCCTGCGCAGGGCTCGGCGCCTGCCCGGTCACGCGCTGGCGCATCTTCAGCAGGTTCTTCATGTCGCTGCGGCTCAGCTGCCGGCTCAGCGGGTTGCGGCGCAGCCAGCGCGGTACGCGCCAGGCCGAGGTGAAATCCAGCAGTACCGGCACGCCGGCGCTGACCACCACGTTGGTGCCATGCAGGTCGTTGTGGGTGATGCCGGCGGCATGCAGGCGGCTCAGCGCGTGCTGCAGCTGTTCGAACACTTCATTGCCCACGGCCTGCGCGGTGCTCAACGTCTGGCCGGGGATGAATTCCATGCCCAGTGCGAGGCCACCAAGGGTGCCGAGCAGGGCCGGGGCGTGCTTCCAACCGCCCAGCCGCTCCAGCATGCGTGCCTCGCGGCGCACCATCAGCCGGGCGATCGGCGACACCGGGGTGCCACGGTAGCGGGAGTAGTCCTTCACCACCGCCGGACGGCCGTCCAGGCAGGTGCGGTAGACATCGGGGGCGAGGAAGCGCTCGCCGCGCTTGAGCAGCAGCGGCGCCACGGCGTCATCGCCGCAGGACGGGGAGGGAGTGATGGAAGGGATCATGGGGGTCTCGGGCGACCCGGTGGGCGGCGCTGAAGCGTCAAGCGAACCGGTACGACGGGGGGAACTGGCTAAACTTTCGTTAAGTCAATTTTAGTACCGGCAAGTTCGCTATTCCACGATTTGTCGGAGAAATGTCGGCGCCGTGGCTGGAACAGTTCGTCGCGCTTTTTCGGACAATTCTGTCTCACTTTTCGAAAAGCAATTTGATTTCAATAGCTTGCAAATGCGGACGACAGCGCTCGCGGCGCAGCGCTGCGGCCCACGCACGCCTGGCTTGACCCCGGCGCACGGCCTGCCGACCATAAGCTGTTACACGCGACATCGACGGCCGCACCCACTCGGCACGTCCCCGTCTCCTGCCGCGTTCCCCCACTGATGCCGGCCCTGCGGCCGCATCGCCCTGTTTCCCTGTCCGGCGCGTGCTGGAGGAAAGTGCTTTGATCATCAAAATCGTACTTGCGGCGCTGTTCGTGTCCTGCGTGCTGTACATCCACTTCCGTGGCAAGGTCCGTGCGCGCTGGTCGCGCCAGCTGCTGGACCACTCCAGCTTCATGGCCCCGATCAACGTGGTCATGTACATGTTCTCCAAGGTGCCGACCACGCCGTTCCTGGACCCGGGCAAGGAATTTCCGCAGCTGGAGCCGTTGCGGCAGAACTGGCAGATGATCCGCGACGAGGCATTGGCGCTGCGCGATGCGCAGGCGATCGCTGCCTCCAGCACGTTCAATGATGCCGGCTTCAATTCGTTCTTCCGCCGCGGCTGGAAGCGCTTCTACCTGAAGTGGTACGGCCCCTCGCACCCGTCGGCCAAGGCGATGTGCCCCAAGACCACCGCGCTGCTGGAATCGCTGCCGGACGTGCGCGCGGCGATGTTCGCGCAGCTGCCCTCGGGCAGCGAGCTGCGCCCGCATCGCGACCCGTTCGCCGGTTCGCTGCGCCTGCACCTGGGCCTGGCCACGCCCAACAACGATGCCTGCTACATCGAAGTGGACGGCATCAAGAAGAGCTGGCGCGACGGTGAGTGGATGATGTTCGACGAGACCTACATCCACCATGCGCACAACGAGACGCCCGATGACCGGGTGATCCTGTTCTGCGATATCGCCCGCCCGCTGCGCTTCGGCCTGCCGGGCCTGTTCAACCGCCTGGTGGCGTCCACGCTGCTGGCCGGTGGCGCCTCGCCGAACCTGCCGGGCGACCCGACCGGTGGCGTCAACAAGGCCTTCGGCAGCGTGTACAAGGTGCGGCTGAAGGCCAAGGCGCTGCGCGAGCGCAGCGTGGTGGCCTATCAGGTAATCAAGTGGGGCCTGGTGGTGGCGGTGATCGCCGGTATCTGGGCGCTGTGAGCGGACCGCCGCCGGGCATGGCCCGGCGCTACCGGAAAACGAAAAAACCCGCGCTGTCGCCAGCGCGGGTTTTTGCTTTGGTAGGTGCCAACCTTGGTTGGCACATCCCAATCCCGGTGGGTGCCGACCGTTGGTCGGCACGCCTTACTTCAACGCCGCCTTCACGAACGGCGGGGTCACCAGCACGCCGGTGTGCAGCGCGGCGGTGTAGTACAGGGTATCGAAGGTCTTGGCGGCCGAATCGGCCTGGCGGAAGTCGAAGCTGCTGTCGCCCTTGCGCGCCAGGGTCACGCTCCACCAGCCGGTGGGGTAGCACGGCTGCGGGAACGGCAGGGTCTTGAACGAGCCGAAGCCGGCCTTGCCCATCTCGGTACGCATTTCGTTGATCAGCTCCAGCTGCATCAGCGGCGACTCGGACTGCTGCACCAGGATGCCGTCGTCCTTCAGGGCCTTGAAGCAGCTCTCGTAGAACGCCTTGTTGAACAGGCCTTCACCCGGGCCGACCGGATCGGTCGAATCGACGATCACCACGTCCACACTGCCGGCCGGGCAGTTGGCCATGTAGGCCACGCCGTCGTCGAACATCAGCTCGGCGCGCGGGTCGTCGTTGGAATCGCACAGTTCCGGGAAGTGCTTGCGCGCCATCACCGTCACCTGCTCGTCGATGTCGCACTGGGTCACGCTCTCCACGCCCTTGTGCTTGAGCACTTCGCGCAGGGTGCCGCAGTCGCCGCCGCCGATGATCACCACGCGCTTGGGCGCAGCGTGGGTGAACAGCACCGGGTGGCTGATCATCTCGTGGTAGAAGAAGTTGTCCTTGCTGGTCAGCATGATGGCCCCATCGATGGTCATCAGGTTGCCCCAGTCGGTGGTCTGGAAGATCTCGATCTTCTGGAACGGCGACTGCACTTCGTCCAGCTTGCCGGTGATGCGGTAGCCGATGGCCGAGCCGGTGCGCTCGAAGTGTTCGATGTACCAGTTGCTGTTGTCAGTCATGGGAAAGCATTCCTGTTCGGAGGGGATGGAGCCGGGCTGAAGGCGGGGTGCCACGCATCCGGACGGATCGGCCCGTTCAGGTTCAGACCTGCCACGGGCGCGGGCGCGCATGATAACGAACCTGTGGGCATATAGGCGTTATCATGCCCCCCCTTTTATTTGCCACAAGGCCGACTGCAATGACCGATTGGTCCCTCGACCAAGCCCGCAAGACCTACTCGATCCCGCACTGGGCGGATGGCTATTTCGACGTGGATCAGGCCGGGCACATGGTGGTGAGACCGACCGGGGCGGATGGCCCGGTGGTGTCGCTGCCCAAGGTGGTCGATGCCGCGCGCGCGGCCGGTGCCAAGCTGCCGCTGCTGGTGCGCTTCCCGGACATCCTCGGCCAGCGCCTGGGCAAGCTGCAGGCGGCGTTCGCCCAGGCCCAGCAGGATTGGGACTACCCGGGCGGCTACACCGCCGTGTACCCGATCAAGGTGAACCAGCACCGCGGCGTGGCCGGCACCCTGGCCAGCCACCACGGTGAGGGCTTCGGCCTGGAAGCGGGCAGCAAGCCGGAACTGATGGCCGTGCTGGCGCTGTCGCGCCCGGGTGGCCTGATCGTCTGCAACGGCTACAAGGACCGCGAGTACATCCGCCTGGCCCTGATCGGCCGCAAGCTGGGCCTGCAGACCTTCATCGTCATCGAGAAGCCGTCCGAGCTGAAGCTGGTGCTGGAAGAATCCAAGGCGCTGGACGTGAAGCCGGGTCTGGGCGTGCGCATGCGCCTGGCCTCGCTGGGCGCCGGCAAGTGGCAGAACAGCGGTGGCGACAAGGCCAAGTTCGGGCTGTCGCCGCGCCAGCTGCTGGACCTGTGGAAGTCGCTGCGCGATACCGAATACGCCGACTGCCTGAGCCTGCTGCACTTCCACATGGGCTCGCAGATCTCCAACGTGCGCGACATCGCCAACGGCATGCGCGAAGCCACCCGCTACTTCGTCGAGCTGTCACAGCTGGGTGCGAAGATCACCCACGTCGACGTGGGCGGTGGCCTGGGCGTGGACTACGAAGGCACCCGTTCGCGCAGCTTCTGCTCGATCAACTACGGCCTCAATTCGTACGCCAGCAACATCGTGCAGCCGCTGGCCAATGCCTGCGAAGAACACGGCCTGACCCCGCCGCGCATCGTCACCGAGTGCGGCCGCGCGATGACCGCGCACCACGCGGTGCTGATCGCCAACGTGTCTGAAGTGGAACAGGCGCAGGAAGGCCGCGTGCCGGACCAGCACGATGACGAGCCGGCTTCGATCCGCCACCTGCGCGAGATCCACGAAGAACTGGACGTGCGTCCGGCGGTGGAACTGTTCCAGGAAGCACAGCACTTCCACGCCGAAGGCCTGTCCAGCTATGCGCTGGGCCAGATCGACCTGCCGCAGCGTGCGCGCATCGACGATCTGTTCTATGCCATCGCCCATGGCGTGCGTGCGCGCCTGAGCTACGACGAGAAGAGCCATCGCCCGGCGCTGGATGAACTGAACGAGCGCCTGGTCGACAAGTACTTCGTCAACTTCAGCGTGTTCGAATCGATTCCCGATGCGTGGGCGATCGACCAGGTGTTCCCGATCGTGCCGATCGAGCGCTTGAACGAGATGCCGGATCGCCGCGGCATCATCGCCGACATGACCTGCGATTCCGATGGCATGGTCAAGACCTACGTCGAGAACGAAAGCCTGGACAGCTCGCTGCCGCTGCACGCGATCAAGCACGGCGAGAGCTACCGCATCGGTTTCTTCATGGTCGGTGCCTACCAGGAAATCCTCGGCGACATCCACAACCTGTTCGGCGACACCGACGCGGTGGAAGTGCTGGCCGATGCCGATGGCTACGCCATCACCCAGCAGCGCCGCGGCGATACCACCGACGTGATGCTGGACTATGTGGGCTACAAGCTGGATGACCTGCGTGCGGCCTACGCCGAGCGCGTGGCATCGGCGGACCTGTCGCCGGAACGCGCGCAGGAGCTGTCCGAAGCGCTGGAAGCGGGCCTGACCGGTTACACCTACCTGTCCGATGAACCGTTGATCTGAGGGTGACGGGAACGCCGGGCATGGCCCGGCGCTACCGGTGCTGATGAGCGCCCGCGCGATCTTCCATCTGTTCCTGCATGCCGCCGTGCCAGCCCTGCTGGCATGGCTGTTCTGGCGCAAGCGCTTCGCCTCGGCGTGGCTGTTGCTGCTGTTGGGCTGGATCATCGACCTGGACCATCTGCTGGCCGATCCGATCTACGCCCCGAACCGCTGCAGCATCGGCTTCCACCCGCTGCATACCGCACCGGCGATTGCCGTGTATGCCGGGCTGTGCGTGCCGAAGAAAACGCGACTGGTGGGCATCGGTTTGATGATCCACATCGTGCTCGATGCCATCGACTGCTGGTGGATGCATCACCGTTGATGCTCCGGGTGGCGCATGATCCGGTAGCGCCGGGCCATGCCCGGCGAGCGCAGCGGCGCGTCACCCCATCGGCAACCACAACGTGGCGCGCAATCCCGGTTGTGCATTCTCCAGCGCCAGCCGTCCACCATAACTGGCGGCGATATCACCGACGATGGCCAGGCCCAGGCCGCTGCTGTTTTCGCGCTCATCCAGCCGCACGCCACGCTGGGTCACCTGCGCCAGCGCCTCGGCTGCCAGCCCCGGACCGTCGTCGCGCACATCAATGCGCAACTGTTCGTCGTCCACGCGCGCAGTGACTGTCACCTCCCGCTGTGCCCACTTGCCGGCGTTGTCGAGCAGGTTGCCAAGCATCTCTTCCAGGTCGGCGCTGGCGCCGGCGAACTGCAGGTCGTCGGCAATGCCCTCGGCCTGGAACTGCAGCGCACGGTCGCCATGCACGCGCGCCATCAACCCGCACAGCGCCTGCGCCACCGTGGCTACCGGCGTACGCTCGCGATGGTCGGCGGTCAGCCCGGCGGCAAGGTAGCGATCGACGCTGGCCTGCATGCGTGCGCCCTGTTCGCGCAGCGTCGTGCGCCACACGCGGCCCTCGCCATCGGCTTCGGCGGCGAGCACGCTCAGCGGTGTTTTCAGCGCATGCGCCAGATCCTGTGCGCTGGTGCGGGCGCGGCCTACCATCCGTTGCTGGTGGTCGAGCAGGGTATTGAGCTCCTCGCCGAGCGGTGCGATTTCAGCGCCCAATCCGGCCGTATCGATGCGCTGTGCATCGCCGCGGCGCACGCGTTCCAGCTGCGCACCGAGACGCTGCAGGGGCCGCAGGCCGAAATGTACCTGGCTGGCCAGTACCGCCAGCCACGCCGCCACCAGCACGGCCAACGCCATTGCGCTGCGCTGGCGGAATGCGGCGACGTCCGCATCCAGTGCACTGCGGTCGGTGGCGACCACGGCGACATAGGGTTGGTTGGCGCGGGGCAGGCGCACCGGCTGCACGCGCGCGCGCAGCGATTGCTGCAGCGGGCCCGGCAGATTGCGTTCGGCCGGGCCAGTGGCGGCCACTGGCAGCGTTTGGTCCCACAACGAACGTGACTGCAGCAGCACCTTGCCGCTGCCATCGGCGATCTGCCAGTACGCGCCGGAGAACACGCGCTGGAAGCGCGCATCGTTGGGTTCCTGGCGCAGCTGCAGCTGGCCATCGGCATCGATCTCGGCCTGCGCCAGCAGGGTCAGCATGTCCTGCTGCAGTTCGTTGTCCAGGCGGTCGCGCGCGCTGCGCTTGAACAGTTCGCCCAGCAGCGCACTGGCCAGTGCCGAGACCAGCAGCAGGCCGATGCCACCGGCCAACAGCAGCCGGCGTCGCAATGACGGCTGCCGGCTCACGGCGCGGCCAACCGC
This sequence comes from Stenotrophomonas sp. DR822, assembly GCF_019793815.1. NCBI lineage: Bacteria > Pseudomonadati > Pseudomonadota > Gammaproteobacteria > Lysobacterales > Lysobacteraceae > Stenotrophomonas > Stenotrophomonas sp. DR822. The sequence continues at coordinate 3,096,702 of NZ_CP081826.1, forward strand.
CAGCCCTGGCCGCGTACGGTCTGGATCAGGTCGGTGCCGAGCTTGCGGCGCACCCGCCCCAGCAGTACGTCCAGCGCATTCGAATCCGGGTCATGACCGCCATCGAACACATGTTCGCCCAGGCGGTCGCGGCCGATCACCTGGCCGCTGTGGTGGATGAAGTAGCTCAGCAGGCGGAATTCCTGCGGGCTCAGCGCCAACGCCTGCCCATCCAGGTCGAAGCGCCCGGCATTGACGTCCAGCTGCAGCGGACCGCACTGCAACCGTGGACTGGCATGGCCGTGGCTGCGGCGGATCAACGCGCGCAGGCGCAGCACCAGTTCGTCGGCCTGGAAGGGTTTGGTCAGGTAGTCGTCGGCGCCGGCGTCGAAGCCGGCCAGCTTGTCATGCCAGCGCCCGCGCGCGGTCAGCACCAGCACCGGAAAGTCGCGGCCGTTGCCGCGCCAGCGTTCGATCACGCTCAGGCCGTCCAGCCCGGGCAGGCCCAGATCGACGATGGCGGCCTGCAGGTCTTCCACCTGGCCGATCTCCTCGGCCTGGCGACCATCGGCCACCACCTCGACCACGTAACCGGCCTGTTCCAGCAGCGGCTGCAGGCGCTCGGCCAATGCGGCATCGTCTTCGGCCAACAGGATGCGCATCAGTCGTCCAGCTCCGTCTTCAACAGCCTGCCGTTGCGCGCATCATAGTCCAGCTCCACCACCACGCCGTCGGCGCGCAGGATCTCCACTTCGTACACGCCATCGTCCAGTTCCACTTCCAGCAGCTGGCCGGGGTGGCGCTTGAGTGCATCGCGCACCACGCCTTCCAGCGGCACGTAGCGGCCCTGCTGCACCGCGCGGCGCGCGACCTGCTGCGCCGGGTCCTGGGCAGGGCCGGCGGCGGTCGGGGCGCTGGCCAGGGCCAGCAGCAGGGACAGGGAGGGCAGGATCGGCACGTGAGTGGCTGGGAACATGGGAACAAGTGACAGGCGCGAGTGTGCCGCGGCCGACTAACGGTTGGCTAACAGCGCCGGCTAAGCCGCTGTTAACCACGCCGTGCATCGTGGCGTTGCCGGGATGGTCCGGCACCGAACAGGAGAACCCCCATGTTGAAGTCGCTCACCCTCGCCACCGTTGTCGCCCTGGCCGTGGCCCCCGCCGTACAGGCCGCGCCGCTGGGCATGGCCCAGGTCGAACAGACGCTGCGCAAGGCCGGCTACACCCAGATCCATGAGATCGAGCGTGATGATGGCTTGTGGGAAGCCGATGTCAGCCGTGCCGATGGTCGCTTCAGCGAGGTGTATGTGGACCCGAAGACCGGCGAGATCTTCGACGAGCACGATGGGCGTGCGCGGCTGAGCACCGAGCAGGTGCTGGCCAAGGCGCAGTCGCAGGGCCTGCGCGAGATCCATTCGCTGGAACGCGATGGTGCGACGTGGTCGCTGGAAGCGCGCAATGCCCGCAACCAGAAGGTGGAAGTGCGCCTGAGCGGTCATGACGGCCGCATCCTGCACAGCGAGCGCGATGGCTGGCTGGATTGACGCCTGCTTCGGGATGGGGCGTGTCGCTGGTAGCGCCGGGCCATGCCCGGCGAGCGCAGCGGACGCATCAGGCCGCCGGGCATGGCCCGGCGCTACCTTCCGCTGTTACCAGTAGAGGCCGACCTTGGTCGGCCCAGGCCCGACGCGGGGGTTACCAGCCGTAAGGCGGCGGATAATCCCAATAGCCCGGGCCACCCCCGTAATACCCACCACCGCCGTACGGCCCGAAGAAGCCCGGGCCCTTGCCTTCGCTCACGTGGATGTTGACGTTGACCCCGCGGGTCTTGCCTTCATCGTTGGTGTAGTTCTTGCTGAGATTCAGCGTGGCGGCGTTGTAGTGGGTATTGCCGTAATTCTTGGCATAGCCGATGCCGGTGGTGAAGCTGCCGGAGACCTTGACCTTGTCGTCCTGCACGTCGGCGATCCTGCCGTCGCCGTGCACGCGCGGGCCGGTCTTGTCGCCGTAGAACGTGCCGGGCGGATCCTGTTGCAGCGTCGGATCGTTGAGATAGCGCATCGGCGTCTGCGGCACGGACAGGTCCAGGCCGGACGCCTGCGGCGCGGTGGCGCCGGCGGCGGACTGAGCCAACGCGGTCCCGGGCAGGGCGGCCAGGCACAGCAGCAGGGTCAGGGGGCGGATCATGACGGCACTCCAGCGCAGAGGGGCCGCGCAGCACGCGGCGGTACAGGCCGACGCTAGCAGGCGTTGCTTGAATGATGCCTGTCGGCGCCCGCTTGCGGTAGAGCCAGGCCATGCCTGGCTTCACGCTACAACCGCCCGAACCCGAACAGGTCCTGCAACGGGTGCCGGCGCCGCTCGATCCGCGCCCGCAGCAGCCCGGCGCCGATCATCGAATAGGTGATGCCGTTGCCACCGTAGGCCATGGCCAACTGTACCCGCGGTCCCCATTGCGCATGCGGCCCGAAGAACGGCAGGCCGTCAGCGGTCTCGGCAAAGGTGCCCGCCCATGAAAACGCCGGGGTCGGCTGCAGGTGCGGGAACCATTGCAGCAGCTGCTTCATCAGTTTGCGGGCCTTGCTGTCCACCCGGCCATCGCGGCGGGCGGGAATATCGATGGCATCGTCCAGCCCGCCCACCAACAGCCTGCGGTCGCCAGTGGCACGCAGGTACAGGTAGGGGCGCGCGCTCTCCCAGACCATCGTGCGCTGCAGCCAGCCCAGTTCATCGGCGTTGATCGGGTCGGTGATGAACGCATAGCTGCTGCGGTTGCGGGCCACGCGCGGGTCCAGCCACTGCTGGTTGGCATAGCCCATCGCCAGCACCACGTGGCGGGCGCGGATCTGCATGCCGGATTCGGTACGCGCGGTTACGCCGCGCGCGGTGGGGGTGAGGGCATGCAGCACGGTGCGGTCATGCACAGTGCCGCCGCGCCGCTGCAACCGCCGCAGCAGCCCGTAAGTGAAGCAGTAGGGATCAACCCGTGCGGCCTGGCGGGTCAGCAGGGCGCCTCCGGCATCGACGCTGAAACGTTCCTGCAGCGCATCCCGGTCCAGCCAGCGCGCATCCAGGCCGATACCACGGCGCGCCTCGCCTTCGGCCATCAGCCGCGGTACGTCACGGCGACGGCTGGCCAGGTACAGGCTGTCCATCTGCTTGAAGTCGACGTCCTTCAGGCCGCGCGCGACCTCGCCCAATGCAGGGATCGCGTCCGCACAGGCCTGGTAGGCCAGCGCCGCAGCGTCCTGGCCATACTGCGAGGCCAGCTCCAGCAGATGGGTATCGATCTCGTACTGCAGCAACGCGGTACTGGCTGCGGTGCTGCCCCAGCCGATGTCACGCTGCTCGATCAGCGCAACGGCGTGGCCATGGGCCGACAGCTCATCGGCGATCAGCGCGCCGGTGATGCCACCACCGACCACCAGCACATCGCACTGCAGATCCTGTTCCAGCGGCGGAAAGGCCTGGATCAGGCCGTTGCGCACCGCCCACCACGGGTAACCACTCTTCAGGTCCATGCGAGGTCAGGCTCAGGCGGTGGGGTGGCCGGTATGCGGGGTCTGGATCAGTTCGGACAGATCGAAGCCCTGCAGGCGTGCACTGGCCAGATAATGTTCCTGCACGGTGGCATCGAGCCGGGGCTCACGTGCCAGCAGCCACAGGTACTTGCGATCCGGGCTGCCGACCAGGGCAACGCTGTAGTCCGGCGCCACCTGTATCACCCAGTAGTCACCCTTGGCGAAGGGCAGCCAGCGCAGGCCCTTGGGCAGGAAGCTGACTTCCAGCCGCGCGCTGTCGTTGTCGATCGCGCAGGCCTCACCGGTGGCTTCCTCGATCTCGCCGTCCATGCGGCAGCGGTTGGTGACGCCCACGTTGCCGTTGTCGAGCAGCTGGTAATGGGCCGACACGTCGGTGCAGCCCTCTGGCTCGTGGCGCATCGGCAGGCGGGCGATCTCGTACCAGGTGCCCAGGTAGCGGGGCAGCTTGAGGTCGGTGACGGTCTTCAGGGGAGGCAGGTCGGTCATTGTCAGGCGTGGCAGGAGAGGACCTCCACGATGCCGAGGACACTGCCACGGGCGGGTGAAGCCGGGGCGAGGGCCATGTCCAGAACATTCCGTCGCCCCGGCGGAGCGCGTGCCGTCATCGGCGCAGCGGTATGCTTCGGCCAGCGCCGCGTTTTTCCGATCCAACCGAAGTGGAGGTGCCGATGTACCAGGTGATCCTGTTGAAGAGTGAAACCCAGTTCGCCCGCGAGCAGTGGCCGCAGGTGGACGATCTGGTGGACTACGAAGGCGTGGCCTACAGCCTGCGCGCCGGGCCGCGCCAGCCGTTGCCGACCGATCACGCCTGGCACCCGATCGCGGTGTATGCGCCGGATGAGATCACCGAGGAAGAATTCCAGGACTGGTACGCGCTGCAGCAGCCGCAGGTGGAAGAGCTGCGCCTGAAGTACTGAGCCGCAGCCAGCGGCCAGCGCCCGCGCATCCGCCGTTTACGGTACCTGCCGTATAGTCGCGCGCAGGCGCGGTGGTCCGCGCAAAACGGTATGGCTGGCTTGTCTTCCTTCTTCCGAACGATCCTGGTGCGTGGCCCCTGGTTGGCCCTGCTGTTGTGCTGCACGCTGCTGCTGGCTGTGCCGGCGCTGGCCCAGGATGACGACCCCACGCCCAAGCAGCAGCTGGCGGATATCGACAACGCGTTGAAGGCGGTGGAACGCAAGCGCAACGACGCCGAAGCCATCGAAACGCTGGGCACGCTTTCGGAAAATGCGTCACAGGCCAAGCGCGATGCCGAGGCGCTGGAAAAGACCCTGCAGCCGCAGCTGGACCAGCTCAACGAGCAGCTGACGCAGCTGGGCGAGGCGCCCAAGGACACCACTGAACCACCGGAGCTGGCGGCGCAGCGGCGCACGCTGACGCGCCAGCGCGATGCCCTGGCGGCATCGATTGCCCAGGCCAAGTCCAGTGCCGTCCGTGCGCAGCAGTTGAGCGCGGACATCGACAAGCAGCGCAACGCGCAGCGCACCGAGGAACTGGGGCGCAAGGTCGCCTCGCCACTGTCGCCAACGCTGTGGCGGCAGGTGGCCGACCAGTTGCCGAACGATATCGCCCGGGTCACCCCTTTGGCCCAGCAGGGCCGGTCCGCACTGACCACGGCCATTGCCACCCATGGCTGGGGCACGTTGCTGCTGGGGCTGGCGGCGGCACTGGTGATGATGTTCCCGTTGCGCCTGTGGCTGCGCGCGCTGGGGCGCCGGTTCGCTGCGTCAGAGCGCGCCCCCGACGGCCGCCTGCGCCGCTCCGGTCTGGCCATGTGGCTGCTGCTGGTGGGCACCCTGCTGCCCGGCTACGCCGTGGTGGTGCTGGTGGCTGCGCTGGATGCCATCGGCGCGATTCCACCGCGTCTGCAGAGCGTGGCCGAAGGCGTACAGGCGGCGACGTTTGCCGCGGCCTTCATTTCCGCGCTCAGCGCCTGCCTGCTGGTGCCCAAGCGGCCGTCGTGGCGGCTGCTGAACCTGGATGACACCGCCGCGCTGAAACTGCGCAAGTATGCCTGGGGTGCGGCGGCACTGGCCTGGCTGAGTACGGTGCTGGTGGCCATCGATCGCGCCACCCGCACCAGCGAGGTCACTACAGTGGCGCTGGACGGCGTGATCGCGCTGACCTATCTGGGCCTGATCATGGCCATGCTGGTGACCCTGGCGCGCCTGCATCGGCGCCAGACCGCCGAGGCCGAGGCGAAGCTGGAAGCGCAGGCCGACGGCCAGGGCGCGGCCGTTCCGGTGCGGCGCAGCAGCTGGCTGGTGCTGGCACGGGTGGCCGGCAACGTCGCCGTGGTGGCCGCGATCATCGCCACCCTGATGGGCTATGTGAACTTCGCCAAGTTCGTCAACCAGCAGCTGATCGGCGGCAGCATCGTGGTGCTGGCGGCGACGCTGCTGTTCAAGTTCGTCGACGATTTCTCCACCTGGCTGCTCAACGCCGACAGCAAGGTCGGCCAGACCATCCTGCTCAGCACCGGCCTGAGCGTGTCGCGGCTGGAGCAGGCCGGTGTGCTGCTGTCTGCCGTGCTGCGCACGTTCGTGGTGCTGATCGCGCTGCTGGCGCTGGCGGCGCCGTTCGGCAACATCGGCTCGGTGGTTGAGCGCGTCGCTTCGCTGGCCAACGGCATCCCCATCGGCGACATCACGCTCAAGCCCGCACGTATCGCCATCGCGCTGCTGGTGATGCTGGTCGGGTTGGGGCTGACGCAGCTGCTGCAGCGCTGGTTGACCGACACCTACCTGCCCAAGACCGAACTGGACCTGGGCGCGCGCAATTCAATCAGCACGATCACCCGCTACGTGGGCATCATCCTGGTGGCGCTGTGGGCGCTGACCGCCATGGGCCTGAACCTGAAGAACCTGGCGTTGCTGGTCAGTGCGCTGTCGGTAGGTATCGGCTTCGGCCTGCAGGCGATCATCCAGAACTTCGTCTCCGGCCTGATCCTGCTGACCGAGCGGCCGGTGAAGATCGGTGACTGGGTGAAGCTGGGCGATCAGGAAGGCGACATCCGCCGCATCAACGTGCGTTCCACCGAGATCCAGGTGAGCGACAAGTCCACCTTGATCGTGCCCAATTCCGAGTTGATCACCAAGACCATCCGCAACATGACGATGGGCAACAACCAGGGGCGCATCCAGATCCAGTTCGCGGTGCCGGCCAGCACCGATGTCGCGGGCCTTCGGCAGGCGCTGCTGGATGCCTACGGTGCCCACAACACAGTGCTGCAGCAGCCGGCGCCGTCGGTGTACATCGACAGCATCGCTGGCGGCCAGATCACCATCAACAGCTTCGCCTACGTGGCCAGCCCGCGGCAGGTGTATGGCACGCGCAGCGATCTTTACTTCAGCCTGCTGCAGATCCTGGCCGAGCGGCACATCCCGCTGTCCACGCCGACCGACATCCACATCACCCGCGATCCGCCGCAGTAAGAGGGTGGGTCGGCAGGGCTGCGCCCTGCACCCGCCGAAGCGGTAGTGCCGGCCGCTGGCCGGCAACCTCAGGAGCAACAGCAACAGCAAAAGCAAAAGCAAAAGCAAAAGCAAAAGCAAAAGCAAAAGCAAAAGCAAAAGCAAAAGCAAAAGCGGGTTTCCTGAGGGATGGCGGGGTGGGTCCGGTTGCGGGGGACGCCGTAAACCCGTCCTTGGGGGCTTGGCCGCGGCATCCATGCCGCGGACACCCCCGCAACCGGACCCACCCCGCCTTCGACAGATTTTCGCGATCTGACGGAATGGTGTCTGTGTTGCTGTTGGTGGGTGTCGACCTTGGCCGACACGGATCTGACCCCACGATTGATTCGATATCTGACAGAGATTCATCCACGCATGGCGTGGATCTACTGAAGATCGCGGAAATCCGTCGGAGGTGGGGCGGTGTCGGATTGCGGGGTGTCAGCCGCATGGATGCGGCTGCCAAGCCTACAAGGACGTACTTGCGGCGTCCCCGCAATCCGACACCGCCCCGCCATCCCACGGAACACCAGCTGTTGCTGTTGCTGTTGCCTTGGCCGCGGCAGGTGCAGGGCGCAGCCCTGCCGAACCCCTTTACCCCCGCGGCCGGCCGCGCGAGGGCACCAGTGCGAAGGTATCCACCGCCAGCTTCTCGGCATGGTTCAACCACGCGCGGATTTCCAGATCATCCACTTCGTGGTCGAGCCCGAATGACACGTTGATCTTGCCATCGGCATCAGGCTGCACCCACTGCTGGGCCAGCACCACCTTGCGCTGCGAGGACACCGCTTCGATCCAGAAACCCCGGTCCGGGCGCGTGCTCGCCACCAGCTGCAGCATGTACTGGCCGGCGCGGGTACGGCGGCCCTTCTGCGTGATCATGTGTGCCTGGCGCACGCTGGGGCGGGGGCCCTGGAAGGCATCCAGTGGTGCATCCACGTCGATGCCGTTGCGCAGCTGGCCATCGCGGTACAGCTTGATGCCGTTGTCGCGGTTCACCAGCAGCGCGCACCAGTCGCCGTCGGCCGAGCCATCCTCGAACGCGGTGCAGCGATCAACGTAGGCGAGCGTGTTGTCCGGGTCGGCATCGTCGAACTGGCGCGAGGTGTTTTCCAGGTACACCGATTTCAGGTCCCAGTCCTTGTCGTATTCCAGCAGCACCGGCGGCTGCACGTGCTGCAGGCCCACCACCACCTGGTCGTCGCCGTCGATCTTCAGCTGCCGCGTCGGCTCACCCAGCCACAGCGAGCGGGCGAAGGCCAGGTACTGCGGATAGTCGCGGCCGCCATCGCGGCGTGCCGCGGCGCTGGCACTTGGCGCGCGCTTGTCGTCCAGCAGCGAACGGCCAAAGCCCATCGTCTGCAGGTTCGGATCGAGCAGGCTGAGCAGGGTGGCTCCGGAATCCAGGGTCGAGCCGTCTTCGGCGGCCAGCTGGCGCGGGGCCACGCCATCACCGAGGAACAACAGCAGGTTCTCGCGCTTCTGCCTGGTCAGGATATGGCTGAGGTCATTGGGCATGGCCAGGTGATCGGAGGCGATCACGATCAACGTGCCCTTGCCGTAGGGGCTGGCCTGGATGCGTTCGACCAGCTGCGAGATCAGGCGGTCGGTGCACTTGAGCGCATTGAGCATGCCGATGTTGCCGTACTGGCTCTGGTAGTGCTCGCCCTTGCACGCCACCGGCAGGTGCCCGGCGGGGTGGTGCGTGTCCATGGTCAGCGTGGTCAGCATGAACGGCGCATCCTGCCGCGACAGCTGCTCGAAGCGCTGGTAGGCGGTGTCCAGCAGCACGTCGTCATGCACGCCCCACGCCGAGTAGTGGATGCGGCCGATCTTCTTCTGCTGCTTGAACCACGCCAGGTCATGCACTTCATCGAAGCCGTGGCTGGCCAGGAACTGGCCCTTGCCAGCGAACTGGCCGTTGGCACCACCCAGGTAATGGTTGGTGTAGCCCTGCTGCTTGAGGTAATCGCCCAGGCACACGGCCTTGGGCAGGAAGCTGCCCATGCGGTCCATGCTGTTCTCATCACCCTGCGAGGTGGTCAGCGGCACGCCGCACATCGACGACACCAGGCCGGCGATGGTCCAGCCACCGCCTTCGGCCGAGGCCAGGCCGCGTACATCCAGCGACCTGGCCGCCAAGCGGTTGAGATTGGGCATCAGGCCGGGAAACACGGCCTCATCCAGATAGGTGCGCTCCAGGCTCTCGCCGTAGATCCAGACGATGTTGCGTGGGCGCTGCAGGGCCTGCGTGGGCACCTGGTATTCGGGGGCGATACGGGCGAAATCCACCGGGCGCAGCTGCTGATAGAGGCGCTGCCCGTCACGTGCCAATGGACTGATCATGATCGTGGCCACCCACAGCACGGCGAAACCGGCAAACCACGCACCACCGGCCGTGGGGCGGCGCCAACGCTTCACCCGCGTAGCGAACAGCGGCAGCAGCGACACGGCGGCCAGCACGATGAAGCCGGCGATATAGCCCTTGAAGTCGGCGACCCCGGCGCCTTCCATGTCCGCACCCAGGTGGTACAGGGTGGCGGCGTTGAGGCCGTCACCGGACAGCTTGTCGATCAGCCACCAGGCACTGAGCGCCAGCAGCAACAGCGAGAACAAGCCTGCTTTCCACCACACCCATTTTGCGGACGCGAGGAACAACCAGGACAGCAGCAACAGCGACAGCAGCAGAATCCAGAGCATAGGCAGCTTCGGCAGTGACGGGGTGGCGATGGACGTCGTACCGACGCGTGTCCATCCGACCGGCGCTGCTGCAAGCACATCTGCATGACAGGCCGATGACCCGATAGTGCATGCACGAACCTGACTGAAATGTTTGTTGAAATCGTGCGCGCGATATCACGCCGCGAACGTAAATCGAGCGTGAAAACTCACGCTCGATTGCATTAAAAAACCTGCATGAATGCACTGTTTTCGCTGATCCACGTCGAGCGTGGATGCGACACTATCGATGCCCGCGTTCCTCGCGCGAACGCGCACGGCGATCGAACAACAATGCGCTGGTCACGATGCCCAGCCCAAGCACCACGCCGATCAGCAACAGCACCAGTGCGATGGCGGGATAGCCCAGCACATGCCAGCCGGTGTCGATCTTCATCATCATCGCCGCCGCCATGATCAACGCGGCGCTGATGATGCCGGCGGCCACGCGGTTGGCGATCTTCTGCAGGTTCTCCATCAGCCGCGATTCTTCCAGCCCGGTCACCTTCATCTGCAGGCGGTTCTCGGCCAGCAGCGCCATGATGTCCGACAGCTTGCGCGGTCCGTCGCGCAACAGCTGCTGCATTTCCATTGCTTCGCTGGCAAGGTTGGCGGCCGACAGGGACTTCTTCAGGCGCGCGCGCATCACGTGCTGCAGCTGGCGTTCGACGATGCGGCGCGTGTCCAGATCCGGTGCCAGCAGGCGGCATACGGTTTCAAGGTTGAGCAGCGCCTTGCCCAGCAGGCTCAGCTCCGGCGGCGTGCGCAATCCGGACGAGGTGGCAATGCGCACCATGTCCAGCACCACGCGCCCTTCGGAGAAATTAGCGCTGGCGGCATAGCGTGCGATCAGCTGGCCGGTCTCGCGCAGGTAGCGCTCCTCATCGAATGCCTCCAGCCGCGTGCTGATGCTGATCAGGTCGTCGGCCACTTCCTCGCCGCGGCCATCGACGGCGGCAAACAGGATCTTCAGCAGGCGCTCGCGCAGCCGCGGCGGCATGTGCGCGACCATGCCCAGGTCGAAGATGGCCAAGCGCCCATCAGGCATCACCCGCAGGTTGCCGGGGTGCGGGTCGGCGTGGATTTCGCCGTGCACGAAGATCTGGTCCAGATAGCCGCGGATCAGCGCCGCCGCCAGCGGGTCCATCGCCTGTTCGGTGCGGCGCACATCGGGAATGGCATCCACGCGCACGCCGGTGGCCAGTTCCATGGTCAGCACGCGATGGCTGCTGTAGTCCCACAGCGGCTGCGGAATCCACAGGCGGCGGAACGGCTTCAGGTGCCGGCCGAAGCGCGACAGGTTCTCGGCCTCGGCGTGGTAGTCCAGCTCCTGCATCAGCGTCTTGGCGAATTCGTTGAGCCAGTCGCGCAGGCGCACGCGGCGACCGATCTGGGTCAGATGGTCGGCGGCCAGGGCGAAGCTGCGCAGCACTTCCAGATCCGAGCGCAGCTGCGCGGCTACCTCGGGTTTCTGCACTTTCACCGCCACCTCGCGGCCGTCATGCAGCACCGCGCGGTGCACCTGGGCGATCGACGCGCAGCCCAGCGGTTGTGGGTCAAATGCAGCGAACAGCTTGTTCACCGGTGCACCCAGTTCCTGCTCGACGATGGCGTGGATGCGTTCGACCGGAATCGGCGCCACCTTCTCCTGCATGCGCTCCAGCGCGGTGGCGAACTCCACCGGCACCATGTCCGGCCGGGTCGACAGCATCTGCCCCAGCTTGACGAAGGTGGGCCCCAGCGCTTCCAGGTCACTGACGAACTGCTCCGGATTGCCGTCCGGGGGCACGTCGGTGTGGCTGCCGGCAGCGTCCAGGTTCATGCCGGAGAACACGCCGGAATGGCGGTAGCGCATCAGCAGGCGCAGGATCTGGCTGCGCCGGTTCATGCCCCTGATCAGCGGCGGATTGCCTGTGGCGGTGGACGGATTGCTCAAACGACACTCCTCGAAGACGACGACCCGATGTCCGTGATCCCGCCGCCGGCGGGACCGGATTACGCTTCCAGTGTCCCTGCCGCCCGGTGGGCGCGCGGTGAACCCGCTATCGCAGGTGGCGCCGGATCGGTCAGAATCCGCTCATTCCCTTTACTGGATCCCCCATGGCCGGTGCCAGCCTGTTTGCCCTGCTCGACGATATCGCCTCCCTGCTCGACGACGTCTCGGTGCTGACCAAGGTCGCCGCCAAGAAGACCGCCGGCGTGCTGGGCGACGACCTGGCGCTGAACGCGCAGCAGGTAACCGGCGTCAACGCCAACCGTGAACTGCCGGTGGTGTGGGCGGTGGCCAAGGGCTCGCTGGTGAACAAGGTGATCCTGGTGCCGGCGGCGCTGGCGATCAGCGCGCTGGAAGGCTGGTTGCACAGCCGCGGCTGGAACGTGCCGCTGATCGTGCCGCTGATGATGATCGGCGGCGCCTTCCTGTGCTTCGAGGGCGTGGAGAAGCTGGCGCACCGGTTCCTGCATTCCGCCGATGAGGACGCCGAGCACCAGGCCGAGCGGCGCAAGGCGCTGGCCGATGCGCAGGTGGACATGGTCGCGTGGGAAAAGGACAAGGTGAAGGGCGCGATCCGCACCGACTTCATTCTCTCGGCCGAAATCATCGTGCTGTCGCTGGGCGTGGTTGCCACGGCGTCGTTCATCAACCAGGTCAGCACCCTGGTGGTGATCGCGCTGGCGATGACCGTGTTCGTCTACGGGCTGGTCGCCGGCATCGTCAAGCTGGACGACCTGGGCCTGTACCTGTCGCGCAAGGGCGCGGCGCTGGCGGCAGTCGGCCGTGGCCTGCTGGTGTCGGCACCGTGGCTGATGAAGTTCCTGTCGGTGGCCGGTACCGCGGCGATGTTCCTGGTCGGTGGCGGCATCCTGGTGCACAACGTGCCGGCGCTGCACCATGCGGTGCAGGCGCTGGGCGGTGAAGGCCAGTGGGGCTGGCTGGTGAACGCGCTGGGCAACATGGTGGTCGGCATCATCGCCGGTGCCATCGTGCTGGCGGCGGTGACCGGGTTCCAGAAGCTGCGCGGCAAGTAAGCGCCGGCCCGCTGCCCGGTGGAGGCCGACCTTGGTCGGCGGTTTTATTCCCGCAAGCACCAACCAAGGTTGGCACCCACCAGCGAGCTAGCCCGCGTGTACCCGGTTCTTGCCTTGGCGCTTGGCCGCGTACAGCGCGTCATCGGCGCGCCGCAGCAGCGTATCGGCATCGTCTCCTGGCTGCCATTGCGCCAGCCCCGCGCTGAAATGCACGGGGATGCGTCGCTCCTGCAGGGTCAGCACGCGATGGGCCAGTGAGCGCTGCAGCCGCTGCACCGTGGCCATGCTGTCCGCGCCGGGGGTTTCGGGAAGCACCAGCACGAACTCGTCGCCGCCCAGCCGGGCGATGCCATCGGTGGCACGCAGCAGCAGGCGGCACACCGCCACCAGGTGCTGCAGCAGCGCGTCGCCGCCGGCATGGCCGTGTTCGTCGTTGGTCCGGTGGAAATCATCCAGGTCGATCACCGCCAATCCGAGCGGCGAGTGGTTACGTGCGGCGCGGGCCAGCTCGCGCTGCAGCAGTTCATCCAGGCCACGCCGGTTCAGGGCCTGGGTCAACGGGTCGATACGCGCCAGATCGCCGGCCGCGCGCAGATCCTGTTCCAGCTGGTTGATGCGCTGTTCGGCGCGTTCCACTTCCTGCCGCGCGCTGGCCAGGTGATCGCGCGCCTGCGCCGCCTGCTGCTGCACTTTTCCGGTGTCCTGCATCACTTCCTGCAGCAGGTGGTTGAGGTCGGCGATGCTGCGCGCCTCGCGCAACTGCAGCGCGTAGCTGCCGATGCGGTCGTGGTACTCGCCGGTGCTGGCAGCCATCCCATCCATGCGCTCGATGAACTCGCCCATCAAGCTGCGCATGGCCGCTTTCGAATCGTCGATTCCCTGCCGCAGCAGGCCCTGCTTGTAGATCACCTCGCGCAGCTCGGCGCGGGTGCGCTCGACCGATTCGGCTTCCAGCGGCCCGGCCAGCAACTGGCGCACGGCTGCGATCTGGCCCTGCAGCCAGCTGCGGTCATCCAACAGCTCGCTGACGTTCTCCAGCAGCAGGGCGAACAACTCAAGCAGCAACGCCTGCTGTTCCTGCCAGCTTTCGGCGCGCACGCCGATCTGGTGGCCCAGCTCGCGCGCGCCCTGTTCGATCGGTTCCAGTGCCGCGCCCGGTTGCCATTGGCGCAGGCGTACGGCCAGGGCCTGCGCCTGCTCGCGCAGGTCGGGATCGTGCTGCAGCAGCGCGACCACCGCGCCGCCCAGCAGCAACCGCAGCTGCTCGGACAAGCGCAGGCTGTCGGGCTGCCCATCGGGAGAGTGCTGGTCGATGGTGCGGATGTACTTATCGATCAGCTGCCGCATCGCCCGGCCATAGCGCGGCCAGTCGGCACTGGCCTGCGCCGATTGCAGGCGATCACCCATGTCGCCCAGCTCACCCGGCAGAGTGGCCATGCCATTGGCGAAGGCGGCCAGCAGCGGCTCGGGGGCATCGGCCCCGGCAAACAGCTGCTGCAACGCCACGCTGCCACCACCCTGCAGTACCACCCGATCGCCGCGCCCGTCATCGACCACCGCGCGCACGCGCGCAGGCGGCCCGATGGCGGTACCGGGGACAGGGCGGGGGTCGGGCTGGTCCGTCATGGAACGCATCCTGGGATGGCAGGGGGGCTGGTCACAGCATATCGGCGCAACCGGCGGTGGCTTGAACCGATAGGATGGGCGACAGGATGCCGCAGTGGAGGTGGGTATGCGTGTGATGTTGCTGGGGGCGACGGGACTGGTCGGAGGCCACGCCCTGTCGCAGCTGCTGGCCGACCCCCGCTGCAGCACCGTGGTCGCGCCCAGCCGTCGCCCGCTGGCTGCGCCGCACGGGAAACTGCACAACCCGGTGCTCGACTTTGCACGGCTGCCCGATGCGCCGGACTGGGCCCGGGTGGACGCGGTGATCTGCGCCCTGGGCAGCACCATCGCCCAGGCCGGCAGCCGCGAGGCGTTCCATCGCATCGACCACGATTACCCGCTGGCCTTCGCCCGCCTGGCCCTTGCGCAGGGTGCCCAGGCCTTCGCGCTGAACTCGGCCGCAGGCGCCAACCCGCGTTCGTCAATCTTCTACAGCCGGGTCAAGGGCGAGCTGGAGCGAGACCTGCGCGCGTTGGGTTTCCCGTCGCTGACGCTGGTGCGGCCGGGGCTGATCGGCGGTGAGCGGCAGGAGGTCCGCCGTGGCGAACACTTCGCGCTGCAGGTGCTGGGTGTGCTGGGGCCGGTGTTGCCACGTGCCTGGCGGATCAATCCGGCACCGGTGATTGCCCACGCGCTGGTGGATGCGGCGCTGGCGGCAAAGCCGGGCGAGCACGTGGTGCCGTCGCGCGATCTGGTCGGCTGATGTCGCGCGCGCTGCGTCTGAACCAGCTGCTGCAGGTGCTGCGCCGCCATCGCCGGCCGGTGGCCGGGCAGGCGCTGGCCGAGGAACTGGGCATCAGCCTGCGTACGCTGTACCGCGATATTGAAACGCTGCGCGAGCAGGGCGCCGACCTGCGCGGGGAAGCCGGTGTCGGCTACCAGCTGGAACCGGGCGATGTGCTGCCGCCGCTGACCTTGCCACCGGCCGAGATCGACGCGCTGGTGCTGGGCCTGCGCTGGGTGGCGGCACGCACCGAGCCGGCCCTGGCCGAGGCCGCGCGTGATGCCCTGGCGCGGATCGCGCACGTGCTGCCGGCGGCGCGACGCGATGCGCTGCGTGACAGCGGCCTGCGGGTGGGGCCATCGCGTACGACGGCCAAGGTACCCCCGGCGCGGCTGCAGGTCGTACGCGAAGCGGTGGGCACGCAGCAGCGGCTGCAGTTTGCCTATGAAGATGCGCAGGGCCGGCGTACCGAGCGCGTGGTCTGGCCGTTCGCACTGGGGTACTTCGATGAAGTGCCGATGCTGGCGGCGTGGTGCGAGGGCCGCGAGGACTTCCGTCATTTCCGCCTGGATCGCATTCGCCATGCGCGTGCGTTGGAAGAGCGCTACCTGGTGCCACGCGCGACCTTGTTGCGGCGCTGGCAGAAGGCGCAGGGCATCGCTCCGGATTGGCTGGACCGTTCGTGATGTATCCGTTTTGGTAGAGGTCGAGCCTACTCGACGCTGCTGACAGGATCTGTCAGCAGGGCAGGGCCACCATGACCGCTCCCAACCACGGAGCTTTCCCATGTTCAAGCCAAGCACCCTGCTGCAGTACGTGCGCGACGTTGCCACCAGTGCCACCTTCTACAGCGGCATCCTCGGCACGGCACCGGTCGAACAGTCGCCCGGCTTTGCGCTGTTCCTGCTCGGCGATGGCGCCGCGCTCGGCCTGTGGCAGCGCGATGACGTGCAGCCGCCGGTGGATGCGCAGGCCGGTGCCGCTGAACTGGCGATGGTGGTCGCCAACCCCGACGCCGTGCAGCAGATGCATGATGCGTGGCGCGCACTCGGCGTGCAGATTCTGCAGGCGCCGGTGACGCTTGAATTCGGTCACACCTTCGTCGGCATCGATCCTGATGGCCACCGGCTGCGTGTCTACAGCCGCGCCGAGGGCATGGTCGCGCGCGATTGATCCAGGAATCTTGTATAGCAGAGCCCAAGCTCGGCATGTTTCATGCCTTCATCCACGCATGGCGTGGATCTACTGAAAAGCAGCCGAGCATGGCTGGGCGACATGGTGGAGCAGGCACAAAAAAACGCCGGGCAATGCCCGGCGTTTTTTCAACTCATGTGCCAACCAAGGTTGGCACCCACCAATCAGCTGGCCAGCGCCAGATCGTCCATCATCGCGCGCAGGAAGCGGGCCGCTTCACCGCCGGTGGCCGCGCGGTGGTCGAAGGTCACCGACAGCGGAATGACCTTGTGCGCTTCCACGCCGCCCATCACCGGGGTCATCTGGTGGCGGGCACGGCCGGCACCGACGATGGCCACGCACGGCGGCACCACGACCGGGGTCGCGTAGCGGCCGGCGAACATGCCGAAGTTGGACAGCGAGATGGTGTAGCCGCTCAGTTCCGAGGCCGCGATCGAACGCGCTTCCACCTGCTCGCGCAGGCGGTTCACGCCTTCACGGATGCCACGCGCGTCGAGCATGTCGGCGTTGCGCAGGGCCGGCACGAACAGGCCGTCGTCGGTATCCACGGCGATGCCGATGTCCACCTGCGCGTGCAGGGTGCGGGTCAGCGCTTCACCGTCGAACCAGGCGTTCATCGCCGGCACCTTCTGCGCGGCGACCACGATCGAGCGCACCAGGCGCGCGGTGACGTCGTTGCCCGGCAGCCAGGCGTGGATGTCGGCGTCGTCGTTCAGCGTGGTCGGCACGACCTTGCTGTGCGCATCGGCCATGACGCGGGCCATGTTGCGGCGCACGCCCTTCAGCGGTTCCGGCTGGCCCTTGGCGACCACGCCCGGCGGCTGGGTGCGCATCGGCTTGCCGGCAGCGGACAGCGGGGTGCGTGCGTCGGACGGTACCGGTGCGGCCACCTGGGCCGGCGCCGGTGCGGCGGCAGCCGGTGCAGCAACCGCTGCCGGTGCCGCGCCGATCTTCGCGCTGCCATCGGCGGCGGCCTGCTTGACGTCGGCCATGGTCACCGCGCCATCGGTGCCGGTGGCACGTACGCGGCTCAGGTCCACGCCCAGCTTGCGCGCGGTGGCACGCACCGCCGGCACGGCCTTGACGCCGCCCACGGCCAGCGCCTGTTCGGCATGCACAGCGTTGGAGCTCTGCATCGCGCCGACCACGGTGCCGGCGTCATCACGCTCGGCGGCAGCCGGCTTGGCTTCTTCAGCGGCCACCGGGGCGGCTGCTGTCGGCAGCGGCGGCGGCGTCGGTGCTGCCGCAGCAGCCGGAGCGGCATGGCCGTGGCTGTGGCCGGTGTCCTGGCCATCAGCGCGCTGCGGCAGGTTCGGGTCCAGCGCGAAGCTGGCCAGCACCGCGCCGGTCGGGATGATGTCGCCGGCAGCGCCGGACAGCTTCAGCACCGTGCCGGAGAACGGCGAGGGCACTTCGACGACGGCCTTGGCGGTCTCCATCGAGACCAGCGGCTCGTCCAGCTTGATCACATCGCCTTCCTTGACGAACCACTCGACGATGGTCGCGTCCGGCAGGCCTTCGCCCAGGTCGGGCAGGTTGAAGTTCTTGGTCTGGCTCATTTGCAGTTCTCTTCCAGCAGTTCCAGTTCGCGGGCAGGCAACCAGCCCGTCGCGCCATTGGCGCGCTCGGACCACCACCACCCGCCGTGTTCGTGATGAAGCTTGACCATCTCGCCGTTCTCCACATCCAGCTCGCGGGCGTCGTAGTCGCGCAGGGCTTCGGCGCGACCATCGTCCAACAGCTGCAACCACGCTACCGGTGCCCATCCGGCGCGCCCATCGCTGGTGCGCACCCAGGCAAACGCCGGCCATTCCTCGTCACGTACACCTACTTCGACGATCTGGCCGGTGCGGAACCGGAGCGGGTTGGGATACTGGCTGCGGTAAGCCCCGAGAAGGCGGGCCCGCATGTCAGCCTGCCGCCACCGCGCGCTTGGCCGCCGCCACGATCCGCTCCACGCTCGGCAGATACTTCATCTCCAGGCGGAACAGCGGAATGTGGGTGTCGTAACCGGTGACGCGCTCGACCGGAGCCAGCAGGTCGTAGATCGATTCCTCGGCCAGGCGTGCGGCGATTTCCGCGCCGAAGCCCGCAGTCTTCGGGGCCTCCTGCACGATCACGCAGCGGCCGGTCTTGGCCACCGACTCGGCGATGGTGGCAAAGTCCAGCGGACGCAGCGTGGCTACGTCGATGACTTCGGCACTGATGCCTTCGCCGGCCAGCTTGTCGGCCGCTTCCAGCGCTTCCTTCACCTGCGCACCCCAGGTCACCAGGGTCACGTCGGTGCCATCGCGCAGCACGAAGCACACGTCCAGCGGCAGGGCTTCGCCGTCATTGACGACCACTTCCTTGTACTGGCGGTAGATGCGCTTGGGCTCCATGTAGATCACCGGATCCGGCTCGCGGATCGCGGCCAGCAGCAGGCCATAGGCACGCTGCGGCGAGGACGGCAGCACCACGCGCAGGCCCGGCACGTTGGTGAAGATCGCTTCGTTGGCCTCGCTGTGGTGCTCCGGCGCACGGATGCCGCCACCCCACGGCACGCGCAGCACCATCGGGCAGTGCAGGCGGCCACGGGTGCGGTAACGCAGGCGCGCGGCGTGGCAGATGATGTGGTCGACCATCGGGTACATGAAGCCATCGAACTGCGCTTCGGCCACCGGCTTCATGCCCTGTGCGGCCAGGCCGATGGTGAGGCCGGCGATGGTGGTTTCATCCAGCGGGGTGTCGAGGATGCGGTCGGCGCCGAAGCGCTGCTGCAGGCCGGCGGTGGCGCGGAACACGCCGCCGTTGACGCCCACGTCTTCGCCCAGCACCAGCACCGACTTGTCGTGCTCCAGCTCCCAGGCCAGCGCCTGGGTGATGGCTTCGATGAGGGTGATCGGGGTGTCGGTCATGTTCTGTTCTCCGCGCGCGACGGCAGCGCTGTCGGCGGCGTTGGTATGCGCGCTGGACGCGCCGTTCTTGATCTCATCCATGGCGCTGCTCCAGGGCGATGGCCTGGGCACGCTGGGCCAGCAGGTCCTGCGGCGGGTCGGCATAGAGGAAATCGAACATCGCCTCGACCGGCTGCACCGGCGTGTTGAGGTACAGGTTCACTTCCTCGTCCACGCGCTTGCCGCACTCGGCGGTCCAGGCAGCTTCTTCTTCCTCGCTCCAGACACCGGCGTTGGTCAGGTACTTGCGCAGGCGCAGCATCGGCTCGCGCTGCCAGGCATCCTTCACTTCGGCGTCGTCGCGGTAGCGACGGGCGTCATCGGCGGTGGTGTGGTCGGACAGGCGG
This sequence comes from Stenotrophomonas sp. DR822, assembly GCF_019793815.1. Classification (NCBI taxonomy): domain Bacteria; kingdom Pseudomonadati; phylum Pseudomonadota; class Gammaproteobacteria; order Lysobacterales; family Lysobacteraceae; genus Stenotrophomonas; species Stenotrophomonas sp. DR822. The sequence goes on from NZ_CP081826.1 coordinate 3,116,285, forward strand.
TAGGTCATCAGCTCCAGCACGGTGCCGCCGTCGCCGGCCAGCGCACGCTCGCGCGCCTGCAGCATGGCGGCCATCACCGCGATCAGGTCGTTGCCGTCCACCTGCAGGCAGTGCAGGCCGCCGGCCAGGCCCTTCTGTGCCAGCGTCTCGGCACCGGTCTGGGCCGAACGCGGGACCGAGATGGCCCAGCCGTTGTTGACGATGCACAGGATCAGCGGCAGCTTGTAGGCACCGGCCGAATTCAGTGCCGCGTAGAAGTCGGTCTTGGAACTGCCGCCGTCGCCGCATACGGCCACTGCGATCTGCGGTTCCTTGTTGAGCTTGAACTTCAGCGCAGCGCCGGCGGCGTGCAGGCACTGGGTGGAAATCGGCACGCAGAACGGGAAGTCCTTGGCGGCGTTGCCGCCGTAGTCGTTGCCGCGCTCGTCGCCGCCCCAGTACATCAGCACGTCGTGCGGGCGCACGCCACGCATGAACATCGCGCCGTACTCGCGGTAGGACGGTGCGAACACGTCGTCCTTCTGCATCGAGGCGCCGATGCCCACATGCGCGGCTTCGTGGCCGAGGCAGGCCGCGTAGGTGCCCAGCTTGCCGGTGCGCTGCAGCGCGATCGACTTGCCGTCGAACACGCGCACGAACAGCATCTGCTTGAACATCGGCAGCAACGCGCGTGGGTCGCGCAGGGCTTCGGGCAGGTCATCGCGGACGAGCGTGCCGTCCGTGTCCAGATACTGCAGGTATTCGATCTTGAACTCAGCGGCAACCGTCATTGCGTACTGCACCTTCGACAGAGAAGTTACAAATGATATGAATCGCCATGTTAAGGAATGCGTACGAAAAAGCCGTCCTGCGGCGCAGCACGGCCCACCGGCCTTTGTACCCCCTTCCGGGCGCATGATGCCAATAACTTCAACGTATTCAGCCATTGCTGCAAAGCATCACAAGCGACGCTGGGCTGAGCGCCAGTAGAACGGCGCAAACGGTTCCACGCGCAACCACCGTTCCACAGGCCTACCGCACGCCCCGGTACGGTCATCGCGGCTGCCAGCGCGGCGGCAACGCGCTACCCTTGCCGCCCCCGATCTGGTCCCGCCCATGTCCGTCGACAACAACCAACGCGATCTCGAAGCCGGTATCCACACCGATCTGCAGGGGCGGCTGACCTACGGCGGCTACCTGCGGCTGGACCAGCTGCTCAGCGCGCAGCAGCCGCTGTCCAACCCGCCGCATCACGACGAGATGCTCTTCATCATCCAGCACCAGACCTCCGAGCTGTGGTTGAAGCTGCTGGGCCACGAGCTGGGTGCGGCGATCGGCTTCCTGCAGCGCGATGAGGTCTGGCAGTGCCGCAAGGTGCTGGCGCGCAGCAAGCAGGTGCTGCGCCAGCTGACCGAGCAGTGGTCGGTGCTGGAAACGCTCACCCCGTCCGAGTACATGGGTTTCCGCGACGTGCTGGGTCCGTCCTCGGGCTTCCAGTCGCTGCAGTACCGCTACATCGAGTTCCTGCTGGGCAACAAGAACGCGCAGATGCTGCAGGTGTTCGAGCACGACACGGCCGGGCAGGCGCAGCTGCGCACCGTGCTGGAGGCGCCGAGCCTGTACGAGGAATTCCTGAAGTACCTGGCCCGCTTCGGCCACGCCGTACCGGCGGTGTACGAGGCGCACGACTGGACCCAGCCGCACGTGGCCGACGACAGCCTGCAGCCGGTCTTCGAACGCATCTACCAGGACACCGACCGCTACTGGCGCGAGTACGCGCTGTGCGAGGACCTGGTGGACCTGGAAACGGCCTTCCAGCTGTGGCGGTTCCGCCACATGCGCACGGTGATGCGGGTGATCGGCTTCAAGCGCGGCACCGGCGGCTCGTCCGGCGTGGGCTTCCTGGCCAAAGCGCTGGAACTGACCTTCTTCCCTGAATTGTTCCAGGTACGCACCACCCTGCAGGCCGCGCCCCCGCCGGATCTGGCCTGATCCCCATTCAGCTTGGCCGCCCGCGGCTGGCTGGATCGTTTCAGATGCAAGTTCAGCGAGCAGGCTGCGACCTGCCTCAAACGGCGTGTATTTGACGTGAACGCCAGAAGTCGGTGATCCTCGCGCGTTGCTTCACCGCACATCGGACGTGCCTCCATCCACCGAACCAGGAATTCCGCATGAGCGTAAACGCCACTGCGAACACCCCAGAGCCGGCGCTGCCGGACTTCAACACCACGATGGGCCATCCGCGCCCGTTGTGGATGCTGTTCATGACCGAGTTCTGGGAGCGCTTTGCGTTCTACGGCATCCGCTGGGCGTTGGTGCTGTACATCGTTGCCCAGTTCTACAACGGCAACGCCGCCGGTGAAGGCGACGCCAGCCGCATCTACGGCGCCTATCTGGCGCTGGTTTACGCCGCGGCCATCTTCGGCGGTTACGTGGCCGACCGGGTACTGGGTTACCAGCGCTCGATCCTGACCGGCGCGATCATCATGGCCGTCGGCCTGTTCATGATCTCGCTGCCGCAGGAGCATATCTTCAAGCTCGGCCTGGCCACGATCATCGTCGGCAACGGTCTGTTCAAGCCCAACATCTCGACCATGGTCGGCAAGCTGTACGGCCTGAAGGACGAACGCCGCGACTCGGGCTTCACCATCTTCTACATGGGCATCAACATCGGCGCGATGATCGCTCCGGTGCTGACCGAGTACCTGGCCCGCAAGGTCTTCGGCACCTCGGAAATGCCGTCCTACAAGGTCGTGTTCATCGCTTCCGGCGTGGGCATGCTGATCTCGCTGGTGTGGTTCTACATCGGTCGTGCCGGCCTGAAGGGCATCGGCGCACCGCCGGCCGGTGCCGAAGGCTTCGGCCGCATCGTGATGGTGCTGGGCGGCTCGGTCGTGGCCATTCCGGTGGCCTACTTCCTGCTCGCCACCGGCGCCACCGCGCTGGCGTGGATCCTCGGCGTGATGTTTGCCGCCCTGGCCGTGCTGCTGCTGGTGGAAGGCATCCGCGAAGGCAAGGTGCAGCGCGACCGCGTGATCGCCATGCTGATCATCTTCGCCTTCAACGTCATGTTCTGGATGTTCTTCGAACAGGCCGGCAGCTCCTTCACCTTCCTGGCCGAGAACATCGTCAACCGCCAGCTGGGTGATTGGACCTTCCCGACCGCGTGGTTCCAGTCGGTCAACTCGGTGGCGATCATCACCCTGGCGCCGATCATCGCCTGGATCTGGGTGGCCCTGGGCCGCGCCAATCCGTCCATCCCGCGCAAGTTCGGCCTCGGCCTGCTGTTCAACGGCGCGGCCTTCGCCCTGCTGATGTTCGCCCTGTCGACCATGGTCGTGGACGGCAAGATCCCGTTCTGGACCCTGTTCATGGTCTACGTCATCCAGTCCGTCGGTGAGCTGTGCCTGTCGCCGATCGGCCTGTCGATGGTGACCAAGCTGGCCCCGGTGCGCCTGGTCGGTTTCGGCATGGGCGGCTGGTTCCTGTCCACCGGCATCGGCAACAACCTGTCGGGCATCTTCGCCGGTGCGGTCAGCGGTGAAGGCGGCATGACGGTCGAATCGGCCCTGAAGGGGTATACCTTCGGCTTCTGGGCCTTGATCGGTTCGGGTGTGGTCCTGTTCCTGGTCGCGCCGCTGATCAACAAGCTGATGCATGGCGTGAAGTAATGAGAGGGTAGTGGGCATGCGTACAACGTTCGGTGGTGCAGTGGTGGCAGTGGTGTGTGCGGCGCTGATCGGCGCCTGTTCGCAGCCTCAACCTCCCGCGGCCCCTGAGCCCACGCAGCCCCTCGACACCCGCCCCACCGAGCCACCGGTCGCTGACCCCAGCGAACCGGTGGTCTCGGGCAACACCCCGGCGGCGGCCGATATCGCCGCCATTGCCGGGCTTGGCGCACAGTTCGACCCGGCCCGCGACCCCGCTGCCGACCTGGAAACGGCCAAGGTCGAGGCCCAGCGCGGCAACAAGCGCATCCTCCTGGAAGTGGGCAACGCCGCGTGCGAGCCCTGCCATGCGCTGGATGAAGCCGTGGAAGGCAATGGTGATCTGCGCCGCTTCCGTGATGCCCACTACGTGTGGGTGAAGGTCAACAACAGCACCGAGAACCCGAACGCGGCCTTCCTGGGCCAGTTCCCGCCGTTCGAAGGCGAGTACCCGCGTCTGCTGGTGATCGATGCCGACGGCACCCTGCTGGCGCCGCAGCCCAGCGAAGCATTGCGCAAGGGCAATGCCGTGCAGACCGCACGCGTGATGGCGTTCCTCAAGCAGTGGGCGCCTGACCGGTAGCGCCCGGCGCCTCCCGCTGCCCGGCCATCCACGCGTGGCGTGGATCTACAGATCATTACCCTTCGGCCGTTAATGGCAAGGACCTCACTGCGCCACCCGGCGCGACCGGAGCGCCCATGCACAGCGACCACGCCGAACGCCTGCCCGAACCTGCCAGCCCGTTGGCCGAAGGAGAGGCACCCGATGGCGTGAGCCTGCCTGCGCAGGAAGCCCTGCTGGATGACGCCGGCACCGGCGACGACACGCTGGAGTTGGCACCGCCGCGGCATCGGCTGCCGCAGATCGCCCTGCCCGACAACGTGGTGCTGAAAGGCGCGGTGCAGAAGCTGGTGGAACAGAAGGCGCGGCTGGATCGACTCGCCGCCGAAGGACAGCTGGCCGGCCTGCTGCCGCCGGAATGGCACGGCAACGGCGTGCGTGCCATCGACCTGTCCAGTTTCGTGCAGGGCGTGCTGCCGTTCCTGCAGCCCGCTGAGCGTGGTGAAACCGCACCAGCCCGCCTGCCGGTGCGCCATGTGCTGGGCGACGACAGCCGCTGGGGCCTGGCCGACGTGCCCGAACCGAAGTCACTGGCCTGGTACCTGGCCAGCGATGACCGCGCCAACGCGGGCAGCAAGGATGTCGCCGAGGCCTATCTGGTCGGCGCGCTTGGCCTGGCCTGGATGCAGGAAGGGCGCAGCCGTCCCGGCTTCCTGCGTGCAATGGACCAGGACAGCCTGGCGGCCCGGGTGACCATGCTGGGCTACCCGCCGCCGAGCGAGCTGGCGTTGTACAGCGTGACCGCACACGGCCAGCCACAGATCTGGTGTGTGCATGGGCGGCGCAGGCTGCGTCCGCTGGTGGCGCCATGGCTGAGCGTGCCGCTGCTGACCGCCTATGGCGTGCCGGCACCGGTGGCGTGGCCGGGCAGCTTCCCGCCCGTCGAGGCCGTGGCCGAGGCGATTGCCGCCGCGCGTCCAGGCAAGCTGCTGCCGGAGGTGGATCTGGGCAGAGTGGTAGCGAAGATCGCCGAAGATGCCTCGTCCGAAGCGTGGCAGCCGGTCAGCCTGCTGCAGCTCAACACCTGGTCGCCGCGCTGGCCGTTCTTCCTGGGGACGTTCGTCGGCCTGCCGTCGCTGCTGCTGGTCACTGCCGCACTGGCGTTGCCCGGGGCGGTCGAAGCGGCCACTGTTGCCGCCTCGCTGGGCTTTGCCGGTGGCGCCATCGGCGCGCTTGCGGTGCCGTGGATCCATGCGCGGCGCAAGCATCTGAGCTGATTGAGCGGGTCATCCACGCATGGCGTGGATCTGTCGATCCTTGCTGAGTGGAGGCTAGGGATCGATGTCTTCAGCAGTGAGTTCCATGCGTTGCCGGGCACGCTCGGTGGCGGCCTGCAGTCGTTGCTTGAGGACTTCCCGGGAGGGAAGGGAGGTCAGGTACTCCGCCACATGGATGCCTGAGCGGTCCAGCTCCAGCAACTCGATCTGGCCTGCCTTCTTGCCTGTGCAAAGGATGATGCCCAGCGGCGCCTCTTCCCCTTCCTCTCGTTCATAACGATCCAGCCAACGCAGATAGAGCTCCATCTGGCCCTTGTATGCTGGCTTGAAGTCACCGATCTTCAATTCGACGGCCACCAGCCTGCGCAGGCGGCGGTTGTAGAACAACAGGTCGAGATGGAAGTCATCGTCGTCGATCTGGATGCGTTTCTGGCGGGCGACGAAACTGAAGCCTGCCCCGAGTTCGAGCAGGAACCCCTGCATTTCACGCAGGATGGCGCCTTCCAGTTCCTGTTCGTCCCAGCAGTCCTTCAACCCGAGAAAATCCAGTACGTACGGGTCGCGCAGGACCAGGCCTGGGGAGAGCTGCTGGTTCCTGCGCAACGCCGACAGCTCATTGGCGATTGTCTGTTCGGGCTGGCTGGAGAGTGCTGTGCGTTCGTACAGCATCGAATCGATGCGCTGGCGCAACATGCGGACACTCCAGCCTTCCGTGCTGGCCATCTGGGCGTAGAAGTCGCGTTTGAGTGGATCAGACAGCGGAATCAGCGCGATGAAATGGGTCCAGCTCAATTGTCGTAGCAGTGATACGACAATCTGCTCGTCGGCAAATGCGATGGAGAACTGCACCATCCTGCGCAGGCTCTTTTCACCGAACGAGCCGCCGAACTCGGCAGACAGCGTCCTGGCGATGCGCTTGAACAGGACCTCCCCATAGCGTGCCCGATGTCCACCCATCTGATCGACATGGATGCGACGTCCTATACGCCAGTAAAGCAGCGTCAGTTCGGCATTGACGGTCCTGACCATCCCGGCGCGGGCCGTGGATATCAGTGTCCGGATATCAGCCAGCAGGTCGTTGGTATGCGGCAGGGTGGGGCGCGGTGTGTCATCCATGAGGTGCTTTCCAGCAGGTTCAGGGTTCGGCAATCACCCGCAACGCGCTGGCATAGCCCTTGGCGAGACCGGTCAGGTCAAGCAGCCGGTTCAACGACAGCAGCAGCCCTGGCGGGCAGGCCTTCAGGCGATGATGCTCAAGCCACGCCTCGGTGACGGTTTCCAATGTGGCCAAGGCCTCATCGATGCGCTGCAGGTCGGCATCGCGGTCGATGGGCCCGGTAATTGGAGGATGGGGATGGGTCATGGCGAAGCTCCGAGGAGAGGCCGCCGGAAAGGCGGCAGGCGATGCGTGGTTGAAAGACCGTGATCCGAAGGAAGAACGGCGGCCATGCGGCCCCACGCACCGCCCGCCAAAGCAGGGCAGCGCGAGTCGCCGCCGCCCGCGATGGGCGGCGACGGGTGCGGCGTGGTTTCCTTCGGATCATCGGGCTTTCAACCCCGGCAGCGGAGCGCCGCTGCGTTCCCACCCTCAGGCCTGTGCAGCCCGCCGTCCAGTAGGCAATGCCACTCGATGCGCGAATGTCGATACAGCCGCTCTGTCGGTCAGGACTCTACCGGCCCGATGCCGAAACATCAGGTGGTAAACGCGACACGTCGAGTCGAACCCGGCCGAAAGACCGTTCGTCGGCGGGCCATGAACACCGCGCGTTGCACGTCATCAATGGCCTGCGCCGGATCCCTCACAGCGCAGCCCGCGACATCATCCACGCGTGGCGTGGATCCATGTGCCGACCAAGGTCGACACCTGCCAAGGGGCGCCGCCCCGAAGGGGTCAAACCCCTTCGCCCATCCGCTCCAGGCCATCGCCGGCCAGGCGCAGGATCAGCTTCTCCAGCACCTGCTCCTCTTCCTCGCTCAGCACCGACATCAACTTGCGGGTGATCTCGATCACCATCGGCGCGATCGTCTCGTACACCTCGAACCCCGCCGCCGACAGCGCCAGCACCGAACGGCGGCGGTCATCGCCATGCGTCTCACGCTTGATGAAACCGCGCTCCAGCAGGCGGGCCACCGCGCGGCTGACCGCGACCTTGTCCATCGCCGTGCGGTCGGAGACCTCGCTGGCCGACGACCCGGGGTACAGCGCCAGGATGGTGATCACCCGCCACTCCGGAATGGCCAGGCCATAGCGGTCGCCGTACAGCTTGGCGATGTTGCCGCTGACCCGGTTGGACAGCACGCTCAGCCGGTACGGCAGGAACTGTTCCAGGTCGAGCAGGACGTGGGAGGCACGCAGGCGGGTGGAAACGGGATCGGCGGGGCTCATGTTGCGGTGCACCTTGCTGGTGGTTTCAAGTGTAACTATAAGTGTTGGGTCCGTACCCTGCATTCTCGCCGGGTCCAACCCCGCCCGCACCTGGTTTGTGCCGATGCGGCACCGATTCGGAGCCACGCCATGAATACCGCAGTACCCTCCGCCTCGCATCCCAACCCCGGCATGCAGGTCACCACCTTCGAAAACCCGATGGGCATCGACGGCTTCGAGTTCGTCGAATTCGCCGCACCGGCCGGCCGTGGTGCCGAGCTGCACGAGTACTTCCGCAAGATGGGCTTCAGCGCGGTGCTCAAGCACAAGCAGCGTCCGATTACCGTCTATCGCCAGGGCGACGTCAACTTCCTGGTCAATGAAGACCCCGATTCGTTCGCCGCCGACTTCGCTGAAAAGCACGGCCCGTGCGCCTGCGGCTTCGCCATCCGCTTCAAGAAGCCGGGCGCGGAGGTCTACCAGACCGCGCTGGGCAATGGCGCCGAAGCCATCGCCTTCAAGCCGGAGAGCAAGGCGGTCAACGCCCCGGTCATCAAGGGCATCGGTGACTGCATGTTGTACCTGGTGGACCGCTACGGCGACGCCGGCAGCATCTTCGATGGTGACTACGAGCTGATCGCCGGCGCCGAGCTGCGCCCGAAGGGCTTCGGCCTGACCTTCATCGACCACCTGACCCACAACCTGTACTTCGGCAACATGCAGCAGTGGTCGGACTATTACGAGCGCCTGTTCAACTTCCGCGAGATCCGCTACTTCGACATCAAGGGCCTGAAGACCGGCCTGGTGTCCAAGGCGATGACCGCGCCGGATGGCATCGTGCGCATTCCGCTGAACGAATCGTCCGACCCCAAGAGCCAGATCAACGAGTACCTGGACGCGTACAAGGGCGAGGGCATCCAGCACATCGCCTGCTTCACCGAGAACATCTACGAAACGGTCGAAGCCATGCGCGCGCAGGGCGTGGATTTCCTCGACACACCGGAGACCTACTTCGATGTGATCGACCAGCGCGTGCCCAACCACGGTGAGGACGTCGCCCGCCTGGCGAAGAACAAGATCCTGATCGACGCCGACCCGGAAACCCACCAGCGCAAGCTGCTGCAGATCTTCACCCAGAACTGCATCGGCCCGATCTTCTTCGAGATCATCCAGCGCAAGGGCAACGAAGGCTTCGGCGAAGGCAACTTCACCGCGCTGTTCGAGAGCATCGAACGCGACCAGATCCGCCGCGGCGTGCTGTAAGGTTTCCACAACGGCACCTTCTCCACCGGTAGCGCCGGGCCATGCCCGGCGGCTTTCCCCAGGCTTCCAGGAACCCCCATGTCTCCCTCCATCACCGCCCGCGGCTACCAGTCCGGTTTCGGCAACGAGTTCGCCAGCGAGGCCGTGCCCGGTGCGCTGCCCGTCGGCCAGAACTCGCCGCAGAAGGTGGCCCATGGCCTGTATGCCGAGCAGCTGACCGGTACCGCATTCACCGCACCGCGCGGCAGCAATCGCCGCAGCTGGCTGTACCGGATCCGTCCGGCGGTTACCCACGGTGAGTTCACTCCCTTCGCGCAATCGCAGCTGCAGTGCGATTTCAGTGCACAGCCGGCTTCGCCGAACCAGCTGCGCTGGAGCCCGCTGCCGCTGCCGGAACTGCCCACCGATTTCGTCGAAGGCCTGTACACGATGGGCGGCAACGGTTCGCCCGACGCGCATGCCGGTGTCGGCATCCATCTGTATGCAGCCAACCGTGACATGGTCGGCCGCTATTTTTACGACGCCGACGGCGAACTGCTGATCGTGCCGCAGCTGGGCAGCCTGAGCCTGCTGACCGAGCTGGGCGTGATCGAGATCGAGCCGCAGCAGATCGCGGTGATTCCGCGCGGCGTGCGCTTCCGCGTCGAGCTGCCGGATGGCCCTAGCCGTGGCTACATCTGCGAGAACTTCGGCGCACTTCTGAAGCTGCCCGACCTGGGCCCGATCGGTTCCAACGGCCTGGCCAATCCGCGCGATTTCGAGACCCCGCATGCCGCGTTCGAAGATATCGACGGCGATTTCGAACTGATTGCCAAGTTTGACGGCCGCCTGTGGCGTGCGCCGATCAATCATTCGCCGCTGGACGTGGTCGCCTGGCACGGCAACTACGCGCCGTACCGTTATGATCTGCGCCGCTTCAACACCATCGGCTCGATCAGCCACGACCACCCGGATCCGTCGATCTTCCTGGTGCTGCACTCGCCCAGCGACACCCCGGGCACCAGCAACATGGACTTTGCGATCTTCCCGCCGCGCTGGCTGGTGGCGCAGAACACGTTCCGCCCGCCGTGGTTCCACCGCAACATCGCCAGCGAATTCATGGGCCTGGTGCATGGTGCCTACGACGCCAAGGCCGAAGGCTTCGTGCCGGGCGGTGCGTCGCTGCACAACTGCATGAGCGGCCACGGTCCGGATGCCCCGACCTTCGACAAGGCCTCCAATGCGGACCTGTCCAGGCCGGATGTGATCAAGGACACCATGGCCTTCATGTTCGAGACCCGTGGGGTGATCCGCCCGACCGCGCAGGCGCTGGCAGCAAGCCACCGGCAGGGCGATTACCAGCAGTGCTGGAACGGCCTGCGCAACAATTTCCGTTGATCGTCCGCGTCCACGCATGGCGTGGATCTACCGGGAAGCGCGATACCGTATCCACGCATGGCGTGGATATATCGGGAATCGCGATACCGTATCCACGCATGGCGTGGATCTACCGGGAAGCGCGATACCGCGTCCACGCATGGCGTGGATCTACCGGGAAGCGCGATACCGTATCCACGCATGGCGTGGATCTACCGGGAAGCGCGATACCGTATCCACGCATGGCGTGGATATATCGGGAATCGCGATACCGTATCCACGCATGGCGTGGATCTACCGGGAATCGCGATACCGTATCCACGCATGGCGTGGATCTACCGGGAAGCGCGATATCGCGTGCACGCGTGACGTGGATCCATCCGGGCACGTGATGTAGTAGATCCACGCCATGCGTGGATGCTGTTCACCGGTTCAGGCAATGGCCGCGAACGCGCTGCAATGCTCCACCGGCAGCGCCTCCATCAGCCGCTGCCGCACGCGCTGGCAGTACCCTTCCGAGGTCAGTGCCGGCAGCACCTGCAGCGCCGATTGCATCACCCGCAGCACCTCGCCTTCGGCACGCGCCTGCTGCAGGTCGCGGAACAGCGCCGCTGCGTTGGGATGCCGCTGCATCTCCAGGATTCCCAGCACATAGATGCGCGCGGCGACCAGCGAGCGGCGGCGCTCGACCGGCGCCGCAGACGCTGGCGTGACTGACGGCGCCAGTGGAGCCGTCATCGCAACCGGTGCAGGTGGCGAGGATGCGGGTGCGTCCGCAGCGGTCACCAGGTAGCCGCCCTGGATCAGCTGGATCACCATCGCTGCCGCATCCTGCCCAAGCAGTGCGGTCAGCTCGGCGATGCTGCGCTGGCCATCACACAGGATCAGCAGGCGTCGCTGGCGCATGTCCAGCGGTGCGCGGTGGGCCTGCAGCGCGGTTCGGGCGAGGTCGGTCTTGCGCGGTTGCATGGGGAGGACAGCCAAGTCGGTGCTCGCCCAGCCTGAATGAGGGCGATGAAACCGCGATGACAATGCAGCGCCTGCACGCCGGCTGCGGTAGCGTGCACCCACCCTGTGCCAAGGATCCGCACCGATGAAGCATCTCCCGATGGCCGGCCTGCTGCTGTTGTCGCTGGCCGCCTGCAACCGTAGTCCCGACACCGCCGCACCGGCAGCGCCGCCTGCGGCCACCGCACCGGCGAAGGATGCCTCCGTCCCCGCCGACGCCGATCTGGCCACCGCTTCGCCGGTGGATCCGCGCAGCGACAGCCCGGCACGCCTGGATGGCTTCGGTGGCGCCACGCTGGGCGCAGGCATCGCCGAGGTCCGCAGTGGCTTCGGCACCCCTTTGCAGGGCCTGGGCACCGATGCGGCTGGCAAGCCGCTGCCTGCCGACGATGCCAATGAAGGCTGCTACTTCCTGCGCCCGCAGGGGGCCGAAAACCCGCGCCTGATGTTCGAAGCGCGCAAGCTGGTCCGCTACGACGTACGCAGCCCGTCCATCGTCGCCCCCGGTGGCGGCCGGGTCGGCATGACCCTGGGCGAGCTGCAGGTGCTCTATCCCGAGCGCGCCGACGTCGGTCCGGACAAGTACGACGACAAGGCCCAGCACCTGCGCGTGCGCCCGGCGCAGGACGGAGCGGCGATCATCGATTTCGCCCTCGGCGCTGACGGCAAGGTCAGCGCCTGGCGGGTCGGCAGGACCCCGCAGGTGGACTACGCTGAAGGCTGCGGCTGATCGGCCGTCCTCGGCTCACCCGCCGCGGGTGGGCCGAGCGTAGAATCGCGCCACGACCGCTGGGGAGCGCCCGATGATCGCTATTGCCATTGCCTGGTTCCTGCTCGGCCTGCTGTTGCTGGCCCTGGGTGGGGACTCCATCGTCAAAGCCGTGTCCGGCCTGGCGCAGCGTTTCGGCGCCAGTGCATTCACCGCAGGCCTGCTGTTGCTGGGAATCGCCACCTCGCTGCCGGAGCTGGCGGTCAACGCCCGCGCGCTGGTGGTGGGCCAGCCGGAGCTGGCCTTGGGCAATGCCGTCGGCAGCAGCGTGGTCAACCTCGGCCTGACCCTGGCGGTGGCCGCGATGGTGGCGCCGTTGCTGCTGCGCGCGCGCCTGCAGGCCGTGCTGTGGTGGGGGCTGCTGGCCGCGGGCCTGCTGCTGATCGTATTCGGACTCGATGGCCGGCTGCTGCGCTGGGAGGCCTGCGTGCTGGTGGCCGGGTTCGTGGTGGTGCAGTTGCTGCTGCTGCGTCGCGGACGCCATGAGGGCGCCGAAGTACAGGCGATCATCGCCGAGTCGGCGCTGAGCCGCACCAGCCTGCCGTTGAACGTGCTGCGCCTGCTGGTTGCCGCGCTGGCGTTGTATTGGGGCGCGCGCCTGGTGGTCGGTGCCGCCGCTGATTTCGGCGCCGCGCTGGGCTGGACGCCGCTGCTGGTGGGTCTGCTGCCGGTGGCGATCGGCACTGCGTTGCCGGAGGTGGCGGCCGCGGTCGCGGCAGCACGCCGTGGTCACGGCGACATGGTGCTGGGCCACGTGCTCGGCTCCAGCGTGGTCAACCTGATGCTGGTGATCGGTGCGATGGGGCTGCTGCAGCCGCTGGCGTTGCCAGCCTCGTTCGTGCGCCTGGAACTGCCGGCGCTGCTGGCCTTCGCACTGGTGCTGTACCCGATGTTGCGCGGCGACCTGCGCATCAGCCGCATCGAAGGTGCGGTACTGCTGGGCGCGTTCGTGGCCTGGCTGGGACTGGAAATCGCGCTGGTCACACCGGTCTGAGGTAGTGCCGGCCGCTGGCCGGCAACCTCGGCGAACTCGCAGCCAGGCATGGCCTGGCTCTACTGGTGGTTATCCGGGGTCGTGCCGATCGACGGTCGGCACCCACCGTCAACGCGCGGTGGTTTCCTCTTCCCGCTCCGGTTCCGGCGGGGGCAACTGTTCGTCTTCGGCACGCTCGTTGCCCGGCAGGCTGGGGCGCGTTTCCATCAGCAGCGACAGTGCGGCCTTGGCCATCAGGTGCGCGCTGATCGGTGCGGTGATGAACAGGAACACGGTGATCAGCAGCTCGCGCGGCTGCGGGTCCTGGCCCAGGAAGATGTGGTAGCAGACCGAGCACACCAGCACGCAGCCCACGCCCAGCGTGCTGGCCTTGGTCGGTGCGTGCAGGCGCTTGAAGAAGGTGGACAGCTTCACCAGGCCCAGCGCGCCGACCAGGATGAAGAAGCAGCCGAACAGCAGCAGGATCGACAGCGCGATCTGGATGAAGGTGATCATTCGACGATGTCCCGGCGCAGCACGAACTTGCTCAGCACCACGGTGCTGCCGAAGCCGAGCATGGCGATGATCAGGGCCGCCTCGAAGTAGATCGCCGAATTGAGGTACATGCCGAACAGCATCAGCTCGGCGATGGCGGTCACCGACAGCGTATCCAGTGCAAGGATGCGGTCGGGCACGGTCGGCCCGCGCAGCAGGCGCCAAGTGGCCAGCAGCATGGCCAGGCCGACCACGTGCATGCACACCACCAGGGTGGTCTGGATGATCTGGAATCCAGTCATGGGAAGATCTCCATCAACGGGGCTTCATAACGGCGCTTGATCGTGTCGATCAGCTCCTGCGGGTCTTCCAGGTGCAGCACGTGCACCAGCAGGAATTTGCGGTCGTCGCTGAGGGCGGCCGACACCGTGCCGGGGGTCAGGGTGATCATGCTGGTCAGCGCGGCGATGCCGTGGATGTTGGCGATGTCCAGCGGCAGCCAGATGAAACCAGGGTGGATGTTCTTTTCAGGGCCCAGTACCTGGATGGCCACGCGGATGTTGGACATCAGGATGTCCCACAGGGTCACCAACAGCAGCTTCGGCAGCGGCCGCAGGGTGCCGATGCGGGCGAACTCGCGGTCCAGGCGCGCGGCGAACAGCGGAATGACCACGCCCAGCAGCAGGCCCAGCAGGAACTGGCCGAGCGTGAAGCTGTCGGACATCAACAGCCAGAACACCACCACCATCACGCTCAGCGCGGGCGAGGGCAACAGGCGGCGGATCGGGGAACGCTTGGCGGTCATGGCTGGCGGATCTCCGGCGTGGTCGCGCGCAGCTGCTGCACGTAGTCGCCCGGCTGCAGCAGCTGGGTGGCGATGGCGTCGGTGTGCTGCATCAGCGGGGCAGCGAACAAGGTCATGCCGATGCCGTAGGCCAGCAGGATGCAGGCGGCAAACAGCTCCACACGGCGCAGCGGTGCCTTGCGCGGTGGCGGTGCATCGGGATCGGGCAGCGGCACGCGCCAGAACAGGCGGATGCCGCCGCGGGTCAGGCCCATGATGACCAGCAGGCTGCTGACCAGCACGGCGGTCCATACCGCGCCGGTGTACTGCGCGGGCATGCCGGCCAACAGCGCGGCCTTGGCCAGGAAGCCGGACAGCGGCGGCAGGCCGGCCACCGACACCGCCGCAATCAGGAACAGCACGGCCGGGGTCTGCTTGCCGGGCATCGGTGCGATCACTTCCTTGCGGTCGCTGGCGCCGCCACGACGGCGTCGGATCAGGTCGGCGACCAGGAACAGTGCGGCGGCGACGAAGCTGCTGTGCGGCAGGTAGTACAGGCCGGCCGACAGCACCTCAGGGGTGCCCACCGAGAAGGCGATGAACAACGTCGCCGCCGAGACGATCACCAGATACGAAATCAGCACGCGCAGGCGCGCGGCGGCCAACGCACCCAGGCCACCCAGCACCAGCGTCGCTACGCCGGCCCACAGCAGCCAATCGCGGCCGTAGCCGGCCATCGCCCCCGCATCCTCGCCGAACCACAGCATCTGGATGCGCAGCACGGCATACAGGCCCACCTTGGTCATGATCGCAAACAGCGCCGCCACCGCCGCCGGTGCACGCGCATACGATTCGGGCAGCCACAGGTACAGCGGCATCAGCGCGGCCTTGGCACAGAACACCAGCAGCAACAGGCCCATCGTCGCCTTCACCAGGGTCAGCTGCGCAGGCGGCACTTCGGCGATGCGCTGCGACAGCTCGGCCATGTTCAATGAACCCAGCGAGGCGTACAGCAGGCCCAGCGCGATCAGGAACAGGGTCGAGGCGGTGACGTTGAACACCACGTAGTGCAGGCCGATGCGCATGCGCAGGCCACGACCGCCACTGAGCAGCAGGCCGTAGGAGGCGATCAGCATCACCTCGAAGAACACGAACAGGTTGAAGATGTCGCCGGTCAGGAAGGCGCCGTTGAGGCCGACCAGCTGGAACTGGAACAGCGCATGGAAGTGCGGCGCGCGGCGGTCCCACCCCGAACACGCATGCAGCAGGCAGGGGATGGCCAGCAGCAGGGTGGTCAGCAGCATCCACGCCGACAGCCGGTCGGCCACCAGGGCGATGCCCAGGCGTGACGGCCAGTCACCCAGCAGGTACACGCGGATGTCGCCGCCAGCGGTGTCGGCGAACAACAGGCCGACCACCACCGCCAGCGCGCCCAGCGCGGCCCACGCCACGGCGCGCTGCACCTTCGGCCCATAGCGGCGGTGTTCGACGAACAGCGACAGCGCAGCGCCGAGCAGCGGTACCAGGATCGGCAGGATCACCAGATGATTCATGCGCGGTCCTCGCCCCGGCGCGGCGGTGCATCGTCATCCGGCTCGTGCGCGTCCACGTGGTCACTGTGGTTGTCGCTGCGGCTGCGCATGGCCAGCACGATGCTGACGGCGGTCATCGCAAAGGCAATGACGATGGCGGTCAGCACCAGCGCCTGTGGCAGCGGATCGGTGTAGTTGCCCAGGTGGCTCTCCACGCCCTCCTGCAGCACCGGCGCCTTGCCCTGCACCACGCGGCCACCGGCGAAGATCAGCAGGTTGGTGGCGTAGGACAGGAAGGTCATGCCGAGGATCACATCGAAGCTGCGCGCGCGCAGCAGCAGGTAGATGCCGATGGCGGTCAGCACGCCGATCGCAGAGGCCAGGGCCAGTTCCATCAGTGCATCTCCCCCGTTCGTGCCGAGCGGCGTTGCAGGTCGATCTCGCCCTTGCGCGCGGTGCGCGTCCGCGAGGGTTTGACGGTGGCCATCATCGACAGCATCAGCATCGCGCCACCGAACACCACCAGGTACACGCCGATATCAAAACCGATCGCGCTGGCCAGCGGTACATCGCCGATCAACGGCAGATGCAGGTCCAGGTGGCCGCTGGTCAGGAACGGCACGCCGAACAGCATCGACGCGGCGCCACTGAGGATGGCGATCAGCAGGCCGATGCCGATGCAGCGGATGTAGTCGAAGCCGAAGCGTGACTCCACCGAGGCGGTGCCCTGGATCACGTACTGGATCAGCAGCGGCACCGCCAGCACCAGGCCGGCGATGAAGCCACCCCCCGGCGCGTTGTGGCCGCGCAGGAACAGGAAGATGGAGACCGTCAGGGTCAGCGGGAACATGATCTGGGCCAGATCGGCCGGCACCGGCAGCTTGATCGGCGGACCGGGCATGATCTGCTCCGGCGCCATCCGCGTGCGACGCAGCAGCGCGTGCACGACCAGTGCGGCAATGCCGAACACGGTGATCTCGCCGAAGGTATCGAAGCCGCGGAAGTCGACCAGGATCACGTTGACCACGTTCTGGCCGTAAGCCTCGGGCAGGGCGCGGGCAAGCAGCTCGCCGGCCATGGTGTTCGGCGGCAGGGTCATCGCGCTGTAGGCCAGCGCGCCCAGGCCGGCACCGGCCACGATCGCGATCAGCGCATCACGGCGCTTGCGCCAGCGTGGCCGCTCCGGGCCGGACTGTGCCGGCAGGTAGTTCATGCCCAGCAGCATCAGCACCAGGGTCACCATCTCCACCAGCAGCTGGGTCAGCGCCAGGTCCGGTGCGGACAGGAACACGAAGGTCAGCGCCACCATCAGGCCGACGCCGCCGACCAGCAGCACGGCCAGCAGGCGCTGCTTGTACATGCGCAGGGTCGCTACCGCGCAGGACATCATCACCAGCCACAACGCCCAGCCCAGCAGCGGTATCGGCTGCGGTCTGGTCCATTCCGGCGAGGCCGGGTTGGCGATGTAGGGCGCGGCGGCGACCACGATCGCCACCAGCACCAGGCCCAGCAGCATGCGCTGCAGGCTGCCGTTGGCGATGCCGGCGGTCAACCGCTGCGCACCGGCCGACAGCAGGTCCAGCTGGTGGTGGAAGACGTTGCGTCCCGGGGTGGTGTTGGTTACCGCGTGCAGATCGATCAGCTTGCGCAGGCCGAAGTAGAGGAGCACGCCACCGACCACGCCAGCGGCGCTCATCGCCAGCGGCAGGTTGAAGCCATGCCAGATCGACAGGTTGTATTCGGGCATCGCGCTGCCGAGGATCGAGGAGGCTGCCGCGTGCAGCACCGGCGCCACCGTCAGTGCCGGGGCGATACCCACCGCCACGCAGATCACCACCAGGATCTCCACCGGCACCTTCATCCAGCGCGGCGGCTCGTGCGGCACGCGGTCCAGTCCATGCGGGCCCTTGCCGAAGAACGTGTCGTGCACGAAGCGCAGGCTGTAGGCCACGCCGAACACACCGGCCAGCAGCGCGGCGATCGAGACCGCCGTGCGCATGGTGTCGGTGCCGCCCGCCGACAGCGCTTCGGCGAACAGCATTTCCTTGGACAGGAAGCCGTTGAGCAGCGGGATGCCGGCCATCGCCAGCGAGGCGATGATCGCCAGCGCGCTGGTGAACGGCATCAGCCTGCGCAGGCCACCCAGCTTGCGCATGTCACGGGTGCCGGTCTCGTGGTCGATGATGCCGGCGGCCATGAACAGCGAGGCCTTGAAGGTGGCGTGGTTGAGGATGTGGAACACGCCGGCGACCACCGCCATCGGCGTGGACAGGCCGAACAGCAGGGTGATCAGGCCCAGGTGCGAGATCGTCGAATAGGCCAGCAGGCCCTTCAGGTCATGCTGGAAGATCGCGTTCCAGGCACCGATCAGCAGGGTAATCGCACCGATGCCGCTGACCGTGTAGAAGAACAGATCGCTGCCGGCCAATGCCGGATGCAGGCGCGCCAGCAGGAACACCCCCGCCTTCACCATGGTGGCCGAGTGCAGGTAAGCCGACACCGGGGTGGGTGCGGCCATCGCGTGCGGCAGCCAGAAGTGGAACGGGAACTGCGCGCTCTTGGTGAAGATGCCCGCCAGCACCAGCAACAGGGCATAGGGGTACAGCGTGCTGGCGCGGATCTGCTCACCGGCGGCCAGCACCACGTCCAGATCGAAGCTGCCGACGATGCGGCCGATCAGCAGCACGCCGGCCAGCAGCGCCAGGCCGCCGCCGCCGGTGATCACCAGCGCCATCCGCGCGCCCTCGCGCGCGTCCTGGCGGTGCGACCAGAAACCGATCAGCAGGAACGAGCTGATGCTGGTCATTTCCCAGAAGACCATCAGCAGCAACAGGTTGCCCGACAGCACCATGCCCAGCATGGCGCCCATGAACAGCAACAGGTAGGTATAGAAGCGGTGCGCGTTGTCCTGGCTGCTGAGGTAGTAGCGCGCATACAGCACCACCAGTGCGCCGATGCCCAGCACCAGTCCGGCGAACATCCAGGCCAGGCCATCCAGGCGCAGGGTGAAGTCCAGGCCGATCTGCGGCAGCCACGGCACCATCGTGCGCACCACCTGGCCATCGAGCACCGATGGGGTCAGCCAGGCGAGGATCGCCAGCCCGCCCAACGGCGCAAGCGCCGCCAGCCAGGCAGCAGTCGAGCGCGAACTACGGGGGAAGGCTGCGACAGCCACTGCCATCAGGAACGGCAGGGCCAGCAGCAGGGGCAGGCTGGGGAGCATGCAGGGAATCCATGATTCACGAGCAGGTCAGGGAGCATAACAGGCTGCCAAATGTCGCCGAAACCCATTGAACAGCGATCAATTGCAGGTAACGTGCGCTGATTCATTTTTTCTGCGATGCAGCATGCCGCGCGGATGACCCATCAGGACCCGCTGGGCAGGTCCACCCTACGCCCACGCAGGGACAGCGCAGCCCCTGTCGCACAGGGACCGCCGCCGCCGGGCGGGGCAAGGTGAGGAGGCCACCGCGGCAGGCTGGCAGGCGCGCCGTGCAGTGTCGGTGACGGGATCTGCCCGTTCAGGAAACGAAGGCGTCGACGCGGCGACGCTGGTCAGTAGCGCCAGTCGAGCTTGCGATAGGCCTTGGCCATCACCCACGCCGGGCCGATCAGCAGGTAGGTCAGGTCGGTCAGGAAGCTGGGCTTGCGGCCTTCGAACTTGTGGCCGATGAACTGCGCGATCCAGGCGACGACGAATACGCCGATGGCCAGCGAGCGCAGGTTGTGCAGGCCGATTTCCGCTTCCAGCAGCCGGCACAGGCAGCCGAAGACGAAGAACTGGATGAGCATGCCGATGCCCAGCGGACGCGACAGCTTGTTGTAGAAGCACCACGCGCTGAACATCGCGAACGCCGACCAGATGCCGTACTGGAACCAGGTGATCAGCGGCGGCACGCACCACAGCAGGGCCACCACCGACCACAGGATCGCCGGCACCGCCACCACGTGGATGCGCTGGTTGACGACATTGCGGTGGTCGTCGGAGTAGCTGGCGAAATAGCGGTCGATCGGACGCGCAAGCTGGGTGCTGGTCTGCATGTGGCCAGCATACCCCGGCCGGGGCCGCCAGTAGAGCCAGGCCGTGCCCGGCTGCAGGTTCGCCGGGGTTGCCGGCCAGCGGCCGGCACTACCAACCGGCAGTAGAGCCAGGCCATGCCCGGCTGCAGGTTCGCCGGGGTTGCCGGTCAGCGGCCGGCACTACCAACCGCCAGCAGAGCCAGGCCATGCCTGGCTGCAGGTTCGCCGGGGTTGCCGGCCAGCGGCCGGCACTACCAACCGCCAGTAGAGCCAGGCCGTGCCCGGCTGCAGGTTCGCCGGGGTTGCCGGCCAGCGGCCGGCACTACCAACCGGCACTACCAACCGGCAGTAGAGCCAGGCCATGCCCGGCTGCAGGTTCGCCGGGGTTGCCGGCCAGCGGCCGGCACTACCAACCGCCAGCAGAGCCAGGCCATGCCTGGCTGCAGGTTCGCGGGGTTGCCGGCCAGCGGCCGGCACTACCAACCGGCAGTGGAGCCAGGCCGTGCCTGGCTGCAGGTTCGCCGGGGTTGCCGGCCAGCGGCCGGCACTACCAACCGGCAGTAGAGCCAGGCCATGCCCGGCTGCAGGTTCGCCGGGGTTGCCGGCCAGCGGCCGGCACTACCAACCGCCAGCAGAGCCAGGCCATGCCTGGCTGCAGGTTCGCGGAGATTGCCGGCCAGCGGCCGGCACTACCGCATTCAGAACGCCCCCGCCACGCGGGCCGGGGGGGCGCAGGGGAATCAGTCGACGCTGATCCCGGCCAGGCGCTGCAGCGCTTCGGCGTACTTGGCGCGGGTGCGCTCGATGATCTCCGCCGGGATGCTCGGGCCCGGGGCGGTCTTGCCCCAGTCCAGCGTCTCCAGGTAGTCACGCACGAACTGCTTGTCGTAGCTCGGCGGGCTGGTGCCCACTTCGTACTCGTCGGCAGGCCAGTAGCGCGAGGAATCCGGCGTCAGCATCTCGTCCATGATGTACAGGCGACCGTCGGCGTCGGTACCGAACTCGAACTTGGTGTCGGCCAGGATGATGCCGTGCTCGCGTGCGTAATCGGCCGCGAACTTGTAGATGCGCAGCGTCGCGTCGCGCACCCGCTCGGCCATTTCCGCACCGACCGTCTTCACCATCGCGTCGAAGTCGATGTTCTCGTCATGGTCGCCAACGGCGGCCTTGGTCGAGGGGGTGAAGATCGGCTCGGGCAGCTGCTCGGCCTGGCGCAGGCCGTCGGGCAGCTCGATGCCGCTGACCTTGCCGGTGCGCTGGTAGTCCTTCCAGCCGCTGCCGATCAGGTAGCCACGGGCGATGGCTTCCACCGGTACCGGCTTCAGCTTGCGGGTGACCACCGCGCGCTTGGCGTACAGGGCCGCGTCCACGCCCTCGGGCAGCACGCTGGCCACATCGATGCCGGTCAGGTGGTTGGGCATCAGGTGCGCGGTCTTGGCGAACCAGAAGTTGGACACCTGGCAGAGCATCTCGCCCTTGCCCGGGATCGGGTCGGGCAGGACCACATCGAACGCCGACAGGCGATCGGTGGCGACCATCAAGAGGTAGTCCCCCGGTGGGGTACCGGCCGGCAGTCGCTCGCGCGGGATATCGAACACATCACGCACCTTGCCGCGGTGGCGCAAGGGCAGGCCGGGGAGATCGGATTGCAACAGCGTGGTTGGCACGGGCACTCCTGGGGCTTCGTCGAGACGGCTGCCCAGGGGACCCGGCGGGCCCGCAACTGGTCAGCGGGCGGCCTAGTGTAAAGCGGTCCGGGCCCGCTGTGACGTAAAATGAGCGTCCATTTCGTCGGCCGACCCCGGAGCGCCATGCGCTGGTACGGAAAACTGCTCGGATTCATCGCCGGCGCCCTGCTGTTCCGGCCCAATCCGCTGTTCGGCGCGGTGGTCGGCCTGTTGCTGGGGCATGCCTTCGACAGCGACTGGTTCCGCCTGAACAAGGAGAACCCGTACCGCGAGCTGGGGCTGACCTCCGAGGCCACCGATGCCGAGGTCGAGCGCGCCTACCGCAAGCTGATCTCCCAGTACCACCCCGACAAGCTGGGCGGCGCCGCCCCCGAGCTGCAGCAGCAGGCCGAGCAGAAGTCGCGGCGCATCAACGCCGCCTACGACCGCATCAAGACCCTGCGCAAGCGCTGACCCCATTGCCCCGCCTGCGGGCGGGAAACCCCTTTCCCCGTTCCGAAGGCCCCGGCCATGTCCAACTGCCTCATCGCTCCTTCCATCCTCTCGGCCAACTTCGCCCGCCTGGGCGAGGAAGTCGACAACGTCCTGGCCGCAGGTGCGGACTGGGTCCATTTCGATGTGATGGACAACCACTACGTGCCCAACCTGACCATCGGCCCGATGGTCTGCCAGGCGCTGCGCAAGCATGGCGTCACCGCGCCGATCGACGTGCACCTGATGGTCGAGCCGGTGGACCGCATCATCCCGGACTTTGCCGAGGCCGGTGCCACCTACATCAGCTTCCACCCGGAGGCCAGCCGCCACGTGCACCGCACCATCCAGCTGATCCGCTCGCTGGGCTGCAAGCCGGGCATCGTGCTCAACCCGGCCACCCCGGTGGACATCCTCGACTGGGTGCTGGACGACCTGGACCTGGTGCTGCTGATGTCGGTCAACCCGGGCTTCGGCGGCCAGGCCTTCATTCCGTCGGCCTTGGACAAGCTGCGCGTGGTGCGCCAGAAGATCGATGCCAGCGGCCGTGACATCCGCCTTGAGATCGATGGTGGCGTGAAGGCCGACAACATCGGCGAGATCGCCGCCGCTGGCGCCGACACGTTCGTCGCCGGCTCGGCCATCTTCAACGCCAAGACCAGCTACCAGGACGTGATCGCGCAGATGCGCGCCAACGTCGCTGCAGCGCGCTGACAAAAAGGGGACGGAGGGGATTAAGCTCGTTCAACTCCCTTCGTTCCCTCTTCGCCCATGGCACTGTTGAACATCCGCCCGGCCACCGTCGCCGACGCCGGCCTGATCCTTCGGTTCATCCGCGAACTGGCGATCTACGAGAAGGCCGAGCAGTCGGTGCAGACCGACGAGATCGGCATCGCCGAAAGCCTGTTCGGCGCCGACGCCACCGCCCGCGCGCTGGTCTGCGAGGCCAACGGTGAAGCCATCGGCTACGCGGTGTATTTCTACAACTATTCCACTTGGCTGGGGCGCAAGGGCATCTACCTGGAAGACCTGTACGTGAGCCCGGAAAAACGCGGCTCCGGCGCGGGCAAAGCGCTGCTGAAGTACATCGCCCGCCAGGCGGTAGCTGAAGGTTGTGGTCGCTTCGAATGGTCAGTGCTGGACTGGAACACGCCGGCCATCGAGTTCTACACCGCAGCCGGCGCCAGACCGCAGGACGAGTGGACGGTATACCGGTTGCAGGGTCGAGCGTTGCACGATTTCGCCAACGGTTGAGGCGAAGTGCATCCACGCCATGCGTGGCCATGGATAAAAAAAAGCCACGCCAAACGCTGGCGTGGCCTTGCTGCATGCGTGGGAGGCTGATCCTGCCTCCATCCGTCGTCCCTGCTATGGCCTTCCATTCTCCGGGTGGCCGATGACACCTGCATGACATGGCGCACGGGCGAGTCCAGCGCCCTGACCTGAACGGTGGCCGCTGCCTTTCACTGGCCCCGAACGCGCGGTTGCTAGCCTGTGCCGCCCTTCCCTGGAAGCACCGCATGAGCACACCGCGCTGGCGCCTGATCCTCAACGGCAAGTCCGCAGGCAACGATGACCTGCGCGAGGCCGTGGGCCACTGGCGCGAACGCGGCGTGCAGCTGGAAGTGCGGGTGACCTGGGAAGATGGTGATGCCGAGCGCTATGTCGCCGAGGCCATCGACCACGGCGTGGACGTGATCGTGGCGGCCGGCGGCGACGGAACGCTGAGCGCGGTGGCCGAGACGCTGGCCCATCGCGACGAACCGGCTGAGGCGCTGCCTTCGCTGGCGCTGGTGCCGATGGGTACCGCCAACGATTTCGCCACCGCTGCTGGCATTCCGGTGGAGCCGCAGGAGGCCTTCGCGCTGATTGCCGGCGGCCACCCACGCCCGATGGACCTGCTGCGCGTCGATGCCGACGGCAAGCCATGGTGGTGCGCAAACCTCGCCAGCGGTGGCTTCGGTACCCAGGTCACGGTGGAAACCGATGCCGGCTTGAAGAAGATGCTCGGCGGACTGGCCTATGTCATCACCGGCATCGCCAAGCTCGGCCGCATCGAACCCATCACCGCACGCCTGAGCGGGCCGGACTTGCAGTGGGAAGGCGGGTTCATCGCACTGGGCGTCGGCAATGGCCGTCAGGCCGGTGGTGGCCAGCAGCTGTGCCCGCAGGCACTGATCGATGACGGCCTGCTGGATGTCACCGTGGTGCCGGAGCTGGAGGGTGAAGTCGCAGCCACCCTTGGGCAGATGCTGACCGGCGGCAAGGAGGCGGCGCTGGAACGTGTCGCCACGCGCGCGCAGCTGCCGTGGCTGCAGATCGACGCACCGCAGCCGTTGACGTTGAACCTGGACGGCGAACCGGTGCAGGCACGCCGCTTCCGCATCGACTGCGTGGCGGGCAGGGTGCGGATGCATCTGCCGGATGACTGCGTGCTGCTTTCCGGCAGCTGAGACAGGAATCAGAGCAGCGGAATGTCTTCTTCCTTGCTTGGGAATTTGAAGGCCTCGCGCTTCCTGCGGATGTGGTCGGGCATCGGCGGGCGGGGGATGTTGCGCTCAGCCAGCCATTGCTGGCATTTCTTCTGCCACGGCAGGTTGTCGGGTGTGGTGATTTCCCAGTAAATGTCTTCGACCATCAATTGCCGAGCCGTCCTGCCAGAGTTCTGGGGCACGCGCTCGGATATGGTCGGGTCTGCGCCATGCTCCAGCAACCAGTAGGCGTAGTCGAATCCGCCTCTTCCCGTGTACCAGCTCAGCACGGTGTCATCCCCCAGGCTTCTGCGGTTGGATTCATTCACGTCTGCGCCGTTCTTGACCAGGGTCTGGACATTCTTCCACTGGTTTCCACTGATGAAGGCTTGGAAGAGAAGCGTTTCATTGTTGGCATTTCGTGTATTGGGATTTCCCCCGTGCCTCAGCAGCAGCTCCAGGAAGCGGGAGTCGTCCATCCTGGCTGCGTAGACCATGGCGTTGCTGTAACCAAGTCTGCGTCCATCGACCGTCTTGTATGCGCGTGCATTCGGATCTGCGCCGTTGTCCAAGAGAGCGCGCAACCCATCAAGATTCTTCGCCCGGAGGGGCCACGCCACCAAGGGGATGCCAGCATCGCGAGCGAAGACCTTGTCGGGATCGACGCCTTCGTCCTTTACCAAGCGCGTGATCGTGTCGGCATCCCCTTGCTCGCTGGCAACGGCCAGCTCAAGCGCCTTGCCCTTGAAGTAGCTGCTGGCACCATGCGTTGACTGTGGCGTGCAGCCCGGAATCAGAAACAGCGCTGCTGCCAGAAGGGCGGGATACGCAATGATGCGTCGCAGGTGAACGTCCATGTCAGAGCTCCTTACAGCAGCGGAATGTCTTCTTCCTTGCTCGGGAATTTGAAGGCCTCGCGCTTCCTGCGGATGTGGTCGGGCATCGGCGGGCGGGGGATGTTGCGCTCAGCCAGCCATTGCTGGCATTTCTTCTGCCACGGCAGGTTGTCCGGCGTGGTGATTTCCCAGTAGATGTCCTCGACCATCTTCTGCCGGCCAGGCTGGCTGGACCCTTCCGGCTTTGCAATCGCTGGATCAGCACCATGTTCGAGCAGCCAATACGCGTAATCGAAGCCGCCTCGCGCTGTGTACCAGCTCAGGACCGTGTCATCGCCCAGGTCCAGGCTTGATTCATTGATATTGGCCCCGTTCTCAATCAGTACCTGGATGTTCTTCCACTGATTTCCGCTGAGGAATGCCTGCAGCAGTAGAGTCTCGTTGGCTGAGTTGCGGGTGTTGGGGTCTCCGCCATGCTTCAGGAGCAGCTCCAGGAAGCGAGGGTCGTCCATCTTTGCCGCGTAGACCATCGCATTGTTGTAACCAAGCCTGCGCCCGTCCACCGTCTTGTACACGCGTGCATTCGGATCTGCGCCGTTGTCCAGGAGAGCGCGCAACCCATCAAGATTCCTCGCCCGAATGGGCCACGCCATCAGGGGGATTCCAGTGTCACGAGCGAAGACTCTGTCGGGATTAACTCCTTCGTTCTTTATCAGGCGCCGAACGGTGTCCGAATCGCCATGCTCGGTTGCTATCGCAAGCTCGAGGTTTTTTCCGTCGAAGTACTGTTCGGCGCCATGGCTCGATGAAAGGGCGCATCCGCTCACCATCAGAAAGATGGCGTAGAGCATTATCGGGAACGTCCTTTTCAAACTTTCAAAAACATGAATGGGCATGTTGATTCCGCAACGGTGCTCGAGACGTGACATTAGCAAACGGATCTGATAATCGATATGTGTCGCGGGGGCATGTCCCCTCAAGGTGGATGGAGCTTGCCATGAAGGATCACGACATTGACGCGCGGGCACGCGCAGTCCAGGAACAGCGCGAGCTTGTGGAGCAGTTGCGCGCAAGCGGCCACAATGAAGATGCAGATCGTTTGCAGGAGACATACCACGCACGTGAGATGTCTGGACTTGCCTCCGATGTGTATCAGTCAGCCAAGCATGCTGGCGAACCGCCGGCGGGCTGGACTCGCGCAAGCACGGATCCTGCAGTTTTGCGTGCGGCGGGCTTCGAACTGTCGGACGCAACCGTACGCGACCTGTTACAGCCACCTGAATCGGGATTCCGTGCCGAAATCTACATCCCGGACAAGCGCGTCTTCGGCGAGGATGCGAAACCTGTCGTGGTCTACAAGGGATCTACGGGTGAGATTGTTGATCCTCTGGCGCCCGATGGAAAACGCGAATCCGGTGGCGAGGATTTCCTCAACAACGGTCAGCAGGGCATCGGCATGCGCAGCGATTACTACGATCGCGCCATGCGTCTTGCCTCCATCGTCAATCAGGAGCGCCCCGGTGGCTTCGAAATCGCCGGTCACTCCCTCGGTGGCGGCATGGCGTCCGCCGCGTCCGCAGTCACCGGCGCACGTGCCACCACGTTCAACGCAGCGGGCCTGCATCCGGCTACCCCGGCGCGTTTCGCCAAGGACAACGGCCTGCCGACCTTCGATACGCAGCAGACCGTGCATACCTACCAGACCACCGGTGAAGTGCTGAACGATGTGCAGAACGGCATGCACCGCCTGAGCGAGCAGCAGCGTCGTGGCTACGGCGTGCTTGCCAACGAGCTGGGCATGGTGCTGAAGGATCCGACCATGCAGAAGGTCGTCGGTGAAAAGCTGCGCGAGATGCTGCCCCCGGGGGCGCAGACCTCCGCCGCACAGTTCATCGAACAACTGGCGAGCCAGCCGGGCCAGCAGGCGCTGCGCGATATTCCGCTCGCGGCAGGGCGCCTGGAATTGTTGCTTGAGCCCAAGACCCGCGATGCGCAAGGGGCGCTCGTCGATCGCCCGCACCTGGCGCCGCCCAGCCAGGTGGCGGAACTGGCGGGGCCGTTGTCCACTGTCCTGCACGCCACGGCCTACGGTATGCGTAGCGGTCGCCTGGCCGGCGAGCAGGTCGAGCGGGCGGGCGCTGCCACTGCCCAGGTGCTGGACAGAACGGGCGATGGCGTCGAGCGTGTGCTGAAGACCGAAGGCATGGTCATCGGCCAGGTGGTGAACATGGGCTCGGCCAGCCTGCAGTTGGGTACCCGGGCGACGAGCACGGTGGTTGCTTCGGGGCGAGAACTGACCGGAAGCATCGAATCCACCCTGCACCGCGTCGAATCGCAGACCCGCTCCCATGGCCTGTCCGCACTGTCGTGGGTCGCTGACCGGGTGGGCGCGGACAACGTCGCCGCCAGGCTTGCCAGGCAGGCCGAAGACGTCCGTGACCACGGCGAGCAACATGCGCAGCATGCGACGAAGCAGGCCCTTGCTGATGCCGCAGGCACGCGCGCGGCGGGCGAGCGCGTGGCCGCCGCCATCAACCACGACGGCCAATGGGTCGCTGGCAAGCTGCAGAACGGGTTCGCCACCGCCGGCGCCCATGTTGACCGCGGCTATGACCTGGTGGCCTCCCATGTGAAGGGCATTACTGCCAAGGCGCCGATCACACTGTCCGCGGTAGGGGGTGCTGCGGTGGGCATCGGGGCTGCCGCTGCGACCCACTTGCCGACCGGCAACCTGGCGTTGGACGCAGCGAAGCTGCACAACCTCGACAAGTCCGGACGCGTCATCCGCGGAATGATGCCGGCCTTCAGTGAGGCGACCGCCCGCCATGGCATGGATCCGACGGTCATCCCCAGCCTGGACTCGGAACTGATCAAGCAGGAGGCCGCCGCCCGGAAACTGGTCGCGCGGCCCCCGCACGTCCAGCCTGCCGCCGAAAGCCGGCAGGCCAGCCGTGCCGGCGAACCCTCGGCGCAGGCGATCGGCATCGACCATCCCTCCCATGCCGGCAACCCCCTGTTTGTGGGTGCCCAGACCGGGGTCCACGCGCTGGACCGCGCCCACAACCGGGTGCCTGACCTGCAGAGCGACCAGCTCGCCGGCGCACTGGCCGTGCAGGCCAGGCGCGAGGGGCTGGAGTCCATTTCCCACGTGGTGCTCAGCGACGACCACAGCCGCGCCTTCGCGGTGGATACGCCCGACCTGAACGCCGCGCACCGTCGACATGCCCACGTCGAAGTGGCGGCGGGCATGGCCCAGCCGTTGAGCGCGAGCACCGCCCAGATGGACGCGATCAATGCCACTCGCGAGCAGGCGCAGGGGGTGTCGCTGGCCCAGCAGCAGGTGCAGGAGACCCAGGAGCAGGCGCGGCGGATGGGCTAGGGCGGCGCAAACCGCCCGTCGCCAAAGGGTTTCCCTGCGGCCAAAGCTGCGATACAGTCACTGGGTGTCCAGCCTGACGACCCCGCATACCCTTTCTTCCGCACGCCGTTGGTGGCGATGGTGGCCTGTTGCCGTCGTCCGTCCCCATAACGCTGTGTCCCGGAAGGAAAGTCGTCTTGATCTCGCACGCTCAGTTTCAGCAGCAGGCCGCTGAAGGCCACACCCATATTCCCGTTGTCCGCGAAGTGCTGTCCGACCTGGACACGCCGCTTTCGGTCTATCTGAAGCTCGCCGACGGCCCCAATACCTACCTGTTTGAATCCGTCGAAGGCGGCGAGCGCTTTGGTCGTTACTCGATCATCGGCCTGCCGGCACGTCGCGTGTACGCCTTCCACGGCCACACCCTGACGGTGCGCGAGGACGGCCAGGTGGTGGAAACCCGCGAGGTGGCCGATCCGTTTGCCGAGGTCGAGGCGCTGCGCAGTGCCCACTCGGTGCCGAAGCTGGAAGGCCTGCCGGGCTTCACCGGTGGCCTGGTCGGCTGGTTCGGGTTCGAGTGCATCGGCTACATCGAGCCGCGCCTGGCATCGCCGGCCGGCCGCGACGAACTGGGCACGCCGGACATCCTGCTGCTGCACTCCGATGAGCTGGCTGTGTTCGACAACCTGAAGGGCCGGCTGTACCTGATCGTGCACGCCGACCCCCGCCTCGCGGGTGCGTTCGAGCAGGCCCAGACCCGCCTGGATGCGCTGACCGCCAAGCTGCGTGCGCCGGGCGCGGGCTATCCCGCACCGCTCACCAGCGACGTGCTGGACGAGTCCGATTTCATCTCCGGCTTCACCCGCGAAGGCTTCGTCGATGCCGTCCAGCGCAGCAAGGAGTACATCCGTGCCGGCGACATCTTCCAGGTGGTGCTCAGCCAGCGCCTGAGCGTGCCGTTCAAGGCACGGCCGGTGGATGTGTACCGCGCGCTGCGGGCACTGAACCCGTCGCCGTACATGTATTTCCTCGATGTCGGCGACCTGCAGGTGGTCGGCTCGTCGCCGGAAATCCTGGTGCGCCTGCAGGACGGTGAAGTGACCGTGCGCCCGATCGCCGGCACCCGCCCGCGCGGCGCCACGCCGGAACTGGACCAGGCGCTGGAGGCCGAGCTGCTGGCCGATCCGAAGGAACGCGCCGAGCACCTGATGCTGATCGACCTGGGCCGCAACGACGCCGGCCGCGTGTCCAAAGCCGGTACCGTGGCAGTGGGCGAGCAGTTCGTGATCGAACGCTACAGCCACGTCATGCACATCGTCAGCGAAGTGACCGGGCAGCTGCAGCCGGGCCTGAGCTACGCCGACGTGCTGCGTGCCACCTTCCCGGCCGGTACGGTCAGCGGTGCGCCGAAGATCCGCGCGCTGGAAGTGATCCGCGAACTGGAACCGATCAAGCGCAATGTCTACGCCGGCAGCATCGGCTACATCGGCTGGCACGGCGATGCCGATACCGCGATCGCGATCCGCACCGCCGTGATCAAGGACGGCCGCCTGTACGTGCAGGCCGGCGCCGGCATCGTCTACGACTCGGACCCGGACAAGGAGTGGGACGAGACGATGAACAAGGGCCGCGCGCTGTTCCGTGCCGTCGCCCAGGCCGCCAAGGGCCTGTGAGTTTCCCCGTGCTGTGGCCTGCGCCGCAGCACCCCTCGCTGTTTCCATTCAAGACAAGGAGTACCGCATGAAGCTGCTGAGCGCATTGCTGTGGTCGTCGTTGCTGGCCACGATGGCCCCGTCTGCCTGGGCGCAGGCAAACACCATTCCCTCGCAGCCGCACCTGCTGGTGAAGGGGCATGGCACCCGCACGGTGATGCCGGACCGGTTCGGCCTGCAGTTGAACATCGAAGAAACCGACATGGACGCCGATGCGGCGCGCCGCCGCGTGCAGGACAACGTCGCCCGCGTGCTGGCGCTGTTCAAGCAGCACAAAGCGGTGGACGGCAGCGTGCGCGCAGACAACCTGCGCATCGGCCCCGCCACGCGCTATGAGCAGAACCGTCAGGTCTTCATCGGTACCCGCGTGTCGCGCCAGCTGCGCGCCAGCTTCGCCAGCGTGAAGGCGATGCAGGATGTGCTGGGTGCGCTGAAGGCCAATGAAAACGTACAGGTCAGCAGCCTGGCACCGACGTACTCGGGCGAGGTGGCGCTGCGCCGTGAACTCAAGGGCGAGGCCGCAGCCAAGACCCGCGAGTCCGCGCAGGGCCTGGCCAAGGCCTACGGCACCCAGCTGCGCGGTCTGTACAGCATTTCCGATGTGGCGCCGAACTTCGCCTACGGCATCCAGGCAGGCAGCTGGCCCAGCAGCGGCGATCTGGTGACGCCGCCTTCGCCGCCCTCGCCCGAGGCGCCGATGAACAGCATCGAGACCACGGGCTCGCGCCTGCCCGAATCCATCGAAGCCGGCCCCATCACCTACACCGAAAACGTGTACGCCATTTTCCTGATAAGCGACGGAACCTGACCATGTTGTGGATGATCGACAACTACGACAGCTTCACCTACAACCTCGTGCAGTACCTGCAGACGCTGGGTGCCGAAGTGAAGGTGGTGCGCAACGATGCGATGAGCGTGGACGAGATCGCCGCGCAGAAGCCCGAACGCATCGTCATTTCGCCCGGCCCGTGCACGCCCAATGAAGCGGGCGTGTCGCTGGAGCTGATCCGGCGCCTGGGCCCGACCACGCCGATCCTCGGCGTGTGCCTGGGCCACCAGGGTATCGGCCAGGTCTACGGCGGCACGGTCATCCGTGCCGGCAACATCATGCACGGCAAGACCTCGCCGATCCGCCATGAAGGCAAGGGCGTGTTCGCCGGCCTGCCGGACGGTTACCAGGCCACCCGCTACCACTCGCTGGTGGTGGACAAGAACAGCCTGCCCGACGCGCTGGAAGTGACCGCGTGGACCGAAAACGAGGATGGCTCGATCGAAGAGATCATGGGCCTGCGCCACCGCCAGTTCCCGGTGGAGGGCGTGCAGTTCCATCCCGAATCGATCCTCACCGAGCATGGTCACGCGCTGCTGCGCAATTTCCTGCAGCGCCCGGCTGCCTGATCCAAGGAGTATTCCGATGAGCTTCTCCCCCCAGGAAGCCCTGCAACGCACCATCGAACACCGCGAGATCTTCTTCGACGAAATGGTCGACCTGATGCGGCAGATCATGCGCGGCGATGTCTCGCCGATGATGACCGCCGCCATCCTCACCGGCCTGCGCGTGAAGAAGGAAACCATCGACGAGATCGCCGCCGCGGCGACGGTGATGCGCGAATTCGCGCTGGCCGTGCCGGTTGCCGATACCACCCACCTGGTCGACATCGTCGGCACCGGTGGCGATGGCTCGCATACCTTCAACATCTCCACCTGCGCGATGTTCGTTGCTGCTGCCGCCGGCGCGCGCGTGGCCAAGCATGGCAACCGCAGCGTGTCGTCCAAGTCCGGCAGTGCCGATGCGGTCGAGGCATTGGGCGCAGCGATCGAGCTGCAGCCGGCGCAGGTGGCGGCGGCCATCGAACAGACCGGCATCGGTTTCATGTTCGCGCCGATCCACCATCCGTCGATGAAGGTGGTGGCGCCGGTGCGTCGCGAGATGGGCGTGCGCACCATCTTCAACATCCTCGGGCCGCTGACCAACCCGGCCAGCGCACCGTCGGTGCTGATGGGCGTGTTCCATCCCGACCTGGTGGGCATCCAGGCGCGCGTGCTGCGCGAGCTGGGTACCGAGCGCGCCATGGTGGTCTGGGGCCGCGACAACATGGACGAGATCTCGCTGGGCGCCGGCACCCTGGTGGGTGAGCTGCGCGACGGCAAGGTGCGCGAGTACGAGATCCATCCGGAAGACTTCGGCATCGCCATGTCGGCCAGCCGCAACCTGCGCGTGGACGGCCCGGAGCAATCCATTGCCATGCTGCGCGCGGTGCTCGACAACGAGCCGGGTCCGGCGCTGGACATCGTCGCCCTGAATGCGGGCGCAGCGTTGTACGTGGCGGGTGTAGCCAGCGATATCGGCGACGGCCTGGCCCGTGCCCGCGCGGTCATCGCCGACGGCAGCGCCCGTGCCCGCCTGCAGCAGTATGTCGATACCACCCGCGCGCTGGTTGCCTGAGCGCGCGGTTCAGCCTGACCCACCCGATGGCCGATAATGGTCGTCCTCACCGCCCCAGCACCGACCCGACGACGATGAGCGATATCCTGCAGACGATCCTGGCCCGCAAGGCCGAAGAAGTAGCCCAGCGCCGCGCCCAGCGGCCGCTTGAGGAGCTGCAGGCCGCGCTGGCCGATGCGCCACCGGTGCGCGGTTTCGTGCGCGCGCTGCAGGCCGCGGTAGCCAATGGCGATCCGGCGGTGATTGCCGAGGTGAAGAAGGCCAGCCCGTCCAAGGGCGTGATCCGCCCGGACTTCCGCCCGGCCGACATCGCGGTCAGCTATGAGTTCGGCGGCGCCAGCTGCCTGTCGGTGCTGACCGACGTGGATTTCTTCCAGGGGGCCGACGTCTACCTGCAGCAGGCCCGCGACGCCTGCACGCTTCCGGTGCTGCGCAAGGACTTCGTGATCGACGCCTATCAGGTGGTCGAGGCCCGAGTGCTCGGCGCCGACTGCATCCTGTTGATCGTCGCCGCGCTGGACGATACGCAGCTGGCCACGCTGTCCGAACTGGCGATGTCGCTGGGCATGGACGTGCTGGTGGAAGTGCATGACATCGACGAACTGGAGCGTGCGCTGCAGGTGCCGGCGCCGATGATCGGCATCAACAACCGCAACCTGCGCACCTTCGAGGTGTCGCTGCAGACCACGCTGGACATGCGCCTGGCCGTGCCACGCGACCGCCTGCTGGTTACCGAGAGTGGCATTCTCGGCCCGCAGGACGTGGCGTTGATGCGCGATGCCGGCATCCATGCGTTCCTGGTCGGCGAGGCCTTCATGCGCGTGGAAGAGCCGGGCGAGGGTCTGCGTCAGCTATTCTTCGCAGCATGAAAACGCACTATCCAACGCCGCGCGAGGATGCGCCGCTGGTGGTCTTCGACTTCGACCACACCCTGTATGACGGCGATTCGGGCACCCACCTGTTCGCCTCGCTGATCAAGCGCAACCCGCTGCGGATGCTGGCGGCGCTGCTGGTCACCCCGATCGCCGGGCCGATGGTGGCGATGCTGCCGACCCGCCGTGCCGGTATCTCGGTCTATGTCTGGATCGGCAGTTTCGGGCTGCACCGCGCGCGTGAGTTCAACAAGGTGATCGACGCCTACGTGCTGCGCAACGAGGCGCAGATGCGCGCCAAGCTGTTGCCGCAGGCGCTGGAGGTGTTCGCCGCGCATCGTGCCAAGGGCGACCGCGTGGTGGTGGCCACCGGTGCGCCGCCGGAGCTGGCCCGCGCGATCCTGGCCTTTGTCGCTCACCAGGACGTGCCGGTGATCGGCACCGAAGTGGGGCCGCGTCTGGGCGGGGTGGGGCCGACCCGCCACTGCCACAACGAAGAGAAGATGCGAATGCTGCGCGAGCGCGGCTACGGCGACATCGACATCGCCTATTCCGACAGCACCGCCGATCTCCCGCTGCTGCTGGCGGCGAAAGCGCCGGTGGTGGTCAACCCGAAGCCGGCCAAGGTGGAATTCTTCCGCCGCGTGCTGCCGGCCGGCACCCGCATCCTCAACTGGGGCTGCGTGGACCGTGGCGGCGACAAGGCGTAATCAACCCCGCCTGCCCGCCGGGCAGGGACCCGGTAGTGCCGGCCGCTGGCCGGCAACCTGGCACGCGTTTCCGGAGTTCATGGGGTTGCCGGCCAGCGGCCGGCACTACCGGATCCCTCGCGGATAGCGCCGGGCCACGCCCGGCGGGCGGTCAGCGGTGCAGGTACCCGAACAGCGCATGGCCCACCTGGAACAGGCTGATGCCCAGTACCAGCACGCCCACCGCGACCAGCACCCAGCGTTCCTTCACCCGCTTCACCAGCACCGCCGCCACCGGCGCGGCCATCATGCCGCCGATCAACAGGCCGGCGACGATCTGCAGGTGCTGCACTCCCATCGACAGCAGGAACGTGGCAGAAATGGTCAAGGTGACCACGAACTCGGCCGCGTTGACGGTGCCGATCGTGGTCCTGGCCTGGCCACCGCGGGCGAGCAGGGTGGAGGTGGCCACCGGGCCCCAGCCGCCGCCGCCGCTGGCATCGAGCAGGCCAGCGAAGAATCCCAGCACCGGCACCCGGCGGATCTCGCCCTTGGGCATCCAGCGGCCGGCTGCGCGGGCCAGGATGATGATGGCCAGCACCAGCAGGTACAGGTAGATCAGCGGGCGGATCAGGTCGCCAGGGACCTGTGTCAGGACGTACGCGCCGAGTGCACCGCCCAGGGCGCCGGGCAGGGCGAGGCGGAAGAACAGTCGTCTGTCGACATTTCCAGCGACCAGATGCGACACGCCGGAGGCGCCGGTGGTGAACACTTCAGCGGTATGGACGCTGGCGCTGACCTGTGCAGGAGGCAGCCCCATGCTGAGCAGCACCGAGGAAGAAACAAGCCCGAACGCCATGCCCAGTGCACCATCGACCAGCTGTGCGCCAAGGCCGATGAGGATGAACCACCAGAATTCGCTGCTCAGTTCCATGGACCGAGCCTAGCGGAAGCGGGTGTGCGGGACATGCGATGGTACGTCGCACGTACGGCCATCCGCCGGGCATGGCCCGGCGCTACCGGCGCAGGTCTTGTGGCAGCGCCGGGCCATGCCCGGCGGACACCAGGTGGTCAACGGGTGCCGTACAGCACCACGGTCTTGCCGCGGGCATGCAGCAGGCCGTCGGTCTGCAGCTTCTTCAGCACCCGGCCGGCCATTTCGCGCGAGCAGCCGACCAGGCGGGCCAGTTCCTGGCGTGAGACGCGCAGCTGGCTGCCCTGCGGATGACTCATCGACTCCGGCTCCTGCGCCAGATCGTGCAGGGTGCGCACGATACGGTCAGTGACATCCAGGAACGCCAGGCGGCTGGCCTTGCGGCTGGTGTCCAGCAGGCGCTTGGAGATCTGCTGGCCCAGCGCATACAGCAGGCGCGGGGCATCGGCCGACAGCGGGCCGAGGAACAGCTGATGCAGGCGCTCGTAGCTGATTTCGGCCAGCTCACAGGCGGTGCGGGTGCGCAGGATCACCTCGCGGCGGTCCGACTCCACGAACAGGCCCATCTCGCCGACGAACTCTCCGGCGCCGAAATAGCCCAGCACCAGCTCACGGTCCTCTTCCTCCTCGGCCATGATCGAAACCGAACCGCTGATGACGTAATACAGGGTTCCCGCCGGGTCACCAGGTCGGAAGACGTCGGTACGGGTGGGATAGCGCCGCCGGTGGCTGTGTGCCAGGAAGCGGTCGATTGTGGCGATGTCCAAGGCCAATGGGCTGCTAGCTAGGCGCACGGTTGACACGATAGGGGCGCTCCCTCTGCGCATGAACGGATTCACGGGGTCGATAGCGGAGCTTAACCAGCGCAATTGTTAAGGGCAAACAGTGTGCCAGAAGCTGAGCGTCTTCACGTTCCCCCTGGAGACACTTATGCCGCATAATTCCCCCTTTCCCTTCTTACACAGGAATCGACCGCCGTGGTCAAGCCGTTGCCTCGCCTGAGGTTGCAGGGTTTCAACAACCTCACCAAGGCGCTGAGCTTCAACATCTATGACGTGTGTTACGCGCGCACCGAAGAGGAGCGTCAGCGTTACATTGAATACATCGATGAAGAGTACAACGCCGACAGGCTGACTCAAATCTTGACCGATGTCGCTGAGATCATCGGCGCCAACATCCTCAACGTGGCGCGCCAGGATTACGATCCGCAGGGTGCCTCGGTGACGATCCTGATCTCCGAAGAGCCGGTGATCGACAAGAAACAGGCCGGCAAGGAGTTGATTTCCGATGCCGTGGTCGCGCACATGGACAAGTCGCACATCACCGTGCACACCTATCCGGAAACGCACCCGCAGGAAGGCATTGCCACCTTCCGCGCCGATATCGACGTGGCTACCTGCGGCGTCATTTCGCCGTTGAAGGCACTGAACTACCTGATCGAAAGCCTGGAATCGGACATCGTGATCATGGACTACCGTGTCCGTGGCTTCACGCGTGATGTGAAGGGCAAGAAGCACTACATCGATCACAAGATCAACTCGATCCAGAACTTCCTGGCCAAGAACATCAAGTCGCGTTACGAGATGTTCGACGTCAACGTCTACCAGGAAAACATCTTCCACACGAAGATGCACCTGAAGGACTTCGACCTGGACCAGTACCTGTTCGAGGAGAAGGCCAAGAACATCTCGTTCAAGGAACGCATGAAGATCGAAGCGCTGCTGCGTCGTGAGATCGAAGAGCTGTTCCACGGCCGCAACCTGGCTGAGTGACCCATGTGCGATGCCGGCAGGCATCGCCACCCAGGCGGGACGCCCCGCCCCGTGGAACCTGCGCTTGGCGCAATCTTCAGTTCCACGGCGATGTACCGACTTACGGCCCGGTGTGAAAACACCGGGCCGTTTCGTTTTTCCCAAAAAGGTAAGGAGCCCCCCACCCATGCCCTGGATCTACCTGCTGCTGGCCGGTCTGTTCGAGATCGGATTCGCCCTTGGAATGAAGTACTCCGAAGGTTTCAGCAAACCCGTGCCGACCGCCCTGACGGTGGTGTCGGCCCTGATCAGCCTGTACCTGATGAGCCAGGCGATGAAGAACATTCCGGTCGGCACGGCCTATGCGATCTGGACCGGCATCGGCGCCATGGGCGTGACGGTGCTGGGCATCTACCTGTTCAACGACAGCGCCTCGCCGGCGCGCCTGGCCTGCGTGGGCCTGATCGTGGCCGGTGTGATCGGCCTGAAGCTGGTGTCACCGAATTGAAGGGCGGCCCGACCAACGGTCGGGCCCCACCGTGTGGTTTGGTAGGCCCCCACCGTTGGTGGGGGTTGCCCTTTCAAATGCGGTAGGCAATGGTCTTCATCACCCTGGAGGCCAGCGCCATCGCGCCCGGGATCGGGAACGGCAGGCGGCGTGCGCCGGCCTGTTCGGCATGCTCGGCATGCCGGGCCTCGTCTTCCTTCATCACCCGGATGACCGCGCGGCTGCGCAGGTCGCCGGCCGGCAGGTCGACCAGGTGTTCGTCCAGATGGGCTTCCACCTGGCGCTCGGTCTCGACCACGAAGCCCAGGTTCCAGCCGTCGCCGCGCAGCCCGGCCAGGGTGCCGATGGTGTAGCTGCCGGCGTACCAGAGCGGATTGAACAGGCTCGGGCGGCTGTCCAGCTCGCCCAGGCGGGTGGCGCACCAGGCCAGGTGATCGGTCTCTTCCTGGGCCGCTTCCAGCAGATGTTCGCGGGTCGCCGGGTCGCGTGCCACCGCGGCCTGGCCGAAGTACAGGCCCTGG
This sequence comes from Stenotrophomonas sp. DR822, assembly GCF_019793815.1. Taxonomy (NCBI): domain Bacteria; kingdom Pseudomonadati; phylum Pseudomonadota; class Gammaproteobacteria; order Lysobacterales; family Lysobacteraceae; genus Stenotrophomonas; species Stenotrophomonas sp. DR822. Next base: position 3,154,632 of record NZ_CP081826.1, read on the forward strand.
GCGCAGACCTCACCGACATGGTTGATGCGCATCAGCCCGGCCGCGTGGCGACGCTGGGCGCTGTCCATGCCGGGCTCGCCGGTGTCCGTGGCCGGATAGGGGCGGCTGGCCGGCGGGTTGCCGAACACCGTGTCCAGGGCGCGCTGCGCCTCGGTCAGCAGGTGGTCCAGCGGGGTGGTCTGGCGAAGCACGGTCATGGCGGCACGGCGTGGAGCGGGGGAAGCCCGATTCTCGCCCGGCCCCGGTCCCCTGCCAACCCGGGGCGGGCGCCGGCTTGCACCCGCCAGCCAAGCTGCGTACAATGCCGCCCCTTACGCTCCACCTTTCACAACGCGTGGCAGAGTTCCGGCGAGTCCTTCGCCGCAATGAGCCCGACCTAACCAAGAGTTCTTCATGAGCACTTTCACTGCCAAGAACGAGACCGTCCAGCGCGACTGGTACCTCGTCGACGCCGAGGGCAAGACCCTGGGCCGTCTCTGCACCGAGCTGGCCCGCCGTCTGCGTGGCAAGCACAAGCCGGTCTACACCCCGCACGTTGATACCGGCGACTACCTGGTCGTCATCAATGCAGAAAAGATTGTCGTCACCGGCAAGAAGCTGCAGGACAAGATGTATCACCGTTTCACCGGTTACATCGGCAACCTGAAGACCGAATCCCTCGCCCAGGCGCTTGAGCGCCACCCGGAGCGCGTGATCGAGACCGCCGTCAAGGGCATGCTGCCGAAGGGCACGCTGGGTCGCCAGATGTACCGCAAGCTCAAGGTCTACGCCGGCACTGAGCATCCGCACGCCGCACAGCAGCCGCAGGTTCTGGATATCTAATCATGGCTATCACTCAAAACTACGGCACTGGCCGCCGCAAGTCCTCCACCGCTCGCGTGTTCCTGCGCAAGGGTTCGGGCAACATCACCGTCAATGGCCGTCCGCTGGACGAGTTCTTCGGCCGTGAGACCGCTCGCATGATCGTGCGCCAGCCGCTCGAGCTGACCAAGAACACCGAGAGCTTCGACATCCTGGTCACCGCCGCTGGCGGCGGCACCACCGGCCAGGCCGGTGCGATCCGTCTGGGCATCGCCCGTGCTCTGGTCGAGTACGACGAGACCCTGAAGTCCGAGCTGCGCAAGGCTGGCTTCATGACCCGCGACGCCCGCGAAGTCGAACGTAAGAAGGTCGGTCTGCACAAGGCCCGCCGCGCCACCCAGTTCTCCAAGCGCTGATTTACCGCGCCTGGTTGGGCTCCTTCGGGAGCCCGCTGGATGGAAAAGCAAAAGCCCGGCTTCGGCCGGGCTTTTGTCGTTCTGGGGCTCCGCATTTCAAGGTTGCCGGCCAGCGGCCGGCACTACCCATGGTCCGTATGCCCGACCCCGGTCTCTGTCTGGAGGAGAGTCCCCTTGTTGTTCAAGGGGGCGCGCCGACAGGCGCGGGGATAAGGTGGGATGCGTGACCAAACAAAAAAGAAAAAAGCCTGATCTTTCGATCAGGCTTTTTTCTTTTTTGTTTGGCTGCCCCGGATGGATTCGAACCACCGAATGCCTGAGTCAGAGTCAGGTGCCTTACCGCTTGGCGACGGGGCAATGTCGCGTGTAACTATTTTCTCACTTTTCACGTTGAAAAACAACTTCAACGTGGTGGCTATGGGTGGACTCGAACCACCGACCCCAGCATTATGAGTGCTGTGCTCTAACCGGCTGAGCTACATAGCCTTGGTGAGCCCGCTATTCTGCTGATGTGTACAAGGGCTGTCAACACCTTTGTATCGTGCTTGTGGCCCGACAGACGGCATGGGATAGTCCCAACCAGTAGATTTTCTTAGGAGTCCGCATCGTGATCGATCCGGACGGCTATCGACCGAACGTCGGCATCGTGCTGATGCGGCAGGACGGGCAGGTGTTCTGGGCACGACGTGTGCGCCGGGATGGCTGGCAGTTCCCGCAGGGTGGCATGAACACCGACGAGACGCCTGTCGAGGCCATGTATCGTGAACTGCAGGAAGAGACCGGGCTGTTGCCGGAGCACGTTGAAGTGCTTGGGGCGACACCGGGCTGGCTGCGTTACAAGCTGCCGGCGCGTGCCATCCGCCGCAATGAACGCCAGGTCTGCATCGGCCAGAAGCAGGTCTGGTTCCTGCTGCGCCTGACCGGTGATGAGGCCCACGTCAGCCTGGACCATACCGACTCGCCCGAGTTCGATCATTGGCGCTGGGTCGACTTCTGGTACCCGGTGGAGCATGTGGTGGTGTTCAAGCGCGGCGTCTACGCGCGCGCGCTGCGACATCTGGCGCCGTTGGCCCAGGGGGTGGCGGGGCAGGGCATCAGTGCCATGCCCAAGAGCGCTGCCGAGGCCTGGATGCCAGGCCACGCGGCCGGCCACGACAGGCCCAGGAAGCGCACGCCCAAGCGCGGCGGATACTGGCCGCGCAAGGCGAAGGGTGAACCGGGGGCCGTTTGACGGGGAAGCTGCGCAAAGCGCGGGGCGAGCCGTCACAACGCCCCCCTGCCGGGTATTTCCGGCAGCAACTGGCTGTCCGCCTGGCAAGCCTGCCCTGGCTGCTGTTGTGCGTGGTGGTCCTCGCCGACACCGCATGGATGCCGCTTGCGCTGGGGGTGGCCCTGGCCCTGGCCACCGGTGCCGGCGCCCTGTTCCTGGCGGACTACCTGATTCGGCGGAGGGCAGCAGGCGGCGAGCGCTGCTGGCTGATCGTCTTCCTTGGCACGCCGGTGCTGGCGCTGTTGTGTCTGTAGCCGCCCTACGGCGGGCCGGTTGGACCGGAGGCTGAACCTTATCGAGAATGGTTCAGGTCGCTGATTGACAACCATTCTCGTTTCCATTGGAATAGCGACCAGGCCGCTACTGGCCTGCTGCCCTGGTTCCCGCCCGTGTACGTCTGCATCTGCAACGGTGTTACCGACCACCAGATCCGCGAAGCCGCCAGCCATGGCGTCACGTCGGTGGCCGAGCTGACCATGCGCACCGGATGCGGCGCCACCTGCGGCTCCTGCCTGGACATGGCCGGCGAGCTGCTGGCCAAGGCGCGTGCCACCCACGATCTTCCGTTGCCGGTACTGGGTCTGGCGCAGGTCGCTTGAGTCGTTTCGCGGCGCGTTGACGCCGCACGCTCCTGGTCTTCATTGCTGGCCGCAGTAGCCAATGCACACGATTCGCGTTCCTTCACGCGCAGGCGCAAGGCGTTACAGTGCCCGCGATTTCAGCGTGCAGGAGCATCCCCATGAAGGGCGACACCAAGGTCATCGAATTCCTCAACAAGGTCCTCTACAACGAGCTGACCGCGATCAACCAGTACTTCCTGCACGCCAAGATGCTCAAGAACTGGGGCATCAAGGAACTGGCCGAACACGAGTACAAGGAATCGATCGAGGAAATGAAGCATGCCGACATGCTCGCCGATCGCATCCTGTTCCTTGAAGGCCTGCCGAATTTCCAGGCGCTGGGCAAGCTGCGCATCGGTGAGAACCCGACCGAGATCCTGCAGTGCGATCTGTCGCTGGAACGCGATGGCGTGGTCACCCTGCGCGAGGCCGTGGCCTATGCCGATTCGGTCGGCGACTACGTCAGCCGCCAGCTGTTCGTGAAGATCCTCGATTCCGAGGAAGAACACATCGACTGGCTGGAAACCCAGCTGGAGCTGATCGAGCGCATCGGTGAGCCGAAGTACCTGCTGAGCAAGCTCGAAGAGTGACTCAACGGGCCTGGCCGGCGAGGTAGCCGGTCAGCGCCACGCGCGCGCGGGCGAACTCCGCCACCAGCAGCGCCACTGCCACGGCGGGGCGCTGCAGGCTGCCACTGCGGGCTTCGTGTTCGATCCGCCGCGCCACCGCTGACAGCGACAGCGCGCCGACGTTGGCGCTGGAGGATTTCAGGCTGTGCGACAGCGCCTGCAGGCGTTCGACGTCGTTGCCCTGCGCCGCCTGCTGCAGCTGCTGCACCAGCTGCGGTGCGTCTTCCAGGAACACCGTTACGATCTGCGCGGCGGCATCGCCGATCACCGCCTGCAGTTCATCCAGCACGCTGCGATCAAGCACCGGCTGTGGAACCGGGGTCGCGCGCGTTCGTTCATCGTCCAGTCTTTCGCCGTCGGGCACGCTCGGGGTTGCGGCAGGTTGAACGGGGTGCGGCAGCGGTGCATGTCCGCGATCCACGCAGACCTGCCCCCAACGCTGCAGCAACGCATGCAGTGCTTCACGGGTGATCGGCTTGGACAGGTAGTCGTCCATGCCCGCCTGCAGGCAGCGTTCGCGATCACCGGCCATGGCGTTGGCGGTCATCGCGATGATCGGCAACCGCGTGCGCCCCGCTTCGGCTTCCTCCCTGCGCCAGCGCTGTGTCGCGCTGTAGCCGTCGAGCACCGGCATCTGGCAATCCATCAGCACCACGTCGATTCCACCTTCGCGCAGCAGTGCGAGGGCCTGCTCGCCGTCGGCGGCATTGCGCACGCGACACTGGAAGACCCGCAGCAGGTGCTCGGCCACCATCCGGTTGACCGTGTTGTCTTCGACCAGCAGCACATGCAGATCCAGTGGCGGCAGCGCGGCGGCCGGACTGGCGCCTTCGGCGTTGGCAAGCAGCGCTGCCGGACGTGCAGTGGCTGTTGGCTGCGCCAGCAGGGCGTGCAGGTCGGCATCGTTGAATGCGCTGTGCAGCTGCTGCTGGCGCGGCCGTGCTGCAACCGGGTCGTCCTGCAGCCACAGCACCTGCAGTGCGTCGTCGGCACCGCGCTCGGCCAAGGTGCGCTGCAGGGCCGCCTCGCCATTGCGGCGGTGGCGCGCGTCGACCAGCAGCCATGCCGGTGTGCTCTGGCCCGGGCGTGGTGCTGCGCGCAGGCGTTCCATTGCCTCATCAATGCTGGCCAGCGGCTGCACCTGCAGGCCGTGGTGCGCGGCGATGCGCTCTACGCGTGGCTGCAGCTGCGCATCGGCGGTGTACAGCAGCAGCGCTGCCGGTGAGCGGGCGAGCGCCGGCAGGTCGCCGGGAACCTTCAGCAGCGGTATTTCAAACCAGAAGGTTGCGCCCTGGCCTGGGGTGGAATGCACGCCGATGTCGCCATGCATCAGGTCGGTGATGCGCTTGCAGATGGCCAGGCCCAGGCCGGTGCCACCGTAGATGCGGGTGGTGGACGCGTCGGCCTGGCTGAAGGACTGGAACAGCCGCGCCTGCAGGGCCTCATCGATGCCGATGCCAGTGTCGATCACTTCGAAACGCAGCTGGTGCTGGGCGGGTCCTTCGCCCAGCCGCTGCACGCGCAACTGCACCTGGCCGCGTGCGGTGAACTTGATGGCATTGGCCAGCAGGTTGCCCAGGACCTGGCGCAGGCGCACCGGGTCGCCGCGTACCGGCAGGCGCACGGCCGGATCCAGTTGCAGGCTCAGCGTCAGGCCCTTGGCTTCGGCGGCGCGCTGCAGCAACTGCACCACGCCATCGAGCAGTTCGCGCAGGTTGAAGCTGGTGATCTCCAGCTCCAGCGCCTGGGCTTCCAGGCGCGAGTAGTCGAGGATGTCATCGACGATGCGCAGCAGCTGCTGCGAGCTGGCCGAGGCGGTGGCCAGCATCTGCCGCTGGTCTTCGCCCAGCGGGCCGCGGGCAATCAGCTCCAGCATCGGCAGGATGCCGTTGAGCGGCGTGCGGATTTCATGGCTCATGGTGGCCAGGAATTCGCCCTTGGCCAGCACGGCTGCTTCTGCTGCCTGCTTGGCCTGCAGCAGCTGATGTTCCAGCTGGCCCTGGCGCTCGGTGGTGCGCCGCAGCTGGTCGCGTTCGCTGGTCAGGGTGATGCGTTCGCGCTGCAGTGCCGTCAGCGCGCGATTGCGCGAACGCAATCGCAGGCCCAGTACCAGCAGGGCGACGATGGCCAGCGCCAGCACCGCCAACAGCGCGACCGTCGGTGACACTCAGAGCACCGCGTTGTGGAAGTCGAAGTTCAGGTCGCTGCCGGCTGACTGCACCATGTTGCCCTGGATGTAATCGACACCGCCGACCCACATCGCGGCCGCTGCCTGCGGGTCCTCGATCTGCTGGCCGATGATCTGCAGGCCGGCTGCATGCGCCTGCTCGATCGATCGGCGCAGTTCTTCGCGCGTATCGGGGTTGGAGTGGCTGCTGGAAAAGCGTGCGGCCATGCGCACGAACGACAGGGGCAACTGGGTAAGCAGGGCCAGGGCTTCGCTGCCCGGTTCGAACTGGCTCAGGCAGAAGCGCACGCCGACGCTGGCCATGCGCTGGCAGAACTGCTGCAACGGCACGGTGTGGATCAGTGCATCGGGCAGGCGCACGTCGATCACCAGCGCGCTGCCGGGCAGGCGGCGTTGCTGCAGTGACTCCAGCAGCCAGTCGGCGAAGGCATCGCGCTGCAGGGTGCGCAGCGACTGCGAGACGAACAGGTTCAGCGGCTGGGTGGCGTGGCGATACAGGTCGAGCAGACCCATCGCATGCTCCAGCACCTGCTGGTCGAGGTCGGCGATGCGGCCGGCCGCCTCGGCTGCCGGAATCACCTGGCCGGCGGTCAGTACGCTGCCATCGGTCCGGCGCAGGCGCAGCAGCAACTGGTACTGCGCGCTGCTGCCGCCGGCGACGGCGACGATCGGCTGGTAAGCGAGCTCGAGCTGGCCCTCCAGCAACGCCAGGTGCTCCTGCTCGGTCGTGACCTGGCGATGCACGTGGCCGGCCACGCCGGCGCTGAGCAGGCGTGCCTGCAGGGTGGTACGTTCGATCGCTTCCAGGGCGCTGCTGGCATCGTCGAAACCCGGCGACAGCGGCGCGTAGCCGACCACGCCACGCAGGTGTACCGACTCGTCGTCGCGGATCACGAAGGCGCGCGCGGACAGCTGCTCACGCAGGGTGCCGGCGATCGCTTCCAGGCTGTCCTCATCGGCGTTGCGCGCCAGCAGCAGGAAGCTGTTGTCGTTCAGGCGCGCCAGCAGGTGCGGATGGCCAGCCTCGGCAAGGCGTTGCCCGGCCTGCACCATCAGCCGCTCGAAGGCCGCATAGCCATAGCGTTCGCGCAGGCCCAGCGCGCTGGAGATTTCCACGAAGAACACGCCACCGCGTTCGTGCTGGGCCAGCGTCGCGTTGAGTTGCTGCAGCACATGGTGGCGCGTGGGCAGCCCGGTTTCCGGGTTGCTGGTGGCCGGAGCACCGTTGGCACCGGGCAGGGTTGCTGCCTGCGCGCGTGCGCGGCGGATACGGTTGGCCACCGCGGCAATCAGGTGGCGCGGCCGGATCGGCTTGCTCAGGTAATCGTCGGCACCGCAGTCGAGCACTTCGAACTGGCGCTCCGGATCCGGGTCGCCGCTGAGGAAGACGATCGGCAGCAGCTGCATGCCGGGCTGCTGGCGGATCATCGCGGTCAACCGCATGCCATCCAGCCCGGGCAGGTGCAGATCCATCAGGATCAGGTCAGGGCGTTGCTCGCGGATGGCCTGCTGCACGCCATCGGCATCGCCGAGCACGATCGCCTGCATGCCGGCGCCATGCAGCACGCTCTGTGCGAACAGCGCCTGGGCACGATCGTCTTCGACGATCAGCACGCGGTAGGGCGAGTCGGCATCGACAGGCGGGATGTCACTGTTGCCCGCCTCGGGCAGTGCCGCGGTGGAGGGCAGGGGGGGCGGAGCCGCCAGTCGGGCGCCGTCGCCGGGCACCGACAGGGCGGGTGCCTCTGACACCGCCGGTACTCCTTCGGCAGGCGTTGCCGCGGCCAAGGGGGCGGCCCAACGTTGCCAATGATCGGCCGGAGGGGTTTCAGCGCGTCCCGGGCGGGGGCCCGCGGCGGATTCGTTTGCGGCCATCGATGCTCCTGGTGTTCGCGGCCATTATGCGACAAGCCTGCCGATCAACCGGTACGCGGTTGCCGTTGTCCGTCGTGGCTGCCGCCACGTGCCAACCAGCGCACGCTTTTCCACAGGGTGCGCCAGACCAGCCAGACCAGCAATGCGCCGGCCAGGCTGCAGGCCAGCACCACCACCAGCGCGATCCATGGATGCGCCAGCGCGAGCGCCAAGCCGCCGATCACCACCGTATCTTCGGCCGCAGAGGCGACCCAGTTGCTGGCCGGTTCCGGTGAGGTATTGAGCAGGGCGCGGGTGCCGGCCTTCAGGCCATGGCTGGCCAGCGCAACGCCCGCGCCGGCGACCAGTGCACCGGTGCCCAGGTTGCCATCGGGCGACAGTGTCGCTGCCGCCAGGAAAGCACCAGCGGGCACGCGCGCCAGGGTCTGCACCAGGTCCCAGGCTGAATCCACGCCGGGAATCTTGTCGGCGAAGAATTCGGCAATGGCCAGCGCCGCCGACGTGCCCAACACCCACCACGACTCGGTGGCCTGCAGCGCCGGTGGCAGGTCGACCCAGCCGAGCAGGCCGGCGATGCCGACGCCGAATACGGTGAGGTAGACGCGGATGCCGGCCAGCCAGGCCAGCAGGATGCCGATCACGAACAGGTGGGCTTCGGTCATGGCGGGCTCCGGCGGCGGAACTGTGCGGGGTGCCACACTATCGACCATGGAGTGGCTGAATGCCACCGCCCGGTACCGGCCGGCACCGGGGAAACCTGCCGTTCCTGTCATACACTAGCCCGTCGTTTGCCCCAGGGGCCGTACTGGCGGCGCTTCGGCGCTGCCACGGAGACTACCCATGAACAACCGCCCTCCCATGCGCGTGCAGGTCCGCCTTCCCGGTGCCGCGCAACCACCCGCCGACCGCCGTCGCCTGCTGGTGATCGCCGGCATCTGGCTGCTGAGCCTGGTGCTTGCGGTGCTGGGTGGCTGCTGGCTGGGCACGCCGCGCGGTGAACAGGGCCAGCGCGTGCAGGCTGCCGAGAAGCGCGCCGATACGCTGCAGACGCAGCTGACCGAACTGCGCCAGAAGCAGGCCACGCTGGAAGCGTCGGACCGCATCAGCCGCGCCGCCAACAATGAAGTGCAGTCTTCGCTGGCCGAGCGTGATGAAGAGATCGCCGGCCTGCGCGCTGACGTCGCCTTCTACGAACGCCTGGTGGGCTCGACCAGCCAGCGCAAGGGCCTGAACACCCATTCGATTGAATTCAGCCCGGAATCGGCCGGCACCTGGCAGTACAGCGTGGTGCTGACCCAGAACCTCAACCGCGGAGCGATCAGCCAAGGGCAGATGCGTTTCACGGTGGAAGGCGTGAAGAACGGCAAGCTGGCCACCATCAGCTGGGACGAGCTGCACCAGCGCAGCAAGGTGCCGGGACAGGATTACTCGTTCCGGTACTTCCAGCAGCTCACCGGCAGCGTGATGCTGCCGGCTGACTTCACCCCGCAACGGGTGAAGGTGACATTGGGGAGTGGTGCGGGGGGCACCACGCAGGTATTCGACTGGAAACAGGCCGGCGCACCGGCCAGCAAAGGGGAGTAGGCAGATGTTCGGAAGCAGCAAATCCAGCCGTGACGGCCAACTGGTGGTGGATGCCCTGATCGGCAACCAGGTGGTGATCCGTGGCGATGTGGAATTCAGTGGTGGCCTGTACGTGGAAGGTCGCATCCAGGGCAAGGTGATTGCCCAGGAGGGCGCCAGCGCGGCGACCCTGACCCTCGCCGAGCATGGCGTGATCGAAGGCGAGATCCGCGCCCAGGTGGTGGTCATCAGTGGCCGCCTGGACGGCGATGTCCATGCCACCGAGAAGGTCGAACTGACCCCGAGTGCGCGGGTCAACGGCAATGTTCACTACCAGGTGGTGGAAATGAATGCGGGTGCCCAGCTGAACGGCCGGCTGATCCATGCCAGCGCCCCGATGCAGGCCCTGCCGGCGCCGGAAGGCGAAGCGTCCGCTGACGGCAAGGGCGACACCGCCGCCCGCCGCAAGCTGGCCGAGGCGATGGCTTGAAAGCCAGCGCCGGCGCCCCCATGCTGAGCCCATGAACACGCTCGTCTCCCTCCCCGGCGCCACGCCGGCCGCCGCGCCCGACTACCAGTCGCTGGATCGGCCGCTGAACTTCACCGAGGCCGCTGCGGCCAAGGTCAAGGAACTGATCCAGGACGAGGGCAACCCCGACCTGTCATTGCGTGTGTACATCGAGGGCGGCGGCTGTTCGGGCTTCCAGTACGGGTTCGAGTTCGACGAGAACCGTGCCGGCGATGACCTGGCGGTGCAGACCAGCGGGGTCACCCTGCTGGTCGATCCGCTCAGCCTGCAGTACCTGATGGGTGCCGAAGTGGATTACACCGAGAGCCTGACCGGTGCGCAGTTCGTGATCCGCAATCCGAACGCCAAGACCACCTGCGGCTGCGGCAGCAGTTTCAGCATGTAATTGCAGGGCGTGGGGCATGCACCCCGCGCGCTGCCTTCGGCATATCCACGCCATGCGTGGATGACCGTTACCGCAACCACAGGCGGGTTTCTGCACAGTCTGCGGCTTGCCACTTGCCGTGATTGGCGGCAGGCTAGCTGGATGCTCAATTCTCCTTCGCCGCTTTCCGGTTTTGCCTTCGTGGGTGAACCGTTGGAGCGCGCCGATGCCATGCGCGAAGATGCCGATGCTCTGGCGCGCCTGTGGCCCGATGCGCGCATTCTTGTCCTGGACCAGGACGGCACCGCCTTCACCGGTGACGACGACCAGCCGCTGGCGTTGACCGGCGCCGATGTCGGTGGCGGGCCAGGTGTTGCGATCTTCCTCGGCCTGCGTGGCGAGCAGGCGTGGTTCTCGGTGGAAGCGGCCAGCGTGACGGTCACCGCGCCACGCCGGCTCGATCTGCGCCAGGCCGCGCTGCTGTGGACCGTGGCCGATGCGACCGCCTTCAGCTACGCCCGTGGCATGTCCTACTGGCAATCGCGTACCCGCTTCTGCGGTGTCTGCGGCGGTGCCGTGACCTTCGCCCGGGGGGGCTTCGTCGGCCGCTGCCCGCAGTGCGCGACCGAGCACTATCCGCGCGTCGACCCGGCCGTGATCGTCGCGGTGGAAAACCAGGGCCGGCTGTTGCTGGGCCGCCAGTCCAACTGGGCGCCGCGCCGCTATTCGGTGCTGGCCGGCTTTGTCGAGCCGGGCGAGACCTTCGAGCAGACCGTAGCGCGCGAAGTGCACGAAGAGAGCAAGGTGCGGGTGACCGCCTGCCAGTACCTTGGCTCGCAGCCCTGGCCGTTCCCCGGCGCCTTGATGGTCGGATTCCGCGCGCAGGCACACGACGACGTGCCGACCGTGGATGGCGAGCTGGAAGACGCGCGCTGGTTCAGCGCCGAGGACGTTGGCGCGGCCCTCGCGCGTGACGTCGAGGACGATGGAGAAGGCATCCGTCTGTCACCGCCGATTTCCATTTCGCGGGGCCTGATCGAGCATTGGTACCGCCAGCAACCGGCATCCGGCGGCGCCAGCATTGCCGCCACCTGAACACGCTGCCGGTTACAGTACGGTTCACCGCTGACGGCGACGCTGCGACAGGTAAGGTAGCGACGCCGAACGCTCGCTCGTAGGGAGACCTGCCATGTTCACCACCCTGGTCGCCGTGTTGGTGGCACTGGCCCTTGGCCATGTCGCCCCGGCCGCTGCCGCGTCGCTGCGCCGTTTCGACGGCTTCCGGCGTTGGCTGGGCTGGCTGGACGCGCGCGGTGGTCGGGCCTGGCAGGGGGCCGCCGGCGTGGCGCTGGCGATCGTACCGCCACTGCTGCTGATGGCGCTGGTCGCGTGGCTGCTGCGCGGGGTGCTGTTCGGCCTTCCGGCGCTGCTGCTGGGCGTGGCCGTGCTGGCCTGGTGCTGGGGCCCGCGCGATCTGGACCGCGACATCGAAGCGATCATCGATGCCGACGATGCGCCGACCCGGCAGGCGGCGGTACGCAACCTGCAGTCGGCCGGTGGCAGCCTGCGCGAGGATGTTCCTTCACTGGTCGAGGCGACCGTGCTCAACGCCCTTCGGCGCTGGTTCGCGGTGCTGTTCTGGTTCCTGCTGCTGGGCCCGGTGGGGGCTCTCGGTTATCGCCTGCTGGCACTGATGGCGGAAAGCCCGATGCGCGCGCGCGTGCCGGTGGAGCCGCTGGCGCTGGCACAGCGGCTGCTGGGCTGGATCGAGTGGCCGGTGGCACAGTTGATGGCGTTCTCGATGGCCCTGGTCGGCAACTTCGACACGGCCTGGAAAGCATGGCGCCAGGCGCATGGTGGGCGCTTGGCCGGCGGCATTGGTTTCCTGGGTGCGGTGGCGCGTGCCAGCGTCAATGCCGAGCTGCGCGAAGACGCTCACGATTACACCGAAGCCGGCCTGCTGCCGGTGTGGCAGCGGTTGCCGGACCTGCGGGATGCGATGAGCCTGGTGTGGCGGATGCTGCTGCTGTGGCTGGCGGTGCTGGCCCTGCTGGTGATCGCGGGCTGGGTGACTTAGTTGTTCTTTCTGCAGGGCTTGCCGCCCTGCACCCGCTGGAAGCAACTGCAACTGCAACTGCAACTGCAACAGCGGCTCTGGATTTCCGTGGGTTTGGTGGGGCGGTGTGGGGCTGCAGGACACGCCGTTAACCCATCCATGGGGGCTCGATGGCGCCATCCATGGCGCCAACGGTCCTGCAGCCCCACACCGCCCCACCCCGACAGTTTCCGATGACGGCCAGTAGATCCACGCCATGCGTGGATGCCGAGCGGAGCGACCCGCTTCGGCTTTTGATCTTCTCCTTCTTTTCCGTGGTGGACGCGCACGGAAATTGTCCGTGGCCGGGCGGGATGGGTTTGCGTGGGTGTCCGCGGCATGGATGCCGCGGCCAAGCTTCCACGGACGGAGTCACGGCGTCCCCCGCAAACCCATCCCGCCCGGCCACCCCAGGGCTTCTGCCTTCAAACGGCGCCCACCACGAGGGCTGCGCCGTTGGCCGGAAACTACACCGGAGCCAGGGCGGTGAACGGTGCCCACGGCAGGTTGCGCAGCACGGCATAGCCGGGCAGCAGCCACAGCCAGAACGTGGGGCTGGCCAGTACCCGCATCAGTGGATCAAGCACGCGCGGGCGTACGCCGGCGGTGTTGAGCAGCATCAGGAACAGGAAGGGCAGGCTGATGACCAGCAATGGGTTCATCGCCATCGCGCCGGGCAGGTCGAAGTGGACCAGTGAGTACAGGCAGCGCGTGCTGCCGCAGCCGGGGCAGTAGAAGCCGGTCAGTGCGTACAGCGGACAGCCCGGCAGCGGATTGCCGGAGACATACGGATTGACGTGGCGCAGGACCACGGCGGCACCCGCAGCCAGGCCGGACGCGGCCAGCAGCGGAGCCCAGCGGGTGAGTCGGGAACGAGCAGGAAGTGCGGACATGCGGGGGCGGGATCCGGCGCATGGCCGGACCCCGTCGCGGGCATCAGTAGCTGCCGTTGCCGCCGCTCAGGGCGCCCAGGCCGCCAACGGCCATGATGATGATGAAGTACAGGACGCCAACCACAACGGCAGCGATGGCCGACCAGATGGCCCACTTCTTGGCCTTGTCGGCCGAATCACGGGCACCGGCGACGTCGCCGGCAGCCAGCTTGCCGTTGACCTGGGCGGCGTAGACGATCGACACGATGCCGGCCGGCAGGCAGCAGAACAGGGTGGACAGGATGGCCCAGACCAGATTGTTGGGGACCTGCGCAGTGGTGGTATTCATGGTTCAAGCTCCTCGATGGGTGGTGGTGGTGAATCAAAGGTCGGATAGAGCGCCCAGCGCGGCCAAGCCGCCGAACAGCCCGAACCACAACAGCAACAGGACCGGCAGGGCCGCGGCCGAAGCCACCGCCCACCAGCCCGCCTTGCGCGACGCGCTATAGGCCCCCGGCAGGTCACCGGCCGCATTGCGACCATCGACCTGGGCGGCATACACGATCGACACCACGCCCAACGGCAGGCAGCAGAACAGCGTCGTCAGGATCGCCCAGACCAGATGGTTGGGGATGTAGACCGGACGGCTGAGCGGTGGCGGTTGATTCAAAGCAAGACTCCATTCCTTGGCGGTCGGCGTGTCGTAGACAGGCCGAACCTCCCCCCTGTGGGTGCGTAATCTACCGCAACCGACGACGCATGTATGCGTTTTCAGCCCCGTCAGGCTTTGCATCGCCTCTGGACGGTGGCGTATGCAGCGACCCGTCATCGTCCCCGGAAGGGGACGATTGCGTCAGGCGAGGTCGCCGCGCAGGCTGCGGACCTGCGCTTCCAGGGCGGCGGCATCGGTGGAATGGCCATCCACCGCCGGGGCGGCAACCACCTCCACTGTCGCCCGGAACCGGCGCGGCACGCGCATGCGGCCCAGACGGGTATCGCGGCGGCTCCACATGCTCGACCACATGCCGCGCAGGGCCATCGGCACCACCGGTACCGGGCGGCGTTCAAGGATCTTCTCCACGCCGGATTTGAACGGTGCCATCGTGCCGTCGCGGGTCAGTGCGCCTTCCGGGAAGATGCATACCAGTTCGCCCTCGGCGAGTGCGGCATCGACCTCATCGAACGCGCGCTGCATCAGGGCAGGGTCTTCGCGCGCACCGGCGATCGGAATCGCCTTGGCGGTGCGGAAGATCCAGCGCATGACCGGGATGTTGAAGATCCTGTAGTACATGACGAAGCGCACCGGGCGCGGGATCGTCGCCGACAGGATCAGCGCGTCCATGTAGCTGACGTGGTTGCAGACCAGCAGCGCGGCGCCCTCATCGGGCACGTTCGCTTCGATGCCGTGCGGGCGCAGCCGGTACAGCGTGCGCACCATCACCCAGCTGAGGAAGCGCATCAGGAATTCGGGGACGATGGTGAAGATGTAGATCGCCACCACGGCATTGGCGATGGCCAGTGCCAGGAACAGCTGCGGGATGGTCCAGCCGAGCAGGCGCTGGGTGAGCAGGCCGAGTACGGCCGCAGCGACGATGAAGCCGGAGTTCTGGATGTTCAGCGCGGCGAATACGCGCGACATCTCCGATTTCGGCGTGCGGCTCTGGATCAACGCAAACAGCGGCACCACGAAGAAGCCGGTGAACAGGCCGATGCCGAGCAGGTCGATGATGATGCGGATGCTGCCGGCCTGGTGCACGAACTGGGTGACCGACAGGCCCTGCGCGGTGGCCTCACCGGCGCGTGCGAAGTACAGGTCCAGCAGGAAGGCGGTCATGCCGAACGCACCCAGCGGCACCAGGCCGATCTCCACCGTGCGCGCCGACAGCTTCTCGCACAGCAGCGAACCGACGCCGGTGCCGACCGAGAACAGCGCCAGGGCGAAGATGTACAGGGTGGGCTCGCCACCGAGGTTGGTGACCGCATAGGACGGCAGCTGCGCGGTCAGGATGGTGCCGACGAACCAGAACCAGGACACGCCGAGGATGGCGTTGCGTACCGCCTTCTGTTTCCTGGCCATGCGCAGCACGGCCAGCGATTCGGGGATCGGGTTCCAGTTGATCTTCAGGTCCGGGGCGCCGGCATCCACCTTGGGGATCAAGCGCGCGGCCAGGTTGCCGCAGATCGCCAGCGCGATGACCGCGGTGGCGGCCACGATCGGGCCATGGGTGCCTGCCAGGGTGAACACCAGGCCGCCGACGATCATGCCGGTCAGGATCGACATCGACGTGCCCATCTCGACCAGGCCATTGCCACCGGTCAGTTCTTCCGGACGCAGCACCGAGGGCAGCACCGAGTACTTCACCGGGCCGAACAGGGTGGACTGCAGGCCCGTGCAGAACAGGGCCACCAGCAATACCGGCAGGCTCTCGGTGAGAAAGCCCACCGCAGCCAGCGACATGATCACGATCTCCATGGTGGTGGTGATCACGATCAGCCGCGACTTCTCCAGCTTTTCCGCGATCTGCCCGGCCAGCGCGGAGAACAGGAAGTAGGGAAGGATGAACAGCGCCGGCGCCAGGTTGGTGTAGAGCGTGCGCTCGCTCTCGGCCACGCCCAGATAGAACAGCAGGCCGATGATCGCCTGCCGGTACACGTTGTCGTTGAAGGCACCCAAGCCCTGCACGATGAAGAACGGCAGGAAACGGCGCTGGCGCAGCAGGGCGAACTGGTTGTGACCGGACATGGAACCTCCTTGGACCGGCGCAGCCTAGCATTCCTGCCCGTATGCAGGGACGACGGGACCGTCGTTCCGGGGGTACTGGATGCCGCCGTGGACGCATGCCACTCCAGCAGATCACGCCACGCGTGGATGCCGCACCAGTAGATCCACGCCATGCGTGGATGCCGTCCGCTCAGGCCAGGCCGCGCACCGCGCCATTGGCCGCTGCTCTCACCTTCGGCAACATCCGCAGCACCAGCGCCATCTGCGTGCGGATCAACTGCAGTTTCGGCGGCATCGTCTCATCGAGCTGCTCCAGTTCGGCGGCCACCGCACGATCGGCGTCGTTGTCCTCCTCCGACACCGGCTGCTGCGCCGTCAATGCCGACGCCAGCTGCTGCAGCGCTTTACGCACCCGCTCGCCGGCGGCCAGCGCGAGTGGATCGCCCGCGTAGCTGTCGACCTGGTCGCGGTGCGCACCCAGCGCCGACAGATGCCCGAGCAGGGTGTTGGACAAGGCCAGGAAGTGGAAACCCGAATCGAGGTTGCGGCGCACGTGGCCCGGTTCGCGCAGCATGTTCGACAATGCGGTGGACAGTGCGGCATCGGCGTTGTGCATGTCGCGGCGGGCGATGCGGTAGGCCAGGTCGTCGCGCATGCCGCTGCGGTACTGGCCCAGCACTGATTCCAGATAACGGGCGGCAGTATCCAGCACCCGCGCCAGCACGCGGTGCAGCTGTCGACCCTGCCAGTCCGGCAGGATCAGGAACGCGGCCGCTGCGGCGATTGCGCACCCCAGGACCGTATCGACCATGCGCGGCACGATCAGCACGAAGCCGTCGCCGATCAGGTTGAAGCAGGTCAGCGCCATCACCGTGATGGCGGCCGAGGCGACCAGATAGCGGTCGGTACGGGTGAAGAAGAACAGCAGTGCCGACAGCAGTGCGATCAGCAGCTGGATCTCCAGCGTTGGGAACAGCTGCAGCAGCGCCCAGGTCAGCACCAGGCCG
The DNA here is from genome assembly GCF_019793815.1 of Stenotrophomonas sp. DR822. NCBI lineage: Bacteria > Pseudomonadati > Pseudomonadota > Gammaproteobacteria > Lysobacterales > Lysobacteraceae > Stenotrophomonas > Stenotrophomonas sp. DR822. Next base: position 3,171,583 of record NZ_CP081826.1, read on the forward strand.
GCGAGCGTACCGACGATGCGCTGGGCCAGGCGCTGGCGGGTGGCACCGAAGCTGGGCCGGCACACGAACACGATGGTCAGCAGGACCCACGAGCCGTTCTGTGCATTGAACAGACGGATGGCAACGAAACCGGCGATCAGCGCCAGCGCCATGCGCAGGCCATGGCGGAACAATACCGAGCCGGGGGTGAGCTGCTGGCGCAGGCGCACGCCCATTTCGCGCAGTGTGTGCGGGTTGCTGTCGCGCAGGCGGGTGTCGACGTTGTCCAGGCTGGCTTCGGAACGTTCGGCATCGAGCAGGCGGCGCTCGATGCTGCGCAGGTTGTGCACCAGCAGGTCCAGCGAGCCGAGCAGGCGCTGCCACTGCGGGCGTTGCTGGTCGCGCAGGTAGGCCAAGGCATCGGCCAGATCGCGCCCGGCCTGCTGGTTGCTCTCGCCGTAGACGAACGGACGACGCAGCCGGATCGCTTCGCCCAGCCGTGCACAGGCCTGGCCCTGCAGGTCGAGCAGGCGCTGGCAGCGGTACAGCACGTCGCTGTGGAAGAACGCGTCGACCAGCGCGCCGTACGGGTAATGCGAGGAGCTGGCACGCTCATGGAAATCCTGCGCCATGTAGTACAGGCGCAGGTACAGGCCGGAGTTGACGCCGGGCCGTCCGGAGCGGCCAAAGCGCGCCAGGATCGCCGTCTTCGCCTCGTTCAGCGCGCCGACCACGCGACGATTCTGTTCGGCCAGGTCGAGCTGGCGGCGCTGCAGGTCGGCCTCGCGCACGGGTTCGAACAGCGCGGCCTTGAGCTGCAGGTAACGCCCCAGTTCCACGTACAGCCGGGCCACGCGCTCGCGCACCGGCCGGTTGGCGAACAGCGTGGTCCACAGGATCGACAGCAGCCCGTACCAGACCGCACCCGCAAGCAGGTGGCTGACCGCATCCAGCGCACTGTGCAGGTCATGGGCGCCATGCTGTTCCAGGCCGATCATGGTGTAGATGGCCAGCGTCACGGTCGCCTGGGCGATGGATGCGTAGCGCTCGCCGAGTGCACCGAGCAGTGTCAGACCGAACGTGGACAGCGCCAGGGCCGCGATGAAGATCCACGGCCAGGGGAACAACCAGATCACCGAGGCCGCTGCCAGGCAGAAGCACAACAGCGACAGCAGCACGGCCTTGGTCCGGCCCCACCAGTTGTCATCGGTCTCGGCAATCGCACTGGCGATGATGCCGAGGAACACGCCGGGCAGCGCGGTCAGCGCATCCAGATGCCAGCACACGGCCATGGCCGCGGTCAGGGCAATGAACACCCGCAGGCCATAGCTGGCCTTCTCGTGGGCCCACAGGCGGCTGAGGCGGGATTCGCGTGCGGACATGCAGGCTCGGCGAAAGGATCGGCCACCATTATTACGGGCCACGCGTGAAATCCGGTAGCACCGCGCCATGCGCGGCGTGGCATGCAACCGCCGGGCATGGCCCGGCGCTACCGAGGCCCGTTACATGTCGAACCGCACGCTGAGCGCGAAGGTGCGCGGCAGGCCGACGCCGGCATTGGACCAGTACCTGCGGTTGGCCAGATTCTCCACGCTGGCCCGCAGGGTCAGCGGATGGCCGGAGGCCAGCTGGCGGTAACCGATGCCGGCGTTGACGAGGGTGTAGTCGGGCAGCTTCAGGGTGTTGTCGGCGTCGTACCAGACATCGCCGTAGTAGCGCACGGCGGCATAGGTCTCCAGCCCTTCCACCCACGGCAGCTGGTAAGTGGCGTGCAGCACGCCGCTCCAGCGCGCAGCACCGACGGTACGGTTGCCTTCCTGCGCCGCGCTGCCCGGTGACAGCTTGTCGTAGGTCGGGTCCAGCCAGGTCACGCCACCGCCCACGGTCAGCGCATCGGTCAGGTGCAGGTCGGCGCTGGCTTCGACGCCTTCGTACAGGGTGATGCCATCCTGCACCAGGCGCTTGCCTGCATCGGTCAGCTGATCGATGTTGGCGCCACGTTCCAGGCGGAACGCAGCGACGTTCGCGTTCCAGCGATTCGCTTCCACCTTGGCGCCGATCTCGTACTGCTTGCTGATGGTGGGGTCGAGCACATCGCCGGCATTGATGTAGCTGTTGCCTGCGCGGCTGCCTGCTTCCAGCGACTCGATGTAGCTGGCATACAGGGTGACGGCCTCGCTGGGCTTGAACATGACCGCATAGGTCGGGGTGACCGGATAGGTGTGGTAGGCGCCCTTGGTCTCGAAGTCGCTGTAGCGCCAACCGGCCAGCACCGACCAGCCATGGCTGAGATCGACGGTATCGCTGACGAACACCGCCTGCTGCACGGTCTCGTCACCGCGGGTCATCACCCGGGAACCCACCGCGTCGTGACGGATGCCATGGCGCTGGTAGAGGTTGGCGCGGCCGATCAGGCTGAACTCGTAGGGACGGTCCCAGCCCAGCCCGGTCTGGTGGCTGACACCGGCCACCAGCTGGTGCTGCAGTGGGCCGGTGCCGAAGCGGCCCTGCACCAGTGCCTGTGCCAGCTTCCACTCGCTCTTGCCGCCGAGCTCATAGACGTTGACGGCGTAGTCGCCGTTGGTATCGTCGATGTAGGCGAAGATCTTGTTGACGTCGTTCCACGAGGTGGTGACGCCATAGCTCAGGCTGGCCTTCCAGTCGCTGTTGATCTGCCAGTTCAGCGCGGTGGACAGCAGGCTGGAGCGGGTGTCGTAGTAGGTGCCGGGCACGCTGTTGTCGACATCGCCGGCGATCGGCCGCGGCAGTGAGGTCAGGCCACGGAAGTAGTACTGCGGTGATTCCTCGCGCAGGTCGCGCGACTGGAACACGCCGTCGAAGGTCCAGGTGAGCGCATCGCTCAGGCGCGCGTCCAGCGACAGTGCACCGACCTTGCGATCGACATGGCCACCGTTGAAGGTTTCGCCCTTTTCCTGGTATGCGTTGAAGCGGTAGCCGAACATCTGCTCGTTGCCGAAGCGGCCGCCGACGTCGATGCCTCCGCTGACGATGCCCTGCTCGCGCCAGCCGAGCTGGGCGGAGAAGGTCGGTACGTCGGTCGGCTTCTTGGTGATGTAGTTGACGATGCCACCCGGCGCGCCGAAGCCGTACAGGAAACCTCCCGGCCCCTTCAGCAGGTCGACCTGTTCCATCACTTCCAGCGGCCATTCGGTGCCCCAGGACGAGACCTGCAGACCGTTGACCCGGTAGCTGTCGAAATTCAGGTCGATGCCACGGTTGCGGATCGGCGAGCTCCAGCCACTGGCATAGGCGCTGACCTGGGTGGTGACCGAGGGGTCGAGCAGGAAGGCTTCGCCCAGCGACACGACCTGGCGCTGTTCGATCTGCTCACGGCCGACGGCGGTGATCGCGAACGGGGTATCACGCAGGGCACGATCGCCGAGGGCGCCAGCCTCGGTGTGGGTACGCTCGGCGATGACCTTGACCGCGTCCAGATCGGTGGCGCTGCGGGATCCGGCCGGGGCCTCGGCGTAGGCCGTGCAGGCGGCGGACAGCGCGACGGCCAGTACGGCCAGGCGGGGGGAGCGAATCGGCAACATCGATGGAGATCCTCGGCGGGCGGCCACGGGCCATCCGCCCATGCAGGGGGGAAAGGTCGGTGGCTGGGATCACGCAGGCGTGCCGGGGACGGCAGCGGGGCGCCGCAAGGGGGCGCAGGACCATGGCTGGATGAGAATTGTTCTCTTTTCGTTACGGCGCGTCAAATGCCATCGGCGTGCGGACCAACGGTCCGCACCCACCAAGGTAGGTGTTGCAGTAGATCCACGCCATGCGTGGATGGGCCTTGCTACGCCCGCTGTGCGCGCCTGAGCAGCTTCGCTTCACGCCTGCGCGCGCGCCGCGCCTTCCAGCGCTCGGCCAGGCACGAGAAGATCACGTACAGCGCCGGCGTGCTGAGCAGGGTCAGGCTCTGCGAGAACAGCAGGCCGCCGATCATCGCGATGCCCAGCGGGCGACGCAGCTCTGAACCTTCGCCCAGGCCGATCGCCAGCGGCACCGCCGCCAGGATCGCCACCATCGTGGTCATCATGATCGGGCGGAAACGCACGATGCTGGCTTCACGTGCAGCCTCGCGCGGAGTCAGCCCATGTTCGCGCTGCGCCACCAGGGCGAAGTCGATCATCATGATCGCGTTCTTCTTGACGATGCCGATCAGCAGCACCAGCGCGATCATCGAGATCACCGACAGTTCGGTATTGGTGCCGAACAACGCCAGCAACGCACCGACGCCGGCGGCCGGCAGGGTGGACAGGATCGTCACCGGGTGGATCAGGCTTTCGTACAGGATGCCCAGCACCAGGTAGACGGTGAGGATGGCTGCCAGCACCAGGATCAGCATGTCGCTGGGGTCGGAGTTGAAGCCGAAGCCGGCGTCGTCGGCCAGGCGGATGTCGCCGGGCATGCGCATGCCGGCCACGGTGCTGTCGATGATGGCCTTGGCCTCGCCCATGCTGACGCCGGGGGCGAGGTTGTAGCTCAGGTCCATCGTCGTGTACTGGTTTTCATGGGTGATCTGCGAGGGCGCCAGGCCCGGCGCCTGGCGGGCCACCGCCGTGATCGGCACCATTTCGCCGTTGCGTGCGCGCACATGCACTTCGTCCAGCGCCGAAGGCGTGGCGGTCTGCGACGGCAGCGCATTGACCACCACGCTGTACTGGTTGATGTCCGAGTAGATGGTGGAGATCTGGCGCTGGCCGAAGGCGCCGTACAGCGCACCGTCGATGGCGCCGACCGAGATGCCCAGGCGCGCGGCCTTGGCCCGGTCGATCTCGATGTTCTGGCGCAGGCCGGCGTTGTCGACGTCGGTGCCGACATCACGCAGCTTCGGGTTCTTCTTCAATGCCGCCTGCAGTTTGGGCAGCCATTCCTGCAGTGCGGCCAGGTCGTTGCCCTGCAGCGAGACGCGGTACTGCGCGCCTTGGCTGTTGCCACCGCCATCGTTGCTGGGCAGGTCCTGGATCGCGCGCAGGCGCAGCTGCAGGTCCGGGTAGCGGTCGGCCTTCGCACTCAGCCGTGCCAGTGCGTGTGCGGTGGTTTCGCGGCGGCCTTCCTTGCGCGACTTCAGTTCCACGTTGAACTGCGCGCTGGAGCCCTGGCGGCCGCTGCCCAGGCGTACGCCCACGGTCTTCACTGCCGGGTCGGCCATCAGCATGTCGGTGATGCGGCGCTGGCGACTGACCATGTCCTCGAAGGACACCGTTGCGCTGGAATTGGCGCGGCCCCAGATCAGGCCGGTGTCCTGCGGCGGGAACGCGCCCTTCTTCACCGCACCGAACAGGAAGATGGTGACGCCGATCAGGATCAACGGCGTCAACGACAGCAGCAGCGCATGACGCAGTGAAAAATCAAGGAACACGGTGTAGATGCGCAGCATCCGCTCGTGACCGGCATCGAGCCAGCGGCCGAAGCGCGACGGTGCCGCCGTGTGGTCGTGCGCGCTGAGGAAGCGGCTGCACAGCGCCGGGGTCAGCGTCAGCGAAACGATCATCGACACCACGATCGCCGCCACCAGGGTCACGGTGAATTCGCGGAAGAACGCGCCCATCATGCCGCTGGCGAACAGCAGCGGGATGAACACCGCGACCAGTGAAGCGGTGATCGAGACGATGGTGAAGCCGATTTCGCGCGCACCGGCGAAGGCCGCCTGCATCCGCGGCATGCCCTCGTCGAGGTGGCGCATGATGTTCTCGATCACCACGATCGCATCGTCGACCACGAAACCGATCGCGATCACCAGCGCCAGCAGGCTCAGGTTGTTCAGGGTGAAGCCCATCACGTACATCACCAGCGCGGCACCGGCCAGCGACAGCGGCACGGTGACCGCCGCGATCAGCGTCGGCGCCAACCGGCGCAGGAACAGCGCCATGGTCAGCACCACCATCGCCAGGCTGATCAGCAGGGTGATCTGCACCTCATGCAGCGACGAGCGGATGGTAGGGGTGCGGTCGAAGTAGGGCGTCATCGTGGTGCCCGGCTGCAGGTAGTCGCGCAACGCGGGAATCTGCGCTTTCACCCGGTCCACGGTCTCGACGATGTTGGCGCCGGCGCGGGTGAACACATACATCACCACGGCCGGTTTGTGGTCGAACCACGCGGCCTGGTAGGCATCCTGCTGGCCGTCGTAGACGTTGGCGACGTCCTTCAGGCGGATCACCCGGCCATCGCCCTGGGTCTTGACCACCAGATCGGCGAAGTCGGCGGCCCGTGCAACCGAATCGTTGGCGATGATCGCCGTGGTGGTGTTGCCATCGCTGAGGAAGCCGGTGGGCGAGGTCACGTTGGCCGCGCGCACCGCATTGCGCAGGTCGTCGGCGGTCAGTCCCAGCGCGTTCATCAGGCGCAGGTTGACGTCCACACGCACCGCCGGCGTCGAGGCACCGGCGATATCCACCGAGGCGACACCGCCGATCTGGCGGATGCGCTGGGCCAGCAGCGAATCGGCAACGTTGTACAGCTCATCGGCGGACTGCGTCTGCGAGGTCAGCGCGATGGCGATCACCGGATCGTCGTTCGGGTTCGCCTTCTGGTACATCGGCGATCCCATGCCCGAGGGCAGGTCGGCCTGCGCCGAATTGATCGCGGTCTGTACGTCCAGCGCGGCCGAATCGATGTCGCGGTCGCTCTGGAAGATCATGAAGACCAGCGAGCTGCCTTCCGAGCTCGACGAGCGCATGCGGTCGATGCCTGGCAGCTGGCCGAGGTGGCGCTCCAGCGGCGCGGTCACCGTGGAGGCCATGGTCGCCGCATCCGCACCGGACTGGCTGGCGTGCACGAAGATCACCGGGATCTCGATGTTCGGCAACGCCGACACGCCGAGCCGCAGGTAACAGATCACGCCGACCATGAACAAGCCGATGGCCAGCAGGGCGGTGCCGATCGGGCGGCGGATGAAGGGGCCGGACAGGTTCATCGTGCAGCCCCCCGAAGGTGCGGGGCCAGGGTCATGCCTGCGGCTCCTGAACCGTGCCATCGCGCAGCGCGCGCTGTTCACGCCGACGGGCGAGCCATTCCGAGAAGCGTTCCATGTACAGGTAGATCACCGGCGTGGTGTACAGGGTTACCAGCTGCGACAGCAGCAGGCCGCCGACGATGGCGATGCCCAGCGGCCGACGCAGTTCCGAGCCGATGCCGGTGCCCAGCGCCAGCGGCAACGCGCCAAGCATGGCTGCAGCGGTGGTCATCATGATCGGGCGGAAGCGCAGCAGGCAGGCGCGGCGGATGGCCTCGCGTGCGTTGGCGCCAGTGCGCCGCGCCTCGATGGCGAAGTCGACCATCATGATGCCGTTCTTCTTGACGATGCCGATCAGCAGCACGATGCCGACGATGCCGTCCACCGACAGGCTCAGGCCACAGACCATCAATGCCAGCAGCGCGCCGACGCCGGCCGGTGGCAGGGTCGAGATGATCGTGATCGGGTGGATGTAGCTCTCGTACAGCACGCCCAGCACGATGTAGATCACCACCAGCGAGGCCAGCAGCAGCCACACCACGTCGGTCTGGCTGCCGGTGAATTCGGCGGCCTTGCCGATGAACTGCGCATGCACGTGCGCCGGCATGTCCAGGCTGGCCTTGGTCTCTTCGATGGCCTTGACCGCATCGGACAGTGAATGACCCACCGCGACGTTGAAGGAGACCGTCACCGCAGGCAGCTGCTGCTGGTGGCTGACCAGCAGCGGCGCGCTGGAGACCTTCGCCTCGGCCAGCGCCGACAACGGGATGATGCCGCCCGCACCGACGGTGATGCCGGTGTTCTGTGCACCGATACCGGTGGCGGTCGACGAGTTGGACGAGGTGACCTGGCCGAAGCTGGTCGCGTTGGTGCCGGTGAGTGCGCCGGCGCCGTTGGAGGCGACCGCCAGCTGTTCCATCAGCGCGGTGCTGGTGCGGAACTGCGGTGCCACTTCCAGCACCACCCGGTACTGGTTGAGCTCGGTGAAGATGGTCGAGATCTGGCGCTGGCCGAACGCATCGTAGAGGGTGTCGTCGATGGTCTGCATCGGCACGCCCAGCACGCTGGCCTTGTCGCGGTCGATGTTCAGTTCCAGTGCGCGGCCCTGGTTGGACAGGTTGTTGTCGACGTCGGCCAGTTCCGGGCGCTGGCGCAGCGCCTGGGTCAGGCGGTTGGCCTGCAGCGCGACTTCCGCGCTGTCCACGTCCGACAGCGAGTACTGGTACTCGGTGGCGGCCACGCGGGTGTCCAGGGTCACGTCCTGTACCGGCTTCAGGTACAGCGCCACGCCGGGGATGCCGGCGACGGATTTCTGCAGGCGCGGCAGGATGTCTTCCAGCCCGTCACGTTCGCCGCGCTCTTTCAGCACGATCGACAGCTGGCCCTGGTTGAGCGTGGGGTTCATGCTGCCGGCGCCGATGAAGGCCGATACGCCGGTGACATCCGGATCCCGGCGCAGCGCTTCGGCCACCTGCTGGGTGCGCTGCTCCATCTGCGGGAAGGCGATGTTCTGGTCGGCCTGGACCACGGCGGTGATCAGGCCGGTGTCCTGCTCGGGCAGCAGGCCCTTGGGAATCAGCACGTACAGCAGCACGGTCAGTACCAGCGCGGCTGCGGCCACGGCCAGGGTGAGCGGCTGGTGTTCCAGCACCCAGTCCAGGCTGCGCTCATACAGGCCGACGGTACGCGTCCACAGGTTCTGCTTGCCGGCCGCGGCCGCACGTTCGTGCGCGTCCTCGCCCTCGGGCAGTGCATCGGGCTTGAGCAGGTAGGCGCACATCATCGGGGTGAGCGTCAGCGAGATCAGCATCGACAGCACCACCGCGATGCTCAGCACCCAGGCGAACTCGTGGAACAGGCGGCCGGTGACGCCGGGCATCAGCAGCAGCGGCAGGAACACCGCCACCAGTGAAACCGTCAGCGACAGCACGGTGAAGCCGATCTGCCGCGCACCGATCTCGGCCGCCTCCTTGCCGCTCTTGCCTTGTTCGATGTAGCGCACGATGTTCTCGATCATCACGATCGCATCGTCGACCACGAAGCCGGTGGCCACTACCAGCGCCATCAGCGAGAGGTTGTCCAGCGACATGCCGGTGAAGGCCATCACCGCGAAGGTGCCGGCCAGCGACAACGGCACCGCCACCGAGGGAATGATGGTGGCCCAGAACCGGCGCAGGAACACGAAGATCACCGCCACCACCAGGCCGATGGTCAGGATCAGGGTGAACTGCACTTCATGCACCGAGGCGCGGATGGTCTCGGTACGGTCGGAGAACACCTCCAGGTGCACGTCGGCCGGCAGCACGCCCTGCAGCTGCGGCAGCAGCGCGCGGATGCGCTCGACGGTCTGCACGATGTTGGCGCCCGGCTGCCGGCGCACTTCCAGCAGCACGGCCGGCTTGCCATCGGCCCATGCCGCCAGCTGGTCGTTCTCCACGCCATCGATCACTTCGGCCACGTCGGACAGACGCACCGGGCGGCCGTTCTTGTAGCTGATGATGGTGTCGCGGTACTCGGCGGCGCTGGCCAGCTGGTCGTTGGTGCCGATGCTGTAGGACTGGGTCTTGCCGTTCAGCGAGCCCTTCGGCGCATTGACGTTGGCCTGGGTGAGCGCGCTGCGCAGCTCTTCCAGGGTCAAGCCCATGTTGGACAGCTGCGCCGGATTGACCTGGATGCGCACGGCCGGACGCACGTTGCCGGCGATCGACACCAGGCCCACGCCCTGCACCTGCGACAGGCGCTGGGCAAGGATCGAGTCAGCGTAGTTGTTGACGTCGCGCAGCGGCCGCGTATCGGAGGTCAGCTTGAGGGTGACGATGGCCGCGTCGGCCGGGTTCACCCGGTTGTAGACCGGCTGGTACGGCAGCGACGAGGGCAGGGTGGCCTGGCGGATCGCCGCCTGCACGTCCTGTGCGGCGATGTCGATGTCGCGGTCCATCGAGAACTGCAGGATGATCGTCGACAACCCCGCCGAGGAATCGGAGGTCATCAGTTCCAGCCCGGAGATCTGCCCGAACTGGCGCTCCAGCGGCGTGGTCACCAGCGAGGCCATGGTGGTGGCGTTGGCACCGGGGTACTGCGTGGTCACCACCAGGCTGGGCGCATCGATTTCCGGCAGCGCCGACACCGGCAGCTTGCGGTAACCGAGAATGCCCAGCAGCAACAAGCCCGCCATCAACAGCGAGGTGGCAATCGGGCGGCGGATGAAGATCGTCGAAAAGCCCACGGACTGATCCTTGCTGGCACTTCAATGGCAGCGCCGGCGGGATCGCCGGCGCGGGGAAGAGCAGGGGCCTGCGCTCAGCGCGGGCCACCACCGCGGCGGCCGCCGCCACTCTTCTGTTCGGCGGCCTTCAGTTCGGCCTCGGTCGGTGCGGCCGGGGTTTCGCCCGGCTTCAGCGCGGTCACCTTGCTGCCCGGCTTCAGGCGGAACTGGCCTTCGCTGACCACGCGCTCGCCGCCTTTCAGGCCTTCGGCGATCTGCACCTGGCTGTCGCCCACTTCCACGCCACTGCGCACGGTCTGCATCTTCACCGTGTTGTCGCCCTGCACGACGTACACGTACTCGCCATCCGGGCCACGCAGCACTGCCTGGGTCGGGATCACCACGCCGCCGCCGATGGTGCGCAGCTGCATGCGCACATTGACGAACTGGCCCGGCCACAGGCCGTTGTCGGTGTTGTCGAACACCGCGCGTGCCTTGAAGGTGCCGCTGTCGGCGCTGATCAGGTTGTCGACCACGTCCAGCTTGCCGTCGCCGCTGAGCACGTGCGAATCGGCGCGGTCCAGCGCTGCGACCGGCACGCTGCCGGCGGCCTGCGCCTGGCGCACGTCGCCGAGCTGGCGTTCGGGCAGGTTGAACAGCACGTGGATCGGATGGATCTGGGTCAGGGTGACCAGTGCGGTACCGGCGTTGACCACGTTGCCGGCGTCGACCGCGCGGATGCCGGCGATACCCGTGATAGGCGCGGTGACCTTGGTGTACTGCAGCTGCACCTGCGCCGAACGCATGCTGGCTTCATTGGCTGCCACTGCGCTTTCGTACTGTGCCACCTGGTTTCGTTGTGTATCCAGATCGGTCTTGGCCACGAACTGGCGGTACTCCGGCGCGTTCGAGCGCTGGTAGTTCGAGCGCGCAGTGGCCAGCAGGGCTTCGTTCTGGCGCTTGGATGCAACGGCCTGGTCATAGCTGGCCTGGGCGGTGCGCGGGTCGATCACCGCCAGCACGTCGCCCTTCTTCACTTCCTGGCCTTCGCGGAAATTGAGGCTCATCAGCTGGCCACCCACCTGCGGGCTGACCGTCACGGTGTTCATCGCGGTCACCGTGCCCAGTGCGCTGGCATACACCGGCACGTCCTGGCGCGCGGCATCGACCACGGTCACCGGCACCGGGCCGGCATCGGGATCTTCACCCCCCTGGCCGGCGCCTGCCTGCTGCCCGGCAGCCTTGTCCTTGCCGCCACCAAGTACGCGCAGGCCGATCACGGCCAGCACCAGTACCGCCACGACCAGCAGCACGATCTTCCAAACACGTGACATTCAAGACTCCAAGAGGGCTGGACGGGGTGGCACCCCGGGTGGCAATGCGCAAAGCATACCTGTGGCCCACCGGGTTTCCTGCATGACGGATGGGACGGGCGCTCAGACAGATGGACGACGCTGGAGGTTCCCGTAACGGCAAGGTTGCCCTACATTCAGGTGCAGACCCCTTCCGTGGAGATCGAGATGCGCCGTTCGTTGCTGCTGTCCGCCCTGCTGCTGGCCCTGCCGGCCCTTGTCCACGCCGAGGACGCGCAGCGCCCGGAAGTGACCGCTGCCGCGCAGCGCCTGCAAGCCAAGGTGGTTGAATGGCGGCGCGATTTCCACCAGCACCCGGAACTGTCCAACCGCGAGGAACGCACCTCCGCCGAAGTTGCCAAGCGCCTGCGCGCGATGGGCCTGAAGCCGAAGACCGGCATCGCCCACCATGGCGTGGTGGCGATCATCGAAGGCGGCAAGCCGGGGCCGAAGATCGCCCTGCGCGCGGACATGGACGCACTGCCGGTGACCGAGCAGACCGGCCTGCCGTTCGCCTCCAAGGCCACCGCGCAGTACCGCGGGCAGACCGTAGGCGTGATGCACGCCTGTGGCCATGACGCGCACACCGCCACCCTGCTGGGCGTGGCCGAAGCGCTGGTGGCGATGAAGAAGGACCTGCCGGGCCAGGTGATGCTGATCTTCCAGCCGTCCGAAGAAGGTGCACCGCCGCCGGAAGAGGGCGGGGCGGCGCTGATGCTGAAGGAAGGCCTGTTTGCCGACTTCAAGCCCGAGGCGGTGTTCGGCCTGCATGTGTTCTCCAGCGTGCAGGCAGGACAGATCGCGGTGCGCGGGGGGCCGCTGATGGCCGCGTCCGATCGTTTCGGCATCAAGGTGATCGGCCGACAGACCCATGGCTCGGCACCGTGGAACGGCGTCGACCCGATTGTTGCCACCGCCGACCTGATCGGTACCGCACAGACCATCGTCAGCCGCCGCGCCAATCTGTCCAAGCAGCCGGCGGTGCTGACCTTCGGCGCGATCAACGGCGGCATCCGCTACAACATCATTCCCGATGAAGTGGAAATGGTTGGCACCATCCGCACCTTTGACGAAGGCATGCGCCAGCAGATCTTCGCCGACCTGCGCAACGTGGCCGACCACACCGCCGCCGCGCATGGGGCCAAGGCGGTGACCGACATCTACGAATCGGAAGGCAACCCGGCCACGGTGAACGACCCGGCGCTGACCGCAAAGATGCTGCCGAGCCTGCAGGCGGTGGTGGGCAAGGACAACGTGTACGAGCCGCCGCTGCAGATGGGCGCGGAGGATTTTTCGCTGTACGCCAAGGAAGTGCCGGGCATGTTCTTCTTCGTCGGTTCCACCAGCGTAGGCATCGACCCGGCGACGGCGCCGGCCAACCATTCGCCGAAGTTCCTGCTGGATGAGAAGGCGCTGGATGTCGGATTCCGCGCGCTGCTGCAGGTGAGCCTGGATTATCTGCATGGTGCCGGCACCCCGGCGGGTTGAGGGTTTCGGGCAGGGCTGCGCCCTGCACCCGCCGAAGCGGTAGTGCCGGCCGCTGGCCGGCAACCTCAACAGCAACGGCAAAAGATGGCTATCTGTGGGATGGCGGGGTGGGTCCGGTGGCAGGGGACGGCGCAAGTACGTCCCTGTAGCCTCGGTCGCGCCATCCATGGCGCTCACGCCCCTGCCACCGGACCCACCCCGCCTTCGACAGCTTCCCGCGGCTGTCGGAACGACATCCTGCTTTGGTAGGTGTCGACCTTGGTCGACACGGCGGACATCATGAACGTCTGAAGCATCGGTTTTTGATTTTGATTCTTTCCTGATCTTTCCCGTGGTGGCGCGGGAAATTGGCCGTGGCCGGGAGGGTGGGTTGGCTGGGGGCGTAAGCGCCATGGATGGCGCGCCCGAGCCTACAAGGACGTATTCACGGCGTCCCCCAGCCCACCCACCCTCCCGGCCAACCCGATAGACCGCTATGCCGACCAACCAACCCCACCACGGAGGGGCTCCGCCGTTGGCCGACCCGGCCGAAGGCCCGCTCTGCGCGCGATACAATAAGCACCATGAACACCCCACAGGATTCCAGCCTCGGTCGCGAGGTCAGTTACCCGTCGCAGTACGATCCCGGCCTGCTGTTTCCCATCCCGCGCGTCGGCGCCCGCGCCGAGATCGGTCTGGACGAGGCCGCGCTGCCCTTCGTCGGCCATGACCGCTGGCACGCCTTCGAACTGAGCTGGCTTGACCCGCGTGGCAAACCGCAGGTCGCCGTCGCCACCGTGCAGGTGCCGTGCACCTCGCCGCGGTTGATCGAATCGAAGTCGTTCAAGCTGTACCTGAACTCCCTCAACAGCACCCGCATCGACAGTGCCCAAGCCCTGCGCGAGCGCCTCGTCGCCGACCTGTCGGCCTGCGCCGGCGCCCCGGTCCAGGTCACGTTCGGCCTGCCGGCGTTGCGCGAATCACCGCTGGGCGAGTCGATCGACGGCCTTGAGGTGGACATCGATTGCTATGGCCCGCCGCAGGCGGACTACCTGTCGGCCAACGCCGATGCGCTGGTGGAGGAGACCCTGGTCTCGGCCCTGTTGAAGTCCAACTGCCCGGTCACCGGCCAGCCGGACTGGGCCACCGTCAGCCTGCGCTACCGCGGCCCGCAGATCGATCGTGCCGGCCTGCTGCGCTACCTGGTCAGCTACCGCGAGCACGCCGAGTTCCACGAGCAGTGCGTCGAGCGCATCTTCAGTGAAGTGTCCGCGCGCTGCCGGCCGCAGTGGCTGGAAGTCGAAGCCCGCTATACCCGTCGCGGTGGCCTGGACATCAACCCGTGGCGCGCCAGCCCCGGCATTGCCGCCCCGGCCGCGACCTACCGCGAACTGCGGCAGTAGCCGCCGCAGGCGGCTACAGGTAGCGCCGGGCCATGCCCGGCGAGCGCAGCGGCCCCATCCAGAGCCGCCCGGCATGGCCTGGCGCTACCGGTTGGGCCCCGATTGTTCAGCCGCCCCGGGGGGCGGCTTCACATCGGCACCATCCCCATTTAACAACCTCTATGACACCGTGCCAGCCATGTAGTCATACAGACGGGAGTGTGTGGATGAGTACCGAGAAGAAAGCCGATTTCTCCGGCGTCAGTGGCAGCGTCGACAGTACCGCCCAGCAGGTCCCCAAGGCGGACTTTTCCGGCGTCAGTGCTTCGGTGGACAGTACCGCCGAGGTGGCCAGCGGTGGCACCTACACCGTGCAGAAGGGGGATTCGCTGTCGAAGATCGCCAAGCAGCATCTGGGCGATGCCAACGCCTGGAAGAAGATCTTCGAAGCCAACCGCGATGTGCTCGACGACCCGGACAAGATCTTCCCGGGCCAGACCCTGAAACTGCCGCCGAAGTAATACCGGCGATCCAATCGCCGTCCGAACAATCCTTGGAGGAATCCCGAATGATCAAGACGACCCCGCTTCAGAATGCCCTGCTGGCCGCGCTGCTGGGCAGCGTCGCCCTGGTGGGCTGCAAGAAGAAGGAAGAAACCGCAGACAACAACGCGGCTCCGGCGGCAACCACGCCGGCCGAGGCGCCCGCGCCGATGACCGGCGCGCCGCCGCCGATGGCTGCATCGGCCGTAGCGGTATCGGCGGTCACTGTCGGCAAGACCGCTGCAGCTGACAAGTCGGTGACCACGGCCGCCCTGTTCGCGCCGAAGGACGATGTCATCGTCTCGGTGAAGACCGACGGCGCGGCCAACAATGTCACCGTCGGCGCCAAGCTGACCTTCCAGGATGGCCAGGTGGCCGGTGAGCAGAACGCAACCCTGAACACCAGCGGTGCAGAGACCACCAACATCACCTTCAAGAATGCCAATGGCTGGCCGGCCGGCAAGTACCGCGCCGAAGTCATGGTTGATGGTAAGGCGGCCGGAACGCCGCAGGAGTTCGAGGTCAAGTAAGTCCCGCCGACTCTCTCCCGGTTGGACTCACGATGGACGCAGCCGCGAGGCTGCGTCCTTTTTTGTTGGCGGCGTTGCGGGAAGGCCTCATCCGCGCAAGGCGTGGATCCACGGGTGCAGACACCTGACCGATCCTCGCGCGGGGATGTTTCCGCAGACCCACGCCATGCGTGGATGGATCACAGCGTTGCCGGCGTGCAGTACCGCCGCGTATGGCACGGCTTTGCCCCGCGCGGCTGAAAACGCGACAATGCAGGGGTTTCCCCGGCGCGCGCCCACCCTGACGGCGGCGGGGAAAGTGACACGGTTGCACGTGGCCCGGCGCTGGCGCCGGCCTTCCCCTGAGCACTGCTACAGAGTCCAAGTCCCCCATGTCCAAGATCCTCTACACGCTGACCGACGAAGCACCGTTCCTGGCCACCCAGTCGCTGCTGCCGATCGTCGACGCCTATACCTCCACCGCGGGCATCGCAGTGGAAACCCGTGACATCTCGTTGTCCGGCCGCATCCTGTCGCTGTTCCCGGAACTGCTGAGCGATGCGCAGAAGGTCAACGATGACCTGGCCGAGCTGGGCCAGCTGGCGACCACCCCCGACGCCAACATCATCAAGCTGCCGAACATCTCCGCCTCGGTGCCGCAGCTGAAGGCCGCCATCAAGGAACTGCAGGACCAGGGCTATCCGCTGCCGGATTACCCGGAGACCCCGGCCGACGACCAGCAGCGCGACTACAAGGCGCGCTACGACAAGGTCAAGGGCAGCGCAGTCAATCCGGTGCTGCGCGAAGGCAATTCCGACCGGCGCGCGCCGCTGTCGGTGAAGAACTACGCCCGCAAGCACCCGCACCGCATGGGCGCCTGGGCGTCCGATTCGAAGTCGCACGTTGCGCACATGGACGCGGGTGATTTCTACGGCAGCGAGAAGTCGGCCACCCTGGCCAACGCCGGCGCGCTGAAGATCACCCTGCACGGCAAGGACGGCAGCACCGTCGTGCTGAAGGAAAAGACCGCGGTCAAGGCCGGTGAGATCGTCGACGCGGCAGTGATGAGCCGCAAGGCGCTGGCCGCCTTCATCGATGCGCAGATCGAAGACGCCAGGTCGCAGGGCGTGCTGTTCTCGCTGCACCTGAAGGCGACCATGATGAAGGTCTCCGACCCGATCATGTTCGGCGTGGTCGTCAACGAGTTCTACAAGGACGTGCTCGCCAAGCACGCCGACACGCTCAAGCAGGCCGGTTTCGATGCCAACAACGGCATCGGCGACCTGGTCGCGCGCCTGCCGTCGCTGCCCGAAGCCACCCGTGCCGCCATCGAAGCCGACCTGCAGGCCGAGTATGCGCAGCGCCCGGGCCTGGCCATGGTCAACTCGGACAAGGGCATCACCAACCTGCACGTGCCGAGCGACGTGATCGTCGACGCCTCGATGCCGGCGATGATCCGCGACTCCGGCAAGATGTGGAATGCCGAAGGCAAGCTGCAGGACACCAAGGCGGTCATTCCGGATCGCTGCTATGCCGGTGTGTACCAGGCCGTCATCGATGATTGCCGCAGCAACGGTGCCTTCAACCCGGCCACCATGGGCTCGGTGCCCAACGTCGGCCTGATGGCGCAGAAGGCTGAAGAGTACGGCTCGCACGACAAGACCTTCCAGATCGCTGCCGACGGCGTGGTCAAGGTCACCGACGAGGCTGGCAACGTGGTGTTCGAACACGCCGTGGAAGCCGGTGACATCTGGCGCATGTGCCAGACCAAGGACGCGCCGATCCAGGACTGGGTCAAGCTGGCCGTCGAACGCGCGCGCCTGAGCAGCACCCCGGCCGTGTTCTGGCTGGACGCCGCCCGCGCCCACGACGCGCAGGTCATCGCCAAGGTCGAGACGTACCTGAAGGACCACGACACCACCGGCCTGGATATCCGCATCCTGCCGCCGGTGGAAGCGACCACCTTCTCGCTGGCCCGCATCCGCAAGGGCGAGGACACCATTTCGGTGACCGGCAACGTGCTGCGCGATTACCTCACCGATCTGTTCCCGATCATGGAGCTGGGCACCAGCGCCAAGATGCTGTCGATCGTGCCGCTGATGGCCGGTGGCGGCCTGTTCGAGACCGGTGCTGGCGGTTCGGCGCCGAAGCACGTGCAGCAGTTCGTCGAAGAGGACTACCTGCGCTGGGATTCGCTGGGTGAGTTCCTGGCCCTGGCCGCGTCGCTGGAGCACCTGGGCAACCGCTACGACAACGCTGCCGCCCGCGTGCTGGCCAAGGCGCTGGACGAGGCCAACGGCCAGTTCCTGGACAACGACAAGTCGCCCTCGCGCAAGCTCGGTGGCATCGACAACCGTGGCAGCCACTTCTACATCGCCCTGTACTGGGCGCAGGCCCTGGCAGCGCAGAACGAAGATGCCGCGCTGCAGGCACGCTTCGCTCCGCTGGCCAAGGCGCTGGCCGACAACGAGCAGAAGATCGTTGACGAGCTGATCGCGGTGCAGGGCAAGGCCGTGGACATCGGCGGCTACTACCGTCCGGACGTGGCCAAGGCCGCTGCCGCGATGCGTCCGAGCGCGACCTTCAATGCCGCGCTGGAGCAGCTGCGCGGCTGATTCATCGCCGCCCGGTTGAGACCTGGAAAGAAACCCGCGCCTCGGCGCGGGTTTCTTTTTTGCGGGCCTGGGGTCAGATCCCTCTGTACCGCAGAGGGATCTGACCCCACCCATGGCGTGGATGTACTCGGGCCCGGAACCGTGAAATCCGTCATCTGTCGGAACGCCGTCAACACGGCATGAAACTTGCCCGCGATGGCAGTCGCAGAACGGACGCATGCATGTTCACCACTGCCACCAATATGAGCAGTCGATCACGACGATGGCGGCAAGCCATGGCCTAGCCTTGGCGATGCGAGACCGCCGGGGAGGTGGTCGCACGGGGAACACGGATGGCACGCGTGCTCGTAGTGGGAACCGACATCCAGGGCGAACAGGCCCTGCTGCAGAGGCTGCGGCTGGCCTCGGCGCTGCCGGACGGGCAGATCCGCCGCAGCCAGGACCTGGACGACTGCGATCTGCTGGTGATCCGCGATACGCCAGCGCTGCGCAACGCGGCACTGCGCATGCGCCAGCAGCGCCCGCGCCTGCACTGCTGGATCGAGGATCTCGGCGGCCAGTTGCGCGAAGGCGATGGCGGCCAGGACGTACTGGATGATGGCGCGATCGGACGGGCGCTGCGCGGCATGCAGACCGGCACCGATGCGACACCGATCCGCCTGGCTGACGGCGCGCATGCGATCACCCGCCTGCTGCGCGAGCGGCTGCCATCGCGGCAGGGCCAAGCGCTGCTGGGCGAGGGTGGAGAGCCGCTGCTGCTGCTGGATCTGGAACAGGACCAGGCGGTGCTGCTGCACGAGCCGGCGACGGTGCTGGTGGAACGGCTGGCGCAGGGCTTCGAGCACCTGTATCTGGATGCGCTGCTGCCGGCGCAGCTGCAGGCACTGGCGGGTGACCGCACGCGACTGCCGTTGCGTCCGTTGCTGTGGCAATGGGCGCAGCGCAGCCGTCATTGGCAGGCGTTGGATGAGCGCCTGCGCGGGGCGTCGGTGAAGCTGCTGCGCTGGCCGGACTTCCGCGTGCTCGGCCACGATCACGATGGCTTCCGTCTATGTTCGCTGCTGCTCAAGCGTGCCTGCACGGTGGACGAATGCGCGATGCTGCTGGATCTTCCCGCCGCCGCCGTGCGCGATTTCATCCACGCCGCCTACCTGTGCGGCTATGCGCAGCTGCAGGTCGCACCTGCAGTACCGCTGGCGGGTGCGCGTGCCAACACTGCCGACAACGGCCTGCTCGCACGCCTGTGGCGCACGCTGCGCGGGAGTGATCGCGATGCGTGAGCACAAGGTGGTGGTGCTCGGTGGCATGGGCAGCGGAAAGTCGACATTGGTCCGCAGCATCGCCGCCGGTGCGGTGGTCGACACCGACGTGGCCAACAGCGACCGCGCGGGTGCCGACAAGGCTTCGACCACGGTGGCGCTGGACTACGCCGATATCGACCTGCCCAACGGCGAGAGGCTGCGCCTGTATGGCACGCCTGGCCAGCAGCGCTTTGATTTCCTGTGGCCGATCCTGCTGCAGGGTGCGCGCGGCGCGGTGTTGCTGCTGGACGCGCGCCGCGCCGGGGTGGCCGCCGAGCTGGACGCCTACCTGCAGGTGCTGCGCCCGTTCGGCCCTGCATTGGCCCTGGTGGTGGCGGTGACCCATCTTGACCAGGTGCCGGCAGCGGCACTGGATGACTGGGCCGAGCGCGCCCGGCTCGATGGCCAGCCGCTGCCGCTGCTGGCGGTGGATGCCCGTGATCGCGAACAAGGACTGCTGCTGATGGACGTACTGATGAGCGAAATGGAAGCGCATGCACTGGTGGCCGCACATGGCTGATGGACAAGGCACGCCGTTGCCGGACGCGCAGCAGCGCGAGCGCCTGCGGCCGCTGCTGCAGGACCTGCAGCAGCGGGTGGAAGGGGTGCGCACCGTGGTGCTGGCCAGCGTCGATGGCTTTTCCCTGGTCAGCGCAGGTGCGGAGGGGCGTGGCGAACGCCTGGCGGCGATGACCAGCGCGATGCTGGCCCTGGCCGCAGCAGTGGGGCGCGAACTGGCACTGGGCGATCTGCAGACGCTGATGCTGGAGGCCGCCGGCGGCAAGGTGCTGATGCTGGCCATCCAGGCCGAGGCGCGCGCGCCGCTGCTGCTGATGGCGGCCTGCGACCAGCGCAGCGTGATCGGCCAGGTGCTGTGGCAGAGCAGGGAATGTGGCCAGGCGATCCTGGCCGAACTCAGCGGATCGTGAGCCCGGCCGCAGGGGAACGAGGGGCTCGAACCAACATTGAGAGGGGTGCAACGTGGCTGGATTGAATGATTCGTTGACTGCACTGATGGGTATCGATGGCGCGCAGGCCGTGGCGCTGGTCGACTACGAAAGCGGCATGCTGCTGGGCGAGGCCGGTTCGGGCATGGACATGGAAGTGGCGGCGGCCGGCAACACCGAAGTGATCCGCGCGAAGATGAAAACCGCCGCCTCGCTCAACCTCAACGATGGCATCGAGGACATCCTGATCTCGCTCGGCAAGGCGTATCACATCATGCGCCCGGTGGCGAAGAAGAAGGGCCTGTTCTTCTACATCGTGCTGGACCGGACCAAGTCCAACCTCGCCCTGGCGCGGCGCAAGGTGCAGGACGTGGAGGCCGAACTGGCGATCTGAGCCGGCTCGGTGGGACCGATCCCTGGTGCTGCACGGCAGCCCAGGGATCGGTCCGCTGTGATGTCATGTCGAAGGCAGCAGAAGCGTGCGTACGAAGGTCAGCGCCTGCCTGTCGCGCGCAGCAAAGTATCTGGGCGCATGCAGTGGGAGCCAGGTCTCGTTGAAGTGCCGGCGAAAGTCTTCGTAAAGCTCGTTCGGATAGAGCTTTGCCTGCACGTTGCGGCCGTCTGGATAGCTGTGCTCATAGGTGTCGAAGGTGTTGGGATCGATGCCCTTGTGATCGCGCAGCCACTTGCAGAACAACCGGCCCTCGGAGATGTCCGGCACCAGCTCCTGCGGCAGCGTATAGCCCGCCTGCTCCAGTGGCGCGATCAGGTTCAGGGTCAGCTCGTTCAACATCGAGAAATGCGTGTAGGGCACTTTCGAGCGGTTCTGCATGTAGCGCTCGATGTGGGCGGGCATGACGGCGTTCGCCCGGCCCTGCTGCCATTCCACCACCCATTGCGACACCTTCACCGCGAATTTGCGTGACAACCATTGGCCGAGATTGATGGCCAGGTAAGGGTGGATCCAAGTGCCCTGCATCGCCGCATTGCCCCCGGACACCACATGGATGAGCTGGTCCTCCGGGAGGCCGGTCTGCAGGGTCAGCTCCTCGATGAACTCACCGGTGGATTTCAGCGACCGATAGTCCGACCAGCGCTTGCCCACTGACTGGCAGAGCGCCGTCGCGCTGATGTAGCCGTCGCGTACCCGTTGCGGGATTACGTTGCCTTCCTCCATGCGTGGGATCAGGGTCATTTGCTGCATGCGTCACCTCATGCCGTTATGGGCCTGAAAGAGTAGGCAATGCAGTCGCCCGGGGTCTGTAGGAATGGTTGCGTTTGTCTGGTTCTCTGAGGCAGCAGCAGCCGAGCGTGGCTCGGCTCTACACAAGCTACCCCACGCCAGCGTATGGTGAGGTCGGTTCCCCCGGATACGTCGTGCATGTCCGATCCTGTCACTGCAGCCGAACTCGCACCGCGCATCGCCGAGGCCATCCGCGATGGTTTCGAGCAGTATCACGCCCGCTTCGCCGCGATCACGGCGCGCGCCCGGGTGCGTTTCCAGCAGCGCGACTGGGCGGCGGCGCGCCACGATGCGGTCGAGCGCATTGCCCTGTACGACCAGTGCATCGCCGAGCAGATGGATGCGCTGCGGCGGCTGGCCGGTGACGCCATCAGCGATCGCGCGCTGTGGCTGCAGGTGCACGCGCACTTCAGTGCCCTGCTGCAGGGCCTGATCGACGCCGAGCTCTACAAGACCTTCTACAACACGCTGTCGCGGCGGCTGTTCGCCATCCGCGGTGTGGATCCGGAAGTGGAGTTCATCGCCTTCGATGTCGAGCCCTCCGATGCGATCACCCATCCGGTGGCGCGCCACACCTACGCGGTCTCGCCGACGCGGCCGGTAGAGGCGCTGCAACGGGTGCTGGCCGACTACCGCTTCGATGTTCCGTATGCGCACCAGTTGCGCTGTGCCGCCGCCATCGCCGTGCGCCTGCAGGATGACCTGGCGCACTGGGGCGACACGCCGGTACGCAGCATTGAACTGCTCGATACCGTGTTCTACCGCGAGCGTCGCGCCTATCTGGTCGGGCGCGTGTTCGGTGAACACCGTTTCTCGCCGTGCGTGATCGCGCTGGTCAACGACGACCGGGGCCTGCGCGCCGATGCCGTGCTGACCCGGCGTCGCGATGTGGCCCATCTGTTCGGCGTGTCGCGCAGCTATTTCCAGGCCGACCTGGGCACGGTTGGCGATGCGGTGGTGTTCCTGCGCAGCCTGCTGCCGGGCAAGCCGATCGACGAGATCTATACCGTGCTCGGGCGCGCCAAGCAGGGCAAGACCGAGCGCTACCGGACGTTCTTCCGCCACTTCAATGAACACCCGAACGAGCGTCTGGCGCATGCCGAGGGCACGCCGGGCATGGTCATGGCGGTGTTCACCCTGCCCAGCTACCCGCTGGTGTTCAAGCTGATCCGTGATCGTTTCGCTTGGCCCAAGACGATGTCGCGGCAGCAGGTGGAGGAGAAGTACGCCCTGGTGTTCAACCTCGACCGTGTCGGTCGCCTGCTTGACGCACAGCCCTACCGGCACCTGCGTTTCCCGCGCGAACGCTTCGCCCCGGTGCTGCTGGACGAGCTGCTGCAGCAGTGTGCGCAGAGCGTGCGCGTGGATGGCGACGAGGTGGAGATCGCGTTGTGCTACGTGCAGCGCCGCTTCCGGCCACTGAATCTCTATCTGCGCGAACAGGCTGGCGAGTCGGTGCGCGCAGCGGTACTCGACTACGCGCAGGCGATCACCGACATGGCGCGCAACAACATCTTCCCCGGTGACATGCTGCCGAAGAATTTCGGCGTGTCGCGCCACGGCCGTGCCGTGTTCTACGACTACGACGAGTTGTGCCTGGTCAGCGACTGCGTCTTCCGGGCCTGGCCCAAGCCAAGCTCCGCAGAGGAAGCGATGGCCGATGAGCCCTGGTTCCATGTCGGTCCGCGCGATGTCTTCCCCGAGCGGTTCGGGCCGTTCATGGGCTTGCCGGCGCAGGAACTGGCAGCGGTGCGCGAGCACTACCGCCATCTGTTCGATCCCGCCTGGTGGCAGGGGCTGCAGGTGCGCTTTGCGGCGGGCGATTATCCGGACACGCCTCCGTACTCGGCTGCGCAGCGGTTGGCGTGATAGGCCGCGCGGACCGCGTGGAACTCGGGTAATCTCGGCACTTTCATCACCAAGGACCGGCAATGATGCGTTCTTCTGTTTTCCTGGCACTGGTCCTTGCGGTGTCTGGCGGCGCCGCCCTGATCGATACCGCCGATGCACAGACCGCGCGCGAGGTACGCAGGCAGGCCGAGGCCAGCATGACCCTCAGTGGCGTCATCGACATCGGCCGCGAAGGCCAGGTGGAAGGGTTCCAGCTCGATCACCGCGAGAAGGTTGATGCTGGCGTAGCGGGGTTCGTCGACAAGGCGGTGCAGAGCTGGCGCTTTGAGCCGACGCTGGTCGACGGCAAGCCGATGCCTGCCCGTACTACCGTCCACCTGCGTCTGATTGCCGGCAACATGGAGGGCAACAGCATGCAGGTACGGGTGGTTGATGCCCGCTTCGGCAAGCTCGGCGGATCCAGTGCGCCGAGCACCGATGACGTCACCGCAGCGAAGACGCGCGCACCGGTCTACCCACCGCAGGCGGCATCGATCCGCGGGCAGGGCACTGTCATGCTTCTGGTCAAGGTCGGGCGTGATGGCAAGGTAGCTGACGTAATTGCCGAGCAGACCAACCTGACCGTGGTCGGTCCCGAGCGTACGATGAACCAGCTGCGCGACGTGCTTGCCAAGGCCAGCGTCAGGAGCGCCCGCGAATGGACCTTCAACCCGCCCACTACCGGCGAGGACAAGGACCGGGACTTCTGGACCGTGCGCGTGCCGGTCAATTATTTCTTCGACAAGCAGAGCGAGCGTTACGGCCGCTGGAGCGCGTACATTCCCGGCCCGCGCCAGCAGGCGCCGTGGAAGACCGGTGAGGAAATCCAGGTCGCCGGAACCGATCTGCTGCCCGAAGGCGGTGTGTACATGGTCGGTCGGGCGCAGGAAGGCCCGCGCCTGCTCACCCCGCTGGGCTGATGCGTGATTGCGGGATGCACCGGGCCTGCCCCGGCGCATCCCGCTTGAATCGATGTGCTCAATCGGCGTGCGGGTACACCACCACCCGGTTGCGGCCCTGTTCCTTGGCCAGGTACAGGGCCTTGTCGGCCAAGCGCAGTGCCTGTTCCGGATCGGTATGGAAACTGGGGAAGTGGGCCACGCCCAGTGACACGGTGATGGTGCCCACCGGAGCGAACGGTTCGTCGGCGATGGCCTGGCGCAGGCGCTCGCCGGTCTGCCGGGCCGCTTCGATGCCAACGCCCGGCAGCAGCACCAGGAACTCCTCGCCACCGGCGCGGCACAGCACGTCGGTCTCGCGCGAATGCCGCCGCATCTGTTCGGCGATATGTGCAATGGCCGCATCACCGACGTCGTGACCGTGGCTGTCGTTGATCGACTTGAAGCGGTCGATATCCAGCGTCAGGATCGCAAACGGCAGGCCCTGCGCCTGCAGCGCGTCGAGCGCCTGCTGCAGCCCGCGGCGGTTGAGCAGTCCGGTCAGCGGATCGGTGCGGCTGGCGCGGTTGAGCGTGCCGATCCGGTCCTGCAGCGCATTGAAGCTGTACAGCACCGCCTGTTTCAGCTGCGCCACCTCGAAGTACCAGGCGCGGATGCCATTGACGTGGCTGATCGCGTTGCCGGTATCTTCGCCGTCCTGCACGTTGCGCGCCAGCTGCCACAGCGGCAACGAAATGCGGCGGGCGAACCACCAGGTGATCAGCAGCGACAACACGCCCAGCGGAATGGCATTCCAGATCACCGCCGACATCAGGCGAGACAGCGGCTGCAGCGTCGCCTCGGTCGGGCGCTGCGCGACGATGCCCCAGCCGGTTGCCGCCACGGGCGCGTAACCGGCCAGCATCGCCACCCGGTGGTTGTTGCGCACCTGCTGCGCACCGCGCTGGCCGCGCATCACTTCTTTCACCGCCGGGTTGTTCAACGCGTAGGTGCCCACTTCCTTGGGGTTGTTGTGATAGATCAGGCGGCCATGGCGGTCCACCACGTACAGGTAGGAACCATCGCGGTAGTAGTGCGTACCCAGCAGGGTGTTGAGTGCACTGCGCTGGCGCAGGTACAGCGTGCCGCTGACATAGCCCCGGTACTGGCCGCTGCGGTCGAATACCGGGTGCGAGATCGAGATCAGCAGCTTGCCGGTGGCCGACTGGTAGGGATCGCTGATCATCGGCTGGCGCCGTTCCAACGCTGCCTTGTTGCCAGCGCTGCGCAGGATCTCGCCCTGCAGCTGCAGGCTCTGCGGCGAGGTCGCGATCACCCGCCCGTCGTTGGCCACCACCAGCGAGGAGTTGAAGCTGCTGGACTGCAGCTGCAGGCGACGGGCCTCATCCTGCGCCTGGGCCGGATCCATGTCGCTGTCGCCAAGCCGGGTGGCGGCATAGGCCAGCTGCTGCTGCGCGGCCAGCAGGAAGTTCTGCGTGGTCTCGGCCAGCTTGGTGGCGTACACGCGGTTGGCTTCCAGGGTGTTGCCCACCAGTTGGTCGCGCTGCACGCGATAGCTGGCAAGCAGCGTATTGGCCAGGGCGATGACGGCGCTGAGCAGGGCCAGGGCAAGGATCAGCTTGCCCAGGTTGAGCCGGGGGGACAGTGTGCGCATGCAGTTGAAGGATCGGGCAGGGCTGGACCCGCCGGATCCTCCGGATGGGGCAACAGCGGGAATCGGCGGCCCGGCCAGCACGGCCGGGGCGGAGAGTCAGGCATTTGTCCCGCAGATTATCGCCAAATCATCGGGCCGCGAAGTGAAGCCGTTTGTCCTGCCGCCACCCAAAGAAAAAGCCCCGCACTGCGGGGCCTTTCCGTATTCCATCAATGCCGCGCGATCAGCGCTTCATCGAACCGAAGAACTCGTCGTTGGACTTGGTGTTCTTCATCTTGTCCAGCAGGAATTCCATCGCCGTCATTTCGTCCATCGGATGCAGCAGCTTGCGCAGGATCCAGATCTTCTGCAGCAGCTCCGGCTCGATCAGCAGGTCTTCGCGACGGGTGCCCGAACGGTTGATGTCGATGGCCGGGAACACGCGCTTTTCAGCGATGCGACGGCTCAGGTGCACTTCGCTGTTGCCGGTGCCCTTGAACTCTTCGTAGATCACCTCGTCCATCTTCGAGCCGGTATCGACCAGTGCGGTGGCGATGATGGTCAGGCTGCCGCCTTCTTCCACGTTGCGCGCGGCACCGAAGAAGCGCTTGGGGCGATGCAGGGCGTTGGCGTCCACGCCACCGGTCAGCACCTTGCCCGAGCTCGGCACGACGTTGTTGTAGGCGCGCGCCAGGCGGGTGATCGAGTCGAGCAGGATCACCACGTCCTTCTTGTGCTCGACCAGGCGCTTGGCGCGCTCGATGACCATTTCGGCCACCTGCACGTGGCGCGCGGCCGGTTCGTCGAAGGTCGAGCTGATGACCTCGCCGCGCACGGTGCGCTGCATTTCGGTCACTTCTTCCGGGCGCTCGTCGATCAGCAGCACGATCAGGTGCACGTCCGGATGGTTGGTGGTGATGGCCGTGGCCACCTGCTGCATCATCATCGTCTTGCCGGCCTTCGGCTGGGACACGATGAGCGAGCGCTGGCCCTTGCCCTGCGGTGCCATCAGGTCGAGGATGCGGCCGGTGATGTCTTCCGACGAACCGTTGCCGCGCTCCAGGGTGAAGCGGCGACGCGGGAACAGGGGGGTCAGGTTCTCGAACAGCACCTTGTTCTTCGACGCTTCCAGCGGCTCACCGTTGATGGTGTCCACGATCGACAGCGCGAAGTAGCGCTCGCCGTCCTTCGGGAAGCGGATGCGGCCGGACAGGTGGTCGCCGGTACGCAGGTTGAAGCGGCGGATCTGGCTGGGCGAAATGTAGGTGTCGTCCGGGCCGGCCAGGTAGCTGGCCTCGGCCGCGCGCAGGAAGCCGAAGCCGTCCGGCAGGATTTCCAGCACACCGTCGGCGGCAACGCCGTCGCCGTGGCGGGTCAGCACCTTCAGCAGCGCGAAGATCACGTCCTGCTTGCGGGCACGGGCCACGCCTTCGGAAATCTGCAGCTGCTCGGCGATCTCCAGCAGCTTCTGGGCCGGCATGCGCTTGAGGTCGCTCAGCGAATAGACCGGGAAGCCTTCGGGCACGTTGGCGTGCGGACGCGGTACGAACGGTTGCTGTTCGCCGTTGTCGTTGGGCATGCCGTCGTCGCGGAAGCGACCGCCGTTGCCACCACCGCCGCCATTGCGATCACGGTCGCGGCGATTGCGGAAACGGTCACGGCGGTTGCCTTGGCCTTGCTGGCCCTGCTGGCCGCCCTGGTTGTAGGGGTTCTGGTTCTGGCCACCGCCCTGGTTGTTCTGCTGCGACTGCCGTGGCTGGCCGGATTCGCGGCCCTCGCCGCCTTCGCCGCCGCCACTGCTGGCAGGGGCCTCGGCGGCGGGTGCGCTCGGCGCGGAAGGCGCTGCGGCCGGTGCCGGCGCTTCGGGCGCGGCTGCCAGCGGAAGGGCAGGTTGCGCCGGGGCGGCGCTGGTTTCGGCGGCGGCCGGAGCGGCAGCCTTGGTCACGCGGGCTTTGCGCACGCGCTTTTCGGCGGGCGCTTCAGCGCTACCGGTTTCGGAAGTGTTATCGGACAAGAGCGTTATTCCTCGCTTGAAGGTGCGAGCGCCCGGCTGGGGCGGCGAACATTGGGAATGGGTCTGGAAGAGACTGCGTCCAGAAGATGCGGCACGCGAACGCGGCCGGATATGCCGACACTATCATCGGCCTGCGGCGCCACGCAAGGGTCGCCGGATACGGTATTCAGTCAGGCGCGGGGGCGCCCGCCCGGCAGCCGTGGAAAACGGCTGCCGGTAACCTGCGGGATCAGGCCAGAGCCTTGTCCAGCAGGCCGGCCAGCTGGGCCTTGCCAACGGCACCAATCTGCTCGCCAACCTTCTCGCCGTCCTTGAAGACGACCAGGTAGGGAATCGAACGCACGTGGTACTTGGCGGCCAGGGCGCGGTTGTTGTCCACGTTGACCTTGGCGATCTTGGCGCGGCCCTGGTAGGCATCGGCCAGTTCATCCAGCGCCGGGGCGATCATCTTGCACGGACCACACCACTCGGCCCAGAAATCGACCAGCACCGGTTCCTTGGAATTCAGTACGGCGCTATCAAAGTCGGCATCGCCGACGTGTACAACCTTGTCGCTCATCTTGGTTTCTCGTCTTGGATTGCACCCGGCCAGGCCGGAGGTGGGTGAACTGGGCCATGCCCGGTGGCGTGACCCTCGTCGTTGCCTCGCGGCCGACTGCCACGGTGCGTTCGGCGGGATGCCTGGACGCTCACGGCCGGCAGTGTACCCCTATCGCAGGGCGGGGACAGGTGCTGGCTGGAACCCAGCGTATCGTGATCGGGGGTGAGCACGGTAGGTGTCCGATTTCACTGTCCCCGCCTGAAATGGGGGTGTCGGCGCGATAGGCCATGGGAGCCCGCGCCGCTGTTCAAGCGCGGTACTGCGGGGTGAAGAGGTGCGTCTCCGTATGGGGTGAGACGGCGGATTCCGGTTTGCCGGCCCGAGTGCGGTAAACTGGGGCATTGTGCGGCGCGCGGACCCGAGAGTCCCGGCCAGCCCGACCCGCCGCAGGGGCCGCAGTTTGCGACGGAGCCCCAGACAGATTTCAGTGCCGCCGCCCGCAGGCGCGTGGCCATACCAAGACGGACACATGAGCGACAAACCGCTGACCGATTTGACTTTTTCCTCCTTTGATCTGCATCCGGCCCTGCAGGCCGGTCTTGAAGGAGCCGGATTCACCCGCTGCACGCCCATCCAGGCGCTGACCCTGCCGGTCGCGCTGCCCGGTGGCGATGTCGCCGGCCAGGCCCAGACCGGCACCGGCAAGACGCTGGCCTTCCTGGTCGCTGTCGTGAACCGCCTGCTGACCCGCCCGGCACTGGCCGACCGCAAGCCGGAAGACCCGCGCGCACTGATCCTGGCGCCGACCCGCGAACTGGCCATCCAGATCCACAAGGATGCGGTGAAGTTCGGTTCCGAGCTTGGCCTGCGCTTCGCCCTGGTCTACGGCGGCGTTGACTACGACAAGCAGCGCGAGATCCTGCAGCAGGGCGTGGACGTGATCATCGCCACCCCCGGCCGCCTGATCGACTACGTCAAGCAGCACAAGGTGGTTTCGCTGCACGCCTGCGAGATCTGCGTGCTGGACGAAGCCGACCGCATGTTCGATTTGGGCTTCATCAAGGACATCCGCTTCCTGCTGCGCCGCATGCCCGAGCGCTCCACCCGGCAGACCCTGCTGTTCAGCGCCACCCTGAGCCATCGCGTGCTCGAGCTGGCCTATGAGCACATGAACGAGCCGCAGAAGCTGGTGGTCGAAGCCGAGACCATCACCGCCGCGCGCGTGCGCCAGCGCATCTACTTCCCGGCCGACGAAGAGAAGATTCCGCTGCTGCTGGGCCTGCTGTCGCGCAGCGAAGGCGCGCGCACCATGGTCTTCGTCAACACCAAGGTGTTCGTCGAGCGCGTGGCCCGTTCGCTGGAGCGCGCCGGCTACCGCGTCGGCGTGCTGTCCGGCGACGTGCCGCAGAAGAAGCGCGAGAGCCTGCTCAACCGCTTCCAGAAGGGGCAGCTGGAAATCCTGGTGGCCACCGATGTGGCCGCCCGCGGCCTGCATATCGACGGCATCAAGTACGTCTACAACTACGACCTGCCGTTCGACGCCGAAGACTACGTGCACCGCATCGGCCGTACCGCCCGCCTGGGCGAGGAAGGCGATGCCATCAGCTTCGCCTGCGAGCGCTATGCGATGGGCCTGCCGGACATCGAGGCCTACATCGAACAGAAGATCCCGGTCGAAGCGGTCACCAGCGAGATCCTGACTTCGCTGCCGCGCCCTGAGCGTGCCGCCCCGGCACCGGGCGAGGAAGGCGACGAGAACGAAAGCGTCGGCCAGATCTTCCGCGAAGCACGCGAAGCGCGCGCCGCCGAGGAAGAGCGTCGTGGCGGCGGCCGTAGTGGCGGTCGTTCCGGCAGTGGCGGCAGTGGCCGTGGCAGCCGCGATGGCGAGCGCAGCGGCGAACGCCGTCCGCGTGGCCCGCGCAAGCCGCGTGTGGAAGGTGAGCAGGTTGCTGCCGCCGCAGTCGAGGGTGCGGTGACGGCTGAAGCCGCCGCTGTACAGGCCCCGCGTCCGCCGCGCGCCGAAGCTGCGCCGGAAGGTGCGGTGGATGGTGAGCGCAAGCCGCGCAAGCGTCGTCGTCGTCGACACGGCCGTCCGGTCGAGGGTGGCGAAGCTGTGGCAAGCAACGCCGGCAACGGCGCCAGCCCGGTCACTCCGGTGCAGGTGGTGGCCAAGCCGGTGCGCACCAGCGCCGATGCCGGCGACTCGTTCCTGACCCGTATCGGCCGCAAGATCCGCCGGATGCTGTCGGGCAATTAAGCCGGTAGCGCCGGGCCATGCCCGGCGAGCGCAGCGGCCTCCGTCCGGGGCCGCGATGCCGGAAGGTTTTCGCCGGGCATGGCCCAGCGCTACCGATCCGTCGCGCCGGTCCTGCATAATCGGGGCATGAGTGTCCTGCGCTTCGACAATGTCAGCAAACAGTACGCCGGTGGCCACGAAGCCCTGACCGATGTCAGCTTCGAGGTCGCGCCGGGCGAAATGCTGTTCGTCACCGGTCACTCCGGGGCGGGCAAGAGCACCCTGCTCAAGTTGATCCACCTGGACGAGCGGCCCAGCCGCGGCGCGGTGATGTTCGACGAGCGCAACCTGCTGAAGGTGCGCGGCGGTGATGTGCCGCGGCATCGACGCGCGGTCGGCGCGGTCTACCAGGACCACCGCCTGCTGATGGACCGCTCCATCGCAGAGAACGTGGCGCTGCCGCTGATCCTGCGCGGCACCCGCCGTGGCGACATCAACAAGCGCGTGCGTTCGGTGCTCGAGCGCATGGGCCTTGGCCACCGCGAGAAGGCGCTGCCCTCGCAGCTGTCGGCCGGTGAGCAGCAGCGCGTCGGCATCGCCCGGGCGATCGTCGGCGAGCCCAAGCTGCTGGTGGCCGACGAGCCGACCGGCAACCTCGATCCAACCCTGGCGGCCGAGATCATGTCCCTGTTTGCCGAGCTGCCCGCGCGCGGCACCAGCGTGCTGGTGGTCAGCCATGACCTGCCGCTGCTGCGCCACATGCGCAAGCGCGTGCTGATCCTCGACCACGGCCGGCTGGTGGACGACATCTCGCCGCAGGATCTGGCGGAGTAACCATGGCCAAGAACGAAAACACCGAAGCTGCTGCGCCGTCGCGCCTGGGCGTGTGGTTCCAGCATCACGTGCACAGCGTAGTGTTCAGCCTCGGCCGCGCCTGCCGCAAACCGTGGGCGACGCTGCTGACCGTGATGGTCATGGCGCTGGCCCTGGCGCTGCCGCTGGGCCTGTCGATCGCGCTGGACAACCTCAAGCAGTTTGCCGGCAGCGTGCAGCAGTCGCGCGACATCAACGTCTTCCTGAAGGCGGACGTCGACGGCCCGGGTGCGCTGCGCCTGGCCGGGGAACTGCGCGATCGCCCGGACGTGGCCAGTGTCACCGTGCGCACGCCGGAGCAGGGCCTGGAGGAACTGCGGCAGGCCGGCCTCGGCGAAGCCATCGACGCACTCAACGACAACCCGTTGCCCTCGTTGCTGGTGGTCACCCCGGGCCAGGGCCAGGACGATGCACGGCTGGCACGCGCGCTGGAAAGTCTGCCCGGTGCCGACCTGGTGCAGCACGACGCCCTGTGGCGGCAGCGCCTGGATGCCTGGCTGGCCTTCGGTGCGCGGCTGGTGCAGGTGCTGTCGGTGCTGCTCGGCGCCGGTGCCGCGCTGGTGGTCGGCAACACCGTGCGCCTGGACATCCAGGCCCGCCGCGAGGAAATCGGCGTGCTGCAGCTGCTCGGCGCCAGCGATGGTTTCATCCGCCGCCCGTTCCTGTACCTGGGCGCCTGGTATGGCCTGGGCGCCGGTGCGGTCGCGCTGGGCCTGATCGGCATTGCCGGTGCCGCCCTGCGCGCGCCGCTGGCCGAGCTGTCGCGCAGCTACGGCAGCCCGTTCGTGCTGCATGGCCTGGACCTGCTGCATGGCAGCCTGGTGCTGCTTGGCACCTTGTTGCTGGGCTGGCTGGGCGCATGGCTGGTGACCGGCCACTTCCTCCGCCAGACCCGCCCGACCGACACCTGAGACCGGCATGCAACCGCAAGCGCTGAAGCACCTTGAAGGGCCCGCGACGCGGGTGATGGTGGTTGACGGCTCCAAGCTGGTGCGCAAGCTGATCGCCGACGTCCTGCAGCGCGATCTGCCGGGCGTGGAGGTGATCGGCTGCGACAGCATCGAAGACGCACAGCATGCGCTGGCGCAGGGGCCGGTCGATCTGGTCACCACCTCGTTGACCCTGCGCGATGGCGACGGCCTGGCGCTGGCGCGGAAGGTGCGCGAAGCGGCAGGGCAGGCCTATGTGCCGGTGATCGTGGTCTCCGGCGACGCCCAGCAGCACCTGGAGCAGCGCCGCTTCACCGAGTACGTCACCGACTACTTCGACAAATCGCTGGGCCACGAGGCCCTGGCGACCTTCGTGCGCGGCTACGTGCAGCCGCAGACCATTCCCGGCGCGACCATCCTCTACATCGAGGACAGCCGGGTGGTGGCCGAGGCGACCAAGCGCATGCTCGAGCGCCAGCAGCTCAATGTGATGCATGTGGTCAGCGCCGAAGAAGCGTTTACCCTGCTCACCGCCGAATCGCTCGGGCGCAGCCGCCATCGCATCGATCTGGTGCTGACCGATGTGACCCTGAAGGGAGAGCTGAGTGGTCGCGACGTGGTGCAGCGCGTGCGCGTGGACTTCGGCTACGGCAAGCGTCGCCTGCCGGTGCTGGTGATGACCGGCGATGGCAATCCGCACAACCAGACCGGCCTGCTGCAGGCTGGCGCCAACGATCTGGTGCTGAAGCCGATCGAAGAGCGCCTGCTGATCACCAAGGTGCTGTTCCAGCTGCGGCTGGCCCGGTTGAATGATGGACCCCTGTTGCGATGACGTGTTGCGATGATCGATGAAGTAGTGGACACCCCGGCGATCCAGCTGGAACCGAGCTGGAAGCAGCGTGTGGGCGATTACCTGCTGCAGCCGCAGATGCGCGAGCTGTCCAGCTTCCTGCGGCAGCGCAAGGCCATCGGTGCGGCGGTGTTCCCGCCTGGACCGCAGATCTTCGCCGCCTTCGATGCCACCCCGTTCGATCAGGTGAAAGTGGTCATCCTCGGCCAGGACCCGTACCACGGCCGTGGGCAGGCCCATGGCCTGAGTTTCTCGGTGCAGCCGGGCGTGCCGGTGCCGCCGTCGTTATTGAACATCTACAAGGAAATCGAGGGTGACCTCGGTATAGCCCGCCCGGACCACGGCTGCCTGATCCCGTGGGCGCAGCGCGGCGTGCTGCTGCTCAACGCGGTGCTGACGGTGGAAGAGGGCAAGGCCGGTGCGCACCAGGGGCGTGGGTGGGAAGGCTTCACCGACCACGTGGTGGACGTGTTGAACCGCGAGCGCGAGGGCCTGGTGTTCATGCTCTGGGGCGCCTACGCGCAGCAGAAGGGCAAGGTGATCGATACCGGCCGCCACCGCGTGCTGAAAGCCCCGCATCCCTCGCCGCTGTCGGCCCACCGCGGCTTCCTCGGCTGCCGTCATTTCTCGATGGCCAACGAGTACCTGCAGCGCCGCGGGCAGGCGCCGATCGACTGGTCGCTGCCGCCGCGGGCGGCGCTGGCGCCATCGGGCTGAACGGCGGGCAACGCTGCCCCGTGCTGATGGGCGAAAACGCCGCCCGTTCAGCTGCCTTTGACCTGGTAAGGCTTTGTTTTGCGGGCTAGTGGGTTGAATTGCAAGGGATTGTGTATCCCGAAAAGCGCGCTCGCCACTGTCATCAAATCGCGCTACGGTAGGGTTCTGTTTGGGACCAGTGTTTCATCAATGGAATGCTGGAACTTTTTCCTCCTTTAGCAGTCCAAATCCCAGACTGCTAAGATGGGTGCCTATGAGCCAGAACACCTCTACTGCCCTTGTGGCAAACAATCTGCCGATTCCCAGTGCGCTCGGTTCGCTGGACGCCTATATCGGTGCCGTGCACCAGATCCCGGTGCTGTCGGTCGATAACGAACAGGACCTGGCCCGTCGCTTCCGCGACGGCAACGATCTGGACGCTGCCCGTGAGCTGGTGCACTCGCACCTGCGCTTCGTGGTGCACGTGGCCCGCGGTTACAACGGCTACGGCCTCGCGCTGGGCGACCTGATCCAGGAAGGCAACATCGGCCTGATGAAGGCGGTCAAGCGCTTCGACCCCGACATGGGCGTGCGCCTGGTGTCCTTCGCCGTGCATTGGATCCGCGCCGAGATGCACGAGTTCATCCTGAAGAACTGGCGCATCGTGAAGGTCGCCACGACCAAGGCGCAGCGCAAGCTGTTCTTCAACCTGCGCAAGTCGAAGAAGCGCCTGGGCTGGATGAACGCGGCCGAAGTCAGCGCAGTGGCCAAGGACCTGAACGTGTCCGAGCGCGAGGTGCTGGAAATGGAGTCGCGCCTGTCCGGCCGTGATATCGGTTTCGATGCCCCGACCGATGAGGACAGCGACCACGCGCCGCCGTCGCCGGCTGCGTATCTGGTGGCCAATGACGAAGATCCGTCGATGGCCTACGAGCGCGAGGACAGCGAAGACAACCAGATGCAGCTGCTGCGCGAAGGCCTGGCGGAACTGGATGCGCGTTCGCGCGACATCATCCGCCGCCGTTGGCTGGATGCGGACAGCAAGGTGACGCTGCAGGAGCTGGCGGACGAGTACGGCGTATCGGCCGAACGTATCCGCCAGGTTGAAGCGAACGCGCTGAAGAAGATGAAGGCGCTGTTCACCGCATAAGGCGGCGAAGCGTTTGAGTAATGGAAAGGCCCGGCATTGCCGGGCCTTTTTTTTCCTGCTGGATCCACGCATGGCGTGGATCTACTTCGCGATCCTGATCCACGCCACGCGTGGATCAGCGCGGTCTCAGATTTCCCGCGCGATCGCCCGCCAGCCGATGTCGGTGCGGTGGAACTCGTTGGCCCAGGTCACCTTCGCCACGCCCGCGTACGCGTTCGCCTGCGCGTCGCGCACGCTGTCGCCCAGCGCCGCCACGCACAGCACGCGGCCACCGGCGCTGAGCACCTGGCCCTGCGCATCCAGCGTCGTTCCTGCATGGAACACCTTGGCCGTTGCCGGCACATCATCCAGGCCGGAGATCACCTCGCCGGTGATCGGCGATTCCGGATACGGCCTGGCGGCCAGCACCACGCCGAGCGACGGGCGCGGATCCCACTGCGCGTCCACCTGGTCCAGACGGCCATCGATCGCCGCGTCCAGCAGGTCGACCAGGTCCGATTGCAGGCGCAGCATCACCGGCTGGGTTTCCGGGTCGCCGAAACGCACGTTGAACTCGATCACCTTCGGCGCGCCGCTGGCATCGATCATCAGGCCGGCGTAGAGGAAACCCGTGAACGGGATGCCGTCGGCGATCATGCCCTGCACGGTCGGGTTGACCACCTCGCGCATCACGCGGGCGTGCACGTCCGGGGTGACCACCGGGGCTGGCGAGTACGCGCCCATGCCGCCGGTATTCGGGCCGGTGTCGCCGTCGCCGACGCGCTTGTGATCCTGCGAGGTGGCCATCGGCAGTGCATGCATGCCGTCGACCATCGAAATGAAGCTGGCTTCCTCGCCGTCGAGGAATTCCTCGATCACCACGCGTGCGCCGGCATCGCCGAAGGCGTTGCCCGAGAGCATGTCGCGCACTGCGTCTTCAGCCTCGGCCAGGGTCATCGCCACGATCACACCCTTGCCGGCGGCCAGGCCGTCGGCTTTGACCACGATCGGCGCGCCCTTCTCGCGCAGGTAGGCCAGTGCCGCGTCCACCTCGGTGTGCACCGAATAGAACGCGGTGGGGATGTTGTGGCGTGCCAGGAAATCCTTGGCGTAGGCCTTGCTGCCTTCCAGCTGCGCGGCCGCCGCCGTCGGCCCGAAGATGCGCAGGTCGGCGGCGCGGAAGCGGTCGACCACGCCGGCCACCAGCGGCACTTCCGGGCCGACCACGGTCAGCGCCACGCCTTCGGCCTGGGCCAGGGCGAGCAGGCCATCGATGTCGGTGACCTTCACCGCCACGTTGCGGCACTTGTCTTCGTTGGCGGTGCCGGCATTGCCGGGCGCCACGAGCACTTCAGTGACACGGGAGGACTGGGCCAGCTTCCATGCCAGGGCGTGTTCGCGGCCGCCAGAGCCGATGACAAGTACGTTCATCACGAGATTCCAGATTGCGTGGGAAGGGAAGTTCCAGGTCCCCGGCGGCGCGTGTGCGTCATTGGCAGCCTTCGCGTCGCAGCGATTCGGGGAAGGAGTAGGTCCAGGACTTCGGGTCCAGGGTGAAGCGGTGCTGCTGACGCACCCGCTTGCCGCCGCAGGTGTTGCCGGTTTCCTCGATCAGCAGTGGCCAGATGCGCGCACCGCGGTCGCTGTCGTCGAAACGCAGTGCGAAATCGATGCTGAAGCGGCGGGTGCGGCAATCTTCGGCGGTATCGGGGTCGGCGGCCGCGTCGACGTTCTCGCATTCGTACTGGGCGTCGTTGTCGATGTGGCTGCGCACGTTGCCGGTGCTGGTCAGGCCTTTCGGGCCCGGCAGGACCAGGGTCTGCGAGAGCAGCGAGAAGCCCTGGCCGAACCAGCCATCCTCGACGCGGAAGCCGTAGAAATCGCTGCCGGCGCGGATGATGCTGGCGGTGCCGGGCTGGCCGCCACTGCCGAAGCGCTCGCCGGTCAGCTCACTGGTGACCCCGAAGCCATCGCCCTTGGGCTGCAGCACGAAGAACTCGATCGTTCCCGGGTCGATGTGCGCACCATCGACCAGCGCACCACACACCGCCAGCAGCTGCTGCCAGCTGTCACCGGTCACCACCGGCTGCTCGGCGCAGACCTGCCAGTCGATCGCGCGCGTTTCATCATCCTGGGTCCAGCTGCCGCGCCATTGGCCGGAAAGCGTGGCGTCCTTGCCGTAACGCCCGGTCAGGAACGCCTGCAGCCGCGCGGTGCGACTGACATGCGCCGCCGGTTCGCTGGCGGCGGGCTTTGCCGCATCTGCCTGCGGGGCAGATGCGGGTTCGGCGGCCGGCCTGCAGGCGGCCAGCAGGGCCGTGCCAGCGAAGGCGAGCACGGCAAGTGGTTTCAAAGAGACGGCAGACATCCGTGTCGCTCCAGCAATCAGTGGCGGAAGTGGCGAACGCCGGTGAACACCATGGCCAGGCCATGTTCGTCGGCGGCGGCGATGACTTCAGCATCGCGCATCGAACCGCCCGGCTGGATCACTGCCTTGATGCCGGCGGCGGCAGCGGCATCGATGCCATCGCGGAACGGGAAGAACGCATCGGAGGCCATCACCGAACCTTCGACCACCAGGTTCGCATCGGCCGCCTTGATGCCGGCGATGCGTGCCGAGTAGACGCGGCTCATCTGGCCGGCACCCACGCCGATGGTGCGGTTGTCCTTGGCGTAGACGATTGCGTTGGACTTGACGAACTTGGCGACCTTCCAGGCGAACAGCAGGTCGGTGAACTGCTTGTCGGTCGGTGCCAGCTTGCTGACCACCTTCAGTTCGTCGCGGGTCATGCCGCGGTTGTCCGACGACTGCAGCAGCAGGCCGGAGCCCACGCGCTTGTTGTCGAAGTTGTTCAGGCCGTCGCCGTGCGGGATGCGCAGCACGCGCACGTTGGCCTTCTTCTGCGCGTATTCCAGCGCGGCCGGTTCGTAGTCCGGCGCAATCAGGACTTCGACGAACTGGCGGTCCAGGATCACCTGCGCGGTGGCTGCATCGAGCGGCTTGTTGAAGGCGATGATGCCGCCGAAGGCGCTGGTCGGGTCGGTGGCGTAGGCCAGCTCGTAGGCATCGCCGTTGCCGGCGCCAACGGCCACGCCGCACGGGTTGGCATGCTTGACGATGACACAGGCCGGCGCGTCGAACTGGCGCACGCATTCCCAGGCTGCATCGGCATCGGCCAGGTTGTTGTAGCTCAGCTCCTTGCCCTGCAGCTGCTGGAAGGTGGCCAGCGTGCCCGGCACCGGATGCAGGTCGCGATAGAACGCGCCGCTCTGGTGCGGGTTTTCGCCGTAGCGCAGGTCCATCACCTTCACGAAGGTGGAATTCATCTGCGCCGGGTACTCGGCACGCACCGGCACGGCGGCGTCGGTGGCGGTGACCGCCGACAGGTAGTTGCTGATCGCCGCGTCGTACTGGGCAACGCGGTTGAATGCGGCCACCGAGAAGGAAAAACGGGTGCCGGCCGACAGCTGGCCGTCGTTGGCATCCAGCGAGGCCAGCAGTTCGGCGTACTGCGACGGGTCGGTGGCCACCGCCACGCGGGCGAAGTTCTTGGCCGCCGAGCGCAGCATCGCCGGGCCGCCGATGTCGATGTTCTCCACCGCGTCGGCCAGGGTGCAGTCGGCCTTGGCAGTGACCGATTCGAACGGGTACAGGTTCAGCACCAGCAGGTCGATGGCACCGATGCCGTGCTCGGCCATCACCGCGTCGTCCAGGCCGGAGCGGCCCAGCAGGCCGCCATGCACCATCGGATGCAGCGTCTTGACCCGGCCATCCATCATTTCCGGGAAGCCGGTGACCTCGGCGACGTCCTTCACGGCCAGGCCCGCATCGCGGATCGCCTTGGCGGTACCGCCGGTGGACAGCAGCTCCACGCCGCGTGCAGCCAGCGCGGTGGCCAGCTCGACCAGGCCGGTCTTGTCGGAAACGGAGAGGAGGGCCCGGCGGACGGGCAACAGATCAGCAGTCATGGGGACAGGGCAATCGGCAGCGGAGCGGGGCCGATATTGTAGGCGGTGGGGGCCGGTGGCGGGCGCTGGTGGGGGAAATTGGCCGGTGCCGACTCCTGTCCTGGTCCGCCCGGCAGTACCTGCATGGGCCGGCATTGGGCGCAATTCGATACGTGGCGCTGTCGCAATCAGGTAGGCTGTGCCCGCACTGCCAAGGATTAGCGGGTTCAGATCGTGTCGATCTATGCATTGAAAGGACGTTTCCAGGACCTGCTGCGTCCGGCCGTACACGGCCTGTACCGCATGGGGATCACCGCCAATACGGTGACCGTGGCTGCGGCCGTGGTCTCGCTGCTGGTGGCCGCTGCGGTGTGGTGCTGCGCTCCCACCCAGCCGCTGCTGTATCTGGCCCTGCCGCTGTGGATGCTGCTGCGCATGGCCCTCAACGCCGTCGACGGCATGCTGGCCCGCGAATTCGGCCAGCAATCGCGGCTGGGCGCCTATCTGAACGAGTTGTGCGATGTGATCGCCGACGCGGCGCTGTACCTGAGCCTGCTCAGCGTACCGGGCGTGCGCCCTGAGGCACTGTGGCTGCTGGCCTGGGCCGCCG
Source organism: Stenotrophomonas sp. DR822 (assembly GCF_019793815.1). Classification (NCBI taxonomy): domain Bacteria; kingdom Pseudomonadati; phylum Pseudomonadota; class Gammaproteobacteria; order Lysobacterales; family Lysobacteraceae; genus Stenotrophomonas; species Stenotrophomonas sp. DR822. The sequence continues at coordinate 3,211,343 of NZ_CP081826.1, forward strand.
CGCTGAGCGAGTACGCCGGCGTGCTGGGCCTGATGGTCGGCGCCAGCCGCCGCTATGACGGCCCGATGGGCAAGAGCGACCGTGCGTTCGTGATCGGCGTGCTGGGCCTGCTGCTGGCGTTTGCCTGGGCAGGCGCGACCGTGGTCAGCGCGGTCGCCGCACTGGCCGCACTGCTCTGTGGGGTGACGGTGGTCCGTCGCGTACGCCAGGGATTGAAGGAAGCCGCGGCGATATCGCAGCGGTAAGCACAACACGATTACACGCCCTATCCATACGGAGATTGCATGCGTCAGGCGCAGGAACGGGAATTCCACAGCTTCGACCAGGTACCGCTGTTCTACCGGTATTGGCCGAACACGACGGCAACCACGCCGGCCAAGGCCATCGTGCTGCTGCATCGCGGTCATGAACACTCCGGCCGGGTCACCCATCTGGTCGACGAGCTGGACCTGCCCGACACCGCGTTCTTCGCGTGGGATGCGCGCGGCAATGGCCGCTCGCCCGGCACGCGCGGCGACGCACCGGGCTTCCCGGCGCTGGTGCGCGACCTGGACAGCTTCATCGCCCACATCAGTGCCGAGCATGGCATCGCGGTGGAGGACATCGTGGTGATCGCGCAGAGCGTGGGCGCGGTGGTTGCCGCCACCTGGGTGCATGACTATGCGCCGCGGCTGCGCGCGCTGGTGATGGCTTCGCCGGCATTCAAGGTGAAGCTGTACGTGCCGTTCGCACGCGCTGGACTGGCGCTGATGCAGAAACTGCGCGGCAACTTCTTCGTCAACAGCTACGTCAAGCCGCAGTGGCTGACCCACGACCCGGCACGGGTGGAAAGCTACCGCACCGATCCGCTGATCACCCGGCCGATCTCGGTGCGCGTGCTGCTGGGCCTGTACGAAGCGGCCGACCGCATCGTGGCCGACGCGCAGGCGATCAGCGTGCCGGTGCAGTTGCTGGTATCGGGCTCGGACTTCGTGGTGCATCGCGGCCCGCAGGACCGCTTCTACGAACGCCTGTCCAGCCCGATCAAGGAGCGCGTGCACCTGCCGGGCTTCTTCCACGACACCCTCGGCGAGCGTGACCGTGCACCGGCGCTGGCGCGTATCCGCAGCTTCATCCAGGCACGCTTTGCCGAACCGCTGCAGGAGCTGTCGCGGCGCGATGCGCATCGGCATGGCCCGACCTTCGAGGAATCGGAGATCCTGTCGTGGCCACCGGAGCGCAACAGCCTGGCCGACCTGCGTTGGCGCGTGGTGCGCGGTGGCCTGCGTTTCGGCGGCACGCTGTCGGAGGGCATCGCGCTGGGCCTGCAGACCGGCTTCGATTCGGGCAGCACGCTGGACTACATCTACCGTGATGAGGCGCGGGGCAAGGGCCCGCTGGGCCGGATGGTCGACCGCAACTATCTGGATGCGATCGGTTGGCGCGGCATCCGCGTGCGCGGCAAGCACCTGCAGGAACTGCTGCGCGATGCCGCCCAGCGACTGCGCGGGCAGGGCGCGCCGGTGCGCGTGCTGGACGTGGCGGCCGGCCATGGCCGTTACGTGCTGGAAGCACTCGGCCAGGGCGAACAGCGTGCCGACCGCATCGTGCTGCGTGATTTCAGCGAGCTGAACGTAACGCAGGGCAAGGCCTTGATCGAGCGCCTCGGCGCGGCCGACATCGCCCGCTTCGAACAGGGCGATGCGTTCGATCCGGCGCAGCTGGCAGCAGTGGAACCGGCGCCGACGCTGGCGGTGGTGTCCGGCCTGTACGAACTGTTCCCGGACAACGATACGGTGCTGCGTTCGCTGCAGGGCATCGCTGCGACGGTGCCGGTGGGCGGTTACCTGGCCTATACCGGGCAGCCGTGGCATCCGCAGCTGGAGTTCATCGCGCGTGCGTTGACCAGCCATCGTGGTGGCGCGGCGTGGGTGATGCGCCGCCGTACCCAGCATGAGATGGACGAACTGGTGCGCCTGGCCGGCTTCCAGAAGGTGGCCCAGCGCATCGATGACTTCGGCATCTTCACCGTATCGCTGGCACGACGGATCGCGTGATGGCGACGCTGGCGGCAACCGCATCATCCAGCGAGGTGCGCCCCTGGCGGCGCGCCCTGCTGTGGCTGGCCCTGCTCGGTCCGTTCTTCTTCGCCAGCTATGGCTTCGCCAACTGGATGGCCGGCCGCCATGCCCAGCTGCCGGTGATGGCATTTGCCTGGGAGGCGCGGATTCCGTTCGTGCCGTGGACGATCGTGCCGTACTGGTCGATCGACCTGTTCTATGCGATCTCGTTCTTCCTGTGCCGGCGCCGGCTGGAGCTGGACCGGCACGCGCTGCGCCTGCTCAGCGCGCAGGTGATCGCGGTGGCGTGCTTCCTGTTGTGGCCGTTGCGCTTCAGCTTCGAACGGCCGGAAATCGGCGGTGTGTTCGGCTGGTTGTTCGACGTGCTGCTGGGCTTCGACAAGCCATTCAACCAGGCGCCGTCGCTGCATATCGTGCTGCTGATCGTGCTGTGGGTGAAGTTCGCGCAGTACCTGCACGGGGTCTGGCGGCTGGTGCTGCATGTGTGGGCGCTGCTGATCGGCATTTCGGTGCTGACCACGTTCCAGCATCACTTCATCGACATTCCCACCGGGCTGCTGGCGGGCTGGTTGTGCGTGTGGCTGTGGCCGGAGCAGGGCACGCCGCCGTTGCGCGCCTGGCAGGCTGCCGGTGACCCGAAGCGTTGGCGGCTGGCCGCGTTGTATGTGTCGGGTGCCGGCCTGCTGCTGGTGCCGGTGGTGATGCTGCGCGGCACCGCATTGTGGCTGCTGTGGCCCGTGGTGTCGTTGCTGCTGGTGTCGCTGGCCTATGCCGGGCTGGGCACGGCGGTGTTCCAGAAGCGCGCCGATGGCCGGTTGACGATGGCCGCGCGCTGGCTGCTGGCACCGTACCTGGGTGCGGCGTGGATCAACTCGCGGCTGTGGACGCGCCGCGCGCCGCAGCCGGTGCCGGTCGTCGACGCTGTCTGGCTGGGGCGCCTGCCAGGTACCGCACTGCCGGCACCGCTGGTGGGCGTGGTCGACACCTGTGCGGAGCTGTCCTGCCGCGCGCCGGGAGCAGCGTACGCCAGCGTGCCGATGCTGGACCTGGTGGTGCCTTCGGCGGCGCAGCTGCGTGCCGCGGCAGATGCCATTGAACGCCTGCGCGGCCATGGCCCCGTCCTGGTCTGCTGTGCGCTGGGGTATTCACGTAGCGCGGCCAGCCTGGCGACCTGGTTGCTGCGCACCGGCCGTGCGCGCGATGTGGCCGACGCGGTGTCGATCGTACGTGGCGCGCGGCCGTCGATCGTGCTGCACGACGTTCATCTACAGGTGATCGCGGCCGCTGCCGCGCAGGAGACCATTGCATGAGCGCCGTGCCCGATCTGCCGATGATGCATCTGCTGCTGCGGCAGGGGCGAGTGCCTGCCGCGTTGTCGCTGGGCCTGCTGCTGGCGGCCCTGTTGTTGCTGGGCATCGAGCCTGGGCTGGCGATGTTCGCCGCTGGCCTGCTGCTGCTGAGCCTGGTTGCAGGTGTTGTGCAGGCGTACTACGCGGTGCGGGTGCAGTTGGACGCCAGCCTGCTGCGCCTGCTGCAGCAGGAGGGCCTGCAGGGTGAAGACGCAGCGCAGCGGGTGGACCAGGCGCTGCACACCGCTGGCCTGCGCAGGCTGGACGCACAGGTGCCGACGCGTGGCTGGGATGCGCGCTGGACCGGCATGCGGCGTCTGCTGATGCGCCAGTACGCCGCCACGCTGCTGCAGTTCGCTGCGTTGCTGCTGGCCGTGCTGTGGCCGCAGACCTGACCGGAGGTGCCGATGTTCGCTGAACTGATCGCCCGCGCCTGCAGCGCGGCCATCCATGTAGTGACCGGCGCACGCGCGCTGTGGGTCGGCTGCGCGCCGTCCAGCGAGCACCGCGTGTACTACGGCAACCATGCCAGTCATGGTGATTTCGTGCTGATCTGGTCGTCGATGCCGCCGGCGCTGCGGCGCCAGGTGCGGCCGGTCGCCGCCGCCGAGTACTGGCAGCGCGACGGTCTGCGTCGTTACCTGATCGACGCGGTATTCAATGGCGTACTGGTGGAGCGCGAGGCCGGCAACCGCCACCAGGATCCGCTGCAGGTGCTGCGTGATGCGGTGGACGAGGGCTGTTCGTTGATCCTGTTCCCGGAAGGCACGCGCAACATCGGTGATGAGCCGCTGCTGCCGTTCAAGAGCGGCATCTACCACCTGGCCCGGCAGCGCCCGGAGCTGGAGTTCGTACCGGTGTGGATCGACAACCTCAAGCGGGTGATGCCGAAAGGGCGGTTCCTGCCGCTGCCGCTGCTGTGCACGGCGACCTTCGGTACGCCGCTGCGGCTGCAGGCCGATGAGGACAAGGCGGCGTTCCTGGCGCGCAGCCGGCAGGCGCTGCTGGCCCTGGCCCCGAACGGAGGCCGTGCATGAGCTTCATGATCGATGTGTCCGGCGATCTTGCCGCGCGAAGCGTGGGTCAGCAGACAGGGCTGCTGTTCGCGGGCGTAGGCGCCGTGCTGGTGCTGGCCACGCTGGTGTCCGAAACCCTGCGCTGGCGCCAGCGTGGACAGCCCAGCGCGGTGATCGCCAACCTGGTCTCGCGCATCCGCGCGTGGTGGGTGATGGCCATCGTGGTCGGGCTGGCGCTGTTCTTCGGGCGCGCCGGAGTGATCGTGCTGTTCGCCATCATCTCGCTGTTCGCACTGCGCGAATTCATCACCCTGGCGCCGACACGATCGGGGGACTACTACGCGTTGCTGGCGGCGTTCTACATCGTGCTGCCGTGGCAGTACTACCTGGTGTGGATCGACTGGTATGGCATGTACACGCTGTTGATCCCGGTGTACGCGTTCCTGTTCCTGCCGATCCTGGCCACCATCGGTGGTGACACCACCCACTACCTGGAGCGCACGTCGAAGGTGCAGTGGGGCCTGATGATCTGCGTGTTCTGCATCTCGCACGTGCCGCTGCTGCTGAACCTGCGCGTGCCGGGCTACGATCCGGCGCGCAACGTGCTGCTGTTCGCCTTCCTGGTGATCGTGGTGCAGTCGTCGGACGTGCTGCAGTACATCTGGGGCAAGCTGCTGGGCAAGCACCTGATCGCGCCGAAGCTGTCGCCGTCGAAGACGGTGGAAGGCTTCGTGGGCGGAGTGCTCTGTGCCAGCGCATTGGGCGCCGCGCTCTGGTGGATCACCCCGTTCACGCCGCTGCAGGCGTTCGGCCTGTCGCTGCTGATCAACCTGATGGGGTTCTGGGGCGGCCTGGTGATGTCGGCGATCAAGCGCGACCGCGGCATCAAGGACTGGGGCAACATGATCGAGGGCCATGGTGGCATGCTCGATCGGCTGGACTCAGTGTGCTTCGCCGCGCCGGTGTTCTTCCACGTGGTGCGTTACTACTGGAAGGCGGGTGGTGGTTGACCCTGGTCGATGCCGTGGTAGCGCCGGGCCATGCCCGGCGAGCACGAAGTGCGGCAGATCACCATGCCGCCGGGCATGGCCCGGCGCTACCGGATGGGGTGTTCCGCGGTAGACGCATCCGCGCCTACGCGCTGATGCCGTATTCCTTCAGCTTCTTGCGCAGGGTGGCGCGGTGGATGCCCAGCATCGCCGCTGCGCGGCTCTGGTTGCCTTCGCAGTGGTTGAGCACTTCCACGAACAGTGGAATCTCCATCTCGCGCAGCACGATCTCGTAGACATCGTCCGCATCGCAGCCATCGAGGTCGCGCAGGTAACGGCGCACGGACTGGGCCACGTGTTCGCGCAGCGGTGGCCGGGCAGCGCCACGACTGTTGTCAGGACGAGAAAGGACAGCGTTCAAGGGGGTTCCCGATCTGGTTGGTCCATGCACGCGGGGCGCCGGACCGGATGAGGTGATTGCCGTCAGTCTAGCGCGAGCGTGCCCGGCCTGCCACGGCCGGACGGTCAGGTCCAGGTCAAAGGAACTCGAAGGTGAATGCGACCGTGGATGCGGCAGGCTCCTGCACGCGGAAGGCGATGCGGGCGCTTTGACCCGGTTCCAGCGCGGTGGCCCCCGGGTTTTCGCCGAGGTACTGCGCCGGGGTGAACACGCCGGTGCCGATCACCCGACCATCGGCATCGGACAGCGACAAGCGCAGATCCGGCCAGGCCTGCGGCCAGCGCGCATCGTTGCGGATGCTGGCCTGGATCTGCAGGACGCCCGCCTGGGTCGGCAACGGGCGGATTTCACGGCTGGTCATCGTCAATGCGGTGGGCTCGCGCCAAGCGGGCAGCTCGCAGCGCAGCACGCTGCACAGCGCACTGATCCACGGCCGGGTACCGGCATCGGCGGCCAGCCGTGCACGGTCGGCAAGCACGCTCTGCAGCAACAGCAGCAGCGCCAACCCGGCCACCAGCAGCCAATGCCAGCGAGGGGTGGGCAGCGCCCGCGGGCGCACGCCGAGGAAGCTGGGCGCATCGGCGGCGGTGGCAACGATGCCGGGCTTGGCGGTGAAGTCCGGCTCGATGATTGGATCAGCGGCGGCCACCGGTTCTGTTTCGGTTGCCGCCACGATGTCCGTTGCCGGGTCGATGTCCTCGATCACCGGCACTGCATCGGTCGGCACCGGTTCGCGCGGTTCGGTGGCTTCAGGCGCGGCATCGCATCCCGGCGCGGTGCGCAGGAACGTGGCCAGGGGGCGACGCGGTGGGTTCGGCTCGGACATGCTCAGGGCGCGGGCTCGGATCCAGCAGTCATTCAACCACGATCAGGCGCGGCGCACGCCGGTGATGCGCATCCAGTCGCCATCCTGGGTGGCCTGCAGGTCGTCGAACCACGCCGCATAGCGCTGCAGCAGTTCGTCTTCCTGGCCATGCAGGATGCCCGACAGGGCGATGCGACCACCGCTGGCGACACGGGTGGCCAGCAGTTCGGCCAGTGCGTCCAGTGCGGAGGCCAGGATGTTGGCGACCACGATCGGGTAGGTGGCGACCGGTTCGTCCTGCGGCAGGTACACCTGCATGCGTGCCTGTTCGCCGTTGCGTTCGGCATTGCCGGCGGTGGCGATCAACGCCTGCGGGTCATTGTCCACGCCGATGGCCTGGGCGGCACCGAGCTTCAGCGCGGCCAGGGCGAGAATGCCCGAACCACAGCCGAAGTCGAGCACGCGCTGGCCCTGCAGCTGGCCATCAATGGCCAGCTGGTCCAGCCAGCGCAGGCACAGCGCGGTGGTCGGGTGGGTGCCCGAGCCGAAGGCCAGGCCCGGGTCGAGGCGCACGATGGCGGCGTCGGCGGCCTTCGCGGCGTCCGGCAGTTCGTGGTTCCACGGCACGATCCAGGTACGGCTGCCGAAGTCCATCGGCTGGAACTGGTCCAGCCACGCGCGCTCCCAGTCTTCGTCTTCCACGGCGCGGAAGCTGCCGTTGCTCCAGTCCAGCTCCGGGTCGAAGGCTTCCAGCGCGGCCAGCAGCAGCAAGGCGTTGCTGTCGGCCGGGAACAGCGCGCTGAGCACCAGGGTGTCCCACAGCGGGGTCTCGCCCACGCCGGGTTCGAGGATGGCCTGTTCGTTGCTGGTGTCGGCTTCGGCATCAAGCAGGGTCACCGCCAGCGCGCCCACATCCTCCAGCGCATTCTCATAGCGGGGCTGGGTGGCTTCGGTGCAACGCAGGGTCAGTTCCAGGAACGGCATGGCGGTGAGGGCAATCGCGGGAAAGGGGGCCATGCTAGACCATCGGGGCGTCTCCGTATGCCTTGAGATGAACGAAGCCGGTTCAGACAGGCCTCACGGGCCTTGCTAAACTCGGCGCTTTCCTGTGCGCCGTACCGCCGACCGTTGCCGATGGCCTTCGCCCCGACCCTGAAAACCTGGTTGCTCGTCCTGCCGGCCGTGGCCGTGCTGGGCGTGGCCGGTTATCGGGCCAACGGCCACAGCCGGGCCATGGACGCGCACGTCGACGTGCCGCTGGCCGCCCAGGCCAGCGATGCACAGGGCGCGCTGGCACCGGTGATGCCCGAAGCGCTGGCACGCCGCCTCGCGGCTTTCGAACGTGGCACCGCTCTGCCGTCGGGCCTGCCGCTGGATATCCGCGCCGACATCGAAAGTGCCACCGATCTGTACGCCTACGCGCAGCGCCTGCGCGTGCAGGCCGACCAGGGCAACCACGAGGCGCGCTGGATGCTCAGCCGGGTCTACGATTACTGCGCGCAGTACGCCGTTGACCCGGGCGGCTACCGGCTGGACAACAACGTGCTTTCCGGCCTCGGCCTGAGTGCGGCGCCGGAGATGGTGGAGGCGCGCGAACGGGTGGCGCAGCGTTGCGGTGGCTTCGTGCCCGGCGACAAGCTGGGGCCGGCACTGGTGATCGGCGAGCGTCGTCGCGCGGCCCAGCAGGGCAACCTGGCGGCCGAAGCAGCGCTGTTTGCCGAAGGTGAGCCACTGCAGGACAGCGAGCAGTACCGCCGCGACCTGGTTGAACGCGTACGTACCTCGCGCGACCCGGAGGCATACATGGCGATCGCGCCGGGCATGGGACTGCGTGCGGCGGGCGACAAGGCACTGACCGGCATGGTGGCCGGTGAACAGCTGAGTGAACTGGCATGGCGGGTTGCGGCCTGCGAACTCGGTCTTCCCTGTGGAGCCGACAGCGTGCTGGTCAACAGTTTTTGTGCGAATGGAGGGATCTGTTCGCCGGATGGAACGCAGGACTTCCGTGATTTTGTGTATGACGCCGCGGTTTCGCGGCAAGGTGCGGGGAAAATGAAGGAATGGATCAAGCGATTGATTGGCACGAGGGACGGGCGATGAACTACCGTCGATTCCTGCATGGGGCCAAGTTCTGGTTCTGGGTGGTGTTGTTCGTGGCCTATTCGGCCGGTGCGGTAGGCCTGCTGATGATCGACACCTACGAAGACCGCTACCGGCATCTGTCGAAGGTGGAGCTGACCTCGGTGAAGGCACAGGAGGATGTACGCCGTGCCGGCGCCAGCCAGGTTGCCGCCGTGTACCGCGCGCAGAGTGGCGTGCCATTCTCGTCGTTGCCGGCCGGCAGCACCTTCCAGGTGGTCTGGCCCGATGGTTCCAGCGAGACCATGGTGATCGTCGATCCGACCTCACCCAACGGCGTGCGTCCTTTGCCGAACTCGCAGATTCCGGCGACCGCGGCCGACGCGCGCTGACGCCACGCCGGTAGCGCCGGGCCATGCCCGGCGGGTGGGCGGTGGCGATGGAAGGCCGCCGGGCATGGCCCGGCGCTACCGAAAACAAAAAAGAAAAGGGCGGGGAAATCCCCGCCCTTTTCGTGTCCGGCGATGGCACTCTGCCGATCAGGTCAACGCGATCGGCTTGCTCTTGCGCTCGGCAAGGCGCTTTTCCAGGTAATGGATGTTCTGGCCACCGGCCTGGAAGCCCTTGTCGCGCATGATCCGCTGCTGCAGGGCGATGTTGGTCTTGATGCCATCGACCACCATCTCGCTCAGCGCCACCCGCATGCGGGCGATGGCGGTCTCGCGGTCCGGACCGTGCACGATCAGCTTGCCGATCATCGAGTCGTAGTTCGACGGCACGCGGTAGCCACTGTAGATGTGGGTATCGACGCGTACGCCGGGGCCGCCCGGTGCGTGGAAGCCGGTGATGGTGCCCGGGCTCGGCACGAAGGTTTCGGCATCTTCGGCGTTGATGCGGCACTCGATCGCGTGACCGGTCAGCACCACATCGCTCTGCTTGATCGACAGCTTCTGGCCGGCAGCGATTTTCAGCTGTTCGGCGACCAGGTCGATGCCGGTGACCATCTCGGTGACCGGATGTTCCACCTGGATGCGGGTGTTCATTTCGATGAAGTAGAAGCGGCCGTCTTCGTACAGGAACTCGAAGGTGCCGGCGCCGCGGTAGCCGATGCGGATGCAGGCTTCCACGCACACCTTGCCGATCTGCTCGCGCTGCTCGGCGGTGATGCCCGGTGCCGGCGCTTCCTCGACCACCTTCTGGTGACGACGCTGCATCGAGCAGTCGCGCTCGCCGAGGTGGATGGCGTTGCCCTGGCCGTCGGCCAGTACCTGGATCTCCACGTGGCGCGGGTTCTCCAGGAACTTCTCCATGTAGACCTCGCCATTGCCGAACGCGGCCTTGGCTTCGCTCTTGGTGGTCTCGATGGAGGTCTTCAGCGAGGCTTCGGCGTGCACTACGCGCATGCCGCGGCCACCGCCGCCGCCGGCCGCCTTGATGATGACCGGGTAGCCGATCTCACGGGCGATCTTGGTGTTGGCGACGATGTCGTCGCCGAGCGGGCCGCCCGAACCGGGCACGCAGGGCACACCGGCCGACTTCATGGCACGGATCGCTTCGACCTTGTCGCCCATCAGGCGGATGGTGTCTGCCTTCGGGCCGATGAAGATGAAGCCGGACTCTTCCACGCGCTCGGCGAAGTTGGCGTTCTCGGACAGGAAGCCGTAACCGGGGTGGATGGCCTGGGCGTCGGTGACCTCGGCCGCGGCGATCAAGGCCGGGATGTTGAGGTAGCTTTCCGCCGACGCCGCCGGGCCGATGCAGACCGATTCATCGGCCATGGCCACGTGCTTGAGATTGCGGTCGACCGTGGAGTGCACGGCCACCGTGCGGATGCCCAGGGTGTTGCACGCGCGCAGGATGCGCAGCGCGATTTCCCCTCGGTTGGCGATGACGACTTTGTCGAGCATGGCAGCCGCCCCTTAGCCGATCACGAACAGCGGCTGGTCGAATTCCACCGGCTGGCCGTTCTCGCCGAGGATGGCGACGATGGTGCCCGACGCATCGGCTTCGATCGGGTTGAACATCTTCATCGCTTCGATGATGGCCAGGGTCTCGCCGGCCTTGACCTGCTGGCCGATGCTGACGAACGCCGGCTTGTCCGGTGCGGACGAGGCGTAGAAGGTGCCGACCATCGGCGAGCGCAGCACGTGGCCTTCCGGCAGCGCGTTGCCCGGCTTGGCGGTGCCGCCGGTGGAGGCTTCGGTCGGCGACTGCATCGGCATGGCCGGGGTGGCCGGCTGGGCGGCGGCCGGAGCGGCCATCATCATCTGCGGCGGGGCCTGCATCATGCCGTAGCCGGACACCGGAGCGCGCGACAGGCGCACCGACTCTTCGCCTTCCTTGATTTCGATTTCAGCCAGGTTCGACTCTTCCAGCAGGTCGATCAGCTTCTTGATTTTGCGGAGATCCATGGTGGCCTCTTTGCTCTTTGATGTCAGTGTGGTGGGAAGCGCGTTGCGCTCGGGTCAAAGCAGTTCGTAGAAGTCGCGCAGCTGCCGGGTGCGGTCGCGCGCGAGGGTGATCAGGCAGCGCATCTGCGCGCCGTTGCGGGCGGAGCCGTCGGAGTTGAGGGCATACACCGCTTGGCAGTCGTGGTCGCGCAGCTGCATCCATGCGCGCTGGGCCAGCACCAGTTCCTGTTCGGCGTTGCCGCAGTAGCTGCAGGTGCCGCCGTTGGCCGGCGTGCGCAGCTGCCTGCGTGCCTGGGCATAGACGGTGTTGAGTTCGACGTCGGCGGCCGCTGCCACGTCCGAGGCGCACAGGTCGCTCTCCATCGTGGTGGTCGGATGCGCGCAGTCGATGCCTTCGTCCTTGCGGTCGAACGCGCTGGCAGCGCCGCACAGGCCGGCCCACAGCACTACGCTGGCGAGGACGCGCGACAGGCTCATGACGCGGCGGCAGCCTGCACGCGCGCCAATGCCGCGTCCATCGCATAGCGGTAGCTGTCGGCACCGAAGCCACACACCACGCCCACCGCCTTGTCGCTGAAATAGCTGTGCTGGCGGAAGGGCTCGCGCGTATGCGGGTTGGACAGGTGGATCTCGATGAACGGCACCGCCACCGCCGCCAGCGCATCGCGCAGGGCAACCGAGGTATGGGTGAAGGCGGCCGGGTTGATCAGGATGAAGGCCGTTCCGTCGGTGCGTGCGGCCTGTACACGATCCACCAGGACGTGCTCGGCGTTGGACTGCAGGCTCTCCAGCGCATGACCTGCGGCAGCGGCCTGGGCGGCCAGCGCCTGGTCGATGTCGGCCAGCGTGGTGTGGCCGTAGACCTCCGGCTCGCGGCTGCCGAGCAGGTTGAGGTTGGGGCCATGCAGGACCAGCAGCTTCGCCATGGGATCCGATTGACGGGAAAGGGCGGCAGTCTGGCGGAAGCTGAGGATGCTGTCCAGTTCGGCGAAATTAGTGGTGTTTAAAGCGGCCGTTTGAAAGATGCGGTCTTCCGCGTGGTTGCATGGTGTACGTAAGCTGGGACGCTTCCTATAGATAGTAGATAGTGGGAAGCGCGCATGCCCAGCATCCCCTCGGCGTTCGCGGCTTTCCGCGCCCGGTGGCCCCATCTGGCCGGGCGCAGCGCTGGCGTGGCGGGGACGCTGGACAGGACAATGTTGCAGAGCCTGCGCCGCAGACGACAGTGGAACCGGGCCGCGCCGCCGTGAAGCCCGCTGCCAGATGACCACTGCGCGGGCAGCAACCGGGCAAAACGTATCCACCAGGAGTCCGTGATGAGTGCCGACGCCATCCGAAACCGCCGTGCCGCCTTCAGGGCGCTTCATGCCTCCGGTTGCTTCCTGCTGCCCAATCCATGGGACGTGGGCAGTGCCGTGGCGCTGGCGCGATTGGGTGCCCAGGCACTGGCCACCACCAGTTCCGGCCATGCCTGGGCCCACGGGCAGCCTGACGGGGCGATGGGTCGCAGCGAGATCCTCGCTCATCTGCAGGCGATGGTGGCGGCGACCGATCTACCGGTGAACGCCGACTTCGAAGATGGTTTTGGCCGCAGCCCGGAGGCGGTGCACGAGAGCGTGTCGATGGCGATCGCTACCGGTGTGGCTGGCCTGTCGATCGAGGATTCCAGCGGCGATGCGGACCATCCGCTGCGCAGCATCGAAGACAGCGTGGCCCGGCTGCAGGCCGCGCGCCGTGCCATTGATGAAAGCGCGCACGACGTGATGCTGGTGGGGCGCGCGGAGAACTTCTTCGTCGGGCGACCCGATCTGGACGATACATTGGCCCGCATCCGCGCCTATGCGCAGGCGGGTGCCGACTGTCTGTACGCGCCAGGCATCCGGACCGCAGAGCAGATCCGCGCCGTGGTGGAGGCCGCCCGTGGCAAGCCGGTCAACCTGCTGATCGGTGCGCCCGGCGTGATGACGCTGCAGCAGGCCGCCAGTCTGGGCGTGCGCCGGGTCAGTGTCGGCGGTGCGTTGGCCCGCAGCGCGTGGTCGGGCTTTCTCGACGCCTCCCGGCAGATGCTTGCCAGTGGATCATTCGATGCGCTGCCGGCCACCCCGTCCGGTGCCGAGCTCAACGGGTTGTTCAAGCCGTAGGTGCGTGCAGGCTAGTGCGGCGTCGTCGGCGGGGTGGCCGTCCTGCCGAGCGCTTCGCGCACCGCGCGCTGCAGGCCCTGCACATGGAACGGTTTGGCCAGGAAGGGCGCGCGCCGATGCCGGACCGGCACCAGCTGGTCGTATACCGCTGAAGCGAAAAGGTAGGGGATGCCCAGTTCGAGCAGCCGATCGGCCACAGGGAATACCACGCCATCACGAAGTTCCACGTCCAGCACGGCGCCGTCGAAGTGGCCACTGTCGAGCATGCCCAATGCCTCGAAGACGCTGTTGGCGTGGGCGATTTCGTTGCCTTCGTCGGTCAGGGCCTGTTCCATCAGATCAGCCAGATCGAGCTGGTCTTCCACAAGGAGCAGGCGGGGTAGCGGTGCGGGTCGTTCGTTGTTGCTCTGCATGGTGTGTTGTCGTGCGAATGCTGCGTTGGTCCGGCAAGCATCCGCTTACCGGCATCAAGGCCGTGGCAGCCCGGTGTGGCTGTGATGTGCACAACAGCGACTGCGGCGCGCAACAGCATTCCACCGATGGTGCTGGTGCTGGCTGCAATCGTAGTTACCATTGGTAACTAGTGAACAGCAGAGCCCCATCATGCATAGCCATATTGTCGTGGCACATCCTGAACCGGCCTCGCTCACCCACGCGGTCGCTGCGAGGATCGGTGAGGCCATCGTCAACGCCGATGCCGGCAATACGGTCACCTCGGTGGATCTGATGGCCGAAGGCTTCGATCCACGTTTCAACGCCCAGGACCACGGATTCTTCCGCAGGACCACAACGCTACCGGCCGATGTCGCCGCCGAGCACGCTCGGCTGGATGCGGCCGACACGCTCGTGCTGGTCTACCCGCTCTACTGGTGGTCGTTCCCGGCGCTGCTGAAGGGATGGATCGACCGCGTCTTCACCCAGGGCTGGGCCTATGACGAAGGTGCCGATGGCAAGGTGGAAAAGAAGCTGCAGGGGCTGCAGGTGCATCTGGTCGGGCTGGGCGGCGCGGGCCAGCAGATGATCGACCGGCGTGGCTATGGCGCGGCGATGAAGACCCAGATCGACGAGGGTATCTTCGACTACTGCGGAGCGCCGGTATTGTCATCCACGCTGCTGCTGGACGCCGACAGCGGCATGGCCGAAGCGCATCTGCAGACGGCAGTGGACATCGGACGTAAGATCGGAACCCCCGCGCCCTGACGATCTCCCTTGCCTTCCAGACCTGCCGCGCCCGAGCCCCGTCGCCGCCTGACCCGTGAACAGCGCGCCCGCCAGCTGCTGGACGTGGCGTGGGCGCTGGTTGGCGAAGAGGGCACCGATGCGCTGACCCTGGCCCGCCTGGCGGAGGCGGCCGGTGTGACCAAGCCGCTGGCCTACGACCACTTCGAAACCCGCAACGGCCTGCTGGCCGCGCTGTATGCCGACTATGACCACAAGCAGACCGTGGTCTTCGATGAGCGCATCGGCAGTGCGAAGGCCCGGTTGAAGGATCGCGCGCATGCCATCGCCTCGGGCTACATCGATTGTGTGCTGTCGCAGGGCAGCGAGATCCAGGACATTCTCGCCGCGCTGGCCGGATCACCGGAACTGCGTGCGGTACGCCGTTGCTATCAGCAGGATTTCATCGACAAGTGCGCGCAGTGGCTGGGCCCGTTCGCAGTAGGCGAGGCCGTGCCGGCTACCGGGCTGTGGGCCATTCTCGGTGCCGCCGAAACCCTGTCTGAAGCGGTTGCGGCCGGCGCGGTGGAACACACGGCTGCCGAGGCCGAGCTGGAGCGCGTGATCGTCGCCATCGTCAAGCGTGGCAGCTGAATCGTGTGGGCGAAGCGGCCTAGAGTTGCTCGACGCTGACTGATGGCAGTGGCACGTCACGCGGCAGGTCCGGCAACAGCTGTCGCAGCAGCTCCGGCATTGCCTGCATGGCGGCACCATCGATGTAGCGCCACTGCGTACCGCCGACCTGCCGGATGGCGACCATGAAGGTGAGGCTTTTCACTGTCTGTGCGTCGGTGGTGAATACCGTGGTCCGCGGCACGAAGCAGACTTCTTCGTCGCCGGCAGCGTAGGTGCCGGTCGGTTCGCCGACATCATCGCTGATGAGCTTCAGGCCCATGTCGTCGAGTGCCTTCATCGCATCGCGCGTGGCCTTCGCATACGCCGCGTCGCCGCCGGCAAAACGCTTCACGCTCGGATGCGTGCGCTCGATCATGGCATCGGTATCGCCACGCGCGAAGGTGGAGAGCAGAGAACGCACATCCTGCTGCAGCGCCTCGGTCTCGGCAGGGCTGAGTTCGCCGGCATGGGTGATTGCAGCGGCGAACATGCAGGACAGCGCAAGCATCCAGCACAACAGGCGTCGATCCATCGGTGGGGGTACTCCTTCGGGCGCTGGACTATAGAGCGCATTGCCCGTGGTGTCTGCCCAGCCTGCCGGTCACGCGCGTTGGGCGTCGGCCATTCCGGCGCTGGCGAAGCCTGCATCAAGCTGCGCGCGGACCTGATCATCGCGCGACGCGCGGGAATCAGCGCCCAGCACCACGGTGATCAGGCGCAGTGGCAGGGCGTGCCCAGCGCACCTGCGACGGGCGGTGGCTGCCAGGCAGAAGCCGGCCGCCTGGGTGTAACCGGTCTTCAATCCATCCACGCCGTCTTCGCCCAGCAGGGCGTTCTGGTTGGCCTTGTGCAGGGTGCGGTGCACGAAGCTGTGCTGTGCGGTGATCGCCAGCAGATGGGGGTGGCGGGCGAGCAGGTGCGCGGCCAGCATCGCCATGTCGCGTGTGGTCGACAGATGGCCCGCAGTGGTGATGCCGGACGCGGAGATGAAGTGCGTATCGTGCAGGCCCAGCGCTCGCGCGTGATCGTTCATGTGCTGCACGAACGCCGCCTGCGATCCGGCCAGGTGACGGGCCAGGGCGAGCGCGGCATCGTTGCCGGAGACCACCATCAGGCCCTCCAGCAGCCGGCCGAGGACGATGCTTTCACCGGGCACCAGGCCCATCCGTGTTTCATCGTCGGCCACCTCGTGCACGTCGCGCGGATCGATGGTGATCATGTCCGACCACGAACCGCCCGACTGCGCGAGCAGGTCGTACGCGGTGCAGGCGGTCATCAGCTTGGTCAGCGAGGCCGGTGGTCGTCGCAGATCCGCGTGCTGCTGCTGCAGGATGTCGAGCGAGACAGCATCGATCGTGATCGATGACACGGGCGGGCGAGGGGCGTGCGATGAAGACATGGTCGCGCAAGCGTAGCTGGAAGTACGCATGCCGTGGGCATTGCCTGCACATCCTGCGAATACCCGCCACGCGATCCTGTGGAAATGGATTCCGACATCCGCATCGATGGCCGCGTGTTCGCCTACGTCTTTCCCTGTGCCTGGGAGGACTACGCGAAGATCGGCTTCTCGCGCGATCCGCTGGGCCGGATCAGTGCGCTGCATCGGCGCTGGTTCGAGTTCTTCGATCTGGAAGCAGGCGCGCTGGTCGAGGCGGAATCAGAGCGGGATGCGCGTGACCTGGAACTGCAGTTGCGCCGGCCCTTCAAGCTGCATCGTGCACCGGCACCGATGACGGTGCAGGACAAGGCCGGTGGGCACACCGAATGGGTGCGCGGGGCCAACGCTGCATTGGCCCAAGCTGTGCAAGCGCTGGCGCAGCAGGGCTATCACACCTATCCGCTGCGGCTGTGGCTGCGGGCTGCGATGGTCCAGCGCCTGGACCGGCTGCATGACTGGGCTGCAGTGCAGGTGCCGGAAGAGGAAAGCCTGCGTTCGCCCGTCGGCGTGGCCGCACTGCGCGCCGCCATCGATGCGTATCGCGCGCTCGCTATCGATCCGCATCCGTGGTTGCCCGAGCACCTGCAGCGCGGGTGGTGACACTGCCCGGGGCGGCCGGGGGGTTGCCCGGACGGGGTGCCCGGCGTGCATCGGGCGCTGCGGGAACGGGACTGGCCAGGCGCTGGGCCAGGGCAACGTTGGTCACATGACCCTGCAGGAACAACAGACCGCTGAAGATGTTCATGATCGTGTCTCCACTTGAGTGGAATGCACGATACGGGCAGCATGGCGGTGCAAAAAGCGACATTTCCGCAAGGTCGACTTGAGAGGAATTCAAAGCTTATGTCCCGCCCGCCGCTACATGCCCTGCAGGGCTTCGTCGCTGCCGCACGCCTGGGCAACCTGTCCCGCGCCGCCGCGTCGATGAACCTGACGGTCAGTGCGCTCAGCCATCAGATGCGCCAGCTCGAGGAACGCCTGGGCCAGCCGCTGCTGATACGGCAGGCACGCGGTGTGGCCTTGACCCTGGAAGGGCAGCGCCTGCTGGATCAGATCGGCCCACACCTGGATGCGATCAACGAAGCCTTCCAGCCCTACGCCGCTCGACCGGAGCATGTGCTCACCCTCAGCGCCGTGCCGTCGATGGCCAGCGCCTGGCTGGTGCCACGCCTGGGCAACTTCGTGGCGGCGCATCCGCAGATCGAAATCAATCTGCAGTCGAGCGAGCGGCTGATCGACTTCGACCGGCAGCTGCAGTTCGATGCAGCGCTGCGGCTGGGCAGCGGACAATGGCCGGGGCTGGTGGTGGAACCGTTGTTCGACGAATGGCTGCTGCCCATGGCCAGCCCGGCACTGATCGAGCGCATGGGCGGCATCGGCCACCTACCGTTGGCACAGTGGCCGCTGCTGGGAGACCCCGACGGCGCGTGGGGCGCATGGTTCGCGCTGACCGGGCAGCGCCCGCCGGCGCGGTACGTGGCGGTGCTGGATGATTCCGAAGCCCACCATCGCGCCGCACTGGACGGCGTCGGTGTTGCCCTGGGACGGGTGACGCGGGCGCGGCTGCTGCTGGATTCCGGCCAGTTGGTTGCGTTGTCGGACCGGCGCCTGAAAACCGCATGGCCGCATTGGCTGGTGTATCCGCAGCGCTCGGTGCGGCACCGTGGTTTCCTGGCCTTCCGCGAATGGTTGCACGCCCAGGCGGCCGAGCATGTGCGGCACATGCAGGCCGCAGACGCGGGGTAGTGTCACCCGGGCAGGCGCGACGCCATGAAGTGAGCGTCACCGCAACAGCGTGACTGCCTGCCCGGCACGCGCGAAGGCCTCGCCCAGCAGCGGCCCGGCCTTGATCGCCTGCACTTCCGCGAACAGCGCCTGCAACGCCGCTGCGGGCCGTACGATGGGCGCGGCAACCGCTTGCTGGATGACGGTGAAGCGATCGGCCAGCACGCGATGGCCGCGATGTGCCTGCGCCCAGGCCAGCAGGGGCTGGCGTACGCCGGCCGCTGCATCCAGCCGCTGCTGGCCGAACAGGGTGATGGCCGCGGCCGAGGTGTCGGCACGTTCAATCGTCGCGTGCCGCAGCTCACGGCTGAGGAACAGATCGTAGGCGGCGCCGCGTCCCACCGCGATGCGCAGCCCGTTGCGATCAAGGTCTGCAACCCGTTGTGCTGGACTGTCATCGCGCACCAGATAGGTGCCTTCGATCTCCACGTACGGCGCGCTGAAGGCAATGCGGTCGGCACGTGCCGGGTCCACCGCCAGGAAGGCCAGATCCCATGCATCGTCGCTGGCCGCTGCAACCACCGATGCGGCCGCGTCGTGGCAACTGAAGCGTGCCTGCACACCCAGCCGCTGTGCCAGCGCGGTGGCCAGCTCCACCGACGGCCCACGTGGTGAATTGGCGTCGCCCTGGGCCAGCACCGGGTTGCCCAGGTTGATGGCAACGCGCAGGAAGCCCAACGGGGCCAGGGCATGACGGTGATCGGCCAGGGACATGGGCGCTTCCAGTACGGTGGCAGGCTGTCCAGCATGCCAGTCGGGGCCGTATCGTGCCGTGCACAGGGCGGCGATGCTGCCTTTCATCCACCTGCACGCCGAGCACCATCACCATGAATCCCATTCTGCATGTTGAAGTTCCGGTCGCCGATCTCGAACGCGCCGTGATGTTCTACGAGCACTGGCTGCAGGTGCGCATCGAAGCGCCGATCGACCTGCATGACTGTCGGATGGCCTACCTGTCGTTCAACGACGACGCCGCAGGTGCCAGCATGGCGCTGGTACACGGCGCCGACTACGTGCCGTCGGAGCAGGGCCCGCGCATCTACCTGGGCGTGGACGATCTGGATCGGAGCCTGCAGCGTGCCCTGCAGGCCGGCGCGGTGCTGTGCTTTGGCCCGGCCGTGGCCGGTGGCTGGCGGGTGGCCGAGATCCGCGACAGCGAGGGCAACCGGATTGCCTTGCAGGCACCCGTCAACCCATAGCGGCAAGGACGGCAGCCGAACATGGCGCGGCGCTACACGGACGTGGCCCGTGATCGCTGCAGCCAATCGGCGATGGCCGGATCCAACCGCGGATCGTCGGGGAGGCGCATGCCGAAGCCCCGCTGCAGCACCTCGCGCACATCCTGCACATCACGCAGCGGGCGCTTGGCCGGCGCCTGGCCCGGGCGGTATTCGGTGTAGTTGCCGCTGCCGATGGTGCGTCGCCAATCCGGCCCGGTCAGTGATGCACGCAGCTGGCCGGGAAAGCTCGACTGCGGATGCGTGCACACGTACCAGTTGCCTACCTCGTTGTCGATCGGCGCCGGTGGCTGCAGGTCGAAGCGGTACAGCGCCCGCCAGTCATCCCCCGCCTCGGCGGCGAGCATGAAGTCGCCATCATCCAGCGTCCGCACTCGGTAACGCTCGTGCGGTGTGTCCTGCACTGCGGTCTCGTGCAGGCGCAGCGGTACGGTCGGGGTCAGGCTGCCGAAGCCGGTATCGACCAGCCAATCCTCTTCCTGCAGACGCACCCGCAGGAGCAGATGCGTACGCGCAGTCAGCTCGCCATCGGTGGCCGACAGCAGCACCCGTGCGCTCAGTGGCTGCGCATCGAAGCCCAAGGCCTGCAGCAGGGCCAGGAACGCGCCATTGAGTTCAAAGCAGTAACCGCCGCGCTGCGCGTGCAGCAGCTTGTGCTGGACGCTGTCCAGGTCGATCGCCACCGCGTCGCGCAGCAGGCTGGTCAGGGTCTCGAACGGCAGCAGGGCGTTGTGGCGCTGCTGCAGCAGGGTCAGCCCGGCCAGGGTGAGCGGGGGCGGGGCATCCAGCTGCAGGCGCTGCAGGTAGCGGGGGACGTCGATGGGCATGGCAGGCATCACGGGCAGGGGCCTCCACTGTGATACCGCAACCGGGGTTGAGGTCAAGCGCATCCCGCCGGTGTCATCCCCCGGTCGTCTGCGGCCGGTACAACAGCGACAACTGCCCGCCGCTCGTGGCAGGAATCAATCCGGGGCTAAAGTTCTGCTGCAACCAGTCGATACAGGTGCGTCCTTCCGCCTGGAGTCTGTCATGCCGGCCGTCGTTCCCCACCTTCGGTCCCTGCGTAGCCGCGTTGCCGGGTTGCGTTCGCGTTTCCCTGGCCTGCTGCGCTGGTTGCAGCCCCATCGGCTGAGCGTCGCCGACAAGCTCAAGGCGACCCTGCTGGTCTGCAGCCTTGGCCTGGTGGCCATTGCCGCCGTCCATGCCTGGACCAGCCATGCGAGCAAGCAGGCGGCGCGCGATCAGGCCAGCTACCAGCAGGGCAGTGACCGCGTCGCTTCGCTGGCAGCGCGGGTGGCCGAGGCCCGGCGCCTGCAGACCCAGTATGCGCGAAGTTTCGACGATGCCGACCGCAGCCAGTTGCTGGCCACGCAACGGATGTTGAAGCAGGATCTGCAGGCGTTGCGTGCAATGCCGATGGATGCGGGTCGGCGCAAGGTGCTGCAGGCGATGACTGAAGCCGTCGACGCATTCTCACAGGGCATCGCCGCGTTGTTCGAGCGGGTGGATGAGATGGGACGCGGCGACGCAGGCCTGGCCGCGCAGCTGCAGCAGTCCGCCGACGCACTGCAGTCACAGGTGGACGCGCTGGAGCGCCCTGCGCTTTCCCTGCATGTGCAGCGGATGCGGCGCCAGGAAGCGCTGCTGCTGCTCGATGGCGATTCCACCCACGCCGATCGTGCCAGCGAAGAAAAGCTGCCCTTCGATCTGGCATTGGCGGGCCTGCCAGCCGAGGTGCAAGAGCACGTGCGCACGGGCATGGAGGCCTACCAGGCCGCGCTGCTGGGCTATACCGCCGCGCGTGTCGGCCTGGATGTGGAAGCACAGTCGCTGCTCGAGACGGCGGCAGCCGTGGGCCCGGCACTGGCCGCATTCCAGCAGGCACAGACTGCGGCACTGGCCCAGGCGCAGCTTCGTCAGCAGTCGGGCGCACGGATGGCCAGCGTGCTGTTCGTGGCCACCCTGCTGCTGGTGGCCGGTGTGCTGATCACCAGCCTGGTGCTGGTCGTCCGCGCGGTGCGTCGGCCGATCCAGGACACCCTGCGTTTCGCTGGCGATATCGCCGATGATCGGCTCGACACCACGCTGCGCGTGCACAACGCCAACGATGAGATCGGCCAGCTTGCGCAGTGCCTGGTCGACATGCAGCAACGCCTGCGTGCGCGGATCGAAACCGAGCGCGCGGTTGCGCGCGGCAACACGCGCGTGCGGCAAGCGCTGGACAGCGCGCAGACCGGCTTGATGGTGGTCGACGCGGAAGGGCAGGTGGCCTACGCCAATCCAGCGCTGCTGAAGCTGCTGGATCGTCCTGCAGAGTCGTTGCTTGGCAGCGACGCGGTCCGCCTGCACCCGGTACTGGCGGGGCTGATTGGTGTCCGTCAGCGCGAAGAGCGCGAGATCGGCCACGCCGGCACCCGCTACCAGCTGATCGCCAACGCCATCGTCGAGGACGACCACTTCCTCGGCGTGGCAGTGGAATGGCGCAGCCGCGCGCTGGAGACACTGCTGGAAACCGAAGTGGCGGCACTGGTCGACGCGGCGGCGCATGGCGAGCTGCAGGGACGCATCGTGCTTGAGGGCAAGCAGGGCTTCGTGCGCACGCTGTCGACCAGCATCAATCGCCTGCTGTCCACCTTCGAGGCCAACCTCGGTGATCTGCAGGCGCTGCTGGCCGCACTGGCACGCGGCGACCTGAGCGTGCGCCTGGAGGGCGACCTGCAGGGCGTGTTCGCCCGCATGCGTGACGATGCCAACGCCACTGTCGCGCAGCTGGGCCACATCGTCACCCGCATCCAGCAGGCCACCGTCCGCCTGGATGTGGGGGTGGGTGAAATCGTTGCCGGCCATCACGATCTTTCCCAGCGCACGGAACAGCAGGCCGCCAACCTGGAAGAAACCGCTGCATCGATGCATGAACTGACCGATACCGTCGGCCGCAACGCCGATGCGACGGAGCGCGCCGATGGACTGGTACGTGAGGCCGCCCGGGTTGCCGAGCGCGGCGGCACTGCGGTCGGCCAGGTGGTGGCCACCATGCAGGGCATCAGTGCGGCGTCGCGGCGCATCGGTGACATCATCCAGCTGATCGATGGCATCGCCTTCCAGACCAATATCCTGGCCCTCAACGCGGCAGTGGAGGCCGCGCGTGCAGGCGAGCAGGGCCGAAGTTTCGCGGTGGTGGCGGCCGAAGTGCGCTTGCTGGCCCAGCGCAGTGCCGATGCGGCCAAGCAGATCAAGGGTTTGATCGAGGATTCGATGACGCGGGTCGACCAGGGCAGTGCGCAGGCCAAGCAGGCGGGTACGACGATGGACGAGATCGTCAGCAGCGTGCAGCAGTTGGCCGGCCTGCTGGCCGGTATCCGCAGTGCCTCGCACGAACAGCATGCGGGCATTGCCCAGGTAAACCAGACCGTCGTACAGATGGAGGCCAGCACGCAGCGCAATGCGAGCCTGGTGGAAGAAGCCGGCGCGTCGACTGCGCAGATGCAGACCCAGGTGCGCGCGCTGGCCGAAGCGGTGGCCGCGTTCCGGCTGCAGCCCGAGCGCCGGGCACGGGCTGCAGCGTGATGGCCTGATCGCCTTCGCCGGGCGTGGCCCGGCGCTACCGTTGAAACCCATGAAGGGTAGCGCCGGGCCATGCCCGGCGAACGGATTCAATACACGTCGCGCCGGTAGCGCCCATTCTCCAGCAGCAGCTCCACCCTTTCATCGCCCAGTGCCTCGCGCAGCACCTGGTCCACGCCGTCGGCCATGCCGTGCAGCGATCCACACACATGGATCACTGCACCTCGTGCCAACCACGCCTGCAGTTCATCGGTCGCAGCCCGCAGTCGGTGCTGTACGTAGCTGCCATCGTCCACATCACGCGAATAGGCCTGATCCAAGCGCAGCAGATGCCCGTCAGCCTGCCACCGGATGATCTCGTCGGCGAACAGGAAATCGTGCGCGCGCTGACGCTCGCCGAACAGCAGCCAGTGGCCGTGCTCGCCCTGGTGCGCGGCTTCGCGCAGCAGGCTGCGCAGGCCGGCGATGCCCGTGCCGTTGCCGATCAGCACCATCGGCGCACCCGGCTGCCGATGGAAGCCGGGGTTGCGATGCACGCGGGCGGCTATCGCACCGTCCATCGGCGCATGCAGGCCCAGCCAGCCCGAGCCCAGGCCGGCGCGGCCCGCTGCGTCGCGGACCAGCCGCACCACCAGCTCCACTTCGCCATCGGCGGCGCATGAGGCGATGGAGTACTCACGCCCAGGCAGTGACGGCAGGCCCGACAACCACAGGCCTGCATCCTGCACCGGCAACGCACGGCCGGGTTCGGGCAGCACGCGTTCGCTGGCCAGTTCCAGCAGGGTCTTGGCAACGCCATCGATCAGCTGTGGCTGTTGGGGATCCAGGCCATGCGCGCGCAGTACCGCGCTTGCGTGCATCGGGTCGTGGCGGGGCGCGATGTGCAGGATGTCGCCGGCCCGCCAGTCGACATCGGCCGGTGGTGCCAGGCGGATCTTCCAGATCTGGCCGCCGACGCTGCCGGGGTTGAGCAGGGTGCGGCCGAGCAGGCGCCAGTCGTGCATCACCGTGGCGGCCGGCAACACGCTGTCGTCGGTGTCGATGCCAGTGAGTCCGGTCAGCTGCAGCTGCCATTGGCGCAGCGCCTTTACCGAAGCGGCATCAACGTCGATGCGGGCGAACAAGGCTTTCGCGCCCGAGCGCGTCAACCAGTCGTCGATCTGGATGCCGAACCCGCAGAACTGCGCGTACTGGTGATCACCCAGCGCGAGCATGCCGTAGCGCAGCCCGGAAAGATCCGGAAGCTGTGCCAGCAACTGGCGCGCGCTGCGCCGTGCGTTGTCCGGTGGTTCGCCATCACCGAAGGTGCTGAGCACGAACAGCGCTTGTGTGGAGGCCTGCAGCTGCGTGGCAGCTACGCGCGCAAGCGGCAGTACCTGCACTCCATGGCCGGCGGCCTGCAGCTGTGCCGCCGCACGCCAGGCCAACTGTTCGGCCAGGCCGCTCTGGCTGGCATGCACCACCAGCCACGGCGTGCCCGCGGCATGGGGTGCTGCTGCCGGCACGCTCTGCCGCAGCACGCGGGCGGCACGCTGGCCGCGGCGGCGGTCCAGGTACAACAGCCAGCCGGTAACGAAGAACAGGCACATGCCCAGGCTGCTGAGCATCACCACGATGCGCCCGGGCATGCCGAAGAAGCTGCCCGAGTGCAGGGCGAACATGCTGGTGGTGAGCTGGCCGCCGGCACCCTGGCGCGCGTAGGGGCGCGCGTCGAGGACCGCGCCGGTGGCCGGGTCGAGCTGCAGCAGGTCATGTGCGCGGTCGTGATGGCCGCCCCGTTGTGCGGGATCCGCCGACATCACCCGTACGTTGAGCTCTTGACCGGGCTTCTCCGGCAGGCGCAGGTCGATGAAGCCTTGGCGCACTCCGGGCAGTGCGTACAGCGTGGCTTCGACCTTGTGCAGATCCAGGGGCAGATCCGTGGCGACCTTGTGCTTGGCTGGGGGCGCG
This sequence comes from Stenotrophomonas sp. DR822, assembly GCF_019793815.1. NCBI lineage: Bacteria > Pseudomonadati > Pseudomonadota > Gammaproteobacteria > Lysobacterales > Lysobacteraceae > Stenotrophomonas > Stenotrophomonas sp. DR822. Next base: position 3,236,461 of record NZ_CP081826.1, read on the forward strand.
ACACCCAGCAGCTGGGTCAGCCCGTTGCGATACCAGTCGAACGACCACCACAACCCGGTCAGTGCGCTCATCAGGTAGATCAGCAGCACCCAGGTGCCGATCACCGAATGCAGGCTCCACAGGAAGCCCCGGCCCTTGCGCGCCCATTCCACCGCCAGCCAGCTGCGCCAGTGCCACCAGCGGCGTGGCCAGCGCAGGTACAGCCCGGACAGGGTGAAGAACAACAGCGCGATGGCACAGCTGCCGGTGATCCACGAGCCGCGTTCGCCGGCGACCATGTGGCGGTGCAGGTCCTCGACGAAATCGAAGAAGGCCTGTCCGCGCAGCGCGCTGAAGCGCTCGCCGCTGTAGGGGTCGAAATAGACCCAGTGGTCCTTGCCGCCGGCAAAGCGTGCCACCGATGGCCGCTGGCCGCTGGCATCCACCCGCAGGCGCTGCAGCGGCCGCTCGCTGCCTGCCTGCAGCAACGGCACCAGCTCGCTCAGGGCGAGCGGCTGCTGGTTGTCGGCATGATGCTCGGCGATCTCGGCGAAGCCGGGATTGGCGGCGCGCAGCAGTTCATCCTCGAACGACAGGACTGCACCACTCAGGCCCATCACGGCCAGGATGGCGCCCGCGCTGATGCCCAGCAGCCAGTGCAGTTGGAACAGGACGTTCTTGAACATCGGGATCGAGGGCCGTCGAGGCTGCCGCCCGCATCCTGCGCAACAGCAAATGAGAATTAATCTCGTAATTCTCCGGGTCGCAGGCCGCTGCGGTCAAGGAGGGCTTGCCGGCAGGGCTGCGCCCTGCACCCGCCGTAGTGCCGGCCGCTGGCCGGCAACCTCAATAGCAACATCAACATCAACAGCAACAGCCGAAGCTGGTTTCCTGAGGGTAGGCGGGGTGGGTCCGGTTGCGGGGGACGCTGCAAGTACGTCCATGTAAGCTCGGTCGCCGCATCCATGCGGCTCACGCCCCCGCAACCGGACCCACCCCGCCTTCGACAGATTTCCGCGATCTGTCGGGAAGGCATGGCCTGCTCTTGGTGGGTGTCGACCTTGGTCGACAGGTAGATCCACGCCGTGCGTGGATGTTCTTCGTTCAATTGTCGAAATATTCGATTCGATGGAAATCCATCCACGCATGGCGTGGATCTACCACATACCGGGAACCTGTCGAAGGCGGGGCGGTGTCGGATTGCGGGGCATCCGCGCCATGGATGGCGCGGCTGAGCCTACAGGGACGTACTTGCGGCGTCCCCGCAGTCCGACACCGCCCCGCCATCCCACGCAATGCCGCTTTGGCCGTTGCTTCGGCTGTTGCTGTTGCTGTTGCCTGAAAGCATCTGCAGGTGCAGGGCGCAGCCCTGCCGGCCTACTTCGCCCAGCCTTCGATTTCGCCGTGCGCGAACGGTCCGAGCTTGGCCTTCACCATCCGTCCCTGCGCGTCGAACAGCACGCTGTAGGGCAGCAGGCCCTGCGCGTTGCCCAACTGCACGCTGGCATCGCGTGGGCCGGGGGTATCGAGCACGATGGGATAGTCCACCGGCACCCGCTTCAGGAAATCGCGCACGCCGTCCGGCGTATCCAGTGCCAGGCCCAACACCTGCACGCCGTGTGCGCCCTGGCCCTCGGCAAAGCGGGCCAGTTCGGGCATCTCTTCCACGCAGGGGCCGCACCAGCTGGCCCACACATTGACCAGCAATGGGTGGCCCTTGAAGCGTTCGCGGATATCCAGCGCGTGACCTTCAGCATCGGCAAGCACCAGCGCCGGCAGCGGATCACCGGGCCGCAGCATCGGCAGCGCCGGCGGCGATACCGCAACAGGCGCTGCAGCTTCCGTCGCCGGCTCCGGCGCCAGCCGGTTGCCGGCCCATAGGCCAAGACCGGCAGCCAGCACTGCTGTCCACAGCAGCCCTGGCCGTTGCCACTTCATCGCGCGGTGCGCAGCAGCGCTTCTTCCACCAGCGCCTGCGTCAGCAGGGTCGGCAGCACCGTCGGCGGGGCGCCGGGGCCGTACACCACGTACAGCGGCACGCCCACGGCCTTGTGCTCATCCAGGAACGCGGTGATCTGCGGGTCGACATTGGTGTAGTCGCCACGCATGTACACCGCGTTGGTGCGCTTGAGCAGTTCCTTGAACTCCGGGCGCGACAGCACCGCGCGTTCGTTGGCCTTGCAGCTCACGCACCAGTCGGCGGTCATGTTGACGAACACCACGCGGTTGTCGGCGCGCAGGCGGTCCAGCATCTGCGGCGAATAATCCACCACGTTCTCGCTGCTCGCCTGCGCGGCACGCGCCGGCGGTGCCAGCTGGGTCACGCCCCATACCGGTACCAGCGCGGCGATCACCAGCAGCACGCCCAGCAGCCCGGCCGCGCGCTGGCTGCGCCAGCGGCTGCGCTCGAACAGCCACAGGCCACCGGTAAGCAGCAGCAGGCCACCCAGCGCCAGCGCCATGCCATCCACGCCGCGCTGCTTGCCCAGCACCCACAGCAGCCACAACGCGGCGGCGTACATCGGGAAGGCCAGCACGTGCTTGAGGGTTTCCATCCACGGCCCCGGCTTGGGCAGGCGACGGGCCAGCGCCGGCACGAAGCCGATCAGCAGGAACGGCAGGGCCAGGCCCAGGCCGAGGAACAGGAACACCAGCATCGCCGCTACCGGCGGTGCAACGAAGGCATAGGCCACCGCCGGGCCGAAGAACGGCCCCACGCACGCACTGCCGACCACGCAGGCCAGCACGCCGGTGAAGAAATCGCCGGCCGGGCCACTGCGTCGCGCCAGCGACTGGCCGAAGTTGCCGATGCCGCCGCCCATGGTGAACACGCCGGACAGGCTCAGGCCCACCGCGAACATGATGTAGGCCAACGCCGCGACCACGCCGGGATGCTGCAGCTGGAAACCGATGCCGACCGCATTGCCAAGCATGCGCAGGCCGACCATCAATGCGCCGATCACCGCAAAGGCAACCAGCACGCCCAGCGTGTACCACATGGCATGGCTGCGGGCGCGCTCGGCGCTTTCACCGCTCTGCGCCAGGCTCAGCACTTTCAGCGACAGGATCGGCAGCACGCAGGGCATCAGGTTCAGCACCAGGCCACCGCCCAGTGCCAGCAGCAGTACCCACAGCAGCGAGCTGTCGGTCTTCGGTACGCGGCTCGGAGCCTTGGTACGCAGTGCATTGTCCTGCTGCGCGTCGGCGGCGAAGGCATCGCGCGAGCCGCTGCTGGCGTCGGCAGTACCGGCGTTGGCCGGCGCGTCGTTGGGCACGGTGGGAAGCAGGCGCAGCGGTGTACCGTTTGCACCCTCGCGGGTGCCGGCAGCGGGCGAACCCGGCTGCGAGCGGATCACGTCGTCGCGTGCGGCAGGTGCATCGCCGCTGGCGCTGGCCTTGCCGGCGGGGATCGACAGCTTCACCCGGCGCGTCATCGGCGGGTAGCAGATGCCATCGGTCTGGCAACCCTGGAAGGTCACCACCAGCGTGCTGTCGACCGCTTCGGCGCGGCTGCGGCGCAGCGGCACCGGCACTTCCACCTGGTTGAAATAGACCGCCACGTCACCGAAGTGCTCGTCGCGATGCGACTGCGCCGCCGGCCAGCGCGGCTTGTCGGCCAGCACCCCGGCGCTGCCTTCCAGCTTCAGCGAGGTGCGGTCGCGATACAGGTAATAGCCTGGTGCCGGGCTGAAGCGCAGCAGCAGGGTATTGCCATCGCTGGCGATGGCATCGAAGCCGAACGCCTGTTCCGAGGGCAGCGGCAATGCCTGGCTGTTGCTGGTGCCCGGCAACCGCAGGCCACCGCCACCGCCGGCGCCCGCCAGTGGGTTGTTGAACGCACTGGCGCCGGTGGCGCGTGCGATCGGCAGCGTGGCCGCCGCACCGCCTGCACCAGGCAGGGTCACCTGCACCACGCGCTTCTGCGGCGGGTAGCACACACCGGCATCGGCGCAGCCCTGGTAACGCACTTCCAGGCTGATGGTGCCGGCGGCATCGGTGGGCGCGCCGGGCAGGGTGGCCTGCAGGCGCTCGCGGTAGGTCTCCACCTCACCGAAAAAATCGTCGTGGTGCTTCTTGCCTGCGGGCATCTGCAGCGCGGCGGCGTTGAACGCCGGATCGGCCTTCACCGTGGTGCGGTGGCGATACAGGTAATAGCCGGGGGCGATCTTGAACTGCAGTTGGATCTGGCCACGCTCAGGCGCGCTGGCGGTCAGCGCGAACGCCTGGTCCACCGGCAGCAGATCCTTCTCATCCAGCGCGAAGGCCGGCAATGAAAGCCACAACAGAGCGCACAAGGCGGCGCCACGCGCAAACAGAGTCTTCAATCAGTGTCCTCCCGGGTCTGTGCCCGGATCCAGTCCAGATACGCCGGCAGGCCGGCCCGGGTTTCGACCGCGATGCACTCCGGGAGTTCATACGGATGCAGTTCGACGATCCGGGCGATGGCTTCATCGACACGGCTTGCGGTGGTCTTCACCAGCAGCTGCAGCTCGGTGTCGGTGGTGACCTCACCCTGCCAGCGGTAGGTCGACTGTGCGCCGTCCAGGCGGGTCACGCAGGCAGCCAGGTGCTCGGCGACCAGCGCGTGCGCGATGCGCTCGGCACTGGCCCGGTCCGGGCAGGTGGTCAACAGCAGCAGGACGGGATCGACGGTCGACATGACCGTCGAGTATAGAGCCGTCGCCGGGGCAGGGCCCGGCGACGGCAGTGGACCGCAGCGTTGCGCGGTCAGTTGGCCAGCTGGCAGGTGGCCGGCTTGGCCGAGGTGAACAGGCCCGGGGTGGCCCACTCGGGGTGGTCGATGAACGGGTTGCGGTTGCCCTGGAACGAGTAGATCACGTCATTACGTGCCTGCTCGGCGGCATCCGGCGGATCGGACAGGTGCCAGTCGATCAGGGTCGACAGCAGGCCCATGTAGGCCGGCGAGCTGCTGGTCTTGACGATCTTGCTGCGGTCGTCGGTCAGTTCCAGGTCCGGTTCGGACTGGCCGGTGGCCGCATCCTTGCCACCTTCATAGCGGATGGCCATGTACATCACCGCCCGTGCCATGTCGCCCTTGCGATGGCCCCACACCTCGAAGGTTCCGGCGTTGCCATCCGGTGTGCGTACCCAGTTCGAATTGCCCGGGTAACCACCGCTGCCACCGCCGTGGCCGTTGTTGGCTTCGGTGGCACGCTCGCCGCAGTTGGCATCGCACTTGCCGAACGGCTTGTTGCCGCGGTCGGCATTCCACTGTGCGTCGGTCAGGTACAGCATGTGGGTATCGGTGTAGGGCGCGTACGGCAGGCCCTTGTCGCCGGTGGTGCTGGCAAAGCCCAGCGAGTTCGGCCAGGTGTGCTCGCGGTTGTACTTCAGGCCGCTGCCACTGCCTGCACGGTCGGTCACCTTGGCGAAGCTGTGGTTGCGGTAGGCATCGAGGATCCGGCCGCTGTTGTTCGGATCTTCGTCGGCGATCTCCAGGATGGTCCAGGTGCTGGTGCCCGAGCCACTGTACGGGTACGCGGTGTGGCCCTTGATGGTGGCGTGCAGCGAGCAGCGCAGCTGGCTGGGGCTGCTGGTGTTGACCTTCGAGTAGTAACCGGCCGGTCCGCCGGGATTGCCCGGGTCCGGATTGCCGGTGGTGGTGGCCACGGTGAAGGCGATGCGGCTGTCGGTCGCCGGGCGGGCACCCTGCGCATCGGTGATGCGTGCGGCACGGATGTCGAAGCGGCAGGCTTCACCGGCGACCAGCGCGGTGTTGGTCGACAGCTTCACGCTCTTGCCGCTGGCCGGCCAGGTCAGCGGCACGCTGCCCGAAGTGCCGCAGGTCAGTGCGAAGGCGCCGCTGGCGAGGTTGACCGTCTCGCTGAACACCACTTCCAGGTCGGCGGCGGCAGGGAAGGTGCTGCTGCCCTGTGCGGGCGTGGTGGTGGACACCGACGGCGGCGTGTTCGGTCCCGGGGTGCCGCCGCCGCTGAAGGTCTGGTTGTTGTTGCAGCTGCCGAAGGTCTGCCTGGCCGATTCGGCCCAGGTGAAGTGCGCGTACTGGCTGCCGCTGCCGGTCAGCTGCAGCGAGGTGCCCGCTGCGGTGCTGTTGGTTTCGGCAACCGGAATGTTCTGGCTGGTCATGCCGGCGGCGGGGCCACCGGAAGCGGTGATCGCGCCCTCGTAGCTGAGGAACTGGACCACCTTGCCGCTGGCGTCGACCAGGGCGATGCCGTCGTTGGCACCGTTCTGCAGGCCGTTGCTGGGGTAGGTGACCACCGCCAGGGTGGCGCTGCCGCAGCTGGCCGCGGTTCCGGCCGGCACCGCGTTGTTGGCGTAGACCGTGGCGGCCGACGGGTTGCTGCCGTTGTAGAGGTACAGGCGGTAGCCGGACAGGTCCTCGCCGGCGGTGGCGACCACTTCGATGGCTTCGCCGACGTCACCGGCAGCGGTGCTGTCGTCGTAGTGCAGTTCGTTGATGAAGACCTCGGCCTGGGCCGGCGCTGCAGCCAGGGCCAGCAGGCAGGCGGCGGCGAGCGGGGACAGCAATCGCATCGACTACTCCTTGTGATTGGGAATGCCGGGCCACCCTAAAGCCGATCCGGTGACACTTTGTCGTAAATGAACGCCAGATATCTGACAGTGCGACGGCGGTCACCAAATGGTGGCCAATTCCCCCTTGGCTTGCCGCGACGCATCCCTATAAAGGCGTCCGCGCAGGGATGGTGTGCCGCCGGTCCGCCGGGAAAAATTTCGGGGGCGGGCCTTGAAAGGGCTCCGGAGGTCTCCATCTCTGTCGTGCTCCCGACCTGTCGGGCTTTTTCACGCGCGTTGCTGGCAGTCGCCTGGTGTGAGTGCTAACATCGCCGGACTTTTTCAGACCAATCAATAACTTAAGAGGTCCCACATGAGCATCAAGCCGCTGCACGACCGCGTTGTGGTCAAGCCGATCGAAGCCGACGAAGTTTCCGCCGGTGGCATCCTGATCCCGGACTCCGCCAAGGAAAAGTCCACCAAGGGTGAAGTCGTGGCCGTGGGCCCGGGCAAGCCGCTGGACAACGGCAACGTGCGCGCTCCGTCGCTGAAGGTCGGTGACAAGGTCATCTACGGCCAGTACGCCGGCAGCTCGTACAAGAGCGAAGGCGTCGAGTACAAGGTCCTGCGCGAAGACGACGTGCTCGCCGTCATCGGCTGAGCGTCGGCGCGACCTGCTTCATCCCCTGATTCCAACACCCAGCCGCCGGGCATGGCCCGGCGCTACCAATGAGGTAAACGCAATGGCTGCCAAGGATATTCGTTTCGGTGAAGACGCCCGTTCGCGCATGGTGCGCGGCGTCAACGTTCTCGCCAATGCCGTCAAGGCCACCCTGGGCCCGAAGGGCCGCAACGTCGTGCTCGAGAAGAGCTTCGGCGCCCCGACCATCACCAAGGACGGCGTGTCCGTCGCCAAGGAAATCGAACTGGCTGACAAGTTCGAGAACATGGGCGCGCAGATGGTGAAGGAAGTCGCCTCGCGTACCAACGACGACGCCGGCGACGGCACCACCACCGCCACCGTGCTGGCCCAGGCCCTGATCCGCGAAGGCGCCAAGGCTGTTGCTGCCGGCATGAACCCGATGGACCTCAAGCGCGGTATCGACAAGGCCGTGGTGGCCGCCGTCGCCGAGCTGAAGAACATCTCCAAGCCGACCGCTGACGACAAGGCCATTGCCCAGGTCGGCACGATCTCGGCCAACTCGGACGAGTCGATCGGCCAGATCATCGCCAACGCGATGAAGGAAGTCGGCAAGGAAGGCGTGATCACCGTTGAAGAAGGCTCGGGCCTGGACAACGAGCTGGACGTGGTCAAGGGCATGCAGTTCGACCGCGGCTACCTGTCCCCGTACTTCATCAACAACCAGCAGTCGCAGACCGCTGACCTGGATGACCCGTACATCCTGCTGCACGACAAGAAGATCTCCAACGTCCGTGACCTGCTGCCGGTGCTGGAAGGCGTCGCCAAGGCTGGCAAGCCGCTGCTGATCGTTGCCGAGGAAGTCGAAGGCGAAGCGCTGGCGACCCTGGTGGTCAACACCATCCGCGGCATCGTCAAGGTCGTGGCCGTCAAGGCGCCGGGCTTCGGCGACCGTCGCAAGGCGATGCTGGAAGACATGGCCGTGCTGACCGGCGGCACCGTGATCTCCGAGGAAGTCGGCCTGTCGCTGGAGAAGGCCACCATCAAGGACCTGGGCCGCGCCAAGAAGGTGCAGGTCTCCAAGGAAAACACCACCATCATCGATGGCGTGGGTGACAAGGCTGCGGTCGATTCGCGCGTTGCGCAGATCAAGACCCAGATCGAAGACACCTCCTCGGACTACGACCGCGAGAAGCTGCAGGAGCGCGTGGCCAAGCTGGCCGGTGGCGTTGCAGTGATCAAGGTCGGCGCGTCGACCGAAATCGAAATGAAGGAAAAGAAGGATCGCGTCGACGACGCCCTGCACGCGACCCGTGCGGCCGTTGAAGAAGGCGTGGTCCCGGGCGGCGGCGTTGCCCTGGTCCGTGCGGTCTCCGCACTGGCTGGCCTGAAGGGTGGCAACGAAGACCAGAACCACGGCATCCAGATCGCCCTGCGCGCGATGGAAGCCCCGCTGCGCGAAATCGTTGCCAATGCCGGTGAAGAGCCGTCGGTCATCGTCAACAAGGTCAAGGAAGGCACCGGCAGCTTCGGCTACAACGCCGCTACCGGCGAGTTCGGTGACATGCTGCAGTTCGGCATCCTGGACCCGACCAAGGTGACCCGTTCGGCGCTGCAGAACGCAGCCTCGATCGCTGGCCTGATGATCACCACCGAAGCCATGGTTGCCGAAGCTCCGAAGAAGGACGAGCCGGCCATGGGTGGCGCTGGTGGCATGGGCGGCATGGGTGGCATGGGCGGCATGGACTTCTAAGTCCCGCTGCACTGCTGCAATGAAAAACCCCGCCGCAAGGCGGGGTTTTTTGTGGGTGGCGTGTTGCCGCCAATGGGTCCATACCCGTGTATCCATACCCATGTGTCCATGCCAATGAATCCATGCCCATGGGGCCATGCCCATGAATCCATGCCCATCGGTCCATGCCCATCGGTCCATGCCAGTAGATCCACGCCATGCGTGGATGGCGTCAGCGCACGAACACCTTCTGCGTGCCGTACTCCCAGTCCCACGGCACTCCGGTATCGCCCAGCACGAACGCCACCAGCGCCGGAAACGCCGCCTCGGCGCGGACATCGTTGCCCAGCATCACCACGCAGCGCTGGCCCTGCTCGATGCACACCAGGGTGTTGCCCACCGCGTCATCGTGGCCGCCCTTGTAGAAGCCGGGCCCCTGCGGTCCGCGGAAGGTGACCACGCCCAGGCCGGCTGCCAGGTCCCTGCGCCGCTCCGCTACCGGCAGTTCCGCCTGCAGGGTCGGAAACTGGCTGGCCGTGGTGATCGGCAACTGCGGACGTACCAGCTCCTGCCGCATCGCCGCTGAAAGGCCTTCGCCGCGCACATAGCCCGCTGCGAAGTTGGCCATGTCGGCGATGGTGGTATCCATCGAGCCGGCAGCCCGCACCCGGCTGCGCTCGTCATGCGGCTCGGGCGTGCCATCGGCGGTCCAGCCGTCGGCCAGGTTGGCGGCGAAATCCCCGCGCCACATCATGCTGGTGCGGGGCATGCCGAAGCGATCAAACACGCGCCGCTGCATCAGCGCGCCGATGTCCTGGCCAAGGCGCCCCCGTTCGAGCACGAACTGCAGCAGGATCAAGCCTTCGCCGGAATAGCCGTAGCGGCTGCCCGGATCGAAATGGAATTGCAGCCTGCCATCCGGTTCCAGAAACGCGAAGTTGGCAAAGCCGCTGCCATGATTGAGCAGCAGGCGCGGGGTGAGCCGGCGCCAGCGTTCGTCGCCGGCCAATACGCTGTAATCGGCGTAGTGCTTCGTATCGACGGGGTAGTCCGGCAACGGCTTGTCCAGATACGTGGCAATGCCGGCGTCCAGCGCGATCACCTGGTCCTGTGCCAGCTGCGCGACCAGGTGGCCAAAGGCCATCTTGGTCAACGAAGCGGCGTACATCACGGTGTCGGTACGCAGCGGTTCGCCGGCGGCGTTGCGCTCGCCATAGGCGGCCACGTGCACCACCTTGCCAGCGTCGATCACCGCCAGCGCCATGCCACGTGCGTGTGCGGCCTGCATCAGCCGTCGCGCCTGGGCATCAATGCGGGCTGGCGAGGGCAGCGGAGGGGGCGCGGCGACTACGGCGATCGGCAACAGCGTCAGCAACAACAGGACGACACGGCACATGCGTGGAACTCCTGGCGGGACGTGGCGCGATGCTACCGCAGCTTTGGCTGCCGGCGCCGGTCGACCGTAGCCAGGCCCTGGGGCGGCGCCGCGTCATGCCCTGCGGCAACCCGGTCCGGGCTTGCGCCCTGCGGGATCGTGAATATAATATGGCGCCTAATCATCATGGATATGATGGATGCTTGAAGCAAAACACACGGCTCTCCTCCAGGAGGCTGGCCGTCGCGGCGATCCCCACCTGGCCCAGCTTCGTCTGTGCTTCCAGCTGCTTTCGCTGTCCACCGCCATCGACCGCGACTGCGCCGCACGGTTGGCGCCGCACGGCCTCAGCGAAGGCCGCTTCGTGGTGCTGTTCCTCCTGCACGGCGCTGGTGGCACCTTGCCACCGCATACGTTGGCCGAGCGTGCCGGCGTCACCCGCGCCACCATCAGCGGACTGCTTGATGGTCTGCAGCGTGACGGCCTGCTGCAGCGGCGCAGTGACGCCGAGGACGGCCGCCGTCTGCAGATCGTGCTGACCGCGCGCGGCAAGCGCCTGGCTGACGATCTGTTCGACCAGCACACCCAATGGATCGGTGGACTGTTCAACGGCCTTGATTCCGGTGAACAGGTGCAGTTGTCGCTGCTGCTGGAAAAAGTCTGGCGACACACCGACGCAGGCCAGGAAACAGGCACATGAGCGGCACCATCGGCACGGCACGCCTGCAGGCACTCAATGCGGGCAGCGTATCCAGCACGCACCTGGCCGAGTGCCTCGCAGTGGATTTCGCCGCACTGCTGCAGGCGGTGGCACCGACCTTGCCCCAGGCATCCACGCAGCGCATGCGCGCCGCTGCAGGCAAGGGAATCACCCAGCGCATGGCATTGGCCGCAGCGGTGCTGCGCGAGGCGGGGCAGGGGGACGTGCACTGCTGGCAGGCGCATCCCTCCGACACCGTGCGCGGATGGGCCTGTTATCTGATCGGCGGCGACGTGCGGACGGCATTGGCCGACAAGCTGCAGGCGATGCGTCCGCTGGCAGATGATCCGCACTTCGGTGTGCGGGAATGGGCATGGTTGGCCCTGCGTAGCGATATCGTCGCCGAGCCGCTGGAAGCGCTTGCCCTGCTGCACCCCTGGACGCAGCAGCGCTCGCCCCGTCTGCGCCGCTTTGCCTGTGAGGCGCTTCGCCCCCGCGGTGTATGGGCCACGCACGTTGTGTTGTTCAAGCAGCAACCCGAGCACGCGTTGCCCCTGCTGGAGGCGCTCGCTGACGATCCCGAGCGCTACGTGCAGGACTCGGTCGGCAACTGGCTGAACGACGCCGGCAAGAGCCAGCCTGGATGGGTGCGCGATGTGTGCACGCGGTGGCAGTCAACGCACGACAGCGCAGCCAATAGGTACATCCGCAAGCGCGCGCTGCGCTCGCTGTAGCGCCGTACCGTTCACCCACGTTTCCCGGTAGTGCCGGCCGCTGGCCGGCACTCCCACGACCCTCAAGGAAGACCACATGTCCCACCTCCTCATCGAGCTGTACGCGGCGACGCCGGCCTGGAAAGCGCTGTGCGCGGAACAGCGGAACGCCTTCTTCACCCGCATCGGCGCCGGCATGCAGCAATTGGATCCCGCACGCATCGCACCGTTGGCGATGGGCCGCGTGGCCAGCGACGTGTCATATGCCAGCACCGAGCAGTACTACGCGGTCTGGAGGTGCGGCAGCCGTGCAGATGCCGATGCCCTGGTGGCCGCCATCAGTGCCACTGGCTGGCATGACTACTTCGCCACCACCAATGCCGTGGGCGCGGTGGATGCGATGGCCCAGCACCTTGCGGATCTTGCAGCGCTGTAACGCGGCCTGCGGTGGCACATGCGCGTGTCATCCATTCCAGGTAAAGATGGCGCTCGGCCGCATCCATCCGCAGGGAAGTCGAGCATGCAGAGCAAGATCCAGGTGACGTTGTACGGAGCGCTGGGCAGCAGTCCAGCGCTGCAGGTACCCGGCCTGGAAGGGCCGGTGGTGGCCATCCAGGAAGCCACCCTGCGGCAGCTGGTGTCCGATCTGTATACGGCCAGGTCCATGCTCAACCCCGAACAGCTTGATGAGGCCAGGCAGGAACTGGACCGCGTGGTGGAGCGTTGGGTCGACATCCACGAGACGCTGCTGCTGGATGTGGAAGTGCATGGCAGCCGATAGTCCGCTGAACCGCGCCCGCAGTTGCGGATGAAACAGTTGGCACCCGCCAAAACCCTGTGTTATCAATAGATCCCATGAACGCAACCCACGCCAGCTTTTATTGGTATTACTTTCCGAAGCCCCCGGCGGAGGAAGGATTGCGCTCACCCTGAAGAAAGCTTCAGACGCATTCCCGAAAGCCGCCAGCGAACCTGGCGGCTTTTTTCATGTCGCCACGCTGCGGACCCCCACCTTCCGTAGAGACCCCTCACCATGCCCCCGCACACCGACGACCTGCGTATCCGCACCATCGAACCGCTGACACCGCCTGCCCAGCTGCTGGCGATGCTGCCCTGCGATGACGAAGCCTCCGACACCGTCAGCGCTTCGCGCGCCGCCCTGCACCAGATCCTGCACGGCCGCGACGACCGCCTGGCGGTGGTGGTCGGGCCGTGCTCGATCCACGACCCGAAAGCCGCCATCGAGTACGCACAGCGCCTGAAGCCGATGCGCGATGCGCTGGCCGGCGAGCTGGAAATCGTCATGCGCGTGTACTTCGAGAAGCCGCGCACCACGGTGGGCTGGAAGGGCCTGATCAACGATCCGGACCTGGACGGCAGCTTCAAGATCGACAAGGGCCTGCGCATCGCCCGTGGCCTGCTGCGCGACATCAACAAGCTCGGCCTGCCGGCCGGCGTCGAGTTCCTCGACGTGATCTCGCCGCAGTACATCGCCGACCTGGTGGCATGGGGCGCGATCGGTGCACGCACCACCGAAAGCCAGGTGCATCGCGAGCTTGCGTCGGGGCTGTCGTGCCCGGTCGGCTTCAAGAACGGCACGGACGGCAACGTCAAGATCGCCGCTGATGCCGTGGGCGCGGCCTCCAATCCGCATCACTTCCTGTCGGTCACCAAGCAGGGCGGCACCGCCATCGTCTCCACCACCGGCAACCCCGACTGCCATGTGATCCTGCGTGGTGGCAAGCAGCCGAACTACGATGCGGCCAGCGTGGCCGATGCCTGCCAGGCGCTGGCCAAGGCCAAGCTGCCGACGCGCCTGATGATCGATGCCAGCCACGCCAACAGCCTGAAGAACCACGAAAACCAGCCGAAGGTGATCGAAGACATCGCCACCCAGCTGGAAGACGGCGAGCAGCGCATCGTCGGTGTGATGGTCGAAAGCCACCTGGTCGGCGGTCGCCAGGAGCTGGTGGAAGGCCAGCCGCTGGTCTACGGCCAGAGCATCACCGATGGCTGCATTGATTGGGACACCACCGTGCAGGTGCTGGAGCGGCTTGCCGCTGCCGTGCGCGCCCGCCGTGAGGTGAAGGTGTCCGAAGCCGCTTGAGTGCGGCACGTGTGTGGATGGCGGCCAGCGCCTGCGGGGGTGCGGCCGCGATCAGGGCCGGTCGGAGTTGGAGACCGGCCCGTCTGCACCGGCGATGCGCCTGGCGCTGCGCACTCTTGCCAGCGCCAGGTACATCGCCGGGGTGGTGTGAAACCCGGCGAACGTCAGCGCTCAATGCACTTCGTCGTGGTACACGAACTTCGGCATTTCCCAGCGGTAGTGGATGGCCAGCAGACGCACGGCGAAACCACCGCCCAGGCAGCACAGGATCGCCGTGGCATCGGCCACGCCCCAGTGCAGCAACAGCAGATACACCGCACCGGTCAGCAGCGAGATGATCGCGTACAGCTCCTTCTGGAAGATCAACGGCACCTCGTTGCAGAGGATGTCGCGCAGCACGCCGCCGAACGCGCCGGTGAGCATGCCGGCGATCAGCACGATCGGCAGTGCATGGCCGGCCTCGCGCGCGATCGAGCAGCCGATCAGGGTGAAGGCGATCAGGCCCAGGCCATCGAGCACCAGGAAGGTACGGCGGAAGTGGTGCATCCAGCGCGCCACCCAGGTGGCGATCAGCGCCGCGCACACGGTGAAGCCGAGGTACTCGGGGTGTTTCACCCAGCCCAGCGGATAGTGGCCAAGCAGGATGTCGCGCAGCGAGCCGCCGCCGAGGGCGGTGACACAGGCGATCATGACCACGCCGAACAGGTCCATGCGGCGGCGGCCGGCAGACAGGGCACCGGTCATGGCTTCGGCGGAAATGGCGATCAGGTAGATGATGGACAGCAGCATGGGACAGGCTCCGGGCGCGGTGGGGCCGGCCATGCGCACATACCGCCACTGCCTGCGCAATGACGGGATGACGATGACCGGTGCCGCTCCCGCTGTCCTTTTGCCTGAGAGTTCAGCGGCGTGAGCCGCGTGCCCCTTCGGCGGATCGTCCCGGGCGTGCCCGGTGACCTCTCTCCAGCTCGGCGAGTCGAATGCATGGTTGGTGGGATTCCAGCCCACCGGCCTGAGCGATCATGGGAGCCTGCGCCTTCGGCGGGCGCCAGCGCGGCGCCTCTCTCCTGCATTCGGGCGGCAGTATATCCGCTGCAGTGCAGCACGGCATAATCCGGCCATGGTTTCGCCTTCCCGCCCGTGGTTCCTGTACCTGCTCGAATGCCGCGACGGCAGCTATTACGCCGGCATCAGCACCGACGTGCCGGCCCGCTTTGCTGCCCACCAGGCCGGCAAGGGGGCCCGCTACACCCGGTCGCGGCCGCCACTGCGGGTCCTGGCGGTGCGTGAGTACCCAGACCGGGCAGCGGCCTCACGTGCCGAATGGGAGCTCAAGCGGCAGCCGCGCGAACGCAAGCTGGCCTGGCTGTTGCAGTAGATCCACGGCATGCGTAGATCGGGCGCATCCGGCCATGCCATGATCGCCCAGCCCTCAGCGCTGGAGACCCGGATGTCCACGCTTGCCCTGTTGTTCGCTGTCGCTGCGGCGACAAGCCCTGTCGCCGACGCCGCCACGATCGCAGCCATCGAAGCCACCTGCCACGACTACGTGGATGGCCAGCTGGAGGCCGACCCGCAGCGCGTCGCCCGTTCCCTGCATCCGGACCTGGCCAAACGTGCGGTGCTCGGTGATACACCGGACGAGCGCCTGGGCCTGCGCCGGATGTCGAAGGAAGAGCTGGTTGCGTTGACCAAGCAGGGCGCGTTGAAGACCCCGAAGGATCAATGGGATCGCCGCTGCACGGTGTTGGACGTGACCGGCAACGTCGCATCGGTGCGGCTGGAAACCCCGTGGTTCGTCGACTACTTCCACATGGGCCGCTTCGAGCAGCGCTGGGTCATCGTCAACGCGCTGTGGTACCCGAAGCCGAAGTAGAGCCACGCCATGCGTGGCTGCGCTCCATGCAACCTGCACAGAAATTCATCCACGCATGGTGTGGACCCTACCGCTTCGGCCGCCGGTCTTCGCGGTCATCGCCGAAGATGATCCGCGCGCTGCGCTGGTAGCTCCAGTACGCCACCGCCCAGTTCAACAGCACCACGACGCGGTTGCGGAACCCGATCAGGAAGAACACGTGCGCGGCCAGCCAGAACCACCAGGCCAGCACGCCGGACAGCTGCAACTTGCCCAGGTGCACGATCGCGGCCATGCGGCCGATGGTGGCCAGGTTGCCGAAGTCGGCGTACTTGAACGGCCCGGGTGCTGCCTTGCCATGCAGGCGCGCGCGGATCACGTCCGCCACGTACTTGCCCATCTGCTTGGCGGCAGGCGCAACGCCCGGTACCGGTTTGCCGTTGGCCTGGTTCAGCGCAGCAAGGTCGCCGGCCACGAACAGTTCCGGATGACCAGGCAGGGTCAGGTCGGGCTGCACCTGCACGCGACCGGCGCGGTCCAGCGGCACGTCCAGGGTGCGCGCCAACGGTGAGGCGGCCACGCCGGCGGCCCAGACCACGGTACGCGCGGGCACGAACTGGTCGCCCAGCTTGAAGCCCTGTCCATCAATGTGGCTCACCGGCGTGCCGGTCATCACTTCCACGCCCAGTTTTTCCAGCTGCCGGCGTGCCTTCAGCGAAAGCACTTCGGGGAAGGTGGACAACACGCGCGGACCGGCCTCGACCAGCCGTACCTTGGCGCTGGCCGGATCGATGTGGCGGAATTCATTGCGCAGCGTATGCCGGGCGATTTCCGCGAGGGTGCCGGCCAGCTCGACGCCGGTCGGCCCACCGCCCACCACGGCAAAGCTCAGCCATGCCGCCTTCTTTTCCGGGTCCGGTTCGGCTTCGGCGCGTTCGAACGCCAGCAGCAGTTTGCGCCGCAGGGCGATGGCATCGTCGAGCGTCTTCAGGCCGGGTGCATCGTCGGCCCATTCGTCGTGACCGAAGTAGGCGTGGGTGGCACCGGTGGCCAGCAGCAGGCTGTCGTAGTCCAGCGTGCTGCCATCGGCCATGCGTATCTGGCGGGCCTGCTTGTCGATGGCCACCACTTCACCCAGCCGCACCTCCACGTTGCGCTGGTGGCCGAGGATGTGGCGCAGCGGTGCGGCGATATCCGGAGCGGACAGCCCGGCGGTGGCCACCTGGTAAAGCAGCGGCTGGAACAGGTGGTGGTTGCGACGGTCGACCAGGGTGATGCGTATGCGTTCGCGGGCCAGCGCACGGGTGGCCCACAGGCCGGCGAAACCGCCGCCGACTACGACCAGGTGGGGGACGCGATCACGACTCATCGACTCACTCCAGGGGGGCATGGGGGAAGTGCCTGGCATCTTCGCACGGCCGCTCCTTGTCACGTCAGCGTGCATCGGGATCGGCGATACTCGGGTTCAGGCAACTGCCCGTGAGGAGTTCATGAGCGAACCGGAAAAGCGCATCGCCCTGTTGATCGACGCCGACAATGCACCGGCCTCGAAGATCGACGAAGTCCTGGCCGAGGTCGCGCGCTACGGTGTGGCCAACGTCCGCCGTGCCTACGGCAACTGGAAGAGCCCACGACTGAAGGGCTGGGAGGCGGTGCTGCACGAGTACGCGATCCGCCCGATCCAGCAGTTCGCCTACAGCAAGGGCAAGAACGCGTCGGACATGGCGATGGTGATCGACGCGATGGATCTGCTGTATGCGCGCAACCTGGATGGCTTCGCAATCGTGTCCAGCGATGCCGACTTCACTCCGATGGTGATGCGCCTGCTGACCGATGGCGTGAAGGTGTATGGCTTCGGCGAAAAGAAAACGCCCGAACCCTTCGTCAACGCGTGCTCGAAGTTCACCTACCTCGAAGCGTTGGGCCAGACCCACGCCAGCGTGCAGGATGTGGAGCAGGCAGCGAACGAACAATCATCGAACGGACAGGCGCCCAGCGAGCAGGCCACCAGCGATGATGCGCGCCCACGCAAGAGCGGGGCGGAAATGCGCAGCGACACGCGTCTGGTGAAGATGCTGCGCCGTGCGGTGTCCTCGGCAGAAGGCGAGGATGGCTGGTCACACCTGGGTCCGGTCGGCAGCCAGATCGGCAACCAGGCCTCGTTCGATCCGCGCAACTACGGTTACGGCAAACTCAGCGATCTGCTGGCGGCGATCGGTTTGTTCGAACTGAAGAAGGACGGTAAGTCCTCCTACGTACGCGCGCTGCCGAAGAAGAACCGGTAGCGCCGGGCGTTGCCCAGCGTGTGCCGGTCGCGCAGCACTGCAGAAGACATGGTGTGGCTACAGCGTACGTGCGCTGGAGCCGGCATAGCCTTCCGCAAATCCGTTGGCGAAGTCTTCAACGCCATTGAAGGCCAGCAGCAGCACGCCGGCGCACAGCAGCATGTTGCGGTTCGAGCGCCGGTACCCGAGCACCAGCATCACCAGTCCTGCTGCCAGAAGCGTGTAGTTCACTGCATCCCATGCGGTCATGTCGTCTCTCCCTGTGGATGGGCGTATCGTAGCGGCTCCGCGCCATCGCGGCGCACTGCTGCACGCAAGGAAACCCGCATGTTGAAGATCTGGGGCCGCCGCAATTCCAGCAACGTCCGCAAGGTGCTGTGGTGCGCCGAGGAAATCGGCCTGCCGTACGAGTCCATCGAAGTGGGTGGCAGCCACGGTGGCACGCAGTCGCCGGAGTACGTGGCGATGAACCCGAACGGCCTGGTGCCGGTGATCGAAGACCACGGCCTGCCGCTGTGGGAGTCGAACACCATCGTGCGCTACCTCAGTGCGCGCTATTCGCTGGGCACGCTGTATGCCGAAGATCCGATGGAGCGCGCCCAGGCCGAAAAGTGGATGGACTGGAGCACCTCGCGGATGGCGCCGCTGTACTCCGAACTGATCTGGGGCATCATGCGCACCGCACCGGCCGACCGCGATGAGGCGCGCATCAATGCAGCGATCGTGCGCGCCGGTGATTTCCTGGCGCTGCCCAACGCAACTCTGGCCAGGCAGCCGTGGCTGTCGGGCGAGACGTTCGCCATGGGTGACATCGCGCTGGGCTCGTTGATCTACGCCTGGTTCGAACTGCCGATCCAGCGCCCGGACCTGCCGCACCTGGCCGAGTGGTATGCGCGTCTGCGCGAACGCCCGGCGTACCAGCGCGGCGTGATGTCACCGATGACGTAAGCGAAGGGGCGACGTTCGGGGTCAGAACCCTTTTCTGCGGAAAGGGATCCGACCCCAGCGCATTGCCCTCAGTACAGATCCGTCGGATCCACATCCAGCGACCAGCGCACCTTGCGTGCCTCCGGCAGCGCGTACAACTGCGGCACCAGCTGTGCCAGTACCCCGTGCAGCGGCGGCCGCTGTGCCGCCGACAGCAGCAGCTGCGTGCGCTGATAACCGGCACGGCGTGGCATCGGCGCCGGCATCGGCCCGTAGGCCTCCACCATGTCCTGTTCACCCAGCAGTTTCCGCGCAGCGAGCAGGAACGCATTGGCATGCTCGACCTGTTGTGCTTCGGCACGCATCAATGCCAGGTGCGCGAAGGGCGGGAACCCGGCTGCCTGGCGCTGGTTGAGTTCGGCCTGCGCGAACGGGTGGTAGCCACCGTTGACCAGCGTCTCCAGCAGCGGATGGCCCGGATGATGGGTCTGCAGCCACACTTCACCCGGATCGCGCGCGCGACCGGCGCGGCCGGCTACCTGGATCAGCTGCTGCGCCAGTTTTTCGCTGGCGCGGAAATCGGCCGAGAACAGCCCTTCGTCGATGCCCACCACCACCACCAGCGTCAGCTTGGGCAGGTCGTGGCCCTTGGCCAGGATCTGCGTGCCGACCAGGATGCCGGGCGCGTCGCCGAGCTTGGCCAGCTGCTGCTCCAGCGCATCACGACGGGCGGTGGTGCCACGGTCGATGCGCACCACCGGGAAATCGGCGAAGGCACTGACCAGGTGTTCTTCCAGCCGCTCGGTGCCGATGCCCTGTGGCTGCAGGGCCAGGCTGCCACAGGCGGGGCAGGCCAGTGGTGCCGGCTGCCGCGCACCGCAGTGATGGCATTGCAGGCGACGGCCACCGCCATGCACGGTCATCGGTGCATCGCAGCGGTTGCAGGGTGCGGTCCAGCCGCAGTCGTGGCACAGCAGCACCGGCGCATAGCCGCGTCGGTTCTTGAACACCAGCACCTGCTGGCCACGCTGCAGGTGTTCGCCGATGCCGGCCAGTACGTCGGCGGAAAGGCCATCGCGCAGCGGACGCTTGCGGACGTCGAGGATGCGCACGCGCGGCGGTCGGGCATCACCGGCGCGCTGTTTCAGGCGCAGGTGCGCATAGCGGCCGGCATAGGCGTTGTGCAGGGTTTCCAATGACGGCGTCGCGCTGCCCAGCAGCACCGGAATGCCCTGCGCCTTGGCCCGCACCAGCGCGAAATCACGTGCGTGGTAGCGGATGCCGTCCTGCTGCTTGTAGCTGCCGTCGTGCTCTTCGTCCACGATGAGCAGGCCGGGCTGCGGCAGCGGAATGAACACCGCCGAGCGCGTGCCCACGATCACCCGTGCTTCCCCGCGCGAGGCCGCGGCCCACACGCGCGCACGCTCGTTGTCGGTCAGCCCCGAGTGCAACGCATGCACGGCGATGCCGAGACGGCCGCGGAAGCGCGCCAGGGTCTGCGGGGTCAGGCCGATCTCGGGCACCAGCACCAGGGCCTGCCTGCCCTGCGCCAGGCAATGGATGATGGCCTGCAGGTAGACCTCGGTCTTGCCGCTGCCGGTCACCCCGTCCAGCAGGAATGCCTGGAAGCTCTCGGCGGCGGTGATTGCGGCCACCGCTTCGGCCTGCTCCGCATTGAGGGTGGGGCCGGGCAGGGGCTGGGCGTGCTGCGGCGCCACGCTCAGGGCGATGCGCTCGGCCAGGTCGCGCTTGCCCAGGCTGCGTGCGGCCACCCGCCAGTCCTGCATGCGTGCGGACAGGACATCTTCGTCCACCACCGCTTCGGCCAGCAGCTCGGCCAATTGCCGCGGTCGGCTGCCGGCGCGCAGCTTCTCGCGCTGTGCGTGGCCTTCGGCTGTCAGCTGCCAGCCCCAGTGATGGGTGTCGGGCAGCGGTTCGCCATGCCGCAGCGGGCCGGGCAGGGCGGTGCTCAGTACGTCGCCCAAGGGGGCGTGGGTATAGCGGGCCAGCCACTGCAGGCTCTGCCACAACTCGCCCTGCAGCAGCGGTGTGGTGTCACACCAGGCCAGTGCCTGGCGCAGGCCCTGGCTGTCCTCTACCTGCCCATGCCCTGCCACCACGCCGATCAGTTCGCGGTTGCCGAACGGAACCTTCAGCCGGCAGCCGACCGCTACCGTCGGGCCTTCGCCCTGCGGTGGCAGGTAGTCGAACAGGCGCGGCAGGGGCACGGGCAGGGCGACCTGCAGGGTCGGGACAGGGCCGGATTCAGGGGCGAGCATCGGGCCAGTGTAACGGCCCATGCGAGGGGGCATGGCAGTGGCAGATGCGACTGCCATGCCCTCCGGCGAATCATAAATGTCACCTAAATATCGGTGTCTATTGGAGATTCAGTCTTATCCACATCTTCTGTGGATAAGTCTGTGCGTTAGCGGCTCATGCCGCCGTATGAGGCCGATGGCGACGGCCTCACGCTTCGGTTGGTCAAAAAATAGCCACACTTTAAATTCAATATAAATCAACAACTTAAGTGTGAAACATTGCTGAAACAGGGTGAATTCAGCCATTCCCGCAGGAATCGCCCGGTTCCCGCGTGGTGCTGTGCACAACCTGCAGCAGAAAGCGTCTGCAATCGCAAGTCCTGCCGGGCAGCGATGGGCTGCCGCTATCATGCCGCCAGACCTTTGGAGTGACCGATGACGGCTGTGCCCGCCCCTGTTTCCTCGACCGCGGCCGGCGCGCTGTCGGCATTTCTGCGTGGCGTCGAACGCCGTGCCCTGGTCGTGGCCGAACTGCAGTGCGGTGACCCCGCCCGTGCCGAACAGACGCTGGTGGCGGTGATGCGCGCCTTCGCCGCGGTCGCCAGCGACCTGCCGATGGCGCAGTGGCCCAGCCGCTTCTGGACCCTGCTGGGCCAGCGCCAGGCGCTGCGCGAGCCGGCCAGCGGTCAGTGGCCACCGTCATTGGCCGCGCTGGGTGAGATGGCACCCTTGCCGCGGCTGGCCCTGCTGCTGCGGGTGGGGGGCAGCCTGGACGAGAGCATCGCCACCCGCGTTCTGGATGTCGACGAAGAAGGCTATCAGCGCCTGTTGGCCACGGCCTGCCCACGCGATGCCGATGGCCAGCCCGACGCCGCTGCATGGCGCGCTCTGGCCGAACAGGTGCAGCTGCGTGTCCGCGACCTGCCGGCCAAGCGCCTGCAGCAGCTGCAGCAGCCGTCCGCGCCAGCGGCCAACAATCAGGCGCCTGCGTCGAGCTGGCGTGCACCGCTGCGCGACGAACGCGCATCTGCAAGCGGCAAGCGTCGCCGCGCCAATGCCAAGCCGCGCTGGCGTGGCCCGGTGATCCTGTTGATCACCGTGGCGGTGCTGCTGCTGGCTGCGTTGGGCTGGCGCCATTGGCAGGGCCGTGCGCTGACTGCCGATGGCCCCCTGCCCGAAGGCGTGGTGGGTGAGGCCGGGCCGGTCACCGTCGAGGCGCTGCCCGCCAGCGATGTCCGCCCTGCTGCGGGCGGCGATGCGCAGGCCAGCGAAGATGCTGCGATGCTGGCCGACCGCGATTACCCGCTGCTGGCCGAGGCCGACATGCATGCCTGGAGTGCCGCCGGTGGTCCGTTGCCGGTGGACGAGTCACAACCCAAGCCGACCCACCCGGAACCGGTCGGCGCAGCGCTGGAAACCTCTGCTGCCGATGAATAAGCTCCTGCTCGCCGGCCTGCTGCTGGCCCTGCCGCTGTCGCTGGCGGCCGCTCCGCAATCAGTGAACGTGCCGCTGCCCGCACCGTCGGCAACACCATCGGCCGCGCCCACTGCGGCGTCCACTGCCGCGGCGTCATTCGCGCAACTCGATCCCGCCCAGCAACGCCAGCGCCGCAGCGAATACGCCGCATGGCGGGCACTGCCCGAGGGTGAGCGCGAACGCATCCGCCAGGCCGCCGCCCGCTTTGCCGCCTTGCCGGCCGACCAGCAGCAACGCCTGCGCGCGCAGTTCCAGGCACAGGACCAGGCCTTCCGCGAAGGCTGGCGGCTGGGCCCGCAACTGGGCGCCGAGTTCCCCAAGCTGCACGGCCTGTTCGGCTTCGTACCGCCGCAACAGCGTGATGCCGTGCTTGCCGTGCTGCGCCAGCTGAGTCCGTCGCAGTTGGCGCAGCTGGCCCTGGTCGCCCAGCGCACGCCGCCGCAGGAACGCGACAGCGTACGCAGCGCATTCCTGACGGTCCCCGCGGCCGAACGCGACACCTGGCTCAAGCGCCAGGCCGGCCAATAAGCGAAAAGGGGACGGAGGGAGTTAAGTCGTTTCTGGCTCGACTGTGCCGGATACGACTTAACTCCCTCCGTCCCCTTTATGGGGCAGTCATGGGAATGACCGCCCGGCGCGCGTAAGATGGCCGGCCGCAACCCGGTGCCTGTGCCCTTCGCGCGCAACCGTAGTTCGCGTCAAGCACCTTATGTCTACTGCAACCTCCACGCCGCGCTTCAGCAAGGAAGTCGGCGCTACCGGTCTGCTTGCCCTGCCGCTTGTGCTCGGGCACGTCTCCACCGGTCTGATCTCCTTCGTCGACAACGTGATTGCCGGCCACCATGCGACCTCCACCCTGGCCGCAGTGACCATCGGCACGGCGCTGCTGTGGCTGCCGATGCTGATCCCGATCGGCACGCTGATCTCGCTCACCGCCTCGGTGTCGCAGCTGCATGGCGCCGGCCGTGAGCGCGAGATCGGCCCGCTGTTCCGGCAGGCGCTGTGGCTGGCGCTGGGCCTGGGCCTGATCATGTTCGCCTTCCTCACCGTGGTGCCGCCGCTGCTGCCGGCCTTCGGCATCGCCCCGGACATCGTGCCCGGCGCAACGGCCTTCCTGCATGCGGTGCGCTGGGGTGGCCCGGCGCTGACGCTGTACTTCTGCATGCGCTATCTCAGTGAAGGCATGCATTGGACGCTGCCGACCATGCTGCTCGGTTTTGGTGGCCTGCTGGTGCTCGCGCCGATGGGGTACGTGCTGGCCAACGGCAAGCTGGGCTTCCCGGAAATGGGCGCTGAAGGCCTGGGCATCGCCTCGGCGGTGATGATGTGGCTGCAGGCGATCGCCTTCGGTACCTACCTGTGGTTCACCAAGCGCTTTGCCCACCTGCAGCTGTTCTCGCACTTCGAGGGTCCGCGCTGGAAAGCGATCTGGGACCTGCTGCGCACCGGCCTGCCGATCGGCATCACCGTGCTGATGGAAGGTGGCCTGTTCATCGTCACCGCATTGCTGATCGGTCGCCTGGGTGCCAATGAAGCGGCCGCGCACCAGATCGCGATCAACGTGGCGCAGCTGTGCTTCATGATCCCGATGGGCGTGGCCGAGGCGACCACCGTGCGGGTCGGCCATGCGGTCGGCCGTGGCGATGGCTTCGGCGTGCGCCGTGCGGCGTGGGCCGGCTACGCGATCATCATGGGCACGCAGACGCTGTCGGCGGCGGTGCTGCTGTTCGGCCACGACGCCATCGTCGGCGTCTACACCAACGACCTGGCCGTGGCCGGGCTGGCCTCGACCCTGCTGCTGTATGCGGCCACCTTCCAGTTCCCCGATGGCATCCAGGTGCTGTCGGCCGGCGCACTGCGCGGCCTGAAGGACACCCGCGTGCCGATGTTCATCGCCATGTTCGCCTACTGGGGCCTGGGCATGCCGCTGGGCGCCGGGCTCGGCCTGGGCCTGGGCATGGGGCCGCAGGGCATGTGGATCGGCCTGATCGTCGGCCTGACCGCCGCCGCCATCCTGATGGGCTGGCGCCTGGGCCGCAGCAGCAAACGCATTGGCCAGTCCACGCTGGCCTGACATCGCGCCGGTCCCGGGCAACCGTGACTGGCGATCCCCTGACTTGTGTCCGATGCTGCCTCACGCGGCACCGGCTATGCTGTTACCACGGCAAGAAGCCATCCGGAGTGCTCCATGAACCAACCCGTGCCGCCGCTGCCCCCGGCGAACCGCAATCCTGTCGCCAGCTTCTTCATCGGGCTGTGGGACGTGATGAATTTCACCCGCCGGTTGATCCTCAACCTGGTGTTCTTCGGCCTGTTGCTGCTGGTGCTGGTGATGTTCATCGTCGCTGCGGGCATGGGCGCTGGTGCCAGCAAGGCGCTGCAGGACCGCACCACGCTGGTGATCGCGCCGGAAGGCCGCCTGGTCGAGCAGTACAGTGCCGATCCGGTCAGCCGCGCGCTGGCCAAGGCCGTCGGTGACAACGGTGCCGAGGAAGTGCAGCTGCGCGATCTGATCCGGGTGATCGAGAGCGCGCGCGATGACAAGAAGATCGAGCGGGTAGTGCTGGAACTGGACAAGCTGCAGCCGTCCGGTTTCGCCTCGCTGCGCGAAGTGTCCGCCGCGCTGCAGGACCTGCGTGCCTCGGGCAAGCAGCTGGTGGCCTTCAGCGAGAGCATGGGGCAGTCGCAGTATCTGCTCGCCGCACAGGCCGACGAGGTCTACCTGGACCCGATGGGTTCGGTGGTGCTGGAAGGCCTGGGTCGCTACCGCCAGTATTTCCGCACCGGCCTGCAGGACAAGCTGGGCGTGGACGTGCATCTGTTCAAGGTGGGCGAGTACAAGTCGGCCGCCGAGCCGTACGTGCTCGACGCGGCATCGCCGGCATCCAAGGAAGCCGATCTGTTCTGGATGAACGATGTGTGGCAGCGCTACCTCGGCGATATCGCCAAGGCCCGTCGCCTGGATCCGGCACAGCTGGCGGCCGGCATCGACACCCTGCCTGAAGGCGTCGCTGCCGCCGGCGGCGACCTGGCCAAGTTCGCCCTGCAGCAGAAGCTGGTGACCGCGCTGAAGACCCGCGAGGAATTCGAGGACCTGATGATCGAACGCGGCGTTGCTGACGAAGACGCCGACGGCGGCTTCCGCAACATCGATTTCGGCACCTACATGGCCCAGCTCGATGCGCGTCGCAACCCGGTTGATTCGCGTCCGCAGGTCGCCGTGGTGGTGGCCTCCGGTGAAATCAGCGGCGGCGATCTGCCGGCCGGCCGTATCGGCGGTGAATCGACTTCGGCGCTGCTGCGTGCGGCGCGCGACGATGACGACGTCAAGGCTGTGGTGCTGCGCGTGGATTCGCCGGGTGGCGAGGTCTACGCCTCCGAGCAGATCCGTCGCGAAGTGGTGGCCCTGCAGGCTGCGGGCAAGCCGGTGGTGGTGTCCATGGGCGACCTCGCTGCGTCCGGCGGCTACTGGATCAGCATGAACGCCGATCGCATCTATGCCGACCCGTCGACCATCACCGGTTCGATCGGCATCTTCGGCATGATCCCCAACTTCAGCCGTGCGCTGGACAAGTTCGGCGTGCACACCGACGGCGTCGGCACCACCCGTTTCGCCGGTGCCTTCGATGTCACCCGGCCGATGGACCCGGCGGTGGGCCAGGTCATCCAGTCGGTGATCAACAAGGGCTATGCCGATTTCACCGGCCGTGTCGCCGAGGCCCGCAAGAAGCCGGTCGAGGCGATTGACGAAGTGGCCCGTGGGCGTGTCTGGAGCGGCGCGCAGGCCAAGGAGCGCGGTCTGGTCGATGCCTTCGGTGGCCTGAAGGATGCCGTGGCCGACGCCGCTGGCCGTGCCAAGCTGGGCGCGACCGACAAGTACCGTGTGCGTTACATCGAGAAGGCGGCCACGCCGTTCGCGCAGTTCGTCAGCGGCTTTGCTGGCAGCCGCGCCGGCGCCTGGATGCTGGCCGATTCCGGCGTGGGCCGGATGATGCTGGCGCGCACCATGCCGGAAATCGATACGCAGCTGCGCTTCGTTGAAAATGCAGCGCGCGAGAAGGGCAATGGTGCACCGGTGAAGTCGCTGGCGTATTGCTTCTGCGGGTTCTGATGGCCCATCCACGCATGGCGTGGATCTACTGGGGATGTTCACGCATGGCGTGGATCGACCAGAAGTATCCACGCATGGTGTGGACCTGCTGAACTCGCAACGCCCGGCTCTGGCCGGGCGTTGTTGTATGCGGGCATCTACTGCGCGTCGGCCTCTGCCTTGCGCTCCCGTTCGGCGGCCTCGTCCAGGGTCTTCTGCACGGCCTTTGCGCGGTCCACCGGTTGATTGATCGCCTTGGCCATCGCCTGCGGTTGCGGTGGTCGTTCGGGATCGGGTGGTGCAGGGCGCTGGCACCCGGCCAGCACGACGGCCGACAGCAGGACGGGAATCAGGACGCGCATGGCAGCTCTCCACGAGGGACGTGCAGCCAGTGTCGCATCCCGGGCGACGGACGGTCGTGAGCGCGTATCCTTGCCGCATCGAAACACAGCGGGCGCGGCCCCGGAGGACATATGACCCAGCAACGGTGGCGCCTGGATGGGCAGACGGCCCTGATCACCGGTGCCAGCGCCGGCATCGGCCTGGCGGTCGCGCATGAACTGGCGGGTCTCGGCGCCGACCTGATGATCGTCGGCCGCGACCTGGACATGCTGGAGAGTGCCCGTGACGAACTGCTGGATGTGTATCCGCAGCACCAGGTGCACGCCTTGGCTGCCGATGTGTCCGACGATGAAGACCGCCGGCAGATCCTGGACTGGGTTGAGGACCACGCCGATGGCCTGCACATCCTGGTCAACAATGCCGGTGGCAACATCACCAAGCCCGCCACGGAGTATTCCGAAGACGAATGGCGCGGCATATTCGAGACCAATCTGTTCTCGGCGTTCGAGCTGTCACGCTATGCGCATCCGTTGCTCGCGCGCCACGCGTCATCGGCCATCGTCAACGTCGGCAGCGTGTCCGGCCTGACCCATGTGCGCAGCGGCGTGGTCTATGGCATGACCAAGGCGGCGATGCACCAGATGACCCGCAACCTCGCGGTGGAGTGGGCCGAGGATGGCATCCGGGTCAATGCAGTGGCGCCGTGGTACATCCGGACCCGTCGCACGTCCGGCCCGCTGTCCGATACCGACTACTACGAGGAAGTGATCGGCCGCACGCCGATGCGGCGCATCGGTGAGCCGGAGGAAGTGGCCTCGGCCGTGGGCTTCCTGTGCCTGCCGGCATCGAGCTATGTCACCGGCGAATGCATCGCGGTGGATGGTGGCTTCCTGCGATACGGGTTCTGACGGGACCACCCGTTGCGGATGGAGGCATCCACGGCGGGCGTGGATGCTTCACTTCGGCACGGGGCAGTCGCTGGCTTCCAGCACGGCCTGCAGGCGTTCACGTTCGCCGCGCGCTGCCGGTTGGTTTTCGGGCGCGGCAAAGCGCTCGCGACCGCGTGCATCGCGGAAGCGCTGCTGCCAGCTGCCGCAGCGCTGCGCTTCGGCCACTTCAGTGCAGCGGTCCCTGACCACCTCGCAGCTGGCGGCATTCACCGGTGTCGCCCCGCCCAGGCCCTGTACGTTCAACAGTTCGCAGCGGCCTGGTGCAGCCTCGTACTCATGCAGGTAGGAACCCCCCTGCGTGTCGATGCACTGGAAGATCGCCGGCAGCGGAGGCTTCGGTGGTGCGTCCTTGTCCGTGGCAGCGCCTTCACCGCGATCGTGCAGCATCGCGCTGTCGAGAATGGTGTCTCCTTCCGCGCTGTCGACCATCCGGGCTTCCATGACCGGTCGCTCTTCGCCGGCGCGTGGACTGGCCGACGTGGCGGCCGGCATGCCCGGTGTGGCGGTGGGGGACGAAGCGGGCCAGGCCTGCGGGCCGGGCGGAGGCGCTTCCGGCATGGCAGCAACGGGCACCGCCCGTGCCGGATCGGCCACACGCTGCACGCGCTGCGTGCTGCCCTCGGGACAGGGTACGCGCTGGATGGTCTGCACGTCGCTGGCCGAGGTGCAGCGGTAGATCACCATGTCATCGGCCAACGCGTTGCCGGGCAACAGGGCCATGGCCAGCCAGATCAGTCTTCTCATGCGAGCAGCGTACAGCGGCGGCCCATGCCCGGGTAGGCGCCCCACCTGGGTTGGCACACGTAGGTCCCATGCCGTGGTAGTTGCCAACCTTGGTTGGCACCGCTGTCTGCCAGTGCCCACCAAGGTGGGCATCTACCAAAGAGGGGGGGACCGTCCCCAGCACAGGGCTCAGCCGCCGCAGTCCTGCGCCAGCCGTGCGTCGATGCCACGCTGCTCCTTGCTGATCGCGGTGCGCTCGCTCTGCAGCGCGCTGTTGTAACGGCGGTCCAGTTCCCAGCGACGATCACGCAGGCGTGCGCACACTTCCTGCGGGGGCAGGGCATGGCAGGTATCGCGCACCAGGATGTTGCCGGCAGGCACGTTGACACCAACGCCCACTGACGGCGGGCGATACACCGGAGGCCTGCCGCCGATGGGGGTACCGATGGTGCTGCCGCTACCGGCCGGACGCGGCCCCGGATGCGGTCCGGGGTACGCACCGCCAGCATGACCGTGCGGGTACCAGACCGTGGTCCACAGCGGCACCCAGCGCGGATTCCCTTCGTTGTTGTCGCTGGTGTAGCGGTCGCCGTCTTCACTCACGCATTCGTACATCGGCTGTGGCGGCTGGATGTAGACATGGCGCACCTCGCGCTCGCGCATCGCTGGCGTCTGCACCGGTGCGGGCGGCGCGGTGTCGGTGCTGACCACCCGTGGCGGCGGGTCGCGCGGCCGTTGCAGGTCGCGCACCTGCTGGCGGCCGGCCGTGCAGGGCTTGTCCTGCAGCGCGACGGCACCATTGCTGCCGACGCAGCGATAGACCCGCACGTCGTCGGCGGCAAGGGCCGGCAACGACAGCAGCAGGGCCAGAGACAGGACAGGGCGCAGCAGCGTCATGGGCGCAGCGTGCGCGATCGGCAACGCCGACGCAATCGACCTGTCAGGAGCGCAGTACGTTGCCACTGAGCGCGTCCCGGATCGGCGTGGGTTGGGCCAGGCCGCCGGTCTGCCCATCGAGGATGCCGTCGAGCAGGCGCAGCAGGCGTGGGTCCAGTTCTTCGCGGCTGCGCGCGGGGGGCTCACCGGCAAGGTTGGCGCTGGTGGAGACCAGGGGGCCACCCCAGGCCTGGCACAGCGCCGCGACCAGCGGGTGGGCGCTGATGCGTACCGCGATGCCGCTGTGTTCGCCGGTGATCCAGGCTGGCGCGCGGGTGCCGGCGGGCAGGATCCAGGTGTTGGCGCCGGGCCAACTGGCCAGCACTGCGCGCTGGCGTGCATCGGGCAGTGCCTGCAGGCGCACCCAACCCTGCAGCTGCGACAGGTCAGCGGCCACCAGGATCATGCCTTTCTCGATCGGGCGCTGCTTCAGCCGCAGCAGCGTGTGCACCGCTGCCTCGTGCGCAGGGTCGCAACCCAGGCCCCAGACCGCTTCGGTCGGGTAGGCAATCACCCCGCCACTGCGGAGCGTGGCGACTGCGGTGTCCAGTGTGAGTTCTTTCATGGCGGCGACCGGGCCCGGCGTGGGCCTTCATTATCCCCCCGCTGCGTGCAGAACGGGTGGAACGGTGGGCGCGGACCGTGGGTCCGCTCACCTTGGCAGATCATCCACGCATGGCGTGGATCTACTTGACAGCCTTCTTGACCGCCTTCTTTGCCGGTGCCTTCTTGGCCACGGCCTTCTTCGCAGCCGCCTTCTTGGCCGGCGCCTTCTTGGCAGCCGCCTTCTTCGGCGCGGCTTCCTTCTTCACTGCCGCCTTCTTTGCCGGGGCCTTCTTGGCGGCAGCCTTCTTGGCGCCGAAGCCCTTGCGCACCGGCTTGCCGGTTTCTTCCATCAACTGCTGCACTTCGGCCAGGGTCAGCGATGCCGGTTCACGATCCTTGGGGATCTTGCCGTTCATCTTGCCGTCGCTGATGTACGGGCCGAAACGACCGTTCAGCACCTGGATGTCGCTGCCGTCGAACTCCTTGATGATCCGGTTGCGCGCGATTTCTTCCTTCTCTTCGATCAGGAACACGGCGCGGGCCAGGTCGATGGTGTACGGATCGTCTTCCTTCTTCAGCGAAGCGTAGGTGCTGCCGCGCTTGGCGAACGGGCCGAAGCGGCCGATGCCGACGCTGACGTCCTCGCCCTTGTCCTCACCCAGCGCGCGCGGCATCAGGAACAGCTCCAGCGCGTCTTCCAGGGAAATGGTGTGCATCGACTGGCCCGGCCGCAGCGAAGCGAACTTGGGCTTGTCCTCGGCATCCTCGGCGGTGCTGCCGATGGCCGCGTACGGCCCGAACCGGCCCAGGCGCACGCTGACCGGCTTGCCGGTCTTCGGGTCGGTACCCAGTTCGCGCGCACCACTGGCCTCGGCACGGTCGACCGATTCCTTCTTGTCTTCGACCAGTTCCTTGAACGGTCCCCAGAAGCGCGACATCAGCGGAATCCACTCTTCCTCGCCACGCGAGACGGCATCGAGCTCGTCCTCCAGCTTGGCGGTGAAGTCGTAGTCGACGTACTGGGTGAAGTGGCTGGACAGGAACTTGGACACCGCACGGCCGACATCGGACGGGCGGAAGCTGCGGCCTTCCATTTCCACGTACTTGCGGAACAGCAGGGTCTGGATGATCGAGGCGTAGGTCGAAGGACGACCGATGCCGTACTCTTCCAGTGCCTTCACCAGCGCCGCTTCGGTGAAGCGCGGCGGCGGCTGGGTGAAGTGCTGGTCGGCCACGATGCGCTCCAGCGGCACGCGGTCGCCCGGCTTCATCGCCGGCAGCTTGCGGCCTTCGTCGTCATCCTCGGCGCTCTTGCTGTCCTTGCCTTCCTCGTACACGGCCAGGAAGCCGGGCACCACCACCGTGGTGCCGCTGGCGCGGAACACGTGTTCGCTGCCGGCCGACAGATCCACGCTGACGGTGTTGAGCGTGGCCGGGATCATCTGGCAGGCCACCGCACGCTTCCAGATCAGCTCGTACAGCTTGCGCTCGTCGTCGGTCAGGAACCGCGCAACCTGGGCCGGGGTGCGCAGTGCCGAGGTCGGGCGCACCGCTTCGTGCGCTTCCTGGGCGTTCTTGGACTTGGTCTGGTAGGTGTTGGGCTGGTCGGGCAGCGAGGCGATGCCGTAATCGCGGGCAATCACGTCGCGGATTTCGGCCAGCGCATCCTGCGACAGGTTCACCGAGTCGGTACGCATGTACGAGATCAGGCCGACCGTGCCTTCGTCGCCGCCGATGTCCACGCCTTCGTACAGCTTCTGCGCGACCTGCATGGTCTTGCGCGTGGTGAAACCGAGCTTGCGCGAGGCTTCCTGCTGCAGCGTGGAGGTGGTGAACGGCGGCGCGGGGCGGCGCTTGCGCTCCTTGCTGGCCACGTCGGTGACATGCAGGGCGCCCTGTGCGGCCTGCTGGATGCGCAGGCGGGCGGCCTCGGCGGTGTCGCCGTCGGTAACGGTGAACTGCTCGAACTTCTGCCCGTCGAGCTTGACCAGCTTGGCGTTGAAGTGCTGCGAGGGATGCGCGCACTCGGCGGCGATCGACCAGTACTCGCGGGCGATGAAGGCTTCGATCTCTTCCTCGCGCTCGACGATCATGCGCAGCGCCGGGCTCTGCACGCGGCCTGCCGACAGGCCTCGCTGGACCTTGCGCCACAACACCGGCGACAGGTTGAAACCGACCAGGTAGTCCAGCGCGCGGCGCGCCTGCTGGGCATCGACCAGGTCGCTGGCGATCTCGCGCGGCTGGCTGATCGCTTCCTTGATCGCGCGCGGGGTGATCTCGGTGAAGACCACGCGCTGCATCGGCTTGTCCTTGACCAGCCCACGCTCCTTCAGGATCTCGGCGATATGCCAGCTGATCGCTTCACCCTCGCGATCCGGGTCGGTCGCCAGCAGGATGTCGTCGGCGCCCTTTGCGGCCTTGGCGATCGCATCGACATGCTTCTCGTTCTTCTCGATCACGTCGTAATGCATGGCGAACCCGTTGTCCGGGTCAACCGCGCCTTCCTTCGGGATCAGGTCACGCACGTGCCCATACGAGGCCAGGACCGTGTAGTCCTTGCCGAGGTATTTGTTGATCGTCTTGGCTTTGGCCGGCGATTCAACGATGAGCAGGTGCTTGGGCATGGCAGCAGGGTCTGTGGGTAAGCCGCGGGGAAGGGCCGCTAGGGTGGAGCAAACGGCCGCATTAGTGAAGCGGCCACGGGCAAATCAATAAACTGAACGCCCGGGACTGTGCCGGGCGTTCAGGTTTCACCTTATTAGAGGAATCACGCCTGGCCTGCCATTGTCAAGCAGGGGGGCGTGAGGATGGCCGTCCGCGACGGCGCATTGGCCCTCGATCCGCGATCACGACGCCATGCTGGCGATGACGCCGACGGCGAAGATGATCGCGGCGAAGCCGGCCAGCATCAGCAGGCCGCCCAGCACCAGGATCACGATGGTCACCGTGCCCATTTCGCGGCGCTGCAGCTGCGGCTGGTCGGTGTAGGCCCAGCGGTCGACCACCACGGTGTCGCAGATCAGGTCATGCAGGCCCTGCTTGCGCTCGGTGAAGGCGGCCATCAGGTAGCCGATGCAGAGGGTCAGGCCACTGAGGATGGTGGCGAAATAGCGGCCGATGCTGCGGCCCAGGGTCAGGCGATCGCCATTGCCGCGCACGACCTTGATGCCGATGGCCATCTTGCCGAGGGTGGCACCGCCACGGGAGGCATGGAACCAGCCGTAGTAGGCGACGGCGATGAACAGGCCAGCCAGGCCACTGATCAGCTGGGTGATCACTTCCACCGCTGTTTCGCCGCTGCCGGCAGCGCCCATGCCCGCGCCGAGCACGAAGCCCAGCACGCCACCGACCACGCCGCTGGGAATCAGCAGCACGAAGTAGTCGATCAGGTAGGCGGCAAAGCGCTTCCAGAAGCCGGCGTAGACCACTTCGCCGCCCTGCACCGGCTGCGAATGGTCACTGCCGCCCGCGCCGGGCGCGGCGTAGGGCGAGCTGCTGAGGGCGCCGGTGCCTGGCAGGGGCGCGGTGCCGTTGTCGATCGCGGCGTAGTCGTTGCGCAGGTCGAAGCCACCGGTGGCGGTGGACGTGCTGGCATCGGCCAGGGTCTGCAGGCCCAGCTCTTCCGCCACCTGCCGCAGTGGCGCCCACTGCCCCATGCCTTCGCGCCAGACCAGGGTGTCCAGGTTCAACTGGCCGCGCTGGAAACGCTGGCGGATCTCGGTGATCTCCAGCGGTCCCTGGCGTTGCTGGCCTTCGGCGTAGTACCACTCAGTCATTGCATGTCCCCTGTTGGGTCGTCCTTGGTGGGTTGCCCGATGCGCGGCTCAGCCGCGGCATTGCGTCGGCAGATACTTGTCGTCGCTTTCGCCACTGCATTCCCAGCGCCCGCTGTCGCGGTCGTATTCGAGCCAGAGCAGGTCGCCATCCTGGCTCTTGCCGGGAACCGCCAGCGTCGCTTCGATACCGCAGTGGCCATTGTTGAAGCGGCCGATATGCACGGCCGACAGGCCCTGGCCTGCGAATTCGTCCGCCGCCGGGAAGCCGGCATCGTTGGCGCCCGGGCAGCGGCCCTGGTCATCGGCGAAGTGCTGGACCTTGTCCTTCAGCGGCTGCAGCACGGTGATCGCGCCGGCGACCTTGGCCTTGATGGTGTAGTCGTTGTAGGCCGGCAGGGCGATCGCGGCCAGGATGGCCAGGATCGGCACCACCACCAGCAGTGCAACGCCGCCGATGATGGCGGTCAACGCGCAGCCGGACAGGCCCTTCTTCGCGACCGGCGCAGCGTCCATCGGCGTGGTCGCGTACGGAGAGACAGGGGGAAGCGTTGGCGGCAGAGGGGCTGCAGGCGGCGGCGGTGGCGCCGCGGCGGCTGCATCAACGGCGGGCACGATCAGGCCCAGTTCGTCGACCACGTTGCGCAACGGCTGCCATTGCGGCAAGCCGTCGCGCCATACCAGGGTGTCCAGGGTGATCTGGTTGCTGCGGAACAGCTCGATCAACTGTTCCGAGGGCAACGGGCCTTGCTGGCGGTTGCCTTCGGCGTGGAACCACTCACTCACGGGGACGCTCCTGAATGCGCACGGCCCCCAAGTGTACGGTCAGTGCAGGGGTTCTGGCTCGTCCACGAACATCTGCGTTTCCATCCAGGCATAGGCCGCCTCGGCACCGGGCTGGTTGAACAGCACCATCAGCACGACCCATTTCAGGTCGTCCAGGTCCAGTTCGTCCTGGTCCAGGGCCATCGCCCGGTCCAGCACCAGTTCGCGCTGGCCGGCATCAAGGATGCCGTGCTGTTCCAGGTACAGCAGGAAGCCACGGCACTCCACGTCAAGCTTGTCCAGCTCTGGGCCATGATAGATGCGCACCGGGCCATCGACCCGGGCCTGGGCCGCGCTTGGGCGCTGCGCTGCCAGGGCATCGAGCCATTCGAATGCCTTGTTGATCTCAGTGGGGCTGAAACCGGCCTGGATCAGGCCATTCTGCAGTGAGTCGCGATCACGGATCAGGTCCGCATCTTCGCTGAAATAGTGTTCAAACAGGTACAACAGTACATCCAGGATGCTCTCTTTCATTGCCCCTCGGCCTGCGTCGCGCGACGCTGTGGAGGTGAAGAAACTAGGGACGTCGACAGTAGCGGCCGTGTACGCACACCACGATCCCCGCAAGTTCCATGGCCAGCAGCATGGAGGACACCTCCGACGCCGTCAATCCACACTGCGTGATCAGTGAATCCATACTGATTGGGTCGTGCCCCAGCGCCCGCCACAAGCTCTGGTAGTCAGCGTCGTTCGCCCAGCATGCCGGCAGGTCTGCCGGCGCTGCCTGTTCAGTGGGGGTGGCAAGCCGGGTTTGCAAGCCCGGAAGCTGGTGGCGCAGGGCCGGGGCCAGCAGTTCCAGCACTTCTTCGGGGCGTTCGACCAGGGCAACCCCTTCACGGATGAGCCGGTGGCAGCCGGCGGCGCGCGGATTGAGCACCGAACCGGGTATCGCGCAGACCTCGCGGCCGGCGTCGGCTGCCAGCCGGGCGGTGATCAGGGCGCCCGAGCGTTGTGCGGCCTCGACCACTACCGTGGCCAGGGCCAACCCGGCCACCAGCCGGTTGCGCGCGGGGAAGTGCCCCGGCCGTGCGGGGGTGCCTGGCAGGTACTCGCTGAGCACCGCGCCGTCGGTGGCGATTCTTGCCTGCAGGCGGGCATGGCTGATGGGATAGGCGCGGTCCGGGCCAGTGCCTATCACCGCGAGGGTGCAGCCGCCCGCGTCCAGTGCCGCCTGGTGGGCGGCTGCATCGATGCCTGCCGCCAATCCACTGGTCACCGCCAGCCCGGCCTCGACGAAGCAGGTGGCGAACCGGGCGGCGAGGGCACGGCCGGCGGGGGTGGGTGAACGGCTGCCGACCAGGGCCACCGCAGGGCGCCAGGCGATGGCCGGATCGCCGGCAACGAACAGCGCCAAGGGCGGGTTGGGTGCGTCGAGCAGGAGGGGCGGGAAGGCTGGATCGTTGCAGGCCAGCAGATGATGATCAGGCTGCTGCAGCCAGCGTTGCGCAAGCGAGAGGGTGCGGGTATCGGGACGCTCCAGCGCAGCGCATTGTTCCGGCGTGCAGCCGTGGGCCCGCCAGCCGGCAACGCCCAGCGCCAACGCTGCATCCGCATTGCCTGTGCTGTGCAGCAGGGTGCGCCTGGGAGCCAGGGAACCACCGGCGATCAACAGGCGCAGCAGCGCCTCATGTCCATGCTCAGTCATCCCCCGACTATCGGCCTCATGCAACAAAGGCGCCCTAGGGCGCCTTCGCGTATTGCTGTCAGGGTATCCCGGAGGTTGCCGGCCGATGCGGCCGGCACTCCCCGCCGGGGCCGGGCGGGGCCCGGCGCTGGTTCATTTCGCGTCCGGATGCAGAGCGCTGTAGCCCACACGCACCGGCTTCACACCCTGCATCACCAACGCATAGCTGACGTTGTCGAAGGTGCGGAAGACCATGGCATGCGCGGCGTACTCATCCGGCAGGGTGACCCGGCCGGCGCCCGTGCTGACCGAGTCGTCCATGCGCGAGGACCCCGGGAACTTCATCCGGTGCGCCACGTGGCTGCCCTGGCGCCACAGCGAGAACACGGTGCCGTTGTCCACGCCCTGGGCGCGGCCAGCGGAAATCGCGATCACATCGCGCGGACCGCCGGTGCTGAACATGTCGGTGACCGCCAGTACGCGCACATCCAGGCCTTCCACGCCGGCGGCGGGCACATGCGGGAAGAACTGCAGGTCGTACGGCGTGGCTTCCACCGGCACCAGACGATCGCCGGCACGCACTTCACGGCCGCCGCTGGCGTTGTCCAGGACCAGAGTGGAGGCTTCGGTCCTGCCGCCCGCCACCTTGGTGATGGTGCCGGTGCCGACCTGCGCCAGCTCGTAACCCAGGATGCCGCGGCGGTGGTTGGGCGCGCTGAAGGCCTTCCAGAGATTGCCGCTGCCGGGGGTGACATCGCCGTTGGCGGTCAGGTCCTCGGTGGGCTTGGGCTGGGCATAGCGCACGGTCGGGCGGACCACGGCCCAGCGCTGTCCGGCCTGGGCGTCCGCCAGGCGCACATAGGCGGTCTGCCCACCGGTGGCGCGCAGGCGGTTGTCTTCCAGGCCGACCACATAGGGCAGCTGCTCGATGCTGTCGACCACGCTGAGCTGCTTCAGGAACGGCTCGACCTGGGCCAGCGGCACGCCGGTCACCGGAGCTTCCTGGCGCGGGCCGGGCTGGGCCGTCACCCGGTCCAGGTAGGCCAGGCTGAGGACGTCACCGGGATAGATCAGGTGCGGATTGGCAACCTGTGGATTGGCCTGCCAGATCTCCGGCCACAGCCATGGTTTCTGCAGGAATCGTCCTGCAATGTCCCACAGGGTGTCCCCTTTGCGGACCACATAGGTGTCCGGGTGCCCGCCATTCACTTCCACGGCGGTAGCATAGGCAGCCACGGTCAGCATCGCCGCGGCGACGACCGTACGAAAACGAAGCAACATAGGTGTGAAGCCCTGATTCCCCAACAGGTTCGCGCACTATAGTCCAGAAACCGGGGCGCAAGGCAAGCGTTGGAGCTAGAATCTGCGACGTATGCCGGCGTACCCCGGCCCCAACCCCGGAAACTGCCATGGCTTTACTCCCCATCCTTGAGTTCCCCGATCCGCGCCTGCGTACCAAGGCTGCGTTGATCGATGCCGCCGAAGTGACCACGCCGGCGTTCCAGGAGCTGCTCGACAACATGTTCGAGACCATGTACGACGCCCCGGGCATCGGCCTGGCTGCCAGCCAGGTGGACGTGCACCAGCGCTTCATGGTCATCGACGTGAGCGAAGAAAAGAACGAGCCGCGCGTCTTCATCAACCCGGAAATCGTCGCCAAGGACGGGGGCCAGGTGTACCAGGAAGGCTGCCTGTCGGTGCCTGGCATCTTCGCCGACGTGACCCGTGCCGACACCATCACTGTCAAGTTCCTCGACCGCCAGGGGCAGCCGCAGGAGTTGACCACCGACGGTCTGCTGGCGGTCTGCGTGCAGCACGAGATGGACCACCTGGACGGCAAGCTGTTCATCGATTATCTGTCGCCGCTCAAGCGCGAGATGGTCCGCAAGAAGCTGGCCAAGCAGCGCAAGCACGTGGCGTGATCGCTGCTCCGGGCCGCCCTTCGGGGTGGCCCGCGCCTGCGCGTGACGCGCGGGCCGCATGGCGCCGGCCGACGGCGCCGTTTTTTTTCCTGCACGATTTCATCCTGCAAGTGGGGTTGCCATGAGGATTGTCTTTGCCGGTACGCCGGAATTCGCGGTGTCATCGCTGCGCGCGGCCGCGCGTCATCACGAGGTGGTGGCTGTCTATACCCAGCCCGATCGCCCTGCCGGTCGCGGCCGTGGTCTGGCGCCTTCGCCGGTCAAGCTGGAAGCGGTCGCCCGTGGCATCCCCGTGTACCAGCCGGAAACGCTGAAGGACGAAGCGGCCCAGCAGCAGCTGCGTGACCTGCAGCCGGACCTGATGGTGGTGGTGGCCTATGGCCTGATCCTGCCCAAGGCGGTACTGGCCATTCCGACCCACGGTTGCTGGAACGTGCATGGTTCGCTGCTGCCGCGCTGGCGCGGCGCCGCACCAATCCAGCGCGCCATCCAGGCCGGTGACAGCAGGACCGGCATCTGCCTTATGCAGATGGAAGCCGGCCTGGATACGGGCCCGGTGCTGCTGCACCAGGAGCTGCCGATCGCCGCTACCGATACTGGTGGCCAGCTGCACGACAAGCTGGCCGAGCTCGGCGCGCAGGTGCTGTCCGATGGGCTGGGCCTGCTGCGCGCCGGCATCAAGCCGATCGCACGGCCGCAGCCTGAGCAGGGCGTGACATACGCGCACAAGCTGGACAAGGCCGAGGCGAAGCTGGATTGGGCGCAGGACGCCGAAGCGCTGGCGCGCACGGTGCGTGCGTTCAACCCGTGGCCGATTGCCGAGGCACTGCTGGCCGGTGAGCGCGTGCGCATCCATGGCGCGGTGGCGCTGGATGTGGCGCATGGCCAGGCGCCGGGTACGGTGTTGGCCGCTGGCCGCGAGGGCATCGACATCGCCTGCGGCCAGGGCGCGCTGCGCCTGCGTGTACTGCAGCGGGAAGGCGGCAAGGCCATCACTGCGGCCGACTACCTCAATGCCCGCCGTGACCTGCGCGTGGGGGTCTGACGGGTGAGCAAGGCAGACGATTTCTCCATCGCCAAGGCGGCGCCGGGTGCGGCCACCCGCATGCTGGCCGCGCGCGTGCTGGCGCAGGTGTTCACCCGCGGTCGTTCGCTCAAGGCCGAGCTGGCCTGGGCGTTGCCCAAGCTGGCCGACACCCGCGACCGCGCGTTGCTTGAAGCGTTGTGCTTTGCGGTGCTGCGCCGTCGCAGCACCTATGACGCTGCCCTGCAGGCGTGGATGCAGAAGCCGCTGTCCGCGCGCGACGCCGACCTGCGCACGCTGCTGATGGTGGGCTTTGCCCAGTTGGATGTGCTGGCCCTGCCGGCCCATGCGGCGCTGTCGGCCACGGTCGATGCTGCGCGCGCACTCGGCCGTGAACGCCAGGCTGGCCTGGTCAATGCGATCCTGCGCCGCGCCCAGCGCGAGGGTTTCCCCGAACAACCTGCACGCGACGCATTTCCGGTCTGGCTGGCCGAGGCCGTCGAGCGCGACTGGCCGGCACAGGCCGAAGCGATCTACGCCGCCAGCCTGCAGCCGGCGCCGCTGTGGCTGCGTGCCAACCGCCAGCAGGGCGGGCGCGAGAAGATGATGGCGGCCCTGGCCGAGGCGGGCATTGCCGCCGAAGCCAGCCCACTGAGCGCCGATGCGCTGCGGCTGGCCGTGCCGGTCCCGGTGAACCAGCTGCCCGGCTTCGGCGAAGGCCTGCTGTCGGTGCAGGATCTGTCGGCGCAGTGTGCAGCCGACGCGCTGGCGCCGCCGGCAGGCAGCCGCGTGCTCGACGCGTGTGCCGCCCCGGGTGGCAAGTCGGCGCACCTGCTCGAGCGTGACCCCGGCCTGCGATTGCTGGCGCTGGATATCGATGCCCGTCGTCTGGCGCGCGCAAGGGATACGTTCGCCCGCACCGGTGTGGGCGAAGGCGCGCAGGTGCAGGTGGCCGATGCCAGCGATCCGGGGGCATGGTGGGACGGCATTCCGTTCGACGCGATCCTGCTGGACGCACCGTGCTCAGCCACTGGCGTCATCCGTCGGCAACCGGACGTGATGTTCCATCGCCGTGCGGAAGACATCGATGCGCTGGTCGGCATCCAGGCCCGCCTGCTGGAAGCCTGCTGGTCGATGCTGCGCCCCGGTGGTGTGCTGCTGTATGCCACCTGCTCGATCCTGCGCGCGGAAAACGTCGATCAGGTAAAGGGCTTCCTGAAATGGCACGCGGATGCGGAAGCGGTTGCGCTGGGTGACGCATTTGGTCTGGATTGTGACGGTATTGCTCGCCAGCGCCTGCCCGGTGAAAACGATGCTGACGGATTTTTCTACGCGCGTCTGCTAAAAAAGGCCTGACCCAACCGCCGTCCGAGCCCCCATGCTGAAAACCCCTGCGTCACGCCAGACATGGCTGTTCGTTGTGATGGCCCTGCTGGTGTTGGGTGCCGGGCTGGGACTGCGTGACCCCTGGCCTTCGGACGAACCGCGCTTCGCCCTGGTCGCCAAGCAGATGGTGGACAGCGGCGACTGGCTGTTCCCGCACCGGGGGCTGGAGCTGTACTCGGACAAGCCGCCGATGCTGATGTGGTGGCAGGCCACGCTGTACAGCGTGATCGGCAACTGGCGCGTGGCGTTCCTGCTGCCTTCGCTGATCGCTGCACTCGGCACGCTGTGGTGCGTGGTCGACCTCGGCCGGCGCCTGTGGACCCGCCAGGTCGGCCTGTACGCTGGCTGGGCGCT
Organism: Stenotrophomonas sp. DR822; assembly: GCF_019793815.1. Classification (NCBI taxonomy): domain Bacteria; kingdom Pseudomonadati; phylum Pseudomonadota; class Gammaproteobacteria; order Lysobacterales; family Lysobacteraceae; genus Stenotrophomonas; species Stenotrophomonas sp. DR822. The sequence continues at coordinate 3,277,502 of NZ_CP081826.1, forward strand.
GCTGTTCGCGCTGCAGTTCACCTTCCAGTCGAAGAAGGCGCAGATCGACCCGCTGGTGGTGTTGTTCATCACCCTGGCCAACTATGGTCTGCTGCGCCACCTGCTGCTGGGGCCTGCCTGGCGCTGGTGGTGGCTGGGCTGGTTCTTTGCCGGCATCGGGGTGATCACCAAGGGCGTGGGCGTGATCGCGCTGCTGATGATCGTGCCAGCGGTGATCGGCTCGGTGCTGCACTGGCCGCGGGTGCGGCTGCATGCGCGTGACCTGCGCTTCTGGCTGGCACCGCTGGCGTTCGTGCTGGCCATCGCGCTGTGGCTGGTGCCGATGGTGATGACCGCGCTGGCCACCCGCTCCGGCGAATACCTGGCCTACATGGACGACATCCTGTTCCGGCAGACTGCCAAGCGCTATGCGCAATCGTGGGATCACCACCAGCCCTGGTGGTACTTCCTGGGCACCATGCCGTCGATGTGGATTCCCGCCTTCCTGGCGGTGCCGTGGGCGATCCCCGCCTGGCGGCGCCGGCTGCAGCGCCGGGACGCACGCTATCTGTTGCTGCTGGGCTGGTGGGCCCTGATCGTGCTGTTCTTCTCGATCCCCAATGGCAAGCGCGACGTCTACATCCTGCCGGCGCTGCCGATGTTCTGCCTGGCACTGGCACCGTTGCTGCCGGGGCTGCTGCGCCGGCGCGATGCGCAATGGCTGCTGGGTGCGTTCACCCTGCTGCTGTCGCTGGGGACGTTGGCCGCCGGTCTGTCTGCCCTGCTGGGCAAGCCCGGCTTTGAAGTACGGCTGATGCAGACGCGGGGCATCGGCAATGGCGAGATGAACGCTCTGGCCTGGGCAGCCATGGCGATGGGCGGCTGGGGTGTGGCCAGCCTGCTGCTGTTCGGGCGCGCCCGCCGCGAGCTGGCCCTGGTCTCGACCCTGACTGCCGTCTGGGTGCTGTACAGCCTGATCGGCTATCCGCTGCTGAATGATTCAAGTTCCGCCCGCGGCCTGATGCGGCACACCGGCCAGCGTATCGGCGCCGATGCCGAGCTGGGACTGGTGGCCTGGAAAGAGCAAAATCTGCTGATGGCCGACCGCCCGGCAGCCACCTTCGGTTTCAACGAGCCTTGGGATGCGCAGCTGGCTGCGGCCGTGGAATGGCAGCAGTTGGCGCCCCGGCGCCGCTGGTTGCTGGTCCACGAAGACGCGCTGTTGCCCTGCATCGACCGCAACCACGCCGAGTTGGCGGGAATTGCCAATCGCCGCCGCTGGTGGCTGGTACCGGCTGCTGCCGTGCAGGGCCGCTGCGTGGCCAGCGCGGAGGAACGCGAACGTGAACGACGGCTGCAACGTGAGGAATAACCATCCTGGCCCGTGCTTGTCCAGACTGCCCAAGCGACAGCAAAGGCAGTAAAACGTCAGCGTGGGATTGGCCGTGCCGGTGATCCCGTTCATTCCGCCGGATTGCAGCGAACTTTTTCGACGTGGCAGCTTCACAGCACAACCTGGAATCCACGATCGGCGATCCGCTGGGCGTCCCCGCAGGCAAGCTCCCGCGCGCGGCGCACTGGCTGGCGCAGATCGGCCTGTTCTGCATGCCGGCACTGGTGCTGACCATCCCGATCAACCTGTTGCCCTACGCGCTGCTGCTGCTGGTCAGCACGGCGATGGTGCCCGGCCTGCTGTGGCAGGCCCGACGTATGGACAAGCAGCCGATCAAGGTTCTCAGCTGGCTGATGCTGGCGGTGCTGTTGATGGCCATCGTGTCGGTCGTGCTGTTCGAACAGGGCCTGCGCGATGTCGACAATCGATCCCGCTTCCTGGTCATCCCGTGGATCGCACTGTGGGTGTGTGCGCTGCGCCCGGACATGCGCTGGCTGTGGCGCGGTGCATTGGCCGGGCTGGTGGGCACCTTCGTGCTTTCGGCACTGCAGGTGTTCCAGGGTGCGGCACGCGCCGAACTGTTCACCAACGCGATCGTGCTCGCCGACATCGTGATGATGCTGATGGTGCTGCTGGTGTTCTGCCGGCCGTCGCGGCGCTGGTCGCTGGTGATCGTCGGCATGGCTGCGGGTTGCGGGACCATCATCCTGACCGGAAGCCGGGGCGTGTTCGCGGCCCTGCTGGCGTTGCTGGTGGTGCTGGCACTGAGCCTGCGCTGGCGCACCGGCGCGGCGCGTCTTTCAGTGCTTGCCGGCATGCTGGCCATCGGCGCGACCCTGCTGCTGTCGGTGCCCGAACTGCGCCACCAGGTGCGGTTGTCCGAACTGCACAGCGATGTGCAGCGCATGGAGCAGGGTGACAGCGACTCTTCGGCCGGGGCGCGCGTCGAGCGCCTGCAGGTGGCGTGGGAGACCTTCCTTGATCATCCGCTGACCGGAGTAGGCATCGGCCACTTCGACACGGCCATGAAGCGGGTGCCGGCCTGCCGCGAGAACCCGCAGGAAGTCCGCTGCCACCTGCGCCATGCGCACAACGATCTGGCCGAGTGGGGGGCTACCCAGGGCCTGCCGGGCGTGTTGCTGCTGCTGGCCGTATATGGCGTGCCCCTGTGGGTATTCGTGCGCCTGCACCGGCGCAGCGGGCATGCCACCTTCCGCGGCCCTGCCGCCGCCGGTGTGATGGTGGTGGTGTCCTACATCCTGTGCGGCCTGACCCAGTCGATGTTCGCGCACCAGATGACCGCCAGCTTCTACGTCACCATCGTTGGCCTGCTGACCGGCCTGTCGATCGTGGAAGGTGCCCGGCACCGGGCAGGGATCGCCCGATAGCATCCGGCCAGGTTCAACCCTCCACTCAGGGGTTGGGCGGATCGGACACGGCCTGACCGTTGCCCAGCATCCACAGCATGATGGTCTTCTGGCGCACGTAGTTGGCGCGCACATAGGCATATACCAGGCCATGCCAACCGTCGCGGAAGCCGCCACGGAACAGGAAGCCGCGCCAGAACCGCCAGGCCGGGGCCAGCACCAGCTTGCCGAGGGTGGCCCGCTTGCCACGCGCGAACTCGTGTTCGGCCATCATCCGTGCGTACTTCTCGGTCTTGGCCAGCTGCTGCTGCAGCGAGCGGTAGGGGAAGTGGATGAGGTCCCCGCGCAGGGTGCCGACCGTGCCATCGACACTGGCCGCCTCATGGATCTCGCGCTTGCCGCGCCAGCCGCCGTGGCGGCGGTCGAACAGACGCAGCACCCGGTCCGGATAGGCATTGCCGTGGCGCAGGAACCTGCCGAAGTACTCCGACAGGCGGGCGAAACGGTAACCCGCATGACCGGCAAAGCCGCCGTCGCGGGCCTGCTCGATGGCCGTGCGCAGTTCCGGGCTGATGCGCTCGTCGGCGTCCAGGCACAGTACCCAGTGGTGGGTGGCCTGCTCGACGCAGAATGCCTTCTGGCTGCGGAAGCCATCGAACGGACGCTGCAGCACGCGGGCGCCAGCCGCCTCGGCGATGGCCACCGTGGCGTCGGTGGACTGCGAGTCCACCACCACGATCTCATCGCAGAAGGCCAGCGAGGCCAGGCAGTCGCCGATGCGCCCAGCCTCGTTGAACGCGATAATGCAGGCCGAGATGCGAGGCCGTTCGATGGGAGCGGTCGTGGAGGACATGATGGCCGGGTACCTGTTGTTTGCGACGGAGCGCTATGCGCTACCTATTCTCGCCCCGTTGGTGCAGGCCTTGCACGCTTCCGGCCAGGAAGTGGCCGCTTGGTTCGAAGATGGCGCGGCTGGCAGCCAGCTGCCCGGCGTGCCCAACATCGGCCTGAAGCAGGCCCTGGCGATGCGGCCGCGGGCGGTGTTCAGCGCGGCCAACTGGGTGCCGACCTTCCTGTCGGGGGCCAAGGTGCAGCTGTTCCATGGCTTCAACGTGGAAAAGCGCGACAGTGCGCGTGGCCACTTCCGGGTGCGCGGCATGTTCGACCTGTACTGCACGCAGGGCCCTGCCACCACCGCGCCGTTCCGCGAGATCGCGGCAGTGCAGGGCCATTTCGCCGTGGCGGAAACCGGCTGGCCGAAGCTGGACCCGCTGTTCCGCGACGACGGTGGCGACAGTGCCGCGCTGCGCAGTGCAGCCGGCGGCCGCCCGGTGATCCTGTTCGGTTCAACCTTCACCGAGCGCTTGAGCGCCGCCCCGCACCTGCATGCGCAGATCGCCGCCGACATCGCCGCCGGGCAGCACTACTGGCTGCTGACCCTGCACCCGAAGTGCCCGCCGGAACTGTTCGAACGTTACCGCGCGCTGGCCGGCGCCAATGCACGGTTCATCGAACCGGAGCAGGTGATGGCTGCCCAGCGCGCCGCCGACGTCCTGCTGTCGGACACCTCATCGATCGTTTCCGAGTTCATCGTCCAGCACAAGCCGGTGGTGACCTTCCGCAACCGCGTGCCGAAGCCGCACATGATCGATTTCGATGATCCGCAGCAGTTGCCGGCCATGCTGGCGCGCGCGCTGCAGCCCGACGCGGCGCTGCAGGCGGAGATCGTGCGTTACGCCGATGCCATCCACCCCTATCGCGATGGTCTGTCCAGCGAGCGGGTGATCGCCGCCACTGAGGATTTCCTGTCCGGCGAAATGGGCGTGCTGCGTCGCAAGCCGTTTGGCAGCTGGGTGCGCGACCTGCAGATCCGCAAAGACCTGGGCTACTGGGGGCCGTCGCAGCGGTGATGTGGGTAGCGCCGGCCGCTGGCCGGCAACCACCGGAATGCCCTGCGTTTGCCGGCCAGCGGCCGGCACTACCGTTCACCCACGCCATGCGTGGGTGGTGAAGTAGATCCACGCCATGCGTGGATGGTGAAGTAGATCCACGCCATGCGTGGATGGCGGTTCAACGATCGGCCGCGCTACCAGCGCAGCTTGCGCCGTGCCAGCGCCGTCGCCAGTTCTTCCATCAACGCCTGTGCACGCGCCTGCGGCAGGTAGCGCAGTGCCAGTGCCACATCGCCATGCGCACCGGCGGTGTCCAGCTGCAGGCTGGCCGTACCCAGCAGCTTGTCCAGCGGCGAGCGCTGCAGGCGCAGGCCCTGCACCTTGTCCAGCTCGGCCCAGCGCCACCAGCGCTTCCACCAGCCGCCGCGCACCGCCACGAACTGGCCATCCAGGTGCCAGCCCATCCGCACCATCTGCCGGTGCGCGATCAACAGGCTGACCGGCAGCCAGGCCAGCAGTGCCAGGGCCGGCAGGCCCCAGCGCCAGTACAGCGCGGCGGTCAGCAACGGCACCACCAGCAAGGTGGACAGCGACAATCGCCACCATCCGCGTTGCGGTATCGGTTGCCACTGCTGCGGCGGCCATTGCAGCTGCGGCAGCAGGTGGCGCACCAGTCCATCGCAGGCGCTTGCGCCAGCCAGCGGTGCCAGTTCGCGCAGCGCGCGGTCGTCGTCGCGCGAGGGGCCACCGGCAGCGCTGTCGATACGCAGCTGGCGCAGCCCGAAGCAGCGTTGCAGGGTGCTCTCGCCCAGCGTCCATGCCTGGATGCGGCGGCGCGCGACGCTGCTGCGGGTGCGGCTGAGCAGGCCGGTGGAGACGGTCAGGCGCCGCTCGCGCTCGCTGAGGGTGAAGCCGTGGTAGCGCAGCAGCGTCAACACCACCGACAACACGCGCAGCAGCAGCCAGCCCAGCAGCAACGCGGCCGCCAACAGCACCAGCCCGCCGGTCACCCCGGCATGCAGGTGGCTGGCGTAGCCGAAGGCCTCGCGCCCGCCACGCTGGATGGCATCGTCCATCACCGGGCGCGGTACGGTCTGGAACAGGACGCCGAAGGCGGCGATCGCCAGCGCCCAGCCACGGTTGGACAGCAGGCCCATGCGCAGCACGTCCCAGCTCGACAGGTGCAGCAGTACCTGCTCGTCGTCGGATGGCACGACATCGGCAGCCGGCGCGTCGCCCGGCGTCGGCTGGGGCGCCTGTCCACGCTGGCGCACCAGTTGTTCCAGGGCCAACGCCTGGTCCAGCCGCAGCACGCGCATCTCCGCTTCCGGACGCACCCCGCCGGCCGATTCCAGGCGCAGTTCGGCAACCCCGAACAACCGGTGCAACGGGTTCTGCCGCACTTCCACGTTGTGGATGCGGGCGAAGGGAATCTCGCGCCGGTTGCGCGCCAGCAGGCCGCTGCGCACGGTGATCGCATCGTTGCCGATGCGATAGCGGTAGCTGAGGTACTGCAGCACCGACACCAGTACCAGCGCGGCGATGGCGGTCAACGGGATCAACTGTGCCCACATCGGATCGCGGTCGCCGCGTTGGCCGAACACCAGCAACGCGACCAGCGGCAGGAAATAGTGGCGCAGCTGCATCAGCAGCACGAACAGCCACGACCACGGATGCAGGCGATGCTCGTCGCCACCGCTGGGCAGCGAGGGCGGCAGGGGCGGGGGCAGGCTCACAGGGCGTCGGCGTCCTGGTCGAGCTGATGGGCCAGGGTGTCACGCAGGCGCTCGGCATCGGCTTCGTCCAGGCCGCTGACGGTGACCGCACTCAGGCGGGTGCCGGCGGTGTGCACGATCAGCGTGGCCAGGCCTGCACGCCGCTCCAGGGGCCCGCGACGCAGGTCCAGGTGCTGCACGCGCGAAATGGGAATGCGTGTCTCCAGCTGCCACATCAGGTCGCGGCGCAGGCCCAGGCCCTGTGCGTCCAGCCGCCAGCGGGTGCGGGTCAGGCGCCGATGGCCGATCCAGGCGCCGAAGACGAGGCCGACCAGCAGGCCCAGCATCGCTGCCCACGGGCCACCGGGAAGATCGAAGAACCACCAGAGGGCCGCCAGCGGTGCGCCGGGGATGAACAGTCCGCCGAAGGCGCCCTCCAGCGCCGCCAACCGGGCAGCGCGCCGCGGCAGGGGTTGCCAGTGGTCGAGGGGCATGTCGGCGGCAGCAACAGGCAAGGGCAGTGGCAGTTCGGTCACGCGGGCGTCCGTCGGGCAGCAGGGCGGGCAGGCGCGGTGATGGCCGCACCGCGCAGACGTTAGCAGGTCGCCCGCGTTACTGGGCGGCCTGGATCAGCGCGTCGACATCCAGCAGATGGCCGGCGCGGTCGGCCTTGGTGCGCAGGTAGTGCTCGTTCTCGGCGGTTATCTCGCCGGTGACCGGAATGCAGTCCAGCACTTCGATGCCGGCATTGCGCAGGCGCTGTGCCTTGGTCGGGTTGTTGCTGAGCAGGGCAACACGGGATACACCCAGTCCGCGCAGCATCGCCACCGCGCTGCCATAGCGGCGCTCGTCGGCGCCGAAGCCCAGCTGCGCATCGGCGTCGATGGTATCCAGGCCGTCATGCTGGTAGCCGTAGGCGCGCATCTTCGCGGCGATGCCGGTACCGCGGCCTTCCTGGTCCAGGTACAGCAGCACGCCGCCGCCCAGTTCCTTCAGTTTGCGCAGGCCGCGCCGCAGCTGGTCGCCGCAATCGCACTTGAGCGAACCGAACAGGTCGCCGGTGAGGCAGGACGAATGCACGCGCACCGGCACCACGGCGGACAGGTCCGGTTCGCCGACGATGATCGCAACCTGGTCGCGCTGGGCGACGCCACCGCGGAACACCGCGAAGGTGGTCATGCCGACGTCGCGCAGCGGCACCGGAGAACGCGCCACCAGTTCGTAATCATGTGCGGCGTGCGCGGCGCCTTCGGCCAGATCGCACAGGCCGACCTCGGCCGCGCCATCGAACGTGGTGTCGTCTGCATCCAGGCGCACGGCCACCATCGCTGGCAACAGCAGGCCCAGCCGGGCCAGCTCCACCGCGCCGGCATCGAACGCATCGCCTGCGCTCCAGGCCGCGGGCATCGGTCCGGGTTCGCGCAGGTAGCCCAGCGAGGGCAGGGCATCGAAGGCAACGCCGGCCAGCGGCAGGCGTGCGCCCTCGGGTGCCTCCACGCCGAGCACGCGGGCGCGGGTGGCGGTCAGGTACAGGTAATGGCGCTCGCGCGCGGCACTGGCGAAGGCGGCGAAGCTGCTGGCAGTGGCGCTGTCCAGGGCGATCACCGCCAGGCGCTGGCCCTGGCCATCGTGGAGCAGGACCGGGCGACCGGCGCGCAGTTCGGCGACGGCGCGCTCGCAGCGGATCGCTGCCGGATCACCGAACAGGGAGGGAGCAGACATGGCAGGACCGGGGGAGGCGGACATCGGTGTCTCTATGGGGGCGCCAGCGTCGTATTCAACGTGCTGCGGCGGTGTGTCGCAGGCCGGTGCAGCGGCTCTCAGTGCGGATGTTCGTCGGTCGCGTACGGGTCTTCCTCGCCGCTGCCCGGTGGCCGCAGCGTATAGCGCTTGTAGGTCCACTGGTACTGCGCCGGGTCGCGGCGGGCGATGCGTTCGATGCCAGCGTTGAGCGCGGTGGCCGCCACGTGCGGGTCCGGATCGGCCACGGCCGGGTCGGTCGGCTCGATGTGCAGGGCAAATTCCATGTCCGGGCCGATGCGCTCGCACCAGCCATACAGCACGGTCGCGCCGGTGCGCTCAGCCAGGCGGTTGACCAGGGTCATGGTCAGTGCCTGCACGCCGAAGAACGGCACGAACACGCCGTCGCCGGCCTTGGGCTGCTGGTCGGGCAGGATGCCGGTGGCACCGCCGTCCTTGAGCACCTTGAACAGCTGGCGCACGGCCGGGCCTTCGGCCCGCACCTGCTGCACGTTGTCGCCGCCGCGCACGATCTGCAGGAAGGCATCGCTGGCCTCGTCCTCCGGCGGCTTGTAGACGATGGCGATCTGCCCGCGCGAGGCCAGCCACTGGTTCAGCAGCTCCCAGTTGCCGTAGTGCGGGGCCGCCACGATCACGCCCTTGCCGCTGGCCAGGGCCGCGTCGTACAGGGCCTGGCCGTGGCGCTCCTTCAGGTGCAGGCGCAGGTTGTCGGCGGGCTTCCGGCTCCACAGGCGCAGGGTCTCGATGGCCTGCAGGGCGGTGGAGCGCAGCAGTTCGCGCTGCAGGCGGTCGCGTGCCGGTGCGTCCAGCTCGGGGTAGGCCAGCTCCAGGTTGCGGCGGGTGACGCGGCTCTCGCGGGCATCGAGGCGCACCCACGTCCAGGCCAGGGCGCGCGCGAACCCGCGCAGCAACGGCCAGGGCAGGCGGGCGAACAGGGTGGTGGCGCGGTAGACCAGCCGGGCTTTGCGGTGTGGATTCATCGGCCCCAGTTTAGCCAAGGGCGCTGCTATCGTGGCCGGCCCCTTGCCTGGAAGCCCGCCGATGCTCGTCCTGATTCAACGTGTCAGCCAGGCTGCCGTGCATGTGGAAGGTGAGGCGGTGGGGCAGATCGGGCCCGGCCTGCTGGCCCTGGTCGGCATGGAACCGGGCGATACCGAGGCCCAGTTGCAGCGGATGGCCGAACGCCTGCTCGGCTACCGTGTGTTTGCAGATGAGGCCGGAAAAATGAACCGCTCGCTGCGTGATACCGGCGGCGGCCTGCTGCTGGTCAGCCAGTTCACCCTGGCCGCGGATACCCGTTCCGGCATGCGGCCGAGCTTCACCAGCGCGGCACCGCCGCAGGAGGCTGAACGCGGGTTCAATCGATTTGTCGACATCTGTCGTGAAAATCACGCGCCGGGGGTGGAAACGGGCCGCTTCGGTGCCCATATGGTCGTCAGCCTGGTCAACGACGGTCCCGTGACCTTCCTCCTCAGGCCCTAGGCCGCCGGGACCACCGCCCGGCAGGCCGGGCCCCGGGCTGGTATAATGCTACGTTCCCTATTTCCCCCCAGCCGGTGGCGCGAGCACTACATGGCCAACGAACGTCCTGCCCAATCCGAAATCAAGCAACTGATCAGCAAGGGCCTGGAACAGGGCTACCTGACCTATGCCGAAGTCAATGACCATCTGCCCGACGACATGGTCGATCCGGAACAGATCGAAGACATCATCGGCATGATCAACGGCATGGGCATTGATGTCCATGAAGTTGCTCCGGATGTGGAAACCCTGCTTCTCAACGACGGCAACACGGGCAACCGTGAGGTCGACGACACCGCAGCCGAAGAAGCTGCCGCCGCGCTGAGCGCGCTCGACACCGAAGGTGGCCGTACCACCGACCCGGTGCGCATGTACATGCGCGAAATGGGTACCGTCGAGCTGCTGACCCGCGAAGGCGAAATCGCCATTGCCAAGCGCATCGAAGAAGGCCTGTCCCAGGTCCAGGCCGCACTCGGCCAGTTCCCGGTGTCGGTCGAATCGCTGCTGACCGATTACGAAGCGCACAAGGAAGGCCGCAAGCGCCTTGCCGAAGTGATCGTCGGCTTCAACGACCTGACCGACGACGTGCCGGCCCCGGCCGCTGTGGTGGCCGATGACGCGGACGACGCCGATGCCGACGCCGACGAGGAAGAAGACGATGTCGACGGCGGCGATGAAGAAGCCGCACCGACCGGTCCGGATCCGGAGGAAGTGGCTGCGCGCATGCAGGCGCTGGGCGATGCCCTCAACGCCTTCAAGAAGGCTGCCGCCAAGGGCGACAAGAAGAACCTGCCCAAGCTCCGCGAGGAGATGTCGGCGGTGTTCGTCACCCTGAAGCTGCCGTTGCCGCTGACCGACGTGCTGACCAAGCAGCTGCGCGACACCATGGGCAGCATCAAGGCCCACGAGCGCCGCGTGCTGAACCTGGCCACCGTCACTGCCCGCATGCCGCGCAAGGACTTCATCCGTTCCTGGGAAGGCAACCAGACCAACCTGGAGTGGGTGGAAGACGCACTGAAGCGCAAGCAGAAGTGGTCTTCGGCGCTGCGTGAAGTGAAGGACCAGATCGTGTCCGAGCAGCAGGCCACCATCGACATCGAGAAGGTCACCCTGCTGGACCTGGACGAGCTGAAGGAACTCAGCCGTGCCATGGCCTACGGCGAAGCCAAGGCGCGCAAGGCCAAGAAGGAAATGGTCGAGGCCAACCTGCGCCTGGTGATCTCCATCGCCAAGAAGTACACCAACCGCGGCCTGCAGTTCCTCGACCTGATCCAGGAAGGCAACATCGGCCTGATGAAGGCCGTGGACAAGTTCGAGTACCGCCGCGGCTACAAGTTCTCCACGTATGCGACCTGGTGGATCCGCCAGGCCATCACCCGTTCGATCGCCGACCAGGCGCGCACCATCCGTATTCCGGTGCACATGATCGAAACGATCAACAAGTTGAACCGCATTTCCCGCCAGATGCTCCAGCAGTACGGCCGCGAGGCTACGCCGGAGGAGCTGGCCAAGGAAATGGACATGCCGGAAGACAAGATCCGCAAGGTGATGAAGATCGCCAAGGAGCCGATCTCGATGGAAACCCCGATCGGCGACGACGAGGATTCCCATCTGGGCGACTTCATCGAGGACACCAACGTGGAGTCCCCGATCGAGAACACCACCAACATCAACCTGTCTGAAACCGTGCGCGACGTGCTGGCCGGCCTCACCCCGAGGGAAGCCAAGGTGCTGCGCATGCGCTTCGGCATCGACATGAACACCGACCACACCCTCGAGGAAGTCGGCAAGCAGTTCGACGTGACCCGCGAGCGCATCCGCCAGATCGAAGCGAAGGCCCTGCGCAAGCTGCGTCACCCGAGCCGTTCGGAGCAGCTGCGCAGCTTCCTGGATATCGATTGATTTCCAGGTAGTGCCGAGCCATGCTCGGCAACGGCTTCTGTCGAGAAAAACCCCGCCTTGGCGGGGTTTTTCTTTGGGGGATCCGGTGTGGAGTCGTGGCCATGCTCGGCCGCGGCTGGTGATGACGCATCCGCCCTTTGACGTGCGGAGATGACAGACGCACGCTGGTGATTCAGGTGCTCAACACACCTCGTGGGCGGGCCGGATCACCGGCACCGAGGCGGACGCGCTGCGGGGACACGTGCAACGCGTGTATCTGCGGCATCACCCCTGTTGAGCATTGGAGCTTGGCCATGAAGGCTGTTGAACATGATGCGCCTGTTGTTGCTGCCCTGGATTTCCCGCCATTGATGACGTGGCAGGACGTCATGCAGGACGAACTGGAGGATCGGCTGGGCTTCGCCCGACGGGCCACGCTGGCGCTGCTGACGCAATCGGGAGAACAGTTGGTTGCGGGGTTTGCCGGTGGCAACCGGACGGGGTTGGAGAGCGCAATGAAGGCGGTGGCGCTGTTCCAGGCGCATCTGCAGGAGAGGGAGCGGTTGGCGGGGATGGCAGAGCGACGGTTGCTGCGTGTTGGCGAGGCGCTTGCTGCTGCCGACCGAGTAGCCGACTCCGGCCGTGCTCCACTACACTGTGACGCTGCGCAGGGCCTATAGCTCAACGGTTAGAGCAGGGGACTCATAATCCCTTGGTTCCAGGTTCGAATCCTGGTGGGCCCACCACGTTGATCGCGCGATGACTCTCCGTTGCATCACACCCTAGGCCAGCGCCAGGCCAGTACGCAGATCGCCATCGAAAGCACGATCTCGATCACTCCCAGGGTGATGTAGAACCACCAGGCGCCGGGCATCGTCAGCGCCATGATCGCGGTGTAGAACAGCCCCGACAGGATGTTCAGCCATCGAGTCAGTCGGGCCGGCGCAAGCAGGGATACCGCCACCATCAGGCCGGGGATGGCCAGCATCAATGCCGTGGCAACCAGCGTGCCCTCATTGACCGGACCGACCGGGCCCGCGCCGTTGATCATGCCCTGCAATTTGCCTGGCACGTAAAGGCCGAAATAGTCGCCGTAGATGTAGCAGAACATCAGTGCCGCCCACAGCGCGGACAGCTTGAAGCGGACATGGATACGGATGTCGTGCAGTGCGCCGGATGCCATCGGGAAATCCTCGGATGGGAGCGTCAGATTGTCGCGCGTACGCGTGCACGCACACCGACCACCAGCAGCCACAGGCAGATGCCGATCTCGCCCAGCGATGCGGGCGCGGTCGCGTAGTTGGAGAAGGCCATTTCGGCATAGCCGGGTATCAGCAGTTCGCCGAACACGTTGGCCGCATACCCCAGGCAGCCCAGCATCAACAGCACGCCAAAGACCTTCGGCAGCACGCCGGATTTGAGGACCAGCCAGCCGAACGGTAGCAGCCACAGACCCCAGAACAATGAAGCGATGTGGACGCCGTTGCTCCAGGACTGCAGTGACTGCAGGGCCATCGCATTGCGCACCTCAGGGGCAACCAGTGCGCTGAAGCGGGTATCGGTCAGCACCGCCAGTGCATCCAGCCGATGGCTTGCAGCAACAAGCGCGATAGGCACCGCCGTGACGGCAAACGCAACCATCGCCACCGCTGCGGCGCGATGCACGTGCTGCAGCAAACGGAACAGGACCAGGGGCAGCAGCAGGAAGGCGACCTGCTCGACCAGGAAGGCGGCAATACCCCACTGGAACAGCTGCTGGTGGGCCACCAGGTTGCCCAGCATTGCCTGTGGCTCACCCGCGACGCGCAGCTGCCCCGGCACATAGCCCAGACTGAAGATGCCGGTGACCACCACCAGCAGGTACACCGCACCCGCGCTGCGGCTGATTGCACGTTCCGTTGCCATGTCCGGTACCCGCACAGGCCCAGAAGGTGGGCAGCCCGCACGCTACGAGAAGCATCGGCCGACGGTGACTGCCAGAAGTCAGGGGGACAGCTGGCATCGAAGGTGCCGCGCCCCCGCCCGTGATCCCGGCTTCACGCCCCGCACGCTATCCACAGCGGTCATGGACCTCATACGACTGCTGCGATCGCTGGAAGAATTCCTCTACGAGCTGGTCGGCTGGCTGGTGTTCTATCCGCGGATGTTCTGGCGGGTACTGATTCATCCCGGCGAGGTTGCGCTCTACACCCGCCGCGAGCTCGGCAAGGATCCCGACCAAAGGTTCTCCGATGCGATCAGCCCGGTGCTGATGTTGATCCTGTCGGTGGCCGCCGCCCATGCGCTGGAGATGGCGATGCGCATGTCCTCGCCTCGACTCAGTACGCCGGTAGGGCAGCTGCTTTTCAGCAGCGAGCAGGGGCTGCTGCTCACCCGCTCTGCGGTGTTCTGCGTGTACGCGCTCGGCGCGGCACTGGGCACGCTTCGGCGCCAGCGGTTGCCCGTGAACCGCGAGACGCTGCGCGAGCCTTTCTCCATCCAGGCGTTCATCGCATGCCCCTTCGTGGTGGCACTCGCGCTGTCACAGGCGGCAGCCGCGTCCCCGGCACAGGCTGGCCCGTTCACCGCGACCTGCATCAGCGTGCTGGCGGTGGCGTGGTACCTGTGGGCCCGCATGCGGGCCTTCGTGGCCTTGAATGGAGGATCAGCGCTGCGTGCGCTCGGCGCGGTAGTGGTCTCGTTCCTGCTGACGACGATCGGGGTTGTCGGCCTGTTTGCTGCCGTCATCCTCTGATCTTCAACAGGGCGGCGATCACTCGAGAGCGTGATCGGACTTGCGCGGTGGCACTGCCGTGGCCTCACCGCGTTGCACGAGGTCGAAGAAATCCACTGCCTCCGCCGCCAGCGCATCGTGGGCGTCGAAATCCCAGTTCTGCTTGTACTCGCGGGCGAGCAGATCACAGACGGCCTTGGCCTGCTGGTAGGTCTGCGACTTCTCCCCGCGATCTTCCAGTTGGTCGCGGTGGATCTGGCACAGCATGAGCTGGTGGGCATCTTCGGCCCGCTCGCGCTCCCAGCCGATGTCGGGCAGGGCGGACAGTGATGAGGCAAGCGCGATGGCAATCAAAGGCATGATCCGGTTCCAGGCGGGGGACGGAACCTGAGCGTAGGTGATGGTGCAGTGCGCGTGGCGGCACGCGCGATGGCCGTTTTACGGGGTGTTCACCATTCGCAGCAGCATGGTGGCTGCGCTGAAAATGGTCATGCCGATGGCTCGCCTGCCGCTGGTTTCTGCTCCTGCCACAGCAGCAGCGCGTCCAGTGCCGGGCACAGTGCCTGCCCCCACGCACTCAGTCGATACTCCACTTTCGGTGGCACCTGCGGATACACCGTGCGCAGCACGATGCCGTCGGCTTCCAGTGCACGCAGCTGCTGCGCCAGCATCTTCTGCGAGATGCCGGGGATGAGCCGCTCCAGGTCGGAGTAGCGCTGCACCTTGCCGTCGAACAGGTGGAAGAGGATCAACAACTTCCAGCGGCCTTCCAGCAGTGCGAGTGCACGGGTCACGTCCGCGGCGGCGGTCTCAGGGGTATAGGCCTTTCTCATGGGGTGGGTCACTTACCTTCGGGTGCGTTCTTGTGGCGGCCACGGTGCGGTTCGAGAATAGCGCCAGTCCCGCCTGGAGTGCCTGCGATGTCGATTGATCTTCCCGCGCCGTTGTCCCGCTATTTCCTGCTGGCCAATGGCGAGCCAGGAGCGCACGTAGAGCAGTGCTTTGCCGCAGACGCGACGGTGCGCGATGAGCGCCAGCAGCACCAGGGACACACGGCGATTGCCGCCTGGGTGGCGCAGACGCGTGCGGCCTACCAGCAACACGTGGTCCCCCTGCAGCTGCACGTGCAGGACGGTCGCCACATCGTGTCTGCACAGGTCGGCGGCACGTTCCCGGGCAGCCCGGTGGTGCTGACACACGCGTTCACCCTGGAAGGGGGTGGCATCGTCGCGCTGGATATCCACTGATCCAGTGGCGGTTGCTTCCGGAGATCGGGTGGCACGCCGATAGTTGCCGATTGACGCGTAGCAGTACCAATGGATGGCGAACTCCACGCATGGCGTGGAGCTACTGGGAGCGGGGTGGAGCTACGGGGTCTGGAACACCGCCAGCTGTGCGGCGAAGGCGCGCTGGTAGGCTGGCCGCGCGGTCGCGCGGTCAACGTAGGCAGCAAGGTCTGGATACTCGCCAACGATGCCGCTGCTCTGCAGCCGCAGCAGCACCGACACCATCAGCAGATCGCCGGCGCTGAAGTCTCCGTCCAGCCAGGGTGCATCGCCCAGCCGGGCGGACAGCTGGCTCAGCCGCCTGCGCACGCGCTCGTCCAGCATCACCAGCCGTTGCGCGTACCAGGGCTGTTCGCGTTCCAGCACCCACGCCATGGAGCGTTCGACGATCGGCGGCTCCACGGTATTCAGCGCGGCGAACATCCAGGCGATCGCGCGCATGCGCGCACCCGCGTCGGCGGGCAGCAACCCGGGGTGCTGTTCGGCCAGGTGCAGCAGGATCGCGCCTGATTCAAACAGCACCCCGTTGCCGTCCTCGTAGGTGGGGATCTGACCGAACGGATGCCGCGCCAGGTGCGCCGGCTGCTTCATCTCCTCGAAAGAGAGCAGGTGGACGTCGTAAACGAGGCCCAGCTCCTCCAGCGCCCAGCGCACGCGCATGTCGCGGGCCAGCCCCTGGCCGCGGTCCGGGGAATGCTTGAATGCGGTCAGGATCGGTGTCATCAGGATGTCCATCGGCGTTGGCTGCCAGGTTGGCTGGCCTTTCCTCTCTCGACGCGCGGACGGGTCGGGAATCGACACCCCTTCGCCAAGCGAGGGGCCCGGCATCGCCGCCCCGGATGAACGGTTCACGTCGGACGATTCGCCCAGGAGGGTCGGTGACGCGATACTGACGTCCAGCACAGTCCGGGGAAAGTACGTGAGCACGTCCAAGCTGCCGCGCATCGTTGGGTTCGACGTGCCACGGCTTCACCAGCAGGTCGATGCGTCTGCTGATGAAGCCATCACCGCGCTGCTTGATCAGGCACCGGATGAGCGGTGGACCGGCCGCTTCCTGCAGCACTGCGCGACGCTGGCGTCGCAGCTGTCATTGGCGGAGGTGAGGGTGGAGGGCACCCGCATTGCCTTCCATGGCTCCATCGCCGATGCGCGTGCCTTGGCAGACGCGGTCATCGCGCTGGTGAACCGGTTGAATGATCAGCTGATGCAGGAAGGCAACCAGCTCGCTGGCGAGGAGTGATGTGCCTGCAGCTGGTGTCAGGCCGCTTGCGGGGCCAATGCCGGCCCGGACAGGCGGGCCCAGCAGCCCATCGCCATTTCCGCCGATCCCGGATGGCCACGCAGGCTGGCGCGCAGTGCGAGGCGTGACTGCAGGTCGGTGAGCCACGCCGTGCGCGTGCCGTGTGGGTTGCGGACATAGATGTCGCACGCCAGGCGGATGACCGGCGCGACTTCATGGCGGAAGTTGGTGGCGGGCAGATCGCCCGTCTGAAACGCAGCCTGCCAATGCTGCAGCTCGCGTTCGACGTCAACAAAGTCCTTGTTCGTGATGCGTTCCATGAGACTTCTCCTGTTGGAACGCCAACGTACACCTGTGCATGTCAGTACCCTGTGTGCGCGCAGCGTTGCCCATGGCGCTCGTTCATTAATCTTCGGCTTTCATGCAGTTGCGTAACCGGACGCGGCGCACACTGACGCTGCAGCAGATCGCTGCGGTGGAGCGCGGCCATGAACAACAATCCGCCGCAAGGCCGGACCGATCGCACCAAGGCCTCGGCCGGAACCGGGCCGGCAGCCCAGCATGGAAACGTTCGGGGAGCCTGCTGATGTCGTCCCATGCCCGTGCGGTAAGCCTGATGACGAAGATCATGTACCAGTGCCGTCCGGCAAGAACGACGACGATGGCGCGCTGCCGCGCCTGCCAGGCCCCCAGTCCGGGTGGGATGGAGTGCGCGCGTTGCCTTACCGAAGAACTCGGGGGCGTGATCGGCAACCGCGGTGCTGCGGCACGCTGGCTGGATTCGTTCCTGAAGGTTCAACAGGACGAGGCGTTCGTTTTCGTGTGTGCCAAGCGGGTCGAGGACACCGCGTCGGCGGGTCGCAGTCTGGATTGACATTGCGCAGGCGTATGCTCGAACTCCAACGGGAGCGAGCGTCATGTCTTTTCAGATCAACCTCTATGACAGGGACGGACGCGGGCTTCGCCTTCCCGATGGATGGTGGATCGACCTGCACACCGATCCCCCCGCGCTGGTCAATGGCGCTGTCCGCATCGATCTGCCTACGTCCACGCGCAACGAGCATCCTGATCTGCAACCGGACGTCCTGAACCATCTCCGCCGCCGTATTGAAGGTGCGCAATGGCTAACCTGACCTACCATCCGCCGCTGGGCGTGCGCTGGCTGACGTTCCGCCTGCGCAACGGTCAATCCATCGGCCCGGAAAAGCTGCGCGCCGTGTGGTCCGATGCCGCAGAAACCAACGACTGTTCGGTCCGCCGCGAGCACGTGGAGGGCGCGGGCTTCGTCTATGCGCTGTACGCACCGAGTGGGCTGTGTGTTCCGCGCCGGGCGGAACTGCGCATGCGGCTGTTGCTGGAAGAAGCGGGCTACGCGTTTTCGATGGGCGTGCTTACCGGCAGCCATCCTGCCTACGGTTGAGCGCAGGGTGATCTGATCGGCCCGGAGGTTGCTAGACTGCGCGCCCCGCGCGCTGCCGCAATCACGGAAGATTCCCCATGCCGAAGCTGTCTGCTCTTGCTGTTGTCCTGGCGCTCGCTGTCTGCGCGCCAACCGCACACGCCGGGGAACAGGACAGCGCCTCGACCATCGCGTTCAAGTCGATCAGCCCGGTGCTGAATGCCCTGATCAATGCCGGCGATGCGCAGGACCTGATGGAGCGGGCCGAGGAAGACGACGCCACGCTGCTGCAGTCGCTGGCGCTTTATCTGGCCGCAACCCGCGAAGACCCCACGTTGGCGCAGGCGCCGTACCACGCAGCGGCATTGTTCGCACGCCGCGGTGACGATGCGCTGGCCGAGCGCTATCTGCGCCAAGCCGATGAGCGTGGCATGTGGTTCGCGCCCGCGCTGGCCGACAACGATGACTTCGAGCACCTGCGCGGAACGCCGTTCTTCAAGCAGGTGCTGGCCAATACGCAGGCACGCTACGCGAAGGTATCGGTCGGCAAGGTAGGCGCCATCTCGGTGCTGCCCCCTTCGAAGGGGATTGCGATGTCGGCCTGTGCGCCGGTGCTGGTGTGGCTGCACGGCTACGGCATCAACGGCCACCTGGACAGCAGCGAGCAGCCGCTGGCCGATGCTGGTGTGGTGTTGCTGGGCATCAACGGTACGGAGATGCGCGAGTCGTTTGACAGCTTCAGCTGGACCGGCCCGTATGAGGGTACGCACAAGGTGGTGCAGGCGGGGCTGGAGCAACTGGCCGCGCGCCAGTGCATCGACCGCAAGCAGGTCTATCTGATGGGCTTCTCGCAGGGCTCGCAGCATGCCGGCGCGCTGCTGGCGCAGCATCCGGATGACTATGCCGGTGCATTGCTGGTGTCTCCGGGTGGCTGGCGCCAGCCGGTGCCCACGCAGAGCAGCGCGCACGGCAAGCGGGTGTTCGTCATCAACGGCGAGCAGGAAGGGCCGGCGAACCAGAAGATGAGCGCGGATTTCCGCGCCCTTTTCAGCGATGGCAACGAGCTCCGGTCGCGTACCCATGAGGGCGGTCATTTTTATCCGGACGACTGGAAGACCTCCTTCCCACAGGCCATCCGCTGGCTGATGGGCAAAGGCGGCTGAGCAGTGGGTTCAGGTGCAGTGAAGACGCCGCCTCTTCGGTGTGAGACGGTCGGGTGCCGTTGGGCAGCATGATCACCGCATCAATCGGTGCTCACCTGCGAACCACGCACGGTCGTCCAGTCTGGCGTGGCAGGCAACGGATACCACTGTTGTCCTTTCCCCAACGAGGAGACTACACATGAGCACCCAGTCCACCATCGAGCATCGCCTCAACGACCTGATCGAGATCGCACGTGATGGCAAGTCCTTCTACGAGGAAGCCGCAACCAAGGTGAAGGATGCCGAGCTGTCGGCATTGTTCGTCCGCATCGCCGGCGTGAAGGGCCGCATCGTGTCCTCGCTGAGCAGCTCGGTGGCCGCTACCGGCGGCAAGCCGGCCGAGCACGGCACCATGGTCGGTTCCATGCAGCAGTTCTACGGCAAGGTGCGTGCGGCCTTCGGTGACACCAACTACGGTTACGTGGCCGAACTTGAAGAGTCCGAGGATCGCCTGCTGGGCGCGTTCAAGGACGTCCTGAAGGACAACGACCTGCCGCCGGCGGTGCGCCAGGAAGTGACCCAGTGGCTGCCGGAAGTGCAGGAATGCCACTCGGTGATGCGCGACCGCAAGCATGCGATGAAGGCTGCCTGATCGCATCCGGCGATCGTCCCCCACATCGCCGCGACCAGGGCAGCCCAGTGCTGCCCTGGTCGTTTCTGCGTCTGCCATCTACGATCAGGCGCGTGGCCTGAGCAGGGCAACGGCCAGGCTGGCCAGCGTCGCTGCTGCGGCCGCAGTCCACAGGGACGCGGCAAAGCCTTGGCTGTAGATCGCCCGCGCCAGATCAACCTGGGCTCCTCGGGTCAGTGCACCGGTGGCGATGGTGTCGGCCAGACGCATGACTTCATCTGCAGGAACGCGGGCTGAGAGTCCGGCGCGGATGCCGACGGTCAGGGCGCTGGAGAGGACCGTGAAGCCGAGCAGGATGCCGACGAAGCGCGTCGTCGCACTGATGCCCGAGGCCATGCCTGCGCGGTCGCGGGGCGCCGAACCGATGATCGCCTTGGATGTTTCGCCGTTGAGGATGCCACCGCCTGCGCCGATGATGACCATCGCCAGCAGCGCCACCGTCGGCTGGTTGTGCCATGCACCGATACCGGCCAGCGCATTGCCGGCGGCAGTGATGGACAGGCCGATGGCCAGCACCATCCCGCTCGACAATCGTCTGCCCAGGCGCCTGCCCACGCTGGGGAACAGCAGCATCGCCGCAGCGAACGGCAGCATGCCGGCGCCCGTGGCCAGTGCACTCAGGCCGACGCCGTTCTGCAGGTACTGCGGCAGCATCGAGGCCATCACCTGCGCGCTGACCGCGTAGCCGACCATGGCGATCAGGGCACCGACAAAGCGCGGGCTGGCAAGCAGCCGCAGGTCGACCATCGGATGCCGACGCGTGAGCTCGATGCAGGTGAACAGCGCGGCCATCGCGATGCCCAGGCCCAGGCCGGCCAAGGCCACCGCCGATGTCCATCCCTGCGCGAGTCCTTCCACGAGGAAGAACACGATGCCGAAGATCGCCATGCTGAAGGTGATGATGCCGGGCGGATCGAGCGGGCGTACCACCGTGTCGGCAGTGTCGGGAACCCAGCGGATCGCACCATGGGCCAGGAAGGCGAGGAAGGGCAGGATCGCGATGAACACCGAGCGCCATCCCCACAGCGAGGACAACAGCCCACCGATAAGCGGCGAGAGCACCATCATCATGCCCATTGCCGTGCCCCAGAAGGCCCAGGCATCGTCGCGTTGCTTGCCCTCGTGGAATTGGTGGCCGATCACCGACAGTGATGGGGCCAGCAGGAAAGCGGCACCCACGCCCTGCAACGCTCGGGCCACATACAGCGCACTGGCCGTGGGGGCCAGCGCGCAGGTCAGCGATGAGAGGGCGAACAGTGCGATGCCGATCAGCAGCACCCGCCTGCGGCCATGACGATCGGCGATGGCACCGGCGGGCAGAAGCAGCGAGGTGAAGGTCAGGATGTAGCAGCTGATCACCCATTCGATGTCGGCGAAGTCAGCCTGCAGATCCCGCGCGATGGTCGGCAGCGCGACGGCCACGGCGTTGGTTTCCAGCACCGTCATCGTGCAGCCGAGCGAGGCGATGATCAGGATCCAGTTGGGCGGTCTGCGGCGAGGGAAGAGGTGCACCGGGTACTCGGGCGGGGGAAGGGAGAAGGCCCATTCAAGCAACTTCGACTGTTTGTTTCATTGCCGGTGTTCTTCAAGTACGTTAGGCCAAAGCTAACGAGCCGGCACGCATGGACCGTCGACATCTGCAGTACTACGTCGCACTGGCCGAGGAGCTGCATTTCGGGCGCGCCGCGCTGCGCCTGGGCATCGCCACGCCGACGCTGAGCGTTCAGATCCAGCAGATCGAGCGTCGCCTGGGCACCCCCTTGTTCGATCGCAGCAGGCGCGAGGTCACGCTGACCTCTGCTGGTGCGATATTCCTGGCCGAAGCACGCAACGTGCTGCGCCAGTTCGAGCAGGCAGAGGCCGTGGGCCGCCGCGCTGGTCGCGGGGAAATCGGCAGGATCGAGATCGGCTACGTAGGTTCGGCGGTCCATGCCGGCGCGCTGCAGGAGCAGTTGCAGCGGTTCCGCAGCGGCTCGCCCGATGTGGAGCTGAAGGTCGGCGAATGGCCGATGGCCGACCTGCCGGACCTGCTGCTGGACGGTCGCATCGATGTGGTGTTCTGCCGGCTTCCGATGGAGGTGCCCGATGCGCTCGGTTCGCACATCCTGATCGAAGATCAGTTCTGCGTGGCGTTGCCGGCATCGCATGCGCTGGCCCACGCGGGGGTGCCGGTGCAGCCGGCGCTGCTGGCGAAGGAGGCGTTCATCATGCCGGAGCAACCCGCCGGTACGCTGGAAGTCGCCCGCCGTGGCGGATTCGTGCCGGACATCCGCTCCCGTCCCGGTCATCTTGCCGCGGTGCTCGCGCAGGTCTCGGTGGGCGATGGCGCCGTGGCGATCGTACCGTCGGTGCTGCAGCGGACGCTGCTGCTGCCAGGCGTGGTGTATCTGCCGATCGCCGGGCCGGTCATCGCCTCGACCATCGCTGCGCTGTACCGTGAACAGGAAACATCGCCAGCGGTCCGCCGGCTCATCGAGCAGGTGCGGCGTACCCCCTCCCGGCGCATCGACATGCTGCCCTTGTCCTGAGGCCTTGGTGGACGCCGTTGCCGGACTGCCCCGCAATGGCCTTGCTACACTGGCCGCACTCGATCTTCCACCGGATCATCAGATGAACAACGGGAACGGTCCGCAGACAGTCCGCTGAGCCGCAACAACGGTACGCACGTTGTTGCGGTGATCTTGTCCTGCGATCTCCACGCACTGGGTTGATCACCGCCGGATTCCCTCCTGAGCGAATGTTTCCCCATGTCTGATCGAAAAACCCTTCGCTGGGCCCATTCCCTGCCGGGCGCCATCGTGTTGATGGCCCCCTTTGACCTCCTGGCCTCGCTGGCCATGGATATCTACCTGCCGGTCGTATCGGCCATGCCGCAGGCACTGGGCACCTCTCCCGCCCTCATCCAGTTGACGCTGAGCCTGTACATGCTCGTGCTCGGGCTGGGCCAGTTGATCTTCGGCCCGCTGTCGGACCGGATCGGGCGACGGCCGGTGCTGCTGATGGGCGCGCTGTTGTTCACGCTGGCGTCGTTCGCGCTGGCCGCGTGTAGTGGTGGTGCGGCATTCCTTGCGTGGCGCGGCGTGCAGGCGATTGGGGCGTCGGCCGCACTGGTGGCGACCTTCGCCACGGTGCGCGACGTGTATGCCGATACGGCCGAGGGCGCCGCGCTCTATGGCCTGTTCGCCTCGATGTTGGCGTTCGTGCCGGCGTTCGGTCCGATCCTCGGCTCATTGATCGCCTATACGCTGGGCTGGCGGGCCATTTTCATCGCGCTGGGTGTACTGGGATTGCTGGCGGGTGCACGCGCATGCCGCGGCTGGCAGGAGACACGGCCACCGCAGCATGTCCACGCATCGCCAGCCTTCGCGCGCATCCTGGGCAATGCCGGCTTCTGGGTCCATGCATTGGGGTTCAGTGCGGCGATGGGCACGTTCTTCGTGTTTTTCTCGATCGCCCCGCGGGTGCTGATGGGGAGGGCCGGCTATTCGGCGATGGGCTTCAGCCTGGCCTTCGCGACGGTGGCGCTGGTGATGATCGTCACCTCGCGCTTCGCTTCCCGGTTCATCGGGCGATGGGGCATTGGCGGCAGTTTCCAGCGTGGGCTGATGGTGATGATTGGCGGCGCGCTGGTCATGGCGATGATGGCGATGCTGCCGCCGTCATTTGCCGGTGTCGTGTTGCCGATGTGGCTGGTGGCCATCGGCATCGTGATGGTGGCTGCGGTGGCGGCCAACGGTGCGCTGCGCGATTTTACCGATGCCTCCGGCACGGCAGTGGCGTTGTACTACGCCGTGCAGAGCGTGATCGTGGCAACGCTTGGCACGCTGGCGACGCTGCTGCTGCCGGGCGATACGGTCTGGCCGCTGGTGGCCTTTGGGCTGCTGCTGCCGTCGTTGAGCCTGGGTGGCCTGGTGATGCTGAGGCGGTAACTACGCCCACGCTTTCACTTCCTCTCCCGCACACGCGGGTAGGGTGATGCGGCCTGGAGTCACCAGGCCTATCAGGGAGTGATATCGATGCGAGCCATCAGGAAAGTGATCGTTGCTGCAGTGTTTGCACTTGCGTGTACCGGTTCGGTGGCGGTGGCCGGTCCGGTCCAGCCGTGCGACTTCCCGTGCTGGAAGGCCTACCAGGCCTGCGTTTCCGGCGGCGGTGATGCCATGGAGTGCCAGTTCGAATACGATCGCTGTGTCATGGACAGGTGCGGCGCCGTCTGAGGCCTGCCTACCGTTCGCAATGGGGGCCCGTTCCAGGGGCCCCTTTTCACTTGGCCGCAGGCACGACGTCCGCGGTCCTGATCGTCTGGAGCCGCAACATGGCCGTCAAACGTGTCGTCGCCAACATCGCCAGTGCCGATCCTGCGCAGGCGGCCGCGTTCTACGGCGACATCCTCGGCATGGACATCGTGATGGACCACGGCTGGATCGTTACCTACGGTGGGCAGGGCGCTGCGCTGGCACAGCTCAGCGTTGCCAGCGAAGGCGGATCGGGTACGCCGGTGCCGGATCTTTCGATCGAGGTGGATGATCTGGACGCCGTGCTTGAACGCCTGCGACACGCGAACATTGCGCTTGAATATGGCCCGGCCGAAGAGCCATGGGGTGTACGTCGCTTCTACGTGCGCGACCCGTTCGGGCGCCTGTTGAACATCCTCGCCCACACCTAGCCAGCGCGCGCCGGCTCAGCGGCGCCTTCCACTGTGCTGACAGTGCTGAGTGCTGATCGACGTCGGCGGCACCGCCGGTACGCGGCGCAGTGACCGCAACACGTCAACGTTGTTGACCGCTGTCAGGTTTGTCGGGCATGTCCTGTTGTTGTTGTTGTTGTTGCTGGCGGCTGCTGGCGTGCCGCGCATGGCCGCCTTCACGGCCGATCATGGCCATGTGTTGGCGGTCCTGGCTGATCGCTTCACCGCCTTTCCGGCCCGCCACCCGGGCCTCGGCCGGGCTGAACTGGTGTGCATTGCCGGATGCGTGGGCAGCACGTCCCCCTTTGGCCGCGATCGCGCGCTGTTTGTCTTCGTCCATCGAGGCAAAGCCCCGATTGCTGTTGCCATTGCGTGAGTGGGTCATTACCGGTCTCCGGTGTGAACATGGGGCGCTGCCATCAGTGACGGTCCCATGTTGCACAGTGCAGGCTAAAGACAGGTCGAAGTGGGGTGTACGAGGCTCACATGGCCTGCGCACGCGTTTGACGACCGGTTACCGTGCAGGAAGTGCCGTGATCTGCAACCGGTCGTCACGGCAGTCCCAGCAGGGAAGAGCCCGAGCCGTCGGCCGGAAGTGGATGGCATGCAGAATGTCATCGTCTGCTATCGCCGACGCCATCGTGCATGCCTAGAATCAAGCCATCCCGGTAGGTCCCGGGCGCTGTCGAGTGAATGGATTCAATGAAGATTCTGTTGACCGGAAGTTCCGGGCGGATAGGACGGGCGATCTTCGGTGCGCTGGCCGCTGCCAATGAGGTGGTGGGGCTGGATCGCAGTCCGTTCGCCACCACGCGCGTCATTGCCGATGTCACCGATCGCCGGGCGCTGGAACGCGCCGTGCAGGGGGTCGACGCGGTGATCCACACCGCGGCCCTGCACGCCCCGCACGTGGGCCTGGTACCCGACGCGGTGTTCCAGCAGATCAACGTGGAGGCCACCACGAACCTGCTGCACCTGGCGCGCGAAGCCGGCGTGCAGCGCTTCGTGCTGACCAGTACCACGGCGTTGTACGGCCATGCCGTGGTGTCCGGCGGCTGCCGCTGGATCGACGAGGACACCGAGCCGCTGCCGCGCACGATCTACCACCGCACCAAGCTGCAGGCCGAGGCGGCTGCCGAAGCGGCGGCCAGTGCAACATTCACCGTGCGCGTGCTGCGGATGGCACGTTGCTTCCCCGAACCGCCTGACCGCATGGCGATGTTCCGCCTGCACCGTGGTATCGACGCGCGCGACGTGGCCAGCGCGCATGCCGCGCTGCTGCACGATGAGGGCGCGGCCTTCCAGCGTTACCTCGCCTGTGCACCGACGCCCTTCCGGCGCGAGGACTGCCTGCAGCTGGCCGCCGATCCGCGCCAGGTGCTGGCGCGCCGCGCACCGCAGCTGCTGGCCGAGTTCGAGCGCCGTGGCTGGCCACTGCCGCTCAGCATCGATCGGGTCTATGACAGCAGCCGGATGCGCGCAGCGCTGGGCTGGCAGCCCCGTTTCGGTCCGGAGGACGTGCTTCAGCAGTACGCCGCGGGCAGCATCGAGGTCCTGCCCCGTGCGGAGTGGATCCGCGACCGCGTCGCCGAATAGCACAGGCGAGCAGCACAGGCCTGGGTCGACGGCCGCAGCTGAGCGGGTTCAGGTTTTGTGCGTGCGGCGAGCCTCAACCTCGCCCGGCCATGGCCGCTAACCCGGTGCGCGCCTTCCCGCGCCGGGTTCCGATCCGGCGGGCAGGCGGCCCGCGCGACGGATCGCGCATCTGCGCGGTGCCCTGGTGGCACCGGTCGACCTGAACTGCCTGCGGATCCTCCCATGTCTTCTTCCCGTTCCGTCGCTGCCCGTCGCCCCGGCAGCATCGCCCACAAGCTGATGCTGGGCACCGCGGTGATCGCGTTGCTGTGCTTCGGCGCGACCGCGTTCCTGATCTATCACCAGGCCAGTTCGGCGCTGGTGTCGTCCTCGCGGCAGACCATGGCCAGCGAAGCCCGTGCCGAGGCGCGGCAGGTGGCTGCCGACCTGGGCACGGCCTTTGCCAGCAACGATGCTATGGTGGAAACCGTGCTGGCCCAGCGTGCGCGCGGTGATGCCCCTGATCGCGCCAGCCTGGCCAATGTCATCGGCGAGCAGCTGCACGCACACCCGGAATGGCTGGGCAAGAGCACCATGTGGGAGGCCAATGCCTTCGACGGCAAGGACGCCGACTTCGTCAACAGCGAGGCGCACGACGCCACCGGCCGCTACATGAGCTACTGGGCCTGGCAGGACGGCAAGCCGCAGCAGTCGACGATGACCGACTACACCGAGACGCCCAGCGGCTCGGGCAACTGGTACATGGTGCCCAGCCGCGACAAGCTGCCGCTGGTCAGCGAACCGTATGCCTACGACATCGGCGGCAAGCAGGTGCTGATGAGCACGCTGAGCACGCCGATCGTCGAGAACGGCACCTTCCTCGGTGTCTTCACCGTCGACTTCTCGCTGGACGCGCTGCAGAAGCACCTGGCCACGCTGACGCCGATGGGCGCCGGCCGCGTCGAACTGCTGTCGCCCAAGGGCGTGGTGCTGGCCTCGGCCGATGCTGCCGAGATCGGCAAGCCGCGTACCGATGCCGCCACCCTCGGCATGCTGGCGCAGATCGCCGCCGACAAGACCTACGAAGCGTTCGAGCCCGACGCTGCCGGCAACGTCCGCCTGTACGTGCCGCTGCAGGTCGGTGACGCGCCGCAGCGTTTCGCGCTGGGCGTGGTGGTGCCGCATTCGGTGATCATCGCGCAGGCCCGCGAGCTGCTGTGGATCATCCTGCTGGTGGGTGTGGTGGCTGCGCTGGTGCTCAGTGGTGGTGTCTACCTGCTGCTGCAGCGCCTGGCGGTGCGACCGCTGGCGCAGGCCGTGCGCATCGCCGGCGACGTGGCTGCGGGCAAGCTGGATACCGCCATGCCGGCGCTGGGCAACGACGAAGTGGGCCGCCTGCTGGACGCCATGCAGGGCATGCGTGGCCAGCTGCAGGCAGTGATGGCCGCACAGGCGGAGATGGCGCGCCGCCATGATGCCGGTGAAATCAGCTACCGCATGGATGCCTCGGTGTTCCCGGGCGAATATGGCCGCATGGTGGCCGACAGCAACCAGCTGGTGGCCGACAGCAATGCGGTCACCCAACGCCTGGTCGAGGTGATGCAGCGCTACGCGGTGGGTGACCTGAGCGTGGACATGGAGGCACTGCCGGGCGAAAAGGCGGTATTCACCGCTGCCATGGCAACCACCAAGACCAACCTGGCGGCGATCAACGAGCAGATCCAGCAGCTGGCCGCTGCGGCGGCGGCAGGCGATTTCGCCGTGCGTGGCGATGCCCAGCGCTTCGAGCATGACTTCCGCCGCATGGTGGAAACGCTCAACACCATGATGCAGGTCAGCGACCAGAACCTGGCTGCGCTGTCGACGCTGCTGCGCGCCATCGCCGCCGGTGACCTGAGTACACGGATGGAGGGTGACTTCCACGGCGTGTTCGCGGTGATGCGCGACGATGCCAACAGCACCGTGCAGCAGTTGACCCAGATCGTCGGCCAGATCCAGCAGTCCGCGGCCAGCATCCGCCTGGCCGCAGGCGAGATCGCGTCGGGCAACAGCGACCTGTCACGGCGTACCGAGCAGCAGGCGGCCAACCTGGAAGAGACCGCCGCGTCGATGGAGGAGCTGACCTCCACCGTGCGCCAGAACGCCGATCATGCCCTGCAGGCCAACAAGCTGGCGGCCTCGGCCGCAGGCGTTGCCAGCGAAGGCGGGCAGGTGGTCAGCCAGGTGGTGCAGACCATGGAGCAGATCGAGACCTCTTCGCAGCGCATCGCCGAGATCATCTCGGTGATCGATGGCATCGCTTTCCAGACCAACATCCTGGCATTGAACGCGGCCGTGGAAGCGGCGCGCGCCGGTGAACAGGGCCGTGGCTTTGCGGTGGTCGCCAGCGAAGTGCGCGCGCTGGCACAGCGCTCGGCGGGCGCGGCCAAGGAGATCAAGGAGCTGATCGACGCTTCGGTCGGCCATGTCGGCGCCGGCGCGCAGCTGGTGCACGGTGCGGGTCGCACGATGCAGGAGATCGTCGGCCAGGTCGGCCGGGTCAACGAGATCATGGCCGAAATTTCGGCCGCCTCGCGCGAGCAGTCGGCCGGTATCGAGCAGGTCAACCAGACCGTGGTGCAGATGGACGAGACCACCCAGCAGAATGCTGCGCTGGTGGAAGAAGCCACCGCTGCGGCGCGGGCGATGGAAGAACAGGCCGAGCAGCTGGCGGTGGCGGTGTCACGCTTCCGCCTGCAGGCCGACACCCGACCGGCTGCCGCGTTGCGCGCCGCCTGAGCCGGGGCATGAACGACGACGCCCGGCCAAGGCCGGGCGTCGATGTGCCGCTGCGCGAGTGGTGCGCTGGGCTTAGAACATGCCTTCGAAGGGGTTCCAGCTGGTGTTGCCCTTCAGCTGTTCCAGGTAGTAGCTGTAGTTGGTGCTCGAGGCGACCAGGAAGTTCATTGCGATGAACAGTGCGCGGGCCACGATGTCCGGCAGCACCAGGCTGACCGCGATCAGCACGATGTTGATGCCGATCACCACCAGCGCCTTGCGCCACATGCCCAGGATGAACAGATAGATCGCGCCGAAGAAGAAGGCGAAGAAGTTCAGGTTGATCTTCAGGCGGTCGCCGAAGGACAGCGCCTTCCAGGCCTGCTTGAAGCCGGGCTCCTTGGGAGCGCCGTGCTGCTGGAAGAAGTTGAAGCGGAACTGCCACTTCGGGCTGAAGCGGGTCAGGTCAACGGTGTTCATGTATAGGGACTTCCCTGTTAGGAAAACGTTTTCATGATAAGTGAGTCACATTCAGCAAACCAGCTTGGAGCGTCAAAAATGTGACGTTCCTACGGCAAAGGGCTTGCGTCCCGGTGCCGCACCGTCACCCATCCGCCTTGTTTTTAGGATAGGGTGCGCAGTTCCTCTGCCACCCCGGTTGTTCACGGGTAGCAGCGGTATGTCCATGGAGGTTGCATGACCACACCTGCTACACCGGAAAACGCACCCGGACCGGTGCTCCTGCCGACACCCGAAGTGGTGCAGGCACAACAACTGCTCGCCCGCCAGCAACTGGCGGTGGCGATTGACCGTGCACGCATCGCGGCCAGCCGCGACGCTGCGCCGGCCGTGCTGGAAAACGACTGAGCCTGGGAAACCAGCCGCGATCGCGCTGGCCTGCTGCCAGCGCGATCGCAGTGCGCATCAGAAGCGCGCCGTCATGCTGAGGAAGTAGCTGCGGCCGGCGACGAAGTAGTCGGTAGCGCCGTCGGCGTACAGCTTCTTGTCGGCCAGGTTGCTGACGCCGCCACGCAGGGTCAGCACCTCGTTGACGTTCCAGGCAGCGGTCAGGTCATACAGCGTGTAGGCCTTCAGGAAGGTATTGACCACGCCGGTCTGCTTGCCGGTGTACTGCGCCGACAGGCTGCTGGAGAACGTGGTGTTCGGGGTCCAGTCCAGCGACGAATAGCCTGAGAACTCCGGGGTGTCGATCAGGTTGCGGCCGGTGGTCAGGTTCCTGGCTTCCTTCATCCAGGTCGCCGACGTGCGCCAGCGCCAGTGATCGCCGAAGCGGAAGTTGAGGTTGCCTTCCACGCCGCTGGTGCGCGCGCGCTGCACGTTGCTCATGCGCGTCCACCAGTAGCCGTTGAAGAAGCCCAGCGCTTCATACTCGATCTTGTTCCTGAAGTCGGTATGGAAGTAGGTCAGGCCGGCGTCGACCAGATCGTTGTCGAAGCTGACGCCGATCTCGCGGTTGGTGCTGGTTTCCGGATCCAGGTCCGGATTACCGGCCATGTAGCAACCGCCACGCACGTAGCCCAGCGGGTACAGCGAGGTGCAGCCCCGGCCGCCGGACTGGGTCGCCGCGCTGGGCGAATTCTCGGTCAGGCTCGGCGCGCGGAAGCCCTTGGACACGCCCCCACGGATCGTCCACTGCTCGCTCGGGTGCCAGACCAGGTAAGCACGCGGACTGACGTGGCTGCCGAACTGTTCATGGTGGTCCAGGCGCGCGCCCAGAGTCAGTGCGAGGGTACGGTGCAGTTTCAGCTCGTCTTCGACGAACAGCGCCCAGGTGTCCACTTCCAGGCTGGAGCCGACCACCGGGTTGCCGGCATAGTCCACCGGCGCCTGGCCGATGGTGTCGGTGTTGGTCAACTCCTGGCGCTTCCACTGGCCGCCCACCGCGAACTGGTGGTCCACACCCAGGGTGAAGGGGGTGCTCAGGCTGCCTTCGATGATCGTATCGGTTGCCTCGGAGCGACCGGTGGCGCCGATGTCGTTCTTGTACTCGGTCCAGTACGCGCTGAGCTTGGAAGTACCGAAATCCCACTTGCCGTCGTGGTTCAGCGCCAGCGAACTGCGCTTGAGCTCACTGGCACCCCAGGCGCCTTCGTCCTGCTTTTCCAGCGCCTGGGCGATGAAGGCCTGCTGCACACCGTGGCCAGCTTCCAGTGACACTTCCTGTGCCTCGCTCAGCTTCCACTGCAGCAGCGCGTCGACATTGCGGTCCTTCTCGCCGGCGTAGGCGTTGCCATACACGCCGCCGTTGGAGCGGTCCGAGTCGCGGCGCATGCTGTTGGCACCGATGCGCAGGCCGAAGCGCTCGCCCAGCGGGCCGGAGAAGGTCGCGGCGATCTGCTGGGTGTCGCCACGGTCGCCATCCTGCGGCCGGGTGTAGCTGTGGGTCGCGCTGCCGTTCCAGCTGTCACCGATGCGCTTGGTGATGATGTTGATCACCCCGCCCATCGCGTCCGAGCCATACAGAGAGGACATCGGGCCACGCACCACTTCGATGCGTTCGATCTGGTCGGGGGAAATCCAGTTCAGGTCCTGGCGGCCCAGGTCAGGGCGATAGTTGGTCGAGGCCGAGCTGCCCATGCGCTTGCCGTCCACCAGCACCAGCGTGTAGTTGGACGGCATGCCGCGCAGCTTGATCTTGGACTGCTCGCCAACGGCGCTGAGCCCACCGGTCACGCCCGGAATACGGCTGAGCAGGGTGGCCAGGTCGTGCACCGGCTGGCGTTCGATGTCTTCGCGGCTGATCACGCTGATGCTGGCCGGGGCATCCTTGATCCACTGCTGGTTGCCCGAGGCGGTAACCACCACGGTATCCAGGTCCTTGGTCGAGGCATCGGCGCTGGCTTCAGCGGCGGCGAGGGCAGGCTGGGCCAGCAGGCAGGCGGCGGCCAGGGCGCTGGCCAAGCGGGTACGCGGCAGGCGCGCGGAACGGAGAGGGGACATGACGGCTTCCAAGGGAGAGGAGAGACCCGGTGGAAGCAGCAGGCGCACGCAGACAGCAGGCAGCCAACCCCTTCCCTGGGTCGTCGGGCGCGCGGAGGGTCCGGCGCAGCTGGGTGGGTCCGGTGCGCGGAGCGCGACGACCTGCCTGGTTAACTTAATGATAACCGTTCTCGTTTGTTACGATCCAGTACTTTCCGGGATGGATCGACACCTGCGGGGCGCATGGCGTGGTTCGCCTGCTGATTGCTGAATGGGGAGATTTTCCGGCGTAGACCTTCGCACCCGGCTTACATTCGGGGCCATAGACTGGGCCGCATTTTTCGATTCCGCCCCGTTGGAGATCGTGTGGGTTCCGGTAGTGACAGACATCGACTGCGCGGCATGACGTCGTGGCAGACAGGACAAGTGCGGACGCCGGGAATGCGTACCAGGAACCTTGGTGCATGCAGCCCGGCCGGGACGGCTGGTCCTGCGGCCTGCAGGGAGTAGGCGGCCATGGGGAGTGAAACCATCGACGCGGAACCGGTCACGGCCGGTCCCGACGCGGGCTGGGCCCTGCTGCCGGCCGAAGCACCGCTGGTGATGCCCGAACAGACGCTGCGGCATGGCTCGCTGAAGGTCCGCCGCCATCGCACCTCGCCGCGCATGATCGGCCTGCGCCGCCTGTACATCCTGGGCGGCACCGCGGCAATGACCGCCGTGGCCACCCGGATGATGTGGCGAGTGCTTTCCGGCAATGGCATCAGCGTTCTGGAGGCCTGCCTGCTGGTGCTGTTCGTCGGCCTGTTCGCCTGGATCGCGCTGTCCTTTGCCAGTGCGGTGGCCGGCTTCCTGACGGCCGTGTTCGACCGGGGCTACCGCCTGGGCATCGATCCGGACAAGCCGCTGCCCACCGTGCACAGCCGCACCGCGCTGCTGATGCCCACCTACAACGAAGACCCGCGCCGGCTGCTGGCCGGCCTGCGTGCGATCTACGAATCGGTGGCGGCCACCGGCCAGCTGCAGCGGTTTGATTTCTTCGTGCTAAGCGATACCCGTCGCGAGGACATCGCGCGGGCCGAAGAGCAGGTGTTCGCCGAGCTGCGCGAGCTGGTGCCCGATGGGCAGGCGCGACTGTTCTATCGCCGCCGTGGCGACAACAGCGCGCGCAAGGCCGGCAACATCGCCGACTGGGTACGCCGTTTCGGCGGCGCCTACCCGCAGATGCTGATCCTGGATGCCGACAGCCTGATGACCGGTGACAGCATCGTGCGCCTGGTCGCCGGCATGGAGCACAACGCCGACGTCGGCCTGATCCAGACCCTGCCGTCGGTGATCGGCGGCCGCACCCTGTTCTCGCGCATGCAGCAGTTCGGCGGGCGCGTGTACGGGCCGGTGATCGCCCGTGGCGTGGCCTGGTGGCACGGTGCCGAAAGCAATTACTGGGGGCACAACGCGATCATCCGCACCCGTGCCTTCGCCGACCACGCCGGCCTGCCGGAGCTGCCGGGGCGCAAGCCTTTCGGCGGCCACGTGCTCAGCCATGATTTCGTGGAAGCGGCGCTGATGCGCCGTGGTGGCTGGGCCGCGCACATGGTGCCTTACCTGGGCGGCAGCTACGAGGAAGGCCCGCCGACGCTGACCGACCTGCTGGTGCGCGACCGCCGCTGGTGCCAGGGCAACCTGCAGCACGGCAAGGTGGTGGGCAGCCGTGGCCTGCACTGGATCAGCCGCGTGCACATGCTGATCGGCATCGGCCATTACTTCACCGCACCGATGTGGGCGATGCTGATGCTGATCGGCATCGCCATCCCGCTGTTCCAGGAAGGCATCGATTTCAACGCCCTGCTGCACCTGTCGCCCAGCGTGTACTGGCGTGCGCAGGATGAAGAACAGGTGGTGCGCCTGTTCGCCGCCACCATGGCGGTGCTGCTGATGCCCAAGGTGCTGGGTTACTTTGCGATGCTGCTCGACCCGGTCGAACGCCGTGGCTGTGGTGGCGCGATCCGGGCGTTCCTGTCGATGCTGGTGGAAACCGTGCTGGCCGCGCTGATGGCGCCGGTGGTGATGTACGTGCAGTCGCGCGGGGTGGCCGAAGTGCTGTCCGGCCGCGACTCGGGCTGGGATGCACAGCAGCGCGATGACGGTGGCATCTCGTGGATTTCGCTGGTGCGCGGCTACGGCGGCCTGGGCGTGTTTGGCGCCTTCATGGGCGTGCTGGCGTGGGCGGTGTCGCCGTCGCTGGCGGCCTGGATGGCGCCGGTGGTGATCGGCATGGTGCTGGCGGTGCCGGTGGTGGCACTGACCTCGCTGCGCGGGCCAGGCGCCTTCCTGCATCGCCTGGGCCTGCTCGACATTCCCGAAGAGAACCTCCCGCCGCCGGTGCTGGTGCGCGCCGCGCAGCTGCGCCGGGAAGCGGCCGAGCAACCGCCGCTGTACTGATCGCACCGTGCCAGCGGCATAATGCGGCTCGAACGTACAGGAGCCGCAACATGCTGCAAACGGTGGAACAGGAAACCGGCGCCTCGCCGCAGTGGTCGGTGATCTGGCTGCACGGCCTCGGTGCCGACGGCCATGATTTCGCGCCGATCGTGCCCGAACTGGTGCGTCCGCACTGGCCGGCACTGCGCTTCGTGTTCCCGCACGCACCGGTGCGGCCGATCACGATCAACAACGGCGTGCCGATGCGCGGCTGGTACGACATCGTCGGCATGGACTTCCGCTCGCGCGCCGACATGGCCGGCGTGCAGGAGTCGGTGGCGCAGCTGGATGCGCTGATCGCCCGCGAGATCGAACGCGGTGTCGCCGCTGATCACATCTTCCTGGCCGGCTTCTCGCAGGGCGGGGCGGTGATCCTCAGCGCCGCGCTGGCACGCACTGCACCCTTGGCCGGCCTGATCGCGCTGTCGACCTACCTGCCGGAGGCCGAAAGCGCGTCGCGCGTTGATGGTGCGGTGGATGTGCCGGTGTTCATGGCCCACGGCAGCAGCGATCCGGTGATCCCGCAGGCGGTGGCCGCACACAGCGCCGAGACGCTGCGCACGCTTGGGCTGGACGTGCAGTGGCACAGCTACCCGATGGCCCACCAGGTCTGCGCCGAGGAAATCGACGCGCTGGGCGACTGGCTGCAGGCACGCCTGGGCGTCGCCTGACCCATGGCCGCGAGCGCTGCCCCCCCGTGGATGCCGGAACTGTGTCGCTTGCCGCGGTTGGCAGCGATGCTCGGCCTGGCCGAACTGGTGGTGGTGGTGCTGGCGCTGGCGCCCGATGGCAGCCGCCACTGGACAATGGGGGAACTGGCCTCGGCCAGCGGTTTCGCGCTGTGGCTGGCGCTGGCGGTCACCGCCAGCCTGTGCCTGCTGCGGCAGGCGCTGTCGAAGCTGCCGGAAACGCTTGGTGCCGTCGCCGCCGTCGGCCTGGCCGCGCTGATCGCCATCCTGTGCGCGGCCATCATCCACGCCCTGTATGCCGTGCTGGGCGACAACTTCGCGCGCGGCATCGGCTTCTGGCGCTTCACCCTGGGCAGCGCGGCCACCACGGCGCTGATCACCGCGTTGGCGCTGCGCTACTTCTATGTCAGCGACCGCTGGGCGGCGCAGGTGCAGGCCAATGCGCGTGCGCAGGCTGATGCTCTGCAGGCGCGCATCCGCCCGCACTTCCTGTTCAACAGCATGAACCTGATCGCCAGCCTGCTGCATCGCGACCCGGCGGTGGCCGAGCGTGCGGTGCTCGACCTGTCCGATCTGTTCCGCGCCGCACTGGGGGCAGGCGAGGGCGATTCGACCCTGCGCGATGAGTGCGAACTGGCCGAGCGCTATCTGTCGATTGAATCACTGCGCCTGGGCGACCGCCTGCGGGTGCATTGGCAGCGCGATGAACCGCTGCCCTGGGACCTGCCGATGCCGCGGCTGGTGCTGCAGCCGCTGGTGGAAAACGCGGTGCTGCACGGCATCTCGCGCCTGCCCGAAGGCGGCACCATCGAGCTGCATCTGGCCTGTGTGGGCAGCGAGCTGCAGATCCGCGTACGCAATCCTGCACCGGATCCGGAGGTGCCCGGGCTGGCCCTGGCCCAGGGAGCGGGCCACGCCCAGCACAGCATCGGCCATCGCCTGAGCTGGCGCTTCGGCCGCGCCGCGCGGATGACGGCTGGCTGGAGCGAGGGCTACTATGCCTGCCAGGTGACAGTGCCGATCCAGTGAGGGGACGATCGTGAGGGTAGTCATCGCCGATGACGAACCGCTGGCGCGCGAGCGCCTGCGCAGCCTGTTGGCCGCGCAGGAAGGGGTGGACGTAGTGGCCGAGGCCGGCAACGGCGAGCAGGCCCTGCACGCGTGCGCCGAACTGCAGCCGGACCTGGTGCTGCTGGATATCGCCATGCCCGGCCTGGACGGGCTGGAAGCGGCCCGCCACCTGGCCAGTTTCGAGCCCAGGCCTGCAGTGGTGTTCTGCACCGCCTACGATGCGCATGCGCTGTCGGCATTCGAGGCAGCGGCCATCGATTACCTGATGAAGCCGGTGCGCGCCGAGCGGCTGGCGGCGGCGATCGCACGCGCCCGCACCTTCCTGGCCGGCCGTGACGGGCAACCCCAGCACACCGGCGGCCAGGCCCGCAGCATGCTGTGTGCCCGCCTGCGCGGCAGCCTGCGATTGATTCCGCTGGACGATATCCACTATCTGCAGGCCGAAGAAAAGTACGTGGTGGTGCATCACGCCCGTGGCGAGGACCTGATCGAGGAGTCGTTGAAGTCGCTGGAGGAAGAGTTCGCCAGCCGCTTCGTGCGCATCCATCGCAACTGCCTGGTGGCGCGCCATGAGCTGGTGGAGCTGCGGCGTGGCAGTGGTGGCCAGGTGCAGGCGGTGCTGCGGCATGGCAAGCAGCCGCTGGAAGTGAGCCGGCGGTGCGTGGCGACGCTGAAGCAGGAATTGCGGCATCTGTAGGTTCTCCGCGCGGCCTGCGGCCGCGACTGCTTCGAAATCAACAGCAACAGCAACAGCAACAGCAACAGCAACAGCAACAGCAACAGCAACAGCGGGTTGGTCGGCTCTGTGTTGTTGCGTGTTGGGTGAGGCGGGATGGGCGGGCGGGACACGCCGTAAACCCATCCATGGGGGCTCGATGGCGCCATCCATGGCGCCAACGGTCCCGCCCGCCCATCCCGCCTCGCCCTCGCGAATTTCCCGGTGACGGACAGCAAGAGCGTTGGTGTTATCGGGTGGGGAAAGAGGGGTCAGATCCCTTTTCCTGCGGAAAAGGGATCTGACCCCGGAAGTCGCCGGCTGTTGCTTCTGCTTCTGCTTCTGCTTTTTTCTTTTTTCTTTTGATCTTCCGTGGCTGACGCACACGGAAACTGTCAGAGGCCGGGCGGGGTGGGCTGCGCAGGGGCGTGAGCCGCATGGGCCCGAGGCATGCCTCGGGCGGGTTGGGCAGGATGCCCAACCCCGGTCTTGCCGGGTGCGCAGGACAGCGCACACGAGCAAGTGGCGACCGAGCTTACATGGACGTACTTGCAGCGACCCCTGCGCAGTCCACCCCGCCCGGCCAAGCACAGCTGTTGCTTCCAGCCACGAGGGGCTCCGCCGTTGGCCGTATCCCGCCGATAGGCGCGATAATGAAGGGATGGAAACCGTCCGCATCGCTACCCGCAAGAGCCCGCTCGCCCTCTGGCAGAGCGAACACGTCGCCGACCGCCTGCGCCAGGCACATCCCGATCTGCACGTGGAACTGGTGCCGATGAGCACCCGCGGCGATGAGGTGCTGGACCGCTCGCTGGCGGCCATCGGTGGCAAGGGCCTGTTCCTCAAGGAACTTGAACTGGCCATGCTGCGTGGCGAGGCCGACTGCGCGGTGCACTCGTTGAAGGATGTGCCGATGGAACTGGATGCGCCGTTCGCGCTGCCGGCAATGCTGACCCGCCACGATCCGGCCGATGGTTTCGTCTCCAACCTGTATGCCTCGCTGGATGCACTGCCGATCGGTGCGCGCGTCGGTACCTCGTCACTGCGCCGCCAGGCCCAGCTGCGTGCGCTGCGCCCGGACCTGGAACTGCTGGACCTGCGCGGCAACGTCAACACCCGCCTGGCCAAGCTCGACAACGGCGGCTACGACGCCATCGTGCTGGCCGTGGCCGGGCTGGAACGGCTGGGCCTGGGCAATCGCATCGTCGCCCGCCTGCAGCCGCCGCAGTGGTTGCCGGCACCAGCACAGGGCGCGGTGGCGGTGGAGTGCGATGGCGGCAATGCCGCGCTGATGGCGCTGTTTGCAGGCCTGGATGACGCCGCCACGCGCGCCTGTGTGGAAGCGGAGCGGGCCATGAACCGCGCGCTGCACGGCAGCTGTCATGTGCCGGTGGCGGCGATCGCGCAGTGGCAGGGCCAGGACCTGCACCTGCAGGGGCTGGTCGGCAGCGCCAGCGACGGCCGCGCGGTGCGTGCCGACGCCGTGGGCCCGGCCAGCGACCCGGAAGCTTTGGGCCAGCGCGTGGCGAAGATGCTGCTGGATGCGGGTGCTGGCGAGCTGTTGAACGTCTGAGCCACCGCAGGTAGTGCCGGCCGCTGGCCGGCAACCTCATGAACCCGATGGAATGCAGTTGCCGGCCAGCGGCCGGCACTACCAAAAGCAGAACGGGCGCCAGGCGCCCGTTTCGCTTATTTGAACTTGTAGACCACGTTCATCGTGGTCAGCGTATCGGTCTTGCGCTTGTCCTCGGCGACGTCGCTGTTGTAACGCGCCTGCCAACCGGCCTTCAGCGCCAGGTGCTCGTTCATGCTCACCGAGACACCGAAATCATTCTGGCCGAAGGTGTTGTACGAACCCGATTCGACCAGCAGCGTGTTGATCAGGTCGGTGTTGTCGGTCAGCGAGTACTTCAGGTCGAACAGGCCGCGACCGATCAGGCCGGTGCGGGTGCGGTCGTCCTCGGTGCTGTGGGTGCGGCGCACACCGGGGCCGATCTGCGCATCGAACGAGAAACGCTCGGTGTTCCACAGCCGGGTGCCGTAACCCAGACCGAACGAGCTCTGCCGGTCGTAGGTGGCGAAATCATCACGCTCGGTACGTACCGTGGCCGTCAGCTGGCGATGTTCGCCCAGCTGCAGCGCGCTGCCTGCACTGCCGGTGTAGCGGTTGGCGGTGGTGTTGTTGCGGCGCGTGGTGGTGCCGTCGTCGCTGGTTTCGGTCACCTTGGAGCTGGAGCGCAGGCCGAACAGATCCATGCTGTGCACCCAGTCGCCATCGGTGTAGCGCAGGCGCAGGCGGCCGTTGAAGCTCTCGGTGCTGCTGTTGCCACGTGCCGACGCGAAGCCGAGTTCGCCACCACTGCCGCTCCACGGCGAGGACATCGCCGCCAGTTCGGAGGCATCCTGCGCATACGCCAGCGGGGCGCAGAGCAGCAAGGGGACCAGCAGGGACACGCGCAGGGACATCGAGGCTTCTCCGAAGCGGTTGGCAGCCGGTGATGATACTGGAAGCGTGATGACCGTCCGAATCGCCCGTCCCGCCTGCTTCAGCAGGCGTTGTCGGCCAGGCCCATTCAGGGCAGGTCGACCTGCAGGGCAGGATCGTTGAAGCGCGAGTACCGCAGCCGCAGCTGGAAGGGCTTGCCGTTGTTGTGGCCGCTGCGCACGATCTGCCGCGGCAGGCCCTGCGCATCCACCCAGTACTCCAGGCGCTCACCGGCCGTGGCGCCACGCAGGCGGTAGTGGCGGGTGCTGACGCCGTCCAGCGTCTGCTCGCCCAGGTCTTCGGCCTGCAGGGCCTGTGCAGGGATATCGGCGGGCAGCGGGCTGCGCCATTGCTCCAGCAGCCCCGGCGGGGTCGGCACCTGGCGGATCGCATCGTCGGCCTGCAGGAACATGGTGTCGCCGATGATCACCTGTGGTCCGGCAGGGGTCTGCACGCGGAAGCGGTCCGGGGCGACGAAGTCCATCGCGGTACGCACCGGCTGCTGCGCGCCCAGCACCTCCAGCTCGGCATGGAAGCTGCGCAGGGCGGCAAAGCGCTGGCTGGCAGACAGCACTGCCTGCGCCGGATCGGCAGCGGGGACGGGCGTGGCAGCGTCGGTGGGCGCCGGTGCGCGGTCGCAGGCGGCCAGCAGCAGGCAGGCCAGCAGGGGCAGGACAGACAACCGGCGCATCGGGCGCTCCACGGGGCAGGGGGCGCCCACGATAGCCCAATCGTCCGCCACAACGCCCGAGACTCGGACATAATCGGGGGCATGGACCGATACGAACGCATCACCGCCCTGCATCGTCTGCTCAAGTCCGCACGCTATCCGGTGACGGTGGCGACCCTGCAGGACAAGCTCGGTTGCTCCCGGGCCACCGTCTACCGCGACCTGGCGTTCCTGCGCGATGCGCTGATGGCGCCGATCGAGGGCGATGGCGAGGCCGGCTTCCGCTACCTGGCCGACGAGAGCGACCGCTTCGAGCTGCCCGGCCTGTGGCTGAGCTCGGAGGAGCTGCACGCCCTGCTGGCCTCGCAGCACCTGCTG
This sequence comes from Stenotrophomonas sp. DR822, assembly GCF_019793815.1. Classification (NCBI taxonomy): domain Bacteria; kingdom Pseudomonadati; phylum Pseudomonadota; class Gammaproteobacteria; order Lysobacterales; family Lysobacteraceae; genus Stenotrophomonas; species Stenotrophomonas sp. DR822. The sequence continues at coordinate 3,317,930 of NZ_CP081826.1, forward strand.
GCCCGTACCGGCGGCGGCGTGCTGTCTTCGGTGCTGGCGCCGCTGCAGCAGCGCATCGAGAGCCTGCTGGCCGCCCAGGCCGGTGTTTCCAGCTGGCCGGTGGATCGGGTGCGGGTGATTCCGCACCGTGGCCGCAAATTCGATGAAGCCAGCTTCCGTTCGGTGGCCTCGGCGGTGCTGGAGCGCAAGCAGCTGGGCTTTGAGTACCGCGCCCGCTCGACCGACGAAGCGACCAAGCGCACCGTATCGCCGCAGCGGCTGACCCATTACCGCGACAACTGGTACCTGGACGGCTGGGACCATGATCGCGAGGCCCTGCGCAGCTTTGCGGTGGACCGCATCTACAAGGCGCGGGTGATCGACAGCACCGCCCGCGATGTCGCCGACAGCGAACTGGACGAGCAGCTCGGCGCCAGCTACGGCATCTTCTCCGGTGCGCCCAAGGGCTGGGCAACCATCCTGTTCAGTGCCAAGGCCGCGCGCTGGGTGGCCGACGAGCACTGGCACTCCAAGCAGCAGGGACGTTTCCTCGCTGATGGCCGCTACGAACTGAAAGTGCCCTACAGCGTGTCGCGCGAACTGTTGATGGACGTGTTGCATTACGGGTCCGATGCCGAGATCGTCGAGCCGATGATGCTGCGCGAGCAGGCCAAGGCACTGCTGGAACTGGCCCTGACCAACTACGAAAAATCCTGACACCTCCCCCGAGATCGATTGCGCCCATGAAGAAGACCCTGTTGCTGCCCCTGTTCGCCGCTGCGCTGGCCCTGACCGCCTGCGGCAAGTCCGGTGAGCCTTCGCAGAAGCTGGTGGTGGCCGCCACCGCCGTGCCGCACGCCGAGATCCTGGACGTGGTCAAGCCGATCCTCAAGCAGGAAGGCGTGGAGCTGGACGTGCGCGTGTTCAACGACTACGTGCAGCCCAACGACCAGCTGGTGCAGAAGCAGGTGGATGCCAACTACTTCCAGACCGAACCGTACCTGGACGCCTACAACCGTGATCGCAAGACCGACCTGACCAAGGTGGTGGGCGTGCACATCGAGCCGTTCGGTGCCTACTCGCGCAAGATCAAGTCGCTGGCCGAACTGCGTGAAGGGGCCGATGTGGTGATCCCCAACGACCCCAGCAACAACAGCCGCGCGCTGATCCTGCTGCACAAGGCCGGCGTGATCGAGCTGAAGGACCCGACCAATGCGCTGGCCACACAGCGCGACATCGTCTCCAACCCGAAGAACCTGAAGTTCCGCGAGCTGGACTCGGCGATGCTGCCGCGCGTGCTCGACCAGGTCGATCTGGCCCTGATCAACACCAACTATGCACTGGATGCCGGCCTCAACCCGACCAAGGACGCGCTGGCGATCGAGAGCAAGGACTCGCCGTACGTGAATTTCCTGGTCGCCCGCCCGGACAACAAGGATGACGCCCGCGTGCAGAAGCTGGCCAAGGCGCTGACCAGCCCGCAGGTGAAGGCCTTCATCGAGACCAAGTACAAGGGCGCGGTGCTGCCGGCGTTCTGATGTTGGGGTAGCGCCGGGCCATGCCGGGCGGAATGGGTGTCGCCGGGCATGGCCCGGCGCTGCCGCCCTCAATCGACGTGGAAGGCGAGGGTGGCGGCCACGGCCTGCTGCCACCCGGCGTAGAGTTTCTCGCGCCGGGCCACCGCCATCTGCGGTTCGAAGCGGCGATCCAGCCCCCACTGTGCCGCGATCTGTTCGCGGCTCTCCCAGAAGCCGACCGCCAGCCCGGCCAGGTAGGCCGCACCCAGCGCGGTGGTCTCGGTCACCTGCGGTCGCAGCAGGGGGACGCCGAGGATGTCGGCCTGGAAGCTGGCAAGGAAGTCGTTGCCGATCGCGCCGCCATCGGCGCGCAGTTCACTGAGCGAGATGCCCGCATCGGACTGCATCGCATCCAGAACGTCGCGGGTCTGGTAGGCCATCGCCTCCAGCGCTGCGCGCACGAAGTGGGCCTTGCCGGTGCCACGGGTCAGGCCGAACATGGCACCGCGCACGTCGCTGCGCCAGTACGGTGCACCCAGGCCGACGAAGGCCGGCACCAGGTACACCCCCGCGCTGTCCGGCACCTGTGCGGCCAAGGCCTGGCTGTCAGCAGCGCGATCGATCATGCGCAGCCCATCGCGCAGCCACTGCACCACCGAGCCGGCGATGAAGATCGACCCCTCCAGCGCGTACTCCACCTTTCCCTCCAGGCCCCAGGCAATGGTGGTCAGCAGGCCATTGCGCGAGCGCACGGCCTGCGTGCCGGTGTGCATCAGCATGAAGCAGCCGGTGCCATAGGTGTTCTTGACCATGCCTGGCTGGAAGCAGGCCTGGCCGAACAGCGCGGCCTGCTGGTCGCCGGCGATGCCGGCAATCGGGATCGGATGGTCGAAGAAGAACTGCGGGCGCGTGTGCGCGTACATCGAACTGGAATCGCGCACCTGCGGCAGCATCGCACGCGGAATGTCCAGCAGGGCCAGCAGGTCCTCGTCCCATTCCAAGGTGTGGATGTTGAACAGCAGCGTACGTGCGGCGTTGCTGTAGTCGGTCACGTGCGCCTGGCCGCCGCTGAGATTCCACACCAGCCAGCTGTCGATGGTGCCGAACAGCAGCTCGCCACGCTCGGCCCGCTGCTGCGCGCCTTCCACGTGGTCGAGGATCCAGCGGATCTTGGTGGCCGAGAAATAGGCATCGATCAGCAGGCCGGTACGCTCGCGGATCAGCGCTTCGTGGCCGTCGGACTTCAGCCGCTCGCAGATCGCCTGGCTCTGCCGCGACTGCCAGACGATGGCGTTGTGGATCGGCTGGCCGCTGGCACGGTCCCAGACCACGGTGGTTTCGCGCTGGTTGGTGATGCCCAGTGCGGCGATGTGGCGGGGATCGATCTGTTCGCGGCTGAGCAGTTCGGTGATCGTGGCGTAGACGCTTGTCAGGATCTCGCGCGGGTCATGCTCGACCCACCCCGGCTGTGGAAACAACTGGGCAAACTCGCGCTGCGCGCTGCCGACGATGTCGCCGGCGCGATCGAACAGGATCGCGCGCGAACTGGTGGTTCCCTGGTCGATGGCCAGCACGTAGCGGGGCGTCATGCAGCGTCTCCGGTGGCGATGTTGAGATCGTAATGCATCGGCGGCGCCGGGCCGCGCGCGGCATTACCGGCGATGTGAATCCATCCAGGCCTGCAGCCGTGCAGCCTGTGCCGCGTCCATCTGCAGCCCCAGCTTGCTCCGCCGCCACAGTACATCCTCGGCGCTGCGGGCCCACTCGTGGTCGCACAGGAACGCCACCTCGCGCGCGTGCAGGCCCGCGCCAAAGTCTTCGCCCAGATCGAACAGGCAGCGTGCGCCGTGCAGCAGGTCGACGCTGCGACTGCCATAGGCGCTGGCCCAGCGCCGCAGCGTGGCCTCCGGCAGCCAGGGGGCCTGGTGCCGAAGCTGTTCCCGTGCCTGCCCGGCATCGCCCCAGTCGCTGCCGGGCAGCGGCTCGCCTGTCGCCGTCCAGGCGGGGCCGGCGTGCGGCAGATAGGGGCGCAGCAGGTCCAGTGCCTCCTCGGCCAGCACCCGGTACGTGGTCAGCTTGCCGCCCAGCACGTGCAGCGCAGGCGCACCTCCGGCGTCCAGTTGCAGGCGATAGTCACGGCTCAGTTTGGCCGCGCGCGGGTCCGGGTCGGCCAGCAACGGGCGCACGCCGGCAAACTGCCAGACCACCTCGGCAGGTGCGACCGGATCACGCAGGTAGCCGTTGGCAGCGCTGCACAGGTAGTCCACTTCCGCAGGCAGCACACTGCAGCGTGCGGGGTCGCCGCGATAGTCGGTGTCGGTGGTGCCGATGAGCAGATGGTCGTGGAAGGGCAGCAGGAACACCACGCGGCCGTCGGGCTGCTGCAGCAGGCAGGCGCGGTCTTTCGGCCAGGCGCGGCGCAGCACGATGTGGCTGCCCTGTACCAGGCGCAGCGCAGGACCGCCGCTGCGGGCGTGCATGCGCTCCAGCAGACCGCCGGCCCAGGGGCCTGCGGCGTTGACCACCGCCTGTGCCTGGACGGTCTGCTGATGGCCTGCGGCGTTTTCCAGTACGCCGTGCCAGCGTCCGTGCCCGCGTTGCAGGTCCACGCAGCGCGTGCCGGTCAGGATGCATGCACTCCGCTGCGCAGCATCGAGCGCGTTGAGGATGACCAGCCGCGCATCATCCACCTGCGCGTCGGCGTAGCTGAAGGCGTGCTGCAGCTGTGGCGACAGCAGCGCGCCGAGTGGATCGGCATGCAGGTCCACGGCGCGCGACGCGGGGAAGGCGGGACTGCGCCGGCCCAGATGGTCGTACAGCCAGAGCCCGAGCCGCAGCATCCAGCGCGGGCGCAGGTGCGGCTGCCACGGAAGCACGAAGCACAGCGGCCGCACCAGGAACGGCGCCTGCCGACGCACCACCTCGCGCTCGCCCAGCGCCTTGCGCACCAAGCCGAACTCGCCCTGTTCCAGGTAGCGCAGACCGCCATGGATCAGCTTGCTGCTGGCGCTGGAGGTGTGTGCTGCCAGGTCGTGCTGTTCGCACAGCAGCACCTTCAGGCCGCGGCCGCTGGCATCGCGGGCGATACCGGCGCCGTTGATGCCACCGCCGATCACCAGCAGGTCGACCTCGTGCATCGCGCCTCCGCATCCCGTCCGTGTAGATCCGACTGTCAGTGGACTCTACAGAACCCGGGTGACGGAAACGACGACGGGCCCCGAAGGGCCCGTCGCGGTACAACAAAGACGCAGAAGCGCTTAGAAGCGGGCGCCGATGCCGAAGCCGACGGTCCACGGATCCATCTTCGCTTCGCCGATCTTCTCGCCGCCGACCTTCACGTCCGGACGCGAACGCATGTAGCGGGCGTCGGCACGGGCGAACCAGGTCGAGTTGATGTTCATGTCCACACCGACGGTGCCGATCACGCCCTTGGCGTCCTTCAGGCGGATGTCCGAGTCGCTGCCGTCGGCAAGGGTTTCATTGCTGAAGGCCGACTGGAAGTAGCCCACGCCCACGAACGGACGGAACACGTTGTCAGCCTGGCCGAAGTGGTACTGGCCGCTCAGCGCGACCGGCTGCTGCTCGACGCTGCCGAGGCGGGCATTGCCCGGGCCCTTCACCTTGTGGTCGAACTTGTCTGCAGCGCCCCACAGTTCAACGGCCCAGTTGTCGTTGATGTAGTAGCTGAAGCTGACGGTCGGTGCCGGGCCGCCATCGACCTTCTTGATGCCGTCGATCGGGTCATTCTTCGGCTGCAGCAGCGAGACGCCGCCAACCACGGCAAAATGCTTGCCCGAGGCGGTATCGGTGGTGCTGCTGTCCTGCGCGAAGGCAGCCGGTGCAAACGCGGCGGAGGTCAGCAGGGCGAGGCTCAGGATACGGATGGAGCGCATGGGGGAATCTCCTAATGTTTCTTGTTTTGGGCCCCCGGTTGCGGGGCGAGCACACCGTAGTCGCCCCAACATGAATCGAATCCGACGCGCGTTAAAAATTAGTTCGCACTGTTCAGCGAACAGCGCGAAATCCCTGTTTCCATGCGGTTTCTGCCCTCCCGGAATATTCATGCAGTTGGAGAAGATGTGAGCGCTGCAACGTTGTGCATCGGCCTGCCTGCGCAGGTGAACGCGGATTGCCGGGTGTTGCTGCTGGGTTCAATGCCCGGTATCGCTTCGTTGCAGGCACAGCATTACTACGCGCACCCGCGCAATCGTTTCTGGCCCTTGCTCGGCGATCTGTGCGGCTTCGACCCGGCAATGCCGTACGCGCAGCGACTGCAGGCGCTGGCAGCCAATGGCGTCGGCCTGTGGGATGTGATCGGCCGCTGCGAACGACGCGGCAGCCTGGATGCGGACATCGTGCGTGGCACGGAAGTGGCCAATGCACTTCCCGCACTGATCGCCGCACTGCCTGACCTGCAGCTGATCGGCTGCAACGGTGGCGCGGCGATGCAGGCCTTCCAGCGCTGGGTGCAGCCGCAGCTGGCCACGTCGGCCAAGGTGCTGGCGCTGCCGTCCACCAGTCCGGCCAACGCAGCGTGGTCCTTGCCGCGCCTGCGCCAGGCCTGGCAGCCGGTGGCCGTTGCACTGGCGACATCAAGCGGACATCGGCAGGACAATACGCTACCGACTGGAAGCGCCGACGGGCCATGAGCAACAGCGTGTCCCGGCTGCGTGCGTACTGAAAACACCTGTAACGGTTGGCGCTGGCTCCCGCTGGCCGCACAATAGACGTTTCCCTACACCAGATTGCCGGAGTTCTCCCCATGGCCGAAATCAAGGAAGCACGTGTCCCCGATATCGGTGACTACAGCGATATCCCGGTAATCGAGGTGCTTGTTGCCGTCGGCGATACGGTGAAGAAGGACCAGGGCCTGGTCACGCTGGAAAGCGATAAAGCGACCATGGAGGTGCCGTCCTCGGTGGCCGGCGTGGTCAAGGAAATCAAGGTCAAGCTGGGCGACAGCCTGTCCGAAGGCAAGGTCGTGGCACTGATCGAAGTGGCCGACGGCGAGGCTGCCCAGCCGGCCGCCGCTGCTGCACCCGCCGCGGCGCCCGCACCGGCCAAGGCCGCTGCTCCGGCCGCTGCCACCCAGGCCGCTCCCGCTCCGGCCGCTGCTGCCGCCCCCGCTGCCAGCGGCGGCGCGGTGGAAGCCCTGGTGCCGGATATCGGCGATTACAGCGGCATTCCGGTCATCGAAGTGCTGGTCGCCGTGGGCGATACGGTGAAGAAGGACCAGGGCCTGGTCACGCTGGAAAGTGACAAGGCCACCATGGAAGTGCCGTCGTCGGTCGCCGGCGTGGTCAAGGAGATCAAGGTCGAGGTCGGCGACAACCTGTCGCAGGGCAACGTGGTCGCCATCATCGAAGCCGAAGGCGCTGCCGCCCCGGCCCCGGGCAAGGCTGCCGCCGCTGCTGCCCCGGCCGCCGCCGAGACCGCCACCAAGGTCGAGCCGGTCGCCGTGCCGGCCCAGCCGGACAAGCTGGCCGCCCGCGAGATCGCCAGCGCCCCCTCGGCCGGCGCGCCGACCAGCCCGCCGGTACAGTTCAACGCCGATGGCGTGCTGCCGGCCAAGGTGCCCTACGCATCGCCGGTGGTGCGCGTGTTTGCCCGTGAGCTCGGTGTCGACCTGCTGCAGGTCAGTGGCAGCGAGAAGGGCGGCCGCATCACCAAGGCCGACGTGCAGAAGTTCGTCAAGGCCGCGCTCAGCGGCGGCGCTCCGGCAGCTGCCGGTGGCACCGTGGCTGCCGGCGGTGGCCTCAACCTGCTGCCGTGGCCGAAGGTTGATTTCAGCAAGTTCGGCGACGTGGAAGTGCAGCCGCTGTCGCGCATCAAGAAGATCTCCGGTGCGAACCTGGCCCGCAACTGGGCGATGATCCCGCACGTCACCCAGTTCGAGCAGGCCGACATCACCGACCTGGAAGGCCTGCGCGTGGCACTGAACAAGGAGAACGAGAAGGCCGGCATCAAGCTGACCATGCTCGCCTTCCTGATCAAGGCCAGCGCTGCGGCGCTGAAGAAGTTCCCGGAGTTCAACGCTTCGCTGGATGCCAGCGGCGAGAACCTGACCCTGAAGAAGTACTTCAACATCGGTTTCGCTGCCGATACCCCGAACGGCCTGGTCGTTCCGGTCATCCGCGACGTCGACAAGAAGGGCGTGGTGCAGATCGCGCAGGAAACCGGCGAGCTGGCCAAGAAGGCGCGTGACGGCAAGCTGGGCCCGGCCGACATGAGCGGCGGTTGCTTCTCGATCAGCTCACTGGGCGGCATCGGCGGCACCGCGTTCACCCCGATCGTCAATGCCCCGGAAGTGGCCATCCTCGGCGTCTCCAAGTCGTCCATCCAGCCGGTCTGGAATGGCAAGGAGTTCGCTCCGAAGCTGATGCTGCCGCTGTCGCTGAGCTACGACCACCGCGTCATCGATGGCGCCCTGGCCGCACGCTTCACCACGTACCTCTCGCAGGTGCTGGCCGACATGCGCCGCGTGCTGCTGTAAGGCACCGCTTCGCCCCCACCGTGCGGCCGCTGCCCCTGGCGCGGCCGCCTGTCGAAACGCAGTGACAGCCCGCCGGCCACGCCGGTCGGGCACGAGGAAAACCCACCATGGCCACGATTGAAATCAAGGTTCCCGACATCGGCGATTACAGCGATGTGCCGGTGATCGAAGTGCTGGTCGCCGTTGGCGATACGGTGAAGAAAGACCAGGGTCTGGTGACCCTGGAGTCGGACAAGGCGACCCTGGAAGTGCCGTCCTCGGCAGCCGGCGTGGTCAAGGAAATCAAGGTCAAGCTGGGCGACACGCTGTCCGAAGGCGCGGTCGTCGTGCTGCTGGAGACCGAAGGCGCCGCTGAAGCGCCGGCCAAGGCCGCTGCGCCGGCCCCGGCGGTTAGCGCCCCGGCCAGCAAGCCGCCGGTGACGCCGTCGCACCGCGCCCCCGCCGAGCCTGCAGCACCGAAGCCGGCGCTGGCCAGTGGCAAGGCCGCCGACATCGAGTGCGAAATGGTCGTGCTGGGCTCGGGCCCGGGCGGCTACACCGCCGCCTTCCGCGCCGCCGACGTCGGCCTGGATACGGTGCTGGTCGAACGCTACGCCAGCCTCGGCGGCGTCTGCCTCAACGTGGGCTGCATTCCGTCCAAGGCACTGCTGCATGCCGCTGCGGTGATCGACGAAGTTGCCCATGCCGGTGATTTCGGCGTCGAGTTCGGCAAGCCGACCATCACCCTGGACAAGCTGCGCCAGTACAAGGAAAAGGTCGTCAACCAGCTGACCAAGGGCCTGGCCGGCATGGCCAAGCAGCGCAAGGTCCGCAATGTGCAGGGCGTTGGTACGTTCGTGTCGGCCAACGAACTGCTGATCACCGCTGAAGACGGCAGCACCCAGCTGCTGCGCTTCCAGAAGTGCATCATCGCCGCCGGTTCGCAGGCGGTGAAGCTGCCGAACTTCCCGTGGAACGACAAGCGAGTGATGGACTCCACCGACGCGCTGGAACTGGCCGAAGTGCCGGGTTCGCTGCTGGTCGTCGGTGGCGGCATCATCGGCCTGGAAATGGCCACCGTGTATGGCGCGCTGGGTAGCAAGGTCACCGTGGTCGAGTTCATGGACCAGCTGATGCCGGGCGCCGACAAGGACCTGGTCAAGCCGCTGGCCGACCGCCTGAAGAAGCAGGGCATTGACGTGCACCTGAAGACCAAGGCCTCCGGCGTGACCGCCGATGCCAAGGGCATCACCGTGACCTTCGAAGCCGCCGAGGAAGGCCAGGCGCCGGCATTGGCGCAGGGCACCTTCGACCGCGTGCTGGTGGCCGTGGGTCGTTCGCCGAACGGCAAGAAGATCGATGCTGAAAAGGCCGGCGTGCAGGTGACCGATCGTGGCTTCATTCCGGTCGACCGGCAGATGCGCACCAACGTGCCGCACATCTTTGCCATCGGCGACATCGTCGGCAACCCGATGCTGGCCCACAAGGCCACGCACGAGGGCAAGCTGGCGGCCGAAGTGGCTGCCGGGCACAAGAAGGAGTGGGTGGCGCGGGTGATTCCGTCGGTGGCCTACACCAACCCGGAAATCGCCTGGGTTGGCGTCACCGAGACCGAAGCCAAGGCCAAGGGCCTGAAGGTTGGCGTGGCCAAGTTCCCGTGGGCCGCCAGCGGCCGCGCGATCGGCATCGGCCGCACCGAGGGCTTCACCAAGCTGATCTTCGACGAGGACAGCCACCGCATCATCGGCGGTGCGATCGTCGGCGTGCACGCCGGTGATCTGCTGGCCGAGATCGGCCTGGCGATCGAGATGGGTGCCGAGGCCGAAGACATCGGCCACACCATCCACGCGCACCCGACGCTGAGCGAATCGGTGGCGATGGCCTCGGAAATCTACGACGGCACGATCACCGATCTGTATCTTCCTAAAAAGAAGTAGCGCCGGGCCATGCCCGGCGAAACAAAAAACCCGGCGCAAGCCGGGTTTTTTGTTGGTCGTCTGCGCGAGTCTTTGATCATTCTCACTGCAAGCGTTCGGGCCGCTGCGCGGGCGGCAGGCATTTCGACAAATGTCCCCCGTCGCCCGCCTTCGGCGGTCGCCTCCTCCTTTACTTTGTCGAAATGCCTGTCGCCCGCGCAGCGGCTCGGCTTGCGGAAGGCGGAGCCCAACCACCGCCACCGCAGCGGCTGTCTGGATGCCTGACACACGGAGGGAGAGGCGCCTGGGGGCATTCGCACCCAGCCCCCTCTCCCTCCAGCGCTCGACCAACCCGCTTCTGCTCTTCTGTCGGAAACGCACAAAAAACGCGGCCCCCGATGTTCCGGAGGCCGCGCCAGGAGAGAGCGTGTTGTGGAAGGGGAGCAGGGCTTAGAAGCTGACGCTGATACCCGCCACCGGGCCCTTGAATTCCTGCTTCAGGCCGATGGTGCCGTCGCTGCCCTTCTTGTCCGCGTCCAGCTTGAACCAGTCGTAGCCGGCGAACACGCCGAAGTTGTCGGTGAAGCGGTAATCGACGATGGCGTTGGCGCGGCTCAGGTCACCCTTGTAGTCGTCAAAGCTGCCCCAGCGGGTGTTCAGATACTGGCCCTGCAGGGTGATCATCCACTTTTCCGACGGGGTGAAGCTCAGGCGTGCACCGACCACCGGCGCCACACCGTCGGTCTTCTCGTCCAGGAACCGGCCTTCATACACCGTGCCCAGGTCGGCGTAGCCCTTGGTGCTGACCTTGGCGTATTCGGCACCCAGCTGCAGCCCGAGGTCGAACTTCTCGGTGTCCACCACCGAGTAGTCATACACCAGGCTGGCCACCTGGTACTTCAGCTCGGCCTTGACGAAGCTGTCGGCCGGCACGTTGACGTTGCCGAAGGAAATGTCCTCGCCAAGCGTCTCGCGGCGGTCCTTGTCGTACTTGAAGTAGTTGAACAGCAGGCGCTGACGGTTGCTGATGCGGAACATGCCGTCGATGCGCGGCTCCCATTCCTTGCCACCCAGCTTGAAGTCCTCGGAGAAGCCGATGTCCTGGCCGGCGACATTGGTGTTGCCGCGCAGGGTGTTGTCCGAGTCGATGTTCATCGCACCCAGGCGCAGGGCGAAGCGGTCATCGCCTTCGGCGGCATGGGCGGAGGAGGCGAACGACGCGCCGGCGGCGAGAAGCGAGAGGGCGAGCAGGGTGGGGACGGAGCGCATCGAAAGAGTCCTTGCAGTGGTTCATCGGAATGAAGGCCACTTTGCCGGACGTCGCTGTCCACCATTCGTGAAGGTATGGTTCACGCGATGTGGACGGTTCAGCGCTGTCAGCGCCCTGCGAAAAGATGGCCCCGGAGCGGCGCTTCGGGGCCATCGTGGGGACCTGCAGGCGAAGCGTCGACGAGGTAGCTGCAGGCAGGTCGGAAGATGGGACCACGGCCGTCGGCGGAAAGTTCCGTCGCCTGCGACCAAAGTTCAATACGTTGCATCGCAACATCGCGCAGATGGCATTGTCCCCGTGGTGGGCTGCAAAACCGCAGCCCTTACCGCAACTTGCGCTGTTCCGATATGAACAGGCAGCGGTTGTCTCGCAAATTGTCCCATTGCTATAATTTGGCGGCTCGATGAGGCCCCCCTGCTGTAGTCGCCTCAGCCATCCACTTGTAACCACGCGGGACGTCCTGTGCTGAACTCCGTAGAAACGGGTCGGCGACTGATGCTGCGCGCCGCGGTCTACCCGCTGGCCGCGGTGGCTGTCCTGGCTCTGGCCTTCCTGCTGGTGGGGCCGAAGTATGCCCTTGGTGCCCTGGCATCCGGTGTGGCGGTTTCGGCCGGTGGTTGGGTGGCGGCACGGATGGCGCTGGGTGGTGGTGCGCTGGGGGCCGGTTCGGCCATGGCACGCCTGATCGTTGCGATCGTGGCCAAGTGGGCGCTCGTTTTTGGTGTCCTGATGGTGGGATTCCTGGTCTTCAAGCTGCCTGCACTGGCGCTGTTGGCCGGTATCGCCGTCGGGCTGATGTTCCAGGTCCTGGCCATGGCCAGGCGCTAATCGAATTCATTTAACTTAAGGTTCCGGACACATGGCAGGCGAGGCGCTTACACCCACCTCCTACATCCAGCATCACCTGCACAATCTGACGGCAGGTCATGGCACCCCGTGGGCGATCCACGTGGACACGCTGGTAACCTCGCTGCTGATGGGCCTGGTGATGGTCGTCGCCTTCTGGATGGCGACCCGCAAGGCCACCTCCGGCGTGCCGGGCAAGTGGCAGGCGTTCGTCGAGATCTGCCTGGAGTTCGTTGACCGCCAGGCCAAGGACACCTATCACGGCACCAGCAAGCTGGTGACCCCGATCGCGATCACGATCTTCTTCTGGATCCTCCTGATGAACCTCATCAAGATGATCCCGGCCGACTTCATCGCCAAGCCGCTCGAGCTGATGGGCGTGCCGTACTGGAAGCCGGTCCCCACCGCAGACGTCAATGCCACCCTGGGCATGTCGATCAGCGTGTTCTTCCTGATGCTGTTCTTCGCGTTGCGTGCCAAGGGTATTGGTGGTTTCACCAAGGAATTCCTGACCGCACCGTTCGGCAAGTGGATGATGCCGTTCAACCTGATCCTGAACATCGTCGAGTGGCTGAGCAAGCCGATTTCGCTGGCGATGCGACTGTTCGGCAACATGTTCGGCGGTGAAATCGTGTTCCTGCTGATCTGGGTGCTGGGCGGTGCAGGTATCGCCGGCATGTTTGCAGGCGCGTTCGCCGGCTTCGGCTGGATGCTGTTCCACCTGCTGGTGATCCCGCTGCAGGCCTTCATCTTCATGATGCTGTCCATCGTGTACCTGAGCCTGTCGGAAGACGCTCACTGAGTTTCGCTTCACCCTTCATCCGTTTGTTTCTAAACCCTTAGCAATCAAGTTCCTGGAGAAAACCATGTACTTCGCCGTCCTGACCAATCTCGCCCAAGTTCAGAGCTCCACCGTCCTCGCCGTCGGCATCATGATCGGCCTGGCCGCGCTGGGCGCCGGTCTGGGTCTGGCCATCATGGCCGGTAAGTTCCTGGAGTCGGCCGCGCGCCAGCCGGAACTGATCCCGGTCCTGCAGGTCCGCATGTTCATCACCGCCGGCCTGATCGACGCCGCCTTCATCATCTCGGTCGCCGTGGGCCTGCTGTTCGCCTTCGCCAACCCGCTGGTCGGCGAGTTCGTCTCGCGCCTGCCGGCAATCGCTGGCTGATCCAGCGAAAGTGAAACGACCGGGCGCCGCAGGCGCCTGGTCGCGGATGAAGGTTCGGAGGCGCCGCCCGTGTGGCGGCGCATCCATCCCGTCACAACCGACTGAGCGAACCCCATGGATATCGGTTTTACCCTCATCGCCCAGGCCCTGGCCTTTGCCGCCCTGATCTGGCTCATCGCGACCAAGATCTGGCCGCCGCTGATGAACGCGATCGAAGAGCGCCAGCAGAAGATCGCTGAAGGCCTCGCTGCTGCCGACCGCAGCCAGAAAGATCTGGCCCAGGCGCAGGACAAGGTCAATGAAGCGCTGAAGGAAGCCCGCACCAAGGCCAACGAGATCATCGACCAGGCCCACGCGCGTGCCAACCAGATCGTCGACGCGGCCCGCAACGAAGCTGTTGCCGAAGCCACCCGTCAGAAGGACCTGGCCCAGGCCGAAATCGACGCCGCCGCCAACCGTGCCCGTGAAGATCTGCGCAAGCAGGTGTCCGCGCTGGCCGTGACCGGTGCCGAAAAGCTGCTCAAGCGCGAAATCGACGCCAACGCCCACAAGGCGCTGCTCGACGAGCTGGCCTCGGAGATTTAAGGATGAGCCAGGCCCTCACGCTTGCCCGCCCGTACGCCCGCGCCGCCTTCGCGACCGCGCGTGACGAAGGCGCGTTCGCGCCGTGGTCGGACGCTTTGGCGTTCTCCGCCCACGTCGCCGCCGACCCGCGCGTGGCGGCCCTGCTCGCCAACCCGGAGCTGGGTCGCGATGACGCCATCGCCCTGCTGGCGCCGGAGTCCCGCGGCGAGACCTACTCGCGCTTCCTGGCTGTGCTTGCCGAGTCGCATCGTCTGCCGCTGCTGCCGGAGATCGCCGGCATGTTCGACGCCCTGCGCGCCGAGGCCGAGCACGTGGTCAAGGCCACGGTGACCTCCGCGGCCGAGCTGTCGGTTGCCGAGCTGGACGCGATCAAGGCCGCGCTGCGCAAGCGCTTCAACCGCGAGGTCGAAGTGACCACCGCGGTCGACGCCTCGCTGATCGGCGGCGCTGTGATCGACGCCGGCGACGTGGTCATCGATGGTTCGCTGAAGGGCAAGCTGGCCCGTCTGCAGACCGCGCTCGCTAACTGAATTCATTTAACGTCCGGCCCCGCTGCCGGCACTAGGACTTGACGATGGCAACCACGCTCAACCCCTCCGAAATCAGCGAACTGATCAAGAACCGCATCGAGAAGGTCAAGCTGGCCGCGGAATCGCGCAACGAAGGCACCGTGACCAGCGTGTCCGACGGCATCGTGCGCATCTTCGGTCTGGCCGACGTGATGCAGGGCGAAATGATCGAACTGCCGAACAACACCTTTGCCCTGGCCCTGAACCTGGAGCGCGACTCGGTCGGCGCCGTGGTCCTGGGTGGCTACGAGAACGTGCGCGAAGGTGACGTCGCCAAGACCACCGGCCGCATCCTGGAAGTGCCGGTCGGTCCGGAACTGCTGGGCCGCGTCGTCAACGCGCTCGGCGAGCCGATCGACGGCAAGGGCCCGCTGGCCACCCAGCTGACCGCTCCGGTGGAGCGCGTTGCTCCGGGCGTGATCTGGCGCAAGTCGGTCGACCAGCCGGTGCAGACCGGTTACAAGTCGGTCGACTCGATGATCCCGATCGGCCGTGGCCAGCGCGAGCTGGTCATCGGTGACCGCCAGACCGGCAAGACCGCACTGGCCATCGATGCGGTGATCAACCAGAAGGGCACCGGCATCAAGTGCGTGTACGTAGCGATCGGCCAGAAGGCTTCGACCGTTGCCAACATCGTGCGCAAGCTGGAAGAGAACGGCGCCCTGGCGCACACCATCGTGGTGGCTGCCACCGCGTCCGAATCGGCCGCGATGCAGTACATCAGTGCCTACTCGGGCTGCACCATGGGCGAGTACTTCATGGACCGCGGCGAAGACGCGCTGATCGTGTACGACGATCTGTCCAAGCAGGCCGTGGCCTACCGCCAGATCTCGCTGCTGCTGAAGCGCCCGCCGGGCCGTGAAGCCTACCCGGGTGACGTGTTCTACCTGCACTCCCGTCTGCTCGAGCGCGCTGCCCGCGTGTCCGAAGAGTACGTCGAGAAGTTCACCAACGGTGCGGTGACCGGCAAGACCGGTTCGCTGACCGCGCTGCCGATCATCGAGACCCAGGCCGGCGACGTTTCCGCGTTCGTTCCGACCAACGTGATCTCGATCACCGACGGCCAGATCTTCCTGGAAACCGATCTGTTCAACGCCGGCATCCGCCCGGCCGTGAACGCCGGTATCTCGGTGTCGCGCGTCGGTGGTTCGGCGCAGACCAAGATCATCAAGAAGCTGTCCGGCGGCATCCGTATCTCGCTGGCCCAGTACCGCGAGCTGGCTGCGTTCGCGCAGTTCGCCTCGGACCTGGACGAAGCCACCCGCAAGCAGCTTGAGCGCGGCCAGCGCGTCACCGAGCTGATGAAGCAGAAGCAGTACGCGCCGATGTCGATCGCCAACCAGGCGCTGTCGATCTACGCCGTCAACGAGGGTTACCTCGACGACGTGCCGGTCAGCAAGCTGCTGGCGTTCGAAGAAGGCCTGCACGCGCACTTCGCCAACACCCAGGGCGAACTGATCGGCAAGGTCAACGCCACCGGCGGTTGGGACAACGACATCGAAGGTGCCTTCAAGAAGGGCATCGTCGAGTTCAAGACCACCGGCAGCTGGTAATCGAGGTCCTGTAGAGCGGAGCGATGCTCCGCTGGACCAGACGATCAAACGGTTGAACAACGCGGGGCCCCGGCCCCGCGCCACGGGAATAAAAGATGGCAAGCGGACGCGAAATCAAAACCAAGATCAAGAGCGTGCAGAACACCCGCAAGGTGACGCGCGCCCTGGAAATGGTCTCGGCCTCCAAGATCCGCAAGGCGCAGGATCGGATGAAGACCTCGCGTCCGTACGCGCAGGCGATGAAGCAGGTGATCGGCCACCTGGCGCAGGCCAGCACCGACTACCAGCATCCGTTCCTGGTCGAGCGTGAGCAGGTCAAGCGGGTCGGTTTCATCGTGATCTCCTCCGATCGCGGTCTGGCCGGCGGCCTCAACAACAACCTGTTCCGCAGGATGCTTGGCGAAGCCAAGGCCTGGCAGGACAAGGGCGCCGAAGTGGACCTGGTGACCATCGGCCAGAAGGCATCGACCTTCTTCCGCCGGGTCAAGGTGAACATGGTCGGCACGGTGACCCACATCGGCGACACGCCGAAGCTGGAATCGCTGATCGGTGTGATCAAGGTCATGCTCGACGCCTTCACCGAAGGCAAGGTCGACCGCGTGTACCTGGTCTATAACCGCTTCGTCAACACGATGACGCAGAAGGCCAGCTTCGATCAGCTGCTGCCGCTGCCGGCCGCTGAGAAGCAGGTTGCGCACCACGACTGGGACTACCTGTACGAACCCGATGCCGCGACCGTGCTCGAGCACGTGATGACGCGTTACATCGAGTCGCTGGTGTACCAGGCGCTGCTGGAAAACGTCGCTTCCGAGCATGCCGCGCGCATGGTGGCGATGAAGTCGGCCAGTGACAACGCCAACAAGCTGATCGGAACCCTGCAGCTGGTCTACAACAAGGCCCGCCAGGCAGCGATCACCCAGGAAATCTCCGAAATCGTCGGCGGCGCGGCAGCAGTCTGACCGCGTTCGTTAAAAGCACACATTTAGAGGATGCAGCAATGAGTCAGGGCAAGATCGTTCAGATCATCGGCGCCGTCGTCGACGTCGAATTCCCCCGCGAGTCGGTGCCGAAGGTGTACCACGCGCTGAAGGTGGACAACACCGAAATCACCCTGGAAGTGCAGCAGCAGCTCGGTGACGGCGTGGTCCGCTGCATCGCGCTGGGCTCCACCGATGGCCTGAAGCGCAACCTGGTGGCCACCAACACCGGCCGCGGCATCTCCGTGCCGGTCGGCGCTGGCACCCTGGGCCGCATCATGGACGTGCTCGGCCGCCCGATCGACGAAGCCGGTCCGGTCGCCTCCAGCGACAACTGGGAAATCCACCGCGCTGCTCCGTCGTATGAAGACCAGTCCCCGGCCACCGAGCTGCTGGAAACCGGCATCAAGGTCATCGACCTGATGTGCCCGTTCGCCAAGGGCGGCAAGGTCGGCCTGTTCGGCGGCGCCGGCGTCGGCAAGACCGTCAACATGATGGAACTGATCAACAACATCGCCAAGGCGCACAGCGGTCTGTCCGTGTTCGCCGGCGTGGGTGAGCGTACCCGTGAGGGCAACGACTTCTACCACGAGATGAAGGACTCCAACGTCCTGGACAAGGTCGCGATGGTGTACGGCCAGATGAACGAGCCGCCGGGCAACCGCCTGCGCGTCGCCCTGACCGGCCTGACCATGGCCGAGTACTTCCGCGACGAGAAGGACGAGAACGGCAAGGGCAAGGACGTGCTGCTGTTCGTCGACAACATCTACCGCTACACCCTGGCCGGTACCGAAGTGTCGGCACTGCTGGGTCGTATGCCGTCGGCAGTGGGTTACCAGCCGACCCTGGCCGAGGAAATGGGCGTCCTGCAGGAGCGCATCACCTCGACCAAGAATGGTTCGATCACCTCGATCCAGGCCGTCTACGTGCCGGCCGATGACTTGACCGATCCGTCGCCGGCGACCACCTTCGCCCACCTTGACTCGACCGTGACCCTGTCGCGTTCGATCGCTTCGCTGGGTATCTACCCGGCAGTCGATCCGCTGGACTCCACCAGCCGCCAGATGGACCCGCTGGTCATCGGCCACGAGCACTACGACACCGCCCAGCGCGTCCAGCAGACCCTGCAGAAGTACAAGGAACTGAAGGACATCATCGCCATCCTGGGCATGGACGAACTGTCCGAAGAAGACAAGCAGGCCGTGTCGCGCGCCCGCAAGATCGAGCGCTTCTTCAGCCAGCCGTTCCACGTGGCCGAAGTGTTCACCGGCTCGCCGGGCAAGTACGTGTCGCTGAAGGACACCATCCGTGGCTTCAAGGCCATCGTCGATGGCGAGTACGACCACCTGCCGGAGCAGGCGTTCTACATGGTCGGCAGCATCGAAGAAGCGGTCGAGAAGGCCAAGAAGATGGCCGAGAAGGCCTGATGCGGCGGGGACGGGCACACGCCCGTCCCGACCGTGACACGGGGTGGGCCTGCGCCCACCGCTGCGGAATCCCTGCGGTGGGTTCGACCCGCCCCCTAGCGAAGAGAGTTACATGAGCACCATCCGTTGCGACATCGTCAGCGCCGAGCAGGAAATCTTCCGTGGCGAAGCGACCCTGGTCGTGGCCACCGGTGAGCTGGGCGAACTGGGCATCGCGCCCAAGCACGCACCGCTGATCACCCGCCTGAAGCCGGGCAAGGTGGTAGTGACCACGCCGAGCGGCGAGCAGCTGGATTTCGCCATTTCCGGCGGCATCCTGGAAGTGCAGCCGCAGGTGGTGACCGTGCTGGCCGACACCGCGATCCGCGCACAGGACATCGACGAAGCCTCGGTCCGCAAGGCCAAGGAAGAAGCCGAACGCATCCTGGCCAACCGCGGCGAAGCGATGGAAGTGGCCGAGGCCCAGCAGAAGCTGGCAGAGGCCGTTGTCCAGCTGCAGGCGCTGGAGCGCCTGCGCAAGACCCTCAAGCACTGAACGGTGCCGAGGTGATGCCTGCGCCGGCAAGGTGCAGGTGAGTGCAGGAACGCCGGCTGCCAAGCCGGCGTTTTCGTTTGTTCTCTACGAGGGCAGGGAATGCAGCAGTCATCGACAGCGACGCAGGGCACGGGCAGCTGGCAACGTTCCTGGCGCACACCGGAAGGTATGTTCCTTGCTGCCTGGGTGGTGCTGTGCCTGCCATGGCTGCTGGGCATCAAGACCATTCCATTCGACGCGGTGCAGCAGTTCTTCCCGGCAGTGAGCTTCAGCGCTGAACAACTGCGCCATCTACAGGCGCCGTGGTGGAATCCGTATCTGTACGGGGGCTACCCGCAGCTGGCCGACCCGCAGATGATGACGTTGCAGCCGAGCATGCTGCTGCCGATGCTGTTGGCTCCGACGTCGCTGCACCTGTTCAACGTGGTCGTGCTGCTGCACGTGCTGGCAGGTGGCTTCGGTGCGCTGCGGCTGGGCCGCGTGCAGGGAATGACGCCACCGGCGCAGCTGCTGTTCGCGCTGGTACTGATGTTCGGCGGGGTGGTCGCCTCGCGCCTCCAGCACACGCCGATGATCGTCAGTTACAGCCTGCTGCCGTGGCTGTGGCTGGGCATGGAGCAGGTCCGCCGCCAGGGGCGGCTGCGTGACGCACTGCTGGCCGGCATTGCCGGAGGCCTGTGCGCGCTGCAGCTGACCCAGGTTACCTACTTCATCATCCTCGCCTGTGCGATCCATGCGCTGGGCGCGGTTGTGCTGGCGAAGGGCCAGCGCGTGCGGTTGCTGCTGCGATTTGGTCTTGTCGGCGTGCTTGCCGGGCTGATCAGCGCGCCACAGTGGTTGTCCACGCTGGCCTGGCTGGGCGAGACAAATCGCGATGGTTTCTCGTTGGAGGCTGCGTTGCCGGGGGCGATGCACTGGCAGACCCTGGCTACGCTGCTGTCGGGCAACGTGTTCTCGCAGGGGCGCGGTGACAGCTGGGCCTTTGGCGACATCAGTGCCGATTACCTGTATCTCGGCGCGGTGCCCCTGGCGCTCTGGCTGGGATGGGGCGGTGAGGTGCTGCGGCGCAGACCCGCGGCGACCCGCATCGCGCTGGCAGTGGTGATCCTGATGATCCTGGCTGCACTGGGTGGGGCGACGCCACTGTTTCCGTGGCTGTTCACCTGGCTGCCTGGGCTGGATCTGTTCCGACGACCTGCCGATGCCTTGTTCCTCTCGGTTCCCGCTGCGGCTTGGCTGGCTGCCAACGCCTTGCAGGTTGCATTGCAGCGAGGCCCGTTGCGGCCGCCGTGGACATCGGTGGCCGCCGTCATGCTGCTTGCCGTCTCCAGTGCATGGATGGCGATGGAACGCGGCCACCCCGTGGCCTTTGTCTGGCTCGGCATCAGCGCGGCCGTGGGAATCGCCGCGGTGCTGCTGCTGCGTCGTCACCGGGCACCCGAGCGCTGGCTGTTTGTGCTGGTGCTGTTCGACCTGCTGCTGTTCAACGTGGGGACCAGCTTCAACGCAGGCAGTGGCACCAAATCGGTGCTGACCGCCGACCGCGCCGGGCCGGCGCAGCGGGCCTACGCGCTGCTCGCGGCAGAGCGGCAACCCGGTTTGCCTGAGCGCGCCGTGGTCTTCGGCATCGGTGGGCTCACCAACGGTGCTGCGGTCCATGCGATCGCGCTGGCAAACGGCTACAACCCGATGTTGGCCAGCGACTACCTGCAGATGACCGGCATGCCGGGTGAACCGGTGGATACGTTCCAACAGAAGCTGCCGACGGCCTGGGCAACGGACACAAACGCGCCTGTGTACGATCTGCTGGGCGTGCGCTGGCTGCTGGCCCAGGATCCGTTCCCGGGTTCAAGCGCGCAGGGTGACCAGGTCGAGCTCGCGCGACGCGACAGCGTGCTGCCGCGCGTGCTCAATCCTCGGAATGTCCGACGCCACGATGCGCGTCTGCCGCCTGCGGATGAATTCAACCAGACCGATTTCAGCCGGCAGCTCTGGCTGCCAGCCATGGCCGTCGCCGCATGCCCGGAGCATGATGCCGGTGAGGCCAACATCCAGGTGCAGCACTACCAGCCTGGCCGTATCGAGCTCACGGTGGAAGCCGACCGCCCCGCGTGGGTCGTGGTCAACGAGGTGGCTGCCCGTGGCTGGCAGGCCCGCTTGCCCGATGGCACCGTACTGCCGCTGCTGCGTGGCAATGGCCTGTTCCATGCGCTGTGCGTGCCGGCAGGCCGCCATCAGGTGCAGTTGCGTTACAGCCCGCTGCAGTTGTGGCGCGAGGGATTGAGCGTGCGCCTGGCCGGCGACGGTAGCCGTCGCTGAATGCTGGTCAGCGGTACACCACGTGCCGCAGCAGCAGGAACGACACCAGCGCCAGACCACCTTCCACCAGCGGCTTGGCCAGCCACGCGTACTGCAGCCCCAATGCGTGGTCGGCCGCGGTCACCAGCAGGGTGCTGGCCGCGGTGAGCAACGTCCACAGCAGGAGGAAGCGCGCGAAGCGCTTCCAGCCCAGGCGCTGTTGGCCGGCGGCCGAAAAGGTGTAGCGGCCGTTGAGCCAGAAGCCGAGCAGCATGCCGGCCAGGCGGCCGACGACGTTGGCAGGGGCGACGGGCAGCCCGAGTGCGGTGCTGCCCACGAACACCAGCCAGTCCAGCAGCAGCTGCACCAGGCCGACGACGATGTATGAGCTGCCCTGGCGGATGAGCGTCATGACCGTGGGATTGCGATACCGCCCAGCAACAGCGGAGCCATCCAGGGCAACAGATCGGGAAATCGTTCCTGCAGGAAGAGCACGGTTCACGTCGGGTGGGGAAAGAGCTCGGCTATCCTATCAGCCAACCCCCAGATTGCCGCCGCCGTGCGGCCCCTCTCCATGACCCAACCCCTGCACGTGATCATCCTCGCCGCCGGCGCCGGCAAGCGCATGAAGTCGGTGCTGCCCAAGGTCCTGCAGCCGATTGCCGGCCAGCCGATGCTGGCGCATGTGATCGCCACCGCGCGCGAACTGCAGCCGGCCGCCATCCACGTGGTGTACGGCCACGGTGGGGACCAGGTGCGCAGCTGTTTCGCTGACCAGCCGGACCTGTTGTGGGCTGAACAAGCGCAGCAGCTGGGTACCGGTCACGCCGTTGCCCAGGCCATGCCGGAGGTGCCCGACGCCGCACAGGTGCTGGTGTTGTATGGAGATGTGCCGTTGATCCGTGCGCAGACCCTGCGCGACCTGCTGGCCCAGCCGGGCCGGCTGGCCGTGCTGGTGGCCGATGTGGAGGATCCCACCGGCTACGGTCGCGTGCTGCGCGATGCCGAGGGCAAGGTCGGGGCGATCGTTGAGCAGAAGGACGCCGACGATGAACAGCGTCGGGTGCGCATCATCAACACCGGCATCATCACTGCCGAATCGACGGCGCTGCGCCGCTGGCTGTCGCAGCTGTCCAACAGCAACGCGCAGGGCGAATACTACCTGACCGATGTATTCGCCTTTGCCGCCCGCGAGTTCACTCCGGCGGAGATGGCCCTGGTGGCCGATGCGCAGGACGCCGAAGGCGCGAACGATCCGTGGCAGCTCTCGCAGCTGGAACGGGCCTGGCAGCGGCGCGCGGTGCGCGCGCTGTGCATCCAGGGTGCGCGCGTGCGCGATCCAGCGCGGGTAGATGTCCGGGGCGAGGTGATCGTCGGCAGCGATGTGATGATCGATGTCGACGTGATCCTTGAAGGCAAGGTGGTCCTCGGCGATGGCGTGACCATCGGGCCGTTCACCCGGCTGAAGGACGTCACTCTCGGCGCGGGCACCGAAGTGCGTGCGCACTGCGATGTGGAAGGCGTGATCAGCGAGGGCGCGGCCCAGATCGGCCCGTTCGCGCGCCTGCGCCCGGGCACCGTGCTGGCCGACGGCGTGCACGTGGGCAACTTCGTGGAAACCAAGAAGGTCACCCTGGGCGTGGGCAGCAAGGCCAACCACCTGACCTACCTGGGCGACGCGGTGATCGGCAGCAAGGTCAACATTGGCGCGGGCACCATCACCTGCAACTACGACGGCGTGAACAAGTCGACCACCACCATCGGCGACAACGCTTTCATCGGCTCCAACAGTTCGCTGGTGGCGCCGGTGCTGATCGGTGAAGGGGCCACGATTGCGGCCGGTTCGGTCATCACCCGCACTGCGCCGGACGGCAAGCTGACCGTGGCCCGTGCGCGCCAGGAAACCATCGATGGCTGGCAGCGCCCCATCAAGAAAAGCTGAGCCGAGGCCGCCGCGCGTCGAGGAACTGAGTGCGCTGCCGCGCATCGAACAGCGTGCGGGCGAACTGCTGCGCGGGCACGAGGCGTACCCGGTGTTCGCTGGCCATGGACTGGAGCTTCCCACGTTGCAGGCCGGACTGCGGCGTGGCCAGTTGTGGATCATCGAAGGCGCCGATGGCGGCATCGCCGGCTACCTGCTGGGCGATGCGCTCGACGGCGATTTCCATGTGCTGCAGATGGATGTTGATCCCAATCATGCTCGCCGGGGCTACGGACGGGCGTTGCTGCAGCACGCACTCGCCGAGGCCAAGGCGCTTGGCTATCCGGCGGCGGTGCTGACCACGTTGTCCGATGTGCCGTGGAATGCGGCGTTCTACGCCAGCGAAGGATTCACCCTGCTGCCGGAGCCAGAGTGGAACGCGGGCCTGCGAGGGGTGATGGCCGAGGAAGCCGCGTTGGGATTCCCGATGCACCTGCGGGTGGCGATGCGACGGGTGCTTTAGTTCTGCTTCTTCTGTTGATTGCTGAAGGTTGATAACGGTTCATGGGTGTCACTTTTCTTTTCGCGCGAAAAGAAAAGTAACCAAAAGAAACGCGCCGCCAGTCCGCGAGCCGTCGTGCTGCACACGCCGGTACCCTGCGCTCCTCGGTCCGCCGAGGGACGGCGCGGGAACTCGCTGCGCTCAGACACCCGCGCCTCTTCGCCCTCGCCGGACCTGCGGTGCTCGGCTCGCTCAAGGCGGACTCAAGGTCAAATGCCACAGCTGCACCCAGTAGATCCACGCCATGCGTGGATGCTTTTGCTCTGCTTCTCGAGTCCGTCTTGAAGCGAGCCGAGCACCGATGCGCAGCACGACGGCTCGCGGCCGGCGGAACGCTTCTTTTGGTCACTTTTCTTTTCGCGCGAAAAGAAAAGTGACACCCATGAACAATGATCAACCTTCAGCAATCAACAGAAAAAGAAGGAACAAACCTACCCCACCGGCAACAGGATCGACACACACAGCCCGCCCTCGGTGCGGTTCTGCAGTGACACGCGACCACCGTGCGCCTCGACGATCTCGCGGGTGAGGGCCAGCCCCAGCCCGGTGCCGTTGCGCTTGGTCGAATAGAACGGCATCAGCGCATTCTGCAGCACCTGCTCGTTCATGCCCTTGCCGCGGTCCAGCACATCCAGCCGCAGCCACTGCGGCAGCCGGGTCAGCTGCACCTGTACGTCGTCGTTGGGCGGATCGGCTTCGGCGCAGGCCTCGTGTGCATTCTTCAGCAGGTTGAGCAGGGCCTGGCCGAACTGGGCGATGTCGATCCGGCTGCTCAGCTCCTCGTCGGGTGCACGCTCCATCGTGAACGGAATCTGCTGGCACAGGCTGGACAGGAACGGCGCCCAGTGCACGGTCTGCAGCTGCGGCTGCGGCAGCTTGGCGAAACGTGCATAGCCGCGGATGAAGCCTTCCAGGTGGCGGGCCCGGTCTTCGATGGTGGTGAAGATCTCCGGCAGCCGGTCGAAGCGCTCGCGCTTGACCAGTTCGCCGCCGGAGTGCGCAAGCGAGGCGATCGGCGCCAGCGAGTTGTTGAGTTCGTGGCTGATCACCCGGATCACCTTCTTCCAGGTCTGTACTTCCTGCCGGCGCAGTTCGGCGGTGAGCTGGCGTACCAACAGCAGGTCATGCGGGCGGCCGTTGAGCTGGAATGCGCGCCGCGACAGGTGATAGACCTGTTCGTCGTCCTCGTCGCCTTCCACACCGTCTTCGCTTTCCGACTTCACCGCAAACAGGCTGTCGCCGCCGCGGCCGATGGCATCGCGCAGTTCCACCGGCAGCTGCTCGAGCACGTCTTCCATGCGCTGGCCTTCCAGCTTCCAGCCGCTGTGCAGCAGCTTGCGCGCGGCCAGGTTGGAGAACACCACGCGGGAAATGCCATCGCCACCGGCGGCGATCAGCAGCATCGCCACCGGGGTGTTCTGCACCATGGTGTCCAGCAGCAGTTCGCGCTGCACCAGGCCCTGGCGTTGTGCGCGCAGCACTTCCCCGAGCTCGCGGTGTGCCTGCACCAGGTCACCCAGTTCGTCATTGCCGGGCCAGTAGATGCCGAAGTTGTACTCACCGTCGCGGTAGCTGCTGGTGGTCCCGGACAGCGCCCGCATCAACGAGCGCACCGGTGCGGTGGCGCGGCGCAGCGTCCACCACATCAATGACAGCAGGATGATCGTGGAGACCGTGGTCACCACCCAGCCATGGTCCATCCAGTAGGCCAGCAGCCACGGCAGCGCGGCAGCCAGCGCCAGCACCGGCAGCAGGCGCAGGAACAGGCGGAAGGTGAAGGAGCGTCGCTTCATTCGCGTGGGATGCCGTGACGGTCCATGCGCCGGTACAGCGCCTGCCGGCTCAGTCCAAGCTCGTTGGCCGCCTGTGCGATGACGCCGTGGTTGCGCGCCAGCACTTCTTCGATGCGTGCGCGATCGGGATCATTGCCGGCGCTTGGCGTCGGGCGCGACGCAGCCGGTGCACGCGGCAGGTTGAGATCGGCCACTTCGATGCGGTTGCCGGTGGCCAGCAGTTCGGCACGCTGGATCACGTTGCGCAGCTCGCGCACGTTGCCCGGCCACGGGTGGCGCTGCAGTGCGGTGGCCGCCGTGCTGGACAGCGGCTTGCCGATGCTGAGGAAATGCTCGGCCAACGGCACGATGTCGCCTGGGCGGTCGGCCAGCGGCGGCAGCGTCAGTTCCACCGTGTTGAGCCGGTAGTACAGGTCTTCGCGGAACGTACCTTCGCGGATCATCGCCGGCAGGTCGGCATTGGTCGCGCTGACCACGCGCACCTTGACCTGGCGTTCGCGGTTGGAGCCCAGGCGTTCGAAACGTCCTGTCTCCAGCACGCGCAGCAGCTTCATCTGCCCACCCAGCGACAGGTTGCCGATCTCGTCCAGGAACAGCGTGCCGCCGTCAGCTGCCTCGAACTTGCCTTCGCGCGCCTTGTTGGCGCCGGTATAGGCGCCGGCCTCGGCGCCGAACAGTTCGGCCTCGATCAGTTCGGAGGGCAGGGCGCCGCAGTTCACCGCCACGAACGGGCCCTTGGCCACCAGCGAGTTGGCCTGGATGATCTGCGCGATCTTCTCCTTGCCCGCGCCATTGGGGCCGGTGATCAGCACCGGCAGCTCAGAGCGCGCGACCTGGCACGCCAGGGCGATCACCCGCTCGCTGGCGGGGTCGGCGAACACCGCACCACACAACGCGTACTTGTCTTCCAGCGCATGCCGCTGGCGTTGTTCGCGCTGGCGTCGCTGGTCCAGTTCGCGCCGCGCTTCGGACAATTCCAGCAGGTTGTTGACCGTGGTCAGCAGCTTGCGGTCATCCCAGGGCTTGGCCAGGTAGTCGGCGGCACCGGCCTTGACCAGGTCCACCGCGCTGCTCAGGTGGGTCCAGGCGGTCAGCAGGATCACCGGCAGATCGGGGTGGCGTTCGCGGATCTGTGCGAACAGCGCCTCGCCTTCCTCACCGGAGGTGGTGTCCTCGCTGAAATTCATGTCCTGGATCACCAGGTCCACCGGCTGCGATTCCAGCAGCGCCAGCCCTTCGGCCGGGCTCTGCGCCAGCAGGGTGTCGATGTCGTGCAGGGAGAACAGCACGTCCAGCGCGGTACCCACGCTGGCGTTGTCGTCGATGATCAGGATCGCAGGCATGGGTCGCAAAGAGGGTAGCGCCGGGCCATGCCCGGCGGGGCGGGTGCAGTTGCAGCGGCTGGAACCGCCGGGCATGGCCCGGCGCTACCGGGCCGCTCTGCAATATAGCGAAACCAGCGGTAGCGCAGGGGCGTCCGGACTCAGCGCCGTGGCGGGGGCGGCGGTGGCGGTGGTGCTGGCGGGTTCAGCGCCGCCCGCCACGCCGACACCGCCACCGGCACGGTCAGCATCCGGCCATCGCGCCGCAGCAGCAGGTGGACGGTGGGCGTCGATGCCGCCCGTACTGCGTCGGCGAGCTGTTCGATCTGCCGCACCGGCGAATCGTCCACCCGCAGGATGCGGTCGCCGCTTCGCACGCCGAAGCGCGCCTCCGGGCTGGCCGCATCCACCCTCACCACGCCTTCGGTCGAGCGCAGCGCCAGCCGCGCATCGTCCTGGCGCCACGCCAGCGTCTGCGCGCTGCGGCTGCCGGCGAGTACCGGCAGCGGCAGGGCCAGCAACAGAAACAGCAGGCTGGCGCGCATCTCACGCCCCCCGCGTGGCGACGGCCGGTGGCACCGCCGCAGCGCGGCGGGCCGGGCCGAACACGGCGATCTGGCCGAGCAGCCACAGCAGCGCTGCGCCCAGCGGCAGGTACAGCAGCGGCATGCGCGGCAGCTCGTACATGTTCATCAGGGCCAGGTTGATGGCGTACGCCGCCAGCATGCCCAGCACGATGCCCAGCGTGGCCAGCAGGAAGTTCTCGGTCTGGAAGTAGCGCAGGATCTGCCCGCGGGTGGCGCCCAATGCGCGGCGGATGCCGATCTGCTTGCTGCGCTGCTGCACCCAGAAGCTGGCCAGGCCGACGATGCCCAGGGCGGTGACAACCAGCAGCGCCACGCAGACCGTCACCAGCAGGCCGACCATCGAGCGGTCGTTCTTGAAGTAGTCGGCACGCTGTTCCTGGTAGGTCAGTTTCTCGCGCACCAGGCGGTTGGGGTCGTTGTGCTCCAGCGCGGCCAGCGCACCTTTCAGCACTTCATCGCGGCGTTCCGGCGAAGTGCGCAGCATGTACGGGCCGCGGGTGAAGTCGGTACGCACCGGCAGCATCATCGACAGGGTGCTGTTGTCGTTGTAGTCGGTAGGGGGGGCCAGATGGGCGACCACGCCGACCACATGCAGGGCCTGGTTGCCCATGTAGAACGTCTTGCCCAGCGCGCTCTGGTCCGGATACATCTTGGCGGCGACCTGCTGGTTGATGATCACCGGCGCGGCGCGGTCAGGCTTGGGATTCTTCTGGGCTTCCTCATAGTCGATGTATTCACTGGGCAGGAAGTCGCGGCCGGCGACCAGCTGCAGGCCAAGCGTCGGAAGTGCGTTCTCGCTGAACATGTACAACGACACGAACGCGGTCGGGCGCTCCTGGTCACGTTCGCGCGAGATGCTGGTGTTGCTCGAGTTGCGGCGGAATGGCAGCTGGTTGACCTTGGTCACGCTGGTCACGCCGGGAATCGCGCGCAGCGATGCCAGGTCTTCGTTGGTGCGGGCCATGGCGTTGGTCTGCTTGCCGATGCCGCTGACCCGGACCATGACCAGTTCGTTCTCGGCCAGGCCGCTGGGCTGGCTGATCTTTTCCACGCGCTGGGTGACCAGGAACAGGGCATTGCAGACGATGGCGCAGGTCAGGGCGATTTCCAGCACGATCAATGCGGCTGCGGTCTTGTGCCGGCGCAGGGTGCTGAGGATGGGGCGGATGTCCATGGGAAGTCCTCGTTCTGGTGCTTACTGCGACTTGAGCTGGATGGCCGGGGTGACCTGCATTGCGCGCCAGGCGGGCAGGAAGCCGGCAGCAATGCTGGCCAGCAGGGTCAGGCCGAGGGCGAGCAGCAGCATGCTGCCGTCGAGGTGGGCCAGCTTGGCGTAGTCCACCGGCTGCTGGCGTACTGCATACAGGCCCAGCAGTGCCAGGCCGATGCCGAGCACGCCGCCAACCACGCCCACCGCGCCCGCCTCGACCAGGCACTGCAGGAAGATCTGCCCGCGGCTGGCACCCAGTGCGCGGCGCACGCCGATCTCACCGCTGCGGCGCAGGAACTTGGCCAGCAGCAGGCCGACCGTGTTGACCAGGCAGACACCGAGGAAACCCAGGGCCAGCCACATCTGCAGGCGTACGTCGCTGGGTACCGCGTTGTTGAAGGTCAGCCACTCCATCACGGTGCGCAGGCGCACGTTGGCCGGGCGCTCGAAACGGCCGGCAGCCCGCTGCTGGTCCGAGTAGTTCACCAGGTAGCGGCGGTAGTCCTCGGCCTTGGACGGGTCAAGCTCCACCCAGTACTGGATCCAGGTGCACGGCGCGTTGATCGAATTGCTGTCGTCATCGGGTGCGCCGTCGCGGAAGCAGTTCATGTTGCCGTTGCTGCCGAGCTTGAGGTCCATCGCGGTGGACAGCGGCATCATCAGGTCCTCTTCGCGGCCGTAGTTGCCAACGGTCAGGTCGAAGAAGTGCGGTTCCGGATTCCAGGTATCCATTACGCCGATCACGCGCAGCGAATGGCCATCGACCCGGATCTCACGGCCGACACTGTCGGCGCCCTGGAACAGCTTGTCGTTGATCACCTTGGACAGCACCACCACGCGGGAGCGACGGTCATCGTCGCTGGCCGTCCAGGCACGGCCATACAGCATCGGCACATTGAACAGCGGGAAGAAGTCAGCCGAAGTCCAGCGGGTGTCGATGTTGAACGGCTT
This sequence comes from Stenotrophomonas sp. DR822, assembly GCF_019793815.1. Classification (NCBI taxonomy): domain Bacteria; kingdom Pseudomonadati; phylum Pseudomonadota; class Gammaproteobacteria; order Lysobacterales; family Lysobacteraceae; genus Stenotrophomonas; species Stenotrophomonas sp. DR822. The sequence goes on from NZ_CP081826.1 coordinate 3,347,389, forward strand.
CAACGTGCTGCCTTCCGGCTCGATGGTCGCGTCACCGGCACTCATCATCGCCTGGCGCTCGCCACGCTTCTCGCGCAGCAGCGTCTCGGCATCGAAGCGGGTCATCTGGGTCTCCGGCTCTTCGCCGGTCAGGTAACCCGAACGCGGGCGCGGATCGACCTGCACGTAGAACAGGCGGTCGCTCTTGTCAGGGATCGGGTCGCCGGACAGCACGTGGAACACGGTCAGGGTGGTCATCGAAGCACCGATGCCCAGCGCGATGGCGACCACCATCAGCGCGGTCAGTACCTTGTTGCGGCGGAAGCTGCGCACCGCCAGTCGGGCGTAGTAGGCGAACATGGTCGTGCCCTCACTCGTTGACGGCGACGATGCGACGCGGGGTGGCCAGCACTGGCTCGCGCACCAGGTCGGTGACCTGGCCGTCGACGATGTGCACGTTGCGCTGCGCGCGTGCGGCCAGTTCCGGGTCGTGGGTGACCATCACGATGGTGGTGCCGGCGGCGTTGATCTCCTCCAGCAGTTCCATCACCCCGCGCGCCATCTGCGTGTCCAGGTTGCCGGTCGGTTCGTCGGCCAGCAGCAGGCGCGGGCTGCCGGCCAGGGCACGGGCGATCGCCGCGCGCTGCTGCTGGCCGCCGGAGAGTTCGTTCGGGTAGTGCTTCATGCGCGAGCCCAGGCCAACCTGGCTCAGCGCCTTCTCGATGCGCTCGCGGCGCTCGCCGGCGCTCATCTTGCGGTAGCGCAGCGGCACGTCCACGTTGTCGAACAGGTTGAGGTCCGGAATCAGGTTGAAGCCCTGGAAGATGAAGCCGATCTTCTGGTTGCGCAGGCGGCTGCGGGCATCATCGCCGAGCTTGCTGACGTCCTGGCCATCAAGCATGTAGGTGCCGCTGGTGAAGGTTTCCAGCAGGCCGGCGATGTTGAGGAAGGTGGTCTTGCCGGAGCCGGACGGACCGGTGACGGCGACGAACTCGCCTTCCTTGACCTGCAGTTCCAGTGAACGCAGCGCGTGGGTTTCCACCTGTTCGGTACGGAAGACCTTGGCGACCGAACGCATTTCGAGCATGTACATGGGGTTTCCTCTCTCCAGGATGTATGAGTTGTCAGTTGACGGAGACGCGTTCGGCGTCCTTGAACAGGTCGCTGCCCGAGACCACGATGCGGTCCCCCGGCTGCACACCCGACTTGATTTCCACTTCGCCCAGGCTGCTGACGCCCAGTTCGATCGGACGACGCACCGCGGTGCGGCCATCCATTACGTACGCCACACCGTTGCCCTGTTCCACGAACGGGCCGCGCTCGATCTTCATGACATTCCTGCGGGTATCCAGCAGCACCCGCACCGACATCCGCTGGCTCTGGCGCAGCCCTTCAGGCTGGGCCGCAGCGAAGCGGACGCGAGCGTTGACTTCACCATTGACCACTTCCGGCGACACCGCACTGATCTCGCCCGGCAACGGCTGGCCATTGCCACCGGTCAGCTGCGCCGGCATGCCGATCGCCAGATCGCGCGCGAAGCTCTCCGGCACCTTGATCTCGACTTCGAACTTGGACAGGTCGACCACGCCCAGCACCGGCGCGTTGGCGGCAAGGTTGGTGGCCTGGGTGGCCTGCACCTGGCCGACCTGGCCATCGAACGGTGCACGCAGGGTCAGTGCGTCCACCTGGCGCCGCACTTCGGCCACTACGGCCTTCTGGCGGTCGGCCAGCAAACGCTTGTTGCGTGCGTCCAGGTCCGCGCCCTGGCTCTGCAGGCGTGCATCGGTGGTGGCATTGACCAGGCTGATGTCGGCCTTCTTCAGGGTGTCCTGGGCCTTGGCCAGGTCGATCTGCGGCACCGCACCGCCATCGAAGCCACGCTGGTAGCGCTGCAGGTCGCGGTCGGCGGCCTGCCGCTCGATGTTGGCCTGGTCGGTTTCCTTGCGTGACTTGGCCCGGGCCAGGGTGGCATCCAGGTTGGCGCGGCTGGCCTCGGCTTCCAGACCGGCCAGGGTGGCCTCCTCCTGGGCGAGCTTGCTGCGCAGCTCGGGGCTGTCGATGATCGCCAGCTCCTGGCCCTTCTTGACCACGTCGCCGGCCACCACTTTCAGGTCCACCGTGCCGGCGGAGATGGCGTACAGCACCGGGCTGTTGGCGGCGATCACGCGGCCGTCGGCGGCGATGTCGCGCACCAGGTCGCCGCGCTGCACTTCGGCGATGCGCACCCGGCTGCTGTCGAACGAGCTGCTGGCATTGGACCACGCATGCACGGCCCAGCCGATGCCGGCCAGCAGCGCGATCCCCGCCAGGGCCGGCCAGCGGTAACGATGCCATGCGGCCTTGGGGGCACTGGCTGAAGCGGAGGAAACGATCTGGTCCTGGGCGGAGGTGTCGCGGATCATCGGGTTCGTGCCTGTCGGTGGTGCCAGAGTGGTGCCAAGGACAAAGCACACAGCGTGCCAACTTTATTTCCTTTCCCATCAATTAGTTGCGGATTTTTCATGACTGTCCGGGTGTCCGCGGACACCTTTCCGGACACTTTCATTAAGCGGACAGGAGGGGGCTGGCGGACACGCACGCTAGAATGCGGCGACCGTCTTCAAGGAACTGCGTGACATGTGTGGAATCGTAGGTGCGATCGCCGGGCGCGACGTGGTGCCGCTGCTGATCGAGGGACTGAAGCGACTGGAATACCGCGGCTACGATTCCTCCGGCATCGCCGTGATCGATCAGGCCGAACGGCCCGAGGTGCGCCGCGTACGCCGCACCGGTCGTGTCTCGGAGATGGCCACTGCTGCCGAGGCTGAAGGCTTCAATGCCAGCCTGGGTATCGGCCACACCCGCTGGGCCACCCATGGTGGTGTCACCGAGGCGAACGCGCATCCGCACATCAGCCATGGCGTGGCGCTGGTGCACAACGGCATCATCGAGAACCATGAGGAGCAGCGCGAGAAGCTGCGCGCGCTGGGCTACACCTTCGAGTCGCAGACCGACACCGAAGTGATCGCCCACCTGATCCACCACCATCTGAAGAATGGCGATGACCTGCTGGTCGCGCTGCAGCACACGGTGAAGGAACTGACCGGTGCCTATGCGCTGGCCGTGGTCAGCCGTGCCGAGCCGCAACGTTTCGTCTGTGCCCGCATGGGCTGCCCGCTGCTGGTCGGTCTGGGCGAGGGCGAGAACTTCGTGGCGTCCGATGTGTCGGCCGTGCTGTCGGCCACGCGCAAGGTGATCTTCCTGGAAGAGGGCGACACCGCCGAGATCCGCCGTGATGGCGTGAGCATCTTCGATGGCAACGATCAGCCGATCGAGCGCGATGTGCATCTCTCCGATGTCTCGCTGGCATCGCTGGAGCTGGGCCCGTACCGCCACTTCATGCAGAAGGAGATCCACGAGCAGCCGCGTGCGCTGGGCGACACCATCGAAGCGGCGATCGACGCTGGTGGCTTCCCGGCCGAACTGTTCGGCAAGAATGCCGAAGCGGTGCTGTCGGGCATCGAGGGCGTGCAGATCCTGGCCTGTGGTACCAGTTACTACTCGGGCCTGACCGCGCGCTACTGGATCGAGGCCATCGCCGGCCTGCCGTGCAGCGTGGAGATCGCCAGCGAATACCGCTACCGCGCGGCCTATGCGAATCCGAAGCACCTGATCGTGACCATCTCCCAGTCCGGCGAAACGCTGGACACGATGGAAGCGCTGAAGTACGCCAAGTCGCTGGGCCACACGCACACGCTGTCCATCTGCAACGTGCCGGAAAGCGCGATTCCGCGCGCCAGCGAACTGGTCTGCTACACCCGTGCCGGCGCCGAGATCGGCGTGGCCTCGACCAAGGCGTTCACCACCCAGCTGGCCGCGCTGTTCCAGCTGACCGTGGTACTGGGCAAGCTGCATGGCCGCGTTGATGCCGCACAGGAAGCGGACTACCTGGAGCAGCTGCGTTTCCTGCCGGGGAGCGTGCAGCATGCGTTGAACATGGAACCGCAGATCGCTGCATGGGCCGAGCGCTTCGCACGCAAGAGCAGTGCGCTGTTCCTCGGCCGTGGCCTGCACTATCCGATCGCCCTGGAAGGCGCGCTCAAGCTGAAGGAAATCTCGTACATCCACGCCGAGGCCTACCCGGCCGGTGAGCTCAAGCACGGGCCGCTGGCGCTGGTGGACGAGGACATGCCGGTGGTGGTGATCGCGCCCAACGACAGCCTGCTGGAGAAGGTCAAATCCAACATGCAGGAAGTGCGCGCGCGTGGCGGCGAGCTGTTCGTGTTCGCCGACCAGGACAGCAACTTCAACGAGTCCGAAGGCGTGCACGTGATCCGCACCCCGCGCCATGCCGGCGTGCTCAGCCCGGTGGTGCACACCATCCCGGTGCAGCTGCTGGCGTACCACACCGCGCTGGCGCGCGGCACCGACGTGGACAAGCCGCGCAACCTGGCCAAGAGCGTTACGGTGGAGTAAACACTCGGGTCCATTGGATGCTGCATGCGAAAGGGGCCCACGTGGCCCCTTTCGTTTACGACGGTGGCGCTGCCAAGTGGGACAGCCGCCGGGTTTTCTGTCCGCGGTCGGCAGCAGGCAATCAATCTTTAATGCGCGACATCGCCTGTATTCAGCGGCGGTTTCAGCCGCGGTGCCATTCTCTGGATCGTCAGTTGGTTCCTACGACGAACTGTCCCATCGATGCCGCTAGTGACCGATGGTCGCAGTCGTAGAATCGAGTTGACCGAGATCCGGGTTGAGCCGTTGAACCCCCTCGTTCGTGTTGCAGCACGACGTCTGCCGATCCATTCCAAGCGGCAGGTGGGTGCGCCAGACGTGCACTGAAAGGTCTGTTCCCGGGGAGGGGGCGAATCGGCAGAGCACACTTTTTTGACTTGAGTGACCTGCACCAGGAAACAAGAATGAACGTCCGCGAGCTCCTGCAATCCAAGAAAGAAGCTGTCATCACCATCGACACGGAAGACACGATCGGTGCCGCTGCGCACAAGATGAGCGCGAATAAAATCGCCGCACTGGTAGTGATGAAGGATGATGCGCCGGTCGGCATCATTTCCGAAAAGGACATCGTCCGCAGCCTGGCCGATGATGGCCCGCAGGCCGGTCGCCGGGTGATTTCCAGCCTGCCGTCCACCGGCCTGGAAGGCATTGCGCCGGACGCCACGTTGAAGCAGGCCATGTCCCTGATGACCTACTCGCGTCGTCGCCACCTGATGGTCACAGACGGCAGCAAGCTGGTCGGCATCCTCAGCCTGGGTGACATCGTGAAGAACCTGCTGGGCGAGCTGGAGCTGGAAAAGGCCGTGTTGCAGGACATCTACATGGCGGCCCACTGAGGCCTGCGCTGCGTGATGAAACGAAGCCGGGCATTGCCCGGCTTCTTCGTTGGTAGCGCCGGGCCATGCCCGGTTTCATTCGTTGGTAGCGCCGGGCCATGCCCGGCGAGTGCGTAGCGCAGGAATCAGAAGCTGACCTTCACCGAATCGGCGCTGTAGTTCGCCGGGCCATGGTAGACAACCTCGATGTTGTTGCCATCCGGATCGAGCACGAAGGCGCCGTAGTAGCCGGGATGGTACGGGCGCTCGCCGGGCGCGCCGTTGTCCTTGCCCCCCGCCGCCAGCGCAGCGCTGTGGAAAGCATCGACGGTGGCGGTATCGCGGGCCTGGAAGGCCAGGTGATGGCGACCGGTCAACTGGCCGGCAGCGGCCTCGCTGCTGGCGCTGGAAATGAACAACTCGTCGGCCCAGAAGTAGTCATCGCCTTCGCCGGCCACCGGGATGCCGATCGTGTCGAACACCGCCTGGTAGAAGCGGCGGCTGGCGGCCAGATCGCGTACGACCAGCTGGATGTGGTCGATCAATCGCCCGCGGTGCAGTTCCATCGTTTCCATACGAACCTCGCAAAAAAGGGGGATGGAGTCGGTAGCGCCGGGCCGTGCCCGGCGAGCGCGCAGCGCGGCCTGCTCAAGGCCGCCGGGCATGGCCCGGCGCTACCGGAATTGTGCCCCTTTCTGCCGGTCAGGCGTTGGCGATGATCTCGACCCAGTAGCCGTCCGGGTCCTTGATGAAGGCCAGGTTCTTCATGCGGCCGTCGGTCAGGCGCTTCTGGAAGGTCACGCCCAGGCCTTCGAAACGCTGGCAGGCCGCTTCGATGTCCGGCACCGACACGCAGATGTGGCCGAAGCCGCGCGGGTCGCTGTTGCCGTCGTGGTAGACGGCGCCTTCCTGGTTCTCGGTGCCATGGTTGTGGGTCAGTTCCAGCACGCCCGGCAGGCCGGCCATCCACAGGCGGCGGGTGTTGTCATCTTCCGGCACCACGGTGCCGGCAGGTACGTAGGCCAGGAAGTACAGGCTGAACTGGGCTTCGGCGAAGTCGCGCTTGTCGATCAGCTGGTAGCCCAGCACGCGGGTGTAGAAGTCCAGCGAGGCGGTGGCGTCCTTGACCCGCAGCATGGTGTGGTTGAAGACGAAGCCGGTGGTCTCGGACGGGGCCTGGGCGGCGACGCCGGGGACATCGCGCAGGGCGGGAATGGTCATGGGGGAGGTCCTTCAGACAGGGCCGTTGCCGGCCGGATGGGTGTCATTCTACGGGCCGGCAGCTGACGGCACCGCGACGTACAATGGCCGGATCGCACCGTTCCGTCCTGATGACCATTGCCCGCCATGTCGCAGCGTGAATGGGTGGCCGCCGCCATCCGCAAGATCGAAGCCGATTTCAACCGTTCCGCCGATACCCACCTGATCCCGCTGGCGCTGCCCGGGTTCGAGGGCATCGAGGTGTACCTGAAGGATGAATCGAGCCATCCCACCGGCAGCCTCAAGCACCGGCTGGCGCGTTCGCTGTTCCTGTATGCGCTGGCCAACGGCTGGCTGCGTGAAGGACGGCCGGTGATCGAGGCCTCCAGCGGCTCTACCGCCGTTTCCGAGGCCTACTTCGCGCGCCTGCTCGGCCTGCCGTTCATCGCAGTGATGCCGGCCACGACGTCGCCGGAGAAGATCGCGGCGATCGAGTTCCACGGTGGCCGCTGCCATCTGGTCGAGCGCGCCTGCGACCTCAACTGCGATTCGGAAAAGCTGGCCCGCGAAACCGGCGGCCACTTCATGGACCAGTTCACCTATGCCGAGCGCGCCACCGACTGGCGTGCCAACAACAACATCGCCGAATCGATCTTCAAGCAGATGGCCGAGGAGCCCAGCCCGATTCCGGACTGGATCGTGTGCAGCCCCGGCACCGGCGGTACCGCAGCAACGCTCGGGCGCTACGTCAGCTATCGCCGGCATGACACCCGCATCCTGTGTGCGGACCCGGAAGTCTCGGTGTTCTACGATGGCTACCAGGCTGCACTGGCCGGCGGCAACGAGTGGCGCGGCATGACCTGCAACGGCGGCTCGCGGGTGGAAGGCATCGGCCGACCGCGGGTGGAGTCCAGCTTCATCCCGACCAGTGTCGATGCCATGGTGAAGGTGCCCGACGCCTTGAGCCTGGCTGCGATGCGTCATGTCAGCCGCCAGCTGGGGCGCCGCGTCGGTGGCTCCACCGGCACCAACTTCATCGGCGTGCTGCAGGCCGCGCAGTGGATGCGCGAGGCCGGCCGCCAGGGCAGCATCGTCAGCATCCTGTGCGACAGCGGCGATCGCTACGCGCACAGCTATTACGACCCGGCCTGGTATGTGCGGCAGGGAATCGATGTGGACGCTGCCGACGCGCAGGTGGCGGCGGCGGTGGCCGGGCAGGGCCTGCCTGGATTGCCGTGGTGCAGTCTGGAAGCGCTGTAAGCCCGTCAGGCATCCGCCGGGCATGGCCCGGCGCTACCAGGACAGGTCGGCAGCGCCGGGCCATGCCCGGCGAGCGCGGCGGCGCATTGGATCGCGCTCAATACCCGGCGGCCATGAAGGCCTCCAGTACCGCATCGCGCAGCGCGTCGGGCAGGGCCTCGATCTCCACGGCGCGGTCGTCCAGGTGCAGTCGCGGGTCCAGGCTGCTGGCCCGGCCCTGGGCCAGGGCCTGCAGCCACAGCAGCACGCAGATGACGAACTCGCGCTCGTGGCCCAGCCGCACCTGGCTGGCACCGCGCTCGATCACTTCGAAGGGATACCATTCCTGCTCGTCGCTGAATCTTCCACCCTGAAGCTGCAGTGCCTGCAACTGCTGCAGGTGGCGCGGTGCATCATCGCCCGCATCGCACAGCGCGGCGATCCAGGCCAGCTCGGTCGGGCTGGCCGACAGCGCCAGCGATGACGTACGTACTGCGGATGGAGCTGGAGCCAGACCTTCCATGTGGGGCCTCCTCGATACGTTCCGCTGCGGTCTCCCCCGCGCCGCAAGCTTCAGCCGACGGACGTCAGGCCGACGTGAACAATGGCCCGCCGCCCCTTGTCTGCCGGCCTGGCCAGCGCCATATCGATCTGGCTGCCCGCGCTGCCGGGCCCGTACCCTGGAGACCTGCCGTGACCGTTGCCAACCCCCTGCTCGATTTTTCCGGCCTGCCGCGCTTCGAGGCGATCCGCCCCGAGCATGTGGCGCCGGCGCTGGACGTGCTGCTGGCGCAGGCCGAAGCGGCGGTCAGCGCTGCCGAGCAGGTGCAGCCGGTAACCTGGCAGACCTTCGTCACCCCGCTGGACGACGCCACCGAACGCCTGTGGCGCGCCTGGGGCCTGGTGGGCCACCTGCAGGGCGTGGTCAACACGCCGGAGCTGCGTGAGGCCTACAACAGCAACCTGCCGCGGGTGACCCGTTTTGCCAGTGCGCTGGGCCAGAACCTGGCGCTGTACCGCCAGTACCAGGCGCTGGCGGCCAGCACCGAAGCGGCCGGTTTCGATGAGGCGCGCCGCAAAGTGATGGACAACACCCTGCGTGATTTCCGCCTCGGCGGTGCCGAACTGGATGCGGACGCGCAGCAGCGTTTTTCCGCCATCAAGGAGGAACTGTCGGCGCTGTCGGCGAAGTTCTCGCAGAACGTGCTCGACGCCACCGATGCGTGGTCGCTGATCGTCGAAGACCCGGCGCGCCTGGCCGGCGTGCCGGACGACGTGAAGGCTGCTGCACGCGCCGCTGCGGAAAAGGACGGCAAGGCGGGCTGGAAGCTGACCCTGCAGATGCCGTGCTACCTGCCGGTGCAGACCTGGGGCGAGGACCGCGACCTGCGCGAGATCCTGTATCGCGCCAGCGCGCAACGCGCTTCCGAGTTCGGCGACGATGCACTGGACAACGGCGGCAACATCGATCGCATCCTTGCACTGCGTGCCGAGTTGGCCGCGCTGCTGGGCTTTGATTCCTACGCCGATTATTCGGTGGCCACCAAGATGGCCAGCGACCCCGCCGAAGTGCTGGGCTTCCTGCGTGACCTGGCAGCGCGCGCCAAGCCGTTCGCCGCCAAGGACCGCGCCGGGCTGGAGCAGTTCGCCCGCGAGCATCTCGGTATCCACAGCCTGCAGGCCTGGGATCTGGCGTTCGCCGCCGACCGCCTGAAGCAGGCGCGTTACAGCTACTCCGAGCAGGAAGTGAAGCAGTATTTCACCGAACCGAAGGTACTGGGCGGCCTGTTCTCGGTGATCGAGCAGCTGTACGGCCTGCGCGTGCAGGAAGACAGCGCGCCGGTCTGGCATGAGGACGTGCGCTTCTTCCGCCTGGTGGATGCGCAGGGCGCCCTGGTGGGCCAGTTCTACCTGGACCTGTACGCCCGCGAGGGCAAGCGTGGCGGCGCGTGGATGGATGACTGCCGCAACCGCCGCGAGCGCGCCGATGGCAGCGTACAGACGCCGCTGGTGTACCTGGTGTGCAACTTCGGCCGTGGTGCCGATGGCAAGCCGGCAACCTTCAGCCACAATGAAGTGACCACGCTGTTCCATGAAATGGGCCATGGCCTGCATCAGCTGCTGACCCGCATCGGCGAACTGGGCGTGGCCGGCATCAACGGAGTGGAGTGGGATGCGGTGGAGCTGCCCAGCCAGTTCATGGAGAACTTCTGCTGGGAATGGGACCACCTGCAGGGCATGACCGCGCATGTGGAAACCGGCGAGCCGCTGCCGCGCGCGCTGTACGAGCGCATGCTGGCCGCACGCAACTTCCACAGCGGCATGGCCACCGTGCGCCAGTTGGAATTCGGTCTGTTCGACATGCTGCTGCACAGCCAGTTCGAGGCGGCGCAGGACAGCGTGCTGGCACTGCTTGAGCGGGTGCGTGCGGAAGTGGCGGTGAACCATCCGCCGAGCTGGAATCGCTTCCCGCACCAGTTCAGCCATATCTTCGCCGGTGGCTATGCCGCCGGTTACTACAGCTACAAGTGGGCCGAAGTATTGAGCGCCGATGCCTACGCCGCGTTAGAGGAAGCACCGCAGGCGCTGGCCGCAACCGGCGCGCGTTTCCGCGACGAGGTGCTGTCGCGCGGCGGCAGTCGCCCGGCTGCCGAGAACTTCAAGGCCTTCCGCGGCCGTGCGCCGCAGATCGACGCGCTGCTGCGCCATTCGGGCATGGCGTAAGCACGTTGCCGCCATCCACGCATGGCGTGGATCTACCGGAATGCTCCGGCATGGCGTAAACGCAGAAAAGGGCAGCGCTCCGGTAGCGCCGGGCCATGCCCGGCGAGCACGTAGCGCGGCGCAGGAAAGCCGCCGGGCATGGCCCGGCGCTACCGGGGCGTCCCGCTTTCAATCGGCGTAGATCATCTTCCGGGTCATGCCGCCGTCGACGATGAAGTCCTGGCCGGTGCTGAAGCCGGACAACGAGGACAGCAGGTACACCGCCAGTGCGCCGATGTCCTCGGGTTCGCCGACGCGGCCAACCGGATGCTGGGCGTGGTCGGTGGCCGAGTACTGCGGCACGTGCTGGCGTGACGGCGCCTGCCAGGCATCGGTGCTGATCCAGCCGGGGCTGATGCTGTTCACCCGCACCGCCGGCCCCGCACTGATGGCCAGAGCGTGGGTGAAGGCCACCAGCCCGCCCTTGGCCGCAGCGTAGGCTTCGCTGTGCGCCTCGGACTGCCAGGCGCGCGTCGATGCGATGTTGATGATCGCGCCTGCGTCGGCCGACAACGCCGGCAATGCGTGCTTGCTGCACAGGAACGCGCCATGCAGCGATGACAGCCGGCGCTGCCATTCTTCCCAGTCCATGTCCTGCAGCAGGGTGCCGTGCGGCCCGGCGATGCCGGCATTGTTGACCAGGCCGTCGATGCGCCCGAAGCGTTGCAGGGCCGCCGCGATGAAGTCGCGCACGCTGCTTTCGTCGGTGATGTCCAGCCGCTGGAACGCGGCATCATCGCCGCGCTGCCATTCGGCCAGGCAGGCCTGGCCCGCCTCTACGTCCAGATCGCCGATCAGCACACGGCCGCCGGCCCCGAGCACCGCCTGGGCGATGCCGCGGCCGATGCCGTTGGCACCGCCGGTGACCAGCACCACCCTGCCGTGCAGTGGCGCGGCCGGCCAGGTGGCAATCGGCGGCACCGTGCTCATGACAGGTCGTCGCCGCGCAGGCGACGGTGCCAGCCCTCGACACCGATCCGGTCCAGGGTCTGGATGTTGCGCTCGACGATCACGTCCGGGTCCGGGTAGACATCCACCGCGCGTGCCACGCTGTCTTCGCGCAGCAGGTGCAGGGTGGGGTAGGGCGCGCGGTTGGTGTAGTTGCTGGCGTCATCGGCGGCGACGCCATCGAACTGGTAGTCCGGATGGAAGCTGGCCACCTGCAGGATGCCCTGCAGGTCCAGCGCCTCGATCGCCGCATCGGCGTTGTCGAGGAAGTCGTTGTAGTCGAGGAAGTCGGTCAGTACATGCGGATGCACGATCAGGGTGGTATCGATCTGCTCGGCCGGCGTGTCGCGCAGCAGCACCAGTTCTTCGGCCAGTTCTTCCACCAGGGCTTCGGGTGTGGTCGCGTCGCTCAGCACGATGCGGACCTGGTCCTTCACGTACACCGCCTTGGCGAACGGGCACAGGTTCAGGCCGATGACGATGCGCTCCAGCCACAGGCGGGTGGCGGCGATCGGGTCATCGGTGGGCAGGGGGGTGTCGGTCATGGCGGGCGCATCGGCTGGCGGGGGTAGCCATTGTAGGCGGGCCGCTGCAGGGGCGCCGTTCACTGTCCAGGAACTGGACAACGGCGATGCTGGAAATTCCCGTCGATTCAATCCCTTGCCGACATCACGCCAATGGCCGATTGCCGACGCTGCGGGCCAGGCGTGCAATGGCGGCACGACACAGGAGGACTTTTCATGACTGCATCTTCCCCATGGCTGCCGGACGCACTCTGGTCAGGCGCCTTCTTCGACGGTCAATGGAGCGCCGCTGCACAGCGCCAGCCGGTGATCGAGCCCGCCACCGGGCAATCGCTTGGCGAAATCGGCCTGGCCGATGCGGCGCAGGTCGCACGTTCGGCGGCCGCGGCGGCGCAGGCGCAACAGGCATGGGTGGCAGCGCCGTACGAACAGCGCGCCCAGGTGCTGCGCAAGGCTGCACGCCTGGCTGAAGAAAACATCGACACGCTGATCGACTGGCTGGTCCGTGAAAGTGGCTCCACCCGCCTGAAGGCCGGTTTCGAAGCCAAGGTGACCATCAAGGCGCTGCATGAGGCCGCCGCGCTGCCTTCGCGCAGCGTGGGTGAGATCCTGCCGTCCGAACCTGGGCGGCTGAACCTGGCGCGGCGCCGTCCGCTGGGTGTGGTGGGGGTGATCTCCCCGTTCAATTTCCCGCTGTACCTGGCGATGCGCGCGGTGGCGCCGGCGATCGCGCTCGGCAATGCCGTGGTGCTCAAGCCGGACCCGCGCACGGCGGTGTGTGGTGGTGCGGTGATCGCACGCCTGTTCGAGCAGGCTGGTCTTCCGCAGGGGGTGCTGCAGATGCTGCCCGGCGACGGCGCCGCCGGTGCCGCGCTGACCAGCGACCCGCATGTGGCGATGATCCAGTTCACCGGCTCGACGGCGGCCGGACGCAAGGTTGGCGAAGCCGCCGGCAAGCACCTGAAAAAGGTGTCGCTGGAGCTGGGCGGCAAGAACGCGCTGATCATCCTTGACGATGCCGATCTCGACCTGGCCGTGGCCAACACCGCCTGGGGCGTGTACCTGCACCAGGGCCAGATCTGCATGGCCACCGGCCGTGTGCTGGTACAGCGCGGCATCCACCAGGCCTTCCTGCAGAAGCTGGTGGCCAAGGCGAAGTCGCTGAAGGTGGGTGACCCGGCACGCGAGGATGTTGCGCTGGGCCCACTGATCAATGCCGCGCAACGCGACCATGCGGCGCGTGTGGTCGACGACGCGGTGAAGGCGGGTGCCACGCTTGAAACCGGCGGCACCCACCAGGACCTGTTCTTCGCACCCACCGTGCTCGGCAACGTCAGTGTCGACAATCCGGCGTTCAACGAAGAGATCTTCGCGCCAGTAGCGGTGGTGGTGCCGTTCGATGACGACGACGAAGCCGTGCGCCTGGCCAATGACAGCGAGTACGGCCTGTCGATGGCGATCGTCTCCCGCAATGTCGGCCGCGCGCTGAAGCTGGGCGAGCGCCTGCGCACCGGTCTGCTGCACATCAACGACCAGACCGTGAACGACGAGGTCATCAATCCCTTCGGCGGGGTAGGGGCGTCCGGCAACGGCACCAGCATCGGCGGCCCGTCCAACGTGGAGGAATTCACCCAGTGGCAATGGATGACGGTCAAGGGCGAAGCCCCGGCCTATCCCATCTGATCGAGGAGAACGCAACGATGAGCAGCAACAGTGGATCGCGTGACATCACCGCAGCGGTGGTGCGCGGCAAGGAACTGCCCTTTGTCATTGAACAGGCGCGCCTGCGGGGCCCGCAGGACGACGAAGTGCTGGTGAAGATCGTAGCGACCGGCCTGTGCCATACCGACCTGATCGTGCGTGACCAGTACTATCCGGTGCCGCTGCCGGCAGTGCTGGGCCATGAGGGTGCGGGCATTGTCGAGGCGGTCGGCCCCAACGTACGCGAACTGAAGGCTGGCGATCATGTCGTGCTGACCTACGGCCAATGCGGCCACTGCAATCCCTGTCGTGGGGGCCACGGTGCGTACTGCCGCGATTTCTTCGCGCTGAATTTCGGTGGTGATGATGGCCACGGCCATACCGCCATCACCGATGCACAGGGCCAACCGCTGCACGATCACTTCTTTGCACAATCGTCGTTCGCTACGTTTGCGCTGGCGCGCGAGATCAATGCGATCAAGGTGCCTGACGATGCGCCGCTGGAGCTGCTCGGTCCGCTGGGCTGCGGCATCCAGACCGGTGCCGGTGCGGTGCTCAACGCGCTGCAGGTGCGATCGGGCAGCAGCTTCGCCAGCTATGGCGCCGGTGCGGTCGGCCTGAGTGCGGTGATGGCGGCCAAGGTCGCCGGTGCCACCACCATCATCGCCATCGACGTGGTGCCCTCGCGGTTGCAGTTGGCCATGGAGCTGGGCGCCACCCATGTGGTCAACAGCCGCCAGACCGATGTGATCGAGGCGGTACGCGCGATCACCGGTGGTGGTGCCGATTTCGCGCTGGAATCGACCGGGCGCCCGGAAGTGCTGTCGGCCGGCATCGAAGCGCTCGGCGGGCTTGGCATGATGGGCGTGGTCGGTGCGCCGAAGCTGGGCACCACTGCCAGTTTCGATGTGAACAACCTGCTGCTGGGCGGCCGCAGCATCCGCGGCATTGTCGAGGGCGACAGCGTGCCGCAGGTGTTCATTCCGCAGCTGGTGACGCTGTACCAGCAGGGGCGCTTCCCGTTCGACAGGCTGGTGAAGTTCTATCCGCTGGAGCAGATCAACCAGGCGGCCGAGGACAGCACGAGGGGGATTACGCTGAAGCCGATTCTGCGGATCGCGGCGTGAGGTGAGGGTGGGTTTGCAGGGCTGCGCCCTGCACCTGCCGAATCAACGGCAACGGCAACGGCAAAAGCGGGCATTCCGTGGGATGGCGGGGTGGGTCCGGTTGCGGGGGACGCTGCAAGTCCCCCTCCGGGGCCCGGCCCAGCCGCTGGCGGCTGTGCGTTCGGGCGCTTGCGAAGCAGTGCTTCGCAAGCAAAGCGCCCTCACCCATGTAAGCTCGGTCGCCGCTTGCTCGTGTGCGCTGTCCTGCGCACACGGCAAGGCCCGGGTTGGGCGTCCTGCCCAACCCGCCCGAGGCATGCCTCGGGCCCATGCGGCTCACGCCCCCGCAACCGGACCCACCCCGCCTTCGACGGGTTCCCGCTGCTGTTGGTGGGTGTCGACCCTGGTCGGCACGTGGATCCACGCCATGCGTGGATGAATGCCGGACGAAATTGGAAACGCTCCGTTGTTGGCACGTAACGCGGGCATGGCGTGCGTGGGTGTACGCTGCATGCATGATGGCCACGACAGTCGGGCAACAGCAGCTGGTGGCGGCTCGGGCCGCCTTCGCCGAGGGTGACGTGCAGTCGCTGGCGATGCTGCCCCTGCCGTTGCAGCAGTCCTGGCAGCGCTCGCATGCGGCCGGTGTGCGCCCCGGGCAGGAGCCGTATTATCCGCCGTTGCAGGGCAATGGACACCGCTTGGAGTCCCGCGATGACCGCCGCCTGGCGCGTTGCGTGCAGCCGGAACTGGAGCAGTTGTGGGCGGCGTTCGGTGCGCGTGGGTGGACGATGTTCTGCGCCAACGGCGAGGGCATGGTGATCGTGCATCGCGCCCATGGCCTGGAAGATGCGCCGCTGCTGCGGCCGATCCAGGTGGGCCGGCGGCTGGGCGAGGCCGAGATCGGCACCACCGCGCCTGCGGTCAGCCTGGCCGACGACCTGCCCGCGCTGGTACGCGGCAATGAACACTATCTGCAGCGGTTCGCCCCCGTGTTCTGCCTGAGTGAGCCGCTGCATGACCTGCAGGGGCAGGTCTGCGGTGCGATCGACATCACCGGCCTGGGGGAACGTGACCCGGCATTGCTGCAGGGCTATTTCCGGCAGGCGGCGCTGGCCATCGAGAACCGCTTGATCCACACGCTCAGGGATGTCCACCTGCTGGCGGTACAGCATGATCCGCGCTGGCTGGCATCTCCGCTGCAGGGCCTGTTGGCGGTGCAGGAAGACGGCCAGTTGCTTTGCGCCAATCGCGTCGCCCGGCGTCTGCTCGGACTGCCGCGGCGTGGGCCGCTGCCGCTGCTTTCGCTGGAAACACTGTTTGCCGGCGCCAGCGCTGCGCAGCGACGTCGACTGCTGCAGCCCGGCCCTGCGCATCGGGTGCGACTGGGCGAGGGCAGTGCGGTCCATCTGCAGCACCTGCAGGCACCGCGCGCCGCACGGACACGTTCACCGGCTACGGCCGCAGCGCCCGTGCAAGCGGCACCATTGCGTGACCAGCAGCGCGATGCGGCAAGGCGAGCCGCCCATACTGCCGACGGCAACCTCAGCCTCGCCGCACGCCAGCTCGGCATCTCGCGGACAACGCTGTACAGACTGCTGCGCGAGTGAGGCCGGCCACCGAGGCCGGCGCTACATCGCGGTGTTGATCAATCGCGGAAGTTGTTGAACTGCAGCGGCAGGTCGAACTTGCCGGCCTTGAGCACCGCGATGGCGTCCTGCAGGTCGTCGCGCTTCTTGCCCTGCACGCGCAGCTTGTCACCGTTGATCTGGCTTTCCACTTTCAGCTTGGCGTCCTTCAGCGCAGCGGCGATCTTCTTGGCGATCTTCTGCTCGATGCCCTGCTTGACGGTGATCTTCTGCCGCGCCTGGGCCAGGTTGGTCTCGATGTCACCAAACTCCAGGCTCAGCACGTCGATACCGCGCGCGGCCAGGCGCGCACGCAGGATGTCGTTCATCTGCTTGAGCTGGAATTCGGTCGGTGCGGTCTGGTTGATGACATCGCCATCGCGCTCGAATTTCGCATCCACGCCCTTGAAGTCGAAGCGGGTGGCCAGTTCACGGTTGGCCTGGTCGATGGCGTTGGTCAGCTCGTGGGTGTCGACTTCGGACACGACGTCGAAGGAAGGCATGGGCGTTACTCCGCAGAAATCAGTGGCGGCCATTCTATCGCGCCGGTCGCGGCGGCAACGCCCGTGGTCGGCGATAATGGGCCATGAACGTGCAACGCTCCCCTTCGCGCGCCGTGGCCTGGATGGTCGCTGCTGTCGCCTGTTTCTCGCTGATGGACGCCGGCATGAAGCAGCTCTCGGCCGGCTATCCCTCGCTGCAGGTCACCTTCCTGCGTGGCGCGGCGTCGCTGCCCTTCGTGCTGGTCTGGGTGCTGGCCAGTGCCGGGCCACGCTCGCTGATCCCGCGCCGCTGGGGGCTGCACCTGCTGCGCGGCGGGCTGGGCATGGCGATGATCGGCTGCTTCGTGTTCGCCCTGCGCGACCTGCCGCTGTCCACCGCCTACACCATTTATTTCGTCGCGCCGCTGCTGATTGCCGCACTGTCGGTGCCGCTGCTGGGCGAGCGGGTCGGGCCGCGGCGCTGGGTCGCCATCGGCATCGGCCTGGTCGGCGTGCTGGTGGTGCTGCGGCCGGGCGTGGGCGGTTTCATCTCGGTGCCGGGCCTGATGGTGCTGGCCGCCGCCACCGCCTATGCCATCGCCGCGATCACCGTCAGCCTGCTGACCCGCACCGATACCTCGCAGTCGATGGTGGTCTGGTTCCTGGTCATCATGGCCATCGGCGCCGGGCTGCTGGCTATTCCCGGCTGGGTACCGCTGCAGCTGGCGCATGCGCCGTTGATTGCCGGCATGGGCCTGGCCGGGGCGCTGGGCCAGATCGCGCTGACCAAGGCCTTCCAGCTGGGTGAGGCCTCGATGATCGCACCGCTCGAATACAGCGGCCTGGTCTGGGTGATCGGCTGGGACCTGGCCTTCTGGGGGCAGCTGCCCGATGGCTACACCTGGGCAGGCGCGGCAATCATCGTCGCCTCGGGCCTGTACCTGCTGCACCGCGAACGGGTGAACCGGCAGGAGCCGCCGAAACCGTTGGACCATCCCTGAACCGATCTGGCTGGGGAAGGGGCTCTGACCGCCGCCGATGTACCGACGTGGGCGGCTTAGAACCAAAAGGAATAACATTCTGGCCCATGGCGCGGGCGCGCGAGCGCCGGCGCTGGTAGGCTGCACGCCCCCTTCCATCGCCCTTCCGGTGAGCTGATCCCGTGATCGAGTTCCAGCGCCTGCACAAATCCTATGCCGTTGCCGGCCGCGCGGTCAGCGCGCTGCAGCCGCTGGACCTGACCATCGAGGCCGGCGAGGTGTTCGGCATCATCGGTCATTCCGGTGCGGGCAAATCGACGCTGATCCGCATGATCAACCGCCTGGAGGAGCCCAGTGGTGGCCGCCTGCTGATCGCCGGCGAAGATGTCACCGCGCTGGATCCGGAAGGCCTGCGCGCGCTGCGCCGCCGGATCGGCATGATCTTCCAGCACTTCAACCTGCTGTCCTCGCGCACGGTGGCCGGCAATGTCGCCTTCCCGCTGGAGCTGGCCGGTACGCCGAAGGCCGAGATCGATGCGCGCGTCGCCGAGCTGCTGCAGACCGTGGGCCTGCAGGCGCATGCGGACAAGTACCCGGCGCAGCTGTCGGGCGGCCAGAAGCAACGCGTGGGCATCGCCCGTGCGCTGGCCACCCGCCCGCAGATCCTGCTGTGCGACGAGGCCACCAGTGCGCTCGACCCGCAGACCACGGCGTCGGTGCTGGCACTGCTGTCGAAGATCAACCGCGAGCTGGGCCTGACCATCGTGCTGATCACCCACGAGATGGATGTGATCCGTCGCGTCTGCGATCGGGTGGCGGTGCTCGATGCCGGCCAGCTGGTCGAGACCGGGCCGGTGACGAAGGTGTTCCTGCATCCTCAGCACCCGACCACGCGCCGCTTCGTCAGCGAATCGGAACAGGTGGACGAGGGGACGCTGCACCGCGATTTCGACGCGGTCGGTGGCCGTGTCGTGCGCCTGACCTTCCTTGGCGCCGACACCTACGAACCCCTGCTCGGCAGCGTCGCGCGGCAGACCGGGGTCGACTACAACATCCTGTCCGGCCGTATCGACCGGATCAAGGACACCCCGTATGGCCAGCTGATCGTCGCCCTGGTGGGCGGCGACCAGTCCGCCGCGCAGGCCGCGTTCGTGGCCGCCGGCGTGCACGTTGAGGAACTGCGTCGATGATCATCGCCACCGCTGGCGGCTTCTTCCGTCACCTGGATGCAGGCAAGTGGGCCGACATCGGCCAGGCCACCATCGACACCCTGCTGATGCTGGCCGGTTCGCTGCCGCTGACCCTGGCCATCGGCCTGCCGCTGGGTGTGCTGCTGTACCTGTTCGGTGCGCCACAGCTGAAACGCCGGCCGGTTGCCTACGGCGTGCTGGCGCTGGTGGTGAACCTGCTGCGCTCGGTGCCCTTCATCATCCTGATGATTGTGCTGATCCCGGTCACCCTGTTCATGATGGGCACCTCGCTGGGCGTGCGTGGCGCGATCGTGCCGCTGGTCATCGGCGCTGCGCCGTTCTATGCGCGGCTGGTGGAAACCGCGCTGCGTGAAGTGGACCGTGGCGTGATCGAGGCGACCCAGGCAATGGGTGCCACGACCTGGCAGCTGGTCACCCGCGTGCTGCTGCCCGAAGCGCGGCCGGGCCTGATTGCCGGTGCTACGGTGACCACCGTGGCCCTGATCGGCTTCACCGCGATGGGCGGTGCGATCGGTTCCGGTGGCCTGGGCGACCTGGCCTTCCGCGACGGCTACCAGCGCTCGCACACCGACGTGGCGCTGGTCACGGTGGTCCTGCTGCTGGTGCTGGTGCAGCTGCTGCAGATGCTCGGCGACCGCCTGGTCGCGCATTACAGCCGCAGATAACAGAATGCCGGGCGGCGCCCGGCATCGTTCACGGTAGTGCCGGGCGCTGGCCGGCAACTTCATGTCTGGTAGTGCCGGCCGCTGGCCGGCACTACCACCGTGCGCAGTCAACGCACGTTCGGTACTTCGTAGCCCAGCTTGCCCACCTGCTCGGGGTGCTGCGGCACGCGCTTGAGCTTGTCGGTGTTCACCCCGTACTCGTCGCGCAGGCGTTCGGCCAGGTCCTTGTACAGGGCCTTGTCCATGTCAGGTGTGCGCGCGAAGATCCAGGCCATCTCGCGGCCCGGGTAGCCGATCAGCGCCCAGGAATAGTCCGGTGCTACTTCCAGTACCCGCGAATGGGTCGGCACGACCCGGTAGAACCAGGTGCGCCAGCCATGGTTGCCACTGTCGGGATCGACGCTGGCGCGCGCACGGATTTCCTGCAGCGGCTCACCGAAACCATCGCGGTAGCGATAGGTGATGGCGACCTTGTGGTCCTCGCGCAGCTCGTACTGATTGACGCTGGTGACGTGGCCGCGCTCGATGAAGTTCGGCACGCGGCCGATCACGTACCAGGTCCCCATGAAGCGCTGCAGGTCGATCGCCCCATCTGCAGAGGCTTCCGCGGCGCTGTTGCGGGACGACGGTGGGGAATTGGCAGCCACTGCCGGACCGCCCAGGGACAGGGCCAGCAACACAGCGCAGAGCGGGCGGATCGAGGTCATGCGGCGGCGGGCTCCAGTGGGCTTGCCCGCGCATGGTCACTGTGTGCAGGCCATCCGTCAATGGTGTCGCAGCCGGTGAGAAGCCCCACAGCCAAGCTGGCCGGCATCGACCCCCGGAGAATCCGCATGCGCACCCGTCCCCGCCACCGCCGGCCAACTGAACGCGTCAGCGAACGCGCCGATCCGCGCCTGTTGCGGGTGGTGCCGCAGCTCGCCCTCGCTGGCCTGGCCGTGGTGCTGGTGTGGCCGGCCGCGCGTGGCAGCAGTGCCTGGCTGGGCTGGTTGCCGCTGTGGCTGGTCGGCATGCCGTTGGCGGCCTGGTGGGCACTGCTGCGCTGCCCGTTGCCAACGCTGGCCATGCTCCGCTCGCTGCAACGCGACCATGGGCAGGCCCGGCGGCGCTCCCCCACGCGTACGCGCAAGGCGCACACCGCCACGGCCTGACCTTCGACACGGGGGCGGCCCCGGTGATCCATGCTAGCGTTTCACGGCTAATGACTGCCTGGAGCTGCAATGTCACGATTCGCTTCCGCCTGCCTGCTGGCCGGCATGATGACCGCTGCCTCGGTGGGTACCGCCGTGGCCGCTGAAGACACCGACCGTTACGCCTGGCTGGAGGACGTCACCGGCGACAAGCCGTTGGCCTGGGTCAAGGAACAGAACGCCAAGTCCGAAGCGCGCCTGGCGCAGACCCCGGCCTTCAAGCAGATGGAGAGCAGCATCCGCGAGGTGCTTGATTCGGACGCCAAGATTCCCGGCGTGCAGAAGATCGGCGATTACTACTACAACTTCTGGAAGGACAAGCAGCACGAGCGCGGCCTGTGGCGTCGCACCACCCTGGCCGAGTACCGCAAGGCCTCGCCGACCTGGGAGACCGTGCTCGACCTGGATGCGCTGAACAAGGCCGAGAACGAGAACTGGGTCTGGCACGGCGCCGACTGCCTGCGTCCGGACTACAGCCGCTGCCTGATCGCGCTGTCGCGCGGTGGTGCCGACGCCGATGTCACCCGCGAGTTCGACCTGACCAGCAAGAGCTGGATCAAGGACGGCTTCTTCCGTCCCGAATCGAAGGGCGGCCTGAGCTGGATCGACCGCGACACCGTGTTCGTCTACACCGATTTCGGCAGCGGCTCGATGACCACCTCCGGTTACCCGCGCGTGGCCAAGCTGTGGAAGCGTGGCACGCCGATGTCCGCCGCCAGCCTGGTCTACGAAGGCAAGCCGGAAGACATGTACATCGCGGCGATGCACGATGACACTCCGGGCTTCGAGCGCAACCTGGTCAGCCGTACGCTGGCCTTCTACAACAACGAGATCTACCTGCGCGGCGACGATGGCAAGCTGACCAGGATCGATGCGCCGAACTCGGCCGAGAAGGGCCTGCACAAGCAGTGGTTGACCCTGGAACTGCGCGACCCGTGGACCGTGGGGGGCAAGACCTACGCCTCCGGCGCGCTGCTGGTGACCAAGCTGGATGATTTCCTGGCCGGCAAGCGTGATTTCGAGGTGCTGTTCACCCCGACCGCGACCACCTCGCTGGCCAGTGCCTCGTGGACGAAGAACCACCTGGTGCTGAATGTGCTGGACGACGTCAAGAACCGCCTGTCGGTGCTGACCTCGACCGCCAAGGGCTGGCAGAAGAGCGATTTCGTCGGCGCGCCGGCCTTCGGCACCCTGGGCGTCAGTGCGGTCGACAGCAATGACAGCGATGCAGTGTGGCTGACCGCCACCGATTACCTGACCCCGACCACCCTGGCGATCGCCGACATCGGCAAGGCGCCGGAAGTGCTCAAGACCATGCCGGCGTTCTTCGATGCCGACGGCAAGGTGATCGAGCAGCATTTCGCCACCAGCAAGGACGGTACCCGCGTGCCGTACTTCGTGGTGCACGACAAGGCGATGAAGCTCGACGGTTCCAACCCGACCCTGCTGTACGGCTACGGTGGTTTCGAGATTTCGCTGACCCCGTCGTACTCGGGCGGCATGGGCCGCGCCTGGCTGGAAAAGGGCGGCGTGTACGTGGTTGCCAACATCCGTGGTGGTGGCGAGTACGGCCCGCGCTGGCACCAGGCGGCGCTGAAGCAGAACCGTCACAAGGCCTATGAAGACATGGCCGCGGTTGCCCAGGACCTGGTCACCCGCAGGATCACTTCTGCCAAGCACCTGGGCGTGCAGGGCGGCAGCAACGGTGGCCTGCTCACCGGCAACATGCTGACCCAGTACCCGGAGCTGTTCGGTGCGGTGGTGGTGCAGGTTCCGCTGCTGGACATGAAGCGTTACAGCCACCTGCTGGCCGGCGCATCGTGGATGGCCGAGTACGGCAACCCGGACACCAGCGACTGGGAGTTCATCAAGACCTTCTCGCCGTACCACCTGTTCGACGCGAAGAAGAGCTACCCGCCGGTGCTGTTCACCACCTCCACCCGCGATGACCGCGTGCATCCGGGCCACGCCCGCAAGATGGCCGCGAAGATGATCGATGCCGGCAAGGACGTGACCTACTACGAGAACATCGAAGGCGGTCATGGCGGTGCAGCCAACAACGCGCAGGCCGCGCACATGTCCGCACTGGCCTACAGCTTCCTGTGGGAGCGGTTGGGCGGTAAATGATGAAATGAAGAACGCCGCCCCCGGGCGGCGTTCTTTGTTGGGCATTCGCTGAACGGTAGCGCCGGGCCATGCCCGGCGGCTCCTTTGCCGCGCTGCGCGCTCGCCGGGCACGGCCCGGCGCTACCGGAATCGTTTCAACCCGCGCGCGATACGCTCCACCGCTTCCTGCAGCCGCGGCACTTCCTGGGTATAGGCCAGGCGTACGTGCTGGTTCGATCGATGGAAGCCGAAATCCAGGCCCGGGGTGAATGCCACGTGCTCGGTTTCCAGGAAGTGCGCGCAGAACGCCTGCGCGTCATCGGTGAACGCGCTGACGTCGGCGTACAGGTAGAACGCCCCCTGCGGCTCCACTTCGATGCGGAAGCCAAGTTCGCGCAGTGCCGGCAGCAGGAAGTCGCGGCGCTGCTGGAAGGCCTGGCGGCGCTGCTCGAAGATCGCCATCGCCTCGTCGCTGAAACAGGCAAGGGCCGCGTGCTGGGCGATGCTCGAAGCGCTGATGTACAGGTTCTGCGCCAGCTTCTCCAGGTCGGGTACCGCCGCCGGTGGCGCCACCAGCCAGCCCAGTCGCCAGCCGGTCATGCCGAAGTACTTGGAGAAGCTGTTCAGCACGAAGGCACTGTCATCGACCTGCAGCACGCTCGCTGCATCCAGGCCGTAGGTCAGGCCGTGATAGATCTCGTCGACCACCAGGTGGCCGCCGCGCGCATGCAGCGAAGCCGAGAGGGCCGCCAGTTCATCGGCTGACAGCACGGTGCCGGTGGGATTGGCCGGCGACGCCACCAGCGCGCCGACGCTGTCGGCGTTCCAGTACTGCTGCACCAGCGAAGGAGTCAGCTGGTAGGCCGTTTCGGGGCCGACCGGAACGAGCTGCGCGCCGCCTTCCACCAGCCGCAGGAAGTGGCGGTTGCACGGATAACCGGGATCGGCCAGCAGCCAGTGGCGGCCCGGGTCGACCAGCAGGCTGCTGGCCAGCAGCAGCGCGCCGGAGCCGCCCGGCGTGACCAGGATGCGTTCGGGGTCGATATCCAGGCTGTAATGACTGCGATAGAAACCGCTGATCGCCTGGCGCAGGACCGGCAGGCCGCGTGCGGCGGTGTAGCGGGTGTGGCCGGCGGCCAACGCCGCCTGGCCGGCACGCACGACCGGCTCGGCGGTGGTGAAGTCCGGTTCGCCGATCTCCAGATGGATCACATCGTGACCGGCCTGTTCCAGCGCCTGTGCGCGGGCCAGCAGGGACATCACATGGAAGGGAGCGATTTCGTGGCTGCGCCGGCTGTAGCCCGGCGTGTGGGGCAGGGTACTCATGCCCCACATGGTACGCCGGGTGTCCCGGTAGTGCCGGCCGCTGGCCGGCAACCTCGGGATGAACAGTCTGCTGCCGTTGCCGGCCAGCGGCCGGCACTACCTCCGCGCGTCCATGACGATCCGCAGGGTTGCCCGCAGCCCCCCTGCCACCCAGACTCAGGCGCAAGGACGCCATTGCATTGCCGATCAAGGAGCCTTATTTCATGAAATCCACTCTCTGCCTGTTGCTTGCGAGCCTGATGACCAGCACCGCTACCGCCGCCACCCCGCCCGTTCCGCCGGATGTTGAGAAGCGTCCGCACGTGGTCAAGGCGCCGTTCGGCGCGACCCGCAACGATGACTATTACTGGCTGCGCGACGACAAGCGCGAGGACAAGGCCATGCTGGCCTACCTGCAGGCCGAGAACGCCTACGCCGACCAGCTGCTGGCACCGCTGAAGCCGCTGGAGGACGCGCTGTACGGCGAGATCGTCGGCCGCATCAAGCAGGACGATGCCAGCGTGCCGGCGCGCGAGCGCGGCTACTGGTACTACAGCCGCTACGAGACCGGCCAGGACTATCCCATCCATGCACGCCGCAAGGCCAGCATGGACGCGCCGGAGGAAGTCCTGCTCAACGTCAACACGATGGCTGCCGGCAAGGGCTATTTCAGCGTCGGCTCGATGGAGGTCAGCCAGGACAACCAGCTGCTGGCCTGGGCCGACGATGACGTGGGTCGCCGCCAGTACGTCATCCGCTTCAAGGACCTGAGCACCGGCGCGGTGCTGCCGGACACGATCACCGGCACCTCGGGTGACCTGGTCTGGGCCGATGACAACCGCACCGTGCTGTATGTCGAGAACGATCCGGAAACCCTGCTGACCGTGCGGGTGAAGAAGCACGTGCTGGGCACCCCGGCCAGCGCCGACACCGTCGTTTACGAAGAGAAGGACGACAGCTTCTACATGGGCATCGGCCGCACCCGCGACGATCGGTTCATCACCATCGGCGTGCACAGCACCGTGTCCTCCGAAGAGCGCTATGCGCCGGCCAGCGACCCGACCACGTTCACCGTGCTCGCCCCGCGCCAGCGCGACGTGGAGTACGACGCCGACCACTACGACGGCCGCTGGGTGATCCGCACCAACGATGGCGCGAAGAACTTCAAGCTGGTGACCGCACCGACCGATGCCACCTCGCGTGCGCAGTGGAAGGACTGGATCGCCCATGACGATGCGGTGTTCATCGAAGGCTTCGAACTGTTCGATACCTACACCGCCATCGCCGAACGTTCAGAAGGCCTGGAGCGCATCCGCCTGCTGTTCAAGGACGGTCGCAACGACTATGTAAAGGCCGACGAACCGGCCTATTCGATGGGCCTGGGCGACAACACCGAGGCTGACACCACGTGGCTGCGCTACGTGTACACCTCGATGACCACGCCGACCACGGTGTACGAACTGAACACCGCCACCGGCGAGCGTCGCCAGCTGAAGCAGCAGCCGGTGATCGGCTATGACGCCTCGAAGTACGAGACCGACCGGGTGTGGATCACCGCGCGCGACGGGGTGAAGGTGCCGGTGTCGCTGGTCTATCGCAAGGGCTACAGGAAGGATGGCACCGGCGCGCTGTTCCAGTACGCCTACGGCAGCTACGGCATGTCGATGGACCCCTACTTCAACCAGACGGCGGTGAGCCTGCTCGACCGTGGCGTGGTGTACGCCATCGCCCACATCCGCGGTGGTCAGGAAATGGGCCGCGACTGGTACGAGAACGGCAAGCTGCTGCACAAGCAGAACACCTTCAACGACTTCATCGACGTCACCCGTGGCCTGGTGGCACAGGGCTGGGCGGCGAAGGATCGTGTCGCCGCGTCCGGTGGCAGCGCCGGTGGCCTGCTGATGGGCGCCATTGCCAACCAGGCGCCGCAGGACTACCGCGTGCTGGTGGCGCAGGTGCCGTTCGTGGACGTGGTCACCACCATGCTCGATCCGACCATCCCGCTGACCACCAACGAGTATGACGAGTGGGGCAACCCCGAGCAGAAGCCGTACTACGAGTACATGCTGTCCTACTCGCCCTACGACAACGTGAAAAAGCAGGCGTACCCGGCGCTGTTCGTGGGTACCGGCCTGTGGGATTCGCAGGTGCAGTACTGGGAACCGGCCAAGTGGGTGGCCAAGCTGCGCGATGACAACACCAGCTCCTTCCCGATCCTGTTCCGCACCAACATGGAAGCTGGCCACGGCGGCAAGTCCGGGCGCTTCCAGCGTTACCGCGAACTGTCCGAGTCGTACGCATTCGTGCTGCAGCAGCTGGGCATCGAAACGCCCGCGGCCGGTGCTGCGACGGAATGACGCATCGTGGCGGCGGTGATATCGCCGCCGCCACCTGCGCTCGGTATCCTTGCGCGATGCGCCCGCCCGAACCGCCCGCCAGCAAGGACCTGCCAACGCCCGCCCGGCCGGTGCGGTTCCGTTGGGCGTGGTGGCTGCTGGCCTACGCCAGCCTGGGCACCGGCATCGTCGGCATCTTCGTGCCGGGACTGCCCACCACCGTATTCATCCTGATCTCGGCCTGGGCCGCCTCGCGCGGCTCCGAGCGCCTGCACGCCTGGCTGCTGCAGCACCCGCGCTTCGGCCCGGCCATCACCCACTGGCAGGCCCACGGTGCGGTCAGCCGCTACGGCAAATGGATGGCCACGATCACCATGGCGGTATGCGCCGGCATCATGCTGTGGTGCGTGCCGGTGGCCTGGGTGAAGTGGTTCTCGATCGGCAGCATGACCGTGGTGGCGATCTGGCTGTGGACCCGGCCGCTGCCGCCGGCCGATTGATCTCTCCGGCCGGGCATGGCCCGGCGCTACCAGGGGTGCTGGGTTGCGGCAGCGCCGGGCCATGCCCGGCGGATGCGTGGCCCGGCGCCCTGCACCAACCGCTCAGCCGCCAATGGCTATACTCGGGGCATGAACATCCCCCATCGCAATGTCATCCTGATTCCGCTGGCAGCGGCCTCGCTGCTGTTCCTCGCCGCATGCGGCAACAAGGGCCCGCTGGTGCTGCCGCAGAAGCCGGTGCCGGTGGAAGAAACCGTCGAACCGGCCACCGATACCGACACCACGCCCGCTGCCACCCAGGACCCCCGCGACGGCAGTCCGTCGGTGACCCCGGACCCGGTCAAGAAGGTGGACGACGGGAATGAGTAAGGCGGTTTCCAACGGCCTGCGCTTCAGCAAGATGCACGGGGCGGGCAACGATTTCGTAGTGATCGACCTGCGCGACGGCACCCCGCCGCCCACCCCGGAACTGGCCGCGCGACTGGCCGACCGCCATACCGGCGTCGGCTGCGACCAGATCCTGACCATCGAGCCGCCGCGTGCCGAGGGCTCGGTCGCTTCGTACCGGATCTGGAACGCCGACGGCTCCAACTCCGAGCAGTGCGGCAACGGCGCGCGCTGCATCGCGGCCTGGCTGGTGCGCGAGGGCAGTGCGCAGGGCGATCGCTTCGTCATCGACAGCCCCCTGGCCAGCCACGCCGTGGACGTCCTGGGCAATGACCAGTACGCGGTGGCGATGGGTGTGCCGGTGTTCGATCCGGCGCAGGTGCCGCTGATCGGCTTCGCCCACCCGCGCGAGGAGTACCTGCTGCCACTGCAGGGCGAGACCGTGCGCTTCGCGGCGGTGTCGATGGGCAATCCGCACGCGGTGATCGAAGTGGGCCTGGTCGATGCCGCACCGGTCGAGCGCGTGGGCGGACTGCTGCAGCAGCATGCCTCGTTCCCGAAGTCGGTGAACGTGGGCTTCGCCCAGGTGATGGGCCCGGAACATGCGCGCCTGCGCGTGTTCGAGCGCGGCGTGGGTGAAACCCTGGCCTGTGGCAGTGGCGCCTGCGCTGCCGCCGTGACCCTGATGCAGCGCGGCCGCCTGCAGCGCGATGCGCGCATCAGCCTGCCTGGTGGCGACCTGCGCATCCAGTGGCCGGGCGATGGCCAGCCGGTGGTGATGGCGGGCCCGACCGCATTCGTCTTCGAAGGGGAGTGGATCGCATGACTGAGACCGTCGACAAGCTCGGTGCCCATGAAGTCGCGGCCTGGTTGCGGCGCCATCCGGGCTTCCTCAAGCAGTTCCCGGACCTGGCGCTGACCCTGGTGGTGCCACGCGATGACGGCCCGACCGCATCGCTGGCCAGCTACCAGCTGGAAGTGCTGCGGGAGAAGAACCGCGAGCTGGCGCGACGGTTGGCCGACCTGGGCGCGACCGCGCAGGTCAACGAGCGGCTGGCGGTGCGCACGCATCAGCTCACCCTGGCCCTGATGAAGCAGGACAACGCCGCCGATACGCTGCGCGCGATGGCCGCATCGCTGCAGGAGGACTTCGCCGGCGATCTGGTGCGGTTGGTCGTGCATGCGCCGGTGGCGGGGCTGGAGCAGGCCGAGTGGCTGCAGGTGCTGGCTGCCGATGATGCGCAGCTGGGCCCGTTCCGCGACTGCCTGAAGGATGGCGAGCCGATCTGCGGCCGCCTGCAGAGTGACAAGAACGCGGTGCTGTACGGCGCGCGCAGCGAGGAAGTGCAGACCACCGCATTGCTGCCGCTGCCGGGCGTCGGCCTGATCGCGGTGGGCAGCCATGATCCGAACCGCTTCTATCCCGGCATGGGCACGCTGTTCCTGCGGATGATGGGCGAGGCCCTGGTGACCGGGCTCAAGCGCTTCGCGGATTGAGCGGGAAACGACGACGATGAGCGCGGTGCAGGCGTTCCTGCAGCACCTGCAGGTGGAGCGGCGGATGTCGGCGCATACGCTCGACGCCTACCGCCGCGACCTGGAGGCGTTGTCGGTGTGGGCCGAACCCCGCGGGGTGGCCGTGGAGGCGCTGGATACCGACGCGGTGCGCCAGTTCGTTGCCGATGAACACCGCCGTGGCCTGTCGGCCAAGAGCCTGCAACGCCGGCTGTCGGCCTGCCGCAGCTTCTATGCCTGGCTGCTCAAGCATGGCCGCATCGAGGCCAGCCCGGCAGCGACACTGAAGGCGCCGCGTGCGCCGCGACGGCTGCCGCAGGTACTCGACGCCGATGAAGCCGTGCAATTGGTTGAACTGGAACCGGAAGGCGAGCTGGGACGTCGTGACCGCGCGCTGCTGGAACTGTTCTATTCCTCCGGCCTGCGCTTGAGCGAAGTCTGTGCGCTGACCTGGCGCGATCTGGATTTCGCCAGCGGCCTGGTCAACGTGATGGGCAAGGGCAACCGGCAACGTCGCGTCCCCTTCGGAAAGCCGGCACGCGAAGCGCTGCTGACCTGGCGCAGCGAAAGCGGTGGTGATGCTGCCACACCGGTGTTCCCCGGCCGCAACGGTCCGATCAGCCAGCGCGCGGTGCAGATCCGCATCCGCCAGTTGGCGCAGCGCCAGGGCCTGTTCAAGCACGTGCACCCGCACATGCTGCGGCACAGTTTCGCCAGCCACATCCTGGAATCCTCCGGTGACCTGCGCGGCGTGCAGGAACTGCTCGGCCATGCCGACATCGCCACCACGCAGATCTACACCCACCTGGATTTCCAGCATCTGGCCAAGGTCTACGATGCGGCGCATCCGCGCGCGAAACGCCGCAAGGACCCGCCCGACACGGGGGGGTAGCGCCGGGCAATGCCTGGCGGCTGTGTGATCCATGTGGCGTGTATGCGCCGCCGCCCGCGCTGCGCGCTCGCCGGGCATGGCCCGGCGCTACCGTTACTGCGCCGCCGATGCACTGGCCTGTGGCAACGGCTCGGGCCGCACCCAGCACCCGATCGAAACCCAGGGTGAAGACTGGTACACCGCCCGGGAGTCGAGCCGAATCCGGACCGGCCATCGCAGGACGAGCGCTGAACGGCAGCTATCGGCACGGGCTTGATCGCTTCGGCGGCTGTCCCCATGTCCCGTGAACAGCTATCGGAGGCCGCATGGACCCCAGTCAGAATCCCACCGTTTTCCACGCCACCACCATCGTCTGCGTTCGTCGCGGCGAGCACGTGGCCATTGCCGGCGACGGCCAGGTCACCCTCGGCCACACGGTGATGAAGGGCAACGCGCGCAAGGTCCGCCGCCTTGGCCGCGATGGCCAGGTGCTGGCCGGCTTTGCCGGTGCCGCCGCCGATGCCTTTACCCTGTTCGAGCTGTTCGAAGCCAAGCTGGAGAAGCATGGCCAGCTGCAGCGTGCCGCGGTGGAACTGGCCAAGGATTGGCGCACCGAGCGCCGCCTCGGCAAGCTCGAAGCCCTGCTGGCGGTGGCCGACAAGGAAACCTCGCTGATCATCAGCGGCACCGGCGACGTGATCGAGCCGGAGGACGGCATCATCGCCATCGGTTCCGGTGGTTCGTATGCGCTGTCCGCTGCACGCGCGCTGATGGCGCACACCGAACTGGATGCACGCACCATCGCCAGCGAAGCGATCAACATCGCCGGTGACATCTGCATCTACACCAACCGCAACGTGGTGGTCGAGGAGTTGTGACGCGGAACTGTCACACGCATTCCTGATCCGCCGGGCATGGCCCGGCGCTACCGACAACGCATTCGTGAGCACACCCATGCCGCACAAGATCGAAGTTTCCTCCGCCACCATGACCCCGCGCGAGATCGTGCAGGAACTGGACCGGCACATCGTCGGCCAGCATGACGCCAAGCGCGCGGTCGCCATCGCCCTGCGCAACCGCTGGCGCCGCATGCAGCTGCAGCCCGAGCTGCGCAACGAGGTCATGCCCAAGAACATCCTGATGATCGGCCCGACCGGCGTCGGCAAGACCGAGATCGCGCGCCGCCTGGCCACGCTGGCCAACGCGCCGTTCGTCAAGGTCGAAGCGACCCGCTTCACCGAAGTCGGCTATGTCGGCAAGGATGTCGAGCAGATCATCCGTGACCTGGCCGATACCGCCGTCAAGCTGTACCGCGAACAGGCCAAGGTGCGCGTGCGCACGCAGGCCGAAGAGCGTGCCGAAGACCGCATCCTCGATGCGCTGCTGCCGCGCCGCAGTGGTGGCATCGGCTTCGACCCGGAGGCTGCGCGCAACGAGCCGTCGGCGCAGGACAACGAGACCCGCATCAAGTTCCGCAAGATGCTGCGCAACGGCGAGCTGGACGATCGCGAGATCGAGCTCGACCTGACCGCCAACGTCAGTATGGACATCATGACCCCGCCGGGCATGGAGGAAATGGGCCAGCAGCTGAAGTCGATGTTCGCCAACCTTGGTGGTGGCGCCAAGGCCCACAAGCGCACGCTGACCATCAAGGCCGCGCGCCCGCTGCTGCAGGAAGAAGAGGCCGGCAAGCTGGTCAACGAGGATGACATCCGCACCGCCGCGATCGAAGCCTGTGAACAGCACGGCATCGTGTTCATCGACGAGATCGACAAGGTCGCCAAGCGGGGTGACAACGTGGGCGGTGGCGATGTCTCGCGCGAAGGCGTGCAGCGCGATCTGCTGCCGCTGGTGGAAGGTTCCAACGTGTCCACCAAGTACGGCACGATCAAGACCGACCACATCCTGTTCATCGCATCGGGTGCCTTCCACCTGGCCAAGCCCAGTGACCTGATCCCGGAACTGCAGGGCCGCTTCCCGATCCGCGTGGAGCTGGGTGCGCTGAGCAAGGCTGATTTCGTGCGCATCCTGACCGAGCCGAAGGCTGCGCTGACCAAGCAGTACGAAGCGTTGCTGGCCACCGAAGGCGTCAAGGTCAGCTTCACCACCGATGCCATCGACCGCCTGGCCGAGATCGCCTTCCAGGTGAACGAGCGCCAGGAGAACATCGGTGCGCGCCGCCTGCATACCGTGCTGGAGCGCCTGCTGGATTCGCTCAGCTACGAAGCACCGGACCGCGATGGTGAAACCCTGGCCATCGACAGTGCCTATGTCGATGCGCACCTGGGTGAGCTGGTGCAGGACCCGGACCTGAGCCGTTACATCCTGTAACCGGGAATGCGAAGAGGCCGCCGAAAGGCGGCCTTTTCGTTATGCAGGGTGGCCGAATCTGCGGCAGCGCCGGGCCATGCCCGGCGGCGCCGTCACGCCTCCGGCAGCGGCTCGGGTAACGAACCCGGTACGAACACGCCTTCCTTCACGTAGGCGGCCAGGGTCATGTCCAGCGCCAGCATGCCGTCGCGCTTGAGGTCCATCAGGTCCGGTTCGACCATCGCCCCGTGCAGCACGCCGAGCACGGTGGCGTGCAGCATGCGCGCGGCGATCTTCGGGTCGGCGCCGTCGCGCAGCTGGCCCAGGTCCTGGGCACGGCGCAGGGCGCGTTCCATCCGGTCCAGGGCATCGCGGAAACCGCTCTGCTGCAGTTCGGTCAGCACCCTGGTGTCGGCCGAGGCATCGCTGCGCAGCATGATCTCCATGGTCTTGCGCAGGCGCTCGTCCTCGGACAGCTCGATGAACGAGTGGATCATCACCGCGCGCAGGTCATGCACCGGCGTGTCGCGCTGGTCGGTGGAGGTGCGCTCCAGCTCCTGCATGAAGGGCAGGTGCACCCGTTCGACGATCGCGGTCAGCACCTCGCCCTTGTTCTTGAAATGCCAGTACACGGCGCCGCGGGTGTAGCCGGCGCGGGCACCGATCATCTCCAGCGTGGTCCGGGCCACGCCGTGTTCGTGGAAACAGGCTTCGGCGGCATCCAGGATGCCTTCGCGGGTTGCCTGGGTGTCCTCTTTGGTCTTGCGGGCCATGAGCGGGTACGAGTGCAGGTGAAACGTGGCTGAATTGTACCTCTTTACAAACAAACACGCATGTATGTATATTTCCGTCCCATCATTCCCGTCGTGTGCGTGGCAGGCCCGTCCCGGCTCCCACTTCACGCGGGTGGGCGCTGTCAGCGCGGTCTTCTCCTGCAAGGGGAGGGGCCTTCGTATCAGCCCCTTCTGAGATCCCTCCCTTCAAGAGCCATTCCCATCATGTTGCTGAGCCGAATCCGACCCTTCGCGTTGTCGCTGGCGATCGCTGCCACCGTCGCTGCCTGTGGCGGCCAACCCCAGGCACCTGAACAGGGACCGGGCCAGGTCAGCGTGGTCACGCTGAAGTCCGAGACCGTCGGGCTGACCCGTGAGCTGCCGGGTCGTACCAACGCCTTCCTGGTGGCCGAAGTGCGCCCGCAGGTCAACGGCATCGTCGCCAAGCGCCTGTTCACCGAGGGTGGGATGGTCAAGGCCGGCGAGCCGCTGTACCAGATCGAGGACGCCAGCTACCGCGCCCAGGCCAACAGTGCGCGTGCACAGCTGGCCCGCGCCGAAGCCACCGCCAATGCGGCGCGGCTGAGCGCCAAGCGCATCACCGAGCTGGCCAAGGTCGACGCGGTCAGCCAGCAGGATCTGGAAAACGCCGTGGCTGCGCAGAAGCAGGCAGAGGCCGATGTCGGCGCCGCCAAGGCCTCACTGGATGCCGCCAACGTGACCCTCGGCTATGCGCGCATCACCGCGCCGATCAGCGGCCGCATCGGCAAGTCCAGCGTCACCCAGGGCGCGCTGGTCAGCGCCGGCCAGGCCACGGCGCTGGCCACCGTGCAGCAGCTGGACCCGATCTACGTCGACCTGACCCAGTCCTCGGCCGAGCTGCTGCAGCTGCGCCGCGAACTGGCCGCCGGCCGCCTGCAGGACAACCAGCAGACGCCGGTCAGCATCCTGATGGAAGACGGCAGCACCTTCGAACACAAGGGCACGCTGGAGTTCTCCGAAGTCAGCGTCGATCCGGCCACCGGCAGCTTCGCGCTGCGGGTCAGGGTCGACAACCCCGATGGCCTGCTGATGCCGGGCATGTACGTGCGCGCGGTGATTGGCGGCGGTGTGCGCAGCGATGCGGTGCTGGTGCCGATGCAGGGCATCGCCCGCGATCCGAAGGGCGATACCAGTGCGATGGTGGTCGGCAAGGACAACAAGGTCGAAGTGCGCCCGGTCAAGGTCAGCCGCACCGTCGGCGACAAGTGGCTGGTCGAGGACGGCCTGAAGGCCGGCGACAAGGTCATCGTCGAAGGCCTGCAGAAGATCGGCCCGGGCATGCCCGTGAATGCCACCGAACAGGGCGCCGCCCCGGCCAAGCCGGCCGCCGCCCAACCTGCAGCTGCGGCCGCAGGCGCGAAGTAAGCGGAGAACTCCATGGCACGTTTCTTCATCGATCGACCCATCTTCGCGTGGGTCATCGCGATCATCATCATGCTCGCCGGCGGCCTGGCCCTGTTCAAGCTGCCGATCTCGATGTACCCCAACGTCGCACCGCCGGCGGTGGAAATCAGCGCCAGCTACCCGGGTGCTTCGGCCAAGGTGGTCGAAGACTCGGTGACGCAGATCATCGAGCAGAACATGAAGGGCCTTGATGGCCTGATCTATTTCTCCTCCAACAGTTCGTCCAACGGCCAGGCCACCATCACCCTGACCTTCGAGAGCGGGACCAACCCCGACATCGCCCAGGTGCAGGTGCAGAACAAGCTGCAGCTGGCGATGCCACTGCTGCCGCAGGAAGTGCAGCGGCAGGGCATCAACGTGGCCAAGTCCAGCTCGGGCTTCCTGAACGTCATCGCGTTCGTGTCCGAAGACGGCAGCATGGATGCCAACGACATCGCCGACTACGTCGGTTCCAACGTCGTGGACCGTCTCAGCCGCGTTCCGGGCGTGGGCAACATCCAGGTGTTCGGTGGCAAGTACGCCATGCGCATCTGGCTGGACCCGAACAAGCTGCACACCTACGGCATGTCGGTGCCCGAGGTGGTCGCTGCGGTGAAGGCACAGAACGCGCAGGTGGCCATCGGCCAGCTGGGTGGTGCGCCGTCGGTGAAGGGCCAGCAGCTCAACGCCACCATCAACGCGCAGTCGCGCCTGCAGACCCCGGAACAGTTCCGCAACATCATCGTGCGCGGTGCGCAGGACGGTGCCGAACTGCGCCTGGGCGATGTAGCCCGCGTCGAACTGGGCGCCGAGTCGTACGACTTCGTCACCCGCTACAACGGGCAGCCGGCCAGCGGCCTGGCGGTCACCCTGGCCACCGGCGCCAACGCGCTGGATACCGCTGCCGGTGTCGATGAAACGCTGAAGGAACTGGAAGGCTTCTTCCCGGCCGGCCTGAAGGCCGAGATCCCGTACGACACCACCCCGTTCGTGCGCGTGTCGATCAAGGGCGTGGTGCAGACCCTGCTCGAAGCGATCGTGCTGGTGTTCGTGGTGATGTACCTGTTCCTGCAGAACTTCCGCGCCACCCTGATCCCGACCATCGCCGTGCCGGTGGTGCTGCTGGGTACCTTCGGCGTGCTGTCGGTGCTGGGCTTCTCGGTGAACATGCTGACCATGTTCGCGATGGTGCTGGCCATCGGCCTGCTGGTGGACGATGCCATCGTGGTGGTGGAGAACGTCGAGCGCATCATGTCCGAAGAGGGCCTGTCGCCGCTGGAAGCCACCCGCAAGTCGATGAGCCAGATCACCGGCGCGCTGGTGGGCATCGGCCTGGTGCTGTCGGCGGTGTTCGTGCCGATGGCCTTCATGAGCGGCTCCACCGGCGTGATCTACCGGCAGTTCTCGGCGACGATCGTCTCGGCGATGGCGTTGTCGGTGCTGGTCGCGATCGTGCTGACCCCGGCGCTGTGCGCGACCATGCTCAAGCCGCTGAAGAAGGGTGAGCACCATGTCGCCCACCGCGGGTTCGCCGGTCGCTTCTTCAACGGCTTCAACCGTGGCTTCGACCGCACCAGCGAGAGCTACCAGCGCGGCGTGCGCGGCATCCTGCACCGTCCGTGGCGGTTCATGGGCATCGTGGCCGCGCTGTTCCTGCTGATGGGCGTGCTGTTCGTGCGCCTGCCCAGCTCGTTCCTGCCCAACGAAGACCAGGGCGTGCTGATGGCGCTGGTGCAGGCACCGGTGGGCGCAACCCAGGAGCGCACGCTGGAATCGATCGCCGCGCTCGAAAAGCACTTCATGGAAAACGAGAAGGGTGCCGTCGAATCGGTGTTCTCGGTGCAGGGCTTCAGCTTCGCCGGCATGGGCCAGAACGCGGGCATGGCTTTCGTCAAGCTGAAGGACTGGAAGGATCGTGACGCCGACAACGGGGTGATGCCGATCACCGGACGTGCGATGGCTGCGCTGGGGCAGATCAAGGATGCCTTCATCTTTGCGTTCCCGCCGCCGGCGATTCCGGAACTGGGCACGGCCTCCGGCTACACCTTCTTCCTGAAGGACAACAGCGGCCAGGGCCACGAGGCGTTGCTGGCGGCCCGGAACCAGCTGCTGGGCCTGGCGGCCGGCAGCAAGAAGCTGGCCAACGTGCGACCGAACGGCCAGGAGGACACGCCGCAGTTCCGCATCGATATCGATGTGGCCAAGGCCAGCTCGCTGGGCCTGTCGATCGACCAGGTCAACACCACCCTGGCCACCGCGTGGGGCAGCTCGTACATCGATGACTTCATCGATCGCGGCCGCGTCAAGCGCGTGTTCGTGCAGGCTGACCAACCGTTCCGCATGGTGCCGGAGGACTTCGATCTCTGGTCGGTGAAGAACGACAAGGGCGAGATGGTTCCGTTCAGCGCCTTCGCCAGCAAGCATTGGGACTACGGCTCGCCGCGCCTGGAACGCTACAACGGCGTGTCGGCTACCGAAATCCAGGGCGAACCGGCCCCGGGCGTGGCGTCCGGTGATGCCATGGCCGAGATCGAACAGCTGGCCAAGCAGTTGCCGGCGGGCTTCGGCGTCGAGTGGACGGCGATGTCCTACCAGGAACGCCAGGCGGGCTCGCAGACGCCGCTGCTGTACACGCTGTCGCTGATGATCGTGTTCCTGTGCCTTGCCGCGTTGTATGAAAGCTGGAGCGTGCCGACCTCGGTGCTGCTGGTGGCGCCGCTGGGCATCCTCGGTGCGGTGCTGGCCAATACCTTCCGTGGCATGGAGCGCGACATCTATTTCCAGGTGGCGATGCTGACCACGGTGGGCCTGACCAGCAAGAACGCGATCCTGATCGTCGAGTTCGCCAAGGAGCATCTGGAGAAGGGCGCGGGGCTGATCGAAGCGACGATGCACGCGGTCCGTGACCGCCTGCGCCCGATCATCATGACCTCGCTGGCCTTCGGCATGGGCGTGCTGCCGCTGGCGATCTCCAGCGGTGCCGGCTCCGGTGCCAAGCAGGCGATCGGCACCGGCGTGCTCGGTGGCATGGTGGTCGGCACCGTGCTCGGCGTGTTCTTCGTGCCGCTGTTCTTCGTCGTGGTGCAGCGCGTGTTCAAGAAGCGCAACGCCACCGAGTGATGAAAACCGGTAGCGCCGGGCCATGCCCGACGGATGCCTCACCGCATGGTCGCCGGGCCCGGCCC
Source organism: Stenotrophomonas sp. DR822 (assembly GCF_019793815.1). Lineage (NCBI taxonomy): Bacteria > Pseudomonadati > Pseudomonadota > Gammaproteobacteria > Lysobacterales > Lysobacteraceae > Stenotrophomonas > Stenotrophomonas sp. DR822. The sequence continues at coordinate 3,385,027 of NZ_CP081826.1, forward strand.
GGCGCTACCACCGTGACCCCCAAGGTGTCGCTATGAAATTCTCTTCTCTTGCAGTATCCCTTGCCACCGCGCTGGCGCTCAGCGCGTGCGGCACCCTGGCGCCGAAGAACACCGCAGTGGCCCCGGCCATTCCTTCACAGTGGCCGGCCGAAGCCGCGCAGGGCGAAGTGGCCGATGCAGCCGCGGTCGGCTGGCGTGACTTCTTCACCGACGAGCGCCTGCAGCAGGTGATCGGCCAGGCGCTGGACAACAACCGCGACCTGCGCGTGGCGGTGCTCAACGTCGAAAAGGCGCGCGGCCAGTACCGCGTGCAGCGCGCAGACCGCGTACCGGGCGTGGCCGTGACCGGGCAGATGGACCGCCGCGGTGGCGATGTGCCGGTCACCGAGCAGTTCAGCGCGGGCGTCGGCGTGGCCGAGTTCGAACTGGACCTGTTCGGCCGCGTGCGCAACCTGAGCGAAGCCGCGCTGCAGCAGTACTTCGCTGTAGCCGCCAACCGCCGCAACGCGCAGCTGAGCCTGGTGGCCGAGACCGCCACCGCGTGGTTGACCTACGGTGCCGACGCGCAACAGTTGAACATCGCCGAAGCCACGGTGAAGACCTATGAGGATTCGCTGCGCCTGGCCGAAGCGCGCCATGAGCGCGGTGGCAGTTCGGGGTTGGAACTGACCCAGACCCGCACCCTGGTGGAAACCGCGCGTACCGATGCCGCACGCCTGCGTGGACAGCTGGCCCAGGACCGCAACGCGCTGGCGCTGCTGGCCGGTGGCCAGCTGGATCCGGCGCTGCTGCCGGACAGCATCTCACCGCAGGTGCTTGCGTTGGCGCCACCGCCGGCCGGCCTGCCCAGCGACGTGCTGCTGCAGCGCCCGGACATCATGGCGGCGGAACATCAGCTGCTGGCGGCCAATGCCAACATCGGTGCCGCACGCGCAGCCTTCTTCCCCAGCATCTCGCTGACCGGCAGCATCGGCAGTGGCTCGGGTGAATTGTCCGGCCTGTTCGACAGCGGTACGCGGGTGTGGAGCTTCCTGCCGAAGATCACCTTGCCGATCTTCCAGGGCGGCAAGCTGCGCGCGAACCTGGCCGTGGCCAACGCCGACCGCGATATCGCGCTGGCGCAGTACGAAAAGTCGATCCAGAGTGGTTTCCGCGAAACCGCCGATGCGCTGGCATTGAATGTCAGCCTGGATGAACAGGCGGCCTCGCAGCAGCGCCTGGTGGAAGCGGCCGAGCAGGCCAACCGCCTGTCGCAGGCGCGCTATGACGCGGGCCTGGACAGCTTCGTCACCCTGCTGGATGCACGTCGTACCGCCTACAACGCGCAGCAGAGCCAGCTGCAGACACAGCTGGCGCAGCAGGCCAACCGCATCACGCTGTACAAGGTGCTGGGCGGCGGCTGGCACGAGCGCGGGTAAGCCGCTCTGATTCCGGTAGCGCCGGGCCATGCCCGGCGGCTTTCTCGTTCGGTGTTTACGGTGTCTGCTGCGTTCCGCGCTTCGCGCTCGCCGGGCATGGCCCGGCGCTACCGCATCGGCCAGCGGCACCACGCAAAGGGATACTCATCCAATTGGCTGGTGAGTCCCGCCCGAATGGGATTGCCCAGGATGTAGAGAGCGTGACGCCTCAAGGCTTCCTCGTGACGCACCGCATGGTCAAAGTAGCTGGGCTGCCAAAGCGGTGTATCCACTCCGAACTGCTGCCCCAAGTGTCTGCTGCTGCGTGACTTCACCGTTCCCATCAGTCGGGCAAGTGTTCCACTGCGCAGTTGCACCAGCCAATGGAGATGATCGGGCATGATGACCCATGCAAACGAGTGGCTCATGCCTGCACGTTCCACGAACCGCAGCGCTTCCAGGAGGCATGCGGCATGGTCGGGGTCTTCGAAAACCCGACGCCGCTGGCGTACGACAATGGTGAGCACATAGCAGCTATCGACCCGGGAATCGCGGCCACGAGCAAGATGACGACTGGACATGAAGCCAGTCTGTTGGAACAGCGTGTCTGCTGGCATCGGCAATCGCCACTGATTCTTGTGGGGATCCTCCAGTCTGCGCGCTGGTTGAGTGCCATCCGTATGTGCACACTGCGGTAGCGCCGGGCCATGCCCGGCGAGCGTTGCTGCTGTCACACCGCTTCGTCGTCGCGCCGCTCGGTGCGGCAGGCGCGTACCCGCGTCAATGCGTCGCCGGCTTCGCGTGCCATGCGCTCATATTCGCGGCGGATCTCTTCCAGGCGCTCTTCGTCCAGCTCTTCCAGGTCCAGCAGCTCGTTGTTGGCCTCGGCGGTGGCGCGGATCAGTTCATCCAGCTTGATCTGCATCGCGGCGGTGTCCGAGTTCTGCGTGTGCTGGATCAGAAACACCATCAGGAAGGTGATGATGGTGGTGCCGGTGTTGATCACCAGCTGCCAGGTGTCGTTGAACTTGAATATCGGGCCGGTGATGCCCCACAGCGCCACGATCGCCACCGCGGCCAGGAAGGTCCACGGCGAGCCGGTGGCGGCCGCGGCCTTCTTGGCGATCGTATTGAACAGGTTCCTTGCGCTCATCGTCATCGTTCCACGGAAATGGCGACGATCATCGGCACATGGCCGTGCAGGTACCGTGCAGCAGGCGTGGACTCAGGCGCGCAGGCGCGGTGCTTCCTGGCTGCGCACCGGGCTGGCCAGGTACACGTGCTGCCAGCAGCGTTCGACGAATTCGCGGGCCTGCGCTTCACTCAGGCGCGGCATGATCTGCAGGGCGTACTGGGTCTGGAACAGCTCATCGCGCTGGGCGTTGCTGGCGCGTGGCTGGGTGATCAGCGAATCACAGGCGAACTTGATCCACGGGACATAGGTGCCGAACGAGGTATGCGCGAGTGCGCCATCGGCGTGCTGGCGGCGCCAGTAATCCAGCTCCGCATCGACATTGATGACAGGGGGAATGGCGGGAACTTCAGCGTGCATGACGATCCAATCGGTTGGAGGTGAAGGGAGTGGGGGACCATCACAGTGTGGCCCGGGCGACGGTGCATGCCGCGTCAGCGCGATGTGCAGCCAGCGTGGCGATGGTGCAGCAGCTGCGCGTGTTCAACCGCGCCCAGTTGTTCGGCCATGGCGGCCATCGCATTGCACAGGCGCACCAGGTCGCGGGGATGGTCGTGCAGCAGATTCTGCTGCATGTCCTGGTAGGCGCTCCAGAACGGGGCACTGCGCTGGTGCAGTGCGTATTGCTGCTGCAGTCGGCTCCAGATCGCGGCCAGGGCCGGGTCGCTGCGAGGACGTACGGCATGCGCTTGCATGGTCGGCTCCAATCCGGGGCGGGGGCCCGGTTGCATTCCACCCTAGACGTCGCTGCGCAGCAGGATGTTAGTAGCGCGTGTTGACTGCACACAGCTGACTGCGCAGCAGTTCACGTTGAAGCGTGCAGACGCTGCCGGCACAAGGCTGTGCCGGCACTGAAGCGTTCATCAAGGCGGGCTCATCAGCCGTGGCGGATGCTCATTCGCCGATGTCTTCGTTCCAGATTTCCGGATGTTGCGCAATGAAACCGCCGAGCAGGTCCACGCATTCCTGGTTGTCCAGGTCGATCACGTTGACGCCGCTTTCCCGCAGCCAGTCGATGCCGCCCTGGAAAGTGCGCGATTCGCCGACCACCACCGTGCCGATGTTGAACTGCCGCACCAGGCCGGAGCAGTACCAGCAGGGAGCCAGGGTCGTGACCATGATGGTGTCCTGGTAGCGGCGCTGGCGGCCGGCCTTGCGGAAGGCGTCGGTCTCGCCATGCACGGACGGGTCACCTTCCTGCACGCGGCGGTTATGGCCGCAGCCGAGCAGGCGGCCGTCGTTGTGGTACAGCGCCGCGCCGATCGGCACGCCGCCTTCGGCCAGGCCCTGGCGGGCTTCGGCTATGGCGGTCTGCAGCAGGGCCTGGTAGTCGGGCGTGGTGATCATGCGGGGCTCCGGTAGGTCGTGGGGCGCCATGATACGGCCAGCGTTCCCCGCAGGGGCCCGGCGGTGCGATAATCGGGGGCATGAGCGAATCCCCCTACAAATCCGGTACCACCCATTTCGGGTTCCGCGACGTTGACGCCAAGGACAAGCAGAAGCTGGTCGGCCAGGTGTTCACGTCGGTCGCGCGCAACTACGACCTGATGAACGACCTGATGAGCATGGGCGTGCACCGGGCATGGAAGCGCTACTACGTCGCCACCGCGCAGGTGAAGCCGGGTGACCGCGTGCTCGATCTGGCCGGTGGCACCGGCGATATCGCCGCGCTGCTGAAGGAGCGCGTCGGTGCCGAGGGCTCGGTGGTGCTGGGCGACATCAACGCCGGCATGCTGTCGGTCGGCCGTGACCGCCTGACCAACCGCGGCCTGGTGCTGGGCCTGGACTACGTGCAGTGCAACGCCGAGGCCCTGCCGTTCCCGGACAACAGCTTCGACCTGGTGACCATCGCTTTCGGCCTGCGCAACGTGACCGACAAGGACGCCGGCCTGCGCGAGATGTACCGCGTGCTGAAGGTAGGCGGCCAGGCCCGCGTGCTGGAGTTCTCCGAAGTCACCGCCGACTGGTTCAAGCCGATCTACGACTTCCACTCGTTCAAGATCCTGCCGAAGCTGGGCAAGCTGTTCGCCAACGATTCGGACAGCTACCAGTACCTGGCCGAGAGCATCCGCAAGCATCCGCCGCAGGAAGAACTGAAGGCGATGATGGGGCAGGCCGGCTTCGAGCGCTGTCACTACAAGAACCTGACCGGCGGCATCGTCTCGATCCACTCCGGCTACAAGCTGTAAGCCTTGACGGTCGCCGGGCATGGCCCGGCGCTACCACGCAACGCCCCGGTACCCGTCGGTAGCGCCGGGCCGTGCCCGGCGAGCGCGCTGCGCATGCGCCATTACCCCGCACCGCGCAACGCTTCCCGGCCGGGGGAGAGGTACCATTGGGGTTTGTTCCCCGTAACGGTCCCGATTCATGCGCAATCCGCTGATGCTCCTTCCGCTGGCCGTGGCCCTGGCCGCCGGCTGCTCCCAGGAGGCGGCCGCACCCGCCGCCACCCCGACTGCCCAGAAGGCTCCCGCCGCCCCCGTGAACGCCGAAAACCGCAGCCACGATGAAAGCTCGTACGCCGAGCCGGACAAGGTCGTCGTCAAGGACATCGCGCTGGACCTGAAGCTGGACTTCGACCAGAAGCAGATCGGCGGCACCGCCACCTACACCCTGGAATGGAAGCAGAAGGACGCCAAGCAGCTGGTGCTGGACACCCGCGAGCTGAGCATCGCCAAGGTCGAAGCGATCGCCGCTGACGGCGCGCGCAGCCCGCTGCAGTTCGTGCTGGCCCCGGCCGACAAGGTGTTCGGCAGCAAGCTGACCATCGAAACCCCGGAACAGCCGGCCAAGGTCGAAGTGACCTACCACACCGCACCGACCGCTTCGGGCCTGCAGTGGCTGGCGCCGTCGATGACCGAGGGCAAGAAGCTGCCCTTCATGTTCAGCCAGTCGCAGGCGATCCACGCCCGTTCCTGGGTGCCGCTGCAGGACACCCCCAGCGTGCGTTTCACCTACAGCGCGCACGTGGTCTCGCGCCCGGACGTGATGGTGCTGATGAGCGCCGACAACGATCCCAAGGCCGCGCGTGACGGTGACTACACCTTCAAGATGCCGCAGCCGATTCCGTCCTACCTGCTGGCCATCGCCGCCGGCGACCTGGTGTTCGAGCCGATCTCCGGCCGCTCCGGCGTCTGGGCCGAGCCGACCATGGTCAACAAGGCCGCCAAGGAATTCGAAGACACCGAGAAGATGATCGGTGCCGCCGAGAAGCTGTACGGCGAATACCGCTGGGGCCGCTACGACATGCTGGTGCTGCCGCCGTCGTTCCCGTTCGGCGGCATGGAAAACCCGCGCCTGACCTTCGCCACGCCGACCGTGATCGTCGGCGACAAGTCGCTGGTCTCGCTGGTCGCCCATGAACTGGCGCACAGCTGGTCGGGCAACCTGGTGACCAACGCCAGCTGGAAGGACATCTGGCTCAACGAAGGCTTCACCACCTACGTCCAGGGCCGCATCACCGAAGCCCTGTATGGCAAGGAGATGGCCGAAATGGAAAAGCAGATCGACCAGACCGATCTGCTGGCCGAAGTGAAGGATATGAGCCCGGCCGACCAGGCGCTGGCGCTGCCGCCGCTGAACGAGCGTGACCCGGACGAAGCCCTGAGCCAGGTGGCCTACGTCAAGGGTGCGTGGTTCCTGGAATTCCTGGAACAGCGCTTCGGCCGCGAAACCTTCGACCCGTTCCTGCGCGGCTGGTTCGATGACCACGCCTTCCAGAGCGCCAACACCGACCAGTTCGTGGAGTACCTGAAGAAGAACCTGCTGCCGAAGAATCCGTCGGCGGTGACCGAGGCCGAACTGAAGGCGTGGCTGGACGAGCCGGGCATTCCGGCGTTCGCGGCCAAGGCGCAGTCGCGCAATTTCAGCAGCGTCGATACCGCGCGCATCGCCTTCGCCAGCGCCGGCACCGTGCCGAGCAGCCAGGTGATTGCCGAGTGGAGCACCCAGGAGTGGGTCCGCTTCATCGACGGACTGGGTGCTACCCAGCCGCTGGACAAGCTGGCCACGCTGGACAAGGCGTTCCACTTCACCGGCACCCCGAACGGCGAGATCGCCATGCGCTGGTACCCGCTGACCATCCGCAGCGGCTACGAGCAGGCCAATGAAGCGGCTGCTGCGTTCATCGAGCGTGTCGGCCGTCGCAAGCTGATCCTGCCGATCTACGCTGAACTGGTGAAGACCCCGAAGGGGCTGGAGCTGGCCAAGCAGGCGTTCGAGAAGGCCAAGCCGGGCTACCACCCGATCACCACCGCCTCGGTGCAGGACATGCTGGCCAAGGCTGAAGCAAAGTAAACGGTAGTGCCGGCCGTCGGCCGGCAACCTGATGCTGCGTCACCAGCAACGGCGGGGAAACCCGCCGTTGCTGTATCCGCTTTTCGCTGCCGATAGAATCGGGATGCACCCGTAAAGGACTCCGCCATGAAACGACTGATCCTGCTCACCGCCTGCACCCTGGCCCTGGCCGCCTGCAGCAACCCCGAGGAAGAACGCAAGGCGCAGGAGGCCGCCGCTGCCGCCGCGCAGGCGCAGAAGGAGGCCAAGGCCGAGGACGTGGCCAAGCAGTACGACATGGCCGTGGCCGCGCAGGACTGGGAGCGTGCGCGCCTGCATGGCGCCTCGCTGCTGGACCAGTACAAGGACACCGCCGCCGCCGAGCGCATCGCCGCCGGCTTCGACGAGGTCAAGGCCAAGGGCGATGCCGCGCGCGATCTGCGCCGCATGCAGGCGCTGTGGCAGTACAACCAGATTCCGGTCGGCAGCAAGGGCAACCAGGTGTCGGCACAGATCTTCAGCAAGGAGCGGGTGGATGTGGATGGCAGCGGCGCCAAGCCGGTGCAGCTGGTGTTCCGCGACCACCCCGAATGGAAGCGTCATGCCTACCTGGTGCTGCAGGCCGGCGATTTCCGTTGCCCGCAGTGCACGGTGAAGGTCACGGTGGACGGCGGCAAGCCGGTCTCCATGGCGGCCTGGCGGCCGAAGACCGACGAGGCGATCGCCCTGTTCATCACCGACCAGAAGGCGTTGTGGAAGCTGGCAGCCAAGGGCAAGTCGATCAGCATCGAGTTCCCGGTCAAGGCCGGTGGCACGCGCACGGCCGTGTTCGAGACCGGTGGCGTGGATGCCAGCCGCATGCCGGCGTGGTGGCGTTGACTGTGCAGGCACCGGCGGCTGCGTCGTCGCTGTCGGCGATCCGCCACTGGGTGTTCGACATGGATGGCACGCTGACCGTGGCGGTGCATGATTTCGCGCGGATCAAGCGCGAACTGGCGATTCCGCAAGAGGATGACATCCTCACCCATCTGGCCGGGTTGCCGGCCGCAGAGGCCAGCGCCAAGCACGCCTGGCTGCTGGCGCACGAGCGTGCGCTGGCCGCCGCTTCCCAGCCGGCAACTGGAGCGGTGGCGCTGGTACGCGCGCTGCAGGGCGCCGGCTGCCGGCTGGGCATCCTGACCCGCAACGTGCGCAGCCTGGCTCAGGTCACCCTGCAGGCGATCGGGCTGGGCGACGTCTTTGCCGAAGACGACATCATCGGCCGCGACGAGGCCGAGCCGAAACCCTCACCGGCCGGCCTGCAGTACTTCCAGCAGCGCTGGCAGGTGGAGCCCGCGCGGGTGGTGATGGTGGGCGATTACCGCTTCGATCTGGAATGCGGCCGCGCGGCGGGCAGCCGCACGCTGCTGGTCAATGCCCCGGACAACCCCTGGCCGGGCATGGCCTGTTGGCACCTGGCCGATTGTGCGGCGGTGCTGGAGCGCTGGCGGCACTAGCCCGGCGCTACCAGAGCGGAGCCGGCCGCTGGCCAGCAGTAGGGCAGGCCCTGAGCCGGAGGTAGCGCCGGGCCATGCCCGGCGAGCGCGCAGCGCGGGCTGCATCCGGAATGGAAGGTGTCTGATTGGAAAGCCGCCGGGCGTGGCCCGGCGCTACCAGAGCGGAGCCGGCCGCTGGCCGTCAGTAGGGCAGGCCCCTGAGCCGGAGGTAGCGCCGGGCCATGCCCGGCGAGCGCGCAGCGCGGGCTGCATCCGGAATGGAAGGTGTCTGATTGGAAAGCCGCCGGGCGTGGCCCGGCGCTACCAGAGCGGAGCCGGCCGCTGGCCAGCAGTAGGGCAGGCCCTGAGCCGGAGGTAGCGCCGGGCCATGCCCGGCGAGCGCGCAGCGCGGGCTGCATCCGGAATGGAAGGTGTCTGATTGGAAAGCCGCCGGGCGTGGCCCGGCGCTACCAGAGCGGAGCCGGCCGCTGGCCGTCAGTAGGGCAGGCCCTGAGCCGGAGGTAGCGCCGGGCCATGCCCGGCGAGCGCGCAGCGCGGGCTGCATCCGGAATGGAAGGTGTCTGATCGGAAAGCCGCCGGGCGTGGCCCGGCGCTACCAGAGCGGAGCCGGTCGCTGGCCGGCAGTGTCGACCAAGGTCGACACGTGCCGGTGGCATTCCCCCCGGCGCATCGGGTGGAGTGCGCGGGCAGTTCGCTTACACGCTCAACGCGTAACCGAACTGCTGCTTGAACTGCTCGTTGAACTCATCGAAGGTGAAGCGCTGGTTCTGGGTGCCCGGGTGCTCGACCTTCAGCGCGCCCATCAGGTTGCCCATGCGGCCGATGGTCAGCCAGTCGAAGCCCTTCTGGATGCCGTAGATCAGGCCGGCGCGGAACGCGTCGCCACAGCCGGTCGGATCGACCACGCGGCGCTCGTGCGCCGGCGGGATGTCATAGCTCTTTTCCGGGGTGTGGATCACTGCGCCCTTCGGGCCGCGGGTGGTGATGTAGGCCTTGACCCGGCTGACGATCTCTTTCTCGTTCCAGCCAGTGCGTTCCTGCAGCAGGTTCGACTCGTAGTCGTTGACCACCACGTAATCGGCCTGCTCGATGAATTCGCGCAGTTCCGGGCCGTTGAACAGCGGCATCGCCTGGCCCGGGTCGAAGATGAACGGCACGCCGTCTTCGTGGAATTCCAGCGCGTTCTGGATCATGCCTTCGCGGCCGTCCGGGCCGACCAGGCCCAGGCTGACGCCCGGCACGTCGCGCACGTGGTTTTCGTAGGAACGCATCATCGCGCCCGGGTGGAAGGCGGTGATCTGGTTGTTGTCGTGGTCGGTGGTGATGAACGCCTGGGGGGTGAACAGCTCATCGATCACGCGCACGCGGGTGAGGTCGATACCCAGCGCATCGAAGTGTTCGCGGTACGGGCCGAAGTCCGAACCCACCGTGCCCATCGGAATCGGGTCGCCACCCAGCAGGTGCAGGTTGTAGGCGATGTTGCCGGCGCAGCCGCCGAACTCGCGGCGCATGCGCGGCACCAGGAAGGACACGTTCAGGATGTGCACCTTGTCCGGCAGGATGTGATTCTTGAACTGGTCCGGAAACACCATGATGGTGTCGAAGGCAAGAGAACCACAGATCAGAGCGGACATCGATGTAAGCCTATGCGGTGAATTTTGGGGTGGGCCGGCCCACTTCGGCAGGCAAGCAAACGGCGCCCTTGGGCGCCCGACGGCGCAAAGGTTACCCGCTGGTGCCGCTCAGGGCCAGAACCGGGTGATGCCCGATCAGGCCGAAAGCCTGTGAAGGCGCGGGTTCAGCTAGTTTTCTCCTTGCTCGGCGGCAGGCGGGTTGCTAGGCTTGTCGACCTCGATTTCTGCCCATTTTTTCGCCATCCCGCGTTGGGCGCGACACCCCTCAGGATCAACTCCCAGATGTTCAAGAAACTGCGCGGCATGTTCTCCAATGACCTGTCCATCGACCTGGGCACGGCCAACACCCTCATCTATGTGCGTGGGCAGGGAATCGTGCTGAACGAGCCGTCCGTGGTCGCCGTGCGCCAGGACCGTGCCATCGGCGGTACCCGCTCCGTGGCTGCCGTCGGCGCCGAGGCCAAGCAGATGCTGGGCCGTACCCCGGGCCACATCACCACCATCCGCCCGATGAAGGATGGCGTCATCGCCGACTTCACCTACACCGAGGCGATGCTCAAGCACTTCATCAAGAAGGTGCACAAGTCGCGCTTCCTGCGCCCGAGCCCGCGCGTGCTGGTCTGCGTGCCGGCCGGTTCGACCCAGGTCGAGCGCCGCGCCATCAAGGAATCGGCCGAGGAGGCCGGTGCCCGCGACGTGTTCCTGATCGAAGAGCCGATGGCGGCCGCGATCGGCGCCGGCATGCCGGTCACCGAAGCCCGTGGCTCGATGGTCATCGACATCGGCGGCGGCACCACCGAAGTGGCGGTGATCTCGCTCAACGGCATCGTCTATTCGGCATCGGTACGCATCGGCGGCGACCGCTTCGACGAGTCGATCACCAACTACGTGCGCCGCAACCACGGCATGCTGATCGGTGAAGCCACCGCTGAACGCATCAAGGTCGAACTGGGCTGCGCCTACCCGCAGGCGGAAGTGATCGAGATGGAAATCTCCGGCCGCAACCTCGCCGAGGGCGTGCCGAAGATGATCAAGATCAGCTCCAACGAGGTGCTCGAAGCCCTGCACGAGCCGCTGTCGGGCATCGTCAGCGCGGTCAAGCTGGCGCTGGAGCAGACCCCGCCGGAACTGTGTGCCGACGTCGCCGAGCGCGGCATCGTGCTGACCGGTGGTGGCGCCCTGCTGCGCGACCTGGACCGCCTGATCTCCGAGGAAACCGGCCTGCACGTGCAGGTGGCCGATGACCCGCTGACCTGCGTTGCCCGTGGTGGCGGTCGTGCGCTGGAACTGGTGGACATGCACGGCAACGAGTTCTTTGCGCCGGAATAAGCCGTCCCGGCTGCTTGCGCCCGCAGCGCCCCTCCGGGGTGCGGCCCGCCACGTTGGCGGGTCGGCACCGGCGGGGCGCCCGCGCGTTTCCCTTTCGCCTTCTGCCAGTTGAATCGTTGCCGTGCCGCCCTACGCCGGACCTCCCGTCGCTTCCCGATCCGGTGATGCCGCCAGCCCGCTGCGGCTGCTGGCCTATCTTGCACTGGCAATCACCTTGATCGTCCTCGACGACCAGGCCGGCTGGCTGGCGCGCCTGCGCGAGCAGGCCAACAGCCTGGTGCAGCCGGTGTGGGCGCTGGCCGGCCTGCCCGGCAAGCTCGGCGGGCAAGTGCGTGACACCGCTGCCAGCCACGGCCAGCTGGTGACCGAGAACCGTGAGCTGCGCAACCAGCTGCTGTTGGCCAACGCCCGCCTGACCCGCCTGCAGACCGCCGCACTGGACAACGCCCAGCTGCGCGAACTGCTGAACGTGGCCGAGCGCAGTGGCCTGGACGTGCAGTTGGCGCCGATCCTGGACATCGACCTGGACCCGGTCAAGCAGCGCCTGGTGCTGGACGCTGGCAGCCGCGAAGGCGTGCACGTCGGCCAGGCGGTGATCGACGCCGGCGGCCTGATGGGGCAGGTGATCAGCGTGACCGGTGGCAACGCCACCGTGCTGTTGTTGACCGACCCCGACCATGCGGTGCCGGTGACCGTGGCCCGCAATGGCGTGCGCCTGATCGTCTACGGCCGCGGCGACAAGCTGGAGTTGCGCGACATCCCGCTCAGCGCCGGCGTGGAAGTGGGCGACGAGATCGTCACGTCCGGCCTTGGTGGCCGGTTCCCGGCCGGGTTCCCGGTCGGCACCATCACCGGCCTGCGCCCGGACGATACCCACGCCTTCCTGGTGGGCGAACTGAAGCCGGCCGCTCAGCTTGATCGCGGCCGCGATGTGCTGCTGCTGCGCCCCGGCGCGGCGATCCGTATTCCGCCGAACCTGCGCCTGCAGATGGAACAAGCCGCTCCCGGTGGCCCGGCCGATGCCACAACGCTGCCGACCGGTACCGCACCGACTGCGCCTTCGACGCCGCCGCCCTCCACGGTAGTGCCGGCCGCTGGCCGGCAGCCGTCCTCGTCTGCGAGCCCGGCTGCCCGCGCATCCTCCCTTACCCCCGCGCCTTCGGCGCGCGCCCCTCAACAAGAGGGGGGCTCTCCCCCAGCCAGCTCCCCGGTAGTGCCGGCCGCTGGCCGGCAACCGCAGCAAACTCAACCGCAGCCCACCCAACCGCAGCCCACCCAACCGCAGCCGGAGGCGCAGCGATGAGCCGCCTTCGCGATAATCGCTGGGTGCTGCCGGCCAGCCTGGTGGTGGCCCTGCTGCTGGGCCTGCTGCCGTTGCCGGCGCTGCTGCAGCCGCTGCGTCCGTACTGGCTGGCGCTGGTGCTGGCCTACTGGGTCATCGAAACGCCCGAGCGGGTCGGCCTCGGCATCGCCTTCGCCAGCGGTGTCGTCGCTGATCTCCTGTATGGCGGGGTACTGGGCGAACAAGCGCTGCGTCTGGTGATGCTGGCCTTCATCCTGCAGCGTTTCCGCGCGCGCATCCGCTTCTTCCCGATGTCGCAGCAGATGCTGGCCATCGGCGGCCTGCTGTTCAACGATCGCATCGTCAGCGCGCTGGTCCACATCATGGTGGGCGAGCCGACCCTGCCGTGGTCGTACTGGTGGGCACCGTTGCTGGGCATGGGCCTGTGGCCGCTGGTGTTCGTGCTGCTGGACGCGGTGCGCTTCGGCAAGCGCGGGCGCTGAGCCATGCTGCCGCGCCGCCAGGTCAAGAATCCGCACGCCGAAGCCGAACAGTTCCGGCGCCGTGCGGCGTTGGGCTTCTTCGGCGTACTGGTCTGCCTGCTGGGGCTGGGCGGCTGGTACTTCAAGCTGCAGGTGCTGGACCACGACATCTACGCCACCCGTTCCGAAGCCAACCGCATCAAGCCGCGGCCGGTAGTGCCCGGGCGCGGCATGATCTACGACCGCAACGGCCGCCTGCTGGCCGAGAACGTGCCGGCCTTCCGCCTGGACATCACCCCGGACAAGGTCAAGGACATGGACGCCACCCTGGAAGGGCTGGCGAAGATCATCCAGATCAGTCCGGAAGAGCTGGAAGCGTTCAACAAGTCGCGCAAGGCGCGCCGCAAGTTCCTGCCGGTCACGCTGAAGCTGCGCATGAGCGATGAGGAAATGGCGCGCTTCGCCGTGGACCGCTGGCGCTTTCCCGGCGTCGAGCTGGAGCCGTACCTGACCCGTCGCTATCCCTATGGCGACCTGTTCGCGCACATCATCGGCTACGTCGGCCGGGTCGATGACAAGGACCTGGAGATCCTCGGCGAGGGCAATGCCGCGCTGACCCACATCGGCAAGTCCGGCCTGGAGCGCTATTACGAGCAGGAGCTGCGCGGCAAGGTCGGCTATGAACAGGTCGAGACCAACGTGCAGGGCCGCGCGATCCGCACCATCGGCCGTGTCGCCGCGCAGTCCGGCGCCGACCTGCGGCTGTCGATCGATGCCGACCTGCAACGGGCGATGGTGGCCGCCTTCGGCGAGTTCGAAGGTGCCGCGGTGGCGATGGACCCGCGCACCGGCGAAGTGCTGGCGATGGTCAGCCTGCCGTCGTACGACGCCAACCTGTTCGTCAACGGCATCTCGCACGCCGACTTCAAGGCGCTCAATGAGAATCCCTCGCGGCCGCAGTTCAACCGCCTGGTGCTGGGTGGCGTGGCCCCCGGTTCGACCATCAAGCCACTGATCGGCCTGGCCGGCCTGGACAGCGGGGTGCGCCGCCCCGAAGACAAGATTCTTTCCACCGGCATGTTCTACCTGCCCGGCACCTCGCGGGGCTGGGGCGATGCCAACCGTGGCGGCCATGGCTGGACCGATCTGCGCAAGTCGATCACCCAGTCGGTCAATACGTACTACTACAAGCTGGCCCTGGACATGGGCATCGAGCGTTTCGACCACTACATGGGCTACTACGGCTTCGGCCAGCCGACCGGCATCGACCTGACCGGCGAGATCGGCGGCATCCTGCCGTCGCCGGCATCGAAGTACAAATCACGCAAGGAGCGCTGGTATCCCGGCGACACCGTCAACGCCAGCATCGGCCAGGGCGACTGGAAGGTCACCCCGTTGCAGCTGGTGCACGGCGTGGCCGGCATTGCCAACGGGCAGCTGCGCCAGCCGCACCTGGTGATGCAGCAGCGGGCCGGCTTCGATGCGGACTGGACGCCCATGCCGCAGGGCGAGAGCAAGCCGATCAGCCCGACCCCGAGCAACCTGCAGGCCGTGCGCGAGGGCATGATGGGCACCATGCAGCCCGGTGGCAGCGGCGCGCGCGCAGCGGCCGGCGCACCGTATGTGATGGCGGGCAAGACCGGTACCGCACAGGTGATCAGCCGCCGTGGTACCGCTGCGGTGAACCCGAAGAGCCTGCCGATGCACCTGCGCCATCGCGCGCTGTTCGTTGGCTTCGCACCGGCCGACAACCCGGTCATCGCCGTGGCGATTGCCGTGGAGGGCGGCGGCTACGGTGGTTCGGCAGCCGCGCCGATCGCTCGCAAGGTGTTCGATGCCTGGCTGCTGGGCAAGATGCCCGAAGGCATGCAGCCGCTGGACAGCGAACGCGGTACGACCGCGATCGGCGCCACCGCGTTCGACAACGAAGACGTGGGTGCGCGCCAGGCCGGCGACGCGGCTGCTGCGCAGCTGGGCGAGCATGCGGTCGTGGTCGGTATACCGCCGCCGGCACCTGCACCTGCTCCGGCCACGCATCCTTCTGCGGCACTGCCGGCCACGTCACGTCCCACGGTTGCTGCGGAGGGCGCCCGATGAGCGCGTTCCTGCGTTGGGCCGGGGAAATGCTGCAGCGGTTCTTCAGCAGCCTCGACTGGCTGCTGTGCCTGGCCCTGGGCGCGCTGATGGTGATCGGCCTGGCGACCCTGAAGAGTGCTGGCGGCGACAGCCTGGTGATGGCACAGGGCGTGCGCTTTGCCGTGGGCCTGGCGGCGATGTGGGGCATCTCGCGGGTGCCGATCCTGCGCATCCGCTCGGCTACGCCGCTGATCTACGCCATCTCGATGATCCCGTTGCTGGCGGTGTTCGTGCTGGGCACGGGCAAGTACGGCCGGCAGTGGCTGGACCTGAAGTTCTTCTACCTGCAGCCGGCCGAACTGCTCAAGGTCAGCCTGCCGATGATGGTGGCCTGGTACCTGCACAGGATGCCGCTGCCGCCGCGCTTGAACACCGTGCTGGTGGCGATGGTGATCATCGGCGTGCCTACCGGGCTGGTGATGCTGCAGCCGGACTTCGGCACCGGCGTGCTGATCGCCGCCAGTGGTGTGTTCGTGTTGCTGCTGGCGGGCCTGCCGTGGTGGTGGGTGGGACTGGGCGTGGGCGGTGTGGCAGCGGTGGCGCCGGTCGCCTGGTTCTGGTTGCTGCGGCCGTACCAGAAGGACCGCATCATGATGTTCCTCGACCCGGAAATGGATGCGCTGGGTGCGGGCTGGAACATCATCCAGTCGAAGATCGCCATTGGTTCCGGCGGTTTCGATGGCAAGGGCTGGGGCGAAGGCTCGCAGTCGCACCTGAATTTCATTCCCGAGCAGACCACCGACTTCGCATTCTCGGTGCTGAGCGAGGAGTTCGGCTGGATCGGCGTGGCGCTGGTGCTGACGTTGTACCTGGTGGTGATCGGGCGCTGCCTGTGGATCGCCAGCCAGTCGCGCGATTCGTACTCACGCCTGCTGGCCGGTGCCACGGGTCTGGCGTTCTTCGTCTATGTGCTGGTGAACGGCGGGATGATTTCCGGCCTGCTGCCGGTGGTGGGCGTGCCGATGCCGTTGATCAGTTACGGCGGTACATCGGCGGTGTCGCTGCTGGCCGGGTTCGGGTTGGTGATGGCGGTGCGCAGTCATAACCCGGTGCACGGCGGTTACGGGTAGTTTCCAGCCATCGGCGCAGCCCCTCGTGGGTGGTTGCTGAAAGCAACAGCCGTGGTTGGCCGGGCGGGGTGGATTCGCGGGGGGGCTTGGCCGCGGCATCCATGCCGCGGACACCCCCGCGAACCCACCGCGCCCGGCCTCTGACAGTTTCCTGCGGTGGCCACCCACGCAAAGAGAAATAAAGCAGAGCAGAAGCGGGTCGCTTCGCTCTTTGTAGTGCCGAGCCATGCTCGGCTCAGGGCCGGCATGCGCTGTACGAGAGGCAGGCGAGGGCACAGCGACGTGCGCATCACGCGGCCTGCAGCTGCACGCCCACATATTCCGACAGTCCTCGGCAGGCCAGCAGCAGGCCTTCGCGGGCGTCGTCGGGCAGATGCTGCGTGTCGTCGCCGTCCACGCGCACGCGTTCGCTGGCGTGCAGCAGTTCCAGCAGGAAGGTCAGCCCGGCATTGGCGCGGTCGATGCGCGCCATCGCCATGCACTGCGCCTGCGTTCGCCCTTTGCTCGGCCACGGCTGGCCATCTGCCGCTTCCACTTGGCCGATGCGCTGCAGGCAGTCCAGCAGGGTAGGGCCGCCGGGCGCGTTGGCGGCCTGCGTTGCGGTGAGCGTGGTTTCCAGTGCGCGGGCGATGTCATGCGGCAGCTGGTGAGCAGCCTCGCCCAGCGTGGCGAACAGGTACGGGTAGGTGGAAGCGGACATGGCGGGGCCCTCGTGCGGTCGGCAAGGGCCACCCCGCGTGGAGGCGAGGGTGGCAGGCGATGCGTGGCTCCAATACCGGTGATAGACGCTGGAACGCCGGCGGGCACGAGTCCCTCCACGCACCGCCCGCCAAAGACGCACGGACGGATTGCCAGCCGACGCCGCTCAACAAGGAAAAAGCGACGCCGGCTGGCAAGCGTAAACAACGCATCTATCAAACGGGATTGGAGTCCCGTGCCACCCGTTGTCGGTGGCCGCACATGATGTGCACGGGCCCTTGCGGCTCCAATCAGAATTGTTTGAAACCCGGAGAATCCGGTCGCCCAAGGCAGGTGTCGCCGAAGGAGTCGATAGCGTCAAACAGCGCTGACAGCTTCGCGAAAGCGCCGGTTGCTACCGTGCCGCGGGTGAAATGGAAACGAATGCTTGGTGGCTGCCGTGAGGCGCTGCGTACGATCGATCTGCCGTTGCTGATCGCGTTGTTGATCCTGATGGGCGCAGGCCTGGCGGTGCTGCACAGCGTGAATGGGCCGGTGCACGGGCAGGCGATGCGCTTTGCCGGTGGCTTGGTGGCGATGTGGCTGCTGTCGCGGGTTTCGCTGCTGCGCCTGCGCGCGTGGACGCCGGCGATCTATGCACTGTCGATGCTGCCGCTGATGGCGGTGTACGTGATCGGCACCGGCAAGTACGGGCAGCGCTGGCTCAACCTGGGCGTGTTCTACCTGCAGCCCTCGGAACTGCTCAAGCTCAGTCTGCCGTTGATGATGGCCTGGTATCTGCACCGCCAGCCGTTGCCGCCATCGCCGCGCACGGTGCTGACGGCCGCAGTACTGATCGGGGTGCCAGCGCTGCTGATCCTGATGCAGCCCAATCTCGGTACGGCCACCCTGGTCACCGCCAGCGGCGTGTTTGCCCTGCTGCTGGCGGGCCTGCAGTGGCGCTGGGTGGCGGCCGGACTGGGCGCGGTGTCGGTGGCTGCGCCGTTGGCCTGGTTCGGGCTGCTGCGGCAATACCAGAAGAATCGCGTGCTGACCTTCCTGGATCCGGCTGCCGATCCGTTGGGCACCGGCTGGAACATCCTGCAGTCGCGCATCGCCATCGGCTCCGGTGGCATGCAGGGGCGCGGCTGGGGGCACGGCACGCAGGCCACGCTGGATTTCCTGCCCGAGTACACCACCGATTTCGCGTTCTCGGTATTGGCCGAGGAATTCGGCTGGATCGGCGTGGTGACGGTGTTCGCGCTGTATCTGTTCGTGGTCGGGCGTTGCCTGTCGATCGCGGTGCAGGCACGCGACACGCACGCGCGGTTGTTGGCCGGCAGCCTCGGCCTGGCGTTCTTCGTGTACGTGCTGGTCAACGGCGGGATGATTTCCGGATTGCTCCCGGTGGTGGGCATTCCCATGCCGTTGATCAGTTATGGCGGCACCTCGGCGGTGTCGTTGCTGGCGGGGATCGGGCTGGTGATGGCGGTGCGGGGGCATCGGCCGGTGCACGCGTAGGAGCCTGCTGAAACAGTGCCCGTTGTGCCAAGTGGTGCATTGAAGTGCGCCATTGACGCATGTGCGCCAATGGCGTACATTCATGCCATGATCTTCATTGAGACCCCGACGTTCACGCGCCTCATCAAAGAACTGATGACGGATACGCAGTACAGCGGCTTTCAGCACACCCTCGCCCAAGCCCCCGAATCGGGCGACCTGATCGAGGGCACGGGCGGACTGAGGAAGATTCGTGTCGCGCTACCAGGACGTGGCAAGCGAAGTGGGGCACGCGTGATCTATTACCACTTCGCTTCGGCCTCACAGATCGTGTTGCTTCTCGCATATCCCAAAAACGAGCAGGACAACTTGACCGCAGAGCAGAAGAAGGCGCTTCGGTCCATCATTGAAAACTGGAAGTGAGCTATGGACAAAAATCTTTTTGCTGAGCTGATGGGCAGCGTGTCCGAGGCCAATGAAATTCTCAAGGGAGAGCGGAGCCCCTCGCGTGAGCTTTACATCAGCCCTGTGGAGGTGCGCGAGATCCGCAAGGCCACGGGCCTGTCCCAGCAGAAGTTCGCAACCATCATCCACGTGGAAGTCGGAACACTACGGAACTGGGAACAGGGCCGCCGTGACCCAACAGGCCCTGCGCGAGCCCTGCTTCACGTCATCAAGAAGAACCCCAAGGAAACCTTGCGAGCGCTGGCTGATGTCAGCTAGCGCTTGGAGGCTGCTGAAACATCAATGCGTCCGGTACCAAGCAGCGGCGCGTCGAATGCGTTGCTCTGGCAATTCATGGCGTGGACTGCTGTGCGGGCACAGCAGTCCACGCCATGCACCGGCGCCCTGCGCGCCCGCTGAATCTGCGCAATCCCTGTTGTGCAAACGTTCTCAGACCACCTCCTGTCGGCACCACTCACGACGAAGTTCCATTAAAAGTGGGCGCCAATTCACATTTTGACGCCGCGTTGATCCTGATCAATGGACTTGTCGCAATCGGCCTGCACAATGGCGGCCCGTTCGGCATGGCGCGCCGTCTTTGATGCAGCGCGAGGGGCGTCGGATGGGAAAGCAGTACTGATCCAACGGGTACAGGGAGCGCGGAGCACTGCCACTGGGGAGCGGCAGCCGCGCAGGTACCGACCGGGTCCGGCGGCCGGTTGCGTCTGCGGGGATGGGGACGCAACCGGCAACCTCTGCCTGAATGGGGCAGGTCAATCACAACGTCTTCACATTTCGTGCTGAACGCGAGCAAATCGTTGTGATTCATGGTGTTAGGGGTTTTAATTCATCCATGACCTGCTAACCTGCGGTGATGATTCGACGTTCTCTGGCCTGCATGCTCACCCTCGGCCTGGTCGCCTGCGCGACCCAGCCGACGTCCCCACCGACTTCGCCACAGGCCAGCAGTACGCCACGCCACCCGGCGGCCAAGCCCCACGGCCCGGCCGAGGCCGCGCCGGAAGCGACCGCGGCCACGGCAGCACCGGTCGATCTCACCCCGGTGCCGTTCGAAACCGCGCGCGCCAGATTCATTGCCGACACCGCCAAGCGCTACGGCCTCAAGCCCGACGAGATCCGCAACGTGCTCGACCAGGCGCAGGTGCGCCAGCCGATCATCGCCGCCATGTCGCGGCCGGCCGAACGGGTCAAGCCGTGGAACGAATACCGGCCGATGTTCATCAGCAAGGCACGCATCGATGGCGGCAAGGCGTTTCTTGCCCAGCATCGCGCCGAACTGGACCGTGTGCAGCAGCGCACCGGCGTGCCGGCGGAAGTGATCGTGGCGATCATCGGCGTGGAAACCAGCTACGGCAAGAATGCCGGCAGCCATCGCGTGCTCGATGCGCTGTACACCCTGGCCTTCTATTACCCGCGCAGTGGCGACCCGGCCAAGCTGGAGCGCGAAGTGCGCCGCGAGCTGTTCTTCCGCGATGAACTGGCCAAGCTGTTCGAGCTGGGCCGCGAGGAAAAGCTGGACATCACCACGCTCAAGGGCAGCTATGCCGGCGCGATGGGCATGGGCCAGTTCATGCCCTCCAGCTACCTCGATTACGCCGTGGACGGCAATGGCGATGGTCGCCGTGATCTGTTCACCAGCTACGACGACGTGTTCTCGTCCATCGCCAACTACTTCGTGAAGAAGGGCGGCTGGGTGCGCGGTGGCCAGGTCGCCGTGCCGGCCACGCTCGCCGCCGGCCGCGAGGAGTTCAACCCGACCGAGTGGATGCCCACCTGGTCGCTGGCCGACCTGGCCCAGCGCGGCTACCAGCCCAGCGCGCCGGTGCAGCCGGGTGCCACTGCCACCCCGATCACCCTTGAAGGCAGCACCGGCAAGCAGTACTGGCTGGGCTTCCAGAACTATTACGCAATCACCCGCTACAACCTCTCGAAGATGTACGCGATGGCCGTGTTCCAGTTGTCGCAGGCCATTGCCGGACAGGAGCTGCCCCCGGCATGAACATCAGATGGCTGGTCCCTGGATTGATCGTCCTCGCGCTGGCCGCCTGCAGCAGCGCGCCGAAAAAGCCGGCGACCGCCGGACACGGTGGCAAGCCGTCCGGCACGGTGGTGCAGGGCAAGGGCGGGCGTCCGGCGCATTGTCCGGAGGGCTCGCCGTACGCGGCGGCCACCGAGGACCTGTCCACCCGTGGCAACTACACCGCCGGTGGCCTGTACAAGCCCGGCGTGAAAGACACCACGCCCAGTTACGTGCCCAACGTGGCCTGCATTCCCGAGCCGGTGGTGACCGACGAGGATCGCTCGGCAATCGGCAACAAGTCGCCCTACGTGGTGCTGGGCAAGCAGTACAAGGTGCTCGACGACACCCGCAACTACGTTGAACGCGGCACCGCTTCGTACTACGGCGCCAAGTTCCATGGCCGCCTGACCTCCAACCGCGAGGTCTACGACATGTACCAGTTCACCGCTGCGCACAAGACCCTGCCGCTGCCCAGCTTCGCCCGCGTGACCAACCTGGACAACGGCGAATCGGTGATCGTGCGCGTCAATGATCGTGGCCCGTTCCACGATGGCCGCGTGGTTGATCTCAGCTATGCCGCCGCCGTGCGTCTGGGCATCACCCAGCGCGGTACCGGCAACGTGGAAGTGCGCGCGCTGCAGCCGGGCGAAGGCAACCTGATGGCGCAGAAGCCCTCGCGCCGCGAACGCCGTGCTGCGGAAGCGGCTGCGGCCACCGCTGCCGTCGCCAGCGCGCGCCCTGTACCCGCCGCACGCGCAGTTGCCGACAGTGACATCGATCGCCTGGTCAAGCGCCTGCCGGCCGACGCCGCGCCCGAGCGCGGCCAGCCGGCCACCACCCAGGCCGCCGTCAGCACGATGCCGGAAGTGGCGGTCAGCAGCCTGCCGCCCAGCGCACCCGCGTCGCGTCCGGCAGCGCAGGTCGTGGCCACCGCCGCGCCGCGCAGCCCGGCCCCGGCCAGCAGCCCCAGCCTGTCGCAGAAGGTGGTGGGCGCGGTGATGCTGCAGGTCGCCAGCTTCTCCAACCGCGACAACGCCAATCGGGCGATGGGCCAGCTCAACGCCGCCGGCATCGTCGGTGCCACCATCAGCGACATCGCTGCCGGTGGCCGTACCCTGTGGCGCCTGCGGGTACCCGCCAGCGACCATGCCAGCGCGGCGGAACTTGCCGGGCGCATCTCGGGTCTGGGCTTTGGCTCGCCACAGATCGTCAAGGACTGATTCCGCCCGGGCCGGTGCTGCCGGCCCTTGCCACCTCGGCCTTACAATGGCCACCTCGCCCCATCCTTCATTTTCCGGCCGTCCCCTGGAGCCTGCTGTCCCATGAATTTCCGTTCCGCCGCCACTGCCCTGGCCGCCACCCTGGTGGTGGGCCTGGCCTCCGCCCAGACGCCGCTGCCGACCCCGGCCACCCCGGCGCCTGCCGCCGCTGCTGCCCCCGCCACCGTGGCCACGCCGCCGGCGCCTGCACCCAGCGTTTCCAAGGCCTGGGTGCTGATGGACTACGCTACCGGCCAGGTGCTGGCAGGCGAGAACATCAACGAGCAGCTGGCCCCGGCCAGCATCACCAAGGTGATGACGTCGTACGTGATCGCCGCCGAGGTCAAGAACGGCAAGGTCCGTCCCGATGACCAGGTGATGATGAGCGAACGCGCCTGGCGCGAAGGTGGTGCCGGCACCGACGGCAGCTACAGCGGTTTCCCGGTCAACCAGACCGCGCGCCTGGAAGACATGGAAAAGGGCATGGCGATCCAGTCCGGCAATGACGCCGCGATCGCCCTGGCCGAGCACGTGGCCGGCAGCGAAGAAGCCTTTGCTTCGCTGATGAACAGCTACGCCGCCAAGATCGGCATGAAGAACTCGCACTTCGTGAACGCCCACGGCCTGACCGCCCCGGGCCATCACAGCAGCGCCTACGACCTGGCCCTGCTGGGCCGCGCGATGGTGCGCGACTACCCGGAAACCTACGCTTACAACAAGATCAAGGAATTCCAGGTCGGCACCATCAAGCAGCCCAACCGCAACCTGCTGTTGTGGCGCGATGGCAGCGTGGACGGCATCAAGACCGGCCACACCTCCGAGGCTGGCTACTGCCTGATGAGCTCTGCCCAGCGCGGTGACCAGCGCCTGGTCGCGGTGGTGCTGGGCGGCGCGTCGGAAAAGCAGCGCGCCGATGACAGCCTGGCCCTGTTGAACTGGGGCTTCCGCTTCTTCGAGACCCACCGCCTGTACGAGCCGGGCAAGGCCGTGGCCGAGCACAAGGTATGGAAGGGCACCACCGACAAGGTGCAGCTGGGCGTGGCGCAACCGATGCTGGTCAGCGTGCCGCGCGGTCGTTACAACGACCTGAAGCCGAGCATCGACGTGCCCAAGACCCTGGAAGCGCCGTTCACCGCTGGCCAGCAGATCGGCACCGTCAAGGTCACCCTGGATGGCAAGCTGGTGGCCGAAGCGCCGCTGGTGGCTGTGGCCGCCGTCGAGCAGGCCGGCTTCTTCAAGCGCCTGTGGGACAGCTTCTGGATGTGGTGGGAATCGGAATGATCCGCAGCCTGCTGCGGTGAATGAAAAAGGCCGGCGAATGCCGGCCTTTTTCGTGGGATCCCGCCGGGCATGGCCCGGCGCTACCGGCGATCGGGTAGCGCCGGGCCATGCCCGGCGGACGCACGATCGGGTAGCGCCGGGCCATGCCCGGCGGACGCAGCCCTGGATTACAGCGAGCGATTCAATCCGGTGTGCCGACCAACGGTCGGCACCTACCCGCTTCACCATCAGCCCTGGATTACAGCGAGCGATTCAATCCGGTGTGCCGACCAACGGTCGGCACCTACCCGCTTCACCATCAGCCCCTCGCTTACAGCGAGCGGCTGATGGTGAAGCTGCCGAACACCGGGGCTTCGCGCTGGCCATTGAACTCGCGGGTGCTGTGGTAGCGGGCTACCGCGAACTTCCAGCGGCCGCGCATCACTGCCACGCCGTAACCGCCGTAGGCGACCACATGACGCTTGTCCACGCTGTGGCTGTTGCGGAATGTGTTGCCGTCCAGGGTGATATCGCGGATCACCCATGCCGCATCGGTGGTGGCAAACATGTGCCACGACCAGCCACTGGGCTTGCCCCCCCGGGTCGGCGCGGTGTTCTCGCCGGCCGGGCGCAGCGGGGTGCTGCCGAAGTCGTCGGGAAGCTTCCAGCCGAAACGCACTTCGCCGCCGACGTTGGCCTTGGTTTCCAGGTTGCCGATCGAGCCGCCGTAATGGCTGATCGCATCCCAGCCCCAGCCGTCGGCATTGATGCTGGCATCGCCCGGCCAGCGGCGCATGCGCTCGTGGGTCAGCATGAACACCGGTTCGTTGTGCAGCTGGTTGTCCCAGCCCTGGAACTTCTCGTCACCCAGCACGTCGTGCACCGCGTTCTGCACCTGCCGGCCCTGCGCCCACGGCCCCACCACGCCCAGGGTCAGCTGGGTGGTCTGCAGGTGGTCGCCGCTGCGCGCGTTGTAGCCGAAGCTGGCCACCAGCACGCCCGCATACGGGCGGTCGTCTTCGATCAGGTCCTTCCGGGTGAAATCGGTGGGGGTGAAGATGCCCTGGGCCAGGCTGAAGATCATGTTCTGCTGTTCGAACCTGCCCGGGTGCAGTGCCTCCAGGTGGCTGTTCACCCAGCGCGCCAGGCGCGGCAGGCACGGGTCGTCGGTGTAATCGACCAGGTTGGGCGAGACCAGGGTCAGCTGGGCGCCGTTGGTATAGCCCTGGTCCTGGTGGCGGCCGCCGAACAGGTCGTTGTCGACGCGGAAATTGACCTGCGGCGGATGCTCGCGCATCGCGTCCGGGCCGCATTGCTCGGCTGCGTAAGCGGAAAGGGGGAGGGCGGTGGCCAGCAGGCCGGACAATCCAAAGGATGCGAGATAGCGCATGGATGGGATGATCATCGGGAAGGGGGCATCTGTCTGTCGTTTTATGCAACGACACGGTACTCCCGGCGCTGTGATGGAACGAGCGCGCTGGGATCACTTGTCTGTTCCGAAAACAACATTGTCTGATCGATACAATCGGTTACCGCAGGTGAAGCCGCAGCGATGGGGCAGGGGCCCTGGGAGGTGTCTCCCCGCCTGAATGGACGTTCAGCTGCAACGCAGCGGCCCGCCCGCAGTGCCGCCGGCTTACATGAATACTCTTGGGTTTGTTGCCCTGCGGCCCGATAATGGGCGCATGGAAATCAAGTCCGACAACCCCGAACACGGCTTCCAGTTCCCCGGTCAGTTCGAGCTCAGCGCGATGGGCCCGGCCAACCGCGGCCTGGAGCATGAACTCCCCCGCCTGCTGCTGGCTGCTGGCGTCGACGTGGTGAACGAGCGCATCAGCTGGAAGCATTCGTCCAACGGCAAGTACGTCTCGGTGCGCCTGGTCTTCCGGGCCGAGAACCGTGAACAGTACGACGTGGCCCACCAGGCCCTGCGCGACCACCCGGAAGTGAAGTGGACGGTGTAGCCGTCAGCTGCCCTGCCGAGGCGGCGGCCCCCGAGGCGCGCCCGCCGCGCCCGGCGGTGGTGCGTGACCTGGGGCGCCAGGCCTACGAGCCGGTCTGGCACGCCATGCAGCGTTTCACCGACCAGCGCGACGATGACACGCTGGACGAGCTGTGGGTGGTCGAGCACGATCCGGTGTTCACCCTGGGCCAGGCCGGCAAGGTCGAACACGTGCTGGCACCGGGTGAGATCCCGGTGGTCCACGTCGATCGCGGTGGCCAGGTGACCTACCACGGCCCCGGCCAGATCGTGATCTATCCGCTGCTGCGGCTGCCGCGGCTGGGCATCGGTGTGCGCGACTACGTATGCCGCATCGAGCAGGCCATCATCGACACCCTGGCGGAATGGAACATCGGTGCCGAACGGCTCGATGGCGCCCCGGGCGTCTACGTCGGCGGCGCCAAGATCGCCGCGCTCGGCATCCGCGTGCGGCGCGGCTGCACCTTCCACGGCCTGGCCTTCAACGTGGCCATGGACCTCGACCCTTTCCACCGCATCAACCCCTGTGGTTACGAGGGGTTGCAGGTGACCACGGTGCTAGACTTGGGCGGTCCGTCCGGGATGGACGCCGTCAAGCCGGTGCTGCTGGACCACTTGGCCCGCCAGTTCGGCCTGCTGCTGCAGCCCGTGCCTGAACTGCCTGATCTCTCTGCGGCCGCCTGACCGCCCCCGGAAACGCCATGACTGAAACCACTGCCCGCACCATTCCCCTGCAGATCGTGCAGGCCGAGCTTCCGTCCACCGCGCCGTTGCAGGCCGGGGTCAAGCAGATGGGTGGGGACAAGATCAACCGTTCGCCGGTGCAGTTCGCCGACGTGCCGGTGCTGCGCAAGCCCTCCTGGATCCGCGTGCGCATTCCTTCGGGCAATGCCGTGCAGAACCTGAAAGCCAAGCTGCGCGAGAACCGCCTGGTGACCGTGTGCGAGGAGGCCAGCTGCCCCAACATCCACGAATGCTTCGGCCACGGCACCGCCACTTTCATGATCCTGGGCGAGGTCTGCACCCGCCGCTGCTCGTTCTGCGACGTGGCACACGGCCGGCCGAAGCCGCCCGATGCCAACGAGCCGGCCAGCCTGGGCCAGACCGTGGCCGACATGGGCCTGAAGTACGTGGTGGTGACCAGCGTCGACCGCGATGACCTGCGCGACGGCGGTGCCCAGCACTTCGTCGACTGCATCACCGCCATCCGCGAGAAGTCGCCGGGCACCCGCATCGAAGTGCTGACCCCGGATTTCCGCGGCAAGGGCCGCATGGAGCGCGCGCTGGAAATCCTCGCGCAGAACCCGCCGGACGTGTTCAACCACAACATCGAAACCGTGCCGGACCTGTACCGCAACGTGCGCCCGGGTGCCGATTACCAGTGGTCGTTGAACCTGCTGAAGAACTTCAAGGCGCAGCACCCTGACGTACCGACCAAGTCGGGCATCATGCTGGGCCTGGGCGAGGACTTCGAACAGATCAAGGCCACCATGCGCGACCTGCGTGCGCACAATGTGGACATGATCACCATCGGCCAGTACCTGCAGCCGACCGCGCACCACCACCCGGTGCTGAAGTACTGGACCCCGGACGACTACAAGGCGCTGGAAGTCTACGGTTACGAGCTGGGCTTCAGCCACGTGGCCTCCGGCCCGATGGTGCGCTCGTCGTATCACGCCGACGTGCAGGCCAAGGGCGCCGGCGTTTCCTGACGCTCCGCCGGTGGGTGCGGACTGTTGGTCCGCACGCCTCATCCCCGCCGGGCATGGCCCGGCGCTACCGATGGGTGTCACCACCACCCTGGTGGGTGTCACCACCACCGATGGGTGTCACCATCACCCTGGTGGGTGCGGACCGTTGGTCCGCACGCCTTTGCCTGCATTCACAATTTGCTACACCGGCCCCGCTAGGCTGGTTTTCCACCGGAAGTGGACGGGTGACAAACCCGGCAACTTTCGGCACTGTCGTGGTGTCTGAACACCCTGCAGTCTCCCCCTTGGCAAGGCGCCTTCGAGCACGTCAATGAAATTCAAAGCCCCCGCATTCCTGATGGCCCTGGCGCTGGTTGCGCCGTTGGCGCTGGCGGCCAAGGCCGACTCGCCGGCGTTGCCGGCGGCGGCTACCGCCGATCAGGTGACCACCTCCAAGTTGGTCTACGGCCTGTTGTCCGACAGCCGCTACGCCTATCGCCCGCGTGCGCTCGATGAAGCCACCTCCAAGGATGTGTTCAAGCGCTACCTGGAGACCTTGGACGGCGGCAAGCAGTACTTCACCCAGGCCGACATCACCCGCTTCGCACCGTTCCAGGCCGGCATTGCCAATGCCATCCGCGGCGGCGAGCTGGAGCCGGCCTTCCAGGTGTTCGCGGTGTACAAGCAGCGCGTCGGCGAGCGCGTGGCCTACGCGCGCAAGCTGCTGAAGCAGGAACCGGATTTCACCACCGACGAGCGCTTCGAGTACGACCGCAAGGACGTGCCGTGGGCAGCGTCCAACGCCGAGCTCGACGAGCTGTGGCGCAAGTCGGTGAAGAATGACTGGCTGCGCCTGAAGCTGGCCGGCAAGAAGTCCGATGACATCCGCAAGACGCTGGACAAGCGTTACGCCACGCTGGAAAAGTCGGTCAACGAGCTGAAGGGCGAAGACACCTTCCAGTTCTTCATGAACGCGTACACCAGCGCGGTTGATCCGCACACCGATTACTTCACCCCGCGTACCGCCGAGAACTTCAACCAGGCGATGTCGCTGTCGCTGGAAGGCATCGGCGCGCAGCTGCAGCGCCAGGACGACGTGGTGGTGATCCGCGAGATCATCGCCGGTGGTCCGGCAGCAGTGGATGGCACGCTGAAGCCGGGTGACCGCATCGTCGGCGTCGGCCAGGGCAAGTCCGGGCTGGTGGAAGACGTGATCGGCTGGCGCATCGATGATGTCGTGGCCAAGATCCGTGGCGCCAAGGACACCCAGGTGAAGCTGGAGTTCATTCCGGCCGAAGCGGGCGTCGACGGCAAGCACCACACCCTGGTGCTGACCCGGCAGAAGGTGCGCCTGGCCGAACAGGCCGCCAAGGGCGAGACCATGACCATCCCGGCCGCCAATGGCGAGCCGGCACGCAAGGTTGGCGTGATCAAGCTGCCGACCTTCTACCAGGACTTCGAAGGCCGTCGTCGCAACGCCACCGATTACGCGTCGGCCACCCGCGACGTGGCCAAGCTGCTGGCCGGTTTCAAGGCCGACAAACTGGACGGCGTGGTGCTGGACCTGCGCAACAACGGCGGCGGTTCGCTGGATGAAGCCATCGAGCTGACCGGTCTGTTCATCGAGCAGGGTCCGGTGGTGCAGGTGCGCGAATCCGGTGGCCGTGTCACCGTCAACAGCGACCGCAACCAGGGCGTGGCATGGGACGGTCCGCTGGCCGTGCTGATCAACCGTGGTTCGGCCTCGGCGTCGGAGATCTTTGCTGGTGCCATCCAGGACTACGGCCGCGGCCTGGTCATCGGTGAAACCAGCTTCGGCAAGGGCACGGTGCAGAACATCGTCGACCTGGACCGTTGGCCGAGTGGCGAAGCCCAGCGCTTTGGCCAGGTGAAGCTGACCATCGCCCAGTTCTTCCGCATCAGCGGCAGCAGCACCCAGCACAAGGGTGTAGTGCCGGACCTGGCGTTCCCGGCCAGCGTCGATGCCACCGAGTTCGGCGAGAGCACCTACGACAATGCGCTGCCGTGGACCCGCATCGCCGCGGTGCCGCACACCCAGTACGGCAACTTCGCGCCGCTGCTGCCGAAGCTGGAAACGCGTCACGACGCGCGCATCGCCACCGACAAGGAATTCCAATGGTGGAACGAGGATGTGGAGCAGTTCCGTGCTGAGGCGGCGAAGAAGTACGTCTCGCTGAATGAGGCGACCCGACGTGCCGAGCGCGAGCGCCAGGATACCCAGCGCAAGCAGCGCCAGATCGTGCGCAAGGAACTGGGCCTGGCCCTGGACCCGCTGGCCGATGACAGCAGCGATGACGGCCTGACCGGCAACGAACGCGACATCGTCAAGGATGCCGCCCGCGAGAAGGCCGCCGAGAAGCGTCCGGATCCGTTGCTGCGTGAATCGGCCTCGATCCTGGCCGACGCGGTGAACCTGCTGGAGGCCGACCGTCCGCTGTCGGCGCAGGTGCTGCCGCAGTCCACCGCCGCAGGCCGCTGGGCCGACTGATTGACCGGAAAAGGGGACGGAGGAACAAGTCGTTAGTGGTACAAACGACTTGATCCTTCCGTCCCCTTTTTGCATGAACCGGGTACAACGGTGGGGGACGGGACCAGTGTTTTCGACCCGGCGCACACGGGCAGGGGGCTACCCTCGTGGATACCGTCTTCGCAGGAGTACCCATGCGGGCCTCCCTTCTTTCTGCTTCCCTGCTGGCTGCCACCAGTGCCCTGGCCTTGACCGCCTGTGGCGGTCGTGCCGCCGACAGCAGTCTGTTGCGGGAGTCCTTCGACTCCGGCGACACCTTTTCGCGCACCGTCGATGGCCGTCCGGCCGAAGCCTGCGAAGCAGCCCGGCGCACGCTGCTCAGCCAGGGCTATGCGATCGCACGCTCGGACGATGCGCAGGTGGAAGGCAACAAGAACTTCCAGCCGCGCGAGGACGACCATGAGCAGCTGGTGCTGCGTATCTCGTGCGCGCCGCGTGGCAGCCAGGCGTTGGTGTTCGTCAGCGCCGTGCAGGACCGCTATGCACTGAAGAAGAGCCCGACCTCGGCCAGTGTGGGCGTGGGCGCGCTGGGCTCGGTGTCGCTGCCGTTCGGCAGCAATGACGACTCGCTGGTGAAAGTGGCCAGCAGCACGATCACCGATGCCGAGTTCTATCGGCGCTTCTTCCAGCGCCTGCAGCAGTACCTGCCAGCGGCAGCGAAGCCAGAGCCGCAGCCGCAACCGCAACCGGCCGCGTCGCCGCAGCCTCCTGCCGGGCCTGAGCCCGAACCAGCGCCGGCAGCAACGGACCAGGGCTGAGCGTGCGCGGCAGGGTGATGGCGTGGGCCCTGCTGCTGGGCTGGCCCCTGAGCACGCTGGCCGCTACGGCCGAGTGCAGCCAAGGCCTGCTGCAGCGGCTGGGCTGGCGCTTTGAAACCGCAGCGATCACCACGCCACAGGTACAAGGTGGGCCGGTGTGTACGCGTGCCTCGCTGGCCGAGGCGCAGGCGGCCGGTGATCTGCGCGTGCGTTGGCCGGCAACGCTGGCCGAGGCCGACCGGCAGGCCCTGTTGCAGCAGTTGCTGGATGAGCCGGCCACGGTCTGCGCTTACGCCTTTGAACTGGGCGCCGCCGTGCAACGCGCTACGCAGGCACTGCAGGACAATGAATCCTTCCGCTTCACCGGGGTGCAGCTGGGTTGGATCGGCTTTGGCGCACGTGGCGCCCCGGCACAGGGATGGCAGCGGGTGCGCAGCTTCGGCCGCGGCTATGTACCGGCCGCCAGCAACAGCCGCGCACTGGACGCCTTCTATACGGGCCACGTGCGCGCCGAGTGCGGTGTTGGCCGCCAGGTCGCGCAGCTGGCCACGCAGCGCGAGCTGTACGGCGATACGGCCTTCGATGCGGAATTCGCGCCCGCCGAGCTGTCCATCGGCACGCTCCTTGGCCTGCACGACACCGACAGCATCCTGCTGGGCGCGCAGGCCGGCCAGTTCCTGGCCGACGGCAAGGCCGTGCGCACGTCGGCGATGGGGCGACAGGCCTTTGTCGGGCTGCCGGGCTTCATCGAGCACGTCTTCGACAAAGGCACCTTGGACGATCTGAGCAACCAGGCGGAGAACTTCGTCGTGGTGGAGGTGGGCGAAGGCGCGGCGCAGGCACTGGCGGAGCACGGTGGGCTGGCCTGGTATGACCAGCGCAACCGTGCCCTGTGGCAGCTGGCGCAGGGCATTCCGCGTGTCGGCCAACGCTATTTCGAGCGGTTGCTGTACGAACGCGATCCGGCGCTGCGTGCGCAGCTGGCCCCGCGCTATCGGGACGTCGTGCAGCAGATGGACCAGTTGCTGGACGATGCGTTCTACCAGCAGTTCGTGATCTACGCGCACCCACGCGGTATACGTCCTGTCGGTTATCACATCATCCGCCTGCTCGACCGCAATCCGCGCACGCCGTTTTCCATCGACCTGGCGTTGCACAATCTGCATACCACGCTCTACCGGCGTTGGCGCGAGGCGCAGTTGCGCCACTGCGCAGCCACCGGCAGGCCAGGCAGCCTGACCCTAGACCCCAACTGAAGGTGAAACAATGGATATTGCAATGATCGGCCTCGGCCGGATGGGCGCCAACATGGCCCAGCGCCTGCACCGCGGTGGCCACCGCGTTGTCGGCTACGATCCGGGCGAGGGCGCCCGCCAGCGCGCCGCCGAGGCCGGCCTGGAGGTGGTTGATTCGCTGGCCGCCGCAGTGGCCGCGTTGCCGGTGCCGCGCGTGGTGTGGCTGATGGTGCCCGCCGGCGAGACCGTGGACCAGACGCTCGGCCAGTTGACCCCGCATCTGGCCGAAGGTGACATCGTCATCGACGGTGGCAACTCCAACTACCAGGACTCGATCCGTCGCGCCAAGGCGCTGGCCGAAGATGACCTGGGCTACGTGGACTGTGGCACCAGCGGCGGCGTGTGGGGCCTGCAGGAAGGCTACAGCCTGATGGTGGGTGGCGATGCAGCGGTGGTCGAACAGATCGCACCGCTGCTGCGCACGCTGGCACCGGCCGAGGACCGCGGCTGGGCGCGCGTCGGCCCTTCCGGCGCAGGCCACTTCACCAAGATGGTCCACAACGGCATCGAGTACGGAATGATGCAGGCCTACGCCGAAGGCTTCGCGTTGATGGAGCGCAAGCAGGAGATGGAACTGGACCTGGCCCAGGTGGCCGAGGTCTGGCGCCACGGCAGCGTGGTGCGTTCGTGGCTGCTGGACCTCAGCACCGAAGCGCTCAAGCGCAATCCCGCGCTGGATGGCATCGCACCATACGTGGAAGATTCCGGTGAAGGCCGCTGGACCGTCGCCGAAGCGATCGCGCTGGACGTACCGGCCCCGGTGATCACCTTGTCGCTGCTCGAACGCCTGCGTTCGCGCGAATCCAATTCGTTCACCGACCGCCTGCTGTCAGCGATGCGCAACGAGTTCGGCGGCCACGCCATCAAGAAGTCGTAAGCACCGGTTTTATGTAGATCCACGCATGGCGTGGATCTACTGTGTCGACCAAGGTCGACACCCACCAAGAGCAGATCATGCCGTGTCGACCAAGGTCGACACCCCCAAGAGCAGCGGACAACTGTCGAAGGCGGGGTGGGTCCGGTTGCGGGGGCGTGAGCCGCATGGATGCGGCGACCGAGCTTACATGGACGTACTTGCAGCGTCCCCCGCAATCGGGCCCACCCCGCCATCCCACGCATAGCCCGCTTTTGCTGTTGCTGTTGCTGTTGCTGTTGCCGGCCAGCGGCCGGCACTACCGCTTCGGCGGGTGCAGGGCGCAGCCCTGCCGATCACCCCACCTGCACCCGCCGCCCTTCGCGTGCGCTGTCCATCCCCGCCTGCAGCAATCGCATCACCTGCAGCGCCTGCTGCGCGCTGACCGTCGGCTCGCCCTCACCCTGCATCGCCGCCGCGAAGTCGGCATACAGGCGCCGGTAGTCGCCCGGCAGGTTGTCCACGGTGCTGCGCAGGACGTTGTCCTCCGCATCGCAGTGCAGCAGCTCGCCGTGGCGCGGATCGATACCCCATCCCGGCGCACCTGGCGCGATGCCGCGACGCAGCTGCGCTTCCTGAACGTCCAGGCCCTGCTTGATCCAGCTGGCCCGTGTGCCATGCACGGCGAAACGGGGGCCAGGCGCAGCGACCAGTGAACCGGCATGCACGATCGCGCGATGGCGCGGGTAATGCAGTACCGCGTGGAAATAGTCGACGCCGCTGCCGCCTTCGCGCTGCACCGCAAGGTCCGCATCGATCGCCTGCGGGCAGCCGAACAGCACCAGCATCTGGTCCAGCAGGTGCGGCCCCAGGTCGTACCACAGGCCGCTGCCCGGTCCGTCCTGCTCGCGCCAGCGTTCGCGCACCTGCGGACGGTAGCGGTCGAAATGTGCGTGGCATTCGGCGATGTCACCGAGCGTGCGGTCGGCAAGCAGCGCCTGCAGGGTCAGGAAGTCCGCATCGAACCGCCGGTTCTGGAACACGGTGGCGATGCGTCCAGCGTCGCGCGCTGCGGCCAGCACCTGTTCGGCTTCGCGCACGGTCACGGCGAACGGTTTGTCTACCAGCACATGCTTGCCGGCGGCCAGCGCGGCGATGGCCAATGGCGCGTGCTGTTCGTTCGGCGTGGCGATGACCACCGCATCCACCGCAGGGTCATCGAAGACCTCCTGTGCGGTAGCGCGTACGTGGACGTCGCTGAAGGTGCGCAGCAGCGTATCGCGTTGCGAACTGACCACGCTGTGCAGGGCCAGCCCCGGCGTGTGCTGGATCAGCGGGGCGTGGAAGACGCGACCGGCAAGGCCGTAGCCGATCAGGGCCAGTTGCAGCTCAGGGCGCATGGGAGGACTCCGCGCAGATCGTGAAGTGCAGGACAGGAACCTCAGGGTAAACGAGATGACTACGCGCCCGGAAGCTGAACCATTCCCGCTGCGGGTGCGCCCATTCACGTGAGCGTGACCGCAGCGCCACGCCTGCACTACAAGCACTTGGCGACACTGGGCGCACCAACCAGTAGGAGAACCAAACGATGAGCACCACGACCCGTACGCTGTTGGCTTCCGCCCTCACCCTGGGCCTGGCGCTGTCCTCCTCGGCCGCATTCGCCCAGGACGCCGCAGCGAAGAGCCCGCCGAAAACCGATCATTCGGCGATGACCCACGCAGACCGCCATGATTCCAACGAGCCGGTTACCGACAGCTGGATCACCACCAAGGTCAAGGCCGATCTGCTCGCCAGCAGCAATGTGCCGGGTACCGAAGTAAAGGTGGAGACGGTCAATGGCGTGGTCAGCCTGAGTGGCACCGTTGCTACCAAGGCCGAGCATGACAAGGCCATCGCAACCGCCAAGGGCATCAAGGGCGTGACCCGCGTTGATGCCGCCGCACTGAAGGTCAGTGCCGCCAAGCGTTGATCGACGCCGCAGGTTATCGACAGGGGCGCTCCCACGGGGGCGCCCCTGTCTTGTGCTGTGGGGCCTGCTCGATGCGCGCTGCCGGGCGCCCCGCCGAATGACCCATTAACCCCAGAGATGTGACCGGCTGCGCTATATTGCCGGTTCCGCCGTGGCTGGTCCTGCCCGGATCGCACTCCCCGGCTGAGCTGACGAGGAACTATGGCGCTGGTTTTCAGTGATGACATCTGGGATCGCTGGCGACTGCCTGCTTTGGCACTGGCAGCGGCAGCCATCATCGTGGTCCCGTGGTTGACCCTGCGCAAACTGCAGCAGGACAACGAACTGGCCATGGGCTGGGTGACCCATACCCAGCAGGTGACCGTGGCCCTGCAGCAGCTGCAGACCGACGTGCGCGACATCGAGTCGGCGGCGTTGACGCTGTCCAAGGGCGTGGATGCGCCGGGCCTGCGCGAGCGCATGGCCAAGGCCAACGACATTCCCGAACGTCTGGCCGAACTGGGCCGGATGACCCGCGACAATCCCGACCAGCTGATCCGCATCGGCCGCATCCAGTCGATGCTGGAAGGCCGGCTGGGGGTAGCGCGTGAACTGGCGAAGTCCGAGCCGAACAGCGACCAGCGCGAGCTGGTGCAGGACCTGAGTACGCGCTACCCGATCCGCGGCCTGGTGGAAGAGCTGCAGGCCAGTGAGGAAGCGCTGCTGGCCCAGCGCGCCGCGCAGGCGGAGCGACAGAAGCGGCAGACCAACTTCGTATCGTGGAGCTCGCTGCTGGTGCAGCTGGCGCTGCTCGGCCTGGTGCTGTGGCTGCTGCAACGCCAGATCGGCCGCCGCCTGCAGGCAGAGCGGCAGTCGCAGCGCGCGGCCGCACGCGCGGCATCGGTGCTGCAGACCGTGCGCGAACCGATCGTGCTGCTGGATCGCGAGCTGCGCGTGCAGCTGCACAATCCCGCGTTCTCCGAGTTGTACGGGCTGCAGGATGAGCGCGCCGATGGCCTGCTGCTGGAAGACGTAGGCGACGGTGCATGGCGTGACCCGGTGGTGCGCCAGCGTCTGGCCGACGTGTTGCTGCGCGGCCGCGAACTGTGGGATTTCGAACACGAACAACGCACCGTTGACGGCATGTCCCGTTACATGCTGCTCAACGCACGGCGCATGCCGCTGCCTGACACCGACGATGAAGTGGTGCTGCTGACCGTCAGCGATGTGACCGTGCAGCGTGCGGTGCAGACACGTGTTGAAGAACTGAACCGGCAGCTGGAGGGCAAGGTTGCCCAGGTCTCGGAGGTTAACCGCGAACTGGAAGCGTTCAGCTACTCGGTGTCGCACGATCTGCGCGCGCCGCTGCGCCATGTCGCCGGGTTCTCGGACAAGCTGTCGCGCCATCTGGGCGAGGCTGCCGACGAGAAGAGCCAGCACTACCTGGGGGTGATCTCCGGTTCAGCGCGGCGCATGGCCACGTTGATCGACGACCTGCTGGTCTATTCGCGCCTGGGCCGTGTGGCGATGCGCCAGCAGACCGTGGACATGCAGTCGCTGGTGGCCGATACGCGCGCGATGCTCGACGCGAACGTGCAGAGCGAAGCCGAGAGCAGTGGCCACGCCCATCAGGTGGAGTGGAGCATCGCGCCGCTGCCGATTGTGGTGGGCGACGAAAACATGCTGCGCCAGGTCTGGCTGAACCTGCTGGGCAACGCGGTGAAGTATTCAGCCAACCGCGAGCCGGCCAAGGTCCGTGTGGACTACCAGCAGCAGCCCGATGGCGGTCATCAGTTCACGGTCAGCGACAATGGTGCAGGCTTTGACATGGCCTACGCCGGCAAGCTGTTCGGTGTATTCCAGCGCCTGCACAAGGCCAGCGACTATCCCGGCACCGGTATCGGCCTGGCCAGTGTTCGCAGGGTGCTGACCCGCCATGGCGGCCGCATCTGGGCCGAAGCCGCACCGGATGCCGGCGCCACCTTCCACTTCTATCTTCCCCCCGTGCTCGACGCGGACAAACAGGGCCCCATCGCATGACGACGCTGCGCACCATCCTCCTGGCCGAAGACAGCCCGGCCGACGCCGAAATGGCGATCGATGCGCTGCAGGAAGCGCGCCTGGCCAATCCCATCGTGCACGTCGAAGACGGCGTGGAAGTGATGGATTACCTGCTGCGCCGTGGCGCCTTCGCCAGCCGCGAAGAGGGCCTGCCGGCGGTGCTGCTGCTGGACATCAAGATGCCGCGCATGGATGGCCTGGAAGTGCTGCGGCAGATCCGTGAACACGATGAGTTGAAGCGGTTGCCGGTGGTGATCCTGTCCTCCTCGCGCGAGGAGAGCGACCTGGCCCGCAGCTGGGACATGGGCGTGAACGCGTACGTGGTCAAGCCGGTGGACGTGGACCAGTTCTTCGGCGCGGTGCAGACCCTGGGCAAGTTCTGGGCACTGATCAACCAGGCTCCGGAGATCGAGTAGGCCCATGCCCCTGACCGGTCCCGCGCTCGGCGCATTGCGCATCCTGCTGGTGGAAGATTCCCCGGAGGATGCCGAGCTGATGTCCGAACAGATGCTCGATGCAGGCCTTGAGGCCACCTTCGAGCGTGTCGAGAGCGCGGACGACCTGCGCCATGCGCTGGCGCGCTTCCAGCCGGACATTGTCCTGTCCGACCTGAGCATGCCCGGTTTCTCCGGCGACGACGCGCTGCGCATCGTGCGCGAAGCGTTGCCGGAGGTACCCTTCATCTTCGTCTCCGGCACCATGGGCGAGGAGAATGCGGTGGCGGCCCTGCAGAAGGGCGCCAACGACTACATCATCAAGCACCAGCCGGCGCGCCTGCCGTCGGCCGTGGCGCGCGCGGTGCGCGAGGCACGCAGCGCCATCGAGCGCTCGCGGGTGGAAACCGAGCTGATGCGCGCGCAACGGCTGGAGAGCCTGTCGTTGCTTGCCGCTGGGCTCAGCCACGATCTGCGCAACATCCTGCAGCCGCTGCTGATCATGCCGGACCTGCTGAAGGCGCGTACCAAAGATCCGCAGCTGCACCACCTGGCCGACGTGATCGCCGAGTGCGGCCGTCGTGGTCATGAGATGGCCGAATCGATGCTGTCGTTCGTGCGCGGCTCGCGCAAGGCCAGCGAACGCATCCACATCGATGACCTGTTCCAGGCCGTGGCGCTGCTGTTGCGCAGCAACGTGCCCGATGGCGTCCGCCTGGACCTGGTGGTCGAGGATGAGGGGCTGGTGGTTGATGCCAACTACACCGAGCTGCAGCAGGTGCTGTTGAACCTGGCGCTCAATGCGATCCAGGCGATGCCCCAGGGGGGCAACCTGAGCCTGACCGCCAGCCATGGTGGCCAGCGCGATGGCGAGGACTGGCTGCGCATCGCGGTGGTCGATGAAGGTACCGGCATGGATGCGGACACGTTGTCGCACCTGTTCAACCCGTTCTTCACCACCAAGGCCGATGGCACCGGGCTGGGCCTGATTTCCTGCAAGCGCATCGTCGAAGGTGCCGGTGGTAGCATCCACGTCGACAGCCAGCTGGGGCGGGGCACCTGCTTCGAGCTGCGCTTGCCGATGCATGCCAGCGCCGAGGGCGGCGAACCGATTGAACAGCTCGTGGCACTGGGCAGTGGCCAGTCGATCCTGGTGGTCGATGGGGAAGCCACCCGCCTGTCGCTGTTGGGCAATGCGCTGTCCAGCCAGGGCTATCAGCTGCAGTTGGCCTCCGATGGCCCGGCCGCGCTGCGCTGGATGCAGCAGGAGGCGATGCCGGCGCTGGTGATTGCCGATGCCGGCTCCAAGCTGTTGTCGGCCAGCCAGTTGCTGGGCGAAATGGCCACGCTCGGCTACCGCGGCCCGGCGCTGGTGCTGGAAGACGCTGCCGGGGAGATGCCCGAAGATGTGTTCCCCGCTGGCATCGAGGTGCACCTGCTGCGCAAGCCGCTGCAGATGCAGCAGGTCTTCCGCGCGGTGGCCGACGCGCTGGGCTGAAACAGGGATAGTGCCGGCCGCTGGCCGGCATCCGCAATGATCTGACCACACGCAGTTGCCAACCAGCGGCCGGCCCTACCGGTCCTGCGGTTCCCACGGGAACCGCGGCAGGCTTTCCACCGCCTGTTCCAGCCGCCGCGACCAGTTCTGGTGGATGTCGGCGTACAGCGGTGAATCGGCGCCCAGCCGCAGCTGCTGGTTGATCCGCAGTTCGCCGGCGCGCAGCAGCGCCAGGTCCACCGGCAGGCCCACCGACAGGTTGGAACGGATGGTCGAATCCAGCGAGACGATCGCCGTGCGCGCGGCATCTTCCAGGCGCGTGGATGGGGTCAGGATGCGATCCAGGATCGGCTTGCCGTACTTGGATTCACCGATCTGCAGGTAGGGCGTCTCCGGCGAGGCGGCAATGGCGTTGCCCAGCGGATAGACCATGTACAGGCCGGGCTGTTCACCGGCAATCTGTCCACCGAAGATCAGCGTCGCCTGGGTGTTCACCCCGTCGTGGCCATGCTCGGTGTGCTGGCTCTGTACCTGGCTGTCCACCAGCAGGGAGCCGACGTAGGCCGCAGCCTCGAACAGATGGGCCATGTCGCGCAGGTTCGGCGTGCGCCGCTCCTCGGCATCGCGCTTCAGCCGCGACACCAGCAACTGGGTCGTGGCCAGGTTGCCGGCGGCCATCACCACGTAGGCGGCCTGGCCGGGATATTCGAACACGTGCAGTTTGCGGTGCACGCGGACATCGTCCAGCGCGGCATTGGTGCGGGTGTCGGCGGCGAAGACCAGGCCCTCGTCCACCTCGATTCCAACGCAATAGGTCATGTCGGTGCCCTATCATATGCGTCCCGGATTGTAGGCAGGCCGTTGTGACGATGGCATGCCCGCGCTCCACCTGATTGCCGTCACCGGAACCGCATGACCACCGTGCTCCTGAGCCTGGGCAGCAACGTCCATCCCCGCCGCTACCTCCACGCTGCGGTGGCGGCCCTGCGCGAGCGCTTTGGCGCGCTGCAGGTATCTGCCGCCTACCGCACCGCTGCCGTCGGTTTCGACGGCCCGGCCTTCCTCAACAACGGCGTTGCCCTCGAGACCGACCTGCCGCTGCAGGAACTGGATGACTGGCTGCATGCGCTGGAAGATGCGCATGGTCGTGACCGCAGCGGCCCGCGCTTCTCCGACCGGACCCTGGACGTCGATGTGGTGTTCTATGGCGACCTGGTGGTGGAGGGCCCCGGCCATCTGCGCATTCCGCGCCCGGAACTGAAGCATGCCTTCGTGCTGAAGCCGCTGGCTGACATCGCCCCGGACTTCGTCGATCCGGTCAGCGGCCTGGACCTGGCCACGTTGTGGCGCGCGCACAAGCAGTTTGGTGAAGCGTTCGAGGTCGTGGACCTGGAATGACGGGTGGTTGTTGCCGCTGCGCTCGCCGGGCATGGCCCGGCGCTACCGGTGGTGCCGGCCGCTGGCCGGCAACATTTCAGCTGACCGTACGCCCACCATCCACGCGCAGGGTGTGACCAGTGACGAAGCTGGCCTCGGCCGCCAGCCAGTACACCGCTTCGGCGATTTCCTCGACGGTGCCGATCCGCGCCAGCGGCGTGCGCGCCAGCAGCGCCTCGCGGGCGAAATCGTCCTTGCCCTGTTCCGGCCACAGGATCGCACCGGGTGCCACCGCGTTCACCCGCACCTTCGGCGCCAGTTCCAGCGCCAGCGAGCGGGTCGCCATTTCCAGCGCGGCCTTGGCCATCGTGTAGGCGACGTGGTCGCGCATCGGGTCGGTGCCGTGCAGATCGGTCAGGTTGACGATGCAGCCGTGCTGGCGGCGCAGGTAAGGCGCGGCGGCCTGGGCCAGCAGCAGCGGCGCGCGCGCGTTGACCGCGTACAGCTCGTCCATCGCCTCGGCGGTGACCTGGCCGAGCGGGGTGGGGAAGAAGTTGGAGGCGTTGTTGACCAGCGCATCCAGGCGGCCGAAGTGGGTGACCGCCTGCTCGACCAGATCGGCCAGGGCATCGGCGTCGCGCAGGTCGGCCTGCAACGCCAGCACGCTGCCGGGGCGCTCGTTGTCCAGGTTGAAGGCGGCCTGCTGCAGTTCGGCGCTGGAGGTATGGGCGTGCAGCACCACCGACCAGCCACAGGCGTGGAACTGGCGGGCGATGGCCGCGCCGATCCGGCGTGCGCTGCCGGTGATCAGGGCCACGGGGGCGGTGTCACTCATCGAGGGTCCTCCAAGGCTCGGCTATCCTGTGCACCATTGTCACCGTATTCGAAGACGCCATGCAGCCTACCTTCCCCCTGCCCGAAGCCGATGCCCTGGCCCACAGCGATCAACTGGCCGCCGCCCTGCGTGCCGAGATCCTCGCACAGGGTGGGGCGATGCCGTTCTCCCGCTTCATGGAGCTGTGCCTGTACGCGCCGGGCTGGGGCTATTACAGCGCCGGCGCCAGCAAATTCGGCGGCAGCGGCGATTTCACCACCGCACCCGAGCTTGGCAGCCTGTTCGCCGGCAGTGTGGCCAATGCACTGGCGCCGGTGTTCGGCCAGCTGGATGTGCATGCACGGATGCTGGAACTGGGCGGCGGCACCGGGGCCTTCGCCGAGGCGGTGCTGCTGCGCCTGGCCGAGCTGGAGGCGCTGCCGGCCCGTTACGCGATCCTCGAACCCAGTGCGGACCTGCGCCAGCGCCAGCAGGAGCGCCTGCAGCAGAACCTGCCGCCCGAACTGGCCAGCCGGGTGGAATGGCTTGATCGTCCGTTCGAGGACGACTGGGACGGCGTGGTGTTCGCCAACGAGGTGATCGATGCGCTGCCGACACCGCGCTTCCTCATCAAGGACGGCGAGGTGTACGAGGAAACCGTCGAACTGGACGCGCAGGGCAACTTCATCCGGGGCGCGCAGCCGGCCGACCTCCTGCTCAACGGCGCGGTGCGCCATCTCGAACGCTATCTGCAGAAGCCCTTTGCCGACGGCTACCGTTCCGAAGTGCTGCCGCAGCTGCCGTACTGGCTGCAGGCGGTGGCCGGCGGCCTGCGGCGCGGCGCGATGCTGTTCGTGGACTACGGCTACAACCGGGGCGAGTTCTACCAGGAAGAACGCGATGACGGCACCGTGCGCGCGTTCTACCGCCACCACGTGCACAACGAGATCCATCGTTGGCCGGGCCTGCAGGACATCACCGCATCGGTCGATTTCACCGCCATGGCCGAGGCCGGCCTGCACGGCGGTTTCGAACTGGCCGGGTACTGCAGCCAGGCCAGTTTCCTGCTCGGCAACGGCCTGGACCAGGTACTGACCCTGGCCGAGGAGCGGACCGATGAAGTGGGCCGCATCCAGCTGCGCGACCAGGTGAAGAAACTGACCCTGCCAACGGAGATGGGCGAGCGCTTCCAGGCCATTGGCCTGCAGCGCGACGTCGATTTCGAACCGGCCTTCGAACTGGGCGACCTGAGCTGGCGCCTGTGAGTGCAGCGTTGCCGGTGATCAAGCCGCTGCGGCGGCCGCGACTGTGGACCGCGTTGTGGGTGTTGGCGGTGCTGACGGTGATCGTGGTCTGCCTGATTCCGCCGCCGCCGATCCCGCTGCCGGAAAACAGCGACAAGGGCGAGCATTTCCTGGCCTATTTCATCCTGGCCGGAAGCGCGGTGCAGCTGTTCCGGCGTGGCCGTCCACTGCTGTGGGTGGGTGCCGGCCTGGTGCTGATGGGCGTCGGCATCGAGTTCGCGCAGGGCGCGTTGACCAGCAACCGCATGGCTGATCCGATGGATGCGGTGGCCAACACCGTTGGCGTGTTGGCGGGGATGGCTATCGCGTTGACCCCGCTGCGCGACATGCTGCTGCGCTGGCGGGGGTAAGGCAGCCAGGCATGGCCTGGCTCTACTCTGGGTCCACACCGCGTGTGGCTGAAACTTTCAGAGGCGCGTAGATGCCCAGTAGATCCACGCCATGCGTGGATGGATCTCGCCGGCGCCAACCAGGGTTGGCGTCCACCAAGGCAGCCAGGCATGGCCTGGCGCTACAGTAGATCCACGCCATGCGTGGATGAAACCGCCGGCGCCAACCAGGGTTGGCGTCTACCAAAGGCAGCCAGGCATGGCCTGGCGCTACAGTAGAGCCACGCCATGCGTGGATGGAACCCGCTACAAGAAGATCCGCCGCTATTTCCCCAGCGTCACCTCATCCAGCACCCACATCGCCGGGCGCGTGTCGCCGGTGAAGTTGATGCACAGATCACCCGTACCCGAGGTGCCCTTCGGCAATGCCGCACGCAGGGTCACGAAGCCGTCGGCATCGGTCTGCGCCGGCAGCGGCACCTGCGCCAGGACCTTGCCGGTGCAGTCACCGCGACGGATCAGCATTTCGCCGTGCGCGCTCCGGGCCTTTTCGAAGCGACGCTTCGGCTCGTCGTGGGCCAGCTGGAAGTAGTACGGAATGCGGCCTGCGCGCACTTCCACGCTGCCGATGCCATCCAGCTGTGCCTGCGGCCAACGCCAGCACGGCTGGAAGATGTCGACGGTGAACACCGCTCGCGCACCTTCGCGCGGACCATCATCTTCCAGGCGCAGGACCAGGCCCTTCTCGCCGACGCAGCTGCGCAGTGCTTCGCTGTGACGCGACAGCAGCGACTGCGCGGTGTACGCCGCCACCGTCGGCTTCGCGGCCAGCGGCTGGCCCTGGTAGAAGGCGGCAGCCTGCACCGTCGCCGGCAGCGTGGACGTCAGTGGCTGCCGGTACAGCGGCGATTGCGCGGTCACCGGCTTGCCGTCGCTGCTGTAGCGCACTTCATAGCCCAGTGGATTGGCCAGCGACACGGTCACCGCGTTCGCCGCGCGGTCATCGGTGTAGGCCACGCCTACTTCGAACGGCGTCTGCGCGTAGGCCAGGCCCCAGGCACGGTAGCGCTGCAGCTGCGAGGGCAGGCGGGCCAGGAAGTCGCGGTAATCGCGATGCTCCGGCGTGCTCCAGCCGGTCTCGGCCACGGCGGCCAGGCGCGGGAACAGGTTGTGCTGCAGGCGTGCGTAAGTGCGCGTGTGCTCGGTGAACATGTTCGCCTGCAGGCCGAGAATGTGCCCGCGCTTGTCGGCGGCCAGTTCGGCCGGCACCGGTTCGTAGTTGTAGAGCTTGGCCAGGTTCACCTGCGTCGGTCGGCCCGGCGGCTCGTTCGGCGAGGCCGTCTGCAGGTAATCCAGGTACAGGTGGCTGACCGGCGACATCACCACATCGTGGCCGGCGCTGGCCGCAGCAAGGCCGCCTTCGGTGCCGCGCCATGACATTACCGTGGCCTGCGGCGGCAGGCCGCCCTCAAGGATTTCGTCCCAGCCGATCAGGCGGCGGTCGTGTTGTTCCAGGAAGGTCTCCAGGCGCTTGATGATGTGGCTCTGCATGGCCATCTCATCCTTGATGCCGAGCGCGCGCATGCGCTGCTGCACCTTTTTTGAGGCCTCCCACTGGTCCTTCACCGCCTCGTCGCCACCCACATGCACATACCTGGCCGGGAACAGCTGGATCACTTCTTCCAGCACGTTTTCCAGGAAGGTGACGGTGCCGTCCTCGACGTTGAACAGGTTCGGGAACACGCCCCATTCGCTCAACGGCTTCAATGGCGTGTCGATCGTACCCAGTTCCGGATAGGCGGCGATGGCAGCGGTGGCGTGGCCGGGTACATCGATCTCCGGAATGACCTGGATATGCAGCTTGGCGGCGTAGGCGATCACTTCGCGGATCTGGTCCTGCGTGTAGAAGCCGCAGTACGGATGCTCCTTGCCACTGACCGGATCGATGCCGCCATCACCGGCCGGAAGGCGGCAGCTGCCGACTTCGGTCAGCTTCGGGTAGCGCTTGATCTCCATGCGCCAGCCCTGGTCGTCGGTCAGGTGCCAATGGAAGGTGTTGAGCTTGTGCGCGGCCATCGCATCGAGCACGCGCTTGATCTCGTCCAGGCTCTGGAAGTGCCGCGCCGAGTCGAGCATGAAGCCACGCCAGCTGAAGCGCGGCGCATCCTGGATCTGCACGGCCGGCAGCACGCCGTTGCTGCCGCCGGTGGCGAGCTGGGCCAGGGTGGTGGCGCCGTAGAACAGGCCGGTCTCGTTGCCGGCCTGCACCAGCACGCCCTGTGCGGTGCTTTCCAGCGTGTAGCCCTCGCCGCTGTCGCGGAAGGTCGGCACGATCTGGAAGCGGATGCTGTTGCCCTCGCCGGCGGCCTTGCCGTTGGCCACGGCCAGTCGCGGCCCACCACTGCGCGCCAGCAGGTCGGCGAACTGTGCGGCCACG
The DNA here is from genome assembly GCF_019793815.1 of Stenotrophomonas sp. DR822. NCBI lineage: Bacteria > Pseudomonadati > Pseudomonadota > Gammaproteobacteria > Lysobacterales > Lysobacteraceae > Stenotrophomonas > Stenotrophomonas sp. DR822. The sequence goes on from NZ_CP081826.1 coordinate 3,429,833, forward strand.
CGCTGTGCGGCTTCGCCATCGGCATGCAGCACGGTAGCGGCGCCCACGGTGATGCCCGCGCCGTTGCCGCGCTGCACGTTGGCCGGTGCGGGAATCAGCATCAGGCTGCCGGCGCGCAGCTGCGGGCCAGGGCCGGTATCGAGTGCCGGGGCATCGGCGGCCAGTGCCGGCAGCACAGGCAGGGCGGCCAGCAGGCTGCCCAGCAACAGAAGGCTGCGCATCCTGGCGCGGGTGGGCTTCGTCATCGGAAGGACTCCTTGGATCGGGTGCGATGTTCGCTATACATGAAAAACGCCGGGCCCGGAATGACCCAGGCCCGGCGTGCGTGCACGACTCGGCGATGAGGCTGCCGCTGGATCAGTACTTGAAGCGGAAGTTCAGGTAGTACTGGCGACCGTTGCTGTAGAACGAGGTCGGAATGGCAGCGGTCTGGTAGTACTTGTAGGTCGGGTTGTTGAGGTTCAGGCCATCCAGGCTGATGCTCAGCCAGTCGGTGGCCTTGAAGCTCAGCGACGCCGACAGCGTGCCGAAGTCATCCTGGTAGTACGGGTTGGTGCCCGACAGGCTGATCAGGAACGAGGAACGGTGGGTGTAGCTGACCCGTGCACCGAAGCGCTCGTTCTCGAAGTAGGCGCCCACGTTGTAGGTGTTCTTCGAGGTGCCCAGCAGGTTGTGCGAACCATCGGACCAGGTGTGCGCGGTCGTGCCGTTGGCGTAGGTGTAGTTGGCGTTGACGCCGAAGTATTCGCCGATCGGCTGCTCGTAGGCCACTTCCACGCCGGTGACCTTGCCGTCGGCATTGATCGGGGTGGAGATCTGGTAGGTCTCAAGCTGGTTGGTCAGTTCGCTGTACAGCTGGCGCGAGACGACGTCGAAGGCAATGTAGTCCTTCAGGTCCATGTGGTAGGCGCCGACCGACAGCAGGCCACGCGGCATGAAGTACCACTCCAGGTTGGCATCCAGGTTGGTGGACAGGGTCGGCTTGAGATTCGGGTTGCCGCCGCCGCCGGTCCGGTTCAGGTCGGAACCGTACGAGGACGCGCCCAGTGCCGAGTAGTCCGGCAGGGTCTGGGTCTGCGACGCGGCCACGCGCAGCACGAGGTTGTCGTCCAGGTCGAACTTGATGTTGGCGCTGGGCAGTACGCGGTTGCGCTTGTTCTGGAAGGCCATGCGTTCCCACATGCCGAACAGGCTGCTGACATCCGCATCGGCAGCATTGCTGACGGCGTTGTAGGTATCGATGTCCTGCTTGATGTTGACGTAGCGCAGGCCCAGGTTGCCGCTCCACCAGTCACCGCGGAAGTTGGCCTGCACGTAGCCGGCGAAGTTCTTTTCCTTCACCTGCCACTCGGCGCCGTAATTGTGGCGACCGGTCGGACCGTCGTTGCCCGCCAGCCAGGTGGAGTTGTTGGTCACCGCATCCTTCAGCGCACCCGGGGTGAAGTACCAGATGTTGCGCGGGAAGGTGCCGCCGATATCGCCGGCGAAACCGCTCGGATAGTTGGAGGTGGCGCCGTTCTTCAGCGCACTCCAGATGTCACCCGGCGTTGCACCTTCCGGCGACAGCGCTTCGCGCTTGTGGTCGGCGAAGCGCAGGCCGAAGTCGATGGAGCTCAGCACGCCGCCGTCGTTGAAGTACTGGTTGAAGTCGAGCGTGGCCCACTTCTCCTTGTCTTCGGCGGTGACCTGCTGGTTGCCCCAGGTGCCGAAGCTGGTCACGCCGTTGGGCGAGAGGTCGCCGCCGACGTTCCAGTCGATGGGCGAGCCGCTGCCGTGCGTAGCCCAGCTGGCGCCACCGCCGCCGGCCAGGGTGACCTCGGCGATGTACTGGCGCGGGGTCTCACCGGTGCCCTTGGTGCTGCCGGCCTGGAACTTGGCGGTCAGGCTGTCGCTGATCTGCCAGTCGGCGTCGAAGGTGACGTAGCTCGACTTGGCCTTCGACTCGCGGTAGATCATGTCGTACACCGCGTAGTTGGTGCCCGGCACGCCTGCGTAGGTGGCGTTGGTCAGCACGCCATCCTTGACCACATAGCCCGGGTTCGGCGCCTGCGACTTGGCGAAGCTGTTGCCGAACATCATGAAGTTGCGGTTGTAGTTGTTCGCCTTCAGCTCGGAGCTGAAACCATTCAGGCCCAGGGTGAGGGTATCGGTCGGCTTGAACTGCAGCGAGACCAGGCCGCCCTTGCGCTCACGGGTCTGCTCGAACAGGGTCGAGCCCAGCAGGCCGGGAACATTGACGCCGATCAGGTCCGGATTGGTCAGGGCCACCGGGTCGTCGGCGCCGATCTTGAAGAAGCCACCCGGAATTTCCTGCGCTTCACGGCGCAGTTCGCGCTTCTGGCTGAAGCCCTGCACCATCACGCCGAAGGTGTTTTCTTCGTTCTTGTAGTTGAACAATGCCGAGTACTGCGGGTCGTTCGACTTGGCCTGGTCCGAACGCACCATGCCGATCGAACCTTCAGCGGTGAACTGCTTGGAGAACTCCAGCGGCTTGCGGGTGATGATGTTGACGGTACCGGTGGTGCCACCGTCCTGCAGCTTGGCCTGCGAGGACTTGTTCACTTCCACCGAGCTGACCAGTTCCGACGGCAGCAGCGAGTAGCTGACGCTGCGACCGACGTTGTTGCCCTGGCTGAGCACGAACCAGTCGGCCGAACCGACGGTGTGGCCGTTGATCAGGGTCTGGGTGAGGCTGGGGCTGGTGCCGCGCAGGCTGACACGGTCGGCTTCGTCGAAGCCGCCCTCATCGGCGCTGGACGAGCTGATGTTGACGCCCGGCAGGCGCTGCAGGGTGTCGGCGACGTTGTGCGCCGGCAGCTTGCCCACGTCTTCGGCGGTGACCACTTCCACGCGCGCGTTGGCTTCGCGCTTGGTGTCCAGCGACTTCTCCATCGAACCGCGGATACCGGTAACGGTGACGGTGTCCAGATCGGTGGCGGTCGGGGCGGCCTGCTGCGCGTGCGCACTGAAGGCGATGCAGCTGACGATGGCGGCCGAAAGCAAGGTCTTGCGGGTATTCATGATGTCTCTCCTCATCACTCGATTGGATGCCGGCGGCGATATGGGATTGCGGTTGCGATGACGTGCGCGGGGCGGCGGCGATGTCCCGGCATTGGCGTGCCACGTACTGCGTGCTGCGATTGCGTTGAAGCCGATTGCAGGTTCAGGCGTCGGCGTGGAGCAGGTACCAGCTGGCAGCGCCGATCACGCCCAGCTGTCCGTGCTCGACCACCTTCACCGGGATGCGTGCCAGCGCCTCGCCCATCGGCCCCTTCTGCAGGTAGCGTTCGACGAAGGTGCTGGTGCGCAGGTACTCGCGGATCTGCGGCAGGATCCCGCCGGCCAGGTACACCCCGCCGTGGGCGCCGTAGAACAGGGCCATGTCGCCGATGGTGCTGCCGAGCAGGCCGCAGAACACATCCAGCGCCTGCCGTGCCAGCGGATCGGTGCCGGACATCGCCGCAGCGGTGACCGCATCGGGGCTGGCCAGCGCCGGTGCCTGCCCCTGCAGCGCGCAGATCGCGCGGTACAGGTTCATCAGGCCGGGGCCGGAAAGGGCATGTTCGATCGACACGTGCGCGCGGTCGCGCTGCATGTGGCGGACGATCGCCATTTCCAGCTCGGTGCTGGCGGCCAGGGTCGGCTGCCCGGCCTCGGTGGCCAGCACCACCGGGCCGTTGGCGGTGGGAATCCACAGCGCTGCGCCCAGGCCCGTGCCGGGGCCGACCACCAGGGTCGGGCCGCGCGGCGCCGTTTCCGGGCCGCACAGGTGCAGCACGCCGCTGGCATTGACCTGCGCGGCTGCGTAGGCCACCGCTTCGAAGTCATTGACGATGTGCACCCGCTGCAGGCCGACGTCGGCCTCGATCTGCCGCGCCGACAACGGCCACGGCACGTTGGCGGTGATCACCGTGCCGTCTTCGCGGGCGTAGCCGGCGGTGGCGACCACGCAATGCGACGGGCGCGGGCCTTCGGCCAGGAAGTCGGCGAGGATCGCGCTGAGCCCGGCGTGGTCGGCGTTGCGGTACTTGCGGTAATCGAGCACCTGCACCGGATGGGCATCGTCGCCGCTGGCCTGGACCCGGGCGACACGCACATGGGTGCCGCCAACGTCGGCAGCCAGGAACGAGGGCGCGACGCGGGACAGGACATGGGCCGGGGCGGGATGGCTGGCGGTCACGCGGGCTCCTGCTGCAGGTGGGGCCGGCCCCGGGAAGGGCAACGATGGAGCCGGCGATTGGGCGGAGTCTGTAACCGCGTTGACAACGATGTCAACGAGTTCGTGACACTTTCGTTGCTGCGCCGCAACGAATGCAGATCGCCGTAAACGTTTACATGGCGTGAGTACTGCATCCCGGGCGGAACCGTTGCAGCAAGGGGCTTCAAGGGCCAAGCGCATTCAGCGGATGGCCGTGCAATGCGCTGGCGCAGTGCAGCATGAGGTGGGGTGACCCGTGCGTGGAAGTTGACAAACGGTCGCTGTCCATCGAAAGAATGTGACAACGTTGTTCCCAGCCACTCTCCGACGCCGTGTTCTGCGGCCGTCGCCGCAGGAGCCTTCCTGATGTCAGCCGTCCCCGCTGCAAGCGCACGCCCGAATGTGGCCTCGTCCATCGCCATCGTCGGCGTGCTGTTCTTCCTGATCGGCTTCTTCACCTGGCTCAACGGCCCGTTGATCACCTTCGTCAAACTCGCCTTCGAGCTGAGCGAGGTCGGCGCCTTCCTGGTGCTGATGGTGTTCTACCTGTCCTACTTCTTCCTGGCCCTGCCGGCCTCGTGGATCCTGCGCCGCACCGGCATGAAAAAGGGCCTGAGCCTGAGCCTGCTGGTGATGGCCGGTGGCGCGGCGTTGTTCGGTGAATTCGCCACCCAGCGCTGGTATCCCGGTGCACTGGGCGGCCTGTTCGTGATCGGTAGCGGCCTTGCGCTGCTGCAGACCGCGATCAACCCGTACATCTCCATCCTCGGCCCGATCGAAACCGCCGCACGGCGCATCGCGATGATGGGCATCTGCAACAAGATCGCCGGCATCCTTGCGCCGATATTGATCGGCACCCTGGTGCTGCATGGCATCGGTGATCTCGACGCCCAGGTGCAGGCCGCCGATGCGGCCACCAAGGCCACGCTGCTCAACCAGTTCGCGGCCAAGATCCACGCGCCGTATCTGGCCATGGCTGGTTTGCTGGTGCTGCTGGCGGTGGCGGTATTGTTCTCGCCGCTGCCCGAAATCAAGGCATCCGAGGCCAATGCCACACCGGCCGGCGTGCCAGGCAAGGCCGAGCGCAGCAGCATCTTCCAGTTCCCGCATCTGTGGCTGGGCGTGCTCTGCCTGTTCGTCTACGTCGGCGTGGAAGTGATGGCCGGAGATGCCATCGGTACCTACGGTCATGGCTTCGACCTGCCGCTGGACCAGACCAAGATGTTCACCGCATTCACCCTGTTTGCGATGCTCATCGGCTACGTGGTCGGCCTGGTGTTGATCCCGCGAGTGGTCTCGCAGTCGCGCTACCTGACCGTCTCGGCGGTACTGGGCGTGCTGTTCTGCCTGGGCGCCTTCTTCACCCACGGCTATGTGTCGGTCGCCTTCGTGGCGCTGCTGGGCTTTGCCAACGCGATGATGTGGCCGGCGATCTTCCCGCTGGCGATCCGTGGCCTGGGCCGCTTCACCGAAACCGGTTCGGCACTGCTGGTCATGGGCATCGCCGGCGGCGCGATCATTCCGCAGCTGTTTGCCGTGCTCAAGCAGCACATCGACTTCCAGCTGGTGTTCCTGCTGCTGATGGTGCCCTGCTACCTGTACATCCTGTTCTACTCGGTGGTCGGCCATCGCGTCGGCCTGCCGCAGGACAAGGTCTGATCGGCGATGATGGACGGCAGCCAACCCCAGGAAAAGCCGATGCGCAGAGCGACCATCAAGGACGTTGCCGAAAAGGCCAAGGTCTCGCTGAAGACGGTGTCGCGGGTGATCAACAACGAGCCCTCGGTGATGCAGGCCACCCGTGCGCGGGTGCTGCGTGCCATTGCCGAGCTCGACTACGAACCCGATCCGTCGGCGCGCAACCTGCGCAGCGGCACCACCTTCGTGATCGGGCTGGTGTACGACAACCCGAACCCGTACCACATCATCGGCGTGCAGAACGGCGTGCTCGCGGCCTGCCGCGAAACCGGCTTCGGCCTGCAGATCCATCCGTGCGATTCCAGTTCGCCGCTGCTGGCCGATGAACTGGCCGACTGGGTGCAGCGCTCGCGCCTGGCCGGGCTGGTACTGACCGCGCCGATGTCCGAACGTCGCGACCTGGTCCAGGCGCTCACGGCGCGCGGCATCAAGCTGGTGCGGATCATCGCCGCCACCGAAGACCCGGCCGATGGCGCCTGCGTGTTCGTTGACGACCGCGAAGCCGCCTATGAAATCACCGAGCACCTGATCCAGTTGGGCCACCAGCGCATCGGCTTCCTCTGGGGTGGCACCTCGCACCGTTCTTCGGGCGAACGCTACGCCGGTTACGAGGCCGCGCTGAAGGACTACGGCATGACCGTGGACAAGCATCTGGTGGTGCAGGGCGACTACACCTTCGACGATGGTTTCCGCGGTGCGCGGCGCCTGCTGGCACTGCGCGAACCGCCCACCGCCATCTTCGGTTCCAACGATGAAATCGCCGCCGGCGTGCTGGCCGCAGCGAAGTCGGCCGGCATGAACGTGCCCTACGACCTGTCCATTGCCGGCTTCGAGGACAGTCCGTTCTCGCGGCAGTCGTGGCCGCCGCTGACCACCGCCAAGCAGGCCACCGAAGACATCGCCCGCCATGCCGCGCGCCTGCTGATCGCACAGCTGCGCAGCGATGCCTACGACGATGCGCCGGCGCCGCTGCACAACCAGGGCTTCGTGCCGCAACTGGTGGTGCGCGGCTCGACCGCACCGATGCGTCCTGCCGCCGCGCGCCCCCTTCCTTCCGATCCTTCCTGAGCCTGCCATGTCGCTGTCCGATCCCACCGCCACCCTGATGTTCGCCGAGGCCGCCGAAGCGGCCGAGGTCGTTGCCCGCCAGTTCGCCCGCAACCACGCCGTGATGGAGACGCTGGCAGCCAGCCTGCGCGCTGCGCCGCCGCCGTTCGTGGTGACCTGCGCACGTGGCAGCTCCGACCATGCCGCGACCTACGGCAAGTACCTGCTGGAAACCCAGCTGGGCCTGGTCGTTGCCTCGGCCTCGCCATCGGTGGGCTCGGTCTACGCCGCACCGCTGCAGCTGCGCGGTGCGTTGTTCATTGTCATCTCGCAGTCCGGCAAGAGCCCGGACCTGCTGCGCAATGCTGAAGCGGCCAAGGCCGCTGGCGCGCGCGTGGTGGCGCTGGTCAACGTCGAGGATTCCCCGCTGGCACAACTGGCCGATACGGTCATTCCGCTGCATGCCGGCGTGGAGAAGAGCGTGGCAGCGACCAAGAGCTACCTCGCTTCGTTGTCCGCGCTGCTGCAGCTGGCCGCCTACTGGAAGCAGGACAGCGCGCTGCGCAACGCTCTGGACCTGCTGCCCGATGCGATGCGCGAGGCTTGGCAATGCGACTGGAGCGCGGTGACCGATGGCCTGGTGGAGGCCAACAACCTGTTCGTGCTCGGCCGTGGCCTCGGCCTGGGCGCGGCGCAGGAAGCGGCGCTGAAGTTCAAGGAAACCTGCAGCCTGCATGCCGAGGCCTACAGCTCGGCCGAGGTCAAGCATGGTCCGATGGCGCTGGTCGATCGCGGCTTCCCGGTGCTGGCCTTTGCCCAGCCCGATGAGACCGGCGCCGGTACCCGTGCCGTGGCTGAAGAGTTCACCGCACGTGGCGCCAAGGTGTGGCTGGCCGGTGCCGGCGGCAACCTGCCGGTCGCTGCCGCGCCGCATCCGCTGTGCGCGCCGCTGCTGACGGTGCAGAGCTTCTACCGCGCGATCAATGCACTGGCGCTGCGCCGCGGCTTCAACCCGGATCTGCCGCCGCATCTGAACAAGGTGACGGAGACGGTGTGATGGCAACCGTCCTGCGCAATGCCCGCATTCTTGCCGGCGATGAGTTCCGCGATGACCTTGCGGTGGTGATCGAAGACGGCCACATCAGCGCGCTGCTGCCCGACGCGGCGCCGCAGCTGGGTACGGCCGACGAGCAGGTGGACCTGGGCGGTGGCTGGCTGCTGCCCGGCTTCATCGATGTACAGGTCAATGGCGGTGGCGGTGCGCTGTTCAACAACACGCCCGACGTCGAGTCGCTGCGCACGATTGCCCGTGCGCATCGCCGCTTCGGCACCACGGCGATGCTGCCGACCCTGATCAGTGACGACGTGGTCGTGATGCGCGAGGCGATCGGCGCGATGCGCCAGGCCATTGCGCAGGGTGTGCCCGGCGTGATCGGCATCCACCTGGAAGGCCCGTACATCGCACCGGCGCGCAAGGGCACGCACGATGCCAGCAAGTTCCGCGTGCCGGACGAGCAGGAAATCGAACTGGCGTCGTCGCTGGACAACGGCGTGACCCTGCTGACCCTGGCGCCCGAGCGCGTGCCGCTGGAGACCATCCGCGCGCTGGTCGAGCGCGGTGTGATCGTCGCTGCTGGCCACACGGCCGGCACCTATGAAGAGATCCGTGCCGGCCTCGATGCCGGCGTGCGTGGCTTCACCCATCTGTACAACGCGATGTCGCCGCTGCAGGGCCGCGAACCCGGCGCAGTCGGCGCGGCACTGGAAGATCGCGACAGCTGGATCGGCATCATCGTCGATGGCGTGCACGTGCATCCGGCCAGCCTGCGGGTGGCGCTGGCGGCCAAGCCGCGTGGCCGCCTGCTGCTGGTGACCGACGCGATGCCGCCGGTCGGTGCCGACGATCCGAGCTACGTGCTGTATGGCGAAACCATCACTGCCATCGACGGCGTGGTGCGCAACGCGGCCGGCTCGCTGGCCGGTTCGGCGCTGGACATGGCCACTGCCGTGCGCAACACCGTGCAGTTGCTGCGCCAGCCGCTGGCTGAAGCCGCGCGCATGGCCTCGACCTATCCGGCGCAGTTCCTCAATGTCGATGATCGCCTGGGTTACATCGCCGAGGGCTACCAGGCCGACCTGGTGCTGCTGGACGACGCGCTGCAGGTGCGTGGTACGTGGATCGCCGGCCAGTACGAGGCGGCCTGACGATGAACAGCGCGCCGCCACGCCGGTTGGGCTCGATCGACGCCCTGCGCGGCATGACCGTGGCGGCGATGCTGCTGGTCAACAACCCAGGCGACTGGAGCGCGGTGTTCGCACCGCTGCGCCATTCCGACTGGCACGGTTGTACGCCGACCGATCTGGTGTTCCCGTTCTTCCTGTTCCTTGTTGGCGTGTCGATGGCCTTCAGCGTCGCACCGCGCGCGCTGGATCCGGCGGCACGGCCTGCGCTTGCACGTGGCGTGCTGGAACGCGCGCTGCGCATCGCCGTTGCCGGTGTGCTGCTGCACCTGCTTGTTTGGTGGGCACTGCACACGCACCATTTCCGCATCTGGGGCGTGCTGCAGCGCATTGCGCTGTGCGCGGCCGTGGTGGGCGTGCTGGCGGTGTATGCGCGCCCGCGCGTGCAGGCGGCCGCGCTGGTGGCGCTGCTGGTGGGTTACGCCGCGCTGCTGCTGGGCGTGGGTGACCTGGCGCCGTGGACCAACCCGGCCAGTCGCCTGGATACCACCTTGTTCGCGCCATGGATCTACCAATGGCAGGCCGATACCGGTCTGGGCCATGACCCGGAAGGATTGCTGAGCAGTCTCGGCGCATTGGCCAGCACCGTGCTGGGCCTGCTGGCCGGGGGCCTGCTGCGCAGTGGCCGCGCCGGTGCATTGGCCGCGCTGGGTGCGGTCACCGCCGTGCTTGGCCTGCTGCTGGCAACCGTACTGCCGCTCAACAAGCAGCTGTGGACGCCCAGCTACGTGCTGTGGACTGGTGGCCTGGCCGCGCTGGCATTGTGGCTGGGCCACCTGCTGATCGACCGCAAGGGATGGCCCGCGCTGGGCCGGCGCTTCGGCGTCAATGCCATCACCGCCTATCTGGGGGCCTCGGTGATGTCGGTGATCCTGTTGGCCACCGGCGCCTGGGGTTGGGTCTGGCAACAGTTGGCCGCAGCAATGCCACAGGCGCTGGAGCTGGCCTCGATGCTGCAGGCGCTGGCGTTCGTCGCGCTGTGGTGGGGCGTGGCGTGGTGGTTGGACCGACGTCGCATTTATCTGAAGATCTGAGCGCGGCAAACATCGAGGAGAAACGCCCATCCACGCATGGCGTGGATCTACTGGGCATGGCCCATCCGTGTGTGGTGTGGCGCCACGGTTCATCCACGCGTGGCGCGGATCCGGCCCATCCATGCGTGGCATGCCTGCTGTAGATCCACGCCATGCGTGGATGTTCCATCCCGGGCGATGGGAAATGAATCGGTTCATCGACATGCGGGCGGCGTGACTACTACCCGGTTTCACAACGAAAGCGTGACCGACTGCCGATAAGTTCACCTGTCGAAACCATTCATGGCAGGGCAGACTGCATCAGCAGTGTCGTACAGAGCATCCGCAGTTCCTGATCCCCCGACCCAGGAGTGCTGTATGTCCCATGTCGTCCCGCGCGGGTTCCGCCAGCGCCGCTTGACTGTTTCCCTGCTGCAGATCCTGGCGATGCCCTCGCTGCTCGCCCTGTCCGCCCCTGCCGCCTGGGCCGGGTGCGACGCGACGGCTCCCGTAGCCGGGCAGACCGTCACCTGCAGCAGCACCGCCCCCAATCCCGAGACAGCAGCCATCAGTGCCACTGGCGCGGCGGGCATCACCGTGAATGTTGGCAATGGCGCGCAGCTGCAGCAGGCCGGCGCGGGCAGCGCCATCTCCCTGCTCGGCGCTGTCGGGCACGTGCTCACCAATCTCGGTGCCATCAGCTCGGCGAGCGGTACCGCGGTACAGCTTGGCGGCGGCAGCCGCGTCGACAACACCGGCAGCATCAGTTCCGGCAGCGGTATCGCACTGCAGTTCAGCGGTGCCGGCAACAGCGAACTGGTCAACCGCGGCACCATCAGTGGCAGCAGCGGCGTGCAGTCCGGTGCCGGCAACGATCGTCTGCAGATGCTGGCCGGCAGCATCAGCGGCGGCGTGCAGCAGGGCGATGGCAACGATGTACTGCTGCTCAGCGGCGGCACCATCGACAGCCTCGACCAGGGCAATGGCGATGACCAGCTGACCGTCAACGCCGGCACCATCACCGGGCTGGTGACGCAGGGCAGTGGCCGCGATGATTTCGTCATGACCGGCGGCACCATCGGCGCCCTGCAGCAGGGCGACAACATCGACACCTTCCGCATGAGCGGTGGCCGCATCGTCGGCGCGTTCGAAGATGGCGACCAGGCGTGGATGACCGGCGGCCGCATCGGCCGCGTCAACATGAAGCTGGACAAGAACCTGTGGGACATGTCCGGCGGCACCGTCGACGGCAACGTGGTCACCGGCTTCGACACCGACACCATCATCATCTCCAACGACGCCTACATCGGCGGCAACATCAGCGTCAGTGGCGGTGCCGACAGCGTCACCATCACCGGTGGCACGGTGCGTGGCCAGGTGCTGCTGAGTACCGGCAACGACACCTTCAACTGGAATGGCGGCGGCATTGTCTACGGCGCCATCGACATGGGCCCCGACGATGACGTCGCGACCCTGGGCAATCTCAACCAGGCCAACCTCGGCGCTGTACCGCTGTTCGATGGTGGCACCGGCAGCGATCGCCTCAGCTTCAACAACGTCAAGACCGCTGGCGTCGGGCGCTTCCAGAACTGGGAAGCGGTCAGCCTGGCCAGCAGCACCGAGCTCACCTTCGATGGCGACCTGGTGCTGGGCGACAGTGCCACCGGCACCGGCAGCTTGACCGTGGACGAGACCAGCACGCTGTTCGGCGGTGGCGGCAACCATGCGATCCGTCCGTTCGCGGCAGCTGCGCTGGTGAACATGGTCAACGCCGGACGCATTGATCTGACCAACAACAGCGGCGCCGGCGATGCCTTCACCATCCGTGGCAACTACCGCGGCGACGGCGGTGGCGTGTACCTGCAGACCGTGCTGGGTGCGGACGACTCAGCCAGCGACCGCCTGGTCTTCGATGGCGGTACCGCCACCGGCAGCACCGGCCTGGGCATCATCAACACCGGTGGCGCAGGAGCGGCCACGCTGGTCGACGGTATCCTGGTGGTGCAGGCGCTGAACGGCGCAACCACCGCGCCAGGCGCGTTCTCGTTGTTCGCACCGGTCTCGGCCGGTGCCTACGAGTATTTCCTGTTCAAGGGCGGCGTCAGCGCCGGCACCGGCGAGAACTGGTACCTGCGTTCGACATTGGCGGCCGGGCCGGCCCCCGCACCGAACGGCGGCGGCGAAGTACTGCCACCGCCACCGCCGACGCCACCGGTGGCGCCACCGCCGCCGATTCCCCCGGCACCCCCGCCGCCGCCAGAGGGTGCCACCGATCCGGACCTGACCGCAGGCGAGACCGCACCGCCACCACCACCGCCGGAACCTGCGCCCGTAGCGCCGCCCAGCGATCCACCCGTACCGGACGTGCCGGTGGCCGGTGGCAGCCTGCCTGGTACCGGTTCGCCGCCGCCCAGTGCGGGGGCAAGGCCCGCCGCGCCGAACGAGAACGGCCTGGTGCCGCTGTACCGCCTGGAGACCGCGGCCTACGCCGTGGTGCCACCGCTGCTGCGCGAGACCTCGCTGGCCAGCCTGGGGACCTTCCATGAGCGCCAGGGCGAACAGCGCCTGCTGTACAACCAGGGCGCCTTCCGCACGGCATGGGGACGGCTGGTCGGGCAGAGCAGCGAGATCCACTGGAAAGGCGATGCACGGCCCGGCTTCGATGGTGACGTGATGGGTGTGCAGGCAGGCCTGGATGTGTGGGCTGCCAGCGGTGACAGCCACCGCAACCAGATCGGCGTGTTCGTCGGCCGCACTCGCGCCGATGGCAGGATCACCGGCCTGGCGGTGGGCTGGGACAACGTGTTGGTCGGCCAGAGCCGGTTGGACGACAAGCACGTGGGCCTGTACTGGACGTTGACCGACAGCAGCGGCGGCTACATCGACGCGGTGGCGATGCAGAGCCGCTACGACGGCCGCACGCGCTCCTCGCGCGGGCTGGGCATCGACCTCAAGGGCGATGGCACCACGCTGTCGCTGGAAGCGGGCAAGCCACTGCTGCAGTTCGGGCAGTCATCGTGGTGGCTGGAGCCGCAGCTGCAGGTGATCTGGCAGCGCAGTTCACTGGATGACCAGCGTGATCTGGTGTCCACCGTTTCCTTCGACAACGACAACGCGTGGACCGGCCGCGTCGGCCTGCGCCTGGCGGGCGATTACCAGTTGGCCGACAACGGCTGGCAGCCGTACTTCAAGTTGAATTACTGGCATGGCCGTTCGGGCGAGGACCGCATCCTGTTCGACAGCGACGCGATCATCAATTCGCAACGCTCGCGTGCTGTGGAGGCCGGTGTCGGCGTGGTCGGGCGCTTCAACCGCACGATCAGCGCGTATGCCGTGGCCGACTACACCCGCGAGGTTGGTGGCAGCGACAACGGCAAGCGTCGCATCATCGAAGGCAACATCGGCCTGCGCGCGGACTGGTGACGATCGCCGCTTTGGTGGGTGTCGACCTTGGTCGACACGCCTTTCCACCAGTCAAGCAATCCCAACGCCGCTGCATTACAACGGCGAACGCCCCAGCAACGCGCCCGCGTGATCGGCCAGCAGCTGCACCGCGTGCAACAGCCCTTCCTCCGTCAGCGGCGGGCACTGCGCCTCCGCGTCGTCCAGTTCACGCGCTGCCTGCGTCGCCAGCAGCACACCCCCCAGCGCCGACAACGCCAGCAGGCAACGCGTGGTGCAGGCCAGATCGCGCGCCCGCGCCGGCGTGATGCGCAGTTCCGTCCACGGCTCGCCGTCAGCGGCGTGGCAGCGCGTGACGTCGCGCAGCCGCTTGAAGAAGGCGGGCGTGGGGGCAGCTTCATCGGCTTCGGCCAGCGCGTCTTCCAGCGCTTCGGCGGTGGCGTTGGGCAGCTGCAGGTCGGGCAGGGCATCACCCAGCAATGCGTGCAGGCGCGGATAGGTGGGGTAGAGCGTGGTCATGGCAACAACCTCACAGGGCTGGGCCACCTGCGGGATGCAAGGTGGCGGGCGGTGCGGGTTGGCGTGCCGGTCAAAATCCAAGCGAAAAAGCCGACGGATCGCGAGGATCCCCACGCACCGCCCACCATGGGCGAGCAGGTGCATTGTCGTGATTGCCGTTGAAGCGGCAACGCGATCGCTTGAATGTTTGATTCGGGACGCCAATCCCGGCCAGCGCAGGTGGCGCCGGCACAGCGACCTTCGCGCGTTTGCCAGCATGCCGACATGGGCAAAGTTGTAAATCGCAGTCCGATCCTGACGTGCCTTATGCGACACGCCGCGCGGCGGCCAAGGCGCTATGCTTCGCCTTCATTCAACGACAGGGAGATGTCGATGCGGAACAGCAAAGGATTGCCGGGACGCGCCCTTCTCATCGCCGCGCTGCTGGCAACGACCGCTGCCACGGCGGCCGACGCCATCGAGATCCCATCACCCGCCGCACAGGCACAGCTGCTGGACATGCTTGAACGCGAGGCGCTGTACCGAGGCAGGGTCGATTGGCCTGCCACGCGCACGCGGCTGAAGGATGCGCAGGGCGATCCGGCCAAGGTCCGGACCGTCCTGGCCGAGGCCATCGGTCGCAGTTCAGGCGGTCACGGCAGCTGGATGACCCCGCAACGACAGCAGCAACGCGTGGAGGGTTTCGCCCGCGAAAACGCCACTGCCGCTGCCCGCAGCGAAAGCGACACCACCCGCGCACGTGACCCGCGTATCGGCCAGGTGCTGATCGAGGGCTATGCGGCAGATCCCGGTGCGCCGCCGCAGCAGCTGCAGCAACAGAACATCCAGCGTGCGGTGCGTTGGCAGAACATCATCCGTGAAAAGGACAGCACGCCTCGCTGTGGCTGGATCGTCGACCTGCGCGACAACACCGGCGGCAACATGTGGCCGATGCTGCTGGGCGTTGCGCCGCTGCTGCGCACCTCGGCGATGGCTATCGAGGACGTGGGCTCATTCGAGACCGCCGACGGTCCGGTACGCTGGCAGACCACTGCCAGTGGCGTGCGCATGGGCGAGGCGACGCGCCTGGATTTCGGCCAGCCCGGCTATCTGCCCCGCCAGGTTGGCGCGCCGGTGGCGGTGTTGACCGGCCCGCGCACCGCCAGTTCCGGCGAAGCGACCGTACTGGCGTTCCGTGGCCGCGCGCAGACCCGCAGTTTCGGACAGCCCACGGCGGGTGTATCGACGGCCAACGTGGTGCGCCGGCTGGTGGACGGCAGCGCGTTGGTGCTGACCACCAGCGTCATGCGCGATCGCAATGGAAATGGCGACGGGCGGAAGATCGCGCCGGACCAGGCCACCGTCGGCGATGACGCCACGGTGGCCGCGGCCGAAGCCTGGCTGCTGGCCCAGCCCGCCTGCAAGGAGGGCTGAACCTTGCTGCTGATCGGCCAACACGAACGGGTGCTGATTGTCGTCCCCACCGAAGCACACCACTGCCTGCGCTGCCAGACCGAAACCGAATTCGCCCCGCAGCTGCGCTACAGGATGGCGCGCATCGACCTGCTGTTCGGCTTCGTCTACCAGCGCCGCTACGAGCTGGCCTGCACCGGCTGCGAGCACGGCTGGGTGCTGGATACCGAAAGCATGGACCAGCAGCTGGGCGGGGTGCCGATCCCGTTCCGGCACCGCTTCGGCCTGCCGGTGATGCTGATGGTGGTGGCCGGGCTGGCGGTGGCGGGGTGGATGTGGCGGCATGGACACGTCGCTTGAAGACGCGGGCTGCTAAAGTTGCAGCCAGTAGCCACGCAGTCGGACCCCTACCATGGACCACGAAACGCCTTTCGAACCCGCCAACGACCTGGAAGTGCGCCTGTTGCAGGCCCAGGACGGAACCCTGACGGCCTCGCAGTTCCTTGATGGCCTGTTGACCGCACCGGTGTTCGTGCTGCTGGACAAGGCCATCGGTGAAGACGGCGCCTGGGACGAGAGCATTTCGCCGCTGGTGCTGACCAGCGAAAGCGGCGAGCCGATGTTTGCGGTGTTCACCGCGCCCGAGCGCGCGGAGATCTGGCACGAGCAGCTGCCGCAGTTTGCCCACGCCATGCCCATCGCGGTGCATGCACTGCTGTCGGGCATCGGCGAGGGCGTCGGCCTGGTGCTGAACCCCGGCCTGGACGTGGGCATGGAGATGATCCCCGACGCGGTGGCGCAGCTGAAGGAACGTGCTGCGGCGATCACCCGTGGGATGGCGCACTGATAGCGCTGTGGTTGCCGGCCAGCGGCCGGCACTACCGGTAAAAGTGCCGGATAAGCATCAGCGGGCGGCGGCGATCGCCTTCACCCGCGCCTTGGCCAGCGCCTCACCAATGGCCGGGCCTTTCAGGTGTGTGGTGTCCAGGTCACGCGCCTGCACTGACAGCGCCGCCCGGTGCAGGCGCTTCAGCGTCTCGCCCTGTGGGTAGTCGCTGTCCTCGAAACCGAGCCGGCCGCGCTTGTCGGCCTCGCAGCACAGCGCGATGCGTGCCACCCGCTCCGGCCGGCGCAACGCATCGCAGCGGCCCAGCAGTTCCAGCACGGTGGCATCGCGCAGTTCGTCGATGCGATGCACGTTCAGATGCTCGCGGCAGACGGCCTCGGCCAGTTGCTGGTGCTCGGCCGGAATCTTCAGGCGCGCGCACAGTGCTTTCAGCGGTTTGATGCCGCGCTGCTCGTGCATGATGTGGCGCGGCCATTCCTCGGCCGGGGTCAGGCCCTTGCCGAGGTCGTGGGTCAGTGCGGCGAAGCCGACCAGATCATCACCGGGCGCCAGCGTCGCCGCCATGTCGCTGACCATTTCCTGGTGGATGCCGGTGTCGACTTCCGGATGGAATTCCGCGCGCTGCGGCACGCCGTACAGCGCTTCCAGCTCTGGCAGTATCGGGCCAAGCGCGTGCGCGTCGTGCAGGGTGCGCAGGAACGCCGATGGGCGCTCGCACACCAATGCCTTGCGCAGTTCCTGCCACACACGTTCCGGCACCAGCGCGTCGAGTTCGCCACTGGCGGCCACCTCGCGCATCAGCGCCATGGTTTCCGGCGCGACGGTGAAGCCGAGCGAAGCGAAGCGGGCCATGAAGCGCGCCGCACGCAGCACGCGTAGCGGGTCTTCAACGAATGCGGGACCGACATGGCGCAGCACGCGCTGCTCGATGTCGCGCGCGCCGCCATAGGGATCGACCAGCGCGCCGCTGTCTTCATCGCAGGCGATGGCGTTGATGGTGAAGTCGCGGCGCTGCAGGTCTTCTTCCAGCGTTACCGCCGGATCGGCATCGACCACGAAGCCGCGGTAGCCACGGCCGGATTTGCGTTCGGTGCGGGCCAGCGCGTATTCCTCGCCGGTCTTCGGGTGCAGGAAGACGGGAAAATCACGGCCCACGGCGGTGAAGCCCTGCGCTTCCATCTGCGCGGGCGTGGCGCCGACGACGACCCAGTCACGGTCGCCGGCAGGCCGCTGCAACAGGCGGTCGCGCACGGCGCCGCCGACAAGATAGATCTTCATGGGGGGATGATGGCACGGTAGCGCCGGGCCGTGCCCGACCGAACACATGGCGTTCGCCGGGCATGGCCCGGCGCTACCGATAGCACGTGATCAATCGCCGCCCTGGTCGGCGTTGGCGGCGCAGGTGAAGGCCTTGCGCTTGTCCACCAGGCGACCCATCAGGCGGTCGCTCAGCGGCAATGCGTCGCCATTGAGTCGCCAGTCGTAAATCACGCTGAAGGCCAGCACGCGGGCGACATACTCGCGCGTTTCCTTGTAGCTGATGGTCTCGATCCACAGGTCCGGATCGAAGCCCGGGCGCTGGGTCTGCCAGCGTGCGGTCGGCGTCGGGCCCGCGTTGTAGGCGGCGATGGTCACGTAGGGCAGGCCGTCGTACTTGTTCATCAACTGCCGCAGGTACGCGGTGCCGATGGCGATGTTGGTATCCGGGTCGTACAGGCTGTCAGCGCCGCCGTAGCCGGTCAGGCCGATGGACCTGGCCACGCCGGCGCCGGTCGCCGGCAGTACCTGCATCAGGCCCATGGCGTTGGCAGGCGAACGCGCGCGCGGGGTGAAGGTGCTCTCGGCGCGGATCTCGGCGGCCACCCAGGCCGGGTCGATGGCATTGCGTGCCGATTCACGGCGGATCGTGGCGTCGTGGTGCAGCGGGAAGCGCAGGTCGTACAGGCGTTGCTCCTGCGGTTGCTTGCCGAGCGCGAACACCGCGCGGTCGAACCAACCGTTGTCCTGCGCCACGCGCACGGCGAGGCGACGCTGGGTGTCATCGAAGCGCGACAGCGCATTGTTCCATTCGGCCACCGCCCAGCCGGCGCGGTCGATCTGGTACAGCGCCATCGCCCGCTGGATGGCCGGATCGCGGGCCACCGCGGCCTGCGCCTGTGCGCTGTCGTTGGGCTTCCACGGGCACAGCGTGTAGGGCTGCTGCAGTTTGTCCGCAGCGAGGAAGCCATGGAAGGTCGGTGCGCGCGCGGCTTCGCGGAACAGCGGCTGCGCCTGCTGTGCCTGGCCGGTCTTTTCCAGCATGCGGCCTTCGAAATAGCGCCAGCGCGAATCGTTGCGCTGGGTCGGGCCCATCTTGCGGATCGCTGCCAGCGTCGCCGGCCAATCGCCGCGCGACATCGCTTCGCGCGCGCGCCATTCGTGCAGGCGTTCGTCGTAGGCCGCATCGGGCACGGCATTCAAGCGGCGGGCAGAGTCGGGCAGGTACGACGCCACCGTCCACAGGGCGATCTGGTAACGCACCTGGACCTGCTGTTCGGCGCTCAGGCCCAGCGCCTGCGCGTACTGCGGCAGCTGCTGTTCGGTAGCATCCGGGTCGGCCTTGGCCAGCTTGGCCAGGCCGTCGGTGGCGATGCGCCGGCTGCGCTCGTTGCGCGGCCAGTTCAGGGCGCTGGCATTGGGCTTGTCGACGAAGGCGGCGTAGGTGTTGGCCAGGGCCAGATCACTGGCCGGCAGGCCGCGCGCGGCCGAACGCATCACCGCCGGCTGCTGTGCATCGGCAGCGGCATCGATGCGTTCCCAGCGCAGCGCATCGCTCATGCCACCCTGCGCCTGCAGCACGGCGAACACGGCGTCGCAGGCATCGGGCAACGACTTGCCGTTCTTGCGCCACAGATCCTGGGCTTCACCGATCCACTGCGGGTCCAGCTTGCCGGTGGCCTGGCGCGCTGTCAGCTGGGCACAACGCAGGCCGAGGTTGTCGGTGGGAGCCCAGTTGGCCAGCAGCGTCGGCCAGTCCTGGCGGCGCGCTACAGAGGGCAGCCACGCGCTGCGGAAGCTGTTGGCCACGGCCTGGCCCTGGTAACGCTTGAGGAAGGCCTGTGCCTGCGCAGTATCGACGGTGTCGATGTTGCGCCGCAGGTTGGCGAACTCCAGCCAGCCATACGCGGGATGGCGGCTGAGCGCGGCGGCCTGGCCGGGATCGAACTGGCCACGTTCGGCGGCGGCGATGGCGGCCTTCAGCTGGGCGTTCTGGGCATCGAGGGACTGGGCACTCGCGCAGCCGATCAGCAGCGTGGTGGCCAGCGGGAGCAGGGACAGGGCGGTCGAAGATCGTCGGGTCATGGCGACCAGCATAGCGGGCAGTGGCTGAATTCAGTTTCGCATTGTGTACACGGCCGAAGACGGCAACGACAGCTGAATGATGGTGGGATCCGCACTGCCGCCAGGGCGGTTGTGCGGCGTAGGTTTGGGCTGGGGCGACCGGCCCTGCTGCAGGGAGCGGCACATGGCATTCAGTAGCGCAGGAAGAAGCGGCCCGCTGGCGGACATCAACGTCACGCCACTGGTGGATGTAATGCTGGTGTTGTTGATCATCTTCATCGTGACCGCGCCGATGTTGTCGCGGCCGATCAACGTGCAGTTGCCGCAGGCCACCGATCGCGTGGTGGATCGCCCCGAGCTGCCGCCGCCGATCGAACTGCGCCTGGATGCGTCCAGCCAGTTGAGCTGGGACGGGCAGCCGATGGCCATCGGTGATCTGCAGTCGCGCCTGCAGGCGCAGGCCAGCGAGCATGCCGGCAACCTGCCGGAGCTGCGCATCAGCACCGATCCGTCGGCCGAGTACGACGGCATGGCCAAGATCCTGGCCGCCGCCGAAGCCACCGGCATGCAACGCATCGCGTTCGTGCAGTGAGTGGATCACCGGTGCGGCCTTCCCAAGGGAAGGCCGCACGTGCACCGGTAACGCCGGGTCATACCCGGCGGCAGGCCTGCGATGCGCACCGGGCTTGGCAGAGGCGTGTTCGACAATTCGCCGGGCATGGCCCGGCGCTACCGTGACCCCGGCGGGAGAATGACCCAGCGCTACGGCGATGTTGTCGTACGCACATTTCGGTGAATGCGTAGGCAATTGACGTTATCTGCTCTCAGAATCGTCAAATTCGCGTGAAAGAGTGTCGGGCATCACGCCGCGATGTTTACCGCTTGTTTACAAAGGAGACGCTGCCGCCATGCAGGGGGGAGCGCGGCAGTCCATGTCCCGACATTCCTTTGGAGAGAGAGCGAATGAATTACCTGCATCACCGCCCCTTGGCGGTTGCCGTCGCGCTGTGCGTGACCGCACTGGCCCCGTTGGGGGCTGCTGCCCAATCGGCCACCACCGACCTGGATCGCGTCGAAGTCACAGGTACCCGCATCAAGCGCGCTGAAGTGGAAGGCCAGGTGCCGGTGCAGACGCTCAATCGCGCCGACATCGAACGCACCGGCCTGACCTCGATCGGTGAAGTGCTGCAACAGCTCACCGGCTCGGGCTCGGCGCTCAATGCCAAGTTCAATTCGTCGGGCAACTTCGGTTTCCCACCCGACGGTAGTGGCGTCGGCGCGGGTTCGGCGCAGGTGGACCTTCGCCATCTCGGAGCCAAGCGCGTACTGGTGCTGGTCGATGGCATCCGCTGGGTCAATGAATCCTCGGCCTCGGGCGTGGGCTCGGCCACCGATCTCAACACCATCCCGCTGGCGATCGTTGAGCGCATCGAAGTGCTGGAAGACGGCGCATCGTCGCTGTACGGCTCCGATGCCATCGCCGGTGTGGTCAACATCATCACCCGCCGCGATTTCGATGGCGGCCAGGTGACGTTGAACTACGGCCAGTACGGCAAGGGCGATGGCACGCAGAAGGGCGTGGACCTGGCCTGGGGCAAGAGCGGCGACCGTTACAGCCTGTTCCTGGGGGCAAGCTGGACCAAGCAGGACCCGGTGTATGCGAAGGACCGCGAGCAGTCGCGCTTCCCGATTCCCGGTACCGGCCTGGCCTTCGGCAGCGGCGGCATTCCGCAGGGGCGCTTTGCCTTCGTCGATCCCAACACCGGTGCCGAACAGGACATCGTGCCCAACACCGGCGTGAGCAGCCCGCGTTACGACGGCAGCGCCGGCTGCAACCGCACCGACGACTACCACTGCTTCACCAGCGCCGACCGCTTCAACTTCGCCGAATACAACATGGTGCTGACACCGTCGGAGCGTAAGGGCCTGTTTGGCCAGTTCCGGTTCGACATCACCGACAACGTGCAGTGGTACGTCAAGGCGCTGGGCAACCGCCGCGAGTCGACCAACCAGGCCGGCCCGGAACCGCTGTTCTTCGGCCCTGATGGTGCCACCGGCAATCCGCTGGCCGACAACATCGTGGTCTCGGCACTGAACCCGTACAACCCGTTCGGCTTCGACCTGGTGTCGTCGGGCAACATGAGCCTGATCGGCCGCCGTCCGGTGGAAGGCGGCGCACGCGTATTCGAACAGCAGGTGGACACCACGTACTTCGCCACCGGCCTGGTCGGCAACTTCCAGGCCGCTGACCGCAGCTGGTACTGGGACGTCAACGGCATGTACAGCAAGAACAAGGCCGAGCAGACCAACTACGGCAGCTACAACATCTACAACGTCAACATGGCGCTGGGCGATCCTGCGGTGTGCGCGGCCACGCCGGGCTGCGTACCGCTGAACATCTTCGGTGGCGCCGGTTCGATCACCCCGGACATGCTGCGCTGGATCCAGCCGGTGGTGCGCGACCGCAGCCAGAACGAGCTGAGCCTGTTCACCGCCAACCTGTCCAGCGATCTGTTCACCCTGCCGGCCGGCCCGGTGTCCTTCGCCACCGGCCTCGAACACCGCAAGTACAAAGGTTCGTACCAGCCTGATCCGCTGACGGTGATCGGCCACTACAACGGCGTACCGTCGCAGCCGACGTCCGGCTCCTACGACGTCAACGAAGCGTACCTGGAGCTGAGCGTGCCGATCTTCGCCGACTCGGCACTGGGCAAGAAGCTGGACCTGAGCCTAGCTGGCCGCTACTCGGATTACTCAACCTTCGGTGGCGAGTTCACGCCCAAGTACGGCCTGCGCTGGCAGGTGACCGATGACTTCGTGCTGCGTACCACCTATGCCGAAGGCTTCCGCGCACCGTCGATCGGCGAGCTGTACGGCTCGGCCGCGCGCGCCGATCTGCAGTTGTTCGATCCCTGCTCGGTGGGCCTGGGTGGCACACCGCCGCGTGGCAGTGCGGCCAACTGCGCGTCGCTGGGCGTGCCAACCGGCTTCCAGCAAGCCAACTCGCAGATCTCGGTGACCACCGGCGGCAACCGCGAGCTGGAGCCGGAGCAGTCACGCAGCTTCAGTGCCGGTTTCGTGTGGAGCCCCTGGTTCGGCAACGATGCATCGTGGTCGGAGCGCTTCGACGTGGAAGTGACGTTCTACCGCCACAACATCGATGGCGCGATCCAGGCGATCAACGCGCAGACCCAGCTGGACCTGTGCGTGGATACCCTGGACCCGATCTACTGCGACGGCATTACCCGTGCCAGCACCGGTGCGGTCAGCAGCTTCAACAACCGCCTGACCAACCTGGGTTCGATCAAGACCGACGGCTGGGATGTGGACCTGTTCTGGACCCTGCCGCAGAGCTCGATCGGCCAGTTCAAGCTGGGCTGGAAGAACACCTTCGTCGGTCGCTATGAGGCCACCGGTGCGGCCGGCCAGCGGCAGCCGCAGAAGCCCGGCGTGGAAGTGGCTGACAGTTCGATTCCGGAGTGGACCAGCAACGCCAGCATCGGCTGGACGCTGGACAACTGGAGCGCCAACTGGACGGTACGCCACATTCCCGAACTGACCGAAGACTGCGGTGACGCCGTGGCGTTCCCGGTGTGCAGCAACCAGGCCGCCGGCACCAACACGCTGTCGGCCACCACCTTCCATGACATGCAGGTGGGCTACAGGATCGACTGGATGAAGGGCCTGCAGCTGACGGCGGGCCTGAACAACGTGTTCGACAAGGACCCGCCGATCTGCCTGTCGTGTTCGTTGAACGGCTATGACGCCTCGACCTACGACATCCCGCGTGGCCGTTACTGGTACCTGCGCGCGGACCTGCGGTTCTGATGTGAGTACAGCAGCGCCGGAGAGATTCCGGCGCTGCTGTTGCCGCGGTAGCGCCGGGCCATGCCCGGCGACGTTTCCTTCAGAACGACCAGGTAAACGTCAGCGAGCCGTTGCGACCATCGCCATACGCACCGTAGCCATTGATCTGCGAGAGGTACTTCTTGTCCAGCAGGTTGTTGAGGTTGGCCTGCACGCTGAACTCCGGCGAGATGCGGTAGCGCACGAAGGCGCTGACCAGTGCGTAGCCGCTCTGCTCGATGCGGCCATAGGCCGGCACCGGGTAGTAGATGCGGTTCTGCCAGTTGGCGCCGCCACCGACAGTCAGTTCCTGCAGCGACTGCGGGGTGTAGCTGGTGAACAGCTTCAGCGCGGTCTGCGGCAGGTTGGTGTTGATGTCGGCATCGTTGGCATCCTTGGCCACGTAACGGGAGGCGCCGAACGTGGCGTTCCAGCCCGGTGCCAGTTCGCCGTTGAGCTCGAACTCGAAGCCACGGCTCACCGTGCCGCGTGCGGCGCGATAGGCGAATTCGTTCTGGCTGCCGGGCACCGGTTCGCCAGTGATCTGGCCGACGTTGTCCTGCTCGATGCGGAACACCGCCAGCGAAGCATTCAGGCGGTTGTCGAACCAGGCGCCCTTGACCCCCACTTCGTAGCTTTTGCCATCCACCGGGTCCAGATAGCTGCCGTTGCGGTCCTTCAACGTCTGCGGCTGGAAGATCTCGGTGTAGCTGGTGTACGCCGAGTAGGTGTTGTTGATGTCGAACACGAGGCCGGCATACGGCGTGGTCACCTTGTGCTGGCGATCCGCGCCTTCGCCCTCGCTCTTCCAGTCGGTGTAGCGCGCGCCGATGATCAGCTTCAGCGGATCGGCCAGCGATAGGCGTGCGGCGGCATAGCCGGCCTTCTGGGTGATGGTGCCCTCGCTGGCCAGCGCCAGCGGGTTCCAGTCCGGCTCGCTGATGTTGCCCGTCCAGTTGAGGTAGCTGGCGAACGGGTCCCAGCTCTGGCCGGCGCCGCCGACCTGGTAGTCGCCGTAGTTGGCGTAGTCGCGCTTGTTGTAGCTCAGCCCGGCCATGAACTGGTGCTCGCGGCCGAACAACTGGAACGGACCATCAACGTAGCCATCGACACCGGTGACCTTGCGCTCGGTGTTGTAGAAGCCTGCGGAGGGCGAAATGCCCGCACCGGTGGTCTTGTCGAAGTTCGACGCGCCGGTGGTCCAGTCGTTGTAGGCCGGGTAGAACAGCTTGTCGTCGGCCCGGGTCTCATCGTGGGTGGCACCGACCTTGAACTTCCAGCCGTTGCTGAAGGCGTGCTGCAGGGTGGCGAAGGCGCGCTTGCTGGTGGTGTCCCAGTAGGTCCACTTCGGGCTCGCGTTGAACGATTCGTCGTAGCCGGTGGGCGAGCCATCGGAATACAGCATCGGGAAGCCGCCCCAGGTAGCGCCGTTGGCGCGCTTCTGCTGGTAGTCGTAGCCCACGCTGAGCTGGGTGTCCGGCGTCAGGTCGGCATCGATGACCGCATAGCCCAGCGTCTTGCGCTGGTTGTAGCGATCCATCTGGCCGTCGGTGTCCAGGTAGCTGCCGATCACACGGCCGCGCACGGTGCCGCTGGCGTTGAGCGCGCTGCCCACGTCCACGGTGGTGCGGGTGCGGCCCCAGCTGCCGACGTTTACCGACACGCTGCCGGTCAACTCAGCGCTGTCGGCGTGCTTGCGGATCAGGTTCACCGATGCCGAGGGGTTGCCGGCGCCACTGAGCAGGCCGGTGGCGCCGCGCACCACTTCCACGCGGTCATACAGGGCCAGGTCCAGGCCGGAGTCACCGTAGCTCCAGTTCTGCACCATCTGCGTGGGCAGGCCATCGAACTGGTACGCATCGATGTAGAAGCCGCGCGCATAGAACTCGGTGCGCTCGCTGTCGGACTGGGTGCTGGTGACGCCGGTGGTGTTGCCCAGCACGTCGATGATGTCGTCCAGCTGCTGATCTTCGATGCGCTGGTGGCTGATGATGCTGACCGACTGCGGGATCTCGCGCGGCGCCAGGTCGAAGCGGGTGCCGGCCGAGGTACGGCGCACCGAATAGCCTTCGGCGCGCTCGCCCTTCACTACGACCTTGTCGAGGGTGGTCGGGTCGGTGGCGGTTTCGGCGAAGGCGGTGGGGGCGACGGCGCAGAGCGCGACGAGCACGGCAACGGACAGCCGCTGCGGCTGCGGGGTACGAAAGGCGGGACGAATCATGCGGATTCCTGCAACGGGCACGCGCGTTCGGCCGTCATCCAGGAGTCGAGGCGCTACGGGTAGGGGAAGGGCGGGCAGGCCGTCCTGGCACCACCGGAAACGAAACAAATGGTAATACGAACTATTCCTATTTACAAATCATGAGCAAGCGCATGCGGCCTTGAGGCTCGGCTCGGTTGCCGTCAGCGGGTGCCCTGCGGTTGCAGCAGCGGCAGCGGGTCCCGCGCGCCGTCGGCGCCGTAGATGCCCCAATGCAGATGGGGCGGCGTGCCCTTGGCGTTGCCGCTGTCGCCGACATGGCCGAGCAGGTCGCCGGGTTGCACGACCTGGCCGCGTGCCAGGCCATCGGCCCAGTCTTCCAGGTGCGCGTAGTAATAGCGCTCGCGTCCCGGCCCGATCACCCAGACCTGGCGGCCACCGAGTCCGCTGTCGCGGATGTCGGCGACAACGCCGGGGGTAGCGCTGCGCACCGGCGTGCCGCGCTTGCCGAAGATGTCGATACCCGCGTGCGTGCGGTCGCGCCCGCGCGGTGCGCCGAAGGTATCGGCGATCTGCCGGGGCCGCACGCCGTCCACCGGCACTGGCAGTTGCGTGGCCGGTGGCATGCGCGAGAGTGTCCACAGCATCTTCGGTGCGGCAGCCCACGGGCTGTTCCAGAAGGCCATCGCCGCGATGACCAGGATCAGCAGGACGGCGCCACGCAGCAACCAGCGGCGCAGGCGTCTGGCGTTGGAGGGGGAAGCGGTGTTCATGCGTCACCAGTGTAGGAGCAGGACAGGCTCGACGGCATCTGCGTCATGTCAGCGGCACGTCGAACCCGCGCTTCAACGTGCCCAGCACCACCGACGTGCGGAAGCGCTCGATGTTGTCATCACCGCCGAACAAGCGCTCGGTGATCGCCTCGTATTCCTCCATCGATGCCGCCGAGAGCAGCAGCAGGAAATCGCCGTCGCCGGTGATCGCGTAACACTGCTGCACGGCAGGGTCGTCCTGCACGCGGCGGCGGAACGGGGCGACCTTCCCGCGCTGTTCGCTGACCACGCGCACCTCGACGATGATGGTCAATGGCCGGCCGATTTTCGCAGCGTCGATCACCGCCACGTTGGCGGCGATCACCCCGCTGTCCTGCAGGCGCCTGATCCGCCGCTGCACCGCCGGCGTGGACAGGTGCACGGCTTCGGCGATCTGCCGCTGCGGCAGGGTGTTGTCCTGCTGCAGGAGGGCGAGGATGGCGCGGTCGAAGCTGTCCAGCACGGGGGTGGTGGCCATGGTGAGCAGAAGTTGCGCGGACGGGCCGTCAATTGAGCCAAGTGCTCGCCGCCGACGCAATAGACTGGCGGCATGCAGACGTCTCGAATCGCGCCGATGTTGCCGGCGCTGGCGGTGCTCGGCTCGGTCACCGCACTGGCCATTGGTACCTCCTACGCCAAGCAGCTGTTTCCGTTGATCGGCGCGCAGGGCACCAGTGCGCTGCGCGTGGGCTTTTCGGCGCTGTTGCTGCTGCTGTTCTGGCGGCCATGGCGCTGGAAGACCAGCCGCGTGGATGCGGTCACCATCCTGCGCTACGGCCTCACCCTGGGCCTGATGAACCTGTTGTTCTACATGGCCTTGCGCACGATCCCGTTCGGCATCGCGGTGGCCATCGAATTCACCGGCCCGTTGACGGTGGCGATGCTGTCGTCGCGGCGGCCGATCGATTTCCTGTGGGTGGGTTGCGCGGCAGTCGGGCTGCTGTTGCTGCTGCCGATCGGTGGCGGCCCGGCACTGGACCCGGTGGGCGTGCTGTACGCCATGGGGGCGGCAGCGTGCTGGGGCCTGTACATCGTGTTCGGCAAGCGCGCCGGCCACCTGCACGCCGGGCATTCGGTGTCGCTGGGGCTGCTGGCCGCGTCGCTGGTGGTGGTGCCGGTGGGCGTGGTGCATGCCGGCGCGGCGTTGCTGGAGCCGAAGATCCTGCTGGCCGGGCTGGTGGTGGCGCTGGTGTCCAGCGCGATCCCGATGTCACTGGAAATGATGGCGCTCAAGCGACTGCCCAAGGAGACCTTCGGCATCCTGATCAGCATGGAACCGGCGGTGGCCGCGCTGTGGGCGATGCTGCTGCTGCATGAGCACCTGCATGGCCTGCAGTGGCTGGCCATCGGCTGCACGGTACTGGCCTCGGTGGGCAGCACGATGACCGCACGGCGGTTGAAGGTGCCGGTGGCGCAGGCGGGGTAGCGCCGGGCCATGCCCGGCGGAGAGCGTGCGGACCAACGGTCCGCACCCACCAGGGAAGCCTGCCAACGGTCCGCGCCCACCAGGGAAGCCTGCCAACGGTCCGCACCCACCAGGGAAGCCTGCCAACGGTCCGCACCCACCAGGGCAGCGTGCCAACGGTCCGCACCCACCAGGGCAGCGTGCCAACGGTCCGCACCCACCAGGGCAGCGTGCCAACCAGGGTTGGCCCCTACCAGGGTCGGTAGCGCCGGGCCATGCCCGGCGAGCGTAGCGGCAGCGCGTCAGCGCAGGGCGTCGGCCGGGACGTCGATTGCCATGGCCAGGGCAAGATGGTCGGAGAACGCAGCGGGCACCGCTTCCACGGTGCGGGTCTGCAGGCCGCTGCTGACCAGGATGTGGTCGATGGCGCGGTCGGGGCGCCAGCTGGGGAAGGTCGGCACGATGCAGCCGGGCGGCTGCAGCCGGGTCTTCTGGTACAGCACCTGCATTTCCGGACGTTCGGCCAGGCAGTTGAAGTCGCCCATCAGCACCGCATTGGGATGGTCGGACAACAGCTCGGCAATGAAGCCGAGCTGGGCCATCCGCGAACCGGCGCCCAAGGACAGATGCGCTACCGCAACGGCCAGGCCATCGCGGCCATCGCCGAACTTGGCCAGCAGCACGCCGCGCCCGCCGATACGGCCGGGCAGGGCGTGGTCCTGCACTTCCACCGGTTCCAGCTTGCTCAGCAGGCCGTTGGCGCTGGAGGCGACGCCACCCATGCGCCGGTTCGGCTGGTGGCTCCAGTAATTGAAGCCGGCGCGTTGGGCCAGGTAATGGGTCTGGTTGGTGAAGCCCGAGCGCAGGCTGCCCGGGTCGGCCTCCTGCAGGCCGACGATGTCATGACCGCGCGCCAAAGTGGCAATCGCGTCAAGGCTGCTGCGCTTGCGACCCGCCGGCAGCGCATGTGACCAGCTGCGGGTCACATAGTCGCTGTAGCGGCGGGTGCTCGAGCCGGCCTGGATGTTGGCCGTCAGCAAGCGCAGGGTCCGTGTTGTGGGGGAAGTCACGGCCGGGAAAACGTCTCTTTGATCAGTGAGCCTGGGCCGCACCGCGTTCGCGGGCGATCAGGTGGTCGGCAATGCGCAGCATGTCCGGGAAGCTCTTGCCCTTCACCAGGTACTTGCCGTTGACGATGATCGACGGGGTGCCGCTGATCTGGCTGCGCTGGGCGAACTGCTTGGCCGAGTTGGTCTTGGCATTGACCGCGAAGCTGCCCATGGTGGCGGCGAACTGCTTCGGATCCACGCCGTAGGCACCATAGAACTTGGCGATGTCATCGACCGAATCAGCACCGCGCTCGCCCTTCAGGGTCTTCTGCGAGTGGATGGCCGAGTACAGCGCTTCGTGGGTCTTCTCCTGCACGCCCAGGGTCTGTGCGGCGTAGAAGGCACGGGCGTAGTTGTCCCAGGTGCCGCCGAACATGGCCGGCACGTAGACGAAGTTCACATCGCTCGGCAGGCCAGCCTTCCACGGGCCGACCAGCGGCTGGAACGCAGCGCAGGCCGGGCAGACGTAACCGAAGATCTCGACCACTTCGACCTTGCCGGCGGCCGGCTGGAACGGCTGGCCGTTCGGGATCAGCTGGTAGTCGGCGCCTTCCACCGGGGCCGGGCCGGTCAGCGCGGCGGTGGTCGGGGCAGGCGCAGCGCTGGCAGCGGTCTTGTCACCTTCGGCAGCCGGTGCAGCGGCTTCGGCGCCTGCGGCCGGCGCGGCCGGTTCGGTGCTGGCCGGGGTCGCTGCCGGTTCTGCCGGGGCGGAGGTGTTGGTGGTGCCATCGTCGGCCTTGCAGGCCGCCAGGATCGGCAGCAGCGCTGCGAGGGCGAGGGCGGCGAAACGGGTCTTCATGGAAGCGTCTCCAGCATCTGGAAAGGTGGGGCCGGCGTCAGGCGCCGGCCAGAGGGAAATGATGACATGCGGCGGCGACAGCGCCGTGTCGATGGTGTGTGTTGGTTCAGCGGCCGCGGGCGGCGCGGGCCTGGGCGATCAGCGCCGAGGCGATGCGCAGCTGGTCGTCGAAGCTCTTGCCACGGACCAGGTACTGGCCGTTGATGATGATGGCCGGGGTTCCCGGCACCTGGGTGCGCTGGGCGAAGGCACGGGCGGCATCGACCTTCTTCTGTACCGCCTCGCCGCGCAGGGCCTGCGTGTAGCGCTCCGGGGTCACGCCGTAGGCCTTGTAAAAGCTGGCGAGCTCATCGGCCGAGACGTTCTGCATCGGCAGCGTGCCGTCATCGTGCAGGGCCTTGAACACAGCGGCGTGGCTGCGCTTGGCCACGCCCACTTCGTCGGCGGCGTAGTAGGCCAGTGCCCAGGCATCCCAGGCACCGCCGAAGGCGGCCGGGACCGGGGTGAAGCGCACGTCGGCCGGCAGCTTGGCGGCCCAGGCGGCCAGCTGCGGTTCGAAATGGGCGCAGTGCGGGCAGGTGTAGCCGAACACCTCGACGACCTCGATCTTGCCGGCCAGCGGCTGGAACGGGCCAGGCTGGGCGATGCGCTCGTAGTCTTTGCCTTCGACCAGCGGGGCGTTGGCGGGGGTGGCGGCGCAGGCCGCCAACGGCAGCAGCACCAGCAGGGACAGCAGAAGGCGGGGAATCAACCTCATCGACACGCATCTCCGTTGAAAATGACAACGCCGGCGCAGCCGCCGGCGTGAAGGAAACATACCGCAGCGACGGGCCGTCGTGGCGACCGGCGCCGACCAGTGGCGGTCAGGGGGCGGCAGCCGGTCGCGTCGAAGCGCCTTCGGCGGCGAGATCGTCGGCCTTGTTGTGCAGGCCCTGCAGGTAGCTGGAAAGGGCCTGCACCTCCTGCTCGGTCAGCTTCTGCGCCACCGTGGCCATGATCTGGAAGTGCGCCTTGTCGGTCTCGTTGGTCTGCCCGGCCTGGTACTCCTGCAGGCGCCGGGCGACATAGCTGGCGTGCTGGCCGCCGATGTGCGGGTAGGCCGGGCCGGGGTTGCCGGCGCCGCTGGGGCCGTGACAGGCCATGCAGGCCGGCAGCCCGCGCTGGGCATCGCCGCCGCGGTAAAGCTGCTGGCCGATCTGGTAGAACTTCATGCCCTTGTACGGGCCCTCGGCCACCGGCGTGTCGTCGGCGATGCCGGCGTTGGCCTTCTGGGTGGCGAAGAACGCGCCGATATCGCGCATGTCCTGCGGGGTGAGGTTCTGCACGAAGGGCACCATCGCCACGGCGGCGCCGGAACTGCGCTGGCCATTGGCGATCAGGGCCATCTGCTGGGCGACGTAGCGTTCGCTCTGGCCGGCGATGCTGGGATACATCTCCACCGTGGAATTGCCATCGGCACCATGGCAGGCGGCACACGCGGTGGCCTTGGTCTGGCCGGCCTTGGCGTCGCCCCAGGTGGTCTTGCTGAAATCCACCTCGAGCGAGGCGGTCTTGATCGGGCCGTTGTCGGGCAGCGGGGTCAGCGTGGTCTGCGCAAAGGCAGCAGCGGCAACAACGGCAGTAGCAAGGGCGGATACGGCAAGAACGCGAGCGTGGCGCATGCTGAAGCTCCGTATGGACCGGCCGGGCGGCGGCGGCCGGCATCGCCCGGATTATCAACGCCGTTTCCTTGCACGGTCAACGCAGCAGTGCAGCATTTTCCCGCGGGAAGGCCCCGGGCCGGGCGCGCGGCGCCGCAACATGCGATCCTATGCGCATGTCATTGCTCATCGAACGCGCCCAATACCACCTCTCTGCCCACAACATGGGGCAGCTGCCGCCCGATGAAGGTTCTGAAGTGGCCTTTGCAGGTCGCTCCAACGCCGGCAAGTCCAGCGCGCTCAATGCGCTGACCCGCCAGAACAGCCTGGCCCGGGTCTCCAAGACGCCTGGCCGGACCCAGCAGCTGGTGTTCTTCCAGGTTACCCCGGACGCCCATCTGGTCGATCTGCCCGGTTACGGCTACGCCAAGGTGCCGCTGGACCTGCAGGCGCACTGGCAGGCCTTCATCGACCGCTACTTCCGCACCCGCGAGGCCTTGAAGGGGCTGGTGGTAGTGATGGACATCCGCCATCCGCTGAAGGACTACGACCGGCAGATGCTGGCCTATGCCGTGCAGCGTGGCCTGCCGGCGCATGCGCTGCTGACCAAGGCCGACAAGCTGAGCCGCAGCCAGCAGATGCAGACCCTGCAGAAGGTACGCAAGGAACTGCATTCGTCGTTCGGCGATACGGTGAGTGTGCAGGTGTTCTCCGGCTCGGCCCGTACCGGCGTGGATGAAGCCCGCGGCATCATCGGCGGCTGGCTGGGGCTGGAATAAGGCGCTTGCCGGGCATGGCCCGGCGCTACCCTGATGTTTTCCGTCACCGCCATCCGGTAGCGCCGGGCCATGCCCGGCGGCACATCATTTCAGTGGCGAATATTCCGCCGGTACCCATGCATAGGCCTTGCCTTCGCTGCGCACGTGCCCCAGGCCGGGGAAGGGCAGGTGCGCGCCAGCAACCCACCAGCCCTTGGCGGTGGCTTCCTGCAACAGGCTGCGACGGCTGGCCGTAGCCGCCTTGCGATCCGAATCGGCCTCGAATGCCGCTTCCGGGTGTGCGAACTGCACCGCATGGAAATGCAGCACATCGCCCCACACCAGCAGTGACTGGCCTTGGCCGTCGAAGCGGTAGGACACATGCCCCGGCGTGTGGCCGTGGGTATCCATCGCCACCGCGTGCCCCGGCAGGGCGTCGCCAGGCTGGAAGGTGTGCAGGCGACCGGCGGCCTGGTACGGCGCGATCGCGTTGCGTGCCAGCGCGAAGGCAAAGCGCACGCCCTGCGGTGCCGTGGCTTCGCTGACCGGGTCGAGCCAGTAGCGGGCATCGGCCTTGGACAGCCACACCGTCGCATTCGGATAGGCCGGCTTGCCCTGTGCATCGAGGATCCCGCACAGATGATCGGGATGGGCATGGGTCAGCAGCACCTCATCGATCTCGGCCGGGTCTACGCCGGCCGCACGCAGGTTGCCCAGCACCTGGCCCTGGTCAGGGCCGAAGCACTGCGCGGTGCCGGCATCGACCAGGGTCAGGTGCTTGCCCTGGCGCACCAGGAAGGCGTTGATCGCGGTCTGCAGGCCTTTCTTGTCTTCGGGCACATAGCGGCCTTCGAGCAGGCGGCTGACCAGCGTTGGCGGCACGTCGACCACTTCCTGCCGGCCGAGCGCAACCACGCCGTCGAACAGGGCCGTGACCTGCAGCGCACCGATGCGCTGGTGTTGCACGCCCGGCACCTGCTGGGTGGGGGCGGGCGAGGTGGCCTCGGCCAGCGCGGCCAGCGGCAGGGAGGACAGGGCCAGCAGGAGGGCGGCGTGCAATGGCAGATGACGCAGGGTCATGGCGGTTCTTCTCGGTGAGTGATGGGCAGGCCCGTTGCGCACAGCGTGCCGTGTTGCGCGTGCGTGCGGCGCTCAAAGCACTGCGCGGAATGCTCAATGGGGGGTATCGGCAGGGCTGCGCCCTGCACCCGCAGAGGCAACGGCCGAAGCAGCAGCAGAAGCTGGTTTCCTGTGGGAGGCGGGGTGGGTCCGGTTGCGGGGGACGCCGTGAATACGTCCCTGTAGGCTTGGCCGCGGCATCCATGCCGCGGACACCCCCGCAACCGGACCCACCCCGCCTTCGACAGGTTTCTGCGATCTGTCGGGATGGCATGGCCTGCTTTTGGTGGGTGTCGACCTTGGTCGACACGTAGATCCACGCCATGCGTGGATGCTCTTCGAATTCAATTCGGAATCATCGAAATGAATCGAATGGAAGGGGAGAAAATCATCCACGCATGGCGTGGATCTACTGGCCACCGGAATCTGTCAGAGGTGGGGCGGTGTCGGAGTGCGGGGTGTCAGCCGCATGGATGCGGCTGCCAAGCCTACAGGGACGTACTTGCGGCGTCCCCGCACTCCGACACCGCGCCGCCATCCCACGGAATGCACGCTGTTGCTGTTGCTTCGGCTGTTGCCGTTGCCTCTGCGGGTGCAGGGCGCAGCCCTGCCGAACAACCTAGATATCTGTGGGAGCCAGCCCGTACTGCTCGGCGAAGCGCTTGCTGAAACTCGCTGCGGAACGATACCCCGCGCGCGCTGCCACGGTCTTCAACGGCAGATCGGTGGTGTACAGCAGCTGCATGCCATGGGCCAGGCGCGCTTCGGTCAGCAGCTGGCGCAGGCTGGTGGCTTCGGCGGCCAACCGCCGCCGCAGGGTCGCGCCACTCAGTGCGAAGTGCGCTTCAACGTCGCGCGACTGCCAGTCGCGGGCCGGTTCGGCGGCGATGCGGTCGCGGATCTGCTCGCCCAGCGTCGGTGCGTGCGGCAACAGCAGGTTGCCGTGGCCCTGCCGGCACCACGCCAGCACCAGCGTGGCCAGTGCCAACCGCGCTTCGCTGTAGTGGCCGTCCTGCAACGACTGCCGCCAGCTGCGCAGCACCGTG
Organism: Stenotrophomonas sp. DR822; assembly: GCF_019793815.1. Classification (NCBI taxonomy): domain Bacteria; kingdom Pseudomonadati; phylum Pseudomonadota; class Gammaproteobacteria; order Lysobacterales; family Lysobacteraceae; genus Stenotrophomonas; species Stenotrophomonas sp. DR822. The sequence goes on from NZ_CP081826.1 coordinate 3,464,245, forward strand.
GCGTGATCGCCCAGCGCCTGCCGGGCCAGCGCCGCTCCGGCCGTTGGCAAGGCCTCGCTCCACAGCGTGCGCGCCGCCGCCAGGACTTCCGTGCACAGCGGCACGATCGCGCTGAGGTAGCGGCCGGTCTGCGGGTCCGGTGTGTTGACCACGTCGATGCGGCAGCGCTGGGTGATCAGCAGGATGTCACCGGGCACGAAGGTCAGCGACTGGTGGGCGGTACGTACCTGCTTGCGGCCTTCCAGCAGGATGGCGAACTGTGGCTGCGGAATCTCCACCGAAACGGCACCGTGCTCGCGGCGGGCGGTGATGCAGGCATAGCCTTCAGCGCGTTGGCAGCCGGCCAGGCTGGCCATCTCCGCCAGTAATGCCATCGCGGTGGGGGGCATGCCGGTCATACGACGTGCGCGCCCAGCAGGCGGCCGACACCCGCTGCGGCGGCCATCGCCAGTGCACCCCAGAACATTACGCGCAGGGCGCCGCGCGTGGAGGATGCGCCACCGGCGCGTGCCGCCATCGCGCCGGTCAGGCACAGGCCGGCCAGCGTGCTGACCGTGGTGGCCGTGGCGACGTTCTGTACCGGCGTCAGCAGTGCGGTCAGCACCGGCAGCGCGGCGCCACAGGTGAAGGCGGCGGCCGACGCCAATGCGGCCTGCAACGGCCGCGCGCGCAGTTCCTCGGTGATGCCCAGTTCGTCGCGCGCGTGGGCACCCAGCGCGTCGTGGGCGGTCAGCTGTTCGGCAACCTGGCGCGCCAACGCCGGCTCCAGCCCGCGATGGCGGTAGATCGCGGTCAGTTCGTCCAGTTCGCTGTGCGGGTCTTCGTGCAGCTCGCGCTTCTCCATCGCCAGATCGGCATTTTCGGTATCGGCCTGGGTCTGTACCGACACATATTCGCCGGCGGCCATGGACATCGCGCCGGCCACGGTGCCGGCCACGCCGGTGGCCAGGATCGTGCTGGCCGAGGCGCCGCTGGCGGCCACGCCGACCACCAGGCCGGCGACCGAGACGATGCCATCGTTGGCGCCCAGTACAGCGGCCCGCAGCCAGCCGACGCGATCGGCACGGTGCAGCTCGGGATGTCGTGAATGGCGGCTCATGGCCCTGAGTGTACGAGGGTCAAGAGGGTGTCGGTAGGATGCTGAAACCCGTCATCGTCGCATGACGTAACGAGCCGCCACGCTATAGTGCGCCCTTGCGATGCAAGGCTCCCAGCCCCACATCCCCTGCCACCGTCCAGCGAGCCACCCCCTTGTCGAGCCCCAGCCACGTCGCCGATACGCCCATTACCGACCGCTCGCAACTGGTGGCGGAGATCGCCTCCGGCGAGAAGCCCCGTTCGCAGTGGCGCATCGGTACCGAGCACGAGAAGTTCGGGTTCCGCCTGGATGACCTGCGTCCGCCGACCTTCGATGGCGAGCGCGGCATCGAGGCCCTGCTCAACGGCCTGGTCCGCTTCGGCTGGAAGCCGGTGCAGGAGAACGGCAACACCATCGCCCTGCTGCGTGATGGCGCTTCGGTGACCCTGGAGCCGGCGGGCCAGCTGGAGCTGTCCGGTGCGGCGCTGGAAACCATTCACCAGACCTGCGTGGAAACCGGCACCCACCTCAATGAAGTGGCGCAGGTGGCCGGCGAACTGCAGCTGGGTTTCCTCGGCGTGGGCTTCCAGCCGAAGTGGGCGCGCGATGAAATGCCGTGGATGCCCAAGGGCCGCTACAGGATCATGCGCTCGTACATGCCCAAGGTCGGTTCGCTCGGCCTGGACATGATGACCCGCACCTGCACCGTGCAGGTGAACCTGGATTACGCCAGCGAAGCGGACATGGTGAAGAAGTTCCGTGTGTCGTTGGCGCTGCAGCCGATCGCCACCGCACTGTTCGCCGACTCGCCGTTCACCGAAGGCAAGCCGAACGGCTACCTCAGCTATCGCTCGCACATCTGGACCGATACCGATGCCGACCGTACCGGCATGCTCGACTTCGTGTTCGAGGACGGCTTCGGTTACGAGCGCTATGTCGACTACCTGCTCGATGTGCCGATGTATTTCTCCTACCGCGATGGCATCTACCACGATGCCAGCGGGCAGAGCTTCCGCGACTTCATGCAGGGCAAGCTGCCGGTGCTGCCGGGCCAGCTGCCGACCCTGCGCGACTGGTCGGACCACACCACGACCGCGTTCCCGGAAGTGCGGTTGAAGAAGTACCTGGAAATGCGCGGTGCCGATGGTGGCCCGTGGAGCCGCCTGTGTGCGCTGCCGGCCTTCTGGGTGGGCCTGCTGTACGACGACACGGCGCTGGATGCGGCGTGGGATCTGGTGCGTGACTTCAGCCTGGCCGAGCGCCATGCGCTGCGTGATGGCGTGCCCAAGCACGCGATGGGCCTGCCGTTCCGCGGTGGCACCGTGCGCGACCTCGCCCGCGAGGCGGTGAAGATTTCGGTGGATGGGCTCAAGCGCCGTGCGGCGCGCAATGCCGATGGCCAGGATGAAAGCAAGTTCCTGGACGTGCTGCAGGAAATCGTCGAGTCCGGCCTGACCCCAGCCGAGCGCAAGCTGGCGCTGTTCCATGGCCGCTGGCACGGTGACGTGGATCCGGTGTTCCGCGAGTTCGCGTACTGAAAATACGCCCGGCGCTACCCGCCACGAATCCGGTGGCGCCGGGCCATGCCCGGCGGGTGGCGTACGCAAAAAAAACCCCGGCAATGCCGGGGTTTCTTCATTCCATCAGCGCAGCGATCAGGCCTTGATGGTGGCCATGTCGATCACGAAGCGGTAGCGCACATCGTTCCTGGCCATGCGCTCCCAGGCTTCGTTGACGTTCTTGATGTCGATCATCTCCACGTCGCTGACGATGCCGTGCTCGGCGCAGAAGTCCATCATCTCCTGGGTTTCGGCCATGCCGCCGATCGCCGAGCCGGTCAGGTTCCTGCGACCGAAGATCACGCTGCCACCGGTCAACGGCGGGTCCAGTTCGGTCAGCACACCGACCAGGCACATGGTCGCTTCGCGCTTGAGCAGGCCCATGTACGGGTTGGTGTCATGGCTGACCGGGATGGTGTTGAGCAGGAAGTCGAAGCTGCCGGCGTGTGCCTTCATCTGCTCGGCGTCGCGCGAAACCAGCACTTCGTCAGCGCCCAGGCGCTTGGCATCGGCACCCTTTTCCGGGGTGGTGGTGATCATCACCACGTGCGCGCCGAGCGCCTTGGCGAACTTCACGCCCATGTGGCCGAGGCCACCCAGACCGATCACGCCGACCTTCTGGCCCGGGCCGACCTTCCAGTGGCGCAGCGGCGACCAGGTGGTGATGCCGGCGCACAGCAGCGGCGCGGCTGCCTTCAGGTCCAGCGTTTCGGACACCTTGACCACGAAGCGCTGCTCGACCACCACGTGGTCGGAATAGCCGCCGTAGGTCGGTGCGCCGCTTTCACGCTCGCGGCCGTTGTAGGTCCAGGTCGCACCTTCGGCGCAGTACTGCTCCAGGTCGTGCTGGCAGGCATCGCAATGGCGGCAGGAATCGACCATGCAGCCGACACCGGCGTGGTCGCCGACCTTGAAGCGGGTGACCTCGCTGCCGACTTCGGTGACCCGGCCGATGATCTCGTGGCCCGGCACCATCGGGTAGATCGAGCCACCCCAGTCGTCGCGGGCCTGGTGCAGGTCGGAATGGCAGATGCCGCTGTACAGGATCTCGATGCGCACATCGTTCGGGCCAACCGCGCGGCGCTCGAATTCGAAGGGCACCAGCGGGTCGGTATGGGTGTGGGCGGCGTAACCACGGGCGAGGGACATGGGGAATCCTTGGCAGGGTTTGTCGAAAGGCGTTTTACAATACGCCCCGTACCCCAGGGTAAGAAGCGGATATATCGGCATGATTCATCAAGGCAGACTGCATAATCATGGCCACTGACAACCTGACCCACCTGGCCGCCTTCGCTGCGGTCGCGCGCCACCGCAGCTTCCGCCGCGCCGGTGCCGAACTGGCCCTGTCGACCTCGGCGGTGAGCTATGCGATCCGCGCGCTGGAGGAACGGCTGGGGGTGGGCCTGTTCCACCGTACCACCCGCAGCGTGGCCCTCACCGAGGCCGGGCAGCGCCTGCTGGAGCGCCTGCAGCCGGCGCTGGGGCAGGTGCACGATGCGCTGGAGGAAATGAACCACTTCCGCGCGGTGCCGGCCGGCCTGCTGCGGATCAATGCGACGCGGGCGGCGGTGGCGACCCAGTTGGGGCCGCGGCTGGCGCGGTTCCTGCACGCGCATCCGGACGTACGGGTGGAGCTGACCGAGAACGATGGCCTGGTCGATATCGTTGCCGAGGGCTACGACGCTGGCGTGCGCCTGCACGAGTTCGTGCCCGAGGACATGGTGGCGGTGCCGATGGGGCCGCCGCTGCGCGGCTTGATTGTCGGTTCACCGGAGTACCTGCGGCGCCGGCCGGCCCCACAGCATCCGCGCGACCTGGCCGCGCACGAGTGCGTACGTTTCCGTTTCGCCAGCGGCCATCTGTACAAGTGGCAGTTCGAGCGCGATGGCCAGACCCTTGAGATCGACGTACCGGGTCGGCTGACGCTGTGCGAGCAGGGCACCGTGGTTGGCGCAGTGCTCGATGGCATCGGTCTGGCCTATGTGCTGGAAGACACCGCGCGGCCGTATCTGGACGACGGCCGCCTGGTGGCGGTGCTGGAAGACTGGAGCGAGCCCTTCGCCGGGTTTGCGCTGTATTACCCGAAGCAGCGGCAGATGCCCGGTGCGCTGCGTGCGTTCGTGGACATGCTGCGCGAGTGAATCGCGGTGAGTGATGCGGTGCCGACCAACGATCGGCACCCGCCCGCGTCGGTAGATCCACGCCATGCGTGGATTGCTGCCCGCTACGCAGCCACCAGTTCATTCGACCAGCGCGTCATACCCTGCATCGCTGAACTGGATCAGGCAGAAGCCATGGCCGAACGGATCGGACAGCACGGCGATCGTTCCCCAGCGGCGTTCGCGGATGGGACGTTCGAGTGCGGCTCCGGCCGCAACCGCGCGGGCAAGCGCCGCGTCGATGTCAGTGACCACCCAGTCCAGATGCACGGGCGTCCAGTGGCGCTCGTAATCGCGGACATCGCCATCCTCGGTCGCTGCGCTGCCGGCATCGTTCTGCAGCAGGTACAGCGGCGTGGGGGCGCCGAGCAGTTCCAGCGCACCGGGGCCAAGGCGGCGGCCGCTGCGCAGGCCAAAGGCCCGGGTGTAGAAGGCTTCGGCGGCGGTGATGTCAGGGACGTCGAGGTTGACGATGAAGGAGGCGGCGGAGGCGTTCATGGGGCAGGACCGAGGTCGGGCCGGGCCACGATGCGCTCATGGCCCGGCAGGATCAAGGCGCGGCACACCGGCGGTGGCCGGTGCAGCGCACCCACGCGTGGCGTGGATCTACGGGGCCGGCGGGTAGTCGAGGTAGCCCTCGCTGCCGCCGCCGTAATAAGTGCTGCGGTCGGGGATGGCCAGCAGGACATCGCGCTGCAGGCGCTCGACCAGATCCGGGTTGGCGATGAATGGTTGGCCGAAGGCGGCCAGATCGATGCTGCCTTCCTCGACCAGCCGCAGGGCGCGTTCGCGGGTCATGCCGCCGGCCAGGATCACCGTGCCGCCGTAGGCCTGCTTGAAGGCCTTGAGGAAGGCTTCGCCGATCGCCGGTGCGCCATGCAGGTAGTTGTCGTTCAGATGCACATAGGCCAGCCCGCGCTTGCCCAGTTCCTCGGCCAGGTACAGATAGCTGGCTTCGTTTTCCGCATAGGCGGGCATATCGAAGACCTGGCTGTTGGGCGCAAGGCGCACGCCGATGCGGTGCGCGCCGATGCGCGCGGCCATCGCATCCACGGTGTCCAGGATCAGCCGCGCGCGGTTGCGCAGCGAACCGCCGTACACGTCCTGACGGTCATTGGTGACCGGGTTGAGGAACTGCTCGAACAGATAGCCGTTTGCCGCATGCAGTTCGATGCCATCGAAGCCGGCGGCGATCGCGTTGTCAGCACCCTGCACGAAGTCGGCGACGATGCCCGGCACTTCTTCCGTGCTGAGTGCACGCGGCGGTGTCGGATCGGCATGGCCACGGCTGCCGTCGTCCAGGTACACGAACGAGGTGTTCTTCGGATCGCTCGCCACCGGCCGCGTGCCAGCGCTCACCGGCTGGCCGCCGTCGGGCTGCAGCGAGCTGTGTGACATGCGGCCGACGTGCCACAGCTGCGCGAACATCGCGCCCTGCGCAGCGTGTACGGCGTCGGTGACGAGCTTCCAACCGCCGACCTGTTCGGCCGACCAGATGCCCGGCACGTCGATGTAGCCCTGGCCCTGCGGTGAGACCGGGGTGCCTTCACTGATGATCAGGCCGGCACTGGCGCGCTGCCGGTAGTACTGCGCGGTCAGTGCATTGGCGACGGCGCCGGGGTTGCGGGCGCGGGTCATCGGCGCCATCGCGATGCGGTTGTGCAGGGGCAGTCCAGCGAGGTCGAAGGGGCGGAACAGGGCGGCAGTCATGTCAGTCATCTCGGAGCGGGGGAGAGCGCCAACGGCGCGACAGCACCATGATGGAGTTGACATGCGGGCATATAAAGGCAGTAGATTTCCCGTCAGGCGGGACAATCTGTCCCCAATAAGCGAGCCTGCCGATGCTTCCCGTTGAATCCCTGAATGGCTTGGCGACTTTCGTCACCACGGCGCGCTCGGCCACCTTCACCGAAGCCGCCGACGCGCTGGGCATCTCCCGCTCGGCGGTCGGCAAGGCCATCGCCCGGCTGGAAACGCGGCTGGGCGTGCGCCTGTTCCATCGCACCACCCGGCGCATCGCGCTGACCACCGACGGCGAGGCGTACTACGCCTCCTGTGCCGCGGCCCTGGATGAAATCGCGGCGGCCGAAGCCTGCCTGGGCTCGGCTGCGCATCTGCCGAGCGGCCGCCTGCGCATCGACATGCCGTCCTCGTTCGGGCGGCTGGTGGTGCTGCCGGTACTGCTGCGCATGTGCAATGAACACCCGGACCTGCAGTTGACGATGACCTTCACCGATCACTTCGTTGACCCGGTGGAAGAGGGCATCGACCTGCTGATCCGCTTTGGCGGCCTGCATCACGCCGAGCACCTGGTCGCGCGCAAGCTGGCCAGCCAGCGCCTGGTGACCTGCGCGTCGCCGGCCTACCTGCAGGCCTATGGGGTGCCGCAGACGCTGGACGAACTGCGCGACCATCGCAGCGTGGTCGGCTTCCGTCATGGCCAGTCGGTGGCGTGGCGGATCGGCAGCGAGGGCACCAACGGCAGCTTCATCCCCAGTGCCACGCACCAGCTCAATGATGGCGATGCGGTGATCGAGGGGGCGATCGCCGGGTTGGGGATCTGCCAGATGCCGATGTCACTGGTGCGCCATCACCTGGAATCCGGTGCGTTGCAGACGGTGCTGGACCACTGCACGCAGCACCATGTGGACATCCATGCGCTGTGGCCACAGACGCGGCATCTGCGGCCGAAGGTGCGTTATGTGGTGGAAGAGCTGACCCGGCTGGCCGCAGAAGGGGCCTTTGATTGAGGTCCGGATCGGCTTCTGTATACTATCCCCCAGTATAGTTCCGAGACCGGCCCACGATGCCGCACTCTCCCGAAGAGAAAAAGAAGGTTCTGGCCCGTGTGCGCCGCATCCGCGGCCAGTGCGATGCGCTGGACCGCGCGCTGGAAGCCGGCGCCGACTGCGGGCCGGTGCTGCAGCAGATCGCCGCCATCCGTGGCGCGGTCAACGGCCTGATGTCCGAAGTGATGGAAGCGCACCTGCGCGAGGAGTTCGGCCAGCCCGCCGCCTCCGATGAACAACGCGCCGAACGCGTGCGCGACATGAGCGCGTTGATCCGCTCGTACCTGAAATGAACGACGGCGCGACACCGCGCCGCGCATCCTGTTTTCCGCAAGCCCTTTCTGGAGAGTGCCATCATGAAATCCCGTGCCGCCGTCGCCTTTGGTCCCGGCCAGCCGCTGCAGATCGTCGAGATCGACGTCGCCCCGCCGAAGGCGGGCGAAGTGCTGGTCAAGATCACCCACACCGGCGTCTGCCACACCGATGCGTTCACCCTGTCCGGCGATGATCCGGAAGGCCTGTTCCCGGTGGTGCTGGGCCATGAAGGCGCCGGCATCGTGGTGGAGGTGGGCGAGGGCGTGACCAGCGTCAAGCCGGGTGACCACGTCATTCCGCTGTACACCGCCGAATGTGGTGAGTGCCTGTTCTGCAAGAGCGGCAAGACCAACCTGTGCGTGTCGGTGCGTGCCACCCAGGGCAAGGGCGTGATGCCCGATGGCACCAGCCGCTTCAGCTACAACGGCGAGCCGATCTACCACTACATGGGCTGCTCGACCTTCAGCGAATACACCGTCGTTGCCGAGGTGTCGCTGGCGAAGATCAACCCGGAAGCGAACCCGGAGCATGTCTGCCTGCTCGGCTGCGGCGTGACCACCGGCATCGGCGCGGTGCACAACACCGCCAAGGTGCAGGAAGGCGACAGCGTGGCCGTGTTCGGCCTGGGCGGCATCGGCCTTGCGGTCATCCAGGGTGCGCGCCAGGCCAAGGCCGGGCGCATCATCGCGGTGGACACCAACCCGTCCAAGTTCGAGCTGGCCCGCGAATTCGGCGCCACCGACTGCATCAACCCGAAGGACTTCGACAAGCCGATCCAGCAGGTGATCGTGGAGATGACCACCTGGGGCGTGGACCACAGCTTCGAGTGCATCGGCAACGTCAACGTGATGCGTGCGGCGCTGGAATGCGCCCACCGTGGCTGGGGCCAGAGCGTGGTGATCGGCGTGGCCGGTTCGGGCCAGGAAATCTCCACCCGTCCGTTCCAGCTGGTCACCGGCCGCAAGTGGATGGGCACCGCGTTTGGTGGCGTGAAGGGCCGCAGCCAGCTGCCGGGCATGGTCGAAGACGCGATGAAGGGAGAGATCGAGCTGGCCCCGTTCGTCACCCACACCATGGACCTGGACAAGATCAACGAAGCCTTCGACCTGATGCATGAAGGCAAGTCGATCCGTTCGGTCGTCCACTACTGAGCCGCGCCGGGCGGCAGGCGCTTGCCTGCCGTCCCTCGGGAGGAAACCTCATGGAACGTATCGAACACCGTGCCTGTGCCGGCGGCTGGCAGGACGTCTACCGCCATCATTCCACCACGCTGGGCTGCGACATGCAGTTCGCCGTGTACCTGCCGCCGCAGGCCGAAACCCGGAAGCTGCCGGTGCTGTACTGGCTGAGCGGGCTGACCTGCACCGAGCAGAACTTCATCACCAAGGCCGGCGCGCAACGCTATGCGGCCGAGCACGGCGTGATCATCGTCGCCCCGGACACCAGTCCGCGTGGCGATGACGTGGCCGATGCCGAGGGCTATGACCTGGGCAAGGGCGCGGGTTTCTATCTCAACGCCACACAGCAGCCGTGGGCCAAGCACTACCGCATGCACGACTACGTCGCTCACGAGCTGCCGGCGTTGATCGAGGCGGGTTTCCCGGCAACCGACGCACGAGGCATCAGTGGCCACTCGATGGGCGGCCATGGCGCGCTGGTGATCGCGCTGCGCAACCCGGGCCGTTACCGCAGCGTGTCGGCGTTCTCGCCGATCGTGGCACCCAGCCACGTGCCGTGGGGGCAGAAGGCATTCGCCGCCTACCTCGGTGACAACCCGGCCGACTGGGCGCAGTGGGATGCCTGCGAACTGGTGGCCCACGCTGGCGAGCGCCTGCCGCTGCTGGTTGATCAGGGCGAGGGGGATGAGTTCCTGCACACCCAGCTGCAGCCGCAGCGCCTGCAGCAGGCCTGCGAAGCTGCCGGTCATCCGCTGAACCTGCGCCTGCAGCCCGGCTACGACCACAGCTATTACTTCATCGCCAGCTTCATCGGCGAACACATCGCCCACCACGCCCGCGCGCTGTACGCCTGACGTTTTGCGGGTAGTGCCGGCCGCTGGCCGGCAACCTGCAGACCCGTGATTCCCTGGAGTTGCCGGCCAGCGGCCGGCACGACCAGCGCATGTGCCCGGAGTGTCGTTTTGTCGCAGTGGATCACGCCGCTGTGGCGTGCCGGCACGCTATCTTGCCGCCATACGGCCTTGCGCATGGGGGATGCATGCTGGTTGTGCTGGCGCTGATGTTCCTGATCTGCCATGGCGTGGTCGTGGCGTTCTGGCCGGGTGCGGCCGGTGAGGGATCGTTCGTGTTCCTGACCGTGGCCCCCCTGCTGGCGGCTGCGGCCTGCCTGTGGCGTGGCCAGCGCGACCGTGCTGCCCTGGGCTGGCGTGCCACTGCAGTGGCGCTGCTGCTCTGGGCCGGTGGCATGGCCTTCAACATGGCAGACGCACTGGGCGCCGGACGGGCCGACATCACCCCGCGCGCCAGCCTGCTGCTGTATGTGCTGTACGGTGTGCCGCTGGTGTTCATCCTGGCCCGCGCCCGTCGCGAACGCTGGACCATCAGCCTGATCGACGGCGTGATGGCCGCCCTGCTGGGTGTGTTGTTCTTCGTGCATACCCAGTCCTTCGCCGACCGCATCGATATCGACGACCAGGCGATGGCGCACATGCAGCGCATGTTCGACATCCAGAACCTGTGCATCGCCGGTTTCGCGGTGGTGCGCTGGGTCGCCGGCGATGCGCCTGAACGGCGCAGCTTCTACCGCGCGCTGGCGCTGTATGCGCTGTCCTATCTGCTGGTTGCGTTCTACATCAATCACTACACCGCCGAGCAGTCGTTCGGCGCCTACAACGATCTGCTGATCGACCTGCCGTTCCTGCTGATGGCGCTGATGGCCCTGCGCCAGGCACCTGCACCGGGCTTCGTGCTGCATCCCCGCCTGCTGCGATTGGTGCAGGCCGGTGGACCGATCATCCTGCCCTTGTTGCTGCTGGTGGTCGGTACCCTGGTGGTGGACCACGCGCGGCCGTTGGCGCTGACCGGGTTCGTGGTGGCAACGCTGGGCTTCAGCCTGCGCAGCACGTTGCTGCAGCTCGACCTGCTGGAGCGGCAGGCAGGCCTGGATCAGCTGGCACGGCAGGATGGCCTGACCGGCGTAGCCAATCGCCGCCAGTTCGATACGCTGCTGCTGGCCGAATGGAACCGGGCGCGTCGCAGCGGCAGCGAACTGGGATTGCTGCTGGTGGACATCGACCATTTCAAGGCATTCAACGACGAGCACGGTCATCCTGCCGGCGACCGCTGCCTGCAGGCGGTGGCCGCGGTGCTGCAGGCCACCGCCGGGCGCGCGGCCGACAGCGTGGCGCGCTATGGCGGTGAGGAATTCGCGGTGATCGTGCCCGGCAGCCCGCTGTCGGGTGTGTTGGCGCTGGCCGAGCGCCTGCGCGAGGCGGTGGAAGCGCTGCCGCTGCCGGAAGGCCGGGTCAGCATCAGCGTGGGCGTGGGTTACCTGCATCCGCCGGCGCTGGCTACCGCCGAACAGTTGCTGGCCGATGCCGATGCCGGCCTGTACGCGGCCAAGCGTGCGGGCCGCAACCAGGTGATCCTGCACGCACACGTGCTGGACGACGACGGGGGTGCGCACGACACGCTGGACTGTTGAGCATGGCTGCGCGACTGCCACGGCAGGAACGTGCGTGGTTGATCGGGGCTGGCGCGATCGCCCGGTCGGATCCAGCAGGCGCAGGCGTTGCCGGCCAGCGGCCGGCACTACCCTGGCCGGCAGCCCGGGTCAGGCCGCCGGCTTTTCGCGCTTGCGGAACAGCAGATAGGGCCAGATACCGATCAACACCGCTGCGATGACCGTGCCGTAGACCAGCGCGAACACTGACTTGCCAGGCTCGGTCCAGACCATGCCCAGCAGAAGCAGGCCGAACACGATGGTCGGCCCGCCCAGCAGGATCATGGCGAAGGTCTTTATGCGTCCACTGGTGGGCGCATTGGCGAGCTTGCCGACCATGTCTGTACCACCGAAATGCACCTGCAGTGCATCGTTGGTGGATCGGGCGGGCTGCGGTTTTGCAGGTTCCGGCGGTGCCACCGGCTGCTGGAGATCCATTTCCCGAGGCACCGGCGGCAGCAGGTCCGACAGGTTGGTCTGCTCGATGAGCGCTTTCAGCTTGGGGTCCATGTGCAATCCATGCGGTCACCGTTGGCGGCGGCACGATACCAGCACACTCAGACGCCGGGTAGTGCCGGCCGCTGGCCGGCAGCTCGGCAAACTGAAGCCGGTAGTGGCCAACCTTGGTTGGCAGCCTTCAGGAAAGCGCCAACCAAGGTTGGCGCCTACCAAAGCGGGTGGTCTCAGCGCACGTCGCGCAGTTCCCAGTGGTGCCCGGCCAGCAGGCGCAGGCGCTGCTTGAATACGTCACTGTCGATGCGGGTGGTGGCCACCAGGTTGATGCGCAGGTCCTTCTGCTCACCGGTCACGGTGGCTTCGGGATCGGTCGCGCCCCACTGCGGCTCCACCGCATCCGGGTCCGGCTGCTTGTCGCGCCAGCGCTCGAACAGGCTGCCATTGCGCAGCGCGTTCTGCAGTTCTTCGGCGAGGCCGGCAGCGCCCTGCGAATGGAACGACAGGTCGGGGTCGTTGCCGCGGGCCTTGGACGGTTCGGGCAGGCTGATGTGGTACTGCGCAGGCATGTTGATCTCCTTGAGGTGCGGCTAGGCTGGCATAGGCGCGGTGGAATCGATGTGCAGATTCCAGAGCGCGGTTGGCCTTCATTCAAACCGATGCGGCCCATCGGCAAAACCCACGGTGACCGCGCCCTTGCCGACGTTGACCATGCCGGTCAGGCTCATCACCGATTCGTACACGGTCACGCCATGGTCGGCGCAGACCTCCTTCATCTGCGCATAGCCGGGCAGGGCACGCAGCTCGTCCAGTTCGCCGCCGTAGCTGACGCACACGGTCGGCGTCATCAGGCCGGCGCGTACGCGCTGGCCGACCACGCCGAACAGCTTCAGCACGGCGCTGTCGAAACCCTTGATCTTCGCCACCGGCCCGGTCTGCCCGCGATAGCCATGCAGCACTGGCTTGATGTCCAGCGCACTGCCCAGTGCTGCGCTGAGCAGGCCAACGCTGCGGTCGCCCTTGTGCCGGGCGCGGGCACGCATGTAGTACAGGTCGCGGGTGACCATGTAGCCGTGCACGTTGCCGGCCAGTTCTTCCAGGCGCTCACGGATCTGCTGCACGCTGGCATCACTGGCGCGCAGGCGCACCGCTTCCACCGCCGTCACCGCCTGGGCGGCGAACAGGTTCTGGGTATCCAGCACGCGCAGCGCGAACGGCGAGTTGAAGCCGGCCGCCTGCCGCACCGGCTTGTAGTCGTTGAGGATGGCGAAGCTGGCCTGCAGTGCGTTGTCGTGGATCGGGCTGCGGGTCTTGGTGATGGTCATGCAGAACACGTGGTCGTAGTCGATCACCAAGCGTTGCAGGAACAGGTCGCGGATCTGGCTGACGCTGAAGGGGATGGTCTCCGCTTCGGCGCCGTGCTCGGCGACGTGCGCGTGCAGGAAGCTGAGCGTTGCCTGCTCGTCGCGGTGGTCGGCAAGCACCGCTTCGCCGATCCGCACGGTGATCGGCAGCAGCACGATGTTGTGCTCGGCAATGAAGTCCTGCGGCAGGTCGCAGGCCGAGTCGACGACGATTCCGATGCGCATCCGCGGCTCCCCCTCCAGGGCGGTTGTAGGTTCGGAAATGTGAAAACTATCTCAAAACGGGACCGGGCGCGCGAGGGAAAAGCGCCACTGCCTGTTCAGCGACTGCGCTGCACCGCCACCGGCAGCGCCACCGCCTGCCGCCATTCCGGCCGGTCCAGCAGGCTGGGGTCGTCCAGCACCGCTGCCATCAGCGGGTGGGTATCGTTGCCCCAGAACAGTTCGCCGTCGATGGCCAGGGTCGGCACGCCGAACACCCCGGCCTCGATCGCCGCCTCGGTGTTGCGTCGCAGCTGCTCCTTGATGGCCGGCTCGCCAATGGCCGCCTCTACGTCGCTGATACCCAGCCGGGCGGCGGGTTCGCGCAGGGTCTCGGCCGTGTCGCCGGCGTGGCCGTCGCGCCAGATCCAGTCGAACAGCACGTCCACTGCCGCAGTGCTGGCACCGGTGGCCAGGCACAGGCGCAGGGCCGCCAGCGGATTGAACGGGTGCCCGGGCGGGAAGCGCAGAGGGGTGCCCTCGGCCTGCGCAGTCCACAGCAGCTGGCGGTACATGAAGCGGCGCTTGGCCGGAATCTCCGCCGGGCCCAGGTTGCCCAGATGGTGCAGCACCGCACCAAAGGCGATGGGCACCGGTTGGATGCGCCCGAACTGCGGCAGCTGTTTCACCTTCTGCCAGTGCAGGTAGGAATAGGGCGAGACGAAGTCGAAATACCAGCGCAGGGTGGGCATTGATGGCTCCTGGTAATGGTCAAGGCTGCGCGTTGCGCTGCAGGTAGCGGTCGCGCAGTTCGGTCTGGCGCGAGCGCATCGGCATTGCGCGGCCGCCCAGCCAGACCTGTTCGGCATAGTGCGCCACATCCAGCGGATCGCCTTCCCACAGCACCAGGTCTGCACGCTTGCCCGGTTCGATGCTGCCGATCTGGTCGGCCACGCCCAGCACCTCGGCCGGTATCCGGGTCAGCCCGGCCAGGCCGTCGGCCCAGGGCAGGCCATTGGCCACCGCGTTGCCGGCCAACTGGCGCATCTTGCGCGCGTTGTGCGAGGCGTCATCGCGCTGGGCGAAGGCCACCGGTACGCCCGCGCGCTGCAGCCGCGCGGCGTTTTCCAAGGTGGCGCCGATCTGGTCGAAGGTGGCCGGCAGGTTGCCCAGCGCGTCGACGAATACCGGTACCTTGGCCGCTGCCAGTTCCGGTGCCAGCTGCCAGGCCTCGGCACCGCCGGCGACGGCGATCTTCACCTTCTCGCGGGCCGCCCAGCGCAGCAGCTGGCGGATGTCGGCTGCACGGTCCACTTCCACCACAATGCGGCCCTGCCCGGACAGATAGCGGGCCAGCGTGCGGCGACCGGCCGGGGTCAGCAGCGCATGCGGCGAGTCGGCGGCCACCTGGCCGCGTGCCTCGTCCACCATCTGCTGCAGCAGCATCCACTGCGCCGCGCGCGATTGACCGGTCAGTTCAGATGCTGCAGCACCCAGGCGCAGGAACAGCGCGCGCGGGCCGATCGGGTCGGCACTGCCATCGAAACGCACCACGCCGCCCTGGCCGGCAACGAAGCCACCGCCGGTGGCCGCGCCCAGCGCGGTGAAGCCGATGCCGTCCAGGCGCCCCACCGGAATCAGCACGGACGCCGGGTTATAGGCCAGTGTCACGTCGAACTCCGGGCGCAGCGGCTGCTCGCCGATCTTCAGTGCGCTGTCGACCGTGCTCGATTCACCGGATACTTCCTCGATGCCGATCTCGGTGATGCCACCGAACAGGGCAGGGGTCAGCATGCGGCCCTTGGCTTCGACCACCGGCACACCGGCCGGTGCGGACAGGCCCCGGCCCACCGCGCGGATGATGCCGCCCTGCACCAGCACATCGGCGTCTTCCACGTTGCCACGTGCGCTGGCGGTAGCGACGGTCGCACCGCGCACCAGCAGGTCCTGCGCCGAGGCTGCGGTTGTCAGCAACAACAGCGCAACCAAGGTAGTGCCGGGCCATGCCCGGCGGCGCTTGTTCAACATGCCCATCAGCGCAACTCCTGTCCAAGCTGGAAATCCGACCGCGGCGTTGCCGGTGGCATGCTGCGGTCGTACACACGGCGGCCATCGACGAACACCTGCTCGGCCAGTGCATACGAACTGAAGGGGTTGCCGTTCCAGATCACCACATCGGCCATTTTCCCGGCTTCCAGCGTGCCGGTCTGCGCCTCGATGCCCAGCGCCTTGGCGGCGTTGGCGGTCATCCAGGTGATCGCGCGTTCCGGTGCGATCTCCGGCATGTGCGCGCGGCGCGCGGCGGCCATCACCTTGGCTGCTTCCTGGTTCAGGCGCTGGATGCCCTCGGGCGAGTCGGAGTGGACGATGGCGCAGCTGTTCTTTGGCCGGTCGACCAGCGCGATGTTCTCGGCTATGCCGTCGAAGGCTTCCATCTTGAAGCCCCACCAGTCGGCCCACAGTGCCCCGCACACGCCTTCGGCCGCCAGCCGGTCGGCCAGTTTGTAGGCCTCCACGCCGTGGTGGAAGGCGGCCACCTTGAAGCCGAATTCCTTGGACAGGTCGAGCATGGTGGCCATTTCATCGGCGCGATAGCAGTGGATGTGCACGCGGATATCGCCCTGGATCGCACCGGCGAGCGTATCCAGCTTGAGGTCGCGCTTGCCGCCGGCATCACCGGCGCTGTCGCCCTTGTCGCTGCCGAACCAGCCCTTGCGCTTGGCCGGCTTCGGCGTGTTCTTGGCGATGTAGTCGGCCGCGTCGATGAAGGCTGCGCGGTAACCGGCCACGTTGCCCATCCGCGTTGCAGGTGCCACGCCCTTGCCGCCACCGTAGACGCGCTTGGGGTTCTCGCCGCAGGCCATTTTCAGGCCCCACGGCGCGCCGGGGAACTTCATCGCCTGGTAGGTGGTGGCAGGCACGTTCTTCAGCGTTACGCCGCGGCCACCGACCAGGTTGGCCGAGCCGGGCAGCACCTGCATGCTGGTCACGCCGCCTGCCAGTGCCGCCTGGAAACCTGGGTCCTGCGGCCATACCGAATGCTCGGCCCAGACGTTGGCGGTGACCGGCGCGGTCATCTCGTTGCCGTCGCTGTGCGCGCCGACACCGGGGCTGGGATAGACGCCCAGGTGCGAGTGCACGTCGATCAGGCCGGGCGTCACCCATTTGCCGTCGGCGTTGATGCGGGTGACGCTGGCATCGACCTGCAGGGCATCGCCGACGGCGACGATGCGACCGTCGCGCAGCAGCACATCGGCGTTGTCGAGGCGCTGGCCGGTGCCGGTCAGCACTGTGGCGTTGTGGATCAGCAGCGGCCCATCGGGGTGCGCCTGGTAGGTGCTCGGGTAGGGATCGGCCACGAAGCGCGAAGCGCCCACGGCCGGCGCCGTGCTCAGCGATACCAGCGCCAGACCCAACCCGGCGCGCAACAACGTCGATGTCATGCAGATCCCCTTGGCAGCGTGTTCAACCCACCGACGCTAGCCGGGGAGCGGCGTGCTTGCCAAGTGACCTTGGGCAGGGGCGAAGTGGGGATTTTCCCGACAGTACCAATGTGAAAAATATATTAAGTTGCGGGCACGCCCGCCGATAGCGACATGCGGGTGAGCGCGCGCTGACTCGCCGCGCAGGTGTTCCCACTCAGCTCCATGAGGGAGCAGCACCTGAAACAATCCATGGAATCAAGGACGTAATCCCCGATGACTGCTGCAACGTCGTATCGCTCCACCTCTCTCCGTCGTTCTTTCCTGCCTTCCCCGCTCGCATCGGCCATCGTAGGCTCGCTGCTGATGGCAGCCACCCTGCCGGCCCTGGCGCAGGGCACCCCCGACGACCTGTCCCGCTACCAGTACCAGCGCAGCCTGCAGGCCGCATTCGCGCGCCCGACCGTGACCGCAGCACCGGCAACCGCACCGCTGCAGGCGCCTGTCGGCAGCGCGCCGATGGCCAGCGTCGAGCCGCAGCCGGTGATGGGCGCCCCCGCTGACCGCGCCAGCTGGCGTACCAGCGAGTTCAACCGCGACTGGGGTCTGCAGGCCATCAATGCCGACGCCGCCTATGCGCGTGGACTGACCGGTGCAGGGATCCGCCTGGGCGTGTTCGACAGCGGCACCGGACTGGATCATTCCGAATTCGCCGGCAAGAACCACCGCAGCATCCACTTGGCCGATCACCTGGCTGACGGATCGTTGTGTACCAACACCACCATGCTGAGCGGACCGGATGCCTGCTTCAGCAGCGATGGCAATGACGTGGCCATCGACATGACCCTGCTCGACATGGACCAGGCGAACATTGACAACGTCAACAGCCAGGGCTTGTTCGAAGGGCTGGCCTACAACACGCATGGCACGCACGTATCGGGCACCATCGCTGCCAACCGTGATGGCTCTGGTACCCACGGCGTCGCCTTTGGCGCCGATCTTTCGGTGGCACGCCTGTTCTTCAACAGCCTCACCGTATGGGATGTCGATCCGTCGACCCTGCAGTACCGCAATGGCTCGGTCGGCATTGGTGCGTCCGATGCGGTGTTTGCCGACCTGTACGAGCAGTTGAACGCGCAGCAGGTGCGGGCCGTCAACCACAGCTGGGGTTTCACCAACGAGCCGACCACGGCTGGCCAGCAGGACGCGCAGTTCTTCAACAACCCGGCCTACGACGACTATTTCCAGATCATCGGCGATGGTTCGCGTGCCAATGGCATGATCCAGGTGTGGGCTGCCGGCAATACCTATCCGTACAACACCTCGCCGGAAGACGCGCCGATTGCCGGCGTGCACGCCACCCTGCCGCGCTTCCAGGCCGACCTGGAACCGTACTGGCTGAGCGTGGTCAACGTTGACCGCAACCTGGTCCTGGCCGAAAGCTCCATGCGTTGTGGCCTGAGCGCCAACTGGTGCCTTGCGGCACCGGGCAGCGACATCACCTCCACCGCCTACGGCGCTGACTCGCAGATCATCGGTGCGCCGTTCCAGACCGGCAACGATATCGGCCTGGACATCCAGCAGCGCATGCCGACCTATGCCTACGAGGACATGACCGGCACCTCGATGGCCGCACCGCATGTCACCGGTGCGCTGGGCCTGCTGTTCGAGCGTTTCCCGTACCTGGACAATGCGCAGGTGCGCGACGTGCTGCTGACCACCGCCACTGACCTCGGCGCCGCTGGCGTGGACGATGTGTATGGCTGGGGCATGATGAACCTGGCCAAGGCCATTGAAGGCTACGGTTCGCTGCGCGTGGACACCGACGTGGTGATGAACCAGAAGGCCGGCGGCCTGAAGGTGTGGGAAGGCGATGCGTGGGACGACTGGACCAACGACATCGGCGGTCCGGGCAAGCTGACCAAGAGCGGCATCGGCTGGCTGCGCCTGAGCGGCAACAACAGCTTCAATGGCGCCGTGGTGCGCGAGGGTGTGCTGGAACTTGACGGCGTCAATACGCTGGGCAGCGTGTGGGTACCGGGCGGTCGCCTGGCGCTGAACGGTTCGCTGGTATCGACCCTCCTGGGTGTCGACGGTGGCGAGGCCCGGCTCAACGCCGGATCCGTGGCAAGCAACACCGACATCAATCTGTCAGCCGGCAAGCTGGTGGTCGCCGGTAGCGTCGATGGTCGCTGGTTGAACGTGACCGGTGGCACCGGCACCATCACCGAGACCGGCAAGGTCCGCATGGACAACATCGACATGCGCGACGGCACGCTGCAGGTGGACGGCACGCTGAGCAGCACCCTCTTCTACATGTACGGCGGCAATACCCGGGTGGGCACCACCGGCGTACTGGACAACACCCTTCTGGATATCGTCGGCGGCGTGGTGTCGTTCAACGGTACCCAGAACGGTGGGATGACCGCGGTGGAAGTGGGCGCAACGCTGAAGGGCACCGGCACGCTCGGCTACACGATCGTGAAGGGCACCATTGCACCGGGCAATTCGATCGGCACGCTGACCATCAACGGCGACTACGTGCAGACCGAGACCGGCGTGTACCAGGCCGAGGTGGCACCGGGCAGCCGCAGCGACCAGCTGCATGTCACCGGCACCGCCACGCTCGGCGGCACCCTGGTGGCGCTGCCGGAGCCGGGCATCTACTACCTGGGTGAGCAGTTCAACTTCATCCGTGCCGATGGCGGCGTGAACGGACAGTTCGCCATCACCGACTTCAGCGCGTTCTCGCCGTTCATGCAGTTCAACCTGGCCTACGGCGCCACCGGCGCACGCATTGAAGTGACCCGCGGCAACTCGCTGGCCAGCTCGGCCAGCACCGCAAACCAGCATGCCGTGGCTACCGTGGTCGATACGCTGGCGATCAACCAAGGGCTGCCCAAGCCGCTGACCACGCTGTTCCCGCAGCAGGTGGGCGCAGCGCTGGACAGCCTCAGCGGTGAACTGCATGCAGCCACGTCGATCGCGCTGGTCGAAGGCAGCCGCCATGTCCGCGATGCGGCGCTGTCGCGTCGTGCGGGAGCGACCTCTCCGGGCAGTGACGAGCCGGCCGCGACCGGTGTGTGGGTGCAGGCAATCGGTGGCAGCGGCACGCTGGATGGCAATGCCAACACTGCCCGCACCGAGGCCAACAGCAACGGCCTGCTGATGGGCGTGGACCGCCAGTTCGGCGGTTGGCAGGTGGGCCTGCTGGCCGGCACCGGCCGCACCGACGTCAAGCAGCAGGACGGCCGTCGGGCGAAGTCGAAGATCGACAACACCCACTTCGGTGCATACGCCAGCCACAACTGGGGCGGTTTTGGTCTGCGTGGCGGCCTGGCGTGGAGCGAGCACGACATCGACAGCACCCGTGAACTGGCATTCGCCGGCTACAGCGATACGCTCAGCGCGCGCTACGACGGGCGTACCCGCCAGGCCTTCATCGAAGCGGGTTACCGTTTCGGCGGCCGCGAGGCAGGCCTGGAGCCGTACCTGCAGGTGGCACGCGTTGAAGTGGACATGAAGTCGATCAACGAGCGCGGTGGCGCGGCGGCCCTGCAGGGTGACGTGGACGATACCCGCACCACCCTGGCTACGGCCGGTGTGCGCTTTGACAAGGGTCTGAAGGCTTCGTTCCAGCAGGACAGCTGGCTGCACGTGCGCGGCGGGGTGGGGTATCGCCACGCTTCGGGCGACCGCAACCCGATGGCCAGGCTGGGCTTTGCCAGCGGTGGCGATGCGTTCGCGGTCAGCGGTGCGCCGATCGCCGACAGCGCGGTGGTGGCGGAACTGGGGCTGTCGGCCTGGCTGACGGCCAACCAGCAGCTGGAGCTGGGCTACACCGGCCAGTTCGGCGATGAAAGCCGTGACCATGGCGCCAATCTGCGTTGGTCGGTGCGTTT
The DNA here is from genome assembly GCF_019793815.1 of Stenotrophomonas sp. DR822. Classification (NCBI taxonomy): domain Bacteria; kingdom Pseudomonadati; phylum Pseudomonadota; class Gammaproteobacteria; order Lysobacterales; family Lysobacteraceae; genus Stenotrophomonas; species Stenotrophomonas sp. DR822. The sequence goes on from NZ_CP081826.1 coordinate 3,485,168, forward strand.
CTAAGCCGGCCGGCTGCCAAGGCAAACCCCGGGAGGGCGGCCGCAGGGCCGCCCTTCTTCGTTGCCGCAGCCGCATGTATGGCGGGGGCGGGCGGGGGCCTACAATATCGGCCCCACGCCGTACCGGAGCGCCCATGAAGAGCAAGCAGGACATCGTCGACAATTGGCTTCCGCGCTATACCGGCGTGCCTCTGGACCAGTTCGGCCAGCACATCCTGCTGACCAACTTCGGGGGCTACCTGCATACGTTCTCCGCGCTGACCGGGGCGCCGGTGATCGGCCTGGACCGGCCGATGGCCAGCGCCACCATCGACGGCATCACCATGATCAACTTCGGCATGGGCAGCCCCAATGCCGCGATCATCATGGATCTGCTGTCGGCGGTGATGCCCAAGGCCGTGCTGTTCCTGGGCAAGTGCGGCGGGCTGAAACGCAAGAACCAGCTGGGCGACCTGGTGCTGCCGATCGCCGCCATCCGCGGCGAGGGGACCTCGGGCGACTACCTGCCGCCGGAAGTGCCGGCCTTGCCGGCCTTCGCCCTGCAGCGTGCGGTTTCGACCATGATCCGCGACCTGGGCCATGATTACTGGACCGGCACCGTCTACACCACCAACCGCCGGGTCTGGGAGCACGACGATGCCTTCAAGGAGCGGCTGCGGGCGATGCGCTGCATGGCCATCGACATGGAAACCGCGACGATCTTCGCTGCCGGCTTCGCCAACCACATTCCCAGCGGGGCCCTGCTGCTGGTTTCAGACCAGCCGATGATCCCGGACGGGGTGAAAACCGAGGCGTCCGACGCCAAGGTCAGCTCGCAGTTCGTGGAAAACCATATCCAGATCGGCATCGAGGCGCTTAAGCTTATCCGGCGCAACGGCAAGTCGGTCCGCCACCTGCGCTTCGACGAATGATGATGATGGCCTGGCGCGGCGCGCCGGCCCTGGGGAGTAGGTGATGGACGTTGCCGCGCAAGTGGTGGAATTCTGGAAGGACGCGGGCCCTGAAAAGTGGTTCGCCCGCGATGATGCGTTCGACGCGCGGTTCCGTACGCTGTTCGCGGACGAACACCACGCTGCCGCATCGCGCGCGCGCGAGCACTGGCTGGGCAGCGCCGAGGGCGCGCTGGCGCTGATGCTGCTGCTGGACCAGTTCCCCCGCAACTGCTTCCGCGGCACGGCCCATTCCTATGCCACCGATGGCCTGGCACGTCACTACGCCACGCGCGCGATCGAGGAGGGGCTGGACCTGCAGCTGGTCCCCAAGCTGCGCGCCTTCATCTACCTGCCGTTCGAGCACTCCGAAGATCCGCTGGACCAGGACCGCTCGGTCGCGATGTTCGACGTGCTGGGTGACAAGGAATACCTGCAGTACGCCGAACTGCACCGCGACATCATCCGCCGCTTCGGCCGGTTCCCGCACCGCAATGCGGTGCTTGGCCGCATTCCGTCGCCGGAAGAACTGGATTACCTGGCCGAAGGCGGGTTCGCCGGGTAACCGGAACGTCAGCCCCCGCGCTTGGGGCATGGAAGGAGTAGATCCACGCCATGCGTGGATGGGCTCAACAGAAAACGCCGGCTTTCGCCGGCGTTTTCCCATGTATCAAGCGCCGCCGATCAGTACTTCGGCACGCCGTTGTCCACTTCGTCCGACCAGGCATCGATGCCGCCGGTGACGTTGAACACCTTGCTGAAGCCCAGCGCACGGAACTGCTCCGCTGCCTGCGCGCTGCGGCCACCGTGATGGCACAGGAAAGCCAGGGCGGTGTCCTTGGGCAGGGCTTCCAGCTCGGCGCGGCCGTTGCCATCGAAGCTCTTGAACGGCACGCCGACAGCGGCGATGGCGCGTTCTTCGGCCGGACGCACGTCCACCAGCATCACGTTGCCGGCACGCACCAGGTCGTCGGCATCACGCACGCTGATTTCCTGCACCGGCTTGGGCGCGTTCGGGTTGTCGATCGCCAGGCCCTTGCCACGGATGTCGTCGACCCAGTCGATGGTGATGCCATCGGCGCGGCGGGCGCTGGCCAGGTCGAACTGCACGCGCAGGCCGTTGGACTCGGCGGCGATCGCGCCTTCATCGTACGGGGCCAGCTGGAAGTTCGGCTGGAAGCGGGCATCGATGCCCAGCTGCAGCGACGCACCCGGCGAATCGGCCAGCGCGCCCTTCAGCATTTCCACCGCGGCGGGGGTGACGGTGATGCGCGGCGGGGTGCGGTCCGGTGCAGCCAGGCCCAGCACGCTGCTCAGCTCACCGCTGGCGGCCATCTGCAGCACGATGTCGCTGCCGCCGACCAGTTCGCCGTCGATGTACAGCTGCGGGATGGTCGGCCAGTCGCCATAGGCCTTGATGCCTTCACGGATCTCCGCGTCAGCCAGCACGTTGACGTGGGCGAACTCCACGCCCAGGTCCTGCAGGGCACCCACGGCCTTGGCCGAGAAGCCGCACTGCGGCATCGACGGCTGGCCCTTCATGAACAGCACGACGCGGTTGTCGTTGAGGATGGTTTCGATGCGCGAACGCAGGGCGGGATCGAGGGACATGGCAGTCATGGGTCCGAAAAATTCGAATCATCAATTCTACCCCCCATGGCATCATGGGGCATGACCAACGCAGGAACATTGCATCGCATCCCGACCCGGCCCTGGCGCTGGGTGCCCTGGCTGGTGCTGTCGCAGCTGGCCGTGATCCTGGTCTGGGTGCTGGCGGGCTGGCACTGGGGCCTGGCCCTGATGGTGGCAAGCCACGCGTTGTTCATGGTGCCGGTGTTCCTGCCCAACAGCCGCTTCTATGCGCCGGTGCTGAGCCGGTTGCCCGCGGCCGGCAACAGCGTCTGGCTGACCATCGATGACGGCCCCAGTGAACAGACCCCGGCGGTGCTGGATCTGCTGGACCGGCACCAGGCGAAGGCGACCTTTTTCCTGGTCGGCGAGCGCGTATTGGCGCATCCGGCCTTGGTGGAGGAGATCCTGCGTCGCGGACACGACCTCGGCAACCACAGCCACAGCCATCCGCAGGCGCGCTTCTGGCGGCTGGGCCCGGGCACGATGGCGGCGGAAATCGAGGGCTGCCAGCAGGCACTGCAGGCGGTGAGTGGGCGACCGGTGCGCTGGTACCGCTCGGTGGTGGGCATGACCAACCCGTTCGTGGCGCCGGTACTGCGCAAGCTGGGCCTGGTGCGCGTGGGCTGGAGCGCCCGCGGTTATGACGGCGTCGGCTGCACGCCGGATGGCGTGCTGGCGCGTCTGCTCCCGGACCTGCGCCCGGGCGCGATCGTGCTGCTGCATGAAGGTGCCGCACATGGCCACAACCTGGCCATCATCGAACGGGTGCTGCAGGTGCTGGACGAGCGCGGCCTGAAAGCCGAACTGCCGGCCAGGTGACCGGTAGTGCCGGGCCACGCCCGGCGAGCGCGCAGCGCCGCAAGAGCGAAGCGACCCGCGTTTGCCCTTCGCTTTTCTCCTGTCTTCCGTGGTGGACGTACCCGTAAACCGTCCGTGCCCGGGTGGGATGGGCTGCGCGGGGTATCCGCGCCATGGATGGCGCGGCTAAGCCCCCAAGGAGGGGTTCACGGCGTCCCCGCGCAGCCCATCCAGCCCGGGCAGCCCCCGTAGACAGCCGCCCACCACGAGGGGCTCAGCCGTTGGCCGCAGTTCCCGGCCGCTCGGCCACCAGCAACCAGCTGTTGAACGGCGTGCGCCCATGCAGCGGACGCAACGGAGCCACCTGCATGCCGGCAGCCGCCAGCGTGGCCTGCAGCCGCTGCGGATCCGGGTAGTGGCGAGGTCGCGTGCCCATCCAGCCGACCAGCCAGGCCAGTCGGTCAGCCACCCGCGTGGTGCGGTCGCGGCGGTCGCCGGTCGCCAGCGGCGTGCGCAGCAGCAGACGGCCACCGGGCGCGACCCGCGCGCTCACCGCGCGCAGCAGCTCCAGTTGCGGCGCTTCCTCCAGGTACTGCAGCACATCCAGCAGCAGCACATGCCCACCATGCACCGGCAACGGCGCCTGCACATCCAGACAGTCGAACCGTACGTCGGCCAGGCCACTGCCGGCGCGCTGCGCACGGGCGATCTTGTCGCTGTCCACGTCGACCCCGAGATACCGCTGCTGGCGGCCGCGCTGGCGCAGCACATGCGCGAACAGGCCCAGCCCGCAGCCCAGGTCGAGCACCGGCTGGCCGTCGTCGGGAAGGTGCTGCAGTACGCCGTCATACAGCGGGTCGCTGCCCAGCTTGCCGCGCGTGTAGTAGTAATCGCGGCGGCTGCCCCAGGCCTGCATCGGCCGGAAGGACTCGGCGATCAGGCGCGCCTGCCCGGGATCCAGTGGCGAACAGGGCAGGGGCGTGCCGTTCCGTGGCGTGCCGTCCATCGTCTCAGTCCGTCCTGCCCAGCAGGTGTGCGGCCACCGGCAGCGCACGCGCGCTCCACAGCGCGTACATCCGTGCGGACGGGTGCAGGCCATCCTCGGCGATCATCGCCGGGTCAGCGCCGGTGTCGCGGCTGATATCGGTGATGTCGACGAAGGCCACGCCCTGCTGGGTGCTGATCACCTCGGCGGCAGCGTTGAACTCGTCGGTTTCCAGTTCGATCTGGCCCAGGTCGCGACCGCTGCCTGCACCGTACGGCGTGGTGCCCCAATCCGGGAAGGACAGCACCAGGACCCGGTCCGCACGGCCGCCGGCAAAATCAATCGCGCGCTGCAGCAGGGCCTGGAACTGCACCTGGTACTCGTCCAGCGGACGCCCGCGATACTGGTTGTTGACGCCGATCAGCAGGCTGACGAAGTCGAACGGCCCTTGCGGCGCAACGTCGTTGATGCCGGCATCGAGCTCGTCGGTGGTCCAGCCGGTGGTGGCGATGGTCTGCGGGTCGCCCAGCGCGATGCCCTGCGCGCGCAGGGCGGCGGCGAGCTGATGCGGCCAGCGGCCGTCGACCGCGACCGCTTCACCGATGGTGTAGGAATCGCCCAGGGCCAGATACGACAAGCCCATCGATCAAGCCACCGACCGGCGGGGCTTCAGCGGCACCACCTTGGTGGCGTCTTCGGCACGGCGGGCGAGGGCGCGGTCGATACGGGCGAACACGTCGCGCATCACCGACGCCTCCGGCAGCAGGGTCACGCGGAAGTGATGGCGGTAAGGCACGTTGAAGCTCGAGCCCGGCACCACCAGCACGCCGTCGTTGTTCATCAGGTCCAGCGCGAAATTATGATCGTCGAAGCCCTTTGCAGCGGCACCGACTACGGCCGGGAACGCGTACAGCGCACCAGCGGGGGCAACCAGCGACAGGTGCTCGCTGGCCGCGCAGGCTTCGATCACCGCGCGGCGGGTTTCATACAGGCGGCCACCCGGCGCGCACAGCTCCGAGATGGTGTCCGGGCCGTTCACTGCGGCGTCGATGGCGTACTGGCCCGGCACGTTGGCACACAGGCGCAGCGCGCCCAGCAGGTCCAGTGCGGCACGGAAGTCGCCCAGCCGCGCGTCGTCACCGCTGAGGTGTGCCCAGCCCACGCGCCAGCCGCAGGCGCGGTGCACCTTGCTCAGGCCGCTGAAGGTCAGGCAGGGATGGTCGCCGGCCAGTGGTGCGACCGGCTGGAACACCGCGTCGTCGTACAGGATCTGATCGTAGATCTCATCGACCAGCAGCAGCAGGTTGTGGCGGCGCGCGATCTCGACCACCTGCTCCAGCAGCTCGCGCGGGTAGCTGGCACCGCTGGGATTGTTCGGATTGATCAGCACGATGGCGCGGGTGCGCGAGGACACCAGCGTCTCGATCTCGCTTGGGTCCGGCTGGAAGCCGTTCTCGGCGGCGCAGCGGTAATACACCGGGCGGCCATCGTTGAGGATGGTCGAGGCCGACCACAGCGGGTAGTCCGGCGAGGGCACCAGCACTTCGTCGCCCGGGTTGAGCAGCGCACGCAGCGACAGGTCGATCAGCTCGCTGACACCGTTGCCGACGAACACGCGGTCCGGATGGGCATCCGGTGCGCCACGGCGAGCATAGGCAGCGGCGATGGCCTCGCGGGCGACCGGCAGGCCCTGCTGGTGGGTGTACGGATCGGTGCGGCCCATGTCATCGGCGATCGCGCGCTGCAGGTGTTCCGGTGCACGGAAGCCGAAAGCGCCGGGATTGCCGATGTTGAGCTTGATCAGCTTGTGGCCCTGCGCTTCCAGCTCCCGGGCTCGCCGTGCCAGTTCTCCGCGGATTTCGTAGCGCACTTCGGAAAGGCGCTCGCGGATGACCAGGGGTTTGGGCGAGGGAGTGGACATGGGCGGTGGGCCGCAAAAGGCATGGGGCTTCCATGGTAGCGGAATTGCTGCAGCGCATGGCAAGGGCCGCAGGGCCCGCCAACATTGGGCTGGGCGGCACCACACAGGTAGAATGGCGGCGATGACCCAGACCCCCGATTTCACTGCTCTGCAGACCATTGGCTGGCCCTGGCCGGGCCCGCCGCAGCAGGCCGACTGGCAGGCTGTGATGGCCGCACACCCGCAGGCCCACCCGGCGCGGGTGATCGAGCAGCATCGCACCCACTATGTGGTGGCTGATGGCCCGGAGGCATCGATCAAGGCCGAATCGCTGCCGGAGTGGCAGCGCCCGCGCTTCCCCAGCCACGAACGGCCGGCGGTGGGCGACTGGGTGCTGCTGGATGGCATCCGCATCGTTGCCCTGTTGCCGCGCCGTACCGCCATCAAGCGTGGCGCTGCCGGTGAGCATTACCACCAGCAGGTGATCGCCGCCAACATCGATACCGTCTTCATCGTCTGTGGCCTGGATGCGGACTTCAATCCGCGCCGTATTGAACGCTATCTGCTGCTGGTCGGCGGTGGCGGTGCCGAGCCGGTGGTGGTGCTGACCAAGGCCGACCAGACCGAGTACAGCGAAGATGCGCTGGCGGTGCTGGAAGAGCTGGAGATGCAGGGCATCGCCCTGCATGCGATCAATGGCCTGGATGCCGACAGTGTTGCAGTGCTGGAGCCGTGGCTGGGCCCCGGCCGCACGGTGGTGCTGGTGGGTTCTTCCGGTGCGGGCAAGTCGACGCTGACCAACACGCTGCTGGGCGAACAGCGCATGAAGACCAATACGGTGCGCGCCAACGATTCGCGCGGCCGCCATACCACCACCCACCGCGCACTGATGCCACTGCCGATGGGCGCCTGCCTGATCGATACGCCGGGCATGCGCGAACTGAAGCCGACCGGCGAAGAAACGCTGGCCGAAGGCGGTTTCGCCGACATCGAAGCACTGGCCGCGCAGTGCCGCTTCCGCGACTGCATGCACCAGCAGGAACCCGGCTGTGCCGTGCGTGCGGCGATCGATGCCGGCGAGATCGAAGAGAGCCGGCTGCTGAATTACTTCAAGTTGAAGGAAGAAGTGGCCGCCGCCGCCGCCAAGCTGGCCGTGCGCCAGGCCGAGACCGCGCAGGAACGCGGTGGCAGGAAGGGCAAGAGCCAGCAGTTCCGCCCGGCGGGCAAACCGCGCCGGCGCTAAGGCTGGAGAATGGTGGCTGCCAACCTTGGTTGGCACTGTCACGGCAGGGGCAGCCCAGTAGATCCACGCCGTGCGTGGATGCTTTCCGCGCATGCATATCTGTGCCAACCACGGTTGGCACCTACCAACGTGCGGGCAGGGCGTTATAGTCCGCCCATGGAACCGACCGCGACGCTGGACCGTGACGTGGCCCACCATGCAGCGCTCGATGCGCGCCTGGTCGAGGCCGTAGGAGGCATCCGCCTGCTGGGCCTGACCAGCTGGCCGGCGACACTGCAGGCACCCTTCCTGGACAGCGTGGCCCGTGGCCAGCCGACGCTGCCGGTGGTCGACTACCCGAAGCTGGACTTCAGCGCCGAGCGTCGCGCGCTGGCGGCACTCGCTGCCGAGTGTGACGACAGCCATCCGCTGGGCCATTACGTGCGGCAGTCCGCGCAGAGCTGGGATCTGGCCGCGCAGCTGCTGGAAGGCCTCGGCACCGCAGCCGTGGATGCCTGTTCGGTGCAGTTGTTCGGGTCACCCGAGCAGCCTTTGCCGGGCAACGGACCGAGCACGCGCGATGCGGCGCGCCACTTCATCCAGATTGCTGCCGAACTGGATCACGAACTGCTGGCACCGGAAGAGCAGGTGCCGGTTTCGGCGATCGCCCTGCAGTTGCAGCTGCAGAATGATCTCGATGCGTTTTTCGAATCACGCATCATCCAGGTGCAGCTGGACCCGGAGCTGGTCTCGAAGGCGGCTGCCGGACCGACCCGCATCCGCCTGCGCACCAGTGCGCGATTCAGCGCCTACGATCGCGCGCAGCTGTTCCACCACGAAGCGCTGGTGCATTCGTTGACGGCGTTGAACGGTCGCGCGCAGCCGGTGCTGCCGAGCCTGGCGCTGTCCTCGCCACGGGTGACGGCCACCCAGGAAGGACTGGCGACGTTTGCCGAGCAGATCACCGGCAGCATCGACATCGAGCGCCTGAAGCGCATCAGCCTGCGTACCGAGGCGATCGCGATGGCGCGCGAAGGTGCGGACTTCATCGAGGTGTTCCGCTACTTCTGCGATGCCGGGCAGAACCCGGAAGAGAGCTTTGCCTCGGCGCAGCGGGTGTTCCGCGGAGTGCCGCCAAGTGGGGGCCTGGCCTTCACCAAGGACACGGTGTACCTGCGCGGGCTGGTGTCGGTGCATACCTTCTTCCGCCACATGCTGGCCGAGGATCGCCTGCAGGTCTGCCGCTGGTTGTTCGCCGGCAAGATGAGCCTGACCGATGCGATCGCGTTCGCCCCGTTGTTCGAATCGGGTGTGCTGAAGCCCCCGCGCTGGCTGCCGCACTGGATGAGCCGGGCCAACGGCCTGGCCGGCATGCTGGCGTTCTCGCTGTTCGCCAACCGCATCCGGATGGACCAGCTGGCGCCGGAATGAAATGCGTTGGCGGCTTGTCGCGTCTTGATTGATATCGGGAGAGCGGGGGGCTTGCGCTGGCCAGGACACGCCGCAAGTACGTCCCTGTAGGCTCGGCCACGGCATCCATGCCGTGGACGGTCCTGGCCAGCGCAAGCCCCCCGCTCCAGACAATTTCCCGCTAGACGGCCAGCAATCCACCAGAGGGATTGCGTTTGAAAAGCTTGAAAAGCAAAGAGCCGGGCAATGCCCGGCTCTTTGCTTTTGCTCTTGCTTTCCATTGCCTCCGCGCCGGCGCAGGAAATCGTCGAGCGAGGTGGGACGGGCCGAGGCTGGACCGTGAGGCGCATGGATGCGCCGACCGAGCCTACAGGGACGTACTTGCGGCGTGTCCTGCCTCGGCCCGTCCCACCTCGCCCCGCTGCGGTACTGATGCGCCGCAGCGCCCGCTTCTGACTTAGAACTCCGCCGCCACCGTCATGAAGATCTGCCGCGGCGCACTCGCATGGATTGCATACCGCGTGCCCTTCGGATCGGTCGGTGCGAACGAACTCAGCTGGCCGGCATAGCGCTTGTTGGTCAGGTTGGTCGCGTTCAACGACACCCGCACGTTGCGCAGGCCCATGCCCGGGCCGAAGTCGTAGCCGGCGCCGGCATCGAAGGTGGTCACGCCCGGCACCGACTGGTCGTTGGTGTAGGTGTAGTACCGCTTGCCGGTGTACTTGGCGCGCAGGCTGGCGAAGAAGCCATCGCGGTTCCAGCTGATCTCGCTGGACGCCATGCGCTGCGGCGTATCCACGGTGATTTTGCCGGCCACCGGCACGATCGCACCGCCCGAGGTGTAGTCATCCTCGTAGGTGGTCTTGTTCCAGGACAGCGCGTTGTACCACTGCAGGCCATCGACCGGCTTGAGGATGAAGGTCAGCTCTGCGCCATGGCTCTTCACCGAACCGACGTTGATGAAGCGCGTCACGCACTCCGGACGCGTGCCTACCTCGATGCTCGAGCACGGGTTCAACGACAGCAGACGGTTGTCGAACTTCACGTTGTAGGCCGCGATCGATGCCTGGTATTTCTCGCCGAAGGTACGGAAACCAGCTTCCAGGCTCTTGGACTTCTCCGGCTCCAGGCCGGCGCTGGCCGCGAACGATTCCGGCGACACCTGCAGCGGGCCACCGCTGCCGCCGCCGACGAAGGCGGCGATGTTCTCGGCGTACGAGGCGAACACTTCATTGTTGGCGTTGAGCTTGAAGCCCACGCCCAACTGCGGCAGCACCGATTCCTTGGCGGTCAGCGTGCCCGAGGCGATGCTGGTTTCCACGCCTGGCTGGGCCTTGGCGCTCATGCGGGTGTTGGGGCTCTTGATGCCCACGTCCACGGTCAGGCGCTGGTCGAGGAAGCGCATGCGGTCCTGCACGTAGAACTGGCGGGTACGGATGTCGAAGTCCTGGTTGAACAGGCGACGGTCCGGGTTCTGCAGGTACAGGTCGTCCAGGAACGGGCCGCTGATGTAGTAGAAGTTGCGCGAGACGTTATGGTCGTTCTGCTCGTACCACACGCCGGCTTCCAGTTCGTGGATGCCCAGCGTCCACGACAGCGCAGCGGTCACGCCATCGCGGTTGATGGTGTAGTTGGTGCTGCGGATCGAGATCGGCAGCATCCTGTCGGTGCCCGGGTAGGACGGCTGGCCCGGTGCCCACCAGTGGCCCTGGCCACGGTTTTCGTGGTGGTAGCCCAGCAGCTTCAGGCGGCCCTGCTCACCCAGGCGGATGTCGGCGTCGATCGAGTACAGGTTGTCATCGCGCAGCGCACGACTCTGGTAGTAGGCATCGTCGATACTGTTGACCCCACCGCTGAATGCACAGCGCGCCTTGTTGTAGGTGCCCGGTGCGCAGTATGCAGCCGCGACGGCGCGATCCCAGTCCGGTGCATAGATGTTCCAGTCATAACCCAGGCCGCGCGCCAGCATGTCCTTGGACAGGTAGGCATAGTTGGCCTGGCTGGCGCGCGAGGTGGCGACGAAGGCACCGAAGCGGTTGTCGCCCACGTTCCATACCGCCTTGGCATTGAACTGGCGGGTGGTCTGGTTCTGGTACGGCGCGGCCCACATGTCCTGGTCCTGGTGCACGCCGGACACGTAGGCCGAGAAGCCGTTGATGTCGCCGGTGTCCACCCGCAGGTAGCCGCGGCGCTGGTTGTCATCGCCGACGGTTATGCTGGCGCGGCCGCCAAATTCGGTGGACGGGTCCATCGAGAAGTACTGGATGGTGCCGCCAAGGTTGCTGGTCGAGGCCACGCCCAGCGAGCCGATGCCCTGCGACAGCTCGGCGCCGGCCAGGTTCTCGGCGATCAGTGCACGGGCGATGCTGAGGCCGTTGTAGTTGCCGTAGCTGTTGTCGCCCAGCGGGATGCCGTCCAGCGTGTAACCCAGGCGGCTCTTGTCGAAGCCACGCAGGCTGATGGTCTGTGATTCCTCGTTGGCACCGAACGCATCGTTGGACTGCACCGACACGCCGGGCAGGCGGTCGAGGATCTTCTGGCCGCTGGTACCCGGCGGCAGCACCTGCTTGTCGACGGTGGTGATGCGCTGCACCTGGCGGGTCTCGCCCTGGCCGATGACCGAGACGGTATCCAGCGTCTGCGCGCTCAGCGCGGTATCGGCGGTGGCGTCGGTGGCTTCAGCGGCATGGGCGCTGGCGGCGGAAAGCGCGATCGCCACGGCGATCGTCAGGTATCGGGTCTGCATGATGGTCCGTTGCATGGGGGATGGTCACCGGCCCGGGGGCGTGGTGCACGGCCACTATGCGAACGGAACATGAAACCTTGTTTACGGAAAACCAACGAACGGCGTCGTGGGGGAAGCCGCGCAGGGCGTGAATCTGCCGGGGGAGGGAAGCAGACCCACGCCCTGCGCGGAGAGGGCTAGCCCATGTACAGGCCACCGTTGACCGGATAGTCGGCACCGGTCACGTAGGAGGCTTCATCCGAAGCCAGCCAGGCACACAGGCCGGCCACTTCTTCCGGGCGACCCAGGCGCCGCACCGGTACCGACGCGGCCAGGCGATCCAGCACGTCCGGCGGGAAGCTGCTGATCGCCTGGCTGGCGATGTAGCCTGGCGACAGCGTGTTGACGGTGACCCCGCGCGAGGCGACTTCAGCGGCCAGCGCACGGCTGAAACCGTGCATCGCGGCTTTTGCCGTGGCGTAGTTCACCTGGCCGATCTGGCCCTTGTGCGCGCTGACCGAACCGATGTTGATGATGCGGCCCCAGCCGCGCGTGGCCATGCCATCGACCACCTGCTTGGTCAGGTTGAACAGCGAATTGAGATTGGAGGCGATCACTGCATTCCAGTCCTCCACCGCCATCTGCCGGAACAGCAGGTCGCGGCTGCCGCCGGAGTTGTTGACCAGCACGTCCACCTCGCCCACTTCGGTGCGGACCTTGGCGAAGGCCGCCGTGGTCGACGCCCAATCGGTGGCGTTGCCTTCGGAGGCGATGAAATCAAAGCCCTGTTCGTGCTGCTCGCGCAGCCAGTTGGCCTTGCGTGGCGAGTTGGGTGCGCAGCCGGCAACCACGGTATGGCCGGAACGGGCCAGGCTCTGGCAGATGGCAGTGCCGACACTGCCCATCCCGCTGGTGACGTAGGCGATGCGAAGAGTCATTGCAGAACGCTCCTTGGTAAGGGAATCAGGCCGTGAAGGGATAGAGTCCGAACAACAGGCCGCCGATCATCAGCAGCAGCGAAATGGCGATCGCCCACTTCAGGGTGAACTTCTGGTGGTCGGCGAATTCAACCTTGGCCAGCCCCACCAGCAGATAGGTGGAAGGCACCAGTGGGCTGAGCAGGTGCACCGGCTGCCCGGCCAGCGACGCGCGGGCCATTTCCACCGGGGTGATGCCGTAGTTGCCGGCCGCCTCGGACAGGATCGGCAGCACGCCGAAGTAGAACGCGTCGTTGGACATGAAGAAGGTGAACGGCATCGAGGCCACGGCGGTGATCACCGCCAGGTACGGGCCCCAGCTGTCTGGGATGATCGCCAGGAAGCTGTGCGACATCGCCTCGACCATGCCGGTGTTGTTGAGGATGCCGGTGAAGATGCCCGCGGCGAAGATCAGCGCCACCACCGACAGCACGCTGCCGGCGTGGCTGACCACGCGGCGGCGCTGTTCGGCCAGGTTCGGGTAGTTGATCACCAGCGCGATGGCGAAGCCGATCATGAACAGCACCGGCATCGGCAGCACACCGATGATGAGCGCGCTCATCAGCGCCAGGGTCAGCACCAGGTTCACCCACAGCAGCTTGGGGCGCTTGGTGTCTTCGGCGTCTTCCACGGTCGGTAGCGTGTTGCCGTCGTCGGACACGCTGTTGTCCAGCCAGCTGCCGCCCTGGGGCAGGGTCACCACGCCCAGGCGACGACGCTCCTTCAGGCCCAGGTACCAGGCCAGCAGCAGCACGCCGGCGCAGGCGATCACCATCGAGGGAATCAGTGGCACGAACACATCAGCCGGATCCACGTGCAGGGCGGTGGCCGCGCGTGCGGTCGGGCCGCCCCACGGGGTCAGGTTCATCACGCCGCCGGCGAGAATGGTCACGCAGGTCATGTTCAGCGCGTTCATGCCCAGCCGCTGGTACAGCGGCAGCATCGCCGAGACGGTGATCATGTAGGTGGTCGAGCCATCGCCATCGAGCGAGATCAGCATCGCCAGCACGGCGGTGCCAAGCACGATCTTCATCGGGTCGCCCTTGACGAAGCGCAGGATGATCCGCACCAGCGGATCGAACAGGCCCGCATCGATCATCACGCCGAAGTAGAGGATGGCGAACATCAGCATCACGCCGGTCGGCGCGATCTTCTTGATGCCTTCCAGCATCATTTCGTCGATGCCGGCGGCAAAGCCACCGATCAGGGCGAAGATGATGGGAATGGTGATCAGGGCAACGAGTGGCGACAGCCGTTTGCTCATGATCAAGTACATGAACGTAATGACCATGCCAAAGCCGAGGATGCTCAGCATCATCTGCGGACTCCTAGAGGAAACAGGACGGGGGACGTGGAAGGGGCCCGAGCGTGCGTGCCCGGGGAAAACGCGTCAGAAGTCGAACTGCAGGCGCCCGGTGACCGCGCGCGTGCGATCCACCGTGGTGCCGGCGAGGCGGTCGCGGTTGCGGCTTTCGATCACGTTGAGCATGAAGCGCAGGTTGTCGCGCAGGTACCAGTTGCCGCCCAGCGTCCAGCCTTCGGTACTGCCACGGCGCAGGTCCGGCGCACCATCGAGGTGCTGCGCGCCCCACATCTGGTCGTAGCGCAGGGCCACTTCGAAGGCACCGGCCTTGTGGCGGATGTTCTTGACCCGGGCGAAGCGGCCGGTCTTGCGGTCGTAGGCGCGGCTTTCGCCGGTAACGAACCAGCTGAGCATGCCGTAGGCGGCCATCACATCACCGCGCTGGGCGCCATCATCGAAGGTGGCGCCGCTGAACTCGCCCTGCCATGACAGCGGGCCGCGCACCTGCGCATATTCCAGCGACCACTTGTTGACGTCGGTATCGCGGCCAGCGGAGAAGTCGACCAGGGTCAGGCGGCTTTCGTCGGACAGATGGCCGGCCGGACGCGGACGGATCTTCAGGCCCGGGGTGCCGTTGCCGCCCGGGTTGTCATAGGCCTCGCGGGCCAGCGACAGGCCCAGGTGCAGCACGTCGCCCTCGCTGGGTGACGGCGCCCAGGTGACGCGTCCACCCGCAGCGCGGCCCTTGACCTGCCAGGCATCGATGCTCTCCAGGCTGTACACGCTGGCCGCCCAGGTGAAATCGCCCGGATTGGCCTGCCACGAGGCGCCCAGCCGGTACAGCGGCGCCAGCGTGGTGCCGGCGTTGCCGCGCTCCAGGAAGCTGCCGTAGTTGGAACCGGTGCGGTCGTCCAGCGAGAAATACTGCTTGAACTGGCCCACGGTGAGGCGGCCGGCATCGCCGAAGCTGCGGCTCAGGTAGACGTCCTTGGCCTCGACCCGGTCGCCGGAGAAATCAGCTTCCAGCTTGTAGTCGACCACGAAGAACTTGCCGGACACGTCAACCCAGGCGCGGCGGATCTCGGTGTCGTCCTTGTTCGGCGTACCCCGGTTGTCGTTGTCGAAGGTGGCGAAGTCCAGGTGCAGGCGGCCGCCCACAGTGGCGGTCACTGGACGTTCGTCTTCGGCGAAGGCCGGCGCGGCCAGCGCAGCCAGGGCCATCATGGCGGCAGGACGCCGCCAGGCAATGCTCAATTCCACAAACCCTCCCAGGTGCACGCCAGGCGCGCGGCAATCGTGGGCACCGGACGGTGCGCGGCCGCAGTCTGTGTCGCGCAAGCTGTCATCGTCCTGTCAGCGGTTTGTGCGGTGCAGCGTAAATGGTCTCCGCTGCGCTCGCCGGGCATGGCCCGGCGCTACCCGGCGACGATGCCCCCGGTGGCGCCGATCCATGACCGGCGGAACAGGTCAGCATCGGTAGCGCCGGGCCAAGCCCGGCGAGCGCAGCGGCGCCATGCGGTAGCATTCGTTTCCCCTCCCACTGTCGTGCCCATGCGCCTGCTGCTGGTCGAAGACAACCCGGACCTGGCCGATGCGATCATCCGTCGCATGCGCCGCAGTGGTCACGCGGTGGACTGGCAGGCCGACGGCCTGGCCGCCGCCAGCGTGCTGCGTTACCAGAGTTTCGATCTGGTGGTGCTGGATATCGGCCTGCCGAAACTGGATGGGCTGCGGGTGCTGGCCGGCATGCGCGAGCGTGGTGACAGCACACCGGTGCTGATGCTGACCGCACGCGATGGCATCGAGGATCGCGTGCAGGCACTCGATGTCGGTGCCGACGACTACCTCGGCAAGCCATTCGACTTCCGTGAATTCGAAGCGCGCTGCCGCGTGCTGCTGCGACGTGCACGCGGGCAAGCCAGCGAAGTGGTGCAGATCGGTGGCTTCCAGTTCGACAACGCTGCGCACCGGGTGACCCTGGATGGCGAGCCGATCGAGCTGCCCAACCGCGAGTATCGCTTGCTGGAGATCCTGGTCGGGCGCTTGGGCCAGGTGGTGGGCAAGGATGAGATCGGCAATGGCCTGTTCGGCTTCGATGACGAAGCCGGGCCGAATGCCATCGAGCTGTACATCGGCCGCCTGCGCAGAAAGCTGGCGGGCGCGCCGCTGCGCATCACCACGGTGCGTGGTGTCGGCTATCTGCTTGAAGCCAGCGACGGCCCGGCCGATGCCGATGGCTGACGCGCGCAGCGCAAGTGCCGCCCCCGGGTCGCTGCGGCGCACCCTGCTGCTGTATCTGGGCGCGTTGCTGGCGGTGTTCGCGGTGGCGCTGCTGTTCGCTGCACGCGACTACGGCCAGCGCGCCGCCAACCGCTCTTACGACCATCTGCTGGTGTCGTCGGCCCTGTCGATCGCCGATTCGGTGGCATTGGTCGATGGCCAGTGGCAGGTGGACCTTCCGTATGCCGCGCTGGACCTTCTGGCGATGGCGCCGGAAGACCGCGTGTTCTACCGGATCGCCGACAGCCGCGGCAACCTGATCACCGGCTACGGTGACCTGCCTGCGTCGCCGCGGCGGCCGGGCACGAAACCGCAGTTGTTCGATGCGCCCTACAGCGGTGAAACCGTGCGTTTCGTCGTGGTCGGCCGCAGCTTTGCCGCGGCCTCCGCGCAGGGCGAGGTGCAGGTGCAGGTGGGGCAGACCCGGCGTGCGCGCGAAGCGGTGGCGCAGGAGCTGGTCACCCGCGCGCTGTTGGCCATCGGCGTGCTGTCGGGGTTGCTGCTGGCACTGGTGGCATTCGGCGTGCACCGCGCGTTCCGGCCGCTGGTGCGGGTCGAGCGCGAACTGTCACGCCGTGAGCCGTCCGACCTGAAACCGCTCGATGCGCGCGTG
This sequence comes from Stenotrophomonas sp. DR822, assembly GCF_019793815.1. Classification (NCBI taxonomy): domain Bacteria; kingdom Pseudomonadati; phylum Pseudomonadota; class Gammaproteobacteria; order Lysobacterales; family Lysobacteraceae; genus Stenotrophomonas; species Stenotrophomonas sp. DR822. The sequence goes on from NZ_CP081826.1 coordinate 3,501,942, forward strand.
CCACGCGAGATGGACCAGATGGTGGCCGCGCTGAACCGCTTCATGGAGCGCCTGTCCAGCAGCAATGAAACCCTGCGCGCGTTCATGGCCGAGGCCGCGCACCAGATGCGCACGCCGTTGGCCGCGCTGCGTGCGCAGGCACAGCTGGCGCTGGACGACGACGATCCGGAAGACATGCGGCGCAGCCTGCAGGCGATCGAGCGCAACGCCACCCACATGAGCCGGCTGCTCAACCAGCTGCTCAGCGATGCCAGCGTGATCCATCGGTCACATCTGCAGCGCTTCGCCACCGTGGACCTGGCCGAGACCGTGCACCAGGCCCTGCATGAAGCGCTGCCGCAGGCAGGGCCCGCCCCGCGCGTGCAGCTGGCGATGACGGCCGAGCCGGTGCAGGTGCATGGCGACGCGCTGCTGTTGCGCGAGGCCATCAAGAATCTGGTCGACAACGCGCTGAAGTACGGCGGTGATGGTCCCTTGCAGATCGCGCTGACCGCTGAAGGCGGGCAGGCCGTGCTGACCATCGCCGACCACGGCACCGGTATCGCCGCCGCCGATGCCGAACGCGTGTTCGAGCGTTTCGCGCGCGGCGAGGGCGCACCCTCCGGCGGTGCAGGCCTTGGCCTGGCCATCGTCAAGCGGGTGGTCGACAGCCATGGCGGCCAGATCGATCTCAGCAATCGACCGCAGGGTGGCCTGGTCGCCACCATCCGCCTGCCCCGGAGCAGCACATGATCCGCCTGTTCGCCGCAGCCTTTGCCCTGTTGCTGGCCGTGCCGGCCCTCGCTGCGCCGGGCGATGTACGCCGCTTCCCCGCCCAGGGCGCCGCCACCGCTCAGCTGCGCATCCACGGCACCACCGATATCGAGGTCTTCGCCGAGGTCATCGCCGACTACCAGCGGCTGCATCCGGGCAGCGAGGTGGTGTACGAAGACATCATCACCCAGGACCTGTACGCGCGTTACCTGCGCGACCGCAACGGGCCTGCGTCGCCGGACCTGCTGATCTCCAGCGGCATGGACCTGCAGACCAAGCTAGTCAACGACGGCCACGCGTTGCCACACCGCTCGCTGCAGACCCAGGCGCTGCCAGCGTGGGCGCAATGGCGTGGCGAGGCCTTCGGCATCAGCTACGAACCGGTGGTGATGGTCTACAACACCCGCAGGCTGCCGGCCGCGAAAGCGCCGCACACGCGTCGACAGCTGCTGGACCTGCTGCGCGCGGAGGGGGCGCCGTTGCGCGGCAAGGTTGGCACCTACGATATCGAACGCAGCAGCGTGGGCTACCTGCTGGCGACCCAGGACGCCCAGCGCGGCAGCATCGCCGGCGCGTTGCTCGGTGCGCTGGGCGACAACGCGGTGGTGCGCGAGGAGCGTACCGGGGTGCTGCTGGACCAGGTGGCCAGCGGCCAGTTGTCGCTGGTCTACAACGTGCTGGGCTCGTATGCGCAGGCGCGTATCGATGCGGGCGCACCGCTGGCCATCGTCGAGCCGGAAGACTACACGCTGGTGGTGCTGCGTACGGCGGTGATTCCGCGCACCGGCGCGCACCCGCAGGAAGCGCGGCGTTTCCTCGACTACCTGCTGTCGCCGCGCGGCCAGCAGGTGCTCGCGCGGGAAGCGCGGCTGATGCCGATCGTGCGCAGCGATGCAGGCGTCGGGGATGCCCCTGGCCGCAGCCGTCGCCCGATCCAGCTCGGCCCCGGCCTGCTGGTCTACCTGGATGCGCTCAAGCGCCGCCAGTTCCTGGATGCATGGCGCAGCAGCGTGGAGCCGGCGGGGCGGTAGCGCCCGTACTGGTGCTCCAGTAGCGCCGGGCCCTGCCCGGCGGAGGCAGTTCGCTGCCCGTACAATGGCCGCATGAGCGAATACACCATCCTGATCGCCGATGACCATCCGCTGCTGCGTTCGGCGGTGGTGCAGTCGTTGCGGCAGAGTCTGCCGCTGGCGCAGGTACGCGAGGTCGCCAGCGCCGAAGCACTGGCCACTTCGCTGGACGCACAGCCCGATGTGGATCTGGTGCTGCTGGACCTGACCATGCCGGGCGCACATGGATTCTCCGCGCTGCTGCACGTGCGCGGTTCGCACCCGGACATTCCGGTGGTGATCCTGTCCTCCAACGACCACCCGCGGGTGATCCGTCGCGCGCAGCAGTTCGGCGCGGCCGGTTTCATTCCCAAGTCCGCGCCTGCCGAAACCATCGGTGAAGCGGTGGCAGCGGTGCTCGATGGTGGCCTGTGGTTCCCGGCGATGGCGGCCGAGCGTTCCGAGGCCGACGCGTTGCTGGCCAGCCGCCTGGCGCAGCTGACGCCGCAGCAGTTCCGGGTGCTGCTGTGCCTGGCCGACGGGCTGCTCAACAAGCAGATCGCCTATGAACTAGGCTTGGCCGAAAACACGGTGAAGGTGCACGTGACCGCCATCCTGAAGAAGCTTGAATGCCACAGCCGCACGCAGGCGGCAGTGCTGGTGAAGGCACTGGAGCCGGAAGGTGATGCGCGCGTTGGATTGGATGGCTGACAGAGACGGGACGTTGGCGCATGTACTGCGTCGTTGTGGATGCTGTTCCGCTTTCCTGATCAGTTCCCGCTGATCGAATTCAGTTCGGGATCGGTAGAGAACATGAATCTGTTCTCGTATCCAGCGCCGAGCTTCTCAGATACTTCGGCGTAGCTGTATGTGGGAGATGATCGGTCTGACGCCAGTCTGTGGCCCTCGCTCAGGTGCGACTGGCTTACCCGCGATGCCGCAACAGCAGCTGCGTCATCAACGCCCGCAGCGCCGGCGGCCGCACGGGCTTGAGCAGGAAGCCCCAACCGTTCTCGGCAGCATGCACTTTCAGCGCATCATCGCGCTCAGCGGTCACCAGGATCACCGGCGGCCGCGCCTTCCACAGCGTGCACAGCGCTTCATACAGGTCCGGTCCGTGCCATTGCCCCATGCGTACGTCCAGCAGCAACAGCTGCGGCACGTTCAGCGCACTGGCGATTTCCAGTGCCCCCTGGGGGCCATCGGCAAGTTCCACATGGCAGCCCCAGCGTTCCAGCAGAGCACGGGTTGCCGCACAGACGTGGGGGTCATCATCGATGCTCCAGACCCGACATTCGCGCAGCGGGCTGTCATCGGACGGTTCGGTCGCGACGACCGGCGCCGCCGGCGGCGCAATCACTTCGTCGGCGCGCCCGAGTGCCACGCTCACGGTGAATACGCTGCCCTTGCCCAGCGTGGAACGCAGGCTGATGCGGTGGCCGAGCAGTCGGCCGATACGCTCGACGATGGCCAGGCCCAGGCCAGCGCCCCGTTCCTGCTCCACGCCGTCGTTGAGGCGCCGGAATTCTTCGAAGATCTCGCCCTGCAGGCTTTCCGGAATACCTGGTCCCTGGTCATGCACCTCGATGCGCAGCTGGTCGCCTGCACGCCGGCAGCCGATCAGCACGCGGCCACGTGGCGTATAGCGCAGCGCATTGGACAGGAAGTTCTGCAGGATGCGCCGCAGCAGTGCTTCGTCGCTGACGATCACCGCACGGGTGTCCACCCAGTCCAGCTGCAGGCCGCGGCTCTGTGCGGCGATGCCGAACTCGCGCGCCAGGGTTTCCAGCAATGGAGAAAGCGCGAATGCGCGCACCTGTACCTGTAACGACCCCGACTCCAGCCGTGAAATATCCAGCAGGCTGTTGAGGATCGCGTCCTGCGCGGCCAGTGCGGCGTCGATATGGTCGCTGGTCTGTTGCTGTTCGGGGTCGGTGAGCTTGCCGCGCAGCACCGACACGAACATGCGCGCGGCATTCAGCGGCTGCAGCAAGTCGTGCACGGCCGAGGCGACGAAGCGGGTCTTGTAACGGTTGGCCTGCTCGGCTTCGCGGCGGGCTTCGTCCAGATCCTGGGTGCGTTCGGCCACGCGGTGTTCCAGCGCATCGGCCAGCGAACGCAGCTCGCGTGCAGCGTTCTTGTAGCTGGTGATGTCGGCATAGCTGGTGACGAAACCACCGTCGGGCAGCGGGTTGCCGCGGATCTCCAGCACCGTGCCGTCGTCCTTCTCGCTCTCGCGCATGTGCGGGCGGCCACTGCGCAGGTGGGTCAGACGGCGTTCGATGGCCTCGTCGATCGGACCGGGGCCCAACAGGCCACGACGTGCGTTGAAGCGGAACAGTTCCTCGATCGGGCGGCCCACCCGCACCAGCCCCGCCGGGAAGCGGAACAGCTCCAGATAGCGCGAATTCCACGCGACCAGACGCTGTTCCTTGTCGATCACCACCACGCCCTGCGGCAGATGTTCGAGGCTGCGGCTCAAGCCAACGTCGGCATCGGTCGCGGCTTCCAGCAAGCCGTCCTGGGCGGTCCGCAGTTCCTGTGCATGCTGCTTGAGCAGGGTTTCCAGTTCACGCCGGCTGCGCTGGCGGTGCTTGGACAGACGACGCCGTTGCTGCACGAACAGCACCAGGAAACCCAGCGCCAGCCAAGCGGCGGCGCCGGCCACTGCCGCGCCGCGGCCGGCGCTGGTGGCTGCGCTGGCGTCGTGCAGCAGGTGCAGGCTCCAGTCTTCGTCGGGCAGCGCCAGGGTCTGCCACAGCATCGCCTGCGGCAGTGCCGGGTCGAGCAGGCGCACCATGCGGCCGCCATCGGCCAGCACGTCCTCGGTGCGCACGCGCAGCGGCTGCAGCGAGCGGTCGGCGTACTGCCGCGCCGCGCGCATCTCGCGGCGTTCCTCCGTGCCGAGCGGGCGCAGCAGGCGGTAGCGCCAGGCATCGCGGTTGGCCAGGAACACCACGTCGTGGTTGTCGCTGGTCAGCACCACGTCCGGGCTGTTCAACCATTCCTGTTCCAGCGCCGACAGCTCGATCTTGATCACGATCACGCCGATGCGCTGGCTGTCGGCATCGAGGATGGCCTCGGACATGAAATAGCCGGGCACGCCGGTGGTCATGCCGATGCCGTAGAAGCGACCACGGCCATGGGCCAGTGCTTGCTGGTAGTAGGGGCGGTAGCTGTAATCCTCGCCGACGTTGCTGGTCGGCTGGTCCCAGTTGCTGGCGGCCACGGCCACCCCATCGCGTCCGACCAGGGTCAGTGTCGAGGTGCGGGTGACCTGGTTGGCGCGCTGCAGTTTGAGGTTCAGGCGTTGCCGCTCGGCGGGCGAGGGCGGCACCTGCAATGCTTGCAGCAGGTCCGGGTCCAGCGCCATCACCTGCGGCAGGGTGCCGAACCGGTCGATGCGCTGTTGCAGGCCCTGGCCATACAGCTGCAGCTGGCGCTGCACCTGCGCGCTTTCGGTGCCCAGCGCGCGACGCCAGGCATAGTGGCCTGCGGCGGCCGCGCACAGCACGGTGCCGGCCACCATCACCAGAACGGTCAGCAACTGCAGGCGGTGTCGGCTGAGCCAGTACATGGCGGCAGTCTACGCAGGGCCGGCGGGCGTGGCATGCACACCCGCCGGGATCTGACGCGTGGAAGGGATCAGAAGTGCATCTGCGCGCGAAGTTCGAAGATCTCCGGGGTGCTGTGCACACCACGACGGCTGGCGTCGACCTTCACGTAGTTGGCCTGGAACTTGAAGTGGCTGGTCAGGTACCAGTTCGCGCCCAGGGTCAGGTCGTGCTGGCGGCCACCGAGGATGCTGCCGTCGTCCAGGTCCAGGCGGCTGTAGCGGGCCACCAGTTCCACCGCACCGTAGTCGTGCGCCGGCTTGATGTTGGCAACGGCGCCGGCGTTGTACGGGCGCGATTCGCCGGTCAGCACCCAGCTGGCCATCGCGTACTGGCCGTGGCCGGTGTAGTCGGGCTTGCCATCATTGCGGGTGACGGTGGCCTGCAGCGCTTCGGCCTGCAGCGAGAACGGACCGCGGATCCAGATGCCTTCCAGGCCGGTGCGGCGGATCTGGTCGGCGGTGACCAGCGCCCCCGAATCGACCAGGCGGATGTCGGTCAGGCCGGCTTCCGGACGGGCCCGCAGGCGCGCGCTGGCTTCGTGGTGCACGTCGCGGCCATCGTGGTAACCGCGCGGATTTTCCTGCGAATAGGCCAGGCCGAGGTGGATCACGTCACCCGGTGCCTTCACCGGCGTCCACACCGCACGCACCGCCTGGGTGGTGCCGGGGTTGTCGCCCTGCAGGTCCTTGCCGCCATAGGCGCCGGCCTGCAGCAGGTACTGCGGACGCTCCAGCACCCATTCCACGCCGGTGCGGCGGCCTGCGTAGAACGCCTGCACGGGCAGCGCGGTTTCCAGGAAGCTGCCGGCGCGCGAGGAGGTGTTGGCATCCAGGCCGACCGGGGTCTTCATGTAGCCGAAGCGGAAGCGGCCGACATCGCGGCCGAAGAACGCCTTGCTCTCCAAGCGCACGAACACGTCCAGCCAGGTATCGGCCTGGAAATCGTAGTAGACCATCGCGTCGTACACGCCCTTTTTTTTCAGGGTCGCGCCGAACTCCTTGCGACGCACCGCATCGTCATCCTCGATGCCGCTGGCGGACGAGAAGTCGTTGTAGTCGTAGGCGATGTTGGCGGTAGCGGCCAGCTCGGTGCCGTCGCCGAAGGCGTACTTGGTCGGCCAGTTGTCGAAATCCGCAGCGGATGCGAAGGCGGGGAGGGCGGCCAGGGACAGGGCCAGCAAGGTGGGAATCGGGCGCATGGGTGGTGCGGCTCTCTCGGATTGCGTGTGGACAGGACAACAACGGCCGCGATGGCCGGAACTTTCGCAATGACGCGCCCGGCCGTTCAGGTCGGGCCACCGGCGTCCCCGCGATCAGGGGTGCGGCGCCAGTGTAGGCAGCGCAGCCACCTGAACCGGGGGGCTAGTACCAATAGGTTATCTGCGCTGGCGTGCCCGGCGCGTACAAAGGCGTCCATTGGTCGCACCCCTGCGCCTGCAGTCACGGGGCGTGCGGTCAGTTTCCACGGTAACGGTTCCCGTGCATTTCCGGGGCCGTACGTGCCTGAAAACGCCCCTTCCGGAGTCCGCCATGCACATCCCGACCGCTGCGCCGGTGCCCAGCAAGCCGTTGCCGCTCTACCGCCAACTGTATTTCCAGGTGATCGTGGCGATCGTCCTGGGTGCTGTCCTCGGCCACTACGAGCCGCTGATCGGCGAGAAGATGAAGCCGCTCGGCGATGCCTTCATCAACCTGGTGAAGATGATCATCGCCCCGGTGATCTTCCTGACCATCGTCACCGGCATCGCCGGCATGACCCACCTGCGCACGGTGGGCCGGGTGTTCGCCAAGGCGATGGCGTATTTCCTGTTCTTCTCCACGCTGGCGCTGATCGTCGGCATGATCGTGGCGCACGTGGTGCAGCCCGGCGCCGGCATGAACATCAACCCGGCCGAGCTGGACCAGACCGCGGTGCACAGCTATGTCGAGAAGTCGCACGACCTGACCCTGGTCGGCTTCCTGATGGACATCATCCCGAAGACGCTGATCAGCGCCTTCGTTGACGGCAACATCCTGCAGGTGCTGTTCGTGGCGGTGCTGTTCGGCATCGCGCTGGCCTCGGTGGGCGAGAAGGGCAAGCCGATCCAGAACTTCCTGGAAGCGCTGGTCGCGCCGGTGTTCAAGCTGGTGCACATCCTGATGAAGGCTGCGCCGATCGGTGCCTTCGGTGCCATCGCCTTCACCATCGGCAAGTACGGCGTCGGCTCGCTGGTCAACCTGGCCTGGCTGGTCGGCTCGTTCTACCTCACCGCGTTCCTGTTCGTTGCGGTGATCCTGGGCGTGGTCTGCCGCCTGTGTGGCTTCTCGGTGTTCAAGCTGGCCCGTTACCTGAAGGCCGAGCTGCTGCTGGTGCTGGGCACCTCGTCGTCGGAGTCGGCGCTGCCGTCGCTGATGGAGAAGATGGAACGTGCCGGCTGCAGCAAGTCGGTGGTCGGCCTGGTGGTCCCCACCGGTTACTCGTTCAACCTGGACGGCACCAACATCTACATGACCCTGGCCGCGCTGTTCATCGCCCAGGCCACCAACACCGAACTGACCCTGGGCCACCAGATCGCGCTGCTGCTGGTGGCGATGCTCAGCTCCAAGGGCGCTGCCGGCGTCACCGGTGCCGGCTTCATCACCCTGGCCGCCACCCTGGCGGTGGTGCCGGAAGTGCCGGTGGCCGGCATGGCGCTGATCCTGGGCGTGGACCGCTTCATGAGCGAGTGCCGCTCGCTGACCAACTTCATCGGCAACGCAGTGGCCACGGTGGTGGTCTCGCGCTGGGAAGGTGCGCTGGACCGCGATCGCCTGAAGCTGGCGCTGGATGGTCGCGAAAGCGAACTGCCGCCGCCGGTCGATGCCGTGCCGCTGGCGATGGCCGAGGCGCTGCCCGCCAAGGGCTGATCCGGGTGTGTGGTACTGCGGGGCCGGCCACGACAGTGGCACGGCCCCGCAGCGTTTCGAGGCGTCCCACGGCTGTCATCGCCAGCGCCGAAGCTGCGCTCTGGTAACGTCGCATACGCCATGGAATTGTGCGGTCGCAGCATCACTGCGACAGCATAGCGACAGGTCCGACCGCTCCAACGGGGGTATGATCCCCTGTCCCTTCTGCCCATTCATGTAACCCACATCGATGTCCAACGAAGATTTCAAACAGGCCGCCCTCGATTACCACCGGATGTCTCCGCCCGGCAAGATCAAGGTTTCCGCTACCAAGCCCATGCTGACCCAGCGCGACCTGTCGCTGGCGTATTCGCCGGGCGTGGCGTACGCCTGTGAAGCGATCAAGGCCGATCCGCAGCAGGCCAGCGAGCTGACCGCCCGCGGCAACCTGGTGGCGGTGATCTCCAACGGCACCGCGGTGCTGGGCCTGGGCAACATCGGCGCGCTGGCCGGCAAGCCGGTGATGGAAGGCAAGGGCGTGCTGTTCCAGAAGTTCGCCGGCATCGATGTGTTCGACATCGAAGTGGACGAGAACGACCCGGACAAGCTGGTCGACATCATCGCCTCGCTGGAGCCGACCTTCGGCGGCATCAACCTGGAAGACATCAAGGCACCGGAGTGCTTCATCGTCGAGCGCAAGCTGCGCGAGCGCATGAAGATCCCCGTGTTCCATGACGACCAGCACGGTACGGCGATCATCGTCGGTGCTGCGGTGCTGAACGCCATGGCGATCACCGGCAAGAAGATCGAAGAAGTGAAGCTGGCGACCACGGGCATGGGCGCGGCCGGCATTTCCTGCGTGAACATGCTGGTGCAGCTGGGCCTGAAGCCGGAGAACATCCTGGCCTTCGACCGCGAAGGCGTGATCCACACCGGCCGTACCGACCTGGACCCGGAAAAGCTGCGCTATGCGCGCGACACCGACAAGCGCACCCTGGCCGAGATCGTCGACGGCGCGGACATCTTCCTGGGCCTGTCGGCGCCGGGCATCCTGACCGCCGAGATGGTCAAGACGATGGCGCCGGACCCGGTGATCTTCGCCCTGGCCAACCCGACCCCGGAAATCATGCCGGAGCTGGTGCGTGCTGCGCGTCCGGACGCGATCATCGGTACCGGCCGTTCGGACTATCCGAACCAGGTCAACAACGTGCTGTGCTTCCCGTACCTGTTCCGCGGTGCGCTGGACGTCGGTGCGACCGCGATCAACGAGGAAATGAAGATCGCCTGCGTGCGCGCGATCGCCGCGCTGGCCCGCCGCGCCGCCACCGACATGGGTTCGGCCTATGGCGGTGAGACCCCAAGCTTCGGCCGCGAATACCTGATCCCGCGTCCGTTCGATCGCCGCCTGCTGGTGGAGCTGTCGGCCGCCGTGGCCCAGGCCGCGATGGATTCGGGCGTGGCCGCCCGCCCGATCGCCGACATGGAAGCCTACCGGCAGAAGCTGTCGCAGTTCGTCTACCGCACCAGCCTGATGATGAAGCCGGTCTACGACCGCGCGCGCAGCGACAAGCAGCGCGTGGTGTATGCCGAGGGCGAAGAAGAAGTGGTGCTGCAGGCGGTGCAGAATGTGGTCGACGACGGTCTGGCACATCCGATCCTGATCGGTCGCCCTGACGTGATCGAATCGCGCATCGAGCGCCTCGGCCTGCGCCTGAAGATCGGCGAGAACATTGAAGTCACCAACATCAATGACGATCCGCGCTTCAACGAATACTGGCAGTACTACCACGGCCTGACCGGCCGTCGTGGCGTCACCGTGGCCGCCGCCAAGAACCTGATGCGTTCGCGGCCGACCCTGATCGCTGCGGTGATGGTGGCCCGTGGCGAAGCCGATGCGATGCTCACCGGTATCGTCGGCCGCTTCCACAAGAAGCTGGGCTACGTGCGCAGCGTGCTGCCGCTGGAATCGAAGGTCACCTCGACCTCGGCGATGACCGGCGTGATCAACCAGCAGGGTGTGTTCTTCTTCGTCGATACGCACGTGCAGGAAGACCCGACCGCAGAGCAGCTGTGCGAAGCGACCCTGCAGGCCGCTTACCGCATGAAGTTGTTCGGCGTCGAACCGAAGGTGGCACTGCTGTCGCACTCCAACTTCGGCAGCCACGATTCGAAGGATGCGCTGAAGATGCGCCAGGTGCGCGAGCTGCTGCTCAAGCGCAACCCGCGTCTGAACGTGGACGGCGAAATGCAGGGCGACACCGCATGGGATGAAGCCCTGCGCCAGAAGCTGCTGCCGGGCTCGACCCTGCAGGGCCGTGCCAACCTGTTCGTGCTGCCGAACCTGGAAGCGGCCAACATCGCCTACAACCTGGTGCGCGTGTTCACCGATGGCGTGGCGATCGGTCCGATCCTGATGGGCGTCAACAAGCCGGTGCACATCCTGACCACCAGCGCGACCTCGCGCCGGATCCTGAACATGACCGCGATCGCCGCGGTGGATGCGCAGATCCGCAAGCAGATCGAAGCGGAAAAGAAGGCATAAGCCTTCGTTCCGCTGCGATCTGCGGAAGCGCGCCCCATGGGGCGCGTTTCTGTTTCCGCAACGCGGAAACCGGATCGGGTAGCGCCGGGCCATGCCCGGCGAGCGCGCAGCGCGGTGCTTCTTGTATTCCGCCGGGCATGTTCCGCCGGGCATGGCCCGGCGCTACCGGAGAAGCAGCGCGGAAACGGTAGTGCCGGCCGCTGGCCGGCAACCGCGCAGCGCGGCGCTTCTTGTATTCCGCCGGGCATGGCCCGGCGCTACCGGAGAACTGCAGCCGCCCGGTAACCGCCCTGCAACCTCGCTGCGGCCCAATACGCCCACGCGGCCTGGCCGTGGGAAGGGACCGGACCGGCCTTCCCACCCTGGGCCCGACCAACTTTCCATGGGCGGAGCAGTGTCATGCGCAGTCGAGTGAGCAAGCGGTATTTCCAGCAGCTGTTCGCGCTGTACGCCGGCTTCGTGCAGTCGCGTTGAAGGCCGGGGCATCGCCCCGGCAACGTCGAGCTTACCGCCGCTTCGCGCGCCGCGCGGGCGGCGGCGCAGGGGCCGGGGAGCGCGGCTTGGCATACTCCGCCCACAGCGCCGGCAGGGTCTTGCCGGTGTGCTTCTGCCATAGCGCCGGCGCATAGCGCCCGTCGCGCAGATCCTTGTCCAGTGCCAGCACCAGCCCCGGGTGCGCCGCTTCGGCCCACTTTAGGAAGGCACCGGTCACCCGGTAGCCGCTTTCCACCGTCTGGCCCTGGCTCAGCTTGTCCGGCAACGCCCAGCCGGCAGCGGCGTTGTTCATGCCGTAGCGATCACGGGCGTAGTCGGCGATGCCCTCCACCAGCCAGCCCGGCACGCGCTTGTCGCCATAGCCGGGGTAGCCCTGCACGATGTGCATCGCTTCGTGGGTGACCAGATCGATGTCATCCGGGTGCTGGACCAGCCAGCCCGGATTGATCGTGATCGTGCTGGCCTTGTCCTTGTCGCCGACGAAGGCGACGCCGTTGTACGCCGGATCGATCACGATGCGCACTTCGTTGGGCGCGGCCGGGCGGAAGTCCGCACGCTCGCGCAGGTAAGCGAAGTAGAACGTATCGATGATGCGCTTGCGCACCGGCGCGGCCAGCGCGCCGGTGGCATCCTGGTAGTACAGGGTCACCCCGTCACGGCTGACCTGGCCATCGAAGGCCTGGGTCTGCGGTTGTGCGTGGCTGAGGCTGGGAAATACAAGGGCGGCAAGAGCGAGGGGGAGCAAACGTAGGCGCATGGACGTCATTGTAGAGGGGAGGGCGCCAACAGTTCGATCTCGGCCAGCTGCAGGCGCCCCGGCGCAGCCAGGCGCAGACGGTACTCGGCGTAGCGTGAGGGCGAGGCGATACGGAACGGGCGGGTCTGCCGCGCCGAGGTGAAATCTTCGCCGCGTCGCTGGTCCAGCGTTACCCAGCGCCCGTTGCCGGCACGCGCTTCCAGCGTCCACTCACCGCCACGGATCGTGCCGTCACCGCTGGTCAGCGTGTACATCGTCGGTACGCCATCGCCTACGTGGCTCAGTGCGATGGTCACGCCACCGCCCAGCGGCACGGCCGTGTTGGCATCGTCGTCGACCAGCGCGGGCAGGGCACGGCCATCAGCCAGTGCCGCCTGCGCGCCATTGCCGAGCAGATCATGCAGCAACTGCGGGCGCTGGCCACGGGCGGTCAGCGAGCGCGGTACATCATCCACGCCGCTGCCCCAGCGTGACGGCTGCGGGCCCATCACGAAGTCCAGGGTTGCACCCTTGGCGATCACTTCGTGCGGCACCCAGGTCTTCGTCCACGGCTTGCCGTTGATCTTCAGCGACTGCACGTATACGTTCTCCGACGAATTCTGTGGTGCATTGACGGTCAACACCGCGCCGCCCTGCAGCTCGACGCGCGCATGCTGGAACGCCGGCGAACCAATCACGTACTCCGGTGCCCCCATCCGCAGCGGATACAGGCCCAGCGAGGCCAGCACGTACCACGCCGAGGTTTCGCCGTTGTCTTCGTCGCCCGGGTAGCCCTGGCCGATCTCGCTGCCGACATACAGTCGCGACAGGATCTCGCGCACATGCTGCTGGGTCTTCCACGGCTGCCCGGCATACAGGTACATCCACGGAATGTGGTGTGCCGGCTGGTTGCTGTGCGCGTACATGCCCATGCGCACGTCGCGCGCTTCAGTCATCTCGTGGATGGTGCCGCCGTAGGAGCCGGCGAACGCGGCGTCGGCGGTTTCCGGCGTGGCGAAGAAGGTGTCGAGCTTGGCGGCCAGCTTGTCGCGGCCACCGTACAGCGCGGCCAGGCCCTCGCCGTCGTGCGCGGCGGTGAAGGCGAACGTCCAGCCATTGGATTCGGTGTAGTCGTGGCCCCATACGCGGGGGTCGTAGTCCTTGGCCTGCAGGCGCCAGCCGCCATCGGGCCGGCGGCCCTGGAAGAAGCCGGCGGCCGGATCGAACAACGTCGCGTAGCTGCCGGCGCGGTGACGGAAGTAGTCGGCCTCGGTGGCGTAGCGTTCGCGTCCGGACGGTGTCGTCGCGCGCTTGGCCAGGGCATCGGCCATGTTGGCGATGCCGAAATCATTGAGCGCACCTTCCATCGTCCACGACATGCCTTCATGCACATCGGCGCTGGCGTAGCCGCGGAACGTCGAACGATCCATGCCCTTGCGGCCGACGTGGCGGTCCGGTGGCACCACGGTGGCGTTCTTCAGCGCTGCGGCGTAGGCCTCTTCCGGATCGAAGCCACCGATGCCCTTCAGCCACGCATCGGCGAAGGCGACGTCCGAGCTGGTGCCGACCATCAGGTCCGCGTAGCCCGGCGAGGACCAGCGCGCGACCCAGCCACCGGCGCGGTACTGCTCGATGAAACCCTGTACCAGCTGCCCGGCATCATCCGGGGTGAACAGCGCATACGCCGGCCAGGTGGTGCGGAACGTGTCCCAGAAGCCGTTGTTGACGAAGACCTTGCCGTCGCGCACCGGTGCGAAACTGCGCGTCGCGCTGCCGTCGGTGTTGTCATCGGCGGCGCTGGCCTGGCTGGCATAGCGCCACTCGGGCGCGGCGGCGGTGCCCGCATTCTCGTGGCCGGAATTGGGGTACAGGTACAGCCGGTACAGGCTGGAGTACAGCGTGGTCTTCTGGTCGTCGCTGGCATTGCCGATGTCGAAACGGGCCAGGCGCGCATCCCACGCATCCTGTGCACGTCCGGCCACGCTTTCCAGCGTATCGGCGGCGGCGATTTCCAGCGCCAGGTTGTGCCGCGCCTGCTCGACGGAGATCAGCGAGGTGGCGATGCGCATCGTCACCCGGCGCTCGCTGCCTGGGTCGAACTTGATGTAGCCGGTCGGGCGGCCGGTGCCGATCTTGCCGCTGCTGCGCCACGGCCTGTCGAAGCTGGCCACCACGTACATGCGGGTGGCGCCGTTGGACAGGCCGCTGCGGGTATCGGTGTAGCCGGTCAACGTCTGCGTGGCGGCATCGAGGGTGAGTCCGCCGCGGGCATCGACGTTGTCGAACAGCAGGTTGGCGTCGCCACCTTCGGGAAACTCGAAGCGGAACAGCGCGGCATGGTCGGTGGGGGCGATGGACGCGGCGATGCCGTTGTCGAAGCGCACGTCGTAGCGATACGGGCGCGCGTTTTCCTGCGTGCGGTCGAAGGACAACGCCCGCTTGCTGCGATCAGCCTCGGGCATACCGCGCGTGGCGGAGGGCATCACCTGGAAGGTCTGGCGGTCGCCCATCCACGGGCTGGGCTGGTGGCTCAGCGCCAACGCCTGAAGCTGCGGCCGGTTCTTCGCATCGTTCTGCTCGTTCCAGCGGTACAGCCAGTTCAGGGCGCTGGCATCGGTCACCGGCGTCCAGAAGTTGAAACCGTGCGGTACCGCAGTGGCCGGGAAGTTGTTGCCGCGCGAGAAGGTGCCGTTGGCCTGGGTTCCGCGCGTGGTCAGTACCCAGTCGGAGACGCGCTGCGGCGCCTGCCGTGGCTGTACGTCCAGGCGCACGTCGTCGATCCAGCCCGACACAGGCGCGCCGTTGGCGCTGGCTACCTCGAGCTCGATGGCCAGCACGCGGCGGCCCTTCAGCGCCGGCATGTCGCCCAGCCTGACCGCCTTGCGCGCCCACTGCTGCGGGTACAGCGTCTTCGAATCACCCTGCGCCTGTGCGCCCAGCGCTACGCCGTGCTGGTCGCGCGCGCCGCTGGCGGAGACGCGGCTGCCATCGTCCAGCAGCAGGTCCAGCGAGACATAGGTGGAGGCCACGGTGTCCTTGCCGACGATCTCCGGCAATACCAGCCAGGACAGCGTGGTGTCGGTGTCGATGGGCAGATCGGTCTTGAACAGTTCGCGGCGCGCCTGGCCGCCACTGGCGCTGTAATGCAACGCATGCAGGCCGCTGTAGCCGACGTTGCGCTTGGCCGCGTACGGCGCGGCAGGACCACTGCCGACCTCGACGGACAGCGCGCCAGCGGACCTGGCCGGTGCCGGTTCGCCCGGCTCGAAGGAGGTCTGCAGCCCTTGCGCCAGCACCGGCGTCGCAGTGGTCGCACAGGCCAGGGCCAGGGCGAGCGGAAGCAGGGCGCGGCGTGGATCGGACAGGGTCATGCAGGGTCTCCCGGTAGGGCAGGCGGCAGGCAGAACCCGCATCGGCGAACACCACGGACAGCATCGCCCCGTCCGCCGCAGGGCAGTCGGGGAGGCGATGCAGGTCCGGTGGGGGGCGGGCCATGCGATCGGGTCAGGAATGGATCGCTGCCGATGCTGCAACAGCCGGCAGCGCCCTGACAAGTGCCATTTAGTTCGATCCAAATGCGGAAAATTCGAACGACGACCGATTCCGCGCGGAACTGACTGGCCGGCCTGGGATTTCCCGCCGATGGGGGCAGGGCGACGGCGGCGCGGGAGGGGCAGGGCGGTCGCACGTGGCTGCGCCGGCGAAGGCTGCAAGCGGGCCGCCGCGCGCAGCGGCCACGCAGCGCACGGTGTTTGCCGGGCCCAGATGCTAGAATCGCAGGCCTCGCAATCCGTTCATCGACATCCGCCATGAGCCATACCGCCACCGCGCCCGCCAATGCCGAAAAGCGCTACACCGTGCACCGCAGCGATCTGCCGCTGAGCTGCCCGACCCCGGAAATGGCGCTGTGGAACTCGCATCCGCGGGTGTACCTGCCGATCGAAGACGAACCCAACGGGCAAGCGCAGTGTGCTTACTGCGGCGCCGTGTTCGTGCTGGCCGACTAAACGGCTGCCCCCTCGATGCGCCGATTGACCGTGGTGCAGTTGCTGCCGGCGCTGCACTCCGGCGGTGTCGAGCGCTCGACCCTTGAAATCGCCGCGGCCCTGGTCGCTGCCGGCCATCGCGCGCTGGTGGTGTCCGCTGGTGGTCGCCTGGTGCAGCCGCTGCTCGACAGTGGTGCCGAGCACCTGACCCTGGATATCGGCCGCAAGTCGCTGCTGACGCTGCGCCATCTGCCTACCCTGCGTCGCCTGTTCACCGAAGTGGGCGCCGACATCGTCCACGCCCGTTCGCGCCTGCCGGCGTGGCTGGGGCTGTACGCCATCCGTGCGATGCAGCCGGCACAGCGGCCGCATTGGGTGACTACCGTGCATGGGCTGAATTCGCCCAGCCGCTACAGCGCGGTGATGACCAGCGGCGAACGCGTGATCTGTGTGTCCAACAGCGTGCGCGACTACGTGCACACGCATTACCCGACGGTGCCGCACGACAGGCTGCAGGTGATCCCGCGCGGGGTGGATGTCAGCCAGTTCCCACGTGTGGCACGCGCCGATCGGCGGCCCCGGCTGGCGCTGGCGGCGGACTACCCCTGGCTGGCCCAGGTCGATGGACCGCTGTTGCTGTTACCGGGGCGCGGCACCCGGTTGAAAGGCCACGCCCACGCGTTGCAGCTGCTTGCCGATGTCCGTAAAGCCGGGGTGCCGGCGCAGCTGTGGATGCTGGGCACCGACGAGCCTGGCCGGGAAGCCTATGTGGCAGAGCTGCGCAGGCAGGCGGCCGCACTCGGCGTGACCGGGGCGGTGCACGTCAGCACGCCGACTGCGCGCATCGCCCAGGCGTACGCCGCCAGCGATCTGGTGCTGCAGCTGTCGGACAAACCGGAAGCCTTTGGTCGCACCGTGGTCGAAGCGTTGTCGGTCGGCCGCCCGGTGCTGGGTTGGAACCATGGTGGGGTCGGCGAACTGCTGCAGCAGCTGCAACCCAGTGGCGCCGTGCCGCTGGGCAATGCGCAGCTGCTGGGTGAACGTGCGCTGGCCCTGCTGGCACAGCCGCCATCGCTGCCGGGCCGTATCCCGTTTACCCTGCAGGCCATGCAGCGCGATACCCTCCGCCTTTATGCCGACCTCGCTGGCTGACGCCACGCCGCCCCTGCACGATGAGCGCGCCGGCCGCTGGGCACCCTGGTGGGTGCTGGCCTACGTCGCGTTGTGGCCGCTGCCGGGTATCGCCGAAACAGTGCTGGGCCTGGGGGCGTTGTACGCCGCCGCACGCATGGTCATCCGCAGGGTGCAGCATCGCCCTCATCTGCTGAGCCCGGCAGCGTGGGCACTGACATCGATTCTTTTCCTCGGCTACTGGTTGCCGCAGGCGTTCTCGGCCTTCGATGCCGTGGACCCTTCGGCGTCGTGGACCAAGGCTGCGGCCGGGCTGCGCTATCTGCCTTTCATGTGGCTGGTGGCGATCGCCGTGGCCACCCCGCAGCGGCGGCGCCTGACCCTGGGTGGGTTGGCGGTGATCACCGGCCTGTGGACGCTCGATGCGCTGGTGCAGGCACTGGCAGGCACCAGCCCCTGGTTCTGGTCGCTGCAGCAGATCAAGCTGGCCATCAGCGGCCACGCATTGTGCCCGGCTGAAGAAGCCGCGCTGGCCGACCGACTCAGCGGCGCGCTTGGGCCGTGCAACCTGAAATTCGGCCAGGTGCTGGCCAGTCTTTCGCCGTTCCTGTTGTTGCCGGCGGCGCGCCGTTTCGGCAATGCGGGCTGGCTGCTGGCCGCTGCTGCAGTGGGCGTGGTGCTGCTGCTGGCCGGCTCGCGTGCCTCATGGATCACCTTCGGCCTGGTGGTCGCCTACAGCGGCGTGCGCCAACTGGGATGGAAGCGGCTGGGTCTGCTGGCACTGGCCGCTGTGCTCACGGCGGGCGTGTTGACGGCCAGCGTGCCGCAACTGCGCGAGCGTGTGGCGCGCACGGCAATGGCCTGGGACGGTGGCGAGGACGGGGTCGAGCAGGCCCTGTCCGGCCGTACCCGCATCTGGAGCGCGGCGGCCTGCATGATCGAAGCACATCCGATCAATGGTGTCGGTGCACGTGGCTTCCGCGATGCCTATCCCCACTGCGTTGCAGATGAAGGGCCGGCGGTGTGGGGCACCATGCCCGCGCTGCACGCCCATCAGATCGTGCTGGAGATCCTGGCCGAGACCGGTGTGCTGGGGCTGCTGCTGTGGCTGGCGGCGGTGGCACAGGCGTGGCGGGCATGGCGTTTCGCCCCGCCCCCGGCGCGCGAACGTGCACGCCCGGCAATGCTGGCACTGGCGGTCACCGTGTTCCCGCTCAACACCCACCTGGCGTTCTATTCCGCGTTCTGGGGCGGCCTGACCGTCCTGCTCGCCGCGCTGTTCGTCGGCACGTTGCTGGCGCGCGAACCGGACGATCAGCCGGGCGCCGGGTAATCTCCGCATCCACGCATGGCGTGGATCTACTGAATCACGCGGGGTTGGGGAACGTCCCATCCACGCATGGCGTGGATCTACTTGCGTGTGCGGTACGGGGCCTATCCACGCATGGCGTGGATCTCCGGGGACGTGTCTGGCGGGGGAGCAGTAGATCCACGCCATGCGTGGATGGGCTTTCCCATGAACATTGGCCAGTGTCGCGGCTTTTCCCGACCGTCCGCAGGGTGGTCCGCCAATGCAAGGATGACCGCGCAAACCGCAGTCTGTCCCCATGGCAAGCCCCAGACTCCGCTACGGTCGCTACTCCCGCACGGGAAATGTCTATTCCCTGACCACGACAACACACGGCCGGGAGCCATTCTTCTCCGACGCAGGCAATGTCGCTGTGCTGGTGGACGCGCTGCGCTTCGTCGAACGCAGCGGCATCAGCCACAGCCTTGCCTGGGTGGTGATGCCCGATCACCTGCACTGGTTGATGGAGCTGCAGAAGGGAACGCTGGCCCAGTGCATGGCGTTGCTGAAATCACGCAGCAGCCGGCAGCTGAACCGGATATCGGGACGAAAAGGGCCGCTCTGGCAGCACGGCTATCACGACCATGCGGTGCGTACCGATGAATCCCTTCATGACAAGGCGATGTACATCCTGGGCAATCCGGTGCGGGCCGGATTGGCTGGTGGGCTGGGGGACTACCCTCACGCCTGGTGTCGTTGGCCGTTGTAGATTCCGGCATCGGAAGAGAGAACATCCACGCATGGCGTGGATCTACTGATCGGCGGCTGGCTGCTGATCGGCATTCCCGGTAGATCCACGCCATGCGTGGATGAAACCAGCCGCCGGGTAGATCCACGCCATGCGTGGATGAGCCATCCAAATCTCACGTCACTTGTAGAAATCGCTGCGCCCGCCTGGCTGGCGCTTGAAGCGGCGATGGATCCACAGGTACTGGTCCGGTGCCTCGCGCACCATCTGCTCGATGGCCTGGTTGACCCGCGCGGTATCGGCTTCGACGTCCTCGCTGGGGAAATTCTCCAGCGGCGCGCCGATCTTCAGGAAGTACTTCCCGCCTTCGCGGCGATGGAAGTAGGGGATGACCGCACAACCGGTCATCCGCGCCAGCTGGTGGGTGGCGGTGATGGTGGAGGCAGTGTGGCCGAAGAACGGCACGAACACGGTGTCCTTGCCGCGCATGTCCTGGTCGGGGGCGTACCAGAGGAAGCCGCCCTTTTTCAGGTGGCGCACCGTCGCGCGGATGTCCTCGTTGGCGTACATCGCCTTGGCATAGCGCAGGCGGCCGAACTTCACCGCCCACTCGTACACCGGGTTCTTGTGCTTGCGGTACATGCCGGACAGGTCGACGTGGTCGCACAGCAGGCGGCCGCACATCTCCAGGGTCATGAAGTGGCCCGAGACCAGCAGCACGCCACGGCCTTCGGCCTGCATCTGCTTGAGGTGTTCCAGCCCTTCGATGTGCACCTGCGGGCGGATGCTGTCGATGCTGCCCCACCAGGAACGCGCGCATTCGAAGATGCCCACACCCAGGGCATCGAAGCTGTCGCGCACCAGGCGCTTGCGCCAGGCCTCGTCCTTCTCGGGGAAGCACAGCTTGAGGTTGACCTCGGCGGCATGGCGGCGGCTGCCGGCCAGGCGCCAGGCGATCGAGCCGACCCCACGGCCCAGCACGCGCTGCAGCGTCCACGGCAGCCGGGCGATCCCGAAGGCAGTGAACATGACGGCAAACATCGGCCAGTTGCGTGGATCACGCAGCGACGGACGGACGGCGGTGGTGGCATCGGACATGCCGCCATTCTACCAATCCGGCCGCGTGTCTTTCCCGGGGGGCTCCCGTATCCTTGCCGCATGCGTAAAGACCCTGTCGAATGGATCCTGCGTGGCCTGTACTCGGCCGTGCTGTACCTCCTGCTGCCGATCACCGTGTACCACCTGGTCTGGCGCGGCTTCCGGGTCCGTGAATACTTCCGGCGCTGGGATGAACGCTACGCATCCTATCCGCAGCCCAGCGGCCAGCCCCGGGTCTGGCTGCACGCGGTTTCGGTGGGCGAGGTCAACGCCGCTGCGCCGCTGGTCAATGCGCTGCGCGCACAGCGGCCGGACATCCGCTGGGTCATCACCACCATCACCCCGACCGGCTCGGAACGGGTGCGCGCGCTGTGGGGCGATGCGCTGGACCATGTGTACCTGCCATACGACGTGCCGGGCAGCGTCAACCGCTTCCTCGGGCACTTCCAGCCCAGCCTGGCGCTGATCCTGGAAACCGAGCTGTGGCCGAACATGCTGTTCGGTTGCCGCGACCGTCGCATTCCGGTGTACATCCTCAATGCGCGCCTGTCGGCCCGATCGCTGCGCGGCTACCGCGTGCTGGCGGCGTTGATCCGGCGTGCGCTGCGCACGGTCACCTGCGTGGCCGCACAGTCGCAGGATGACGCTGCGCGGTTCGTGCAGCTGGGCGCGGCGCCGGAACAGGTGCAGGCACTGGGCAACCTGAAGTTCGACATCGCCACGCCGGACGTGCAGCCCTTCATCGAACAGTTCCATGCCCATGTGCCGGCCACGCGCCCGGTGTGGATCGCGGCCAGCACGCATGATGGTGAGGAGCAGGCAGTGATCGACCTGCACCGCCGCCTGCGCCAGCAGCATCCGGACCTGCTGCTGCTGTGGGCGCCGCGGCATCCCGAGCGCTTCCCCAGGGTGGAGGCGCTGGCCCGCGAGCAGGGCTGGAACGTGTCGACGCGGCGCGCACAGCAGTGGCCGGACGCGCGTAGCGATGTCTTCGTCATCGACACGCTGGGCGAACTGATGCCGTTCTACGGCTGTGCCCAGGTCGCCTTCGTCGGTGGCAGCCTGCAGGCCATCGGCGGCCACAACCTGCTGGAACCGGCAGCGATGGGCACCGCAGCGGTGACCGGCCCGCACCTGCACAACTTCGCCGAGATCTCGCGGCGCATGCGCGAGGCCGGTGCCCTGCTGATCGGCGAGGACGTGCAGGCCGTGGGTGATCTGCTGCTGCACCTGCTCGAGGACGTGCAGGCGCGCGAAGACATGGCCCGCGCCGGTTGCACGCTGGTCAGCAATGGCCGCGGCGCGCTGCAGCGGACCCTGCAGCTGGTGGCGCCGCACCTGCCGCCGCCGCTGGCCTGAGACCCGGCCTGTCGTCATCAGGTGTTTCAAGGGCGGCCCGGCGTTGCGCTGTCGTGAACGCCTGCATCAAGTCTGCTTGATGGTGGTGAATCTGTCGTGGTTGGACCGCTACCACCGCCCACGGCGTGCAAGCTGTCACATCATCGTTCGTATGGCGCAGATTCCGATTCCGCTTACCGCGTCAGGCTGCCAGCTTGTTGTCGACCACGCTTGGGCGACATCAAGGGAGCTTTGAATGATCGGCGACAACGGAGGCGCGCTGCACGCCAGCGCGAAGCCCGGGAGGCTGGGCACCGACCATCTGCTGGTGGTGGCGCTGACCCTGCTGTTGGGCGGCAGCGTTGTCGCCCTGGTCGGGCAGCACACGGCGGCTCAGGCGGGGCCCGCCATTGTCTTCAGCCTGTTGCTGGCGGCGCTGGGCGCAGTGCCGATGCTGTATTGCCTGCGCATGGCGATGCGGCGCCTGCCGGAGGCTTCGGGTCTGCATGGTCTGCTGCGTGCCGCCTGGGGCAGGCTGCCTGCCGACGTACTGGTGATTGCCCTGCTGCTGGAACTGACGGCGACCATCGCAGGGCTGGCGCAATCGATGGCGCGTCATCTGTACGCAGCCGCCGAGGTCATCGACGCTGCACCCGGGCAGTGGCTGCCCTTGCCGCTGGCGGCGGCGATCCTGGTGCTGCTGCTGGGGGCCGCCGCTGCAGTGCTGCGGACGCCGCGCGCGCTGTTGTTGGCCAGTGCACTGTTGACGGTGAAGCTGGGCGTGGGCCTGCTGCTGTTGTTGCTGGCAGCACGCCATGTGCACTACGCGCATTGGATTCCGTGGCTGCCATCGGCTACCGCGCCCTATCGCTTCGGGGTGGGTGGCGTGCTGGCAGCGGGCGTGGCATTGCTCGGCGTCCTGCAGGGTGCAGGCCTGCTGGCAGGGTTCTGCGGGCGGGTGCCGCGCCCTCGTTCGCAGGTTTCCAGAGCCGCCGGCGCAGCGGTGCTGATGGCGATGTTGTGGCTGATGGTACTGGCTGCGCTGCAGTCGGGCCTCGTCGAGTTTGCCGCGTTGGCCAGCACGCGGCCGCTGTCGGTGGCGTTGCAGGGGATCCCGCAGCTGCAGTGGTTGCTGCCACTGTTGCCGTTGGCGGGCGGCGCGGGGCTGGCGGCCCTGCAGTTGGTGCTGCTGCTGTTGGCCGCGCGGCTTGGGAGGGAAGTCTGGCCGCCGAAGTCCGGCGAAGTGGGTACCGGTGCGCGTTTGCTGCTGACGCTGGCGCTGACCGTGCTGTCGGCGGCGTTGGCGCTGTCGCTGCCGGAGGGGTGGCTTCCACAGCTGCCGGGCCCTGCTGGTCTACTGGTGCTGGCCGCCGTGTGCCTGGGCGTTGCGCGCAGTCATTGGCGGGCGACGGATGTGGCCGGCGAACGGCGGTTGATCCCGATGGTGCTTGCCCCTTTGGCAACTGCACTGTGCCTGTTGCCGGCAGTCACGTCGCGTCTGTTCGTACCCGTGCTGGTGGTGCTGGTGGTGCTGGTGGTCGGGTTGGCAGGCGGCCTGGTGCGTCGACGCGCCGGGCGTTCGCGTTAGCGCCCCTCACCGCAGGCCATCTGCAATCAATAAAAAAGCCACCCTCGCGGGTGGCTTTCTGACCAGGCCGGTCGCGCCGACTCAGTTCGTGGTCGTCGACGGGTTGCCCGCGTCCTGGGTCAGCAGGCGGTTGATGTCCTGCAGTTCGGCGACATCCAGGCCACCCACGGCCTGGCTCAGCAGCAGGCGGTTCTGCAGGAAGTTGTAGCGGGCCTGCGCGTAATCCAGCTGTGCGGAGAACAGGATGCGCTGGTTCTGGATCACGTCCAGCACGGTGCGGGTACCCACTTCCAGGCCGACCTGCGAGGCATCGTAGGCGCTCTGCGCGGAAACCACGGCCAAACGGCGCGCTTCCACTTCGCTGATGCCCTGCACCAGGGTCTGGTAGGCATTGCGGGTGTTGCGGTCCAGCGCGCGCTTCTGCTGCTCGAAACCGTCCTGGGCGATGTCACGCTGGGCCAGCGCCTGGCGCACGCCGGACTGGGTGGCGCCGCCGGAGAAGATCGGCACGCTCAGGGTCAGGCCGATGCTGTTGGTGCGTGCATCGGGCGAGAGCGAACCGGCGCCGACGCTGTCGCCCCAGGTTGCGCTCTTGCCCCAGCTGCCGCCCAGCGACAGGGTCGGGTAGTGACCGCCACGGGCGGCCTGCACGCCGGCTTCGGCGGCACCGACCTTCAGCTCCTGCGCCTTCAGCGCCGGATTCTGCGTGGTCGCCTGCTGCACCAGCTGGTCCAGGTTGCCGCGGTTGGCCGGCACTTCCGGACGGAAATCGGCCGGCAGGCCCTTCAGGTTGACCACCGGCTGGCCGGTCAGTTCGGTCAGGGCCTGGTAGTTGTCGGCCAGGGTGTTCTGCGCAACGATGGTGTTGGCACGCGCCTGGTCGTACTGGGCGCGGGCCTCGTGCACGTCGGTGATCGGCGCCAGGCCCACTTCCAGGCGCTTGTCGGCGAAGTCGAACTGCTTCTTCGCGGCCGCTTCGTTGGTCTGTGCGGCGTTCAGCGATTCGATCGCCACCAGCACGTTGAAGTAGGCCGCCGAGGTGCGCACGATCAGGTTGTCGTTGGCCGAATCGAGGGTGAAATCAGCCGCCTTGCTCAGCTCGCGCTGCGAACGCAGGTTGTTGATCTGGGTCCAGTTGAACAGCGTCTGCGAACCGTCGATCGTGTAGTTGCGACGCTTGCTGGTGACCGTGCCGGAGTTGGCATCATGGTCGGCTTCGGTGCGGGTGCGGCTCAACTGGGCCTGGCCATTGATCTGCGGCAGCAGCGCAGCACGCGCCTGCACGGCGCCTTCCTTGTCGTACAGCCGGGTGGATTCGGCGGCGGACAGCTGCGGGTCACCATTGCGCGCCATTTCATAGACCTGCAGCAGGTCGGCGGCATGGGCGGACAACGGCAGCAGGGCAGTGGCCAGCGCAACAGCGAGGGATCGGCGGATCATTGCGGCTTCCTTGGACTCAGAGGTGGAACTGGGGGGCCGGGGCGGCACCACGCAGGTAATCGATATCGGTCTCGAACAGCGACTCGGTGCTGCCATCGGCCTTCACCAGCAGTGCTTCCATCGCCGGCGAACGGCCCTGGATGACATACAGGCGACCACCCGGACGCAACCACGAAGCAAACTGTGACGGCACCACGTCGACGGCGCCAGTGACACAGATCACGTCGAAGCGGCGTTCGGTCTGCCAGGCCAGGCCATCGGCCACTTCCACGCGCACGTTGGTACCCAGGCCGGTGGCATCCAGGCGGGCGCGCGCAGCGGCGGCCAGTTCCGGATCGATCTCCAGGCTCAGCACGTCGCGCGCCAGCGCGCCGATGCAGGCCGACAGGAAGCCGCTGCCGGTGCCGATTTCCAGCACTTCGTCACCCGGCTGCAGATCCAGTGCCTGCAGGGTACGGCCCTCGATGACCGGCTTCATCATCTTCTGGCCGTTGCCGATCGGCAGTTCGACATCGGCATAGGCCAGCGCCCGGTGCGCGTCGGCGACGAAGACCTCGCGCGGCAGGCGGGCCAGGACGTCGAGCACCTTGATGTCCAGCACGTCCCAGGGACGGATCTGCTGTTCCACCATCAGTTCGCGGGCGTGGGCGTAATCAATCGTCATGAGGTTCAAATCCAGCGCAGTGGGCCGGCCATTTTACCGGTGCCGGGGGCCGGCGGCGCGCCCAGAGCATCAGCTGCGGGGTGGCCGGGGTCGCAGTGCCGGAAGTCATCGCGACCTCCGGTTCGTTCAGTTTTGGTTATCCAGCGTTCCCCGCCCCCCGCGGCGCGTAGGCGCGCAGGAAGAAATCCACGCTGGCGGCCACGTGGATCGCAGCATCGGTCTCGACGGGGGACAGTGGCATGCCGCACATCATATGCATGTGCACTTCGCCCTTCACCAGGGTCAGGAACTGCTGGCCGGCGATGTAGCAGTCGGGGATATCCAGTTCGCCGCGCTCGGCACGCGAACGCATGAAGTCGGCCAGTGCCTCGCAGGTGCGTTGCGGGCCCGCCTGCCAGAACAGTTCGCGCAGGCGCTCGTCGGTCTCCGGCGCCATCATCATCCGCTGGATCGACAGGGCCGCGTCGGAGGTGATCATTTCGAAGAACGCCATGCCGATGCCCAGCAACTGGTCACGCAGGGGGCCTTCGACGTCGGCCACGAACAGCGCGTCGGGCAGCATCTCGATGCACTTGGACTGCACAGCTTCGGAGAACAGGGTCTCTTTGTCGCCGAAATGGCTGTAGACGGTCAGCTTCGAGACGCCGGCCTGGGCAGCAATGCTGTCCATGCTCACGCCGCTGTAGCCCTGCTCGATGAACAGTGTCTTGGCTGCCTCGAGAATCGCCGCGCGCTTGCCCAGATCCTTGGGGCGCCCGGGACCGGCAGCCTTGGCAACGGGCTTGGCCGTCGGCTTTCGGGAAGTGGGAGAACTCATTCCACTAATACTAGACCAAGCGGTTCGATATTTATACTATACCGACTGGTTCACTAATGTCCGCGCTGCAACAGCATGTTGCCGGCGCGTTCCCCCCGGTTTTCTTTTCAGGTCCTGTACCTCATGAAAAACATGCGTTGGTTGGGCGTAGGCGTGCTGGTCGTGGTGTTGGCAGCGTGCGGCAAGCAGGCCGCCGAGCCGGCGGCGGCCATTCCGGTGCTGGTGGTGCATCCCACCACGCAGGATGGACAGGCCGCGGCCGCCTACCCCGGCGAGGTGCGTGCCCGCCAGGAAAGCCCCTTGTCGTTCCGGGTTGGCGGCAACCTGGTCAAGCGCCATGTCGACGCTGGCGAGCGGGTGAAGAAGGGCCAGCTGCTGGCCGAGCTGGATGCGGCCGACTACGCCTCGCAGGCGGCGGCGTCGCAGGCGCAGCTGGCGGCGGCGGAAGCAGACCTGGTGCGCGCCCGCGATGACCAGAAGCGCTATGCCAAGCTGGCGGAAGACCAGCTGGTGAGCCGCTCGGCACTGGACCAGCAGACGGCGGCATTCAAGGCTGCACAGGGGCAGGCCAACGCCGCCCGGGCCAACCTCGCCGTAGCCCGCAACCAGGCCGAGTACGCGCAGCTGCGCGCGCCCGCCGATGGCGTGATCGCCAGCCGCCAGGCCGAAGCCGGGCAGGTCGTGAGCGCGGGGCAGACGGTGCTCACCCTGGCCGCCGATGGTGGCCGTGAGGTGCTGATCGCGCTGCCGGAAAGCAGCATCCGCGACTACAAGGTCGGCCAGTCGGTGCAGGTGGAACTGTGGAACCGCCCGGGCCAGCTGCTGCCGGGTACCCTGCGCGAGATCGCCCCGGCCGCCGATGCACAGGCCCGTACCTATGCCACGCGCGTGAGCCTGGCGCCGGAAGCTCTGAGCGAAGTGGAACTGGGCCAGAGTGCGCGGGTGTTCGCCACCGCCGGGCGCAGTGGTGCGTTGCAGCTGCCGCTGGCGGCCGTGCTGCGCGGCAGTGATGGCAAGGCCAGCGTGTGGGTGGTCAATCCGTCCAATGGTGCACTGAAGGCAACGCCGGTGCAGGTCGGTGCCTACGGCGCGCAGGCCGTGCCGGTCGTGTCCGGCGTGGGCGCGACGGACTGGGTGGTCGCTGCCGGCGGCCATCTGCTGCGCGAAGGCCAGGTGGTGACGCCGGTCGACCGCCAGAACCGCCCGGTGCTGGCACCGTCGGCCGCCAAGCCGGCGCCGGCCGCAGGCAAGGGGCACTGACCCGTGCGCCGCTTCAATCTCTCCGAATGGGCGCTGGGCAACCGTGCGCTGGTGTTGTTCGCGATGCTGGCGTTTGCCGTCATTGGTGCCTGGTCGTACAAGCATCTGGGCCAGTCCGAAGATCCACCCTTCACCTTCAAGGCGATGGTGGTACGCACGATGTGGCCGGGCGCGACCGCCGAGCAGGTCTCGCGTCAGGTGACCGAGCCGATCGAAAAAGCGTTGATGAACACCGGCGAGTACGAATTCATCCGTTCGTACTCGCGGCCGGGCGAATCGCAGGTGATCTTCATGGCGCGCGACAGCCTGCGCTCCAAGCAGATCCCGGACCTGTGGTACCAGGTGCGCAAGCGCGTGGGCGATATCCGCGCGACGCTGCCGAGGGAGATCGTCGGGCCCTTCTACAACGATGAGTTCGGCGACACCTTCGGCAACATCTATGCATTGACCGGCGAAGGCTTCGACTACGCGGTGATGCGCGACTATGCCGACCGCATCCAGCTGGAGCTGCAGCGCGTACCCGACGTCGGCAAGATCGACCTGGTCGGCCTGCAGGACGAGAAGGTGTGGATCGAGCTGTCCAACACCAAGCTGGCCACGCTGGGCGTGTCGCTGCAACAGGTGCAGCAGGCGCTGGCCGACCAGAACGCGGTCAGCGCCACCAGCTTCTTCGAAACCCCGACCGACCGCGTGCAGCTGCGCGTGACCGGTCAGTTCGATTCGATCGAGGACATCCGCAAATTCCCGATCCAGGCCGGCGAACGCACGCTGCATCTGGGCGACATCGCCGAGGTCAAGCGCGGCTTTGCCGATCCGGCCTCGCCTAAGATGCGCTTCATGGGCCAGGATGCGATCGGCCTGGCGGTGGCGATGAAGGACGGCGGTGACATCCTCAAGCTCGGTGCCACCCTGGATGCCGAGTTCGAACGCCTGCAGAAGACCCTGCCGGCCGGCATGCAGCTGCGCAAGGTGTCCGACCAGCCGCATGCGGTGGAAGAGTCGGTGGGCGAGTTCGTGCAGGTGCTCACTGAAGCGGTGGTGATCGTGCTGCTGGTCAGCTTCTTCTCGCTGGGCCTGCGTACCGGCCTGGTGGTGGGCGTGACCATCCCGTTGGTGCTGGCGATGACCTTCTTCGTCATGCACTACTTCGATATCGGCCTGCACAAGATTTCGCTGGGTGCACTGGTGCTGGCACTGGGCCTGCTGGTGGACGATGCGATCATCGCGGTGGAGATGATGGCCACCAAGATGGAGCAGGGCTACGACCGCCTGCGCGCGGCCAGTTTCGCCTGGGAATCCACCGCCTTCCCGATGTTGACCGGTACCCTGATCACTGCCGCTGGCTTCCTGCCCATCGCCACGGCGGCATCCAGCACGGGTGAGTACACCCGTTCGCTGTTCCAGGTGGTGACCATCGCGCTGGTGGTGTCGTGGATCGCGGCAGTGCTGTTCATCCCGTACCTGGGTGACAAGATGCTGCCGGACCTGTTCAACCCGCAGCTGCCGAAGCCGGACAGCCTGGCCGGTCGCTGGCGCGCCAAGCGCCTGCAGTGGGCCGACCGGCATCCGTCACTCGCGCGCTGGATCGCACCGAAGGAGCATGCGCACGATCATGATCCGTACCAGCGGCCGTTCTACACGCGCTTCCGGGCGTTCCTGGATACCTGCCTGCGCCATCGCTGGTGGGTGATCGCTGCGACCATCGCCCTGTTCATCGGTTCGTTGATGCTGTTCCGCTTCGTGCCACAGCAGTTCTTCCCCGACTCGACCCGTCCGGAACTGATGGTGGACATCGAGCTGGCCGAAGGTGCGTCGCTGGCCGCGACCCAGGCACAGGCCGACAAGCTGGAGAAGCTGCTGAAGGGGCGCGAAGGCATCAGCAACTACGTGGCCTACGTCGGCACCGGTTCGCCGCGCTTCTACCTGCCGCTGGACCAGCAGCTGCCGGCCACCAACTTCGCCCAGTTCGTGGTGCTCACCGAAGACGCCAAGGCCCGCGAATCGACCCGCGACTGGATGCTGAAGGACGTGATCAGGCAGTTCCCGGATGTGCAGATGCGGGTGACGCGCCTGGAGAACGGGCCGCCGGTCGGTTATCCGGTGCAGATGCGCGTGTCCGGCGAGCACATCGCGCAGGTGCAGGCGATCGCGCGCCAGGTCGAGGCCAAGGTGCGCGAGAACCCGCACGTGATGAACGTGAACCTGGACTGGAGCGAGCCGAGCAAGGTGGTGCGGCTGGTGATCGACCAGGACCGCGCCCGCGCGCTGGGCGTCAGCAGTGCGCAGGTCAGCCAGTTCCTCAGCAGCTCGTTGTCGGGCATGAGCGTGAGCACCTATCGCGAAGGCAACCGCCAGATCGAGATGCTGCTGCGTGGCCCGGACAACGAGCGTGCGCAGCTGGACCTGCTCGGCAGCCTGGCGATCCCGACCAGCAGCGGCACCGCGGTGACGCTGTCGCAGGTCGCGCGGCTGGAATACGCCTTCGAAGACGGCATCATCTGGCACCGCAACCGTTTGCCGACGGTGACCGTGCGTGCCGACATCAGCGATGGCATGCAGCCGCTGGATGTGGTGCAGCAGATCGTGCCGACCCTGGACGGCATCCGTGCCGATCTGCCCAGTGGCTACCTGCTGGAGACCGGCGGCTCGGTGGAGGATTCGGCGCGCGGGCAGAACTCGATCAAGGCCGGCATGCCGCTGTTCCTGATCGTGGTGGCCACGTTGCTGATGCTGCAGCTGCGCAGCTTCTCGCGTGCGGCGATGGTGCTGGTGACCGCTCCGCTGGGCATCATCGGCGCGACGCTGTTCCTGTTGCTGTTCCGCGCGCCGTTCGGCTTCGTGGCGCTGCTGGGCACCATCGCGCTGGCGGGCATGATCATGCGCAACTCGGTGATCCTGATCGACCAGATCCAGCAGGACATCGATGCCGGGCATGACCGCTGGCATTCGATCATCGATGCGACGGTGCGGCGTTTCCGCCCGATCGTGCTGACTGCGCTGGCGGCGGTGCTGGCGATGATCCCGCTGTCGCGCAGCGCGTTCTATGGCTCGATGGCGATTTCGATCATGGGTGGATTGATTGTCGGCACGGTGCTGACGCTGGTGTTCCTGCCGGCGCTGTATGCAGCGTGGTTCCGGGTCAAGCCGGACGAATCCGGGGCGTGATGCCCCGGGTTTCCCGGCCACCGGGCTGAGCCCCCTCTGCGGTGGTGGCAGTAGTGCCGTGGTTGGCCGGGTGGGCAGGTGGGCTGGGGGACGCCGCAGGTACGTCCCTGTAGGCTCGGGCGCGCCATCCATGGCGCTTACGCCCCCAGCCCACCTGCCCACCCGGCCACGGACAGTTTCCTGTGGCCTCCACCGCAGGAAGAGAAAGTAGAAGATCAAAAGCAAAGGCAACAGCAACAGCAACAGCAACAGCAACAGCAACAGCAACAGCAACAGCCGCGTGCTGATGGTTGGGGTCGGATACACCTCATCCACGCATGGCGTGGATCCACCAACCGTCATCGGGAAATTGTCGGAGGCGGGGAGGGGGCAGGTGGCGGGACCGTCCACGGCATGGATGCCGTGGCCGAGCCTACAGGGACGTACTTGCGGCGTGTCCCGCCAGCTGCCCCCTCCCCGCCAACCAAGCAACAACCCAGAGCCGCTCCGGCTTTTGCAGTTGCAGTTGCCGTCGCCTCTGCGGGCGCCGGGCAGCCGCCCGGCCGATCACCCCTGCAACTGCAGCCGCTCACGCAGCAGCGGCACCAGCCAATCCAGGAACACCTGCACACGTTGCGCGCGATGCTGCCGGTGCGGCAGCAACAGGGTCACCGGCAGCGGCTGCGCCGCGTACTGGGGCATCACTTCCACCAGCGCACCGGTTTGCAGTTCGGCCTGCACGTCGTAGCGTGGAATCTGCAGCAGTCCCAGCCCCGCGACGCAGCAGGCAATCGACGCCTCGGCGCTGTTCACCCGCACCCAGCCGGGCATCGGCAGCGTGCGCAGCTGCGCGCCGTCCTGCCATTCCCACGGTTCCACCCGCGCCGTGGTCGGCGACGCATAGTTCACCGCGCGGTGCTGCTGCAGGTCGGTGGGGTGCTGCGGTACGCCGTGCGCGTGCAGGTACGCCGGCGCGGCAACGTTGACGAAGTCCAGCTGGCCCAGCGTGCGGGCCACCAGACTGGAGTCACCCAGCTGCCCCACCCTCAGCACCGCATCGCAGCCGTCCTCGATCAGATTCACCGCGCGATCGGTCATGCCCAGGTCCAGCTCGACCTGGGGGTGCCGTGCGAAGAAGTCCGGCAGCGCCGGGGCGATGATGCGGCGGCCGATGCGGCTGGGTACATCGATCTTCAACAGGCCACTCGGCTGTGCGTCGTCCTGGCGGAACAGCGACTCGGCGTCTTCCACCTCGGCAATCAGGCGCAGGCAGCGAACATAGAACGTGTCGCCATCGTGGGTGGTGGAGACCCTGCGGGTGGAGCGCTGCAGCAGGCGCGTGCCCAGGCGCTGCTCGAGTTCCGCCACGGCCGCCGAGACGGTGGAGCGGGGCAGGCCGAGCTGGTCGGAGGCGCGGGTGAAGCTGGTGCACTCCACCACCCGGGCAAAGATGCGGAAACGCTCGATCCGGTCCATTGTTCGCCCGCTTTGGAAAGTTAAGTCAATGTTGCGGTCTTTATCCGCAATTTCTGCACGATATCGTCGTCGGCACAGGGTTGCCAGCCCGGCAGCCTCTTCCCGAGACCGATGCCATGACCGACCACCGTATCCAGGGCAAGACCGTGCTGATCGC
Source organism: Stenotrophomonas sp. DR822 (assembly GCF_019793815.1). Classification (NCBI taxonomy): domain Bacteria; kingdom Pseudomonadati; phylum Pseudomonadota; class Gammaproteobacteria; order Lysobacterales; family Lysobacteraceae; genus Stenotrophomonas; species Stenotrophomonas sp. DR822. The sequence goes on from NZ_CP081826.1 coordinate 3,534,133, forward strand.
CGGCGGTGCCAAGAACCTCGGCGGGCTGATCGCCCGCGACTTCGCCGAACAGGGCGCCAAGGCCATCGTCATCCACTACAACAGCGCCGCCACCCAGGCCGACGCGGAGGCGACCGTTGCGGCGGTGCAGGCCGCAGGTGCCAAGGCCGTGGCGTTGCAGGCCGATCTGACCTCGGCCGCTGCGATGGAGCGTCTGTTCGCCGACGCGGTCGCCGCCGTCGGTCGCCCCGACATCGCCATCAACACCGTCGGCAAAGTGCTGAAGAAGCCGATGCTGGACATCAGCGAAGCGGAGTACGACCAGATGAGCGCGGTCAATGCGAAGACGGCCTTCTTCTTCCTCAAGGAGGCAGGACGCCATGTCAACGACGGCGGCCGCATCTGCACGCTGGTCACGTCGCTGCTGGGCGCGTTCACGCCGTTCTATTCCAGCTACGCGGGCACCAAGGCGCCGGTGGAACACTTCACCCGCGCGGCATCGAAGGAGTTTGGCGAGCGTGGAATCTCGGTGACTGCGATCGGACCCGGGCCGATGGATACGCCGTTCTTCTATCCGGCCGAGAGTGCCGATGCGCAGGCCTACCACAAGACTGCTGCGGCGCTGTCGCCTTTCACCCGTACCGGCCTGACCGACATCGCCGACATCGTGCCGTGGATCCGCTTCCTGGTGACCGATGGCTGGTGGATGACTGGGCAGACCATCCTGGTCAATGGTGGTTACACCACCAAGTAGAGGCACGCGAGGCTTGGGTTTGCGCAGTAGATCCCCAAGTGGACAGCTTCAGGGCGTTCACGGGCACAATAGCGGGCTGTCCCGGGGCCGGAGAGCCTGCATGTTCCCTCGCACGATCCGCGCTTGCGTGCTGATGCTGGTTGCCTGCTGCGGTCTTGCCGATGCAGAGCCGGCGCAGACCGAGGCCCTGCGCTTCGAGCAGAACCTGCTTGCCGTGCTCGAATGCCGTGCCAATGTTGATACCCGGCGAAACGTCGCCAGCACCCTGCGGGCGGCACGCTACGGCGATCCAGCCGGTCGCCCGTTGCATCTGCGTGATTGGCATTTCGAGCAGGCCGGGGGCGCCGACGCTGCTTCGGTGACGGTCATCGAGTTGCCGGTGCCGTTGACCGTGCAGGGCGTCCGGACCCTGCGCGTTTTCGCAGACGCGCAGGGGTTGTCCATTGCCATCGACGCTGCAGCGCGTGATCGTATCGTTGCCCGCCATGGCCTGCAGCTGCAGTCGAGCACGCTGCATGAACCCTTCCGGGTGTGGTCCGCACGATCGGTTGATGGCAACACGTCGGCCCCGTCGATCATGGTGAGCAGCGATGGCGACGGCTACCGGTTGGGATGTACTGCCCAATCTGCCAGCACGCAGGGAACGTTGCCACTGGATCGGCAGCAGCGTGCAGATGCCAATGACCTCACAGCGGCCATCGAGTGCCGTGCCGACGATGCGGCCCTGCGCCGCGTCGGGCGCTTGCTGCAGCAGGTGATGGAACAACCGCAGGGCGAATGGCCGGCAGAGGTGCACGCAGTGTCGGCACCCACGCATGCGATCAACGGCACGGTGCTTCCCGTCTTCCAGATCGAACTGCAGACGCCGCTGCAGATCCAGGGCATCGCCACCGACAAGGTGCTGGCCGCACCGGCCGGCCTGTTCGCTGCAGACCTTGGCAGAATCAACGTGGCAAGCGTGTTGCTCGATGCCGGTCTGACAACTGCTCACCAGCAGGCCGGCGTGCAGGTCTGGCAACGCGAAGCGTCGCGCAGCGGCCTGCCTTCGGGCAGCATCCGAATCCATGAACGCGTGGTGGCCAGAGCCGACGACGGCACTGTCCTGACCGGATGCAGCAGCTCGCAGATGCGCGCGGCCGCGAGCGATCCGCAGAGCGCGAACATCCCGCACTGAGTGAGTCAGTGCGGGATGCGCAGAGAGAACGGGTACCGGACGCCGTCCGGTACCCCGATCACTCATCCCAGTTTGGCCAGCACCGCGTCGGTGGCCGTCGCCGTGCTCACCGCGTGGCCCTTGGCGGCCAGGTCTGCGGTGAAAACGCCATCGTCCAGCACCGCGTGCACCGCCGCTTCCACCGCTGCTGCTTCGTCTTCCAGCCCCAGCGAATGGCGCAGCAGCATCGCCGCGCTGAAGATCGTCGCGTACGGGTTGGCGATGCCCTTGCCGGCGATGTCCGGTGCCGAGCCGTGGATCGGCTCGTAGATACCCACCGCACCCGGCTCGCCCAGCGATGCCGATGGCAGCAGGCCCAGCGAACCGGCCAGCATCGAGGCCTCATCGGTGAGGATGTCGCCGAACATGTTCTCGGTCACGATCACGTCGTACTCGCGTGGCTTGGCCAGCAGATGCATCGCCATGGAATCGACCAGCTGGTGTTCCAGCGCCACGTCCGGGAATTCCTCGCGGCCGATGCGCGCGGCCACGTCACGCCACAGGCGTGAGGTTTCCAGCACGTTGGCCTTGTCCACCGAAGTGACCTTGCCGCGACGCTGCTGCGCCAACCGGAAGGCACTGCGCAGCACACGCTCGATCTCGGCCACGGTGTAGCGGCACAGATCGCTGGCGCTGTTGGCATCGCGGGTCTTGTCGCCGAAGTAGATGCCACCGGTCAGTTCGCGCACCACCACGAAGTCCACGCCCTGCAGCAGTTCGGCCTTGATCGGCGAGGCGTGCAGTGCGGCTTCATGGGTGCGCACCGGACGCAGGTTGGCATACAGGCCCAGCGCCTTGCGGATCGCCAGCAGGCCCTGTTCCGGGCGCACCTTGGCGTTCGGGTCGGACCACTTCGGCCCGCCCACGGCGCCCAGCAGCACCGCGTTGGCGGCCTGGCAGGCGGCCAGGGTCGCTGCCGGCAGCGGTTCGCCGTGGCGGTCGATGGCGATGCCACCGATGTCGTGCTCGCTGAAGGTGAAGGTGTGGTTGAAGCGCTTGGCGACGGCGTTCAGAACGGCGACCGCGGCGGCGGCCACTTCCGGGCCGATGCCATCACCGGGCAGGACAACAATTTCAGCGTGCATGCTCACTCTCGTAACGTTCGATTTCAGGGACACGGCCCAATAGATAACCCAGTTGATCGACGCCTTCCAGCAGGCAGGTCTGCGAGAAGCCGTCCAACGGGAAGGAGTAGACGCGGCCATCGGGCGTGCGCAGCTCGCGCGCCGCAACGTCGATGGTCAGCTCATCGTCAGGGCGCTGCATCAGCAGCTGCACGTCGGCCTCGTCCAGCACGATCGGCAGCAGGCCGTTCTTCAGCGAATTGCCGCGGAAGATGTCGGCGATCTCGCTGCTGACGATGGCACGCACGCCGAGATCGGTCAGCGCCCACGGCGCATGTTCGCGCGATGAGCCGCAGCCGAAGTTGCGCCCGGCCAGCAGGATGCTGCGGCCGGCGTTGTGCGGTTGGTTGAAGGCGAAGTCCGCCACGGGCGAGCCATCGGCCTGCCAGCGCCAGTCGTTGAACGCATTGCGGCCCAGGCCAGCGCGCTCGGTGGTTGACAGGAACCGCGCCGGAATGATCTGGTCGGTGTCGATGTTGGTCTGGCGCAGCACCACGCTGGCCGAGCTCAGGGTGCGGAAGCCGCTCATCAGGCCACCTCCTGGGCGAACAGTTCACGGGCATCGGCGACGTGGCCCTGCACCGCGGCCCAGGCAGCACTCATCGGCGAGGCCAGCAGCGTGCGCGAGCCCGGGCCCTGGCGGCCTTCGAAATTGCGGTTGCTGGTGCTGACCGCCAGTTGGCCGGGGGCGACCAGGTCGCCATTCATGGCGATGCACATCGAGCAGCCCGGTTCGCGCCATTCGGCACCGGCCGCGCGTACGATCTCGTGGATGCCTTCGGCCTCGGCCTGGCGCTTGACGATCTCGGAACCGGGCACCACCAGCATGCGCACGCGCTCGGCGACGCGACGGCCGCGCAGCACCTGTGCCACTTCGCGCATGTCGCTCAGCCGGCCATTGGTGCAGGAGCCGACGAACACCACGTCCACCGGCGTGCCGGCCAGCGTCTGTCCCGCCTGGAAGTGCATGTAATCCAGGCCCTTCTGCGCGGCGGCATCGTTGGCCGCCGGGATCGGCGCATCCACCGCGATGGCGGTGCCGGGGTGGGTGCCCCAGGTCAGGGTCGGGCGGATATCGGCGGCATCGATGCGCACCTCGCTGTCGAAGCGCGCGCCTTCATCGCTGCGCAGCTGCGTCCAGCGGGCAACGGCAGCGTCGAAGTCGGCGCCCTTGGGGCCACGCGGCGTATTGGCGACGAAGTCGAATGTCACCTGGTCGGGCGCGACCATGCCGGCGCGTGCGCCGGCTTCGATCGCCATGTTGCACAGGGTCATGCGCTGTTCCATGTCCATCGCTTCGATGGTGCTGCCGCGGAACTCGATCACGTGCCCGGTGCCACCATTGACGCCGATCACGCCGATGATGTGCAGGACCACATCCTTGGCGCCGATACCCGGCGCGAGCTTGCCATCGACGGTGATCGCCAGCGTCTTCGCCTTGCGCTGCAGCAGGCACTGCGTGGCCAGTACATGGCCGACTTCGCTGGTGCCGATGCCGAAGGCCAGCGACCCGAATGCGCCGTGGGTGGAGGTGTGGCTGTCGCCGCAGACGATGGTCATGCCCGGCTGGGTGAAGCCCTGTTCCGGTGCGATCACATGGACGATGCCGCGGTTGTCCGAGGCCATGTCGAACAGTTCGATGCCGTGCTCGGTGCAGTTGCGCGCCAGCATCGCGACCTGTGCTTCGGAGGCGGCACTGGCGTAGGGCAGCGTACCGTCTGCAGCGGCCGGCAGGGTCGGCGTGGAATGGTCCATCGTGGCCTTGGTCCGATCCGGACGGCGCGGCTTCAGGCCGCGCTCGCGCAACTCGGTGAAGGCCTGCGGAGAGGTCACTTCATGGATCAAGTGCAGGTCGATGTACAGCACGGCGGGCGCGCTGTCGGTTTCTGGAACCACCACGTGGGCGTCCCACAGTTTGTCGTACAGGGTGCGGGGTGCGGAAGTCATGCGTTTGCCTGGCAGGAGTACGGAGTAACGGGCATCGAAGAGAAAGTAACAGGAGCAGGTCAGCGGCGCCGCGCGAGCACGCGCAGGCGCACGTAGTCGGCCAGCGGCTGGCCGGCGGCATTGCGCGGCAGGTCGGCCAGCAGGGCCGTGGCGGCATCGCGTACCGTGGCGCGCGCCTCGGCTGGCAGGTCGTCCAGCAGTGGAGCGGCGAATACCCGCAGCCAGCCGGCAACGCCGGTCGGCAGCGCGGTCGGGCGCGGCAGGCATTCGATCAGCTGCACCTGGAAGCCATGCTGGCGCAGGCGGTCTGCGTAGGCATCGGCGGTGGGGAAGTACCACTGGAATGCGCTGGCACCATGGCCATGGGCGACGCGCGCGGCCTGCACGGCGGCAGTGATCGTGGCCACGTTGCCATGGCCGCCGAACTCGGCGACCAAGCGCCCGCCGGGGCGCAGGGCGCGGCGCACGCCCTCCAGCACGCGATCCGGGTCGGGCATCCAATGCAGGGCGGCGTTGCTGAACACCGCATCGAACACACCGTCGAAGGACAGGGCGTGGCCGTCCATCACCTGCGCATCGACGCCCCGCGCACGCGCGGCGATCACCATTTCCGGCGAGGCATCGACGCCCAGCATGTGTGCGCCGCTGAGGGCCAGTTCGGTGGTGAGCACGCCATCGCCACACCCCAGGTCGAGAATGCGCTCGCCGGCACGCGCATCGAGCAGGCGCGCTACGGCGCCACCGAGGGTCGGCACGAAGCCGGCATCGATCGCATAGTCCTGGGCATTCCACTGCTGGCCGGCGCTGCTGGGGGTGGTCGCGGTGTCGAAGGCGCTCATCTCACATTCCTCAGGCGGTGGCGGTGGCAGGTGATTCAGTACTGATGCCGGCGTTGGCCTGGCGCTGGCGCAGCAGGCGGTTGGCCACGTCCAGCCAGGCCAGCGCGGACGCTTCGATGATGTCCTTGCTGGTACCGGTGCCGTCGTACTCCACACCCTCGTGGCGCACGCTCAGGTTGGCCTCGCCACGCGCGTCGGCGCCGATGCCGACGCTGTGCACGTGGTAGCTGTCCAGCATCAGCTGCACGCCGGTGGCGGCCGACAACGCGCCGAACAGCGCATCGACCGGGCCGTCGCCCTGCGCGGTCTCGGCCACGCGGTTGCCGTCCGGGTCGGACAGTTCGACCAGCGCGTTGGCGCGGCTGCCGACATCGCTGATGGTCATCGAGGCCAGACGGTAGCCCTGGGCATTGGAGCCGCCCTGCATCAGCGTCTGCAGGTCGGCATCGGTGACAACGCGCTGCTGCTCGCACAGCCCCTTGAACTGCTCGAACACCAGCTTCAGCTCGTCTTCTTCCAGCCAGAAGCCCAGTGCGCGCAGGCGGGCTTCGACGGCGGCGCGGCCACTGTGGCGGCCCAGCACCATCTGCGAATCTTCCCAGCCCACGTCTTCCGGACGCATGATTTCGTAGGTGCCGCGGTGACGCAGCATGCCGTGCTGGTGGATGCCCGACTCATGGGCGAAGGCATTGGCACCCACGATGGCCTTGTTGCGCTGTACCGGCATGCCGACCAGGCGCTGCAGCAGCTGCGAGGTGCCGACGATGCGCGGGGTGTCGATGGCGGTGTCCTGCTCGTAGAAAGCCTGGCGCACCTTCAGCACCATCGCGATCTCTTCCAGAGAGCAGTTGCCGGCGCGCTCACCGATGCCGTTGACGGTGCATTCGACCTGGCGCGCGCCGCCTTCGATGGCGGCCAGCGAGTTGGCCACGGCCAGGCCCAGGTCGTTGTGGCAGTGGGCGCTGAAGATCACGTTGGCTGCGTTCGGCACATCGGCGACGCCAGCGATGACCTGCTGGAACATCGTGCGGATCTCTTCCGGCGTGGTGAAGCCGACGGTGTCGGGCAGGTTGATGGTGGTGGCGCCGGCAGCGATCGCCACGCGCGAGACCTCGATCAGGTAGTCCAGTTCGGTGCGGGTGGCGTCCTCGGCGGAGAACTCCACGTCATCGATGTAGGAGCGGGCCAGTGCTACGTGCCTGCGTACCGATTCCAGTACCTGCTCACGGGTCATCCGCAGCTTGTGCTCACGGTGCAGCGGGCTGGTCGACAGGAACACATGCAGGCGCGGGTTGGCAGCGGCTTCCAGCGCACGCGCCGAGGTTTCGATGTCGGCCTGCAGGCAGCGCGACAGCACCGCCAGGCTCAGGCTCGGGCGGCGCAGTTCGCGGCCGATCAGGGCCATCGCTTCGCGGTCGGACTGCGAGCTGGCCGGGAAGCCGGTCTCGATGATGTCCACGCCCAGTTCGTCCAGCGCACGCGCCATCACCAGCTTCTGCGGCGGGCTCATGCTGCAGCCGGGGGACTGCTCGCCGTCACGCAGGGTGGTGTCGAAGATGCGGATGCGCGGGGTGGTAATTCGTTCGATGGTGGTCACAGGGAAATCTCCTCGACAGCGGGTGCGACGGCTTGCAGGGGGGAAGGGGAAGGCGTGGGAAAAGCGGTGGCGGTCGCCTTGCCGGGCGAGCGCGGGGTTTCTGCCCGGCGCCGGCGCGGCTTGCGTGGCGGGCGTGGACGGATGTCGGTGAGCAGGCCGGCGAGCACGCCGGCGTCGATGTTGCCGCCGGAGACGACCGCGCACTTGCGGCGCCCAGCGACGCGACGGCCGGCGGCCAGTGCCAGCGCACCGGCGCCTTCGGCGATGATGTGTTCTTCCAATGCCAGCCGCACCAGGGTCTCGCGCAGCTCGGCTTCGCGCACGATCACCACGTCGTCCAGCAGCGAGGTACACAGGCGACGGGTCAGGAAACCGGGGATCTTCACCCGCACGCCATCGGCCAGCGACGGCACAGGATTGATCTCGCGCACGTCGCCGCGGATCGCACGGGCCATCGAATCGACTCCCTCGACCTGCGCGCCGACGATGCGCACGCCCTGCGATTTCAGCGCCAGGGCGACGCCGGATGCCAGGCCGCCACCGCCGATCGGTACGATCACCACGTCCGGCGCGTGTGCGGCCAGCTCGATGCCGACGGTGCCCTGGCCGGCGATGACATCAGCATCGTCGAAGGCGGACAGGAAGCGATAGCCATGACGCTGCGCCAGTTCAACGGCGAAGGCATAGGCCTCGTCATAGCTGTTGCCGTGCTGGCGCACCGTTGCACCCCAATGGGCGACGCCAGCGATCTTGGTGGCCGGTGCGCCATGCGGCATCACGGTGATGGCCGGCACATCCAGGCGATAGGCGGCCCAGGCTACGCCCTGGGCGTGATTGCCCGCCGAGGCGCAGATCACCGGCCGGGTATCGCCACGTTCGCGGGCGGCCAGCAGGGCATTGAGTGCGCCGCGCACCTTGTACGAGCCGGTGCGCTGCAGGTTTTCCAGCTTCAGCCAGGTGCCGAAGCGCTCGGCATGATGCAGCGGTGTAGGCGGCAGGAAGCGGCGCAGGCGGGCCTGCGCGGCCAGTACGTCGGCAACGGTTACGTCGCCGACATCGCTTTCCTTGCTGGCGTCAGCGGCCGGCATGGGCCACCAGCAGGGTGTTGCCGACCACCGCATGCGGGTACGGGCGGCGAAGAAGACGCCTCCGTACCGGCACCGTGTTGCATACGGTACGGGCGTTCATGCGGATGCTCCTTCCAGTGCGGTCATCTGCACCGAAACGCAGTCGTAGATCTTTTCCATCTGCCGGCACAGCGTTTCCGGTGGGCGCTGGCTGTCCACCACCAGTTGCAGGTGCCAACGGCCATCATCGGTGGCCACCGGCGCACCGGTGATCGCGCGCGGTGCGAAACCACGGCGTTCGGCCATGCCGATCACGCGCAGCAGCGCGCCCTCGGCCGGTTGCAGCACCAGGTCAAGCCGGTATTGCATTGGGGATCTCCTGGCGTGCATGTGCAGGGTTGCTTTCCAGCATGGTGCTGTTGGCGGTATTGGGCGGTACCAGCGGCCACACGTTCGCGCGTGCATCGATGGCCACGTGCAGCAGGGCCGGGCCAGGTTCGGCCAGCAGCGCGGCCAGGCCACCTTCGACGTCATCACGTGCGTCGATGCGCGTGGCCGCGATGCCGAACACCTTGGCCAGGGCGACGAAGTCCGGGTTGTCGGACAGGTCGATCTCGCTGTAACGCTCGGCAAAGAACAGTTCCTGCCACTGCCGCACCATGCCCAGCGAACTGTTGTCCAGCAGGATGATCTTCACCGGCAGGCGGCAGCGGGCGATGGTCGCCAGCTCCTGCACGTTCATCATGAAGCTGCCATCGCCGGACACCAGCACCACCGTGCGCTCGGGGCAGGCGAACTGCGCGCCCATCGCCGCCGGCAGGCCGAAGCCCATCGTGCCCAGTGCGCCGCTGGTCAGGTGGTTGCGCGGATGAGTGAAGCGGCAGTGCTGCGCAACCCACATCTGGTGCTGGCCGACGTCGCAGGCGACCACCGTATCGGCCGGCGCCAGTTCGCTCAGGCGCTTCAGCAGCGCCGGGGCGTAGATGTGCTGGCCGGGTGCGTCGTAGCGCGCGGCGAAACGATCGCGATGCTGTGCGCAGCGCTTGCGCCATGCGTCTTGGTGGGCCTTGGGGGAGGGGAAGGCCGCACGCAGGGCGCGGATGGCGTGGCCGACGTTGCCGGGCACGGCGACATCGGCGCTGCGCAGCTTGGAGATCTCGTACGCATCGGCATCGATGTGCACCACGCGGGCAAACGGTGCGAACTCGGCCAGCTTGCCGGTCGCCCGATCATCGAAGCGCGCACCCAGCACCAGCAGCAGATCGCTTTCCTGCACGGCCATGTTCGCCGCGCGGGTGCCGTGCATGCCCAGCATGCCCAGCGACTGCGGGTGCTGGGGAGGCAGCGCGCCCAGCCCACGCAGGGTCATCACGGTGGGGGTGGCGCTGGCTTCGACGAATTCGCGCAGGTCCTGCACGGCATCGCCCAGGGCGATGCCACCACCGGCGTAGACCACCGGCTTCTCGGCCGCCGCCAGCGCCGCGATGGCCTCGGCGATGGCCGCGTCGGCAGGGGCTGGCGGCGGTTCCACATTGGCCGGCACATGCGCCGGCAGGTGGCTGGCATCGGCCAGCTGCACGTCCTTGGGCAGATCGATCAGCACCGGGCCGGGACGGCCTTCGCGGGCGATGCGGAAAGCATCGGCCACCACGCGCGGCAGGTCATCGACGCTGCGCACCAGCCAGCTGTGCTTGACGATCGGCATCGTCAGGCCGAACACGTCCAGTTCCTGGAACGCATCGGTGCCCAGCAGCGGCGTGGCGACCTGGCCGGTGATGCAGACCATCGGCACCGAATCGAGCATCGCATCGGCGATGCCGGTGACCAGGTTCGAGGCGCCCGGCCCGGAGGTCGCCACGCAGACGCCGACCTGGCCACTGGCGCGCGCAAAGCCGTTGGCGGCCAGTGCAGCGCCCTGCTCATGGCGCACCAGGATGTGCTTCAGCGACGAATCCACCAGCGCGTCGTAGAACGGCATGATGGTGCCGCCCGGATAGCCGAACAGCGTACGGACACCCTCGGCCTCCAGCGCCTGGGTCAGCCAGCGCGCGCCGTTGGGCGGCGCGCTGCGGTGTGTGGGAGAGTTCATGGGGGAACCTTGCAGAGCGGGTGGGGGTGCCGCGTTGTTACGCGGCTTGACCTTGCAACCAGACCATCTTGGCGCGCAGTTCCTTGCCTACCTTCTCGATCGGGTGCTCCAGGTCGGCCTGCTTGAACTTGTTGTAGTTCGGCAGGCCCGCTTCGTACTCGGCCACCCAGTTCTTGGTGAAGGTGCCGTCCTGGATGTCCTTCAGCACTTCCTTCATGCGCGCCTTGGTACCGGCGTCGATCACCCGCGGGCCGCTGACGTAGTCGCCGTACTGCGCGGTCTCGGAGATGAACTCCAGCATCCGCGAGATGCCGCCTTCGTAGAACAGGTCGACGATCAGCTTCAGTTCGTGCAGCACTTCGTAGTAGGCGATTTCGGGCTGGTAACCGGCTTCGACCAGCGTCTCGAAGCCCGCCTGCACCAGTGCCGAAGCGCCGCCGCACAGCACCGCCTGCTCGCCGAACAGATCGGTTTCGGTTTCTTCCTTGAAGGTGGTCTGGATCAGGTTGGCGCGCGCACCACCCAGGCCGGCCGCATAGGCGAGCGCGTACTCGGCGGCCTTGCCGCTCTTGTCCTGGTAGACCGCCCAGATGCATGGCACACCGCGGCCGATTTCATATTCGCGACGGACCAGCGCACCAGGGCCCTTCGGTGCGACCAGCACGACGTCCAGGTCTTCGCGCGGCTTGATCATGTCGAAGTGCACGTTCAGACCATGCGCGAACAGCAGCACCGCGCCCTGCTTCATGTTCGACGCCAGCACGTCCTCGTACAGCTTCTTCTGCACCATGTCCGGGGTCAGTACCGCGACCAGGTCGGCATCCTTCACCGCATCGGCCGGTGCCTTCACGGTGAAGCCATCGGCCTGTGCCTTGACCTCGGTGGGGCCGCCCGGACGCAGGCCTACCACCACATCGAAGCCGGATTCACGCAGGTTCAGCGCGTGCGCGCGTCCCTGGCTGCCGTAGCCGATGACGGCGATCTTGGTCTGGGGCAGTTCGTTGGTGCTCATGGGGGAGGTTCCTTGCGGGTGGGAAGAAAAAAGACGGCCGGCAGTCGAAGCGACGTACCGGCCGGTCAGGGAAAAGTGGGGAGGGCAGCGCCGCGCATCGCACAGGTACTGCCACCACGAGAGTTCGTGGTGCAGCAGGTCTGGGTTGTGCGATGGGCGGTGGTCATGGTGGTTGCGTCTGAAACCAGGTCCTGAAATGAAAAAACCCGCACCTGGGGGGGTGCGGGTTTTTGAAGAGTTCCGGTGTGTTTGTTGCTTACACGCTGGCTCGTCCCGCACCTGTTGGTTGGGTAATAAGTACGAGCACAAGAATCGAACGCAGCGAGGCAGCGCCGGTATCGGCGGCTTCGATATGGGTTCGCGGTGGTGTGTTGTGATGCAACATGTGATCGAGAAAACCACAGCCATTTCCGCCGTGTCAACCCTCGCAGCACTATTTCCGTCAGTTTCCGCTGCATGCAGTGCAATCGCTTGTGGCACAAGGATGGTTGCTGCTGAAAGTGTTTCGGTGAACCCGAATTCACTCTTTTCAACGGGTTTTTTGCGCGGATTCCGGCGATACCAGCTGCGCTCGCCGGGGAGTGCAGCGCCCTCAGGTGCCGCGGGAGGTTCGGCGCGCATTGCGATGCGTTCGTGGCAATGGCGCCCGTGGCTCCATGAAGCGCCCCATGACCTATGCCCGATGGCCCCCGGTCGCGGTAGCGGCGAAGATCGGGTCACCACCCCTTCCCTCGGAACCTGACCGTGTCCCGACGTCTTGCCCGTTCCCTGCTGGCTGCTGCCGTGCTGGCTGCCGTGCCCATGCTGTCCCAGGCCGCCGACCGCATTACCGGCCACACCTTCGCCACCCGTTCGGAGGTGATCGCCCCGCATGCGATGGCCGCCACCTCGCAGCCGCTGGCTACCCAGATCGCGCTGGACGTGATGAAGGCCGGTGGCTCGGCCGTCGATGCCGCCATTGCGGCCAACGCAGCGCTGGGGTTGATGGAGCCGACTGGCAATGGCGTCGGCGGCGACCTGTTCGCCATCGTGTGGGACCCGAAGACGCAGAAGCTCTACGGCTACAACGGCTCGGGCCGTTCACCGAAGTCGCTCACCCTGGCCGAGTTCCAGCGTCGTGGCCTGAAGGAGATCCCCGCGACCGGCCCGCTGCCGGTATCGGTGCCGGGCGCGGTTGATGGCTGGTTCGCGCTGCACGAGCGCTTCGGCCGCAAGCCGATGGCCGACAACCTGGCCCCGGCCATCCGCTACGCACGCGATGGTCATCCCGTTGCCGAAGTGATTGCCTATTACTGGGATCGCTCGGTGCCGAAGCTGTCGCAGTATCCGGGTTTCAAGGAACAGTTCACGATCGATGGCCACGCGCCGCGCAAGGGCGAGATGTGGAAGAACCCCAACCTTGCCGACACCCTGCAGAAGATCGCCGACGGCGGCCGTGATGCTTTCTACAAGGGCGACATCGCCCGCACCATCGGCGATTACTTCAAGAAGAACGGTGGCTACCTGAGCTACCAGGACATGGCCGACCATCATGGCGAGTGGGTCGAGCCGGTCAGCAGCAACTACCGCGGCTACGACCTGTGGGAACTGCCGCCCAACAGCCAGGGCATCGCCGCGCTGCAGATCCTCAACGTACTGGAAGGCTACGACTTCTCGAAGATTCCGTTCGGCTCACCCGAGCACGTGCATCTGTTCGTGGAAGCCAAGAAGCTGGCCTTCGCCGACCGTGCGCGCTTCTACGCCGACATGGCCTTCCAGCCGGCGCCGGTACAGAAGCTGATCTCCAAGGAGTACGCAGCGCAGCGTCGCGCGCTGGTCTCGATGGACAAGGCGCTGAAGGAAGTACAGCCGGGTACGCCCAAGCAGCTGGAAGAGGGCGACACGATCTACATGACCGTGGCCGATGCCGACGGCATGATGGTGTCACTGATCCAGTCCAACTACCGCGGCATGGGCAGCGGCATGGCCCCGCCGGGGCTGGGCTTCATCCTGCAGGATCGCGGCGAGATGTTCGTGCTGCAGAAGAACCATCCCAACGGTTACGCACCGGGCAAGCGTCCCTTCCAGACCATCATTCCGGCCTTCATCACCAAGGGCGGCAAGCCTTATGCAAGCTTCGGGGTGATGGGTGGTGCGATGCAGCCGCAGGGGCACGCACAGATCGTGATGAACCTGGTGGACTTCGGCATGAACCTGCAGGAGGCCGGTGATGCACCCCGCATCCAGCATGAGGGATCGACCGAACCGACCGGGCAGGCGACGGCCATGACTGATGGTGGCGAGGTCAATCTGGAAACCGGGTTCCCGTACGAGACGGTGCGGGCGCTGATGCGCAAGGGGCACCGGGTGGTATTCGCCGATGGTCCGTATGGCGGTTACCAGGCGATCCTGCGTGATCCGGAAACCGGCGTGTACTACGGCGCGTCGGAGAGCCGCAAGGATGGGCAGGCGGCGGGCTACTGAGGTTTCCCGGCCACCGGGCTGAGCCCCCTCTGCGGTGGATTCCGTAATGCTGGGTTGGGCCGGGCGGGTGGATTGTCTGGGGGCCGCCGTGAATACGTCCCTGTAGGCTCGGTCGCCGCATCCATGCGGCTCACGCCCCCAGCCAACCCACCCGCCCGGCCACGGACAGTTTCCTGTGGCCGCCACCGCAGTAAGAGAAAGAAGAAGATCAAAAGCAAAGGCAACAGCAACAGCCGCGCGCTGTGTGTTGGGGTCGGATCCGTTTTCCTTTGGAAAACGGATCCGACCCCTCCTTGTTTTCCGATACACCTCATCCACGCATGGCGTGGATCCACCAACCGTCACCGGGAAATTGTCGGAGGCGGGGAGGGGGCCGATGGCGGGACCGTCCACGGCATGGATGCCGTGGCCGAGCCTACAGGGACGTACTTGCGGCGTGTCCCGCCATCTGTCCCCTCCCTGCCAGGCAAGCAACAACTCAGAGCCGCCTTGGCTTTTGAAGTTGCACTTGCAGTTGCTTGAAAAAAAGCGGTGCAGCCGCTGGCTGCAAAACACCCTCAATCCTGATCCTGCGCGCGTGCCGCCTCCGCCTGGGTCTCTTCCTGCGCCGCCATCTCGCGTGCGATCCACGCATCGATCATGCGCCGCTGGCGCTGCGCCTGCCGCCGCTCGCGCGTGTATTCCTGGTCCAGTACCCGGTACAGCGACACCATCACCAGCACCATCAGCAGCGCGAACGGCAACGCCGCAATCGTGATCATGCCCTGCAACGCATCCAGTCCGCCCGCGAGCAGCAATGCCGCCGCAATCAACGCTACCGCGATTCCCCACGCCAGCTTGCGCTTCAGCGGCGGATCTCCGGCTTCGTCGGTGGACATGCTGGCCAGTACCAGCACCGCCGAATCGGCCGAGGTCACGAAGAAGATCATCAACAGCACCAACGCCACCGCCGACAGCATCAGCGACGCCGGCAGGCTGTCGAACAGGGTGAACAGCACCGTCTCATAGCCATTGCCCAGTGCCTGCACAAGGTCGGCGTGGCCGAAGATCTGCGCCCACAATGCCGTTCCGCCGAACACGGCGAACCAGAAGAAGCCCAGCAGGGTCGGTGCCAGAACAACGCCGATCACGAACTCGCGCACGCTGCGGCCGCGCGAGATGCGCGCGATGAAGGAACCCACGAACGGGGCCCACGAAATCCACCACGCCCAGTAGAAGATCGTCCAGTCGGCCACCCACGTGCTGCCGGAGAACGGCGACATGCGCAGGCTCATGGTCACCAGCTGGTTGAGGTAGGAACCCAGCGTGGTGGTGAACGTATCGAAGATGAATCCAGTCGGCCCAAGCACAAGTACGGTCGCGGCCAGCAATGCAGCCAGTGCCAGGTTGAAGTTGGACAGCCACTTCACGCCGCGCTCCACACCGCTGGCGGTCGAGGCCATGTACAGCACGAAGGCAATGGCGATGATGGTCATCTGCACCGGTACAGTCGCCTGCAGGCCAAATACACGCTCCACGCCTGCAGCGATCTGGATGGTGCCGAAGCCGAGCGTCGTCGCCACGCCGATCGCCGTGGCGACCACCGCCGCGATGTTGACGACACGGCCGATCCAGCCGCGATGGTGGCGGCCGATGATCGGCTGCAGCATGTCGCTGACCAGGCCGCGTCCATTGCGGTTGAACTGGAACCAGGCCATCGCCAGGCCGATCAGTGCATAGATCGCCCACGGATGCAGGCCCCAGTGGAAGAACGCATAACGCATCGATGCACGCGCGGCATCCATGCTTTGCGGTTCAAGGCCTTCAGGTGGCTTGGTGAAGTGCGAGATCGGCTCGGCGGCGCCCCAGAACACCAGGCCGATGCCCATGCCGGCGGCGAACAGCATCGACATCCAGCTGGCGCGCGAAAATTCGGGTTCAGCGTCTTCGCCACCGATGCGCAGGTTGCCGAAGCGGCCGAAGGCCAGGTACATCAGGAACACCAGCGCCAGGAACACCACCAGCAGGTACAGCCAACCGACGCTGCGGATGACATCAGCCAGCGCCGCCTGCACGACAGTATTGAAGGGACCGGGCGCGAGGCCGGCCAGCAGCACCAGGGCAAGCACCAGTGCGATGGAAATGCGAAACACCATGAAGGAGCTTCTCCGATCAAGGGATTGAGGGGAGCGAGCGAAAGCTTGCAGGGAGCAGGCCGGCGGCAGTGTGCGCGCACCGGACAGGCACCGCGATGGCGGCAGCTAAAGCGCCACGTGCAACGGTGCGGCGCGCGTGCACGTTACTGAATGCGACGTCACGGTTCTGTTAACGCGGGTGCGGCAGATCTGCGCCCTGCGTGGATGAACGGGCAGGAGGTCGAGTGGTTTCTATGCTCTAATGCCCACCAAGAAGCGGGGGTACCGCGGCCTTGTGGCCACGGTTGAGATAGTCCCTTGGAACCTGATCCGGCTCATACCGGCGTAGGGAAGCTTTGCAATGCAACCGTACCCGGAACCTGCCCAGGGAGCGCCTTGGTGCCGTCCGTGCGCGGGTGCAGTGCGCCGCCGCTTCGTCCCTGACCTTCCTGGACGATGCCCGATGAACGCACAGCTCTCCGCCCTGCAGCAACAGGCCCAGCAACTCTCCGAATCCGTGACCCGGCCCATTCCCGGCTCGCGCAAGATCCACGTGCCTGGCTCGCGCCCGGACCTGCAGGTGCCGATGCGCGAGATCGCGCTGACCCGCACGCCGACCGTGTTCGGCGGCGAAGAGAACGCACCGGTCACCGTCTACGACACCTCCGGCCCGTACACCGATCCGGACGTGCGCATCGACCTGTCTACGGGCCTGCCGGCACTGCGCCGTGGCTGGGTGGAGGAGCGCAACGACACCGAGCAGCTCGACGGCCTCAGCTCCTCGTTCGGCCGCGCGCGCGAACATGATCCGAAGCTGGACCCGGTGCGTTTTCCCGCGCGCAGCCTGCCACGTCGCGCGCGGGCGGGCGCCAACGTCACCCAGATGCACTATGCGCGCCGCGGCATCATTACTCCGGAAATGGAATTCGTGGCAATCCGCGAAAACCAGCGGCTGGAAGCGATCCGCGATGCCGCACTGCTGCAGCAGCATCCGGGCGAAGCATTCGGTGCGTCGATCCAGCAGATCATCACCCCGGAATTCGTGCGCGAGGAAATCGCCCGCGGCCGTGCGGTGCTGCCCAACAACATCAATCACCCGGAAAGCGAGCCGATGATCATCGGCCGCAACTTCCTGACCAAGATCAACGCCAACATCGGCAACAGCGCGGTGTCCTCGGGCATTGCCGAGGAAGTGGAAAAGCTGGTGTGGGCGATCCGCTGGGGCGGCGACACGGTGATGGACCTGTCCACCGGCAAGCACATCCATGAAACGCGCGAATGGATCATCCGCAATTCGCCGGTGGCGATCGGTACGGTGCCGATCTACCAGGCGCTGGAAAAAGTCGACGGCCGCGCCGAAGCGCTGACCTGGGAGATCTTCCGCGACACCCTGATCGAACAGGCAGAGCAGGGCGTGGACTACTTCACCATCCATGCCGGGGTGCTGCTGCGCTATGTGCCACTCACCGCCAGGCGGGTTACCGGCATCGTCAGCCGCGGCGGCTCGATCATGGCCAAGTGGTGCCTGGCCCACCACAAGGAGAACTTCCTCTACACCCATTTCGAAGACATCTGCGAAATCATGAAGGCCTACGACGTGACCTTCTCGCTGGGTGATGGCCTGCGTCCTGGTTGCATCGCCGATGCCAACGATGCGGCACAGTTCGGCGAGCTGGAGACGCTGGGCGAGTTGACGAAGATTGCGTGGAAGCACGACGTGCAGACCATGATAGAAGGCCCCGGCCATGTGCCGATGCAGCTGATCAAGGAGAACATGGACAAGCAGCTGCGCGAGTGCGGCGAGGCGCCGTTCTACACGCTCGGTCCGCTGACCACCGACATCGCGCCGGGCTATGACCACATCACCAGCGCGATCGGTGCGGCGATGATCGGTTGGTTCGGCACTGCCATGCTCTGCTACGTCACGCCGAAGGAGCATCTGGGCCTGCCCAACCGGCAGGACGTGCGCGACGGCATCATGGCCTATCGCATCGCCGCCCATGCTGCTGACCTGGCCAAGGGGCATCCGGGTGCGCAGGTGCGTGACAACGCGCTGAGCAAGGCACGCTTCGAATTCCGCTGGGAAGACCAGTTCCACCTCGGCCTGGACCCGGAGAAGGCCAAGGAATTCCACGACGAGACCCTGCCCAAGGACGCGCACAAGCTGGCCCACTTCTGTTCGATGTGCGGCCCGCATTTCTGTTCGATGAAGATCACCCAGGACGTGCGCGAGTACGCCGAGAAGGGCATGCAGGAAAAGTCCGAGCAGTTCCGGGCGGCCGGCGCCGAGGTGTACCAGCAGGGCTGATCGCAGATGGGCAGTGCCGGCTCATGCCCGGCACCGTCCAGTCACCCAACTCACCGACATGCCGCTATCCTCGCCCCATCGTTCCCCGGGGACACGCAACCATGCCCATTGCCGTCACCACCCGCTGGCTGGCCATCGCCCGCCGTCATCCCTCGGCCTGGCTGCTCGGCGCACAGCTGCTGTCGGTACTGCTGTACCCGGCGTTGGACGAAACCGCTGCCGGGCGCGCGGCAGTAGGCGTATTCGGCATGGCCGTGCTCGGCCTGGCACTGTGGGTGGTGCAGCGCAGCCCGCTGGGGACATGGCTGGCGTTGGTGCTGGCCATCCCGGCGGTGGTGTTTTCCCTTTCGGCGGCCCTGCTTGATCGGCCTGCACTGGGCATCACCGCGCAACTGCTGGAAAGCCTGCTGTATTTCTACACCGCCGGTGCGCTGATCGCTTACATGCTGCAGGACCACAAAGTGACGCGCGACGAGCTGTTCGCCGCCGGTGCCACGTTCACTCTGCTGGCATGGGCATTCGCTTTTACCTTTGCCGTATGTCAGCAGTGGTATCCGGGCAGTTTCCAGGGCGCCAATGGCGGGGCGCAGCGCACGTGGATGGAGCTGCTTTATCTGAGCTTCAGCTTATTGTCGGGGGTGGGTCTCAGCGACGTCGTGCCGCTGCATCCGCAGGCCCGCGCGCTGGTAATGCTGGAGCAGTTTTCCGGCGTCATGTACGTAGCGTTGGTGGTTTCGCGGCTGGTTGGCCTGACCATGCTGAAACGCTTCTGAAAATGAACGCCAGATAAAAATATCGCGCCCAGAAGGGCGCGAATGATGATGCGTATTATGTGAATGCGTCGGCGAGAGAGAGCCTGATGTCGACCACGCGATAGGCGAGGTAACTCGCATAGGCTAATATCCGGAGGCTTCGTTTTTTTTGCGGTATGCGCCGATGCTTTGTGCGGAATCTGGCTTCTTGCTGTGCCAAGGATGGGAAGGGATCGATGGTGAACAGTGTTTGCGGCCTGTTTCAGCCCCATAGCAACGAATGATCAACAGCGAAATCCAGTCGCCTGAATCCGACCGCGTCCGCGTCGGCGAGTGCATCGTTACTTTGTCCTCGCGTGAGGTTGAAGTTGCCGGTGCCCGCCGTACACGCCGTTTGACGCCCAAGTCGCTGGGCGTGCTGCGCGTGTTGATGCGGCAGCCGGGGCGGGTGGTGACCCGTGACGAGCTGTTCGCCGAAGTGTGGCCGGACACGCTGCCGACCAATGATGTGCTGACCCAGGCTGTCACCCAGCTGCGCAAGGCGTTCAGCGTCGACGATGACAACGGCCAGGCCTACATCGAGACCATCGCCAAGACCGGTTACCGCCTGC
This sequence comes from Stenotrophomonas sp. DR822, assembly GCF_019793815.1. Taxonomy (NCBI): domain Bacteria; kingdom Pseudomonadati; phylum Pseudomonadota; class Gammaproteobacteria; order Lysobacterales; family Lysobacteraceae; genus Stenotrophomonas; species Stenotrophomonas sp. DR822. The sequence goes on from NZ_CP081826.1 coordinate 3,554,002, forward strand.
TTGTGCCGGTGCAACCGCTGGCGGACCACGAGACCGATGCGATCGCCGTTGCAGAGGACTCGACCGCATCGCCACCGCCTGCGCCGGAGGCGGTGGCCACCGGCGGCGCGCCGGTGGTCGATCGCGGAAGCCGCCGCTGGCGCCGTTGGCGTCGTCGCCTGTTGCTGGCACTGGGCGTGGCGATGCTGCTTGCGCTGGTGGTGTTGAGCGTACTGCTGCTGCACCGCCCGGCGCCGGTGAATTCCCCGGTGGATGCGGCAGTGGAGAACGGCACGCGGGTGATCGGGAGTCCGGAGCGGCCGTATCGATTGATTACCGCAACGGCCGGTTTTGAGACCTATCCCACACTTTCTCCTGATGGATCGCAGGTCGCCTACGAAGGCGCCAACGACGATGGCACCGGCGGCAACGCCATCAAGGTGCAGACCTCCGGCAATGCCCCCGCGCGCCAGCTGCTATCGCCACCGGCAGGTGCCAGCGACCGCTTCCCGAACTGGTCGCCCGATGGCCGCGAAATCGCCTTCGCCCGCTTTGGCGCCGATGCCAGCTGCCAGGTGCTGATCGCCAGCGCCACCGGCGGCGCCGTGCGCCAGGCCACGCGCTGCGACGGCACCGAGCTGCTCAGTTTCGACTGGACGCCCGATGGCCGTGGCCTGGTCTTCGGCAGCATGGTCGGTCGCTATGCCCATCGCGGCATCCGCGTGCTGGATCTGGCCACCGGCCAATGGCGTGCGCTTGATTACGCGGTCGACGAGGATGATTTCGACTACGCCCCGCGCTATTCCCCGGATGGCCGATGGCTGGTGTTTGTCCGCAACCCTCAGCTGGGCGACCTGTGGCGTATGCCTGCCAGTGGCGGTACGCCCGAGCAGTTGACCACCGAATCGGCCGAGCTGCGTGGTTGGGCGTGGCTGGGCGACGGCCGGCATATCGTGTTCGGTCGCCGCGTGGACAGCGAAGCACGCCTGTACTACCTCGACGTCGAGCGCCGCACGCTGCGCGACGCCGGGCTCGATGATGCGCAGTGGCCGGCAGTGTCCCGCCGCGGCGACATGCTGGCGTTCGTGCATCGGCGCGCGCAGTTCGGGGTGTTCAGGATGCCCGCGCAGGGCGGTGCCGGTGAGCGCCTGTTCGCCTCCAGTGGCCGCGACGGGCAACCGATGGTGGCACCGGATGGGCGGCAACTGGTGTTCAGTTCCGATCGTTCGGGCAGCTTCGCCCTGTGGTGGGCCGACATGCAGCGGCCGGAGTCGCTGCGGCCGATCGAAGGACTGAAGCCAGAGGCACGGCAGGCGCCGGACTGGTCGGCCGACAGCCGGCATCTGCTGGTGGTCGGCCGCGATGAGCATGGCGAAGCGGTTGTCTACGAGATCGCACCGCGCGATGAACAACTTCAGCGGCTTCCGGTCCCCGCCGATCAGCCATTGCAGGCGTTGTACGGCGCAGACGCGGAGCAGCTGCTGGTGGTCGAACGTGATGCCGACCAGCACACCCGCTTGAGCCTGTTCGACCGCAGCGTGCAGCCATGGCGGCGGTTGGCCAGCCTGGAGGGGGTGTCGCAGGCGCGTTTCGACCGCAGCACCGGGCGGGTGCTGTTCACCCGGCTGGCAGCCGGTGGGCTGTGGTCGGTGGACGCGGCGTTGACCCCCGGCAGCGTGCAGCAGGTCAGTGAGGACCGACCCAGCCGCTGGCGCTACCGGACCTGGACGGTGGCCGGCAACGGCAGCATCGACTACCTCGGCAGCAGTGCCAGCTGTGGCACGACCCTGGTCCGCATCCAGTCCGGACGCGAAGAAGCGGAGCGCTGCCTGGACGCCCAGCGGTTGAGCGCGGGCAATGGACTGAGCGCCAGTGCCGACGGAAGCAACCTGTACCTGGCCCTGGCCATCAGCGATGGTGCCGACATCGGCGTAATGCGACTGCCCGAACAACCGCCCGCCCTGTTCCCGGCATTTTCCAAGCTGTTGATCTTGAACGAGAAAGGGCCTTCGTAATTTCTTCGTGACGATCTCGCCGCGAATTCGTGGCGATCTCGGCAGTCTTTCCTGACGCGCTGCCACCTCATTTGGCAAAACGGAGGCCTGTACTTGGCAAATCCGTGGTGCCCCTATGCGTCAACTCTCGCTGGCCGATCGTGGCCAAACCGTATCCCTGGACAAGGCGATCGACGATGTCGCGCCGACCTGCATGGGGGTGGCCCGCCTCGGCAGCCTGCAGACCGCCGGCACCAGCTTCAGCGTCTGGATGCAGGTGCGCGGCACCTCGTGGGTGGAAGCCAAGGAAGGGCGGTTCCGGCTTCGCCAGGGCGAGTGGATCGCGTTCGAGAAGGAGTCCAGGCCACTGGTCCAGGCCGGACGCAACGGCTTGTGCGTGGGCATGAACCTGAACGTGGAAGCGCTGCGCGTGCTGACCGAAATGGCCGACTGCGGCCTGTACGCCGGTCGTGGCCAGATGAACCGCGCTGATGCGCGGGTGGCGCTGCGCCTGTGGCGTGACGCCCTGGCCAGTGGGCAGCCGGCGCAGGCACTGCGTCCGTTGCTGCTGCATCTGGCCGGTCTGCAGCGCAGCCTGGCCGACAACGTACAGCGTTGCCCGGGCCGCTCGCGCAGCCGCAAGCGCCAGGTGTTTGGTCGCATGCAGCGCGCGCGCCTGTATCTGGAAGGCAACAGCCACCGTGTGGTGCGCATCGGCGAACTGGCCGAGCTGACCAACTTCTCCAGCTGGTATCTCTCCAAGACGTTCCAGAGCCTGTACGAGGAAAGCCCGCAGTCGCTTTCGGCACGGTTGCGCCTCGAACGTGCGGCCGACCTGCTGCGCGATACCGACATGATGGTCGGCGAAGTCGCTGCCGCCAGCGGTTTTGACAACTGCTGCAGTTTCGCGCGTGCCTTCCGCGCCCGCTACGGCCAGTCCGCCTCACGCTTCCGCGAGAATGACGGACAGCTTCCGCCACACTCCGCAAAGTCTCCGGTTGTGTCGCGCAAATACAGCGCTGCAACGCAATCGTAACGTGCTACGGCGTTTTAACACGCTACTAACACGTACCTTGGAGAGATTGATGAACGTTCGTATTCCTGCGGTGCGGCTCGGCTTGTTGCCGGCCGGCATTGCGCTTGCCTTGGCACCGTCCTTCGCTTCGGCGCAGGACGCAGCTGCCGGCGGCACGACCGACCTGGACCGCATTTCGGTCACCGGTTCGCGCATCCGCCAGGCGAGCATGGAAACCGCGCAGCCGGTGATCGCGCTGCAGCGCGCCGACATTGAAAAGCAGGGCTTCACCAGCGTTGCCGACATCGTGCAGAACCTGTCGGCGACCGGTTCGCCGGCGATCAGCCGCGCCGACGCCCTGTCTTCGGGCGAAGAAGTCGGCGGCCAGTACGTCGACCTGCGCAACCTCGGCCCGGAGCGCACCCTGGTGCTGCTGGACGGCAAGCGCATGGGCACCAGCACCGGCGGCTACACCGACCTGGCCTCGATCCCGACCTCGGTCGTGGAACGCATCGAAGTGCTGACCGACGGTGCATCGGCCATCTATGGTTCCGACGCCATCGCCGGCGTGGTCAACATCATCACCCGCAAGAACTTCGACGGCCTGGAAGCCAGCGTCTACGGTGGCCAGTACGGCCAGGGCGACGGCCAGAAGCAGGTCTACAACTTCGTCTACGGCCAGACCGGTGAGCGCGGTTCGATCACCTTCGGCGCCGAATACAGCAAGGAAGACGAGGTCAAGGCCAAGGATCGTTCCTTCAGCCGCTACCCGAACGGTCGCTTCCACCCGTTCCCGACCGACGACGATGCCAATGGCTGGTCGCCGGCGTCGAACCAGGGCGTGCTGATCGACGACATGGGTACCCCGAAGGACGCCAACGACGATATCTGGTACACCCGTGCCAATACCGGTGCCGGCAACGGCATGGGCGACTTCCGTGAGTTCGGCACCGCCGACTACACCAATGCCAGCCAGGAAATGTGGCTGCAGAACAAGCTGACCCGTCGCTCGGTCTTTGCCAACGGCAACTACGACCTGACCGACAACATCCGCGCCACCGCGAACGTGCTGTACACCAAGCGCACCGCGACCTCGCAGATTGCCGGCTACCCGTACCAGTCCGAGGTCTACGGCACCCCGCTGTCGGCCGACAGCATCTACAACCCGCTGGGCAAGGACGCGAACTTCATCCGTCGCACCTCCGAGTTCCCGCGCCAGACCGAATCCGAGCAGGAAACCTTCCGCTTCTCGGCCGGCCTGGAAGGTTCGTTCGAGTTCGCCGACAAGTTCTGGGACTGGGACGTGGGCTACGTCTACAACCAGAACAAGGGCGTCAAGACCGGCACCGGCAACCTGTTCATCCCGAACGTGCAGAACGCCGTCGGCCCGTCCTTCATGGATGGCGACGTTGCCCGTTGCGGCACCCCGGGCAAGGTGATCGCCGGTTGCACCCCGTGGAACCCGCTCGCACCGTACGGCTCCACCGGCAACGGTTCGCTGGCTGACCCGGCACTGCAGGCCTACCTGTTCCTGCCGAGCCACGACACCTACACCAACACCACCAAGGCTTACAGCGCCAACATCTCCGGTTCGCTGTTCACGCTGCCGGCCGGTGACCTGGCTATCGCCGCCGGTTACGAGCACCGCCAGGAAAGCGGTGAGTACAACCCGGATGCACTGCTGCAGTCGGGCCTGAGCACCGACCTGGCCGGCGCGCCGACCAAGGGCAGCTACAAGCTCGACGAGTTCTACGTCGAACTGAACGTGCCGGTGCTGGCCGACATGCCGTTCGCCAAGGAACTGTCGCTCGACATGGCCGGTCGCTATTCGGACTACAACACCTTCGGCGACACCATCAACAGCAAGTTCGGCCTGAAGTGGAAGCCGATCGACGACCTGCTGGTGCGTGCGACCTATTCGACGGGCTTCCGCGCGCCGAACATCGCCAACATGTACGGCGGCACCTCGCAGACCTTCGACGCCTACACCGATCCGTGCGACAGCAGCTTCGGTTCGGCGTCGCGCAACCCGTCGGTTGCCGCAGCCTGCGGCGCCCGTGGCGTTCCGGCGAACTTCCGCCAGATCACCTCCGGTGGCGCACAGTCGACCGGCCCGGGCACCCAGTCCTACAGCGCCTTCGAGTCCGGTTCCAACCCGGAACTGCAGCCGGAAACCTCCAAGACCTGGACCGCTGGCCTGGTCTACAGCCCGAACTTCGTGCAGGGCCTGGACGTCAGCCTGGACTGGTGGAAGATCCGCATCGACAACGTGATCGCCGCCGAGTCGGTGACCTCGATCCTCAACCAGTGCTACGTGCTGGGCGTGGCGTCGGCGTGTGACCGCTTCAGCCGCGGTACCGAAGGCCGCACCGTCAACCAGGTGGTCGACGTTACCCGTACCCTGATCAACGGTGGTTACCAGGAAACCGCAGGTTACGACCTGGGCATCAAGTACCGCCTGCCGGAGTTCTCCTTCGGCAAGATCGTGGTTGACTGGAAGACCACCTACGTCGACTACCTCGAGTACAAGCGCGACAACGAAGCCGAGACTCCGGTCGAGCAGCACACCAGCTGGGCAACCGGCGACTGGGGTGCGAACTTCCGCGTCCGTTCGAACCTGAATGTCGATTGGAGCCTGGGCAACCTGGGCGTCAACTGGGCCGTGCGTTACTACTCGAGCATGAAGGAGCCGTGCTCCTACGACACCGAGTGCAACCTGCCTGACTTCAACTCGGCCTATACCCTGGGCCAGCCGACCCGCAAGGTCGGTTCGAACACCTTCCACGATGTGCAGGTGCGTTACACCCTGCCGTGGCAGGCCACTGTCTCGGTCGGTGCCAACAACGTGTTCAACCACGAAGGCCCGGTCATGTACAGCCAGCCGAACTCGAGCTTCTCCTACTACGGTGGCTTCGACATCGGTCGCTACTACTACATGAAGTACACCCAGCGCTTCTGATCCATCGAAGCGTGACAGCAGAAAGAGGAGGGCGGGCCGCAAGGTCCGCCCTTCTTGTTTGTGCGGTCGGGCAACGCGGCTGTCCACGCCGCGCGCCGAACCCCCGGTCACCAGCGATTGATCCACGTCTCCAGTAGATCCACGCCATGCGTGGATGAACTTCCGTCGCAACGAAAAAAGGCAGGCCACCTGGCCTGCCTTTCGTCCCATCCGCACTCGCCTGGCGCGGTGCGTCAGGCCTCGCTCGGCACCAGCCCCATCAGGCTGTTGGCGTGCTCGCGCCACTGCGGCAGCTTGTTCAGCACACCGGCGCGCTGCAGATACTCTTCATCCACCGGGTCACCGTTGACCAGCGCCAGTGCCACGTGCACCGCTCCGGTCACCCAGAAACTGCGGGTGTTCGCGCGCTGCGGCTGCAGGTGGAACGCCACTGCCTCGATGATCGGCATCGGCAGGCCCCACAGGCCCAGCAGATAGGCGCCGGCTTCGGCATGCCCGGGGCGATCATCATCGGCCGGCTCCGGTTCGCTGCGCTCGTTGCGTACGCCTGGCAGCAGCAGGCCGATGTCGGCCAGCAGGGCGGCGGTGGCACCGAGTTCGGCGCTGGAGTCGGGCAGCAGGCGTGCGGCCAACCGGGAGGCCATCAACGCACGCTGCTGCAGCGAATTGCGTTCGGCCCCGGACAAGGTGGGCGCGGAGAACACCTCACTGGCCAGCACCAGGTCACGCAGCGTGGCCAGGCCCAGCCGGGTCACGGCGGTGCGCAGGTCGGCGATGGTGCGGCCCTGGCTGAAGAACGCCGAATTGGAAAGCTGCAGCACCTTGGCCGCGATCGCCGGGTCGGCGGCGACCAGCTTGGCGACATCGGCGCTGTCGGCGTCGTCGTCGTGTTCCAGGGCCTGGGTCAGGCTCAGGTAAAGATGCGGCGGCGAAGGCAGCTTCTCGATGCGGCCGATGGCATCGCGCAGGCGTGGGCTGTCCAGCACGTCGCGCAGCTCTTCCAGGCTGGTCAATGCTTCCAGCAGTACTTCCGGTGCCAGCGGCAGTGGCAGGAAGCGATGGGCGACCCCGATCAGGCGCGCCGGCGGCGGCCGGTTGCCGTGCTGTGCATCGACCAGTGCGATGCGGATGGTCTCCGGGCGCAAGGTGCGGATCTGTCCCAGCAACGTGGTCGCGTTGAGATCGGGCAACTGCGGGCAGACGATCACCGCGTCCACGCCCTGGGTGGCGACCGCGGTCATCGCGGCATGGCCATCGGTGGCGGTCAACGGCTGCCAGTCTTCCCCAAGATCGGCAATGAATTCGGTCAGCTCAGCCGGCAGGCTGGCTGCATCCCCAACAAGCAGAATACGCACGACACATTCCCCTGGCTGTCTCGACGGTCGATGTCGATGACGTGTGAAGTGACGCAATTTACCTAATACGGCGGCAAAGGTGATGTGCCGCCGTCATGAAACGTGACCCGCATCGCTCCGACGCCGTGCGCCGGAGCAATGCTGTTCAGTCTCAGGCCTTGCTGTCCAGATGGCGCTGGTGCGCTTCGATCAGGATCTGCTTGGCCTCGGCCGCGCCACCCCAACCGTCCAGCTTGACCCACTTGCCCTTCTCCAGGTCCTTGTAGTGCTCGAAGAAGTGACCGATGCGCTCCAGCCAGTGGCTCGACACCTGGGCGATGTCCTCGACATGGGCATAGCCGCTGAAGATCTTCGAAACCGGCACGGCCAGGATCTTCTCGTCGCTGCCTGCCTCATCGCTCATCTTCAGCACGCCGACCGGACGGCAGCGCACCACCGAACCCGGGACCAGCGGCAGCGGCAGCACCACCAGCACGTCGGCCGGATCGCCGTCGCCGCACAGGGTGCTCGGCACGTAGCCGTAGTTGCAGGGGTAGCGCATCGGGGTGGACAGGATGCGGTCGACGAAGATCGCGCCGGTTTCCTTGTCCACTTCGTACTTCACCGGCTCGGAATCCTTCGGGATCTCGATGATGACGTTGATTTCTTCCGGCGGATTCTTGCCGGGCGAGACGAGTTCCAGACCCATGGTGTGCTCCAGGTGGGGGATGTAGACGGATAGCTCTCCATTTTATGCCTTTGCCGGTCGCTGTGCAGGGTAGGGCGCCGACGGGCCGTCGCGGTGGCCGACGACCGGCCAGGACGGGGTTCCCCGATGGGGCCGGCCGGACGGCCGGGGCAGGCTGGAACCCTGAACCGAGGAGACCTGCCATGAACTGGAACCGTTGGCGCTGCGGCGTCCTGCTGTTGCTTGCCCCGCTGGCCGCGCTCGCGCGCGGGACGCATGTCGACCTGATCCACTACCCGACCCAGGAGGCCGGGTGGGACAGGGCCTACGCGCTTGAGGGAGCGCTTGCACAGGCATTCGACCGTGTGTGCGCCGATACCTTCTGCGAGGGCGATTACAGCAACTACCGGGTGATGGAGTTCCGTTGTGCGGTGCTGGCCCATCGTGGCACGGTGCAGCGGTGTGTGTGGGTGCTGGCGGCCAGCGAACTGGTGGTGCAGGGTGACACCGGCCAGGTGCAGGTGGACAACGGTCGCTGGACCTGCCCGGTGGAGATGCGGCCCGGGGTGCCGGTTGAAGCCTTCTTTGCCGCGCTGGAGGCGCCGGATGGGCTGATGGCACCGCTGCCCGGGCTCGATCATGGGCTGTTCGACGGGCTTGCCGACTGCCTGCGGGCGCAGGGGAGGGACGCCTGATGCGCACTTTCCCGGGACGATGGCTGCTCTGCGGTCTGATGGTGGTTGGCGCTGCGCAGGCCGCGCCGACGTTCGTGGACGCCCGTGACTATCCCGACCCAGCGACAGGCCGGGAGCGGTTCCTGGCCGCCGAACGGATGCTGGTGCGCGGGTTCGATGATGTCTGTGGCGACACGTTTTGCGAGGGGCAGTACTACAACCTCTGGGCCATGCGCCTGCGCTGTTCGGTGGAGCGAGCGACAGGCGTGGTCGGAAGCTGTATCTGGACCTTCGCCGGCAGCGATACCTGGGTGCGGAAGGAAGGACGGATCGATGTCGACCTTGGCAGCTATGCATGCGTGCTGCCGCTGGCATCTGGAACCCGGTTGGAGCAGCTCCTGCAGGTCTGGCAGGTGGGTTCCGGGCATGAGGCGATCCACGCGCCCTTGCCCGGTACGACCACGAGCGTCTATGACGGGCTGACAGACTGTCTTTGATAGCTGGATAGGCCGGCGCTGGGCGTGATGCTGGCACTGCGTCGCGCCACGCGTCTGGCCTCTGCTCGGCGGTATCGAGTGAACGTATTCGACCGTGGGCGCAGCCGGGTCGGTGCGGACGCTGGGTCCGCACCGCTGCCTGGGACCGGGCGCTTATTGTCCGGTCGCGGCCTTCACCGCTGCTTCGTGCAGCGCTTCGTTCAGTTCGTCGACCACGGTGGTCCAGGCCGCGTCTGCCTGCAGCGACTCGGCCAGGAACTGGCGCTGGGCATTGTTCCAGTATGCCGCGTCGGCCACTTCCACTCCGGCCGCCAGCTGGTGGTCGGCGATGAACCGGGCAATGCCCTCGGCACTGGCATCCAGGCCCAGCTGCAGAAAAAGGTTGGTCATGCGCGGTTCGGTGGTGATCATCGGTGCGGGCTGGTAATGGAAAGGAACCGCATTATCACCGCAAGCAGGGGCGGGGGAACTCCCGCATGATTCGTATGGGCCGTGCCTGCCCTGGCACAGCCTGCGTCCGTCGATGCGCGCAGGCATCGACCGAGGTGAGGAGAGGTGCGGCCGACGACCATCATCATGGCCGTCAGCCGCACACCTGCTACAGCAACGGCACCAGCAGCAGCGCCACGATGTTGATGATCTTGATCAGCGGGTTGATCGCCGGGCCGGCGGTATCCTTGTACGGATCACCCACGGTGTCGCCGGTTACCGCTGCCTTGTGCGCCTCGCTGCCCTTGCCGCCGAAGTGGCCATCCTCGATGTACTTCTTGGCGTTGTCCCAGGCACCGCCGCCGGTGGTCATCGAAATGGCCACGAACAGCCCGGTGACGATCGTGCCGATCAGCAGCCCGCCCAGCGCGCGTGGCCCCAGCAGCAGGCCGACCACCACCGGCACCGCCACCGGCAGCAGCGACGGCACGATCATTTCGCGGATCGCCGAGCGGGTCAGCATGTCCACCGCCTTGTCGTACTGCGGCTTGGCCGTGCCCTGCATGATGCCGGGGATCTCGCGGAACTGCCGCCGCACTTCCTCCACCACAGCACCAGCTGCGCGACCGACGGCTTCCATCGCCATCGCACCGAACAGGTATGGAATCAGGCCGCCGATCAGCAGGCCGATGATCACGGTGTGGTCGCTGAGGTCGAAGCGGAACTCCTGGCCGGGATTGGCCGCCTGCAGGTTGTGCGTGTAGTCGGCGAACAACACCAGCGCGGCCAGTGCTGCCGAACCGATGGCATACCCCTTGGTGACCGCCTTGGTGGTGTTGCCCACCGCATCGAGCGGATCGGTGATGTCGCGGATTTCCGAAGGCAGCTCGGCCATCTCGGCGATGCCACCGGCGTTGTCGGTGATCGGCCCGTAGGCATCGAGTGCGACGATCATGCCCGCCATCGACAGCATTGCAGTGGCGGCGATGGCGATGCCGTACAGCCCGGCCAGTGCGTGTGCGCCCCAGATCGCCGCGCAGACGGCAATCACCGGCAACGCGGTGGATTTCATCGAGATGCCGAGGCCGGCGATGATGTTGGTGCCATGGCCGGTGGTCGAGGCCTGGGCCACGTGCTGCACCGGCTTGTACTGGGTACCGGTGTAGTACTCGGTGATCCACACGATCAGCCCGGTCAGAACCAGGCCGATCAGCGCACAGCCATACAGCGCCATCGGCCCGTGCACGTTGTCACTCATCAGCCCGGTGGTGATGGGATAGAACGCGATCGCTGCCAGCACACCGGAGACGATCACGCCCTTGTACAGCGCGCCCATGATCGAGCCACCGGGCTTCACCTTCACAAACAGTGCGCCGATGATCGAAGCGATGATCGAAACACCGCCCAGCACCAGCGGATACAGCACCGCATTGGCGCCGGCCTCGGCCAGCATCAGGCTGCCCAGCAGCATGGTCGCGATCACGGTGACCGCATAGGTTTCAAACAGGTCGGCGGCCATGCCGGCGCAGTCGCCCACGTTGTCGCCGACGTTGTCGGCGATCACTGCCGGGTTGCGCGGGTCGTCCTCGGGAATGCCCGCTTCGACCTTGCCGACCAGATCGGCGCCGACATCGGCACCCTTGGTGAAGATGCCGCCGCCCAGGCGCGCGAAGATCGAGATCAGCGATGAACCGAAGGCCAGGCCGACCAGTGCATGCAGTGCCTGTTCCATCGGCAGGCCCAGCCGCAGCAGCAGCGTGTAGTAGCCGGCCACGCCGAGCAGGCCCAGGCCGACCACCAGCATGCCGGTGATCGCACCGCCGCGGAACGCCACATCCATTGCTGCACTGATGCCATGGCGCGCGGCCTCTGCGGTGCGTACGTTGGCGCGCACCGATACGTTCATGCCGATGTAGCCCGCTGCACCGGACAGCACCGCACCGACGGCGAAGCCGATCGCGGTATACCAGCTCAGGAAGACGCCGACCAGGACGAACAGCACCACGCCGGCGATGCCGATGGTCAGGTACTGGCGGTTGAGGTAGGCGCGCGCGCCCTCCTGGATGGCTGCAGCGATGGCGACCATGCGTTCATTGCCGGTGGGTTGGCGCAGGATCCAGCGCGCCGAGACGATTCCGTACAGGATCGCGAGAATGGCGCAGCCCAGCGCCAATGACAGCCCGTGACGTTCCAGCATTAGACCCCTCCGCAGAATGGATGGACAAGCATCCAGTGGCGATGAACGGCACCACGAGGGGGACGACGGGCTGCAGCCTGGAACCAACCCGTACCGACCTTGGTGGTCGTCCGACGTATGGCGGTGTTCAGCATTCCCTGGTGCCCGCAGTATGCGTGCACCCGCGCCCGGATGGTAGCGCCGGGCCGCGCCCGGCGAGCGCAGCGGTTGCTGCATCGACGCGATATCCGTCGTCCCCATCGCCACCTTTGCACCCCGTTAAGCCAGCCTCTGCAAGCCTGCGCGCAGTCCCGTCGGAGAATCCCCATGCGCCTGTCCCTGTTGATGCTTGCCGTTCTCGCCCCGGCCATGCCCGCCTTCGCGGCGGAAGCACCGGAACTGCAACGCGCGGTGGGTGCACCACAAGCGGTCGGCGCGGTGCACACGTTGCGGCAGATTCCCGAAGCCTGTGCCCGCCTGGAAGGCGCGTTCACCGGCCAGGCCGCAGAGCCCTACCGTTTCTCGGCGGTGCGCAGCAGCGAGCAGTGCCAGCCGCGTGCCCGCTTCGTCGACTACAGCAAGGCGCAACCCAGCGCCGACAAGGGCTGGAAACTCAATGATGTGATCCGTGTGCCGAATGCCGCCTGCCCCGCGCAGCAGGCGGTGGTGCGCGTGTGGCGTCTGCCGGTGAACAACGCCCAGGCGCTGGATGGGCAGGGACAGTCACGCATCTATCTGGAAGAAGCCAAGAAGCAGGCCGCCGCCGGCAAGATCCCGCAGGTGACGATGTTCGCCGCGCAGCTGCAGATGGAAGGCAAGGCCTGCAATTGAGGCCGAGCATCCACGCATGGCGTGGATCTACTGGGTGGCAGACCTGGGTAGTGCCGGCCGCTGGCCGGCAACCGATGGATTACTCCGCCAGTTTCGCCCCGCGCGCCACCAGCAGATCGCGCAGCGCCGACCGGTGGCAATGCGCCTCGTCCTCGCAATAGCAGCCCACCGCGATATCGCTGTGCTGCGACAGCGCCGCGAGCAGGTCCAGCGCATGCGCTGCATCGGGCGCCTTCATTTCGGCGTTGTAGTGACGGAAGAACGCCGTCCAGTCGGCGGCGCTCTTCGCCTCATGCGCCTGTTTCACCAGCTCCGCACTGGGAGACAGCGTAGGAAACCAGACGTCGTACCAGTCCTGCCGGGCAAATTCGCTGCGCGGCACACCGCGCGGCGGGCGCCGCACGGTGCCGATGCGCAGGCCTTCACCGCGCGCGCGCGCTGAGCCAAGTCGAACAACACGCAAGGCCATGGCATTCCTCGCAAAAAGGGGGACGGAGGGGGTCAGCCTTCGAACGCTGGCAGCTTCTGCTTCACCGCCACGTTCTTCAGCGTCACGTACTTGGGCAGGCCATCGCTACCGTAGGGCAGCGGTGCTTCGCCCTTGATCAACGGCTGCAGGTAGGCGCGCGCCTTGGCCGTGATGCCGAATCCATCGCGACGGATGAAGCTGGCCGGCATCTTCTTCTCGTGGTTGGCGATCTTCGACAGTGGTGCGGCTTCGATCTTCCAGCGATACGGCGCATCGCTGCTGCGCACGATCACCGGCATCACCCCATTCTGGCCCTTCAGCGCCAGCTGCACCGCAGCCTTGCCTACCGCCTGGGCCTGTTCCCAGTCGGTTCTGCTGGCCAGGTGGCGGGCTGAGCGCTGCAGGTAGTCGGGCAGGGCCCAATGCACCTTCAGCCCCAACTGGTCCTTGACCCGCCCGGCCAGGTGCGCGGCCACGCCGCCCAGCTGCGAATGGCCGAAGGAGTCCTTGCCGCCGCCGGCGTCGGCGACGAAGCGGCCATCGGCGGTGGCGATGCCTTCCGACGCCACCACCACGCAGTAGCCCACGCGGTCGACCACGGCCTTGACCTTGGTCAGGAACGTGGCCTCGTCATAGGCGCGTTCGGGCAGCAGGATGATGTGCGGGGCGTCGTCCTCGCCGGTGCCGGCCAGGCCGGCGGCCGCGGCCAGCCAGCCGGCGTGGCGGCCCATCGCCTCGTAGATGAAGACGCGGGTGGAGGTCTCGGCCATCGCCGCCACGTCCAACGCCGCTTCGCGCACCGACACGGCCGTGTACTTGGCCGCCGAGCCGAAGCCGGGGCAGGTGTCGGTCACCGCCAGGTCGTTGTCGATGGTCTTGGGCACGCCGATGCAGGTCAGGTCGTAGCCGGAGCTTTTTGCCAGCTGCGACACCTTCAGTGCGGTATCGGCCGAGTCGTTGCCACCGTTGTAGAGGAACCAGCGCACGTCATGGGTGCGCAGTACCTCCAGCAGGCGGTCGTAACGGGCCCGGTCGGCCTCCAGCGACTTCAGCTTGACCCGGCACGAGCCGAACGCGCCGCCGGGGGTGTGGGCCAGGGCGCGGATGGCCGCAGCACTCTCCTTGCTGGTGTCGATCAGCTCCTCGCGCAGGGCGCCGAGGATGCCGTTGCGCGCAGCCAGGACCTTGATTCCCTTGGCGCGGGCCTGTTCGATCACCGCCGCGGCAGTGGCGTTGATGACGGCGGTGACGCCGCCGGACTGGGCGTAAAGGAGGGTGCCGTTGCGCATGCTTCTACCTGCTTGGGGGAGGGGACATTGCAGGGACATTACCCGGATGCGCTAAAGTGGCGCTATTGCGGTGCAGCGATACCGGACCGTCCGGGGCGCGAACCTTCTTTATTTTCAACACGTTGGAGTCAGGTCAATGCGATTGGTTCTGTTGGGACCGCCCGGTTCGGGCAAGGGGACACAGGCGACGCGCCTGAAGGAAAAGCTCGAGATCGCCCACATCTCCACCGGCGACATGCTGCGCGCTGAAATTGCCGCCGGCTCGGAGCTGGGCAAGCAGGCAAAGTCGGTGATGGATGCCGGCAACCTGGTGTCCGATGAGATCCTGCTGGGCATGCTGAAGTCGCGCCTGGCCCAGGCCGACGTCGCCAAGGGCTTCATTCTTGACGGCTATCCGCGCAACGTGGCCCAGGCCAACGCACTGGACGGCATGCTGGCCGAAATCGGCCAGCCGCTGGACGCCGTGGTGCAGCTGGACGTGGCCACCGAGCTGCTGGTCGAGCGCATCGCCGGCCGTGCGCAGGAGCAGGGCCGCGCTGACGACAATCCGGAATCGGTGCGCAAGCGCCTGCAGGTCTACACCGAGCAGACTGCTCCGGTGGTCGACTTCTACGCCGGCCGGGGCACCCTGGCACGCGTCGATGGCGTCGGCGAACTGGACGAGATCGAAGCCCGCATCCTGGCGGCGATCAAGCGCTGACCCGCTTGGCCGGTTGGTGCCGGCCCGCGCTGGCGCAAAAAAACAGGCCTGATCCGCGAGGACCAGGCCTGTTTCGTTTCATAGGTGCCAGCAAAGGGCTTGCTCAGGGCCCCCGCAGCATGAGCTCCCTTGGGGATGGCCTCTTGGGGAGTAGGACCGGTTCGGGTACTGCAGCTGGCATCCTGAATTGTGTCCGGGTTCACAGAACATCGCTATCAGGAATTCCCTGACATGTGGCTGGAGTTTTCTCACAGCAGCTGTAGGGGTTCTCTTACCCCGGTGCTGACAATGGCCCTATACAGCCGTGATCGGTCACAATCCCCGGTCATGAGCAGCGTACATATCCTTGCAATCGCCGGCACCTTCATGGGTGGCGTGGCCGCCCTGGCGCGGGAACTGGGCCATACGGTCAGTGGCAGCGACCAGGCCATCTATCCGCCGATGTCGACCCAGCTCGAGCAGCTGGGCATCACCCTGGACCAGGGCTACCGCGCCGACAGCGTGCCGGAGGGCACCGGGCAGGTGGTGATCGGCAACGCGCTGTCGCGCGGCAATCCTGCCGTCGAAGCCGTCCTGGATGCCGGCCAGCGCTACATTTCCGGCGCCCAGTGGCTGTCCGAGCAGGTCCTGCCGGGCCGTGACACCCTGGCCGTGGCCGGTACCCATGGAAAGACTACTACCACCACGATCCTGACCTGGCTGCTGGAGAATGCCGGTCGCTCCCCCGGTTTCCTGATCGGTGGCGTGGCCGAGGACTTCGGCGTGTCCGCCCGCTTGGGCCAGGGCCGCGAGTTTGTTGTCGAAGCCGACGAGTACGACACCGCGTTCTTCGACAAGCGCAGCAAGTTCGTGCACTACCGACCGCTGGTGGCGATCCTCAACAACCTCGAATACGACCATGCCGACATCTTCCCGGATGTGGCGGCGATCCAGCGCCAGTTCCACCACCTGGTACGTACCGTGCCGGCGCGTGGCCGCCTGATCGTCAACGGCGAAGATGCGCACCTGGCCGAAGTGCTGGCGATGGGCTGCTGGACCCCGGTCGAACGCTTCGGCTTCGACCCCGCGCTGGAATGGCATGCCGAGCTGCTGGCTGCCGATGGCAGCGCGTTCCGCGTCCATCATCGTGGGCAGGCGCTGGGTGATGTGCACTGGTCGCTGCTGGGCCGGCACAACGTACTCAATGGCCTGGCTGCACTGGCCGCTGCGCACGCAGTCGGTGTCGCGCCGGCCGAGGTGATCCCGGCGCTGGCGCGCTTCCGCAGCGTCAAGCGGCGCATGGAAGTGATCGGCAACCACGATGGCATCACCGTCTACGACGACTTCGCCCATCACCCGACCGCGATTGCGACCACCCTCGAAGGCCTGCGTGCCAGGGTCGGTGATGCCCGCATCGTGGTGGCGATGGAGCCGCGCAGCAATTCGATGCGGTTGGGCGCTCACGCACAAGCACTGGCACCATCGTTGGCACTCGCCGATGAGGTGGTGTTCCTGCACCGCCCGGAGCTGGCCTGGGATGCGGCAGCGGTGATCGCGGCGGTGCGCGGACAGGCGCATGCGGTGGCCGACACCGATGCGCTGTTGGCGCAGCTGCAGGCCGACGTGCGCAGCGGCGACCATGTGGTGTTCATGTCCAACGGCGGCTTCGACGGCGCGCCGCGCCGCTTCCTTGCAGGGCTGCAGGCACGATGAGCAGTGAGGGTTCGCTGCCGCTGTTCCCGCTGCATACGACGCTGCTGCCGGGCGCAGCCATCGGCCTGCGTGTCTTCGAGCCACGCTACCTGGATCTGGTGCGCGAAACCGGCCGCAGCGGTGAAGGTTTCGGAGTCTGCCTGATCCTGGAAGGAAACGAAGTGGGAGCGCCGGCAACGCCGGCCGCCTTCGGCGTGCAGGTGAAGATCGAGGATTTCGATGTCGGCGCCGATGGCGTGCTGCAGCTGCGATTGCGCGGCACCCGTCGTTTCCACGTCGAGCGCACGCGCGTGCGCGACAACGGGCTGGTGGTTGCCGATGTGCGTTGGTGCGATGAGGATCCCGATGACGAACTGCGTCCGCAGCATGCGTTGCTGGCCACGGTACTGGACCACATCATCGAGCAAGCGGGCACGGCGTTCGCACCGGCCACGCCGGCCTTGATGGACCAGGCCAGCTGGGTCAGCTGGCGGTTGGCCGAGCTTCTGCCGCTGAGCGAGCAGCAGCGCCTGCAGCTGCTGCAGCTGGACGACCCGCACCAGCGCCTGCAGCAGCTGCTGGGCTGGATGCCGTAAAAAACCGGCCGCCGTGCTCGCCGGGCATGGCCCGGCGTCGTCGGTGGCTGCCAGCCTTGGTTGGCAGCCTTTCCCGAAAGCGGCAACCAAGGTTGGCAACTACCAGAGCGGGACGGTAGCGCCGGGCCATGCACGGCGGCTTCGTTACGGCGTGGCGGTCTTCAACCGCAGTACCGGCAGCCCGGTCTCCGGCTGCATATCCTCGCGCTGCGGCAGCGACTGCACCGCCTCCTTGACCGCGTTCAGCGCCGGGTCGATGCCACGCACCGGGTGCCACATGCCGATCCACTGGAAGTGGCGCTCGTAGCGCAGGGTCTGTGCGCTGCCCAGCCACAACGGGGTGTCTCCCGGCTGCAGCTGCGCCGGCGCCTGCCACAGGCGCAGCACGTAACGCTCGTCGGCCCGCGCGCCCTGGCGCACCATCAGCAGTGCTTCAACGCGCGTATCCAGTGTTGCCGGCAGTACCGGCAGTTCGTCGGCGCCGGTGTTCTTGTCCAGCATCAGCAGCGCCTGCTGCCAGCCCGCCTGTTCCTGCCGCTTCCAGCCGCGTGCTTCCAGCTGTGCCTGCAGTGGCGCCAGCGGCCCGGCCACCTGCACGTCCAGCGGCCAGCGCTGGTCGTCGTCGAACTCGTTGCGGCGCGCCGGCAGCGTCACCCAGTCATGCTGCCACCAGGCCCGCAGGCCCATGGCCTGTGGTGCCGGCAGGGTCGGTTCGAAGCGTTCCAGCTTCACCGGGATGTTGCGTGGCGCGTACCACATCGCCGCCACCGCGAAGACACCGTAGAACAGCCACGCCACCGGCTTCACCCAGAACGAGCGGTTGAAGCGGCGGCGGTAGGCGATGCCCAGCACCAGCAGCCAGAACGTGCCGAACAGCATGCCGCCGATCACATCGCTCAGCCAATGCGCGCCCAGGTACAGCCGCGAGAAGCCGATCAGGCTGACCACGATGCCCGACACCAGGTAGGGCCAGACGCGGGTGCGGCCGGGCATCTCACGGGCAATCAGCACCGCGAAGAAGCCGAAGGTGATGGTGGCCATGGTCACCGACACCGAGGGGAAGCCGAAGCCGCTGCTGGCATCGACCGGGCGCACCACATCGACGGTGGTACCGAGCAGTTTGGTCAGGGCCAGGCCGAAGGCCAATGCGGCCAGCCAATGGGCGGCCGCCATCCAGCGCCGGCGCCAGACCAGGTAGCCCATCGCGGCAGCGGTTGCGGGCAGCAGCACCTGCCATGCGCCGAGCGAGGCCAACGCGGCCATCGGGTAGTCGGCCAGCGGATTGCGCAGGGCCAGCATCGCCTGGTGCACCAGCAGGTCCACCGCCAACGGCTCGCCATGGGCGACCACCACCGTCAGCAGCGCGAACCAGCCCCAGCCCAGCACCAGCAGCATCAGCGCCAGCATCGCCAGCGGCACCGATTCGCGGCGCTTGGGGTCGAGCACGCCCACCGTGTAGCGGCCCAGCGTCGGGTGTCGGTTGGACCAGTCGAGCAGGCGTGCCAGCCAGCTGTCCATGCGCGCGGCCGACCAGCGATAGCCGTACAGCACGATGGCCCAGACCAGGCTGAGGATCACTGCCAGCAAGCCCACCACCACCACCAGCCGGCCGGCTACAGCAGCGACGGCATCATAGGCTTCGCCGAGAATCCAGCCCGGTGCCAGGAACAGCACGGCCCAGGAAATACTGGCGATGCCACTGGCCTGCACGTAACGGCTGGCGGGCATTTTCATCATGCCGGCGATGGCGGGCACGAATGGCCGGATGGCACCGACATAGCGGGCGATCAGGATGCTCTTGAATGCATTGCGGCGGAACAGGTTCTCGCCGCGATCAAGCAGCTGCGGGTAGCGGCTGAATGGCCAGACGCCACGCAGGCGGTCGCCCCAGCGCCGGCCTATCCAGTAGCTGATGCCATCACCGGCGAACGCACCCAGTGCCGCAGCGGCAACCGCATACGGCCCGGATATCTGGCCCAGGCCGATGAACACGCCAACGGCGAACAGCAACGGCAGCGCCGGCACGATGGCGCCAAGAATGATGACCGCATCGCAGAAGGCGATCAGAAAGATGACCGCACCCGCCAACACGGGATGAGCGGCAATCCACGCGAGGGTGGCGTCGATCCATGAAGAGTCCATTGCCCGATTATAGGGGCGTGAAGGTGACTGGTTCCCAGCCGCTTGGTGACCGTTTGCAACCGGCGCCATCGCCTAGAATGTCGCCATGCCTGTATCCAACGACGCGCCAACGCATGCACTGAAGGCCGACAGTTTCGGCCGGATCCTCCTCGTGCAGGGGCCTGAAGGCCCCTTCGTGCGCCGTGATCTGGGGGCCACGCCGCTGTGGTTGCGGTTGCCTGCGTGGTGGTTGGCGCGACGCGAAGCGCGCGCATTGCGCCATATCCACGGCATGGCCGACGTGCCGCAACTGCTGGACTGGGACGGTCGCCACCTCGACCGCAGTTTCATGGCCGGCGATGCGATGTACCAGCGCCCGCCGCGCGGTGACGTGGCCTGGTTCCGCGCCGCACGCCACCTGCTGCAGCAGCTGCATCGGCGCGGTGTGGCCCACAACGACCTGGCCAAGGAAGCCAACTGGCTGGTGACCGGGGACGGTCGACCGGCCCTGATCGACTTCCAGCTGGCAGTGATCGGCGACCCGCGCTCGCGCTGGATGCGCCTGTTGGCACGCGAGGACCTGCGCCACCTGCTCAAGCACAAGCGCATGTACTGCCGGGAGTCGCTGACGCCGGTGGAGAAACGTGTGCTCAAGCGCACCTCGTGGGTACGCGATCTCTGGTTCGCCACCGGCAAGCCGGTCTACCGCTTCGTCACCCGCCGCATCCTGCACTGGGAAGACAACGAAGGGCAGGGCCCCAAGCCGTGAGCGCCCAGCTGAGCGAAGGCAGCGTGCTGCGTTCGCAACTGCCGGGTGCCGATTTCGTCCATGCCTGCCAGGCGGCAGCGCCACGCAACGGCCGTTCGGCGCTGCAGGCCTACCGCGATATGGCGGCGACGGTGCCCGGCTGGTTCGATGGACTGATGGCGCTGCGCAACAGCGGCATGCGGCTGCTGGGCATGAAGGATCTCGGCTCGCTGCGCGCGGTGCAGCAGACCGCCGATCCGCAGCCTGGGCAACGCCTCGGCATCTTCACCCTGCAGGCGCTGGACGAGGATGCCATCGTGCTGGAAGACAACGACCGCCATCTACGCGTGCAGCTGGCATTGCAATGGCAGGGCGATACACTGGAAGTGGCGACGGTGGTGCACACCCACAACGCGTTCGGCCGCCTGTACATGCTGCCGGTGGCGCCGGTGCATCGATGGATCGCGCCGCACCTGCTGAGCAGGCAGGTGCGCGGATATCAGTAGATCCACGCCATGCGTGGATGCGCGTTGCCGCAGGGCGCGACAAACCCCTACGGTGTCACCGGCACCACCTGCTGGCCGATGAAGTTGCGCTTGCCATCGAAGTCATAGCCGATCTGCAGCTGGCCCACGTCCGGGCACGCATGGCAGTCGCGCAGCGGCGTGCGGTACAGCAAGCGGATGCCGCCGCCGTCCAGCGGTGTGGTACCCGCAGCCTGCGCTGGCGCGAACGGCGTAGCCTGCGGATGCGCCTTGATCACCTCCTGCACGCCGGGATCGGCGCGCAGCGTATCGTCCAGCTGCACCGCATCCACGTCGATACGCTTGCCTGCGGCATCGACCAGGCGCGTGCCTTCATTGGTATTGGCGCGGAACGGATATTCGACGGTGGCCACGCCCAGGCCGTCGTGTTCATGCCAGGCAGTCACGTAGGCCAGTTCGCCACCGGTGGACAGCTGCTCGGCCGCAGTGACCGCATCAGTACTGGCCCCACCGGATCGCATCGCATCGCGCAGGCAATCGCGGGTGGCGGCGCTGTCACCCTGGCGGCAGGCGTTGAGGTCACCATCCCAGACAACGGCCTCGCTCCAGCGCAGCTTGCCATCACCGGTGGCCTTGTCGACGCTGGCGGCGTCATCCTTGGCCGGCGCGCTGCCGGGTTCGGGCGAGCGGCCCTGGCAGGCGGTGAGCAGGGCCAGGCCCAGGGCAGGCAACAACAGGCGGGAACGGCGCATGGCATGGACCTCGTGCAGTGACCGGGGCGCCAGTATCGTCAACGTGCGGTGAACTCTGCGTCGGCGCGGCATACTAGCGGCTCATTGCATACGCTGGAGTGTGGAACGTGGGCAGTCTGCAGGGCAAAACCCTTTTCATCACCGGTGCCTCGCGCGGCATCGGCCTGGCCATCGCGTTGCGCGCCGCGCGCGACGGCGCCAACGTCGCCATTGCTGCCAGGTCGTCGGTGCCCAATCCCAAGCTGCCCGGTACCATCCACAGTGCCGCCGAGGCCGTGACCGCAGCCGGTGGCCAGGGCCTGGCGCTGAAGTGCGACATCCGCGAGGAAGACCAGGTGCAGGCGGCGGTTGCCGCCACCGTGGATACCTTCGGCGGCATCGACATCCTGGTCAACAACGCCAGCGCCATCTGGTTGCGTGGCACCCTGGATACGCCGATGAAGCGCTTCGACCTGATGCAGCAGGTCAATTCGCGCGGCAGCTTCCTGTGCGCGCAGGCCTGCCTGCCGTACCTGCTGCAGGCGCCGAACCCGCATATCCTGACCCTCGCACCGCCGCCAAGCCTCGATCCCAAGTGGTGGGGCGCGCATACCGGCTACACGCTGGCGAAGATGGGCATGAGCTTTGTCACCCTCGGCCTGGCCGCCGAGTTCGGTCCGCAGGGCGTGGCGGTCAATGCGCTGTGGCCGCGCACGGTCATTGCGACCGATGCGATCAACATGATTCCCGGCGTGGACGTCGGTGGCTGCCGCACGCCGCAGATCATGGCCGACGCTGCACACGCGGTGCTGGTGCGCGAGGCGGCCGGTTTCCACGGCCGTTTCCTGATCGATGACGAGGTACTGGCCGAAGCTGGCGTGACCGATCTTTCCGGGTATGCGGTGGATGCGTCGCGTCCGTTGCTGCCGGATCTATTCTTGGATTGAGCCAGCCGGTAGGGAAAGGCCGATGGCTGCCGCCTTCGGCCGGCTGCGCTAAAATGCACGGCTGTAATCGTTTTCAACAGGGATGTGAGCCCATGTCACGTACTCTTTCCATCGCGGCGCTGGCCGCTTCGCTGTCGCTTCTTCTGGCTGCCTGTGGTGGCAAGGCGCCCGCAACCGTCGGCGACACGGGTTCCGCCGGCAAGCCGGAGGCCAGCACGGCGCCGGCCGACGCCCAACAGCAGTTGACCGCAAAGCTCAATGCCTACATCGGCTGCTTCAACGCGCTTGATTCGAAAACGCACGGCAGCATCCAGTCCTACACGCGCTGGATCAAGGACGTGGATGCCGGCCCGAGCGGGCGCGAGACGAACGTGTACGGACCGTTCGAGATCGGCGATTACGATATGAAGCAATGCGAGGGCCCCGTGACCGAGGCGATCGCTGCCAAGCCGGCGCTTGCCGATCTCGATGTCGCTGCGGGCCACTACCAGCAGGCGCTGAAGGCGCTGGTGCCGATCAGCAAGGAAGCCCACGACTACTACGAGCGTCAGGACTACGAAGACGACGGGTTTGCCAAGGGCAAGCAGCTGCACGCGCCGTTGATGACCGCCTTCAAGGATTTCGTCGTTGCCAGTGAAACATTCAACACCGAACTCGAGCGCCAGAACGACGCTGCCCAGCGCGAACAGCTCAAGGCGCTGGAGCAGGCTGAAGGACGCACCCGCGAGTACTACCGACTGGCGATGATGCTGGAAGCGAAAGCGATCA
Source organism: Stenotrophomonas sp. DR822 (assembly GCF_019793815.1). Taxonomy (NCBI): domain Bacteria; kingdom Pseudomonadati; phylum Pseudomonadota; class Gammaproteobacteria; order Lysobacterales; family Lysobacteraceae; genus Stenotrophomonas; species Stenotrophomonas sp. DR822. The sequence continues at coordinate 3,577,103 of NZ_CP081826.1, forward strand.
TGGAGATGATGGGCGAAGACGACTTCGACGTGGCCCGGGCACGGGAGCGGCTGGACGCCTTCAACCGCATTTCCGACGAAGCGCATGCCAAGGTGGCCGATCAGGAGCCGGGCAAGCTGGACTGGAACAGCTTCGAACGCGAGGCCGAGAACTTCCGCCGCGAAGGCAAGGAGCGCCTGCAGCGCGTCAGCGCGAACACGCCCTACACCGACTTCGAACGACGCATGCTTGATTCGCCCTCGATGGCGCCGAGCGGCTCGGCCGGGCGACTGCTGCACATCTACAACGCACTGGTGTTCCAGAGCAATCGCCAGTAATCCGGGGCGCTGCACTGACTTCTGTCGCATTCGAGCAGGCTGATTGCGACGTGAAGGATGGGGTGCCCCGTCGTCTCGATGGCATCGGCGTCCGCGTATGCGGGCTGTTCCACCGCGCGCGAGAATGTGCGCCGTCTCATATCTGCAAGGAACCGGTTTGAATTCTTCTTCGCGTGTACTTTCTCTGCTCATGCTCGGCGCTGCCGCCGCCCTCGCTGGTTGCAACGGTTCGACAGGAATGCCTGTGGCCGATCCGGGCCTGCAGAAGATCAACGCCTACATCGAGTGCTACAACGGCGTCGAACAGCCCATCCAGGCGGGTTTCCAGACCTATACCGCCTGGATCAAGGATCCCGAAGCGGGGCCGACGGGCAAGGAAGCGCAGCCGCGCTCGCCGGGCAAGGTGCTGTCGCATCGTGTCGAGTACTGCGGCCAACCGCTGACCGATGCATTGGCCCGGACGCCGGCCACGCCGCTGGATGAGCCGGTGCGGCAGTACCAGACGGCCTTCCAGGCGTTGTATGCGCTGATCGAACGCGCTGATGGCTATTTCACCCGTGAGGACTATCGGCGCGACAACGGCGAAGGGATGCGCGCCCAGCATGCGCCGCTGATGCAGGCCTACGCTGACTTCTTCAAGGCCAGCGAGGCCCTGGACGCGGCGCTGGAGAAGAACGAGGAGCAACGCCGTGCCGCGCAGCTCAAGCAGATCGAAGCGGACGAAGGTCGTTCACTGGCGTACTACCACCTGCGCATGATCGGTGACGGCAAGCGCCTGGCACTGTCGCTGCAGGGAGAGGCGCCGGACCTGCAGGTGGCGCGCACGCAGCTGGCCGACTACCAAGCGCTGGTGAAGGAAATGCAGGATGCAGGGGTGGGCAAGGACAACCCGCTGTGGGCACATGTGCAGCGGTCGACGGACGTGCTGATCCGGGATGCCGGGCGCCGCGTCGAGCGCCTTGCATCAGGCAAGGCATTCACCGAACGTGAGCGCGAGGAAGAACGGACATCCAGTGGCCGTGTCGGATCGGCGCCTGCGGGCTCGGAGGCGGCAGTGATGGCCGCCTACAACGATCTGGTGACCACCAGCAATCGCATGAATTGAGCCAGTCGGTCGACTGCGATGGATGGATGCGGGATGCCGCATTCGTCCATCGCGCGGATCTGCTGTGTGCCTTTGGTGAGGCTTCATCCACGCATGGCGTGGATCTACTGTGCTGGCTTCGGTGGGGCCGGCCGCCGTCCGGCCTCATCATCAGTGGCTGAACGTGTCCGGCAGCTGCCCGCCGCACTTGCGGCAGTGCCGTGCATCCGGCTCGTGGCCTTCCAGCCCGCAGTGCGGGCAGCCACGTGCATCGCGGCGCGCGGCCAGTTCGGCATCGCGCATGGTGCTGGCCAGTTCGGCGGTGTAGATGCCGGTGGGCACGGCGATGATGCTGTAACCGATCAGGATCAGCACCGAGGTGACGAAGCGGCCGAGCACGGTCTGCGGCACGATGTCGCCGAAGCCGACCGTGGCCATCGTCACCACCGCCCAGTACATGCTGCTGGGAATGCTGGTGAAGCCATGGTTCGGTCCCTCGATCACGTACATCAGCGTGCCGGCGATGATGGTGATGGTGACCACCGTGAACAGGAACAGCAGGATCTTGCGCCGGCTGCGCCACAGCGACTGCATCAGCACGCCGCTTTCTTCGATGTAGCGGGTCAGCTTGAGGATGCGGAACACGCGCAGGATGCGCAGTGCGCGCACCACCAGCAGGCTCTGCGCACCGGGAATGAACAGCGACAGGTAGGTCGGCAGGATCGAGGCCAGGTCGATGATGCCCCAGATGCTCACCGCATAGCGCAGCGGGCGCTTGACCACCGCCAGCCGCAGCACGTATTCGGCGGTGAACAGTATCGTGAACCCCCATTCCAGCACGTACAGCCAGTCGGCATGCGCGATGTGGAAGCGCTGCACGCTGTCGAACATCACCACCAGCACGCTGGCGATGATCGCGTAGACCAGCAGCAGGTCGAAATTGCGCGAGGGCCGGCTGTCGTGGCGGTAGATGATGTCGAACCACCGGCGGCGCCAGCCGGTCTCGGTGGCGGGGTTCAGCTGGGGGGCGGAAAACGGTCGCATGCGTGCATTGTGCCGCACGGGTTCCAGCGCGAGAATGGGCATTCCTGAACCCTGCTGACCGCCATGACCGCCGCTACCGATCCGCTGATCTCCCTGTCGCACTACTACCTGCCGGTGTACAAGCCCCGCCAGGTGGTGCTGGAGCGAGGCCAGGGCGCCCGCGTGTGGGACAGCCAGGGGCGTGAGTTCATCGACCTGGCCGCGGGCATTGCCGTGTGCGGCCTGGGCCACAACGACCCGGACCTGGTCGCCGCGCTGGTCGAACAGGTCGGCAAGCTGTGGCACACCAGCAACGTGTTCTACAGTGCACCGCCGCTGCACCTGGCTGAGGAACTGGTGAAGGCCAGCCGCTTCGCCGAGCGCGTGTTCCTGTGCAACTCCGGCGCCGAAGCCAACGAAGTGGCGATCAAGATGGTCCGCAAGTGGGCCTCCAGCCAGGGTCGCCCGGCCGACAAGCGCGTGATCATCACCTTCCGCGGCAGCTTCCACGGCCGCACCATGGGCGCGGTGACCGCCACCGCGCAGCCGAAGTACCAGGAAGGCTACGAGCCGCTGCCGGGGGGCTTCCGCTACATCGACTTCAACGATGAGGTGCAGCTGGAAACGGCGATGGCCGCTGGCGACGTGGCGGCGGTGATGCTGGAGCCGATCCAGGGCGAGGGCGGGGTGATGCCGGCCAGGTCCGGGTTCCTCAAGCGCGTGCGCGAACTGTGCGACCAGCACAACGCACTGCTGGTGCTGGACGAGATCCAGGCCGGCATGGGCCGTACCGGTACCTTGTTCGCGCATTGGCAGGATGACGTGGTGCCGGACATGGTGACCCTGGCCAAGGCACTGGGCGGTGGTTTCCCGATCGGTGCGATGCTGGCCGGCCCGAAGGTGGCCGAGACCATGCAGTTCGGTGCCCACGGCACCACCTTCGGCGGCAATCCGCTGGCCGCGGCCGTCGCCCGCGTGGCGCTGCGCAAGCTGGCCTCGGCCGAGATCGCGGCCAATGTCAGCCGCCAGTCGAAGGCGCTGCGCGATGGCTTTGCCCGCATCAACGACGAGTTCAAGGTGTTCAGCGAGGTGCGCGGTCGTGGCCTGATGCTGGGTGCGGTGCTGAGCAAGGCGTTCGCTGGCCAGGCCGGTGCCATCCTCGACCACGCTGCGGAGCAGGGCCTGTTGACCCTGCAGGCTGGCCCGGACGTGCTGCGCTTCGTGCCGTCGCTGAACATCACCGACGAAGAAGTGGCCGAAGGCCTCAAGCGCCTGCGTGCGGCGATTGCCGCGTTCGTCGCAGCGCGCTGATCATTGACCAAGGTGGCGCCGGGCCATGCCCGGCGTTGCTTTTGCGCTGCGCTCATCGGGCACGGCCCGGCGCTACCGCACCCCGTAGCGCTTCAGCACCTTTCCCAGCCCGCGCCCATCCTGCACGGTTTCCGCGTGCAGGCCCGCTGCGCGCGCACCGCGCACGTTGACGAACAGGTCATCGACGAACAGCGTGTGCGCCGCTGCCACCTCGAGGGCTGCGAGCGTGCGCAGGAACACCTCCGGCGCCGGCTTGCGCAGGCCGAAGTCCGCGCTGCAGAACACCCGGCCGTGCAGCATGGGATACAGCTCCGGCAGCAGCGTCGGCAGCGCCTGCGTCATCAAGGCACCATTGTTGGTCAGCACCGCCATCGGCACCTGCAGGGCATGCAACCGTTGCAGCACGGCGTGTTGCGGGTGGCTGGCCGCGTGTCGTGCGGCGATCCAGGTGTGCAGCGTTACTGTTGTGCCGAGCCGTTCGCCCAGCTGGGCCAGATAGCGCGCGCCATCCAGCGTGCCGCTGTCGTGCGCTGCTTCGAGCCCGCTGTCGTACAGCGCGGCCTGCACGTGCGCGGTCGGCACGCCCAGCGTCTGCGCCAGATGCAGCACGCGCTGTGCGCGCTGGTAGTGCAGCAGCACGCCATCAATATCGAGCAGGAGAAGATCGATCCGCATCGGTCGAGCATGCCATTGCCGTATCCGCACGCAAACCCTGGACCACTACTGCGACACACGGTCGCAGCCGGGTGGCCAGGCGTCTGCCTAGAATGACCACCGAACCTGCAGGAGACGCGACGATGAAGGCTTGGATGGTAGCGGTGGGGCTGGGTGCGCTGATGCTGGCGCCATCGGCGATGGCGCGCGTATGTGCGGTGAGCATCGACAGCACCGACCAGATGAGCTTCAGCAGCCGGGAGATCAAGGTGGCCGCCGATTGCAGCGAAATCGACCTGACCCTGCGCCACACCGGCAGGCTGGCCGCCACCGCGATGGGCCACAACTGGGTGCTGACCCGCACCGCCGACTACCAGCCGGTGGCGATGGCGGGCATGCGCATGACCCTGGCCGACAGCTACCTGCCGAAGGCCGACAAGCGCGTGCTGGCCCACACCAAGGTGATCGGTGGTGGCGAGACCGCCCGCGTGCGTTTTTCCACGAAGGGCATGCAGAAGGGCGGCGATTACACCTTCTTCTGCTCGTTCCCCGGCCACTTCGCGATGATGAAGGGCAAGTTCGTCTTCGGTTGAGTGCGCAGCAGCCACGCATGGCGTGGCTCTACTCCAGAGACGCAGCTCGGTAGATCCACGCCATGCGTGGATGAGGCACATCGATCCAGTAGATCCACGCCATGCGTGGATGAGGGCAGGCAGTGCCGACCACGGTCGGCACCTACCAGGCCGGGGTTCAGCCCTTGGCCGCCTTGAACGCCACGCGTGCCGCTGCCAGCGTGGCCTCGATCACGTCATCGTCGTGTGCGCTGGACAGGAAGCCGGCCTCGTACGCCGACGGTGCCAGGAACACGCCCTGGTCCAGCATCGCGTGGAAGAAGCGGTTGAACGCCGGGATGTCACAGGCCGTGGCCTGGGCGTAGGTCTCCACCTTCTCAGCGGTGAAGAACAGCCCGAACATCGCGCCCACCTGGGTGGTGGTCACCGACACGCCTGCATCGGCGGCGGCAGCTTCCAGCCCCGCGCACAGGCGTGCGGCGCGCGCGCTCAGATCGTCGTGGAAACCCGGCTGCTGGATCAGCTCCAGCATGGCCAGGCCGGCGGCCATTGCCACCGGGTTGCCGCTGAGCGTGCCGGCCTGGTAGATCGGGCCAGCGGGCGCGATCTGCTGCATCAGCTCGCGGCGGCCGCCGTAGGCGCCCACCGGCATGCCGCCACCGATGATCTTGCCGAAGGTGGTCAGGTCCGGGCGGATACCGTAGTGCGCCTGCGCACCGCCAAGGGCAACGCGGAAACCGGTCATCACTTCGTCGAAGATCAGCAGCGCGCCATGCTGCGTGCACAGCGCGCGCAGGTGCTGCAGGTAGCCTTCGCGGGGCGGAATGCAGTTGGCGTTGCCCACCACTGGCTCGATGATCAGGCCGGCGATCTCGTTGCCGCGTGCGTCGAACAGGGCGGTGGCCGCCTCGAAGTCGTTGTAGGGCAGGGTCAGGGTCAGTTCGCTCAGGCCGGCCGGCACGCCGGGCGAGGTCGGCACGCCCAGGGTCAGCATGCCGCTGCCGGCCTTGACCAGGAACGAGTCGCCGTGGCCGTGGTAGCAGCCTTCGAACTTGACGATGCAGCTGCGGCCGGTGGCACCGCGCGCCAGGCGGATCGCCGACAGGGTGGCTTCGGTACCGGAGTTGACCATGCGCACCATCTCGCACGACGGCACCAGCCGGGTGATGGTCTCGGCCATGGTCACTTCCGCTGCGCACGGCGCACCGAAGGACAGGCCGTTGTCGATCGCCTTCTTCACCGCCTGGCGTACGGCGGTGTGGTTGTGGCCGACGATCATCGGGCCCCACGATCCCACGTAGTCGATGTAGCGGTTGCCGTCGACGTCGTACAGGTAGGCGCCGTCAGCGCGCTCGACGAAGAAGGGTTCGCCGCCGACCGACTTGAACGCGCGCACCGGTGAGTTGACGCCGCCAGGCAGCAATTCCTGGGCGCGGGAGAACAGGGCGTGGGACTGGTCGTGGTTCATGGGGTTTCCTGGGGGTTACTGCTGCGTATCGAATCGGGCGAGGTAGGCGCGCTGGGTCGCGACCGGGTCCTGCGCGGCGTAGATGCCGCTGACCACGGCCAGCAGGTCGGCGCCGGCATCGATGATGGGACCGACATTGTCCGGGCTCAGGCCACCAATCGCCACCCGCGGCACGCCCAGTGCGGCGCTTTGCCGCAGCAGGTCGGGGTGGGCGCGGCTGCTGGTGACCTTGGTGGTGGTGGGGAAGAACGCGCCGAAGGCCACGTAGCTGGCGCCGGCCGCCACGGCACGCTCGGCGTTGGCCAGCTGGTCGTAGCAGGAGGCGCCGATGATGGCGTCCGGGCCGAGCAGGCTGCGTGCGGCGCCGATGTCACCGTCGGTGCCGCCCAGGTGCACGCCGGCCGCGCCGATGGCCTGGGCAAGCGCCGGGTCGTCGTTGACGATCAGCGGCACGCCGTGGGCGGCGCACAAGGCCTGCAGCGCCGTGGCCTGGTCCCGCCGCAGGGCATCGCTGGCGGTCTTGTTGCGGTACTGCAGCCAGGTGGCGCCGGCGGCGAGCAGCGGCGCGGTGCGCGCCAGCAGGCGTGCGGTATCGGGTTCATCCGGGGTGATCAGGTAGACGCCGCGGGGCGCCGGGGAAGCAGAAGGCATCGATGGCTACCGGTGAGTGGACCGCGATGGGACAATGGCGGCCCGTGAATCCAGCCCTGATTATCCGATGAGCGAAGCCACCCCCACCACCCTGCGTACCTGGATGTGCGTGGTCTGCGGATTCCTGTACCGCGAAGCGGATGGGCTGCCGGAAGAGGGCATCGCCCCGGGCACGCGCTGGGAAGACATCCCCGAGACCTGGACCTGCCCGGATTGCGGAGTGACCAAGGACGATTTCGAGATGGTCGAGATCGATTGATCGCAATCGCCGCCGGGCATGGCCCGGCGCTACCGGTGGGGCGGATCGTTGGCGGTGGGTGCGGACCGTTGGCGGTGGGTGCGGACCGTTGGTCCGCACACCGGACAACCTCAATGCAGCCGCGGTACCGGTCCGCCCAGGTCGATCAGCTTCTCGCGCAGCCATTGCGCGTCGCTGGCCTCGGGGTTGCGCTTGAGGTACAGGCCCAGGTCGTTGCGCGCGCCGGCCAGGTAGTCCAGCTGCAGGTAGGCCAGGCCGCGATCACGCAGGGCATCGTCCTGTTCGGGGGCAAGCTTGAGCAGGCGGTCGGCACTGCGCGCAGCACGATCCCACTCGCTGGCCTCGGCATAGAGCCCATGCAGGTTGCGCAGCATGCGGATCAGGATCGCGCGGCTCGGTGCAGGATCGAGGATCTGCGCCAGCACCTGGTCGTCGGGCATCTGCCCGCCCAGGTGTGATTTGGCGCGTTCGCGCAGTTCGTCCACGTCCAGCGGCCGGCCCCCATTGAACGGGTCCATCACCAGCACGCCATCGTCAACCGGCAGGCGCACCAGGAAATGACCGGGGAATGACACGCCGTCCAATGGAATGCCCAGCCGTCGCGCCACCTCCATCTGCACCAGTGCCAGCGAGATCGGATTGCCCAGACGGCGCTCGAAGACCTGGTTGAGGTAGCTGTTGCGCGGGTCGTAGTACTCCTGGTGGTCGCCGCTGTAGCCCAGCTCATCGAACAGATGCCGGTTGATGGCCGCCATCTTCAGCGGGCTGTGCTCGATGCTGTCCACCTCGGCACGCAGGTGCTCGACGTGGCTCTGCACCAGCGCATCGTAGGTCGACGGCTGCAGATCGGGATATTCATCGCGCGCGATCAGCAGCGCGGTCGGCAGCAGTGGCAGCGCCTCGTCGTCGAAGTCGGCCAGTGCATCCCAGTCGGGGAGTGTGATCCGGTCCTGCATGTCCACAGACTGGCGGCAATCGCAGGCGGTTTCAAGCAGTGCGGCGTGAATTCATCATCCCCACGTCTCCCCATCCACGCATGGCGTGGATCTACCGTGTCGACCAAGGTCGACACCCACCAACAGCGGCAGGAAGCTGTCAGAGGTGGTTGCAGGACCGCAGGCGCCATGGATGGCGCCTACGAGCCCCCAGGGATGGGTTTACGGCGTGTCCTGCAAGCCCACACCGCCCCACCATGCCTCGATAACCCAGCTCTTGCTTTTGATGTTGATTCGGCGGGTGCCGGGCGCAGCCCGGCCGCCCCCTACTTTTCGATGCCGGGGCCGAAGATCAGCTCGGTGCCATCCTTCAGCTTGAGCTTCTCCGCCTGGCCGGCATTGAGTTCCAGCACGAAGCGTGCCGGGCCACCGCTGGGGTAGGGCGGGCACATGTCACCGGCCGAGCACGGCGGCACATCGCGCTGCTGGCTCACCAGCCGCCGCTCGCTGTCGAAGTACAGGATGTCCAGCGCGATCTTGGTGTTCTTCATCCAGTACGCCTGCATTTCCTCGCGGTCATGCACGAACAGCATGCCGTGGTCCTCGGCCATCTTGTCGCGGAACATCAACCCGCGCGCACGGGTTTCATCGTTGGTGGCCAGTTCAACGTCATAGCGCGCACCGTCAAGTTCCACCCAGTGGCGGGCAGCATCGGTGGCGCAGCCGGTCAGGGCCAGCAGCGGGAGCATCAGCAATGAGCGCAGCAACGACATCGTCAGGGTCCTTCGAAAGGGTCAGAGCACGATCGGCGGCTCGCCGCCGACGATCACCACATCGGCACGGCGCCGTGCGAACAGGCCGACGCAGACCACGCCCGGCAGCTGGTTGAGCTCACGCTCCAGTTTTTCCGGATCGGTGATCTGCAGGTTGTGGATGTCCAGGATCTGGTTGCCGTTGTCGGTCACCACGCCCTCGCGCCAGGTCGGCTGGCCGCCGGTCATGTCGCGGATCTGGCGGGCAACCAGGCTGCGTGCCATCGGGATCACTTCCACCGGCAGCGGGAACCTGCCCAGCACCGGTACCTGCTTGCTCGGGTCGACGATGCAGACGAAGCGCTCGCTGGCCTCGGCGATGATCTTCTCGCGGGTCAGCGCAGCGCCGCCGCCCTTGATGAGGCACTTGTTCGGATCGCACTCGTCGGCGCCATCCACGTACAGCGACAGGGTGCCGGTGTGGTTCAGCTCGATCACCTCGATGCCATGCTGCTTCAGGCGCGCGGTGCTCTGTTCGGAACTGGACACCGCACCCTTGATGCGATGCTGGATGCGGGCCAGCGCATCGATGAAATAGGCGACGGTGGAACCGGTGCCGACACCGACGATCATGCCGTCTTCGACGTACTCGATGGCCTTTTCGGCGGCCAGGCGCTTGGCTTCAGACATTGCGGGGAGCTCTCAGGCAGGGAATCAGGATTTCTTTTCCAGCGACAGCAGCAGCTTCCACTGCGCAGCGGTCACCGGGAACACCGACAGGCGGTTGCCCTTGGCAACCAGCGGGAAGCCTTCGCCGAGTTCCTCGGCATGCAGCTTGATCTCGTCCAGCGCGATCACCTGCTTGAGCTTGCGGTCGAAGGCCACGTCCACCAGCATCCAGCGCGGGTTCTCGCGCGTGCTCCTGGGGTCGTGGTAGTCGGATTTCGGGTCGAACTGGGTGTCGTCCGGGTAGGCCGCGCTGGCCACCGTGGCCAGGCCGACGATGCCGGGCACCTTGGTATTGGAGTGGTAGAACAGGATGCCGTCACCGACCTGCATGCCATCGCGCATGAAATTGCGCGCCTGGTAGTTGCGCACGCCGTTCCAGGGTTCAACCTTGACCTTGGCCAGGTCATCGATGGAAAAGGCGTCCGGTTCGGACTTCATCAGCCAGTAGCGCTTGCGGGCGGTCATGCGTTCACGGGGGCAGCGGAAGGGAGCAGGGTGCCGGCTTCAGTGCAGATCGCATCCACCGGCACGTCCCAGGACGCCACCGGCAAGGACTCGACCTGCTGCACCGAGAATGCCGCGCCGACCAGCCAGGGTGGCGCCGGCCGATCATGGCGGAAGGCGAAGCTGCGATCATACCAGCCACCTCCCATGCCCAGCCGCCGGCACCGTGCGTCGAAGCCCACCAGCGGCGTCACCACCAGGGCCATCTGCGCCGGTTCCAGCGTGTCTTCGAGGGCGATGTCCGGTTCGGGAATGCCGTAGCGGTTGCTGGTCAACGGTTGGCCGGGGCGCCAGGGCGCGAAGCGCAGCACGTCGCCGTGCAGCACCGGCAGGCAGTAGGTCAAGCGATCGGGCAGCTGCAGTTGCCAGCGGTGCAGGGCGATTTCGCCATCCAGCGCCCAGTAGCCGGCCACGGCGCCTTCGCGCGGGGCGAACGGCAGCGCCAGCAGCGCATCGGCCAGCGATTCGGCAGCGGCGATACGGGCGGGGGCGGAAAGGTCGCGGCGGCGTTGCCGCAGGTCGTGGCGCAGGGCCTGTCGCGGGTCGGTCATGGCAGCGTGCGGCAAGGATCAGCCGTCATTGTGCCGGAAAGAACAAGGGCGACGCCCGAAGACGCCGCCCTTGCTGGAATATTGCATTCTCCGCAATGTCGATGCATGCGAAACGACCTTGAACCCGGGGGCTCAAGTGGGAACGCTGGAGAACCATCGGGCTTCCCGCTGCAAGGCGGACCTGCACTCCCGGCGCTGTCGCGCTCCCGGTGTCGTTCTTAAGGGACAAGGCGAATGTTTGCACATGCCGTCGAGTACCGCAGAGAACGCGTGGCCATTATAGCTACCGCGGGTGATCTGGATAGGCCGTTCGTCGGCAACAGTGCGTGCCAATTCAGAAAAGAGAAGGCGCATTCCGCGCCCATCTCAGGTGCTGCTGTCGATCGCCCGGTCCAGGCGCCGGTTCAGGTCGGCCAGGGTCTGTTGCAGGGCGACCGCCTGGCGGGCGTTCTCATCGCGCAGCAGCTGCAGTTCGTGTGCCAGGTTGAGCGCGGCCAGCACCGCGATGCGGTCCACCGCGGCCATCCGGTTGCTGCCGCGGATCTCGCGCATGCGCGCGTCCAGCAGGCGGGCCGCCGCCATCAGGCTGTCGCGTTCATCACCACCAACGCCGACCGTGTATTCACGGTCGAGGATACGGACGCTGACCGGTTCGGCACTCATGTGTGCTGCTCCAGGGATTTGAGCCGGGTGATCATCGCCTCCACCCGCGAACGCGCCTGCTCGTTCTTGGCCAGCAGCGTCGAGCGCTCGGCCACCAGCTGTTCCTGCTGGTGGCGCAGGCTGCGGTTCTCCTCGGCCAGCCGCAGGTTGCGGTCGAGCAACGCCTCCACACGGGCGGCGAAGGCCTGCAGCTGGGCAAGGGGATCGGCGGGTTCCATGCCCGCACGATAGGCAAGCCGGGTCAGGCCGGTCAAGCACTGTCGCAGCAGGCCCCGGCTGCTACGGAGAGCAGGCGGACACATTGCTACACTACCCGGCTCACGGGCGCGCGCGCGCTCTGCCGTTTTCCCTTCCGAACGAGCCGCACGATGACCGAACTTCCCTCCGTCGACGACGTTACCCGCGCCAGCCAGGAACTGGGCCTGGGCGCCACTGCTGCCGAGCTGCATGGCGGGCTGTGCGGCTGGCTGGCCGCTGGCGGCGCCCCCGGCAATGACTGGCCGGCGCGCGTGCTGGCTGACGACACGCTGCCGCAGGCGGCTGCCGGCAGTGCGCTGGCGCAGTTGCTGGAGGCCACCATCAAGCAGCTGGAAGACCGGGACTTCGCCTTCGAGCTGCTGTTGACCGACAGCAGCGACGTGGCCGCGCAGGCGGACGCCATGTTCAGCTGGACCCGTTCCTTCCTGGGCGGCTTCGGCCTGGGCAGTGGCGGCCACCGGCCGGCCCTGTCCGAAGAAGGAGAGGAGGCGCTGAACGACCTGGCCAGCCTCGCCCGCGCCTCGAGCGAGGATTTCGAAGCCGGCGGTGATGACGACGACGAAGCCCTGTCGGAGATCGAGGAGTTCATCCGCGTGGCGGTGCTGCTGCTGCACGGTGACGTGGTGCTGGCCGCGCGCCATCGGCAGCGCCTGAACTGATGGATATCAAGCAGCGCACCGGCATTGCTGCCGGCGAGTACAAGCGTCGTCGCCGGCAGTTGATGGACATGGCAGGCGAAGACGCGATCCTGGTGCTGCCGGCGGCATCTGAGAAGGTGCGCAGCCTCGATACCCATTATCCGTACCGGCAGGATTCGGATTTCCAGTACCTGAGCGGCTTCCCGGAGCCGGAAGCGGTACTGGTGCTGATTCCCGGCCGGCGCCACGGCGAAGCGATCCTGTTCTGCCGCGAGCGCGATCCCGAGCGCGAAGCCTGGGATGGCGGTCGCGCCGGCCAGGAAGGCGCCGTGGCGCAGTTCGCGATGGATGATGCCTACCCGATCACCGACCTGGACGACATCCTGCCGGGCCTGCTGGAAGGGCGTTCGCGGGTGTACTACCACTTCGGCCGCGATGCGGATTTCGACCTGAAGCTGATCGGCTGGGTGAACCGCGTACGCTCGCAGGTGCGCCATGGTGCGCAGCCGCCGCATGAGTTCCTGGAACTGGGCCATCTGCTGCACGAGCAGCGGTTGTTCAAGTCCGGTGCCGAGGTGGCGTTGATGCAGCGTGCGGCCGACATCAGTGTGCTGGCGCATCGCGCGGCCATGCAGCGTGCGAAGTCGGGCATCCACGAGTACGAACTGCAGGCCGAGCTGGAGCGGGTGTTCCGTGCCAACGACGCGGTGCCTGCGTACTGCAGCATCGTCGGTGCCGGCCGCAACGCCTGCATCCTGCATTACCGCGACAACAACGCGCGTTCGCGCGACGGCGAACTGGTGTTGATCGATGCCGGCGCCGAGTACCGCGGCTACGCCAGTGACATCACCCGTACGTTCCCGGTCAATGGTCGTTTCAGTGCCGAGCAGCGCGCGCTGCATGATCTGGTGGGTGCCGCGCAGGCGGCTGCGCTTGCCCAGGCCAAACCGGGCGTGGCGTACGAAATGGGCCATCTGGCGGCGGTGCAGACCCTCACCGAGGGGTTGCTGCAGCTGGGCCTGTTGAAGGGCACGCTGGAAAAGAATCTCACCGAAGGCTTGTACCAGCGCTTCTACCGGCACAAGACCGGGCACTGGATCGGGCTGGATGTGCACGACGTAGGCGACTACCGTCTGGCCGGCGATTCGCGCCTGCTGGAGCCGGGCATGGCGTTCACCATCGAGCCGGGGCTGTACATCGGCGTGGACGACACCACGGTGGAACCGCGCTGGCGCGGCATTGGCATCCGCACCGAGGATGACGTGCTGATCACCGACGACGGGCATCGGATGTTGACCGAAGGCCTGGAACGCAGCGCCGACGAGATCGAAGCGTTGATGGCGGGGTAAGGGTGTTTCAGCAGGGCTTGCAGCCCTGCACCCGCTACAAGCCAGAGCAACGGCAACAGCAACAGCAACAGCGGCATTCGGTGGGATGGCGGGGTACTGTGGGTTTGCGGGGCCGCCGCAAGTACGTCCTTGTAGGCTTGGTCGCCGCATCCATGCGGCTCACACCCCGCAAACCCACAGTACCCCGCCTTCGACAGTTTCCCGCGGCTGTTGGTAACGGCGGTTGTCGGCACGCGGGACTATTGGTAGATGTCGACCTTGGTCGACACGGAGCGAGCGCAGCAAGCGACCCGCTCCTGCTTTTCTTTTTTCTTTTCCGTTGTTGGACGCGGGCAAGGAACTGTCGAAGGTGGGGTAAGAGGGGTTTCGGCAGGGCTTGCAGCCCTGCACCTGCAGAGGCCACAGCAACGGCAACAGCGACATTCGGTGGGATGGCGGGGTACTGTGGGTTTGCGGGGCCGCCGCAAGTACGTCCTTGTAGGCTTGGTCGCCGCATCCATGCGGCTCACACCCCGCAAACCCACAGTACCCCGCCTTCGACAGTTTCCCGCGGCTGTTGGTAACGGCGGTTGTCGGCACGCGGGACTATTGGTAGGTGTCGACCTTGGTCGACACGGAGCGAGCGCAGCAAGCGACCCGCTTTTGATCTTCATTTTCTTTTTTCCGTGGCTGGCCGCGCTCAGCAAACTGTCCGTGGCCGGGCGGGTGGGCTGCGCAGGGACGTAAGCGCCATGGATGGCGCGCCCGAGCCTACAAGGACGTATTTACGGCGTCCCCTGCGCAGCTCACCCGCCCGGCCACGTCTCCGTAGTCCGGACGCATTTCGCGACCAACCACGAGGGGCTCAGCCGTTGGCCGCCGCAAACACCGGGCGCGTCAGGTTGTCCGCTTCGCCATCAGTGCACAGCACTTCGTCTTCAATGCGGATGCCGCCGTACGGACGGAAGAAGTCCACACGCTCCCAGTTGATTGCATCGCCATGACCGGCGGCCTTCACTTCGTTCAACAGCATGTCGATGAAGTACAGGCCCGGCTCGATCGTCACCACCATGCCCGGCTCCAGCACGCGGGTCAGGCGCAGGTACGGATGGCCAGCAGGACGCTCGATGCGGCCGCCTTCATCGCTGGCCGCGAAACCGGCCACGTCATGCACCTGCAGGCCGATCAGGTGGCCGATGCCATGCGGGAAGAACGCGGCGCTGACGCCGGTTTCCAGCGCGGTCTGCGGTGATACCTTGATCACGCCGAAGTCCTTCAGCACGCCCATCAGCGACAGGTGCGCATCCACGTGCAGCTGCTTGTAGTCGAAGCCCGGGCGCACGGCCGCGCACATCGTCTGCTGCGCGGCATCGACCGCGTCGATCATCGCCGCGAATTCGTCATGGCCGGCGGCGGCGTAGGTGCGGGTGATGTCACTGGCATAGCCGTGCGCGCTGGCGCCGGCATCGATCAGGAAGCTGCGCAGCGGTTGCGGTGCCTTGCGGCCCAGTTCGGTGTAATGCAGCACCGCCGCATGCTCGTTCAAGGCCACGATGTTGCCGTACGGCAGCTCGGTGGCGTCCTGGCCCACGGCCTGGCAGTACGCCATGTGGATGCTGAACTCGTCGGCGCCGTTGCGGAACGCCGCTTCGGCCGCGCGATGGCCGCGCACGCCGAGCACCTGCGCCTGGCGCATCAGGGCGATTTCGTACGCCGTCTTGCTGCCGCGGTGCCATTCCAGGTAGTTCACCACCGGCGGCGGATTGTTGGGCACATACGCGCCCAGCGCGCTCTGCGGCTCACCCAGGATCGCGCAGCGCGCCGGGTCGGGCGGCAGCAGTGCCAGCGCTTCGTCCGGCGTGCGGATGATGTGGATGTCGAAGTGCTCGACCCACCAGCCGCTCGGTGCATCCGGCACCACATGCCAGTAGTCGAACGGCTGGTGGAAGATCACCGCCGGACGCTTGCCCGGGGTGAACACGATCCAGCTGTTGGGCACGCGGGTCAGCGGCAGCCAGGCCTTGAACTGCGGGTTGACCGCGTATGGATAGTCACGATCGTCGAAGACCTGGTAGTGCAGGGTGCCGCTGGGCACCACCAGGTGGTCGAAGCCGCCGCGGGCCAGCGCCTGCTCGGCGCGTCGGCACAGCACGGCCAGGTGGTCGGGATACAGGGCGCCGGGGTCTTGCTGGATCATTGCGGTGGCTCGACACGGAAAACGGCCCTAGATTCTGCCGGATACCGACGCAATCCGCTGTGCCGGAACCGGCACTCAGCCCGTCGAAACCGGTGCCTCGTCGCTGTCTTCGCCTATCCACCGGCGCAGCAGCTGCCGATGCTCGCGTGACAGGGTCAGGAAGCGGAAGCCCGCCCAGCTCTGGCCGGGTGCATGCGCCGGTTCGCTCCACAGCAGGTGTACGCCGACGTCGATCCACTCGCTGCGGCCATCGGCCAATGGCAACGGGAAACGCAGCTGATACAGCGCGTCGTCGCGCAGCGCGGCACTGGCCAGCATCAGCATGCCGGTCTCGGACACGTTGCCAAGCCGGCCGACCACGCTGTCGCGCATCTGGTCGGTCACCGGTACCAGATCGGACACCTGCCGGCGCGGTGCGCGGCGGGTATCAACGGGCGGTTGCGTACTCATGCGTTGGGCTCCTGCGGGCGACGTCCGGCCAGCGTGCGCAGTGCGCTCAGGCTGGCCTGCCAGGCGCGATCGACCAGACGGCCCTTGTCTTCGGTGACCAGCTGCGCGCGTCCGGCGGCCATCTGCCGGGCGAGGGCATCCAGGCTGGTTTCGCCGATCTTCTGCCCACGCGCGTTGACCAACAGCACATGGCCGGTCAGCAGGCTGTACCAGGACAGGCGCTGGCGGCGCAGCGCGCCTTCGCCATCGTCGATATCGAACCAGCTGCCGAAGGGCAGCGCGCACAGCTGCTGGTAACTGGCCTCCTCGGCCTCGCTGCGTGGTGCCGCATCGCTTGCCAGGGCCTGTGCGCCGGTGTGTTCGCCCAGCCGTGCACGGGCCTTCAGGCGTGCACTGAGCTCGGTGCGCGAGGTGCTTTCGTCTTCGCCACCGGGCGTGGACAGGCGGCGCGCGACGGCAGCCGCCTCCTCTGCGTGGTAGCCGACCTGCAGCAGGGCCGATTCAACCTCGGCAGCCAGCGCAGCGTCGGTCGCGCTGCTTTCGCTGGCGGCCTCGGCAGTGATTGCCGCGATGCGTTCGGTCTGCTGCAGGCGCTCCTGCCATTGCGGCGAATCATCGCCGTGGCGCAGGCGGGTCAGTGTCAATGCATCTGCCCACGCCTGGCGCAGCAGTGTCTGCACGAAGCGCGGCGGTTCCTGCGTGTCGCAGCACTGGTCGATCTGCGCAGTGGCCTGGCGTCGCGCAAGTTCCAGTCGCTCCTTGCCGCGTGCGGCTTCCACGTGTCGGCGCTCGGCCAGTTCGGCGCGGTGCGCGGCCGCACGCTGGTGCTGCTGTATCTCGTCGTTGGCGGCGGCAAAAGCCTCGGGCGTGCGTGCATCCTGGCCGAGCAGGCCCTGCACGCTCTGCGCCAGCCGCTGCAGCAGCTGCGGATCGACATCGTCATCGCCGAGCCAGCTGGCGCCGGCTTCAGCGACATGGTTGAGCAGTTCGCGTGCGGGATGTTCGTCGCGCACGAAGAACCCGGGATCGGCCATCGCTGCGCGCGCCAGCGGTACCTGCAGGCGCGCGAGCAGCGCGGCCGGCACCGGGTCCGGCCGTTGCTGCTGCTGCACCTGCTGCAGCAGCAGGCGCAGCAGATCGAGATTGTCGCGGTCGTGGCTGCCAAGGGTGGCCTGCGCGCCATGTTCGCTGCGCAGCTGGGCGACCACCGCGGCCTGCAGATCGGTCATGGCGCTGGCGGCGCTGGCCTGGCCCTGCAGGCGCGCCAGCACGGCATCGACCGCTGCACTGGGCAGTGCCGCTGGATCGGCCGCTGGCTGCGGGGTCTGCCGCGCCTGTTGCAACATCTCGTGCAGCACGCTGCTGGCCGCTACCGTCATGCCGGCCGACGCGCCGGGCGCAGCCGCGTCGGCGAAGGCATCCTGCATCAACGTCGACCACGAGCCGGGCGGTGCCGAGCCACCCCAGCCGGTCATCGGCGTGGGCACGCGCGGCGACGGGCGCCCGCTGCGGCCGCTGCCGACCGACTGGGTGATGATCCGGCGGGTGCTCGAAGAACGTGCCAGGTACGGGGTGTAGACCAGGCCCGGCAGGATGCCGTGCTGTGCCAGCAGCGCATTGGCGCGGTCGAGCACATCGCCCAGCCGCTCCAGCACCTGCCGCTCGAAGCTGCGGTACAGCGCCATCTGCACCTCGGCGCTGAGGGCATCCTGTTCGGCCAGCTTGCGCACCATCGCGCACAGGGCCTGCGGGGCCAGCGGCAGGGTATCGGCTTCAAAGGCCGGGGCACCGGCGACAACACCCAGGCGCTGGCCGAGCAGGTTCAAGGCGTTGGCCGAACGCAGCGTTTCCCGGCGCACCATTTCGGTCAGCAGCAGGTCGCGGTCGACTTCATGCTCGGCGACAAGGGTCAACCCCAGCATGCCGGGCAAGGGCGGTGGCGTGGTGGCGGCTACGACCGGGGCAATCGGTTCACGCAGCCGCGCAAGCGCATCGGCCAGCGCATCGAGCATGCGGTCGCTGAAGTGGCCGGCGAACGCATGCAGCTGGCCGCGCTGCGCCAGCAGGTCGGCCTGCTGCTGCGGGTTGCGGGCATGGTCGGCGTCATGCAGCAGGGTCTGCTCCAGCGCTTCCACGGTCAGGATCAGCGGTGCCGTCAGGGCATGACGGCACAGGCCGATCAACGCGCCCAGCAGCTCGCGTACACGCGGCGGCAGCTCGGCCGCGGCCAGGCGGGCAGTGTCGGCACTGGAAAGGGAAAAGACAGCAGACATCGGCGAGGGGGTCCGGATTCCCGCGGATCGATCTTGGAATCTACCGTGTCGGCCGGTGAAGGCGCTACTTTAGCGATGGATCCATTCAGGGCCGCCTTCGATGGCGGCGCCGCAGCGGATCATGCTTCCAGGAACAGGCTGACCACATCGTTGGTGAAGCGCCGGCCCAGCTCGGTCGGCTGCACGTGCCCGCCTGCCACCACCAGCCAGCCACGCTGCACTGCTTCGCGCAGTGGTGCGTCCAGCACGCTGCGGGCCAGGCCAGTGCGCGATTCGAAGTCGCGCAGGCTGAACCCCTCGTGCAGGCGCAGCAGGTTGAGCATGTACTCGAACGGCAGGCGCTCGGCGGCGATCACTTCGTCACCGCCGAACGATGCGGCCGTGCCTGCCGTATCCATGAACGTCTGCGGGTGCTTGTGCTTCCAGCGTCGCAGCACGTGTTCCTCGGCACCGGAACTGATCTTGCCGTGTGCGCCGGCACCAATGCCCAGGTAGTCACCAAAACGCCAGTAATTCAGGTTGTGGGCGCTCTGCCGGCCGGGGCGGGCATAGGCACTCACCTCGTACTGGCCGAAGCCGGCCTGCGCCAGCAGCGCCTGGCAGTGTTCCTGCATGTCCCAGGCATGGTCTTCATCGGGGATGCCCTGCGGCGGCCGCGCGAAGAACACGGTGTTCGGTTCCAGGGTCAGCTGGTAGTGCGAGATGTGGGCCGGCTGCAACGCGAACGCGCGTTCCAGGTCGGCCTCGGCACCGGCCAGGGTCTGCTCCGGCAGTGCGTACATCAGGTCGATGTTGAAGTTGTCGTAGCCCGCGTCCTGCGCCATCTTCACCGCGCGCTCGGCCTCGACACTGTCGTGGATGCGGCCCAGTCGTTTCAGCGCGGCATCATCAAAACTCTGGATGCCGAAGCTGAGGCGGTTTACCCCGGCCGCGCGGTAACGATCAAAGCGACCGTGCTCGGCGGTGCCCGGGTTGGTTTCCAGGGTGATCTCGGCATTCGGCGCAAAGCGCAGGCGGGCACTGGCCTGCTGCAGGAAGCGGTCGATCGCCTCGGGCGGGAACAGGCTGGGCGTGCCACCCCCGAAGAACACGCTGCTGACCACCCGGCCCCAGACCAGCGGCAGGTCCTGGTCGAGGTCGCGCACCAGCGCATCGATGTAGGCATCGAAGGGCAGTTCGCCCTTGGCCTGGTGGGAGTTGAAGTCGCAGTACGGGCACTTGCGCACGCACCACGGCAGATGCACGTACAGCGCCAGCGGCGGTGGCACCAGACGCGGTGGTGCGTCGTGGTCGCAGGCTTCGCCGGGCAGGTGGTTGCAACGGTCGTGGTCGTGGTCGTGCGGCATGGTGGTCATCGGTAGTGCCGGCCGCTGGCCGGCTTCCCTGTGTCGATCGGGTGGGGTATCAGAGCCAGGCCGCGAGCTGCTGCTTGAGCTGCTGCAGGGCGATGGCGCGATGGCTGATGGCGTTCTTCAACGCCGGTTCCATTTCCGCAGCGGTCAGGCCGTGGGTGGTGTCCAGGAACACCGGGTTGTAGCCGAACCCATTCGTACCGCGCAGTTCGCGGATGATCTGACCTTCCCAGCGGCCTTCGCATATCAGCGGCTGCGGGTCGGTGGCATGGCGCAGCAGCACGATCACGGCGTAGAAGCGGGCGCTGCGCTGGCCATCGGCGATGTCGGCCATCGCTTCCAGCAGCTTGGCATTGTTGGCCGCCGCATTGGTCGGGTGACCGGCATAGCGCGCGCTGTACAGGCCCGGTGCACCGCCGAGGGCATCGACAATCAGGCCCGAATCATCGGCCAGCGCCGGCAGGCCGGTCGCTTCGCAGGCGGCGCGTGCCTTCAGCAGCGCGTTCTCGACGAAGGTCAGGCCTGTCTCTTCCACATCACCCAGGCCCAGTTCGGCGGCCGAGGTGATCTGCAGTGGCAGGTCGGCGAGGATTTCCTGCATTTCCAGCAGCTTGCCAGCGTTGTGGCTGGCCAGGACAAGCTTTTTCATCAGCGGGGCTCCAACAGGTCCCAGGTGTTGCCGTACAGGTCGCGGAACACCGCGACCGTGGCGTAGGGTTCTTCGCGCGGTTCTTCCAGGAACTGGACACCGGCAGCCAGCATCGCCGCGTGGTCGCGGCGGAAGTCATCGGTATTGAGGAAGAAGCCGACGCGGCCACCGGTCTGGTTGCCGATACGGCTGCGCTGCTCGTCGTCGCTGGCGCGGGCCAGCAGCAGGGCGGCAGCGCTGCCGTCGGTCGGGCCGACCACTACCCAGCGCTTGCTGCCCTGGTCGATGTCGTCCAGCAGCTGGAAGCCGAGCTTGCCGGTGTACCAGGCAATGGCCTCGTCATAGTCGGCCACCACCAGGGTGGTCAGGGCGATGCGCCGGTTCATGCCGACAGCGCTGCCTGCTGCGCGGCCAGCAGCTCGGTCACGCCCTTCTCGGCCAGGCCCAGCAGCGCATCGAGTTCGTCACGACGGAAGGCATGGCCTTCGGCGGTGCCCTGCAGTTCGATGAAACCGCCGCCGTCGTTCATCACCACGTTCATGTCGGTGTCGCAGTCGCTGTCTTCGGCGTAGTCCAGGTCCAGCACCGGGGTGCCGCGGTAGACGCCGACCGACACCGCCGCCACCGCGCCGAGGATCGGGTTGCGCTTGATGTCGCCACGCTTCATCAGCACGTTCACCGCATCGACCAGGGCCACGTAGGCGCCGGTGATGGCCGCGGTACGGGTGCCGCCGTCGGCCTGCAGCACGTCGCAGTCCAGGGTGATGGTGCGTTCGCCCAGTGCGTTGCGGTCCACGCAGGCGCGCAGGCTGCGGCCGATCAGGCGCTGGATCTCCAGCGTGCGGCCGCCCTGCTTGCCGCGTGCGGCTTCGCGGTCGCTGCGGGTGTGGGTGGCGCGCGGCAGCATGCCGTACTCGGCGGTCACCCAGCCTTCGCCCTTGCCACGCAGGAAGCCCGGCACCCGGTTCTCGATGCTGGCCGTGCACAGCACGCGGGTTTCACCGAAGCAGACCAGCACCGAACCTTCGGCGTGGCGGGTGAAACCGCGCTGGATGACGACCGGGCGCAGCTGATCGGGCTGACGGCCACTGGGGCGGAAATCGGACATGGGGCAGGTTCCGTAGGGAAAGGGAGTACGCCACCATCCCCGCGGCCTTCACGGGGCGGGGAAAGGGGCTCAAAAGAGACCGCTAGGGTACCATTCCCCCTTTGCAAGCACCGGATACATCCATGATTCGAAGCATGACGGCCTATGCCGGCGGCGAGCGCTCCACCCTGTGGGGAACGCTGGGCTGCGAGCTGCGCTCGGTCAACCACCGCTTCCTGGAAGTGGGCACGCGCCTGCCCGAGGAACTGCGCGCATTGGAACCGCAGCTGCGCGAACGCATTTCCGCACGCCTGAGCCGTGGCAAGCTGGATCTGGTGATGCGCCTGCGCGCGCCAGACTCGGCCGCCAGCCTGCAGGTCAACGAGGTGCTGCTGGGCCAGCTGGGCCAGCTGGCGCACCGGCTGACCTCCGATTTCCCCAACCTGCAGGTCAGCTTCACCGACCTGCTGCAGCTGCCGGGCGTCACCCAGGGTGAGGCCACCGATGCGGCAGCCCTGCAGATTGAAGCGCTGGCGCTGCTGGACCAGGTGCTGGAGGGCTTCATCGCCGCCCGCGAGCGTGAGGGCAATACGCTGGCCGCCGCCATCGCCGAGCGCGTGGATGCCATCGAGCGCATCGCCGCGGAGGTCCGTACGCTGATTCCCGCCATTCGCGACGGCCAGCGCACCAAGCTCGCCGCTCGCCTGGCCGACCTGCCGCATCCGGTTGATCCGGGCCGCGCCGAGCAGGAACTGGTGATGTGGCTGCAGAAGCTGGACGTGGACGAGGAGCTGGATCGCCTGTCCAGCCATATCGTCGAGATCCGCCGCGTGCTCAAGCAGCGTGAACCGGTCGGCCGCCGCCTGGACTTCCTGCTGCAGGAGTTCAATCGCGAGGCCAACACGCTTGGCTCCAAGTCGGTGGACAGCCGCACGTCCAATGCCGCGGTCGAGCTGAAGGTGCTGATCGACCAGATCCGCGAGCAGGTGCAGAACATCGAATGAGCATTTCCACGCCCCCGGCCGCGATCGCACGCGGCACGCTGTACATCGTTGCCGCTCCCTCCGGCGCCGGCAAGAGCAGCATCGTCAACGCCACCCTGGCCCGCGACCCGCAGATTGCCCTGTCGATCTCCTTCACCTCGCGCGCCATGCGCCCGGGTGAAGTGAACGGCCAGCACTACCACTTCGTCAGCGCCGAGAAGTTCGAGGAAATGATCGCCGCCGGCGATTTCTTCGAACACGCCTGGGTGCATGGCGACTGGAAGGGCACCGCCCGCCAGTCGGTGGAGCCGCAGCTGGCGGCCGGCCAGGACGTGCTGCTGGAAATCGACTGGCAGGGCGCGCAGCAGGTGCGCCAGCTGGTGCCGGGCACGGTGACGGTGTTCATCCTGCCGCCGTCCAAGCAGGCCCTGCAGGACCGCATGCGCAAGCGTGGCCAGGACAGCGAGGCGGTCATCGCCCAGCGCCTGGGCGCCGCCCGCGATGAAATGCTGCACTTCAACGAATTCGACTACGTCATCGTCAACGAAGTGTTCGATACCGCCGTGGACGAACTGTGCGCGATCTTCACCGCCAGCCGCCTGCGCCGGGACGCCCAGAAGGTCCGCCATGCCGGCCTGATCCAGGCCCTGTTGACCCCGGATGCGGGTTCAACTGATTGATTCCTAAAGGGTCCGGTGGGGGTTGGCTTGATTTTGTCCAGCCCCTGCCAGTACACTCCGTCCCCTTTCCCTCATTCGACTGAGCGGCCGACCGGTCGCCGGGAGCCCGTATGGCCCGCATTACCGTAGAAGATTGCCTGGAAGTCGTTAACAACCGTTTCGAGCTGGTGATGATGGCCTCCAAGCGCGCCCGTCAGCTCGCCAATGGCGTGCAGGCCACGCTGGACAACAGCGAGAGCGAGGACAAGCCGACCGTGCTGGCGCTGCGCGAAATCGCTGCCCGCAAGATCGACAACGCGCTGATCGACGAAGTCGAGAAGGCCGAGCGTGAGCGCGCCGAGCGCGAAGCGCTGGAGTGGGCCGCCGCCGAAGTGGTCGCCGACGAAGACATGTCCAAGAACGACGACTGATCGCATTGATCAACGTCATTGCTGGATACGCCGAACAGCCCGCCCCGTGCGGGCTGTTTCGCATTCAGGGTTTGCCGTAAACGTCGCGCTGGCATAGGCTTTGGCCATGAACCCAGGCCCCACTGCCAAGGTCGCCGCAGTCCCCGCTGCCGCCGTACCCGATTACGTCCTCCAGCTCGAGCGCGCCGCCCACTACCTGCCGCCCGAGCAGCTGCCGCTGCTGCGCCGTGCGTGGGAAGTCGGTGCCTCCGCGCACGCTGGGCAGACGCGCAAGTCGGGCGAGCCCTACATCACCCATCCGGTGGCCGTGGCCCAGGTGCTGGCCGAGCTCGGCCTGGACGTGGAAGCGCTGATCGCCGCGATCCTGCACGACACCATCGAAGACACCCCGCTGACCCGCGAGGCCCTGTCGGCCGAGTTCGGCGAAGCCGTGGCCGAACTGGTGGACGGCGTCACCAAGCTGGACAAGCTGAAGTTCCGCGACCGCCAGGAAGCGGCCGCCGAGAGCTTCCGCAAGATGCTGCTGGCGATGTCACGCGACCTGCGCGTGATCATGATCAAGCTGGCCGACCGCCTGCACAACATGCGCACGCTGGGCGCGCAGAGCCGGGAAGCGCGTGGCCGCATCGCCCGCGAGACGTTGGAGATCTACGCCCCGATCGCGCAGCGGCTGGGCATGAGCCTGGTCAAGAGCGAACTGCAGAACCTCGGCTTCAAGGCGCTGTACCCGTGGCGCCACGCGATCCTGGAAAAGCACATCCGCAGCCAGCCGGTCGTGCGCCGCGAGGCGCTGGCGCAGGTGGAAGTGCAGCTGTCGCAGCGCTTGGCCAAGGAAGGCATCGAGCACCGCCTGGTCAGCCGCATCAAGACCCCGTGGAGCATCTACAACAAGATGCGCGACGAGAACAAATCCTTCGACCAGGTGATGGATGTGTTCGGCTTCCGCCTGGTCGTGCGCGGCGTGCCGCAGTGCTACCACTCGCTGGGCGCGGTGCATGCCGCGTTCAAGCCGCTGGATGGGCGCTTCCGCGATTTCATCGCCATTCCCAAGGCCAACGGTTACCAGTCGCTGCATACCGTTCTGTTCGGGCCCTACGGTTCGCCCATCGAAGTGCAGATCCGCACCGAGGAAATGGACCTGATCGCCGAGCGCGGCGTGGCTGCGCACTGGACCTACAAGTTCGGCGGCGATTCGCCCAACAGCGCGCAGAGCCGCGCCCACGCCTGGATCGTCGAACTGATCGATTCGCAGCGGGCCGCCGGTTCGTCGCTGGAGTTCCTCGACAACGTCAAGGTCGACCTGTTCCCGGACGAGGTCTACCTGTTCACCCCGAAGGGCAAGATCCTGGCCCTGCCGCGCAATTCCACCGCGCTCGACTTCGCCTACGCCGTGCATACCGACGTCGGCAACATGGCCGTGGCCTCGCGCGTGGACAAGAAACTGGTGCCACTGCGCACCAAGCTGGTGTCGGGGCAGTCGGTGGAGATCATCACCGCGCGCTCGGCCACGCCCAAGCCGCAGTGGCTCGAATTCGTGGTGACCAGCAAGGCGCGCACCGCCATCCGCCACCAGCTCAAGCAGCTGGAGCACGAAGACGCCGTGCAGTTGGGCCACCGCATGCTCGACCGCGCGCTGGAGGCGATGGACAGCTCGCTGGAGCGCCTGCCCAAGGGCCGCCTGGATGCCTTCCTGGCCGAACACCGGTTCCCGCGCCTGGAGGCCCTGCTGGCGGAAGTCGCGCTGGGCAACTGGATGCCGACCCAGGCTGCGCAGGCACTGATGGCCTACGCCGAACTGCGCGGCGGCGCGCATTCGCGCCACAGTTCGCAGGAAAAGATCCTGATCAATGGCAGCGAGCGTGGCGTGGTCACCTTCGCCGGCTGCTGCCAGCCCATTCCGGGCGACGACATCATGGGCTACCACACCGCCGGCAAGGGCATCGTGGTGCACCGCATGGATTGCCCGAACCTGGCCGAACTGCGCAAGTCGCCCGAGCGTTGGGTGCTGATCGGCTGGGATACCACCGTATCCGGCGACTACGACACCTCGCTGGTGGTGGAAGTGGAGAACGGTACCGGCGTGCTCGCACAGCTGGCCGCGGCGATCGCGCAGAGCCACTCCAACATCGAGCGCGTGGATTACCTGGACCGCGATTTCAACGCCGCAGTGCTGGCGTTCAACATCCAGGTGCGCGACCGCAACCACCTGGCCGAAGTGATGCGTCGCCTGCGCCGCCTGTCGGTCGTGCAGGCGGTACGCCGGCAGTAGATCCACGCCATGCGTGGATGACGTTCCGCGCACACAACGCACGGGGTCGGATCCGTTTCCCGCCGGGAAACGGATCCGACCCCAGCCGACATTGCCCCCACCCGGTACAATCACCGCTCTGTTTTCCCCCAACGCACCGGAGCGACCCATGTCCCGCCAGATCATCAACACCGAAAAGGCCCCGGCCGCCATCGGCCCGTACTCGCAGGCCGTGCGCGCCGGCAACACCGTGTATTTCTCCGGCCAGATTCCGCTCGACCCGGCCACCGGCGACATCGTCGGCGTCGGTGACGTCGAAGCGCAGGCCCGTCGTGCCTTCGACAACCTCAAGGCCGTGGCCGAAGCCGCCGGCGGTTCGCTGGACAAGGTCGTGCGCCTGGGCCTGTACCTGACCGACCTGGCCGAATTCGCCAAGGTCAACGCGGTGATGCAGGACTATTTCCAGGCCCCGTTCCCGGCCCGTTCCACCATCGAAGTCTCCGGCCTGCCGAAGGGCGCCAACTTCGAGGTCGACGCGGTGATGGTCATCGACTGACCGCCACGTGGCACGCAAGGCGGCGGTCACCCCGGCACTGGCACCGTCCGGTGAAGCATCGCTTGCGATGCTCGCCGGCGTCGGGCCGGCCGTGGCCGCCAAGCTGCAGGCGCGTGGCCTGGCCACCCTGCAGGATCTCTGGCTGCACCTGCCGCTGCGCTATGAAGACCGTACCCGGCTGACCCGCATCGAAGACCTGCGCAACGGCATTCCGGCGCAGGTGGAAGTGCGGGTGGTGGCCGTCGAGCGCGGCATGCGCTACCGGCCGATGCTGAAAGTGGCAGTTGAGGATGAAGGGCAGGGCACCCTGGTGCTGCGCTTCTTCCATTTCCGCCAGCAGCAGGTCGGCCAGTTCGCGGTCGGCAACCGCCTGCGCTGCTTCGGTACGCCCAAACCGGGGCACCTCGGTTTGGAGATTGTCCATCCCAGCTACCAGGTACTGGGCCGCAACGATGATCCCGATCTCGGCGATCGCCTCGACCCGGTGTATTCCACCGTCGAAGGCGTCGGCCCGATGACGATGCGCAAGCTGATCGGCCAGGCGCTTGATCGCCTGCCGGAAGAAAGCACGCTGGAACTGCTGCCGACCGGCTGGCTCGAGGGCCTCGGCCTGCCATCGCTGCGCAGTGCGCTGCTGACCGTGCATCAACCTCCGCCGGATGCAGACCTGGCTGCACTTGCCGCCGGTACCCATCCAGCGCAGCGCCGGCTGGCAATGGAAGAACTGCTGGCGCACCACCTCAGCCTGCGTCGCCAGCGCATTGCGTTGCAGGCGCATCACGCGCCGCCGCTGGCCGGTCCCGGCAAGCTGGCCAAGGCGTTGTTGAAGCAGTTGCCGTTCGCCTTGACCGGCGCGCAGGCACGCGTGTTCAAGCAGATCCGCGAAGACCTTGCGCGCCCCAGCCCGATGCTGCGGCTGGTGCAGGGCGATGTCGGTTCGGGCAAGACCGTGGTGGCGGCATTGGCAGCGATGCTGGCGGTGGAGCAGGGCAAGCAGGTCGCACTGGCCGCCCCCACCGAACTGCTGGCCGAACAGCATCTCAACAACCTGCGCGGCTGGCTGGAGCCGCTGGGCGTGCGTATCGCCTGGTTGGCCGGCAAGGTCACCGGCAAGGCGCGCGCAAAGGTGATGGAACAGGTCGCCAACGGCGAAGCGCAGGTGGTGGTGGGTACCCACGCACTGATGCAGGAGGCGGTGGTATTCCACGATCTGGCGCTGGCCATCGTCGATGAGCAGCACCGCTTCGGCGTGCACCAGCGCCTGGCGCTGCGCGACAAGGGCAAGGGCGGCAACAACGTGCCGCACCAGCTGGTGATGACCGCCACGCCGATTCCGCGCACGCTGGCGATGTCCGAATACGCCGACCTGGATGTATCGGCCATCGACGAACTGCCGCCGGGCCGCACGCCGGTGCAGACCGTGGCACTGAACAACGATCGCCGCCCCGAGCTGATCGAGCGCATCGCCCTGGCCTGCCGCGAAGGGCGGCAGGTGTACTGGGTGTGCACGCTCATCGAAGAAAGCGAAGAGCTGGATGCCACCCCGGCACAGGCCACCTACGAATCGCTGCAGGCGCTGCTGCCGGGCGTGCGCGTGGGGCTGGTGCATGGCCGGCTGAAAGCGGCCGAGAAGCTGGCGACGATGGTCGCGTTCAAGGCCGGCGACATTGACCTGCTGGTGGCCACCACCGTGATCGAAGTCGGCGTGGACGTGCCCAACGCCTCGCTGATGGTGATCGAGAACGCCGAGCGCCTGGGCCTGGCCCAGCTGCACCAGCTGCGTGGCCGCGTCGGCCGGGGTTCGGCGGTGTCGCGCTGCGTGCTGCTGTACCAGGCACCGCTTTCGCAGATGGCACGCGAACGCCTGCAGACCATGCGTGAAACCAACGACGGTTTCGTCATTGCCGAGAAGGATCTGGAGCTGCGCGGGCCCGGCGAACTGCTGGGCACCCGGCAGACCGGCCTGGCCGGCTTCCGCATTGCCGATCTGGCCCGCGACGCTGGCCTGCTGCCGGGCGTGCATGCGCTGGCCGAACGCCTGCTGGCGCAGCAGCCGGCGCTTGCAGATCGCGTGGTGCAGCGCTGGATCGGTACGGCCGTGCGCTACGCCTCGGCGTAAGCTGCGGGGTCGGATCCCTTGCTTGGCAAAGGGCTCTGACCCCATGCCCTGGCGCTCATCCACGCATGGCGTGGATCTACTGCGCGCTGCGTGCGTGAGTCGAGCACGGCTCGACTCTACAGACAGCGCTTTCGATCATTTTCATGTTCATCCACGCATTGCGTGGATGTGTCGACCAAGGTCGACACCTACCAACATCCGCCGTTCCGACAGACCGCGGAAATCTGTCGAAGGCGGGGTGGGTCCGGTTGCGGGGGTGTCCGCGGCTTGGATGCCGCGGCCAAGCCCCCATGGACGGGTATACGGCGTCCCCCGCAACCGGACCCACCCCGCCATCTCCCAGAAAGCCAGCCTTTGACGTTGCTGTTGCCGTTGCTGTTGCCGTTGCTCCGGCCTCTGCAGGTGCAGGGCGCAGCCCTGCCGAACCCCCATACTTGCAACGGTCATCATCCCGGTCCACACTTCGTTGCCGATCTGAAGACGGCAACGATGACCAAGAAGATCCCGCTGTTGATCGATACCGATCCCGGTGTCGACGACGCACTGGCCCTGCTGATGGCCTTCGCCGATGAACGGCATGACGTGGTCGCCCTGACCATCGCCGTCGGCAACGTAGGCCTGCAGTACACCGTCCGCAACGCCCTCAAGCTCTGCGACATCGTCGGCCGTACCGACGTGCCGGTGTTCGCCGGCAGCCCCGATCCGCTGCTGCATCCATCCGTCGACGCCGCCCACGTGCATGGCCGCGATGGCTATGGCGATGTGGACCTGCCGCCGCCGAGCCGCCAGGCCGACGCCGAGCACGCCGCGCTGGCCATCCTGCGCCTGTCGCACCAGCATGCCGGCGAACTGATGCTGGTGATGCTCGGCCCGCTGACCAACCTGGCGCTGGCGCTGAAGCTCGATCCGACCCTGCCCCAGCGCATCAAGCGCATCGTGGTGATGGGCGGCGCAGTCACCTGCCACGGCAACATCACCCCCGCCGCCGAATTCAACATCGCCTTCGATCCGGAAGCCGCGCATGTGGTGTTCACCGCGTTCCCGCACCTGCTGGTGTCGGACTGGGAAGCCACCGTTGCCCACGGCCTGCCGTTGGCCGAAGCCGAGCAGTGGCTGGGCGCAGATTCCGAGCGCGCGCGCTTCTACGAGCTGATCTCGCGCAAGACCCGTGGCCTGTCCGAAGACAGCAAGGGCGGCCGCTGGTACACCGCCGACGCGCTGGCCATGGCCTGGGCGCTGAACCCGGAAGGGCAGTTGCAGGTCGAATCACGGCCGCTGAATGTGGAACTGAACGGCACGTTCAGCCGCGGCGCGACCATCGTCGACTGGAACCGCCAGACCGGCCAGCCGGACAACTGCGATCTGCTGATGGCCTACGACCAGGGGCGTTTCGAAGCCCTGGTGCGCCAGGCCCTGGGTGCGGACTGAGGCCAGCCCCCCCGCACTGGTTGCCCCCGGTGGCAACCAGTGCTTATAATGCCGCTCTTGACCACCAGCCCATTTACGGTGTGAGCCCATGAAGGCCGATATCCATCCGAACTACCGCGACGTCGTCTTCCATGACGTCACCTCCGATTTCAAGATCCTGACCCGCTCGACCATGAGCACGAAGGAAACCATCAAGTGGGAAGACGGCAACGACTACCCGCTGGTGAAGGTTGAAATTTCCTCGGCTTCGCATCCGTTCTACACGGGCAAGCACAAGGTCATCGACACCTCGGGCCGTATCGACAAGTTCCAGAAGCGCTACGCGCGCTGATACGTCGTACCCGGTTCGAACCGACGGCCGCGCTCTGCGCGGCCGTTTGTTTTTGTCCAGCGCCTGCCCAACGGGCGTTTGGAGGGACGGAACACTGCGTCCTTGTGACAACGCTCTTGCCGATCCCGGCCGCTCGCTGGCAGGGTGCCGGCTGCCTGTCGTCTACGACTTCTGTCTAGCGCCCGGCAAATGCTGCTGTGCGATAATGACCTGATCCCCGGCACAGGCCGAGGACGTCATTCACGTGCCTGACCAATGCGCTTGGGCAGGCGCCTTCCCATGAAGGAGCGCACACAGTGTCCGATCTTGATCAGGTCACGCTCAACGCCGGCGATAAGTCGGTCGTTCTGCCCGTCATCAAACCCACCCTCGGCAACGACTGCGTCGACATCGCGAAGCTGACCAAGGAAACGGGGTATTTCACCTACGATTCCGGTTTCACCGCGACGGCCAGCTGCAAGTCCGCCATCACCTACATCGACGGCGACAAGGGCGTGCTGCTGTATCGCGGCTACCCGATCGAGCAGCTGTCGGAGAAGTCGAGCTACGTCGAAGTGGCCTACCTGCTGATCAACGGCGAGCGCCCGAGCGCCGAGCAGCTGAAGGCCTTCACCGACGAGCTGGCTGCCGAAGCCAACGTCGATGAGTCGATCAATACCCTGATCGGCAGCTTCGCCAAGGATGCCCATCCGATGGCCATCCTGACCGCCGCCATCGCGCAGCTGTCGGGCATCTACCACGCCTCGCTGGACCTGTCCGACGCCGAACAGCGCCGCCAGGCTGCCGTGCGCCTGATCGCCAAGGTGCCGACCCTGTCGGCGCTGATCTACCGCCACGGCAAGGGCCTGCCGGCCAACAAGCCGGATACCTCGCTGGACTACGTCAGCCGCTTCCTGAAGCAGACCTTCGAGTCGGCCGATGGCAAGTACGAACTGAACCAGGACGTGGTCAAGGCACTGGACCTGCTGTTCATCCTGCACGCCGACCACGAGCAGAACGCGTCGACCTCGACCGTGCGTCTGGTCGGTTCGACCGGTGCCAACCCGTATGCGTCGGTCGCCGCTGGCGTCACCGCGCTGTGGGGTCCGGCCCACGGCGGTGCCAACGAAGCCGTGCTGAAGATGCTGGAAGAGATCGGTTCGGCCGACAACGTCGAGTCGGCCGTGCTCAAGGCCAAGGACAAGACCTCCGGCTTCCGCCTGATGGGCTTCGGCCACCGCGTGTACAAGAACTTCGACCCGCGCGCCAAGGTCATCGGCGAGATGACCGGCAAGGTGCTCAAGCAGCTGGGCGTGCAGGATCCGCTGCTGGACGTGGCCGTGAAGCTGGAACAGGCCGCGCTGCAGGACGAGTACTTCGTCGCCCGCAAGCTGTACCCGAACGTCGATTTCTACAGCGGCATCATCTACAAGGCGCTGCAGATCCCGACCGAGATGTTCACCGTCATGTTCGCCCTGGGCCGTACCTCCGGCTGGGTCTCGCATTGGCTGGAACAGCAGGTCGACCCGGAAATGAAGATCGGCCGTCCGCGCCAGGTCTACACCGGTCACGACGTGCGTGACTACCAGGGCTGATTGCCTGCGGTAGGTTGTGCTGAAGACGCCCCGCGATTGCGGGGCGTTTTTTTTGCTTCGCTTTTGGTAGATGCCAACCTTGGTTGGCAAGCTTTCGGCGCGCGCGGAACATCATCCACGCATGGCGTGGATCTACTGCGTTCCGGCTCCGGAAATGAAGATCGGCCGTCCGCGCCAGGTCTACACCGGCCACGACGTGCGCGACTACCAGGGCTGATTGCCTGCGGTAGGTTGTGCTGAAGACGCCCCGCGATTGCGGGGCGTTTTTTTTGCTTCGCTTTTGGTAGATGCCAACCTTGGTTGGCAAGCTTTCGGCGCGCGCGGAACATCATCCACGCATGGCGCGGATCTACTGCGTTCCGGCTCCGGAAATGAAGATCGGCCGTCCGCGCCAGGTCTACACCGGCCACGACGTGCGTGACTACCAGGGCTGATTGCCTGCGGTAGGTTGTGCTGAAGACGCCCCGCGATTGCGGGGCGTTTTTTTTGCTTCGCTTTTGGTAGATGCCAACCTTGGTTGGCAAGCTTTCGGCGCGCGCGGAACATCATCCACGCATGGCGTGGATCTACTGCGCTCCGGCGAGTGGCACGTTGCTCACCGCGCCAAGACCGCGTGATTCAAGGGTCTCACCAGCTTCACAAGCGCTCGCGCAGCCTCAGGACGCCAGCTGCACCTGCAGCACTGATACGGAGCGTCCAACCCATGAGTACCCGTTTCGACCTGCCCGAGCGCGATCCACCCGGTCCAGACATCGCCACCGTGGTGGCCACTCCCATCGTGCCACCCCCCAGCGAAAGCGCGGTGTCCTGGGGCGCCATTTTCGCCGGTGCCGTTGCGGCCGCTGCACTGTCGTTGATCCTGCTGATCCTGGGCGTTGGCCTCGGCCTGTCATCGGTTTCGCCCTGGTCGTTCGAAGGGGTGTCCAAGGAAACCTTCGGCTGGACCAGCATCGCGTGGCTGACCTTCACCGCGCTGGCCGCTTCCGGCCTCGGCGGCTATCTGGCCGGTCGCCTGCGCACCAAGTGGACGCAGCTGCATGGCGATGAAACCTACTTCCGCGACACCGCGCACGGCTTCGTGTCCTGGGCTGTGGCGACCCTGCTCACTGCTGGCCTGTTGACCTCGGCCATCGGTGGCGTGCTGGGCGCCGGCGCAAAGGTTGCCGGTGCGACCGCAGGCGCCGCTGCCACCACTGCCGGTGCTGCCGTGGCCGGAGCTGGCAGCGCTGCTGCAGGCGCACCGGAGAGCGACCTCAACTACTGGGTGGATTCGCTGTTCCGCAGTGCCACCACGGCGGACCCGGACGCTGCCGGTGCACCTCCGGTTGCGCCGGCAGCGGGCGCAGCGCCGGGGACCAGCCCGATGGTCCCGGCCGCACCGCCGCCGCCCCCGGCCGCCGCCAGCGTTGGCCCACGTGACGCCCGCACGGCCCCGCCGCCGCGCCCGATGCCGGGCAGTGCCCCGATGGGCGACCGCCGCGAAGTCCGTGCCGAGGTGAACCGCATCATCGTCAACAGCCTGCAGGGGGATGGCCTGGACCCGGCCGATACCCAGTACCTGTCGCAGCTGATCGCGCGCGAGACGGGCATGAGCCCGGCCGAAGCGCAGGCCCGTGTGACCGACGTGCAGACCCGCATGCGTGCCGCGCTGGAGAAGGCGAAGAACACCGCCAAGCAGGCCGCCGACGATGCGCGCAAGGCAACGGCCTATGCCGCACTGTGGCTGTTCATCACCCTGCTGATCGGCGCCTTCTTCGCCAGTCTCAGCGCCACCTGGGGCGGCCGTCGCCGCGATCTGTAACCCGCATCTGATGCAAGGAGACCTGTCATGAAAACGCTTCTGCTCTGGTTCCTGGGCGTGCCGATTCCGCTGTTGATCCTGTACGCGATCTTCTTCTAGGCACCGCACCGTTCATCGCATCAGGCCGCCGAAAGGCGGCCTGATGCATTTGGCGCTACTGCAATGAGGTTTGTTGCAAAGGCCGGATGAGGACAGTTGCA
This sequence comes from Stenotrophomonas sp. DR822, assembly GCF_019793815.1. NCBI lineage: Bacteria > Pseudomonadati > Pseudomonadota > Gammaproteobacteria > Lysobacterales > Lysobacteraceae > Stenotrophomonas > Stenotrophomonas sp. DR822. The sequence goes on from NZ_CP081826.1 coordinate 3,611,138, forward strand.
TAACTCTCAAACTTTGAGCAACTTCAAGAAATCCCCTTAACATTCATCTGTTTAGGAAAGCTTGAATGGCCGCAAGGTACGGCGCTGCCTACCATTCTCTCGTCGCCCGCCCCCACGCAGGCGGGTGATGCCTCCGCAAGCGAGGCCTCATATCCCACCGTCCGAGAGAGACACCATGAACACCATCCTGAAGAAGGCCGCGCTCGCTGCAGCGCTGGCTACCGTTTCGCTGTCCGCCCATGCATTCGACGCCGACATCAAGGTCTGGGCCGACGTGGATCCGACCCTGGCCCTGCTCAAGGCCGATGGCACCGCGCTGGATTCGGTGGTCAACATGGTCCACAACCCGGTCAGTGGCCTGGTGCCGTGGGCGCAGCAGGTACGCATCTACTCCAACGATGAAAGCAAGGACATCGAAGTGCGTGTTGGCAGCACCCCGCAGCTGCTCAACACCGATGGTGGCGGCGCGCCGGTGCCGTTGACGGTCAGCCTCAATGGCAGGGCACTGACCGTGGCCGCACAGGATTTCACCGCATCCGATCTGTTCGATGGCGCGCTGCCGGGCGCATCGATCCCGATGGCGCTGCGCATCGCGCAGACCAGCCCGGCACCGATCGCCCGCGGTGGCCGCTACGAAGGCATCGTCACCATCGCGATGCAGCAGAAGACCACCAGCCCGTAAGGCACCCGCGCCGGCCCGCTTGCCGGGCCGGCTGCTTCCGGTAATTCCCCCATGAATGCTCCCGCACCCGCCGTCACCCGGCTGGCGGTCGCGCTCGCCCTGTCGCTGGCCACACCCCTGGTCGCGGCGCGCGGCGTTCCCGCCGGTTTCGAGGATCTGGTCGAAGGCCAGACCGAACACCTGGAGATCCGTCTGTTCGGTCGTTCGACCGGGCTCGTGCCGGTGCGCGTGACCCTGGAACACGTGCAGCTGGAAACCCCGGCCGAGGCGCTGCAGGCCTTGCAGCTGTCCGCCGAAGCGCAGGCCGCGCTGCTGCCGGCGTTGTCGCAGCCGCTGCCGCGCAACAGTCATCTGGCGTGCCGTTACGGCGGTGCCAGCGCCGGTTGTGGGTACATCGATCCCCCCGAGGAGCCCACCGCCGTGCGCGCGCTGTATGACGAAGGCGAGGGCGCTGTGCGCCTGTTCGTCGCCCGCCAATGGATCCCCGGCGAGCCGGGCGCCGAGCGCTACCACCAGGTCAGCGCCAATGCCGAGAACGCCTTCCTGCACCAGCACACCTTCAACGTCAGCGGCGGCCGCGGCTACCAGGCGCTGGCCGCGCAGGGCATGGGCGCACTGGGCGTGTTCCAGCGCGGGCACCTGTCCGCCGACTGGACCTTCAGCCAGCAGCACTACCGCGGCGGTCTTGCCAGCCGCCGTTTCCAGCTCGACAACGCCTACTACCGCCATGACCTGGGCCAGCAGCACTACCTGCAGGCCGGGCGCATGGACCGCCGCAACCTGAGCAGTCCGCAGGGCGGCACCTTCAGTTTCAGCATGCTGCCGATGGATCGCTTCCAGGGCCTGCGGCTGGGCACCACGCAGGCCTACGTGGATTCCGCCGCCGCCGTGCAGGCCACGCCGCTCACCGTGCTGCTGGCGCGCGATGCGCGCGTGGATGCATTCGATGGCGAGCGCCTGCTGCAGACCTTCTACCTGCAGGCCGGCATCAACCAGCTCGATACGCGCCGGTTCCCCATGGGTAACTACACCGTCAGCCTGCGCATCTACGAAGACGGCGTGCTGGTACGCAACGAGGACGCGCCGTTCGACAAGGGCGGTGACTGGACCGACAGCAGCGTGCAGTGGTTCCTGCAGGGCGGCCGCCGCAACGAGCGCCGCAGCGACCGCTTCGACGACGAACTGGCGGCCATGGGCGGCCTGCGCGTGCCGATGGGGCGCAACGTGGCCATGACCGCCGGCATCGCCGATCTGGGCGGTTTCAGCTACGGCGAACTGCGGCTGGACCTGCGCCATGTGTTTGCGACCCAGGAAGTCCGCGCCACCTTCAGTGGCATGCACGGCAGCGATGGCAGCCGTGGCCAGCAGCATCAGCTTTCCTACCGTCGCCGTGCTTCGTGGAATGTGTACCACCAGCGCATGCGCGGCCGTGCCTGCCAGTTCGAGGATGACGCGCGCGACCGGCTCGGCTGTGCCGATTCGCTCAGTGCCTCGATGGCGCTGCCGGTGGCCGGCGGCAACGCCTACGTGGCCTATACCCGCCGCCAGACCTGGCGTGCAGGCACCGTGCGGCCGGGGCTGGGTGATGATCCACTGGCCGAGCTTGACCCGCTGCTGCCGCCATGGCTTCCACAGCCCACGCGCATACCGCAGCTCAGCCGCACCTGGCAGGCCAGCTACAGCCGCAGCCAGCGCTGGGGCGAGTTCAGTGTGTCCAGCCGCATCGGCGTGTGGCAGCAGACCAGCGGCGGTGGACTGCGCGATGGACGTGACCGCGGCATCTACCTCAATTTCAGCCTCAACCGCCTGCAGCACGATGACCGCGGCAGTTCGCAGCGACGCTATGGCGTGGACGTGCGGCAACCACAGCATGCGCGGCCGGACATCAACTACAGCGCCGGGCAGACGCTGCGCCAGGAATACGAGGATCAGTACCGCGAGGTATCGGGCGAACTGCGCGGCAACAACAACGAGCGCTACAGCGCCACGCTGAGTACCCAGCTGCAGAACCGCATCGGCCAGACCGGTGCCACGGTGTCGCGCTACCAGCACCAGGGTGGCAACGAAGTGGCGTACAGCGCCACGCACAGTTCCGGCCTGGCCATCGGCAAGCGCGGCGTGTACTGGGGCGCTGGCGTTGGCGCCGACGCGGGGCTGGCGGTGCAGGTGGATCACACCGACGACTTGGACCTGACCGGCGTTGCCGCCGAGCTGCAGGTGGGCGGGTTGCGCCGGCAGCGACTGAAGCTGGGCGAGCGCCGGCTGCTGCCGATCTCCGCCTACCAGTCGCACCGCGCTGAAGTGCAGGACGCCAGCGCCCTGGACAGCATCGCCGCCGTGCGCGTGAGCGGTGTGGGCGGCGCGCGTCCGCTGTTCCTGTCACCGGGGCGGCTGGTGCGCATGCCGGTGCCGATTGAAGTGACCTACACCTTCATCGGCAACGCCCAGGACATCGCCGGCGCCCCGCTGCGCGCTGCCCGCATTCTCAACGCGCCGGTGCCCGGCACCGGCAGCAATGGAGGTTTCGTGGCCGACTTCCCACGACGCGAGAAGACCCTGTACCTGCTGCAGGACGACCGGTTGCTGCACTGCCCGCTACAGGTGCGCGAGCGCCGCAGCGTGGTGATGCTGGTAGGCGCCGTGCAGTGCGAGCCGCTGGCCGTGGCCCAGCTGCCGGCCGACATCCGCCACCAGGCACGTGTGGCGCGTTTGCTGCAGGAGCAGGCGCTGATTGCCGCCACGCCGCAGACCGCAGCAGCGGGAGGTGCGAAGTGAGCCGGCGCGTGTGGTGGGCGATGGCGGTGTTGTGTGGGCTGGTGCTGTTGGTGCCGCGGGCGATGGCGCAGAGGCCGCCGGAAACACATCCGTCGAGCGAGCACCGCGACATCGTGATGAGTTGGGATCGCTCTGCGATGCCGGGAGATATCGAGTTGTGGGCGCGAGATTCGTTGCTCGCGTATCAAGCGTCCGCCGGACTTCCGTACGCAAAGACCCATCTCGTCTGTTTGTCGGATAGCGACTCATCCAAGGGCAAGTGTCCGGTGCTTGGCTCCGAGACGAGCATGTCTGGGGCAGGAGAAATATGGATACAGGCGGTTGAAGCCAGATCTGGTTTGAGAGAGGAGATACGCGCAGTTGGTAGCCGACGCCGCCCGATGACTGGGCAGGCATGCTCATCGGACTACTGGGCATCAGTAATCAGACCCCTATGGGCTGCAGATGTCGACGCTTGCGGCAGAGACCAATCTGCCGGAATCGGAGTGAGTCTTCGAGTGCCAGTCTCTGAGTTGAATAGGCTCGTGGCAGGACGTTGGCGTGCACAGCTCATGCTTGCCATGCATGGCGAGATCGCGGGTGCTCCGCTAGCTGAATACAGCTTTGCATTTGAATTCTCCATCACCGACCACAACGCGGTCTCCATCTACTTCCCGCTTTTCGATCAAGTCACCCCGCACGTCGGCCTGAACCTGCAGTACGACCCGATCGCGCAGACCATCGGCGGCCGTACCCAGCTCGACATGTGCCTGTACGACGGGCTGGGCTCGCAGAGTGCTTACCTGGGCGTCACCGTGCGTGACAGCGGCGCGCAGCCTCCCGGGCCCTCGGGCTACTCGGTATGGCACGTCGATGGCGGCAGTGATGCCAGCCAGCGCGTGGACTACACCGTCACGCTGGATCACAACGGCAGCAGCCTGCCGATGCGCAATGGTGTGGAGCAGCTGCTGCACGGCATCGATACCGCACGGCTGCGCCTGGTGCTGCTGCCCGGCATGACGCAGCCGGTGTTCTGCGTGCCTACGCCATTGACGCTGGAAACACCGCGCGTGCCGGTCAGCACCAAGCGCCCCGGCTACTACAGCGGCGACCTCAAGGTGGAACTGCGTGTTCCCACCGTCACGCCCTGAACCCCACATGGAGTACCCGATGAAGTCCTTAGTCCGCTGCCTGCTGCCGCTGTCGCTGCTGACGGCGTTGCCTGCCCACGCCAATCTCACCGTGCATCCCATGCGTACGTCGGTGGACGCGAAGAAGGGCGCGCAGATACGTATCTACTCGCAGTCCACTCAGCCGCAGTACGTGCAGGCATCGATCAAGCGCATCGTCGACCCGGCGGGAGCAGGTGAACAGGAGGTCGAGGTGGAGCCGAATGAGGCGGCCATCGCCATCACACCGGGCAAGTTCGCTCTGGCCGGTGGTGGCAACCGGCTGATCCGTGTGATTCCGCTGCAGCCGGTCGAAAAGGAAACGGCATACCGCGTGTACTTCGAGGGCATGCGCGGGCCCGATGGCGCAGACCCCGCAGGCGAGGGTGAGACGGCGCAGGCCAATGTCGGGGTCAGCCTGGTCTGGGGCGCACTGGTCAATGTACTGCCCGCGCAGTCCACGATGGACGTGCAGGTGGAGGGAAACCACCTGCGCAATACCGGCACGCTGCGCGTTGGCGTCACCAGCATCGCTGACTGCGATGGCGCGCGCTGCACCGCGCATGACGTATCGCGGAGCCTGTATCCCGGCAGCACGCTGCAGCTGCCGTTTCCCGTGCAGCCGGGCCACACCCTGCAGTTGCGCTATCGGCTGACCCGCGATGGCTATCGCGAGCACGTGCACAACGTCGCGCTCTGAGTGCATCACGCCGCTGTGGCTTGGCGCCACAGCGGTTCCTTCTGTTCCGCTTGTTAAGGAGAATCCATGAACAAGATCTATCGACGACTCTGGTCCACCGCACGGCAGTGCTGGGTGGTGGCAAGTGAGCTGACCCGCAGCAAGGGACGTAGCGCCGGAGGTGCCCGAGGTGCTTTGCTGCTTTCCGTGCTGGTTGGTTCTGTTTCCAGCAGCGCGAGCGCCGGCGCCATCTTCTATGGCTGTGGTGAGAATGAGACCGGATTCGTGCGGTGCGCTCCGTTCATGGGACATGAAGATGCGACAAATGCGACTTCTACGCTGCGCAGTTCCTACTATCTTTCCATGGGCGGGGGCGCGTGGACCGATGGCAGCTACTCCACCAGTTTCGGGCATAGAACCTCTGCCGAGGGCGACAAGAACGCGGTGATGGGTTACGGGGCGATCTCGAAACAAGGGTATGCCTCGGTGTTTGGTGCGCACGCGCTCGGCGATGGCATCGGAACAATCGCCGTTGGTCATGACGCGCAGGCCTACACCGAAAATTCAATCGCGGTTGGAAGCGGCTCACGGACAAATACAGGGGCAGGCGTATCGAGGATCGCCATCGGTGGCGACGCCTATGCCGGGAGCAATGGCTGGACCGGCGCCATCGCCTTGGGAGGTGAGGCCCGCGCTCAGTACGATGGCGTGGCCATCGGCCATGGTGCGGCCACCTCGGCCAGCGGCACCGTCGCACTCGGGCGGGGATCGATCGCAGGCGAATCCAATACGGTCTCGGTTGGCAGCAGCAGCATCAAGCGTCGCATCGTCAATGTGGGCGATGCACAGCTGAATGCCGCCAGCACCGATGCGGTTACCGGCCGGCAGCTGTATCAGCTGCTCACCACGACCAATGGCCTGATCAGCCAGACAAGCACGGGTGGGACAGTTCGCATTGGCGCGGAGAACACTGGTCCGACATTGACGATCAGCAACAAAAGTGGAGCTGCCCGGTATCTCAACGGGGTCCGCAACGGCGCGCTCAACGCGACCAGCACCGATGCGGTCACTGGACAGCAGCTCAACGCTACCAATATCAACGTGACCACTGCGCAGAACGCGGCCAATACCGCGCAGGTGACCGCCACAGGGGCGAAGACCGCAGCCGACAGCGCGCTGACGAAGGCCAACGCCCTGGCCGGGCTGGTGAGCCAGGTTTCGGCCACGGGCAACGTGCGTCTGGGAGGTGAAAACACCGGTGCCGTACTGGACGTGCGCAACAAGAACAATGCCAGCCGCAGTATCAGCGGGGTGGCCGACGCGACGCTGAGCAGCAGCAGTACCGAGGCTGTCACCGGTCGGCAACTTACGGCGACCAACAGCAACGTGACCACGGCCCAGAACACCGCCAATGCCGCGCAGACGACGGCCACTGCGGCCAGGACCGCAGCCGACAGCGCGCTGACGAAGGCCAACGCCTTGGCTGGGCTGGTGAGCCAGGCATCGGCCACGGGCACCGTGCGCCTGGGAGGTGAAAACACCGGTGCCGTACTGGACGTGCGCAACAAGAACAATGCCAGCCGCAGTATCAGCGGGGTGGCCGACGCGACGCTGAGCAGCAGCAGTACCGAGGCTGTCACTGGTCGGCAGCTTACGGCGACCAACAGCAACGTGACCACGGCCCAGACCACCGCCAATGCCGCGCAGACGACGGCCAATGCGGCCAGGACCACTGCGGACAACGCGCTGGGCAGGGCCACGGCATTGAGTGGACTTGTCAGCCAGCTATCGGCGACGGGCAACATGCGTCTGGGCGCAGACAATGCCGGTACCGTGGTGGATGTGGCCAACAAGGATGGCGCGAAACGGCGCATCAACAACGTCGCCAATGGCGTGCTGAGCAGCACCAGCACCGACGTCGTGACCGGACAGCAGCTTCATGCCACCAACCAGACTGTTTCCTCGCAGGGCCAGTCGCTGGCACTGCACGGCCAGCAACTGGCAGCGCATACCCAGGCCCTGGCGGCACAGGACCAGCGCGTTGCGACCAACCGTGCCGACATCGATCAGCTTCGTACCGACGTGGACAACTTCGATCCGGATCTGGATGGAGTAGTGAAGTTCAGTACCGATCGCCTGCTTGTGGACATGGAAGGTGCGCGCGTATCGGGAGTGGCGGCGGGTGATGTCAGCTCGGCGGCCAGTACCGACGCGGTGAACGGTGGGCAGTTGTTTGCGACTAATTTTCGGATAGGTGCGCTTGAATTGAAGGATCGTTTGATTGATTTTGGCAAAGAAGCGGGAGCTGCGGAAGCGGAATCTGGTTCGTTCGGGGTTGCTTTGGGCAATGGTGCGCAGGCATCCATCCGTACCGAGGGAGGAACTGCGGTTGGTAGCTACTCGAGCGCGTTGGGCAAGAACTCGGTCGCGTTAGGTCGTGGCTCGCTTGTCGAGGAAGTAGCCGAAGGAGGATTTGCGCTCGGTGCTGGGGCTTCGGTGTCTCAGTATTCCGGTGTTGCCCTAGGCTCATATTCTGAGGTGAGGGCTGCAGCCGTGAACTCGGTTGCACTAGGTGCAAATTCAGTTGCAGAAGAGGGCGAGGTGGTATCTATAGGAAGCTCAACGCTGAAGCGCAGAGTCACGAATGTCGCTCGGGGAATTTCAGGTGAAAACGCTGCCACCATTGTACAGCTCAGCGAATCTATCGCCGTATTCGGTGGCGGTGCTGGTATCGATTCCGCGGGCAATGTCATTGCTCCAACCTATAGCGTGCAGAGCAGTACGCAGAACAACGTTGGTGACGCCTTGGCTGTGCTCGATGGCGCAGTGCTCAGGTCCGATAGTCGTGTAGATGGCGTCGAAGGCCAGCTGCGTGCGACGTTCCAACAGTCGCCATCAATCAGCGCAGATGGAATCGGCAGACTGAACCTGGCTGGTGCGCAGGGCATGGTTCTGTCGAATCTTGCCGATGGGCGTATTGCCGCGGGTAGTCGTGATGCGGTGACTGGGAGTCAGCTGCATGCCACAGAGCAGAAGATTGAGCGTAATAGACGCGACTTGGATGCAATGCAGCGCGCCTGGAGCTCGGATCAGAATAGTCTGCTGAGTGAGGCCAGAGATGGAAACCTCATCGACTTCGGCGGCGCACGCCTGACTGGTGTTGCCGATGCGCACCTCTCCGCTGATAGTTCGGATGTGGTGCGTGGGAGCCAGTTGTATGCGACAAACCTGAGACTGAACTCTATCGAAGACAACAGCGGCAACACTGCATTTGGCTGGATGCCCGAGGAAGGGCAGTATCCAGCTGAAGCGGGCCCAGGTGGAATAGCTATTGGCAAGAACGCAAAAGCTTCATTGCGTTCAGAAGGCGGCGTCGCCGTAGGCGCATGGGCAACGGCTGAAGGGAAGAACTCGGTAGCCTTGGGGCGCGCCTCCTACGTCCATGAACAAGCGGAAGAAGGCTTCGCTTTGGGTGTCCGGACGCAGGTCGCTGCTAAAGGGGGCACTGCTCTCGGTGCAGGGAGTGAGGTCCGTTCTAATGCCAGTAATTCCGTTGCCATCGGCTATCAATCCATCGCCAATGATGTAGACACTGTGTCCTTCGGAAATGACTGGCTGAAGCGTCGCCTCGTCAACGTAGCCAACGGCCGCAACACCAACGACGCCGCCACCATCGGCCAGCTCCGTGGCGCACTGTCCACTCTCGGCGGCAATATCGACGCCAACGGCAACGTCACCACGCCCGGCTTCAACGTCCAGGACCAGCAGCAGAACACCATCAGCGAAGCCCTCGCCACGCTCGACTCGGCCGTAGTCACCACCGGCTCCCGCGTCGATCGCGTGGAAACCCAGCTCCGCGCGGTGTTCCAGGAATCTCCGTCCATCCGCAGCGACGGTACCGCCCAGCTCACCCTGGCCGGCGCCAACGGCATGGTCATCTCCAACGTCGCCAATGGTCTGATCGCCGCCGGCAGCCGCGAGGCGGTCAACGGTGGCCAGTTGCATGCCGTGCAGCAGCAGCTCAACGGTCGCATCGATGGCCTGGAGCAGCGCGTGGACGGCCAGCCGCAGGCGCGTGCGATGGCCACGGCGTCAGCAGCGCCGACCGAAGAGATCATGCCAAGCCCGGAAGCCAGCGGTTCGCCGCAGGTCGCTTCGGCGGGCGAGGGCGCTTCGCCTGCACCGCAGCCGAAGGCGAAAAAGGATGACTCGCCCGCGCCCACGCCGCAGGTCGACACCGCCGAGTTGGAAAAGATGCTGGCCCGCGCCAACGAGTACACCGATGGTGCGATCAGCAACTTCGAGCGCCGCCTGGACAAGATGGACAAGCGCTTCAACCGCATGGCGGCGATGAGCAGTGCGCAGACGGCCATGGCCATGAACACCGCGGGCCTGGCCACCTACAACCGCCTTGGCGCGGGCGTGGGCTACGCCGAGGGCGAGTCGGCCATGGCGGTGGGCTACCAGCGCGTACTCAACGACAAGGGCTCAGCCACCTTCAGCCTGAATGGGGCGTTCACCAACAGCGGTGAACGCAGCATGGGCGTGGGTGTGGGCATCGGCTGGTAAGCCATGGCGCCCCGGTGTGGTGCGCGTAACGAGCCCCGCCGCGCCGGGGCCATTGCAGAGGAGGTTGCAATGTATCGCTTCATGAGCCGCTTCATGACCTATCGGCGCTACTACCTGTGGCGCGCCCGCATCCGTTATTTCACCCACGACATGGATACGTGGACGCTGGCCTGCCTGGTGCTGATGGTCTGCATGGGGTTGATGGTGTGGGGGTTCTGGCGCGTGGTGAACGTGCCGCAGCCGCGCATCCATCCGCAGGCCGCGGCCGTGCGGGTGGAAGTGCTGACCGACGAAGCGATCCATCGCATCGTGCTGGTGCGCCACGGTGGCACCACGCCGGGTCATCCCTTCTACAGTGCTGCGGAGATCCGCGGCAGCACCCAGCGCACGCTGCGGGTCCGGCAGACCCTGCAGGACCCGGTGGCGATGAAGCTGCAGGCGGACATGTACGCCGACATCGCCGACTACATCAACGCGACCGGTGCCTGCATGCCCTTTCCCTGCCGCCGCGTGAGTTTCCGCATCGAACAGCTGCAGCGGTCGGGGTACGAGAGTGCGGTACGCAACAAGGCGCTGGCCGAGATCCTGCAGGTGCCGTGGTACCTGGTGCCGAACCTTGATGGCGAACGCACGCGCGTGCGCAGTGGCTGGGCCGATGACTTCCAGGATGTGTATGCGCACGCCTGGAACCTGGATGACCTGCAGAAGATGCATGCGCGCATGATGGCCGAGTACCCGTACCGTGCGGCGGTGCCGTGGCTGGCACGGCTGGCGACCCCTGCCCAGGAACAACTGGTCTTCCCGTAGCGCCGGGCCATGCCCGGCTGCTCTTGGCGCAGAGCCGGGCACAGGCCCGGCTCTGCCAGGTTCAGCCGCCGATGTAGGCGGAGATTTCCATCTCGGCCAGCAGCTGCCGCAACTGCGTGGCCGACGCCCGCCGCATGGGTTTCTCATCCACCGGCGACAGCGGGGCCTGGCGCAACGCATCGTAGGGCAGCACGGCCAGGTCGAAGGTCAGGTCTTCGGCACTGAACACCCACACCGGCACATCCAGGTTGCGCTCACGGTCCATCCGCAGACGCCGGGTACGTGATTCGGCGGGGATGCGGTGTTCGTCCAGGAAGCGATGCACGGCTTCCGGGTCGTCACTGTGCAGGTGCAACTGCACGGGGCTGTTGGCATCGGCGGTGCCGTCCAGTACCGGACCAGCAAGGCGAGGCGAGAACCCGTGCAGGAATTCCAGCGCCCGCAACGCGGATTCGCGCCGCCGCTGCAGCTCGCTGCCGTGTTGTGGGCCGGAGAACAGCCGCTGGTACTCGCGCAGGGCCTGTTCGATCTCGACGTTGCGGGGCAGGGAAGCATCGTCGTGGATGCCAAGACGGCTGGCAGCCTTGAGCTTGGCCTGGTGGAAGTCGCGGATTCCGCCTTCGGCCATCAGCCGGGCGGCTTCGTGGGCGAGGCGATGACGCCGTTCGCGGGTCTGGCTGGCAGCATGCTGGTGAGCGCGGTGCATGCGATGACTCCCTGTTGCGACCTGGCCACAGACTAGCGCAGGCGTGTGACATCTGCGTGGGCGAAGGCAACGGCGCCGCTACGCTCGCCGGGCATGGCCCGGCGCTACCGGAAGAGGGGCCCGACGGATGCATCGGTGCCAACCAACGGTTGGCACCCACCCAGCTTGGCTTCAGAAGATATCGAACGCGGCCGCGTCGGCCTGCGGGGTGCTCTGCAGGTTGAGGTCGTAGTCGGTCAGGCGGTCCATGTCTTCCACCTTCACCCACTCCACCGCACCGTTGAGGGTGGCCTGGACCATCCCGCTCGGCGGTTCGTTCTGTGCGATCGGGGTGTCCTTCAGCGCGGTGCGCATGTAGTCGATCCAGATCGGCAGGGCCGCCTTGCCACCGTATTCGCGGTAGCCCAGCGAGCGGAAGTCGTCGCGGCCCACCCACACGGTGGTCACGTACGGGCCGCCGAAGCCGGAGAACCAGGCGTCACGGTGGTCGTTGGTGGAGCCGGTCTTGCCACCCACGTCTTCGCGGCCGAGTACCTTGGCCTGCGCGCCGGTGCCGCGCTGGACCACGTCGCGCATCATCGACACCAGCTGGTAGGCGGTGCGGGCGTCGATCGCACGCGGTGCGGTACGCGCGTCCGGGTTGGCCGGCGCGGCCGGCGTTTCGGTCTTGGCTTCCGGCTTGGCAGCGGCCGTGGCATCGACCTTGGGTGCCGGGGCGCCGAAGTTGAAGCCGTCCACGACCTGGTTCACCGGCTGGTCGCTGCTGCCGGCGCAGTCGCGGCAGGCCAGCGCCGGGTTTTCCTTGAACACCAGGTTGCCATCGCGGTCGTTGACCTGGTCGATCAGCCAGGTGTCCACGCGTGAGCCGCCGTTGGCGAACACGGCATAGCCACGGGCCACCGACAGTGGGGTCAGCGAGGCGGTACCCAGCGACATCGACAGGTTCGGCGGCAGCTCGGATTCGGCAAAGCCGAACTGGCTGATGTACTTTCGCGCGTAGTCCACGCCCATGCCATCAAGCAGGCGCACCGAGACCAGGTTGCGCGACTGCACCAGCGCTTCGCGCAGGCGCATCGGGCCGCGGAAGCCGCCGCCGTCGTTCTGCGGTGCCCAGGTCTTGCCGCGGCGGTCGCGGAACACGACCGGGGCGTCGAGCACGATCGAGGCCGGGTTGTAGCCCTTGTCGAAGGCGGCCGCGTAGACGAACGGCTTGAAGCTCGAACCGGGCTGGCGACGGGCCTGGGTGGCACGGTTGAACTTGTTGCCGGAGAAGCTGAAGCCGCCGACCAGCGCCTTCAGTGCGCCGCTGTGGGCGTCCAGTGAGACCAGCGCGGACTGGCCGCGCGGGAGCTGGTCGAGCAGCCATTCGCCCTCTTTGGCGCCAGCGCGCACGCGCACGATGTCGCCACGCTGCACCAGCTTGGCCGGGCTCTTGTTGGTCCACTTGGCGGCGCCGGCCGGCAGCACGATCTCGCTGCGGTTGGCCAGCACCACGGTGGCGCTGCCGTCGGCGCCGGTGCTGGCGACGATCGCCGGCAGCAGGCCGGCCTGGCCGAACATGCCGCGCAGGTGCACGGCCAGAGCGGCGGCATCATCGCCCGCGCCCAACTGCACCTGCTTCTCCACGCCGTGCCAGCCGTGGCGGTGGTCGTACAGCAGCAGGCCGTCGCGCACCGACAGGTTGGCGGCGGTCTGCAGGGTCGAATCGATCGTGGTGGTGACGTGGTAGCCCTTGTTGACCACGTCGCCGCCAAAGCGGGCGATCATTTCCTGGCGCACCAGCTCGGCCACGTACGGGGCATCGACCTGCACCGGCGGCTCGTGCGCGGTGGCGTGCATCGGTACGGCCTTGGCCGCATCGGCCTCGGCCTGGCTGACGAACTTCAGGTCGGCCATACGCTGCAGCACATAGTTGTCACGGCGCTGGCGGGCGCGCTCCGGGTTGGAGATCGGGTTGCCCGAGGACGGGAACTTGGGGATGCCGGCCAGCGAGGCCATCTCGTCCAGGTCCAGTTCGCCCAGCTTCTTGCCGTAGTAGAACTCGGCGGCGGCGGCCACGCCGTAGGCGCGGTTGCCGAAGAAACTCTTGTTCAGGTACAGCTCGAAGATCTCGTCCTTGCTCAGCTCGGACTCGATCTTGCGCGCCAGCAGGATCTCGGCCAGCTTGCGGGTATAGCTGTACTCGGAGCTGAGGAAGAACTGGCGGGCCACCTGCTGGGTGATGGTGGAGCCACCGGGCACGCGCTTGTCGTTGGTGGTGGCCAGCAGCCACACCGCGCGACCGATGCCCTTGTAGTCCACGCCACCGTGCTCGTAGAAACGGGCATCCTCGGTGGCCAGGAACGCCTGCTTCAGCTTCTCCGGCACGTCCTTCATGGTGATGGGGGTACGCCGGGTCTCGCCGAACACCGCCATGAGCTTGCCGTCGGCAGCGTAGACGTACATCGGCTCCTGCATTTCCACGTCGCGCAGGGTCTGCACGTCGGGAAGCTTGGAAGAAACGGCGTAGTACAGGCCGCCAACGGCGGCCGCTCCGACCAGCGCCAGGACCAGGACAACAAGAAAGATCCAGCGCAGCCAGCGGCGGAGACGGGTCATCGGTGTCAGATTCCGATTGCGAATTTCGTGGTCGCAGAGTATAGATTACGCAAGGTGGCGGCTGGGGCCGGCACTGGGGAGTGCAAGGGGACGCCAGGGGCTGCGTGTTCATCCTGTGAGGGATGTCACAGCAGGGCGGTTGCCATTTGCTAAGAATACGTTATTAATGCGCGGACGCAGCTCTTGCGTCCAAGTGCCCATCGGCAGGGGAGAAACCGTGGGGCTCATCCCAAAAAGTCAGTCGCCGCTCATTGGCGTCGACATCAGTTCGACTGCGGTAAAGCTCTTGCAGCTTTCCCGCAGCGGCAACCGTTTCCGTGTGGAACACTATGCCGTGGAACCACTGCCGCCGAACGCGGTGGTGGAGAAGAACATCGTCGAAGTGGAGGCCGTGGGAGAGGCCATCCGCCGGGCGATGAACCGTTCCGGCAGCAAGGCCAAGCTGGCCGCTGCGGCCGTGGCCGGTTCGGCGGTGATCACCAAGGTGATCCCGATGCCGGCCGACCTGGACGAGAACGACATGGAAGCCCAGATCGAGCTGGAAGCGGTCAACTACATTCCGTACCCGATCGAGGAAGTGAACCTGGACTTCGAGGTGATCGGGGCGATCCCGAACAACCCGGAAATGGTCCAGGTGCTGCTGGCGGCCTCGCGTTCGGAAAACGTCGAACTGCGCCAGTCGGCGCTGGAACTGGGCGGCCTGCAGGCCAAGGTGATGGACGTGGAGGCCTTCGCGGTCGAGAACGCCTTCGCCCTGGTGGCCAGCGAGCTGCCGGTGTCGGCCGAGGGCGTGGTCGCGCTGGTCGATATCGGCGCCACCATGACCACCCTCAACGTGCTGCGTGGTGGCCGCAGCCTGTACAGCCGCGAACAGGTGTTCGGCGGCAAGCAGCTGACCGACGAGATCATGCGCCGCTATGGCCTGAGCTACGAGGAAGCCGGTCTGGCCAAGCGCCAGGGCGGGCTGCCGGAAAGCTATGAGATGGAAGTGCTGGAGCCGTTCAAGGAAGCCACGGTCCAGCAGATCAGCCGCCTGCTGCAGTTCTTCTACGCCGGCAGCGAATTCAACCGCGTCGATCACATCGTGCTGGCTGGGGGCTGTGCTGCCCTTGCAGGCCTGCCGGAGATGGTCGAGGAACAGCTGGGCGTGCCGACCGTGGTCGCCAACCCGCTGGCACAGATGACCCTGGGGCCGAAGGTGCAGGCGCACGCGCTGGCCCAGGACGCCCCCGCGCTGATGATCGCGACCGGTCTGGCGCTGAGGAGCTTTGACTGATGGCACGCATCAATCTATTGCCCTGGCGCGCCGAACGGCGCAAGCAGCGCCAGCGCGAGTTCGGCATCATGCTGGGCATGGCCGCCCTGGGTGGCCTGCTGCTGTCGCTGTTGATCTGGTTCTACTACGACATGCAGGTCAGTGGGCAGAATGACCGCAATTCCTACCTGCAGACCGAAATCGACAAGGTCAAGGAACAGAACAAGGAAATCGACCGCCTCGACGAGCAGAAGAATCGACTGCTGGCCCGCAAGGCCGTGATCGAGCAGCTGCAGGCCAAGCGTTCGCAGATGGTCCACCTGTTCGATGCGCTGGTCCGCACCATTCCCGATGGTGTGGTGCTCACCGCTCTGCAGCAGGAAGGCGACGTGTTGACCCTGGAGGGCCGCACCCAGTCCAACGCCCGTGTCTCGGCGTACATGCGCAACCTTGAGGTTTCCGGCTGGATGACCAATCCGGAGCTGTCGATCATCGAGGCGCGTGAGCCGGAGAAGGACAAGGATGGGCGCGCGACCGGCCCGGTGGCCGACATCAAGGCATTGCCGTACGTGTTCAAGGTCAAGGTCAAGCTGCCTGCGCAGAGCGAGGAAGCAGGCGCCACGCCGGGCCTGAACCCGGATGGCAGCGTGGCCGGCACCGCGCCGGCAGCGCCGACGGTCGCACCGCTCAGCGCCGGGCCCGATGCCGCAGCGCCGGCTGTCGCCGCACCGTCGCCGGGATCGACACCGGCACCGGCAGCGACGCCTGCGACCGCTCCTGCACAGGCCCCGGCACCGGCGGCAACGCCTGCGCCGGCCAAGCCCGCGCAGGCCGCACCGGCCACCAAGCCTGAGGGCAGCCGCCTGGCGCAGCCGCCGCAGGCCTTCCACGCCCCGCTGCAGGGGGATCGCGCATGAGCAAGAAAGTCGACATCAAGAACCTGGACTTCAACGACATCGGCAACTGGCCGAGGAACGCGAAGATCGTGTTCTGCTCGCTGATTGCCGTGGTGATCATGTTCGTGCTCTGGATGCTGCTGATCAGCGGCAAGCGCGAGGAGCTGGCGGGCCTGGAGTCGCGGGAAACCCAGCTGCGTGCCGAGTTCACCAAGGAACAGGAGCGCGCGGTCAACCTGGAGCCGCTGAAGCAGCAGCTGGCACAGATGGAGCAGGTGCTGCAGCAGATGCTGCGGCAGCTGCCCAGCAAGACCGAAATGCCGGACCTGATCATCGACATCTCGCAGACCGCGCTGTCCAGCGGCCTGGCCAACGAGCTGTTCGAGCCCGAACAGGAGCAGATCAAGGAGTTCTACGCCGAGAAGCCGATCAAGCTGCGGATGGTGGGCAGTTACCACCAGTTCGGCGCCTTCGTCAGCGGCGTGGCCTCGTTGCCACGGGTGGTGATCCTGACCATGCACGACATCAACCTCAAGCCGAAGGACAAGACCGGCGGCAACATCCGCGCCGGTGCGCTGGAACTGTCAGGCACGGTCAAGACCTACCGTTACCTGGATGAGGCCGAAGTCGCCGAACAGCAGAAGGCCGAAGCGGGCAAGGAGGAGAAGAAGTGATCGGTTCCTTCTTTGCACGTGGTGGGATGGTGTTGACGGTGCTGCTGCTGGCCGCCTGCGGTCGTGGCGTGACCAGCACGCCGGGTGATGCACCCAATCTGGAAAAGTGGGTTCAGAGCGAGCGTGCGCGACCGGCGCAGCCGCTGGAGCCGCTGCCGGTGATGCAGCAGTTCGAGACCTTTGAATACTCCGCGCAGGGCATGCGCGATCCGTTTACCGATGCCTGGACCAACCCGCAGCAGGGGAATGGGGGACTGCGGCCAGATCCAAACCGGCGCAAGGAGCCGATGGAAGGCTTCCCGCTGGACGCGCTGGACATGGTCGGCACCATCGGAACAGGCGCCGGCACCGTGGCGCTGGTGATGGGGCCGGACAAGGTGACCTATCGGGTGCGTCCCGGCGGTTACCTGGGGCAGAGCGACGGGCGGGTCACCGCGGTCTTTGAAGACCGCGTGGAGCTGATCGAACTGGTGCCGGATGGCGCGGGTGGCTGGCTGGAACGTCCAGCAACGCTCGCGCTGGAAGATCAATGATCGTTTACTGGGGATAGCACGATGACCTTTCACCAAGCCAAGGGGCTGCGTCCCATCCGGCGCTCTACCTTGAACCGCATCAGCGCGCTGGGAGTCGCGTTGATGCTGGCCTGCGCTCCGGCGCTGGCCGCCGCACCGTCGGAAAAGCCGGCCGGCACGGCGCTGGCGGCCACGCCAGCCGCGGCACCGGCAGGCCTGTCGGTCGCACGCATCGATTTCAAGCGTGGCGATGACGGCGCGGGCCGCCTGATCCTGCAGTTCGACGGCCAGGGCGCCATGCCCGACCTGCGCAGCCAGGGCAACAGCGTGGTGGTCGATGTCGGCAACGCACGCCTGCCGGCCAACCTGCAGAAGCCGATGAACGTCACCGACTTCGCTACCCCGGTGCAGCGCATCGATGCCAAGCCGTCCGGGGCCGGTACCCAGCTGGTGCTCAGCACGGGCGGTCCGGTCGAGTCGCTGGCCTACCAGAGTGGCAACGAGTACGTGGTGGAGATCAGCCCGCGGCAGGCCCAGGCCGCCGTTGGTGCAGTCACTGCCGGCAGCGTGACCCAGGCTGCCAAGGGCGTGCCGCAGCGCGGCTACGCCGGCAAGCCGGTGACCTTCAACTTCCAGGACGTGCCGGTGCGCACCGTGCTGCAGTTGATCGCCGAAGAGTCGAATCTGAACGTGGTGGCCTCCGACTCGGTGCAGGGCAATGTGACCCTGCGCCTGGTCAACGTGCCGTGGGACCAGGCGCTGGATATCGTGCTGCGTGCCAAGGGCCTGGACAAGCGTCGTGATGGCAGCGTGGTGTGGGTTGCGCCGCAGTCCGAGCTGGCCAAGTTCGAGCAGGAGAAGGAAGACGCGCGCATCGCCATCGAGAACCGCGAAGACCTGGTGACCGACTACGTCCAGATCAACTACCACAGTGCCACGCAGATCTTCAAAGCGCTGACCGAGGCCAAGGGTATTGGCGGCAACAACGCCGGTGGCGGTGGCCAGGGTGGCAGTGGCTCGATGTCGCAGGAAGACAGTGGGTTCCTGTCCTCGCGTGGCCGAATCGTGGCAGATGAACGCACCAACACGCTGATGATCAGCGATATCCCGAAGAAGATCGCGCGCATGCGTGAGCTGATCAACGTGATCGATCGCCCGGTCGACCAGGTGCTGATCGAAAGCCGCATCGTCATTGCCACCGACACGTTTGCCCGTGAACTGGGCGCCAAGTTCGGTGTCAGCGGCAGCCGCGACAACGTGTACTTCAGCGGCAACCTGGACGCCAATGCCAAGACCCGCCAGTCGCAGGTGGACGCCGACAACACCAACGCCAAAGCCGAGCGCGATTGGATTGCCGGTGGTCGCGTGGGCCCACCGCCGGTATCGGTCGGGTCGGCCATCACCCGCGGCCTGAACTGGAACCTGCCGGTGGCTGCCACCAGCAACCCGGGCTCGCTTGCACTGTCCATCCTCAACGCTGGCTACCTGCTGGATGTCGAGCTGTCGGCCATGCAGGAAGAGTCGCGTGGCGAAGTGATCTCCAACCCGCGCGTGGTCACCACCAATCAGCGCGAAGCGTTGATCAAGCAGGGTAAGGAAATCGGCTACGTCACCATCAGTGCCAGTGGTTCGGGTGGCGTGGCCACCCCGAACGTGCAGTTCAAGGAAGTAGTGCTCGAGTTGAAGGTCACCCCGACCATCACCAACGACAACCGCGTGTTCCTCAACATGGCGGTGAAGAAGGATGAGGTCGAAAGCTACATCGTGCTGGAAGGCTACGGCCAGGTGCCGAACATCAACCGCCGCGAGGTCAATACCGCCGTGCTGGTGGAAGATGGCCAGACCGTGGTGATCGGTGGCGTGTATGAGTTCACCGACCGCAACAGTGTCAGCAAGGTGCCGTTCCTGGGCGACGTACCATTCCTCGGCAACCTGTTCAAGAAGCGTGGCCGCAACAAGGACAAGGCCGAACTGCTGGTGTTCGTGACTCCGAAGGTCCTGCGCGTGGCCCGCCAGAACTGAGGCATCGCATCTGTTGCATCCGACCGGGGCCGCCACGTGCGGCCCCGCGTCGTTTGTGCGGAAAGATCGACGATGGATCCACCGCATACCCAGTGGATCCACGCCTCGCCTCCCCAGTAGATCCACGCCATGCGTGGATAGGGCATGGGGGGATCCACTCCATGCCCAATGGATCGGCCATGCGCGGGGGCCGTTCAGCCGTTCTTGATGCCAGTAGCCGGACGGCCTGCGATGATGTGGGGAACCCGAGCCATCCTGCGCCGGTCAAAGGCCCCCATGAACCTGCCTCCGCCGATGCCCGAATCCATTTCTCCGCCGCCTGCCCCCACCACCTCGCGCCTGCATGCGGCCTTCAGCAATCTGCGCGATGCACTGTCGGCCGAGATCGTCGGCCAGGCGGCGCTGGTCGAACGCCTGCTCATTGCCTTGCTGGCCGATGGCCACCTGCTGGTGGAAGGTGCCCCGGGCCTGGCCAAGACCACGGCCATCCGGGCCTTGGCGGCGCGGCTGGAAGCAGACTTCGCACGTGTGCAGTTCACGCCGGACCTGCTGCCGTCGGACCTGACCGGCACCGAGATCTGGCGCCCGCAGGAAGGCCGCTTCGAGTTCGTGCCCGGACCGATCTTCCATCCGATCCTGCTGGCCGATGAAATCAACCGCGCGCCGGCCAAGGTGCAGTCCGCGCTGCTGGAAGCCATGGGCGAGCGCCAGGTCACCGTCGGCCGCCACACCTATGCGCTGCCGTCGCTGTTCCTGGTGATGGCCACGCAGAACCCGATCGAGCAGGAAGGCACCTTCCCGCTGCCGGAAGCGCAGCTGGATCGTTTCCTGATGCACGTACGCATTGGTTATCCGGACCAGGCGGCCGAATCGGAAATCCTGCGGTTGGCCCGCGAGCGTGCCCGTGGTGCGCTTGGCGAGGCCGCAGCGGCGCCGGAAAAACTGCCGATGCAGGATGTCTTCGATGCGCGCCGCGAGGTGCTGGAGCTGCACATGGCCCCCGCGCTGGAACGCTACCTGATCGAGCTGGTACTGGCATCGCGTGACCCCTCGCGCTACGACGCGTCGCTGGCACGCCGCATCGCGTGGGGCGCCAGCCCGCGTGGCTCCATCGCGCTGGAGCGGTGCGCGCGCGCACGTGCATGGTTGGCCGGGCGTGATTTCGTCACCCCCGACGACGTGCGTGCCGTGGCCGCCGATGTGCTGCGCCATCGGGTTCTGCCCAGTTATGAAGCCATCGCCGAAGGCTGGGATGGTGAGCGCCTGGTGCAGGAACTGCTGGCCCGGGTACCGGCACCCTGAGTGCGCGCATGACCGGCACGACCAACGTACCCGCTCCGGGTGCCAGCGAAGGCGATGGCCTGCGGCCGCAGCTGGCTGAACTGGTGGCTTTGCGCCGCCTGGCACAGCGTCCGCCGCCGCCTCGTCGTGGGCGAGCGGGCAGCGCCGGGCAAGCGCCTTCGCCGCTGCGCGGACGCGGCATGGAATATGCAGAATCGCGCGAATACGTGGCGGGCGACGACGCGCGCCACATCGACTGGCGCGTCACCGCGCGCACCGGGCGCACGCACACCAAATTGTTCCAGGCAGAACGCGAACGGGTCACCCTGATCGTTGCCGATACTTCACCTGCGCTGTACTTCGGTACCCGCGTGCGCTTCAAGTCGGTGCAGGCAGCACGCGCTGGCGCGGTTGCGGCATGGTCCGCACAGCGCCGCGGCGACCGCATCGGTGCATTGCGCGGTAGTGATCGCGAGGCGCCGATCGCGCCGGCCGGCGGTGCCCGCGGCGTACTGCGCGTACTCGATGCACTCACGCGCTGGTACGCGCAGCCACCTGCCGATGACCTTGGCCTGGAACGCGCGCTGGACCATGCCGGTCGGGTGCTGCGCCCCGGCGCCCGGATGCTGGTACTGGCCGATCCGCAGCAGGCGATCCGGATTCCGCCGGCGCGCTGGAGCGCGTTGGCCCAGCACCATGACCTGAGTCTGCTGCTGCTGGTCGATCCGCTTGAGTTGCAGCCGCCAACGGCGCCCCTGCAGTTTCTCGCCGCGCAGCAGCGCATCGGCCTGGACCTGCGCCGCAGCGATGTGCAGGCGCACTGGCAGGCGCATTTCGTTGAACCGCTGCAGCAGCTGCGCAGCCAGCTTGCCGCGCGTCGCGTCGATGTGCAGGTGCTGTCCACCGATGCGGCCAGCGACGCCTGGCTGGCACCGGCACCGACGGAGGTGCCGGCATGAGTGCCTCCCTGCCACTGCGCGACGTGCAGTTGCCGCCCTCGCCAGCGTGGTGGCCCCCCGCACCTGGCTGGCTGATGCTGATCGCATTGGTTCTGCTGTTGCTGGCCATCGTTGCTGCGGTGGCATGGCGTCGTCGCCGCCGCCGCCAGCAGTGGATGCGCGTGTTCGATCAGGAGATTGCGGCAGTGAACGGTGCGCCGTCGGAACTTGCGGCCATCGCCAGCCTGCTGCGGCGTGCGGCGCGTCAGGCGCGACCGGGTAGCGAGGCACTACGCGATGACGCGTGGTGGCAGCATATCGACCCCAAGGACACCCTGCCGCGCGCGCAGCGCAACCTGCTGGCCGAGGGCGCTTATCGTCCACACGTGGATGCCGATGCCGTGGCTGACGTGCGCGCGTGGGCGCGGGCGCGTTACCTGGCATTGCTGCAGGAGCGCCGCCGATGAGCGCGCTTGCGGCCTACTGGCCCTGGCCGGATCTGCAGCTGGCCTGGCCGCTGGCACTGCTGGCACTGCCGTTGCCGATCCTGATGCTGGCATGGAAGCGGCGTGCCGATCCGGGCGCTGCGTTGCGCGTGCCCTACGCCGCTGCCGAACTGGAAGCACTGGCTGGCGGCGGTCGTGTCGGCGTTTCCTGGCTGCGCAGCGGCTTGCTGTGGCTGGGCTGGCTGGCGCTGTGCGTGGCGATGGCGCGTCCGCAGCAGCTGGGTGAGGCGATTACCCCGCCGCAGGAAGGCCGGCAGATGATGCTGGCAATGGACGTGTCCGGCAGCATGAGCGAGCCGGACATGGTGCTTGGTGCGCAGGCGGTGGAGCGCTTGACCGCCGCCAAGGCGGTGCTGGCCGATTTCCTGGACCGTCGTGCCGGCGATCGCGTCGGCCTGCTGGTGTTCGGTGATCGTGCCTACACACTCACACCGTTGACTGCGGATCTGTCCAGCGTGCGCGATCAACTGCGCGACAGCGTGGTTGGCCTTGCCGGGCGCGAGACGGCCATTGGTGACGCCATCGCGCTGGCGGTCAAACGCCTGCGCAACCAGCCCGAAGGGCAGCGTGTACTGATCCTGCTGACCGACGGCGTCAGCAACGCCGGTGTGCTGGAACCCCTGCGCGCAGCCGAGCTGGCGCGTGCCGAAGGGGTGCGCGTGCACACCGTGGCGTTTGGCAGCGACGGTAGTGCGCGATTCTTCGGCATTCCCGTGGCCGCCGACCGCGATCCGGTGGATGAGGCAACGCTGCGCAGGATCGCCGAGATGACCGGCGGCCGCTTCTTCCGTGCGCGTGATACCGACCAGCTGGCTGGCATCTATGCCGAACTGGACAGGCTGGAGCCAATCGCAGCGAAGGGACCGGCACTGCGTCCGCGCAACGAGCGCTATGCATGGCCACTGGCCGTCGCCTTGCTGCTGGGCGCATTGGCGTGGGCCTGGCCGGAACGTCGCCGATGAACGCCACTTTCCTGAAGATGCCCGACTGGAGCGCGTTCGACTGGAGTGCATTGCATTTCCTGCGGCCGGACGGCTTGTGGTTGCTGGCGGCACTGCCGCTGATCGTGGCGATGGCCATCTACCGGCAACGGCGCAGCGATGCGTGGCGGCAGGCGGTCGATGCCCACCTGCTGTCGCACCTGCTGGCGGGCGAGGGCAAGCGACGCACGCGCCTGCCATGGGCATTGCTGCTGGGCTGGACCCTGGCGGCATTGGCGATGGCTGGCCCCAGCTGGCGGCAGCAGGCGCAGCCGATCTATCAGGCCAGTGCGCCGTTGGTGGTGGTGCTGGATCTCTCCAGCCGCATCACCGCGACCGACCTGCCACCCTCGCGCCTGCTGCAGGCGCGGGCAAAGATCGGTGCGCTGCTGCGCGCCCGTCAGGGCGGCCAGGTGGGTCTGGTGGTGTATGCCGAAGATGCCTATACCGTGGCGCCGTTGACCGACGACGCTGCCAACGTGGCACTGTACCTGGACGCGCTGTCGCCGGAGGTGATGCCGCGTGATGGACAGCGCGCCGACCGTGGCATCGACTGGGCGGTCAGGTTGCTGCGGCAGACCGGTGCCCTGCGCGGCCAGATCCTCCTGGTCAGCGACCAGGCTGACAGCGAAGCGGCGCTTGCCGCAACGCAGGCGCGTGGCCTCGGCCTGCAGGTGTCGGTGCTGGGCCTGGGCACACCATCCGGCGCCGCTTATCGCGATGGTCAAGGCCAGATCGCACAGGCTGCGCTGGATGAAACCAGCCTGCGCGCCGTCGCCACCGCAGGCGGCGGGCGTTACCAGCGCATCGCCAGCGATGATCGCGACCTGAAGGCATTGGACGTGCTGGATGCCAGCGACGGCGGTGCGCTGCAGCGGCCCGGGCAGGCCCGGCAGTGGCAGGACGAAGGCTACTGGTTGTTGCCGCCGGTGATGCTGCTGGCACTGCTGGCGTTCCGTCGCCGCGCGGTGCTGGCGGCGGTGCTGGCCGTGGGTCTTCTGCCCTTGAGCGGGCAGTTGCAGGCACAGCCGCGCGCGCCCATGGCTGCGCCGACAGCGGGCACGATGTGGGAACGTGCCGACCAGCGTGAGCATGCACGCCTGGCCGAGGGTGTGCAGGCGTACCGTCAAGGTGATTTCGCCACTGCCCGCAAGCAGTTCGAAGGCATCGACAGCGATGCGGGCTGGTACAACCTCGGCAATGTGCTTGCCCGCCAGGGCGACTACGACGGTGCCATCGCCGCCTACGACAAGGCCTTGGCGCGCCACCCGCAGATGGCGGACGCCGTCGCCAACCGTGCGGTGGTCGACGCCGCGCGCAAGCGCAAGTCGTCGTCGAACAACAGCCAGGGGCAGGGCAAGGGGCAGCAGAAGCCGCAGCAGGGACAGCAGCAGAACCAGCAGGGCCAGCAAGGCCAACAAGGTCAGCAGAATCAGCAGCAGGGCCAGCAAGGCCAGCAAGGCCAGCAGAATCAGCAGCAGGGCCAGCAAGGCCAACAAGGCCAGCAGGAACCGCAGAGCCAGAAGGGCCAGCAGAACCCGGCATCTGCAGGTTCCGGCCAGCAGGGGGCGAAGCAGGAGCCGCAGGCAGCCGATGCGCAGGCCCAGGCGCAGGCCGATGCCCAGCAGCGCCAGCGCATGCAGCAGGCCCTGCAGCAGGCGCGTGCCGGCGAAGCCGGCAAGGCAGCAGTGCGCGGCGATGGCGGCACGCCGCAACAGCGTGAGGAACAGCAGGCCGTAGAGGCGTGGATGCGGCGCGTGCCGGATGATCCGGGGGCACTGCTGCGGGCCAAGTTCCAGTTGGAAAGCGAACGTAGAAAGAGGGAAGGGCGATGACAGGCATGGCGAGCAGGCAAATCCGGTGGCCCTTGCCTGTGCTGGCGATGCTGCTGCTGTGGCTGCCGATGGTGGCCATGGCGCAGACGCGCGCCTGGCTGGAGCAGGACAGCATCGCCGCCGGTGATGCGGTCACCCTGCACATCGAGACCGACCAGGGCGCGCCAGACTATGCACCGTTGAATGCCGATTTCGTGCTCAGTGCGCAGAGCAGCAACCGCCAGGTGCAGTGGAGCAATGGCGGTGTGCAGCAGCGCAACCTCTACACGGTTGCGTTGACGCCGCGCCGCACCGGTACGCTGCAGGTGCCTTCATTGCAGGTAGGCGCAGCACGCACGGTGCCCTTGGTGCTGCAGGTAAGTGATGCCGTGGTGGCCACCCCGCAGAGCAATGCCACCGCCTTCATCGAAACCGAGGTGGATGACCCGACGCCCTACGTGCAGCAGAGCGTGGGCGTGGTGGTCAGGCTGTACTTCGCCTCGCAGCTGGCATCGGGCGAACTGGTGCTCGACACACCCAGTGGCGCTTCGCTGCAGCGGGTGGGGGAGGATCGCAGCGAGGTGCGCCAGGTCAACGGCCGGCGCTACAACGTGGTCGAACGTCGCTTCCTGCTGATCCCCGAGCGCAGCGGGGCGTTGCGCCTGCCGGGCGCGCGCTTCACCGGCCGCAGTGCAGGTGGCTTCTTCGATGACTTCTTCGGGAGCGGTGGCGATGGCCGCATGAATGCCGTCGGTGCCGAACGCACGCTGCAGGTGCAGGCGCAACCGGCTCAGGCCGTGCAGCCGTGGCTGCCCCTGCACAGCCTGCAATTGCGCTACACCGCCGCACCCAGCAGTGCGCGCACGGGCGAAGCGGCCACCGTGATGGTCGAAGCGATCGCCAATGGCGCTACCCGGGCCCAGTTCACCGATCTGCCCGTGCCCGACCTCGGCGACGCCGCACAGGTGTTCGCCGAACCTGCCCAGTACGAGGAGACCTTCAACGGCAGCACGCCACGCCTGAAGATCACCCGTCGCTACTCGATCGTGCCGCGGCAGGTTGGATCCCTGCGTGTGCCGGGGCCGCGCGTGGCCTGGTGGAACGTGGACAGTGGCAGTGCCCTGCAGGCCAGCCTGCCGGATCTGGAACTGGCCGTGGCCGCAGGCCGGGCCGGCGCGCCGGTGGCACAACCGATCGATACCGATGCCGCGTTGCCGGGAGACGCCGCACCCGCCGCTGCATCCTCTCTCGCACCCACCGCAGCAGGTCCCCGGCCGTGGCCGTGGATGGCTGCCGCCGCAGGCCTGGCGCTGCTGTGGCTGTTGACCCTGGCATGGGGATGGCGACGTGGCCGCCGTGCCGTCGCCCACACCCGTCCGGTTCCCCGGCCAGGAGCCAGTGCCCCTGCAACGTCCTCGCGTGCCAGCGTGGCCGAGCTGCGCCGGGCGATCGATGGCGAGGGCTTCGACCAGGTAGAGGCGCTGCTGTGTTCGATGGCCGGCGTTGAACGCCTGGAACAGGTGATCGAGCGCCTGGCCGATCCGGCCCAGCGGCAGACCCTGCAGGCGTTGCAGCAGGCGCGCTGGGGCGGGATGGGGGATGTCAGCGCGCTGCGGGCCCGCCTGCGCGAAAGCTTCCGTGACGGACCGCACTGGTCGGGTGCCACCGGCGCCGTCGACACTGGGCTGCCGCCGCTGTATCCGCCGCGGCAACCCTGAACCGGCGCGGCTTGCGCGCTTTGTTAGAGTAGATTCATTTTTCGAGGAATCCCGCGCATGACAGCAGCTGCTGCCGACAAGAAGAAGTTGCCCCTGCATTGGAAGATGGGCATCGGCTTTGCGATCGGCCTGGTCCTGGGACTGATCGTGCATGCCCTGGGCGGCAGCGTCGACGGCCTGCAGACCGGTGCCAAGTGGGTAATGGACTACGTCACCACCCCGGCGTCGGGCCTGTTCCTCAACCTGATCTTCATGCTGATCGTGCCGCTGATCTTCTCGGCGCTGATCATGGGCGTGTCGGAGATGGGCGACATCCGCGCCCTTGGCCGCATCGGCTGGAAGACGCTGGCCTACACCGTGCTGCTGTCCGGCATCGCGGTGGGTATCGGCCTGGTGCTGGTCAACCTGCTCAAGCCCGGTGCCGGCGTCGACCCGCAGGTGGCCGCGCTGATGCTGTCGGAGAACGCCGAGCGCAGCAAGGAAATCGTTGCTGGCATCCATGGCACGCCGAAGGGCATGGACATGCTGCTGTCGATCGTGCCGAGCAACGTGCTGCAGGCTGCCTCCGACAATGGCGCGATCCTGTCGCTGATGTTCTTCGCGCTGATGTTCGGCATCGGCATGGTGCTGACCGACGAGGCCAAGGTCGCCCCGCTGCGTCGCGCCATCGAAGGCGTGTTTGAGATCTCGATGACCCTGATCAACCTGGTCATCCGCCTGGCGCCGTATGCAGTGGCCTGCTTCATGTTCAACCTGGCCGCGCTGTTCGGTTTCGATCTGATCATCCGCCTGGGTGCCTACGTGGGCGTGGTGGTGCTGGCGTTGGGCCTGCACATGGTGGTGACCTACGGCACCGCGGTATGGCTGTCGGGCCGTTCACCGCTGGCGTTCTTCCGCCAGACCCAGGAGGCCACGGTGATGGCCTTCTCCACCGCCTCCAGCAACGCCACCCTGCCGACCGCGCTGCGCGTGGCCGACCAGATGGGCCTGCCGCAGCGCGTGTCGCGCTTCGTGCTGACCGTGGGCGCCACCGCCAACCAGAACGGCACCGCACTGTTCGAGGGCGTGACGGTGATCTTCCTGGCCCAGTTCTTCGGTGTCGACCTGAGCATCGGCCAGCAGGTCATGGTGATGGCGGTCTGCATCCTCGGTGGTATCGGTACGGCCGGTGTGCCGTCCGGCTCGCTGCCGGTGGTGGCGATGATCTGTGCGATGGTCGGCGTCAATCCGCTGGGCATCGGCCTGATCCTGGGCGTGAACCACTTCCTGGACATGTGCCGCACCGCGCTGAACGTGACCGGCGACCTGGCCCTGACCACGCTGGTGGCCAAGGGCGAAGCGCCGGACACTCCGGCCGAGGCCGCTGCCGCCGCGGCCCGTCTGGACAACTGACCCAGGCAATGCCTGATCGGGGTCGGAGCCCTTTCCGCAGGAAGGGGCTCCGACCCCTCTTCATAGGCGGAATCCAGCGCAGATCACGACGTTGCCGGCCAACGGCCGGCACGACCGCCCTGGTCGACCTGACCCTGCCGGGCGTCTGTGGGACAATAGGCCGCCCGCAGTTCCGCGGCCGCCTCCCGATTCCGACAGAACCATGACGCAGCCTACCCGTCGCCAGTTGGCCAACGCCATCCGCTTCCTCGCCGCCGATGCGGTTGAAACCGCAAAGTCCGGCCATCCCGGCATGCCCATGGGCATGGCCGACATCGCCGAAGTCCTCTGGAACGACTACCACCGTCACAATCCGAACAATCCGCAGTGGTTCAACCGCGACCGCTTCGTGCTGTCCAACGGCCACGGCTCGATGCTGCAGTACGCGCTGTTGCACCTGAGCGGGTATGACCTGCCGATCGAGCAGCTGAAGGCATTTCGCCAGCTGGGCAGCCACACCGCTGGCCATCCGGAGCGTCACGAGACCCCGGGCGTGGAGACCACCACCGGTCCGCTGGGCCAGGGTTTCGCCAACGCCGTCGGTTTTGCCTTGGCCGAGAAGCTGCTGGCACAGCGCTTCAACCGCCCGGAGCT
Organism: Stenotrophomonas sp. DR822; assembly: GCF_019793815.1. Classification (NCBI taxonomy): domain Bacteria; kingdom Pseudomonadati; phylum Pseudomonadota; class Gammaproteobacteria; order Lysobacterales; family Lysobacteraceae; genus Stenotrophomonas; species Stenotrophomonas sp. DR822. The sequence continues at coordinate 3,639,723 of NZ_CP081826.1, forward strand.
GGAAATCGTCGACCACCGCACCTGGGTGTTCATGGGCGATGGCTGCCTGATGGAAGGCATTTCCCACGAAGCCGCCTCGCTGGCCGGCACCTGGGGCCTGCACAAGCTGGTCTGCTTCTGGGATGACAACCACATCTCCATCGACGGCAACACCGAAGGCTGGTTCACCGACAACACCCCGGAGCGTTTCGAGGCCTATGGCTGGAACGTGGTCCGTGGCGTCGATGGCCACGATCCGGAGAGCATCAAGGCCGGTATCGAAGCGGCCCTGTCGCAGGACGGCAAGCCGACCCTGATCTGCTGCCGCACCACCATTGGTTTCGGCTCGCCGAACAAGTCCGGCAAGGAATCCAGCCACGGCGCACCGCTGGGCAAGGACGAACTGGAAGCCACCCGCAAGGCGCTGGACTGGAACTACGGCCCGTTCGAGATTCCCGAAGAGATCTACGCCGGCTGGCGTGCCGGCGGTACCGGCACCCTGCGCCAGGCCGAGTGGGAGCAGCAGTTCGACAAGTACGCTGCGCAGTACCCGGCCGAAGCCGCTGAACTGACCCGCCGCTCGCATGGCGATCTGCCGGCCGACTTCATCGCCAAGGCCGACGCCTACATCGCCCAGGTTGCCGCCGAAGGCCAGACCATTGCCTCGCGCAAGGCGTCGCAGCTGGCCATCGAGGCGTTCGCGCCGCTGCTGCCGGAAATCGTGGGCGGTTCGGCTGACCTGGCGCACTCGAACCTGACCCTGTGGAAGGGCAGCAAGTCCGTCGCCACCGACGATGCCAATGCCAACTACGTGTACTACGGTGTGCGCGAGTTCGGCATGACCGCGATCGCCAATGGCCTGGCCCTGCACGGTGGTTTCATTCCGTTCGACGCCACCTTCCTGGTGTTCAGCGATTACGCCCGCAATGCCGTGCGCATGAGCGCGCTGATCCCGGCCCACGCCATCCATGTCTACACCCACGACTCGATCGGCCTGGGCGAAGACGGCCCGACCCACCAGCCGGTGGAGCATCTGGCCTCGCTGCGCTACATCCCGAACAATGACGTGTGGCGCCCGTGCGATGCCGTCGAGTCGGCCGTGAGCTGGAAGGCTGCGATCACCCGCCAGGACGGCCCGAGCTGCCTGGTGTTCAGCCGCCAGAACCTGCCGCACCAGCCGCGCGACGCTGAGCAGATCGCACAGATCGAGCGCGGTGGTTACGTGCTGGCCGACGCTGCCGGCACTCCGGACGTGATCCTGATCGCCACCGGTTCGGAAGTCTCGCTGGCGACCGAAGCGAAGGCGCAGCTGGATGCGGCCGGCCTGAAGACCCGCGTGGTCTCGATGCCGTCCACCGATGTGTTCCTGCGCCAGGATGCGGCCTACCGCGAATCGGTGCTGCCGAACGCCGTGCGCAAGCGCGTGGCCATCGAAGCTGGCGTTACCGGCTTCTGGCGCCAGTTCGTCGGCCTGGACGGTGCAGTGATCGGTATCGACACCTTCGGTGCCTCGGCCCCGGCCGACAAGCTGTACCAGCACTTCGGCATCACCACCGCGCACGTGGTGGAAGCAGCCAAGGCGCTGTAAGTCCCGCTGCAATGGAATAGGGAAAAGGCCGGCGAAAGCCGGCCTTTTCTTTGCCGGGCGATCCGTTTCGCCCGCCGTGCCCGTAGATCCACGCCACGCGTGGATGCGCGTTACATCGTGTCCCGCACGTCCATCAGCGCAAACCCCAGCAGATTCAATCCGCGCCACCGCGCCGGGTTGTGTGCGTCGGCGTGATCCTTGGCCAGGCCGATTCCCCAGACGAAATCCACTGGGCTGGCTTCCACCAGCACCTGGTCTGCGGTGGCGCGCAGGAAATCACCCAGCGCCGCATTCTGCGAGAACTTGGCCCGATTGCCTTCCACCACCAACGCATAGCGCGTCTGCGTCCATTGAGCATCGTCGAAGCCTTCGATCCTGCGGCCCAGTGCCTTGGCGCTCTCCGGCGTCGCACTGGCCAGTATCTGGTCGAGCATCTTCGTGTCACCGAACAGTCGCGCTTTGCCGGCCATCATGTGGTGTTCTGCGGTGCGGTAGTGCACGCCATCGATGCTGAAACCTGCGTCATACCACTGGCTGAAACACGAAGCCGACACGCCGGTGCGCGGCGGCTGGTGGCCCCAGAAGCAGAGATAACGCAGGTGTTCGCCATCGGCCTGGCGGCGTTGCAGGTCATGCAGGAAACGGGAATCGTCGTTCATCGGTACAGAATAGCGCGCCGCGCTACTGCGGCAGGTGCCAACCCTGGTTGGCACTGATCGTTGTCCGCCGGGCATGGCCCGGCGCTACCCTCCGCGCGATCACGCGGTGCGCGCCAGGGCCAGCCTCAACAACCGTGCATTGAGCCGCTCGCCGAAGTCCTTGGGCGACTGCAGTTCCATCCGCTGCAGATACACCGCGTCACCATCACCGGCAGGCTGCCACAGCGCGTCCCACACGGTACGCAGCTTGCTGCCGCGCGTCTGTGTGTTGGCCTTCAGCCAGCCCAGTGCCTTCACCAGTACCTGTTCGATCTCGGTGAAGTCGCTGCCCAACGGGTAATCGGGCAGGGTGCCATCGTTGCGGAACGGCGCCAGCGCCGCCGCCAGTGCCTGGGGTGTATTGCGCTGCAGCCGCTGCGCATCAGGTTGCGCCGTGGCGGCCAGCTTGCGTGCCGAAAAGGCCTGCTGCAGCAGGGCGCCCTGGAACGGTGCTTCGGTGATGGCCGTCATCGCGTGCACGCAGTCGTCGTCGGTCAGGCCACGCACGTCGGCGATGCCGTACTCGTTGAGATAGATGTCACGCAGGTGGCGCGGAATGGTCGTGTGCCCGTAGTTCCAGCGCACGTTGGATTCGCGCTGGCCGCGGTCATCACGGGCAGCGCGGAACATCAGCACACTGCGCGCTTCCGGCAGGGCGTGCGCCATCGCCACGAAGTTGTACTGGCCGCCCACGCCGGAGACCACACGGCCATCCTCCAGCGCGTCGGATACCGCCGCGCCCAGCGCGGTGGCCATCATGCAGGAGTTGAAGAAGCGGGCGTGACGCCGCTGCAGGCGCTCCAGCGTTTCGTTGCCACCGTACAGCTGGTTGATCTCGCTGATGCGGCGCATGCCGATCGCCCGGCATTCGTCCTCGGGCAGGGTGCGCAGCCACTCATAGAATTCGGATGAGCCCAGGTAGAACGCGCCGTGCAGGTATTCGCCCTCAGCCTCCAACGTGGCATGGTCGATGGACAGCGTGCTGCCATTCTCGATGCGCTGCATCAGTGCCAGGTCGTCATGCACTTTGCGCTTGATCACACCGGTCTGCACCAGCCGGCGGAAACCCTCGTTGAGCATTTCGCTGCAGCCGTACAGGCCGATCTCGAATGGGTCCAGTCCGCCGATCTCCTGTACCAGCGGATGGCTGGCCAGTTGCGGATCCAGCGCGTTCAACACGCGGCGGTAGCGCGCGTTGTCGGTGTGGCGCAGTACCAATGCGTGGCTGAGTGCATCGGCCAGGGTGCCGATGCCGATCTGCAGGGTGCCCCCGTCGCGCACCAGGGTGCTGGCATACAGGCCGATGGCGTAGTCGGCGTCGGCCACCGGTTGCCGTGGCAGGCCGAACAACGCCGGATACGGCGCTGGCGGGGTGATGACCAGATCGAAGAAGGACACGTCGACCGTGGCGGTGCCGCCCAGATAGGGCAGCTGCGGATCGATCTCGGCGACCAGCAGCGGGCGCGGTAGGCCGCGTGCGGTCATCGCGTCCAGCGTGTCCTGGGTGATGTCGTTGTTGCAGGACAGCGAAAGGCGCCGGTCGTCCGGGCGCATCGCCACTTTCTGCACGATCACCTGCGGCGCACGCTGGGCGACGGCGTCGGCAGCGTGGGTGTAGTTGAGGCTGGTGTAGCTGGATTGCGCCTGCCGCGAAGCGAGCAGGGCACCGGACTGCATGTAGAACTCTTCCACCTGCACGTGTGCCGGCAGCGCGTCGCGGGCGATTGCATCGGCGTAGGCCAGGCGCGGGAAGTCTTCACCGAAATGGCGGGCCGCGAACGGCGCCAGGAAACGCGCTTCCAGGCCGTTGCCCTTTGCCTGCGGCGGGTTCAGTGACAGCGCGGTATACAGCTGCAGCGGCCGCGACGGGTCCTGTTCGACGCGCGCATACAGGGCGTTGAGCAGGCGGTGTGGTTTACCCAGCGCCAGCGGCGCACCGATCCGCAGCGGCCCATCCACGCGCGCAAACAGCCAGTCAACGGCGGCGTCGAGGTCGGTGAGGTGTTCGGTCATCCGGGGCGGTCCTGCTTTGGGGAGTGCTGGCATTACAGCATGTCGGGCTTGAACCGCCGTCGACGCGAGACTTCGGCACCGGACACCATGAACTGCCCATCGCCCCGGTAATGCACCGTGCGTGGCAGCTTGGGGCGAGGCGCAACATGGGCGCGCACGATTTCCCAGATGAACAGGTTGCTCGATTCGACCTGGCTGTCGTCATGCAGGCGGCACTCGAAGCTGGAATGGCACTGCCCCACCAGCGGCGCCCCCACCTCCCGCGCTGGCATCGCATCCAGGCCGAACCGTTCGAACTTGTCCACGTCACGGCCGCTGCAGTTGCCGATATCGACCACCGTGTCCAGCAGCTCCACGCCCGGGATGTTGATCACGCATTCGCCGCTGCTGCGGGCCAGGCTGAAGCTATGGTTCTCGTTCCACAGGTAGGTGGCCACCAGCGAGGGCGAGAAGCCCATCACCATGTGCCAGCCCATCGTCATCAGGTTGCGCTGGCCTTGCCAGGCGGTGCTGACCAGCACGATCGGACCGGGTTCGAGGAAGCGCCGGGCCTGCTCGACCGGGAAATCTTTCTTGGGCAGCGCCTTCATGCGGGGCCTGGAGCGGGAGGAATCGATGCTGGCGCAGGCGCGATGAACCTGGAGTCGAGGCTTGACAATTGATCCGATTACGCCCGTAATCGAATTGTCGATTACGGATGTAAACCATGACCCCGATCAGCGAAGCCGAAGCCGTTGTGATGGAGGTGCTGTGGCAGCAGGCACCGCGTAGCGCCGACGAGGTGGTGGCCGCACTGGCGCACCGCGACTGGGCCGAGCCGACCATCAAGACCCTGCTCAACCGCCTGCTGACCAAGGGCGCGATCGCCGCCGAGCGCGATGGCCGGCGCTACCTGTACCGGCCGCTGCTGCAGCGCCAGGCCTGGGTGGAGGCGCAGAGCCAGGACTTCCTCGGCCGTGTCTTCGAGGGCCGGGTGGCGCCGCTGGTGGCGCACTTCAGCGAACGCGGCCAGCTCAGCGCGCAGGACATCGCCGAACTGAAGAAGCTGATCCAGGAGCTGGACCATGAATGAGCTGCTCGACGGACTGTGGCAGGCCAGCTTGTGGTTGGCGGTGGGCGTGGTCCTGCTGGCGGTGACGCGGCCGTTGCTGGTGCGATTGGGCGGCGCCGGGCTGGCCTACCGTAGCTGGTGGCTGCTGCCCCTGCTGTCGGCCACGCTGTTGATTCCCCTACCACAGGTCGCGCTGTTGCAGCATGTGCCGACCTTGCCGCTGAAGGTGGTGCCGGGAGCAGTGGAGGGCCTGCCTGCGTCATCTCTGCAATGGCCCTTGCTGCTTTTGGTGGTGTGGGCGCTGGGCGCGGGCGTCTGCCTGTTGCGCGACCTGCGCGCACAGCGCCGCTTCGAACGCGGCATGGGCGCCCTGCAGGCACGCGCCGATGGCAGCTGGCAGGCCAGTGGCGATCCCGGGCTGCCGGCGCTGGTGGGCCTGTGGCGGCCGCGCATCGTGGTCGGCCCCGATTTCGACCAGCAGTTCACTGCACAGGAGCAGGCACTGATCCTGCAGCACGAGCACAGCCATCGTCGCAATGGCGATCACTGGGCCAACGGCGTACTGCTGCTGATGCGCGCGGTGTTCTGGTTCCATCCGCTGCTGCCATGGGCCGCACGCCGTTTCCTGCGTGACCAGGAACTGGCCTGCGATGCCCGCACCATCGCCCCGCAGCCTGCGCTGCGCGGCCTCTACGCCAGCACGCTGCTGAAGGCGCAGCTGGTCCACCCGGTTGCGCCGGCGGTATGCCACTGGCGCAGCCAACCCGTGTTGAAGGAGCGTATCGCCATGTTGAAGCAGTCCAAGCGGAAGGCATTGCCGTGGGTGTCGGGGCAGGTGTTGGTGGTCGGGTTGTGCCTGGGGGTGGGGGCGGTGGCGTGGGCCAGCCAGAGTGGCGCAATGGCGGCCGGCCCAACCGTGGCCGTCATGGATCGCGAGATCCGGGTCGACAAGATGCCACCACCGAGCTACCCGAAGAGCGCGTTCGAGCAGAGTCAGACAGGCGTGGTGGTGCTCCGCGTCGACGTTGATGCGCAGGGTGCTGTCAGCGATGTGCGTGTAGTGAGTGCCACCAATCCGGGCGTGTTCGAAGCGGTATCGATTGCAGCAGCGCGAAGCTGGACCTATCGCCCGGCGCTGAAGAACGGCAAGCCGGTGGCGGGCGCAGTACGCATTCCGATCACCTTCGCCATGGATGAGAGCGACGACGTGACGGAGACCGCCAGGTGATGCGCATCGCGCTGCTGTTGGCAGTGGGGATGCTGGCAGGCTGCGCCACCCAGGAACGGTTGACCACCGTCGATACCCGCAATGAGAGTGTCGGCCATCAGCGCCTGCATGCGGAAGGGAAAGGCGACAGCGGCCAGGTGCAGGCGTACACGCTGGGCGCGACCGAAGGCTATCGGATGCCGCAGCTGTATGCGGCGCCGGATCCGCAGATCGGTGATCGTGACCCGCGCACCGAGCTGGCGCCGACCACGATCTGCCTGCAGGTGGTGATCGATGCCGAAGGCGCTGTCGAGCGAAGCCTGGCGCTGGTCGACCGCAGCGAATGCGCGGCAGGCGCGGCGAGCGAGAATGCGCCGCTGTTGCAGGCTGCGCAGGAGGCGGTGGCGATGTGGAAGTATTCGCCCGCCGCGGTATGCCACTTCGCCCCCGGCAAGGTGCCGAGCGACCGTGGCGACTGCCATGGCGCCGAGCGCGTCGAACCGGTGCCGGTGAGCCTGCTGTATGCCTTCACCTTCGAGATCGTAAAGGGCCAGCATGTGGTGCGGAGGGAGGGGCGGTAGCGGCAGGCCATGCTGTCGGATACGGTGATGTAACGGTTGTTGACAATGGCCGGTTTCGGGCGTATGTAGGCGGCTGGGGCTTGGGGGCGCAACGCCCTACCCAGGGGAGCCGCCAGTGCTTGGCGGATCAATCGCAGTATCAACGTGTTGACGACGTCATGGATGGCGCGTGCGCGAATCCATGCGAGGGAATACGTATGGATTCGGCATTCCGCTTGATGTCCTGCCTCCTGCCCACTCGACGCACCCAGGGAGCCGCTACGTGGCGGATGTGTCGCGAACTCTATCCTTTTTCCGCTGCACTGTTGAGCGTCATTGTCTGCTTGGCATCTGCTGAGGCTGACGGGCGCATCATCCAGAATCAGCCGGGAGCGGGTGGTGCCGGCTCGGGCGCAGGACAGGGCATCACCAACCTTCCCCGTGTGGATGCTGTCCCCGACGGTGTAGTGCCTGGGCGACTGGATGGGTTCATGGCGCTCTGGGGCGTTCCTTCAAATCTTTTCCCTAGGCCAAATCAATGGGATGACTTCGTCGAACCCAGTAAGGGAGAGCCGGACCAGTCGGGGAAGGATGCCGCCGACGAGTGCCCCAAGAGTGGCAACCCGGTGGTTCTTCGCACCGGTACGAAGGTGGAAACCGAACTGGATTTCACCGGCGGTGGTGAGATGCCATTGACGCTCGAGCGCACCTTCAACTCGGCTGTGATGGATCGCTTCAACATCTTCGACACGTGGTACAGCAACCTTGATCGGCAGTTGGTCGTCTACACAGACTCGAACGAGGCGCGCATGCGCCGCCCCGACGGTCGCTATCTGGTATTCAAGCGAGGGGGAGACGGTATTTACCGGGAGGATGGTGCTCAGCAGAGTGGGCAATTGAAGTCAGTTGCGGGCGGAAAGTGGATCTACCTGAGCCCCGACCTGACTACGGAGACCTACGAAGGCACCAGAATGGTGGAGATCCGAAACGCCAATGGAGTGCGCTGGACCTTGAGTTACGGTGGTCCTGAAGGTGCCCAGCTGCAGCGTGTCACCCATAGCAATGGCCGCTATATGGAGTTCACGTGGATCCAGAAAAATGCGCAGACTGGCGTTGATCCGCGTGTGATCAAGGTGCGGGACCCGCAGGGAAACACCATTGATTACGGCTACACCCAGGACGTGTACGGGTTCCTGGAGTCGGTTACCTACAACGGCACTCCTGCCACCACGGTCAAGTATCACTACCTGTACAAGGAGTTGGGGCAGACCTACGGACTACCGCTGCTCACGGGGAAGTCGATCAATGGTCGCCGCTACTCAATGTTCACGTACGACGAGAAGAACCGAGCGACTTCGACGGCGCATACGGGGGGCGTCGAGCGGTTTGGTTTCGCGTATGAACCGGGAGCCAATGGAGAGAGCGTTACCGTGGAGACCAACCCGCTGGGAAAGGTCGCCCGCTATCGTTTCAAGGACAGGAGACTGGTCGCCATCGAAGGACTTCCGTCGGCCAATTGTGCCGCAGGGGTTGGCGAGACACATTACGACGACAATGGGAATAAATCGCTCACGTCCGATTTCGAAGGGAACCTGACCCGCTACCAATATGACGCCCATGGGCACCTTCTTCGTCGCGAGGAGGCGAGTGGAACTCCCGTGGCGCGTGTAGCGATCTACGAGTGGGACGAGCAGAGCAATCGGATCTCCTCCGAGACTCTGCAGGGCGTGCTGGAGACCAGTTACGCCTATGACGGCAATAATCGATTGACCTCCAGGTCTGAGAAGAACCTGGTACCCGGCAATGCACAGGGGGAGGTTCAGACAACTACCTTCAGCTATCAGCTGCATCCCAATGGCCTGGTAAGCAGGATGGTCGAGGATGGGCCGGGCCCAGGGGCAGGTGATGCGGTGATATCGACCTATTCGAGCATGGGCGATCTGGTGCGGATCGAGAACAGCCTTGGGCACGCCGTCGTCATGGGCGACTACACGGGCTACGGATATCCCGGCTATTCGATTGACGAGAATGGCGTGCGTACGAATTTCACCTATGACTCACGAGGACGACCTGCCGAGGTGCGGCTTGAACTGGCCGCTGGAACGCGGACTACCCGGTACGAGTACGATGCCTTTGGCAAGCTTGCCTCAGTAACTGGCCCGGATGGTGTCCGCATTTCCAATCTCTACGACGTGGCCGGGCGCCTGCTCTCTACGTCAATGCCGGAGCCAGGCGGGAGTTTTGCGGAGACCCGGTACACGTATAACGCACTGTCACTTCCTGTCAGCGAAACCATACAGCGGGTGTTCGCCGATCCGGGCCGAGGGACTCAGCCATGACCGCGCTTTTCCGCATTGTTCTCGGAGCCCTGCTGTTGATTGTAGCGGTTGGAAGTGCCTCCGCCGAGGGATGGATCAGGCTGGACGGCCCTCCAACCAACAGCTACCAGGCCCCCGCAGTGTTCGAGTTGAAGGTGAATTGGGGAGTCACCACCACAGGTCCCAAGGCGGAGTACATCGATGGGCTGAGGCTGTTGCGCAATGGCATTGTGGTGACCATCCAGGCGGGTGGTGTATATCGCGAGGCAGGTCTCAGCCCGGGGACCTATTACTACGAACTGCGTGCCGATGCGGTGCGCAATCTTCCCGATGGCGATCAGACTCGACGGTCGTTGGTATCGGCGGTCGGTCCAATTACGGTCAATGCACCTCCGGCACCTTTCGACGGCGCCGAGTTCGTCGGTTCGACAATCCCTGGTCCCCTGCAGCATCGCACGCCCTATACGTTCACCGCGACGGTGCGCAACAGCGGAAATACCACTTGGCCGGCAGGCAATGAATATCAGCTGGGAGGAGCGCATGATAGCTACGCCAGCACGTGGTCATTCTCCAATGTTCCTGTGCCGCAGCCGGTCGCTCCAGGGCAGACGGTCACTTTCAATATCAATGTGACCACTCCCCCACCTGGCGAATATGGATTCCAGTTGCAGATGATGCGGAACGGCGTCGGGCGCTTCGGTGCTTCGTCAGGTCTGGCGACACTGTGGGTGAATGGTCCGATCAACAAGGCGCATTTTATTGATCAGAACGTGCCTTCGCAGATGGAAGCAGGGAAGACATACAACGTCTCCCTGCGCATGAACAATGCCGGAAACACTACGTGGAGTCCGGCCGCGGGCTACGCGCTGGGCGCGCTGAACAATAGCACCGTATGGGGCAGTCATCGCCTTGCGTTACCTGGTGACATTGGTCCAGGCGCCACGGCGGTAATCAATGCCCAGCTGCGTGCCCCAACCACGCCAGGCGTGTACAACTTCCAGTGGCAGATGGTGCAAGACGGGGTGGAGTGGTTCGGTGTCTACACCACCAACGTGGCTGTCACAGTGACCGCGCCTCCTTCGGTCGTCACCGGCAACATTGATGGACTCTCAAGTGATGGAACGTCATTGCGTGGCTGGGCTTGCAGCACAAGCCGCAATGATCCCATCGACGTTCATCTGTATGTCCGTGGTGCGGCAGGGCAGGGAGGAGTATTTCTCGCCAGTGCCCGCGCCGATCAGGTCAGTGAACCCGCCGTAGCCACGGCATGCAAGGCGTCCGGCACAAATTACCGCTTCACCATTCCGCTGAACTATGCCCAGCGTCGTGAGCAGGTTGGGCAACCGCTGTATGTCCACGGTATCTCGCCTGTTGGAGGAGCGAACAGCCTGATCGGTTCGTCTGGCACGTATCGCGTCCAGCCGGCACCGGTAGGCAGCATCTCTGCGAGCCCGAGTCCGTGCACGATTCCATGGGGACAGTCGACCTGCTCCACGACGGTCCAGTGGCTCGTCTCCGAAGGCGATGCGCAGCTTTGGGGGGCTGTTGGCAATGGAGCGGGCACTCAGTTGGCGTCTGGGCCGAGCGGCAGTGTCGCTCTGACCAATGTAACTACCGCCGGCATGCGCCTGTGGCTGATGAGTCGGGGTGAGAATATCGCGGAGACGGCCGTGTCGACGGTGGCCGGTGTCCAGCCAGGGGAGGTGCTCTCGCGGATCACCTACAGTTACGACGAGCTCGGCCGGATGATTGCGCGTGTTGAAGGTGATGGAACAATTTACCGTCAACGATTTGATGGCAACGGTAACGTTGTTGAGCGGATCAACGGGAAGGGTGAAAGCGAGGTCTACACTTACGATGCACTCGGGCGGCGCGCGAGCTCGAGGAACGGTGCCGGAGCAATCATTCGCTACCAGTACAATGCGTTGGACAGCATCACCGCACTCACCGATGCCAAGGGCCTGATCACGCATTACGTCCGCGATGGATTCGATCGTCTCTGGCGGCAGGAGAGTCCAGATACTGGGGTAACCACCCTTTCATACACTCCGCCGTCGAGAGTCATGAGTACCACGCGGGCTGATGGAGTGATCGTCAGTGCAATCTATGATGCGCTCGGCCGTGTTCGTTCAATCTCGTCTGGTTCTGATGAACGAATACTGGACTACGATGCATGCCCGAATGGCGTGGGCAGGCTATGCACTGCCACCGTTGCCGGCTCTACATTGAAAATTGGATACGCTCAGGATGGACAGATGGCCTATCGCGAAGAGCAGCCTGCGGTTCCTGGTTTGGCAGTTGCGCGAACGGCTTTCTCCTACGATGCTGCGGGAAGGTTGTCTGAGATGGTTTACCCGGACGGCATGGTTGTAACGTATGGATACAACGGCGCATGGCTCAGATCACTCTCAGCGCGTGGTGCTGGCTGGAACAAGGAGTTCATCGCCGATGCGACTTATGCGGCGAACGGTGGTTTGACTGGATGGATCATGGGTAACGGGGTGGCACATCGACGACATTATGATTCGGCAGGAAGGTTGGATGGGCGTAGGGTGCTTTCCGCGAACCAAACGACTGTGCTTGATGACATCTCCTATACTTATGACGGCGCGGGAAGGATAAGTTCCATCATTGACAACATCGATGGCGCAATGAGCCAGTCAATCGCCTACGATGCAGCCGGGCGAATTGGCACCCTTCAGCGCAACGGCGTTTCCCATTCCATGACCTATGATGGAAACGGAAATTGGTTGAGTCATTCCGACGCGGGATCATTGCGAACTTACCAGTTCGCAGAAACAAGCAATCAACTGGTGGGCTATGTAACCAGCCGTCTAGGGGATGTCGATCGCCACTACATCTACGACTCAGTGGGGAACCGAGTTGGAGAAAGCGCTGCCGGGGATCAGCGAGTCTTCTACTATGATGGATTCAATCGCCTGCAGCGCGTTGAAGTCAATGGCGTGGAGACGCGCTACACAATAAACGGAACAGGGCAGCGTATCGGAAAGTCGCGTTCCGGGGGGGTGGCCACCTATGCTTACGGTGGGCAGAATCAGATTGTTGCGGAGAAGGACGGCACTGGAGCGTGGAAGAACTATATCTGGTTCGGCCAGGTGGTGGTCGGTGTCACGCAGGGAGACCAAGCCTATCAGGTCCATGCTGATCATCTTGGCCGTCCCGCATTGGCAACGGGTGCGTCTGGTCAAGTTGTGTGGCGCGCCTTCAACTATGCCTATGGAAGAACGGTCACCTTGGATCAGATGGGAGGACTCAACCTTGGATTCCCGGGACAGTACTACGATGCCGAAACGGGGTTCTGGTACAACGGCTTCCGTGACTACGACCCTGGCATAGGACGCTATCTCCAGAGTGATCCCATAGGGTTGGGGGGCGGTGTCAACCCCTATACCTATGTTCGCGGGGATCCCATCAATCTGGTTGATCCATTGGGTCTGGCTGATCGCTATGTATTCGACGGAGAGAGTTTGGTTGGTTACAACCGCTATGCGCCTCCGTCGCTCGATTCATCGCTGAAGGGTTCTGGATTGCCGGAGTGGAGGCAGGAGATACGCGTACCTGCCGTCTCCGGGCCTTGGGGCAAGGGAAAGCTGCCTGAAGGAAAGTACGGTGGTCGAAATTTGAGGAACCGTTCCGGTACAAAAGCAATGACCTGTCCAGATGGCAATGGTTGGAGTTTGGATCTGGATGACAAGGACGGGAGGAAGTTATTGCGAATTCATCCGGACGGAAATGTTCCGGGAACCGAAGGTTGTGTAGGTGTTGTATGCGGATACCATAATCAAGTTCATGACTCATTGATGAATGGTCTCCTTAGGAATGGGGGGCAAATCGAACTGGAAGTGGAGTACAAGCCATGATAATGGGTGAGAAATTGCTGCTGTTTGGGCTTGTTGCAACTCTCGCGTGTCCTGCTCTAGCGCAGCCGCGTGATGCGGGTGCCGACCTGGTGGTCATCGGGACTAGATTGATTGCCGAATACAACAGGAAGGACCATCGTTCGGATGAATCGAGCGGTGAGTTCATTGAGGATGTGGTGATTCCTGCTGTCCACAGCGTTGTTGATCGGGGCGCGGGCAAGCTCTCCGGTGCTCAATTGGATGCGTTGGCTGAATTTTTCTGGGTGGCCGACGGTCTGGCGAGTGAGGAGGTGAGCGAGATCGCAGCGGAGGTCTATTCGGTGCAGAAGGCAGGCATATGCCTGTCGCTTGCGAAGCTTGCAAAGGCGAAGCGCGCGATTGTCATCGAGCGTATCGTCAGCGGAGTGAATGCCTCTGGCGCCAAAGCAACACCAGGAACTGTGTGTCGGTAGTCGCGTGTGATCGCTCAGGAGGCAAGCAGAGCTCGCCTCCTGAGCGTCTTGTTGGCATTCCTCACGCCCCGCCCTGGATGTTCGCCTTCACCGCCGGCTGCATCAGCGCCGGTTCGGCCAGCGTCGCGTCACGGGCCTGGCGCACGCTGACGAACTCGGCTTCGGCCACGCCGTCATGCACGTGGATGTTGTGCGCGCGCTGTTCACCAATGGTGGTTTCGTTGGCGAAATCGCGTCCGCCCGGGCCGTAGTCGTGGCAGACGAATACGCGGGTGGCATCGGGCAGGGCCAGCAGGCGCTGGATCGAGCGGTACAGCTGCGCAGCATCGCCGCCGGGGAAATCGCAGCGTGCGGTGCCGCCATCGGGCATGAACAACGAATCGCCGGTGAACAGCGCATCGTCGATCAGATAGGCGATGCTGTCGCTGGTGTGGCCGGGTACGGCGATGATGCGCCCCTGCAGTTCACCCAGTGCGAAGGTCTCGCCATCAGCGAACAGGTGATCGAAGACGGCATGTTCCTCGGGCAGCTGCAGGCCATAGCGCGGTGCAAACGTGGCCTGCACCGCACGGATGCCTTCGCCGATGGCCAGCGTCGCCTGCGGGAACCGTTGCTTCAGTCGACGCCCCGCCGACACGTGGTCGGCATGGGCGTGGGTTTCCAGCAGCCAGCGCACGTGCAGCTGCTGTTGCGCGATGGCATCGAGCATCGCGCGCACCGGCGATTCGCTGCTGGCGTCGGTATCCGGGTCGTAATCCAGTACCGGGTCGATCAGCGCGGCCTGCCTGCTGGCCGGGTCGCTGGCCAGGTAGCTGAAGGTGTTGCTGTCACGGTGGAAGAACGATTGCACCTGGACCGACATCGGGCACTCCTCAGCGTGTGGCGAGCACGCGGTTCAGCAACTGCGCCAGGTTTTCACCGGCCAGTCGCAGCTGCGCTTCGGCCACCGGCCGGTAGCGCGTGGTGTAGTCGTCGCCGATCTTACGCGAGGCAGGGTAAACGCCAGGTTGCACCGAAATGCGGCAGCTGGCTTCAGCCCAGCTGACCGGATCGCGCTGCGGGTTGGACTGACGCGCCAGCTTCGGCGCCGGCAGTGCGCGCAGCACCGGCAGGTAACCGGCATCGTCGACCTTGCGGGTATTGAGCATGCCGCTGTCCCACAGCGAGTGCAGGTTGGTACCGCGGTTGCCGAACTGCAGCTGGAAATCGTTGCCGCCCTTGTCGTGGCCGTAGCCGGCGTGCATCGGCTGGTGGATGTCACCGACCAGATGCACGACGAACTTCAGTGCCTGCAGGCGCTCGCCATCGGTCAGGCTGCGGTCGCCGAGGATCGCGCTCTGCGCCTTCAGCGCTTCGACGATGCAGTTGCCGCTCTTGCAGTGCTTCGGCGCCTCGTAGTGGCAGCCATCTTCGGCGATGTTGACGTAGTGCCAACCGGCGGAGCGACGGCCCAGGCCCGGGTCCTTGGCGCGCAGCTGGTCGGCCCAGGGCGCGATGCTGGCAAGGGTGGCGCCGGGTTCGGTGGCCAGCAGTCGGCCGACTTCAGCGCGCGTGGTCGGGTTGAGGCGGCTGTCGGCGACTTCGGCGACCAGGCGGTGGCCTTGCGCGCCCCAGGCATGGGCGGGGGCGGACAGGGTCAGCAGGGCCGGCGCGAGGGCGGCGGCGAGGAACAGGGAGTGCAGTGCTTTCATCCGCTCATTCTAGCCAGCGGGGAAGGTGGGTGGTTGATGGAAAGCGGCGCGTTCCTGTTCGCTGGGCAGGTGGCTGCAGGGGCAGGCGCTGCGGGACACGCCGCAAGTACGTCCCTGTAGGCTCGGCCGCGGCATCCATGCCGCGGACGGTCCCGCAGCGCCTGCCCCTGCAGCCACCATCCAACATGGCCGCGTTGGCGGATGCAAACGACAAAAGCAGAATCACAGTCAAATGCAGGATCGCATCCGGCCGATGGCAACTGGGGTCATGCGGGTGCCGGCTTCTGCTTGCGCCTGCGAGCGCGCGGAAAATGGAAGGGGTGGGGCAAGTGAATTGCTCAGGACCGTTCGCCGCATGGATGCGGCGATCGAGCCTACATGGACGTATTTACGGCGTGTCCTGAGCAATTCACTTGCCCCGCCCAAACGCAGATCCACGCTCTGCACCAACAAAAAAGCCCCGGCACACACATACCGGGGCAACATGCTGCGAGGGTTTTGCCTGTAGCGGGGGAGCGGGGGCGCAGCCCCCGCCAATCAACCCCTTAGAACTTGAAGACGTAGGACGCGCCGTAGACCAGCGGATCGATGTTGACCGTACCGATCTTTTCGCCATCCAGCTTCACCTTGCTGTCGATGTCGATCCAGCGCATGTCCACGCGCAGGGCGCCCTTCTCGCCAATCGCAAAGTCGATGCCCGCATGTGCGGCCAGGCCCCACGAATCCTGCAGCTTCAGCTTGCTGCCCGCCAGCGCACCGGTGGTGTCTTCGCTGAAGAAGGTCGTGTAGTTCAGGCCGGCGCCCACGAACGGCGACACCTTGCCCTTGCTGTTGAAGTGGTACTGCAGGGTGACCACCGGCGGCAGCTGCTTGGTGCTGCCCACTCGGCCCAGGCCGTTGATGTTGATGTCGTGCTTGAACGGCAGCGCCGCGAGCACTTCGATGCCCAGGTTGTCGGCGATGAAGTACTCACCGGTGATGGTCGGCTTGACGTCGTTGTCGACGTCGACCTTCAGCGTGCCGCCGGCCAGCCAGCCGTTGTTCGACTTCGGGGCGACCTGGTGCACGCCAGCCGAAACGGTCCAGTCGCCCTTGGACTGGGCCATGGCCGGGGCGGCGGCCAGCGACAGGGCGGCGGCCAGGCTGGCCACGATCAGGGGGGAGGTCTTGCGCATGGGGGTGATCTCGTTGCGGGGTGGATGTGGCCAGTCTCGGCCTCACGCCGCGCTAACGCTTTGATCCGGATCAAATCCTGTCCGGCCCCCGTCCCGGCGGCGGGCTTGGCCGGCGGTGGTCAAGGCCGGCCTGCTAGACTTGTGGGCCCTATCCACCCCGCCGCACCTGTCGCGGCTGCAGGAGCTTGAGAACATGGCAATCAAGGTTGGTATCAACGGTTTCGGTCGCATCGGGCGTAACGTCCTGCGCTCGGCGGTGCTGAACTTCGGCGACGACATCGAAATCGTGGCCATCAACGATCTGCTGGAGCCGGATTACCTGGCCTACATGCTCAAGTACGACTCCGTGCACGGCCGTTTCAAGGCCGACGTAGCCGTCGATGGCAAGGATCTGCTGGTCAACGGCAAGAAGATCCGCCTGACCCAGGAACGCGATCCGTCCAACCTGAAGTGGGACGAAGTCGGCGTTGACGTCGTGCTCGAAGCCACCGGCCTGTTCCTGGACAAGGTCAGTGCGCAGAAGCACATCGATGCCGGCGCCAAGAAGGTCATCCTGTCGGCACCGTCGAAGGACGACACGCCGATGTTCGTGTTCGGCGTGAACGACAAGACCTACGCTGGCCAGGCGATCATCTCCAACGCCTCGTGCACCACCAACTGTCTGGCACCGCTGGCCAAGGTCATCAATGACAAGTGGGGCATCAAGCGCGGCCTGATGACCACCGTGCATGCGGCCACCGCCACGCAGAAGACCGTCGATGGCCCGTCCAACAAGGACTGGCGCGGCGGCCGCGGCATCCTGGAGAACATCATTCCGTCCTCCACCGGTGCCGCCAAGGCCGTCGGCGTGGTCATCCCGGAGCTGAACAAGAAGCTGACCGGCATGAGCTTCCGCGTGCCGACCTCGGACGTGTCGGTGGTCGACCTGACGGTCGAGCTGGAAAAGGAAGCCACCTACGCCGAGATCTGCGCCGAAGTGAAGGCACAGAGCGAAGGCGCGCTGAAGGGCATCCTGGGCTACACCGAAGACAAGGTGGTGGCCACCGATTTCCGCGGTGAAACCCACACCTCGGTGTTCGACGCCGACGCCGGCATCGCGCTGGACGGCACCTTCGTCAAGCTTGTGTCGTGGTACGACAACGAGTGGGGCTATTCCAACAAGTGCCTGGAAATGGCCAGGGTCGTCGCAGCCAAGTAAGGCCTGCGAAGATCGTTGCGCGAACCCCGGCCTGGCCGGGGTTCGTCGTTTAAGGGGCCCGGCCTGACGTAGCATGGGCCGTCGACCGCCGCCATCGTGGCGCGGGATCGCATTGGAAGGCGAGGAATGGAAGCACTCTTGGTCCTGGCAGTACTGGTCCTGCTGGCGATACCGCTGCTGCTGGTGGTGGCGCTGGTGATGATTGCCGGCCTGCGCCGGCGGGTCGCCGCGCTGGAGGCCGCACAGAGCGTGCAGGTCGCGCCCACTTCGGCAGAGACACTTGGCCGTGCGCCCTCGGCCGTGGCCGCGCCGCCGCGCGTGCCTTCGACATCGCGCGAGCCCGGCAGCGAGCCCCCGTTCCTGCGGCCCACGGCGGCCACGGCCCCGCCGCCGGTTGCCGCCCGCGAGGAGCTGGCGCCGCCGGCCCAGCCCGCGCGTGCGTCGCCGCCACCGCCGTTGCCACCTGAGCCCGCAGTGCCGCCCTTGCCAGCGGAACCGGCCCTGCCGAACCTGGTCGAGCGCGCGATCGGTGCGGTCAAACACTGGTTCACCCAGGGCAACGTGCCGGTCAAGATCGGCATGTTGGTGCTGTTGGCCGGCGTTGCTGCGCTGCTCAAGTACGTCAGCGACCAGGGCTGGCTGGTGGTGCCGGTCGAGCTGCGGCTGGCGGGCATCACCGTCGGTGCGCTGGGCCTGCTGGCCTTCGGCTGGCAGCAGCGCGAGCGCCGGCGGATGTTCGCGCTGGCCCTGCAGGGGGGCGCCATCGGCGTACTGCTGCTGACCATCTTCGCTGCCTTCAAGCGTTTCGATCTACTCGCGCCCGGCTTCGCCTTTGCCAGCTCGATCGCGCTGGTGGCGGGGCTGTGCGTGCTGGCGGTCGTGCAGAACTCGCGCACATTGGCGGTGCTGGGCATCCTGGCCGGCTTCATGGCGCCGCTGTGGCTGTCCACCGGCAGTGGCAACCACGTCGGGCTGTTCAGCTACTACGCCGTGCTCAACGCGGGCATTTTCGCCATTGCCTGGTATCGCCCGTGGCGTGTGCTGAACCTGCTGGGTTTCGCGTTCACCTTCGGCATCGGCACCTTCTGGGGCGTGCTGCAGTATGACGCGGCCAAGTTCGCCAGTACCGAGCCGTTCCTGCTGCTGTTCTTCGTTTTCTATCTGCTGATTCCGTTGTTGTATGCGCGCCGGCAGCCGGCCGGGCGTCGCGATCTGGTCGACGGCAGCCTGGTGTTCGGCACGCCGCTGATCGCCTTCTCGTTGCAGGCCGGCATGCTGCACGAACAGCCGATGACGCTGGCACTGTGTGCGCTGGGCCTGGCAGCGATCTATGCGCTGCTGGCACGGGCCCTGATCGCGCGTGCACCGTATACGGTGCTGGCGCAGTCGCATGCGGTACTGGCGGTGGGCTTTGCGACGCTGGCGGTGCCGTTGGCATTCTCGGCGCGGGCCACCGGTGCGGTGTTCGCGCTGGAAGGCGCCGGCCTGGCGTGGCTGGGGTTGCGCCAGAAGCGCTGGTTGCCGCAGGTGACCGGTGCGCTGCTGCAGCTCGCCGCCGCGTTCGCATTCGTGGTGGGCGCCGACCATTGGCACCAGGACCAGCGTTTCCTGCTCAACCCGACCGCGATCGGCGCACTGCTGCTGGCCGTGGCGGGTTTCGCGGCGGCGTGGAGCTATCAGCGCAGGCAGCGCCATGACATCGCCCTGGCGTACTACCTGTGGGCCCTGCTGTGGTGGTTGGGCGGTCTGGTGCATGAAATCGGCCGCTTCTTCCAGCATTCGGCGCAGGCCGACGCGGTGTTGGTGCTGGCCGCCGTCACCGCCTGGCTGACCTCGGAGGTGCAACGCCGCATGCCGGCGCGTGCGCTGGGCGTGACCGCGCTGGTGATGCTGGCAGCGGGCTTCCCGTTGGCGCTGCTGCAGAGTGATGCACACCAGCAGCCGTTTGCCGGCTATGGCGCATTGGCATGGGCAGTGTTCGCCGTGCTCGGCGTGCGCAGCCTGCTGTGCCTGCGGCAGGGCAGTGGTGGCGTGGCCCGTATCGCGCAGTTCCTGTGGTGGCTGCTGTGGCCGTCGCTGCTTTCGCTGCTGGCCCTGTGGGGCGGCGGCGACGCGCGCCTGGCGCAGGGCTGGACCGCGTTGCTGGTCACCCTGCCGTGGTTGCTGCTGGCAGCGCTGTCGCTGTGGCGCTGGAACGTGCTGCGCTGGCCGCTGGGTGCTGCGTTTGACCCGGTGCGCCTGCCGCTGCAGTGCGTGATTTTTGCGGTGCTGGCGCTGGCCTGGTTGTTCGGCCTGACCCTGGCGGGCGATGCCACGCCGTTGCCGTGGTTGCCGCTGCTCAATCCTGCCGAACTGGCACAGTGGGTCAGCCTGCTGCTGATCGCGCGCTGGCTGTATGACCCGCAGGGACCGGCGCAGCTGCAGCGGTTGCGTGTGCCGGTGCTGGCCGTGGCCGGTTTCATCGCGTTGACCAGCACCGTGCTGCATGGCGTGCATCATTGGGGCGGTGTCGCCTGGAATCCGACGATGGCCCGCTTCAGCCTGGCCCAGACCAGCCTGACCGTGTTGTGGAGCGTACTGGGCGTGATCGCCTGGGTGTGGGGCTCGCGTCGCGGCCAGCGTGTGCTGTGGATGGTTGGTGCCGTGCTGATGGCCGTGGTGCTGGCCAAGCTGGTGCTGATCGACCGCCAGCATCTGGGCAACCTGCTGGGAATCGCATCGTTCATTGCCTACGGCCTGCTGTGCACCGTCGTGGGCTACCTGGCGCCCGCGCCGCCGAGCGCGCCGCCAACCGTGGAGGAAAACCAATGAGTAAGTGGAGCCGAGCGTTGCTGCCGGTCCTGTTCGGCGTGGCCGGTGCGGTTGCCGCGCAGGCCACCGACTACCGCGCGCAGTACGCCGAACAGTGGCCGCTGAGCCTGTCCAGCGCGCAGTCCGGTGCCTATCGGGTGGTGCTGGAGCCGGCGATCTACCGCCGCGCCGGCGCCGCTGATCTGGGCGATCTGCAGGTGTTCAACGCTGCCGGCCAGGCATTGCCATCGGCGCTGCTGGCGCCGGACCAGCCGTTGGCGCAGCCGCCGGTGCAGCGCGAACTGCCGTGGTTCGCGCTGCCACCACTGGCCGAGGCCCAGCGCAACGACCTGCAGCTGCTGACCGAGCGCGATACCGACGGCCGTGTGCGCCGGGTCGAGGCCAGGCTTGGTGGTGGTGCGGTGGCGAACGGGCAGGGCGGCTGGTTGATCGATGCCAGCGTGCTTGGCCAGCAGCCGCTGGCAGCGCTGGTGCTGGACTGGGCCGAAAGTGGCCAGCCGCTGCAGGCGCAGGTACAGCTTGATGCCAGCGATGATCTGCAGCGCTGGCAGTCGATCGCCCGTGATGTCCCCCTGGTGGACCTGCAGCGTGCGGGCAAGCGTCTGCTGCAGCGACGCCTGCAGGTCGACAGCAATGTGCGCTACCTGCGGATCCTGCCGCAGGGCGAGGCGCGACTGCCGGAGCTGCGCAGTGTATTGGCCGAACTGCCGCCGGCGCCGGCAACGGTGCCCTGGGAGTGGCTGTCGCTGACACCGACCGCGCAGGGCAAGGGGGAATTCACCTTTGAACTGGATGGTCGATTCCCGGTGACCCGGGCCGACGTGGCCAGCACCGACAACAGCCTGGTGCAGTGGACCCTGTTCAGCCGCGACGACGAAAGCGCCGAATGGCAGCGCCGCAGCGCGCCCTGGATCGCCTATCAGCTGCAGCAGGGGGCGCCGGGCCAGCGCCAGCAATCGGCGGCACAGCCGTTGGGCGGCATGTACCGCGACCGCTACTGGAAGCTGGTCGCGAGCCCGGTGGAGACCACCAGCGCCCCGACCCTGCGCTTGGGCTATCAACCGGAAGTGATGGTGTTCCTCAGCCAGGGCGCAGCACCCTACGCGCTGGCCGTGGGCAGCAGCACCGCGCGCCGCGCGGAGGCGCCGATCGCGGTGCTGATCGAGGAACTGCGGCAGCGCAATGATCCGTCGTGGCAGCCGACGCTGGCACGCTTGGAGGGCAGTCCGGAGACGCTCGCCGGTGACGCAGCGCTGAAGCCGCAGCACGACTGGAAGGCGTGGTTGCTGTGGGCGTTGCTGGGGCTGGGCGTGCTGGTTGTGGGTGGACTGGCGTTGAGCCTGCTGAAGCAGAAGCCGTCGCCTTCGGCGTAGTTTGCGGCGAACGGCGCAGCCCCTCGTGGGTGGGCAGTCGTTGAGAGCAGAAGCCGTGGTCTGGCCGGGCGGGTGGACTGTGCAGGGGACGCCGCAAGTACGTCCTTGTAGGCTTGGCAGCCGCATCCATGCGGCTGACACCCCTGCCCAGCCCACCCGCCCGGCCTCTGACAGTTTCCGTGTGCGTCCACCCACGGAAGAGAAAAAAAGAAGAGCAGGAGCCAAAGCGGGTCGCTTCGCTCCACGGCCATCGGGGTCGGAGCCGTTTTCCGCAGGAAAAACGGATCCGCCCCCTTCTTTTCTTTCTTCATCCGACACCAGAAACCGCTTTTGCTTCCGCCGTCCGCTCCGCCTCATGAACGTGTCGGGGCCGGGGCGGTATGGGTTGGCAGGGGTGTCCGCGGCATGGATGCCGCGGCCAAGCCCCCAAGGATGGGTTTACGGCGTCCCCTGCCAACCCATACCACCCCGGCCCACCCACAGCACCACGAAGCGCCAGCGCTCTGGCCGTTGCCGTTGCCGTTGCTGTTGCTGTTGCTGTTGCTGTTGCACCTGCTGTTGGCCTCTGCCTGCCGCAGGCATCGGCACCCGATACAATGACCGTCTGCCGCACGCCGGCATCCCATCTCCAGAGCCAAAGAGTTGCCCATGTCCATCGTCCGCATGACCGACCTCGACCTCTCCGGCAAGCGCGTGCTGATCCGCCAGGATCTGAACGTGCCGATCGAGAATGGCCGCATCACCTCCGAACAGCGCATCACCGCTTCCCTGCCGACGCTCAAGCGCGCGCTGGAGCAGGGCGCGGCGGTGATGGTCACCTCGCACTTGGGCCGCCCCAAGGAAGGCGTGTGGAGCGAAGCCGATTCGCTGGCGCCGGTGGCCCAGCGCCTGTCGGTGCTGCTGGGTCGCGAAGTGCCGCTGGTGCGTGACTGGGTCGACGGCGTCGACGTGCAGCCGGGCCAGCTGGTGCTGCTGGAAAACTGCCGCATGAACGTTGGCGAGGGCAAGGACGATGAAGCCCTGTCGAAGAAGTACGCCGCCCTCTGCGATGTGTTCGTGATGGATGCGTTCGGTACCGCGCACCGCGCGCAGGCGTCCACCCATGGCGTGATCCGTTTCGCTCCGGTCGCTGCCGGTGGCCCGCTGCTGATGGCCGAGCTGGATGCGCTGGCTAAGGCTCTGGATGCACCGGCCAAGCCGCTGCTGGCCATCGTCGCCGGCAGCAAGGTCAGCACCAAGCTGGAGCTGCTGGCCAACCTGGTCGGCAAGGTCGACCAGCTGATCGTTGGTGGCGGCATCGCCAACACCTTCATCGCGGCGGCCGGCTACAAGGTCGGCAAGTCGCTGTACGAGCCGGACCTGCTGGATACCGCCCGGAAGATCGTGGCCGACGCCAAGGCGCGGGGTGCGGACATCCCGCTGCCGGTGGACGTGGTCACCGCCAAGCAGTTCCTGCCCGACGCGGCTGCCGAAGTGAAGGCCGTCGATGCGGTGGCCGAAGATGACCTGATCCTGGACATCGGCCCGAAGACCGCCGCGCAGTACGCACAGCTGATCCAGAAGGCCGGCACCGTGGTCTGGAACGGCCCGGTCGGCGTGTTCGAGTTCGAAGCCTTCAGCAAGGGCACCGAAGCGCTGGCCCGCGCCATCGCCAGCTCGCCGGCGTTCTCCATCGCCGGTGGTGGCGATACCCTGGCGGCGGTCGACAAGTTCGATATCGCCCAGCAGGTCAGCTACATCTCCACCGGTGGCGGCGCCTTCCTGGAATTCCTGGAAGGCAAGACGCTGCCGGCGGTGGCTGCCCTGGCCGCGCGCGGCGCATGAGCGTCGATCCGCGGGTGGACGGAGAAGAGCGTGCAACGCTCTTCTTCGACATGGACGGCACGCTGATCGATTCGGAAGTGGGCATCACCACCTGCATCGCCTATGCGCTGCAGAAGATGGACCACCCGGTGCCTTCGCAGGAAACGCTGCTGGGCTGGATAGGTCCGTCGCTGCGCACCACGTTCGCGCCGTTGTTCGGTGAGCCCGAGCGGGTGGAGCAGGCCGTGGCCTTCTATCGCGAGCGTTTCGACGTGGAAGGTTGGCGCGAGCATACGATCTACCCGGACATCGAAGCGGTGGTACGCGCGCTGCACGCACGCGGCCATCGCCTTGCGGTGGTCACCGCCAAGAACGAGCCGCATGCCCGCCGCATCGTCGAGCATCTGCCGTTCGGTGGCCTGTTCGAGGACGTGATCGGTTCAACCCCGGATGGCTCGCGCAGCAGCAAGCCGCAGCTGGTGGGCGAGGCGCTGCATCGCCTGCAGCTGGCGCCGGAACGCTGCTGGATGATCGGCGACCGCCGCATGGACATCGAGGGCGCCCGTCACCACGGGCTGCGCAGTGTGGGCGTGCTGTGGGGCTTTGGTGGCGAGCAGGAGCTGACCGAGGCCGGTGCCGGGCAGCTGGCCCGTGATCCGGCGCAGCTGCTGGCCTTGCTCGCCTGAGTTGGACGATGCCGCGCGCCGGGCCTTGCCCGGCGGCGTTTCCGCTGCCATCGACCAGCGTATGTCCGGAACATGTCCATGCGATGTCCCGCAGAGTCAGACAGCACAAGGCTGTAACCGTATACATGGGACGTGAAGGATGTGCTAATTTCCGTCCTTTAACGGGAGAGGCCCATCCATCATGTTCGAGCGTCAGCGTCGCACCAAGATCCTTGCCACCCTCGGTCCGGCTACCGATCCGCCGGGCGTGCTGGAGGATCTGTTCCGCGCCGGCGTCAACGTGGTGCGCCTCAACTTCAGCCACGGTGACCCGTCCGGCCAGGCCAAGCGTGCCGCCGATGTGCGCGCCGCCGCGCAGCGTGTGGGTGTGGAAGTGGGCATCCTGGCAGACTTGCCTGGCCCGAAGATCCGCATCGAGCGCTTCGCCGAGGGCAAGGTGCAGCTCAAGGCCGGTGACCGCTTCGACCTGATCGCCAGCACCGATGCCGGCCCCGGCGATGCCACCCAGGTGGGCGTGAGCTACCTCGGCCTGCCGCAGGACGTGACCGCCGGTGACGTGCTGCTGCTCGACGACGGCCTGATGCAGCTGCAGGTGGTGGAAGTGCAGGGCGAGCGCATCATCAACACCGTGCTCAACGACGGTCCGTTGTCCGATCGCAAGGGCCTGAACAAGCAGGGCGGTGGCCTGTCGCTGGGCGCGCTCACCGAGCGCGACAAGGAACTGATCGGCATCGTCGCCAAGATCGGCGTGGATTTCATCGCCGTATCGTTCTGCCGCAATGCGCAGGACATGAACGATGCGCGCGAGATCGCCGAATCGCATGGCTGCTACGCCGCGCTGGTGTCCAAGATCGAGCGCACCGAGGCCATCGAGAACCTGGAAGAAATCGTCGACGCCAGTGACGTGGTGATGGTGGCGCGTGGCGACCTGGGCGTGGAAATCGGCGATGCCGAACTGCCGGGCCTGCAGAAGAAGATCATCAAGGCCTCGCTGGCGCAGAACAAGGTGGTGATCACCGCCACCCAGATGCTGCAGTCGATGGTCGAAAGCCCGATCCCGACCCGTGCCGAAGTGCTGGACGTGGCCAACTCGGTCATCGACGGTACCGATGCGGTGATGCTGTCGGCCGAAACCGCCGCCGGTGCGTATCCGGTCAAGGCGGTCGAAGCGATGGCGCGCATCTGCCTGGGCGCCGAGCGCCAGTTCCAGACCGAGACCGACTTCGGCGCTTCGCCGCGCAACCTGGAACGTGCCGACCAGGCCATTGCCATGGCCACCATGTTCCTGTCCCAGCACGTGGGCGTGCGCGCGATCGTGGCGATGACCGAATCCGGTGGCACCGCGCGCTACCTGTCGCGTTTCCGTGCCTCGGCACCGGTGTTCGCGGTCACCCGCCACGACGGCGCCCGCCGGCAGATGGCGCTGATGCGCGATGTGTTCCCGATCAACTTCGACAGCCGGGGCTTCACCCCGCGCGAAGCCGCACGCGGCAGCATCCGCCTGCTGGTGGAGGGCGGCATGCTGCAGGCCGGCGACCGTGTGGTGTTCACCAGCGGTGAGCACATGGAAACCCACGGCGCGACCAATACCCTGCGCCTGCTGGAAGTGGGCGAAGACGGCCGCGCCAGCGGTCTGGGCGACCTGTAAGAGGTGGCCACATCGGGTCGGAGCCGCGGCGCGGATCCGACCCGGGGTCAGATCCCCGAAAGGGGCTCTGACCCGATCCAGCAGGACATTTCCTGTCCCGCACAGACAGTGGAACCGGTTCCATCCGAGCCTCCACGTCGGGGCAACGGATAGCGGGGCTATACTTACGTTTTTCCCGCACCCGCCACAGGAAGTACATGAGCATCGAACAGCTGGCTGAAACCGCCCAGGCCATGGTTGCCCCGGGCAAGGGCATCATCGCGATCGACGAATCCACCGGTACCATCGCCAAGCGCTTTGCCAGCGTCGGCATCGAGAATACCGAAGAGAACCGTCGCGCCTACCGCGAACTGCTGCTGACCACGCCGAAGCTCAACGAGCACATTTCCGGCGCCATCCTGTACGACGAGACCATCCGCCAGTCGACCAAGGACGGCGTGCCGTTCGCCAAGTACATGTCCGACCACGGCATGATCCCGGGCATCAAGGTGGACAAGGGTGCGCACCCGCTGGCCGGCTGCCCGGGCGAGCTGGTCACCGAGGGCCTGGACGGCCTGCGTGAGCGCCTGCAGGAGTACTACAAGCTGGGCGCGCGCTTCGCCAAGTGGCGTGCGGTCATCAATATCGGCGAGAGCATTCCGTCGGGCACCTGCATTGAATCCAACGCGCATGCGCTGGCCCGCTACGCCGCGCTGTGCCAGGAATGCGGCCTGGTGCCGATGGTCGAGCCGGAAGTGATCATGGACGGCGAGCACGACATCGAGACCTGCTACGAAGTCACCGAAGCCACCCTGCGTTCGCTGTTCGACGCGCTGTACCAGCAGAACGTGCTGCTGGAAGGCACCATCCTGAAGGCGTCGATGGTCATCTCCGGCAAGGGCTGCGACGAGCAGGCCGATGTCGAGGAAGTGGCAGAGTCGACCGTGATGTGCCTGAAGAGCACCGTGCCGGCGATCCTGCCGGGCGTGGTGTTCCTGTCCGGCGGCCAGAGCGATGAGCAGTCCACCGCCCACCTCAACGCCATGAACCAGATGGGCAACCTGCCGTGGCCGCTGAGCTTCTCCTACGGCCGCGCCATGCAGCAGGCGGCGCTGAAGCTGTGGGCCAAGGACATGAAGGGCAACTACGCCGCCGCGCAGAAGACCGTCTACGAGCGTGCCAAGGAAAACGGCCAGGCCGCGCTGGGCAAGTGGAACGGCTGATCCGCCGTTGCGCAGCATGAACTGAACAGGGCAGCGCCGGCATCATGCCGGCGTTTGCTTTTGCCGGTATCGTTGCCGCCTCCCGCACGCCAGGCCAGTGCGGGGGGCATACATGGAAGGCCAAGGAGAAGGAACATGCGTATCACCGCAATCACGCTGGCCGTGGCCACCGTGCTGGCTGTCGGCGGCTGCAACCGGATGGGGGGCAGCACGGACATGGGCAAGGCCCCCTCGCTGGAGTTCGACAAGCCGGTCTCCGGCGAAATCACCTCGCGCAGCGGCGTCAATTTCAACGATGGCAGCCACCATCAGCTGTACCAGCTGAAGCTGGAAGACAAGCAACTGGCCGGCATCACGTTGACTGGTGCGCTGCGCGGCTCGATCGCCGTGTTCAACAATGGCGTGCTGGTGGCCAGCAGCAACTCGGACTACGAGCGCGGCAACGACGTCTCGCTGGCGTTCCGTGCCAACGGCGCCGGCAGCTACCAGGTGGCCATCAATGCCGACGGCCCCTCCGCCTTTGGTCCGTACCGCCTGCGCGCCGAGAAACTGGTGCCGTATGACGGCAAGCCGATGGTGGCCGAAGGTGAGATCGCCGACCTGCTGGTCTCCAGGTCGCAGGATTACACCCTGCAGGTGGACAAGGCGGGCATGTACGAAATCCGCCTGGAATCGAAGGCGTTCGATACGGTGCTGAAGCTGGATGGCAACGGCGTCCAGTCGGAGAACGACGATGGCGGTGATGACACCAATTCGCGCATTGGCATGCCGCTGGAACCGGGCAAGTACACCCTGCGCGTGCGCAGCCTGGATGAAGCCAGTACCGGCGCTTTCAAACTGACGGCCAAGCGCACCGAGCTGCCGGCCAACATGGTCATGCGTGATGGCACCACCCTGCCGAACACCGGCAGTGTGTTTGCCATGCTCGATGGCGAAGGCCGCCGCCGCTTCCTGCTGAGCCTGCCGCGTGCGGCCGATGTGCGCCTGGACGCGATTTCCAGCCAGGTGGATACGGTACTGCGCGTGGTCGGCGGCGACGTGGAGCTGGTCAATGACGATGGTGGCAACGGCACCAACGCACGCGTGGAAGAATCGCTGCCGGCCGGCCACTACACCGTGGACGTGTCCAGCCTCAGCGATCAAGCGGGCATGGTGGAAGTGCGCGTGCAGATCGACGGCGCCGCTTCGGCCGCGGCTGCTGCGGCGACCGCCGATGCCGCCGCTGAAGCGACGGACTGACGCCGCCACGAGGATGCAAACGAAAAGGCCGGGCATTGCCCGGCCTTTTTTCCTTCTACACCCGGCGTTGTTTCAATGCGCCGGCACGAATCCGGTATCGCCCAAGGGCGACAGCAGCGAACCGGGCCCGCTGTCGGCGACCTGGCCTGCGGCCGACAGTGCCTGCTGGTAGGCCTTGGCAGTCGCTGTGTTGAACGCCACCAGCACGATCCGCATCGGCTGGGCGTGGCTGCGCTGCCAGGCGAGTGTTTCGGTGACCGCGATCTGTGCGGCCTGGTACAGCGGATAGCCATACACACCGCAGCTGATGGCCGGGAACGCGATCGACTGCAGGTTCAGTGATTCGGCCAGCTGCAGCGACTTCCAGTAGCAGTTCGCCAGCAGTGCCGGTTCGTCGCGCTGGCCGTCGTGCCAGACCGGACCGACCGTATGCAGTACGTGCCGTGCCGGAAGCGCATAGGCATCGGTTGCGCGCACTTCACCGGTCGGGCAGCGCACACCGGGGCGCAGCTCCGGCAGACGCTCGCACTCAGCCAGCAGGCCAGGACCCGCCGCACGATGGATGGCACCGTCGACACCGCCCCCGCCGAGCAGTGATTCATTGGCCGCGTTGACGATCGCATCCACCGCCAGGGCCGTAATGTCGCCCTGCCACACTTCGATCTTCATGCGTCCGTCTCCTGCCTGTAATTGTTGCGCGCCGTGCCCATGCTGGCTGTACCCGCATCTTGCGGGACAGGGCATCGATGCTGCGTCATGACCGTCTCACGCACTGCGATCCGCCCGGTTCATGCACGATGGCCGGCATCGCCTTCACGCAGGCTGAAGCGAGCGCCGCACGCGGGCGAAACGAAAGTTTTCGGGGTGAATCTCTTATGATTTTTGGGGAAAGCTGTCCGCTTCCGTCGGCAATACCCAGACAGCAGCGCCCCAATGCAAACGCCCACCGCGAGGGTGGGCGTCATCCTGCTGTCATCGACAACGCGGCGATCAGGGCAGACCGGCCAACCAGTCGTCGTCCGAACCTTCATTGACGTCGGCGAACAGCGGCGTGGAGAAGTAGCGTTCACCGGTGTCCGGCAACATCGCCAGGATCACCGCGCCCGGTTCGGCGCGATCTGCCACGTCCAGTGCGCTGGCGACCGTGGCGCCGGCAGAGATGCCGACGAAGATGCCTTCCTCCGCCGCCAGACGGCGGGCGGTGGCGATCGCGCGGTCATCTTCCACCGTCACCAGCTCATCCACCACATTGCGGTTGAGCACGTCGGGCACGAAGTCCGGGGTCCAGCCCTGGATCTTGTGCGGCTTCCAGTCATCGCCCTTCAGCAAGGCGGCGCCGGCCGGCTCGGTGGCGATGATGCGGGTATCCGGGCGGGCGACCTTCAGTACTTCGCCGACGCCGGTCAAAGTGCCGCCGGTTCCCCAGCCACTCACGAAGTAGTCCAGCCGCTTGCCGGCGAAATCACGCAGGATCTCCGCGGCGGTGGTGTTGCGGTGGTAGGCCGGGTTGGCCGGGTTGGCGAACTGGCTGGCCAGGAACCAGCCGTGTTCCTCTGCCAGCTCGCGCGCCCTGCGCACCATGCCGCTGCCGCGTTCGGCGGCCGGGGTCAGGATGACCTTCGCGCCGTAGGCCCGCATCAGCTTGCGGCGTTCCACCGAGAAGGTCTCGACCATGGTCGCCACGAACTTGTAGCCGCGTGCGGCCGCCACCATCGCCAGGGCGACGCCGGTGTTGCCGGAGGTAGCTTCGACGATGGTGTCGCCCGGCTTCAGCAGGCCACGCTGTTCGGCATCAAGGATGATCGCCAGCGCCAGGCGATCCTTCACTGAGCCCCCCGGATTGAAGGACTCGACCTTGGCATACAGGGTCACGCCCTGCGGCGCCAGTCGCTGCAGCTTGACGATGGGGGTGTTGCCGATGGTGTCGAGGATGGAGTCGTACAGGGCCATGGGAGCGCTCCAGGAACAGGCCGCGCCGGGTCGGCGGGCGGAAAGGAAGTGGGCTGGCTGTTCAGGCCAGCGGCTGCCGGCTGACCGTAGCGCCGGCATATGACGCCCGGAAATGACCAGATACCTTTCTTAAACAACCTTTGGTTATAAGCTGGTGACGGCAATTGACCCTAGAGTGGACCTCCGCCCCCACATCGCCCGCCTGCCATGACGCTGACCCAGCTGCGCTATCTGGTTGCCATCGCCGACGCCGAGCTGAACATCACGCTCGCCGCCTCGCGCGTGCATGCCACCCAGCCTGGGCTGTCCAAGCAGCTCAAGCAGCTGGAGGACGAACTGGGCTTCCTGCTGTTCGTACGCAAGGGGCGCAGCCTGGAGTCGGTCACCCCGGCCGGCACCGAAGTGATCAGCCGCGCCCGCGCGGTGCTGTCCGAGGCCAACAACATCCGCACCTACGCGGCCAACCAGCGTCGCGAGAGCCAGGGCCAGCTGATTCTGACCACCACCCACACCCAGGCGCGTTTCGTGCTGCCGCCGGCGGTGGCGCGCATCAAGCAGGCCTATCCGCAGGTCAGCGTGCACCTGCAGCAGGCCGGTGAGGCCGATGCGCTGGACCGGCTGAACCAGGGCGATGCCGATATCGCGATCATCAGTACCGCCGGCAGTGAACCCAGCGACGGCATCGCCGTACCGCTGTTCCGCTGGCGGCGGCTGGTGGTGGTACCCAAGGGCCATCCGCTGGACCGCGCCGGGCGCGCACCGGACCTGGCTGCATTGTCACGACAGCCGTTGATCAGCTACGAATCCTCGACCCGGCCCAACTCCTCGTTGCAGCGCGCCTTTGCCGCGCAGAGCCTGGTACCCGATCTGGCGCTGACGGCGCTGGATGCGGACCTGATCAAGACCTATGTGCGTACCGGTCTGGGGGTAGGTCTGCTGGCCGAGATGGCGATCAGCGCCAACGATGAGGACCTGCGGGTCTGGCCGGCGCCGGCGCCGATCACCGAGTGCGTGGCCTGGGCGGTGCTGCCGCGCGACCGGGTGCTGCGCGACTACGCGCTGGAGCTGGTGCATGTGCTGGCCCCGCAGATTGATCCGCGCGACCTGCGGCGGGTGCTGGATGGCAACCAGGCCGCGTCCTGGCCGGTGCCGCCGACCTGGGAATCGCTGACCCAGACCATCACGGTGTGAGGTTGGTCGAGCAGGGCTGCGCCCTGCACCTGCCGCGGCATTCAAGCAACAGCAACGGCAACAGCAACAGCAACGGCAACAGCGTGCATTCCGTGGGATGGCGGGGCGGTGTGGGTAGGCAGGACACGCCGTAAACCCATCCATGGGGGCTCGATGGCGCCATCCATGGCGCCAACGGTCCTGCCTACCCACACCGCCCCGCCTCTGACAGATTCCGGCGGCCTTTGGTAGGTGTCGACCTTGGTCGACACGGTAAATCCACGCGATGCGTGGATGAATCTCCATCGAAATCGAATGTTTCGACAATTGATCGAAGAGCATCCACGCATGGCGTGGATCTACCGCAGATCGCGGAAAACTGTCGAAGGCGGGGTGGGTCCGGTTGCGGGGGCGTGAGCCGCATGGGCCCGAGGCGTGCCTCGGGCGGGTTGGGCAGGACGCCCAACCCCGGCCTTGCCGTGTGCGCAGGACTGCGCACACGAGCAAGCGGCGACCGAGCTTACATGGACGTACTTGCAGCGGCCCCCGCAACCGGACCCACCCCGCCTACCCACAGGAAGCCAGCTTTTGATGTCGCTTCGGCTCTTGCCGTGGACGTGGCCTCTGCGGGTGCAGGGCGCAGCCCTGCCGATAACCCCCCCCCTGCGACGGTTCGTCGCACGGTGCCTTCTGGAGGCACCTCTACACTAGCGCGGTGATCCGTACCGACTGCCTGCGTCGAACCCTGCTCCAGCTCGCCTTCATCGCGACGCTGTTGATGGTGCTTGCGCCGCTGGTCAGCCGTGCGCTGCAGACGCAGCCAATGGACCACGCAGGCATGGGCCATGACATGCACGACATGGCCATGGCCGGTCACGCGCACCACGATGCAGATCCCGCTGCCCCCAGCCCGACCGCCGATCCGCACGCCATGCATGGCGAAGCCTGCGAGTACTGCGTGCTGGCCATGCGCCTGCTGCCGTGGCTGGCCGTGCTGGTGCTGCTGCTGCCCTTGTTGTGGCGGCCGAAGCCGACGTTCCCATGGTCGCAGCCGCGATTGCCGCTGCTGCATTGGCCGGCACATGCCGCGCGTGGACCGCCGCTGATTTCCACCGTCCGCTGATTTCCCTATCGAATCCGCCGCACGAGGCCTGCAAGGGCGTCGTGCGCGCGTGCGTACCTTGGAGCTGTTTCCATGAAAATGACTTTCCCCGCCGCGGGCGCCCGTGCGCGCCTGCCGTTTGCGCTTGGTGCTGCCCTGGCTGCCCCCTTCGCCCATGCCACGCCCGCTGAAGAAGCGCGGACGCTGGATACGCTGGTGGTCACCGCCGCCGCGCCGTCCTCGCCGCTGCATTGGGTGACCGATCCGCGCCTGCCGCGGCAGCCTGTGCCAGCCAGCGATGGCGCCGATTACCTGAAGACCGTTCCCGGCTTCTCCGCCATCCGCAACGGCGGCACCAACGGCGACCCGGTGCTGCGTGGCATGTTCGGTTCGCGCCTGAACATCCTCAGCAACGATGGCAATCTGATTGGCGCGTGTCCCTCGCGCATGGACAACCCGCTGTCCTACATATCGCCGGAGAGCTTTGACCGGCTGACCATCATCAAGGGCCCGCAGAGCGTGCGCTGGGGCGCCGGTGCCTCTGCGGGCACCGTGCGTTTCGAGCGTGATACCCCGCGTTTCGATGCACCCGGGCTGCGTGCCGATGCCAGTGCGCTGGTCGGCTCACGCAACCGCAACGACCAGGTGCTGGACCTGACCCTGGGCAATCCAACGGGCTACGTGCGTGCCAGCGGCAATCGCTCCGAAGCCGATGACTACAAGGACGGCAACGGCGATGTGGTTCCGTCGAAATGGCGCAAGTGGAGTGGCGACGTAGCGGTGGGTTGGACGCCTGACGCCGATACCCTGTTGGAGGTCTCCGCCGGTGCCGGCGATGCGATCGCGCGCTACGCGGGGCGCGGCATGGATGGTGCCGCGTTCGAACGCACCAGTTACGCCGCACGCTTCGAGAAGCGCAATCTGCCCGGGGCGTGGGACACGCTGCAGGCGAACGTGTACTACAACGAAGCCGACCACGTGATGGACAACTACACGCTGCGCACGCCGAACCCACACAGCATGATGCCGATGCCGATGGCGTCGAACGTGGATCGCCGCACGCAGGGTGGGCGCATCAGCGCCGAATGGCGCTGGCAGGACGTGCAGCTGGTGGCCGGCGTCGACGGCGAAGACAGCCGGCATCGCGGCCGCATGGGCATGGGGCGCGATACCTACAAGCAGGCGGACTGGAACACCGACGCCGATTTCCGCCGCTATGGTGCATTCACCGAACTGACCCTCGGCGTGGACACCGGGCAACGTTGGATCGGCGGGCTGCGCATCGATCGTGCCAGCGTGCGCGATGCGCGTGCCGACATCGGCGGCATGATGATGGCCATGCCCAATCCCACCGCCGGCCAGCGCCGCAGGGAATGGCTGGGCAGTGGTTTCCTGCGCTACGAACAGGACCTTGCCGACGGCCTGACCTGGTATGCCGGGCTGGGCCACAGCCAGCGCATGCCCGACTACTGGGAACTGTTCTCGCCCGATCAGGGGCCGGCAGGTGCGGTGAACGCGTTCGCTGGCATCCAGCCCGAGCGCACCACCCAGCTCGACGTCGGCCTGCAATACAACGGCCCGCGCGTGCAGGCCTGGGTCTCGGCCTATGCGGGGCAGATCCAGGACTACATCCTGTTCACCTATCGCGGCAGCGGCATGATGGGCATGAGCCAGGCTGACAATACGCAGGCACGCATCGCCGGTGCCGAGGCCGGCCTGCAGCTGCGACTGGACGAGCAATGGAAGCTGGGGGGCACCCTGGCCTATGCCTGGGGCGAGAACCGCGATCAGCATCGACCGTTGCCGCAGATGCCGCCGCTGGAAGCACGCCTGAGCGCTGACTGGGAAGGCCAGCGCTGGAGTGCCGGTGCGCTGGTGCGCGCGGTCACCCATCAGCATCGGGTCGCGGACGGGCAGGGCAACGTGGTCGCGCAGGACCTCGGGCCGAGCAGCGGCTTTGCCACGCTGGCGCTCAACGCGGCCTATCGCTTCAGTTCGCAGCTGCAGCTCAGCGCCGGTGTCGACAACCTGTTCGACCGTGCCTACAGCGAGCATCTGAACCTGGCCGGCAGCGCCGACTTCGGCTTCCCCGCTGACCCGGTGCGCATCAACGAGCCCGGCCGCAGCCTGTGGATGAAGGTGAACTACCGGTATTGATCCGCCTGGCATGGCCCGGCGCTACCCATGCGTCGGGCAAAGAAGGCCTGCGTCAAAAGAAAACGGGGTCGGATCCCCGCCAGGTTCCGACCCCGCCCGGCGCCCTCGGCCGGGCCCCTCGACTGTACGACGGCATCGCAGGTCATGGCGCGCCGGGATACATCCCGACATACACCGACACCGTGCTGCGGACCCCCTGCATGGAATGGGCACACGGCGCTATCGCAGCACCGCTTTCACGCCAGTAAACGCTTGGCACATACCGCTTCTGCGGGGCCTTGCCTACACTCGGCGGCCGTGTACCACTCAGGACGCTTCATGTTGGCTCGTATCGCTTCGACCCTGGCCCTTGGCCTCAGCCTGGCCGTGCTGGCCGGGTGCGCAGGCAAACAGGAGGCCGCCGCGCGTCGGCAGGGCGAAGCCGTGCCGGTCACCGCGCAGGTCGTGCAGGCGGTGCAGTGGAACGACACGCTGCAGGCGCTGGGCACGGCCAAGGCGCGCGAGTCGATCAGCGTGACCGCCAAGGTGAGCGAGATCGTCGAGCGCGTGCACTTTGAAAGTGGCCAGCAGGTCGCCGCCGGTGCGCCCCTCGTGACACTGCGCGGGCAGGCCCAGGAGGCCGCATTGGTGCAGGCGCAGGCGACCTTCCGCGAAGCCGACCAGCTGTACAGGCGCCAGCGCGAACTGGCGGCACAGCGGTTGGTATCCAGTGCGACCCTGGACACGCAGAAGTCGATCCGCGACGCCGCCGAAGCGCGGGTGGCACAGATGCAGTCGGACATCGGCGACCGTCGCGTGCGCGCGCCGTTCGCCGGCGTCCTAGGCATCCGCCAGATCAGCCCGGGCACGCTGCTGACGCCGACCACGGTGATCGCCACCCTCGACGACGTCGAGCGCATGCACGTCGATTTCCAGGTGCCGGAAGTGGAACTGGCGTCGCTGACCACCGGCGACAAGGTGCAGGCCACCAGCGTGGCCTGGCCGGGCCGCACCTTCGAGGGCGAGGTCAGCACCATCGATGCACGCATCGACCCGGCCACCCGTGCGGTGACCGTGCGTGCCGACTTCGCCAATGGCGACCATGCGCTGCGGCCGGGCATGCTGCTCGACGTGCGCCTATTCCATCCTGATCGACCGGCCTTGGTAGTGCCGGAAATCGCGGTGGTGCAGGTCGGTCGCGACAGCTTCATGTACCGCATCAAGGCCGATGACACCGTCGAACGCGTGGACGTGGTCACCGGTGCACGCCGCGCCGGCGTGGTCGAGATCAAGCAGGGCCTGCAGGCAGACCAGCGCATCGTGGTGGACGGTACCGGCAAGCTGCGGGCGGGCCTGAAGGTGGCAGCCTCCGACGCCGCGCCCGCCAGCGGCGCGCAGCCGGCCCCCGCCGAAGCACCTGCAGCCGCCGAGGGCCACGGCGGATGAAGCTGTCCGACATCTCCATCCAGCGGCCGGTGTTTGCCGTGGTGATGAGCCTGTTGCTGCTGGTGCTGGGCGTGATGTCCTTCACCCGGTTGACGCTGCGCGAACTGCCGGCCATCGATCCGCCGATCGTTTCGGTCTCGGTGGATTACACCGGCGCCTCGGCAGCGGTCATCGAGAGCCGCATCACCCAGGTGCTGGAAGACGCGCTGGCCGGCATCGAAGGCATCGATACGATCAACGCGCGCAGCACCAACGGCCGCTCGCAGGTCAGCATCGAATTCACCTCCAACCGTGATATCGAAGCGGCGGCCAACGACGTGCGCGACGCGGTCAGCCGCGTGGCCGACCGCATGCCCGAGGAGGCACGGCCACCGGAGATCGCCAAGGTCGAGAGCGATGCCGATCCGATCATCTGGTTCAACATGGTCTCCTCGACCATGGACACGCTGGAACTGAGCGACTACGCCGACCGCTACGTGGTCGACCGCTTCTCCAGCCTCGATGGCGTGGCCCAGGTCCGCATCGGTGGCCGCCAGCGCTATGCGATGCGCATCTGGCTGGACCGCGACCAGCTGGCCGCGCGTGGGCTGACCACCGGCGATGTGGAAACCGCGTTGCGCAACGAGAACGTGGAACTGCCGGCCGGCCGCATCGAATCCACCGATCGCGATTTCACCCTGCGCGTGGAGCGCAACTACATCAAGCCGGAAGACTTCGCGACCATCCCGCTGGGCAAGGGCAGTGATGGCTACGTGGTGCGCATGGGCGATGTGGCGAAGATCGAGCTGGCCTCGGCCGAGCGTCGCGCCTACTACCGCAGCAACGGCGAGCCCGGCATCGGCCTGGGCATCGTCAAGACCTCCACTGCCAATTCACTGGATGTAGCACGCACCGCGCGCGCCGAGGCCGAACGCGTCGCGCTGACCCTGCCCAAGGGCACGCAGATCTTCGTTGCCTTCGACAACACCACCTTCATCGAGGCTGCCGTCGACCGCGTGTACGCCACCCTGGTGGAGGCGATGATCCTGGTGCTGGCGGTGATCTGGCTGTTCCTCGGCAGCTTCCGCGCGGCGTTGATTCCTGCGGTCACCGTACCGGTGTGCCTGGTGGCGGCGTTCATCGCGCTGTACGCGTTCGACTTCTCGATCAACCTGCTGACCCTGCTGGCGCTGGTGCTGTGCATCGGCCTGGTGGTGGATGACGCGATCGTGGTGGTGGAAAACGTGCAGCGCCGCATCGACCTGGGCGAACCGCCGCTGGTGGCGTCCAAGCGGGGCACCGCGCAGGTGGCGTTCGCGGTGATCGCCACCACCGCCGTGCTGGTGGCGGTATTCCTGCCGGTCGGCTTCCTGGAAGGCAATACCGGGCGCCTGTTCCGTGAACTGGCGGTCGCCCTGGCCGCCGCTGTCGCGCTGTCGGCGTTCGTCGCGCTGACGCTGACGCCGATGATGGCCTCCAAGCTGCTCAAGCCGCATACCGGGCAGGCACCGCGCGGGCTGCACGGCTTCATCAACCGCAATCTGGAACGCCTGGCCGGCGCCTATGGGCGCGTGCTCGATCATCATGTTGATCGCACGTGGATCTATTTGCTGGTGATGGCCGCTGCGTTGGCGGCCAGCTGGCTGCTGATCAAAGTGCTGCCTTCGGAATTGGCCCCGGCCGAAGACCGTGGTTCGTTCCAGATCATGATCGACGGCCCGGAAGGCGCCGGCTACGACTACACCGTGCAGCAGGTGCAGCAGGTCGAAGCGCTGCTGGCACCGCACGTGGGTGCAGACAAGCCGATCGTGCGCGCCAACCCGCGCGTGCCCGGCGGCTGGGGCGCGAGCGAAGAGATGCATACCGGCCGCGTCAGCGTGTTCCTGCAGCCGTGGCGCCAGCGCAGCGAAGGCACGCCGGAAGTCGCCAACGAACTGCAGAAGGAACTGGACACCATCCGTGGCGTGCGCGTGCGTACCCAGGTCGGTGGCGGCCTGGTGCGCAGTGGCGGGCAGCCGTTCCAGATCGTGCTGGGCGGCCCGGAGTACGCCGAGATCGCGCAGTGGCGCGACCGCATCCTGCTGCGCATGGCCGACAACCCCGGCCTGGTCGGCCCGGACTCGGACTACAAGGAGACCCGCCCGCAGATGCGGGTGAACATCGACCGCCAGCGTGCGGCCGACCTCGGCGTGCCGGTCACCGCGATTGGTTCGGCGCTGGAAACGATGATGGGCTCGCGCCGCGTCACCACCTTCGTCGACAACGGCGAGGAGTACGACGTGCTGGTGCAGGCCGGCCGTGATGGCCGCGCCAGCCCCGCCGACCTTGCCGCTATCCGCGTGCGTGCCACCTCTGGCGAACTGGTGCCGTTGTCCAACCTGGTCACGCTGAGCGAAGTGGCCGAGGCCGGGACCCTGAACCGCTTCAACCGTCTGCGCTCGATCACCATCAATGCCGGCCTGGCACCGGGTTATCCGCTGGGCGAGGCCATCGCCTGGGCCCAGCAGGTGACCGGCGAAGAGCTGCCGCAGTACGCACAGGTGAACTGGAAGGGTGAATCGCGCGAGTACCAGAGTGCGGGCGGCGCGGTGCTGCTGACCTTCGCCATGGCCCTGCTGGTGGTGTACCTGGTGCTGGCCGCGCAGTTCGAGAGCTTCATCCATCCGCTGACGATCATGCTGACCGTACCGCTGGGCGTGCTCGGTGCGCTGGTGGGCCTGTGGCTGAGTGGCGGCACGGTGAACCTGTTCAGCCAGATCGGCATCGTCATGCTGGTCGGCCTGGCGGCCAAGAACGGCATCCTGATCGTCGAATTCGCCAACCAGCTGCGCGACGATGGCCGCAGCGTGCGCGAAGCGATCATCGAATCGGCGATGGTGCGCCTGCGTCCGATCCTGATGACCTCGATCGCCACCGTGGTTGGCGCCATTCCGCTGGTGGTGGCCGGTGGCCCGGGCTCGGCCAGCCGTGGCACCATCGGCATCGTGATCATCTTCGGCGTCACCCTGTCCACCTTCCTGTCGCTGTTCGTGGTGCCGGCGTTCTACGCGCGGCTGGCCCCGTACACCCGCTCGCCGGAGGCGGTGAAACGCGAGCTGGAGAAGCAGGAGGCCGACTCGCCGTCGGTGGGTGGTCATGCCTGAGCCGGCGCGGATCCTGCACGGCGCAGGCTTCCTGCTGCGCCCCTGGCGCAGTGATGACCTGCAGTCGCTGCTGCATCACGCCAACGACGCGGACGTCTCGCGTGGGCTGCGTGACCGCTTCCCGTATCCGTATACCCGCGAGGATGGCGAAGCCTTCCTGGGCGGGCGCGTACTGGCCCCAGGCACCCTGAACCTGGCCATCGAGATAGAGGGCCAGGCCTGTGGCAGCGTTGGCGCCCAGCAGGGCGTGGCCGAGCGCGGGCATACCGCGGAACTGGGCTACTGGCTCGGCCAGGCTCATTGGGGACAGGGTCTGATGACCGCTGTGGTCGGCCTGTTCGCGCCCTGGGTGATGGATGAGCTTGGCCTGTTCAGGCTGCAGGCCACGGTGGTCGACTTCAACCTGGGCTCGGCCCGGGTACTGGAAAAGAACGGTTTCCAGGAGGAGGGCGTGGAGCGCTGCGCCGTCTACAAGCGCGGCGTCCTGCATGACCTGCGCCGCTTCGCCCGGGTACGCAGGCAGCTTCCGTAACAGGCCGCCGGGCACGGCCCGGCGCTACCGTGGGGGCACGGTCATTGCCGGTCGCCGGGCATGGCCCGGCGCTACCCGTGGTGCGGCCGGCATACCCGGTAGCGCCGGGCCATGCCCGGCGGATCCCTTCCGGCGCTATCGCAGCGACCTTCGATCAGGGAGAATCGACCGGTCCCTTCCAGCCGACGGGACGTCCTCACAACCCGCCGACTGGAGAGAGCGCGCGTGGAAGCTACCGTACATTTCATCAACAGCATCATCTGGAGCAAGGCGCTGATCTTCATGTGCCTGGCCGCCGGCCTGTTCTTCAGCCTGCGCACCCGCTTCATGCAGATCCGTGGTTTCGTCGAGATGTGCCGCCTCACCGTGTCCGGTGAGAAGTCCGACGCCGGCGTGTCCTCGTTCCAGGCCCTGGCCATGTCGATGGCCGGCCGCATGGGCATCGGCAACATCGCCGGCGTGGCCACCGCCATCGCCTTCGGCGGCCCCGGCGCGATCTTCTGGATGTGGGTGATGGGCTTCCTCGGCGCCTCCACCTCGTATGTGGAATGCACCCTGGCGCAGATCTACAAGACCAAGGATGCCGAAGGCCGCTACCGCGGTGGCCCGGCCTATTACATCGAAAAAGCGATGGGCCTGAAGTGGTATGCCATGGCCTTCGCCATCGCCACGATCATCGCCGCCGGCTTCCTGATGCCCGGCGTGCAGGCCAACGCGATCGCCGACAGCGTCATCAACGCCTGCCGTGGTACCGCGCTGTGCGGTCCGCTCGATGGCCAGGCCTTCGGCATGGAATCGGCGCAGGCGCTGAAGCTGGGCATCGGCATCGTCGTCGCCCTGCTGCTGGGCGTGGTGATCTTCGGTGGCGTCAAGCGCATCGCCAACTTCGCCGAAGTGGTGGTGCCGTTCATGGCCGCCGGCTTCATCCTGACGGCCATCGTCATCATGATCATCAACTACGATCGCGTGCCGGAGATGTTCGGCATCATCTTCAAGAGCGCCTTTGGTACCCACGCCGCGTTCGGCGCGATGATGGGCCTGGCGGTGGAGTGGGGTATCAAGCGTGGCATCTACGCCAACGAGGCCGGCCAGGGCTCGGGTCCGCACGCTGCGGCGGCCTCGGAGGTCTCGCACCCCGCCAAGCAGGGTTACGTGCAGGCGTTTGCCATCTACTTCGACACCATGATGGTGTGCACCGCCACCGCCTTCCTGATCCTGGCCAGCGGCACCTACAACGTGTATTCGCCGGTTGCCGGCGCGGCGCCGATCTTCCAGGGCCTGGCTGGCATTCCCGAAGGTGCGGGCTACGCGCAGGCGGGTGTGGAAGCGGTGCTGCCGGGCTGGGGCTCGGCCTTCGTGTCGGTGGCGATCTTCTTCTTCGCCTTCACCACGATCATGGCCTATTACTACATGGCCGAAACCAACCTGACCTACGTCAACCACAACAAGCGCCGGCCGCTCACCGTGCTGCTGCTGCGCCTGGGCATCATCGGCATGGTGGTGTTCGGTGCCTTCCACAACGCCACCCTGGCCTGGGCGCTGGGTGATATCGGCGTGGGCCTGATGGCCTGGCTGAACATCATCGCCATCCTCATCGTGCAGAAGCCGGCCATGCTGGCCCTGCGTGATTACGAACGACAGAAGAAGCTCGGTCTCGACCCGATCTTCGACCCCGATGCCCTGGGCATCAAGAACGCCGATTTCTGGCGTCAACGCAAGCTGGAGTTGTCCCGTAGTGAATGATCCCTGGAAGAATGCCCGCCGCCCGTCGTCGCGACCGCCGCGGGCCACCCCGCTGCCACCGCGTGAGGGCGGCACCCCGCCACCGCCGGGGCGTGGCAACGACGAACTGCGCCTGTATGGCTGGAACGCGGTGCAGGCGCTGTTCGCCAAGCGTCCGCAGGCGCTGCGCAAGCTGTACCTGGTGGAATCGCTGATTCCGCGCATGCAGCCGGTGCTGAAGTGGTGCGTGGCCAACCGCGTGGGCTATCGCGTGGTGGAGGAAGGCGACCTCAACAAGCTGGCTGCCACCACCCACCATGAAGGCCTGGTGGCCGACGTGCTGCGCGCGCCGGTGTTGCCGCTGGCGCAATGGCTGGCCGGCCTGGGCGAAGGCCCGGCGCTGGCACTGTGGCTGGATGGCGTCGGTAATCCGCACAACTTCGGTGCGATCCTGCGCTCTGCCGCGCATTTCGGCGCCAAGGCGCTGCTGCTGCCGGCCAGCAGTACGCTGGCGCTGTCCGGCGCGGCCGCACGCGTGGCCGAGGGCGGCGCAGAGTCGGTGCCGCTGGTGCAGCTGCCGGAGGATGCAGAAGCGATGGCGCAGCTGCGCGCGGCCGGTTTCGGCCTTGCCGCGACCTTGGTCGAGGGTGGCGATGACGTGTTCCGCGCGTCGTTGCCGGCCCGCCTGGTCTACGTGATGGGCGCGGAAAGCGACGGCATGGATCGCGGCCTGGCCAGCCAGTGTGACCAGCAGCTGTCGATTCCCGGCAGTGGCGCGGTTGAAAGCCTGAATGTCGCTTCCGCCACGGCCGTGTTGCTGGCGCAGTGGGCCAGCCAGCGCGGCTGAGCCGTGCAGGGGTGCGAACCTTGGTTCGCACCCGGCTTGCCGCCGCGCTCGCCGGGCATGGCCCGGCGCTACCAATGCGGGATCTACCCTGGTGGATGCGGACCTGGGTCCGCACCGTTCCTGCCGCGCCGTTGCTGCGTCACTCGTTCGGCGGCGTGGTCGCCTTGGCTTCACTGCCGAAACTGCCATCGGCTTCGGCGGCCAGGTACGCAAACACAGTGTAGGCCGCCACGTTCTGGGCCAGCGCCTTCGGGTCGATCTTGTCGAGGGTGTCGTCGGCGGTGTGGTGCAGGTGGAAGTAATCCGAGCCATCCTGCGCCAGCCACGCCCATGCGCCACCCTTTGCGGCCAGCGGACCGACATCCGGCCCTGGGCCACCCTTGTCGGCGGCGTACTCGATGCCCAGCGGCTTCATCACTTCGGCAATCTGCTTCGTCGCTTCGCGCGAGCCTTCCGGGTTCGGCGAACCGGTGTTGAAGGCGTAGATGCGGCCAGCACCGAAATCGCTCTCGGCGGCCAGCTGGTGCAGGGCTACGTCCTTGGCGTGCGCCTCGGCGTAGGCCTTGCCGCCATACAGGCCCTGCTCTTCGTTGGCGAAGGCGACCACGCGGATGGTGCGCTTCGGCGCCTGCTTCAGCTGGCCGATCAGATGACCGGCGGCCATGGTGATGCCCACGCCTGCGCCGTCATCGACCGCGCCGGTGCCCAGGTCCCACGAGTCCAGGTGTCCACCGATCACCACCACTTCCTTCGGCAGCGTGCGGCCGGTGATCTCACCGATCACGTTGTACGAGGTCGCGGTGCCATCCCAACCGCAGTCCAGTGCGACCTTCACCGTGGTTGCGCCACGGGCAAGCAGGCGCGCCAGCTGGTCGGCGTCGGGCACCGACAGCGCCGCCGACGGCACCGGGGTCAGGCCGTCATCGAAGCGGGTGATGCCGGTGTGCGGCACGCGGTGCGAATCGGTACCGGCCGAGCGCATCAGGAAACCGATCGCGCCCTTGCGGATGGCCTCGGACGGGCCCTTGCTGCGGATCGCGCCGCCACGGCCATAGTCGCGGCCATCGCGGAACGGCAGCATCTGGTAATCGACGAAGGCGATCTTGCCCTTCAGCGAACCCGCCGGTGCGGCCTGCAGCGCGGCCAGATCGGCAAACCGCACCACCTCGGCTTCGACCGTACCACCCGGGCTGCCACCCAGCGCGGTGATCTGCAGCGGTTGCGGGTTCCTGCCGGTCACGGCGGCGTGCTCGCTGCGGCGCTCCCATTTCGGGAAGGTCACCGGTTCCTTCCACACCTTGTCAAAACCCAGTGCCTTGAACTTGGCTTCGGCCCAGGCCACGGCACGGGCGTCGGCCTCGCTGCCGGCGATGCGAG
Source organism: Stenotrophomonas sp. DR822 (assembly GCF_019793815.1). NCBI lineage: Bacteria > Pseudomonadati > Pseudomonadota > Gammaproteobacteria > Lysobacterales > Lysobacteraceae > Stenotrophomonas > Stenotrophomonas sp. DR822. Next base: position 3,683,700 of record NZ_CP081826.1, read on the forward strand.
GGCCGATCTCGGTGGTCAACGATTCGACCACCTTCCAGCCGGTGTCATCGGCCAGCGCCTGGTCGCGCAGCTGCGCGGCGGTGGCCAGCGAAGCCGGCGGCAGGGTGGTGGCATGCGGCGCCGCGAAGGCCGGCGCGGCCAGCAGGGCGAGGGAGGATGCGATGGCAAGGACGCGGCGACGCATGGACAGCTCCGGGAAGGGTGTAAGCCTTGGAGCTTAACAGTCGTTCAGCGCCGCGCATGGGCGGGAGGTCATGGCCGGCGCGGATGCTGTTTTCCGCCAGATGCAGCAAAGCGAAAGCCCCGCCGGGGCAGGGCTTTCGCAGGGCGGCGTTCACCGTTTCCGCCGGGCATGGCCCGGCGCTACCCACCTTATTTCTTCAGGCTGTCGCGGATCTCGCGCAGCAGCACCACTTCCTCGGCCGGCGCTGCCGGAGCGGCTTCCTTCTTGCGCGACAGGCGGTTGATCACCTTGATCACCAGGAAGATGGCGAAGGCCACGATCACGAACTGGATCAGCGTGTTGATGAAATCACCGTAGCCGATCACCACGGCCGGGATTTCCTTGCCATCAGGCCCGATGCTGGCCGGCGACAGCGTCCACGCCAGGTGCGAGAAATCCACCCGGCCAATGAGGTAGCCCAGCGGCGGCATGATGATCTTCTCCACCAGCGCGGTGACGATCTTGCCGAAGGCAGCGCCAATCACCACGCCGACGGCGAGGTCGATGACGTTGCCGCGCATCGCGAATTCCTTGAACTCGGTGAGCATTCCCATTGTTGTTTTTCTCCTGAGGGCGAGAGGGGACAGCGCGAAGGGTAGCGCAGGTGATGTCAGCCGGCGATCACGCCGTGGCGTTCGGCCACGTTCTCAAGGCGTGCACTGAAACGGTCGCCGGGCTTCAGTGCGGCCACGCCGGACGGCGTGCCCATGAACACCAGGTCGCCGGCGCGCAGCTGCCACAGCTTGGACAGCTCGTGCAGGATCTCCGGCACGTTCCAGATCATCTGGTCGAGCAGGGACTGCTGGCGGACTTCGCCATTGATCTCCAGCGACAGATTGAGCGCGGCCAGATCGCCGACTTCACCGGCGTGCACGATCTCGCTGATCGGTGCAGAGGCATCGAAACCCTTGGCCGAATCCCACGGGTGGCCCTTCTCCTTGGCGGCCGCCTGCAGGTCGCGGCGGGTCAGGTCCAGGCCCACGGCATAGCCATAAACCAGGGCCTCGGCGTCGGCCACGGCCAGCACGCCGGTGGGCGCGTCACGGCCGATCGCCACCACCAGTTCCACCTCGTGATGCAGGTTGCTGGTGGCAGGCGGGTAGGGGATCACATCGTCGTGGCCGACCACGATGGCGTCGGCCGGCTTGGTGAAGAACATCGGGCGGCCGCGATCATCTGCGGCGGGCACGGCAGCACCCATCTCACGCGCGTGGTCGGCGAAGTTGCGGCCGACGCAGTAGATGCGGTGCACGGGAAAGCTGCCGCCGCCAACCACCGGTACACGCGGCGTGGCTGCAGCAGGGATCACATCGGAGACATCGGACATGCGGGCATCCAGGAAGGGAGTGCCCGCAGTCTAGAACGCAGCAAGGCCCGCCGTCAGCGGGCAGCGTCGATCAGCGCGAGGACGGCAGCGCCGACTTGCGCACCACGTGGTACTCGCCCTCGACCACGTTCGGGTCGACCGGGCGGCTCGGGCCGGGCTTGCGCGAAGCCAGCAGCTTCCACGCCAGGCCCACCAGGATCATGGCTGCACCGACGAATACGCCGATGAACACCATCGCGGCCAGGATCGCCAGGCCGAGCAGGCCCACGGCAACGCGCACCAGCGGATGGCGCGGCTTGCGCGGGGCAAACAGGGTGCGGAACTGGTTGAAGGCGAAATCGCGATTGAACATGGTGGCTCGATAGGCTGGAAATCAGCGAGCCATGAGTATCGGCAGCTGCCACTGTCATTGAGTGAAAAACTCGTTAAATATAGCCTTGGCTTATTACGGATCAATGACTTGTGTTCATGTCGCAGCTAGTCACATGACCAGGCATGCGACAATGCGCGATTCCGTAGGAGCCTTCGCCATGACTGCCGCTGTTGCCCTGATCACCCTGGATGCCATTGCCGATGGTGCGTTTGCCGAGGTTGAAGCGGTGGTTGATGGCGATGCCGAGTCGCTGCTGCTGTACCGCGACGGTGAACAGGTGCGCGCGTTCCTGAACATCTGCCCGCACGCGGGCCGGCGCCTGGATTGGGCGCCCGGCCAGTTCCTGAAGAGCCGAGAAGGCCACCTGGTCTGCGCCGCCCACGGCGCCTCGTTCGCGCTGGACAGTGGCGACTGCATCGCCGGCCCCTGCAAGGGCGACCGCCTGCGCGCAGTGCCGGTGGATGTGCGGGATGGGCAGGTCTACCTGGCCTGAGGCATCGGTGTGCGGACCAACGGTCCGCACCCACCAAGTTCAGAACCCACCAAGTTCAGCCCCCCCCACATCAGCGAAACATCCAGGAATCCATCCACGCATGGCGTGGATCTACCGTGTCGACCAAGGTCGACACCCACCTCGTCATCCCAAGGAATGCAGGCCGTTGCCGTTGCCTCTGCGGGTGCAGGGCGCAGCCCTGCCAACAAACCCAACCCTCAGAACATCAGGTTGATCATCACCACCACCACGCAGGTGTAGATCAGTGACAGCGGGCCGCCGACCCGCCACATCTCGCGCGGGGTGTAGTTGGCCGGGCCGGTGATCATCGAAATCACCGGGTTCGACGCCGTCATCAGGTTGTTCGACGCCGACAGCGCCACGATCAGCGCGAACGCCGTGGGATTGCCGCCGGCCGCCAGCGCCAGGTTCACCGCGATCGGCACCATCACGATGGTCGCGCCCACATGGCTGATCACCAGCGAGAACACCGTGGTCAGCAGCGCCAGCGCCAATTCCAGCACCCAGATCGGAATGCCGGTGGGCAGCTTGTCGATGGTGTGGCCGGCCACCCATGCCGCTGCGCCACTGGAATCCATCGCCCAGCCGAGCGGAATCAGCCCGGCCATCATGAACACCGTCTTCCAGTTGATCGAGGCATAGGCCTCGTCCATGCGCAGCACGCCGGTCAACAGCATCCCGGCCACGCCGGTCATCAGGGTCAGCGCCACCGGCAGTTTGCTGGTCAGCGCGATCAGGATGGTCAGGGCGAAGATCGCCATGGCGATCTTGAACTTGTGCGGGCGCTGCTCGCCGGTGGGGTAATCGGTGACCACCACGAAGTCGCGGCTCTTGGCGGCCTGCGCCAGGTCGGTCCAGATGCTGTGGAAGACCAGCATGTCGCCGGCGCGCAGCTGCACATCGCGCACATCCTCGCGGATCACCTGCTTGTCGCGGTTGATCGCCAGCAGGCTGATGCCGCGTTCCTTGCGCAGGCGCAGCTCGCCTGCGGTCTTGCCGATGACGCCGGAGGTCGGCGGCACCACCGCCTCGGAAATGCCGGCGCGGCTGGGATTGAACAGGTCGCCCAGGTGCTTCAGGCGCGAGGACATGCGCAGGAACTGGTTCTGCGCGAAATCGTGGATCTGCTGGCGCGGACCCATCGCACCGAGCACGCTGCCCACCCAGATGCGCATTTCCGCCGGCGGTGCCAGGCGGGTGTCATTGCCGGTCTTCAGTGCCAGCAGCAGTGGCGCGTCATGCAGGTTCTCGGCTTCGCCCAGGGTCATGCCGACCAGCGGGCTCTCGGCGGTGACCACCAGCTCGAACACGTCGCCTTCGATGCCGTAGGTCTTGGCGAAGTAGCTCTCGGTGCGGGCCGGCGTGGTGCCGTCGTTGACCAGGCTTTCCTCTTCCACCAGCTTGCGGTCGCCGTAGTAGCGGAAATACAGCAGCGAGGCGATCAGCAGGGCGATGCCGATCGGCAGCGGCGCGAACATGCGCAGCGGCTCGATGGTGGCCAGGCCGGAGGGCAGGTTGTTGTTGGCCGAGGCCAGCAGATCGTTCAGCAGGATCAGCGGCGAGTTGCCGACCATGGTCAGCGCGCCACCCATCACGATCGCCGCCGAGATCGGCAGCAGCAGGCGCTGCATGGTCAGCCCGGTGCGCGCGGCCAGGCGCGAGGCGACCGGCAGGTACAACGCCATCACCGACGGATTCTGCATGAAGGACGAGTTCAGGCCGGCGATGGCCGTGGTCATCATCAGCAGCCGCTGCTCCACGCCATGGCCGCGCCGCAGCAGCCAGGCTGCGAGGCGGTTCAACGCACCGGTGCGGTCCAGGCCCGCGCCGAGGATGGTGGTGGCGATGATGCTCATCACCGCGTTGCCGGAGAAGCCGCCGAAGATCTCCTCCGGCGCGATCAGGCCGGTCACGCCCAGCACCACCAGCACCACCAGCGCGACCACGTCGGCGCGGATGCGCTCGAACAGGAACATCGCCATTGTGAAGCCGACCAGCCCGAGCACGAGCTTCATGTCAGTGGTCAGCGTCAGCGCGGTATCCATGTGGGGCGCGGCGTCCTCAGGCGTTCATCAGGTGCGGTCGTACAACAGGTCCCAGACGCCATGGCCGAGCTTCTGGCCGCGGGTCTCGAAGTGGGTCTGCGGGCGCCAGTCCGGGCGCGGCACGCTGCCACGCGGGCCGGCGCGGTTGACCAGGCCGGGGGTGGCATCGAGCACGTCCCACATCTGCTCGGCGTAATCCTCCCAGTCGGTGGCACAGTGCAGGCGGCCACCGGGGCGCAGCTTGCGCACCAGCAGCTCGGCAAAACCAGGCTGGATCAGGCGACGCTTGTTGTGGCGCTTCTTGTGCCACGGGTCGGGGAAGTAGATGCGCACTTCGTCCAGCGCGCCATCGGCGATTTCCTTTTCCAGCACTTCCACCGCGTCGTGGTGGTACAGGCGCACGTGGTCGGCGTTGTCGTCGGCCAGCGCGTTCAGCAGGCGGCCTACACCAGGTGCGTGCACTTCCAGGCCGATGTAGTCGCGGCTGGGGTCCTGCTGTGCGGCGAAGCGCAGCGCGGCGCCGTTGCCGAAGCCGATTTCCAGCACCTTGTGCGCATCGCGGCCGAAGGTGGCATCCAGATCACGCGGTTCACCGCTGAAATCCAGGCCGAAACGCGGCCAGCGCTCGTCGAACGCGCGCTGCTGGGCCGGGGTGAAACGGCCCTGGCGCAGCACGAAACTGCGCACTTCACGGCGGCCTTCGTTGACCGTGAACGGCTTGGGCGGCGCCTTCGAACCGGCGCTGTCGAATGGATTGGTCATCAGCCGATCAACCCATCGGTCGGGGAGGACGCACTGGCATAGCGCTTGCGCGGAATGCGGCCGGCCAGGAACGCCTCGCGGCCGGCTTCCACGGCCTTGCGCATGGCGCTGGCCATCAGCACCGGGTTGCGCGCACCGGCGATGGCGGTGTTCATCAGCACGCCGTCGCAGCCCAGCTCCATCGCGATCGCCGCATCCGACGCGGTGCCCACGCCGGCGTCGACGATGATCGGCACCTTGGCGTCTTCGATGATCTGCAGCAGGTTGTACTTGTTCTGGATGCCCAGACCCGAGCCGATCGGCGCGGCCAGCGGCATCACCGCAGCGCAGCCGATCTCTTCCAGGCGCTTGGCCAGGATCGGGTCGTCGGAGGTATAGACCATCACCTCGAAACCGTCCTTGACCAGCTGCTCGGCGGCCTTGAGGGTCTGCACCACGTCCGGGTACAGCGACTTCTGGTCGCCCAGTACTTCCAGCTTGGTCAGGTTGTGGCCGTCCAGCAGTTCGCGGGCCAGGCGGCAGGTGCGCACGGCATCCTCGGCGGTGTAGCAGCCGGCGGTGTTGGGCAGGATGGTGTAACGGCCCGGCGGCAGCACGTCGAGCAGGTTCGGTTCGCCCGGGTTCTGGCCGATGTTGGTGCGGCGGATGGCCACGGTGACGATCCGGGCGCCTGCGGCCTCGGTGGCCAGGCGGGTTTCTTCCAGATCCTTGAACTTGCCGGTGCCGGTGAGCAGCCGCGAGCTGTAGGCCTTGCCGGCGATCACCAGCGAATCGGGGGAGACATGAGCGTTCATGACGCGATTATCGCTTATCCGCCCGAAGATGGGGTCGTCACTTCGACGCCGCCGGGCATGGCCCGGCGCTACCGGAACGGATGCGCAGGGTAGCGCCGGGCCATGCCCGGCGAGCGCGGAGCGCGGGATGCCTCAGCCGCCACCCAGGGCATGCACGATCTCCACCACATCGCCCTCGGCCAGCACATGCTCGGCATGAAGGCTGCGGCTGACGATCTCGCCGTTCACCTCCACCGCCACCCGGCGCTGCAACAGCTGCTCGGCCGCGAGCAGGTCCAGGAGGGTCGCCGAAGCGGGCAGGGTGCGGGGTTGGCCATTGAGCTGGATGTTCATGGGGCCATTGTCGCTGATCCCCGGTTCGCATCGGAACCGTTGCAAGTTGCGCGCTACGCCCGCACCGGCAAAGCCCTTCAAGCCTGGCTCGGGCGACAATCCATGCGGCGGCGCAGCGTGAGCAATTGGCGGCGCAGTGAAACCATTCACCGTGCGCCGGCGTACGTGCGTCGGATCCTCAAACGATATCCCCACAGGAGTTTTTACATGCTGCTCAGCAAACGCCCGATCCGCTCCCTCATGGCGGCCGCGATCGCGCTGGCCGCGCTGCCGGCCATGGCAGGCGAATCCCCCTTCACCCGTACCGTGTTCTTCGGTGACAGCCTCACCGACAGCGGCTACTACCGTCCCTTGCTGCCGGCGGAGGCGCGTCCGGTCGCCGGCCAGTTCACCACCAACCCCGGTTGGGAGTGGGCGCAGTTCGTCGCCGATTACTACGGCACCAATGCGTCCCCCAACGGCAACGGCCAGACCGGTGACAACTACGCTGTCGGCGGTGCCCGCGTGGGTACCGACCTGACCCAGCCGGCCTTCGGCAACGTGCCGGTGCCGTCGCTGAAGACGCAGATGGCCAGGTATCTTGCTGCCAACGGTGGCAAGGCCGACCCGAATGCGCTGTACACCGTGTGGGGGGGCGCCAACGACCTGTTCTCGATCACCGCTCCGGCCCAGGCCCCGGCCGTGATTGGCGCAGCGGTGACCGACCAGATCGGCATCGTGGCCAGCCTCAAGCAGGCCGGCGCGCAGTATGTGCTGGTGCCGAACCTGCCCGACGTCGGTATCACCCCCGGGTTCATCGACCGCGGTGCGGCGGGTCAAGCGCAGGGTACGGCCCTGTCCACCGCGTACAACACTGCGCTGTACGGTGGCCTGAAGCAGGCCGGCATCGACTTCATCCCGCTTGATACCTACACCCTGCTGCATGAAATCATTGCCAATCCGGGCATGTATGGTTTCAGCAACGTCACCGGCCGCGCTTGCCTGGTGGCTTCGTCACTGACCTGCAGCCCGCTGGCCTACGCGCGCCCGGACGCGGCCAGCAGCTACCTGTTCGCCGATGACGTGCACCCGACCTCGGCCGCACACCAGATGCTGGGCCAGTACGCCCTCTCGATCCTGGAAGGCCCGCGCCTGCAGCAGGTGCTGAGCCACTCGGCACAGACCATCGGCCGTTCGCGCGCCGACCAGGTCAGCCTGCACCAGGCCGGCCGCCCGGCCGACGGCATGTCCTGGTGGGGCGGCGTGCGCGGTGACATGCAGCGCTACGACCACGCCGATCTGTACGACGGCCTGGCCCCGGCCGGCCTGTTCGGTGTCGACTGGGCACGTGACGGCATGGTCTTCGGCGGCTTCGCCGGCTTTGGCCGCCTGAATGCCGACTTCGGCAACAGCCGTGGCGATTTCACCCAGAAGGACACCACGGCTGGTCTGTTCGCCGGCTGGTACGGCGAGCGCATCTGGGTCAATGGCCAGGTCAGCTACACCTGGCTGTCCTATGACGTGAACCGCAAGGTCCAGCTCGGCCCGGCCACCCGCGAACACGGTGGCTCGCCGGACGGCAGCAACCTGACCGCCGCCCTGAACGCCGGTTACGAGTTCGGCACCGAAGGCGGCTTCCGCCACGGCCCGATCGCCTCGGTGATCTGGCAGCAGGTCAAGCTCGACGGTTACACCGAAAGCGCCGATGCCGGCACCCTGGCCACCGCGCTGGGTTACGGCAAGCAGGATGTCGATTCCACCGTCGGCCGTATCGGTTGGCAGGCCCGCTTCGACGGCGGCACCGTCAAGCCGTACGTGCAGGTGACCTACGACCACGAGTTCGAAGACACCAAGCAGGCCAGCGCCTGGGTGCAGAGCCTGCCGGACGTCGGCATGTACCGCGTGCCGGGCATGGACTTCGACAAGAACTATGCAACCGCCATCCTGGGCGCGCGCATGGAGCTGTTCGGCCTGCAGAGCAACATCGGCCTGAGCGCCACCACCCTGCAGAAGCGTGCGCAGGACGCGACGCTGTTTGCCAGCTTCAGCGGCAGCTTCTGAGGCACACGACGGCAGGCCTGCGGGCCTGCCGTCACCGTCACGGGCAGGCTGCAAGGGCTTGCCCGTTGCGTTTGAACACGTGCCCCGCATAGACTTGTCGGGCAACGCGGGCGTAGCTCAATGGTAGAGCTGTAGCTTCCCAAGCTACTGACGAGGGTTCGATTCCCTTCGCCCGCTCCATGTCTTCCAGCGTTTTGCGCCAGATCGAGGCGCTCCGCAATAACCGAAGCGCTTCGCAATTCACTGCGCCGAAGTGGTTTTGGACTCTCTTTTCTTTCGCGCGTGGATCCCGGTCGTGGTGACTGATGGATGCTCGGCTGGGCCTGCGCCTCGTGAATGTCCGCCGCCTCGCGGGTCTTATCGAATCCTCAGCGCGATGCGCGCCCGTCAAGGGAAGACTCGCTTCATTCGCGATCGGCTGCGAGTTGTGAGTCTTCGCTGCTCGTTCGGCAGGTTCGTGCTTCCAGCAACGAGGCGCGTCTTCGGTCAGGTGCAGCAAATCAATGTGGGGAAATGAGTGGCCCGCGTCAAGTACAGGTGATCTTGCTTCGCACCAAGGGACTTCTGACGCCGTCAGAGTCTTCAAGATAACGATCAACTTCAATTACAGCGCCTGCAACCGGGCGCACAGTCGTGCAGTTGGCAACTGAATTCAGTGTGTCTGGCGTACTGCTGGGAGATATGTACTGCGTGGAGTTCTGGCTGCAGTGGTAATCCGGAGGGCAGGTCACAACTTTGCTGCGAAGGTACAGCGGATAGGTCGGTGATCCCATGAACTGGAAGGTATAAGGAATATCGGTGAGATGTGGCCCGGTGACCGGAGGCAGATTCGTGATAGTTAGTGGTCGACAATCGGTCTCCCCATTCCTGAACGTTCGATAGCCCTTCTCCACGCCCTTCATAGCTGCCGCACGGAACTCTGAGTCCTGAAGTGCTTTGGCGTCTTCGGCGTTGGAGTGGAAGGCTACTTCAATCAGTGCTGTAGGCATCTCCGCATCGCGGACTTCTGCCTTGTTATTGCCATTGACGAGGTTCGGCCTGATGACGAAGTCCGCGTAGTTCTCCAGCGCATTTATCTGCTCTTTCATGTAGCAGAGAATGTTGTTGGAGAGCTGTACAGATGATGGATCATCCAATTTTGTCATCACCAGCACTCCACGTGCGGTTGCAGTGGCCGCGTTGGTGTGCAGAGAGATGAACGTCTCTGCATTGATGTGATTGGCGTATCTGGCGCGGGCTGCGATGTCGTCGTCCTGCTCACGAAGATCGCGACGGTTGGGCTGGCCGTCGGGGAAGCGGTTCCAGATTGTGGGACCCTCGTCGGGCAGCAGTGACTTGATGTGGTAGCGAGCAGCCAAGTCTTTCCAGGAGAGATTGCTTTCCTCCTCGATGAACGGATTTCCGATGGCCCGTGTATGCCGGACTTCGGTGACGAAATCTCTGCTGCGGGAGGTGAGCCATGTGTTGAGCATCGAAGCAAAGCGCGGTGTGATGTCGTCCTCATGCACGTCGGTGGTGCCTGCATAGGGTTCAGGTCGCTCGTACTCCCAAGTATTACTCCCATAGTGGAAGTACTTGCCGTGGCCTGGATTGATGACAACCAGACCCGGCACGGGGGCTGACGCAGCGCGAGTGCTGCGCTGGTCCTTGTGTTTCAGCAGACGCTCCGGGGGAAGGATTTCATTGATCGTTTTACCCCCGATTCGTGCAATAACGTACTTGAATCCGACAGTTCCGGAGAGGTACTCGTAAAGCTCCGCCTCGATCTCGCCGATCTTTTCGCCGAAACTCTCACTCAGCTCCTTCGCCCCTTTAGGCAAATAGCCTGAATCCAGATCAATCCAGACTATGCCTGTAGACGGCTCAGGAGTGATCCGGACAAGTACACGCCCTTCTTGGCCCGGTAGCCGCGTCTGCTGATCCACAAAACGCTGCAGTTCAGGCTCCAGTTGTCGGAAAATCGACATGCTTTCCGCCACAGAGGGAAGTCGCTGTTGCTGCTGAGGCTGTGTCTGTCGTGTGCTTGCATTGGCGGCGAGTGCTACAGAAAGTGCCAGCCCTGCGACGATACAAGCCAATCTCCCACGTTGCGTAACAGGCATCATGCATCTCCTTTGCTGATGGATCCCCTGCGTCCGAGGTTATCAACAATGATCGCGTCGTTTGAAGTCAGGTAACTCCCCGTCTATTGCAGGTAATTCCAGTCGGCGAAGGTGAACGGTGGCCTTGTCAGGCGTGCAAGATGCTGGGTAGGGGAATGGCCAAGTGCTGTCGCGGCATTGCCCTACGGCGTCGAGCTGGCCGGGGCGCCCTCGTGACCTCGCACAATCAAAAGTCGCTTGGGCGAGCGATTCAGGTGGGCCCGCTTCGTTCGCATCGGCTAGATCCTGTCGGGCCCGGTTCAGGCCGAGCGCGGGGCGTTCGTTTCCAACAATCCGCATTTCCCGTGCAGGCAGTGCGCGGTAGCGTCCAGACTTCTTTCAAGTGGAAACATGCGCATGGAAAGCAGGGGCGACGTTGTCATACGGCTGCACAGGATCTTCCTTTCGGCCGGCATCGGATCGGCCAAACAGGTCGAAGCGGTTCGAGCACTCGGGCGTGCCGGTGGCCCGGAGGCGGCGCGGTTGATCGGGCAGATCTATCAGGACGCCTTCAGCGGGTCGACCGTCCAGATGGCGTGCATCGCCGCTCTGGGCGAGGCCGCACGCGGCTATCCAGCGGCGGAATGAAGGGGAGGCCCGGCGCACGGTGGTGCCGCCAGGCAGCATCATCCAGACGCAACGCCACCACGCTATGCTTCGCGCCTGCCGACCGATCCCACTGCGATGAAGCTCGCCATCCTGTCCCGCAACACCCGGCTGTACTCCACCCGTCGGCTGGTCGAGGCCGCGCGCGCGCGCGGCCATACCGTGCGCATCCTGGATCCGCTGCGCTGCTACATGCGCATCGCCGCAGACGGCTTTTCCATGCACTACAAGGGCCGGCCGATGACCGGCGTGGATGCGGTCATCCCGCGCATCGGTGCTTCGGTCACCCGCTATGGCACCGCCGTGCTGCGCCAGTTCGAACTGATGGGCGCACGCACGCCCAATCCGTCCGACGCGATCCTGCGCTCGCGCGACAAGCTGCGGGCGCACCAGCTGCTGGCGGCCAAGGGCATCGACATGCCGGTCACCGTCTTTGGTGACAACCCGGATGACACCGTCGACCTGTTGTCCATGCTCGGCCCGCCGCCGCATGTGGTGAAGCTCAATGAAGGCACCCAGGGCCGTGGCGTGATCCTCACCGAGAAGGCCAGCGCCTCGCGCGGCATCGTTGAAGCCCTGCGTGGCCTGTATGCCAACTTCCTGATGCAGGAGTTCATCGGCGAGGCCAAGGGCGCCGACCTGCGTTGCTTCGTGGTCGGCGACCAGGTGGTGGCGTCGATGCAGCGCCAGGCACCGGAGGGGGATTTCCGCTCGAACCTGCATGCCGGCGGCACGGCGGTGGCGTCCAAGGCCAGCCGGGCCGAGCAGCAGGTGGCGGTGCGTTCGGCCAAGGCGTTGGGGCTGGGCGTCTGCGGGGTGGACCTGATCCGCTCCGAGCGCGGCCCGCTGGTGCTGGAGGTGAACTCCACCCCGGGCCTGGAAGGGATCGAGGCCGCCTGCGGGGTGGATGTGGCCGCACGCATCATCGAACATGTCGAGAAGATCAAAAAAACCTGATATTTCAGTGGCTTGAAATTAAATTCAGGCGAGGTTGGCGGGTTTAACACTGCTTTAATCGCCCCGGGCGTAGCCTTCAACGAACCGCAGCTCTGCCTCTCAGCAGGATCGGTATCGGGATACAACTTCAGGCCCAGGCGGGTGCACCGCCTGGGTCTTTTTTATGCCCGGTGTCCCCCTGCCAAGGGGCCCTTGTGGGCACGTGGGGACACTCGTAGAGTTGGGCCTTCGTTCCGAAGGATCGGGAGGTTGGCGATGTACCGCACCACGATGATCGTGCTGTTGCTGTGCCTGCCTGGCGTTGCACTGGCCAAGCCGGAAAAGGCGGCTGTGCAGATGGACCGCCAGACCCCGGTGGCCGAGCAGGTCCGCCAGGTCGAAAAAGCCCTGCAGCAGGGCGACTACAACGAAATCTCCGCCGAGGACCGCAGTCAGGTCCAGCAGGCACTGGCGCGGATCACCCAGCGGATGGGCGACCGGCAGACCGTCCAGGAGTTGCCACCGCAGGTGCAGAACGACGTCTTCAACGATCAGGAGCGGGTCAACAGCATCCTGACGCGCGCCCACGACGACAGCCGCCAGATCTGCTCGTACCAGCGCACCACGGGCAGCAACATGCCCAAGAGCCGTTGCATGACCGTGGCCGAACGGCGCCGCATCGAAGAGAAGGGCAAGGCCCTGCTCAACGACCAGCGCACCTACAGCAACTTGAACCCCGACTCCAAGCTTTAAGTCGGCCTGCACCCTGCCGCCCAGCACTTGCTGGCAGAGCGGGCATCCGCATACAGTCGGCGTTCACCTCAGACAGGGATTCGTTTGTCATGAAGCATCCAGTGATATCAGCGGTTCTGGTTTCGGCATTGGCCCTGGTCGCTGCCTCGGCAGGGGCCAAGAGTGCCGAAGAGGTATTCCTGCCGGGCAAGCCGCTGCTGCAGCAGGTAGAGCGCATCGAGATCGAACTCAACGATGGCGAAACCTATTCCGAGCTGCGTCAGGAAGAGCGCGGCAAGGTCCGCGAGACGCTGGTTCGCATCCGCGCCGCCGCCGAGCAGTACCCGACCAAGGACGCGATGCCTGAATCGGTACGAACCGAGGTCTTCAACGATCAGCAGGTCGTGAACACCGTTTTGACACGGGCGCGTGAGGATAGTCGTCTAATATGCCGACGTGAGAAGGCCATCGGTTCCAACATGTCGTCCACGCAGTGCTTGACCGTTGCCGAGCGTGCTCGGCAGAAGGACAAGGCGCAGCGCGACATGGGCCAGGCCCAGCGCGTCGGTAAATTCGTCAATTAGAGGTGACAGTGAGAATCCTGGTAATCGAAGACAACAGCGACATTGCGGCCAATCTGGGCGACTACCTGGAGGACCGGGGCCACACCGTGGACTTCGCTGCCGACGGAGTGACCGGGTTGCATCTGGCTGTCGTGCACGAGTTCGACGCGATTGTCCTGGACCTCAACCTGCCCGGCATGGACGGCATCGAAGTCTGCCGCAAGCTTCGCAATGAAGCGCGCAAGCAGACTCCGGTGCTGATGCTGACCGCGCGCGATTCGCTGGACAACAAGCTGGCCGGCTTCGATTCCGGTGCTGACGACTACCTGATCAAGCCGTTCGCGCTGCAGGAAGTGGAAGTGCGTCTGAACGCCCTGTCGCGTCGCGGCAAGGGCGTGCAGACCCGCGTGCTGGAAACCGGTGACCTGGAATACAACCTGGACACGCTGGAAGTGCGCCGCCAGGGCAAGCTGCTGCAGCTCAACCCGACCGCATTGAAGATCCTGCAGGCGCTGATGGAAGCGGCCCCGGCCGTGGTCACGCGGCAGGAGCTGGAAACCCGTGTCTGGGGCGAAGAACTGCCGGACTCCGATTCGCTGCGCGTGCACATCCACGGCCTGCGCGCTGTGGTGGACAAGCCCTTTGAAGTGCCGATGATCCAGACCCGCCATGGCATCGGATACCGCATCGCTACGCCGGAAGCCTGATTCTGTGGCAGGCAAGGGGGAGCGCCGGCGCACGCCTTATCGGCGGCGCCTGCGCAGCCGCATCATTGTCTCGTTCGTGTTGTTGGGCTTCTGCCTGACGACACTGTTCGCGTTCGCCACCAACTGGGCCCGCATGCGGGTGGAAAACCAGCTGGTGGAAGACGTGATGAACCGCAACATCAGCGAGTACGTGCGGCGTTATTACGAAAGCCCGGACCGCAACCCCGACCTGCCGGTGCAGCAGATGCGCGCGCGCCTGATCAAGCCGGACAAGTTCGAAGCCCTGCGCGAGGAGGAGCCGGACTGGTACGAGTTCAAGGACGGCCTGTACAACATGGGCGGTGTGGACGAGCGCGGCGAGCGCTATTCCTACAAGCTGGCCGTGCGCAAGACGCCCGATGCCTGGGCGTTCCTGGCCTACGACATGACCGACAGCGTCCGCGGTGGGCAGCAGCTAAACCGCGCGCTGTTCCTGTCGGTGCTGGTGTTCAGCCTGCTGTCGCTGGTACTGGGCTGGTGGTCGGCCTCCAAGGTGATGAAGCCGGTCTCGGATCTGGCCGCGCGCCTGCGTGCGTACCGTGGCGGTACCAGTGAGCCCGAGCCGTTGGCGCCGCGCTTCCCGGATGACGAAGTGGGCCAGTTGGCACAGGCGCTGGATGACTATTCCTCGCGGCTGACCGAAGTGGTGCAGCGCGACCGTGAGTTCAATGCCGATGTCAGCCACGAGCTGCGCACGCCGTTGGCGGTGATCCGTGGCGCCACCGAACTGCTGCTGACCCGCCCGGGCCTGGACGAGAAGGTGCTGCAGCGCCTGCAGCGCATCCAGCGTGCCGAGCAGCAGTGCAGCGATCTGATCGGCGCGCTGTTGCTGCTGTCGCGCAATGAACGCGGGCAGGGTAGCAGCAATGTGGCCCGGGTGGCCGAACAGCTGCTGGACGCGCACCGCGCCCAGTTGGGTGGCAAGCCGCTGGAGCTGCACCTGGATGGCGAACGCGATCTGGTCATCGATGCCCCCGAAGCGGCGCTGTCGGTGGCGCTGGGCAACCTGATCGGCAATGCGGTGAAGTATTCGCAGGATGGCGAGGTGCGCGTGCATGTGGGTGCCAATGCCGTGTCGGTGACCGACAGCGGGCCGGGCCTGAGCGAGGAAGATGCCGCCAAGCTGTTCCAGCGCGGCTACCGCGGAACCCACGCCGGCCACTCGCAGGGCGGCGGCATTGGCCTGTCGATCGTCAGCCGCCTGTGCGATCTGTACGGCTGGCAGGTGAGCGTGCGCCCGGGCGGCGCCCGTGGCGTGATCGCTACGCTGACGTTCTCGCCGAAGCCGCTGTAACCCATTCTGGCTGCTGCTTTGGTGGGTGCCGACCTGGGTCGGCACGAATCCTCCGTCGCCAAAATCTCCCGCTCGGCGCGAAATGTCGCATGCAACGCCAATGCAGCTTCCGCGAAGGTGCGGCGTATCTGGTCCAGTACGACACCTGCGTGATGCATTCCGCGCCCCGTGCGTGTCACGCCGCACGGTTCCGCAGACGGTTGGCCCGCATGGCGTTTTCGCCTCATGACCGCAGTGCATGCAGCTGGCGAGATGGCACAGTCGGGGTCATCGCCCCGCCCGGGATTGGCGTCCTGAAATCGACCCAACAATCAACAAACCTCTGATGCGCCGAAGGCCGTCATGGAAAATGCATCGCGATGCCCTTGCTTCGGCGGGCGGTGCGTGGGGACTTTGAAGAGTCCGCCGGAGTGTTTTGTTGATTGTTGTGATCCGGTACGCCAACCCGCACCGCCCGCCACCCCGCATTCGCGGGTGGCCTTGCCGTCTGCGAGGAGCATTGCCATGTCTGCACGCACCACCTATCCGAACCTGCGCCGCCTGGTTGGCGAATCCGCCGATCAGTTGCCGGCCGACATCGCCGAACGCATCGAAGATGTACTGGCCGAACCCAGCGACCTGCTGCCCGCGCTGATGGCGCGCATGGATGGGCGCGATAACGCCGATGGTCAGACCCGGCAGGGCACCGGCCTCACGCCCTCGCAGGCGGTAACCCTGGCCAGCCTCAGCCGTACCCTGGCCGGTCTCAATGCGCTGATCCAGATGCTGCACGCCGCCGAAGCGGCACGCGTGCAGGGCAGCACAGGCCAGCAATTGCCGCCGGATGTAGTGGAAGGTCTGTTGCTGGCCGCCCGCGAACTGGCCCGCTACGCCCGCCAGCAGCTGGAGTAGATCCACGCCTGCGTGGATGCCCGTTCGCGCGGTACCGATGGACCTGCAGGGTTATCCGGCCGCCAACGCCAGATACCGCGCATGCAACCGCTCGACCTGCGCCTGCAGGTCATCCGGATGGCCATCATTGACGACCACATCATCAGCCAACGCCAGGCGCTGCGCGCGTGTGGCCTGGGCGGCGATCATCTGGTCCGCCAGCGCGGCGTCGATGCCGTCGCGCTGCATCAGCCGGGCGTGCTGCACGGCTTCCGGGGCATCCACCAGCAGCACCCGGTCCAGCCACGGATAGGCCTGGCGGCCGCCGACCTCGGTCAGCAGCGGGATCGCCGCCAGCGCATAGGGGCTGGTGGCCTGTTCGCACTGCTGCTGCATCAGACGGCGGATGGCCGGGTGGGTGATCGCTTCCAGCGCCGTCCGCTCGGCCGGGTCGGCAAAGATGTGGGCACGCAGGCGCGCCCGGTCCAGGGCGCCGTCGGCGAGCAGCATGTCTGCACCGAAGCGCTCGGCAATCAGGGCGAGGGCAGGGCTGCCCACCGCCACCACCGCACGTGCGGCCAGGTCGGCGTCGGCCACAACAACTCCCAGCGCCTCGAAGCGCCGGGTTACCTCACTCTTGCCCGAGGCGATGCCGCCGGTCAGGCCCACCACATACTGGCTCATGGGGACTCCCCTCAGCGCAGCCCGCTCATCACCAGATACTGGTTCAGCAGGGGCTCGCCCCACATGAAGAACAGCCAGCCGGCCAGCGCCAGGTAGGGCCCGAACGGGATCGGCGTCGCCCGGTCACGGCCACGGCTGTACAGCCAGATCGAGCCGATGAGGGCGCCCAGCACCGACGACATCAGGATGATCGGCAGAATGCCCTTCATCCCGCACCAGGCGCCCAGCGCGGCCAGCAGCTTGAAGTCGCCGTGGCCCATGCCTTCCTTGCCGGTCAGCTGCTTGAACAGCCACCACACCGACCACAGCGACAGGTAGCCCAGCAGGGCGCCGAGCAGGGCCGGTTTGGCGGGCATGTACAGGTTGTCGATGCTGCCGATCAATCCCAGCCACATCAGCGGCAGGGTCAACTGATCCGGCAGCAGCTGGGTGCGCAGGTCGATGCCGGACAGGGCGATCAGGAAGCAGGTCAGCACGATGGCACCGAAGCCCTGCCAGCCGAAGCCGAACTGCCACACACAGGCCAGCACCATCACCGCGGTCAGGGCCTCCACCAGCGGGTACTGGATGGAGATGGGCGCCTTGCAGTGGCGGCACTTGCCGCCCTGGATGATCCAGCTGAACAGCGGGATGTTCTCGTACCAGGCCAGCTTGTGCTTGCAGTGCGGGCAGTGAGAAGGCTCGACCACGATGCCCGGCGGCGGCGGCTCGTAGAAGTCCGGCTCCTCCAGCACCTCGCGCGCATCGCGCTTCCACTGCCATTCCAGCCGCTTGGGCAGGCGCAGGATGACGACGTTCAGGAAGCTGCCCAGAAGCAGTCCCAGGCCGGCCGCGGCGGGATAGCCGAGGCCGGGATGCTGGTCAAGAAAAGCCATGTATGTGTTATCCGACGACGGAGGCGAGCTTGAAGATCGGCAGGTACATGCCGACGACCATGCCGCCCACGACCACACCGATGAACACCATGATCATCGGTTCGAGCAGGCTGCTCAAGGCGTCAACGGCATTGTTGACCTCCTGCTCATAATACTCGGCCACCTTGAACAGCATGGTATCCAGTGCGCCGGCCTCTTCGCCGATGGAGGTCATCTGTACCACCATATGTGGGAACAGGTTGGTCTGCTTCATCGCCATGTTGACCGGATAACCGACCGACACGTCGTCGCGCATGCGCAGCACGGCCTCTTCATAGACCTTGTTGCCGGTGGCGCCGGCGACGATGCCCAGTGCCTCCACCAGCGGCACGCCCGCCTTGAAGGTCACCGCGGTGGTGCGCGAGAAGCGGGCGATGGCGCTGTTGTGCATGATCTGGCCGATCACCGGGACCTTCAGGATGTAGCGATCCATCGCGTGCTGCATGGCCGGCGAGCGCTTGTAGGCCATGACCAGGCCGACAATGCTGCCGATCACGATGATGGCGATCAGCCACCACCAGGACACCATGAAGCGCGAAGCGTTGACGATGATCTGGGTGAAAGCAGGCAGGTCAGCGCCGAAGCTCTTGAACACATCCTCGAACTGCGGCACCACGAAGATCAGCAGGATGGCGCTGACCAGCAGCGCCACCGCGATGACCATCGCCGGGTAGAACAGCGCCTTCTTGATCTTGCCCTTCAGGCCTTCGATGTTTTCCTTGTAGGTGGCCACCGTGTCCAGCACCGTTTCCAGCACACCTGCGCCTTCGCCGGCCCGCACCAGGTTGCGGTACAGCTCGTCGAACTGCACCGGGTACTTGCTGACCGATTCGTACAGCGACGAGCCGCCCTCGATATCGGTGCGGACCCCATCGACCATCTTCTTCATGCGCGGGTTCTTGTGCCCGCTGCCGATGATCTCCAACGCCGACACGATCGGCACGCCGGACTTCATCATCGTGGCCATCTGCCGGCTGAAGAAGGCGATGTCCTTGGTGCCGATTGCCTTGCCGGCGGCACCAAACAATGGTTTCGGCTTGGGCTTGACCTGGTCGGGGTTGATCCCCTGCCGGCGCAGCTCGGCGCGCAGCAGGTTGGCGTTCTTTGCCAGCTGTTCACCCTTCATCTTCACACCGCGCTTGTCGGTCCCCTGCCAGACAAACGGCTGCAACTCCATGGTGGCGCGGGCCACCGGTTCCTTCTTGATCGCACTGCGACTGACAGACATGTTGGCTCCCCGGCCCGCCATCCCCAGACGGGCATCTGCTGATGGTAGCGGGTTCACCGTCGTCTTGGCAGAGCCGGGAGGGGGGAGAGTGCGAATTCGTGCCGGCTGCCGGCCAAAGGTGACGCACTGCGTCACATTGCCGGGTCCATCGCAGAATGATGACTGGGGGGTTCACATCGCGGAAATTGCTGCCATCATGGGCGCGGGGAAATCCAGGGGGAGGCGTGCCGGGGTTGGCACGCAACCTGCGTTGATCCACCCGCAGGGTGCAGGACCCGCTCAGCCGGCCGAAAGCCGGACCGATCCTGTGCGCTGACTCAACCACCACTTATCTTGGGGATGTAAATCATGAAGAACCAGAAGGGCTTCACCCTGATCGAACTGATGATCGTCGTTGCGATCATCGCGATCCTGGCCGCCATCGCGCTGCCGCAGTACCGCAATTACACGGCTCGCGCGAAGATCACCCAGGCCATTGGTTCGGTCGCCGGTGAAAAGATCAAGGTCGCTGAGAATCACAGCTCCGAGCGTCCGCTGTGCAGTGACGTCGCCACCTCTGCGCAGTGCAACGCCGCCACTGGCGCTCTGGCTGGCGCGTCCAAGGATGGCACCGCCACTGTGAGCGTGGTTCCGACCATTCCGGCCAATGGCGTGGACGAAATCACTTGGGTCTGCACCGTGACGGCTTCCAGCGTCACCGCTTACGCTAACAAGCCCTGTGATGCCCTGAACTAAGATTGTATTTCTGCCTTGGCAGATAGATCTGGTTTGGAAGCAGAATGCCCGCGAAATGATCGCGGGCATTTTGTTTTGTGTCTTGTTCTTCTATGTCGCGTAGCACATGTATTGCTAGGCTACGTCTGTCTTTATAGAGCCCGCCGCCATGAATGCAGTCACCTCCGCCAATCTCGTCGGCATCACCGGTCTGGCCCGTCGCTTGGTCCAGGACGGCGCACTGGATGAAGCCGGTGCCCGCGATGCCATGGCCAAGGCCACCGCAGCCCGCCAGCCGCTGCCCACCTGGTTCGCGCAGAACAAGGTGGTCTCGCCGCCGCAGCTGGCCGCTGCCAATGCGGTCGAGTTCGGCATGCCGCTGTTCGACGTGTCGGTATTCGATGCCAGCCAGAACGCGATGAGTCTGGTCAGCGAGGAGCTGCTGCGCAAGCACAACGTGCTGCCGCTGTTCAAACGCGGCGGCAAGCTGTTTGTCGGCACCAGCAATCCGACCCATTCGCTGGACGAGATCAAGTTCCATACCAATCTGGTGGTCGAGCCGATCCTGGTCGACGAGGACCAGATCCGCCGCACGCTCGAGCAGTGGCACTCCAGCCATGACAACTTGGGCGACTCGCTCGGCGGCGACGACGAGGCGCTGGCCAATCTGGACGTGTCCGGTGGCGACGATGACATGGCCGGCGGCACCGATTCGGGCATCGACGCCAAGGGCGACGATACCCCGGTGGTGAAGTTCATCAACAAGGTGCTGATCGATGCGATCCGAAAGGGCGCCTCGGACATCCACTTCGAGCCCTACGAAGACGATTACCGCGTGCGCCTGCGCATCGATGGCCTGTTGAAGATGGTCGCGCGCGCGCCGAACAAGCTCAACCAACGCATTGCCGCGCGCCTTAAGGTGATGGCGCAGCTGGATATCGCTGAAAAGCGCGTGCCGCAGGATGGCCGCATCAAGCTCAATCTTTCCAAGACCAAGCAGATCGATTTCCGCGTCAGCACCCTGCCGACGCTGTTCGGCGAGAAGGTGGTGCTGCGTATCCTCGATGGCAGCGCGGCCAAGCTGGGCATCGACAAGCTGGGTTACGAGCCGGACCAGCAGAAGCTGTTCCTGGAGGCGATCCACAAGCCTTACGGCATGGTACTGGTGACCGGCCCGACCGGTTCAGGCAAGACGGTGTCGCTGTATACCGCACTGGGCATCCTCAACGACGAGACCCGCAACATCTCCACCGCCGAGGATCCGGTGGAAATCCGCCTGCCCGGCGTCAACCAGGTGCAGCAGAACAACAAGCGCGGCATGACCTTCGCCGCAGCGCTGCGCTCGTTCCTGCGCCAGGATCCGGACATCATCATGGTCGGCGAAATCCGCGACCTGGAGACGGCGGAAATTGCGATCAAGGCCGCACAGACCGGTCACATGGTGCTGTCCACGCTGCATACCAACGATGCGCCGCAGACCATCGCGCGCCTGATGAACATGGGCATCGCGCCGTACAACATCACCAGTTCGGTGACGTTGGTGATCGCCCAGCGCCTGGCGCGCCGGTTGTGCAACAACTGCAAGCGACCGGCCAATCTGCCGGAGCATGCGCTGCTGGCCGAGGGCTTCACCCAGGCGCAGCTGGATGCGGGTATCCAGTTGCACGAGGCGGTGGGCTGCGATGAATGCACCGAGGGTTACAAGGGCCGTACCGGCCTCTACCAGGTGATGCCGATGACCGACGAGATCGCGACCATCGTGCTGGCGGGCGGCAACGCGCTGCAGATTGCCGAGGCTGCGCAGGCGATCGGTGTGAATGACCTGCGGCAGTCGGCGTTGAAGAAGGCGGCCGCGGGCGTGACCAGCCTGGCCGAGATCAATCGCGTCACCAAGGATTGATGCCGTAGATCCACGCCATGCGTGGATGGCGTAGCCAGTAGATCCACGCCATGCGTGGATGGTGTAACCAGTAGATCCACGCCATGCGTGGATAGCGCGGTGCACGAGGTTGCCGGCCAGCGGCCGGCACTACCATTTCGACGCAGGACGCCCAGTAGATCCACGCCATGCGTGGATGGGCGGTGCACGGGGTTGCCGGCCAGCGGCCGGCACTACCATTTCGACGCAGGACGCCCAGTAGATCCACGCCATGCGTGGATGGGCGGTGCACGGGGTTGCCGGCCGGCGGCCGGCACTACCACGGGGCAGCCTTATTCCATCCCCAGCTTCTTCAGCTTGTAGCGCAGCGCACGGAAGGTGATGCCCAACTGCGCGGCAGTGCGGGTCTTGTTCCAGCGGTTTTCTTCCAGCGCGCGCTGGATCGCACTGCGTTCAAGCTGCTCGATATACGAGGGCAGGGCGGCACTTCCCGGGTGCAGATCAACCACCGCTTCAGCGTGCGCAGCGCTGCCCGGTGAGCGCGGCGCATGCTGCGGCAGGCGCAGGTCGTCGGCGCCGATACGGTCTTCCTCGGCCAGTGCCAGCGCGCGTTCCAGGATGTTCTCCAGCTCGCGCACGTTGCCGGGGAAGCCGTACTGGGCCAACGCGTCCAGCGCCGACGGCGCCAGCAGCGGGGTGGCGCGGCCGTGGCTGCGGGCCAGCCGCGCCAGGATCGATGCGGCCAACGCCGGCAGGTCCTGGCGGCGCTCGCGCAGCGGCGGCACGCGCAGTTCGATGACGTTGATGCGGTAGTAGAGGTCGTGGCGGAAGCGCCCGTCTTCGACCAGCTCGGCCAGATCCTTGTGGGTGGCCGAAAGGATGCGCACGTCCACGGGCTCTTCGCTTGGGGCCCCGACGGCACGCACCGATTTTTCCTGGATCGCACGCAGCAGCTTCACCTGCATCTGCAGCGGCAGCTCGGCCACTTCATCCAGGAACAGGGTGCCGCCGTGCGCAGCCTGGAACAGGCCCGGCTTGTCGGCATGGGCGCCGGTGAAGCTGCCCTTGCGATGGCCGAAGAACTCGCTCTCCATCAACTCGGTGGGAATGGCGCCACAGTTGACCGGCACGAACGGCCCGGCGGCGCGCGCGCCCTGCGCATGGATGGTGCGCGCGACCAGTTCCTTGCCCACCCCGGATTCGCCCAGGATGTAGACCGGCGCCTGGCTGCGCGCAACCTTGCCGATGGTGGCGCGCAGCTGGTCCATGGCCGGCGATTCGCCGAGCAGGCGTGCGGCCTGTTCCGCAGCAGGCCCGGCAATGGGGCGTTCGCTGTTGTTGAGTTCCAGCGCATGCTTGACCAGGCCGCGCAGCACGGTGATGTCCACCGGCTTGCTGACGAAATCGAAGGCGCCGGCTTTCAGTGCTTCCACGGCCAGGTCCATGCTGCCGAAGGCGGTGATCATCGCCACCGGCGTGCGCGGGTAGTGCTGGGCGATCTCGCTGACCAGTTCGATGCCATTGCCATCGGGCAGGCGCATGTCGGTGATGCACAGGTCATAGGGATTGCTGGCCAGCAGTTCGCGGGCTTCGGCGAGGTTGGCGGCGGTGCTGATGCGCAGGCCCATGCGGCCGAGGGTCAACACCAGCAGTTCGCGGATATCGCGTTCATCGTCGACGACGAGGGCGCTGCGGGTTTCGTTCATGGGTGGGAAAGATAGCCGAGGGTGTGGAAGGCGACAAATGTTTGACGCACGGAATCAGTGCGGAAGCAGGGTGTGCGGGCCGGGCAGTACCAGGCGGAAGCAGGAGCCGCCGGCGGGGACGGGGATGTAATCCAGCCGCGCCTGGTTGGCCCTGCACAGCTCGCGGGCGATATACAGGCCCAGGCCGGTGCCGTGCTCGGAGGTGGTGAAGAAGGGGCGGAACAGCTGCGCAGCGACGGTCTCCGGGATTCCGGGGCCACGGTCCATCACGTCGATCACCGCACTACGCTCGTGCTGCGCCACGCGCAGCCGCACGCGCGCGGGCTGCTCGCCGATGCGGCCGTACTTGAGGGCGTTGTGCACCAGCACGGTCAGCACCTGGTACAGGTGGCGCGGGTCGACCTGGGCCGGCACCGAGGTGTCGTTGATGATCGGTTCGATGCTGTCGGTTTCCAGCGTCTGGCCCTGCTTGTACTCCAGCACGAAGCGGCGCACGAAGGCGGCCAGGTCGACGTTTTCCGGGTTGGCGCGTTCGCGCCGGGCCAGGCCCAGCACGCTTTCGACGATGCCGTTGGTGCGCTGGCACTGCTGGTGGATGATCTGCAGCAGGCGACGGTCGCTTTCGTTGAAGCCGGTGCCTTCCTCCAGCAGCTGCACGGCGTAGTTGATGGCCGCCAGCGGGTTGCGGATCTCGTGCGCGAGGCTGGCCGAGAAGCGCCCCATCGCCGACAGGGTGAGCGATTCAGCGCGGCGCGAGACCACGCTGGAGTCGTCCAGGAACACCAGCACCAGGTCGCTGCCGGCCAGCAGGCGGGCGAAGCGTGGCTGCACTTCCGGCTGGTCGGGGTTGAGCTGCAGCGGCATTTCATCCTGTGCCCAGCCGTTGCGCCAGCGTTGCAGGCGCCGGGCAAGTTCGGGGGCGACACTGGCCAGGTCGAGGCGGCCCGAATCACTGTTGCCATCGGCGTCGCCCAACAGGATCGAGGCGGCTTCGTTGGCCAGGGTGATGCGGTTGTCGGCGTCCACCACCACCACGCCGGTGCGCATGCGGCGGATGATCAGTTCGTTGATCTGGAACAGGTTGGCCACTTCGTCGCCACGCTGGTTGGCCAACTGCTGGTTGCGGCGTGCACGGTTGCCGACCTGGTAGCTGATGAAGGCCAGCGCCAGGTAGCTGGTGGCGAACATCGCCAGTTCGGCGAGGGTGCGGGTAGGGTCGCCGCCTTCCAGCACTTTCCACAGGTACTCGGCAGCGGTGGCGACGCTGGCGGCCAGCGCCAGCACCAGGCCCCAGCTGAGCGGCAGCAGGGTGGCGGCGGCGGCGATGTTGAACAGCAGCGACATCGAGATGCCGGCGCTGGCGCCGGGCAGGGCGTGCGCCAGCAGGCTGGCGGCGACGATGTCCAGCAGCACGCCGCCGACCACGATCTGCCGCAGCCAGCGTTCGTTGCGGCCGATCACCAGCCATAACAGGGACAGCAGCAGATAGGCGGCGCCGACCGAATAGGCCAGGCGGGGGTGATGCGCTTGGCCGACCATGGCCGACAGCGGGCTGTACAGCAGGGCGGCGATGACCGAGGCGATCAGTACCCGGTACAGGGCGAAGAAATACAGCTCGCGCCGCGGTATCGATTCGATGCGGTCGATCAATGAAGCACTGGGTGACACGCCGGAACTCCCCTTCTGGCTGCCTGGAACTGGGTCATGACGGCGGTGGGCCGAACCTGCCGACGTCCCCCGATCGTCGGATCTGCTCGCTGCCCGGGTGCCGGCACCGTGGGTCGAATTTACCGGGCCAGTATAGGGCGCCTGTACCGGGCTGGGCTGCGCAGTCGGCCCGGGCGGGCGTTTGCGGTGTGATCCAGGCCGTGCCGCAACTGCCTGAATGACCATGGAAATCTGGCCGGTCCCGGCCTTTTGTCCATACTTCTTTGCGCCCCGGCGCCGGCTCGGCCACAATAGTGGGCCCGCCGCGGTCCATGCCGGCGCCCCGCCGGGGCCCTGAGGAATTGCGTGCGGTCGTTCCTATTCCCACGGTGACGCATGAATTTCCACGAATACCAGTCAAAACAACTGCTTGCCGAGTACGGCATCCCGGTCCCGGCCGGCAAGGTCGCTGCGACCCCGGACGAAGCTGTTGCCGCTGCCAACTCCCTGGGCCAGGGCCCCTGGATGGTCAAGGCGCAGATCCACGCTGGCGGCCGCGGCAAGGCTGGCGGCGTCAAGTTCTGCAAGACCACCGACGACGTGAAGGCCGCTGCGGCCAAGATGCTCGGCACCAAGATGGCCACCTACCAGACCGCTGGCGTTGAACTGCCGGTCAACCTGGTGCTGGTGACCACCGCTGGCGAGATCGTCAAGGAACTGTACCTGTCGGTGCTGGTTGACCGTGGCACCAAGACCATCACCTACATCGCTTCTTCGGAAGGCGGCGTGGAGATCGAGCAGGTCGCCGCTGAAACCCCGGAGCTGATCCACTCGCTGAACGTCGACTTCGTCGAAGGCGTGCAGGGTTACCACGGTCGTGATTTCGGCTTCAAGCTGGGCCTGACCGCCAAGCAGGCCGGCCAGTTCGCCAGCATCATGGTGAACCTGTACCGCCTGTTCAACGAAAAGGACCTGGCGCTGGTTGAAATCAACCCGCTGGCCATCCTGGACGACGGCAACCTGTACGCGCTGGACGGCAAGTTCGACAGCGACGACAACGCCGCGTTCCGCCAGAAGGCGCTGGTCGCCATGCGCGACAAGACCCAGGAAGATCCGACCGAAGTGATCGCTTCGGAGCTGGACATCAACTACGTCACCATGGACGGCAACATCGGCTGCATGGTCAACGGCGCAGGCCTGGCCATGGCCACCATGGACGTCATCAAGCTCAACGGCGGCGAGCCGGCGAACTTCCTGGACGTGGGCGGCGGCGCCAACAAGCAGCGCGTCATCGAAGCGTTCAAGCTGATCCTGTCCTCGGACAAGGTCGAAGGCATCTTCGTCAACATCTTCGGCGGCATCGTCCGCTGCGACATGATTGCCGAAGGCATCATCGCCGCCGTGAAGGAAGTGGGCGTCAAGGTTCCGGTCGTGGTGCGCCTGGAAGGCACCAACGTGGAAGAAGGCAAGCAGCTGCTGCGTGACAGCGGCATGGCCATCATCCCGGCCGACAACATCAACGACGGTGCCAAGAAGGTCGTCGAAGCTGTCAAGAACGCCGCCTGATCCGACACCGAAGGAAATCCAATGTCAGTTTTGATCAACAAGAACACCAAGGTGATCGTGCAGGGCTTCACCGGCCAGCAGGGCACCTTCCACGCCACTCAGATGATCGAGTACGGCACCCAGGTTGTTGGCGGCGTGACCCCGGGCAAGGGTGGCACCACCCATATCGACCTGCCGGTCTTCAACACCGTTGCCGACGCCGTGCAGAGCACCGGCGCCAACGCTTCGGTCATCTACGTGCCGCCGCCGTACGCGGCTGACGCGATCCTGGAAGCCGCTGCTGCCGGCATCAAGGTCATCGTCTGCATCACCGAAGGCATCCCGGTGCTGGACATGCTGCGCGTCAAGAACGTGCTGACCCGTTCGCATCCGGACACCGTGCTGATCGGGCCGAACTGCCCGGGCGTCATCACCCCGGGCGAGTGCAAGATCGGCATCATGCCGGGCCACATCCACAAGCCGGGCAAGATCGGCATCGTGTCGCGTTCGGGCACCCTGACCTATGAAGCGGTCAAGCAGACCACCGAAGTCGGCCTGGGCCAGTCCACCTGCATCGGCATCGGTGGTGACCCGATCAACGGCCTGAACTTCGTCGACTGCCTGAAGCTGTTCAACGAAGACCCGCAGACCGAAGGCATCATCATGGTCGGCGAAATCGGCGGCGACGCTGAAGAAGCCGGTGCCGAGTACATCAAGAACCACGTGAAGAAGCCGGTCGTCGGTTTCATCGCGGGTGCTTCGGCTCCGGCCGGCAAGCGCATGGGCCACGCCGGTGCGATCGCATCGGGCGGCAAGGGCACTGCCGAAGGCAAGTTTGCTGCCATGGAAGCTGCTGGCGTCGTCACCGTGCGTTCGCCGGGCGACCTGGGCGCTGCCATCGCCAAGCTGGTGAAATAAGATCGACTGCCTTCGGCAGACGATTCTGTAGAGCCGGGCCGACGCTCGGCTGCTTGAAACAGAAAGGCCGCCTCAGGGCGGCCTTTCTGCGTCTGGGCATCCGCCGGGCATGGCCCGGCGCTACCAGAATGGTCCACGCGGTAGCGCCGGGCCATGCCCGGCGAGCGCATGTCGCGGCGCTACAATGTGCGCATTGCAACCACAGGCTGGACCCTCATGGCTTCGATCCGCATCGCGATGGCGCAGTTCGACTTCCCGGTTGGCGATGTCGCCGGCAACACCGAGCGCATCATCGAGATGATCGGCCAGGCGCGCGATGAGTACGGCGCCGGGCTGGTGATGTTCCCCGAGCTGGCGGTCAGCGGCTATCCGCCGGAGGACCTGCTGCTGCGCCCGGGCTTCCTGTACGAGTGCGAGCAGGCGATGACCCGCATTGCTGCTGCGTGCCGTGGCATTACCGCCGTGGTCGGTTGGCCGCAGGCGGCCGGTGCGGTGGTCTACAACGCGGCCAGCGTGCTGCGCGATGGCCTGGTGGAGCAGACCTACCGCAAGCGCGAACTGCCCAATTACGCGGTGTTCGACGAGCGCCGCTACTTCGATGTCGACCCGGACGGTGGCAGCTGCGTGTTCGAGGTCGACGGCATCCCGGTCGGCCTGCTGATCTGCGAGGACCTGTGGTTCGCCGAGCCACTGGCCGATACGGTGCGTGCCGGCGCGCAGCTGGTGGTGGTGCCCAATGCCTCGCCGTACGAGCGCGGCAAGCATGCCCAGCGTGACGCTGTGCTGGCTGCTCGCACCCGCGAAAGCGGCGCGGCGATCGCCTACCTCAACGTGGTGGGCGGCCAGGACGCGCTGGTGTTCGATGGTGCATCGGTGGTGGCCGACGGCGATGGCACGGTGCACCCGGCCGCGGCGGCCTTCGTCGACCAGTGGCTGGTGGTGGACTACGACGGCGCCACCCGCCGCTTCCTGCCACAGGTATGGATGGACGACGGCGACGAGAGCATGGATGCGCTGGCCTGGCGTGCGGTCACCCGCGGCATCCAGGACTACTGCAGCAAGAACGGTTTCAAGAAGGTGTGGCTGGGTCTGTCCGGTGGCATCGACTCGGCGATCGTGCTGGCCATGGCGGTCGATGCGCTGGGTGCGGAGAACGTGACGGCGGTGCGCCTGCCGTCGCGCTATACCGCCGGCATGTCCAACGACCTGGCCGCCGAGCAGTGCCAGGCGCTGGGCGTGAAGCTGGAAGCCGTTTCCATCGAGCCGGCGTTCCAGGGCCTGATGCAGGCCCTGGCGCCGATGTTCGAGGGCACCACGCCGGACGTGACCGAGGAGAACCTGCAGTCGCGCAGCCGTGGCGTGATCCTGATGGCACTGGCCAACAAGTTTGGCGGCCTGCTGCTGACCACCGGCAACAAGAGCGAATACGCGGTCGGTTACGCCACGATCTATGGCGACATGTGCGGTGGCTACGCGCCGCTGAAGGACCTGTACAAGACCGAGGTGTTCGGCCTGTCCAAGTGGCGCAACACCGTCGGCGGTGCGCCGGTGATCCCGCCGGCGGTGATCAGTCGCCCGCCGTCGGCCGAACTGCGTGAAAACCAGACCGACCAGGATTCGCTGCCGGCCTACGACGTGCTGGACGGCATCCTGTACCGCTACATCGACCAGGAGCAGTCGCGCACGGAGATCGTCGCCGCAGGCTATGACGCGGCGGTGGTGGATCGTGTGCTGCGGCTGGTGCGGATCAGCGAGTGGAAGCGCCACCAGGCCGCGCCGGGCCCGAAGGTCTCGCGCCGCGCGTTCGGGCGTGAGCGCCGCTACCCGATCAGCAACGGCTACAAGAGCTGAGGGCCGGTCGCCGGGCATGGCCCGGCGCTACCGATGTTCGATGGATCCATCGATAGTGCCGGCCGCTGGCCCGCAACCGGGTGTACCGCCCATCGATGCACGGCGTGGATCTACCGGGCTTCGTTGAGCAGTTGCTCCAGGCCGGCGGTTTCGGCGGCTTCGTCAAATTGGCTGTCCCCCAGCCGCGCACGCACGAATGCCAGGCCGTCGGCCGCCGCTGCGTCCAGCGTACCGCGATGGTCGACCGGGTATCGGCGGAATGCCACCGGTTCACCGCGCAGGGCCAGTCCGACGGCATACAGCAGGGTGGTGAGATAGGGCACGTCGCGATCCTGGCTGCCGTGGCCGAGCATCAACGGCTGGCTGAAGCCCCGCCGTGGCACGCCCAGATAGTCATGCAGCAGCGCCCAGATGCCCGGCACCGAGGTCAACGGTGCGCTGAACATTTCTCCCGTGTTCGCTCCTTCCAGGGTGGCCGCCAGCGGGCCCAGGCACTGCTGGCGCGCCAGCGCGACCCGTGCATGGCCTTCATCGCTGAGCACGCGTGCGATACGCGGCTCCACCTGCAGCAGGCCATCGAGCAGGTAGGCGTGATAGGCATTGAGCGCGCCCGGATTCGGCGTGCGGCTGTCCGGCTTCATCACCAGCGCGGTCAGTTCGACGGCCGTGGGCGTGCCGGTGGTGAAGCTGCCGCGGTACTGCAGCGAGGGTCCATGGGACGGTGCCAGATGGCCGGCCGTGAGTGCGGCGGCGCCGCCCTGCGAATGGCCCACCGATACCCAACGCGGTGACAGCGTGGCATTGCCGAGGAAATGGCGGCTGGCCTTGATGAGATCGATGGCGTTGCGCGCGGAGGTGCGCACGTGCAGGTAGGCGTGGTCACCCGGGCCGCCCAGGCCCTGGTAATCGGCGGCGAGAACGGCATAGCCCTGTGCCAGGAACTGGTCAAGGAAGCGACCGTCACGCTCGGGCTGATAGGGGCCGGATACCGAGGGCGCGCAGTGGTCGGCGATGCCCTGGGTGCCGTGGGCCCACGACACGACCGGCCAGCCACCTGCCGGCGCAGGCCCGGCGGGCAGGTAGACCAGCCCGGTTGCCTCGGCCAGGCGACCGTGATGATCGGGGGTGCGGTAGGCCAGCTTATAGGCCTGGGCGGCCTTGGAGGGCACCCAGCTGGCGCGGTAGGGCGCGGCCGAGAGCAGGTCACCCGGTTCCGCCGCCAGCGCGACAAGGGGGCAGGCGGCCAGCGCGAGCAGGGCAGTGGCCAGCAGGATCGGGCGCGGTCGGAACCGCTGGGATGAGGACATGTGGCGCTCCATACAGGCCGGGATGGCCTTTGCGCCGCATTCTGGGAGCTGTTCTCGGCACCGACTGCGATGGATGTCGCAGTGATCGCCGGTTCGTAGCATTCCTAGCGGTGACGCCAGGCAAAAAAAAGGCCCCGTGCGGGGCCTCTTTTCTTACTTCTTTTCCAGTCGCGCGTTGCGCTGGCCGGTGGCGGCGGACTTCTCGCCGGCAAACGGGTTCAGCTTGCGGATCATCCACGGGTACTTCGGCCACTTGCCTTCCAGCCACGGGTGATCCGGCTGGTTCAGCTGCAGGACGCGGCGGGCGTCGTCGGCCAGGGTCTTGTTGCCCAGGTGGGTGTAGGAATCGGCCAGCACCGCCACGGCATCGTTCTGGAATGCGCTCTGCGGGTAGTTCTCCAGCAGGTAGTTGGCGCGGCCGGCAGCCGATACCCAGGCGCCGCGACGCACGTAGTACAGGGCGTTGTCGAGCTCGTGCTGGGCGAATACGTCACGCAGCACCAGCATGCGCTGGCGCGCATCGGCGGCGTAGCGGCTGTTGGGATAGCGGTCGACCACGATGTTGAAGTCTGAATACGCCTGGTGCGGCGTGGACAGATCGCGGCGGCTCGCGTCCAGCGACCATACGCGACGCAGGAAAACCGTATTGCGGTTGGAGTTGGCCAGGCCGCGCAGGTAGTACAGGTACGCGATGTTGCGGTGCGTCGGGTAGGTACGGATGAAGCGGTCGATGCTGGACACCGCGTCATCGTGCTTGCCGGCCTTGTACTGGGCATAGGCCGATTCGATCATCGCCTGCTCGGTGTACGGGCCGTAGGGATACTGTGCCACCAGGCGACGGAAGCTGGCTTCAGCGCCGCTCCAGTTGCCGCCTTGCATCAGCTTGTGGCTCTTTTCGTAGAGCTGTTCGACCGGGGTGCCTTCATCAGGGCGGTCGCCCTTGGTGCCGCGGTTGCAGCCAGTGGCGACGATGACCAGCACCAGCAGGAGGGCGGTCAGGCGGACGGGCGCGGAGAGCAGGACGGAGCGTCGGATCATGGGGTCAATGCGGGACGCGGCTGGAATACGAAGGGTCGATGATAGCCTAGTGTCCTGTCCAGCGACTGAAACCGGTTCGCCGGGACCCCAAAATTTCAAAGATGCCCCCCTGCCATGTCTGAACAACCCTCCGAATCGGCCCGCCAGGCCATTGTCCCCGACACCTCCGCCGGCCGCCGTTTCGACGCGGTCGTGGCCGAGCTGTTCCCCGAATACTCCCGTTCCCGCCTGACCGAGTGGATCAAGGCTGGCGACGTCCTGCTGGACGGCGCGCAGGCACGCCCGCGCGACGCACTGCGCGGCGGCGAGGTGGTCACCCTGCAGGCGGTGCTGGAAACCCAGACCAGCGCCGAGCCGGAAGACATCCCGCTGGACGTGCTGTTCGAGGACGAGCACCTGCTGGTGATCAACAAGCCGGTCGGCCTGGTCGTGCACCCCGGTGCCGGCAACCACAGTGGCACCCTGGTCAATGCGCTGCTGTACCGCGACCCATCGGTGGCGGTGCTGCCGCGCGCGGGCATCGTGCATCGCCTGGACAAGGACACCAGCGGCGTGATGGTCGTGGCCCGCACGCTGGAAGCGCAGACCGCACTGGTCGAGCAGCTGGCCGCCCGTGACGTGCACCGCCAGTACCTGGCCGTGGTGATGGGCGCGCTGGTGGCCGGTGGTACCGCAGATGCGCCGATCGATCGCCACCCGCGCGACCGCCTGAAGATGGGCGTGCGCGAGGATGGCAAGGAAGCGGTGACCCATTA
Organism: Stenotrophomonas sp. DR822; assembly: GCF_019793815.1. Lineage (NCBI taxonomy): Bacteria > Pseudomonadati > Pseudomonadota > Gammaproteobacteria > Lysobacterales > Lysobacteraceae > Stenotrophomonas > Stenotrophomonas sp. DR822. Next base: position 3,716,185 of record NZ_CP081826.1, read on the forward strand.
CCGCCTGCGCGAGCGCTTCCGTGCGCATACCGCGCTGGAATGCCGCCTGGAAACCGGGCGTACCCACCAGATCCGCGTGCACATGGCGCACCTGCGCCACCCGATCGTGGGCGATCAGCTGTACGGTGGGGCGCTGAAGCTGCCCAAGGGTGCCAGCGACGAGCTGGTGGCCGCGCTGCGCGGCTTCAAGCGCCAGGCCCTGCATGCAGAGACCCTGGAGTTCGTGCATCCGATCAGTGGTGAGCCGGTGCGCAACACCGCGCCGGCGCCGGCCGACATGCTGCACCTGATGAAGGTGCTGCGCGAAGACAGCGCGGCCTTCGCCGAGCGCGAGCGGGACCGCTGGTAATGACTACCGCGCTGCCGATGCTGCAGGCTGATTGGCCAGCGCCCCCGGGCGTGCATGCACTGACCACGCGCCGGCATGGCGCGGGTATCTCGCCAGCGCCATTTGCCCAGTTCAACCTGGGCAACCGGCACGCGGCCGACGGTGACACCCCGGCCAACGTCGAACACAACCGGCAGCTGCTGCAGCAGGGCCTGGCACTGCCATCGGCACCGCATTGGCTGCGCCAGGTGCACAGCAGCACCGTGTTGCGTTTCGGCGCGCCGCCGGTGGAGGGCGCCAGCGAACCGGTGGCCGATGCCGCGGTGACCTCGGTGCCCGGCGTGGTGCTGGCGATCCTCACCGCGGACTGCCTGCCGGTGGTGTTCGCCGCTGCCGATGGCCGCGAGGTGGGCGCCGCCCATGCCGGTTGGCGTGGCCTGGCCGACGGCATGCTGGAGGCCACCGTGGCCGCCATGCAGACGCCACCGGCGCAGCTGCGCGCGTGGCTGGGCCCGGCGGCGGGACCGGCCGACTACGAGATCGGCGAAGAGGTGTACCACGCCTTCGTCGGCCACGACGCAGCCGCTGCGGCGGCCTTCGTGGCGACCCGCCCCGGTCACTGGAGAGTGGATCTGTTCGCGCTGGCGCGCCAGCGCCTGCAGGCCGCGGGCATGGCGCTGGGCAACATCCACGGCGGCACGGTCTCGACCATGGCCGATGCGGATCTGTACTCGCACCGTCGCGACCGCCGCACCGGCCGGATGGCGACGCTGGTGTGGATGGACTGATGCGGGGGGATCGCGCTGCGGGGGTAGAACCTGGCGGCGTGATCGTCTTCGATGGCGTCTGCGCGTTGTGCAGTCGCTGGGTGCGTTTCCTGCTGCGGTTCGACCGGCAGGAACGCTTTCGCTTCGCGGCGATGCAGGGCGCGCGGGGCAGCGCGATGTTGCGCGCGCACGGCCTTGACGCGCACGACCCGACCTCGTTCCTGCTGTTGGACGGGCAGGGCGCGTGGACCGATACAGATGCGATCCTGCGCGTTCTGGACGCACTGGGTGGTGGCTGGCGCCTGGCTGCCGTACTGCGCGTGCTGCCACGCCGCTGGCGCGATGGCGCCTACCGCGTACTGGCACGCAACCGCTATCGCTGGTTCGGGCGCCATGACGCCTGCTTCCTGCCCACCCCGGAACAAGCCGCGCGGTTCCTCGATTAAGCGCCGCCGGGCGTGGCCCGGCGCTACCCCGTGCCCAGATCAAGGTAGCGCCGGGCCATGCCCGGCGTGGGCGGTCAACCTTCCAGGGCTTCGAGGTAGCTGCGGCGCCAGTGGTTGATGTCGTAGGTGCGCAGGTGGTCCATCATCGCGTGCCAGCGTTCCTTGCGCCGGTGCAGCGACATCGTCGCCGCGGTGGCGATGGCATCGGCCACGCCGTCCAGATCATGCGGATTGACCAGCAGCGCCTGCTTCATTTCATCGGCGGCGCCGGCCAGCAGGGACAGCACCAGCACGCCGGGATCTTCCGGATCCTGCGAAGCCACGTATTCCTTGGCGACCAGGTTCATGCCATCGCGCAACGGGGTGACCAGGCCGACAGCGGCGGCACGGTAGAAGCCGGTCAGCGTGGCGTGGGTGAAGTTCTGGTTGACGTAGCGCAGCGGTGTCCAATCCGGCTCGGCATGGCCACCATTGATGTGGCCGGCGATCTGCTCCAGCTGGCTGCGCAGTTGCCGGTATTCGGTGACATCGCCGCGCGAGACCGGTGCGATCTGCAGGTAGGTGAGCGAGCCACGCTGGTCTGGATGGCGCTGCAGGTAGCGTTCGAAGCCGAGGAACCGTTCGGGCAGGCCCTTGGAATAGTCCAGTCGATCCACGCCGATGGCGAGCTGGCGGTCGCGCAGGCTGCTGCGCAGGTTCTTCACGGCCGCCTTGCTGGCTGCGGTGCTGGCCTGGCGGGCGATCAGCTCGGTGTCGATGCCGATGGGGAATGCCGCGGCACGGAAGTGACGTCCGCCGGGTGCTTCGAGCTTGCCGTTTTCCAGTACCCGGCCACCGCCGAACAGGCGCAGGTAGGTCTGGAAGCGATCGGCATCGCGCTGGGTCTGGAAGCCGACCAGGTCATAGGCATACAGCGCCGAGAACAGCCGCAGATGATCGGGCATGGCCTGCAGCAGGTCGGCCGAGGGCATCGGGATGTGCAGGAAGAAGCCGATGCGGCAGCCGATGCCGCGCTCGCGCAGCATCGCGCCGAGCGGAATGAGGTGATAGTCGTGGATCCAGACGATATCGTCTTCGCGCAGCAGCGGCGCCAGCTTGTCGGCGAACAGTGCATTGACCCTGTGGTAGGTCTCGCGGGTGCCGCGGTCGTAGTCGACCAGGTCCAGGCGGAAGTGCAGCAGTGGCCACAACGTGCGATTGGCGAAGCCGTTGTAGTAACCGTCCACATCACGCTTGGCCAGGTCCATGGTGACGTACTGGATGTCACCATCGCGCTGCTCGTGCAGCGCGCCACTGGCCTCGCGCACGCTCTTGCCACTCCAGCCGAACCACAATCCGCCGCGTTCCTTCAGTGCCGCCAGCAGGCCCACGGCTAGGCCACCGGCGCGGTTCTCGCCGGGCACAGCCACGCGGTTGGAGACGATGACAAGACGGCTCATGAGGCCTCCTGCCAGGAACGCGACAGGCGCATGGCCGCAGTGATCAGGCCGACATGCGAGTAGGTCTGCGGGAAGTTGCCCCAGGCTTCACCACCGTCGAACGCCAGGTCTTCCGACAGCAGGCCAAGATGATTGCGTTGCTGCAACAGTGATTCGAACATGTCGCGCGCCTCGTCCATGCGGCCGATCGCAGCGAGCGCATCGATGTACCAGAACGTGCAGATGGTGAAGCTGGTTTCCGGTTCGCCGAAATCATCCGGGGCGATATAGCGGTACAGCGCGTTGCCGTGCTTGAGGTCGCGGCCGATGGCGTCGACAGTGGCGACGAAGCGTGCGTCGTTGGCGTCGATGAAGCCGATGTCGGCCAGCAGCAGCAACGAGGCATCCAGGCGGTGGCCATCGAAGGTATCGGTGAAGTGGCCGAGTTCCTCGCTCCAGGCTTTTTCCATGATGCGTGCGTGGATGGTGTCGGCACGCTCGCGCCAGTACTGCGCGCGGTCATCACGCTTCAGGCGCACGGCGATCTTGCACAGGCGATCGCACGCCGCCCAGCACATCGCGCTGGTGTAGGTATGCACTTCGGTGCGGCCGCGGAATTCCCACAGGCCGGCATCGGGCACGTCGTGCAGTGCGAACGCCTGTTCACCCAGCGGTTCGAGCCGGGCAAAGGTGTGGCTGTCACCGGGGTCCTGCAGGCGACGGTCGAAGAACAGCTGGGTGGAGGCCAGCACCACGCTGCCGTATACATCGTGCTGGCGCTGTACCCAGGCCAGGTTGCCGCGCCGCACCGGGCCCATGCCGCGGTAGCCGGACAGGCTGGGCACTTCGTCCTCGTCCAGCTTGGCTTCGAAGCCGATGCCATACAGCGGCTGCAGGGTGCCGTCGGTGGTGGCCAGGTTGAAGATGTAGCCGAGGAACTGCTCCATCGTGCGGGTGGCGCCCAGACGGTTCAACGCGCGCACCACGAAGGCGGCATCGCGCAGCCAGCAGTAGCGGTAGTCCCAGTTGCGCACGCTGCCGGGCGCTTCCGGGATCGAGGTGGTCATCGCCGCGATGATCGCGCCGCTGTCCTCGTACTGGCAGAGTTTGAGGGTGATCGCACTGCGGATCACCGCGTCCTGCCATTCCAGCGGGATGGACAGGTACCGCACCCATTCGCGCCAGTAGTCGCGGGTGCGCTGGAACGCTTCCTGCACGTAGCCGCTGATGGAGCGGTTGAGCGATTCATCCACACCCAGGATCAGGTGGATGGGATGGTTGAGCACGAACGGCAGGCCATCACGCACGAAGCGCACAGGCACGTCGGTAGTCAGGCGCAGCACATGCTCGGGCAGGATCCAGCGCACGTGGTTGCTGCCCCAGGTGGACTCGGGTACGCGTGCGCCCCAGTCGGCCAGTGGCCGCGCACGGATCACGATGCGCGGGCTGCCGGACAACGGGCGCACCTGTCGGATCAGGCTGACCGGCCGGTAGAAACGATCGTTCTGGCGCCAGCGCGGGGCGAAATCGAGGATTTCCAGCGCGCCGCCATGTGCATCGCGCAGCACGGTGCGCAGGATCGCGGTGTTGGTCAGGTATTCCTGTTCGCTGCCGGCGAAATCCTCCAGTTCGATGGCGAAGTCGCCGCCGGTCTGCTGATTGGGGCTGAGCAGGGCACAGAAGGTCGGGTCGCCGTCGAAGGTCGGCAGGCAACTCCAGACAACACGGGCGTGCTTGTCGATAAGGGCGCCGAAGCTGCCGTTGCCGACCACGCCCAGATCAAGATCGGGTTGGGTCATCACGCGGTACATCTCGGTTGCGGCCGTGGGGGCCGGGGTCAATACGCATTCTCACGCAGCCAGGCGTGCACGCTGCGTATGTCGGGCAGGGCGAACACCGCTGCACTGGGTTCACGTTCGCCGATCAACACGCTCCAGCCATGCAGGCCATTGGCCGCATCGAAGCCGAATTCATCGGTCAGGTCATCGCCGAGGAACACCGGCAGACGCCCACGGAACGGCAGGTACTGCATCAGCCGACGTACCGCGCGTCCCTTGTCGGTGCCGACCGGAACGAATTCAACGACATGATCGCCCGGTTGCAGGCGATAGCTGGCGCGGCCGCGGATATGCCGGTCGGCGAACGCGCGTACATCGCTGGCGGCATCGGGGGCGCCGCGCCAGTGCAGGGCCAGGCCTACGCCCTTGTTCTCGACCAGTACGCCGGGATGTCCATGGGCGAAACGCATGGCCTGTTGATGAAGCGCATGCAGCCAGTCGGCGGTGTCGTCACCATGCTCATCGCGTATCACGTGCCCGTCCTGCGCACGCAGTTCGTGGCCATGCAGGCCCGCAGCGGGAAGCTTGAGCGGCGCGAACAACTGGTCCAGCTGTTCAAGCGGGCGACCACTGACCAGTGCCACGGCACCTTCCAGCCGATCGCTGATGCGGCCGATGGCTTCACGCACATCGGGGAGAAGCTGCACGGCGTCGGGGCGTGCAGCGAATTCGATCAGGGTGCCATCCACATCGAGGAACAACGCGCAGGCATCGTCCAGCAATGGAGGTGGCGGACGCAGGGGGAGCGGTTCAGCCATGGCGACCACCATGCCAGTGGCGGCGTGTACGCCGGGTCGAGGCCAGGCTACGGCGGGTGCGGACCAACGGTCCGCACCCACCCGGTGGGTGCCGGCGCACCCACCCGCAGTGATCCATCGCGTCCCGGTGGGTGCCGACCGTTGGTCGGCATGCTGTGCGGACCAACGGTCCGCACCCACCCAAGGCAATCACACCCAGAGCAATCAGAACGTGTAGCGCACGCGACCGTAGTAGTACGCACCGTTGCTGCCGATCGGCGACAGCACGTCGTAGGGCAGGTTGCCGAAGTAGTGGATGTCCTCGTTGGAGCGATCCGGGTAGTTGTCGGTCAGGTTCTGCCCACCGATGGCCACGCTCCACTGCGGGGTGATGCGGTATTCCACTTCCGCATCCAGCTGCCACTCGGCCTGGTAGGTCTGGCGCGGAATGTAGCCATCACCGAAGTTGAATACGCGGGTCGCGCTGCCGTAGCGGTTCACCCGGCTGCTCAGCGACCAGCGGTCGTTGCTCCAAGCGGCCGAGAAACTGCCGCGGGTACGCGGGGTGGCATCGGTCAGCGTATTGGTCTCTTCGATGCCGAACAGCACGTAGTCCGGGTCCAGCGCCTGCAGCTGCGCCGGTGTGGCCAGCACGTTCTTCAGCGTGGTCTTGGCGTAGGCGTAGGTGCCGGTCAACAGCAGCTGGCCATCGCCCAGCGACTGCCGCCAGTTGCTCACCAGCTCGGCGCCGCGGGTGCGCGTGTCGGCGGCGTTGACGAAGAAGCTGGCGCTCTGCAGGCCGCCGACGCCGTAGTTGGTGGCCACGTAATCGGTCAGCCCATCGCCGGTGATGCTCTCGGACAGCGCGATGCGGTCGTCGATGTCGATCTGGAAGAAGTCCAGCGACAGGTCGAAGTGCTCGCCGATGCGGCTGGTGAAGCCGAGCGAGGTGTTCAGCGACTTCTCCGGCTTCAGGTCCTGCGCACCCAGGCCACGGGCGATGGGGTTGTTGACCGAGAGCAGGCGGCCCTGCACCAGCTGGCCGCCGGCGTTGTAACCGGTGGAGGTGGATTCGTAGCCGATCTGCGCCAGTGACGGTGCGCGGAAATTGTTGGAGATCGCGCCGCGCAGGGCGAATGCCGGGGTGAACTCGTAGCGCAGTCCGAGCTTGCCGGTCAGTTCGCCGCCGAAGTCATCGCTGTGCTCGTAGCGCGCGGCCAGGTCGGTGGAGAATTTTTCGCCGAACTGGCTGGACAGGCTGGCGTAGGCACTGGCCACATCGCGTGACAGGGTCGCCGCATCCTGCGGAGTCAGGCCACCGCCTGCCTGCGAGCCGGTCGGGCGATCGGTGTAAGTGCCGGCGGCGTAGCTGGCCGGGTCGCCTGGACGGGTCTGGTAGCGTTCGTGGCGGGCTTCGGCGCCCAGGCCCAGGGTGTGGCTGATGCTGTCGCTCTGCGAGAACACGCGGCTCAGGTCGACGTTGCCTACGGTCTGCGCGTACTCGTAGTCGGCCGTCTTGAAGCGGGTCGGACTGGTCGGGCCCAGCGAGGCATTCAGCGAATCGCGCAGACGATACGTGAAGTCGTTCTGGCCGTAATCCAGGCTGCCGTCATAGCTCCATTCGCCCCACTGCCCACGGATACCGGCGACCGCCTGCACGTCGCGGTTCTCGCCTTCGGAGATCGGCCGGTAGCCATTGGGGTAGACCTCCTTCCAGTTGGCATCGCCATCGGGATAGCGGAAGTAGTTCGCGCCTTCGGTATCACGCTGGTTGAAGGTGCCGAACGCATAGAACGTCGCGGTCTTGCCCACCGGAATCTCGGTGTTCAGCCACAGATTGATGTCCTTGCTGGCGCCATCGCCGAGCACGTAGTTGCGCTTGCCCTGCAGGGCAAGATTGGCCTCGGTCTGGTCCCACGGCGGAATCTGGTCGAAGCCGGCGCGGTTGGTGCCGTTGCGCTTCTTGTATTCCAGGCCGACGCGCAGGAAGCCGCCGTCTTCGCCCAGCGAGGTGCCCACCTTGGCACTGAGGTTGCCCGTCTGGCCGTCGGTGAGGGTGCGGCCGATCGGCTTGAGGTCGGTGTGGTTGGCGCCGTAGCTGGCTTCGATCTCGCCGCCGTCGCCGCCGTTGTCGAGGATCACGTTGATCACGCCGGCCACGGCATCGGAGCCATACAGCGCACCGGCGCCATCACGCAGTACTTCGATGCGCTTGATGGCGCTGACCGGGATTGCGTTGAAGTCGACCGGGGTGGTGCCCTTGCCGATCTTGCTGTCGGTGTTGACCAGCGCGGTGTGGTGGCGGCGCTTGCCGTTGACCAGCACCAGCACCTGGTCCGGCGACAGCCCGCGCAGCTGCGCGGCGCGCACGTGGTCGGCGCCGCCGGAGTTGGACTGGCGGGGGAAGTTGAACGAGGGCAGCAGGGCCTGCAGGGCGCTGCCCAGCTCGCCGTTGACCACGCCGGCCTTGCGGATGTCCTCGGCGGTCAGCACGTCCACCGGCGAGGTGGATTCAAGCACGGTGCGGTCGGCGGCGCGGGTGCCGGTGACGATCACCGTGTCCAGGTTGGTGGCGGCGTCCTGGGCCGAAGCCAGGGCGGGGGACAGGGCGAGCGCGATGGCGAGGCCGAGCGGCGACGCGGACAGGCGGGGGGACATGCGGACTCCAGCAGCAACGACGTGAGGAAGGGGGGGGGAGATAGTTTCACTTACATCCATCCGGATGAAGCGATATATTATCTTGGCGTGAGGAGGCGGTGCGATGCAAGTCCCGTCTCCCATTGCATCACTTCATGCCCTGCCGGCATGAGGGCATTGGTTGCAGCCGCAACCGAGGCGCAGGTGTACCCTCCGTGCCCCTTCGTCGTGCTTTTTCCCCTTCCCGGAGTGCTGTTCCCGATGAAACACCTTGGCCTTGTCTTCGCCGTGCTGCTGGCCACCAGTGGCTGCGCCAGCCTGTCCTCCAAGGCGCCCAGCGCCTATGCCACCACCGCCGACCTGCAGGGCGACGCCGCGCGTCCGTCCAGCGGCCACGGCTGGGTGCGCAGCGAGCTTTATTTCGGCGTGGGCGAAGAGCAGGGCGCCGGTGACCGCCCGCAGGCCGATACCATCAGCGATGCGCAGTGGCGCGCGTTCCTGGACAAGGAAGTGACGTCGCGCTTCCCGGACGGCCTGACCGTGTTCGATGCCTACGGCCAGTGGCTGTTCCGTGGCGATGCCTCCCCGAACCGCCTGCGCACCAAGGTGCTGGTGGTGCTGCACGAGGACAGCCCGCAGCGCCGCGCCGACATCGAAGCGATCCGTCTGGCGTGGAAGCAGCAGACCAAACACCAGTCGGTACTGTGGTCGCGGCAGGCGGTTGACGTATCGTTCTGACCTGGACGCGCCACTGTGGCGCTGCAGGGAATGACGATGACACCCAGGGATGTGCTGATGACGGTGATGCTGGCCAGTCTGTTGGCGCCGGCGGCACAGGCGCAGGACAAGGACCGGGGCCCGCTGCGGTTTTCGCCGGCAGCGGGCGTGCAGGCGGCGGTAGAGGTACAGGAGGACGGCATGCTTGCCGTGCTCCTGCAGCCGGCAGGGAAGCGGCAGCGCCTGCCTGGCGCGCCGGACGCCGAGGGGCATTCGCGCCTGGGCGCAGAGGATCTCGATTTCGACGGGCGTCCCGAGCTGGTTGCGCGCGCGGCGGTGGGCATGGTCAATGAGGCCGTTGCGGTCTATCGCTTCGACGTGGGCAGCGGTGAGTTCCGCGCACTGAAGGCGGTGACCCATGGACACGACCAGTGCGGTGACCTGATGGGCCTTACCGCCGACGCCGCCACGCGCACGCTGACCGCCAGCTGCCGCAGTGGGCCGATGTGGTACAGCGACGTGTATCGCTTCAATGGCCAGCAGCTCTATCTGTACCGCGGTGAGAGCGTGCTGATGCTGGGCGATACGCTGAACCGTGCGTTGCACTGGGAAGAGACCGAGAACCAGGGGCCACTGGCGGTGTGGCGCACCTACGATCCCTCCGGCAAGGTGCTGGAAAGCGCCATCGGCGACGGGCTCGGCGCACCAGCAAGCGGTGCGCCGCTGGTGGGGCTGATGGCGAGCGTGCTGCCTGCGCGCCTGTTCCTGTTCGATCATCCCGGTGCGTCCAGCACGCAGCGCTACCTGGTGCAGGGTGATCGCGTGGAGATGCTGGATGAGCAGGATGGCTGGGTGCAGGTGCGCTACCGCAACCCGAAGCGCGGCGCGCTGACGGGGTGGATCAACGTCAACGATTGACGGCAGCCCTGCCCGGAGTTTGCACGACAAGGCGATCGGCCTCTTGCCCACGGAAGCATCACTTCACCGGGACTAGCCTCGGGGTTCCCCCTTGCAAGGTTGTAGTCCCATGAGCAAGCGCGTTGCCGAGATCGTCGTCGATACCCTGCAGCAGGCGGGCGTCCGCCGTTGTTATGGCATCGTCGGCGACACCCTGAACCATGTCACCGACGCACTGCATCGCAGTGAGATCGAGTGGGTGCATGTCCGCCATGAAGAGGTCGCGGCGTTCGCGGCCGGTGCCGATTCATTGATCAGCGGCCAGCTGACCGCCTGCGCGGGTTCGTGCGGTCCTGGTGGTCTGCACTTCATCAACGGCATCTTCGAGAGCAACCGCAACCGCGCGCCGATGGTGCTGATCGCCAGCCAGGTGGTCACCAGCGAACTGGGCATGGAGTTCCCGCAGGAAGTGGATTTCAAGGCGGTGTACGGCAGCTGCACCGTGTTCTGCGAGCAGGTGCACAGCCCGGCCCAGGCACGGCGCGTGGTGGCGCTGGCCTGCCAGGCGGCGATCAGCCGCCGCGGTGTGGCGGTGGTGATCCTGCCGGCCGACATCAGCGAAGCGGAAGTGAAGCACGATGTGCCGTTCTCGGTGCATTACACCCAGCCGGTGCTGCGCCCCTCCGAGGCCGAGCTGCAGCACATCGCCGAACTGCTGGGGCAGGGCAAGCGTATCGGCATCTATGCCGGCGCCGGTTGCCAGGGGGCACATGCGCAGCTGCTGGAACTGGCGCGGCGCCTGCAGGCACCGGTGGCGCACACATCGCGTGCGAAGGACTTCGTCGAACCGGACAACCCGTACAACATGGGCATGACCGGAGTCTTCGGCATCGAGTCCGGGTTCCACACGTTGATGGAGTGCGACACGCTGCTGCTGCTCGGCGCGGATTTCGCCTGGGGCCAGTTCTATCCGGACAAGGCCACGATCATCCAGGTCGACCGCGACGGCAGCCACCTCGGTCGCCGCCATCCGGTGAACCTGGGCGTGGTCGGTGATATCGCACCGACACTGGACGCGCTGCTGCCGATGCTGCCCCCGCGCGAAGACAGCAGTTTCCTGGACGAATGCATCGAGCACCGCGACAAGGCGCTGAAGAAGCGCGAGCAGGAGGAGCAGCCGGGTGAGGGCGAGCTGATCCATCCGCAGCACCTGACCGCGCTGCTGTCGAAGTACGCTACCGACGATGCGCTGTTCACCGCGGATGGTGGCTCGCCGATGGTGTGGGTGCTGCGGCACATCCGGGTGAACGGCCGGCGCCGCACGCTGACCAGCCTGCTGCACGGCACGATGGCCAACGCGATGCCGCAGGCGCTGGGTCTGCAGAAGGCCTTCCCGGGGCGGCAGGTGATTTCGTTGTCCGGCGATGGTGGGTTGGCGATGTTGCTGGGCGACCTGCTGACCGCGGTGCAGGAGAATCTTCCGATCAAGGTGGTGGTGTTCAACAACGGCTCGCTGAATTTCGTCGAGCTGGAGCAGAAGGTGGAGGGGCTGCTGGACAACTACACCGACCTGAAGAATCCGGATTTCGGCCGGTTGGCCGAGGTGATCGGCTTCCATGGCCGCACGGTGACCCGCAGCGAGGACCTGGAAGAAGCGGTGCAGGATTTCCTGGCCCAGCGTGGGCCGGCGCTGCTGGATGTACATACCAGTCGCGCGGAGCTGGTGATGCCGCCGCAGATCGAGGCCAAGCAGGTGGCGGGCACGGCGTTGTATGCGGCCAAGGCGGTACTGAGCGGTCGCATCGACGACGTGAAGCATCTGCTGGTGGACAACTTCCTGAAGAAGTGAGGGTTGGGTTTTGATGCAGGGCTGCGCCCTGCACCCGCCGAAGCGGTAGTGCCGGCCGCTGGTCGGCAACCTCAACCTCAACAGCAAGCAACAGCAAGCAACAGCAACAGCAAAAGCTGGCTTCCTGTGGGATGGCGGGGTGGGTCCGGTTGCGGGGGACGCCGTGAATACGTCCCTGTAGGCTTGGCCGCGGCATCCATGCCGCGGACACCCCCGCAACCGGACCCACCCCGCCTTCGACAGATTTCCGCGATCTGTTGGAATGGCATGGCCTGTTGCTAGTGGGACCTTGGTCGACACAGTAGATCCACGCCATGCGTGGATGTCTGTCGGTAGTGCCGGCCGCTGGCCGGCAACCACGCAGATGCCTGCGATCCGGCGCCTGAGAGCGCAGCGACCGGCTTCTGCTTTTGATCTTTTGATTCTCTTCCGTGGCTGGCGCCCGCAGGAAACTGTCCGTGGCCGGGCGGGGTGGGCTGCGCAGGACCGTTGGCGCCATGGATGGCGCCATCGAGCCCCCATGGACGGGTTTACGGCGTGTCCTGCGCAGCCCACCCCGCACGACCCACTCCGATAGCCTGCTTTCAGCGACCAACCACGAGGGGCTCCGCCGTTGGCTGGAACCCATCATTCCACTCGGGAATTGGCGCGCCGGCCCCGCTGGGCCTACCATCGGCGGTCCCCACCCCCACCGCCCCTTCCATGCCCGCTCCCGCTTCCACCGCGCCGCGCCGCTGGTTCGTCGCTGGCGACTTCAATGGCTTCTTCGGCCTGGTCGTCGACAACCTCTCCATTCTCGGCTTCATCGCCATGGCCCTGGTCGGGATGTTCCAGTTCCCCGCCGACGTGGTCTTTGGCCGCATGTTCCCCGGCACCGCCCTGGGCGTGCTGGTCGGCAACCTGCTGTACACCCTGATGGCACGGCGCCTGGCCGCGCGTACCGGGCGCGACGACGTCACCGCCATGCCGCTGGGCCTGGATGCACCGACCAGCATCGGCATGGCGCTGCTGGTGCTGGGCCCGGCCTTCCTGGCCTTCAAGCAGCAGGGCCTGGACCCGCATGCCGCCGCCATCGCCACCTGGCAGCTGGGTATGGCGTCGCTGGTCATCATGGGCGTGCTCAAGCTGATCCTGTCCTTCTTCGGTGAAGCGGTGACCCGCGCGCTGCCGCGCGCTGCGCTGCTGGGTTCCATCGCAGGCATCGCACTGGTGCTGATGGGCCTGCTGCCGTTGCTGGAAACCCTGCGCTCGCCGCTGGTGGGCTTCACAACGCTCGGCCTGCTGCTGTACGTGCTGATCGCCAAGGGCAAGCTGCCGCTGCGCGGCCCCGGTGTGCTGCTGGCCTTCGTGTTCGGCACCGTGCTGTATTACGGGCTCGGCCTGGCCGGCCTGGGTGTGCCCGGCTTCCAGATTCCGGCCTGGGTGCCGCCGCAGGTGGTATTGCCGCTGCCGACGCTGGGCTTCATCGAGGGCCTGCCGACCGCGATGACCTACCTGCCGCTGCTGTTGCCGTTCGGCCTGCTGATGGTGGTCGGTGGCATCAACGTATCCGAGAGCGCGCGCGCGGCCGGCGATGACTACCGCACCCGCGACATCCTGCTGGTGGAGGCGGTGGCCACGCTTGTGGCCGGCGTCTGCGGTGGCGTTGCGCAGACCACCCCGTACATCGGCCAGCCGGCCTACAAGCACATGGGCGCGCGCAGCGGCTACACGCTGCTGACCGGCCTGTTCGTCGGCATCGGCGGCATGCTCGGCATCATTTCCGGGCTGGTGCAGTGGCTGCCGCTGGCGGTACTGGCGCCGATCATCGTGTACGTGTCGATCGACATCACCACCCAGGCGTTCCAGGCCACCCCGCGGCAGCATGCCGGTGCGATGGTGCTGGGCTTCCTGCCGTCGGCGGCCTACCTGCTGGCGATCAAGGCGCCGGGCTGGATTCCGGCCGAGCAGATGGGCGCGCTGCTGACCCACGTCGATGGCCATGGCCTGCCGGAGCTGGCGGTGATCTTCGCGCTGGGCAACGGCTTCATCATCACCTCGATGCTGTGGATCGCCACCGTCGCAGCGATGGTCGATGGCCGTCTGCGTCGCGCCTGCGGCTTCCTGCTGGTGGCTGCGGTGCTCACCCTGTTCGGCCTGATCCATTCGGTGGATCCGCGCGGCGGCATCTACCTGCCGTGGGATCTGCAGGGCCTGGCCCGCGTCATCAGCTGGCAGTTCGCCGGCGCATACGTGGCGTTGGCCATCCTGCTGGGGCTGCTGTCGCTGCAGAAGCAGGCGGTGAAGCCACTGGCTGAAAACGCCCATTGACCGGTAGCGCCGGGCCATGCCCGGCGTTGGGTTGCGCTGCCGCAGGGATTGGCCCGGGCGCTACTTCCCGCTATCCAGTTCCGGGTAATGCCGGAAGATGCCGTTGGTGTTGAAGGGCAGCCGCCGCTCCGAAGCGAGATAGGCGGCGATGCCGGGCCGTTGTTGCACCCGGTCCTTCAGCGCGCGCAGCAGTGGCAACGTCGGCCACAGCGCCTGCATGCGGCGTGGAAACATATAGTCCAGCCCGCTCAGCAACTGGAACAGCGACAGGTCCACGTAGGAGTGTTCGCGCAGCGGGTGGCGACCGCCATTGGCCTTCAGCACCTGCTCGAAGTAGCCGAGGAATTTCGGCAGGCGCTCATCGCGCAGCGCTGCCGCGCGCGCCTTGGCCTCGGTCTTCTGGTCTTCGTAGTACTTCGACGCGGCGATCGGATGGTGGGTGTCGTGCACTTCGGCCACCAGATCGGCGATGGTCAGCTGCAACTGCAGCGCCTGCATGCGCCGCGAGGCGGCCTGCGGAACCAGATCCAGCGTCGGGCCGAGGAAATCGAGAATGGCCGCGACCTGTGCGATGACCTGTCGCCCCGCCTTCAGGAACGGTGGCGCGAAAGGTTGCGCACCTTCGCTGTGGCCATCGAGGAACGGCTGCATCACCGCGTCGCCGTGCACTCGCGCCATGTCCACGTAATCGGCGCCGGTATCTTCCAGCGCCAGCCGCACGAATTCGCCACGGCCCTGGATGCCGGTCCAGTAGTACAGCGCGTATTGCATGCAGGCTTCTCCACCCAACAGGGGCAACAGGGTCGCGCGTATCGCGCAAAGCAGGCGTGAACCACAACGGCAGTGGAATGAGTGGGGAACCCCGCCGAATCAGGGGAGTCACACCTTGTCCATGCAGGTGAAAAGCGAGGTTCTGCATCATGCAGAGTGGAAAAGCGGTCTGGCCCTGGGTTCTGGGCGTGGTGGTGGTGGGCGGCGCGGGCACGTGGTTGTTCCGCGACCAGTTGCAGCACCTGGCAGATGGCGTAGCGGTGCTGGAGCAATCCGCGCCGACCTCGGCCGTCGCCGCACCGAAGGCCGCTGCTACGCAGCAACCCGCGCCCTCTCCGATCAAGCATCCGCTGGATTCGGAGGCCGCCGCCGACCCTGCGCTGCCGAACCTGGCCGACAGCGATGCCGCCGCCTGGAGCGCAGTGAGCGAACTGTTCAAGGGCGAGGGTGCGTTGAGTGCCCTGCTGCGCGATCACCTGATCCAGCGCCTGGTCACCCAGGTCGACAACCTGGACAAGGCCAGTGTGCCGCCTGCCGCGTTGGCCTTCAGGCCGCTACCGGGCAGCCTGCAGGTGGAGCCGGGCGAGGGCGGCGAACGCATCGCTGCGGCCAATGCGACGCGCTATGCGCCCTATGTGCAGGCCTTCACGGCGCTCGATCCGGCGGCGGCGGGCCAGGCGTACAAGCGCTTCTATCCGTTGATCCAGCAGGCCTACGTCGATCTGGGCCGTCCTGACGGGTATTTCAATGATCGCCTGGTAACGGTGATCGACCACCTGCTGGACACCCCGGAGCTGGCCCAGGCGCCACTGCTGCAGCGCGATGAGCGCGGCCGCTACCGCTTCGCCGATGCCACCCTGCAGTCGCGCTCGATCGGGCAGAAGGCCTTGCTGCGCATGGACGTAGCGCAGGTGCGGGCGGTCAAGCAGCAGCTACGGGCGATCCGGGCCACGATCACCCGGTGAGCTCCCATCGTGCGGATCTGATCCGGATCAACGCGCC
Organism: Stenotrophomonas sp. DR822; assembly: GCF_019793815.1. Taxonomy (NCBI): domain Bacteria; kingdom Pseudomonadati; phylum Pseudomonadota; class Gammaproteobacteria; order Lysobacterales; family Lysobacteraceae; genus Stenotrophomonas; species Stenotrophomonas sp. DR822. Next base: position 3,731,902 of record NZ_CP081826.1, read on the forward strand.
GACAACACCGCTTCCGGCATGCTGGCCACGGGCTGACTGGCCTTCGAATGCAGTCGCAGCCACCCTTGAAACCGGGTGGGGCAACCGCATCTTTCCAGCATCGCCGGCGCGGGCCGGCCAAGATGACCGATGAGGTTTCGCAATGCGAATGGACAAGCTCACCTCGCGTTTCCAGCAGGCGCTGGCAGACGCGCAGTCGCTGGCGGTAGGCCGCGACAACAGCATCATCGAACCGGTGCACGTGTTCAGTGCCCTGCTGGACCAGCAGGGGGGCAGCACCCGGCCGTTGCTGGCCCAGGCCGGCGTCAACGTGCCGGTGCTGCGCGAGCGCCTGGACGAGGCGCTTGAAGCGCTGCCGAAGGTGTCCGGCGAGGCCGGCAACCTGTCGATCGGCAACGACCTCAACCGCCTGCTCAACCACACCGACAAGCTGGCCCAGCAGAACGGTGATGCCTTCATCGCCAGCGAGTGGTTCGTGCTGGCCGCACTGGAAGACGGCGGCACGCTGGGCATGGCCATGCGCGCTGCCGGTGCCGACAAGGCGCGCCTGCAGACCGCCATCGACAAGCTGCGTGGTGGCGAGAACGTGCAGTCGGAGAACGCCGAAGAGCAGCGGCAGGCGCTGGAGAAATACACCATCGACCTGACCGCACGCGCCGAGAGCGGCAAGCTCGACCCGGTGATCGGTCGCGACGAAGAAATCCGCCGCACCATCCAGGTGCTGCAGCGTCGCACCAAGAACAATCCGGTGCTGATCGGCGAACCCGGCGTGGGCAAGACCGCGATCGTCGAAGGCCTGGCCCAGCGCATCATCAATGACGAAGTGCCTGAAGGCCTGCGCGGCAAGCGCGTGCTGTCGCTGGACATGGGCGCGCTGATCGCCGGTGCGAAGTTCCGCGGTGAATTCGAAGAGCGCCTGAAGGGCGTGCTCAACGATCTGGCCAAGAGCGAAGGGCAGATCATCCTGTTCATCGACGAGCTGCACACCATGGTTGGCGCGGGCAAGGCCGACGGTGCGATGGATGCCGGCAACATGCTCAAGCCGGCACTGGCGCGCGGTGAACTGCATTGCGTCGGTGCGACCACGCTGGACGAGTACCGCAAGTACATCGAGAAGGATGCCGCGCTGGAGCGCCGCTTCCAGAAAGTGTTCGTGGGCGAGCCGACGGTGGAGGACACCATCGCGATCCTGCGCGGCCTGAAGGAAAAGTACGCAGTGCACCACGGGGTGGAGATCACCGACCCGGCCATCGTCGCTGCCGCCACCCTGTCCAACCGCTACATCACCGACCGCCAGCTGCCGGACAAGGCCATCGACCTGATGGACGAGGCTGCTTCACGGCTGCGCATGGAGATCGATTCCAAGCCGGAGGAACTGGACCGCCTGGAGCGTCGCCTGATCCAGCTGAAGATCCAGCGCGAGATGCTGAAGAAGGAGACGGACGACGCTTCGCGGCAGCGCCTGGCCGATCTGGAAAACGATATCGATGCGCTGGAGCGCGAGTTCTCCGATCTCAACGAAGTCTGGAAGTCGGAGAAGGCCGCGCTGCAGGGCACGACCAAGATCAAGGAACAGGTCGAGCAGGCCAAGGTTGAGCTGGAGTCGGCGCAGCGCCGGCAGGATTTCGCGCGCATGAGCGAGATCCAGTATGGCGTGCTGCCGCAGCTGGAAAAGCAGCTGGCTGCCGCCCAGGAAGTGGAGAACCACGACTTCAAGCTGGTGCAGGATCGTGTCACCGACGAGGAGATCGCCGAGGTCGTCTCGCGCTGGACCGGCATCCCGGTCAACAAGATGCTCGAAGGCGAGCGTGACAAGCTGCTGCGCATGGAAGAGGTGCTGCACAACCGCGTGGTCGGCCAGGAAGAGGCGATCAAGGTGGTGTCCGACGCGGTGCGTCGTTCGCGCGCTGGCTTGTCCGATCCAAATCGACCGGGTGGATCGTTCCTGTTCCTGGGCCCGACCGGCGTGGGCAAGACCGAATTGTGCAAGTCGCTGGCCGAGTTCCTGTTCGACAGCGCCGACGCGATGATCCGCATCGACATGAGCGAGTTCATGGAGAAGCACAGCGTCGCACGCCTGATCGGTGCGCCCCCCGGCTATGTGGGCTATGAGGAAGGCGGCTACCTCACCGAGGCCGTGCGCCGTCGCCCGTATTCGCTGATCCTGCTGGACGAGGTGGAAAAGGCGCATCCGGATGTGTTCAACATCCTGCTGCAGGTGTTGGACGATGGTCGCCTGACCGATGGCCAGGGCCGCACGGTGGACTTCCGCAATACCGTCATCGTGATGACCTCCAACCTGGGCTCGCACCAGATCCAGGACATGAGCGGCGATGACACGCCAGAGGCCTACACGCAGATGAAGGCGGCGGTGATGGGCGTGGTGCAGGCGCATTTCCGTCCGGAGTTCATCAACCGGTTGGATGACATCGTGGTGTTCCATCCGCTGGACAAGCAGCAGATCAAGCAGATCGCGCGCATCCAGATGCGTGGCCTGGAAAAGCGCCTGGCCGAGCGTGGCCTGAAGCTGGTGGTGTCCGATGCAGCGTTCGATCTGCTCGGCAACGTCGGCTTCGATCCGGTCTACGGCGCGCGTCCGTTGAAGCGTGCGATCCAGGCACAGCTGGAAAACCCGCTGGCGCAGAAGATCCTGTCCGGTGCGTTCGTCAACGGCGATACCATCGAAGTGGGCAACGACGGTGGCCATCTGGTGTTCGCCAAGGCCTGATGCGTGCCACGGGGCGCTGCATGATCGCAGCGCCCCGTTTCTTTGCCAGCGCGAACGTCGCTGTCCGGCGCTCGCCGGCCATGCTCAGAACCGGTGCGTATACCCGGTCATCAACCCGAACTGGTTGGCCTTCTGCACGATCGGGCTGTCGGCGGCGTCGCCGAGCAGGCGGGTGCCTTCCACGGCGATGTACCAGTTGCCGTTGCGACCAGCACGATGGCTCCATTTCATGCCCAGCCCGGCGCTGACCAGGCCAGCCTTGGGCCTGTGCTGGGCGAACCCGGTGCGAGCGGCCTGGTCGGGGCTGACGCCGTACCAGGTCTGCATATAGCCGCGGTTGCCGTAGTCGGTGGAGACGCTGCCGCTGACCACGCCACCGGCCAGATCGAACAGCGGCATCTCCAGGTTCAGGTGGATCTGCTGGGTGGCAAGGCCGTTGTCGCCCTTGTCGTCGTCTTTCAGCGTGTACTGCCAGGAACCACTCAACACCGCCTCACCCAGCGTATAGCCAGCCGCCAGGCCGACCAGGGGCCGGGTATCGATATCGCCCATGCCACGCAGGAAGTCCGAGCCGCCGAGGATCGAGTTCTTCTCGCGTCGGCTGCCGCTGCCGCCGACGTAGGCGCGCACGCGGGTGTGCTCGCCGATGGCCGTGCCCCAACCCGCACCGCTGGTACCCAGAAACCAGCCGCCCGGCGAAGTCACGTCGAACGACAGCGTCGGTGCGGCCTGGAATTCCTCGCTGCCGCTGTAGCGCGGGGCAACGCCGCCACCGGCGGCAAGCTCGAAGGTCCATTGACCCTCCTTGGCTTGCGCTGTGGACGTTGCGAACAAGGGCAGCAGGGCCAGGCCGAGCAGGGTGGGGAAACGGCGACGGTGGGACATGGCAACTCTCTACAGTGGGAGGAAATGCAGTGCGCGCATCCGGCGCGTGCTGCTGGGTCGACAGCGTGGCGGGATGCCACCGACCAATCCGTCCGCAGTTGTGCGGGAGTTGTAAGCAACTGTAAGCGCGGCCCGTGGCGTTCAGCTGGCAGCCAGTGGCCAGTGCATTTCCAGGCGTGCACCGCCCAGGCTCGCCCGTCCCACGCGCAGCTCGCCGTGGTGACGAACCGCGATGCGCCCGGCGATGGCCAGGCCAAGACCAAAGCCGCCGGTGTCGCGGCTGCGGCTGTCATCCAGACGGGTGAACGGGCGCAACACCTTCTCGCGATCGCCTTCGGCAATGCCGGGGCCATCGTCGTCCACGCGCAGGCAGGCCTTGCCGGCCGCGCTGACCAGTGACACCTCCACACGGGTGCGCGCATAGCGCATCGCGTTGCCGACCAGGTTGCTCAGGGCCAGCTGCAGCAGGCGTGGCTCGGCATCCACGCGCGGCAACGCACTGGGCCAGACCTGCAGCACCAGGCCCGCGCGCTCGGCATCGCGCCGTGCGTCTTCCATGCAGGCCTGCAGCCAGTCATTCGCCTCGATCCGCTGCATGGGCTCGGCGTCGTTGGGATGCTCCAGCCGCTCATAGGCCAGCAGTTCGCTGACCAACCGGTTGAGCTCGGCCAGATCACCATGCAGGCCGGCAGCGAGGTGTGCCCGCCGCGCCGGGTCGTTGCTGTCCTGCATCAGATCCAGGCCGAAGGCCAGGCGTGCGATCGGCGTGCGCAGCTCGTGGGAAATGGCATGGGTAAGATCGCGCTGCCGTTGCACCAGTTCGGCCACGCGCGCGGCCATGCGGTTGGAATGCTCCACGATGACCCGGATCTGCGAACGTGGCGATACCTGCGCACGCGCCTGCAGGTCGCCGGCACCGATGCGATCGGCATGACCCCGCAGCGCCTCCAGGTCGCGCCACAGCAGGCGTACCCAGGCATACAGGCAGGCACCGACCAGCAGCAGGATGCACAGGTAGGCGGCGGCGGTCATGTACAGGGTCATCTGCACTTCGCCGGGAAGGCGCAGCTGCAGCCAGCGTCCGCCAGCCGCCTCGATGGGCAGCAGCACCTGCTGGTAGCGCTCACGGACGATGAAGCCGTCCCCGCGCAGGGCACTGCGCTCTTGGTCATCGAGCACGGGCGGTGCATCCAGCAGTGACAGCGCAATGCCGTAATGTGGCTGCCACTGCAGCAGGCGCTGCTGTTGCTGCTGTCGGTCCAGGCCGGCCAGTCCGCTGCGCAGCGCATACACCTGCCCGCGCACCTGTTCGACGAAGACACGTTCCTGCAGGGGCGTGTAGATGCGGTCCAGCAGATGGTTGAGGCTGAACACCGACACCAGCAGGCAGCCGCCGGTGACGAACCACAACCACAGGAACAGGCGCTTCACGCCGACCAGGCCGAGGGGTTGAACTGGTAACCGCGGCCCCACACGGTCTTGATCCGGCGCGGTTCGCGCGCGTCATCGCCCAGCTTGCGGCGCAGCTTGCCGATGCAGACATCCACGCTGCGGTCCAGGCCATCGAAACCGATGCCGCGCGCCGCCTGCAGGATCTGGTCGCGCGAGAGGATCTGCCCGGGCTGGCTGGCCAGCAGCCAGAGGATCTCGAATTCGGTCGTGCCCAGTTCCACCGGCTGCCCATGCAGGTGAACCTCGCGCTGCACGCGATCGATCAGCAGTTCGCCATGCATCAGCCTGCACGGCACGCCGGCAGGGCCGCTGCCATGGCGACGGCGCAGCAGCGCACGCAGGCGCGCCAGCAGCAGGCGTGGCTCGATCGGCTTGTGGACATAGTCATCGGCGCCGGACTCCAGGCCCAGCACCTGTTCGATATCGTCCTCGCACGCGGTCAGCATCAGGATCGGCACGTCGGAAAAACTGCGGATCTGCCGGCACACGTCGATGCCACCAAGGCCAGGCAGCATCAGGTCCAGCACCACCAGTTCCGGCGCGTGCTGGCGGCAGGCCGCGCTGGCCAGGTCGCCCCGCGGCACGTGCTGCACGGCAAATCCATGTTCGCTCAGGTAGTCGCTGACCAGCTCGGCCAGGCGGCGGTCGTCTTCGACCAGCAGCACCTGGGTCGGGTTGCCGGCGGCGGGGGGCCACGGGGAGGGCTGCATCGGTAGGGCATCCTTGTCCGGGGCGAAGGGCCCGGCGGCGAAGCCTAGCAACGGCCCATGGCGACTGCCTGAATCCCGGGCAACCTGATAACCACCGGTATTGGCGTCATCGCCAGAGGCTCTCAATGGCGGCCGATGGCTGGCCTATGGTGGGTGTTTCCCCGGATGGAGCCTGGTGCAATGAGCGATCCGCAGTGGCAACTGGAAACCCTGGCCGTGCACGGCGGCTATCGCCCCGACCCGACCACCCGCGCGGTGGCGGTGCCGATCTACCAGACCGTGGCCTACGCATTCGATGACACCCAGCATGGTGCGGACCTGTTCGACCTGAAGGTGCCGGGCAACATCTATACGCGCATCATGAACCCCACCACCGACGTGCTGGAGCAGCGCGTTGCGGCGCTGGAAGGGGGCATCGGCGCGTTGGCACTGGCTTCCGGGCAGGCCGCGATCACCTATGCGATCCAGACCATTGCCGAGGCCGGCGACAACATCGTCGCTGCCAGTGCGCTGTACGGTGGCAGCCTCAACCTGCTGGCGCACACGCTGCCGCAGTACGGCATCCAGGCGCGATTCGCCGATCCGGCAGATCCGTCGGCGTTTGCCGCGCTGATCGATGAACGCACCAAGGCGGTATTCGTCGAATCGATCGGCAACCCGCGCGGCAACGTCACCGACATCGCCGCCATCGCCGAGGTCGCGCATGCGGCCGGCGTGCCGTTGATTGTCGACAACACGGTGGCCACGCCATTCCTGCTGCGCCCATTCGAACATGGCGCCGACATCGTGGTGCACTCGCTGACCAAGTACCTCGGTGGCCACGGCACCAGCCTGGGCGGGGCGATCGTCGATTCCGGCCGCTTCGACTGGACGGCACAGCCGCAACGCTTCGCCCGCTTGAACCAGCCTGATCCGAGCTATCACGGCGTGGTCTATACCGAAGCGCTCGGCGCGGCGGCCTACATTGGCCGTGCGCGGGTAGTGCCGTTGCGCAATACCGGCGCAGCATTGTCACCGTTCAACGCCTTCCTGATCCTGCAGGGCATCGAGACCCTGGCGCTGCGCATGGAGCGGATCAATGCCAACGCGCTGGCCGTGGCGCAGTACCTGCGCGCGCATCCGAAGGTAGCGTGGGTGCGTTATGCCGGGCTGGCCGATGACCCCGAACACGCGGCAGCGCAGCGTTATCTGGGCGGCCATGGCTCCGGTGTGCTGACCTTCGGACTGCCGGGCGGGCGCGTTGCCGGCGCCCGCTTCCTCGATGCCCTGAAACTGTTCACCCGGCTGGTGAACCTGGGCGATGCGAAGTCACTGGCCACCCATCCGGCCTCGACCACCCATCGCCAGCTGGATGCGGCCGAACTGGCCAGGGCCGGGGTCAGCGAGGACACCGTGCGCCTGTCGATCGGCATCGAGAACATCGGCGATCTGCGCGCGGATCTGGAACAGGCGCTCGCCAAGGCCTGAGGGCGGGCAATCGCGCAGGATCGGTCACGCACCCCGCCAAAGGATCAGGCACGATCGCAGCCATGTCCTCAGCGGAGATGGTCATGAAGCGGCTTGCAGGCCTGCGCCAGGCGCAGGGAATCGAACGGGTCATCGACCATCTGCAGGGCTGCCTGCGTGAGCAGCAGGCACTGCCGGACGTAACGGCACTGGCGACTGTCGCCCATCAGTCGCCCTACCACTTCCAGCGCCTGTACCGGGCACTGACCGGCGAAAGCCCGGGACAGACGCTGGACCGGCTGCGCCTGCTCAACGCCCTGCAGGCGCTGCAGCAGCCCGATGCAAGCGTCACCGACGCCGCGCTGGCCGCCGGCTATGAGAGTGCGCAGGCCCTTGCGCGGCGCTGCAGGCAGCGCCTGGATACCACCCCGCGCGCCCTGCGCGCCGATGCAGCACTGCGGCAGCAGTGGCAGCAGGTCTTGGCACAACCACCTGCCGACGTAGACGCGGTGACCGCCGCCCCGCTGAAGGTGGAAGTACGCGCGCTGCAGCCGTTCGAGGTCGTGCTGCTGCGCGCGCAGGGGGCCTTCGGTGATCTCGATGCCAGCTTCGGCCGCCTGTACGAATGGGCGCAGGCGCAAGGGCTGGCCGACGATCTGCTGCACCTGGTAGGCATCGCCATCAATGACCACCGGGACGTACCCGCGCAGGCGCACCGCTTCGACTGCGGGATGGGATTTGCCACCGCGCTGCCGCAACTTTCGTCGCCGCTGCGGCGGCAGGCCCTCGGCATCGGTCCGCATGCGGTCGCCCACCATGTCGGCCCTTATGAGCAGCTGCAGGCCGTGGGGGATGCGCTGCTGCGCGACTGGTGGCCGGACAGTGGGCACGCGCTTGCCGAAGCGCCCCTGTATTTCCACTTCCTGGATGATCCCGAACAGGTGCCTGCCCACCAGTTGCGCGCCGACGTCTGCCTGCCGCTGGCAGGCTGATACCTGCTGGCTTGGTCGTCATCGCCAGAGGCGATCACCACCACCGCAGGAAAGCGTTACGGTAGAGGCGCTCTCCAAGGGCGTGGCGATATCATCCCCGGCCGATGCGGGTCGGCCGGGGATTTCTTTGGGCGCAGCCAACCCCACGCCATGCGTGGATAAATCCCCATCGGAATCCAATAGTCCGACAGTGCATCGAAAAGCATCCACGCATGGCGTGGATCTACTGTCGACCAAGCTCGACACCTGCCAAATCGTTCATCCACCACCAGCAGTGGGAACCTGTCGAAGGCGGGGTGGGTCCGGTTGCGGGGGCGTGAGCCGCATGGATGCGGCGACCGAGCTTACATGGACGTACTTGCAGCGTCCCCCGCAACCGGACCCACCCCGCCATCCCACGGAATGCCAGCTTTTGCCGTTGCCGTTGTTTCGGCGGGTGCAGGGCGCAGCCCTGCTGCACACCCCTCACACCACCGGAATGCTGTGCTGCCCAAGACTGCGGTACGGCGGGGTGGCCATCACCATTTCCGCCAGCGAGTAGGCCAGCTCGCGCTCGGCCATCACCGTGCCGTCGGCACCGTGTTCAAGCAGGTGCTTCACTTCGGCATCGCTGTGCGCGCGCGCCAGCAGCGTCAGGTTGGGGTTGATCGCACGCAGCTTGGCCAGGGTTTCGCCGGCTTCCAGCGGCTGTGGGATCGCCAGCACCGCGATTTTCGCGCGCTCGGGATGGGCTTCGGCCAGCACCTTGTCCGAGGCGGCGCTGCCGCGGATGCCGGGCAGGCCAGCAGCGTGCGCCTCGGCCACGTGTTCCTTGTTGTCGTCGATGATCATCACCGGCACGCCACGGTCGCGCAGCACCTGCGCCAACGCGCTGCCGACGCGGCCATAGCCGATGACGATGGCATGGTCGTGCAGGTCCAGCGACGGCCCCGGTGGCAGTTCGGTCTCCACCGCCGTGGGCGTGGTTTCCTGGTGCTTGAGCAGCCAGCGGTCGAGCAGGCCGAACACCAGCGGGTTGAGCATGATCGAGATCAGCGCGCCGGCCAGCACCAGCGCCTGGCCGGTGGGCGGCAGGATCTTCAGGGTCACGCCGAGGCCGGCGATGATGAAGGCGAACTCGCCGATCTGCGCCAGGCTGGCCGAGATCGTCAACGCGGTGCCGGTGGGATGGCCGAACGCGCGCACGATGAAGAACGCCGCCGCCGATTTGCCGAACATGATGATGCCGGCGGTCGCCAGCACCTGCCACGGGTGCTCGATCAGGATGCCGGGATTGAACAGCATGCCCACCGAGACGAAGAACAGCACCGCGAACGCGTCGCGCAGCGGCAGGGAATCGCTGGCCGCCTTGTGGCTGAGTTCCGATTCATTGAGCAGCATGCCGGCGAAGAACGCGCCCAGCGCGAAGGACACACCGAACAGCATCGCCGAGCCGAACGCCACGCCCAGCGCGATCGCCAGCACCGACAGGGTGAACAGTTCGCGCGAGCCGGTACCGGCGATGCGCTCCAGGATCCACGGAATGACCCGGCGGCCGACCACCAGCATCACTGCCACGAACAGGCCCAGCTGCACGAAGGTCCAGCCGATGCTGGCCAGCACGCTGCCGAGGGTGTGGTGTTCATTGGCCGCGTCGGGCCCGAACACACCGGCCATCACCGGCATCATCACCAGTGCCAGCACGCAGGCCAGGTCCTCGACGATCAGCCAACCGACCGCGATCTTGCCGCGCTGGGTTTCCAGCAGGCGGCGCTCTTCCATCGCGCGCAGCAGCACTACGGTACTGGCCGTGGCCAGCGCGAAACCGAACACCACGCCGTGGATGACCGGCCAGCCCATCAATGCCGCCAGGCCCCAGCCGAGCAGGGTAGCGACCAGGATCTGGCCGATGGCACCGGGAATGGCGATGGCCTTGACCGCCATCAGGTCCTTCAGCGAGAAGTGCAGGCCGACGCCGAACATCAGCAGCATCACGCCCAGCTCGGCCAGCTGGTTGGCCAAGGCCTGGTCGGCGACGAAGCCCGGCGTGAACGGACCGACGCAGATGCCAGCAACCAGGTAACCGACCAGAGGAGACAAGCGGAGCTTGTTGGCCAGCGCGCCGAAGATGAAGGCGAGCCCGAGACCAACGGCAACGATGTTGATCAGGTCGGTGTCATGGTGCATCGGCTCTCGCAGAAATCGGGGGAATGCCCCGATTTTCACCTAATGAGCCAAATGCGGCAAACCTTTGGAACAAATAGGGTCAGATCCCTTTTCCATCAGGAAAAGGGATCTGACCCCGGATGAACCCGCCGGGCAGGGCCCGGCGCGCCCGTTACCGCTTACCAGTTGTACTTGATCCGCCCGTACACATACGCGCCATTGAAGCCGAACGGCGAGTAGTTGCTGTACGGCAGCATGCCGAAGGTCGAGTTCTGCAGGTCTTCGGTGCGGTCCGGGTACTCGTCCAGCAGGTTGTCGGCGCCCACCGTCAGCGTCCAGTTCGCACTCGGCTTGTAGCTGGCCGAAGCATCCAGCACCCACTTGTCGCCGTAGGTCTGGTCACGCGCGGCGGTGGCCGAATTGCGCACCGTGAACTTGCCGTAGCGGGTCGCCGCCAGGCCCAGTTCCCAGTGGTCCGAGCGCCAGGTGCCGCTGAGGATGGTCTTGTCGTGCGGGTAGCTGTCTTCGATGCGGCCGATCTCATCGCGGCCGATCAGCGACTGGGCCAGGCCCAGCGTGCCGAACACCGCCGGCGTGCCACCCACGCGCTGCACTTCGGTGTCGTTGTAGCTGTAGGCCGCGGTCAGTTCCAGGCTGCTGGCGCTGAACGGCACGGTGTAGCTGGACACGACGTCCACGCCGCGGGTGCGGGTGTCCAGGCCGTTGGTGAAGTACGAGAACGCGGTTACCTGCGGCAGGCCTAGCGTGGCCAGCAGCGCGCTGCTGGCCGCATTGGTGGTGATGCTGGAGGACAGCGCGATGCGGTCATCGATGTCGATCTGGTAGGCGTCGACGGTGACGTAAAGGCGATCCACCGGCTGCAGCACCAGGCCCAGGCTGTAGGACGTGGAGGTCTCGGCCTTCAGCGGCGACGCGCCCAGTGCCTGTGCGGCCAGGCTGGTGGTCGGGAAGGTGCCACGCTCGACGAACACGCCGTTGAGGAACTGGCTGGTGACCGCCTGGTAGCCCTGCTGGGCCAGTGACGGTGCGCGGAAACCGCTGGAGGCGGTGGCACGCAGCGCTACCTTGTCGGTGAACGCATAGCGCGCCGACAGCTTGCCGGAGAAACGGTCACCGAAGTCCGAGTAGTCCTCGTAACGGCCGGTGATGCCGGCGGAGAACTTCTCGGTCAGGTCCGCTTCCAGGCCCGCATAGACCGCGTAGTTGTGGCGGTCGGTATGCACTTCGTTGGTGGGAGTGAAGCCGGCAAAACCCTGCGCACCGCTGCCGGTGTAGGAGTTCAGTTCGCCAGGGTTCTGGTCCCACTTCTCGCGGCGATACTCACCGCCGAAGGACAGCGTGACCGGATAGGCCAGGCCCCAGTCCAGCGACTTGGTCAGATCGGCGTTGAAGATGTCCTGCTGGTACTTCAGCGTGCCGTCGTAGAACGAGCGCGGGCTGGTCGCACCCAGGCTGTAGTTGATGCTGTTGCGGGTGTGGAAGTCCAGGGTGTTCTCGCCGTGGTTCAGGCTCAGGTCCCAGGTCCAGCCGCTGTCGGTGTTGCCTTTGACCCCGGCCACCAGCGAGCGGTCCTTGGAATACTGGTTGATCTGCGGCACGAAGCCGTCCGGGTAGGTCTGCGCCAGCAGCGCGGTCTGCCCGCTGTGGTTGCGCGAACGGTAGAACGCGAACGAGGTGATGTCGCGGTTGCTGAGCAATGCGCTGGCGTAACCGGTGACGTGGTCGCTGAAATCGAAGCTGGCGTTGGCCGAGGCCGCAGTGGCGTCCACGCGCGGGTCGCCGACGATGAAGGTGGTCTGGCCGACGCTGGGGAAGTTGCCGGTGTTCGGCGTGGTGCCGCGATAGGGGCCGGCGCGGTCGCTCTCGTCCTGCTGGCTGATCTGGCCGGCCACGTGCACGCGGCCACGGCCGTTGCCGAATTCCACGCCGGTATCGCCGGACAGTTGGTACTTGTTGCCGTCGCCGGCCGAATACTGGCCGTAGTCGACGGCCAGGCTGCCACCGCTGCCGCTGCCCTTGAGCACGATGTTGATGACGCCGGCGATGGCATCCGAACCGTACTGTGCCGAGGCGCCGTCACGCAGCACCTCGACGCGCTCGATGGCGGCGATCGGAATCGCGTTGATGTCCACGGCCGACGAACCACGGCCGATGCTGCCGTTGACGTTGATCATCGCCGAGGTGTGGCGGCGCTTGCCGTTGACCAGCACCAGCACCTGGTCCGGCGACAGGCCGCGCAGCTGTGCAGGGCGCACGCCACTGGTGCCGTCGGTCAGTGCCGGGCGCGGGAAGTTCAGCGATGGCAGCGCGCGCGACAGCGCGGTGGCCAGTTCGCCGGTACCGGTGGACTGCAGGATCTCGGGGGTGATGATGTCGATCGGTGACTGCGATTCGGCGACCGTGCGGTCGGCCACGCGGGTGCCGGTGACGATCACCGTATCGAGGGTGTTGGCGGCGCTGCCGGCCTGCTGGGCGGCGGCAACGAACGGAGAGCCACCGAGTGCGACAGCGACGGCGGCGGCGATCAGGCTGGTCTTGCGGGTCATCGGGAGGGGGCTCCGGTTGGCGGGATGGCACCGGAATCGACATCACGGGGGTGAGGCGGACGACGGTTGTTGCGGTGCGCAATACAGGAATTAACGGGATATTCAGTGCCTGTCAAATGCCGACCCACAGAAAAAACGTTGCAGCAGCAACCATTTAGCTGCGACAGGCCCTGACAGGGGGAGGGGCCCGGGAGGCGCGCGGACAGGACGTGGGAGAGAGGAACGTCGGCCGTCGCGCATCCCCGGGCGCGTCAAGTATTCGTTAACGTTAGAATTGCGTCGCAGGAACAGTGCTTACCAGCACATTCCATTCGGTTATATGGACGCCCCCCATGATTTCGCTTCGTAATTTCGCCTTGCGCCGCGGCGAGCGGCTGCTGTTGTCCAATGTCGACCTGACCCTGCATGCCGGTTACCGGGTAGGCGTGGTCGGCCGCAATGGTGCTGGCAAGTCCAGCCTGTTCGCGGCGGTGAAGGGCGAACTGGAGGCCGACAAGGGTGACGTCGACCTGCCGGGCAAGATCCGCATCGCCAGTGTTGCCCAGGAAACCCCGTCCCTGCCGGACCCGGCGCTGAGCTTCGTGCTGGGCGGTGACATCGAGGTGGCCGCGGTGCTGGCCGCCGAGGCCGACGCCACCGCCCGCGAAGACTGGGAAGCGGTGGCCGAGGCGCATACGCGCATGGCCGAGCTGAACGCCTACGACGCCGAAGCGCGTGCCGGCAAGCTGCTGCACGGCCTGGGCTTCCCGGCCGAAACGCACCACCGCGCGGTGTCCTCGTTCTCCGGCGGCTGGCGCGTGCGCCTGAACCTGGCCCGCGCGCTGATGATGCCCAGCGACCTGCTGCTGCTGGACGAACCGACCAACCACCTGGATCTGGACGCGGTGTACTGGCTGGAACAGTGGCTGCTGAAGTACCCGGGCACCTTGCTGCTGATCTCGCACGACCGCGAGTTCCTCGACAACGTGGCCACCCACACCCTGCACCTGCACGGTGGCGGCGCCAAGCTGTACCCGGGTGGTTACACCGACTTCGAGCGCCAGCGTGCCGAACAGCTGCGCCAGCAGCAGATCGCGCATGAGAAGGAACAGGCCGAGCGCGCCCACCTGCAGAGCTTCATCGACCGCTTCAAGGCCCAGGCCAGCAAGGCCGCGCAGGCACAGAGCCGGATGAAGCGACTGGCCAAGCTGGCCGGTACCGAGGCGGTGCGCGCCGAGCGCGAATTCCGCATCGAGTTCGCACCGCCGGCCAAGCTGCCGTTCTCGCTGATCCGCCTGAACCATGTCGAGGCCGGTTACGGCAGTGACTCGGTGATCCTGCACAACGTGGGCTTCGGCCTGGAAGCGGGCCAGCGCATCGGCCTGCTGGGCCCCAACGGCGCGGGTAAAACAACGTTGGTGAAGACCCTGGTGGGCGAGCTGGCACCGATTGCCGGTGAGCGCGCCGCGCACCCGGACCTGCGCATCGGCTACTTCGCCCAGCACACGGTCGAGTCGCTGCATGAAGGCCAGTCGCCGATGGAACACTTCCGCGAGCTGGCCCCGGATGCACCGAACCAATCGTTCCGCGACTTCCTCGGCAAGTGGAACTTCCCGGGCGACCGTGCCTTTGAACCGGTGGATGGTTTCTCCGGTGGCGAGCGTGCACGCCTGGCGCTGGCGTTGATCGCCTGGCAGCAGCCGAACGTGCTGCTGCTGGACGAACCGACCAACCACCTTGACCTGGAAATGCGCGAAGCCCTGGCCGAAGCCCTGGCCGATTTCGACGGCGCGATCGTGATGGTCTCGCATGATCGCCATCTGATCGGCCTGGTCTGCGACACGTTCTGGCGGGTGGCCGACGGCGTGGTCGAGCCGTTCGATGGTGACCTCGACGCCTACGCGGCATGGCTGCGCACGCGCCCACAGGCGCAGGGCACCAAGGCACGCATGGAACAGGTGGAAGAGCCGGTGGTGGTCAAGACCGCACCGGTCGCGCAGGTGGTGCAGAAGAAGCCGGTCAACCCGCACAAGCTGGCCAGCGCCGAAGCCAAGGTCGCCGAGCTGGAAGGGGTGCTGGCCGAACTGGACCGGCAGCTTGCCGACTCGAGCAACTATGCCGATGCCACGCGCATGGCCGTGCTCGGCCGCGACCGCGAAGCGGCCGCCGCGCAGCTGGAAAAGGCCGAAGCGGCCTGGATGGAACTGTTGGAGTCCTGATTCCATCGGTAGCGCCGGGCCATGCCCGGCGGCTTCTTCCAACCGCTGCGCTCGCCGGGCATGGCCCGGTGCTACCCGCGGCGCGCGTGTTTCATCCCTGCGCCTGCAGCCATTCGCGGAACCGCTTGGCCGGCTCCCGTTCGGCACGTGAGCGCAGACGGGTCAGCCAGTAGCGACCCAGCTCCAGCGTGGTGGCAAACGGCTGCAGCAGCCGGCCCTCGGCCAGGTCCGCTTCGAACATGCGCAATGGCAGCAGGGCAACGCCTGCGCCACCGGCGGCGGCAACGGCCAGCGTCAATGACGAATCGAACACCGGTCCTCGCGCTTCCACACCGTTGACCCCGGCCATCTGCAGCCAGCGTGGCCATTCGTCGCTGCGATACGAACGCAGCAGCGGCAGGGCCGCCAGATCGCGCGGATGCTTCAGCCTCCGCGCCAGGGCCGGCGCACACAAGGGCGCGAACGGCGCGTCCAGGATTGCCGTGCAGGCCTGTCCCTGCCAGTCGCCATCGCCGAAACGGATCGCCAGGTCCAGGCCTTCACCGGCCAGATCGATGCGGTTGTTGTGGGTCTGCAGCCGCAGCTCGATATCCGGGTGGGCCGCGTCGAAGGCGGCCAAGCGCGGCAGCAGCCAGCCGGTGGCGAAGGTGCCGACCACGCCTATCGTCAGTACTTCCCGCGCCGGGCCACCGGTGTAGCGGGCGATGCTGGCTGAAATGCGCTCGAAGGACTCATTGAGCACCGGGTACAGGGCTGTGCCTTCCTCGGTCAACGCCACGCCGCGGGGCAGGCGATGGAACAGGCGGATACCCAGCCGGTCCTCCAGTCCGCGTATCTGGTGGCTCAGTGCTGCCTGGCTGACGCACAGCTCCAGCGCCGCGCGGGTGAAGTTCTGGTGCCGGGCGGCGGCCTCGAAGGCGCGCAGGGCGTTCAGCGGCAGGGTGGGATGCAGCATGGGAAGGTGTGAGGTGGGGTGATGGCTGATTCCAGTTTGACAGATCGAAATCCCGGCGTGGCGTGATCTTCCTTTCGATAGGCATCAATTAATCTCATGCCTGTCCCTGAAAATTCCCGCTGGTGGCCCCGCGTCATCCCTCCCAATAATCGGGGCACGTTTACCGGAGTCCATCCATGTACGCTCGCCGTCGATTCCTGCAGTTCACTGGTGCCGCCCTCGCATCCTCCCTGCTCGCGCCTGCACTGGCACGGAGCACCACGCCTGCGGCCGTTACGCCGGCCACGCACGCGGCCATTGCCGGAGCCGCCGATTTCGCCGAGCTGGAAAAGGCCAGCGGCGGCCGACTGGGGGTGACGGTGCTCGACTCCCGCACCGGCCGCCGCATCGGCGGGCATCGCCAGGGCGAGCGCTTCCCGATGTGCAGCACCTTCAAGTCGATGCTGGTGGCCCATGTGCTGAGCCTTGCAGACGCTGGCCGTGTCTCGCTGGACACCCGCGTGGCGGTCGCCGAGAAGGATCTGCTGTCCTACGCCCCGGTCGCCCGCCGCCACGTCGGCAAGGACCTGAGCGTGCGCGACCTGTGCCGCGGCACCCTGACCACCAGCGACAACACCGCAGCCAACCTGCTGCTGGGGGTGACCGGCGGGCCGGCGGCACTGACCGCTTTCCTGCGCGACCACGGCGACCGCGTGACCCGCAACGACCGCTACGAGCCTGACATGAACCGCTTTGCCGCAGGCGATCCGCGCGATACCACCAGTCCGGCGGCAATGGCTGCCAGCCTGGCCCTGTTTGCCGTGGGCGATGGCATCTCCGCCGCATCGCGCCAGCAGTTCGCCGACTGGCTGATCGACAACCAGACCGGCGACGCCTGCCTGCGGGCAGGGCTGGGCACGCGCTGGCGCGTGGGTGACAAGACCGGCAGCAACGGCGAGGACACCCGCAACGATATTGCCGTGCTGTGGCCGCGTGCGGGCGGCACGCCCTGGGTGATCACTGCTTATCTGCAGGGTGCTTCGGTGGACGAGGAACAGCGAGGGGCCGTGCTGGCCCAGGTGGGCCGGATCGCCGACCAGATGATCGGCTGAGGCAACGGGTGCTTCATCGGCGGCTTGCCCCACGGTGCGCGAACCCGCATCCTGCGCGCGTTCGATCCACACGGAAGTCCCCCGATGAGCCATGAACTGGTCTACCTGCTGCTGATCTTCGCGCTGCTGGTCATCCCGCGCGCGTTGCAGCGGTTCAGCCTGCCGGCGCCGCTGACCTGCCTGCTGTTCGGCATCATCGGCATGCTCTGGCTGGGCGACCAGGCGCACGACGCGGTCATCGCACTGCTGGCCACGCTGGGCATCTCCTCACTGTTCCTGTTCGCTGGCCTGGAAGTTGACCTGCAGGCCCTGCGGCGCGGCATGTGGCCGCTGCTGGCGCACCTGCTGATCCGCAGTGCGACCCTGTTCGGCGTCGGCTGGCTGGCCTGGCGTTACGCCGGCCTGCCATGGCAGGCGGCCGGGCTGCTGGCGCTTGCGCTGCTGACCCCCTCCACCGGTTTCATCATGGATTCGCTGTCGCGGCTGGGGCTGAGCGAGGACGAGCGGTTCTGGGTCACCAGCAAGGCCATCGCCGGTGAACTGCTGGCCCTGGCGGCGTTGTTCATCGTGCTGCAGGCTGGCGACCCCGGGCACATGGCGCTGTCCAGCCTGGCCCTGCTGGCGATGATGGTCGGCCTGCCGCTGCTGTTCATCGCGCTCGGTCGCTGGGTCGCGCCGCATGCGCCGGGCTCGGAATTCTCACTGCTGGTGATGGTGGGCATGGTGGCGGCGTACATCACCTACCTGCTGGGCGTGTATTACCTGGTCGGCGCTTTCATCGCCGGCCTGGTCGCGCGCCTGCTGCACCAGCGCATGCCGCTTCTGGCCTCGCACGAAAACCTGCATGCGCTGCGCCTGTTCGCCTCGTTTTTCGTGCCGTTCTACTTCTTCAACGCCGGCACCAAGGTGCCCAG
Organism: Stenotrophomonas sp. DR822; assembly: GCF_019793815.1. Classification (NCBI taxonomy): domain Bacteria; kingdom Pseudomonadati; phylum Pseudomonadota; class Gammaproteobacteria; order Lysobacterales; family Lysobacteraceae; genus Stenotrophomonas; species Stenotrophomonas sp. DR822. The sequence goes on from NZ_CP081826.1 coordinate 3,749,985, forward strand.
CGAAGCGCTGAGCTGGGAGGCACTGGGGCTGGGCATTGTCATCACCCTGGTGGTGCTGCCGCTGCGCATCGCGGTGGTCTGGCTGCAGCGCCGGGTGATGTTCGGCGAGAGCTTCCGCAGCAGCCTGCGTGTGTCGCTGGCGCTGGCACCGACGTTGATCTTTACCCTGGTGCTGGCCGCGATCATGCGCGATCGCTTCCAGATTCCGGCGGTGCTGTTCGGCGCGTTGCTGCTGTACGCCGCATTGACCACGCTGCTGCCCTCGCTGGTGTTCCGCACGCCGTTCGATGTCGACCCGGTCGAGCAGGAGCCGGCAGGGCAGGGCGAAGATGCTCCGGTGGCGGCGACGGACGTGGTTGCCGTCGCCCCTGCAGCCGAACGCTGAGGTGGATCCAGGGAGTGCGGTTTGCGCGCATCGGCCGTGGCCGTTAGGGTTGGGGCATGAAACCGATCGCCGCTGTTGCTTCCGCCATCGCTCTGCTCGGCCTCGCCGCCTGCTCGCAGCCATCGCATACGGTCAACCACGATCTGTCGACCGCGCCGGCCGACGCCTTCATGGCCGCCATTGCGGCCCACTGTGGCCAGGCCTACGAGGGCAGGGTGGTGGAAGACACACCGGCGCCCACCGGCAACGACCCCTTCGCCGGGCAGAAGCTGGTGATGCACGTGCGGGGCTGCGCCGACCCGGGTCATGAGCTGCGCATTCCGTTCCACGTCGGCGATGACCATTCGCGCACCTGGGTATTGACCCGTACCGAGCACGGCGTGCGCCTGAAGCACGACCATCGCCACGCCGACGGCAGCCCCGATGCGATCACCCTGTACGGCGGCGACAGCAAGCCGCCGGGCACCGCCGAACGCCAGCAGTTTCCCGCCGATGGCGAGTCGGTGGCGATGTTCCGCCGCGCCGACATGCTGGCTTCAACCCACAACACCTGGGCGATGGAGATCGAGCCGGACCAGCGTTTCGTCTATGAGCTGACGCGACCGGAAGGGCGCCGTTTCCGGGTCGAGTTCGATCTGAGCAAGCCGGTCGCGCTGCCGCCGGCGCCCTGGGGTGATGCAGCGGCGCCGGCACCCTGATCGGCCCCCTGGCATGCTGCCGCGGACAGCCCGGTAGCGCCGGGCAATGCCCGGCGGCTTTCAAGCGGAGACCCTGCCGCTGCCTCGCCGGGCATGGCCCGGCGCTACCCCTCAACGCGTGCCGAAGCGCGCCCGGCAGCCGTTGCTGACCCACACGTTGCCGCGCGAGTAGCCCCAGGTCCGGCCTTCCTGGCAGGCGCTGCCGGACAGCTGCTGCTGCAGCACAGGCCGGCCCTGGCGCTCGTCCCAGTTACAGCTCTGCTGGCGGTTGTTGTTGCTGCTGCAGGTCACGGTGTAGTTGCTGTTGCCACCACCCCAGCCGCCGCCATTGCCGCCGCCCCAGCCACCGCGGGCCTCGGCGAACTCGGCGCGGCAGCCGCGGTTGACCCAGATCGCGCCGTTGCGCACGCCCCAGTTCTGGCCTTCCACGCACTGCGTGCCGGAGATCTGCCGGACCACGCGTGCGTTGCGCCAGCCCACCGGGCAGCTGCGTTCGCGGTTGTCCTGGCTTTCGCAGCGCACGGTGCCGCTGTTGCCGTTGCCGTTGCCACCACCCCAACCGCCGCCGTTGCCGCCACCCCAGCCGCCTCGGCCCTGGGTGAATTCGGCGCGGCAGCCGTTGTTGACCCAGATGCTGCCATTGCGGGTGCCCCAGGTTCGGCCTTCCACGCAGGCCGAGCCGGACAGCTGGCGGACCAGCCGGGCATCGCGCCAGCCGGTGTTGCAGACGCGTTCGCGGTTGTTCTGGCTCTCGCAGCGGACCACCCCGTCCTGCGCGGCGGCAGGGGCGGAGGGCAGGGCGAGCGCGGTAAAGGTGCCAAGGATCACGGCCAGGCTGGCCAGGGACTGCGGTTTCATGGCGACATCCCCATGCGGGAGTAGGTGCGCGACTATAAGGACGGGGGCGATCAAGCCCGCGTGACCGTCCGCATTTGCCCCGGCCGGGGCCTCGGCCGCAGAATAAGAGGCTTTCCGGCCCCCATCAGGCGCCGGCGTTCTCCAGCGGAGCTTTCCCCCCATGCGTACCCACTTCTGCGGCCTGGTCGATGAGACCCTGATTGGCCAGACTGTCACCCTCGCCGGCTGGACCGACGTGGCCCGTAACCAGGGCGGCGTCTGCTTCATCGATCTCCGCGATCATGAAGGCATCGTGCAGGTGACGGTGGAGCTCGACAACGCCGAAGTGTTCGCCGTGGCCGCCAGCCTGGGCTATGAGGACGTGCTGCAGGTGGAAGGCGTGGTACGTGCCCGCCACGCGGTCAACGACAAGCTGCGCACGGGCAAGGTGGAAGTGATCGCCACCGCCATCACCGTGCTGAACAAGGCCGCGCCGCTGCCGTTCCACGCCCACGAGAACCCCGGCGAAGAAACCCGCCTGAAGTACCGCTACCTGGACCTGCGCCGTCCGGAGATGCAGCGCATGCAGCGCACCCGCATCAAGCTGGTGCAGGCGCTGCGCCGCCACCTGGACGAGAAGGGCTTCCAGGACATCGAAACGCCGATCCTGACCAAGGCCACCCCGGAAGGCGCACGCGACTTCCTGGTGCCGGCGCGCATGCACCCGGGCGAGTTCTATGCCCTGCCGCAGAGCCCGCAGCTGTTCAAGCAGATCCTGATGGTGGCCGGCTTCGACCGCTACTACCAGATCGCGCGCTGCTTCCGCGACGAGGCCCTGCGTGCCGACCGCCAGCTGGAATTCACCCAGCTGGACATGGAGTTCGCCTTCGTCCGCGAGCGCGACGTGCAGGACTTCGTCGAAGACATGATCCGCGCCATCTTCAAGGAAGTGGTCGACGTCGAACTGGATGCCACCTTCCCGCGCATGACCTGGGCCGAGGCGATGCGTCGCTATGGTTCGGACAAGCCGGACCTGCGCATCGCGCTGGAACTGGTGGACGTGGCCGAGCTGGTCAAGACCAGCGAATTCCCGGTGTTCACTGCTGCTGCCAATGACGCCGATGGCCGCGTCGCCGCGCTGCGCATCCCCGGTGGTGCCAGCCTGTCGCGCAAGCAGATCGACGAGTACGCCGCGCATGCCGCCAAGTACGGTGCGAAGGGCCTGGCCTACATCAAGGTGGGCGAGAACGGTGAAATCAGCTCGCCGATCCAGAAGTTCTTCAGCGAAGAAGGCTTCGCCGCCCTGGTCGCCCATGTCGGCGCCGGCAACGGCGACATCGTGTTCTTCGGTGCCGGCGGCTACAACAAGGTGTCCGACTTCATGGGCGCGCTGCGCCTGAAGGCCGGCAAGGATTTCAGTCTGGTTGCCGATGGCTGGGCACCGCTGTGGGTGACCGACTTCCCGATGTTCGAATGGGACGAGGAAGCGCAGCGCTACGTCGCCCTGCATCACCCCTTCACTGCGCCGGCCGTGGACGACATCGCCGACCTGCGCGCGCACGCCAAGACCGCAGTTTCGCGCGGCTATGACATGGTGCTCAACGGCAATGAAATCGGCGGCGGTTCGATCCGTATCCACCGCCCCGACATGCAGAGCGCGGTATTCGAACTGCTCGGCATCGGTGCCGAAGAAGCCCGTGCCAAGTTCGGCTTCCTGCTCGACGCGCTGAACTACGGCGCGCCGCCGCACGGTGGCATCGCCTTCGGCATCGACCGCATCGCCGCGCTGATGGCCGGCACCGAGTCGATCCGCGACGTCATCCCGTTCCCGAAGACCACCGGTGCGCAGGATCTGATGACCGACGCGCCGTCGCCGATCGTCGACGAGCAGCTGGCCGAAGTGCACATCCAGGTTCGCCCCAAGAAAAACTGATCAGGAGATCCAGGCAATGACCGAGTTTGCGTTTTCGCTGGAGTGGGAAAAGCTGGGCAATGAAGGCTCCGAGGCCAACCTGGTCACCGAGCGTGCACGTGTCTTCGGTGGTTGGCTGGTCCGTGTCGGAACCAACCCGTCGGCCATGGCCCTGACCTTCGTCGCCGACGGCGAAGGCCGCTGGGACGGTGAAGACTTCGGCGTCGAGGATTACGAAGACGACGAAGAGGAAGAGTACGACGAGGACGAGGAAGGCGAAGAAGAGGAAGACGGCGAGGAAGAAGAGGACGACGAGGAATACGAAGAAGAGGAAGAGGAAGACGACGACAAGGAACCGGCGGAGCGGGCTTGACCCGAACCGTGGTCCTGACGTCAACTCGACCCATGTATTCGATCCGCCGCGCCACTGTGGACGACGCGCCGACCCTGTCGGCGCTGGCCGCACGCACGTTCACCGAAACCTTCGGCCACCTGTATCCGCCGCAGGACCTGCAGGACTTCATCGACGAGGCCTACACGGTCGAGCGCCAGCGCACGATCCTGGCCCACCCCGATTACGCGGTGTGGCTGCTGGAGCTGGACGGGGAGGCGGTCGGCCATGCCGCCGCCGGCCCCTGTGGGTTGCCGCATCCGGACGTGAAGCCCGGTGACGGTGAGCTCAAGCGCCTGTACCTGATCAAGACGCAGCAGAGCTGCGGCTGGGGCAGCCGCCTGCTGGAAACCGCGCTGGCCTGGCTGGAGCACGACGGCCCGCGCACGCTGTGGCTGGGCGTGTGGTCGGAAAACTTCGGCGCGCAGCGCTTCTACGCCCGGTATGGTTTTGAAAAGGCCGGCGAGTACCTGTTCCCGGTGGGCGATACCAACGATCTTGAGTTCATCCTGCGCCGTCTGCCGCATCCGGCCTGAAAGCGTTCACCACCGCTTGCCCCTGGCTTGTGTTCAATCACCGTAGTTCCGCCCCGCTGACCGCCAGGCTGTTGCACATGACTCCCCCCGTTCTGTTGTTGCATGGCATCTGGAATGCCCGTGCCTGGGTCGGGCCGCTGGCCTGGCGCCTGCGCGCGCGTGGCTTCCAGGTCCATACCTTTGGCTACTCGTCCGTATTTGGCGGCCCCGATGTGGCCGTGCCGCAGTTGCTGGAGCGGCTGGCAGATGCAGGCCCGCTGTCGCTGGTCGGGCACAGCCTGGGTGGCCTGCTGGCGCTGGAAGCCCTGCGCCGGCAGCCGCAGTTGCCCGTGCAGCGCGTGGTCTGCCTGGGCTCGCCACTGCGGGGCAGCGGCACTGCGCGCTCGTTGTCCGAACATGGTTGGGGCCTGGCCCTGGGCCGCAGCAGCGAACTGCTGCTGGACGGGCTGCCGGACTGGCAGGGCAAGGCCGCGGTGGGCCTGATCGCCGGCTCGGTGCCGCATGGGCTGGGCAGCCTGCTCGGGGCGCTCGATGACGATTCCGACGGTACCGTGGCGCTGGCCGAGACCCGCCTGCCGGGCCTGGCCGACCACTGCGTGGTGCGTACCAGCCACAGCGGCCTGGTGGTGTCACCCGATGCCGCGCGGCAGACCGCGCATTTCCTCCGCCATGGCCAGTTCGACCATGGCCGGGACGCCGCCGCCGCGTAAGGCGGTTCGCCGGGCATGGCCCGGCGCTACCGCCCTGCCTTGGTGGGTGCGAACCGTTGGTTCGCACGCTCTCGCCGGGCCACCCCCGGCGGCATCCATCCGTCCTCGACACGGTCAGCGGGCCCGATCAGGTAGAATCCGCGGCCTTATCCATCAACGCACGTACGGAAAGACCCATGGGTAGAGGCCCCTCCATCGAGAACCGCAAGAACGCGTCTGACGCGAAGCGCGGCAAGATTTTCACCAAGATCATCCGTGAGATCGGCGTGGCCGCCCGCGGCGGTGGAGGCGACCCCAACAACAACCCGCGCCTGCGTGTGGCCGTGGACAAGGCGCTGACCGCGAACATGTCCAAGGACGTGATCGAGCGCGCCATCAAAAAGGCCACCGGTGAACTGGAAGGCGTCGAGTACGAAGAGATCCGCTACGAGGGCTACGCGCCCGGTGGCGTGGCCGTCATCGTCGATTGCCTGACCGACAACCGCGTGCGCACCGTGGCCGACGTCCGCCATGCGTTCAGCAAGTGCGGCGGCAACATGGGCACCGAAGGCTCGGTCAGCTTCATGTTCAAGCGCGTGGGCGTGCTGCACTACGGCGCCGGCGCCGATGAGGACGCCATCTCCGAAGCGGCCATCGAGGCCGGTGCCGATGACATCGTGGTCTACCCGGAGGATGGCGCGATCGACGTGCTCACCGCCGCGGACAGCTTCCACGCAGTCAAGGATGCGATGCAGGCGGCTGGCCGCACGCCGGATCATGCCGAGCTGACCTTCCGTGCCGACAACGACATCAAGGTCGAGGGCGATACCGTCCTGCAGGTCAAGAAGCTGCTGGACATGCTGGAAGACCTCGACGACGTGCAGGACGTGTACTCCAACGCCGATCTCGGCGCGGACGCCTACGCCTGAACGGACGCTGCGCCGGTCGCCTTTGGCGGCCGGTGAGCGGACAATGCGGACCATGATGACCCCAGACGTTTCCAGCCATCACCGCCGCATGCGTCCTTCCCGGATCAGCGGCCTGCGCGCGTGTGCCGCATGACCCGCATTCTTGGCATCGACCCGGGTTCACAACGGACCGGGGTCGGCATCATCGATGTCGATGCCAGCGGCCGGGTCAGCCACGTGCATCACCAGCCGCTGGTGCTGCTCGGCGCCGATGACTTCCCGCAGCGCATGAAGCTGCTGGTGCTGGGCCTGGCCGAGCTGTGCCTGCAGTTCCAGCCGCAGGAAGTGGCCATCGAAAAGGTGTTCATGGCGCGCAACCCCGATTCGGCGCTGAAGCTGGGCCAGGCCCGTGGCGCGGCGATTTCGGCGGTGGTGCTGCGCGACCTGCCGGTGCACGAATACGCTGCCAGCGAGATCAAGCTGGCGGTGGTCGGTCGTGGCGGCGCCGAAAAGCAACAGGTTCAACACATGGTCGGGCTCATGCTCAACCTGAAAACCAAGCTGCAGGCCGACGCGGCCGACGCGTTGGCCGTGGCCATCACCCATGCCCACGTAAGGGCAACGGCCAACCGCCTGGGGCTGACTGCCCGCCAGGCGTGGGGCCGCAAATGAGGAGCTGCACGCAATGATCGGTCGACTGCGCGGAATCGTCGCCTACAAGGCGCCGCCGTGGCTTGTGGTGGACGTCAACGGGGTGGGCTACGAGCTGGAGGCGCCGATGAGCACCTTCTACGACCTGCCCGAGCTGGGCCGTGAGGTCACGCTCTACACTCATTATTCGCAGAAGGAAGACAGCGTCTCGCTGTACGGCTTCCTGCGCGAAGGCGAGCGCCGCCTGTTCCGCGACGTGCAGAAGGTCAGCGGCATCGGCGCGAAGATCGCGCTGGCCGTGCTGTCCGGGGTCACCGTCGAAGAATTCGCCCGCATGGTCCAGGCCGGTGACATCACCGCGCTGACCCGCATCCCCGGCATCGGCAAGAAGACCGCCGAGCGCATGGTGCTGGAACTGCGCGACCGCGCGGCGCAGTTCGGTGCCGGTGGCGCTCTGCCGACCGGCAGTGGCCCGGCCCCGGCCGATCCGCTGTCCGATGCCACCGTGGCCCTGCAGCAGCTGGGCTACAAGCCCGCCGAGGCGGCGCGGATGGCGCGCGAGGCCTTCAACGAGGGCGACGAAGTGGCCACTGTCATCCGCAAGGCCCTGCAGTCGGCGCTGCGCTGAGCCGCTCCGCTTCCTTTCCCATTACACCCTGAGCTTCGCCAGGAGCCCCATGTCCAGCAGTCAAACCCCGCACACCGCCGCCCATGGTGGCCATGGTCACGCTCCCCCCGCCGGGGGCCTGGCGCTGATCATCGGTGCGATCGGCGTGGTCTTCGGCGATATCGGCACCAGCCCGCTGTACACCCTGAAGGAGGCGTTCTCGCCGCACTACGGGCTCAACAGCGACCACGACACCGTGCTGGGCGTGCTGTCGCTGGCGTTCTGGGCGCTGAACATCGTGGTCACCCTGAAGTACGTGACCATTATCATGCGCGCCGACAATGACGGCGAGGGCGGCATCATGGCGCTGATGGCGTTGACCCAGCGCACGCTGCGCAACGGGTCGCGCTCGGCCTACGTGGTCGGCATCCTCGGCATCTTCGGCGCCTCGCTGTTCTTCGGCGATGGGGTGATTACCCCGGCGATATCGGTGCTGGGTGCGGTCGAAGGCCTGGAGGTTGCCGCGCCGGGGCTGCATGCCTTCATCGTGCCGATCACCGTGGTGGTGCTGCTGGCCGTGTTCGCGGTGCAGCGCTTCGGTACCGCGAAGATCGGCAAGCTGTTCGGCCCGATCACCTCGATCTGGTTCATTTCGCTGGCCGCGATCGGCATCTACAACATCGTCGACGCGCCGGAAGTGCTGAAGGCATTCAACCCGTGGTGGGCGATCCGCTTCTTCATGGAGCACGGCTGGCACAGCATCTTCATCCTCGGCGCGGTGGTGCTGGCGGTGACCGGTGGCGAGGCGCTGTACGCCGACATGGGCCACTTCGGTGCCAAGCCGATCCGCCACGCCTGGTACTTCTTCGTGCTGCCCTGCCTGGTGCTGAACTACCTGGGGCAGGGCGCGCTGGTGCTCAACCATCCCGAGGCGGTGAAGAACCCGTTCTTCGAGGCGGTGCCGTCGTGGGCGCTGTACCCGATGATCATCCTGGCCACGATGGCGGCGGTGATCGCCTCGCAGTCGGTGATCACCGGTGCGTTCTCGGTCTCGCGCCAGGCCATGCAGCTGGGCTACATCCCGCGCATGCGCATCAAGCACACCTCGCACGACACCATCGGCCAGATCTACATCCCCGGCATCAACTGGGGCATCGCGGTGATGGTGATCGGCCTGGTGCTGGCCTTCCGCAGCTCGTCCAACCTGGCCGTGGCCTACGGCATCTCGGTGTCGGCCACCATGCTGATCGATACCCTGCTGCTGGCCCTGGTTGCACGTTCGCTGTGGCCCAAGGCACGCAACTGGATCCTGCCCTTGTGCGTGGTGTTCTTCATCATCGATCTGGGCTTTGTCATCGCCAACGGCGCCAAGCTGCTGCAGGGCGCCTGGTTCCCGGTGGTGCTGGGCATCTTCCTGTTCACCATGATGCGCACCTGGCGCCGTGGCCGCGAACTGCTGCGCGACGAGATCCGCAAGGACGGCATCCGCATCGACACCTTCCTGCCGGGCCTGATGCTGGCGCCGCCGGTACGCGTACCCGGCACCGCGGTGTTCCTCACCGCCGACCCGACCGTGGCCCCGCATGCGCTGATGCACAACCTCAAGCACAACAAGGTGCTGCATGAGCGCAACGTGTTCCTGCACGTGGTGACCCTGCCGGTGCCGTACGCGGCGGAAGGGCAGCGCCTGAAGATCGAATCGGTGGGCGATGAGTTCTATCGGGTCTACGTGCGTTTCGGCTTCATGGAGACCCCCGACGTACCGCTGGCGCTGATGCGCTCGTGCGACCACGGTGGCATCTACTTCGACCCGATGGACACCACCTTCTTCGCCAGCCGCGAGACCATCGTCGCCACCGCCAACCGCGGCATGCCGATCTGGCGCGACAAGCTGTTCGCGCTGATGCACCGGAACGCCGCCCCGGCGACGGGCTTCTTCCGGATTCCGGGCAACCGCCTGGTCGAGCTGGGCGCGCAGGTGGAGATCTGACCGCGCGGGGTCGGATCCCTTTTCCACAGGAAAAGGGATCCGACCCCATGTCCGTGTCATCCAGCTCCATCCACGCATGGCGTGGATCTACCGTGTCGACCAAGGTCGACAACCACCAGGAGCAGACCATGCCATTCAGACAGATCGCGGAGATCTGTCGAAGGCGGGGTGGGTCCGGTTGCGGGGGCGTGAGCCGCATGGATGCGGCGACCGAGCTTACATGGACGTACTTGCAGCGCCCCCCGCAACCGGACCCACCCCGCCATCCCGCAGTAAACCCGCTTTTGACGTTGACGTTGACGTTGCATGTAGCGGGTGCCGGGCGCAGCCCGGCCGAAACCCGTACTTTTACCGCATAATCAGCACATGACCGACGACCGCATCATCGCCGCCGGCGCCACCCGCGAGGATGACGCCGCCGACGCCAGCATCCGACCCAAGCGACTTGCCGACTATCTCGGCCAGGTGCCGGTGCGCGAGCAGATGGAGATCTACATCCAGGCCGCCAAGGGTCGTGGCGATGCGTTGGACCACGTCCTGATCTTCGGTCCTCCCGGCCTGGGCAAGACCACCCTCAGCCACGTCATCGCCAACGAACTGGGCGTGGCCCTGCGCGTGACCTCCGGCCCGGTGATCGAGAAGGCCGGCGATCTGGCCGCGCTGCTGACCAACCTGCAGCCGCACGATGTGCTGTTCATCGACGAGATCCATCGCCTGTCGCCGGTGGTGGAAGAAGTGCTGTACCCGGCGATGGAAGATTTCCAGATCGACATCATGATCGGCGAGGGCCCTGCGGCGCGCTCGATCAAGATCGACCTGCCGCCGTTCACCCTGATCGGCGCCACCACCCGCGCCGGCCTGCTGACTGCACCGCTGCGCGACCGCTTCGGCATCGTCCAGCGCCTGGAGTTCTACAGCGTCGAAGAACTGACCCGCATCGTGCGCCGCTCGGCCGCGATCCTGGCCATCGACTGCACCGCCGACGGGGCAGGGGAGATCGCGCGCCGCGCGCGTGGCACCCCGCGTATCGCCAACCGCCTGCTGCGCCGCGTGCGCGATTACGCCCAGGTCAAGGCCGGTGGCCACATCGACCAGACCGTGGCCCAGGCCGCAATGCAGATGCTCAAGGTCGACCCGGAAGGCTTCGACGAGCTTGACCGCCGGCTGCTGAAGACCATGGTCGATTACTTCGACGGTGGCCCGGTGGGCATCGAGTCGCTCGCCGCGGCGCTGTCCGAAGAGCGTGGCACGCTGGAAGACGTGGTCGAGCCGTACCTGATCCAGCAGGGCTTTCTGGTGCGCACCGCGCGTGGCCGCATGGCCACCCACAAGGCCTACCGGCACATGGGCCTGAAGCCGAAGAACCCGCCGCAGGACCTGTTTGCCGAGGTCCCCGATGTCGGTTGAACCGCGATTCAGTTGGCCGACACGCATTTACTGGGAAGATACCGACGCTGGCGGCGTGGTCTACCACGCCCGCTACGTGGCCTTCATGGAACGGGCCCGGACCGAATGGATGCGCGCGCTGGGCTACGGCCAGGAGCGCATGCGGTCCGAGCACGGCATGGTCTTCGCGGTGCGCTCCATGCAGATGGACTTCATCAAGCCGGCACGGCTGGATGACCAGCTGCAGGTAAGCGCCACCCTGGTCCAGCTGAAGAAGGCCAGCATGGTCTTCGACCAGCAGGTCCTGCGCGACGGCCAGCTGCTGCTGTCCGCACAGGTCCGCATCGCCGCACTGGACGCGGCCAGTTTCCGCCCGCGTGGCATGGACGATGCCGTCCTTGCCGCGCTGCAACCCCACCTCCACCCCGAATCCGAACAGAACTCTTGAGGAACAACGGATGATCGCAACGCTCCTGGCCCTGCAGGCCACGGTCACCGAGGCTTTGCCGGCTGACGTCAGCAATGCCGCGACCCAGACCCTTGCCCAGGCCACCACCGGCGGCGGCATCAACTACCTCGAACTGATGGCCAAGGCCAGCCTGCCGGTGAAGATCATCGTGCTGGCGCTGCTGGTCGGCTCGTTCGTCAGCTGGGTGATCATTTTCCGCAAGGCCCGCATCTTCAAGCAGGCCACCCGCGAAGCCGACGAGTTCGAGAACCGCTTCTGGTCCGGTGCCGACCTGGGCAAGCTGTACAGCTCGGCCACCGACCGCAGCCGCAATGTCGGCGGCCTGGAAGCCATCTTCGAAGCCGGTTTCCGCGAGTACACCCGCCTGCGCGACAAGCGCCGGCTGGATGGCCGTGCCCAGCTGGAAGGTGCCCAGCGCGCCATGCGCACCACCTACACCCGCGAAGTCGACCAGCTCGAGCGCAACCTGGAACTGCTGGCCAACATCGGCTCTACCGCCCCGTACGTGGGCCTGGTCGGTACCGTGTTCGGCATCATGGTGACCATGCACGACATGATCAGCAGCGGCGCCCAGGCCGGTATCGCCGCCGTCGCCCCGGGCATCTCCGAAGCGCTGTTCGCCACTGCCATCGGCCTGTTCGTGGCGATCCCGGCGGTATGGGCCTACAACCGCTTCACCACCCGCGTGGAGCGCATGTCGGTGCGTTTCGAGACCTTCGCCGACGAGTTCAGCTCGATCCTGCAGCGCCAGAGCGCTGGCGACGAGTAAGCGCCAGACCCGGGAGTCCAAGCCATGTCCGCTGCCATCGGTCGCCGCAAGCGCCGCAAGCTGAAATCGGAAATCAACGTCGTTCCCTATATCGACGTCATGCTGGTGCTGTTGATCATCTTCATGGTCACCGCGCCACTGCTCACCCTGAGCTTCGATGTCGACCTGCCCAATTCCAACGCCAAGGCGCTGGAAAGCAAGCAGGACCCGGTGATCGTCTCGGTGCGCCAGGACGGCCAGCTCAGCCTGAAGCTGCCCGACGCCAAGGAACCCACGGCCGTCACTGCCGAGGAACTGCAGGGCCACCTGTCCGGCATCGCCGCGCAGGACAAGGGAGTGCGCGTGATCGTCGCCGCCGACCGTGCCGTGGCCTATGAAAAGGTCATCGCGGCGATGGACGTGATCAAGCGCGCCAACGTGGACAAGGTAGGCCTGGCCACCGATGCACGCTGACGCCCTGCCGCCACCGCACAAGCAGGAACCCGGCTGGGGCCAGCCGCTGGTGCTGGCCGTGCTGGTGCACCTGCTGGTCGCGTTGATCTTCATCGGCGCCTGGCTGTGGTCACCGCAGCGCAATACCGATGCCGCCGCAGGCGATCCCTCGGTCGAGGCCAGCCTGGCGCTGTCCGCGTCCGAAGCCGCCGCCGCCCGCCAGGCCCTGCGCCAGTCGGAAAAGCTGGAAGACCTGCCGCCGCCGGTGGCCGAGCCGATCCCGGTGCCGGAAGACACCATCCCGCCGCCGCAGCCGATTGAAGAGCCGCGCCCGCAGGACGCACCGACGCCGCAGCAGCAACAGGCGCAGGAGCGCGTGGCGCAGCCCGATACCAAGGACCAGGACGCGGTCAGCGCGTTGGCGGTCTCGCAGGAAAAGGCCAAGCAGGAGCAGGAAGCCAAGCGCCGCCAGGAGCAGATCGACCTGACCGAGCGCAAGCGCCAGGAAGAGGCCGAGCAGAAGCTGCGCCTGGCCAAGCAGCAGGAAGCGGATGCCAAGAAGAAGCAGGCCGAGCAGGAGCGCCTGGCCGCTGACAAGGCCGAGGCCGAGAAGCAGAAGAAGATCGCCGACATCCGTGCCCGCCGCGAGCAGGCCGAGAAGGAAGCCAAGCTGGCCGAGCAGAAGCTGCGCCAGGTCGCCGCTGCGCGCAATGCCGCAGGCACGGCCGCTGCCGGTGCCAGTGGTGCCGCGCAGCCGGCTGCCGGTGGTGGTGGCAGCAGTGATGATCTGTCTGCCAAGTACGCGGCGGCCATCCAGGCCAAGGTGCTGGCGCAGTGGGTGCGTCCGGACAGCGTGCCGCTGGGCCAACGCTGCCAGATCACCATCAACCAGTTGCCGGGCGGTACCGTCCGCAGCGCCACGGTCAGCGCCGGCTGCCCGTTCGATGAGGCCGGCAAGCGCTCGATCGAGGCCGCCGTGCTCAACGCCCAGCCGCTGCCGTACCGCGGTTTCGAGCAGGTATTCGCACGCACGATCAACTTCACGTTCACCGCCCAGGATCGCTGAGGCGCGGGGGCAGGGCAGCCCTTTGGGGCTGTCCCGTCATCCATGACGCCTTTAGCTCTGGATCGTGCGGGCCCGTCCACGCCATGATTGGGACGCGTCATTCGCACGAAAGGTGGCCGCGACGTTAACGGCATGTGAGAGACCCGGCTGGCACTGACCAGGAATTCACGTACCCTTGGTTCATGATTGCGAAGCGGTTCACTGCCGTTTTGCTATCCCTCGTTCCGGTTCCCCCTATTTGAGCGCTCCATGAAGAAGATGCCTCGCTGGCTTGCCGTGTTTGCGGCCCTGTTGCTGCCCTTTGCTGCCGTCGCGCAGCAGAAGGGGCTGGATATCGACATCATCGGCGGCAATGCCTCCGCCCTCCCGATCACCATCGTGCCGATGCCCTACCAGGGTGCAGCCGGTGCTCCGCAGACCGACGTCGCCGGCGTGGTCCGTGCCGACCTCGAACGTTCGGGCCAGTTCCGCACGCTGCCCGAAGCGCAGATCGTCGAAAAGCCGACCCGCGGCGGTGACATCCAGTTCGCCACCTGGCGCGCGCTGAAGCAGAACTACATCGTCGTCGGCCGGGTCATGGACGCCGGTGCCGGCGCCTACCGCGTCGAGTACGAACTGTTCGACGTGCCCAAGGGCGAGCGCCTGCTGGGCCTGGCGATGACCGCACGTGGCAATGCCATGCGCGACGTTGCCCACCAGATGGCCGACGCCATCTACGAGAAGATCACCGGTGTCCGTGGTGCCTTCTGGACCCGCATCGCCTACGTGACCGCCAGCGGCAAGGGCGACGCCATGCGCTACGCGCTGATGGTGGCCGATTCGGACGGCTTCAACCCGCAGACCATCGTCCGTTCGGCCGAGCCGCTGCTGTCGCCGTCGTGGAGCCCGGATGGCAACAAGCTGGCCTACGTCAGCTTCGAACGTGGCAATTCGGCCATCTACATCCAGAACATCTCCACCGGCGCCCGTGAGCTGGTCACCAGCTTCCGCGGCATCAACAGTGCCCCGGCGTTCTCGCCGGACGGCCGCAAGCTGGCCCTGACCCTGTCGCGTTCGGGCAACCCGGAAATCTACGTGATGGATCTGGGCAGCAAGCAGCTGACCCAGCTGACCAACCACTTCGCCATCGATACCGAGCCGACCTGGGCGCCGGACGGCAGCGCGGTGTACTTCACCTCCGACCGCGGCGGCCGTCCGCAGGTCTACAAGGTCGGTGCCGGTGGTGGCAGCGCCGAGCGCGTGACCTTCCAGGGCAACTACAACGCCAAGCCCTCGGTCTCCTACGACGGCAAGAAGATCGCCGTCGCGCAGGGGTCGGGCAACAGCTACAAGATCGCGATGATGGACAGCTCGCTGGGTTCGCCGCGCTGGAGCACGCTGTCGCCGGGTTCGCTGGACGAATCGCCGAGCTTCGCGCCCAACGCGAGCATGGTGCTGTATGCCGCCCGTGAGGGTGGTCGTGGTGTGCTGTACGCCGTCTCGGCCGATGCGCGCGTGCGCCAGCGCCTGGTTCTGGCAGACGGTGATGTGCGCGAGCCGGCGTGGTCCCCATACCGTACCCAGCGCTAAAAGAGTGTTAATATTTTCTCTGTATTGAACCCCTCATCGGCTTAGGAGCCACAAAGGTATCGCCATGAACAAGTCCACCCGCGTTCTGCTTGTTTCCCTGCTGTCTGTGGCCGTCCTGGCCGGTTGCTCGAAGAAGGTCAAGGAAGAAGCCCCGGCTCCGGTCGATACGGGCACCTCGACCACCACCCCGACCGGTCCGTCCACCTCCGGCCTGTACGGCCCGGGCGACCTGGACACCGATGCCTGCCTGCGCCAGCGCGTTGTCTACTTCGACCTGGACAAGGAAGAAGTGAAGCCGGAATTCCAGGCCATCATGGCTTGCCACGCCAAGTACCTGCGTGACCGTCCGTCCTCGCGCATCACCCTGCAGGGCCACACCGACGAGCGCGGTTCGCGCGCGTACAACCAGGCCCTGGGCGAGCGTCGTGGCAACGGCGTCAACTCGGCACTGCAGGCCAACGGTGGCTCGGCTTCGCAGCTGACCGTCGTGTCCTACGGTGAAGAGCGTCCGGTCTGCACCGAGTCGAACGAGTCCTGCTGGTCGCAGAACCGTCGCGTCGAAATCGTCTACACCGCGCAGTAATCCATGCGCCTTGGCATCAAACTGATGCTGGTCGTTGCGGCAGCCCTCGTGGCTGCCGCACCGGCGCATGCACAACGTCAGAGCCTGGCCGACCGCGTCGGTTCGCTCGAGCAGCAGATGTACAACAACAGTGCCAACCAGGACCTGTTGAACCAGATCAATCAGCTGCGGCAGCAGGTCACCAGCCTGCAGGCCTCGATCGAGCAACTCCAGCACGACAACGCCCAGCTCAAGCAGACCGCCCAGGACCAGTACCTGGATCTGGACAGCCGCCTGAACCGGTTGGAAGGGGGCTCTGCCGCCCCGGCCCTGCCTGCGGTTCCGGCGAGCGCACCGAAGGCTCCTGCAGCCCCGGCAAAACCCGCAGCGGCGGCCACTTCCGAGCGGCCGCCTTCCGTCCATGGTGACCCGGGCAGCCTGGCCGTCACCGGTGACGAGCGTACGTCCTACAACGTGGCCTTCGACGCATTGAAGGCGGGCAAATACGATGATTCGGCGCAGCTGTTCCTGAGCTTCCTGGAGCTGTACCCGAACGGCGTCTACGCCCCCAATGCCTTGTACTGGCTCGGCGAAAGCTATTACGCCACCCGCAATTTCCCGATGGCCGAGTCCCAGTTCCGCGAACTGCTCTCGCGCTATCCCACCCACGACAAGGCCGCTGGCGGCCTGCTCAAGGTCGGCCTCTCGCAGTACGGCGAGGGCAAAGTCGACCAGGCCCAGCAGACGCTGGAGACCGTCGTGGCGCAATACCCGGGCTCGGATGCCGCGCGTACCGCGCAGGACCGCCTGCAGTCGATCCGCCTCGGCAATCAGATCCGCTGATCCGCTGACCGGGCGTACAATGTGTTCCCCGTAGCGCCGAGCCCTTGCTCGGCTGCTTTCGTTTCCGGGTCGGCAAACCCGTCCGGATCCGGTAGCGCCGGGCCATGCCCGGCGGCTTGCATTACCCGCCGGGCCATACCCGACCGGCTGCTGTTGTAGAGCCGAGCCATGCCCGGCTGCGTTCGTTACCGGCCACGGTAGCCCACCCGCCACGTGTCCCATCAAGAAGTCCCTGCCATGACCGCCGTTCCCCCGTCCGCCGCCGTCGCCACGCCCAGCGAAATCGTGCAGTCGCCCCTGCCGCGCCTGAAGATCACCGAGATCTTCACCTCGCTGCAGGGCGAAGCCGATACCGCCGGTTGGCCGACCGTGTTCGTGCGCCTGACCGGCTGCCCGCTGCGCTGCCAGTACTGCGACACCGCCTACGCCTTCCACGGCGGCACCTGGTGGGACATCGACGACATCGTCGCCCACGTGCAGGCGCAGGGCGTGCGCCACGTCTGCGTGACCGGCGGCGAGCCGCTGGCGCAGAAGCGCTGCCTGGTGCTGCTGCAGAAGCTGTGCGATGCCGGCCTGGATGTGTCGCTGGAAACCTCCGGTGCGCTGGACGTCAGCGCCGTTGATCCGCGCGTGTCGCGCGTGGTCGACATCAAGACCCCGGGCTCGGCCGAGGTCGCGCGCAACCGCTGGGAAAACCTGCCGCTGCTGACCACGCGTGACCAGATCAAGTTCGTGATCTGCAACCGCGAAGACTACGACTGGGCCAAGGCCATGGTCGCCGAACACCAGCTGGTGCAGCGCACGATGGTGTTCTTCTCTCCCAGCAAGGGCGAAATCACTGCCCGCCAGCTGGCCGACTGGATCGTGGAAGACCGGCTGCCGGTGCGCTTCCAGATGCAGTTGCATAAAATCCTGTGGAACGACGAGCCGGGCCGATGAGCCGGCGCAGCGTTTCCTGATGTAGCTCCGGCGCGGGACAGCGTGCTGGCTTTCTCCCCCCAACCGGATGATTTACCCATGAAGAAGGCAGTCGTGCTTCTCTCCGGCGGCATGGATTCAGCCGCCGTCATCGCCATGGCCCAGGAACAGGGCTTCGCCGTGCATGCCCTCAGCGTGCGTTACGGCCAGCGCCACACCTCCGAGCTGGATGCCGCCGCACGCGTGGCCAAGGCCCAGGGCGTGATCGTGCACAAGACCGTGGACGTGGACCTGCGCAGCATCGGCGGCTCGGCGCTGACCGACGACATCGACGTGCCCGAGGCGGGCGGCGAGGGCATCCCGGTGACCTACGTGCCGGCACGCAACACCATCATGCTGTCGCTGGCGCTGGGCTGGGCCGAAGTGCTTGGCGCCAACGACATCTTCTGCGGCGTCAACGCCGTGGACTACTCCGGCTACCCGGATTGCCGCCCCGAGTTCATCGCCGCCTTCCAGGCCCTGGCCAACCTGGCGACCAAGTCGGGCGTGGAAGGCGCGGGCATCACCGTGCATGCACCGCTGCAGTTCCTCAGCAAGGGCCAGATCGTCAGCGAAGGCGTGCGACTGGGCGTGGACTTCGGCCTGACCGTGTCCTGCTACAACGCCGATGCCAGCGGCGCGGCCTGCGGCCACTGCGATGCCTGCCGCCTGCGCGCGCAGGGCTTCGCCGATGCCGGCGTGGCCGACCCGACGCTGTACGCCTGACCGCGCCCGGTGGGTGGTGGGTGCGAACCGTTGGTTCGCACTGCCTGACCCGCCGGGCTCGGCCCGGCGCTACCGCTGCTGCAACCAACCCGATGCTTCAATGAAACCGCGCACCGCAACCGGATCGCTGTAATCCAGCTCGATCATCCGTGCGATCGCCGCCTGCTCATCCGGCTGCTGCCGCATGTACTCCTGCGCGATGCGATACCCCGCGTAGTAGCCCGCATCACTCACCCCGAACGGATTGCGGGCATTGTTGTACAGCCAGCTGTCCAGCGTATCGCCGTCCATCTCGGCGATGAAGCGAGCGCGGATCTCCGATTCGTGCAACGGCCCGTAGGCATACAGCGGCAGTGCCGGGCGGCGGCCGCTGATCCGCTCGGCGATGTACTCGGCCACGCCCTCGCGCACCGCGTACTGCGCGAGCGAACCGGTGGTCTCGCGCTGCTGGGTGTGCACGTACTCATGCAGGTTGTTCTGCGCGTTGTTCGCGCCCGGCGCGCTGTCGTAGAAAATCCGCAGGCGACTGCGCAACGGCTCCGGCAGTTCGCTGACATCCACACTTGCATCGCCGAGTGCCATCTCCGCGCCGATCAGCACTTGGTTGCCCAGCGTGGTGCCGCCTGTGCGCAGCACGCCCACCGCATAGGTGATGCTGGCCGGGCGCAGGGCGGGGTAGAGCTTACGGAACACAGCCAGATCCCGCTCCAGCGTAGCGCTGGCCTGCCGGGCGTTGGCGGTCAGCGGCCGCACCGAGGCCCAGAAGCGCGGCCAGGCGAGCATTGCTTGTGCGTATTCGACGGCGGTGTAGCTGCGCACCTTCATCAGCGCATGCAGGCCAGGGCTGCCGGGCTCGATATAGCGCTGCTGCACCAGGGCCACACGCTGCGCGGCATCGGGCTCGGTGAGCACCGCATCGTAAGTAGCCCAGAAGCGGCCGATGTCGTCGGTCCGCACCTGTGCAGGCGATGCCGCAGCGGCGGCAAACGGCAGCAGCAGGGCGAGCATCAGCGGCAGTGGCAGGCGCATCCATCGCTCCGGGGCAGGGTCGCAGGTGAGATGCGGCGCGTGGCGGAAAGGTTTAGAGGCCCGCAGCCGAGGCAGTGGCGGCCGCTGGCCGGCAACCTGGTAGATCCCCGGCTTCACCCCACCCGGAAAAGTACGGTAGAATGCCCACCCCGCCGAAAGGCCGGGGCCTTGCATGGGCCGTTAGCTCAGTCGGTAGAGCAGAAGACTTTTAATCTTTTGGTCGATGGTTCGAATCCATCACGGCCCACCATTGCAATCAATGACTTAAAGCGCCCGAGTGGCGCTTTTTTTCGTCTTCTCCGTAATTCCCTCCGTAAAACGACCCGCAGAGTAGTTGCAATGCGCGCTGTGAGAGTCAGAATCTCACGGCAAAGATCAGGGTGGACGCGACATGGAGTCATCACAAAGAGCTTGGACGCATCTTCAGGTAGTGCTGAGCATCTTTCCTCGCGTGGATACAATGCTTGCGGTGCTGTTGGGTGTAAACACAGCAATGTCAGGCGTTCTTTTCTCCAAGTGGCCGGAGGCAGCCCACGCAGGAGCCGCCTTAGTGATCCTGACCATGGCCTTCTCCTTGTTCTCTGGCCTGTCCTACCTCGCCATCTATCGGGCGGCATTCCCAAATGTCGATCCGGCCGGTAAGTCAACCATCTTCTTCGGGCATGTTGCAAAACTCACGTCCACGGAATACGCGCGGCTGTTGCTCGACGTATCTGATCGAGACCTTGCCGTGGAGATTGCTCACCAGGTTTGGAGGAACTCTTCAATCCTGACTACCAAGTACAAGCATCTTCGCCGGGCGTTCGGATGGCTACTTGCGTCTATCGTTCCGTGGGTTGTTTCGTTGCTCTCAATCTCAATCGCCGCCTAAGGCAAAAGGATTTGCACATGGGACTGAAGGAAGGCATCGAGGCTGAGGTAGATGGCGTACTGGCGACTTCGTGGTCTCCCCGCGAAGGTAGAGACGTCCCAGAAGCGGAAGACGTCGCGCTAGGTTCTGGGGCAGTGAAGCTAGATGTTGCGATGCTCTATGCTGACCTCGCTGAGTCCACCAGAATTGCCATGACTCTCCCTGCGTGGTTGGCTGCCGAGATAGCGAAGGCTTTCCTGGCTACAAGCTGTCGAATTATTCGGTACCACGGCGGTCACATCCGCAGTTTCGACGGGGATCGCGTCATGGGGGTCTTCATCGGAGACGACAAGTGCGTCAGGGCGGCAAAGGCTGCGTTTCAGATCAACTGGACCGTAATCCACGTTCTAAGGCCGAAATTCTCCAAGTACGGCCACCTCGCGGAAAACGGAATAGTTATTAACCATGGTACCGGGATAGATGCCGGTCAAGTGTTTGTCGCAAGAACGGGGATTCGCCGGAATAACGATCTTGTCTGGATCGGGCGCGCACCCAACATCGCCGCAAAACTGGCTTCTGTGCGCGAGAGCACCTATACGACCTATGTCACCGACGTTGTCTTCTCGCAGCTGGATGAACACACCTATTACCACTATCCGCCTGATAGAAGTGCCAAGCGAATCATGTGGGAGCTCTGGGAATGGCGAGATGCGCCGGCGAAAATGAAGGACGTCATCTATCGGTCGAACTGGTGGTGGCGCCCACCTAGTGGCTAAGAACTAGGTTGACCCGGACGGCTTCACCCGAGGAACGCTTTTATCGTAGACCTTCATCATGGCGTCTGTGACGCCCAGGGCAACCTGCCTGTCTGCGGTGATGATGGCGAGTTGGATGAAGCGCTGCCAAGTGCTGTCCAGGCTGGTCTTCTGCAGAGATTCGCTATGCTCAGCAAGGAATAGGTGGCGCTGGTCAGCGCGCAGCTGCACTGGCAGGCTGTGGCGCTCGATGATGGACTCGCTGCGCGCGATCGCGGCATCCCATGCACTTCGCAGCCGTGGCGTCCATTCCACCAGGTTGTCGCGACTGCGCTCCCGGCGATTGGTGTGCAGCCCCTCGTTAGTGCCTTGCGCTTCTGTCAGCGTGAGCGTCTCAATTCGGTCGTGCTGGTTTGGGAGAGCGTCCGTGTCGACCATGATCGGATCGTCATTGATGGCCTGATGTAGCACCGGCCGTTGGGGCGGTCGGTTGGCAGGCGGCCTTCACTTCATGGTGGGGAGGGTCCGAAGCCAGTTGTCCATCCCCTGATTCTGGCGTGCGCGATACGCTTTGTTCATCACCTTCGCGGCCTCAATTGAACGCTCGAGGATTGCATCGAAGGAGACGTCCTCCTTCATGTCACCAATCGCGCGCGCGACAGCCTGGGTGTAGATTGCCTCAACAAGTTTCATATCCACTGACACTGCTTCCTCGCTCATCCTTTTTCTCCTTAGCAGCCCCGGCCAATCCGGGGCCTCTGACGATGGTAGCACCGGCTGGGAGGGCCACGGGGGCAGTAGCACCTGATGCCATCGAGCAGTACTATCCGCCGTGTTACATGGCAGGGCAGCAAGCAGAGATTAGAGACCTTTTTCTGGCGTGCCGCCGGGATCGCTTCGTCCAAGGAGATGGATTTGACAATCAATATTGCGCTCGCAACTTACGACAGCATTGTCTTGGGGTGCGACAGTTTGTCTAGCATTGTAGAAAACGTAATTTTCCCGTTCGAGCATGAGTATGCGAAGGATGCTACCGGCAATTACATTCTTGATGCGGAAGGGAATTTTCTCCTTTCGATTAGTATGGATAAGGTGACGCAGGTTGCGACTACAGTGTTTGGTGGTGTCAGCAAGATGTTCTGCGTTCACGAGGAAGGAAGCGGAGGAGATGATGTATCCGTTGCAGCTGTCACTGCCGGTCTGGCTATTCTGGGAGGAGTGACGATCGCGGAGCAGGTCAAGAGATTCCGTCGAGGTCAGAAAGGAATTCAATACAGAACTACCGAGGCTGTAGTAAACGCCTTCTATGCTCACTTCAAAGCGGAATGGGACAGGCAGTTTTCTCATGTCCCCGCAGATCAGCGTGCATTCCTTCCGACTCTTCAGTTCATAGCAGCTGGCTATGGTCCAGACGATGAGCACCTAAAAGTTTTTCGGATTGATGTCCGTGAAGAGTCTGTTGACGAACAGTTCACAAATGGCAACCACGCCGGGATGTGCTGGGGAGGGATGGCTAACTATGTTGAGCGTCTCACGAAAGGTGTGGATTACAGCCTGGTCTATACAGCCACCCGGCAAGTAGCCTCTGCCATGGCAGATCAGCGTGAGAAGGTTCTCAAGGACGTATCGGACGCTCTCGCCGCTGCAGGCATCGCATTGCCTGAGGGGCTTGAAATTAATGTAACTGAACAGTCTTCACCGACTCTGCCTTGGGATTCACATGCGGCAGACATCGATTTCGGGAACTTGTCCACACAGTACGCGGTCGAACTAGTAGAGCTTCTTGTAAACACCCAGTCCGGCATGCAACGATTCGCCCGCGGGATCCCAACGGTAGGTGGTCGCACCCACATTGGGGTACTCAAGAGAGGCGAGGGGTTCAAGCCATTGAACGAGCCGACTCTTCAGCATCTACATACTGGATACAGCCATGATTTCTAGCCTTGTCATGAACAACGGATCTCAGACGTACACTGAGAAGCGTGCGCGCTCTCCGCGTGCCGATGAAAGGTCGGGCTCAATTCGGTCCAAGGACACCTCGCAAACCACGGTGAAGGTCAGAACCTACACCGTAGGGGTAAAGGACGGACAGCTTGTCCTAGCTGCAAACCCAAAGAGAACTGTTGTTAAAACGAAGTAGTAGAGCCCCGCTTCGGCGGGGCTTTTCATTTCTACGTCGGTTGAAGCCTCGGTCCAGCCCGGTAGCATGGCCCCCAACACCCGAGGGGGCCGCGGCATGGCGTAAATCGCAGCACACGATGCTGGCGGCCAGAACGTTGTGGCGTTCTTGAACATGCTGGCTTGGTTCGAAGAGACCTACAACGGGCGCAAGTCCACGAAGAACCATGGCAATGACGTGCTGGTTGGTGGTGTCCTGTTCACCGACCTGAGCAAGCACCCGGTCAAGCTGGTACGGCCGACCCAAAAACTGGCCTCCACCGCCGTAGGCAGCTACCAGTTCCTGTCCCGGACGTGGGGCGTGCTGCAGAAGCAGCAGGGCCTCCCCAATTTCAGTCCGCTGAGCCAGGACAAGGCCTGCATTGAGCTGATCCGTGGCCGCCGCGCGCTTGATTCGGTAGAGGCCGGTGAGTTTGATCGCGCTGTCGCGTGGTGCTCCAAGGAGCCTGCCAGCCGCACACGGCCGGGCGCGCCAGCTGGGCTGCCACGATCACCGGCACGGCAACCCCGATCGACGTGGCCAATGGGACCGTTGCAGCTGGTCTGCCCACGCTGTCGCTGGCGCCTGGGGTCCTAGCGGCTCTGGCAGAGGCGAAAACCGCGCTGCAGCTCTCAGACGTTAGCGGCTCGAACAGCGTCTGGGTGACGTCGAACAGGTCGGGCGGCATCGTCCTGAATCTGGATAGCGATCAGGCGTCCCCGGTAGCCCTGACGACCTACAGCATCGATGCTTCGGGCGCACGAGATTGGTTCGGTCCGGCGCTGTTCGAATCCACGGGTGTCATCAATGGCGGCGCATTGTCGATCAATGCGGGCAACAACGCCCGTTTCGATATGGCGCAGGCAGTAATCGGATATGTCGATTGGAGCAATACTCCAGCTCAGCGTGGCCGTATGCTGAACTCTAGCGTCGGGCCGTTAACTGCGCAGGTCGTGACCAACATCGGCATGGCCAATGCGACCTATGTAGGCATCCAGGTGCCGGCCGGGACGAACATTCAGCAGACCAGCCCGTTCTCAAACGCCCAGCGTCAAAAAGGCACCGCTCGGCGGTGCCTTTTTTCTTGCAGAACGTGGAGTCCTACTTGGACGTCGCGCCCTGAGAACGGGCCGCCTCGCGCTTCGCCGCCGCCTGTGCGGCAACCGCTGCCGCGTTGGCGGCAGCATTCGCCGCACGCTCCACTGCGGCGCGCTCTGCGTCGAACCGGGCTTGCCGCTGGGCGCTGTAATTGCGCTCCAGTTCCAGCGAGGCAGTGAAGCTGTCGGGGTGCTTTGCGGCGCACGCCTGCTGCACCAATTGCACGGCGTGGTCGGACAGGCCGGGTTGGATATTGCCGAGCAGGCAGTCGGCGTATGGCACGGAAGCGGCCGGGCTTGCGGCCAGCGCGGCAATGATCATGGCATTCAACATGCGAACCTCCTTGTGTCAGTGTCGATGGAACCCGGAACGGGCCCGGTCCGAGTATGGCTGGATTATGGTGCAGGGTTGCTACTCAGGCCGGATATCCCGGCACACCAGTTCCGCCAGCCCGCGGAAGGCGAAGAACAGCCCTTCGACCACGCCGTCATCCAGATGCCGGTCCGGCGTTGCGATTGACCGGCAGCGGTCGGCGGCGTGCAGCATCTCTGCCACGGTCAGCATGCCGACGGCCGCGCGCTCCACGCGTGACAGTGCCAGCCTGCGCCCTGCGGGAAGGCTGGTATCAGGCCAGGGCTGGCCGTCTGCACCTTCGCCCGCGCGGATGCGCTCGAGGCAGCCCAGGAACGTGCTCAGTTCGGGCGCAGGGTTGTCATCGTCGTCGTTGACGCTGGCGGCATATGAGGGATAGGGCGGACCTTCGGTCATCTCGGCTTCCTCGGCTCTGAGGTGGGAATGCCACCGCGTGAGGCGGGTGGCGGACGGTGCATGGCTGCAAGCCGGGAAGACAGTAAGCAGTTAACCGGCGGATCCGAAGACCCCCACGCACCGCCCGCCATAAAGGCCGACGGATCACCCGCCGGCACGGTCCGGAGACAGTGCCGACGGGTGAGCGCAAACAACATGCTTTTTGTCTTCCCAGGCTTGCAGGCCCGGTGCCACCCGTTGTCGGTGGCGCAGCATGGTGTTTACGCCTGCGCTTGGATTTCAATCAGAAATTTCCGCAAGGACATGCGGAATCCAGACGCGCGACGATGGTGGCGCAGGCCTGTCCTGCGCAGCAAGCGTCAGTACACGACGCATTCGTTTCCGCGTCTGGTTGATCGCGCTGGAAGATGCCGCAAACCGCACATTGCGATGCATCTGCCGTGAGCCAGCGCGTGTAAAGCTGGCTTCACTTTCGCCATCAATGTCCTCTGTGCGTTCCAGTTGTACCCACCGCATTTCGGTGCAGGTGCGACGATAGTGGCGTCCTTGGCGGTTCAAACACGACACATGGCGGTGCACGCGCGGTATGGGGCCCTATCCGGGCGCGAGTCACGGCAAGTCATCCGTGCATGGCGTGGATCTACGCATCTGGCAGGCGCCAATGCGCGCGTCCGGGCGCTATGCTCGGCATCTTTCGCTGGATGGGGCGTCCCATGCGTTTGATCGTGCTGTCGCTGTTGTTGTCCTGTGTCTCCGCCGCGCCGCTGATGGCCGCCGAACCGGCGCCTCAGCCGACGGTCGCCTCTCCATTGGTCATCGGCGAGACCTTCACCCTCCAGTCCAAGGCGCTGGGCGAGATCCGCCGCATCAACGTCTACCGCCCGCAGCCGTGGGGCCTGGACCCGAAGACGCCACTGCCGGTGCTGTACATGCCCGACGGCGGCATCGGCGAGGACTTCCTGCACGTGGCCGGGTTGGTGCAGGTGCTGACCGGCAACGGCAGCATGCGCCCGTTCCTGCTGGTCGGCATCGAGAACACCGAGCGCCGCCGCGACATGACCGGCCCGAGCCGTGATCCTGAGGACCAGAAGATCGCGCCGCGCATTGGTGGCTCGGCGGCGTACCGTGATTTCCTGCGCGATGAACTGATGCCGGAGGTACGCCAGCGTTATGCGACCACCGACGAGCGGGCACTGATCGGCGAATCGCTGGCCGGGTTGTTCGTGATCGAGACGCTGCTGCAGGAACCCACCCTGTTCAACAGCTACATCGCGCTGGACCCCAGCCTGTGGTGGAACCACGGCGCCTTGCTGTCTGGCGCAGGCAAGCAGGTGCCGTCGGTCGCGCGCAGCGGTGCGCGGCTGTTCCTGGCCAGCAGTGGCCAGCCGGAACTGGCAGCGTCGAGCGCACGCTTGGCGGCGCTGCTGCAGCAGGCATCGCCGGCAACGCTGGTGAAGTACCAGCCGCTGCCGGAAGAGACCCACGCCACGATCTACCACCCGGCGGCCCTGCAGGGCCTGCGTACGTTGTTCCCGGCACAGCCGCCAGCGTCGCCCTGAGAGGGGTTTGGCGCGCAACAACGCGGTGTGTGAGGATGCATCAGCGGCGCCACCTGGGTGCGCCGCCCGCAACAGGAGAGCGCGGATGCAGCGTGTGCGTGTATGGAGTGTGCTGGCCTGCCTGGCCTTGGCAGGGTGCGCGATGTCGGTGGCGCCGCCGGCAACGCAGAAGGAAGCCAGGGAAAGCGCGACGGCCGTGCCAGGCGTTGTGCTCCCCGATACCGAGTCACTGCGCGTGCATGACCCGATCGGGCGCGACTATGCCCTGTGGGTGGCGTTGCCTGCCGGCTACGCGGCGCATCCGCAGAAGCGTTATCCGGTGGTGTACGTGACCGATGCGCTGTACAGCTTTCCGCTGGTGCGCAGCGTGCGCAACCTGGTCGGGCAGCAGGGCGTCAACATCGAGGATTTCATCCTGGTCGGGTTGCCGCCGCAGGAAGGCCTGACCTCCAAACAGAGCCGCTCGCGCGACTACACTCCCAGTGACCCCGTGCGCACCCCTGCCGGCTACTACAGCGATGACGTGATCTATGGCGGCGCGGCCCATTACCGCGACTTCCTCGCTGACCACGCGCTGCCGCTGATCGATGCGCGCTACCGTACCGATCCGGCCCGGCGCGTGTTTGCGGGTCATTCCTATGGCGCGCTGTTGGGTGCTTACGTGCTGACGACCCAGCCCGACATGTTCGGCACCTACATCCTGTCCAGTCCGTCGCTGTGGTTCGACCAGGGCCTGCTGCCGCGCATGCAGGATGCCGCCGTGATGCCGTCACAGCCCATCCGCGTGCTGCTGTCGGTGGGCGGCTACGAGACGGTCAAGCCGGGGCCGCGTTACTCAACGGGCAACGACATGCTGCGGCAGGCCGCCGACTTCGCCGGTCAACTGCAGCGCAGCGGTCGCAAGCTGCAGGTGGAGAACATCGTGATGGATGGTGAAGACCATCTCACGGTGTATCCGCGCGTGATCACCCGTGCGCTGCTTGAGGTACTTCCGGGCGAAGGACCGTATACCGGCGGTTGACGGCCGGCTCCATCCACGCATGGCGTGGATCTACTGGCAGCATTTTCCGTTCACGCAACGGTGCGCATCGCCGTAGATCCACGCCATGCGTGGATGCACCAGTAGATCCACGCCATGCGTGGATGGCAGCCTCAGGCCGCGCTTGCCTGCGGCGCCGGCATCAGCGCGGCATCGGCGGCATGGCGGAAGCACAGCCGGATCGCATCCAGCAGCTCGCTCATGTTGTAGGGCTTGGGCAGGAAATGGATGCCGTCGTGCAGTTGCGGCAGCACAGCATGCTGGTCCATGCCGGAGGTCACCAGGATCGGCAGCTGCGGATACAGGCTGCGCACGCGGTTGGCGGCCTCGATGCCGCTGACCAGGCCGAGATTGACGTCGGTGAACATCAGGTCGAAGCGCTCTCCGGCGGCCAGCAGGCCCAGCGCGGCTTCGGCGCTGCTGACGCCTGCGACGTGGCAGGCCTGGCTCTCCAGCGCCATCCGGCTCAGTTCACGGGTTTCCTCGGCGTCTTCGATCAGCAGGACGCGTGGTTCAACGTGGCGCTTGGACAGCAGCATGACGCAACAACTCCGGACGGCAGGGCATGAAAGGCGCGCAAGTATGCGCAAGCCCCCAGTGAGCCCCGTGTGCAGGATCGGCTAAGCCGGCGTTACAGCGCGCGGTTGCGCTGGCGCCGCACATGCCAGGCCAGCGCTGCCACCGCCAGCAGCGCGGTGCCGATGCGCAGGCTGGTGGCCTGCCAGCCCAGCGCAACGGCGTCGTCGAGGCTGAACACATTCCAGGCCAGGTTCATCGACACGTGCAGGGCCAGACCGCACCACAGGGTATTGCCGTCGAGGTGGTCGAGCCAGGCGAAGATGAATCCGCCGAAGGCGATCACTACGCCGACGAACAGGGCCACGCCGCCGCCGTCGAAGCCGCCGAAGCCCAGCCAGTGCACCATGCCGAACAGCAGCGCCTGCGGCAGTGCGAGCAACGGCCAGGGGCCGCGTACGATCTTCACCAGCAGCACGAAGCCCAGGCCACGGAACAGCACTTCTTCGGCCAGCGGGAACAGCACGGCCAGCATCGCGGCGTCCAGCGTCGTCAGCGCCGTGTTGGGCGTCCCCAGCAGGGCCAGCCCCAGCCAGCACGGCAGGCTGGCCAGCAGCACCCACAACGGGCCACGCAGGTCGTTTCCGCACAGGCCGAGGCTGGCCAGCAGGCCCACACCGCGGGGGCGCAGCAGCGTGGCCAGCAGCAGTGCCACCAGCACCGCCAGCGCGTTGTCCAGCAGGCTGCCACCGTAGGGCATGGGCAGGGCGGGAATCGGCGCGCCCAGCGCGGCACTGATGTCGCGCACGTTCAGGCCGAGGCCAACGCCAAGCAGCACCAGCAACAGGCGGACGCCTGTGGGAATCGAGTCACGGGCAGTCACATGCATTCCTTGCAGCGAGGTCGCGAGGCAGTCTGCAGGGCGGCGGACGTGGCGGCACGCGCCGGAAGTCCCTGTGCCATCGGTCATGCGTTGCCGCACAGTCATCCGCACACAGGTACAGTCGAGGCCAGACCGACAGGAGCAATGCGAATGCTGTGCCCCGTGTGCAAGACCCAGACCCTGCAGATGGCCGAGCGCCATGGCATCGAGATCGACTATTGCCCGAGCTGCCGTGGCGTATGGCTGGATCGTGGCGAACTCGACAAGATCATCGAGCGCGCCACCGACGGTGCAGGTGCCGCCATGCCGCCGCCAGGGCCCGCGCCGGTGCAACCGCAGGCCGTTCCGCCGCCGGTGATGCATCGCGACACCCGTCATCTCGGCCAGCGCCACGATGACAACCGTGGCCAGTACAGCCAGGGCTACAAGAAAAAGAAGAAGGAGAGCTTCCTCTCCGAGCTGTTCGATTTCTGACGCGGCTCAGGGCCGGCGCAGGATGAACTCGCGGTCGCGGCTGTCGCCGACGATGAAGTCATACTCGCCGGCCTTGCTGCAGCCGTAGCGCGCGTAGAAGCGCTGCGCGCCGAAGTTCTCTTCCCACACGCCCACCCACAGGGTGCGGCGCTGCGGCTGCTCCAGCCAGGTCATGAAGGCATCCATCAGGCGCGCGCCGTGGCCGCCGTTCTGGTGGCTGGCCAGGATGTACAGCCGCTTCAGTTCGATGTCGCCTTCGCGTGCTTCGGCATGCGGCAGGGTGTTGGCACCGGCGGCCAGATAGCCCACCACCGTCTCACCCTCCAGCAGCAGCCACACCGCGCTGCGCGGGTCGGACAGTTCCGCTCGCTGCGGCTCGGTGCCGTA
The DNA here is from genome assembly GCF_019793815.1 of Stenotrophomonas sp. DR822. NCBI lineage: Bacteria > Pseudomonadati > Pseudomonadota > Gammaproteobacteria > Lysobacterales > Lysobacteraceae > Stenotrophomonas > Stenotrophomonas sp. DR822. The sequence goes on from NZ_CP081826.1 coordinate 3,779,884, forward strand.
GTGTTCCTGCAGGAACGCGTGCAGATCCTGCGGCGGATAGGAATCGCCCCAGGTTTCGGTATAGGTGGCGATGGCGATCGCCGACAGCGCGTCGACGTCGGCCAGGGTGGCGCGGCGGATATGCAACGACATGGTGCAGCCTGCAATGGAACGTGCGGCAGTGTAGCCGGCCCCGGCGGTTGCCGGGGCTGGCTGCTGCTCATGATTCGCTGCTCAGAACCACATGCGGATGCCGGCGACCCAGCGTGTGTCGCGTGCATGGTCGCCGGCATAGTCGGCGGTATCGCCGAAGGCGCGTTCGTGGCTGATGCCGATGTACGGGGCGAAGCGGCGATTGAACTCGTAGCGCAGGCGCAGGCCGGCTTCGACCTTGTTGAGGCCGCGGCCGATGCCGTGCTCTGGTTCGTCCTTGCTGGCCGCGGTCGCTTCCAGCAGGGGCTGCAGGATCAACCGGTTGGTCAACAGCACGTCGTATTCGATCTCGGCCTTGACCATCAGCTGGCCACCGGAACCGGCATACAGCGTGGCCGAGCTTTCGAACTTGTACGGCGCCAAGCCCTGGATGCCGATCGCCGCCCAGGTGCGTGAATCGGCGGGGCGGACGTCCTGGCGTACACCGACCAGCACGTCCCACCACGGCGAAATTGCACGCCCGTACAGCGCTTCCACGCCTGATGATTCCGTGCGGCCTTCGCTGCGTTCGCCATCGGTGCGCAGCCACAGGCGGTTGATGTTGCCGCCGATCCAGCCGCTGGCCTCCCAGGCTTGGCCGTTGCCGTTCTTTCCATCCCAGTGCTCCAGGCGATCGATCAGCAGCAGGCTGTGGATCTCCGGGGCGTGCTCCATCGCACCATGCGCGATGGGGGGGAACGCGGCCGCACGATCAGCATCGGTGGGGACAGGTATCGGCTCGCGCGGCTGCGTCGGCGCGGGTGTGTCGTGGCCCATTGTCGAGTGATCCATCGCGCCATGGTCCATCGTCGAATGGTCCATCGCACCGTGATCCATCTTCGAATGGTCCATCTTCGAATGATCCACGTCGGCCGCTGGCGTGGCATCGGCAGGAGGCGCGTGTGCGGTCATGTCATGGCCGGCATGGGACTGCGCGAATGCGGGCAGCGCGGCCAACAGGCCGAGGGTCAACAGGCTTGGGGCAAGCAGGGAACGGCTCATTCTTCGATCCTCACTTCGCGCATCATGCCTGCTTCCATGTGGTACAGCAGGTGGCAGTGGTAGGCCCATCGGCCGAGTGCATCGGCGCGTACGCGATAGGTGCGGCGTGTACCGGGCGGCATGTCGATGGTGTGCTTGCGCAGCTGGAATTCACCCTGCGCGTTTTCCAGGTCGCTCCACACGCCATGCAGGTGGATCGGATGCTGCATCATGGTGTCGTTGACCAGCACGATGCGCATGCGCTCGCCGTAGTTCAGGCGCAGCGGTTCGGCGCCGGCGAAGGGAATGCCGTCGAACGACCAGGAGAACTTTTCCATGTGGCCGGTCAGGTGCAGCTCGATCTCGCGGCCGGGCTCGCGGCCATCGGGGTCTTCGAACAGGCTGCGCATCGCACCATAGGTCAGCACCTGGCGGCCGTTGTCGCGCAGGCCGATGCCGGGGTCGTCCAGCTTCGGCTCGGTGGCCGAACTCTGCATGTCCACCAGCGGATTGTTGCGCTCGCTGGCCGGATGCTTTGGCGCTTTGCTGGCGGTCTCGCCGCCGCCATGTGCGCCGTGGCCCATGCTGGCACCGCAGCCGCCTTCCATGCCCTTCATTGCTGCCATGTCGTGGCCGCCGTGGCCACCGCCGCCCATGTCGTGACCCATGTCGCTCATCGTCAGCAACGGGCGCGGATCGCGCGCGGGAATCGGTGCCTGCAGCCCATGGCGCACGGCGAGGGTGCCGGCGGCAAAACCCGTGCGGCCCATGTCCTGGCAGAAGAGGGTGAAGGCATCCTGGCCGCTGGGTTCCACCAGTACGTCGTAGGTTTCGGCCGGGGCGATGCGGAACTCGTCGATGCTGACTGGATGGATGTACTGGCCGTCGGCGGCGACCACGGTCATCTTCAGGCCGGGAATGCGCACGTCGAAGTAGGTCATGGATGCACCGTTGATGAAGCGCAGCAGCACCTTTTCGCCACTGCGGAACAGCCCGGTCCAGTTGCCGGCCGGCGCGGTCCCGTTCATCAGGTAGGTGTAGGTGTGCGCGTTGATGTCGGAGATGTCGCTGGGCGTCATCCGCATCCGGCCCCACATGCCGCGGTCGGACAGCGCGGCCGACCAGCCATCGCGACGGGCGTCGCGCAGGAAGTCGGGCAGGGTGCGCTTGTAGTAGTTGTCGTGCTCGGCGAGCTTTTTCATGCGCCGGAACAACGCGCCGGGATCCATGTCGGTCCAGTCGGACAGCATGATCACGTGCTCGCGGTCATGCCGGTACGGCGCCGGCTCGGCCGGGTCGATGATCAGCGCGCCGTACAGCCCCGCCTGTTCCTGGAACAGCGAATGGCTGTGATACCAGTAGGTGCCGGACTGCTTGAGGTCGAAGTGGTAGTGGTAGGTCTCGCCAGGGCCGATGCCGTTGAAGCTCAGGCCCGGCACGCCATCCATGTTGGCCGGCAGCAGGATGCCGTGCCAGTGGATCGAAGTAGGGTGCTGGCCGAGCGTGTTGCGCACGAACAGGTCCACGGTCTGGCCTTCGCGCCAGCGCAGGATCGGTGCCGGCAGCGATCCGTTGACGGTGATCGCCGGGCGGGTGCGGCCGGTGAAGTTGGCCAGCGACTCGCCGATCGCCAGTTCGACGCGGGTATCGCTGATGACCGAAGGTGCGCCGGCCAGGCGTGGCGCGGCAGAAGCGGCGGCGAGCGCGCGCTGCGGGATGCCGGCCGCGGCGATGCCGGCGACCACGCCGCCAGCAGCGATGCCCTGCACGAACAGACGGCGCGACGGCATGGGCACAGCGCCCGGGCCGGGAGGAATACGGGTACTCATGGTGGTGACTCCAAACACGGAATGACGCCAGCGCAGGGCCGGCTTCAGTGCGCAGCGCGCACGAGGCGTGTTGGATCAGCCGATGGGAGGGCGTGAGATCGGCGGCAGCGGCGGTGCCGGGCGGCCATTGGCAGGCATCGGCTGCGGGGTCAGGGAAAGACCGGGACCCGCCAGGAAAGGCAGTGCCTGCACGGCCAGCAGCGGGTGCTGGGCGCAGCTGCGCACGCAGTCCTTGATCTGGCAGTGTGCGTCGTGCGCGGGGGCCTTGGCCTGCGGCGCCTCGTCGGCCGTCATGCCGGCGTGGTGGTGGCAGTCGGCGTCGCCTTCATCGGTCATCGCCGAGGCCATCGCATGGGCCATGCGGCCCATGTCCTCGTGCCCGCTGGCCATGGCCGCGTTCAGCCCGTTGAGCAACAGGCTGAGCATGAGCACGACACGGAGCAGGGTCGAGGCGAGGGACATGGCGCTAATCTAGCGGCAAGTGGGCGGACATGCACATCCGGCTGAACGGGTGGTTCAAGGTTTGAGCCGGGCAAGGGTGCGCAATCGCGCAGCCTGGTAGCGCCGGGCCATGCCCGGCGAGCGTGAAGCGCGGTCGATATGCGGGCCGCCGGGCATGGCCCGGCGCTACCGGGGTCACCCCTCTTCGCGCACGATCTCGACCAACCTCGGGCCATAGCGGCTGAGCTTGGTGCCGCCGATGCCACCGACCCGGGCCAGCTCGTCCAGCGAGGTCGGGCGCTGTTCGGCGATGTTGCGCAGGGTGCTGTCGTGGAAGATCACGAAGGCCGGCACGTTCTGCTCGCGCGCCAGCTCGGCGCGCAGGCCGCGCAGCGCATTGAACAGGGCCAGGTCCTGCGGCAGCACCGACAGGCCGGTGCGTTGCGCGCTGCGTTCGCGCCCGGCGCTGGCACTGACCGCATCGCGGCGCATGCTGATCTGGCGGCGACCGGTCAGCACATCGCGGCTGGCATCGGTCAGGCGCAGGCCACCGTGGCCCTCGCTGTCCACTTCCAGCAGGCTGGCGGCCACCAGCTGGCGGAACACGCTGCGCCAGGTACGCGCGTCCAGGTCGCGGCCGATGGCGTAGGTGCTCAGCTTGTCGTGGCCCTGCTGCTTGACCTTCTCGTTCTCGCTGCCGCGCAGGATGTCGATCAGGTGGCCGACGCCGAAGCGCTGGCCACTGCGGTATACACAGCTCAACGCCTTCTGCGCGGGGATGGTGGCATCCCAGGCCGCCGGCGGGGTCAGGCAGTTGTCGCAATTGCCGCAGGGCTTGGGATAGGTCTCGCCGAAACCGGCCAGCAGCACCTGCCGGCGGCACTGCATCGATTCGCAGTACCCCAGCAGGTGGTCGAGCTTGGACCGCTCCAGCTGCTTGCGCTCCTCGCTGGCCTCGGACTGCTCGATCATCTGCTTGAGCAGCACCACATCGCCCAGGCCGTAGCAGAGCCAGGCCTCGGCGGCTTCGCCATCGCGACCGGCGCGGCCGGTTTCCTGGTAGTAGCCTTCCATCGACTTGGGCAGGTCGGTATGGGCGACGAAGCGTACGTCCGGCTTGTCGATGCCCATGCCGAAGGCGATGGTCGCGCACATGACGATGCCGTCCTCGCGCAGGAAACGGCGCTGGTTGTTGGCACGCACTTCCGCGGGCAGGCCGGCGTGGTAGGGCAGGGCATTGAACCCCTGCGTGCACAGGAACTCGGCGGTTTCCTCCACCTTGCGCCGTGACATGCAGTAGACGATGCCGGCCTCGCTGCGATGGCTGCGCAGGAAATCGCTCAGCTGCTTGCGGGCGTTGTCCTTCTGCACCACGGTGTAGCGGATGTTGGGGCGGTCGAAGGAGCTGACGAAGTGACGTGCTTCGGCCAGGTCCAGACGCTCGGCGATCTCGCGCTGGGTGGGCGGGTCGGCGGTGGCGGTCAGGGCGATCCGCGGAATCTCCGGCCAGCGCTCGTGCAGGACGGTCAGCTGCCGGTATTCGGGGCGGAAGTCGTGGCCCCATTGCGACACGCAATGGGCTTCGTCGATGGCGAACAGGGCGATCCGGCTGCGCGACAGCAGCGACAGGAAGCGGCCGGTCAGCAGGCGTTCGGGAGCGACATAGAGCATGTCGAGCTCACCGGCGAGCAGTTCGCGTTCGACCCGGCCGGCCGTTTCGGCGTCCAGGGTCGAGTTCAGGAATTCGGCGCGCACGCCGAGCTGGCGCAGGGCTTCGACCTGGTCCTGCATCAGCGCGATCAGCGGCGAGATGACGATGCCACAGCCGTCACGCAGCAGGGCGGGCACCTGGTAGCACAGTGATTTGCCGCCGCCGGTAGGCATCAGCACCAGGGCATCGTGACCGGCAGCCACATGCTCCACGATGTCCTGCTGCGGACCACGGAAATCGTCGTAACCAAAGACGCGGCGGAGCAGGTCGTGCGCAGGACGGGAAGCCATCCGCCTAGTTTACCCCGGCGGGGGTTCGGCCGGGTTGCACCCGGCACCTGCTGTAGTGCCGGCCGCTGGCCGGCAACCCTGGCAACAGCAACAGCAACAGCAGCAGCAGGCTCTGGGGTGATCCGTGGTTTGGCGGGGCGGTGTGGGCTTGCAGGACACGCCGTAAACCCGTCCATGGGGGCTCGATGGCGCCATCCATGGCGCCAACGGTCCTGCAAGCCCACACCGCCCCGCCCCCGACAGATTTCCGGTGACGGTTGGTAGATCCACGCCATGCGTGGATGAAATCTGTCAGATATCGACAAATAAAATGGGGTCGGATCCGTTTTCCTGCGGAAAACGGATCCGACCCCAAGAGCTGGCCCGGCAGATCGCGGAGGTTTGTCGAAGGCGGGGTGGGTCCGGTTGCGGGGGCGTGAGCGCCATGGATGGCGCGACCGAGCCTACAGGGACGTATTCACGGCGTCCCCCGCAACCGGACCCACCCCGCTACCCACAGGAAGTCAGCTTTTGCTCTGGCTCTGGCCTTGGCTTCAAAGTCTCTGCAGGTGCAGGGCGCAGCCCTGCCGAACCACCCTCAACCCTTACTGGAGCAGCGAGCGCAGCATCCACGCGTATTTCTCGTGGGTCTGCAGGCGCTGGGTCATCAGATCCTCGGTCGGAGCATCGTCGCCCTTGGCAGCCACATCCAGCACTTCACGTGCCGTACGGCATACCGCTTCGTTGGCGACCACCAACTGGCGTACCATTTCACGCCAGTCCGCACTGTCGGTCAGGCCCGGCTCCTCGACGATCGAGGTCAGCGCAGCAAATTCCCGGTAGGAGCCCGGGGCATTGAAGCCCAGTGCGCGGATGCGCTCGGCCACGTCGTCCAGTGCCGCCCACTGCTCGGTGTACTGCGTCTCGAACATGGTGTGCAGCGAGTTGAACATCGACCCGGTGACATTCCAGTGGAAGTTGTGGGTCTTCAGATAAAGCGTGAACGCATCGGCCTGGAACCGCGCCAATCCGTCGGCGATCTTCTTGCGGTCGCCCTGGGTGATCCCGATATCGATGTTGGGGGCCGACGGCGCGGAAGCCGCAAGCTTCTGCTTGCCGGTCTTGGGCTTGGTCGTGCTCTTGGTCTTCGCCATGGGGTTCCTCCTTGTGGAATCGTTGGCCTTCACAATAAATCAGTCGTGATGACTGGTCGCATTCAACGTTTTAAACGAACCGATTGATGAACGCTATCGACAAAATGCCGCAGTCCCGCCAGCGCCAACAGCGTGCCGCCATCGACGGCGCCATGAGCCGCGACCGTGGACGATTGCTGGGAATGCTCTCGCGTTGCCAGGCCAAGCCACAGGATGCGGCGTTGGCCGCCAGTTTCGAGCAGGCCTTGCAGGTTTCGGTGCAGCGCCGGCAGGCGCGGGCGCAACAACAGCCGGCCATTACTCTGGACCCACAGCTGCCGATTGCGCGTGAAGCCGAGACCATCACCCAGTTGATCCGCGACCATCAGGTGGTGGTGATCGCCGGTGAAACCGGCTCGGGCAAGACCACGCAGCTGCCGAAGCTGTGCCTGGCCGCCGGCCGTGGCCAGGCCGGCATGATCGGTTGCACGCAGCCGCGCCGGATCGCCGCACGTGCGGTGGCCAGCCGTGTCGCGCAGGAACTGCAGAGCGAGCTGGGCCAACTGGTGGGCTACCAGGTGCGCTTCAACGACAAGGTCGGCGAAGACACCCGCATCAAGTTCATGACCGACGGCATCCTGCTGGCCGAGATCGCCAGTGATCGCTGGCTGTCGAACTACGACACGATCATCGTCGACGAAGCGCACGAACGCAGCCTCAACATCGACTTCCTGCTTGGCTATCTCAAGCAGCTGCTGCGCAAGCGCCCGGACCTGAAGCTGATCGTCACTTCGGCGACCATCGATACCGAGCGCTTCGCCCAGCATTTTGACAATGCCCCGGTAATCAGCGTCGAAGGCCGTACCTATCCGGTCGAGGTGCGCTATCGCGCGCTGGAAGGCGAGGGCGAAGACCAGGGCGAACGCACGGTCAACGATGCGATCGTTGCGGCCATCGACGAAATCACCCGCCTGGATTCCCGTGGCGACGTGCTGATCTTCCTGCCGGGCGAGCGTGAGATCCGCGATGCACACCAGTCACTGGAGCGGCGCAAGTACCGCAATACCGAAGTGCTGCCGCTGTACGCGCGGCTGTCCAACCAGGACCAGGACCGGGTGTTCAACCCCGGCCCGAACCGACGCATCGTGCTGGCCACCAACGTGGCCGAGACCTCGTTGACGGTGCCGCGCATCCGCTATGTGGTCGACCCCGGTTTCGCCCGCGTCAAGCGTTACAGCCCGCGCAACAAGCTGGACCGGCTGCACATCGAGCCGATCTCGCAGGCCAGTGCCAACCAGCGCAAGGGCCGCTGTGGCCGCGTGGCCGAGGGCATCTGCTATCGCCTGTATGCCGAGGCCGATTTCCAGGCGCGGGCGGAGTTCACCGATCCGGAAATCCGTCGTTCCAGCCTGGCCGGGGTGATTCTGCGCATGCTGCAGCTTGGCCTGGGCCGCATCGAGGATTTCCCGTTCCTTGAGGCGCCGGATGAGCGGGCCGTCGCTGACGGTTGGCAGCATCTGACCGAGCTGGGGGCGATCGACAGCCAGCGCCACCTGACCGCGATCGGCAAGCAGATGGCGCGCCTGCCGGTGGACGTGAAGCTGGCGCGCATGCTGGTGGCGGCGCAGGCGGCAGGCTGCCTGCGACCGATGCTGGTGATCGCCTCGTTCCTGGGCATCCAGGATCCGCGCGAGCGGCCGCCCGAGGCGCGTGGCGCCGCCGACAACGCACACGCGCAGTTCGCCGATGGCCGCTCCGAGTTCGTCGGTGTGCTGCGCCTGTGGGACGCCTATCGCCAGTCCCATGAGGATCTGACCCAGTCCAAGCTGCGCGACTGGTGCGGCCGCCACTTCCTCGGCTTCCTGCGCATGCGCGAATGGCGCGAGCTGCATCGGCAGCTGCGCCTGCTGTGCGAGGAACTGGGCTGGAAGGAAGAGGCCAACGAGGCATCGATGGCACCGCTGCTGGCCGGCAGCAGTGCGCCGGCTCCGGCGCGCGATGACGCTGCTGCGGTGAAGGCGACCCGTGGCCAGCTGCACCGTGCCGCGCGCCTGGCCCGCGAGGGCAAGGCCGAAACGGCGCCCGCGCCGGTCGCCGCCCGTGCGCAGAAGGACCAGGCGCCCGACGGCGGTGGTTACAGCGAACGCGTTCGCGCCACGGCTTACCAGACCCTGCATCGGGCGTTGGTGGCGGGCCTGCCCACGCAGATCGGCCATCGCAGCGAGAAGGGTGATTTCCAGGCGCCGCGCCAACGCCGTTTCCTGCCGTTCCCCGGATCGACGCTGTCCAAGCGGCCGCCACCGTGGCTGCTGGCCGCCAACCTGCTGGATACGCAGAAGGTGTGGGGCATGACCCTGGCGGCGATCGAGCCGGACTGGGTGATTGCCGAACTGCCGCACCTGCTGCTGCGCAAGCACTTCGACCCGCATTGGTCGCGTGCGCAGGGCCAGGTGCTGGCCTCCGAGCAGATCAGCCTGTTCGGGCTGGTGCTGGCACCGAAAAAACCGGTGCATTACGGCCGCATCAACGCCGGCGAGGCGCATGACATCTTCGTGCGGCAGGCACTGGTGACCGGTGAGATCAACACCCGCGCCAGCTTCGTGGCCGACAACCAGAAGGTGCTGGAGCAGGCACGCGAGGAAGAAGCCAAGCTGCGCCGTGCCGGCATTGTTGCCGACGAGGACTGGCAGGCACGCTGGTACCTGGACCGGGTGCCGCCGCAGATCCATTCCGCGTCCGGGCTGGATGCGTGGTGGAAGGCGCTGCCGCCGGAACAGCGCAAGGGCCTGCACTGGTCGTTGATGGACCTGCTGCCGGGCGAAGGCAGCGAGCAGGAGCGCTACCCGAAGTACCTGGCGCTGGGCCAGGCGCGGTTGCCGCTGCACTACCGCTTCGAACCGGGGGCCGACGATGACGGCGTGACCCTGGACGTGCCGCTGCATCTGCTCAATGCACTGGATGCAGTGCAGTTGGGGTGGCTGGCGCCGGGTTTCGTTGCCGACAAGGCGGCGGCCTTGATCCGCAGCCTGCCCAAGGCGATGCGGCGCAACTACGTGCCGGCACCGGATTTCGCGCGCGCGTTCTACGAGGCCTTCCCGCAGCCCAGCGCGGACGCAATCACCGGCGAGCTGGCGCGTTTCCTGTCCCGTGCAACCGGGGCAACCGTGGCCGCTACCGATTTCGAGCCCGGTTCAATCGAACCGCACCTGCACATGAACCTGCGCCTGCGCGACGAGCAGGGCAAGGTGCTGGCAACCTCGCGCGACCTCGATGTGCTGCGTGCGAAGTTCGGTGGCCGTGCCGGCGATGCGTTCGCCGCACGTGCCGGGCGCGAGATGGCGGCCGATGGCCTGCGCTCGTTCCCGGCCACGCCGATTCCGCTGCAGGTGCCGGGCGAGGCCGGCGTGCCGGCCTATCCCGCGCTGAAGGATGAGGGTGACAGCGTTGCACTGCGCATCTTTGCTGATCGCCAACAGGCCGAGGAAGCGCACCCGCTGGGCGTGCGTCGACTGCTGGAGATTGGCCTGGGCGAGAAGATCAAGCAGGCACGCAAGCAGTTGCCGGTAGCGGCGAAGACCGGGCTGCTGTACGCCTCGATCGAAACCCAGGAACGCCTGCGTGGCGATCTGGTCGATGCGGCGCTCAATGCCGTGCTGGCCGACGGCCTGGGCGACATCCGCGATGCGGCGGCGTTCGAGCAGCGTCGCGAGCACGCGGCAAAGGCGCTGTTTGGCGAGGCGATGCAGCGCTTGAAGCTGGCCGAGTCGATCCTTGCCCTGGTGGCCGAGTTGAAGCCGATGCTGGAAGCACCGTTGATGGGCTGGGCGCGCGGCAATCTGGATGACATGGAGGCGCAGCTGGTTGGGCTGATCCATCCCGGCTTCCTGCGCGACACGCCGGCCGATGCCCTGGCGCAGTACCCGCGTTACCTGAAAGCGATGATCCTGCGCACCGAACGCGCCAAGCGCGATCCCCCACGTGACCAGGCGCGCATGCTGGAACTGCACCCGTTCCTGGAGGCACTGCAGGTGGGCGAGCAGCAGGGCCTGCGCGAGCGGCCGCAGTGGCAGGCCTTGCGCTGGGATCTGGAAGAGCTGAGGGTTTCGTTGTTCGCCCAGGAGCTGGGCGCACGCACCGGCGTTTCGGCGAAGAAGCTGGCGCAGCGGGTGACCGCACTGCGCCAGGCCTCGTAATCCCTGGGCTGGCCCCGTCGGCTACTGGCTGGCGGGGTCAAGCGGAATGGCATCCACGCATGGCGTGGATCTACTGCGGGTCGTGGCGCAGCAGGTTGCCGCCGAGCATGGTCTCGGCGGTACCGGCTGACAGCGTCGTTACTTGGTGCGGCGCACCTTGGGCTGGGTGTTCACGCCTTCGACCTTCAGGTACCACACACCCATCACTCCGGGGCTGATGCTGACCTTCGGCGACTGCTTGCGTACGCCGGAAACCGAGGTGGCATCGGTCTGTTCCCACTGCTGGCCATTGTCCAGCACGTAGATCCGGCCCTTGCCGAAACCGCGGAACTCGCCCTGCAGCACGCCGCTGATCGGCTCGTTGCTGCCGAAGTCGAAGAAGCCGCGGTTCTTCACGATCACTTCCTGGCGGCCTTCCTCGCGCGCTTCTTCGCGCACCGCAGCGACGGCCTCGGTGGTGGCGGCTTCAACCTTGCCCTGCAGCCAGCGGTTCAGCGTGGCCAGCTCGGCGGCATTGAGCTTGTCCAGGCCAGCGGCCTTGAATTCGGCCGGTGACATCTGCTGCTGCAGGTCACCCTGCACCACGCGCTGGGCCAGCGCAGGCGCCGACAGGGACAGCAGCACGGCGGCACAGGCCAGCAGGCGAGGGCGGAAAGGCAGGGTGATCGAAGGCATGGCGGAACTCTCCGGTGGATGTCGGCGAGTGTAGCGGCATGTCCACATTCCCGGCGATGGTGGCCGCGGCGATTGTTCCTGAACGGCTGCGGCGCTAGTGTAGGGGCTTCTGTCTTGCCTGCTCGATGCTGTGAACCGCGCTTCCGTCCCCGGCCTGGATGCCTTGTTGAACCGTCCCTCGGCAGCCGTGCTGCCGGCTCCGCTGCGCCAGGCCCTGCGCGGGCATTGGGAAGCGCCGGACTGCGACCCGCAGATGCGTGCCAGCTGGTCGGTGCTTGGCGATACCCTGGACGCGCTGGCAATGCTCTCGGCAGACGAGGGCGCCGTGGTGGCGGCCCTGCTGTTCGATCTGCCGGGCCTGCGCGTCCACCTCGACGCGTTGCCGCTGGGCAGCCACAAAGCGGCGGTGATCGGCCTGCTCGATGGCCAGGATGCGGCCGATCCCGTCTGGGCACTGCATGCCGGTCGCGAGGCGGGCCGCAACAGCGAAGGCCTGCGCCGGTTGCTGCTGGCCATCATCCGCGACCTGCGGGTGGTGCCGATCCTGCTGGCCCGGCAGCTGGCGCGCATGCGCGCGGCCGACAAGCTCGATGAGGAGCAGCGCCGCGCGCTGGCCCAGTTGACCCGCGACATCCATGCGCCGCTGGCCAACCGGCTCGGCATCTGGCAGTTGAAGTGGGAACTGGAAGACCTGGCCTTCCGTCACCTGGAGCCGGACACCTACCGGCGCATCGCGCGCGAGGTCGACGAGACCCGCATCGCCCGCGAGCGCTACGTCGAAAATGTGAAGAAGGTGCTGTCGCGCGAACTGGGCGTGCAGGGCATCCGCGCCGAGGTCAGTGGCCGGCCCAAGCACATCTACAGCATCTGGCGGAAAATGCAGAAGAAGCGCCTGGCCTTCGACCAGTTGTATGACATCCGTGCGGTACGGGTGATGGTCGACGACGTCGCCGCCTGCTACGCCGCGCTCGGCGTGGTGCATGCGCTGTGGGCGCCGGTGCCGAGCGAGTTCGACGATTACATCGCCCGGCCCAAGGCCAACGATTACCGCTCGCTGCACACGGCGGTGGTTGGCCCGGAAGGGCGCACCATCGAAGTGCAGATCCGCACCCACGACATGCACGCGCAGGCCGAGCTGGGCGTGGCCGCGCACTGGAAGTACAAGGAAGGCGGCAAGGGCGCGGAGAAGTCGTTCGATCGCAAGATCACCTGGATGCGGCAGCTGCTGGAGCAGGCGCAGGACGGGCAGGGCAATGAACTGGCCGGAGCGCTTGATGCCGAGCTGACCGAAGACCGTGTCTACGCGCTGACCCCGAAGGACGAAGTGCTGGACCTGCCGCAGGGCGCAACGCCGCTGGATTTTGCCTACCAGGTGCACACCATGGTCGGGCACCGCTGCCGTGGGGCCAAGGTCAACGGCCGCATCGTGCCGTTGACCTACCGCCTGCGCAGCGGGGATCGCGTCGAGATCCTCACCGGCAAGGAGGCCGACCCGCGCCGCGACTGGCTGATGCCGGCCAACGGCTTCCTGGCCAGCAACCGCTCGCGTGAGAAGGTCCGCAGCTGGTTCCACAAGCTGGACCGTGCGCGCAACGTGCAAGCGGGGCGCGAGCTGCTGGAGCGCGAACTGAAGCGGCTGGGCCTGCAGCATTCTGACCTGTCCGCGGCGGCGAAGAAGTTCCACGCCGACAGCGTCGACGACCTGTACATCCAGGTCGCCCTGGGCGATACAGGCCCCAACCAGGTCAGCCGTTCGCTGCTGGAGGCCGAGCGTGCGGCCAGCCAGCCGGCGCCGACGTCGGCCTTGCCGCGGCCGACCGCGCGCCGCGAGAACCTGGGCAAGTCCAAGTTCACCGTACAGGGCGTGGGCAATCTGCTGGTGCAGCTGGCGCGCTGCTGCCAGCCGGTGGCGGGCGAACCGATCGTCGGCTACCTGACCCGTAGCCGTGGTGTCACCGTACATCGTGCAGACTGCGTGGCACTGGCACGGCTGGCTGCGACCAGCCCGCAGCGGATCCTGCCGGTGGAATGGGGCCAGGCCGGCGGTGGCTACGAAGTGGACGTGGTGGTCGAGGCGGTCGACCGCCGCTGGCTGCTGAAGGACATCACCAACCTGATCGCACAGGAAGACGCCTACGTGCTGGACATCCACAGCGACAACGTCCGCAACAGTGGCCGCGCGCATCTGCGCCTGCGGCTGAAGGTCAGCGACTACGGCCAGTTGTCGAATCTGCTGGGCAAGCTCGATGCGTTGCCGGGCGTGAGCGAGGCGCGTCGTCTGGGCTGAGCTTCACGCTGCCCCGGCTACCCTGCACGCATGGAACGCGAGCCCCCGCATCGCTCACACGGCGCCGCACATCCGGCGCTGGATCGCGTTCGCCGTGAAAGCCGCTGGTGGTGGCTGCAGGCGCGCCACGCACGACGGGTGTGGCGTTGGGCACTGCTGGCGGCCGCAGCCGTGTTCGTGCTGCTGGTACTGGTGCGCAAACCGCTGGCGGACTGGTTCTGGGATGAGCCACAGATAGAACAGCTGCTGGCCGAGGGCGATCGCGCACTGAGCAAAGGACGCCTGACCGCGGCCGACGGCAGCGGCGCGCGAGAACGCTACCAGGCGGTGCTGGCCCTTGATGGCGACCGCCCGCAGGCGCGACAGGGCCTGGCCCGCACCGGCGCGGCAGCGTTGCAGCAGTCGCGTGAGCGGTTGCAGGCGGGCGACCTGGACGGCTGCGCACAGGCGCTGGCGTTGGCACGTGAGCTGCAGGTGCCGCGTGCCGAAGCGGATGCGGTGGCCCAGCAGCTGCAGGCGCGTCGTCGCGCCGGCGCTGGCATCGGCGCATTGCTTGCGCAGGCCCGCAATGCCTTTGCAGCGGGGCGGCTGGACGACGGCGACAGCAGCGCGCTGCCGTTGTTCCAGCGCGTGCTGGCACTGCAGCCGGACAACGTGCCTGCACTGGAGGGGCGCGAGGACGCATTGAGCGATCTGCTGCAGCACGCGCGTGCACAGGCCGCGCGCGGCGAATTGGCCACGGCGGCTGTGATCCTGCAGCGTGCACGCCAGTTCGATGCAGGTCATTCCGAGCTTCCTGCCAGCCAGGAAGCGCTCTCCCAGGCCGTCGATCAACGGCTGCAGCAGGGTCAGCGTGCGCTAAAACGGCAGCAGCTCGAGACGGCTGCGGATAGTTTCCAGGCCGTGCTGGCGGTCACGTCCGATGATCCTACTGCACTGCGTGGGCGCGAGCAGGTCGTGCAGGCGTTGCTGGCGCGCAGCCAGAAGCGGGCTGACGACTTCCAGTTCGAGGCGGCCGACAAGGACGCTGCGCTGGCGGCAGGTATGGGTGCCTCGCAGGCAGCGCAGCAGCAGCTGGCACAGCGCCTGCAGCGTGCGCGGCAGGCGCGCCAGTCGTTGCAGCAGCCGGGTATCAGCGCGGCCCAGCGTGAGCGTCAGTTGCGTGATCGGTTGCGCCAGATCGACCGCGCCGAGCGTGCCGGACAGTGGATCAGCCCTCCCGGTCACAGCGCCTTCGATGCGCTGCGCGAAGCGCAGGCACTGGCGCCGCGCGACAGCCGGGTCAAGGCAGCGGCAGCGCGTCTGCTGCCCGCCAGCCGGTCCTGTTTTGATGACAACCTGCGGCAGAACCGGGTGCAGGCTGCGGGCGCCTGCCTGCAGGCCTGGCAGACCCTGGCGCCGACCGCCACAGGCTTGCCCGATGCGCGTGCCCGCCTGGCACAACGCTGGCTGGCGATCGGCAGCGAACGGCTGGGTCGCGGTGATGTGGAGTTTGCCGCTTCAGCCGTGGAGCAGGTGCGGCGGTTGCAGCCGGACCTGGCCGAGCTTCCCGCGTTCGAGGACCGCCTGCGGCACGCAGGCGGTCACATCGACTGATCGAAGAACACCCGCTGCACGGTTGCCGATGCGGCATCCAGCGAGAAATGCTCGGCCACGTTGGCCAGGCCGGCGGCTGCCAGCTGCTGCCACAGCACAGGATCCTGGTACAGGCGGACCACCGCATCGGCAAAGCCGGTTGCATCGTCGGCCACCAGTACATCCTGGCCGGCGCGCAGGTGCATGCCTTCCACCGCGCAGGTGGTGCCGACCACGGGCTGGCCATGAGCCATGCTCAGGTTGATCTTGCCCTTCACGCCGGCGCCGAAACGCAGCGGCGCGATGGCGATGCGGGCACCGTCCATGTACGGAACGATGTCTTCGACGAAGCCATGCATCACCACGCCCGGCTGGGTAGCAGCCAGGGCAAGCAGCGTGTCCGGTGCGCCGGCACCGATGCAATGCAGGCGCACCTGCGGCAATGCTGCGCGGATGTGCGGGAACACGTCGCCGATGAACCACTCCATCGCGTCCAGGTTCGGTGGGTGGCGGAAGCCGCCGACGAACACCAGGTCGTGGCGCTGTGCGAACGGTGCGCCGGTTCCGGCGACTTCATGCAGGTTGGAAATCAGTTCCACCCGGACCTGGGGCGCATCGGCCTGCAGCTGTTCGCGCTCGGCGGCGCTGACCAGCACGGTGATGTCGCACCGGTCCATCACTGCCAGTTCGCTGGCGCGGGTGCGTTCGGCGTTGCGCAGCAGGCCAGCATCGCCGGCCACTTCCGCACCCCGGCGCTCGCGCAGGTAGTGCAGGTCGACGGTGTCGAACACGGTGCGCGCCTGCGGTGCATAGCGTTCAAGCAGCGGCAGGCATTCGTTGGCGACATGATGGCGCACCATCATCACCACGTTGAAACGGGTGCCGTGGCTGCGCAGCCAGCCTGCGACACCGTCCAGGAAGGGCGCGTACCAGACTTCCACGCCCATCCGCTGCAGGGCTTCGGTCGCCACGCCGCCGTGTTCGCGCCGGGTGGGCACGAACACCACGTGGGCGCCGCCCTGCAGCAGCAGGCGGATCAGGTTGACCTGGCGCAGCGAGCCGGAGTCGCGCTCCGGGCGCGGTACTTCCTCATCGAGGATCAGCACCTGGCGGCGGCCGCGCAGCAGCAGCGCCGGCGAGGGTACCTCGCCGACCTTCGGGTGGGAGGCCAGTTCAGCGGCCCATCTGGCTGCGAAAATTCCCTGGTTGCGTACCTGGTAGGCTTTCACGCCGCTGCCGGTATCGGTGCCGTTGCTGGTGCCTTCATCGTGGATCACCCGGCTGGCCGGTTGTACCAGTACCCGCAGGCCCTGCGCACGCACGCGGAAGGCCAGGTCGGTGTCTTCGTAGTAGGCGGGCTTGTAGCGGGTGTCGAAGCCGCCCAGCTGCTGCCACAGGGCGCGCGGCAGCATCAGCGCGGCGCCGGAGCAGTAATCGACGTCGCGCAGGCTGGCGAAGCGCGGATCATCGGCTGCTTCGAAACGGCCGTAGCTCCAGCCGCTGCCATCGCTGAAGATCACCCCACCCGATTCCTGCAGGCGGCCGTCGGGGTACAGCAGCTGGCTGCCGACCAGGCCGGCATCGGCGACGGTGGCAAAGGTGTCCAGCAATGCCTCCAGCCAGCCCGGCTGCGGCACGGTATCGTTGTTGAGCAGCACCACATAGCGGCCGCGCGTGCGCGACACGCCATCGTTGCAGGCCTCGATGAAACCACCGTTGTGCTCGCGCACTTCGTAGCGCAGGCCACTGATCTGCGGCATCCACTGCACCGTTGCGTCGCTGCTGCCGTCGTCCACCACCAGGATTTCGCAGGCCACTGACGGCGGGTGCGCGGCCAGGGCGCGCAGGCAGGCCAGGGTATGGTCGACGTGGTTGTAGACCGGAATGACGATGCTGACGTCCGGGGTATCGCTGGTGGGCACCGCAAAGGGAGCGAACGGTTGTGCCGGTGGCAGGTACAGCGGCTTGCGCGGTGCCGGCACCGCGCGCTGGGTGTGCACTCGGATCCGCTGCCAGGTGGCCCGCCAGCCGCGGGTACGCAGGCTGGCCAGGCTGCGGCGGGCCAGGCCGGTCAGGCGATTGATCAGGTAGCGGATTTCGGCCAGGGACATCGCCATCCGGTTGCAACTCCAGCTTAAGCAGGGGGGCCGGGAGAATTCGCCTGCCGCAGCGGCTGGGGTAGACTCGCCAGACCCTACATTGTCGCATTCCCGTGCCCCGACGCTACGATTCAGACGATATCGACGATTTCGACGACGACGACCAGCAGGACGCCGGTCCGCTCTGGCGCCGCCGGCTGATCACCTGGACCATGGCGGCGGTCGCGTTGGGATTGGGTTTCCTGATCCCCTATACGCTGTACCTGAACCAGCAGGTGACGCAACGCTTCGGTGAACTGCGCTGGCAGATCCCGACGCGCGTCTATGCACGCCCGCTGGTGCTGATGCCCGGCAAGGCGATGGATGCGGCAACCCTGAAGACCGAACTGGCCGCCTCGGCCTATCGCGATGATGGCCAGGGCAAGGATCCGGCAACCTATGCGGTGCAGGGCGGGCGCTTCGTCATCTCCAGCCGCGGCTACAACGATGTCGATGGCCACGTTGCCGCGCGCCGGGTCGAGCTGTCGCTGTCCGGCGGCAGCATCGCCTCGCTGCGCGATGCCGACAGCCGCAAGGCGCTGAAGGCAGCCCGCATGGATCCTGCGCGCATTGCCACGCTGTATGGGCAGAAGCAGGAAGAACGCCGCCTGATCCGCATGAACGAGGCACCGGACCTGTTGGTCACTGGCCTGCAGGCGGTCGAGGACAAGGACTTCAACCGCCATCACGGCATCGATCTGTCCGGTATAGCGCGCGCGGTCTGGGTGACCGTCCGCTCCGGCGGGCAGAGCCGCCAGGGCGCTTCCACCCTGACCCAGCAGCTGGCCCGCAGCGGCCTGCTGGGAATCGGCAAGGAACAGACCGTCACCCGCAAGTTCAACGAGGTGCTGTACGCGCTGATCATGGAAGCGCGCTATGACAAGCGCACCATCTTCGAGGCGTACCTCAACCAGGTGTATCTGGGCCAGCGTGGCAGCCAGGCGATCCACGGCATGTCCTCCGGTGCCGAGTTCTGGTTCGGCCGCGATCTGTCCTCGCTGGAAACCGAGCAGATCGCGCTGCTGATCGGCCTGGTCAAAGGGCCGTCGTACTACGATCCGCGGCGCAATCCCGAGCGTGCGCTGGACCGTCGCAATTTCGTGCTGGGCAAACTGCACGAGGCGACTCTGATCGACGATGCCGAGTACCAGCGTGCGTTGAAGGCGCCGCTGGGCGTGCCCAAGACCCCGGGTCTGGTGGCGGCCAACCGCTTCCCGGCCTATGTCGACCTGGTGCGTCGCCAGCTTGCCCACGATTATCCGGAATCGGCCCTGCAGGGCGCTGGCCTGAGCGTGATGAGCGGCATGTCGCCGTCCGCGCAGGCTTATGCCGAAGGTGCGGTCACGCGCACCATCAAGTCGCTGGAAAGCAAGCGTCGCCCCGAGCTGCAGGCCGGCCTGGTGATGACCGATGTGCACAACGGTGACGTGGTGGCGGTGATCGGCAGCCGCGACGTGTCCGAGGTCGGCTTCAACCGTGCCATCGAGGCGCAGCGCCCGGTCGGTTCGCTGCTCAAGCCATTCGTGTACCTGCTGGCACTGGCGCAGCCGGACCGCTATTCGCTGGCCACCTGGGTCGATGATTCACCAGTGACCGTGCAGCTTGGCCGCGGCCGCAACTGGAACCCCGGCAATGCGGACAACCGCAGCCACGGCACCGTGCGCCTGATCGACGCGCTCGCCCACTCCTACAACCAGGCGACGGTACGGGTGGGCATGCAGGTCGGCCCGGAACGGGTGACCCAGCTGATCCACGTGCTGGCCGGCATCAAGGCCGAGGCGAACCCGGCGGTGATCCTCGGCTCGACCGACCAGAGCCCGTACGCGATGGCGCAGCTGTACCAGTTCCTGGCATCGGGCGGCGAGATCCAGCCACTGCACGCGGTGCGTGGCGTCCTTGATCCGCAGGGCAAGCTGCTCAAGCGCTACGACAAGACCCCGGCACCGGCACAGGAAGGTGACTCGATCGCCGCCAACCTGATCAGCATCGGCCTGCAGCAGGTGGTGGCCAGTGGTACCGCGCAGCGTTTGAACGCCGATGGCCTGGGCCGCCTGCAGCCGGCCGGCAAGACCGGCACCACCAACGATGGCCGCGACAGCTGGTATGCCGGTTACACCGGCGATCACCTGGCGGTGATCTGGATGGGCAATGACCAGAACGAACAGGCCGGCCTGTATGGCGCCACCGGCGCGATGCGGGTGTGGTCGGGCATCTTCCAGCGCCTGCCGACGGCGCCGTTGAAGGTCAGCAACAAGGGCCTGGACTGGCAGCCGGTTGCGGCCACGGGAACCAACAGCACCGATGAAGGGTGCCCGGGTGCCCGCCGCTTCCCGTTCGTGGTGGGCTATGCGCCTGCGTATGAACCGTGTGCACCGGCGGTCTTGCCGGACGCGCAGGACGGTGCGGAAGGCGAAGGCGGCGGCTGGCGCAGCTGGTTTGGTCTTGACCGTAAGCCCGAACCCGCCGCTGAACCTGCCGCAGCACCTGCTGCAGCGACTCCTCCTCCAAGCCGATGATGCCGATGACTATCCGTTCGCTGTTCCAGCCCTTGGTCCTGAGTGGCCTCAGCCTGGCCCTGGCGGCCTGCGTGAGCAGCGCGCCGCAGGTGGTCAAGCCGGTGGACACCACCACGCCCGCACAGCGGCTGGCAGCCGTGGAAGCCGCAGCCGGCCCGGATGACAAGGAACTGTCGGTGCAGCCACTGCGCGATTCCCAGGTTGAGGATCTGCGGCAGACGGCGCTGACCCAGCGCAAGGCCAACGATCTGGCCGGCGCGGCCGGCAGCCTGGACCAGGCGTTGCAGATCGTGTCCGGCGACCCGTCGGTACTGCAGGAACGCGCGGAACTGGCGCTGCTGCAGGGCCAGTGGGCGGAGGCGGAAACGTTCGCACGCAAGGCTGTGGACCTTGGCTCGAAGACGGGGCCGTTGTGCCGCCGGCACTGGGCGACGATCGAGCAGGCGCGCTTGGCGCGGGGCGAGAAAGAGAATGCGGTGTCCGCGCACGCGCAGATTGAAGGCTGCACGGTGCCGGGGATCAAGCGGTACTGAGGTATTCCACTCCATCGGGCGCAGCCCCCTCTGCGGCGCGCGCGCACTGATGGATGCGGGTGATGGGCCGGGTGGGTGGGGCGTGCAGGACACGCCGTAAACCCATCCATGGGGGCTCGATGGCGCCATCCATGGCGCCAACGGTCCTGCACGCCCCACCCTCCCGGCCCGCCATACATCGCGTGGGCCGCAGGCAAGAACAAAATCAAAATCAAAAGCGGGTCGCGCGCTGCGCGCGCTCGCTGCCATTTCTTTTCTTCTTTCCCGGTTACTCCCACTGCTTCTGAACTGCCAGTCGAGCAAGCTCGACCCTACGCAGCGCGTCCCTCCGTCACCAGGAAACTGTCGAAGGCGGGGGACTGTGGGGTTGCGGGGTGTCCGCGGCATGGATGCCGCGGCCAAGCCCCCAAGGACGGGTTTACGGCGTCCCCGCAACCCCACAGTCCCCCGCCAGTCCCCAGTACAACCCAGAGCCATGAACAGCGCTGTTGCCGTTGCTTGTGCCCCGGCTTGAAACGGGTGCCGGGCAGCGCCCGGCCGGGTATCCTTTCCACCTGATGTCCGACCTTGTCCATGCCAGCCGCGAAGCCCTCAGCGAAGGCGGCGCGCTCGCCTCCCATCTGGATGCGTTCGTTCCGCGTCCTGCGCAGCTGCGCCTGACCGAGGCCATTGCCGCGTCGATGCAGCAGCGCGACCTGCTGCTCGCCGAAGCCGGTACCGGTACCGGCAAGACCTTTGCTTATCTGGTACCGGTGCTGCTGTCCAGAATGCGCACCATCATTTCCACCGGTACCCGCGCGCTGCAGGACCAGCTCTACCACCGTGACCTGCCGCGCGTGCGCCAGGCGCTGGGCGTCGGCGGGCGCAGCGCGCTGCTGAAGGGGCGCAGCAACTACCTGTGCCGCTACCGCCTGCAGCAGGCACGCGGCGAGCCGCGCTTCTCCAGCCCGGAACAGGCGGCACAGTTCCAGCGCATCCTGGCCTGGTCCGGTCGCTCGGAATCAGGCGATATCGCCGAACTCGATGGCTTGGCCGATGACTCGCCGCTGCTGCCGATGGTCACCTCCACCGTCGACAACTGCCTGGGCAACGAGTGTCCGTTCTGGGATGACTGCTTCGTCGTGCGTGCCCGCCAGCGTGCACAGGCCGCCGACCTGGTCGTGGTCAACCACCACCTGCTGCTGGCCGACCTGGCGCTGAAGCAGGAGGGCTTCGGTGAACTGCTGCCCGGTGCGCAGGCGTTCGTCATCGACGAGGCCCATCAGTTGCCCGAACTGGCCGCGCAGTTCTTCGGCGAAGGCTTCGGCATGCGCCCCTGGCAGGAACTGGGCCGTGACTGCCTGGTTGAAGCGCGCGGCGTGGGTGGCGCGCAGTCTGCACTGCAGGAACCGGTCGATCATCTGCAGCAGGCCTTGTCTGCGCTGCGTGCTGCGATGGAGGGACTACCCGCGCGTGGCACCCAATGGCGCGCGTTGGCAATGCCGCAGGTGCGCGAGGGTTTCGATGCGGTGATGTCCAGCCTGGTGGTGCTGGAGCAGGCATTGCAACCGCTGCGCGAAGCCGCTGCTGGCCTGGATGCCTGCCATGCGCGCGCACGTGAGGCGATTTCGCGGCTGGGCCGTTGGCTGGGGGATGAAGAACCCGCGCTCGACTTCGATGCCGATCCTGCAGAAGCGACCGCCGCCGCTGCTGACGTGCTCTGGTATGAATTGACCGCGCGCGGTTTCCGCTGCCAGCGCACGCCGATGGATGTGTCCGCGCCGCTGCGCGAACATCGCGAGCGCAGCCATGCTGCATGGATTTTCACTTCCGCCACGCTGACCGTTGGCGGTGGCTTCGAGCACATCGCCACGCGCCTGGGCCTGGATGATCCGCAGACGCTGGTGCAGCCCAGCCCGTTCAACTGGCCCGAGCAGGCACTGTGCTACCTGCCTGAAGGCCTGCCGGATCCGGCAGCACGCGGTTTCGGAACCGCACTGATCCAAGCGCTGCGTCCGGTGCTGCAGGCCTCGCAGGGCAGGGCATTCCTGTTGTTTGCTTCGCATCGGGCGCTGCGCGAGGCGGCCGAGGCGCTGCGTGATGGGCCCTGGCCGCTGTTCGTGCAGGGCGAAGCGCCGCGCGCGACCCTGCTGCAGCGTTTCCGCGAATCCGGCAATGGCGTGCTGCTGGGCTCGGCCAGCTTCCGCGAGGGCGTGGATGTGGTCGGCGAGGCATTGAGCGTGGTGGTGATCGACAAGCTGCCCTTCGCCACGCCCGATGATCCGGTGTACGAAGCGCGGCTGGATGCCATACGTTCGCAGGGCGGCAATCCCTTCCGCGACGAGCAGCTGCCGCAGGCGGTGATTGCCCTGAAGCAGGGCGTTGGCCGCCTGATCCGCAGCGAGACCGACCGTGGCGTGCTGGTGCTGTGCGATCCGCGCCTGCTCAACCGCGGTTATGGCAAGGTCTTCCTGCAGTCGCTGCCGCCGTTCCGGCGAACCCGGGCCCTGGCCGATGTGCAGGCCTTCTTTGCGCCACAATGGGCGCCCGTGGCGGATGCCGCTGCCCCGACCGCCGCCGTGGCGGGGCCGGAGCCGGCTCCCGGCGCCACGTTCCCCCTGTTCTGACCCGATCCGATGAAACTGCTCGCCTTTGAAACCGCCACCGAAGCCTGTTCCGTAGCCCTGCATGTGGATGGGCAGGTACGGGAACGCTTCGAGATCGCCCCCCGCCGGCATGCCGAACTGAGCCTGCCGTGGGCGGAGGAGCTGCTGGCCGAGGCCGGCATCAGCCGCCGCCAGCTGGACGGCATCGCGCTCAGCCGTGGTCCCGGCGCGTTCACCGGTGTGCGCCTGGCGATCGCGTTGGCGCAGGGCATCGCGCTGGCGCTGGATCGGCCGTTGCTGCCGGTGTCGACGCTGCAGGTGCTGGCGCTGCGCGCGCCGGTGGAAGAGAAGCAGATCCTGTCGGCGATCGATGCGCGGATGGGCGAGTTGTACGTGGCACGCTTCGAGCGCGTGGATGGACTGCCGGTGGCGCGGGATGCCGAGCGCGTGTGCGTGCCGGCGGCGGTGTCGTTGCCGGAAGCTGCGTCCGTCTACGGCGTCGGCACCGGGTTTGCTGCGGCCGAGGGCGCGCTGGTCGCGCAGCTGGGGGCTGGCCTGCGCCGCTTCGATGCAACGGCGCTGCCACGTGCAGCGGATGTGCTGGCACTGGCGGTACCGGCGTTCGGGCGCGGCGAAGGCATTGCGCCGGAGAAGGTCGAGCCGGCGTACCTGCGGGACAACGTGGCGCTGACGCTGGTCGAGCAGCAGGCGGCGCGGGACGCCAAGGCGAAGGCCAACGGTTGAGCCCCTCGTGGCGGGTGGTGGGTCGCTGAAAGCACAAGCCGTGGGTTGGCCGGGCGGGTGGGCTGCGCAGGGGACGCCGTGAATACGTCCCTGTAGGCTCGGGCGCGCCATCCATGGCGCTTACGCCCCTGCGCAGCCCACCCGCCCGGCCACGGACAGTTTCCGTGCGCGTTCCCCACGGAAAATCAAAAAAAATCAAATTCAAAAGCCGGTCGCTTCGCTCGCATCCACGCATGGCGTGGATCTACCGTGCAGGCAGGCGTGGATGCATCGTGTCGACCAAGGTCGACAGCTACCAGCAGCAAAGATGCGCCGCGATCGGTCAGGGGTGGGGCGGTGTGGGCTTGCAGGACCGTTGGCGCCATGGATGGCGCCATCGAGCCCCCATGGATGGGTTTACGGCGTGTCCTGCAAGCCCACACCGCCCCGCCAAACCGAACAGCCCAACCGCCGCTCTTGATCTTGACGTTGCAGTTGCCGTTGCTGTTGCTTGCAGCGGGTCCCGGGCCGCAGGCCCGGGCGGAAAACCTCACCGGTCGTCGCGCAGTTCGCCGCCGGGCAGGAACACCCACGTGCGCGTGACCTGCAGGATGTCGATCTGGTCTTCGCTGTCGGGCAACGGCGGGAACGGTTGCGCCAGCTGGATCACCCGCAACGCGGCCTCGTCCAGCAGCGGCGTGCCGCTGGACTTCAACACCCGGCTGCTTTCCACGCTGCCGTCGCGGCGTACCCCCACGCTGATCACCACCTGGCCCCCCAGCCGGCGCTGCCGCGCTTCGTCAGGGTAGTTCAGGTTGCCGACCTGCTCGGCGCGGTCCACCCACGCACGCAGGTAATTGGCGTAGGCGTATTCACGCGTGCTGGCCGAAACGAATTTCCGGTTCGGGCGCTTGGCGTACTGCGCCGAACGCAGGTGCACTTCCGCCGCCAGCCGCGCCATTTCAGCATCGCGCTGTTCGCGCGCGGTCATCGGTGCATCCGGTGTTGGTTGCAGCGGGGTAGGGCGCGACTGCGCCACGGCCACGGTGTCCTGGCCATTGCGGCTGCTGACCACCCGCGCCTGCGGCGGCGGTACCGGTGCTGCCGACTGCTGCTGCTGGGGTACCGGACTGATACCGGCCTGGGCCTGCGGCACGATGCCGGCCTGGTTGTCGCGGGGGCGCTGCGCACGATCGTGTTCGCCACCGCCTTCCTGGCTGGCGGCAGCCAGGAAATCGGCCTGCTTCGGGGTCAGCGCGGTGCGGGTCTGGCTGAAGATCACTTCCAGGGTCGGCACCAGCGGCGCGTCGCCTTTCACGGCAAAGCCGACCCCGAGGATCAGCAGGGCGTGCACCAGCACCGACAGGGCGATGGTGGCGCCCAGCCGCTGCGCTTCACGCGGTGGCGGGGCGAGGACGGCAGGTGCGGCATCCATCAGCGCAGATCGGCCTCGATCGCGTCGAACAGGGTACCGGCGATGTTCAGGCCGTACTGCGCATCCAGCTCGCGCACGCAGGTCGGACTGGTCACATTGACCTCGGTCAGGTAGTCGCCGATGACGTCCAGGCCGACGAAACGCATGCCGCGACGCTTCATTTCCGGGCCGACCTGGGCGGCGATCCAGCGGTCGCGTTCGCTCAGCGGACGGCCTTCGCCACGGCCACCGGCGGCCAGGTTGCCGCGGAACTCATCGCCCTGCGGAATGCGCGCCAGGCAGTAATCGACCGGCTCGCCATCGACCAGCAGGATGCGCTTGTCGCCAGCGGTGATGTCGGGAATGAACTTCTGGGCCAGGGCGAGCTTGCGGCCGCCGTCGGTCAGCGTTTCCAGGATCACGTTCAGGTTGGGGTCGCCCTGTCCGCTGCGGAAGATCGAGCGTCCACCCATGCCATCCAGCGGCTTCATTACCGCCTGGCCGTGTTCCAGCGCGAAGGCCTTCAGTGCCTTGGCGTCGCGGCTGACCAGGGTTGGCGGGCAGCATTGCGGGAACAGCAGCGCGGCCAGCTTCTCGTTGTAGTCGCGCAGGCCCTGCGGGTTGTTGACCACGCACGCACCGGCGGCGGCGGCGACATCCAGCACCTGGGTATCGTAGACATACTCGGCGTCGACCGGCGGGTCCTTGCGCATCAGCACGATCTGGCCGGGACCGAATTCGGTCCGGCTGAATGCGCCCAGCTCGTACCAGCCGGCCGGGTCGTCGCGCACCTGCAGGGGAGCGGTCCAGGCCACAGCCACCCCGCCTTCCAGCGCCAGCCCGCCCGGGCGCACGTAGTGCAGGGCATGGCCGCGGCGCTGGGCTTCCAGCAGCATGGCGAAGGTGGTGTCCTTGGCGATCTTGATGTGGGCGATGGGGTCCATCACCACGATGACGTTCAACGGCATGGGTGCACCTGTCAGGCAAGGCGTTGATGGTAGCGGCAACGCCGGCCGTGCGCCTCCCCGGCGATGTGCAACGCAGCGTCCCTTGCCAGGCTGCGCAGTGATTGCCAATCCGGTCACGTTCAGCCCGGCGCCACGCCCCGCGCCACGGACCGCCCTTGAAGCGGGCGCGGGAAGTGCGATATAGATACGCTTTCGCAGCGGCTCCCGCCAAAGATTGGGCCGTGCGCTTGGGGAATGGCAATGACTGAAAACACGACTGCGGGCGGGGAGCTCGCAGGACTCCGGGTGATGGTCATCGATGACTCGAAGACCATCCGCAGGACTGCGGAAACACTGCTGAAGCGCGAAGGCTGCGAAGTAGTGACCGCGACGGACGGTTTCGAGGCCCTGGCCAAGATTGCCGACCAGCAGCCGCAGATCATCTTCGTCGACATCATGATGCCGCGCCTGGATGGCTACCAGACCTGCGCACTGATCAAGGGCAACCAGCTGTTCAAGGCGACCCCGGTGATCATGCTGTCGTCCAAGGATGGTCTGTTCGACAAGGCGCGGGGGCGCATCGTCGGCTCGGAGCAATACCTGACCAAGCCATTCACGCGCGAAGAACTGCTGGGTGCCATCCGCACGTACGTCAACGCCTGACCAGGGGGGAAAGGCACAATGGCTCGTATCGTCCTGATCGAGGATTCACCGACCGACCGCGCGGTGTTCACCCAATGGCTGCGCCGTGCCGGCCATGAAGTGCTGGAAGCGGACAATGCCGAAGATGGCCTGCAGCTGGTCCGCGACCAGGTGCCGCAGCTGGTCCTGATGGACGTGGTGCTGCCGGGCATGAGCGGATTCCAGGCGACCCGGGCGATGGCCCGCGACGCAGCGATCAAGCACATCCCGGTCATCATCGTCAGCACCAAGGCGATGGAAACCGACAAGGCCTGGGGGCTGCGCCAGGGCGCCGCCGACTACATCGTCAAGCCGCCGCGCGAGGAAGAACTCATCGCCCGGATCAACGAGCTGGTGGCCTGATGCGCTCGCCCTTCGACATTCTTGAAGCCTACGAACGGCGCAGCCTGGCCCACGCGGTGCAGCTGCCCGGACGACAATTCGCCCAGGACCTGTGGCGTGGCGTCGGTTACCGTGTTGGCCAGCGTCGGCTGGTGTCCGATTTCCGCGAAGTGGTGGAGATCGTGCCGATGCCGCCGGTGACCCCGGTGCCGTGCGCGCAGCCGTGGCTGCTGGGCGTGGGCAACCTGCGCGGCAACCTGTTCCCGGTGGTCGACCTGAAGTACTTCCTGGAAGGGGCGCGCACCGTCCAGCAGGAAGGCCAGCGCGTGCTGATCATGCGCCAGGCCGGTGGCGACGTCGCCCTGACCATCGATGAACTGTTCGGCCAGCGCAGCTTCGAGCTGACCCAGCAGATCGAGGCCGGTTCACTGGCCGAAGGACGCTACGGTCACTTCGTCGATCGCGCTTTCCATGCCGATGGCAACGATTGGGGCGTGTTCTCGCTCTCGCTGCTGTCGCGTACCCCTGAATTCCGGCAAGCCGCGGCCTGAGGCCGGGCATCGCCCCCTGCATTGAAAATCGAGGTTGAACGATGAGTACTGCTTCGGATGCCACCAAGTCCGGCAAGCTGCGGCTGGGCGGCAGCAACCTCTGGCTGGCGCTGCTGGCCCTGTCGATGATCCTGTTCGGTGTGAACACCGGCGTGTCCACCTGGCAGGGCAGCCGCCTGGCCGATGCCGGTTCCAAGGCCGCGGACCTGCAGGTGCTGTCGCAGCAGCTGGCCAACCAGGGCCGTGACGCGGTCGGCGGCAACGCGCAGGCCTTCACCGCCTTCAAGGCCACCCGTAACGCGATCGAGCAGAACGTGTCGACCCTGCAGGGCCGCTACGGCAACGAGCCCGGCGTGTCCGGGGCGATCTCGACGCTGGCCGACACCTGGGCGCCGCTGGGCAAGCAGGCAGGCCAGCTGGTGGCCAGTGAACCGGCAGTGCTGGCCCTGGCCGGCAACGCCAACAACTTCTCCGGTGCGGTGCCGGGCCTGCAGGCCCAGTTGAACGAGCTGGTGCGTGCGATGTCCGCCTCCGGCGCGCCGTCGTCGCAGGTCTACAGCGCCCTGCAGCAGGTGGTGGTCGCCGGTTCGATGGCGCGTCGCGTGACTGAAATCCGCGCCGGCGGCACGGCTGCGGCCGCTGCCGGTGACGCGCTGGCCCGCGACATCACCGTGTTCTCGCAGGTGCTCGACGCGCTGCGCAATGGCAACGAGGACCTGGGCATCACCGCCGTGCGCGGCGCTGCCGCCGTCGCTGCGCTGGAGCAGTCGCAGCAGAAGTGGCAGGCGATGAAGCAGGACGCCGACGCGATCCTGGCCAGCTCGCGCCAGCTGTTCGCCGCGCAGTCCGCTGCCTCCGCACTGGGCCAGGGTTCGGCGAAGATGCTGACCGACAGCCGCAAGCTGTTCGAAGCCTTCTCCTCGTTCGGTTCGGTGTCCGACACCCGCCTGTTCCCGAATTTCTGGATCGGCGTGGTATCCGGTGCGCTGTCGCTGATCGCGATCATCGGTTTCGTCTCCACCAACGTGCGCAGCCGCTCGCGCGAGCAGGAACTGCGCTACCAGACCCAGGTGGAGTTCAACAGCCGCAACCAGCAGGCGATCATGCGGCTGCTGGATGAAATCTCCTCGCTCGGTGAGGGCGACCTGACGGTGAAGGCCTCGGTGACCGAGGACATGACCGGCGCGATCGCGGACGCCATCAACTACGCGGTGGATGAACTGCGCCACCTGGTGACCACCATCAACGACACCTCGGCCAAGGTCGCGCTGTCGACCCAGGAAACGCAGGCCACCGCGATGCAGCTGGCCGAAGCGGCCGGCCACCAGGCCAACCAGATCACCTCGGCGTCGGACCGGATCGGCGAAATCGCCGCCAGCATCGAACAGGTATCGCGCAACTCGGCCGAGTCGGCCGACGTGGCACAGCGTTCGGTGGTGATCGCCGCCGAAGGTGCCGGCGTGGTCCGCGAGACCATCCAGGGCATGGACCAGATCCGCGACCAGATCCAGGAAACCTCCAAGCGCATCAAGCGACTGGGCGAATCTTCGCAGGAGATCGGCTCGATCGTGGAACTGATCAACGACATTTCCGAGCAGACCAACATCCTGGCATTGAACGCGGCCGTGCAGGCGGCTTCGGCCGGTGAAGCCGGTCGTGGTTTCGCGGTCGTGGCCGACGAAGTGCAGCGCCTGGCAGAACGCACCTCCGGTGCGACCCGACGCATCGAGAACCTGGTGCAGGCCATCCAGGCCGACACCAACGAAGCGGTCACCTCGATGGAGCAGACCACCGCCGAAGTGGTGTCCGGTGCACGCCTGGCCGAGGACGCCGGCACCGCGCTGACCGAGATCGAGCGCGTGTCCAACGCACTCAACACCCTCATCAAGAACATCTCCATCGCCGCCCAGCAGCAGTCGTCGGCGGCGTCGGACATCACCCGCACGATGGGCGTGATCCGCCAGATCACCGGCCAGACCTCGCAGGGTGCCGGGCAGACCGCCGAGTCGATCGGCCACCTGGCGCAGCTGGCGGCCGACCTGCGTCGTTCGGTCGCCGACTTCAAGCTGCCGGCGTGACACGGGCAGGGCGGCGAGCAAGGAACCAGTCCATGAAGCATTTCCATTTCCCACGCCAGGATCCGCGCGACCGTCGCGCGGCGGCGACCGGAGCGCATCCATGAACAGCCTGCGCGATGCGATGAGCCACGCAGCCCTGGGCTGGGTCAAGCCCGAGCTGGACGAGACCCTGCGCCTGGTGCGCAACGAGGTCGAGTACTTCGCCGAAGATCCGGCCGACAGCAGCCGCATGCGCATCTGCGCCGGCTACCTGCACCAGGTGCAGGGCACGCTGCGCATGGTCGAACTGTATGCACCGGCGATGGTGGCCGAGGAGCTGGAGCAGCTCGCCATCGCCGTCGGCAAGGGCGAGGTCGCCGAGCGCGACGAGGCCTGCGCCACCCTGATGCGCGGCAGCGTGCTGCTGCCCGATTACCTGGAGCGCCTGCAGAACGGGCACCGTGACATCCCGATCGTGCTGCAGCCGCTGCTCAACGAGATCCGCGCCGCGCGTGGCGAAGCGCTGATCAACGACAGCGTGCTGTTCGCGTTCGCGCCCGATTCGGTGACCGCCACCGAAGCCGAGCTGGACCATGCACGCGGCAGCCTCAGCGGCCGCAACCGCGAGCTGCTGGACACCGTTGGCAACGCGGTCAAGGAAGAACTGCTGCAGGTCAAGGACGCGCTGGACCTGCACCTGCGTACCGACGGTTCGCCGCAGCAGCTGCAGGAGCAGGTGACCAAGCTGGGTTCGGTGGCCGATACGCTGGGCATGCTCGGCCTGGGCGCTGCGCGGGGCGTGGTCGTGCAGCAGCGCGACGCGCTGCGCGGGGTCGTCGAAGGCCGCCAGCAGATCGACGAAGACATGCTGCTGGATATCGCCGGTGCGCTGCTCTATGTCGATGCATCGCTGGACGACCAGGTCGCACACCTCGGTGCCAGTGGCAGTGGCCAGGATGATCCGAGCGCGGTGGAGAACCGGCGCACGGTGGAAGTGCTGGCGCACGAGGCGATCGCCAATTTCGCCGCCGCCCGCGAGCATTTCGTCGCTTTCATCGAAACCAGCTGGAACCACGCCGAACTGCAGGACGTGCCGCGCCTGCTCGGCGATGTCTCCGGCGCATTGCGCATGCTCGACCTGGGCACCGCGGCAGACTATCTGCGCGGCGTGCAGCAGTACATCGAAGCCGAACTGATCGGTCGTCAGCGGGTGCCCAGTGGTCGCCAGCTGGACACCCTGGCCGACGCCATGGCCAGCCTGGAGTACTACCTGGAAGCCCTGCGTGACCGCCGTCCGGGTCGCGAGGACATCCTCGACATCACCCGCAGCAGCCTGGAAGCGCTGCGCTACTGGCCGCTGCCCGAGCGCGGCGTGGTCGCTGCCGGAGACGTGCAGCCGGTCGTGCGCGAAGCTGTGGTCGCGCCAGCCGAGCCGCTGCAGATCGAACCGCTGGATATCCACGTGCAGGCCTCCACGCCGGCACCGGGTGACGTGCCGGCGCCGCTGCCCGATTTCACCTTCGACCCGCTGCCGGAGGCTACGCCCGCCGACAACGGCCTGATGTTCGGATCGCTGGGTACGCCAGCGTTGTCGGCCGAACCGCACGGCACCCCGCCGCCCCTGTTGTTCGCTGCCTCCAGCGCCCCCGCGCCGGAAGTGCCGCAGTGGGAACTGGGTGGATTCGACGCGCCGGCAGGGAGTGCTGCCGAACGCAGCGACGAGCGTGCGCCGACGTTCGACAGCTTCGATCCGGTCAGTTTCGATCCCGTGTCCGCCGAACAGTCCGACGCTGCTGCCTGGACGTTGTCCGCGATTCCGGTGCCGGAAGAGGGCGACACCCAGGCAAGCGCTGTAGACGGCAATGATGACGCCTTCCTGGTGACATCGTTGGACGAGGCGTCGTCTGCCGCGTCGCTGGACGTGGTCATTTCGCCGGCCTTCGATCCGGTTGCCGCCGAGCAGGACGGCCAGACGTCGCTGAGCGACGATGTGGTGTTCCGTTTCGACAGCAGCCTGCTGCACAACGCCGATGACGTGTTGTCGCTGGAGGCAATGGAAACGCTGTCGTTGGACGACGAGCAGGCCTCGCCTGCGACGCTGGAGTTCATTGACGCAGGTGCGGTGGCGCAGGCCGACGATGGCCTGGCCATCACCGAACGGCTCGACTCCACCGTTGACGGCGACGCCGCGATCGATGCCGCAGTCTACGTCGCACCGGCCGCTGATCTGCCCGCATCCGAAGACCTGCCGGCAGTGCCTGCTGCGCCGACCGTGGCACTGGTCGATGTGGATACCATCGCGCCGATCGACTTCAGCGAAGCCGATGCGCAGTTCTTCGCAGAGCTGAATGCCGCTGCCGCCGGCTTCAATCCCCAGGCCATGCCGGCCGCCGTCGTGGCGACTGAGACCGTGCCGCCGACCGTGGCCGAGGGCGGGTTCGATGCGGGTTTCGACGACGATGCCGAGAACATCGACCAGGACATCCGCGAGGTGTTCCTGGAAGAATTCGACGACGAGCTGGGCAATCTCGGCACGCTGCTGCCGGCATGGCGCATGCAACCGGACAACATGGACCGGCTGCGGCCGATCCGGCGCATTTTCCACACACTGAAGGGCAGTGGCCGCCTGGTCGGCGCACGTACCCTGGGTGAGTTCGCGTGGAAGATCGAGGGCATGCTCAATCGCGTGCTTGATGGCAGCCGTGCCCCCACGCCGGCGGTACTGGCGATGGTCGAGCACGCATACACGGCACTGCCGCAGTTGAACGCGGCACTGCGCGATGGCCAGCGGGTCAGCGTCGATCTGCAGGCGATGCAGGCCATCGCCGATCGCGTGGGTGCAGGCGAAGAAACGTTCTACGTTGCGCTGCCGGGCGCCGTCGCGCCGACGGTCGAGGCGCCGACCGATGCTGCCGCGCCGCTGGACAGCGCCGTGAAGGATGTCGATGTCCCCGCACAGAGCGCTGTCGAAGCGCCGGGTACCGCGGCCAACATCGACAGCGTGCTGCGTGAGATCCTGGAGGCCGAGGTGGAACTCCACCAGGCCACGCTGCAGGGCTGGTTGCGCTCGGCGCAGCAGGCGCCGCAGCCGGTCAGCGATGCATTGCTGCGCGCGGTGCACACCATGAACGGTGCCTTCGCGATGACCGAAGTGCCGGAAATCACCGCCGTCACTGGCGGCGCCGAGTCGTACATCAAGCGCGCACTGGCCGCCGACGTGGTGCCCGGTGATGACGCCGTGGCGGCCCTGGACGAGACCGCGCAGGCGATCAACGCGACCATGGACGCGCTGCAGGCCGAGCAACCGCGGATTGCGTCGCAGGCTGAACTGGCGCAGCGCCTGCAGGCGTTGGCCGGGGAACTGCCGGAAGCACGCTGGCCGATGGCCGGGCTGGACGTCGAGGATGACGACGAAGACGAAGCGCTGATTGCCCTTGACGCCGATGCCGATGCCGATGCCGGCGTGGTCGAGCCGGTGCACGGGGTTGCGGTCGCGCCGGAAGCCGGACGCGACACCGATGCCGAGGTGCTGGATGCGCTGCAGGTCAGCGAAAATGCGTTGAGCGATGCGGGCCTTGACTCCGCTGAATTGACCGGCAGCGATGATCTGTCGCGCTACTTCGATGCAGGGTGGCCGTCGATGCCGGACGCTCCGGCGCCGGAATCGACAGCGCAGGTGGCTGCTTCCAGGGTCGCCGCTGCGGAGATCGAAGCCGGCCAGGCAGTGACGGCACCGGAAGACGCTGCGTTGGAAAACGCCGCGTTGACTGCGGTGGACGATCTGTCGCCGTATCTGGACGCCAGCGCACTTCCTGTTGATGACCGCGACCTGGATGTCGCAAACGACCTGAATACGCTGTCGCCGTTCACGCCTGAAACAGCAGAGGACGACGACGCTGCTGCAGTGCCACTCGACAGCGGGCTGTCCAGCCTGCAGGATGAAATGGCTGTGCCGGGCTTCGCAGACCCGGTCACGCTGGAAGCCGCGCTCGAGGCCGGCTTGCACGTGATCGACGAGGAGCAGGGCCAGGACGAAGACGGGCAATGGCCCGTGCTCGGCCTGCAGGCCAGCGAACTCGCGCCTGGCGAGGCGGAAGCCTTTGCCGAGGATGCGGACGTCGGCGGGGAGGCGGCGGTCGGTGATGGAGAGAGCACCGACCAGCCGTCCCCGGCGACGGTGGAAGACGTCGGAGGTGCGGAGACCGCGCAGGACGCCGTTTCGCCCTCGCGTTTCTTCGAGCTGGAAGATGCTCCGGGCCAGGTTCCTGCAGCGGACAGCGGCATGATCGTGGTACCGGTCGCGGCGGAGGCTGCGGCGGTCGACGCTGAACCTCTCGTCATCGACAGCGTCGACGCGGTGGTGCCGGCGGATGCGTCCCTGCTCGAAGCCCAGGCCGAAGAAGCCCAGACCGGCTCCGACTCTGAATCTGAATCCGAAGACAGTGCCGACCTGCTCGACTTCAGCATCCATGACCGCGAGCTGGTCGACATCTTCGTCGAGGAAGGCAAGGACCTGCTGGATCATTGCGATGGGCTGATCAGCGAGCTGCGCGAAGCGCCGCAGGATCGCGAAGCCCTGGCCGGCCTGCAGCGCGATCTGCATACGCTCAAGGGCGGCGCGCGCATGGCGGGCATCAATGCCATCGGTGATCTTGGCCACAGCATCGAATCGCTGCTGGAAGCCGTCGCTGGCGGGCGCACCGAGATCGAACGTGCTGACGTGCAGTTGCTGGAACGCGGTTTCGACCGTCTGCACCAGCTGCTGACGCGCACCGGCGAACACCGCATCGTCGAGCCGGCACAGGATCTGCTCGATGCCTTTGAAGCACGCACCACGACCGATATCTCCGCCGCGGCCAGCGCAGCTGCAGCCAGCGCTGCTGATGCCGTTGAGGCAGAGCAGAGCGCGCAGGCGGCTCCGGCCGTGGCCGTGGTCGATGCCCCGTTGTCGGCACCGTTGCCGGTGGAAGGTTCCAGCGAGGAAGACCCGCTGGCCCGTCCGCAGCAGGAACAGGTGCGTGTGCGCGCCGACCTGCTCGACCGCCTGGTCAACCACGCCGGTGAAGTGGCGATCTATCGTTCGCGCCTGGAACAGCAGCTCGGCGCCTTCCGTGGCGCGATGGGCGAACTGGAACGCACCAATGCGCGTCTGCGCGACCAGCTGCGTCGCCTGGACCTGGAAACCGAAGCGCAGATCGTGGCCCGCTACCAGCGCGAGCAGGACCAGGCTGACCAGAAGTTCGATCCACTGGAACTGGACCGTTTCTCCACCCTGCAGCAGCTCAGCCGCGCGCTGAACGAGTCGGCCGCCGATCTGGGTGGCCTGCAGGGCGTGCTGGATGATCTGTCGCGCCAGTACGATTCGCTCCTGCAGCAGCAGTCGCGTGTCAGTTCGGAACTGCAGGATGGCCTGATGCGCGCGCGCATGGTGCCGTTCGACGGCCTGGTGCCGCGCCTGCGCCGTGTGGTCCGCCAGGCCGGCATGGATACCGGCAAGCAGGTCCACCTGACCCTGGAAGGCACCCACGGCGAGCTCGACCGCAACGTGCTCGATCGCATGGTCGCGCCGCTGGAGCACATGCTGCGCAACTCGGTTGCCCATGGCCTGGAAGCGCCGGAACAACGTCGTGCCGCCGGCAAGCCGGAAGAAGGCGAGATCGCCATCCGCCTGCACCGCGAGGGCTCGGAAATCGTGCTGGACGTGGCCGATGATGGCGCTGGCCTGGATCGTGAGGCGATCCGCCGTCGTGCCATCGAGCGCGGCCTGCTGCCTGCCGATGCACAGCCGAGCGAACAGGAACTGGACAACCTGATCTTCGCGTCGGGCTTCTCCACCGCCGACCAGGTCAGCCAGCTGGCGGGCCGTGGCGTGGGCATGGACGTGGTCGGCAACGAAGTGCGCCAGCTCGGCGGCTCGGTCGACATCCAGTCGGTGCGTGGCCAGGGCGTGCGTTTCACCCTGCGCCTGCCGCAGACGCTGGCGGTCACCCAGGCGGTGTTCGTGCAGATCGGCGAAACCACCTTCGCGGTGCCGGTCGCCTCGGTCAGTGGTATTGGCCGGCTGTCGCACGAGCGCTTCGAAGCCGCCGACAGCAGCTACCGGTACGGTGGCGAAGACTATCCGCTGTACGACCTCGGTACTCTGGTCGGCCAGGCCCCGGCACGCGCTGACGGCCAGGCCCAGGTGCCGCTGCTGCTGGTCCGCGCCGGCGACCTGCGCGCCGCCGTTGCGATCGACCAGGTGCTGGGCAACCGCGAAGTCGTGGTCAAGCCGGTGGGCCTGCAGATCGCCTCGGTGCCGGGCATCTACGGCGCCACCATCACCGGCGATGGCCGCGTGGTGGTGATCCTGGACGTGGCCCCGCTGGTGCGTCGTTTCCTGGCCAACCCGACCGCCCCGGTGCTGGTCAACGCACCTCGCCAGGAACGGCAGGTGCCGTTGGTGATGGTGGTGGACGATTCGCTGACCATGCGCAAGGTCACCGGCCGGATCCTGGAGCGTCACAACTTCGAGGTGAGCGTCGCCCGCGATGGCGTCGAAGCCCTGGAACAGCTGGAGGAGCGCGTGCCGGACCTGATGCTGCTGGACATCGAAATGCCGCGGATGGACGGTTACGAGCTGGCCACCGCGATGCGTGCCGACCCGCGCTACAAGGACGTGCCGATCGTGATGATCACCTCGCGCAGCGGCGACAAGCACCGCCAGCGCGCCTTCGAAATCGGTGTGCAGCGCTACCTGGGCAAGCCGTACCAGGAACTGGACCTGATGCGTAACGTGTACGACTTGCTGGGGATTGCCCGTGTCCGTGAGTGACCTCGATCCGGTTCCGGCCGTAGCCCTGCTGGCCCGCCCTGGCGCGGCGCGTGAGCGCCTGCGCGAGGCGTTGGCCCATGCCGACGTGCAGATCGTGCTGGAAGACGATCCCATGACGCTGGAGCCGCAGGCGCTGCATGATGCGCGTCCGCAGTTCGTGGTGATCGCGCTGGAAGCGGCCATTGAAGACGCGCTGGAGCGCCTGGAACCGGCGCTGTCGGCGCCCGGCTTGACCCTGGTGTTCGATGAGGCTGAACTGGCCGCGCGTCGCGATGGTTGGGAAGCGCAGCGCTGGGGCCGTCACCTTGCCGCCAAGCTGCACGGCCACCAGCAGGTGCTGCCGCCCGGCGCCGAGGACGAACCGGCATTGCAGCTTGAGCCGGGCCTGCCGTCGACGCCGCCGGTGCCGAAGGAAACCGCGCTGCAGCCGCACCTGGAACAGGCCCGTTCCTGGGCCGACGACGTGCCGGCTGATGGCCTCTATTCGCCGCCGGCACATCTGCACGAGCCGATCGCGCTGGAGCAGGCGCTGGCTGCGCTGCAGCCGGTGCAGCCGGAAACGGCAGCGCCTGTGCAAGCAGCACCGGAACCGCCACCGGTACCGGCAGCTGCGCCGTCGGTATTCACCGACCACACGGCCTGGTCGCTGGTTGACGAGGCCAGCGACGCGCCTGCAGCTGCATCGGCTGCCACCACTGAATCGCCGGAACCTGCGTTCGATACCGGACATCTTTCTCTGGTCGACCTGGACGCCGCCGCACCAGCAGGCAGTCGCGCCGGTGCCCTGCTGGTACTGGCCGGTATCGGCGGTCCCGATGCGTTGCGCCGCCTGCTCGCTGCGCTGCCCAGCGGACTGGCCGTGCCGGTGCTGGTGCACATGCGCCTGGACGGCGGCCGCTACGGCAACCTGGTCAAGCAGATGGCGCGCGTATCGCCGCTGCCGGTGCAGCTGGCCGAAGCCGGCCAGCGCGCCACCGCTGGCGAAGTGCACGTGCTGGCCGACGACATCGGCGTGCACGCTGCTGCCGATGGCCTGTATTTCCAGAGCGAAGCACAGGGCATCTCGATTGCCGCGTTGTCGGCCGAGCACAGCGCGCTGGTGCTGCTCAGCGGTGCCGACCTGGCCCATGTGGGCCCGGCGTTGGACCTCGCCGCCGCCGGTGCCTGGGTGGCCGGGCAGGTAGGCGAAGGCTGCTACGACCCTGCTGCGGCGACGGCGGTGGTCGCCGCCGGCATGGTGGCCGGTGAACCGCAGGAACTGGCGCAGGTGATCGCCGCGCGCTGGGGCCTGGATGACGACGGAGATGCCGCATGAGTTACGCCAACAATGATGAGATCCGTGGCGTCCTGATCTCGGCCGGTGCCGAACGGGTTCTGCTGCCCAATGCAACCGTGGCCGAGATGATGTCGCGGGTGCCGGTGCAGGCGGTCGCCGACGCGCCGCGCTGGCTGGTGGGTGAGATCGGCTGGCACGGCTGGCAGGTGCCCCTGGTGTCGTTCGCACGGCTCTCCGGGTTGGGCGAAGAGACGGTGGCTGGTCACAACAAGGTGGTGGTGCTCAAGACCCTCAACGGCAATGCGCAGCGGCCCTACTACGCGCTGTTGACGCAGAGCTTCCCGCAGCTGATTTCGGTACCCCGCGATGGCCTGCTGGCCGACGCGTCCGAAGAAAACCTGCCCGACATCGTTCACATGCGCGTG
Source organism: Stenotrophomonas sp. DR822 (assembly GCF_019793815.1). Classification (NCBI taxonomy): domain Bacteria; kingdom Pseudomonadati; phylum Pseudomonadota; class Gammaproteobacteria; order Lysobacterales; family Lysobacteraceae; genus Stenotrophomonas; species Stenotrophomonas sp. DR822. The sequence continues at coordinate 3,818,151 of NZ_CP081826.1, forward strand.
CTGCTGGGCGAACAGAGCGCGCTGTTGCCGAATCTCGACGCACTGGAAGCCGCGCTGGATTCGTTGGCGGCCTGACCGGAATCCGCCGGGCATGGCCCGGCGCTACCGCAGGCGTTCCGGATATCGGGTAGCGCCGGGCCATGCCCGGCGAGCGCAGCAGCCATCAGACCGGTAGCGCCGGGCCATGCCCGGCGAGCGCAGCGGCCGCCGGACCGGAGCCTTACCCCAGATCGCCCAGCCGTGCCTGCAACGCCGCGATTGCGGCCAGGCCTGCGGTTTCCGTGCGCAGGATGCGTGGGCCCAACTGCAGGCCCTGGAAGCCTGCGGCGGCGAGCTGCTCACGGTCACGCGGCGACCAGCCGCCTTCCGGGCCGATGGCGATCACCACGCCGCCGGCCGGCGCTGCCTGCAGTGTCGACAGCCGGTGCGCTCCCAGCGGATCCAGGGTCAACCGCAACGTATCGGCGGGCAGTGCCGCGCTGGCCTGTGCCAGCGACTGCGGCGCTCCTACCTGCGGAATGCGTGCACGACCGGACTGCCCGCAGGCCGACTGCACGACGTTGTTCCAGTGCGCCACGCGTTTTTCCGCGCGTGCTGCATCCAGCTTCACTTCGGTGCGCTCGGCATTCACCGGCACGATGGCGCTCACCCCCAGTTCGGTGGCCTTCTGCAGGATCAGGTCCATCTTTTCGCCGCGTGCAATGCCCTGCAGCAGGGTGATGGTCAGCGGCGATTCGTTGGCGATCGGCTGCACCGCATCGATGCGTACCTGTACCTCGCGTTTGCCGGCCATGGTCAGCGTCGCGGTGTAGTCATGGCCATCGCCGTTGAACAGCACGCAGGTGTCACCCTCGCGCAGGCGCATCACCCGCACCAGGTGGTTGGCCGTCTCTTCCGGCAGGGTCACGGTCTGGCCGCTGTGCAGCGCCAGGTCGATGGGGCAGCGGGTCACGCGCATGCAATCGCCTCGTCGATGGCCGCCAGCGTGGTATGCGCCAGCAGCTCCAGTTGTTCGTCGTCCACGCAGTACGGTGGCATCCAGTACAGCACGTTGCCCAGCGGGCGCAGCACCACGCCGCGCTTCAGCGCCGCCCTGTAGGCGTGCAGCCCCAGCCGCAGGGCCGGATCGAAGGGCGTGCGCTTGTCACCGTTGCGGGTCAGTTCGAAGGCCACCACCATCCCGGCCTGGCGCACATCGGCCACGTGCGGATGGTCGGCGAACGGTGCGGCCAAGGTGCCCATCACCGAGGCGATGCCGCGGTTGCGTGCGATCACATCGTCCTCGCCGAAGATGTCCAGCGTGGCCAGCGCCGCGGCGCAGGCCAGCGGGTTGCCGGTGTAGCTGTGCGAATGCAGGAAGGCACGTTCGCGCGAATCATCAAGGAAGGCGTCGTACAGCGCCTGCGTGGCCAGCACCGCAGCCAAGGGCAGGAAACCACCGGTCAGGCCCTTGGACAGGCACAGCAGGTCCGGCATCACCCCGGCCTGCTCGCAGGCGAACATCGTGCCGGTGCGGCCGAAGCCGGTGGCGATCTCGTCGGCGATCAGGAACGCACCATGGGCGTCACACAGTTCACGCACGCGCTGCAGATAGGCCGGATCATGCATGCGCATGCCACCGGCACACTGCAGCCGTGGTTCCAGGATCACGGCGCAGATCTCGCCCGGATGCTGGTCGAACAGCGTGGCCAGGCCATCGGCGGCCTGGCGTGCGCGGTCGGCCGCACTCTGCCCGGGTTCGGCCAGGTAGGCGTCGGGCGAGGGCGCAAACAGGCCCTCGGCCAGCAGCGGCGCGTAGACCCGGCGGTACAGCGGAATGTCGGCCAGTGCGAGGGCCCCCAGCGTCTCGCCGTGGTAGCCGTTTTCCAGCGAGACGAAGCGCGTGCGCCGGGTCTCACCGCGGTTCTGGAAATACTGGAAGGCCATCTTCAGCGCCACTTCGACGCCGGCCGAACCGTTGTCGGCGTAAAACACCTTGGCCAGTGGCGCGCGGCCGGGCTGGCGCGGTGCGAGGGCCAACAGGCGCTCAGCCAGGGTGATCGCGGGCTCGTGGCCGAACCCGGCCAGCATCACCTGTTCCAGCTGTCCGGCCTGGGCGGCGATGGCACCGCCGATGCGCGGCTCGGCATGGCCGAACAGGTTGGTCCACCAGCTGCTGACCGCATCCAGGTAGCGGTTGCCGTCGTGATCGATCAGCCAGGCGCCTTCGCCGCGGGCGATCGGCACCAGCGGCAACGTGTCCGGATGCTCGCGCATCTGCGTGCACGGGTGCCACAGGACCTTGAGGTCGCGTTGCCGCCAGTGCTGGACCAGCGGAGAGGGGGTTGGGTCTGCTAGCATTTCGGGCTCATGAACATGTTGCTGCCTGCACATTCTATCGGCCTCGGCGCACGCGCCGTCTGCCCCGGAGATTCCGCGTGAACGATGACCGCGCAAGGCGTCCTCTGCCGATCATCCATCGGATCACCGACGAGGAGAACGGGCCCTTCCAGCGCCAGCATCTGGACCTGGAGTTCTCCAACGGCGAACGCCGCCGCTTCGAACGCCTGGTCAGCCGTGGCCATGGCGCGGTGGTGGTGGTGCCGATGCTGGATGAAGAAACCGTGCTGCTGGTACGTGAATACGCGGCCGGCATGCACCGCTACGAGCTTGGCCTGGTGAAGGGCCGGATCGATGCCGGCGAAACGCCGGAGCAGGCCGCCGACCGTGAACTGAAGGAAGAGGCCGGCTATGGCGCTCGGCGGGTCGACGTGCTGCGCGCGATGACCCTGGCGCCGACCTACATGAGCCATCAGTCCTGGCTGGTGGTCGCGCGCGACCTGTATCCGGAGAAGCTGGCCGGCGACGAGCCGGAGGAACTGGACGTGGTGCCGTGGAAGCTGGCCGATCTGGACCAGCTGATGCTGCGCGAGGACTTTTCCGAAGGGCGTTCGCTGGCGGCGCTGTTCATTGCCCGCCAGTGGCTGCAGGGAGCACGATGATCAAGCTGACCACGGAACTGCGCGAGACCGCGATCGCCATCGCCCAGGAAGCCGGGCAGGCGATCATGCAGGTCTACAACAACGGTTTCGACGTGACACTCAAGGACGACGACAGCCCGGTCACCGCTGCCGACCTTGCCGCCGACCGGGTGATCCAGCAGGGGCTGCGCCAGCTGACACCGGACCTGCCGATCCTGTCGGAGGAGTCGCCGCTGGTGCCCTGGGAGCAGCGTCAGCACTGGGGCGCGTACTGGCTGGTCGACCCGCTTGATGGCACCCGCGATTTCGTCAAGCGCAATGGCGAGTTCAGCGTCAACATCGCGCTGATCTACCAAGGCGCCCCGGCGTTCGGCGTGGTCCAGTCGCCGGTCACCGGCATTGTCTGGCACGCGATGCGGGGCGAGCTGGCGTATCGCCGGCAGGGCGTGCATGACACCGTGCTGCGTACCCGTACACCCGCGTCTGCGCCCCTTCGCGTCGCCGCCAGCCGCTCGCATCGTTCAGCGGAGACCAATGCCCTGCTGGCCCGCATGGGCGACATCGAGACCGTGGTGCAGGGCTCTTCGCTGAAATTCTGCCGGATCGCTGAAGGCGGACTGGATGTCTATCCGCGGCTGGGCCCGACCTCCGAATGGGATACCGCTGCTGGCCAGTGCGTGCTGCACGCGGCCGGTGGCGCGGTGCTCTCGGTCGGGACCGGCAAGCCGTTCCGCTACAACCGCCGGCCGACGCTGTTGAACGGCGATTTCATGGCGTTGGGCGATACCAGCCTGCCGTGGCGGGACTGGTTGTCCGATTGATCCAGGAGAAACGCATGAGTACGCACGATACCCCTGCCGCCGGCAACGCCAGCGCGGAGCTGGAGCGCCTGCTGGCCATCATGGCGCGCCTGCGCGACCCGCAGGGGGGCTGTCCCTGGGACCTGGAACAGAACTTCGCCACCATCGCCCCCTATACGATTGAAGAAGCCTACGAGGTGGCCGATGCGATCGATCGGGGAGACCTGGACGACCTCTGCGATGAACTGGGTGACCTGCTGCTGCAGGTCGTGTTCCATGCGCGCATGGCTGAAGAACAGGGTGCATTTGCCTTCGCCGAGGTCGCGCGCGCGATCAGCGACAAGATGCAGCGGCGGCATCCTCATGTGTTCGCCGATGTCAGCGTCGACGATGCCGACGGCGTGATGCGCAACTGGGACGCGATCAAGCGTGCCGAGCGCGCGGCAAAGGGCGATCAGGACACTTCGGCGCTGGCCGGGATCTCCCGTGGGCTGCCGGAATGGCAGCGGGCGGTGAAGCTGCAGTCGCGCGCGGCCAAGGTGGGGTTCGACTGGCCCGGTCCGCTGCCGGTACTGGACAAGGCGGCCGAGGAACTGCAGGAGCTGCGCGAGGAGTTCGAACGCGGCGATATGGCGGGCAACAAGGCGCGCCTGCAGGAGGAACTGGGTGACCTGCTGTTCGTGTGCGCCAACCTGGCGCGCCATGCGGACATCGATCTGGGTGCCGCGCTGCGTGGGGCCAACCACAAGTTTGAACGTCGCTTCCGTTCGATGGAGGCGCAGGCCGAGGCACAAGGCGATTCGCTGGCCGCACTCGATCTGGATGCGCAGGAAGCGCTCTGGCAGCACGCCAAGGCCACCGAAAAAGCGTGAAAACGCTCGGTCTGTTCCTGCTGACCGCGCTGGCCGAGATCATCGGCTGCTACCTGCCTTGGCTGTGGCTGCGCAAGGGTGGCAGTAGCTGGCTGCTGTTGCCGGCGGCGGCCAGCCTGGCGTTGTTCGCCTGGCTGCTGACCCTGCACCCGACCGCCAGCGGACGCGTGTACGCAGCGTACGGTGGCGTGTACATCGGCACGGCGCTGTTCTGGCTGTGGCTGGTCGACGGCATCCGTCCCAGCCGCTGGGACATGCTGGGGGCTGCGCTTTGCCTGGCCGGCATGGCAGTGATCATGTTCGGGCCGCGGCAGCCGGGGTAAGCCGGGCAGGTGTAGAGTCGGGCAATGCTCGACCGCAGTTGTGGCAACAACAGCCGGGCACGGTTGGGTACTACCTTCAACGAACGGAGCACGCGCATGTCCCGCTTCGCCAGCTTTCGCGAGTTCTACCCGTTCTACCTCAGCGAGCACCGCAACACGACATCGCGACGCCTGCACTTCATCGGCAGCTGCGGCGTACTGCTGCTGGTCGCCATCGCCGTGCTGCGTGGACAGCCGCTGCTGCTGTTGGCGGCATTGGCCTGCGGCTACGGCTTTGCCTGGGTCGGTCACTTCTTCTTCGAGAAGAACCGCCCTGCAACATTTCGGCACCCACTGTATTCGTTCATCGGTGACTGGGTGATGTTCGCCGACATCCTGCGTGGCAGGGTGAAGTGGTGATCTCGCCGTACGACTCAACGCGCGTTGCAGCCCAGCGCCGCCAGGTTGATTGCGTCGGCCATGCGCCGGTAGCCCTCGTCGTTCGGGTGCAGATGATCGCGGGTGATGTCCGCCGGCAATGATTCCGGCTGTTTCGGATCACGCAGGGCCGCATCGAAATCCACCACGCCATCAAAGCCGGTGTCCTGGCCACGCGCCCACTGGTTGATCGCGGTGCGGGTGGCGGCCGATACCGGTTCGTAGCGCTCCGAATCGCCGAAGGGCGTCAGTGTGCCGAGATGAGCGCGGATGCCATGTGCATGCAGCCGCGCGGCCACCTGGCGGTAGCCCAGCAACATGTCTGCTGCGTTGCGTCCCGGCAGGGGCTGTGCGCCGCCACCGTGGCGGATGTCATTGATGCCTTCGAACAGGATCACCTGGTCGGCGTCGGCCACTGCGATCACGTCGCGATCCAGCCGTGACAGCGCACTGTGGCTGCGGCCGTGGTCCAGCAGCTTGTTGCCGCTGATGCCCTGGTTGAGCACCACGAAGCGGTCCGGGCACGCCTGCTGCAGGCGCTGGCCCAAGCGCTCGGGCCATTGGTTGAACGAGCCACGCGAGGCCGTCGCGCCCTCGGTGATGGAATCACCCAGGGCCACGATCACCTGCGGCCGGTCCGCGCGCTGCACCAGTACCGCAGAGAACACGTTCTGCTGGTAGCCCACGCGCACGCTGTCGGCCACCGCGTCCTGCTTTCCGTCGGCCACCCGCACCACCGTACGGCGCACCGCAGGGCGGGTGGGTTGCGGGAAGTACGCGGTCACGCTGATCTCCTGCAGGGCGGTAACTTGCAAGGGCAGTGCATCACTGAGCAGCGCTGCGCCCACCGGTACGTCGATGGACGTGCGTCCATCGACGGTGACCGGCAGCGCTGCCGCCTTGCCATCCTTCAGGCGCACCCGTACATCTTCCACATGCAGCGGCGTGGTGCCCAGTTCGTTGCTGATGCGCAGCCGCAGCGCATCGCCCCTGCTACCCAGGCGCATGTCCTGGCGCACGGTCTGCGCTGCGAACTGCACGGGCGCGTCAGCGCTGCCATCCTTGCGGTCAGGCGCGGGCGAAGCGGTCCAGGCGGTGACCCAGACCGGTGCGGCCAGCGCCACGGGGGCGGCCACGGCGGTACCGATGGCCAGGGAAAGCAGGGTGATCCAGCGCTGCATGGGCTTCGGTCCGGTCAGGAGAAGTAGGTGCCGCCGTTGACGTCCAGATTGGCACCGGTGATGAACGCTGCCGCTGCCGACGCCAGGTAGACCGCCGCATCGGCGGCTTCGTCCGGCAGGCCCTGGCGACGCAGCGGCGTCGCGCCGGCCACCGCCGTACGCACTTCCGGTTTGGTGAATTCGTCATGGAAGCGGGTGGCGATCATGCCGCAGCACAGTGCGTTGACGCGGATACCCTTCGGCCCCAGCTCCTTGGCCATGGCCCGGGTGAAGGTCATCACAGCTGCCTTGGCAGTGGCATAGATCGCCGCACCGGGGCCTCCGCCATCACGACCGGCCTGCGAGGCGAAGTTCACGATCGCCGCGCCTTCGCCCATGTGCGGTACCACCGCGTGGGTGGTCAGGTAGGTGGAGGTCAGGTTGAGGTCGATGACCTTGTGGAAGAACGCCGGGTCGATGTCGGCCAGCGGACGACGCTCGACCATGCCGCCGGCCACGTTCACCAGCACGTCGATGCGCTGGCCGAATGCAGCCTGCGTTGCTGCGACCAGGCCGGCCACGGCGGCGGGATCGGTGACGTCGGCGCGGTGGGCGATGGCCTGGCCGCCGGCCGCCTTGATCAGCGCCAGCGTTTCCTGCGCGCTGGCTTCGTCGTTGGCGTAGTTGAGGCAGACGCGTGCACCGGCCGCAGCCAGCTTGATCGAGACGGCACGGCCGATATCACGGCCACCACCGGTGACGATGGCCACCTTGTCCTGGAACGACATGCGGGAAACTCCTTGGTTTGCGGGGGAATGCGAGGGAATGGGGGCTCAACCGTCGGTGCGGTCGAGCTTGTGGATCGGCCCGGTCCACCACCACAGTGCGGCCAGCGACAGCGGCACCAGTGCGGCGACGAGGATGAAGATCGGTGCATAGGAATGGCGGGTCAGCACCGGTACCAGCCAGGTGGTGATCAACGTTCCGGCCACGGCGGCCAGGCCGCCAAGACCGGCCAGCGTGCCCACCGAGCGGCCATCGAACAGATCGCCGGGCAGGGTCTGGATGTTGCCGATGGCGATCTGGAAACCGAACAGCACCGCTGCAATCGCCAGCACCGCAAACAGCGGCTGGTTGGCCAGTACCGCGCCCAGCAGGGCCGGTGCCATGATCACGCAGCCCAGCGAAATCGACAGCTTGCGCGCACTGTTCACGCTCTGGCCGGCATTGATCAGGCGCCCCGACAGCCAGCCGCCGCTCAGGCTGCCGAGCATGGCGCCGACGAAGGGCACCCAGGCGAACAGGCCGATCTGCTTGATGTCGAAGCCGAAGGTCTCGGCCAGATAGATCGGCAGCCACGACACGAACAGCCACCAGATCGGATCCAGCAGGAAACGGCAGGCGAGCATGCCCCAGCTCTGCCGGTGGGCCAGCAGCGAACGCACGCTGACCTTCGGTGCATCCACGCGTTGCTGGCCAGCCTGGTCTTCCATGATCAGGCGCCGCTCGGCGTCACTCACCCACGGATGCTTGTCCGGGCCGGCGCGATAGACGAACAGCCATGGCAGCAGCCACAGGAAGCCAAGTGCACCGACCAGCACGAAGGTGCCGCGCCAGCCAAGCCACAGGTACAGGCCGGCGATGGCCGGTGCCGAAACGATGGCACCGATGGACGCGCCCGCGTTGAAGATGCCCTGTGCGAGGGCACGCTCACGCGCGGGGAACCACTCGGCATTGGCTTTCACCGCACCGGGCCAGGCACCGGCTTCGCTGATGCCCAGCATCGCCCGCACCACGCTGAAGGAGAGCATGGAGTGGGTGACCGAATGCAGCGCGATCGAGATCGACCACACACTGATCGACAATGCGAACCCCAGCCGCGTCCCGATCATGTCGAACAGGCGCCCGAACAGGAACTGGCCGGCGGCATAGAACAGCATGAACACGGTCACCAGCAGTGCGTAATCGTCCTTGGTCGCGCCGACTTCCCTGGCGATCTCCGGCCACATCACCGCCAGTGCATTGCGGTCGATGTAGTTGATCACCGTGGCCACCGCGATCAGGCCGACGATCAGCCAGCGCACGGCCGAGCGCACCGGCACCTTGCGCAGCGTGGCCACGGCCGAGGGGCCGTTCATCGTGCCTCACCCTTGCTGCGGTCCATGCGCGCATGGCTGCCGCTCCAGCGGTAGGCATGGCCATCCACCGTCACGCTGTGTTCGCCCTTCGCCTCGCTGTCGTCGGCCACGCCGAGTGCGATGCGGGCGCCGCTGGCCAGGCGCAGCTCGAGCACCTCGGCATCATTGCCGCGGGTGCGGATGATCTGCTTGATGCGGCTGTCGGCACCGTGCACGTACTCGGCGGTGCCGTTGTACTCGCCATGCGGCTCCAGCACGCTGAAGAAGGTCACATCCTTCTGTCCTTCCACGCGCTGCAGCAGCGCCGGTTCGCGGCGCAGGTTGAACTCGGGATCATTGGCACCGCTCTCCACCAGCAACGCCTGCGCCGGCGCGCTGCTGCCGAAGCGGTAGGTGTAGAAGCGTCCGTCGAGCAGCCACGCCAGCGTGCGCGGCTCACTGCCGGCCTTGCTGCGCGCGTCCAGCCACAGGTGCTGGTAGCCGTTGTCGCTGCCGAGCACCGGGCGCTGGGCGGGGAAATGCTCGGCCTCGAAACCGGTGGTGACGATGTGGCCGTTGAAGTGCAGCGGCAGGTCGTAGCGTGCCGCCTTGTCGCCGTGCACCTGCAGCAGGTCCAGCACCACCGGCAGGCCCAGTTCGGGGTGGCGCAGCAGTGCCTGGGTGCGGGTGAACACCACGCCCGGATAGGCATCGCGCATCGTCGCCGAGGCGATCTGGGTATCTGCGTCGGCCTGGAAGAAGCGCACCTGCGGGGCGAGTTCCTCACCGCGCTTCCAGTCGCCCTTGAAGTGGCTCTGCTCGTTCACCACCAGCGTGTTGTGGGCCACGGTCTGCTTGGCCCAGCTGCGGTTCTCGGCCAGATAGATGCCACCGCGCTTGGCTTCCACGTTGAGGAAGCGCGCCGCGCCGTAGTCGGTCACCACGGCGTTGCCATTGTCGTAGAACAGCCAGTTGAGCTTGTCGAAGTGGCCGTGGCCCATGCCCTGCATGGTGTCCTTCTGCACCAGCGCCTGGCCGCGTTCGCCGCCCATGCGCAGGATCGCCAGACCGCCGCGTTCACCGTCCGGGCCGTCGCGCAGCAGCATCGGCCGGTAGTCGAACGGTTTGGCTTTGTTGGCTGCCAACGCCTGCGCCACCTGCAGCCCTTCCGGCGACAGCAGCAGGCGTTTCTGCTGCTGGGCGACCGACAGCAGACGGTCATCGCCGGCCTGCGCATAGGCGATGCCGATGCCAGCCACCAGCTCTTCGGTATCGATGCCCTTGTCCAGGATCGCATCGTTGATCGGGAAGAACAGGCCGTCGTAGCTGGTCTGCACCAGCACGTCCACCGCCTTCAGCAGCACGCCGTCGCGGCGCGCGAAGATCTTCCGCTGCGGCTCGTTGCGTTCGATCGCGTTGGCAAACAGCAGGAACGGCGCCAGCGCATAGCGCTGGTAGTAGGGGCCTTCCTCGTAATACCCATCGGGCGAGAACAGCAGGTCGATCTGCCGCAGGAAACCGAACTGGTCATCCTTGCGGCTGCCGCGCAGCGATTTCTCCACCAGTTCGCGATCACGCAGCACGTAGCCGGTCATGCCGGTGGCGGCCACCGCCCAGGTCGCGTGGTTGTGGATCTGGTCGTAGTTCTTCGGCTCGCTGGCCAGGAACTCGGCCATCGGCCGGAACACCTGCGATTCGATGGTCTGCCGATCCTGCGGCGACAGCGCATCGCGGATCGCGTCGTAGCCCTGGATGGCGTTGACCAGCCAGACCGAATCGTTGAGCACCTGCCAGAACACCCGGCCGGGAATCTGCCCGCGTCCTTCCGGATGCGGGCCGAGGGTCGGGTAGAGCTTGGCGTACTGCAGCAGCATGTCGCGCGAATAGGCGACATAGGCCTTGTCGCCGGTCAGCCGGTACAGGGTGCCGGCGGCCAGCAGTGCCTGGTAGTTGCGCTTGTGCTGCTCATGGGTGCGACCGCCGCCCTTGTCCTTCGGCACCGGCACGTCGATGCCGGCCTTCATCATCTTCTGCAGCGATTTCTGCGTACGCGCCTGTTCCTTGGCGAACCACGGATAGCGGCTGCCTTCGCTGGCCATCCGCTGCCACTGCGCGGCGGTCACCAGTACCGGCGCGATATCGCCTTGTCGCGCGGCTGCGGCAGGTGCCGCATGCAGCGGTGCCGTCGGCAACAGGGCGAAGGGAGCGGCCAGGGCGAGGGCGAGCGCCAGACGGTGGGAACAAAGGGACAGCGGCTGCAACCTCATCGATCAACTCCGGTGCTGGTGCGTGACAGGGCAACCTCGCCCACCTTGGGATACCAGTCCACCCCCGTCTGTTCGCGCGGGGTCATTGCCAGCGCCGGATCGGCGCCGATGGTGGGCAGGGGTGTTGCCGGCACCCACAGGCTGCTGGCGGCCTGCTGCAGGGTAATGCTGGCGCTGCTCACCCCGCCCGGGAACACGCTGCTGGCCTGCGGCGACTGCACGTTGTTGCTGAAGGCGATACCGGCCAGCGAACTGGCCGCATTCGGTGGATTTTTGCTGGTGCGGTTGACGATCAGGTTGCCGCTGAAGTGGCTGTTGCTGGCGGCAACCACGATCCCCTTGGTTTCGTCATGGCCCACACCGAAGCTGATCTTCGCCACGTCGACGAAGGTGTTGCGGCTGATGGTCGCGTTGACCACCGGCGCGTAGCCGGACAACGGCGGATTGGCCTGTGCATCCATCACCGCCAGTGCCGAGCGGTTGCTGGAGCCGGCCAGCCGTTCGAAGTAGTTGTTGCTGACGGTCTGGTCGGCATTGATGATGCGCACGCCGCCGGTGCCGGCCTTTTCGTCGCCGAGGAAGAGGTTGTCGACCACCCGGTTGCCGTTGCCATGGCGGAGGGTCAGCGCGCCGGCCGAACGATAGAACACGTTGCCGCGGAAGGTATTGCCGCCGGACTTGTTGGAGACGATCTCGGTCTCGCCATCGCAGCCCTCGAACCAGTTGTTCTCCACCGTGCTGTTGGAATCGCTCAGCGAGGTGTCGCTGGTGCCGACGCGGATCGTCTCTCCGCCATTGACGCCCAGCGCTGGCCGCGGGCCGAACCAGTTGTGGTCGATGCGGTGCCGGTTGTCCAGGCCCTGGGTGGCATCGCGCACCACCACCACCGTCGGGCCAGCGTTGGTCTTGCCGCGCAGCTGGCTGTGGTCGAGGCGGTTGTTGCTGCCGTACAGCGACACCCAGTAGTCCTGGTCGCTGCCATCGGGGTTGCTGTAGTCATCGATGACCAGGCCGGTGACGCGGCTGTGGCTGGCCACTGCCTTGCTCGACTCGCGGAACGCCACCACGGCGTCGCCCGGGGTGTAGCCGTTGCGGAATACCAGGTTGGAGACCTGCAGGTAGCTGCCGGCCAGGCGCAGGTCCGACCCCCCGCTGAGGATCACCTTGCCCGGCGTCTGCGCGCGCAGCACGATCGGGGCGGCGGCGGTGCCCTGGCCCTTCAGCAGCAGGCGCGCATCGGTCCAGGTGCCATCGGCCAGCACGATTTCATCGCCGGGTTGCAGGGCGGCAGCGGCGGTGGCGAACTCGGCGGCATCATGGACCAGCCAGCTTGCAGCGTTCGCCGGCAAACTGGTCAGGCAGGTTGCCAGTCCAATTGCCAGGCAATATCCAAGGGTGGGTTTCGAAAGGCGGTGCGAAGTCGGTTGAATGCGCATGAAGTCCTTCCAGAGACGGCGATGCCGCGGTTTCGGAGTGGGTGTGCATACCACTTGGTAGGTGTGTTGTAAGCCACGTTGCGCGCAAAGTCATGCTGCATCAGCACATGAAATGCCGGGCAACAGGTCTGAATCAAAGGTATTACGAAAAATCCAGTCCAGTTGGTTGACATTTATGTGTCGGCGTGTCGAAGCTGCGTCCCACGCCTACCGTCCGGGCGATCCTTTGGGAGGAGGAAAACCATGCGGCAACCAGCCGGAGTCGTACGTCGTACACCGTTGTCACCCACACCGCTGATCGTGGCACTGCTCGCTGCGCTGGCGGCTTCGCCGGCCGTGCAGGCGCAGTCTGCCGGCAGCGGTTCCGGGCAGGACGCCACCACCCTGGACCAGGTCCAGGTCACCGGCATCCGCGAATCGATGCAGAGCTCGATCAACAAGAAACGCGACGACACGGTGATCGCCGATGTGTTGTCGGCCGACGACATCGGCGACCTGCCCGCGCCATCGCTGGCCGATGCGATCGAAACGCTGACGGGTGCCGCCTCGACCCGCGACAAGACCGGCGCATCGGAAATCTCGATCCGCGGTCTCGGTGCCTTCCTCAGCAGCACCAACTTCAACGGCCGCGAGATCACCAACGGCAGCGGCGACCGCTCGGTGAACTTCAACATGTTCCCGGCCGAGCTGATCAATACGGTGGCGATCTACAAGACCCAGCGTGCCGACATCATCGAAGGCGGTGTCGCCGGCACCATCGGGCTGGAAACGGTCAAGCCGCTGGAGTACGGCAAGCGCTCGGCGCAGATCGATCTGCGCGGCAGTTGGGCCGAGTATGACAAGAAGTACCGCGACGACGATGGCATCGGCTATCGCGGTACCGCCAGCTACATCGACCAGTTCGAATTCGGCAACGGCCAGAAGCTCGGCATCTCGCTGGGCATCCAGCGGCTGGAGGGCACCGATCCGGAGGAGAGCATCACCAGCGGCTCCACCTGGTATGCCTGCGATGGCAGGCAGAACGTGGCCAATGCCAACTGCAATGATGTCAGCGCACAGGCCATCGCCAACGGCGCGCCGTACTATCTGGTGCCAAGCAGCCGCATCTATCGCCTGAAGCAGGAACGCAATGACCGCCAGAGCGAATTCGCGGCGATCCAATGGCGGCCCAACGACGTGGTCGAGGTCAACCTCGATTTCGAGCATACCGAGCGCAACTGGGACGAGGACCGCAGCGACCTGAGCCTGTCCAATGCGCGACGCGGCATCACCCAGCGCGAGGTGGACGAGGACGGCATCGTCCGCCACCTGCATGGCAGCACGTCCATCGATTCGACCTCCAACCGCTACTGGCGCGGCGAGGAATACACCGGTGGTGGCCTCAATCTGATCCTGCGCCCCAGCCCGGCCTGGGAGCTGTCCACCGATCTTTCCTATTCGCATACCAACCGCCTGGACAGCGAGCGCATGACCCGGCTGCGCGCCAACCAGCGCGACGTCGACAATGCCATCGTGCCGGGCATCAGCAGCGGCGCCACCGGCTATGTCGACTACGACTGGGACTGGCATGGCGAGGTGCCGAGCGTCGCGCTGGCGCCGAACTTCGACCCGAACAACTGGGATGCCTACACCGGCGCGGCGCGGGTGACCTCCAGCGCGACCGAGAACGACCACAAGATCAAGGCCGGCCGCTTCGATGCCAGCTTCATGCCCGAGTCCGGTTTCTTCACCCGCATCAAGGGCGGCGTGCGCGCCAGCCAGGCCGACTACCGCCTGCGCGACAACACCCTGGTGACCGACTACGACCAGCGCGTAGCGGCCGACAAGGCGAAGATCATTGCCGCCAACCGTGCCTGCCGTGCACCGTTCCCGCAGGACGATTTCATGGATGCGGCCAGCGGCAATACGATCTCCTCGTGGGCGTACTTCGATCCGAGCTGCCTCTACGCGTCCTTCCGCGGCACCAGCGACAGTGGCCTGGACCCGGACTTCCAGGACCCGAACAACGTCGATGTGACCGAGAAAACCCGCGCGCTGTACCTGATGGGGGAATTCAGCAGCACGCTGTTCGGACTGCCGGTCACCGGCAATGTCGGCCTGCGCTGGGTCAAGACCGACGTGCGTTCGGAAGGCGTGCGCACCGACCTGGCGGTCATCGACAACGGCGACGGCTCGATCCGCCTGCAACCCACTGGTGATTTCACCACCCAGGTGTTCAAGGCGGGCAACGACAAGCTGCTGCCAAGCCTGAATGCCGCGTTCGAGCTGAAGCCGGACCTGTTGCTGCGGGTTGGCGCGTACCGGGCAATGTCACGCCCGGATATCGCCGCACTCGGTGCCGGGCGAACCATCAATGTCAGCAGCGATGCCACCTATACCGGCCTGGCCGACGCGCTGGACGACATCAGTGCCAGCGGCAATCCGGCTGCGCAGCCGCTTATGTCCTGGAACGGCGATGTCTCGCTTGAGTGGTATGCGAACCCGGACACGCTGCTGGCCGGTGCGGTGTACTGGAAGCAGTTCAACGGCGGCACCGCCACCGCGCTGGTGCCGGAGACCTACACCCTCAACGGACAGACGGTGACCGTGCCTGTGCGCCAGCAGGTGACCACCGATGAAGACAGCACCCTGACCGGTATCGAGCTCAGTGCCACCCACCGGTTCTCGCACCTGCCCAAGCCGTTCGATGGCCTCGGCTTCAAGGTCAGCTACAACTATGCCGACGCCGACTACCAGACGCAGGATTCGCGGTTGGGCGAGCAGTTGGCCGCCGATGGATCGATCATTCCGGCCATCGTTCCGCCGGCCGGCCTGAGCGGCTTCTCGCGGCATGTGCTGTCCGGTTCCCTCTACTGGGATGTGGGCCGCTTCAACATCCAGGCCATCGGCAAGTTCCGTTCGCACTATTACCAGGACTTCACCGGCAACACGGCGCAGCAGAACCGCTACTACGATGACAACACCAGCGTCGACCTGCGCCTGCGCTACCGGGTGAACAAGCAGCTGTCGCTGTCGCTGGAACTGATGAACCTGACCGACGAGCCACGCGTGGCGTACCAGCCGCTTTACGGGAATTTCCGCGAGGTGGTGAGCTACGGGCGGCGCGCGTATTTCGGTGTACGATACAAGTTCTGAACAGGGCGGCGCGGCCAATGGTCGCGCCGTCGCTCCAACCGGACCCGCACCGTGCCCGGTGGCCGGGGACGGGCCCGGAGGGAACCGCCAAGGGTCAGCCGCATGTCCGCCAACCGTCTCTACCAGACCATCGCCGCCAAGCTCCGCAAGCTGATCGAGGATGGCGAATATCCGCCGGGTTCGCGCCTGCCGGGCGAACGTGAACTTGCCGAACGCTTCGGCGTCAGCCGGGTCACCATCCGCGAGGCGGAAATCGCCCTGGAAGCGCAGGGCTGGATCGCGATCCGCATCGGTTCGGGCGTCTATGTGAAGCCGCGCCCGGCCCAGGCTGCCGGCGGGCTGCCCGATATCAGCGCCTTCGACCTGACCGCGGCGCGTGCCGTGTTCGAAGCGGAAGCTGCAGCGCTGGCGGCAAGCAATATCGATGAGGCCGGCATCGCCGAGCTGCAGGTGCTGGCTGAAGCGCTGTGCCGTCGTGACCTTACCGATGAAGAGGCCGGCGACTACGACCGCCGCTTCCACCTGGCCATCGCCCGCCTGTCGGGCAACCCGGTGGTCGAGTATTTCGTGCAGCAGATCTGGCGCATGCGCAGCGAGCTGCCGCGGGTGACCGAGGTCTACGCACGGGTGTGCCATGACGATGGTGCCAGCCGCGCCGACGAGCACATGGCGATCTTCGAGGGGCTGCGCGCGCGCGATCCCGTCGCTGCACGCAATGCGATGCGCCATCACTTCCAGCGCCTGTTCGAGGCGATGCTGGAGGCGACCGAAAGCCAGGCGCTGGCCGAGATCCGCCGGCAGACCCAGCAGGACCGCGAGCGCTTCCTGGCCACGACCCGGATCTGACCGGGTTCATCCTGCAGCGCCGGGCCACGCCCGGCTGCTTTCGGCTGGAACGTGCGGTACCCGCACCGCCTGCATCCACGCGCTATGCTGGGCTCCGGACGTCTCCCATAAGGAAAGCGCGATGTTCCCGACCATGTTCTTCAGCGCGGTGCTGGCCTTGGTGGCCGTGGTCATCCTGTTCAAGGCAGTGCGGATGGTGCCACAGGGCTATGAATGGACCGTCGAGCGGTTCGGCCGTTACACCCACACCATGTCGCCCGGCCTGCATTTCCTGATCCCGATCGTCTACGGGGTGGGGCGCAAGGTGAACATGATGGAACAGGTGCTGGACGTGCCCGGCCAGGAAGTGATCACCAAGGACAACGCCGCCGTGCGCGTCGATGGCGTGGTGTTCTTCCAGGTACTGGACGCGGCCAAGGCCGCCTACGAGGTATCGGTGCTGGAAGTGGCGATGATCGCCCTGGTGCAGACCAACATCCGTACCGTGATCGGCTCGATGGACCTGGATGAATCGCTCAGCCAGCGCGAGGTGATCAACGCCAAGCTGCTGAGCGTGGTCGACCATGCGACCAACCCGTGGGGCGTGAAGGTCAACCGCATCGAGATCCGTGACATCCAGCCGCCGCGCGACCTGCTCGATGCGATGGCACGGCAGATGAAGGCCGAGCGCGAGAAGCGCGCGCAGATCCTCGAGGCGGAAGGTTCTCGGCAATCCGAGATCCTGCGTGCCGAAGGCGAGAAGCAGGCCACGGTGCTGGAGGCGGAGGGGCGGCGCGAGGCCGCATTCCGCGACGCCGAAGCGCGCGAGCGCCTGGCCGAAGCCGAAGCCAAGGCGACCCAGGTGGTGTCGGCGGCGATTGCCGACGGCGACGTCCAGGCCATCAACTACTTCATCGCCCAGAAGTATGTGGAAGCGTTCAAGGAACTGGCCACGTCGCCGAACCAGAAGCTGGTGCTGATGCCGATGGAGGCCAGCGGAGTGATCGGTTCGATCGCCGGGGTGGCCGAGCTGGCCAAGCAGGCCCTGTCCAACCAGGAAACCCGGCCGCCGGCAAAGCGGCCGCCACCGATCGGAGGCTGACATGCGCTGGGAAGTCGTTGCCTGGGGTGCGTTGGCCTTGCTGCTGTTCGCCGCCGAAGCGCTGGCGCCCGGCGCGTTCATGCTGTGGATCGGCATCGGTGCGGCGGCGGTGTTCGCGCTGGTAGCGGTGTTCGCCGATATCCCGGTGCTGTGGCAGGTGGTCGCTTTCGTGGTGCTGAGCGTGCTGTCGATCCAGTGCTACCGGCACTGGGGCAAGCCGCGTGCGCGGCAGAGCGACGCGCCGCTGCTGAACCGCCGTGCTGAACAACTGGTCGGGCGGGTGGTGCCCTTGCAGCAGGGCATCGTTGCCGGGCAGGGCAGGGTCAGCATCGACGACGCGTCGTGGCAGGTGAGTGGGCCGGAGTTGCCGGCCGGCACGCTGGTGCGGGTGGTGGCGGTGCAGGGCAGTGCGCTGGTGGTCGAGGCGGTCGCCTAGGTTTCCAGCGAACGGCGCAGCCCCTCGTGGGAGGTCGCTGAAAGCAGATGCTGGGTTGGGTCGGGCGGGTGGGCTGTGCAGAGGGCGCCGCAAGTACGTCCTTGTAGGCTTGGCCGCGGCATCCATGCCGCGGACACCCCTGCCCAGCCCACCCGCCCGACCCCCGACAGTTTCCGTGCGCGTCCAGACCACGGAAAAGAAATCAAAAGCGGGAAGCAAACGCCGGTCGCTGCGCTCTGTGTGCCCGGGGTCGGATCCCTTTCCGCAGGAAAGGGATCCGACCCTTCTCTCCATATATGTATCGACATCCACAACCGCTCTTGCCTTCCGTCCCGTCATCGGGAACCTGTCGGGGTGGGGCGGTGTGGGGTGGAGGGACCGCAGGCGCCATGGATGGCGCCTACGAGCCTACACGGACGTACTTGCGGCGTGTCCCGTAACCCCACATCGCCCCACCAGCGCACAGACGTCGCCGAGCCGATACGCTTTGGCCGTTGCCGTTGCCGTTGCCGTTGCCGTTGCCGTTGCCTGGCTTGTAGAAAGCGCCCGCCGGCCGCAGGCCGGCCAACACCCCGCTGCGCTGCGGCGCGACCTGCGGCCGACCGATCTGGGATAATGCGCGTTCTTGTTTCCTCTGCTGCCGGACCCGGTCATGACCCAGAAGACGCTGCTCAACGATACCCACCGCGCCCTTGGCGCCAAGATGGTCGATTTCGGGGGTTGGGACATGCCCATCCACTACGGCTCGCAGCTGGACGAGCACCACCTGGTGCGTCGTGAGTCGGGCGTGTTCGACGTCAGCCACATGACCGTGGTCGACCTGCGCGGCGACCAGGTCAAGCCGTTCCTGCGCCGCCTGCTGGCCAACTCGGTCGACAAGCTCAAGGCCACCGGCAAGGCGTTGTACTCGTGCATGCTGAATCCGCAGGGCGGCGTCATCGACGACCTGATCGTCTATTACCTGGGCGAGGACTTCTTCCGCATGGTGGTCAATGCCTCCACCCGCGAGAAGGATCTGGCGTGGCTGCGCGAGCAGGCTGCGCCGTTCAACGTCTCGGTCGAACAGCGTCCGGACCTGGCGATCCTCGCCGTGCAGGGTCCGCAGGCGCGCGACATCGTCATCGGCCTGGCCCGCGAAGCCGACCGTGAGTCGCTGGGCAAGCTCGGCCGCTTCGCCGCGCTGCAGGTGCAGTCAGACGACGGCGTTGAACTGTTCGTCGCCCGCACCGGCTACACCGGCGAAGACGGTTTCGAGATCCTGCTGCCGCAGGATGCCGTGGTCGCGTTCTGGAACCGCCTGCTTGCTGCCGGCGTGAAGCCGGCCGGTCTCGGCGCGCGCGATACCCTGCGCCTGGAAGCCGGCATGAATCTGTACGGCCAGGACATGGACGAAGCGATCAGCCCCTACGAAGCGGCGCTGGCCTGGACGGTGTCGCTGGACGAAGGCCGTGACTTCATCGGCCGCGACGTGCTGGAGGCGCAGAAGGCCGCCGGCAACGCACGTCAGATGATCGGCCTGGTGATGGATGAGAAGGGCGTGCTGCGCCATGGGCAGGCGGTCACCACCGCCGGCGGCCAGGGCGAGATCCTGTCCGGCACTTTCTCGCCGACCCTGGCCAAGGGCATCGCATTCGCGCGCGTGCCGGCCGGTGAACTCGGCCAGGTCACCGTCGACATCCGCGGCCGTCAGGTGCCGGTGCGGGTGGTCAAGTTCCCGTTCGTGCGCGAAGGCCAGGCCCAGCCCGGCGTGCTCACCGACGCGTGATCCAAACGTGCCGGTCGTCACTGCCAGCAGTGGCGGCCGGTTGGTTACACTAGCCCCGTTTTTTCCACCCCCTGCATATCTCTGGAGCAGTCCCATGAGCGAGATCCCCGGCGACCTCAAGTTCCTCAAATCCCATGAGTGGGCCCGTGTCGAAGGCAATGGCCGCGTGACCGTCGGTATTTCCGACCACGCCCAGGGCCTGCTGGGTGACCTGGTCTACGTCGAGCTGCCGGAAGTCGGCGCGACCGCCAAGGCCAACGAGCAGATCGCGGTCGTCGAGTCGGTGAAGGCCGCCTCCGACGTCTACAGCCCGATCAGCGGCACCATCGTCGAGGTCAACTCGGCACTGGCCGACAAGCCGGAAACCATCAACGAAGACGCCTACGGCGATGGCTGGATGTTCGTCGTCGAAGTGTCCAACAGCGACGAGCTCAACGAGCTGCTGGACCCGGACGCGTACGCCGAAGGCCTGGAAGACGAAGAGCACTGAGTCGTCGTTTCCCCGGTACGAAAACGGCCACCCTCGGGTGGCCGTTTTCGTTTTGGAGGAGGCTTCGAACTTATGCCGGCCGGTTCGCTGCATGCCATCGCCATGGCATCAGTCGGTGTTGAGCGCGGGCAAAAGGCGTGCGCAGTTTTGCGCAAATCCGCGTTTCCACCCCCGCGGCGGCGCGCCCGGATGTGAAAAGTTTTTGGCCTTGTTGCAGGTCCGTTGTGCTGGCGTTGGCACGTGCGTTGCCATGCATGGCCGCGTCGCCGCGTGGCGTTCCGCTTCAGACCCCTACATGACGCAGAGTGCTTATTTCAAGTGTTTTTTCTTCGCTGTTCGTGCGCAGTTGATGGCAGCGACGATGCGCGATGCAGTGTTTGCCGTCGCTCGCGGAGGAACATCGGCAGGCGCGGGAAGGGCTTCCGGGACGCGGCGGATGTGAAAATTTTTCGCGGGGGTTGTTGACAGTAAAAAAAACCGTGATTAGGTTTCGCCTCAGCAGACCTTGCCTGCCAAACCGAGTGCGCAGAATCAATCGTCCGATGCGAAGCAGCCCCTCGAAGACCACCGCGATCCTGACGACGGTGGAGATGGCCCCGCTGCCCCTCGAGAAATGCAAGGCGACCCCTGTTCCGATGCCTGCTCCGCCGATCGTGGCGGGCATCACCGCATCCGTAACGGCGCGCCTGACGCGCCGGCGGTCCCCGCACGCAGCATGGGCGGGTTTGATCCACCTGGGCGTTTCAACTCCCTATCACTGACGAGGAGCCATCACCATGGCAACCAAGAAAGCTGCGAAGAAAAAGCCCGCCGCCAAGAAAGCGGTGAAGAAAGTCGCCAAGAAGGCCGCTGCCAAGAAGGCAGTGAAGAAGGTCGCGAAGAAGGCGACCGCCAAGAAGGCAGTGAAGAAGGCTGCCAAGAAGGTCGCCAAGAAGGCCACGGCGAAGAAGACAGTGAAGAAGGCGGCCAAGAAGGTAGCCAAGAAGTCCGCTGCCAAGAAGGCCGTCAAGAAGACCGCGAAGAAGGCCGTCAAGAAGGTAGCCAAGAAGACTGCCAAGAAAGCCGCCAAGAAGACCACTGCCCGCAAGCCGGCCAAGAAGGTCGCCAAAAAGGCAGTGAAGAAGGCGACAAAGAAGACCGCCAAGAAGGCAGTGAAGAAGACTGCGAAGAAGGCGACCAAGAAGGCTGCCCCGAAGAAGGCTGCCAAGAAGGTTGCCAAGCGCAAGCCGGCCGCCCGCAAGAAGAAGGCCGCTCCGGTGGCCCTTCCGGCAACTCCGGCACCGCTGATCTAAGTACTTCCCGATAGCCGTACCCTGAGACCCCTTCCCCGACTGCCCAGCGGGGAGGGGGTTTTTTTATGGGCTGCCTGCGCCTGGCCAGCTGCGTTCACCCGCTGCGTCGCAGGGAAACCGTTCGACCAGGAAATCCACGAAGCTGCGCAGCCGGGTCGAGTGATAGCGGTCGTGCGCATGGACCACGTGCATGGGCCGACCGTGCCGGCCATGTTCCGGCAGCAACGGGACCAGCCCACCTGCATCGATGTCTGCTGCCAGCAGCAGGCTCGACTGCAGGATGATGCCCTGGCCCTGCAGCGCGGCCTGGCGCAACGCTTCGCCGTTGTTGATCTGCAACCGTCCCGGAGGCGGCGCTGGCAATGCCACTTCGTTGCCCAGCCAGTGCGACAGCGCAGCCGGGTCCAGCGACAGGCATTGATGCTGTCGCAGTGCCTGCACGCTGTGCGGCGTGCCATGCCGTGCGAGATAGGCCGGTGACGCACACAGGGTCAGCCGATAGGGGCTGAGCGGGCGCGCCACCAGATGCGTGGTGTCAGCCAGCGTGCCGATGCGGATGGCGGCCTCGAATCCCTCATCGGCCAGTTCGACCACGCGATCGGTCAGGACCAGTTCGACACTGACCTCGGGGTAGCGGTCCATGTAGGTCGACAGTGCCGGCACCAGCGCATGCGTGCCGAAGATCACCGGTGCACTGATCCGCAGCGTGCCCGCCGGTGCCAGATGGTGATGCTGGGCCTGCGCATCGGTTTCCTCCACCAGGCGCAGGATCTCCTTGCAGCGGCCGTAGTAGGCCTCACCGAAAGCGGTCATGTGCTGCCGACGGGTCGTGCGGCTCAACAGCTGCATGCCCAGCCGTTCTTCCAGGGCGCGCAGGTGCTTGCCGGCCATCGTCGCGGAGATGTCCAGTACCGAAGCAGCGGCACTCAGGCTGCCTTTTTCCACGGCCAGCACATAGACCTGCATGCTCTCCAACAGGTTCATCTGACACCCCGGGTTCTGAATGTTGAAACCTGGCCGGAGTTTATCAATCGAGGGTATTCAAAGAGCATGACCACACGGCCAGAGGGGCCGGCAGAACCTGGCAGGGCAACACATGAAACTGGATCTTGAAGGACGTACCGCGCTGGTCACCGGCGCAGGCAGCGGCATCGGCGCAGGTGTTGCGCAGGTACTGTCAACGCTGGGTGTGCGTGTGGCGATCACCGCGCGGCGGCAGGCGCCGCTGCAATCGGTGGCAGCCGCGATCGAGGCGGCAGGTGGGCCGCCACCGATCATGCTGTTGGGCGATCTGACCGACGCCAACGATGTGCAGCGCATCGCCAACGCCTCGCTGCAGGCGCTGCAGCGCGTGGACATCCTGGTCAACGCCGCCGGTGGCGCACGGTTGGCCGGGGTGGCCGCAGCAGACGAGGTGTGGGACGAGGCGATGGCACTGAACTTCTCGGCGGCACGACGGCTGACGCAGGCGTTGCTGCCGTCGATGCGGGCCAATGGCTGGGGGCGTGTGATCAACCTCAGCGGGTCGATGGAGCCGCGTGCGGTGAATGCCGCGAGCCCGGCAAAGGCGGCGCTGCATCTGTGGAGCAAGGGGTTGTCCTGCGACGTGGCGGGTGAGGGCATCACCGTCAATTCGATCGCGCCGGGGCGGATCAACAGCGCGCAGATCCTGGACCGGCTGCACCCCACCGAAGAGAGCCGGCGTGAGTTCATCGCCCGCAACATCCCGATGGGGCGTTTCGGCGAACCAGAGGAGGTCGCGCACCTGGTTGCGTTCCTGGCGTCGCCGTTGGCGGGGTACATCACCGGGGCGGTGATTCCGGTGGATGGCGGAATGCACTACTTCGCCCACTAGCCTCCTGCACGATCGGTCAGGGCGTGGCGCCACGTGGAGGACGCGCAAGCACATACGAAAAGGGCGACCCGAGGGCCGCCCTTCTTCAACGTCGAGCTCGCCAGCTCAGCGCGGCGAGGCCACCGCGCGGTTGCCCGAGGCACCCTTGCCCTTGCGCTTGTCCTGCTGTGCGGGGGCGGCGCCCTCGGCCATCAGGTTGTCGCTGCCGAAGTCGGTGTCCACGTCCAGCCAACGCTGCGACGGCAGGCCGAGGGCTGCGTCGAGCACGGTCGGCAGCAGGCCGCTGGGCAGGCCGCTTTCACCGTTCCACATGATGGCGATGCCGAGGTCGCGCTCGGGCACCAGTGCAACCAGGCCGCGGTAGCCCTGCACCGCGCCGGCATGGAACACGACATCGTGACCGGCGTAGTCGAAGGTGCGCCAGCCCAGCGCGTAGCCGGCCGAATGCAGGCGTTCGCGGCGCCAGCCCGAACGCATCTCGCCCGGTGTGTTGATTAGGCTGGAGTGCAGCGTGGCCAGCAGTGGCGCCGGCAGCACGTCCGGGCGGTGGCCGGTATGGGCCAGCAACCACTGCGCCATGTCACTGGCGCTGGCGTTGACGCCGGCAGCAGGGGCGACGCGGTAATAGGTCGGCTTCGGCGTCAGCGAGACCCAGCCGTTGCGGCTGCGCACGTGCGGGCGCGCCCAGCGCGAGCTGGCCTGGATGCCGGCCAGGCCGAGGCTGGCATCGTTCATGCCCAGCGGCTTGAAGATGCGGCGTTCGACCGACTGCTCGTAGAAGCTGCCGGAGGCGGCATACACGACGTCGCCGATCAGGCTGAAGGCCACGTTCTGGTAGGCGTAGCAGTCGCCCGGCAGGCACTTCAGGCTGGTGTTGGCCAGCTTCTGGGTCAGCGCGTAGTACTCGGCATTGCCTTCGATGTCGCGGTCATAGGCGTTGTACGGCAGGCCGACGCGGTGGCTGAGTACATCGGCCACGGTCAGGCGGTCGGTGGCCTCCGGCGAGTTCAGGCGGAAGCCCGGCACGTAGTCGGTGACCTTGCTGTCCCAGCGCAGGGTGCCATCGTTGACCAGCAGGCCGGCCATGGTGCCGGCGAAGGCCTTGGAGAGCGACGCCAGGCGGAACACGGTGTGGGCATCGACCGGCAACGGGTTGTTGACGTCGGTGACACCGTAGCCGCGCGCGCTGAGCACGCGGCCGCCCTGCACGATGGCCACTGCCATGCCCGGCACGCGCTCGCCATAGGTGAGCTGCTGCGCCATCGATTCGATGTTGGCGACGTTGAAACCAGCAGCGGGCAACTGCACCTGCGGCACCAGCCCGGTACGGTAGGCCGCAGGCTGGGTGTGGGCGACGGCGCCACCGGCAGCGGTTTCGATGTTGGTCGGCATCGGCGGCAACGCCGGCGGGGTCTGCGCGGTGGTGGACAAGGCAAGGGGCATCAACATGCCCAGCAAACCGGTGGCCGCCGAACGGATCGGACGACGCAGGCTGTTCTTTTTCATCGGTTGGAACCCGTGCGCGACTGCTGGGGATGATTCTAGCGCCGCTTTTCGCCTGTGCACAAACAAAGCGAAGATGAATGCGCATCTCGTTGAAAAAGTTGGATTTTTGACGCCAGAAAAGCGTGTATCACAAGGTGTCCGCCGGGCCGGTCCGTGACACTGCGTTGCAGCCATCGGCGCCGCCTGCGCTGGCGATGTTGCAGTGCATTGGATAACGTACGCGCTTCACTGCCCCCGGAGCCTGCCATGCCGCTGTCCAACCGCCGTTTGCGGGCGAGGGGAGCCGCGTGAGCGCGGCGCGTGAAAGCGGGGCACTGAAGGGCCTGCTGGCCGCGCTGGGCGAGTCGCCGGCACTGTGGTGGTCCTTCCTGTACTTCTTCTGCCTGCTCAGCGGCTACTACGTGCTGCGGCCGGTACGCGAGGCGATGGCCGCTTCGGCCGACCTGGAGACGGTGTTCCCGGCGGCGTTGATCGCCTGGTTCGCCAGCCATGGCATCGCCCTGAAGGACTTCGTCCTGCAGTTCCTGTTCTCCTGCGTGTTCGTGATCATGCTGGTGCTGCAGCCGGTCTATGGCTGGCTGGTCAGCCGCTTCCCACGGCGGGTGTTCCTGCCGGCGGTGTACGGATTCTTCATTGCCACCCTGCTGGGCTTCTACGCACTGTTCGACAGCGGCGTCCCCGGGCGCGGCATGGCGTTCTTCTTCTGGATCACCGTGTTCAACCTGTTTGCGGTCGCGGTGTTCTGGAGCTTCATGGCCGATGTGTTCTCCAACGCGCAGGCGCGGGCCTGGTACGGCTACATCGGTGCGGCCGGCACCGTTGGCGCCTTCCTCGGCCCGATCATCACCAGTGCGCTGGTGCAGCGGGTGGGCATTGCCAACCTGATGCTGGTTTCGGCCGGCTTCCTGGCGGTGTGCCTGTTGTGCATCTGGCGCCTGCGCCACTGGGCGGTACTGCGCGAGCGTGAGCAGCAGCTGGTGTCGGGCGAGCAGCCGATGGGCGGCAGCGTGCTTGATGGCCTGAAGCTGATCGTGCGCGAGCCCCTGCTGCGCTGGCTGGCGATCATGGTGGTGTTCGGCGTGGGTGTCGGCACGTTGCTGTACAACCAGCAGGCCAGCATCGTGCGTGCCTCGTTCACCGATGCAGGCGCTGCCACCGCCTTCTTCTCGCGCATCGACCTGGCGGTGAACGCGCTGGCATTGTTGATGCAGCTCGGGCTGACCCGCTGGCTGCTGTCGCGCCACGGGATCGCCCCGGCGTTGCTGATTCCCGGTTTCGCGATCCTGATCGGCTTCTCGGTGCTGGCCGCATCGCCGATGCCGCTGATGGTGGCGGTGGTGCAGGTGATGACCCGCGCCAGCGAGTTCGCCCTGGCCAAACCGGCCCGTGAAACCATCTACACCCGCGTGGACCGGCAGTGGCGCTACAAGGCCGGCGCGGCGATCGACACGGTGGTGTACCGCGGCGCCGACCTGAGCTTCGCCTGGTTGCACAAGGGGCTGTCGCTGTTCGGTTCGCACGTGGTGTTCGTCGGTGGCGTGGTCGTCGCCGGCTTGATGACCCTGGCGGCGTTCGGTGTGCTGCGCGAAGAAAAGAAGCTGCCGCGCGACCGTTGATTTCCCGGGGTCAGATCCCTGTCTCGCAGTGGAAGGGATCTGACCCCATTCTCCATCCCTGTCCAAGGAACCGCCCATGTACTGGATCGCGCTCGCCCTGCCTCTGCTGGTCGCCCTGCTGCACGTTTATTTCCTGGTGCTGG
This sequence comes from Stenotrophomonas sp. DR822, assembly GCF_019793815.1. Lineage (NCBI taxonomy): Bacteria > Pseudomonadati > Pseudomonadota > Gammaproteobacteria > Lysobacterales > Lysobacteraceae > Stenotrophomonas > Stenotrophomonas sp. DR822. Next base: position 3,844,668 of record NZ_CP081826.1, read on the forward strand.
AGATGTTCCTGTGGACCCGGCCGCTGGGCCTGAAGACGTTCCGCAATTCACCGGAGAAGGCGGAGACCACGCGTGTGCTGGCGGCCAACCAGGGCCTGTACAACGGCTTCCTGGCGGCGGGCATCGTGGTGGGGATGGTGCTGGCGCAGCCGGTGCTGGTGACGTTCTCGCTGGTGTGCGTGGTGGTGGCGGGGTGCTATGGCGCCTACAGCGTGAGCCGGCGCATCTTCATGATCCAGGCGGTGCCGGCGATCCTGGCGTTGGTGTTTCGCGCACTGGCGTGATTTCCGGCCAACGGCGCAGCCCCTCGTGGGGTGGTCGCGTAGAGCTTGTCATGGGGTTGGCCGGGCGGGTTGGGTTCGCGGGGGACGCCGCAAGTACGTCCCTGTAGGCTTGGCCGCGGCATCCATGCCGCGGACACCCCCGCGAACCCAACCCGCCCGGCCTCAGACAGGTTCCGTGCGCGGCCAGCCCACGGAGAAGAAAAAAGAAGATCAAGAGCAACAGCGGGTCGCTGCGCTCGTGGGTTCTGCGTGCATGAAAAAAAGCGGCCGATGGGTCGCTTTTGCTTTTGCTCTTCTTTTTCTCTTCCGTGGGGGAAGCCGCAGAGATCCGTCCGAGGCCGGAGGGGTGGGGCCGGGCGGGGTATCCGCGCCATGGATAGCGCGGCTAAGCCTACAGGGACGTACTTGCGGCGTCCCCGCATGGACCCACCCCTCCGGCCCAACCGATAAACCGCTTTCGCCGTCCACCCACGAGGGGCTGCGCCGTTCGCGGCAACATCACTTCGCCGGCGACACCCACATGTCGATGACCGCGCTGAACACCTCCGTCCCCGCGCGGTCGCGGACACTCACCGTCACCGGCAACGCATAGCCTTCGGTCGCCACCACGATCGGCTGCGCCGGCAATGCCGTCGCCTGCAGCGTGCCGCGCGCCTTGGCCAGGTACTGCACCTGCATGCCCTTCGGAATCCAGCGCATGCCCTTGGGCAGCGATGCATCGACCATCAGCCCGGCGGTCAGTTCGGCCAGGTTGCACATCGCGATCGCGTGCACCGTGCCGATGTGGTTGCGCACCTTGCGACGGTCGGCCAGCGTGCCCTCGCAGCGGCCGTTCTCCAGGCGCGTGATGCGCGGGGCGATGCTGGCGAAATAGGGTGCCTTGAAGCACACCGCGCGCGAGAACAGCCAAGTGCCGGCAGGCCAGCGCTGCAGGCGGTGATAGAGCGAAAGCAGGGGCGTGGACATGGCGGTTTCCGGTCGGCGGACAAAGCGACGGCGGGCCAGGCCCGCCGTCGAGGCAACGCGTGTCGCGGGCGATCAGGCCGCCTGCGAGTGCGGGTCCTTGTTCTGGCGGTCGTAGTAGCTGGCCGCGCGCAGTTCGTGGGTGTCGAAATCGTCCACGGTGATGGTGTCCAGGGTCAGCGTACGCAGCTCTTCCAGCAGGCTGCGCTCGTCCTGGGTGATCACGCCTTCGGCGACGGCTTCGTCCAGCTGCGCCTTGAAATCCAGCGCCTCGATGCCCTTGCTCTTCAGCGCCTTCAGGAACTTGCGCTCCACCGGCTCGGCCATGATCGCCTTGCTCAGGTAGCTGTTGATGCGGCCACCGGGGTTGTTCTCGCACGGGGTCAGGAACACGCCGCTGGCGAGGCGGTCGCGGGCTTCGTTCGGGGCCATCAGCAGCGCAGCCACGCGACGGCTCAGGCGATCACCCGGGGCCTCGGCACGACGGCCCAGCGGGAAGATCAGTGCCCACATCAACCAGCCGATCGGACGGATCGGGAAGTTGCGCAGGGCGGCCGACAGCGATTCCTCGATCTTGTGCACGCTGTCATGGAAGGCCCAGGCCAGCAGCGGCTGGTCGGCCTGCGGGGCGCCTTCGTCGTGGTAGCGCTTGAGCATGGCGCTGGTCATGTAGACATGGCTCAGCACGTCGCCCAGGCGGCCAGACAGCGATTCCTTGAACTTCAGCTTGCCGCCGAGCGTCATCATCGAGATGTCGGCCATCAGCGCCAGGTTGGCCGAGTAACGGTCCAGCTTGCGGAAGTAGCGGCGGGTGTAGGCATCGCCCGGGGCAGCGCCGAAGCGTGCGCCGGTCAGGCCGAACCAGAACGAGCGAACGGCATTGGAGATGCCGTAGCGGATGTGGCCGAACAGGCTGCGGTCGAAGTCCTGCAGGCCGGCACGGGTGTCGGGGTCCTGCGCGGCCTTCATTTCCTTCAGCACCCACGGGTGGCAGAGGATCGCGCCCTGGCCGAAGATCAGCAGGCTGCGGGTCATGATGTTGGCGCCTTCCACCGTGATGGCGATCGGCGCGGCCTGCCAGCTGCGACCGGCGAAGTTGCGCGGCCCCAGGATGATGCCCTTGCCGCCGATCACGTCCATCACGTCCGAGATCACTTCGCGGCTCATGTTGGTGCAGTGGTACTTGGCGATCGCCGACGGCACCGACGGCACGTCACCGCGGTCCACAGCAGCGGCGGTGGCCTGCGACAGCGCGCTGATCTTGTACGCCTTGCCACCGATGCGGGCCAGCGCTTCTTCCACACCTTCGAAGCGGCCGACCGACAGGCCGAACTGCTTGCGGATGCGCGCATAGGCGCCGGTGACTGCGGCACCGGCCTTGGCACCGCCGCTGGCGGTGGACGGCAGGGTGATCGAACGACCCACGGCCAGGCACTCGTTGAGCATGTTCCAGCCCTTGCCGGCCATCGCAGCGCCACCGATCAGCTGGGTCAGCGGAATGAACACGTCCTTGCCGCGGATCGGGCCGTTCTGGAACGTCGAGTTGAGCGGGAAGTGGCGACGGCCGATCTCGACGCCGGCGGTCTCGCGCGGCAGCAGGCCCAGGGTGATGCCGATGTCGCGGGTCTGGCCGATCAGGCCATCCGGATCGTACATGCGGAAGGCCAGGCCGATCAGCGAGGCGACCGGCGCCAGGGTGATGTAGCGCTTGTCGAAGGTCAGCTTGACGCCGAGCACCTGCTCGCCGTTCCACTCGCCCTTGCAGACGATGCCGTAGTCGGGAATGGAGGTCGCATCGGAGCCGGCGAACGGACCGGTCAGGCCGAAGCAGGGCACTTCGCGGCCATCGGCCAGACGCGGCAGATACTGGTCCTTCTGTTCCTGGGTGCCGTAATGCACCAGCAGTTCACCCGGGCCCAGCGAGTTGGGCACGCCGACGGTGGAACTGACCACCGAAGACACCGAGGCCAGCTTCTGGATCACCTTGTGGTGGGCCAGCGCGGAGAAGCCCAGGCCGCCGTATTCCTTCGGAATGATCATGCCGAAGAACTTGTTCTTCTTGATGAAGGCCCACAGTTCCGGCGGCAGGTCGGCATGGACGTGGGTGATCTCCCAGTCGTTGACCATCGTGCACAGCTGTTCGACCGGGCCATCGAGGAAGGCCTGTTCCTCAGCGGTCAGCTGCGGCTTGGGGTAGTTCAGCAGGATGTTCCAGTCAGGATCACCGGTGAACAGTTCGCCTTCGAAGCCGACCGAGCCGGTTTCCAGGGCGATGCGCTCGGTCTGCGACAGCGGCGGCAGCACCTTGCGGAACACCTTCATCATCGGGCCGGTCAGCAGCGGCTTGCGGATGAACGGCAGCAACAGCGGCACGACGATCACGGCCAGTATCGCGGCAGCGACGATCGTGGCGGTCTGGTTGACGTAGGGGATGAACCAGCAGGCCACCAGCAGGGCCACGCTGATCAGCGTCCAGGTCAGCAGGCGCATGCGGTGGTAGGCGACGAACGCGCCTGCCAGCAGCAGGGCGAGGAAGGGAATGACGAGGCTCATGAGCGTGCTCCGGTGACGTGCTCGTTTATGGCGGACGAAGCTGCAGCATCCGCTGCGGGCAACACGTCCAGATAGTCCAACACAGTAGCGGTAAAGGCGTCGTTGTCATCACCGGCGACCATGTGCGTGGCCTGCGGCAACTGTACGTGGCGCGCGTGTGGCGCCAATGCCAGGAATTCGGCCACCGTCTGCGGGGTGACCAGATCGCTGCGGCCACCGCTGACCAGCAGCAGCGGGCACTTCACCTGGCGCGCCGCTTCGGCCAGTGCATCCTGGTGCTGCTCGCTGTCACGGGCCAGTTCGGCCACCAGGCGCGGGTCCCAATGCCAGCGCCAGCGGCCGTGGCCGTCATCGCGCAGCAGGGCGCGCAGTGAATCTTCGGACTTGCGCGGGCGATGCGGCACATAGGCCGAGATCACATCAGCCGCCTGCGACAGTGAGGTGAATCCTTCCGGATGCGCGGTCATGAAGGCGAGGATGCGTTCGACGCCAGCGGTATCCCAGCGCGGGGTGATATCCACCAGCACCATGGCCGAGAACAGGCCGGGCCAGCGCGATTCGGCCAACAGGCCGAACAGGCCGCCCATGGAGGCGGCCACCAGCACCGGCGGGCGCGGCTGTTCGCCGGCCAGCACGATCAGGTCATCGGCGAACTGCTCGCCGTGATAAGCCAGGTCGGGCGCATTCCAGTCGGAATCGCCGTGACCGCGGGCATCGTAGGCCAGAGTCTGCAGGCCTGCGGCCGATAGTGCTCTGGCCGCGGTCGTCCAGGCATGGCGGGTCTGGCCAAATCCATGCGCGAACAGGACGCGCCCGCGACGGCCGGAGGTGCTGGCGGTTGCCGCCAGCGAGGCGCCGTGGGCGGCGTCCAGGCGCAGGTCATGGAATGCAGCGGGAGTAGGGGACATAACCATACTCGCTAGTATGGATTGGTTCGGCGGGAAGTCAATACTGCAGGGTATGGTTTGCTGCGAAAATGCCTCCCGGCCCGGCTGCCGACGGTTTCGGCCGCAACCGCGTACTGCAACGAACCCCGGCGTATGGTTAAATCAGCACATGAATCAACCTGACGCTTCCGCCGGCGAACCGCGTGCCGGCCGCAACAGCCGCCTGAGTGCCGAAGACTGGGCCCAGGCGGCCCTCGATCTGATTGCCGAGCAAGGTGTGAGCGCCGTCGCGGTGGAGCCGCTGGCGCGCCGCCTTGGCGTGACCAAGGGCAGCTTCTACTGGCACTTCCCCTCGCGTGATGCGCTGCTGCAGGCCGCACTGGAACGCTGGGAACTGTTCGAGCAGGAACAGGTGTTCGGCAGCCTGGAAGACGTGCCGGATCCGCGCGTGCGCCTGCGCCAGCTTTTCCAGATGGTGGCGCACGAAGTGCAGCCGCACATCATCTACAGCGAGTTGCTGAAGGCACTGGACCATCCGATGGTGCGGCCGGTGATCGACCGCGTGTCGCAGCGTCGCCTTGACTATCTGATCGCCTCGTTCCGCCAGGCCGGGCTCAGCTCGACCGATGCGCGCCATCGTGCGCGCTTGGCCTACGCAGCGTATGTGGGCTTCCTGCAGTTGTCGTTGCAGCTGCAGCAGCCCAAGCAGGCGCGCGAGGATTTCGAAGCGTATGTCGAGCATCTGATCGATACGTTGATTCCGAACGGCTGAGGCGTTCTTCATCGCTGGATGCTGAAAGGCCGCGGCAGTGCCGCGGCCTTTTTTCGTTGGTGTTGACGCCAGCAGCGAACGTACAAAAAACAACGGCCCCTTTCGGGGCCGTTGCTGCATCAGCTGATCAGTGGAGCGATCAGAACTTCTGCTTGTACTGCATGTACATGTAGCGGCCCGGCAGGTCGTACTGCGGGTCGAACATGTTGTACGAGGTGGAGTACGAGACCGGCGGATCCTTGTCCCACACGTTGTTCAGGCCGACCATGATGGTGCCCTTCCAAGGAGTGTTGTAGCGGAACTGGATGTCATGGTAGGTGGTGGCACCCATGTGGTTCTTGCCGTTCTGGCCATCGGAGCAGTAGCCCACCAGGTCAGAGTCGCGCACCGGATCGAACGGGCAGTCTTCGGTCATGCCGGACTTGTAGCGCAGACCGTAGTTCACGCCGAAATCGCCGTAGGTCCAATCAACGTACAGGTTGGAACGGACACGCCAGTACGGATCCTGGTCGAGGTAACGGCCGGCGCGGCCATCCAGCGGTGCATCCTCGGTCGACTTCGTATCCCACTTGGACAGGTAGGTACCGTCCAGGCTGATGGTGAACTGACCGAACGAGGTTTCCGGCAGCTTGTACAGGATGCCCAGATCCCAGCCTTCCACCTTGTAGGACGACAGGTTCTGCAGCGGCATGTCGACGTTGGTGATGGTGTAGCGCTGGGTGGCAGTGCCGTAGTTCGGATCACGGGTGATCAGACCACAGTAGGCTGCCTGTTCCTGCGGGGAGCCACCGTAGCAGCGATCCATGATGTCCTGGATCGCCGGACGGGTGATCGCGTCTTCGATCTTGATCTGCCACCAGTCCAAGGTCACGTTCAGGCCCTGCACGAAGCTCGGGCTCCACACCAGGCCCAGCGTCTTGCTGGTAGAGGTTTCCGGCTTCAGATCCGGATTCGACTTCCAGGTGAACGCTTCCGGCGTCTGCTTGTTGGCACCGCTGCCGGCGCCCGGCTGCTGGAAGTTGGCCGGCACGCCTTCAGCGGCGCACTGTGCAGCAACCGCACCGGTGCGACGACCGCTGGAGGCCGAGCACGGATCAGCATAGGTTTCGAACGAATCAGCGTCGCCGCGATACAGGTTGTTGATGCTCGGCGCGCGGAAGCCTTCCGAATAGTTGCCACGGACCATCAGGTCGTCGATCGGCTTCCAGCGGAAACCGAACTTGTTGTTGGTGGTGTTGCCGAAGTTGCTGTACTTCGAGTAGCGCGAAGCCACGCTCAAGTCGAGCAGCTTGGCGCCCGGCAGGTCAGCCAGAACCGGAATCGACAGTTCCAGGAAGAACTCGTCCAGATCGTAGGAACCCTTGGTCGGTGCAGCACCGTTGCCGGTGCTCAGGCCAGCGGCAATGAATGCGTCCGGATCGAACTGGCCACTTTCCTTGCGGCCTTCATAACCTGCTGCAAAACCCAGCGCACCCGCCGGCAACTGCACGATTTCACCGGAGATGTTGGCGTAGTAGCTCTTGGAGACCAGACTGGCCGAGTCATGCGCGGTGAAGGAGGCATAGTCCAGTGCTTCCTGCGAGATCGAGCCCAGCCCGCCCAGCGGATTCATCGGCACACAGCCCGGAATGACAGCGCCGCCCGCGGTCAGACAGACGGCCTGGCCACCCTGAATGGCCGACGGGCCATAGGCTTCGTTCAAGCGCTGGACGTTGAACAGGCCATACGTCAGATCATTCTGGTCGGTCTTGTCGTAACGGTAGCCAACGTCCCAGTCGAAGTTGCGGTCGGCGAATTCGAAGAAACCCTCGAAACCACCGTAGAAGTGCCAGTTCTTGACGTTCTGGTTGAACGAACGGCCGCCGGTTTCATTGAAGCGGCGATTCACGCCGGTCAGGTCCTCGCCGTACGGGTTGTAGATGCTGCTGGCGCTCAGGCGACGGCTGGTCACCGGCATCGCCGCGAGCAGCTGCTCGGACTTGCGCTCGTTGTACATCGCCTCGGTACGGAAGGTGATGTTGTCGGTGACGTTGTAGGAACCGGTGGCGAACAGCGAGGTACGCTCGTTCGGGGTCAGCAGGTAGTTGTCCGGAGAAGTGTTGTAGCCGTGGACATTGGGGTCGAACAGAGTTTCAACGCCATTGATGATGACGTAGCGCTCGTCATTGCGGATGTAGGAGCCCGGGATGCCGGTGCTGCTCTGACCGCCAAAGAAGGGCGGGCCGCCGGCGGAGATCTTGCGATCACCTGCCATGACTTCCTTTTCGTTCACATACGACACGCCCAGCACCAGCGATGCGCGATCGGTGGTGGTGCCGATGGTGAAGTCGGCGGCTTCACGCTCACCGTCACCGGCGCTGTACTGGCCCTTGTAGAAGTTCGCTTCGGCGCCGTCGAAGTTCTGCTTGGTGATGATGTTCACCACGCCGGCGATGGCGTCCGAACCGTAGATGGTCGAAGCACCGTCCTTCAGGACGTCGATGCGCTCGATCATCGCGGTCGGGATGGTGTTGAGGTCGACACTGCCGTCCAGACCGGTGGTCCAGCGACGACCGTTGACCAGCACCAGGGTGCGCTCGGCACCGAGGTTGCGCAGGCTGACGCCGGCCGAACCGTCACCGCCATTGTTGAAGGTGCGGTTCAAGGCGGCACCGTTGGCGGCAACGCGCTGCAGGATGTCGGCGACCGAGGTCACGCCCTGCTTTTCGATGTCGGCGCGGGTCAGGCTCAGGACCGGCTGCGAGGTTTCGATGTCGGTGCTCTTGATGCGCGAACCGGTCACCGAGATGCGATCCAGGTTGGTCGCTTCCTGCGCCTGGGCCGTTACGGACGTCGCCGCACCGGCGATCAGCGCGACGACGACAGCGTCACGCAGCTTGTTGGACTGGAAATTCATTGGCTCTCTCTCTCCAAGAAATCTTGGCTGGGGTAGTGCCTGCGCGGGGGGGCCAAAAATAAGGCTCCAAAATCGCGAGGCTGAATCGATAGTAACGGCCCTCAACCAAAAATTAAAGCTGTGTTAATTCACACTATGATTACAGATGAATGCGCTTGGAGCTGTTTGATTTCAATGAGTTACTCGGCCGTGCGTGGCATCGCTGCACCTTCCGGGGGCCTCTGCAGCAGAAAAAAGTTTCAGTTGATGCATGTCGTGATGTATCCGTTTGTAACGGATGAGGGCTTCTCGCACTTGACAGATGCGTCCAGAAACAATTCGGGCGCCCCAGGGCGCCCGATGTTGAACACAACTTGGCGGCACCAACGATCGACTACAGATCCTGCTCGTAGCGCACGTACGGCACGGTGCCGTCATCGTTGCTTTCGTTGCGCGGGGAGAACGGGTTCTTGCCGCGGCTGATCACGTTTTCCGCGCCGACGGTGAGCTGGCCCGACCACGGGGTGCGCCAGGTCAGGCCGATGCCCAGGCCTTCCCACTTGCCGGGCTTGCCGGGAACGTCCACCACGCGGCCGATGATGCTGCCGCTGAAATTGCCGTAGCCGGCGCCCAGGCTCAGGCTCTTGCTGTCCCATCGGTCAACGATGGCCGGCGAGGCGTCGGCCAGGGGTACCAGGCGTGCCTTGGCATACGTGCCGGCGATGGAGACAAAGCCTTCGCGACCGATGTTCTTCTGCGCGAACACGGTCAGGTCATTCTGTTCGGCGCGCAGCGACGGGGTCTTGTTGGGCGTGGCCAGCCAGGCGGGCAGGGTCTCCCGGCCGGTGCCGGCAGTGATTCCCAGGCGGCCGGTGCCCCGGTTGAGCGCGGCGGTACCGGTCAGGCGCCGGTTGGAACCGATGGCATCGTCGTCGTCACCCAGGCTGGCCAGCATGCAATGGCTGGCCAGTCCGCTGATGCTGGAGCCGCTGCTGCTGTTGCACAGCAGGCCAAGCGAATCGCCCGAGGACAGGCCGAAGGCGGCATCGAGCGAATTGCGGCCGAAATGCCAGCGTGCGCCCACGGCCTGTTCACCGGTCGGTTCCAGGTACAGCAGGGCCTCGACCTTGCCACTGCCCTTGTTCCAGACCGGAATGACGGTGCGGGTGTCCTTGCTCTGCGCATGCACGCCCGTGATCGCGCCAAGGGCGATCAGCAGGGCCAGCGGTAGACGCAGGAAGGTACGCATCGGACCAGTTCAGACAGGGACGGGCAGTGAAAGTTCCCGCTGGGGCGGGAACTCGATCCTAGGGTGTTTATGAATTCTTAACAAGCCTTGTTCCTCCCCAGACACAAGACTCATCGGGTACTACTGAAGTCGTTCAGGTGCCGGCACAGCCCCCTGGGCACCGTGGAACAGTATGCCGAACTCCGTCAACGGAAAGTGATACTCCTGTCCGCAGAATTCGCAACGCACGTCCACCGCGCCGGTGTCTTCGGCAGCCGCACGGGCCTCTTCCTCGCCCAGCGAGACCAGCATCGAGGCGACCCGTTCACGCGAGCAGGAGCAGGCGAAGGACAGGGCCTTGTCACCCACCAGCTCCGCCTTTTCCTCGTGGAACAAGCGGTGCAGCAGTTCCTCGGCCGGGGTAGCCAGCAGCTCCGCCTTGCCCAGGGTGTCGAACAGTGCGCTGGCGCGGGACCAGCCATCGTCGTCGCCTTCATCGCCCGGCAGCTTCTGCAGCAGCAGGCCGGCGGCGCCGTCACGGCCGGCAGCCAGCAACAGCCGCGTCGGCAACTGCTCGGACTGGCGGAAGTAGTCCTCGAATGCTTCATCCAGTTCCGGCGCGGTCAATGCCACCAGGCTCTGGTAGCGCTGCGGTTCGCGCGGGTCCAGGCCCGGATTCTCGATGGTGATGGCCAGCAGGGCTTCCCGACCCAGGTCGGTCAGGTCACGGGGCGCGTCACCACCTTCGGCCAGCTGGACAATGCCGCGCAGGGTGCCGGCGGCGGTGCATTCGGCAAACAGGGTGCGCAGCGCGGTAGTACTGCGCAGCTGGATCGACAGGCGGCCGTCGACCTTGGTGTGGCCGGTGAACAGGGCCGACGCCACGCAGGCTTCGCCGAGCAGTTCGGTGGCGCTGTCCGGATACTCGCCGTGGGACTGGATGTCCTGCCAGGTGGCCTGCAGGCGCACGTGGACGCCACGGACACCGGCGTCGGGGAGCAGGAAACGGATAAGGGAATCGGATTGGGCGGTCATCGGCTCACATCGCGCGGAAACGGGGATGGTTGCCGGATAATGCGCCGACAACCAGGCATAAGAAGGATGCACCAGTAATGGGGGCAGGGGGAGAGCAGGACAAGGTAGTGGCCGCCGCCGACGCGGCACCGCGCAGGCGCTGGCGCTGGAAGCGGCTGCTGTGGCTGCCGGTGCTGTTTGTGGCCTTCAGCTGCCTGCAGGTGCTGGTGCTGCGTTTCATCGATCCGCCGCTGTCCACGGTGATGGTCTGGCGTTTCGGCGAGGCACTGGGTGAAGGCGACTGGTCCTACCGGCTGCACTACCAGTGGCGGGACCTTGACCAGATGGCGCCGAGCCTGCCGATTTCGCTGGTGGCCGCAGAAGACCAGCGCTTCCCCGACCACAGCGGGTTCGACCTGCAGGCCATTGAAAAGGCGCGCGACCACAACGCGCGGGGCGGGCGCCTGCGCGGGGCCAGTACGATCAGCCAGCAGGTGGCCAAGAACCTGTTCCTGTGGCAGGGCCGCAGCTGGATCCGCAAGGGCCTGGAGGTCTGGTACACGGTGCTGATCGAAGCCTTCTGGCCGAAGCAGCGGATCCTGGAGATGTACGCCAACATCGCCGAGTTCGGCGACGGTGTGTATGGCGCCCAGGCAGCGGCGCAGACATTCTGGGGCAAGGACGCTGCGCGGCTGAGCCCTGCCGAGAGCGCACGTCTGGCGGCAGTGCTGCCGGCGCCGCGTCGCTACAACGCGGCAAAGCCAGGCCCCTACGTGCAGCGTCGTGCAGCGTGGATCCAGCGGCAGGCACGGCAGCTGGGTGGAGCGGGGTATCTGGCGGAGGACTGAGAGACACGGGCCGTAGTGGAAGTACCGCTGGGATTGATGTGGCAGGCGGGCGCCTGGAGCCCCGGGCGGACGGGCTGCACGCCCCCCAACCACGTACAATCGCGCGATGACTCGCGAACGTCTTACTTTCGTCATCGCCGCGCACAACGAGGAATTGGCGCTGCCCCAGCTGCATCCGCGGCTGTGCGCGGTACTCGATGGCCTGGCTGGAATCGATGGGCGCATCCTGTACGTGGATGATGGCAGCAGTGACAGGACGTGGTCGTTGATCACATCGCTGGCCCAGGCCGACCCGAGGGTGTCGGCGCTGAAGCTGTCGCGCAACTTCGGCAAGGAGGCTGCGCTGACCGCCGGCCTGGACCAGGTGCGCGAAGGCGCGGCGATGATCCTCGATGCCGATGGCCAGGATCCGCCGGAACTGGTGCCGCACTTTGTGCAGCGCTGGCGCGAAGGCTACGACAACATCTACGGCACCCGCCTGGTGCGTGACGGTGAGAGCTGGAGCAAGCGTGCGACCGCATCGATGTTCTACCGGGTGATCGGACGCCTCTCGCGGACGCCCATTCCGGCCGATACCGGCGATTTCCGCTTGTTGTCCCCGCGCGCGCTGAGCGCCCTGCGCGAGATGCGCGAACGGCACCGGTTCATGAAGGGGCTCTTCAGCTGGGTTGGTTTCCGCCGCGTGGCGGTGCCCTATCACCGGCATGCCCGTTTGGCCGGCACCAGCAAATTCAGCCTGTGGCGGCTGTGGAACTTCGCGCTGGAAGGCATCACCGGCTTTTCGACGGTGCCGCTGCGGGCGGCCACCTACATGGGGCTGGCGACCGCAGGCGTGGCCTTCGTGTTTGCCATCTGGGTGATCGCCAAGGCAGCCATTTACGGCGACCGTGTGGCCGGGTGGCCGACCATGATGGCGGTGATCCTGTTCCTGGGCGGCGTGCAGCTGATCGCGCTGGGGCTTATCGGCGAGTACCTGGGGCGCCTGTACGAGGAGTCCAAGCAACGACCGTTGTACCTGGTTGACGCATGGTTGGCCCCTTCCGTGGCAGACTCGGAGCCGCAACCCACCCTGGGAGGGCAGGCAGATGACGTCGGTACGGCAACTGTTGGACGGCAAGTCCCCTGAAGTGCATGCGGTCGCGCCCGGCGCGGCGGTGATCGATGCGATCCGGTTGATGGCGCAGAAGGGCATCGGCGCGGTGCTGGTGATGGATGGCCCGCGACTGGTCGGGATCCTCTCCGAACGTGATTACGCACGCAAGATCGTGCTCCACGATCGTTCATCGCGTGACACCGCAGTGTCCGAAATCATGACCCCGGACGTAGTGACAGTGAGTCCCGGTGAGCAGGTGGAACATTGCCTGCAGCTGGTCACCGATTACCGCATCCGCCATCTGCCGGTGGTCGAGGGCGGGCAGGTACTGGGGGTGATTTCCATCGGTGACCTGGTGAAGTCGGTGATCGATGCGCAGCGGCGCGAGCTGGATCAGCTGCAGCAGTACATCGTGGCGGGGTGAGTTCTGTCGCTGGCGGGCCTGCGGCCCGCCGGCCCGCTTTCCGAAGCCTAAAGCCAAAGCAGCGCCTTCCTGATACGAGGGGGGAGGCTGAGGGCATGGTCGTGCAGGACACGCCGCAAGTACCTCCCTGTAGGCTCGATGGCGCCATCCATGGCGCCAACGGTCCTGCACGCCCATGCCCTCAGCCTCTGGAAACGTTCCTGCGAGCGCGGTGGCTTTCATTCCGACAATCCGCCGTTGGTAGATGCCAACCTCGGTTGGCACTGCTTTTGATTCTGCTTTCTTCTTTTGATTTTGAATTCCTGTCCCTGTTCCGCGCGCGCAGGGAACTGTCCGAAGCCGGAGCAAGGCGGCAGGCAGGACCGTGAGGCGCATGGATGCGCCGACCGAGCCCCCATGGGTGAGGGCGCTTTGCTTGCGAAGCACTGCTTCGCAAGCGCCCGAACGCACAGCCGCCAGCGGCTGGGCCGGACCGCAGAGCGGGGTTCACGGCGTGTCCTGCCTGGGCCACCCGTCACCCTCGTCCCATTTGCAGTAGAGCGCCGAACGCCCGCTCTACTTCGCGTAGTGCCCACCGCAGTCGGCATCCTTGCCCGGCCCCAGTTCGATGGTGGCCAGCAGTGCCGCCGGCGGCGCGATGCTGCCCAGCGTCAACGCCACCGCACCGCGGATACCCAGCGCCTTGAAGTCCGGGCGGAACGAGGGGTCCTTGAAGGTGCCGCCGATGCGCAGCGGCGAGCGCAGCACCAGGATGCTCCTGTCCTTCGGTCGCGGCTTCAGCAGCAGGTCCAGCGTTTCATCGCGCAGGCTGACATCGCCCTCGCCGAGGATGATCGTATCGGTGGTGTCCACTGCCATCGACCGGGTGTGCATCAGGCCGTCGCGCACGCCGAAATCGGCGAAGGCGCAACGAAGAGGAATCTGTTTGTCGCCGGTGAACAGGAACTTCAGCGACTCGGTGATGTCCAGCCCTGCCACCTCCATCAGCAGGTTGCCGACATGGCCGCGGCCCATGCCCAGCGCCACGTCGCCGCTGCTGCCGCCGAGCATCGCTGCGATCGAGTTGCCGTTGCCGGTCAGATCAATGGCGCCGCTGATCCCGCCCTTGGCCTGCTCGGCGAGCTTGGCGTCGGGGAACAACTGGCCCAGCTGCACGCCGCGCACGCTGGCCTTCAACGAGGTTGCAATCTGCGGGCGACGTGCATCCATGCGGATCGTGCTGCGGATGTCGCCACCAGCAACGCCGAAGTTCAACGGGTCCAGCCGCATTACACCATCGTCCAGCAGCAGGTGTGCATCCATGTCGTCCAGCGGCAGCTTCGGTGCATTGATGCGCTGGGCCTTCCAGCGCACGTCGGCGTCCATCGCGCGCAGCTTGCCCAGGTTGTACGGCGTGGCCGGCAGTACTTTCGCGCTGGCGGCCACGCGCGCTGCCTCGGCACGCTGTTCTGCATTGGCGGTCTCGCCGCCGCCGGTCTTCGGGGGAGCACCGACGAAGCCTGCAAGGTCATCGAAATCGAGGCGGCGCGACACCAGGTTCGCGGTCATCCGTGGGCGTTCCCTGGAGACATCGAACTGCACATCGCCGCCCAGGTCGCTGTCGCCGACTTTGCCGGTGAAGCGCTCGTAGCGCCACACCTGGTGATCGCGCTTCAGGCGGCCATCCAGTGCGTAGGGCGGGGAAGGTGGAATGGCAATGCCCAGCAATGGATACAGGTCGGCCAGGTCTTGACCGCTCAGCGCGAACTGCAGGTCGAATACCTGCAGCTGGAACGGGTTGGTCAAGGTGCCGCTGGCAACGGCATGGGTGGCTCCGGCGCGGCCATCCAGATGGATGCGGAAGGGATGGGCGCTGTCGGTCAGTTCCAGCGGCGATTCGGTGCCGCCGCTCAGGGTAAAGGGATTGCCCTGCCAGCGGCCCTTGCCGGCCACCAGCAACGGTGGTGCGGCGTCGGCCTGTTTCGGTTGCCCGCTGCGCACGTTCACCAGGATGTCGGTGCGGCCGAGTGCGTCGAGGAACTGCAGGCGACCATCGTCGATGAGCAGGCGCTTGAGCTGCGGCGTGGCGCCCCCCTTGCTTTCGCCGAGGAAGTCCCAGTTGCCGGGGGCGCCTTTGCGCGGGGCGGTCTCCAGCAGTACGTCCGGGCGGGTCAGGCGCACTTCGGGCAATTGCACGCTGCCACGCAGCAGCGGCCACACCCGTACGTCGATCTCGACCCGGTCGGCGCTGACCATGGTGGGCTGCTTCGCCCAGGGCGCATTGGCAAAGGTGAGGGTATCGGCGCGCACGGTGCTGGTGCGGCCGAGGTCGACGTCCAGGTTGCCGATGTGCAGGGCGCGGCCCGTGCGCGCCTGTACCGCCCGTTCGACCGGACCCTTGAACCAGTTCCAGTCCCACAGGGCGAAGAGGACCAGGATCGCCGCGAGCAGGAACACCAGCACGGCCAGCCAGCGCTGCCCGCGTGGACCGGGGCGACGCAGGCGCCAGCGCGACGCCTTGGGATCAGCAGGAGCAGGGGCAGCATTCACACCGCCATGGTTGCCCCGTCGGGGTGGACACGGCGCGAAGCGATCATGTGCAGCGTGTGCAGGGACGGTACCTGCTCGCCGACCAGGGGCCTGGCGTTACCGTCAATGCGGGGTCACAGCACCTGTCGGGTCACGGCGACGAAGTGGCAGACGCTGCCGCCGATCACGAACAGATGCCAGATCGCGTGCGAATAGCGAATGGATTCGCGGTGATAGAAGTACGTGCCCAGCGTATAGGACAGGCCACCGCCGAACAGCCAGGCCAGCGTCCCGCCATCGATCGAGGCCCACATCGGCTTGATCGCCACCACCACCAGCCAGCCCATGGCGATGTAGATCACCGTGGACAGCACCTTGAAGCGGCCTGTGTAGAAGAGCTTGAACACCACCCCGCCCAGGGCCAGCGCCCAGATCGCGGTGAACATGCCCCAGCCCCAGGGGCCGCGCAGGCCGATCAGGGTGAACGGGGTATAGGTGCCTGCAATCAGTACATAGATCGCGCAATGGTCGAACACCTTCAGGCGGCCCTTGGCCTGCGGGTGCTGGATGGCGTGATACAGCGTGGAGGCGGTGTACAGCAGCAGCAGGGCGATGCCGAACACGATCGCGCTGGCCAGCTGCCAGCCATCGCCATAGATCGCGGCCAGGGTGATCAACACCGCGCTGGCGGCCAGGGCAAGCACCGCACCCAGCCCGTGGGTCAGGGCGCTGGCAATTTCTTCGCGGATCGAAACAGCGGAAGTCGTGGACATGGCATCGGCATCGTCTGCAGGGAGGGGGACCTGCACCCCCCTATCATCGCCGCGATGGCGGGCGCGCGCACCCCCGCCACCGTATGGTCGCTGGAATCAGTTGCCGGTGACCGTATGCGCGGCTTCGCGGGTTGCCGAGAAACGCACGTCCGGCGCACGTTCCTGCGCCAGCTGCAGGTTGACCCGGGTCGGCGCCAGGTAGACCAGGTGGCCGGCGGCGTCGAGGGCCAGGTTCAGCGCGTTCTTCTCGCGGAACTCTTCCAGCTTCTTCTCGTTGCTGCAGTGAACCCAGCGCGCCGTGGTCACGCCGACCTGCTCGAAGGTGGCTTCCACGCCGTATTCGTCCTTCAGGCGGTAAGCGGCCACATCGAACTGCAGCACACCCACCGCACCCAGGATCAGGTCGTTGCTGGTCAACGGACGGAAGAACTGGGTGGCGCCTTCCTCGGACAGCTGTGCCAGGCCCTTCTGCAGCTGCTTGAGCTTGAGCGGATCGCGCAGGCGGGCGCGACGGAACAGTTCCGGGGCGAAGTTGGGGATGCCGGTGAAGGTGATCGCCTCGCCTTCGGTGAAGGTGTCACCGATGGAGATCGTGCCGTGGTTGTGGATGCCGATCACATCGCCCGGCCAGGCCTCGGCGGCGATTTCACGGTCGCTGGCCATGAAGGTCAGTGCATTGGCCAGTTTCATCTCCTTGCCGGTGCGCACGTGCAGGGTCTTCATGCCGGCGCTGAACCGGCCCGAGCAGACGCGCATGAAGGCCACGCGGTCACGGTGCTGCGGATCCATGTTGGCCTGGATCTTGAACACGAAGCCGGTCAGCTTCTGCTCCTGCGGGGCGACGTCGCGGCCGGTGGTGGAGCGTGCCTGCGGCGACGGTGCGTGCTCGACGAAGAAGTCCAGCAGCGGCTGCACGCCGAAGTTGTTCACGCCCGAGCCGAAGAACACCGGGGTCTGCTTGCCGGCCCGATAGGCCTGCAGGTCGAACGGGTGGCTGGCACCCTGCACCAGTTCCAGTTCATCGCGCAGATCGGCCAGCATCCGCTCACCGATCTTTTCGACCAGCCCGGGTGAATCGATCGACGGGAAGATGGTCGAATCCTGACGCGTGAAGTTGCGGCCCTGCTCGTACAGATGCACTTCGCCGGTGATCAGGTGGACCACGCCCTTCAGGCGCTGGCCCATGCCGATCGGCCAGGTGACCGGTGCGCACTGGATGCCGAGCACGCTTTCAACCTCGTCCAGCAGGTCGATCGGCTCCTTGCCCTCGCGATCGAGCTTGTTGATGAAGGTCATGATCGGCGTGTCGCGCAGGCGGCACACTTCCATCAGCTTGATGGTGCGCTCTTCCACGCCCTTGGCCACGTCGATCACCATCAGCGCCGAGTCCACCGCGGTCAGCACGCGGTAGGTGTCCTCGCCGAAGTCGGCGTGGCCCGGGGTGTCGAGCAGGTTGATGATCTTGCCTTCGTACGGGAACTGCATCACCGAGGAGGTGACGGAGATGCCGCGCTCCTTTTCCAGCGCCATCCAGTCCGAGGTGGCGTGGCGGGCAGCCTTGCGGCCCTTCACCGAGCCGGCCATCTGGATCGCGCCTCCGAACAGCAGCAGCTTTTCGGTCAGCGTGGTCTTGCCGGCGTCAGGGTGGGAAATGATGGCGAACGTGCGGCGACGCGACGCTTCGGTGGCGACTTCGGACATGGCAGTGGCGCCCGCACGGGGCGCTTTTCAAAGAGATAAGCGCCCGATTATACCGGCCTGCCGGCGTCGGCGGGTCAGCGCCCGGCGCTGGCGTCCCCGCTGCCCTCACGGGCGAAGTGCAATTCGCCCTGCGGGGCGAGGATGCGCACCGGCACCGAACGCAGCCCCATGCCCCGGTTGAGCTGCACCACGAAGTGCAGGTGCGGTGCGGTGCTGTAGCCACTGTTGCCGGACAGGCCGATCGGCTGCCCGGCCTGCACGGCCTGGCCGGGACGCACGCGCATGCCGCCGGCCTGCAGGTGGGCGTACATCGCCATGCTGCCGTCACTGTGCAGGATACGAACGAAGTTGGCGCGTCCGGCATCGCGTTCACGGTCCAGGCCATTGCCGTGGAACCCGTCCTGTACCTGCATCACCGTGCCCTCGCGGGCGGCCAGGACCTGCGTTGCTGCGGGCAGGGCAAAGTCGATGGCGTCGCGGTTTTCCTCGTCATCGTGGCTGAACCGGCCCTGCGGCGCCTGGTCCACGCGCAGCTGGGCAGCCTGGAACGGCAGGCGATAGGCGACGTCTTCGGCGCGGGCGGCCGGATTGCCCGGCACCGACTGCAGGCGGAGGTCCAGTGCATTGCCGTTGGCAGGGGAGGGAAGATGGCCCACCACCAGGCTGCCGGTGGCCTGCACCAGTGACTGCAGCGGCAGGCCCTCCACCTGTGTGCCGGGGGCCGCGCGCAGCTCGATCTGCACCGGGCCGGACAGGGGATTGTCGATCCGCGCCTGCCACTGGTCGCCCAGCGACTGCAGGCGCAGGCGGGCCATCGGCGCCGCGTGCGGCGTGGCGCCGGCCGTGCGCGTGGCCGGCGCCTGTGGCACCAGTCCCCAGCCCTGGCGCCAGTCGGCAGCGTTCGCGGGGGCGCTCGCCAACAGGGGCAGCAGGAGGCAGGGCAGGGGCAGGCGGCGCATCGAAGGCTCCAGCGACATGGACCGCCGGGACTCTACGCAAGCTGCCGGGACGGGGGAAGGGTGGGGGCTTCGCATTCATCCATCTCTTTATCCGCATGAAGGGATTGACATGCCCGGAAAGGACTGGCATCGTGGCTCCACCATCGAGACCGGCAGAGGGACAGGCCCTTTGAAGCCGGGGCAGCCCGCAGACGCGAAAGCGCCTGCGTAGGTGCCAAATCCTGCGGGGACCGTGGCGTCCACCGAAAGATGGTTCGAACCTGCACCCAACGTGCACTTCGAACGCGAGCCCCGCGAAGGCTCGATGGCCGATTTCCCTACCGGAACCCGCCATGAGCTTCGCCACCAGCACCGTGCTTCGCCCCGAACCCTTTGTCCCCGTCAGCGTGCCGGTCGATGACCGCGTGCACGCCGAGCGCGGCGAGTTCGCCGCCGTGCTGTCGATGCGTCATGCCGGCCCTTGCCCGGTGCGCCTGCGCTATGAGTGGGTCGGTCCGGTCAACGCACCGGTGGTGGTGCTGGCGGGCGGCATTTCCGCGCACCGCCATGTGGCCTCCAATGCGCAGTTCAGCGAAAAGGGCTGGGCCGAAGGCCTGGTCGGCAGCGGCCGCGCGCTGGATCCGCAGCAGCTGCGTGTACTCGCGTTCGATTTCATCGGCGCCGACGGTGCGCTGGATGTGCCGATCGATACCGCCGACCAGGCCGATGCGCTGGCCCTGCTGCTGGACCATCTCGGCATCCGCGCATTGAAGGCATTCGTCGGCTATTCCTACGGTGCACTGGTCGGCCAGCAGTTCGCGATCCGCCACCGTGCCCGGGTACGCCAGCTGGTGCTGGCCAGCGGTGCGCACCGCCCGCACCCGTATGCCGCCGCCTGGCGTGCGCTGCAGCGCCGTGCCGTGGCGCTGGGCCAGCTGCAGTGTGGCGAAGACCACGGCCTGGCGCTGGCCCGCCAGTTCGCCATGCTCAGCTACCGCACACCGGAAGAATTCGGCGAACGCTTCGATGCAGCACCGGAGGTGGTCAATGGCCGCGTCCGTGTCGCGGCCGAAGACTACCTCGACGCCGCTGGTGCGCAGTACGTTGCGCGCACGCCGGTCAATGCCTACCTGCGCCTGTCCGAGTCGATCGATCTGCACCGCGTGGACCCGAGCGCGATCCTGCCGCCGACCGTGGTGGTGGCCGTTGAAGGCGACCGCCTGGTGCCGCTTGCCGACCTGGTCGGCCTGGTCGAGGGACTGGGCCCACGCGGCAGCCTGCGCGTGCTGCGCTCGCCCTACGGTCACGACGCCTTCCTGAAAGAAACCGATCGCATCGACGCGATCCTCGCCACCGCCTTCCGCACTTCTGGAGAGTCCGCATGAGCCTGCACGCCGCTGAACCGTCCTGTTGTCGCACCACCGCCGCCGTCCGCGCCGGCATCGATCGGGACACCGCCCACGGCGCGGTCACGCCGCCGATCGTGCTGTCGTCGAACTTCAGCTTCGAAGGCTTCGGCAACAAGCGCCAGTACGACTACACCCGCAGTGGCAATCCCACGCGCGACCTGCTGGGCGAGGCGCTGGCCGACCTGGAAGGCGGCGCTGGCGGCGTGGTCACCGCCACCGGAATGGGCGCGATCAACCTGGTGCTGAACGCACTGCTGCAGCCCGGCGACACCCTGGTGGTGCCACATGATGCGTACGGCGGCAGCTGGCGCCTGTTCAACGCGCTGGCGAAGAAGGGCCATTTCGAACTGGTCACCGCCGACCTGACCGACCCGCGCGCGCTGGCCCAGGCCCTGGCCACGCAGCCGAAGCTGGTGCTGGTGGAAACCCCGTCCAACCCGCTGCTGCGCATCACCGACCTGCGCTTCGTGATCGACGCGGCGCACAAAGCCGGTGCGCTGGTGGTGGTCGACAACACGTTCCTGTCGCCGGCATTGCAGCAACCGCTGTCGTTCGGCGCGGACCTGGTGCTGCACTCCACCACTAAGTACATCAACGGCCACAGCGACGTGGTCGGTGGTGCGGTGATTGCCCGCGATCCCGCCGTGCATGAGCAGCTGGTGTGGTGGGGCAATGCCCTGGGTCTTACCGGCTCGCCGTTCGATGCGTTCCTGACCCTGCGCGGCCTGCGTACGCTGGATGCACGCCTGCGCGCGCACCAGGAAAACACCGCCGCGATCGTGGCGCTGCTTGATGCGCATCCTGCGGTGGCCAAGGTCTACTACCCGGGCCTGGCCGATCATCCGGGCCACGCCGTTGCCGCGCGTCAGCAGAGTGGTTTCGGCGCGATGCTGTCCTTCGAACTGGCCAGCTGTGCCGGCGATGATCCGCATGCTGCTGTACGTGCATTCGTCGATGGCCTGCGTTACTTCACGCTGGCCGAGTCGCTGGGAGGCGTGGAGAGCCTGATCGCACATCCGGCGACCATGACCCACGCCGCGATGACTGCCGACGCACGCGCGGCTGCGGGCATCAGTGAAGGCCTGCTGCGTCTGTCGGTCGGTATCGAGGGTGAGCGCGACCTGCTGGCCGATCTGGGCAGCGCCCTGGCGCGCGCCGAGGCGGTGATCGATGCGGTGGCGCGCGGCAAACAGGTGGCAGACGCATGAGCGCTTTGCCTGTCGAGATTCCGCTGCTGGGTACTGGTCGCCTGGCGCTGCTTGGAACCGGCACCGTCGGTTCGGCCTTCGTGCAGCGCTACCAGGCGTTGCAGGCGCGTGGGCTGGAACTGCCCAGCGTGCAGTGGCTGGCCAATTCACGCACCGCGCTGGCGATCGACCGCGATCTGGCGTTGCCGCTGGAACTGGCACGGCGTGCGCCGCGTGATGGGCAGAGTTCGCCGCCGTGGGCCAGCGCTGAAGGGCTGGAGCGTGGCGACGTGGTGGTCGATGCCACCGCCAGCGAAGATGTAGCGGCGCGCCACGTGCAGTGGTTGGCGCGCGGCGTGCACGTGGTGACCGCCAACAAGCTTGGCCGCGGTGCGCAGCTGTCGCGCGCGCAGGCCATCGCCGATCGTTGCGCCGACAGTGGTGCGCGTTACGGCGACAGCGCCACCGTCGGCGCGGGCCTGCCGTTGCTCAGCAGCCTGCGCGCGCTGGTTGCCGGTGGCGACCACATCCATGCCATCGAGGGCGTGCTTTCCGGTTCGCTGGCGTGGCTGTTCAATCGTTATGACGGCCAGTCGCCGTTCTCGGCGGCGGTGCGTGAAGCGCTGGCGGCCGGCTACACCGAGCCGGACCCGCGGCTGGATCTTTCCGGCGAGGATGTGCGCCGCAAGCTGCTGATCCTGGCCCGCAGCAGTGGATTGGCGCTGGACGCGTCGCAGGTGCAGGTCGATTCACTGGTGCCGGACGCGCTGGCTGCGCTGCCGCTGGAAGATGCAGTGAATGCGCTGGAGCAGCTGGATGCACCGCTGCAGGCACGTTGGCAGCAGGCGCGCGACAACGGCCGGGTGCTGCGTTTTGTCGGCCGCGTCGATGGCGAGGGTGCGCAGGTGGGCCTGCGTGAGCTGGCTGCCGACCATCCGCTGGCGCAGGGCGCGGGCACCGACAACCGCGTGGCCATCCACAGCGATCGCTATCGCGCGCAGCCGCTGTTGATCCAGGGGCCGGGCGCGGGTGCGGAAGTGACCGCAGCGGCGCTGCTGGATGACGTGCTGCGGATCGTGGGGTGAGCGGCTGATCGACGCACTGCAGCCAGGCATGGCCTGGCTCTACCGAGGGCGTGTGTAGCGCCGGGCCATGCCTGGCGGTTATGCAACTTCAACGCGCCTTGAGTGCCTTCAACAATGCAGCATTGAACTGCTTCGGGTCCTGCACCTGCGGCGAATGACCCAGTGCCGCGAACTCGACCAGGGTCGAGCCGGGTATCGCCGCCGCTGCCGCTTTGCCCAAGGCCGGGTAATTGCCCAGCGTTGCCTTCAGTTCGGGCGATGCCTGGTCACGGCCGATCGCCGTGCGGTCCTTCTGGCCGATGAACAAGGTGGTCGGCACCTGCAGGTTCTTCAGTTCGTAGACGACCGGTTGGTGGAACACCATGTCCGAGGTCAGTGCCTGGCTCCAGGCCACCTGCTGCTTGCCCGCGCCTTCGTACATGCCCGACTGCATGCGCGCCCACGGTTCATACGCCGGCTTCCACTTGCCGTCGTAGTACACATCCAGCTGGTAGCGGCGGATGCTGTCATAGCTGATGTTCATTTCGCCGGCATACCACGCGTCCACGCTGCGCCAGGGCACGCCCAGCGCCTTCCAGTCTTCCAGCCCGATCGGATTGACCAGCGAAAGACTGCGCATGTCCTGCGGATACATCAGCGCATAGCGGATGGCCAGCATGCCACCCATCGAATGGCCGACCACGTGCACCGGTACATCACCCAGCTGCAGCTGCTGCAGCAGCGCATGGGTATTGTCGGCCAGCTGCCCGAACGAATACTGGTAGCGCTCGGGCTTGCTGGATTTGCAGAAACCCACCTGGTCCGGCGCGATCACCCGGTAGCCTGCCGCCACCAGCGGCTTGATCGTCTCCTTCCAGGTTGCCGCGCAGAAGTTCTTGCCATGCAGCAGCACCACCACGCCGATCGGCTTCTTCTTCGGCGCAACATCCAGATAGGCCATCTCCAAGGCCTGGCGCTGCGATTCCAGTGCAAAGGTCTTCACTGGATAGCCATAGTCGAAGCCCTCCAGCCGCGGCCCGTAGGTTGGCGCAGCGAGAGCGGACAGCGGAAGGCAGGCGAGCAGGGCGGCGGCGATCACGCGCATGGGACATTCCGGGGCAGGGGGATGCCCGAGCCTAACCGGAAAACGGTGACGGCGTTGTCCGGTCGAGAACGGCACTGCAGAGCCGGGTCGATGCCCGGCCCTGCCGACCATCAGCACTCGATGACGTTCACCGCCAGCCCGCCGCGGCTGGTTTCCTTGTACTTGTCCTGCATGTCGCGGCCGGTATCGCGCATGGTCTTGATGACCTTGTCCAGCGACACCTTGTGCTTGCCGTCGCCGCGCATGGCCATGCGCGAGGCGTTGATCGCCTTCACCGCACCCATCGCGTTGCGCTCGATGCACGGAATCTGCACCAGGCCGCCGATCGGATCGCAGGTCAGGCCCAGGTTGTGCTCCATGCCGATCTCAGCCGCGTTCTCGATCTGGCTCGGGTTGCCGCCCAGCGCCGCGACCAGGCCACCGGCGGCCATCGAACAGGCTACGCCGACCTCGCCCTGGCAGCCCACTTCGGCGCCGGAGATCGAGGCGTTTTCCTTGTACAGGATGCCGATCGCCGCCGAGGTCAGCAGGAAGTCGAACACCCGCTGTTCGTTCGCGCCCGGGCAGAAGCGGTCGAAGTAGTGCAGCACCGCCGGCAGTACACCCGCCGCGCCGTTGGTGGGTGCGGTGACCACGCGGCCGCCGGCAGCGTTCTCTTCGTTCACGGCCAGTGCGTACAGGTTGACCCAGTCCAGCGTGGTCAGCGGGTCGCGCATCGCCGCTTCCGGCTTCGACGACAGCTCGCGGTACAGCGCCGGCGCGCGGCGGCCCACTTTCAGGCCGCCCGGCAGCACGCCTTCCTCGCGGATGCCGCGCGCCACGCAGGCCTGCATTGCGCTCCAGATCTCGCGCAGGTTGTCGCGGATCTCGTCCTCGCTGCGCCAGCATTTCTCGTTCTCGAACATCAGCTGGGCGATGCTCAGGCCACTGCGCGCGGTCTGCGCCAGCAGCTCGTCGCCGCTCTTGAACGGGTAGGGCAGCGGCGTTTCGTCAGGCACGATACGGTCATCGGCCGCATCGTCCTGGTTGACCACGAAGCCACCACCGACAGAGTAGTAATCGCGGGTGGCCAGCACTTCGTCATCGGCGTTGTACGCGGTGAAGCGCATGCCGTTGGTGTGGTAGGGCAGCTTCTGCCGCTTGTTCAGGCCGAGGTCGCGCTTTTCGTCGAAGGCGATCTCGTGCTGGCCCATCAGCATGATCCGCTTGCTGCTGCGGATGCGCTCCAGCGTGGACGGAATGATGTCCGGGTCGATCAGGTTCGGACGCTGCCCTTCCAGGCCGAGCAGGATCGCCTTGTCGGTGCCGTGGCCGCGACCGGTCAGTGCCAGCGAGCCGTACACGTCGGCACGGATGCGCGCGACCTGGGCAAGCTTGCCCGGGTCGAGCAGCCACCGATGGATGAAGCGCTCGGCGGCCCTCATCGGCCCGACGGTGTGCGAGGAGCTCGGGCCAATGCCGATCTTGAAAACGTCGAACGTGCTGACAGCCATGGTTGCCGTACTGCGGGTACCGGGAGAGACCGCTATTCTAGCGGTTCATGCCGCACTTCCATGACTGCGGCGCAGCATTTCCGCCAAGGGAGCAAATCGCAGTGTTGACCCTGTTCCAGCGTGACGACTGCCATCTGTGTGACATGGCCCTGGCCGAGCTGGCCAGGGCGCGGGCACCCGAGTTCGAATCGGTGTTCCTCGATGACCAGCCGGCGCTTGAGGCGCGGTATGGGGCGCGGGTACCAGTGCTGCGTGACGAGCGCGGTGGGCGGGAGCTGGACTGGCCGTTCGATGCGGCCACGGTGCAGGCCTGGCTGTTGGCAGGCAGGTAACGCCGGGCCATGCCTGGCGAGCGCGAAGCGCGGCCAGCGGTGGAAGCCGCCGGGCATGGCCCGGCGCTAACAGGACGAAGGCGTCTTATTTCGCGTCGAACTTCACGATCGTGCTGATCGCGGTTTCGTCCGGGATGGTCTTGGTATCAGCCCAGTCGCCGCCACCGACACCGAAGTCCAGGCGCTTGACGGTGGCCTTACCGGTCAGCACCGGCTGCGCGCCGGGCTTCCAGGTGAACGTGAACGTGACCGGCTTGCTCACGCCGCGCAGTTCCAGCGTGCCATCGGCGGCGAACTGGTCGTTGCCGAGCGCGCGGAAACCCTTCGCGGTGTAGCGCGCGGTAGCGAACTTGCCGACGTTGAAGAAGTCCGCGCCCTGCAGGGTGGAGTCGCGATCGCTGTTGCCGCTCTTGGCGCCGGCCAGCGGAATCACGACGTCCAGCGAACCTGCGGACGGATTGGCCGGGTCGAAGCTGAGCTTGGTGGCAAAGCCCGGGAAGCTGCCGGTGAACACTTCACCGTCGTACTTGCTCGCAAAGGCCAGGAAGGATCCGGCACCCGGTGCCTGGGCGTAATCGGCGGCGAGCACCGGGGCGGTGGCCAGCATGCCGGCCAGGGCGGCGGCCACGGCGGCCGGGGTGGTCAGTTTCAGGTTCATCGGTCAGTCCTTCTGGGGGGAGGCGAGCCAGCCACGCGGCAACATCCGGGACAGGGTGGCATCGCGCTGGAACAGGTGGTGGTAGAAGGCGGCACCGGCATGGGCCAGCACCACCGCGATCAACAGCCAGAAGCCGTATTCGTGCAGGGCATGGGAAACTGCCACGACCTGCGGGTCCGGCCCGGTCAGCTTGGGCACATCGACCAGGCCGAACCAGCGGAACGGACGCAGGCCGCTGGCCGAGTCGTACAGCCAACCCGACAACGGGATGGCGAACATCAGCACGTACAGCAGCACGTGAGTGGCGCTGGCGATGCGCTCCTGCCAGCCCGGCACGCCGGGTACCGGCTTGGGAGCTCCGGCGTACAGGCGCCAGCCCAGTCGCAGCACCACCAGCGCCAGCACGGTGATGCCGATCGACTTGTGCGCCGTATAGACCCAGAAATACTTGGGCGTCTTCGGCAGCTCGCCCATGGTCAGGCCGACGATGCCGAGGGCGAGGATCAGCAGGGCGATCAACCAGTGCAGGGTCTGGCTGACACTTCCCCAGGCGGCAGGGGTGTTCTTGGCGGTCATGAAGGATCCTTGGTGGCCGTCTGGCTCTCGGAGTGGGGTTGGGGCGTAGGAGTTCCCGCACGGTCGCTGCGGTCGAGCGTGGCTTCAGCCTCGATCCGCACCTGCACCGCGTCGCCGATCACGCCCGGCCAGGCGGTGATGCCGAAAGCACGCCGGCTCAGCGTAGTGGTGGCGGAGAAGCCGGCCGTACGCCGGAAGGGTGGCAACGGATAGCGCTTGATCTGGTTCAAGGTCACTTCCAGCGTGACCTCCTGGCTGACCCCGCGCAGGGTCAGCGTGCCGGTCACATGGGCACGTGTGGCGTCGATCGGTTCGACATGGCGTGAGACGAAGCGGGCGGTGGGGAAGCGTTCGCCATCGAGCAGGCTGCGCGCCAGGGTTGCCTGGTTCCATTTGGCATCACCAAGGTCCAATCGCGATACGGGAATCTCGACGTCCAGTGTCGCATCGCGCCAGTTGTCGCTATCGAACTGCAACTGGCCCTGGCTTCCGGAGATCGTACCCAGCGCCTGCGAATAGCCAGCATGGTCGATCGCAAACAGCACACGGGTGTGCACCGGATCGATGCGGTAGGCCTCGTTGCCTGCCCAGGCGGGGGCCACGGCAAGCAGCATCGGCAGCAGGGCCAGGCAGTGGCGCATCGGCGTGGGGCTCCGGGAAAAGACCGTTCGATCATACCCATAGCCCCTGCGCAACGCTGTGTGCACGGCTGCAACAGTTCGTGGTGCCGATGCGGCCGGAAACAGGCTGTTGCAGCGATGGCTGCAGCCCTGTGTGACAATCGGCACAGGACAGGGGGTTGAGGATGAAGAGCGGCTGGCGCCGGTGGTGCCAAGGCATTGCAGGAGCAGGTCTGGTGCTGCTGGCGCTTTCGGCTGCAGCGGTGACCTTGGACATGGCCGGCGAAACACCGCGCCTGCGCCGTTTCGGCGCGGCCGAGGGATTGCCCTCGCGCATGGTGGTGGCGCTGGCCGAAGACCGGCAGGGGCGCGTGTGGGCCGCCACCGACGGCGGCCTGGCCCGCTATGACGGCGGTGAGCTGCGGGTCTGGCAGCACGACCCGGCACAACCGGATTCGCTGCCCGGCAACGAGATCGAAACCCTGCTGGTCGACCCGCTCGACCGGGTATGGGTGGGCATCAACGGCAAGGGGCTGGCCCGGCTGGATGCCGACCGCGAACGCTTCAAGACCTTCGATTCCGTCACTGAAGGGTGCCAGGGACAGTTCTGGACCCTGGCCTACGCCGAGGATGCGCTATGGGTCGGCAGCAGCAGCCATGGGGTCTGCCGCGTCGGCGAAGATGGCTCGCTGCGCCATTTCCAGCATGATCGGGCGCAGCCCGGCGGTCTGCCGAGTGACACCGTCTTCAGCAGTCTGGTGGATGCGCAGGGACGTCTGTGGGTAGGTACCGAAGCCGGTGTAGCGCGCTGGAATGGTCATGACTTCGAAGCCGTGGCGCCGCGCGAACTGGCGGCGGTGAGCGTGCTGCGGCTGAGCCGCGATGCCGATGGCGCGATCTGGGTCGGTACGCAGAACGACGGCCTGTACCGCATCGATGCGCAGGATCGGGTGACGCGACCGGCCTGGGCCGACAGTGCCCGCCTGCGCTCGGCACTGGTCCTGGCCGACAGCCACGGAGGCTACTGGGCGGGAACCTCCGATGGCCTGCTGCGTGGTGACCGCCAGGTGTTGCGCAGGTTGGAAGGCGACCGTGGCAGTGGCTTCCTGACCGGGCATAGTGGCGTGCTCGACCTGATGCAGGACCATGAGGGAGGGTTGTGGGTCGCCCTGCTGACCCAGGGCCTGGCTTACCTGCCGCCCGACTGGCGACGCTTTTCAACCTGGTACCAGTTCGATGGCAAGCCGCTGGACAGCCAGTACCTGTTGAGTGCTGCCAGCGACGGTCGCAGCTACTACGTCGGCTCTGCGCATGGCGTTTACCAGATCGATGCACAGGGGACGTTGAGCCTGCTGGCCAGCGACCGCGAACTGGGCAGCGGCGCGGTGTGGTCGGTACTGCCACGTCCCGACGGCAGGCTGTGGCTCGGCCGCGCGGGGCGCATCAGCGTCTACGACCCCGCCACCGGTGTGCTGCGCGACTGGCGCATTGGCGGTGGCGCCGACCTTCGGCAGCGGATCGATCTGATGCGGCAGGCCCCCGATGGCACGGTCTGGGTATCGGTGATGAACCTGGGCCTGCAACAGCGCAGTGCCGACGGCCGCCTGCTGCGCAGTTTCGACGGCGCCACGCTGCGAGGCAGCACCGACGCGCCGGTCGAGCAGATCCGCTTCGATGCCGGCGGGCACGCCTGGGTGGTCGGGGAAATGGGCATCTGGCGTGAGCAGGGAGACCGCTTCGAAGCGGTGCCCGGCGTTTCCAGGGGGCCCATCTACGATCTGGTATGGATCGATCCCCGGCAGTTGTGGATCGCACGCCAGGGCGCATTCGAGCGCTACCAGTGGGATGGCCTGAGCCTGCGCCTGATCCAGCGCGTCGATGCCAGTGCCGGCGTGCCGCCGGTCAGCATGGGAGGGCTGGCCCTGGGCCGGAACGGCCAGTTGTGGGCGACGACGCCCCGCGGCCTGATGCGCTGGGATCCGAAACAGCGTCGCCTGCAGATCTTCAACGAGCGCGACGGCCTGCTTGATGCCGAGTTCACCGGACGCCCACCGGCAATCGATGCCGATGGCCGGGTGCTGGCCGTTACCCAGACCGGCATGGTGGGCTTCGATCCGAATGCTGCCGACGCCGAGATGCCACCCTCGCAACTGGTGATCGCGCAGGTTCGCGTCCGTCGCGATGATGCGCGCGGCTGGCAGCCCTTGCCGACCTCCGGCCTGCTGTTGCTGGGGCCGGACGACCGTGACCTGCAGATCGACGCACGGCTGCTGTCCTACGCCAACCCGCAGGGCAACCGCTATCGGTTCCGCGTGCAGGGGTACGACCAGAACTGGGTGGAACAGGGCGGGGACGGTCAACGCACGTTGTCGCGGTTGCCGCCCGGCACCTACGCCATCGAGGTGCAGGCCGCGACGGCCAGTGGTCCGTGGACGCCCTCGCAGCAGTTGCACATCAAGGTACTGCCACCCTGGTGGCGCAGCGGCATGGCGATTTTCGGCTATGCAATGCTGGGCTCGCTGCTGCTGTTGGCACTGCTGTGGTCGATCCGCAGGCGGTTGCGGCGACGCCAGCAGTGGCAGTTGACGGTGCACAAGCAGCAGATCGCCGAGCAGGCATCGCAGGCCAAGAGCCGCTTCCTGGCGACCCTGGGCCATGAAGTACGCACACCGATGACCGGCGTACTGGGCATGAGCGAACTGCTGCTGTCCACCGAACTGGACCCGGTGCAGCGCAGCTATGCCGGCTCGATCCAGCAGGCCGGCAGCCATCTGCTGCGGCTGGTCAACGATGCATTGGACCTGGCCCGGATCGAGGCTGGCCGGCTTGAACTGGACATCCGCCCGTTCGACCTGGGCGGACTGCTGGACCAGGTGCAGGCGCTGATGCAGCCGATGGCACAACAGCGCAGGCTGGCGTTCCAGCGCGGGCAGGCACTGCCAGGCCCGATCTGCGTCAGTGGTGATGAGATGCGCGTCCGCCAGATCCTGCTGAACCTGCTGGGCAACGCGATCAAGTTCACCGAGCGTGGCCATGTCGGTCTGGCGGCGCGCCTGGACGACGACGGCGGCGCGGTGACGTTCGAGGTCAGCGACAGCGGGCCGGGCATCAATGCCGAGCAGCAGCAGCGCCTGTTCCACCGCTTCGAGCAGGCCGATGGCCCGCGTACCGCCTCGCGCTATGGTGGCAGCGGGCTGGGCCTGGCGATCTGCCAGGAGCTGGCGGTGGCGATGGGCGGCCGCATCGATGTCGACAGCCAGCCGGGGCGTGGCGCACGCTTCGCAGTGCGGCTGCCGCTGCCGTGGAGCCGGCAGCAGGCCTTCAGCCCTGGCGAGGCCACGTCGCCGACGCTGCCGGCACTGCGCATCCTGCTGGTCGAGGACGATGCCACCGTTGCCGAGGTCATCGCCGGTCTGCTGCGCAGCCGTGGCCATGAGGTGGTGCACGTGCTGCATGGCCTGGGCGCACTGTCGGAAATATCAACCGAGGGGTTCGACGTCGGCCTGCTCGACCTCGACCTGCCGGCACTTGATGGCACCGCAATCGCCCGACAACTGCGCGCGATGGGCTACGAACTGCCGTTGGTGGCAGTTACCGCGCGCTCGGATGCCTATGCCGAGACGCAGGTGCTTGCGGCCGGATTCGATGGTTTCCTGCGCAAGCCGGTGACCGGCGATCTGCTGGTGGCGGCGATTGCCCAGGCACGCAGCAAGCGCCAGATCATCAGCTGAGTACGGCATCTTGCGGCGTGAATCGCGCAACTTTCGGTTTACCATGCCGACGCCCACGGCGTGGGCATCATCAACAGCAGCGTGAGGAGGCCATCGGTGGTGTATCTGCGGGCAGTGACGCTGCTGATGCTGCTGCTGTGCTGCCTGGTGCCCGCTGCCGCGCAGCCGGTGCCACCTTCGCCGCGCCAGGTCACCGTGTTCGACGGGTTGCCATCGAACACCGTCAATCGCATGGCCGAGGACCGCTACGGCTACCTGTGGATTGCCACCAACGATGGCCTGGCCCGCTACGACGGGCGCAACTACCGCATCTGGCGTTCGGAAGACGGCCTGCGCGACAACCGCATCTGGAGCGTACTGGTCGATGCCCGCAACGAGCTGTGGATCGGCACTGAAAATGCCGGCCTGGTGCGGATGTCGGCCGATCGCCGCCAGCTGCGCTTCTACGACCGCAGCAGCCAGCCGCTGATGGGCAGCAACACCGTCTGGAGCCTGGCTGCGACACCGGATGGCGCGATCTGGTTCGGCACCCACGAGGGCGGCCTGTACCGGCTGGACAGCAATGACCGTCTGCAGCGTTTCCTGCCCGAAGCGAACAATCCGCGCAGTCTGCCGGCCGCGTCGGTGCCCTACCTGGCCACGCTTGCCGATGGCAGCCTGTGGGTCGGCACCAAGCATGGCGTGGCGCGCTGGACCGGTACCGATTTCGAACGCATCGGCGGCGACCTGGTGCCCAGCCTGCTGATCAATGGACTGACCGCAGAACCCGACGGCAGCCTCTGGATCAGCACGCTGGCCGGGGCCACGGTGCGGCGCCCGGATGGCCGTTTCGAATCCGTGCCCTGGACCTTGCCGGCCGGCGACCAGGTGCTGGGCATGATGCTGCGCGACGAGCAGGGCGGGCACTGGCTGGACACGCGCAGCGGCCTGGGCCGGGGCATCGATGGCCGCTACCAGAACGTACCGCTGTACAGTGCCATCGCCCGTGGCCTGGTGCGGCCGAACTGGACCGGCGCCTATGAGGACCGCGAAGGCGGCATCTGGCTGGCCAGTACCAATGCCGGCCTGTGGCACCTGCTTCCGCGCTGGTGGCAGTTCTCGGTGTTCTCGCGGCTGGAGGATGATCCTTCCTCGCTGCGCAATTCCTATGTGCTCGGTACCAGCCCCTCCAGCAATGGTGGTGTGTGGACGGTCGGCAGCCATGGCGCGCTGGACCGCTTCAATCCGCGCACGGGCGTGATCGAGCAGCACCGCACCTTCGTCAACGGCATGCACTGGCTGACCTCGGTGCGCGAAGACCGACGGGGCCAGGTGTGGGTGGGGTCGACCGATGCCCTGATGCGCTACGACCCGCGTCGTGGCGAGCTGCGGCGCTGGGGGCGGGACTCGGGCGCGGACGCGACCATGGAAGGCAACATCGAGGCGATGATGACCTGCGATGGCGACAGCCTGTGGTTGATGCTGTCAGCGGGCCTGCAGCAGCGTGATCTGGACGGGCACGTGCGCCGGCGGCTGGAAAACGGCCAGGACGGTCTGCAGGCGGGCCAGCTCAATCTGGATGTGGAATGCGGCCCGCAGGACCGGATCTGGCTGGCCAGCAGCCGCGGCCTGCTGCAATGGCAGCCGGATGCGCAGCGCTTCCAGCCGGTGCCCGGTGCGCCGGCCACGGCGGTGTACGCCCTGCATGTGGGCAAGGACGGCCAGGTCTGGTTGTCCGAGGATGGTCGCCTGTCGCGGTATCTCTGGAGCCAGGGCCGGCTGGAACGACAGGCGGTAGTGGGCGCCGAGCAGGGCTATCCGGCGATTTCCGCTACCGGCCTGGTGGTCGACGCGCAGGGCGTGGCGTGGGCCACCAGTGCCCGCGGCCTGGTGCGGGTGAGTGCCGATGGCGAGAGCGTACGCCTGTACGGGGTGCACGATGGGTTGCCCAGCCAGGAGTTCCGCGAACACACCCTGATCGCCTCCTCGGCGGGGCGCATGGTGGCAGGTACCCCCGCCGGTGTGGTGGTGTTCGATCCCGAGCAGGTGCGGCCTTCCACCCGGCGTGCGCCGCTGGTGATCGAGCGGGTGGAGGTGCGCCGCAACGAGCAGTTGCTGGACCTGACCCATGACTCGCCGTTGCAGATCGCCGATGGCGACCGCGACCTGCGTATCGTCGCGCGCCTGTTGTCCTTCGCCGATTCGGCTTCCAACACCTACCGCTACCGGCTGGCCGGCTACGACCCGGATTGGGTCGAGGTGGGCCCGGCAGGCGAGCGCCTGTTCTCGCGCTTGCCTCCCGGCGCCTACCGGCTGGAAGTGCAGGCGCGCTCGGCCGACCACGTGTGGTCGCGGGTGCAGACCCTGGAATTCCATGTGCAGCCGCCGTGGTGGCGCAGCTTGTCCGGCCTGCTGGTGCTGGCCTCGATCGGGTTGCTGCTGACCAGCTGGTTCGCCTGGCTGTACCGGCGCCGGCTGCAGCGCCAGCACGCCTACCAGCTCGCGTTGCACAAGCAGGATCTGGCCGAACACGCATCGGCGGCCAAGACGCGCTTCCTTGCCAATCTGGGCCATGAAATCCGCACGCCGATGACCGGGGTGCTGGGCATGAGTGAACTGCTGCTGGCCTCGCCGCTGGATCCGCAACAGCGCGGCTATACCCAGTCGATCCGGCACGCGGGCGAGCATCTGCTGCACCTGGTCAACGATGCGCTGGACCTGGCGCGGATCGAATCGGGGCGCCTGGAACTGCAGTCCAACGCCTTCGGTCTCAATCGCCTGCTGCAGGATCTGGCCGCGCTGATGGGGCCCCTGGCTGCGCAGAAGGGTCTGCGGTTCATCCTCGACAACCAGTTGCCGGCAGGGCTGCAGGCGACCGGCGATGCGATGCGGGTGCGGCAGATCCTGCTCAACCTGCTGTCCAATGCGGTCAAGTTCACCAGCCGCGGCAGCATCACGCTGCACGCGCGTTGCGAGGAAGGGCCGCGTGGGCTTTATTTCGAGGTGCGCGATACCGGTCCTGGCATCAGCCAGGAGCAGCAGCAACGGTTGTTCCGGCGCTTCGAGCAGGCCGACGGTGCGCGCACCGCAGCGCAGTACGGCGGCAGCGGCCTGGGCCTGGCGATCTGCCGCGAGCTGGCACTGGCCATGCAGGGCCGGATCCGGGTGGAAAGCCAGCTGGGCAGCGGTACCTGCTTCGGTGTCAGCCTGCCGTTGCCGCTGCAGCAGGGGGCGGCCAGCGACGGAGGTGCCGACAGTGACGCCGCCGCTGCTGCGGTCAACATGCCGCCGCTGCGGGTGTTGCTGGTGGAGGACGATGCGACCGTGGCCGATGTGATGTGTGGGCTGCTGACCACCCGTGGCCATGAGGTGGTCCACGCGGCACACGCGCTGGCTGCGCTGCGTGAAATCAGCGCGGGGGATTTCGACGTCGGCCTGCTCGATCTGGATCTGCCGGGCCTGAGCGGTTTCGAACTGGCCCAGCATCTGCGCAACCAGGGTTACACGTTGCCGCTGCTGGCAGTGACCGCACGCACCGACCCGGACCTGCAGCAGCAGGTGGAAGCGGCCGGCATCGGTGGTTTCCTGCGCAAGCCGGTGACCGGTGAGCTGCTGGTGGAAGCGATCGCCCGCGTGCTGGGGCGGTAGGGTTCGGCAGGGCTGCGCCCTGCACCCGCCGAATCAACGGCAACAGCAACGGCAAAAGCAACAGCGGGCATACCGTGGGATGGCGGGGTGGTTCCGGTTGCGGGGGACGCTGCAAGTACGTCCATGTAAGCTCGGTCGCGCCATCCATGGCGCTCACGCCCCCGCAACCGGACCCACCCCGCCTTCGACAGATTTTCGCGATCTGTCGGAACGGCGTTCTGTGTTGCTGTTGGTGGGCGGTACGGGAACGGCATGGGGTCAGATCCGTTTCCCGCAGGAAAACGGATCTGACCCCAGAACTATTTCGATATCTGACAGAGATTCATCCACGCATGGCGTGGATCTACTGCAGATCGCGGAAATCCGTCGGAGGTGGGGCGGTGTCGGATTGCGGGGTGTCAGCCGCATGGGCCCGAGGCATGCCTCGGGCGGGTTGGGCAGGACGCCCAACCCCGGTCTTGCCGTGTGCGCAGGAAAGCGCACACGAGCAAGCCGCGGCCAAGCCTACAGGGAGGTACTTGCGGCGTCCCCGCACTCCGACACCGCCCCGCCATCCCACGGAATGCCCGCTGTTGCTGTTGCCGTTGCTTCGGCCTCTGCAGGTGCAGGGCGCAGCCCTGCCGAACCCTCTACTCCGCTACTTCTTCTACCTGGCGCGGCTCGGGCTTGGTGTCCGGTAGCTGCCAGAAGATCAGCGTCGACGTGAGCGTGATCGCGCCCACGCACAGGAACGTGGCATGCAGCGCCGCCGTCGCGCCGTGGCCTTCCAGCTGCGTGCCGAATGCGGCCAGCAGGCTGCCGGCAGCGGCTGCACCGAAGCCGGCGGCGAGCATCATCACCATCGACAGCAGGCTGTTGCCGGAACTGGCGAACTCGCGGTCGAGGTCGCGCAGGGTGACGGTGTTCATCACGGTGAACTGCAGCGAATTGACCGCACCGAAGA
Organism: Stenotrophomonas sp. DR822; assembly: GCF_019793815.1. Taxonomy (NCBI): domain Bacteria; kingdom Pseudomonadati; phylum Pseudomonadota; class Gammaproteobacteria; order Lysobacterales; family Lysobacteraceae; genus Stenotrophomonas; species Stenotrophomonas sp. DR822. The sequence goes on from NZ_CP081826.1 coordinate 3,880,274, forward strand.
AGGCCAGCTGCAGCAGGCGCACGGCCAGGTGCTGGCCCGGTGTCATCAGGATGAAGCTGGCCATCGCCAGGCCGACCAGCACGGTGTTGGTCATCAGCACGCGGCGATAGCCGTAGCGTTCAACCAGTTTCACCGCCAGCTTCTTCGACACCATGCCTGCGGCGGCCACCGGCACCATCATCAGGCCGGCGTTCATCGGCCCGAGGCCAAGGCCGACCTGCAGCAGCAGCGGAATCAGCATCGGCATGGCACTGCTGCCGATGCGCGAGAACAGGTTGCCGAGAATGCCGATGCGGTAGCTGGGCACGCGGAACAGTGCCAGGGAGAACAGCGGTGCCGTTGAATTTGCCGCGTGCAGCCAGTAACCGACCAGCGCGGCCAGGCCGGCCACGGTCATCAGCATCACCAGCGCGTGTGGTGTACCGAGCCCGGAAATCCCATCCAGTGCCAGCGACAGCACCACCATCGCAAAGGCCAGCATGGCGTAGCCGCGAAGGTCGAACCGGGTGCGGTGGCTGGCGTAGTGGTCGGGCATGATCTTCATCGCCGCGATGAAGCCGATGACGCCGATCGGCAGGTTGATCAGGAACACCCAGTGCCACGAGGCGATCTCGACCAGCCAACCACCCAGCGTGGGGCCGATCAGCGGACCCACCAGTGCGGGAATGGCGATGAAGCTCATCGCACGCAGGAAGTCCTCGCGTGGCACCGAGCGCATCACCGCCAGGCGCCCGACCGGCAGCAGCATCGCGCCGCCGATGCCCTGCAGTACGCGCGCGGCCACCAGCTGGTGCAGCTGCTGCGCCATCGCGCAGGCCAGCGAGCCGAGGGTGAACAGGATGATCGCCACCAGGAAGGTGCGTCGGGTGCCGTAGCGGTCGGCGATCCAGCCGGAGGCGGGAATGAAGGTAGCCACTGCCAGCGCGTAGCTGAAGACCACCGACTGCATCTGCAGGGGGCTTTCGCCTAGGCTGGCCGCCATCGCCGGCAAGGCCGTGTTGACGATGGTCGAGTCCAGCATCTGCATGAAGATCGCCAGCGAAACCAGCCACAGCAGGGGACGCTGGCGGGTGTAGGTCGATGGCGCTGTGGACATGGGGCGTGGCCGGTGCAACGTGGGGGCGCCATGATCGCGCACTGCGGGTCACGGCGCGATCAACATCGCGCCGTGATTGCCTGCGCGATGCTCAGCGTTGGCTGTGTGCGTGCACTGCGTCGACCAGCACCTGTACATGGGCCGGGTCCATGTCCGGCGACATGCCGTGGCCGAGGTTGAACACATGGCCCTCGCGCGAACCACCGTTGCCGGCGGCATAGGTATCGAGCACGCGTGCGGCCGCCGCGGCGATCGCATCAGGCGAGGCATACAACGTGGTCGGATCCAGGTTGCCCTGCAGCGCTACGCGGCCACCGGTGCGGCGCAGCGCTTCGTCCAGGTCCAGCGTCCAGTCCAGGCCGAGCGCATCGGCGCCGGTCTGCGACAGCGCTTCCAGGTGCAGGCCGGTGCCCTTGCCGAACAGGATCAACGGCGTGCGCTCGCTGCCTTCGCCGCGCTCCAGGCCTTCGGCGATGCGCTGCAGATAGCGCAGCGAGAACTCGCGGTACATCGCCGGCGACAGCACGCCGCCCCATGTGTCGAACACCTGCAGGGCCTGCGCACCGGCCGCGCGCTGCGCGCCGAGGTAGGCAATCACCGCGTCGGTGGTTACCTCCAGCAGGCGGTGCAGGGCCTGCGGATGGTTCAGCGCCATCGCCTTGATGCGCGCGAAATCCTTGCTGCCGCCGCCTTCGACCATGTAGCAGGCCAACGTCCACGGGCTGCCGGAGAAACCAATCAGCGGCACCTGGCCATCCAGTTCGCGGCGGATCAGGCGCACCGCGTCCATCACATAGCCCAGATCCTGCTCCATGTCCGGCACCGCCAGCCTGGCGATGGCCGCTTCATCGCGTACCGGGTGGCGGAACTTCGGGCCTTCACCTTCGACGAAGTACAGCTCCAGGCCCATGGCATCGGGAATGGTGAGGATGTCCGAGAACAGGATGGCCGCGTCCAGCGGGAAGCGGCGCAGCGGCTGCAGGGTGACTTCGCAGGCGATCTCCGGGTTCTTGGCCATGGCCAGGAAGCTGCCGGCCTTGGCCCGGGTGGCGCGATATTCCGGCAGGTAGCGGCCGGCCTGGCGCATCAGCCAGACAGGGGTGCAGTCCACCGGTTCGCGGCGCAGGGCGCGCAGCAGGCGATCGTTGCGGAGAGGGCTGGTCACAGTGGGCATTCCTTGGGCGAAAAGAGCAGCGGCGCAGTCAGTCGCCGTGCGAAAGAATCTGGAAGCCCCGATGCAGTTCGGCATCGCGGGCCTTGTCGTAGGCGTGGCGGGCTTCGTCGGCCGTCAGGTACAGCTCGCGCCGCAGCTGCGAGCGGGTGCCGACGCGGCCGGATTCACGCAGCAGTTCCCAGCCGCCGAACAGGTCCGGGACCAGGGTCAGGCGCAGGAAGCGCGGTGCCTGGGCACCGTCGGCGGGTTGTTGCAGGTGGACGTGCATGGCACCGATTGTAGCGGGGGCGAGGTGAGCCCTGCCGCAACGCTGATCCGGTAGTGGCGGCCGCTGGCCGGCAACCTCATGAAACCTCCCAGGTAGCGCCGGGCCATACCCGGCGAACGCGGAAGCGCTCAGCCTGCGTCCAGCACCTTCAGTACCGCCGCTTCATCCACGTCCGGTACGACTTCGGCGCGGCCCATGCCACGCCACAGCACCAGGCGCAGGCGGCCGGCCACGTTCTTCTTGTCCAGGCGCATGCGGCCGAGCAGGGCCTGCGGGTCCAGCCCGGCGGGAATTGCCACCGGCAGGCCAAGCTGTTCCAGCAGCGCCTGCAGGCGCACCCGGTCGGCGTCGTCGGCCAGGCCCAGGTGGGTGGAGAGGCGGGCCGCCAGCACCATGCCCACCGCTACGGCCTCACCGTGGTTCAGCGCATCGCGCCCCGGTGCGGAGTAGCCCTGTTCGGTTTCGATGGCGTGGCCGAAGGTATGGCCAAGATTGAGCAGGGCGCGTTCGCCCTTCTCGAAGGGATCGCGCTCGACGATGGCGGCCTTGTGCCGGCAGCTGCGGGCGATGGCCTCGGCGATGACCGCCTCCTCGCCGGCCGCCAGTGCCTCGGCATGCTGCTGCAGCCACTCGAAGAACACCGCATCACCCAGTGCGCCGTACTTGATCACTTCGGCCAGGCCGGCGCGCAGCTCGCGCGGCGGCAGGGTGGCCAGCACGCGGGTATCGGCGATCACCGCACGCGGTGGGTGGAACGCACCGACCAGGTTCTTGCCGGACGGGATATCCACGGCGGTCTTGCCGCCCACCGAGGAGTCGACCATCGCCAGCAGCGTGGTCGGCAGCTGCACGCAGTCGATGCCGCGCATCCAGCAGGCCGCGGCAAAGCCGGCAAGGTCGCCGACCACACCGCCGCCGAGGGCGAACACGCAGGCATCGCGGGTCGCGCCGAGTGCGGCCAGCGCCTCGATGACCGAGCCGAACTCGGCCAGGGTCTTGGAGGCTTCGCCGGCGGCCAGCACATGCTCACCCAGGATCAGGTCCGGGCGTGCGGCCAGCAGGGTCTGCTTGGTGGCATCCAGATAGCGTGGCGCAACCTCGCTGTCGCTGACCAGCAGGACATGGCGGCCACGCACATGGCTGGCCAATGCGGCGCCGTCGGCCTGGGCGCCGGCACCGATGGTGATGGAATAGGGACGGTCGCCGCCAACGGCGACCTGCAGCAGGGCAGGGGAAGTCATGCAGTGGGGTCCTGTCGCTGCCAGTGCGTGGCCAGCTTGACGACAAGCTGGGCAGTGGCATCGGCGGCGGTAAACGGGTCGGTATCAAGAGTGACATCGGCCAGGTCGCGATACAGCGGGTCGCGATGCGCGGCCAGATCATGCAGCACCTGTTCGCGGTCCGGCCGCTGCAGCAGTGGCCGGGCCTTGTCGCGAGACAGGCGCTCCAGCTGGGCTGCGACGCTGACCCGCAGGTAGACGACAAAGCCTCGCTTGGCAATCAGGGCGCGATTGTCCGGGTCAAGCACCGCACCGCCGCCGGTGGACACCAGCTGGCCACGGCCGGCCAGCACCTGCGCCAGCGCCTGGCGCTCATGGGCGCGGAAGCCGGCTTCGCCGGAATGCTCGAAGATCGTGGGGATGCTGGCCCCGGTCGCATCGACGATGGCCTGGTCGACGTCGACGAAGTCCAGCGTGAAGCGCTCGGCGAGGCGGCGGCCGATGCAGGTTTTACCGGCACCCATCGGGCCGATCAGGATCAGGTTCGGAGCGGGATTCATGCCCTCTGATGCTAACACCTCCGTGCCTTGGCCTTTACGTTCTTCACGTCAGGGTGGAGGTTCCTGCGGGGTATCCCGCGCCTGATGGAGTGCCTGCCATGTCGGTTGCCAAGGTCATCGAAATCAATGCGTCCTCGCCCAAGAGTGTGGAGGACGCAGTGCGCAGCGGTTTGAAGAAGGTGTCCGGGACGGTCAAGGGCATCCAGGGCGCCTGGATCAACGAGACCAAGGTGGTCACCGACGGCAACGGTGAGATCACCGAATGGCGGGTGAACCTGCGGGTCACCTTCCTGGTGGAGTGAGGCTGCTCAGCGCAGCCCTTGCACCTGACGCTGGGCATCCAGCGCCACTACCCGGTCGGCAATGGCCGGCAGCGCACGCAACGCCTGCTGGCTGACCCGCTCGTAGTACTGCACGAAGCGCTCCAGCTGGGGCCGGTTCATACCGTGCCGCCCCGGCTGGGCCGCCTGCAGGTTCTGCTCCTGCTGCCAGCGCCAACGCGGCACCACCGAAAAATCAGGGGGTTGCAGGAACCACAGGCGGTCACAGCGCTGCCACAGCGCCGGGTAGTCGCGGGCCAGCGCCTGGTTGCACCAGCGCCGCCAACGGCCATCGGCATCGGCCTCGCGCTCCAGGGCGTTGAGCGGGACATCCAGTTCGGCATCGTCCTGCGCCGGGGTACCCAGGAACCAGCCCTCGAACACCAGCAGGTCCAGCGGCGTTTGCAGCTGCGGCCACTGCGCTTCGGGCAGGCGCTCGTCGGCCAGCTTGTCGAAGCGGGGCAGGGCCAAGGGCTGTCGTGCGGCCACTGCGTCCAGTACCGCATGTGCCAGCGGCAGGTCGTGGGTGCCCGGTGGGCCACGGGTGATCAACAACGGATGCACCTGCCGGGCCAGACGCTGGCGTTGTGCGCGGGTCAGGTAGACATCGTCGATGGACAGCGTTGCGGCGTTCAGGCCACGCGCGCGGGCACGGGCAACCACCTGCGCGGCCAGCGTCGATTTGCCGCTCCCCTGCAGGCCGCTGATCGCCAATACTGGAACGGCTGTGCTGCTGCCCAGCGCGTCATCCAGCGCCTGCTCGACCACTGTTTCGGGGAATCCTTTCACCTGGGGCATGTACGCAGCGGCGACCATGCCGCCACAATAGCCCAAACCGTGTGAGAAGAATGCTGTCATGAGCGACCTGTACGCCGAAGCCCTGTCGACCTTTGCCGCGCTGTTCGAAGAAGCGAAACAGAGCCGCGAAGTCGAGCCCAATGCAATGACCGTGGCGACCGCCGATGTGCAGGGCCGGCCATCGGCGCGCACCGTGCTGTTGAAGGCGTTCGATGAGCGCGGCTTCGTGTTCTACACCCACCTGGACAGCCACAAGGGCAACGAGCTGCAGGCCAATCCGCAGGCCGCGCTGCTGTTCCTGTGGCGCAGCCTGCGCGAGGCCGGCATCCAGGTGCGCATCGAGGGACGCGTGGAGCAGGTGGCCGATGCCGAGGCCGACGCCTATTTCGCCAGCCGTCCGCGCATGAGCCAGATCGGCGCGTGGGCGTCGCTGCAGTCGAAGACGATGAACTCGCGCGAGGAGTTCGACGCGCGCGTGGCCGAGGTCGAGGCGCGCTTCGAGGGCAAGGACGTGCCGCGTCCGGAAGGTTGGAGTGGTCTACGGGTGGTGCCCGACCGCATCGAGTTCTGGTACGGCGCGCAGTTCCGCCTGCACGAGCGCTGGTGCTATGAGGCCGGTGCCGAAGGGCGCTGGAGCAAGCGGCTGTTGTACCCGTAAGTTCGTACGCATTTAAGACCGACTGTGCTGTCGATCTGACGGCAGCACAGCATGGTTGATGTGAGTGATCTACTCGATTCCAGCTCTTGGTGCCGCGTGGGAGCTCATCCTTTGATGAGCGGAGCCTGGTGCAGGACCCGTGCACGCGATATTGGTTTCCACGGAGTCTGTAGTAATTCCAGATGCGTCCTTGAGTGACGTCCGGACCGTGAAATGCTTGGGCCAATCAGGAGCACTCGAGTCGCATCCCCATGTGAATGTCATTGGCGAGGGGATATTTGTCGTATAGCGCTTAGTGCCGCCCGTGCACGTCCATCCCCCAGGACAGGAAATTACTTCCAAGGTTAAGTCGACGGGGAATCGCGGGTATCCGTTGAAATTGACATTGACCGGGATGGAAGGCGAAGGTCCGGAAACGTCAGGTGTCCCTTCGATCTTAAAGGGGGACGTCAATGTCGATATTCCGAGAATGGAAAGTCGTTCGATAGGCATGAAGTAAAGGTGATTGATGCGGTCGCCGGCGCCGCGTGCGTGCACAATTCCGTAAGCGCTTCTGTGCCCTGCCTCCCCAGAGAACACAGGGCCGCCACTATCGCCATCTGCATTCATTTCAAGCTCATCCGCATTTCTTGCTCGAACATACCTCGCAGGTAGGCCGTTGTAATCCTCAGTGGCGGCATTGATGTCGGCCACTTCTCCACAGGTGTATCCAGTCGTAGCGCCGCTCTTGCACACTGGCATGCCTACAGCAAGGTCAACGGAGGGGGTCTCGCTGACGATTGATTCAGGGCTGCCCTCAACAACTATCTCATTTTTCTGTTGCTTGGGGGTGCCTATGATTCGTTGCTTGTTCCATTGCACATCGTAGATGCCTGCATCGTTCTCGTTCTGATAAAGCAGTTGCAGAGTGGAGTTAGAGTACGTCAGATTGTTGTCGCAATGCCCGGCTGTCACGATCCCCAGTTCCCGTGTGGCGGGCTCTACGACGTTGAACCCCATTGTACAGTTGATCGTGTTTCCGCTGACCTTGTTTCCTCCGACAAGTGCCGTTGGTTGAGGGAATCCCGTCGTTTCATGGATCTTGATGAAATCTGCTGCAGCAAGGAGCTTTGCCAGAACTTCTGTCGCTCTGCTGGCGTCCAGCACCCGCAGTTCGACTTCAGATTTTCTGATGTCGATTCCGCTTTCGAATCGAATTCCAGATTTGGACAGCTGTTCGCCGACTTCTTCCTGGACTGCTAGCAGCATCTCGAGGGAGCGTGGTGCGATTTTGGCGGAATACAGCCTGCTCTGAGTGTACTTGGCTAGGTTTCGCTGTGGATCCTTGGTGAAAAGCACAACGATCTGGAACTCGGGGGAGTGTTCGATATAGAGGCCTGCGAACGTTTCCGGGTTGTCCGCGGCGATGCGTCGCTGCAGTTTTCCAGCCTCTCTCGAAGCGGCAAGTCGTTGTGTCGCCTCTGTGGTCGAGATCTTGTAAGTGTCTGAGTACTTCTCGGCCACTATGTCCCTGTTCTGAGACGCTGCGCTCAGGCTGAAGGCTGCAGATGCTGCAGTCAGGGCAACTCTCGCCATCAATTTTTGCCGTGAATTAAGTGCGGCTATCATTCAATATCCTTATTAATTAGCAGGGCTTCTTCTCGGTCTGACGCGGTGATTCTAGGGTTCGCCTTCTGGATTCCTGAATATGATGGTATTGATTTTTACCATGGGCCCGGTGGCCTGTGAGGTGATCTGGTTCGCGGAATCTGCTTTTGCTCTCTGCGTGAACATCTGGCTCTAGTGAAATTGTGCGGCGGCGTCGATCGCAGTCGTGCACCCGATTATGGAAATCATGTGTGCGAGGCGGCGTCGATCGCAGTCGTGCACCCGATTATGGAAATCATGTGTGCGAGGTGGCGGGCGATCCTGTTGCGTCAGCATTCCGCTGGCAAGCCAATCCAGTGCGTGGCTTCTGTCAGCGTGTAGGGCTGTCGAGCAAATTCGACTCTGCAGAAGGAGAAGCAGATCCAGGCCATGCGTAGACCCAGTACCCTGCAACCCTTTCGCGCGCAGCTAGCGCCGCAGTGTGTTGAGCGACAGATCCATTGCCTGCGCCGTGCCTTCGTGGTCATTGCGGTCTTTGTGTAGCAGTTCTTCCCGCTGCGTGTGTGGCGTTCGTTTGTCATTACTTTCCATCGACTGCGCGGCGGCGTTTCCACGTGCGAGTCCCGGCAGCAGCTACAGCAGACGCGCCGCATCGATCAAACCCGTTTCAGACTGCCAATGGATGCGTAGCCCATCAACCATAATGTGGCGGCCGACGCATCCAGCAAGGCATGAGCGAGATCGGCGCATGGGCCTCGCTGCAGTCGAGGCCGTTGAACACGCGCGAGGAGTTCGACGCACGCGTGGCGGAGGTCGAGGCACGTTTCGACGGCAAGGACGTGCCGCGCCCGGAGGGCTGGAGTGGTCTGCGGGTGGTGCCTGACCGTATCGAATTCTGGTACGGCGCGCAGTTCCGCCTGCACGAGCGCTGGTGCTATGAGGCCGGTGCCGAAGGGCGCTGGAGCAAGCGGCTGTTGTACCCGCAAGTGATGAGGCGCGTGTGGGACTTGTAGTGCCCCGCGATGCCAGTAGATCCACGCCATGCGTGGATGGGGTGGGTCATGCGCAGAATCGATGCGGACCAAGGTTCGCATCCACCAGAGCGAGTCCGCACCCGCCACGGTTGGGCGCAGCAGGCCAGGCAGGACTTGAGCTACAGCCCTTCCGCGCGCAGCCATCGCCACAGCGTGGTGCGTGAGACACCCAGCGCCTGCGCCATCCCCTCGCGATCATTCCGATGTTCCTGCAACAGCGTTTCCAACTGTGCACGCGGTGGGCGCTTGCCGTTGCTTTCCACCGGCAATGCTGCAATGCCCTCGTTCACAAGTTCGGGCGCCAGCTGCAGCAGGCGCGCTGCATTGATCAGACCGTCACCGGGCTGCCAGTGGATGCGCAGCCTATCCACCAGATTGCGCAGTTCGCGCACGTTGCCGGGCCACTCGGCGGCGGTCAGTACCGCCAGTGCATCCTCACTCAGAGGCGCATCGATGCCGCGCAGCTGACGGAAGAAGTGCTGCGCAAGCACGGGGATGTCACCGCGCCGAGCACGCAGCGCGGGCAGGGCAATACGCAGCGCTGCCAAGCGGTAATACAGGTCGCGACGGAAGCTGCCTGCCGCCGCGCGCTGTTCCAGCGATTGCAGGGTGGCGGCGACCACGCGCAGGTCGACCGGGGTCGGTTCGGTGGCGCCCACGCGCAGCACTTCGCGTTCTTCCAGCACCCGCAGCAGGCGGGTCTGCAGCGGCAGCGGCAGTTCGCCGATCTCGTCCAGGAACAACGTGCCGCCATCGGCCGCCTCGACCAGGCCGACGCGCCCCCCGCGACGCGCACCGGTGAAGGCGCCGTCGCTGTAGCCGAACAGCTCCGCTTCCAGCAGTGATTCGCTGATCGCACCGCAGTTCAGCGCAACGAAACGACCGCGGCGACCGCTGGCGGCGTGCAGCTGGCGTGCAACCAGTTCCTTGCCGGTGCCGGTCTCGCCTGTTACCAGTACGGTGCTGTCGTGCGGGGCGTACAGCGTGATCTGTGCGCGCACGTCGGCCATCGCATTGCTGTCGCCGAGCAGGGCATGCGCATCGCTGCGTGGGGCGGCGCGGCGGCGCGGAGCCGGCCGGCTGCCGCCGGAGCGGGCCATGGCCTGGGTCAGCTCCAGCGCATGCTCGAACGCCTGCCGCACCGAATCGGCCGAGTACAGCAGCACGCCGGGCAGTCCGGCCTGTTCGGCATGGTCGATGGCCATGCCGGTGCCGACGATCACTTCGATGCCGTTGGCGCGCAGGTCGGCGATGCAGTCGCGGGCATCTTCGCGGGTGACGAAGCGGCGGTGCTCGATGTCCAGGCCGAAGCTCTGCTGGAAGCTGCTGAACACCGGCACATCGCTGGCATGGGTGACCAGCCCGATGCGTGGGGCGATGCGACGGGCGCGCGCCAGCGCTTCCATCAGGTCGAAGCCATTGGCGTGGATCGGTACCAGCGGCAGGTCCAGGCGACCGCGCAACCAGGCTGCATTGGAGCCACCGGCAATCACCACGTCGCAGTGCTCGCGGCGCAGGCGCTGGCCGATCACTTCCACGGCCTCCTCGAAGCCCAGGTTGATCTGCTCGATGCGCGCGCGGCGGTCGAATTCGGGAATGACATCGCCCAGCAGGCCGGTCAGGCGCGAGACGCTGACCGTCCAGATAACCGGACGGCCGGGGTCGGCATCGGTGTGGCGCAGGGGCGAGCGGGGCAGGTACATGGTGCGCGGATCGGGAGTGATGATGTTTCATGATACATCTGTTTCAATGTTTCATATGTTTCACTGCGATTGACCGGTCATCCCCGTGAAATCAATCGCTTGCAGGTTGGCATGGTGCTTGCGCTTACCTCCCTGTTCTTCAACCTGGATCGCCGCATGACCGTTTCCACCCTCTCTTCCGCCGGTGCCCGCTTCCGCGAGGCGCTGGCTGCCGAATCGCCGCTGCAGGTGATCGGCGCGATCAACGCCAACCATGCGCTGCTGGCCAAGCGCGCGGGTTTCCGTGCCATCTACCTGTCCGGCGGTGGCGTGGCCGCCGGCTCGCTGGGCCTGCCGGATCTCGGCATCAACACCCTGGAAGACGTGCTGGTGGACGTGCGCCGCATCACCGACGTCTGCGATCTGCCGCTGATGGTCGACATCGACACCGGCTTTGGCCCGAGCGCGTTCAACATCGCGCGCACGGTGAAGTCGCTGATCAAGGCCGGCGCCGCCGCCTGCCATATTGAAGACCAGGTCGGCGCCAAGCGCTGCGGTCATCGCCCGGGCAAGGAGATCGTCTCGCAGGGCGAAATGGTCGACCGCGTGAAGGCCGCCGCCGATGCCAAGACCGATCCGGACTTCTTCCTGATCGCGCGCACCGACGCCATCCAGGTGGACGGCGTGGACAAGGCCATCGAGCGTGCCATCGCCTGCGTCGAAGCCGGTGCCGACGGCATCTTCGCCGAGGCCGCCTATGACCTGGAGACCTACCGCCGCTTCGTTGATGCGGTGAAGGTGCCGGTGCTGGCCAACATCACTGAATTCGGCGCGACCCCGCTGTTCAGCCGCGACGAGCTGGCTTCGGCCGGCGTGGCCATCCAGCTGTTCCCGCTGTCCGCTTTCCGCGCCGCCAACAAGGCCGCCGAGAACGTCTACCAGACGATCCGCCGCGAAGGTCACCAGCGCGACCTGATCGACAGCATGCAGACCCGCGAGGAGCTGTATGACCGTATCGGCTACCACGCCTTCGAGCAGCAGCTCGACGCGCTGTTCGCCGCCAAGAAATAAGCAGTACCCTGCACCATCAAGTTTCGGAGGGAAACATGAACGATACGACCGCAACCCCGACCTTCAAGCCGAAGAAGTCCGTCGCCCTGTCCGGCACCGCTGCCGGCAACACCGCGCTGTGCAGCGTCGGCCGCAGTGGCAACGACCTGCACTACCGTGGCTACGACATTCTGGACCTGGCCAACACCAGCGAGTTCGAGGAAATCGCCTACCTGCTGGTGCACGGCAAGCTGCCGACCCGCGCCGAGCTGGTTTCGTACAAGGCCAAGCTGAAGTCGCTGCGTGGCATTCCGGCCGCGGTGAAGGCCGCGCTGGAAGAACTGCCGCCGTCGGCGCACCCGATGGATGTAATGCGCACCGGCGTGTCCGTGCTCGGCTGCGTGGCGCCGGAGAAGGACGACCACAACCATCCGGGCGCGCGCGACATCGCCGACAAGCTGATGGCCTGCCTCGGTTCGATGCTGCTGTACTGGTACCACTGGAGCCACAACGGCCGCGCGATCGACGTGGAAACCGACGATGACTCCATCGGTGGCCACTTCCTGCACCTGCTGCACGGCGAGAAGCCGCAGGATTCGTGGGTGAAGGCGATGCACACCTCGCTGATCCTGTACGCCGAGCACGAGTTCAACGCTTCGACCTTCGCCTGCCGCGTCATCGCCGGCACCGGCAGCGACATGTACAGCGCGATCTGCGGTGGCATCGGCGCGCTGCGCGGCCCCAAGCACGGCGGCGCCAACGAAGTGGCGTTCGAAGTGCAGAAGCGCTATGACAATCCGGACGAAGCCGAGGAAGACATCAAGGCCCGCGTGGAGCGCAAGGAAGTGGTGATCGGTTTCGGCCACCCGGTCTACACCGTGTCCGATCCGCGCAACAAGGTAATCAAGGACGTCGCCCGCGAACTGTCCGAAGAACAGTCGAGCATGAAGATGTACGACATCGCCGAGCGCCTGGAAACGGTGATGTGGGACATCAAGAAGATGTTCCCGAACCTGGACTGGTTCAGCGCCGTCAGCTACCACATGATGGGCGTGCCGACCGCGATGTTCACCCCCCTGTTCGTGATCGCCCGTACCGCCGGCTGGAGCGCGCATATCGTCGAACAGCGTATCGACGGCAAGATCATCCGCCCGAGCGCCAACTACACCGGTCCGGAAGATCGCGAGTTCGTGGCCATCGACAAGCGTTCCTGATCATCGCCACTGTTGCACTGCTGCAAGCATCCGGCCGGCCCCGTGCCGGCCGGATGCCGTCACCGCCGTATCGCCGGCACCCGGCCCGCCACGAGCATTCCGCCAGCCCATGAATACCGATTACCGCAAGACCCTCCCCGGCGCCTCGCTGGACTATTTCGATGCGCGCGCCGCCGTCGACGCGATCCAGCCCGGCGCCTACGCCACGCTGCCGTACGTATCGCGCGTGCTGGCCGAGAACCTGGTGCGTCGCTGCGATCCGGCCACGCTGACCGACTCGCTGAAGCAGCTGATCGAGCGCCGTCGCGACCTGGATTTCCCATGGTTCCCGGCGCGCGTGGTGTGCCATGACATCCTCGGCCAGACCGCGCTGGTGGATCTGGCTGGCCTGCGCGATGCAATCGCCGACAAGGGCGGTGATCCGGCCAAGGTCAACCCAGTGGTGCCGGTGCAGCTGATCGTCGATCACTCGCTGGCAGTGGAGTGCGGTGGCTTCGATCCGCAGGCGTTCGAGAAGAACCGCGCCATCGAGGACCGTCGCAACGAGGACCGCTTCCACTTCATCGACTGGACCAAGCTGGCCTTCGAGAACGTGGACGTGATTCCGCCGGGCAACGGCATCATGCATCAGATCAACCTGGAGAAAATGTCGCCGGTGATCTACGTGCAGGACGGCGTGGCCTTCCCCGATACCTGCGTGGGCACCGACAGCCACACCCCGCACGTGGATGCGCTGGGCGTGATCGCCATCGGCGTGGGCGGCCTGGAAGCAGAGAACGTGATGCTGGGCCGTGCGTCGTGGATGCGCCTGCCGGACATCATCGGTGTCGAGTTGACCGGCCGGCCGCAGCCGGATATCACCGCCACCGACGTGGTGCTGGCCCTGACCGAATTCCTGCGCAAGGAGCGCGTGGTCGGCGCCTGGCTTGAGTTCTTCGGCGAGGGTGCCGCTGCACTCACCATCGGTGATCGCGCCACCATCTCCAACATGTGCCCCGAATACGGCGCAAGCGCCGCGATGTTCTACATCGACGGCCAGACCATCGACTACCTGCGCCTGACCGGTCGCGAGGAAAAGCAGGTCGCACTGGTTGAAAACTACGCGCGCAGCACCGGCCTGTGGGCCGATGACCTGGCCACTGCGGAGTACGAGCGTGTGCTGCGCTTCGATCTGTCGACGGTGGTGCGCAACATGGCCGGCCCGAGCAATCCGCATCGCCGCCTGCCGGTATCGGAACTGGTCGAGCGCGGCATCGCCGATGCCGCCAAGCTGGAAGCCGGCAAGGCCGAGCAGGCACAGGGCCTGATGCCCGATGGCGCGGTGATCATCGCTGCCATCACCAGCTGCACCAATACCTCCAACCCGCGCAACGTGATCGCCGCCGGCCTGCTGGCACGCAAGGCCAACGAGCGCGGCCTGCTGCGCAAGCCTTGGGTGAAGTCGTCGCTGGCGCCCGGTTCCAAGGCCGTGCAGCTGTACCTGGAAGAAGCGGGCCTGCTGCCGGACCTGGAGAAGCTGGGCTTCGGCATCGTCGCCTTTGCCTGCACCACCTGCAATGGCATGAGCGGCGCGCTGGATCCGAAGATCCAGCAGGAAATCATCGACCGTGACCTGTACGCCACGGCGGTACTGTCGGGCAACCGCAACTTCGACGGCCGCATCCATCCGTATGCGAAGCAGGCGTTCCTGGCCTCGCCGCCGCTGGTGATCGCCTACGCCATCGCCGGCACCATCCGCTTTGACATCGAGAAGGATGTGCTGGGCGTGGACACCGACGGCAACGAGGTGCGCCTGAAGGACATCTGGCCGAGTGATGCCGAGATTGATGCGGTGGTGAAGGCGGCGGTGAAGCCGGAGCAGTTCCGCAGCGTCTACAACCCGATGTTCAACGTACGCGTCGAACACGGCGCAGCGGTGAGCCCGCTGTACGACTGGCGCCCGCAGAGCACCTACATCCGTCGTCCGCCGTACTGGGAAGGTGCACTGGCCGGTGAGCGATCGCTGGCCGGCATGCGTGCGCTGGCGGTGTTGCCCGACAACATCACCACCGACCACCTGTCGCCGTCCAACGCGATCCTGGCCTCGAGTGCGGCTGGCGAATACCTGGCGAAGATGGGCCTGCCGGAAGAGGACTTCAATTCCTATGCCACCCACCGCGGTGACCACCTGACCGCGCAGCGCGCCACCTTCGCCAACCCGAAGCTGTTCAACGAGATGGTGCGCAATGAAGACGGCAGCGTGAAACAGGGTTCGCTGGCGCGCGTCGAGCCGGAAGGCAAGGTGATGCGCATGTGGGAAGCCATCGAGACCTACATGGAGCGCAAGCAGCCGCTGATCATCATCGCCGGTGCCGACTACGGGCAGGGTTCTTCGCGTGACTGGGCCGCCAAGGGCGTGCGCCTGGCTGGCGTGGAGGCCATCGTTGCCGAAGGCTTCGAGCGCATCCACCGCACCAATCTGATCGGCATGGGCGTGCTGCCGCTGGAGTTCAAGCCGGGCACCACCCGTCTGACCCTGGGCATCGATGGCACCGAAACCTTCGACGTCATCGGTGAACGTACGCCGCGCGCCGAGTTGCGCGTGGTCATCCACCGCCGCGACGGCCAGGACGTGATCGTGCCGGTCACCTGCCGCCTGGACAGTGACGAGGAAGTGGCGATCTACGAGGCCGGCGGCGTGCTGCAGCGCTTCGCCCAGGACTTCCTGGAAGGCGCCAAGGTGGCGTAAAGCATCCGACGGCCCGGCAACGGGCCGTCTTTCATTGCAAGGAACCGTTCCATGGCATTTCTCCCGCAACTCCGTATTCCCGCTACCTACATGCGCGGTGGTACCAGCAAGGGCGTGTTCTTCCGCCTGCAGGACCTGCCCGAGGCCGCTCAGGTGCCGGGTGCCCCACGCGATGCGCTGCTGATGCGCGTGATCGGCTCGCCCGACCCGTATGGCAAGCAGACCGACGGCATGGGTGGGGCCACCTCCAGCACCAGCAAGTGCGTGATCATCTCCACCGCCTCGGTGCCGGGTCACGACGTGGATTACCTGTATGGCCAGGTGTCGATCGATACCGCATTCGTGGACTGGAGCGGCAACTGCGGCAATCTCAGCACCGCCGTCGGCCCGTTCGCGATCGCCAACGGCCTGATCGATCCGGCCCGCGTGCCGCGCGATGGCCTGTGCACCGTGCGCATCTGGCAGGCCAACATCGGCAAGACCATCATCGCCCATGTGCCGATGCGCGATGGGCAGGTGCAGGAGATCGGCGATTTCGAGCTGGATGGCGTGACCTTCCCGGCTGCCGAGATCCAGCTGGAATTCCTCGATCCGTCCGACGATGGTGACGCCGGTGCGATGTTCCCCACCGGCAACCTGGTCGATACGCTGGACGTGCCGGGCGTGGGTAGTTTCGAGGTGACGATGATCACCGCCGGCATCCCGACCATCTTCCTCAACGCCGTCGACCTCGGTTACACCGGCACCGAACTGCAGCCGGCGATCAATGAAGACAAAGCGGCGCTGGAGCGTTTCGAGAAGATCCGTGCCTACGGCGCGCTGCGCATGGGCCTGATCCAGAAACTGGAAGACGCGGCGACCCGCCAGCACACGCCGAAGGTAGCCTTCGTCGCCCCCGCGCAGGATTACGTGTCGTCCAGCGGCAAGGCGATTCCGGCCGCGGACATCGATCTGCATGCCCGTGCGCTGTCGATGGGCAAGCTGCACCACGCGATGATGGGCACCGCTGCAGTAGCGATCGGTACCGCAGCGGCGATCCCCGGCACGCTGGTCAATCGTGCTGCTGGCGGCGGCGAGCGCGAGGCCGTGACCTTCGGGCATCCGTCGGGCACGTTGCGCGTGGGTGCGCAGGCCGCACTCGTTGACGGCCAGTGGACGGTGTCCAAGGCCATCATGAGCCGCAGCGCCCGCGTGCTGATGGAAGGCAAAGTGCGCGTGCCGGCCGATACGCTGTAAGGCAGTTTCATTGTGGTAGCGCCGGGCCATGCCCGGCGGGCGCAACGGGACCCGCCGATGAACCGCCGGGCATGGCACGGCGCTACCGGAGAGCGAACAATGTCCGACAGCCACACCCCATCCAACGCCCGTGCAGCCTGGGATGCGCTGCTGGTGGACATCGTCGACTACGTGCGTGACACGCGCATCGACTCGCCGCTGGCGTTCCAGACCGCGCATCACTGCCTGCTCGACACGCTTGGCTGCGGGTTGGAGGCGCTGGCCTTCCCCGCCTGCAGCAAGCTGTTGGGCCCGCTGGTGCCGGGTATCAGCGTGGCCAACGGCGCGCGCGTCCCCGGCACCAACTTCGTGCTCGATCCGGTGCAGGCGGCTTTCAACATCGGCGCGATGGTGCGCTGGCTGGATTTCAACGACACCTGGCTGGCCGCCGAATGGGGCCACCCCTCGGACAACCTCGGTGGCATCCTCGCCGTGGCCGACTGGCTTGGCCGCAACGCGGCCGCGTTGCGACGCCCGCCGCCGACCGTGCATGACGTGCTGCTGGCGATGATCAAGGCGCACGAGATCCAGGGCGTGCTGGCGTTGCGCAACTCTTTCAACCGGGTCGGCCTGGATCACGTGCTGCTGGTCAAGGTGGCCACCACCGCCGTCGTCGCGCAGATGCTGGGCCTGGACCGCGAGCGGATGCTCAATGCGGTGTCGCTGGCCTGGGTGGATGGACAGGCGCTGCGCACCTACCGGCATGCGCCCAATACCGGTTCGCGCAAAAGCTGGGCAGCCGGTGATGCGACCAGCCGTGGCGTACGCCTGGCGCTGATGGCGGCCACCGGCGAGATGGGCTACCCCAGCGTGCTCAGTGCACCGACCTGGGGCTTTGAGGCGGTATCGATGCATGGCCAGGCGCTGACCCTCGGCCGCCCCTTCGGCAGCTACGTGATGGAGAACGTGCTGTTCAAGATCAGTTTCCCGGCCGAATTCCACGGGCAGACGGCGGTGGAGGCGGCGATCATCCTGCACCAGCAGCTGCGCGCGCAGGGGCGAACGGCCGAGGACATCGAGCACATCGCGATCCGTACCCAGGAAGCCTGCATCCGCATCATCGACAAGCAGGGGCCGTTGCACAACCCGGCCGACCGCGATCACTGCGTGCAGTACATGGTGGCCATCGCGCTGCTGCATGGGCGGCTGGTGGCCGAGGACTACGAGGACGACATGGCGGCCGATCCGCGCATCGACGCGCTGCGCGCGAAGATGACCTGCCATGAAGACCCGCAGCTCAGCGCCGACTACCTGGACCCGGACAAGCGCAGCATCGCCAACGGGCTGACGGTACGCTTCAACGACGGCAGCGCGCTGCCGGAGGTGCTGGTGGAGTACCCGCTGGGCCACGCACGCCGGCGCGCGGAGGGTATCCCGCTGCTGATGGACAAGTTCCGCCGGCACCTGGCGCACCGCTTCCCCACCGCCCAGCAGCAGCGCATCCTGGCCGCCTCGCTGGATCCGGTGGCCTTGGCGGCGATGCCGGTGACCGACTACGTGGACCTGTACCTGCCGGGGTAGGGGGGCACTTTGGTAGGTGCCAACCTTGGTTGGCACGCACCCAACGCCAACCGGGGCTGGCGGCTACCCCGCCGGGCATGGCCCGGCGCCACCGTTCCGATGCATTCCTGCCGAATCCGCGTCAACGCCTTGACGCGACGCGCCTATAATGGCCACCTCGATCAAGGAGTGACGACATGAGCGGTCCGGCACGGCGGATGCGGTGGGGATGGACGGCAGCATTGCTGGCAGGAGGCCTGTTGCTGGGCCTGGCCGGTTGCCGCAACGACAGCGGGCAGCTGCCAAAGGCCAGCGGCGAAGCCATCGCCACCAAGGCCGAGCAGGTGAAGGAGTTCACCCTGCTGCGCGCCTACCCGGACCAGAAGAGTGAAGGCCTGTCGCTGGCGCTGGAGTTCTCGCGCCCGCTGGTCGGCACCCAGGACTTCGACAAGCTGGTGCGCTTCGAAGAGAAGGTCGGCAACGATGACAGCAGCTGGACCCTGTCCGATGACGGCCTGACCCTGCGCTATCCCTTCGTCGAAGCCGGCAAGGAATTCAGCCTGGTGGTCTCGCCGGACCTGCTGGCCGCCGATGGCAGCCGCCTGGGCAAGGAACTGAAGCAGAAGGTCTTCAGCGGCGAGCTGAAGCCGGTGGCCGGTTTCGCCTCGCAGGGCAGCGTGCTGCCGGCCAAGGACAGCCGCGGCCTGCCGGTGGTGTCGGTGAACGTGCCGGAGGTCGACGTCGAGTTCCTGCGCGTGCGCGAAAAGGATCTGCCGACCTTCTTCAGCCAGTACCAGCGCGGTGGTCGCCGCGGCAGCTGGGAACTGAGCAGCGACTACGAGCGCAGCCCGATCAACAAGCTGGCCGAGCCGGTCTACGTCAACCGCTTCATCCTGGGCGGCAAGCAGAACGAGCGGGTGCTGACCTACCTGCCGACCCAGGACATCAAGGAACTGCAGGAGCCGGGGCTGTATTTCGCCCTGCTCAAGCGCACCGGTGACTACGAGGGCGAGTTCGATACCGCGTTCTTCTCGGTCAGCGACATCGGCCTGCACACCCGCGCGTACAAGGACAAGCTGTTCGTCCATACCGCCGCGCTGAAGGATGGTGCGTCGCTGAAGGGCATCGACCTGCGCGTGCTCGATGCCAAGGGCGAAGTGGTGCTGAAGGGCAGTACCGACAGCAACGGCAATGCGCTGCTGAACTACACCCTGGATGCCACCCACGTGCTGGTGGCCAGCAGTGGCAAGGACACCAGTTTCCTGCCCTTCAACCAGCCGGCGCTGGACCTGAGCGAGTTCGCCGTGGCCGGCCGTGACAACGCCTGGTTCGATGTCTACGCTTGGTCGGGCCGCGACCTGTACCGTCCGGGTGAGACGGTGCGCCTGTCGGCGCTGCTGCGCGACAACGACGGCAAGCCGGTCAAGAGCCAACCGGTGTTCCTGCGCCTGAAGCAGCCCGACGGCAAGACCTTCCGCGAAACCCGCGTGCAGCCGGGCGAACAGGGCTACATCAACTTCGAGCAGACCATTCCCGCCGAGGCGCCGACCGGGCGCTGGCAGGTGGAGTTCCGCACCGACCCGGCCAGCAAGGAAGCGATCCAGGGCATGACCCTGCGCATCGAGGAGTTCCTGCCCGAGCGCATGAAGCTGGACCTGGACAGCGCGCAGAAGACGCTGAAGCCGGGTGAGGACCTGCGCCTGCAGGCCAACGGTGCCTATCTGTACGGTGCCCCGGCCGATGGCAACCGCTTCACCGCGCGCATGGCGGTGGCCGCCGAGCTGAAGCCGGTGGAGGGCCTGCCGGGCTACTTCTTCGGCGACCCGACCCTGCAGCTGCCGCGCGAAGCCAAGGATGTCATCGACACCACGCTGCCGGCCAATGGCCAGCTGCGCGAAGACGTGTCGTTGCCGGAAGAGGCAACCAAGGCGAAGGCGCCGATCGCGGTGGTGCTGTCCGGCAGCCTGTATGAAACCGGTGGCCGCACGGTCACCCGCACCCTGAAGCGGGTGGTATGGCCGGCCGCCGCACTGGTCGGCGTGCGCCCGTTGTTCAATCCGGACGACGGCGCTGATTCCAACGGCAACGCGCGGTTTGAACTGATGCGCGTGGATGCGGCCGGCAAGCCGCAGCCGGCCAAGGGCCTGAAGATCACCCTGGTGCGCGAGCTGCGCGACTACCACTGGACCTTCAACGACAACCGCTGGGACTACGACTTCACCCGCCGCTTCGAAAACAAGGAAACCCGTACCGTCGATGCCGGCGGCAGCGCGGTCGCCTTCGACTTCCCGGTGGAATGGGGCGAGTACCGGGTGGACGTGTTCGATCCGTCCACCGGCCTGACCAGCCGCTATCCGTTCCGCGCCGGCTGGAGCTGGGGCGATGACAACCGTGGCCTCGATGCCCGCCCGGACAAGGTCAAGCTGGGGCTGGACAAGACCGGCTACAAGGCCGGCGATACCCTGGAAGTGACGGTGACCCCGCCGCACGCCGGCAAGGGCGTGCTGATGGTCGAGACCGACCGCATGCTGTACGTGCAGGACATCGACGCCAAGCCTGGTGCCACCTACAAGATCCCGGTCACCGCCGATTGGGAGCGCCACGACGTCTACATCACCGCGCTGGTGTTCCGCGGTGGCAGTGCGCCGAGCAAGATCACCCCGGCCCGCGCGGTGGGCGTGGTGCACGTGCCGATGGACCGCAAGGGCCGCACCGTGGCCGTCGGCCTGGCCGCGCCCAAGCAGATGCGACCGGAGCAGGACCTGCCAGTGACGGTCAGCGCACCGCAGCTGGCCGGCAAGGTCGCGCACGTCACGGTGTCGGCCGTGGACGTGGGCATTCTCAACATCACCCGCTTCCCGGTGCCCGATGCCGGTGCGCACTTCTTCGCCCAGCGCCGCCTCGGCATCGATGCCTATGACATCTACAGCCGGGTGATCGAGAGCTTCGACGGCGGCAGTGGCAAGCTGAAGTTCGGCGGTGACATGGCGCTGCAGGCGTTGCCGCAGGCCAAGCGGCCGACCGCGCGCGTGCAGACCGTGGACCTGTTCTCCGGCCCGGTGCAGCTCGATGCCAAGGGCATTGCCCGCATCCGCCTGAAAGTGCCGGATTTCAATGGCACCCTGCGGGTGTCGGCGCTGGTCTACAGCGATGACCAGTACGGCAAGCGCGATGTGGAAACCGTGGTGCGTGCGCCGATCCTGGCCGAGGCCAGCATGCCGCGCGTGCTCGCCCCGGGCGACCGCAGTACGGTGACCCTGGACGTGCAGAACTTCACCGGCAAGCCCGGTCAGTTCAACGTGCGCGTGGACAGCGAAGGCCCGCTCAGCCTGGGCGAAGGCACGCGCAGCGTGCAGCTCAATGCCGATGCCAAGACCACGTTGAGCTTCCCGTTGTCGGCGCGCGAGGGCCACAGCGTGGCCAAGGTGCGCGTGCGTGTGGATGGCAACGGCTTCAAGGCCGACCGCCGCTACGATCTGCCGGTACGCGCGGCGTGGCCGCAGGTACTGCGCTCGCAGGTGCGCACGCTCGATCCGTTGGCGGCGGTGAGCCTGGATGGCACCCTGATGGACGGGCTGATGTCCGAATCGGTCAATGCCCGCCTGCTGGTCAGCCCGCTGCCGCCGATCCCGTTCGCCAGCGCGCTGCAGGGCGCGCTGAACTACCCGTACGGCTGCGCCGAACAGACCACCAGCAAGGGCTACGCCGCGCTGATCCTGGACCAGGCCACGTCGTCGATGCTCGGCGCTGACGGCCTGGACGCGAAGACCCGTCGCGAGCGCATGGAAGGTGCGTTCGGTCGCCTGGCATCGATGCAGGTGGCCAACGGCAACTTCTCGATGTGGGGTGACGACGGCTACGTGAACCCGTGGCTGACGCCGTACATCGCCGAGTTCCTGCTTGACGCCAAGGACGGTGGCTTCGCGGTGCCGGACAACGTGCTGCAGAAGGCGCTGAACCGCCTGAGCGAAGACCTGCTGTCCGGTGGCAACCAGTTCTACGGCCAGGAAAAACGCGAAAGCCTGAAGTTCGCCAACCAGGCGTACTCCGGATACGTGCTGGCCCGCGTCAACCGCGCGCCGTTGGGTACCCTGCGCACGCTGTACGACAACGAACGCGGCAAGGCCGTGGGTGGCCTGTCGCTGGTGCACCTGGGCGTGGCGCTGTCGCTGCAGGGCGATGCCAAGCGCGGCCAGGCGGCCCTTGCGGCGGGCTTTGCCAAGTCCAGCAGCGAGCGCCCGTCCTACTTCGGCGACTACGGCAGTGCCGTTCGTGATGATGCGCTGATGATCGCGCTGACCCACGAAAACAAGCTGGCCAAGCCGGCATGGGATGCACGCGCGGTCGATCTTGGCCGTGGCCTGGATGCGCGCCGCAACAGTGGCTGGATGTGGCTGAGCACGCAGGAACAGGTGGCCATCGCCCGCCTCGGTAAGGCACTGGCCGCCAACCAGAAGGCGCTGGTGGCCGGTGAGCTGGTGATCGGTGGCAACAGCGAGGCCATCGGCGAACGCAAGCTGTTTGGCCGCAACTTCGATGCAGGGCAGCTGGCAGCGGGCGTGCGCTTCACCCCGCAGGGACAGCCGCCGATGTTCGCCAGCATCGACGTGGCCGGCATTCCGCGCAGTGCGCCGGCGCCGGACAACAGCGTGATCGGCGTGGAGCGAAGCTACTTCGGCACCGATGGCAAGCCGTGGTCGCCGCGTCCGCTGAAGGAAGGTGAAGCGCTGATCGTGCGGGTCACCATCACCGCCGACAGCGAGATGCCCGATGCGCTGCTGACCGACCTGCTGCCGGCAGGCCTGGAGATCGAGAACCTCAACCTGGGCGACGCCAAGCAATGGGCCGATGTGGTGGTCGATGGCATCACCATCAGCGACCGCAGCGCAGCGGCCGATACCAAGCACGAAGAGTTCCGCGATGACCGCTACGTGGCGGCGCTGAAGCTCTCGCGTGGAAGCAAGGCCAACGTGTTCTACCTGGTGCGTGCGGTCACTCCGGGCACCTACACGGTGCCGCCGTCGCTGGTGGAGGACATGTACCGGCCGCAGCTGCGTGGCGTCGGCCGCAGCAACCCGACCACGCTGACGGTGGTACAGCCGTGACCGTGCGGACGGGCCGCGACGGCGCGGCCCGTCCCACTGGATGCCGTGGATGAAGGTGGGATCGTTGAAAACGCGGCTGCCGCGCCTGCGGCAGCGGCTGCAACCGCTGTGGCCTTGGCTGCGCTGGGGCACGGCAGCCTTGCTGGCGCTGCTGCTGATACTGGATTTCGCCTTTCCGCCGCCGTTGCCCCGGCAACGCGACACCAGCACGCTGGTGGTCGCCGCTGACGGCAGCCCGATGCGGGCGTTCGCTGATGCCGAGGGCGTGTGGCGCTATCCGGCGTCGGTCGACAGCGTATCGCCGCTGTACCTGCAGGCGCTGCTGACCTACGAGGATCGCTGGTTCTGGCAGCACCCGGGCATCAATCCGCTGGCGATCCTGCGTGCCGGTGGGCAGCTGCTGCGGGGTGGCCGCATCGTCTCCGGTGGCTCGACCCTGACCATGCAGGTGGCGCGCATTCTCGATCCGCATACGCGCACGCCCTGGGGCAAGCTGAAGCAGATGCTGCGTGCGGTGCAGCTTGAGGTGCATCTGTCCAAGCGCGAGATCCTCGCGTTGTATCTGGAGCGCGCGCCCTACGGTGGCACCATCGAAGGCGTGGAGGCGGCCAGCTGGGCCTACCTGGGTAAGCCGGCCGCGCAGCTTTCGCATGCCGAGGCCGCGTTGCTGGCGGTGCTGCCACAGGCACCCAGCCGTTTGCGCCCGGATCGTCATCCCGAAGCCGCGCAGAAGGCTCGCGACAAGGTGCTGGCGCGCATGGCCGAGCTGGGCGCATGGACGCCGGAGGAAGTGGAAGATGCGCGCATCGAGAACGTGGTCGCACGCTCGCTGCGTCCACCGCTGCATGCGGCACTGTTGGCCCAGCGCCTGCACTCGGCGCATCCGGGGCAGGCGCGGATCCAGAGCAGTATCGACATCGGCCTGCAGCGCACCCTTGAAGAGCGCGTGGCCAGCTATTTCTCAACGCTGCCCGAGCGCACGTCAGCCGCACTGCTGGTGGTCGACAACCAGACCCTGCAGGCGCGTGCGTATGTCGGCACGCTGTCTTTCGGTGATCGGCAACGACTGGGCCACGTGGACATGGTGCAGGCCTGGCGCTCGCCGGGCTCCACGCTGAAGCCGTTCCTGTATGCGATGGCACTCGATGATGGCCTGATCCATTCCGAGAGCCTGCTGGTGGATGCGCCGCAGAGCTTCGGCAGCTATCGGCCGGGCAACTTCGACATGGCCTTCAACGGCCCGGTCAGTGCTGCCAGTGCGCTGCGCCTGTCGCTGAACGTGCCGTCCGTCGACCTGCTGCAGCGGGTAGGTGCGGCACGCTTCGCCGCGCGCCTGTCGCACGCCGGCATCCAGTTGCGCTTCCCGCCGGGCAGTTCGCCCAATCTGTCGCTGATCCTCGGCGGCACCGGCGCGCGGCTGGAAGACCTGGTCGGTGCGTTCGCTGCGCTCAACCGCAATGGCATTGCCGGCCGCGTGCGCTACACCGATGACGAACCGATGATCGAGCGACGACTGGCTTCGCCTGGTGCCAGCTGGATCGTGCGCGAGATGCTGGAATCGAATCCGCGCCCGGGGTACGGCGTTGGCACGTTCGACGTTGGCGGGCGGCCGCGCGTGGCCTGGAAGACCGGCACCAGCTATGGCTACCGCGATGCGTGGGCGATCGGCAGTACCCGCCACTACACCGTGGGCGTGTGGGTGGGGCGCCCCGATGGCACGCCGTTGCCGGGGCAGTACGGCGCGGTCACCGCCTTGCCGTTGATGTTCGAGGTGGTCGACAGCCTGCCGCGCCAACGTGGCGATGCGGCGGCCGCGCCGATGCCGGCCAGCGTGACCCAGGCAGACATCTGCTGGCCAACCGGAGAACCGGCCGAAGGGTTGCCAGCGGCACTCTGCCAGCGACGCCTGTCGGCCTATCTGCTGGACGGTGCGGCGCCGCCGACGTTCCCCGAACGCGAGGCACGGCGATGGCAGCCTGGCCGCCAACGCTACCTGGCTGACGCGCGCACCGGACTGCGCGTATCGGCTGACTGCAGCGCGCCGCATGAGGAAGTCGCGCGTGAGATCGCGCGATGGCCGGCGCTGTTGTCACCCTGGCTGCCCAAGGCTACCCGCGATGCCTCACAGCTTCCCGCGCTGTCGCCGGACTGTCGCGATGATGGTCGCGAGGCCAGCGTGGCCCTGCACATTGATGGCCTCAACGAAGGCGCGACGCTGGCGCGTGCACCCAATGCCGAACATGGCGTACGCCTGCAGCTGCGCGCATTGGGCAGCGAACAGGCCGTGGACTGGCTGCTGGATGGTCGATGGATCGCGCAGACGCGCGGTGCGCAGCTGATGCAGCGCGAGTTCGCCGATCCCGGCGCGCATACATTGACCGCGCTGGCTGCTGACGGCGCCTGGACGCAGGTACGGTTCAACGTGCTGCGGTAGCGCCTGGCCATGCCCGGCGGATGTCAGGTGATCGGGCACCAGCCCGCCGGGCATGGCCCGGCGCTACCGGTCCACCGTGACCCGGTAGGTGCCCACCTTGGTTGGCACGCGCAGAGGCTGCCCACCAAGGTGGGCGACTATCAGGGCGTTCGCCGGGCATGGCCCGGCGCTACCCGTCCACCATGACCCGGTAGATGCCAACCTTGGTTGGCACGCGCAGAAGCTGCCCACCCAGGTGGGCGACTACCGGGG
Source organism: Stenotrophomonas sp. DR822 (assembly GCF_019793815.1). Classification (NCBI taxonomy): domain Bacteria; kingdom Pseudomonadati; phylum Pseudomonadota; class Gammaproteobacteria; order Lysobacterales; family Lysobacteraceae; genus Stenotrophomonas; species Stenotrophomonas sp. DR822. The sequence continues at coordinate 3,906,229 of NZ_CP081826.1, forward strand.
TGTTCGCTGGCACGGTGCGGCGTTACTCCCCGATCCACCCATCCAGCAGGTCGGCGAACTCATCGGCGTGCTCCTCCTCCTGCGCCAGGATCTCCTCCAGGATGCGCTTGGTGGTGGTATCGCTGTCGCCGATGAAGTTGATCATCTCGCGGTAGCTGTCGATGGCGATGCGCTCGGCCACCAGGTTCTCGCGGACCATGTCGCGCAGGTCGCTGCCTTCCTTGTATTCGGCGTGCGAGCGTGCGGTCAGCGTGTCCGGATTGAGGTCCGGCTCGCCGCCGAGCTGGACGATGCGTTCGGCCAGCTTGCCAGCGTGTGCCTGCTCCTGCTGCGCGTGCTCGAGGAACTCGCCCTTGACCGCGTCGGCCAGCATGCCCTTGGCCATGAAGTAGTGACGGTAGTAGCGCAGTACGCACACATATTCGGTGGCCAGCGCGTCGTTGAGCAGCTTGATCACCACCTTGCGGTCGGCGCTGTAGCTGTCGGTGATCGCCCCGTCCTCGATGTTCTTCCGGGCCCGCTCGCGCAAGGTCTGGCGATCGCTGATGCCGGCGACCTTGGCGGAAGGGGAAGTGTTGCTGGCTTTGGCTGGCTTGTTGGACATGGCTGGCCGGTTTCCTCTGCAGTCAGGGTTTCAGGTGGGCAGGTGATCCAGGACGTAGTCGGCTGAGGACACCTCGAACTGGCCGGGCTCCTCGATCCAGGCCGCGCGCACGGTGCCGTCCTCCACGTAAAGGGCAAAACGACGAGAACGCGTACCCATGCCGGATGAACTTGCATCCAGTTCCAGGCCAAGTGCACGGGTCAGTTCGGCATTGCCATCGGACAACATCAGCAGACCGTCGGGTACGTGCTGGTCGGTGGCCCAGGCTTTCATCACGAACGGGTCGTTGACCGCCACGCAGTAGACATCGATGCCGCGATGGCGGAACGCCTCGAACTTTTCCACGTACCCGGGCAGGTGGCGGGCCGAGCAGGTGGGGGTGAACGCACCGGGCACGGCAAACAGCACCACCTTGCGCCCATCGAACAGGGCGTGGGTATCGAGGGTCTCGATACCTTCGCGGATGCGCTTGAGGGTGACTTCCGGAATGCGGTCGCCGACATGGATGGTCATGGGAACTCCTTGCTGGGTGAGGGTAGGGGCCAGGAGGGGACGGGCGCGTCAAGACATTGGAAAACCCACGTATACACCCCATTTGTGTTTTCTGCGGGGGCCGTCAGCCACAGCATGGGGCAGGGCGACGGCAGGCGCATTGCGCTGGATCAGTCGGCCTCACTGCTGCCGCACGGCCGGCGGCGTAGCATCGCCGGCGCGTAGAATGAACCCGGGGCTGTGCCCACCGGCGCGGCCGAAGCGAATCGAGGTAGCTGGATGGAATTCAAGGATTATTACGCCACCCTGGGGGTGGAACCGAGCGCGGGCGAGGCGGAGATCAAGACCGCCTATCGCCGGCTGGCACGCAAGTACCACCCGGACGTCAGCAAGGAGGCCGGGGCCGAGGACAAGTTCAAGGCCATCAACGAGGCCTACGAGGCGTTGCGCGACCCCGAGAAGCGCGCGGCCTATGACCAGCTGCGTGCGCAGGGCTATCGCCCGGGCGAGGAATTCAACGTACCGCCGAACTACGGCGGTGGCGGTTTCAATTTCGAGGAAGTGTTCGGCGGCGGTGGCCCCAACGGCGGTTTCAGCGACTTCTTCGAGAGCCTGTTCGCGCGCCAGCGCGGCGGCCAGGGTGCAGGCCCGGGCCCGGGCTTCAGCAGCCATGGCCATGCGCCCAACCGCGATACCCGGGCCAAGTTGTCGGTACCGCTGGAGGCGGCCTACAACGGCGACAGCCTGCGCATTACCGTCAACGGCAAGCAGCTGGATGTGCGCGTGCCCAAGGGCATCCGCCCCGGGCAGGTGATCCGCCTGGCCGGGCAGGGCAACCACGGCGGCAACCTGCTGCTGGAAGTAGAGTACGCCGCCCATCCGCAGTTCGAGGTCGACGGCCGCAACATCCTGTACACGCTGCCGGTCACACCGTGGCAGGCCGCGTTGGGCACCAGCATCAGCGTGCCGACCCTGGGCGGCGCGGTGGAACTGAAGATTCCGGCCGATTCCGACGCAGGTCGCAAGCTGCGGCTGCGTGGGCGCGGCTTGCCGGGCAGTCCGGAGGGTGACCAGATCGTCGAGCTGGAGATTGTCGCCCCGGCGGCGACGGACGACGCGCAGAAGAAGGCCTATCGGAATCTGGCCAAGGCGTTTGGCGAAACGATCTGACATTCCCTTCGGTGAGTGCGGACCTCGGTCCGCACGCCTTGCGGTAGTGCCGGCCGCTGGCCGGCAGCGGCGTGCCAACCAAGGTTGGCAGCTACCAGGTAGTGCCGGCCGCTGGCCGGCAAGGGCGTGCCAACCAAGGTTGGCACCTACCAGAGCGGCGTCAGCCTTGACCGGCACGTGTTGCGGTAGTGCCGGCCGCTGGCCGGCAAAGGCGTGCCAACCAAGGTTGGCATCTACCGGAGCGGTGGGTCAGCCTTGACCGGCGAACACCCGCTCCAGCACTTCGGACAGTTCGTCTTCCGAGAACGGCTTGGTGATGTAGGCCTTGGCGCCCTGGCGCATGCCCCACATGCGGTCGGTGTCCTGGTCCTTGGTGGTCACCAGGATCACCGGGATGTGCCGGGTCGCCTCATCGCGGGCGAGCGTGCGGGTCGCCTGGAAGCCATTGAGGTTGGGCATCACCACGTCCATCAGCACCAGGTCGGGCAGCTCGGCCTTGGCGGTCTCCACCCCGGCCGCACCATCGGTGGCGGTCAGGATCTGGTGCCCGAGCTTTTCGACGATGCGCTGTATCCCCAACAGCTGCGACGGTGAGTCGTCGACGATCAGAATGCGTGCCATGTTGTTCCCCATGTGATGCCGGAAGTGTAGTGCCGGCATCACGTTGGCGGGAGGGCGACAGCTGCCGTCCGTCGCCTGCCTGCGACGTTCAGTCGATCCGCACCACCGTGCGGCCAAGCGAGCCGCCCGCCAGCATGCGATCGAACACCGCAGGCAGACCGTCCAGGCCGACTTCGGCGGTGCAGATGCGGTCCAGGTGTTGTGGTTTCCACGCGTCACCCAAGCGTGCCCACACTTCTTCGCGCAGCGCGCGGGGGGCATTGGCGGACGAAACGCCGAGCAGCGAGACACCGCGCAGGATGAAGGGCATCACGGTCATGTCCAGCGTCGCGCTGGCGGCCAGGCCCGCACTGACCACGCTGCCATAAGGCACGGTCTGGGCCAGCAGACTGGCCAGCATCGGCCCGCCGGCGTTGTCCAGGCCACCGCCGAAACGTGCCGACTGCAGCGGCCTGGTGTCGGCAAGGGCGTCACGCGGCAGCACCTCGGCAGCACCGATGCCGCGCAGGAAGTCGCTCTGTTCCGGTTTGCCGCTGATCGCGTGCACGGCATAGCCGGCGCGGCTGAAGATGTCCACGGCCAGAGCACCGACCCCACCGCTGGCGCCGGTAACCGCCAGTGGCCCAAGTTCGGGCGTCTGCCGGTTGTCCTGCAGGCGCAGCAGCGCCAGCGCGGCGGTGAAGCCGGCGGTGCCCAGCACCATCGCCTCGCGTGGGCTCAGGCCCGCCGGCTGGGCGATGACCGCGCTCGATTCCAGTCGCACGTACTGGCTGTAGCCGCCATCACGGGTTTCGCTGAGTCCGCAGCCGGTGGCCAGTACCGCATCGCCCTCGCGCCAGGCCGGATCGGTGGAGGCGACCACCGTGCCGGCCACGTCGATCCCGCCCACCAGCGGGAAGCGGCGCAGGATGCGGCCTTTGCCGGTGCCGGCCAGGGCATCCTTGTAGTTGACCGAGGACCAGTGGGCGCGGATCAGCACCTGGCCGGGGTTGAGGTCGTCCAGACGCAGCGGGACCAGGCCGCTGCGGTAGCCGGCGTCGTCTTTTTCGATGCGGAAGGCGGTGAACGGGGTGGTGGGGGCCATCGGCGTTGCCTGACTTCGAGGAAAACGCCACCTTACCCGCTCCGGCCCCTTTCAATCCTGCCGGTCCGCCCCATCTTGTATGATCGGTAGTGGTTAACGGCTGGCGTTGCGGGAAGGGCCCGCGTCGCAGCCCACATCTTGATGGAGCGTGCATGGCCTGGAATACACCCGGCGGCAACAAGGGCGGACAAGGCCCCGAGGACAATCGACGCGGGCCGTTCGGGTCGCGTGGCGGTGGCAATGGTGGCGGCTGGGGCGGATTGCCCGGACCGCTGAAGGACCTGTTCGACGGCGGCATCCTGCGTTGGGTGGTGGCGGCAGTGGTCCTGCTGGTGCTGTTCTCCAGCTTCCAGCTGATCGGCGAACAGCAGCGTGGCGTGGTGCTGCGCTTCGGCCAGTTCTCGCGCATCCTGACCCCAGGCCCGAACTTCAAGCTGCCCTGGCCGATCGAATCGGTCACCAAGGTCAACGCCACCGAGATCAAGACCTTCTCGATCCAGGTGCCGGTGCTGACCCGCGATGAGAACATCGTCAATGTCTCGTTGAACGTCCAGTACCGCATCGATGACCCGCAGCAGTACCTGTTCGGCACCGTTGATGCCAACCAGGTATTGGAGCAGTCGGCGCAGAGCGCGGTGCGCGAGGAAGTCGGCCGCGCCGACCTCAACGCCGTCCTGAACAACCGTGGCCCGCTGGCCGTGGCCGCCGAAGAGCGCCTGCAGACATTGCTGGGGGCCTTCAAGACCGGTCTGACCGTGACCGGCCTGACCCTGCAGGACGCCCGTCCGCCGGAGGAGGTCAAGCCGGCCTTCGACGAGGTCAACGGTGCCCAGCAGGTCAAGGAGCGCCTGATCAACGAAGCCCAGGCCTATGCGGCCAAGGTCGTGCCTGAAGCGCGCGGCCAGGCTTCGCGTGCCCGTACCACCGCCGAGGGCTACAAGCAGGCAGTGGTGTCCAAGGCCGAGGGTGATGGCCAGCGCTTCAGCCTGCTGCAGGCCCAGTACAAGGACGCACCGGAAGTCACCCGCAAGCGGCTGTGGCTGGAAACGGTGCAGCAGGTGCTGAGCGAGAACCGCAAGGTCATTGGTGGCGATGGCCGCCAGCTGATCTACGTGCCGATGACCGGTGATACCCGTGCCAGCACCTCGGCACCGGCGCCGGTGCCGAACCCCGACGTGGTGATGCCGTCGCTGCCGGGTACCACCGCAGTGGAAGCTTCCCGTGATCCGGGCCGGCCGGTGGGCCGCCCGACCGGGCGTTCGAGCGGCCGTGAGGAGGGCAGCCGATGAGAAATTCAATCTGGATCGCCGTTGTCGTAGCGGTGCTGCTGGGCCTGCTGGGTTCGGTGTACGTGGTCCGCGAGGACCAGACCGCCATGGTCCTGAACCTGGGCAAGGTGGTGCGTTCGGACATCAAGCCGGGCCTGCACTTCAAGCTGCCGGTGGTGGAAACGGTGCGGGTGTTCGACCGCCGCTTCCAGGTGCTGGACACCGCGCCGGCCCGTTACTTCACGGCCGAGCAGAAGGACGTCAGCGTCGACTTCTTCGCCATCGGTTACATCTCCAACGTGGGTGATTACTTCCGTGCCACCGGCGGCGATCCGCGCATCGCCAACGCCCGCCTGGCACCGATCATCACCGACTCGCTGCGTAACCAGATCAACTCGCGCACCCTGCAGCAGCTGGTCTCCGGCGACCGCAGCGAGCTGATCGCCGAGCAGCTGAAGGGCATCAACGAAGCCGTTGCCGGGCTGGGCATGCAGATGATCGACCTGCGCATCAAGCAGGTGGACCTGCCCACCGACAGCCAGGTGATCAATGACGTGTACGAGCGCATGCGCGCCCAGCGCAAGCAGGAAGCCGCCAAACTGCGCGCCGAAGGCGAGGAGCAGTCGCTGACCATCCGCGCCCAGGCCGACCGTGACAGCACCGTGCTGATCGCAGAAGCCGAACGCGATGCCCAGCGCCTGCGTGGTGAAGGCGATGCCGAGGCCGCGCGCATCTACGGCAAGGCCGGTTCGGCTGACCCGTCGTTCTACGCGTTCTATCGCAGCCTCGAGGCCTACCGCGGCTCGATGACCGACGGCAACGGCGTGATCGTGCTGGACAAGAACGACCCGTTCCTGCAGTACCTCAAGAACGATCGCTGAGTCCGCACGGCAGTACCTCACGGGGCCCGGCCATGCGCCGGGCCTCGTGCTTTTCCGGAGTTCCCCATGAAAGATCTGTTCGCCGCCGTCTGCCTGGTTGCGGTGCTGGAAGGCCTGTTGCTGTTCGCGGCCCCCGTGGCCTGGAAGCGCATGGCTGAACGCCTGCTGGACCTGCCCAGCCCGGCCCTGCGCAGCTTCGGTGGCCTGGTCCTGCTGGCCGGGTTGAGCCTGCTGTGGTGGGTACGGCATTAGAAGGGTAGTGCCGGCCGCTGGCCGGCAACCTGGGACTGCCGGCCAGCGGCCGGCACCACCGGGGCGGGGTGGCTGACCGGCTGGTGAAGCCGCCCGTCGGAAAGGTGGCACCGGACCCCGGAAACCCGGATAATGCACAAAAGCCGGACGGGCCTCCCCGTTCGGCTTTTTCCGTGTCTGGGCCTTCCATCGCCGGCCGCTCCCCGTTTGGAGCCGCCACCCAAGCGCTGGCCAGCCCCGCTGCGGTTTACCCGTCCGCGGCCCCGATGGCCGCAACAAATAGAGGAACCCGTCATGGGTCAGTCTGTCGTAGTGCTTGGTGCCCAGTGGGGCGATGAAGGCAAGGGCAAGATCGTCGATCTGCTCACTGAGGAAATCGGCGCCGTCGTGCGCTTCCAGGGCGGCCACAATGCCGGCCACACCCTGGTCATCAACGGCAAGAAGACCGTCCTGCACCTGATCCCGTCGGGCATCCTGCGTGATGATGCGCTGTGCCTGATCGGCAACGGCGTGGTGATCTCGCCGGCCGCGCTGCAGAAGGAAATCGCCGAGCTGGAAACCTCCGGCGTGGAAGTGCGTTCGCGCCTGAAGATCTCCCCGGCCGCGCCGCTGATCATGCCGTACCACATCGCCCTGGACCAGGCGCGCGAACGCGCTGCCGGCGGCAAGGCGATCGGCACCACCGGTCGTGGCATCGGCCCGGCCTACGAAGACAAGGTGGCGCGTCGCGGCATCCGCATCGCCGACCTGCATTATCCGAAGCAGCTGGAAGAACTCCTGCGCACCGCGCTGGATTACCACAACTTCGTGCTGACCAAGTACCTGAACACCGATGCGGTCGATTTCCAGAAGACCTTCGACGAGGCGCTGGCCTTCGGCGAATACGTGCAGCCGATGAAGTCGGATGTTGCCGGCATCCTGCATGACCTGCGCAAGCAGGGTAAGCGCGTGCTGTTCGAAGGTGCGCAGGGCGCGCTGCTGGACATCGACCACGGTACCTACCCGTACGTCACCAGCTCCAACACCACCGTCGGTGGTGCGCTGGCCGGTGCCGGCGTCGGTGCTGACGCGATCGACTACGTGCTGGGCATTGCCAAGGCCTACGCGACCCGCGTTGGCGGCGGCCCGTTCCCGACCGAGCTGGACGATGAAATCGGCCAGGGCATCCGCGACCGCGGCGCCGAATACGGTGCCTCGACCGGCCGCCCGCGTCGCTGCGGCTGGATGGACATCGTCGCGCTCAAGCGCGCCGTGGCCATCAACGGCATCAGCGGCCTGTGCATCACCAAGCTGGACGTGCTGGACGGCATGGAAAAGCTGAAGGTCTGCATCGCCTACGAATACAACGGCAAGCGTACCGAGTACGCGCCGCTGGACGCGCAGGGCTGGGAAGAGTGCACCCCGGTGTACCTGGAGTTCCCGGGCTGGACCGAAAACACCCATGGCATCACCAACTGGGACGACCTGCCGCCGGCCGCACGCGCCTACCTGCGTTCGCTGGAAGAGCTGGCCGGCTGCCCGATCAGCATCGTCTCCACCGGCCCGGACCGCGACCACACCATGGTCCTGCAGGATCCGTTCGCCTGAGCGATGCGGCGCTGCCAGACCCTGCCTGGCAACGCTGCCGCACCGGTAGCGCCGGGCCATGCCCGGCGTCGCTGAAAGAAGAAGCCCCGCGAAAGCGGGGCTTTTTCGTTAGTGTGTACGCAATGCCAGCAGGGAAGCGGATCGATGACCGGCGATGTCAGCGCGAAAGGGACGCGGGTGTTGCGGATCACCCTGTGGGTGTTCTGGGGCCTGTGGGCAGTCGCCTGTGTGGTGCTGGCGGTGGGCGCCGTGGCCAACCACCTGGCGTCACGCACGCAGACCCTGCCGTTGGTGCTGAGCCCCGGTGCGAGCGCGGAGATCACGGTCTACCGCTTCATTGATGATCGTCTGCGGTTGCGGCTGCGTTACCCGCCCAACGCCGCCGACCCGGCCCTCGACCCCGACGTGCTGATGCGTGTCGACACCCCCAACGAGCATGCGGACTTCCGTGCGGGCGTGCGTTCTGGCCCAGCCGGGACGGATGTTGTGCGCAGGCTGGAAACCGTTGAAACGGCTGTTTTTACCGCCGCGTACTTCGGCTATGGCCGCGGTGATGCATTGCCCCGTGGCCGCTCCTGGCTGCGGGTGACCGTGCTGGAAGTGGAGCCGGCGCTGGCCGGCAGGCCGGCAACGATCGAAGTGCAGCCGCCGTTGGATCTTCTGAAACTGACCGACCTGGACTACCTCTGGTTGTGGCCGTTCTTCTTCTGGAAACTGGCAGCGCTGCTGCTGCTGGTTCCAGGCATCGCACTGGCGATCTTCACCATCGCGCTGCGCAGGCAGCGTCCACGCGCTGCCTAGGCGCCACGACCAGACCGTGCGGGTTGCGACTTAATCCCCTCCGTCCCCTTTTTTCAGCAATGGATAGGGATTGATCGACTCGCCCTTCCACCACTGCTTCTCCGGGCCCAGCACGTGCACTTCGAAATGCAGGTGCGGCGCTTCGGGGTTGGCGTTGCCGGTGCTGCCGACGTAGCCGATCACGTCGCCGCGCTTGATGGTCTGCTTCTCGGCCAGGCCGTCGGCGTAGCGCTGCAGGTGCGCGTAGTAGTAGCACCAGCGGCCGCTGGGTTCGAACTGATAGATGGTCAGGCCGCCGCGTTCGCTGTCGAACAGCTTCTCGACATGACCATCGGCCACCGCCAGCACCGGTGTGCCGGCAGCAGCCATGATGTCGATCGCATCGTGCACGCGGCCTTCGCTGCGTGCGTCGGTGAAGGTGTCCTGCAGTTGCGAGGGCGTGATGCCCTGTACTGGCAGCAGCAGGCCGGAGGGCGTGTCGCCCGTTGCTGCTGGGGCGGGCGCAGCGATTGCCGTTGTCTCCTGCTCCACGGGTACGGCACGGGCGCTGTCGGCTGCAGCGGAGGTCTGCGCCACTGCAAGGGCGCCGGCCCCCGTGTCATCGGACGGCGCGCCATCACGCTGCAGCCACCATCCGGCTGCCACGCCCATCACCAGTCCCAGTACGATCAATTGCGCTAGTCGCATCGGCTCACTCCTGCATGACGACCGGTACCGACGTATCCACGGCTGCAGCCACGCGCAGCGCATCCCAGTTGGTCATGCGCACGCAGCCGTGCGATTCGGTCTTGCCGACATGGCCGGGCACCGGTGTGCCGTGCAGGCCGTAATGGGGTTTGGACAGGTCGATCCAGACCCGGCCGACCGGATTGTTCGGTCCGGGCGGAATCGTGGCCTTGCGATCGCCCTTCCTGGCATCCCAGAACAGCTTCGGGTTGTAGTGGAATGGCGGATCCGGGTAGACGCCGAGGATCTTCCACTCACCGATCGGCAGCGGGTCGTGCTCGCTGCCCGACGATACCGGTACCTGCGCGATCACCTTGCCCTGCGCGTCCAGCAGCTGCAGGGTGGAGTCGGATTTGTCGACCACCAGTTTGGCGGCCTTGGGCAATGCAGCGGGCGCGATGTTGGGCACCTGGATGCGGCTGCCGGCCTTGCTCAGATCCACACCGGGATTGAGCGCCTTCAGCAGCTCCGGTGCGGCATGGAAGCGCTCGCCCAGCGCTTCCTCCACGCTGCTGAAGCCCAGTGCCTTGAGCTTGGCCTGGTCGGCGGGCTTCTTTGGAATCGCGACGAACGGACCGGCCGCGTCTTCTGCGGTCAGCGTGTAGCTGGCAAGGGGGCCGACCGAGTCGGCCTGCAGGGCCTTCCAGGTGGCGTCGTCCAGTTCGCCACTGACTGTCAGCCCGTGCGCTGCCTGGAAGCCGGATACCGCGCGGCGTTGATTGCTGCCCACTTCGCCATCGATTTCGCCCGGAGAGAAATTGGCGCGGTCCAGAAGTACCTGGGCGTGCAGGGGCGAGTGCGCCGCCGTGTCAGGGCCGGCCTTTTCGGCGATGGGTGCTGGCAGGCCGGCGGGCGGGGGCGTCTGCGCAAAGGCGGGCGACATCAGCAGCGACAGGGCCAGCAGGGCGGGGCGGCATACGGGCATGGGCATCTCCAGGCAGATCACGCCTCCACCCTGCCCGTAGACGCTGCGCAGCCGCCGTGAAAGAAAACTGATGCCAGCATGAGCAGTGGGGCCGCGCCGCCGGGCCATCCTCCCGCCGCAGAAGCGGGAGGCCGGGTCTCACCAAGGTGAACGGCTTCCGACGCAGTCGAGCGGGAGGCGATCAAGATTCCCGGCTGGCGGGCCGATATGGGCGCATCCCCCCCGTTTTGGATTCACCCCATGAACTACTTGAGGAACGTCAGGGTCGCCTGGCGTCTTGGGCTTGGCTTTGGCCTGTTGTTGCTGCTGGTTGCCGCCGTGGTCGCTACCGGTGCCACCGCCACCATGGTGCAGAAGCGCGCGATGGAGCAGGTGGTCGAGGTCGGCGTAGCCAAGGTGCGGCTGCTGTCGGAGATGCTTGATGCCAACAACCAGATGATGGTCGTGCGCCGCGAGATGCTGATCCGCCAGGGCGAAGACCGTGCCAACGACGAGCAGCGCATTGCCGATCTGGTCAAGCGCTACGAGGCCAGTTGGACGGCCTACCAGGCCCTGCCCGGCGATGCCGAAGGCAAGGTGATCGGCGAGACCATCGCCGCCAAGCGCGCGCTCGCCCGTCCGCTCAACAAGCAGACCAGCGAACTGATGGAACAGGGCGATTTCCCCGGCGCCGTGGCGCTGACCCTGGGCCCGGTGCAGGAAGCGGCCAATGGCTGGAACAAGGCGCTGGCCGATGGCGTGGCCTATGAAGAAAAGGAAAGCCGCGAGGCCGCTGCCGAGGCGATCCGCCTGGGCGAGCGCAGCCTGCTGCAGCTGCTGGTGCTGGGTGGCGTGGCGCTGCTGGCAGGCATCGCCGCATCGGTGCTGATCGGTCGCAGCATGACCGGCCCGCTGGCGCGTGCAGTGCAGCTGGCCGAGCGCCTGTCCAAGGGTGAACTGGACCAGGAATTCCGCCTGGGTGGCCGTGACGAGCTGACCCAGCTCGGCGAGGCCATGGCCAGCGTGCGCCAGAGCGTTCAGGCCGCCATCGGCGCGCAGCTGCAGATGGCCGAGCAGCATGAAGCCGGCGCGATCCGTTACCGGATGGACGCCAGTGCGTTCCCCGGCGACTTCGGCCGCATGGTGCAGGCCACCAACCACCTGGTCGAATCGCACGTGCAGGTGCAGCTGCTGATGGCCGAGGTGATGCAGCGCTATGCCATCGGCGACCTCAGCCGCGATCTGCCCGAGTACCCGGGCGAGAAGGGCATGCTGACCCGTACCCTGGCGGCGGTGAAGCAGAGCCTGATGGCGATCAACGCGCAGATCGATGAACTGGCCCGTGCCGCGCGCGCTGGCGATTTCAGCGTGCGCGGCGACGCCGCGGCATTCCAGTACCAGTTCCAGGCGATGGTGAACCACCTCAACGGCATGATGGCCAGTTCGCAGGCCAGCATCGCCGATGTCTCCGACGTGCTGCGCGCCATCTCGCATGGCAACCTCACCGCGCGCATGGAGGGCGAGTACGAGGGCGTGTTCGCGCGCATGCGCGACGATGCCAATGCCACCACCACGCAGCTGACCGGAATCGTGCGTGGCATCCAGGTGGCCGCCGACAGCATCAACAACGCGGCACAGGAACTGGCGGCCGGCAACAACGATCTGTCGCGCCGTACCGAACAACAGGCCGCGAATCTGGAAGAGGCTGCCGCCTCGATGGAAGAGCTGACCTCGACCGTGCGCCAGAACGCCGAGCTGGCACGCCAGGCCGACAGCGAAGCGCATGCGGCCGGCGTTGCCGTGCGCGAGACCGAGCAGGCCATGGCACAGATGGCCACGGTGATGGGCGAGATCGACCAGTCTTCGGCGCGCATTTCCGAAATCTCCACGGTGATCGATGGCATCGCCTTCCAGACCAACATCCTGGCGCTGAACGCTGCAGTGGAAGCGGCGCGTGCCGGCGAACAGGGTCGCGGCTTTGCGGTGGTGGCCAGCGAAGTGCGTACGCTGGCGCAGCGTGCCGGTGTCGCTGCCAAGGAGATCAAGGAGTTGATCGAGGACGCCGCTGCCAAGGTGCAGAGCGGCCTGGCCGTGACCGTGGAATCGGAAGCCGCCATTGCCCGCGTGGCCCAGGCGAGCTCGCGTACCACCCAGCTGATGAGCGACATCGCCGCCGCCAGCAAGGAACAGGCGGCCGGCATCGAGCAGGTCAACCAGGTGGTGGTGCAGATGGACCAGGTAACCCAGCAGAACGCCGCGCTGGTGGAAGAGGCCACCGCTGCCAGCCGCGCGCTGGAAGAGCAGGCGCATGCGCTGACCACGTCGGTGTCGGTGTTCCAGCTGGAGCAGGGAACGCGCATGCCCATCGTGCCTGCACGCGCGGCGTAAGCCAACGACAGCGCGATGTTGGATGGCGCCCTGCATGCGATGACCCGCATGCAGGGCGTCGATGCACGCAATGGTTGAGGGCCGCTAGCGCCCGCGTGCCGAGCGTTCGATCAACCAACCGGCTGCGTACAGCAACAGCAGGGTTGGCGGGACCAGCACCGCATACGCGGTCGACCAGGGCTTGCCGTACAACAGGCTGCCTGCGCCGATGGCATCAAGCGCGGCAGACTGCAGGGTGATGGGGAGTGCCATCAGGATGTAGATACCCTTCGGGTCGGCGTCTGTCTGCGCGCCGTGGACCAGCCACGCGGTCAACAGCAGGTAGACCACGCACAGCGCAAGCCCGGTCCAGCTCAGCACTCGTCGCATCTTCATCTGCAGGCCTCCTGTCAACGGACCTCGAAGCGCGCTTGCAGTGGCAGGCTCACACCCCGCAACAGATCCTTGACCACCACCTGTGCCGTCCACGTACCTTTCGGATCGTCGGGTTCGGCGACGAACTTCAGCTGCACACTGGTCATGTACAACAGGGTGGGCGGACCCGGCAGGCGAGCGGTGAAACAGGGAACATCGCGTTCTTCCGCGCTGCTGCTGCCGTCCGGGCGAAGCATGCGCACGTCGCAGTGCACCTTGGCCGCGCCATCTTCGCCCAGTTGCGGGTTGGACAGGAATGTCAGCACGAACAGCTCGCCGCCCAGCTGCACGTCGCTGGCCTCGGTGAAGCGCGGCGTGGTGTCCGCGGGGGTTTCCCACTTGGCCTGCCAATCGGCGTCGGAGGTGACCAGCAGGGATGCCGCAAAGCCATCGCTGGATTTCATGGCATCGGTCTGCGGCACCGCCTTGCCGTCGCCATCTATCCAGCCATCGCTGGCAAAGGTGGTCAGTGGCAGCATCAGGGCCATCATGGCCATCATGGCCAGTGCGGATGTCCATCGCATCATCGCTTCTCCTTGGCAGCCGCGTCCTGCGGCGGGGGCGCAAGTATCGCCGATCCGGCATGCCCCCCAAAAGCGGCGGCGGCATGCCGGTTCCAGGACAGGCTCAGCGCGGTGCGGCGCTGGCCTGCGGCGGGCAACGACGCGGGTTGCAGCGTTGCTTGCCGGTGGCGTCGGTGCTGCCGACAGCGCCGGTCGCGGCAGCGCCGCCGACGGCACCGTAGCCGACACGCAGTCCGATGCTGCTGGCACGACCCGAGCCACGGGTCTGTTCATGGCCCAGCAGCAGCGACATGAACCAGCCACGCTGCAGGCGCACGTCCATGCCGGCGGCAATCGACAACGCATGGTCGTTGTAGCTCTGCATGCGCAGCTGATAGTCCTGCGCACGTGGGCCCACCGCGTAGTTCAGGTACGCATCGCCCTTGTCATCCAGCGCCTGGCGGTACTCGATGCTCCAGAACGGACGCACACGCGCTTCCGGGTCTGCCGGCAGATACGCACCCTCCAACCCCAGCGCAACCGCGCTGTTGCGCACCACCTGCTCGCGATAGACCAGGTCATACAGGCCTGCGCCATTCTCGCGGTAGCTGTCCAGCGTACTGCGGCTTGCTTCAATACGGCCGTAACCGGTCAGCGTCATCCCCGCGTTGCGGTGTTCGTAGCCGACGGCCAGCGAACCAAACCATTGGTCACCATCACGCTTGCCCTGTGCGAAGGCATCAGCGTCCGCGCTCCAGCGGCGGGTATCGAAATCCAGCGTGCCGGTCGCGATCACACCATCGACGAACAGGTGGTCGCCACCGCGCCACAGGCCGTAGGCGGCCAGCGAACGTTGATCGGATTTCACCCGCGCATCGCTGCCCTCCATGTCGCTGTTGTTGCGGCCGATACTACCGGCGACGCCGAACAGGAACTGGTCACCGAAGGCACGGTCCACACCCACGCTGAGGCCATCGGTGCGGAAGTCGTAGCTGCTGTGACCGGCACCGGTACCATAGCTGGCGCTGCCCGAAGCCCACATGCCCCAGCCGGCAGGAAGTGCGGGCAGCGCGTCGCCACCCAGCCGCGACATCGGCACCGACACGCTGGGCAGATCATTGCCACCGCTGTAGCTCAACGACAACTGGTTGCTCGACGCGTTGCTGCCGCTACGCACCTGGCGCAGGCGGTCGCGGATGTTGGCCTGCTGTGCGCTGGCGAAGCGTACGCTGGCATCGACCTGCGCCTGCACGTTGGCGATCACGCCGGGGTCGCGGCTCGGATCCGGGCGCTGGCTGACCACCAGGCGCAACTGCGCGGTGCCCGCCGCAAAGCCACCGGCGGCGGCCTGGCTGACGGTGAGAACGGCCACGCCTTCGCCGACCACGGTGACGGTACGGCCTTGTACGCTGGCGACCGACGTATTGCTGCTGCTGTAGCTGAAGGCGCCGCGGCTGGGGCTCTGCGGATCAACCAGGTCGAACGCCGCTTCACCGAACACCTTGTGCAGTTCCTGCGGCCACTGCAGCACCGGCACAGCGGCGGTGATGTCCACGTCCAGCGTCGCCTGCACGGCGGCCTGGTATTGCGCGTTGCCCGCCTGGTTGGCGGTCAGGCTGCAACGTCCAGCTGCCAGCATCACTACGGCGTTGCCTTCCACGCGGCATATGTCAGGGGTGGTGCTGGCGAAGACCACCGGACTGCCCGACGCGCCGCCGTTGGCGGAGACTGAGAAGCGACCATCGACGCTGTAAAGCGGCGCCGTGGGATTGGCCACGAATGCGGTGATCTGCTGGACGGCCTCGATCACCTGCAGGGTGAATGCCTGGCTGGCGGTGAAGTTGTTGGCGTCGGTGACAGTCACGGTGAATGCATAGCTGCCGGCGCCCGTCGGCGTGCCGGAGAACGTGCCGTCGCTGCCCAGGCTCAGACCGGAAGGCAGAGCGCCGGACGTCACCTGGAAAGCATACGGCGCGGCACCGCCGGAAACCTGCAGTTGCTGTGTGTAGGCAACGGCGGTCGACGACTGCGGCAGGCTCGACAACGCGAAGCCGATCTGCGGTGCGGCTACCACCACGGTGTAGCTGCGGGTAACGGAGAACGGACCGGTACCGGTACTGCTGTCGGTGGCGGTGATGTCGAAGCTGTAGCTGCCGGCCGTGTTCGGATTGCCGCTGAGCTCGCCGCTGGCCGACAGGCTGATGCCTGGCGGCAGTGCGCCGACCGGCTGGTAGCTGTAGGGTGCCGCGCCTCCACTGCTGGACAGGCTCTGCTGATAGCTGCTGCCGGCCGTGGCGCTGGCCAGCGTGGCCGGTGTCAACGCCAGCGTCGCTGCGCCGACGGTGATGCTGACCGTAGCCGGTGCCGAGGTCATGTTGCCGTCGGTCGCGGTGTAGGTGAAGGTATCGGGCCCGGCGTAACCCACGGTCGGCGTGTAGGTGGGCGTGATGCCGGAGAGCGTCAGGTTGCCGTGCGTCGGCGCGCTGCCGACGGTTACCTGCGTGGCCACGCCACTGATGCTCAGAGTGATGGTGCTGGGCGTGCCATAGGGTACCGCGGCGGTGGAGTTGCTGGCGACGATGGCATCGGCCGCCACCGCTGCATTGGACGCGGTGGACGGGCCACCGGTGCCGGCGCTGTTGCTGGCAGTGACGGTAAAGGTATAGGACTGGCCGACCGTGAGGCCGCTGACCGTGAGTGGGCTGGCCGCACCAAATGCAGTGATGCCACCGGGGCTGGAGGTCACCGTGTAGCCGCTGATGGTGGCGCCACCGTTGCCCGCCGGTGCGGTGAACGCCACCCTGATTTCACCGGTGCCCGATGGCGTCGCGTTGACCGCTGTAGGCGCGCCCGGCGCCACGGCATTGACGGTGAACGACTGGCTGACCTGAGCCGCAGCCAGATAGGCGCTGTCGCCCGGCTGATTGGCATTGATGGTGCAGGTGCCGGCGCTCAGGAACGCCAGGGTGCCGCTGCTGATCGTGCAGACGCCAGCGGTGGACGAAGTGAGCGACACCGGCAGATTCGACGTCGACGTGGCCGTCAGCGTCGGTGTCGTGCCGTAGTTCTGTGCACCCGGATTGGCGAAGGTGATGGTCTGCGGCGAGGCGGGAATGATGGCGTTGGAGGCGGATGATCCGCTGCCGGTGCCGGCACTGTTGGTGGCCGTCACGGAGAAGGTATAGCTCACGCCGTTGGTAAGGCCGGTCACGGTGATCGGCGAACCGCCGCCGGTGCCGGTGGCACCGCCTGGGTTTGCAGTAACGGTGTAGCCGGTGATGGCAGCGCCTCCGCTGCTGGCGGGGGCGCTGAACGTCACTGTCGCTTGGCCATCGCCCGCCGTCGCGGTGCCCATGGTGGGTGCGGTCGGCACGACGGCATTGACCGTGAAGCTCCGCGCAACGGTGGGTGCCGCAGCGAACGTTCCGTTTCCACTCTGGTCGGCATCGATGCTGCAGGTGCCGGCGGTGGTGAACGTCAGTGCGCCGCCGCTGGTGATCGTGCACACGCCGGTGGTGGTGGAGGTGAACGTCACCGGCAGGCCGGAGCTGCTGCTGGCGGTCAACGTCGGCGAGGTGCCGAAGTTCTGCGAGCCAGGATTGTTGAAGGTGATGGTCTGCGTGCCCTTCGGTGTGACGGCACTGGAGCTGGCCGATGGTGCGCCGGTGCCGATGGCATTGGTTGCGGTAACGGTGAAGGTGTAGGTCGTGCCGTTGTCCAAGCCAGTGACGACCAGTGGCGAGCCCGCGCCCGAGGCGGTGAAGCCACCCGGTGCGGAGGTTGCCGTGTAACTGGTGATGGCCGAACCACCGTTGCTTGCCGGTGCGGTGAAGGCCAGCGACACCTGGCCGTTGCCGGCCGTGGGCGCACCGATGGTCGGCGCATCCGGTGCGACGGCGTTGACGGCAAAGGAACGACTGACCGTGGGCGCGGGATTCCAGGCGGAATCGCCAGCCTGGTGGGCATCAATGGTGCAGATGCCCGTGGTGGCAAAGGTCAGGGTGCCGCCACCGGTGATGCTGCACACCCCCGTGGTGCTGGAGGTGAACGTCGCTGCAAGGCCGGACGTGGTGGAAGCGGTCAATGTCGGGTTGCTGCCGAAAGCCTGCGCACCTGGATCGGCGAAGGAGATCGTCTGGTCACCCTTGGGGATTGCCGGTGCCGAGGCCGCCGAAGGTTCGCTGGTCCCGATCGAATTGGTAGCTGTGACCCTGAACGTGTACGAGGTGCCATTGGTCAATCCGGTCACCACCAGCGGAGAACTGCTGCCGTTGGCGAGCAGGCCGCCAGGTGAGGAGGTCACGGTGTATCCGGTGATGGTCGCGCCGCCATTGTCGGCAGGGGCTGTGAAGCTCACCGATGCCTGCGCATTGCCGGCCGTCGCAGCACCGATCTGTGGAGCGTCCGGTGCCTCAGGCACCGGCACCGGATCGATCACCAGGTTGTTGATCGTGTGCCAACTGGGGTTTCCGCTGGCGGTGTACAGGCGGACCTCATCGACGTTGGTGAAGTACGGCAGAGTGACCTGCACTGAACTGAAATCTGCCTTGTAGGCTTCGAATGATGTCGAGGCGACCTGACGACCATTGCGAAAGCCCGCGACGATGATCGGGGCACTACTGGTCTCCCCCCAGTTGTAGTAGCGGAATGCCGTCAGCTGGAATTCCTTGCCGTCGGCAGAGCGGACAATCATGCCGCGATAGCCATCGACAAGCGCGGCGTCGGTCAGACCGTCGAAGTTGTCACTGTCATAGAGCGCCGCCGCCGATTGCCAGCCGATCATGCCGGAGGGCGTACCGTTGCTGTCGGAGATATGGCCGATCTGGATGCTGAGCCCGGGTATGGTGGCGGAGCCGCCCTGGCCGCTGCTGGCAATGGGGCCGCCGAGACCGCCGTTGTTGCTGAACGTCAGGACCGTAGGTGCGGCATGCGCGGTCAGCGCCACGGCAAGGCACAGCAACAGCAGCGCCGCCCGCAGCAGCGGACGGGCAAAGTTTGGTGCGGACATGCGATCCCCCTGATCAATCCACGAATGTCAGCCACCGCACTGCGCTTGGGCGCCTCTGCCGGTGGGCCGTTCCTTCCTGTCAGATTCCCGATGTCGGCCGGGTTGCCGGTCGACAGTCCATTGCCGTGATGCAATTTCCGTGCCGTGGCACGTCCTTCCTCAATCCCCTGGGCCACCGCTGGCGACCCGTGTGGCGGCGATTCTATCCGTTTCTTCGCCGTTGCCAACGGGGGCTTCTGAACCGGTCATGCCGCATGCCCGCGTACCCCTGCGTATGGCGTACCTGTGCGCGTTCGATCATGCTTGATGTCCTCCGTTGCGGACATGGGCCGGTTTCGCATTGAGTGCGGCGTTGACACTGCAGGTCGTCATGTTGCCGGGGCTGGATGGCACCGGGCGGCTGTCAGTGCCTTTTCTGGGGGCGCTGCGCACAGGTGGACTCGATGCGCGCGTACTGGCGCTGCCCAGCGTGGGGGCGCAGGACTACAGAACATTGGCAGAGGTGGTACGTCCGCAACTGCCTGCGCAGCCGTTCGTGCTTGTTGCCGAGTCCTTTGCCGGCCCTCTTGCGGTTGAACTGGCCGCAGGCCTGCTTCCCGGTCTCCGGGGACTGGTGCTGTGCACGACCTTCGCACGGCGGCCGGTGCCATTGCCCCCCGCCGCCGCGATGGCGCTTGCGCTTGCATGGCCGATGCCGCCGTTGCCGCTGCTGGCGCGACTGCTGCTGGGGCAGTGGCGCACCGGCGAGCACACGTCGATGCTGCGCGATGCGTTGGCTCAGGTTCCAGCGACCACGTTGCGGCAGCGCGCCGCAGCGACCCTGCGGGTCGACGTACGCGCATTGCTGCCGCAGATCGGGGTGCCGACGCTGTGCCTGCAGGCAGGCCATGACCGGCTGCTGTGGCCGCCGAGCGTAGCCGAGCTGCAGACCCTGCTGCCGGACGCGCGGCACGTGGCCCTGGACGGGCCGCATCTGCTGCTGCTGGCCTGTGCCGAACCGGCCGCCGCGGTGGTGGCCGGTTGGGTGAGGGCGCTACCCGCTACCGGCTAACTGCCGGCGCGGGTGCGTGCGGCCTTCTTCGCCGCAGTCTTGCGTACCGCCTTTTTTGCTGCACGGGTTTTGGCGGCCTTCTTCGCTGCGGTGCTGCGTGAGGCGCTCTTCTGCGTTGCCTTCCCGGTGGCCGCCTTCTTTGCAGGGGCCTTCTTAACCGCCTTCTTTGCAGCCTTCTTTGCAGCCGTCTTCTTTGCAGGTGTCTTCTTCGCAGGCGTCTTTTTCGCGGCGGTCTTCTTCGCCACCTTCTTCGCCGGCGCCTTGCTTGCGGAAGCCTTCTTCGCCGTTGTCTTTCTGGCCACCTTCTTCGTTGCCTTGCGCGCGCTGCCGCTGCGCTTGCCACCCCCATCCTGCTTGTTCACGGTGGCCCAGGCGATACGCTCGGCGGTGCCTTCACTGGCACCGCGTTCGCGCTCACTCTCTTCGATATGCTCGGCCTGGCGCTTCTGCTTGTCGGTATAGGCGGATTTGTCACCACGGGGCATGGGGATTCTCCTGTCGGATGGTCAGGCCAGCAGGCGCAGCTTCGGCTCGCGAGCCCACTGGCGGGTGGCAGCAGCGGTGAGGAAGGCCTTGCTGTCCTCGGCCTCGACGGTGCCGGCATCGTTGCCGACGCGCGCTGCCTTCAACAGGGCCTGTGCGCCTTCGTCACTGGCGATGGCTTTCAGGTGCGCCCAGGCATCGCTGACAAAGCCCACGGCTGCCGCTTCCTTGGCCAAGGCCTTGCCGGCGTCGGCACTCAGCACGACCGCCACTGCGTCGAACACCACCGACGGGGTACCGGCCAACTGTCCGTCGGCGGCCTGTACTTTGCCGTCGCTGAGCGTGGCGCCACCGACTTTCGGTGCGACCAGCTTGACGCTGGCGCCGGCCTTTTCGGCGGACTTGCGCAGAGTGGCGATCACCCGTGCATCGGAGCCCTCGTCGAACAGGATGCCGATGCAGCGCCCCTGCAGCAGGGGCTTGTTGCGGCCGATCACGCGGACCTCGGGTGCGGCGGGCAGGTCCTGTGCTGGGGTTGCCGTCGGTGCCGGGGCGGGCAGGGTGCCCAGTGCCAGCCCGTCGGCCACGCGCTTGGCCAGGCCTTCGTCGATGTTGCGCAGATGGCTGACGGTGCGCACGCGCACCTTCTCGGTTTCCACCTTCGACAGCTCGAACACCAGCGCCGAGGCCAGGTGCGCCTGTTCCGGTTTTTCCAGGCTGCGGAAGAACATCCGCGCCTGGCTGTAGTGGTCGGCAAAGCTCTCCGCGCGGGTGCGGCCCTTGCGCCCATCATCGGCACTGGCGTGGCTGCGGAAACCGGCGGGCGTTTCGCGCGGGCTGTCCTCTTGCAGCGAACTGGGGTCGTAGGCCACGCGCCCCTTCGGCACCTGCATCTGCATATGGCCATCGCGCTGGTGGTTGGCGAAGGGGCACTTCGGTGCGTTGATCGGAATCTGGTTGAAGTTCGGTCCGCCCAGGCGGATCAGCTGGGTATCCAGGTAGGAGAACAGCCGCCCCTGCAGCAGCGGGTCGTTGCTGAAATCGATGCCCGGTGGCACGTTGGCCGGGCAGAAGGCGACCTGCTCGGTTTCGGCGAAGAAGTTGTCCGGCCAGCGGTCCAGCACCATGCGTCCGATCACCTGCAGCGGCACCAGCGACTCGGGGATGATCTTGGTCGGGTCCAGGTGGTCGAACGGGAAGCCATCGGCCTGTTCTTCGGTGAACAGCTGCACGGCCAGCTCCCACTCGGGGAAGTCGCCGCGCTGGATCGCCTCGAACAGGTCGCGGCGGTGGAAATCGTTGTCGGCGGCCTGCAGCTTCAGCGCCTCGTCCCAGACGGTGGACTGCAGCCCCAGCTTCGGCCGCCAGTGGAACTTGACGAAGGTGGAGTTCCCTTCTTCATCCAGCAGGCGGAAGCTGTGGATGCCGAAGCCTTCGATGGTGCGCAGCGAGCGCGGAATCGTGCGGTCGCTCATCGCCCACATGATCATGTGCATCGATTCGGGCATCAGCGAGACGAAATCCCAGAACGTGTCGTGTGCGCTGGCCGCCTGCGGGAAGGCGCGGTCCGGTTCCATCTTCACCGCATGGATCAGGTCGGGGAACTTGATCGCGTCCTGGATGAAGAACACCGGAATGTTGTTGCCGACCAGGTCCCAGTTGCCTTCCCCGGTGTAGAACTTCACCGCAAAGCCGCGCACGTCGCGCGGGGTGTCGACCGAGCCGGCGCCGCCGGCAACCGTGGAGAAGCGGGTGAACACCGGCGTCTTCACCCCGACCTCGGTGAGGATCTTCGCCCGGGTCACCTTGCCCAGCGACCGGGTCAGCTCGAAGAAGCCGTGGGCAGCCGAACCGCGCGCGTGGACGATGCGCTCGGGAATACGCTCGTGGTCGAAGTGGGTGATCTTCTCGCGCAGCAGGAAGTCTTCCAGCAGGGTGGGGCCACGCGGTCCCTGGCGCAGGGAGTTCTGGTTGTCGGCAACCGGAATGCCCTGGTTGCTGGTCAGTACCGGATGGGCGCCTCCTGCGAGCTGATGCAGTTCATCGCCCTGGCCGCGGCTGTCACGGTCAGCGGAGGTGGTGGCGGGAGCGCGCTTGCCGGTCGGCTTGCTGGCGGCCATGGAGGATCTCCTGGAGCGGGTAGGGGGCAGACCCCAGACAGTGGCGCCGCCGGCGTTAATGCACGGTCCCGTGGGAGTGAACGCGCAGACAAATCGGCGGCTCGGGTATGCTTGCCGCATGCGAGTCGAACCCGCCGACATCGAA
Organism: Stenotrophomonas sp. DR822; assembly: GCF_019793815.1. Lineage (NCBI taxonomy): Bacteria > Pseudomonadati > Pseudomonadota > Gammaproteobacteria > Lysobacterales > Lysobacteraceae > Stenotrophomonas > Stenotrophomonas sp. DR822. The sequence goes on from NZ_CP081826.1 coordinate 3,928,731, forward strand.
GCCCTGTTCGACGCCATTCCGGACGTGCTGTTCTTCATGAAGGACCGCCAGGGCCGCTACACCTACGTCAACCAGACCATGCTGCGACGGCTGGGCCTGCGTGCGCGCAAGGACGTGATCGGACGCACCGCGGCCGAGATCTACCCCACCGGCCTGAGTGCGGACTATGTCGACCAGGACGCACGCGTGCTGTCCGGCGAGGTGATCGAGAACCTGATGGAGCTGCACCTGTTCGCCAACCGCGAACCGGGCTGGTGCCTGACCTGCAAACGCCCGCTGCTGGTGGACGGGCAGGTCGAGGGGCTGATCGGCATTTCCCGCGACCTTGGCCAGAAGGACAGCCTCGGGACCCAGTACGAGCAGCTTCGTCTGGCCTTGGCCCACCTCAATATGCACTACGCCGAGAACGTGCGGATGCAGACGCTGCTGGACATCACCGGATTCTCGCTGTCCAAGCTGGAGCGCAGCTTCCGCAAGGTGTTCCAGATGACGCCGCAGCAGGTGCTGACCCGGCTGCGGATCCAGATGGCCATGCACCTGCTGCATGGCAACGAGAGCATCGCCTGCATCGGCCAGGCCTGCGGTTTCAGCGACCAGAGCGCGTTCACCCGCAAGTTCAAGGCTGAAACCGGTTTCTCCCCGCGTGCCTACCGCGCCCGCATCGGCGGCAATGTCGGCGAGCCGGTACCGGCCTGAGTTTCCTGCTGCGCTGTGCCTATCCCCGCGGCGGCTGGACACGGTAAGGTGTCGCCCTTGTAGCCGCCGCCAGCCCTGCCGATGCCCGCCACCCCCGATACCACCGCTTCGCCCTCCCGCCTCGGCCATTCGCTCAAGCCACGCCAGCTGATCATGATGGGGCTGGGCAGCGCCATCGGCGCCGGCCTGTTCCTCGGCTCCGGCGTGGGCGTGCAGGCGGCTGGCCCGGCGGTGCTGGTGTCCTACCTGGTGGCCGGCGCGCTGGTGATCATCGTGATGAACGCGCTGGGGGAAATGGCTGCGGCCAAGCCGACCAGCGGTGCGTTCTCGGTGTATGCGGCCGATGCCATGGGCGCCACCGCCGGTGCCACCGTGGGCTGGCTGTGGTGGGTGCAGCTGGTCATCGTGATCGCCGCCGAGGCGGTGGGTGCGGCCGGGTTGCTGGCCACGGTCTGGCCGGTGGTGCCGGTACCGATGGCGGCATTGGCCTTCATGCTGTTCTTCACCGCGATCAACCTGCTCGGGGTGAAGAACTTCGGCGAGTTCGAATTCTGGTTCGCCATCCTCAAAGTGGCGGCGATCCTGGCCTTCATCGCCGTGGGCGTGGCGCTGCTGATGGGCTGGCTGCCGCAGGTGGCCTCGCCAGGCCTGAGCAACTTCACCGAGCACGGTGGCTTCGCACCGAAGGGACTGGCCGGCATCGGCGCGGCGCTGCTGGTGGTGGTGTTCGCCTTCGGTGGCACCGAAATCGTGGCCGTCGCTGCGGCGGAGACCGAAGACCCCGAGCGCAGCATCGCCCGTGCCATCCGCACCGTGGCCTGGCGCATCCTGGTGTTCTACATCGGTTCGCTGAGCGTGATCATCGCCGTGGTGCCGTGGACCAGCGAAGCGCTGAAGTCGCCGTTTGCCGCTGTTCTTGATGTCGCCAATATTCCGGGCGCGGCCACCGCCATCACCCTGATCGCGGTGATCGCCCTGCTGTCAGCGCTCAATGCCAACCTCTACGGCGCCTCGCGCATGATGTATTCGCTGGCGCAACGCCGCGAAGCACCGGCCGTGCTGGGCTGGACCGATCCGCGCCAGGTGCCGGTGATCGCGGTGCTGGCCAGCGTCCTGTTCGGCTTTGCCGCCACCATCATGGAACTGCTGTTCCCGGACAAGGTGTTGCCGGTGCTGCTGAACATCGTCGGCTCCACCTGCCTGCTGGTGTGGACGTTGTCGCTGGTCTCGCAACTGGTGCTGCGCCGTCGCGCCGACCGCCTGGGCACGCGCCTGCCGTTCCGCATGGCGGGCTTCCCGTGGCTGACTGTCTGTGCGCTGGCGATCCTGGCGCTGATCTTCGGCCTGTTGCTGAGTGAAGCGCATACGCGCCTGCAGTTCCTGTCCATGGTGGCGCTGACGGCGACCATCGCGGCCAGCAGCGCCATCGCCCGGCGCATGCGCGAGGCGTGATGGGGCCGCCGGGCATGGCCCGGCGCTACCACGGGGGCTGCACATCCGCCGTGCCATCCTGATCGGGTGGGCCATCACCGGCCCGACGAACGGGAGCACCGCATGCTGCGCAGCCGTCCCTTCCTGATGTTCACCGGCCAGGCCGAAGCGGCGCTGGCCGTGTATGCCGAAGCCTTCGCCGAATTCCGCCTGCTGGCCCTGCAGCGCCACCCGGACGGGGCGGGCGCGGGCGTGCCCGGGCAGGTTCGCCAGGCCATTTTCCTGCTCGGCGGCACCCACTACCTGTGCTTTGACAGCCTGGATATGCACGACTTCACCTTCACGCCCTCGATCTCGCTGTTCGTCGAGTGTTCCGGCGCCGAATCATTCGAGCGTGCCGCGCGCGTGCTGGGTGACGGCGGGCACTGGCTGATGCCGGTGGGCGAGCAGGATTTCAGCAGCCGCTACGGCTGGGTGCAGGACCGCTTCGGCGTGTCGTGGCAGTTGAGCCTGGGGCAGATGCCCGACCCGTGACGCGTTCTGCCGCTGCGCTCGCCGGGCATGGCCCGGCGCTACCGGAAAACAAGAACGGCCCGCTTGCGCGGGCCGTTCTCATTTCCGATGCCGCGATGGCTTACGCCTCGACTTCATCATCCTTGTAGGCATCGACCGGGATGCAGGCACACATCACGTTCTTGTCGCCGTACACGTTGTCGACGCGGGCGACCGGCGGCCAGTACTTCTGCAGCTTCAGGCTCGGCAGCGGGAAGGCGGCCAGCTCGCGGGGGTAGGCGTGGGTCCACTCGCTGGCGGTCACGGCCGTGGCCGTGTGCGGGGCGTTCTTCAGCGGGTTGTCCTCGCGGTCCAGGCGGCCGTCTTCGATCGCGGTGATCTCTTCGCGGATCTGGATCATCGCGTCGATGAAGCGGTCCAGCTCGTGCAGCGATTCGCTTTCGGTCGGTTCGACCATCAGCGTGCCGGCCACCGGGAAGCTCAGGGTGGGGGCATGGAAGCCGAAGTCGATCAGGCGCTTGGCCACGTCTTCGGCACCGATGCCGCTGGCCTTCTCCAGCGGACGCACGTCCAGGATGCACTCGTGCGCGACCAGGCCGTTGCGACCGGTGTACAGGGTCTTGAAGTGCGGGGCCAGGCGCTTGGCGATGTAGTTGGCGTTGAGCTGGGCGACCTGGGTGGCCTTGCGCAGGCCCTCGGTGCCCATCATCGCGATGTACATCCAGCTGATCGGCAGGATCGAGGCGCTGCCGAAGCTGGCGGCGCTGACCATGCCGACCGGACCGTTGTCACCCAGCTTGCCCGGCAGGAACGGGGCAAGGTGCGACTTGACCGCACACGGGCCAACGCCCGGGCCGCCGCCGCCGTGCGGGATGCAGAAGGTCTTGTGCAGGTTCAGGTGCGAAACGTCCGAACCCCACTTGCCCGGCTTGGCCACGCCGACCAGGGCGTTCATGTTGGCGCCGTCGGTGTACACCTGGCCGCCATGCTTGTGGATGATCTCGCAGATCTCCACCACCTCTTCCTCGAACACGCCGTGCGTGGACGGGTAGGTCATCATGATCGCGGCCAGGCGGTCGCTGTACTTCTCGGCATTGAGGCGGATGTCTTCAACGTCGACGTTGCCGTTGGCATCGGTCTTGGTGACCACGACCTTCATGCCGCACATCTGCGCCGAGGCCGGGTTGGTGCCATGCGCCGAATCCGGAATCAGGCAGATGTCACGGTGATCTTCGCCACGCGAGCGGTGGTAGGCGCGGATCGCCAGCAGGCCGGCGTACTCGCCCTGCGCACCGGAGTTTGGCTGCAGGCTGACGGCGTCGTAGCCGGTGCACTCGACCAGCATCGCTTCCAGCGAATCGATCAGTTCCTTGTAGCCCAGCGCCTGCTCGGCCGGCACCAGCGGGTGGATCTGCGAGAACTCCGGCCAGGTCACCGGGATCATTTCGGCGGTGGCGTTGAGCTTCATGGTGCACGAGCCCAGCGGGATCATCGTGCGGTCCATCGCCAGGTCCTTGTCGGCCAGCGAACGCAGGTAGCGCAGCAGTTCGTGCTCGCTGTGGTGGGTGTTGAACACCGGGTGGGTCAGGAACGCGGACTGGCGCAGCAGGCCGGCCGGCAGCGCATCGGCGGTGCTGGCATCGAGCGCGTCCACATCAACGGTGGCACCGAACAGCGCGCCTACGGCGACGATGTCGGCGCGGGTGGCGGTCTCGTCCAGGCTGATGCCGACCGAACTGCTGTCGATCGCACGCAGGTTGTAGCCGGCGGCACGGGCCTTGGCATGGATCGCGTCGGCGTCGACACCGGTGACGTGCAGCGTGTCGAAGAAGTCGGCACCGACCTGCACACCGGCAGTGCGCAGCGCGCTGGCCAGGATGGCGGCCAGGCGATGGGTGCGGCGGGCGATGCGGGTCAGGCCTTCCGGGCCGTGGTAGACGGCGTACATCGAGGCCATCACCGCCAGCAGCACCTGTGCGGTGCAGATGTTGGAGGTGGCCTTCTCGCGGCGGATGTGCTGTTCGCGGGTCTGCAGGGTCAGGCGGTAGGCCGGGTTGCCCTGTGCGTCGATCGAGACGCCGATCAGGCGGCCCGGCATCGAACGCTTGTAGGCGTCACGGCAGGCCATGAACGCCGCATGCGGGCCACCGAAGCCGAACGGCACGCCGAAACGCTGGCTGTTGCCGACCACGATGTCCGCACCCCATTCGCCCGGGGCGGCCAGCAGGGTCAGTGCCAGCAGGTCGGTGGCCACAGCCACCAGGCCGCCGCGCGCGTGCACGGCATCGACCAGCGCCTTGTAGTCGCCCACCTGGCCGAAGGTGTCCGGGTACTGCAGCAGCAGGCCGAAGGCTTCCGCTTCCAGCGCTTCGGCCGGGGTGCCCACGCGCAGCACGATGCCCATGGGTTCGGCGCGGGTGCGCAGCAGTTCCAGCGTCTGCGGGTGCACGGCGTCGTGCACGAAGAAGGTGTCCGACTTCGACTTGGCCGAGCGCTTGGCCAGGGTCATCGCTTCAGCGGCGGCCGTGGCTTCGTCCAGCAGCGAGGCGTTGGCGATTTCCATGCCGGTCAGGTCGGCACACAGGGTCTGGAAGTTGATCAGCGCTTCCATGCGGCCCTGCGAGATTTCCGCCTGGTACGGGGTGTAGGCGGTGTACCAGGCCGGGTTTTCCAGGATGTTGCGCAGGATCACGTTCGGCGTGTGGGTGCCGTAGTAGCCCTGGCCGATGAAGCTGCGCAGCACGGTGTTCTTGTCGGCGATCGCGCGGATCTTCGCCAGCGCCTGCACTTCGGTGATCGACTCCGGCAGCGCCAGCGGTGCCGGCGACTTGATCTTGGCCGGCACGATGGCATCGGTCATCGCATCCAGCGAGGCGTGGCCGATGACGCCGAGCATCTGCGCGATCTCGGCATCGTTGGGGCCGATGTGGCGCTCGACGAACGCCGAATGGTGCTCGAGCTCACGCAGGGAAGGGGTGTTCTGGGACATGGCGAAGGATCCGTCAGGAAAGGGCACACGCACGGGCACAAGCCGCCGGTCGGCGGTCTGCGGGCGCCCCTCTGTCCTTTTGCCTGAGAGTTTAAAAGCGCGGAAAACCGCAGCTTCGTGCCCCTTCGGCGCCGGATCGAACCGGTCTCTCCAGAGTTCTGTTACGGGTGGTATCGGGCCTGAGCGATTACGGGCGTTGCGCCTTCGGCAGCGGTGACCTGCTTCTCCCACCGTGTTGCCCGCCGATTATAGCTCGTTGCCGGCGCCTGACGGTGGCCCGGGCTGGCCTCACGGGGCTGAATGGCCGATGGTCCGGGCGTGCGTTCTGTGCATCCTTGCATGGCATCGCGCGCATTCCCCACCTATGATGGTGGGATTCTCGTATTCATCTGGCGCCGTCCCTGCTGCAGGGGATCGGCGCCCGCCGTGCGTGTCATGCATGGCCCTGCCGGACGCTTGCCCGATGACCGCCGCCGTTGCTCCTTCCACCCGCCGCATGGCCCTGTTGCTCGCTGGCCTGGCCATGTTCGGTCCGTTCTCGATCGACACCATCTTTCCCGCGTTTCCGCAGCTGGCCCAGCGCCTGGCGGTGGACGAGGTGGCGGTGCAGCAGACCATCAGCGTCTACCTGCTGTTCTACGGCCTGATGAGCCTGGCCCATGGCCCGCTGTCCGATGCGTGGGGGCGCAAGCGGGTGATCCTCGGCGGCCTGGTGATCTTCGTCGGCGCCTCGGTGGGCTGTGCGTTGTCTACCGACCTGACCACGCTGCTGGCGTTCCGCGCACTGCAGGGCCTGTCCGCCGGCGTGGGCATGATCGTCGGCCGCGCGGTGATCCGCGATCTGTACCACGGCCACGACGCGCAGCGGCTGATGAGCCAGGTGTCGATGCTGTTCGGTATCGCCCCGGCCATCGCGCCGATCATCGGTGGCTGGATCCTGCTCAGCGGTGCCGGCTGGCCGCTGATCTTCTGGTTCCTGGTGGTGTTCGCGCTGGTGCTGCTGGCGGCCACCGCGCGCTTCCTGCCGGAAACCCATCCGGTGCAGGCGCGGATCGCCCTGTCGCCACGCACGTTGCTGCGCGATTACGTGCGCATCGGCTTCAACCCGCGGTTCCTGCGCCTGGCCCTGGCCGGCAGCATCGGGTTCGGCGGCATCTTCCTGTACATCTCCTCGGCGCCGGCCATCGTGATGCAGCACCTGCATCTGGGTGAAGGTGGCTTTGCGTGGTTGTTCATTCCCACCATCGGCGGCATGACCACCGGTTCGTTCCTGTCCGGGCGCATGGCCGGGCACAGCACACCGACCCGGCAGGTCGCGCTCGGTTTCAGCCTGTGTGCGGTCTCTGCCGTGCTGAACATCGGCTACGTCACCCTGGCGCCGCAGTTCGCGCTGCCGTGGGCGGTGATGCCGATCTTCCTTGGCGGCATGGGCATGGCGCTGATCTTCCCGATCCTGGCGCTGGCGGTGCTGGACATGTATCCGCTGCAGCGCGGCCTGGCGTCGTCGCTGCAGGCGTTCGTGCAGCTGATGATCAGCACCGTGGTGGCCGGCGTGGTATCGCCGCTGCTGCACAACAACCCGCTGCACCTGGCACTGGGACAGGCGGGCTTCTTCGCGGCCGGCTTCGTGTTCTGGTACTGGGAGCACCAGCGCGAGCGCGCATCAGAGGCAGCCAGCACGGCGCATTGAGCGTCGTGCAGGGGTAGGGCGCGTCATCACGCGCGGATCCGTTGCGGCGCTGCGGCCAGGGATTAGGCTGGGGTTTCCAGCGAGCCGGTTCGTGGGTGCACGACAGCCAGCCATTCCGATGTCGTCGCATGAGGTACCCGCATGGCTGCGCAGCAGACCTACCGGATGTTCGAGGTGGCGCTGAAGGAGCGCCGCGTTCTTTCTCCTTCCCTGGACCGCATGGTGTTCACCGGCGCCGACGTGGCGCACATGAAGACCGAAGGCCCGGACCAGCGTATCAAGGTGTTTTTCCCTTTGCCCGGCCAGGACGCGCCGGACGTGCCCAGCGGCGAAGACTGGTATGACCGTTACCGGGCACTGCCCGATGAGGCGCGGCCGCCGATGCGCACCTTTACTCTCCGCCAGCTGCGTGCCGGCGAGTGCGAGGTCGACGTCGACTTCGTGCTGCATGGCCAGACCGGACCGGCCTCGCGCTGGGCCACGCATGCACGGCCGGGCGACCGCGTGGTGCTGCTGGCCCCCGATGCCGACTGTGCGGACAGCAGCGAGGGCTGGGAATGGAAGCCGCCAGCCGGGGTAGGCCAGGTGCTGCTGGTGGCCGATGAGACCGCGTTGCCGGCGGTGGCCGGCATCCTCGAGGAACTGGCCGGGCTGGCCGATCCGCCGCGCACGCTGGCCCTGCTGGAGATCGCCCAGGCCGGTGATGCGGTGCCATTGAAGGCCCCGGCTACGGCCGAACTGGTGTGGTTGCCACGCGGGGAGCAGGCCCATGGGCAGCGGTTGCTGCAGGCGGTGCAGGCGCGGCTGGCGGCGGCCGCGACCGTCGCCGGGGCTGCCGAACTGGACGACATCGACGTTGATGCGCAGATCCTGTGGGAGCAAGCGGACGCCAGCGCGGACGGCGCGCTGTATGCCTGGGTAGCGGGCGAGGCCGGCGCGGTGATGGCGATCCGCCGGCATCTGCTGAAAGACTGCGGCCTGGATCGCCGCGCGATCACCTTCATGGGGTACTGGCGGCAGGGGCGGGTACTGGACTGAGCCGCTACCGCATCGGCGTGAACCGGCATGCAGGGGGTGTGGGTTATCCTTGCGCCCCCGCAATGCAAGCCCCACTGATGTCGACCTCTTCCAAATCCCGCCGCGACCAGCGCCGTCGCCAGGAACAGCAGGCTGCCAACAAGGCCGCCGCCACTGCCTCGCCCGTCGAGCCGCACGCCGAGCTGCGCGACACGCAGCGCACGCTGCTGGCCGGCATCGTCCGCCGCGACGGCGAATGGGTGCTGGGCATGGATGGCCGCATCGCCGGCCAGAGCGAAAGTGCGGCCCAGGTGCTGGCGCTGATCATGCAGGCCGGTGAGCTGCACGAACGGCAGGGCACGCCCGTGCGCTTGATTTACTCGGATGCGCTGCGCGATGCGGCGCAGGCCGAAGCCAACGAGAAGGGGCAGACCTTCGAGGAATTCAAGGCCGCACTGGCTGCGCAGCTGGCGGCGAAGAAGAGCAACTGATCCTCATTGCGGTAGCGCCGGGCCATGCCTGGTGGCTTTTCATTACGCCGCTGCGCTCGCCGGGCACGGCCCGGCGCTACCGAAAGGGAAAGGGCGGATCCTCGCGGATCCGCCCTTTTTTCATTTCGCTGCCGGTGCCGCGCTGGCCTGCCAACCGCACATCTGGCCTTCGTTCTGCTGCTTCAACCAGGCATTGACCGGGCTGAAGTACTCGATCATCGGGCCGGCATCGAGCTTGTCCGAGCCGGTCAGTTCCTTCAGCGTGGCCTGCCACGGCTGGCTGGCACCCTTGCTCAGCATCGCCCAGTATTTCTGGCCGGCTTCCTTGTTGCCGTAGAAGGTGCACTCGTGCAGCGGGCCCTTGAAGCCGGCGGCATCGCACAGGCCCTTGTAGAACTGGAACTGCAGGATGCGCGCCAGGAAGTAGCGGGTATACGGGGTGTTGCCCGGCACGTGGTACTTGGCACCCGGGTCGAAGAATTCCTCGCCACGGGCGCTGGCCGGGGCCACGCCCTGGTACTTGGCCTTCAGGTCCCACCATGCCTTGTTGTAGTTGTCCGGGGTGATCGAACCATCGAACACGCCCCAGCGCCAGCGGTCGATCATCAGGCCGAACGGCAGGAACGACACGCCCGACAGCGCCATGCGCATCTGGTTGTTGATGACCGCTTCGCGGCTCTCGGTCGGCGCGTCGACCAGCCCGATCGAGCTGAGGTACTTCGGCGTCATCGCCAGCACGATGGTGTCGCCGATCGCTTCATGGAAGCCATCGTTGGCGCCGCCCTGGAACAGCGGCGGCAGCGGGTTGTAGGCCAGGTCGTAATAGATGTGGCCCAGCTCGTGGTAGATGGTGGTGAAGTTCTCTTCGTTGGGCTTGATGCACATCTTGGTGCGCACATCGCCTTCCATGTTCATGTCCCACGCACTGGCGTGGCAGACCACGTCGCGGTCATCGGGCTTGATGAACTGGGTCTTGTCCCAGTACGACTGCGGCAACGACGGCATGCCCAGCGAGACGTAGAAATCCTGTGCACGCTCGGTCATCTGCTTGGCGGTGCGCAGTTCGGCCTCGCGTTGCGCCTTGTACTGCGCGGCTACGTTCGCATCCTTGCCGGCCTTGGCCAGCGCCGCGCTCAGGTTGGTCTGGTACTGCTTTTCCAGCGCCGCGGTGATGTCCAGGCTGCCGGCGCCCGGGTACGGTTCCAGCTGGTCCCACAGGTTGGACCAGTCCTGCTGCCACATGTTGCCCATCAGGTGCGCGGCGATCAGGCCGTTGCCCACCTCGGCCTTGTCCTTGCCATAGGTCTTGTCCAGCTTGCCGCGCGCGTAGCAGTGCAGCTGCTCGTACATCGGCTTGACCTGCTCCCACAGGCGATCGGTTTCCGGGCCGATCTGCTCCGGCGGCATGTCATAGCCACTGCGCCACATCTGCCCGGCATCGGTGAAGCCCATGCCCTTGGCACCTTCATTCACCAGGCCGACGAACTTCTGGTAATCACCGCGCATGCTCCTGGTGGTGCTGTGCCAGCCCTGCCAGGCATCGAGCTGCTGGTCATAGTCGCGGCTGCGCGCCAGCACCTGCTCCAGTTCGCCCAGCTGGCGGCAGGAGTTGGGATCGTTGGCGTCGGTGCAGTACTTGCCTGCGCCGTAGCTGCCTTCCATGCGGGTGGCGATCTGGGTCAGCTCGGCCAGCTTGGCCGGGTCGCGCGGCGCCGGCATCGACGACATCAGCTTCAGCAGATGGATCGCGCGCTTGCTGTCTTCGCTCATCGGCTTGCCATCGAACTTGCCGGCCTGCTCGATCCAGCTGTTGAGCTGGGTCAGCGAACGCTCGTTGGCCTTGGCCGCGATGCGCTCTGAATCGCTGTTGATGTAGGTGGAGGACAGCCACTGCGCCGAGGTCATCTCCGGGTAGGCCGCCTTGAATTCGGCATTGATGCGGGCCACGAACTGGTCAGCGGTTTCGCCGGCCGGTGCGCTGCTGCTGGCGGTCTCGGCGCCTGGGGTGGGTTCCTTCTTGCAGGCGGCCAGGGCCAGCGTGGCGGCGGCGATTGCCGAGGCCAGCAGGAGATGACGGTGTTTCACGGGCGGTCCTTGGGTGGTGAACGACCGCCGAAGGCTAGTGGGCAGGCGTTGCCACCGCAAGTGGCGGAAGTCGGCCGGGCGGCGCCCGGGGACCGCGACATCGCATGCGCGCTGTCGCTCCCACGCTTCGCTGCGCGAAACGTGGGCCCCACTTACCCGCTCCCAGACCCCCGCCGCTTCGCGGCCGCCCCCTGACTCAGGGGGCTTTGCCCCAGACGCAATTCGGTGATGGCAGTAGATCCACGCCATGCGTGGATGAGACCTGTCAGAAATCGAGACTCAAATTCGGATCCGACCCCGTGCCGACCAACGGTCGGCACCCACCAACAGCAGCGGAAATCTGTCGAAGGCGGGGTGGGTCCGGTGGCGGGAGTGTCCGCGGCATGGATGCCGCGGCCAAGCCCCCATGGACGGGTTTACGGCGTCTCCCGCCACCGGACCCACCCCGCCATCCCTCAGGAAAACCGCTTCTGCGTCTGCTTCGGCTGTTGCTGTTGCTTGCAGCAGGTGCAGGGCTGCTAGCCCTGCCGAACAACTCTAACTCTCGCAGTTGGCGAACAGGTCGCGATCGCGCTCGTACAGCGAGGTCTTCACCTGCATCAGCCCCAGCACCGACGGGAACAGGTTGTCGTGGTCGGTGTAGCTGGCCGAGCGCTTGCGCACGCACTGCAGGTCCAGTCCACGGCTGCTGGCGAAGCCCGGCGAGAACCACATCGTCATCGGCACCCGGGTCTGCTCGGCCGGTGCGATCGCGTACGGCACACCGTGCAGGTACAGGCCCTTTTCGCCCAGCGATTCACCGTGGTCGGACAGGTAGATCATCGCCGTGTCGTAGTCCTGCAGGCCCTGCAGCGTGCCGATGGTCTTGCTCAGGAAATGATCGGTGTACAGCACGGCGTTGTCGTAACTGTTGGTGATCTCTTCGCGCGAGCAGCGACCAATGTCCTGGGTGTCACAGGTCGGGGTGAAGCGGCGGAAGGCGGGCGGGTAGCGCTCGAAATAGGCCGGGCCATGGTTGCCCAGCTGGTGCAGCACCACCACCCGATCACCCGGGCGCGCACGCACCTGCGTCGCCAGGTCCTGCAGCAGGATCTCGTCCATGCAACGGCCATCGGCACACAGCCCCGGCGTGGTCGCGTCCGACAGCGACTGGAAGTCCAGGCCCTCGCATACGCCCTTGCAGCCGGACTGGTTGTCGCGCCACAGCGGCGCGATGCCCGCGCGGTTCAGTACATGCAGCAACGACTGGTGCGCACGGATCTTCTTCTCGTCGTACTCGTGGCGTCCCCAAGGCGAGAACAGGCAGGGCAGCGAAACCTCGGTGCTGGTACCGCAGGAGTGCATGTCCGGGAAATTGACCACCGCCGCCTGGGCCAGCTCCGGCGTGGTATTTCGGCCACCATTCAGGCCCCAGTTCTGCGCACGCACCGTTTCGCCCATCACGATCACCAGCAGGCGTGGCTTGCTGGTCGCTGCGCGCGGGGTCGCCTTGGCATCGGTACCGATCGGCAGCTTCGGCGCGCGCTGCACCGGGTTGTCGCCGCGCAGCGCACGTGGCAGCCCCAGCAGCACATTGGCCGGCGTGGCCAGGTAGCGCACTTCGCGCTGGTTGCGCATCAGCGCCGACACATCCTGGAAGGACACCAGCGCGCCGCCGAGTGCGGTGGCCGCAGCGACCAGCAGGAAGCCGATGCGCCATAGCAGGCTGCGGCCCCAGCTGCGGCGGCGCAGGTCAACGCGCCACAGCACCACCATCGGCAACACAGCCAGCAGCAGGACCGGCCACAGCAGCGACACCGTCATCAGCTCGCGGCTTTCCTTGGGGTCGGTAGCCAGCACGTTGCGCAGCATGTCCGCATCCAGATAGATGTGGTAACGGCTCATGTAGTGCGCGGCAAACGCGGTGACCAGCAGCAGCACGCTGACCACCACCTTGGCATTCCAGCGCCACACCAGGATGCCCAGCAGCACACCGTGCGCGCCCAGCAGCAGCAACAGCAGCGAGAGTGCATAGCGCAGGCTGCCCGGATGGCTGGCCATGGCGCTGTGCCAGAACAGGCCATTGCCGGCCACAGCGAAGAACAGGCTGGTCAGCACGATCAGTGCTTCGGTGGACAGCTGCGGCCGCCATGCGCGGATGCTGGCCAGCGTGGGTAGACGGAAGGAGCGTTGGACCGATGCGTTCATGCAATCGCCTCCTGGCGGGTCGAGCGATCCAACTGGTGGCGGACCATCAGGTACAGGCCCAGCGACAGCAGCCAACATATCAAGGCGGTGGCAACGTCATGCGAAAGGAAGTGGGCGCCGCGCAGCTGCTGGCCGATGCCGAACACCAGGCCGCTGCCGAGGCCGATCCACAGCCCGGCCCAACGCCAGGCCGGGCGCCACAGCAGCGCGAAGAAGTACAGGCACATCCACGCGTATCCCGCACTTGCGTGGCCGGCGGGGAAACAGGCGCGGGCGGCCATGCCGGCCGGGCGGCTGCTGAAAAGGCCGACGAACGGGTCGTGTCCGCCATAGCGCAGCAGATCCCATGGGCAGTCCATCGGCACCAGCGACTTCAGCAGCGAGATCAGCCCGGTGCCGAGTGCCACGGCCACCACCACGTACAACAGCGCCCACCGCAGCTCGCGATCACGGCCGCGGCGCCAGTGGTGGAAGCACAGCAGCATCGCCACCAATGCTGCAGCGGTGCTCAGCCACTTGCCGGCCTTGTGCACCACCGAACGCGTCAGCCACGCATCCTGCAGCGCCCAGCGCCCGCCTTCCAGCCGGAACAGGTGGTCGGCCAGCCACTGGTCGCCCCCCAGGCCCATCAACACGGTGAACACCGCAACGCCGATAGCAGAGGGCAGCCAAAGATGGGTAACGGCAAAACGCGACGCGAGCAGCGAGGGCGCAAAGGAGACTGCCGGGACAAGAGGGCGAGCGGGCATGCAGGGAAGGGGCCGTTACGGGAATCCGCAGCCATGCTCGTCACTGGCATGTCGGAGAAGGGTCGTACACGCGTTCGCGCCGGGTTAATCCGTGCCCGGCGCGAATCATCATTCAGTCTTCTTCGTCGTTGGCGCCTGCACGCTCGGCATGGCAGGCCGCATTCCAGGCGGTGCCCGGAAGCAATTGCCAACGATTGCGATTGGCAACACCGATCTCGATGACCTGGGTCGGATCGACACAGGGGCTCATCGCCTTGTCCAGCACCAGCAACCAGCGCTTGTCCGGCGCCTCGGCCAACCAGGGACCGGCGTCGTGCCACTGCTCTGCCCACGGCCGCTTGAAGCCGAACTCGCGCACCGGCCGGTCGGCCTGCAGCAGGTTCTGTTCGCGCCAGGCCACCAGCGCCAGCTCCGCATCGGGACCGATCCGCGTGCCCACCCGGCGCATTACCGCCGACGCCGAGGCGTAGGGGTCCAGCGCCGGTATCAGCACCAGTCCGTACAGCATCCACAGCAGGCCGTGGGTGAGCAGCACCAACGTGGCCGCGCGTCGTATCCGCAGCCACACCGCCAGCGTCGCCACGGCGATGGCGAAGGTCAGCAGGCCATCGCCGAATACGGGCAGCAGGGTGTCGGGCATCGCCCGCCGTGCCAGCTGCGCCTGCGCCCAGGGGCTGTCGGTCAGCATCATCACGCCAAGCACGCCGGTGGCCAGCATCAGCAGCAGGCTGTAGCCGAACAGGTAGCGGCGCACGCACAGGCGACGCAGCAGGCCGGGCAGCAGCGGCGCCACCGCCAGTGCCATCGCCGGCAGCATCGGCAGCACGTATACCTCGCGCTTGCCGGGGCTGGCAGTGAAGAACAGCAGGACCAGCGCGGCCCAGCCCAGCAGCAGCCACTGCCGCTGGTCGCCGCGACGCAGCCGGCGCCACCACGGCGTGACCATCAGCGGCAGCAGCAGCGCACCTGGCAGCCACAGCGTGGCGATCACCTGCAGGTAGTACCAGGCCGGCTGGCGATGGTGCCAGGCGTTGGCATAGCGGGTGCCGGTCTGCTTGAACAGCAGCTCGTGCGCGTACGACTGCAGCGATGCGCTGGGTTCGTGCAGCAGCGCCCAGCCCAGCGGCGCCAGCCATACCGCCGTGCCCAGCAGGAAGGCCGGAATCAGCCACAGCAGGCTGGCGGGGTGGGGGCCGTCCACCCGCTGGCCGCGACGGCGCTGGTACAGCCGCCAGCCCAGCCAGGGCAGCACCATCAGCAAGGGCAGGAAGCCCACCCCCTTGGTCACCGTGCCGACGCCGGCGGCAAACCCCGCCAGCCACAGGGCCGGCAGGTTGCGACGCTCGCAGAGATGGCGCAGCAGCCCCCACAGGGCCAGCGTGGTCATGCCCACCAGCACCATGTCGATCTGCGCGCGCTTGGCCATCAGCCCGAACTGCAGGGTGCAGAACAGTGCGCCAAGTGCATACAGCGAATGCCGTGGCGACCATAGCCGGCGTGCCAGGTCGGACACCAGCCACAAGCTGAGCAGCGCAGCCAGCAGCGACGGCAGCAGGAACGACCACTGCCAGCTGCCGACCACCTGGTGGGCGGCGGCCTGCAGCCACATGAACACCGGCGGCTTCTCGGCGTACAGTTCGCTGCCCCGGTGCGGCAGCAGCCACTCGCCGCTCTCCACCATGGCACGTGCGGCCAGCACGAAGCGTGGTTCGTCCGGTGGCTGCGGCTGGCGCATGCCAAGCCCGGCCGCCAGCGCCATCACGATCAGCAGCCACAGCAGGGGAAGGTGCCAGCGACGGGGCAGGGCTACGGGCACGGCAGGCTCCAGGAGCAAAACGGCCATTCTGATGAGAGGGGCGTGGGAAAGCCGTCGGAGCCGCCGTGAAGGCGACCGCATTCCGACATCCACGGCGCTACCATGGTGGCACTTCCCGTGGATGTTTCGTGCATGCGCCTGTTGGTGATCGAGGACAACCGCCAGCTGGTGGCCAACCTGTTCGACTATTTCGAGTCGCGCGGGCATGTGCTCGACGTTGCCCCGGACGGCATCACCGGCCTGCACCTGGCCGGCAGCCACCCGTATGACGCGGTGATCCTGGACTGGATGCTGCCACGCATGGAAGGCCCGGAGGTGCTGCGCCGGCTGCGCGCCGAGCACGCCTCGGAAGTGCCGGTGATCATGCTGACCGCACGCGACGAACTGCCGGACAAGATCGCCGGTTTCCGGGCCGGTGCAGATGACTACCTGACCAAGCCGTTCGCACTGCCCGAGCTGGAAGTGCGCCTGGAGGCGCTGCTGCTGCGCGCGCAGGGCCGCAATCCACGCAAGCGCCTGCAGGTGGGCGACCTGGTGCTGGACCTGGCCAGCCTGGAGGCGCAGCGCGCCGGCCAGGTACTGCACCTGTACCCGGCCTGCCGCAAGCTGCTGGAAGTGCTGATGCGCGCCAGCCCGGGCGCGGTCACCCGGCAGCAGCTGGAATTTGCCCTGTGGGGTGACGAACCACCGGACGGCGACCTGCTGCGCTCGCATGTGTACGAACTGCGCCGCAGCGTGGACGGCCCCTTTGCCGACAAGCTGATCCACACCCTGCCGCGGGTGGGCTACCGGTTGGCGTCCACCGCAGGCGCGGACGCACGGAACGATGACGATGGCGCGTAAGCCCGGGCCGCTCTACCGCCGGGTGGTGTGGTGGCTGCTGGGCTACCTGGCGCTGATTTCGCTGGCGGTGTTCAGCGTCGGCAACTACGTGCACGAACACGCCGAGCACGCGGCGTGGCGCGCGCTGCTCAATTCCGAACTGGACAGCATCGTCGAGCACACCGAGCACGAGCCGCACTATCGCTGGCAGGACTCGGACACGCTGAGCCTGTTCCGCTTCAACCAGGCCAACTTGCCCGCCAGCCTGCGCACCCTGCATCCGGGGTTGCATGACGGGGTGATGATCGGCGAGCGCGAGACGGCGGTGATGGTGCGCGATACCGGCTCGATGGGGCGGGTTGCGTTGGCCCTGGACATCTCCGATTTCCACGATCTGGAACAATTCGCAACGCGCTGGGTGATGCTGGCCGGCATCATCATGATCTTCGTCACCGTGTTGATGGCCTCCTTCGGCATGGAGCGCATGGTGCGCCCGTTGAGCCTGCTGGCCCAGCACATCGGTGCACTGCGGCCAGGCGTGCAGGGCCAGCGCATTGACGTCGATCCGCGTGGCAGTTCCGAGCTGCACACCATCGCCGATGCGCTGAACGATTACCTTGATCGCAACGAGCAGTTCGTCGAGCGCGAACGGGTGTTCATCAGTACCGCAAGCCATGAACTGCGCACGCCGATCGCCGTGATGACCGGTGCCGCCGAACTGGCGCTGGAGCAGCCCGGCCTGCCTGAGCGCGCACGACAGCAGATGCAGCGCGTGCTGCGTACCGCGCAGGGCGTTGAGCAGCTGATCGAGCTGCTGCTGGTGCTGGCGCGTGATCCCGCTCGCCTGGCTGCCCGTGCCGAGCGCATCGCGCTGGACCAGCTGCTGCCGGAGATCGTCGACGACCATCGCCACCTGCTGGGCGACAAGGACCTGAGCATCGGCATCCAGGCCGCGCCGGTCGACATCGTCGCGCCGCTGGCGGTGGTGCAGGCAGCGATCGGCAACCTGCTGCGCAATGCCATCGAGAACAGCGGCCGCGGTCATATCGAGCTGCGCCTGACCTCGGCAGCGGTGTTGACCCTGCAGGATCCCGGCCATGGCATGAGCCCGGAGGAGATCGCAGCGATCCACGCGCGGATGGCCCGCGGTGGGCGCGGCGACCGCGGCGGCATCGGCCTGGAGCTGATTGCGCGGCTGTGCGAGCACCTGGGCTGGACCCTGCAGCTGCAGCCCTGCCAGCCGCGCGGTACCCTGGCCTCGCTCGACTTTGGTACATCGCGGCCAGGCTGACCTGTCCCTCGACCAAGGTCGACGCCTACCAGGCAATGGCCGCGTGCGTTCTGGTAGGCGCCAACCCTGGTTGGCACGCTGGCCGTGTCACCGCCCCGTTGGCCGCGCCACGTGCTGGTCGATCAGGATCACGTTGCCATCGGGATCGGTCAGCTGCAGATAGGCCGGACCTTCGCCATCGGGATCGGCACGCGCCGTGAGCGCGATGCCCTTGGCGTCCAGCTCGGCCTGCACCTCACGCACGTCCTGGAAGGACGCCAGTTCCTGCTTGTGCTGGTCCCAGCCGGGATTGAAGGTGAGCAGGTTGCCTTCGAACATGCCCTGGAACAGGCCGACCACGATGCCATTGTTGCGCAGTACCAGCCAGTTCTGCGCCGCATCACCACCGGTCACCGAGAACCCCAGCGCTTCGTAGAACGCACGTGAGGTGGCCAGGTCCTTCACCGCCAGGCTGACTGAAAAAGCGCCGAGTTGCATGGGGCAGGCTCCAGTAGGGAATGCAGCGATTCTCGGCAGGCCCACGCGCTGCCGCAAGCAGCGCAGCATGACCCTGCGTGAAGACTATGTTAATTTCGACCCGCGCCGCTTATGCGGCGCTTTTCTTTTCCGCTCTTTCGATCGACAGAGGATCCCATGCCGACCGAACCCGCTACTGCCCTGATCAGCAACGACATCGTTGGCCTTGGTCTGATCGCCGCCACCCTTGCCCTGATCTTCTGGGCCGCCAGTGGCCCGACGCCCCTGCTGAAGAAGATCTTCGCCTGGGTGCCTGCACTGCTGCTGTGCTATTTCATCCCCGCCATCTACAACACCGCCGGTGTCATCGATGGCCACAACACCTCGCTCTACAACCCGGTCGCCCGCGATGTGCTGTTGCCGGCGGCCCTGGTCCTGCTGACCCTGTCGATCGACCTGAAGGGCATCGCCAAGCTGGGGCCGAAGCTGCTGCTGGTGTTCTGCGCCGGCACCGCCGGCATCATGCTCGGCGCAATCGTCTCCTTCCAGGTGATGAAGCTGATCCATCCGGAAACCGTGGCTGGCGACACCTGGGCCGGGATGGCCGCGTTGGCCGGCAGCTGGATCGGCGGTGGCGCCAACATGGTCGCCATGCGCGAAGTGTTCGGTACCGATGCCACCACCTTCGGCCAGTTCGCGGTGGTCGACGTGGCCTGCGCCAGCCTGTGGATGGCGATCCTGTTGTTCATGGCCAACCGCGCCCAGCAGATCGATGCACGCAACGGTGCCGACACCCGCGCCATCGATGAGATGAAGGCGCGCATCAGCGCTTACGAGGCACAGAACGCGCGCATCCCCAGCATGACCGACCTGATGGTGATCGTCGGCGTGGCACTGGGCGGCGTCGGCCTGGCCCATGCCATCGCCGCACCGCTGTCGGGCTGGTTCAAGGCCAATGTCAGCTGGGCCAGCCAGTTCAGCCTCGACAGCCAGTTTGTGTGGGTGATCCTGCTGTCCACCGCGATGGGCCTGACGCTCAGCTTCACCCGTGCACGCCGGCTGGAAGCGGCAGGCGCTTCGCGCCTGGGCACCGTGTTCCTGTATTTCCTGATCGCCTGCATCGGCATGCAGATGAACCTGTTGTCGCTGCTGGATCGTCCCTGGCTGTTCCTGCTGGGGGCCATCTGGATGGCCACCCACGTGCTTGTGCTGTGGATCGTGGCCAAGCTGGTGCGTGCGCCTTTGTTCTTCTTCGCGATTGGTTCGCAGGGCAACATCGGCGCCGCCGCCTCGGCACCGGTGGTGGCGGCAGCATTCCATCCGACGCTGGCGCCGGTGGGCGTGCTGCTCGGTACGGTCGGTTATGCCACCGGTACCGGCCTGGCGTATGTGACCGGGCTGATCCTGAAGTGGATGGCCAACGGCTGAGCCCCCTCGCGGCCAGCGACGGAAATCAGGAACGGGCAGCGCCGAGCCCACGCTCGGCTGCTTTTCGCCGCACACTGCCGGAACTGTGCGGCACATACCGGAACGTATGGCGCGTGCGTCGTAGCGTGGGAAGCTCCTGCCGGGGTTGCCGGCGACGTTCGATGGGGCCGTCGATGACGAAGCAATGGAGGTTTCGGGTTTCCGCACTGGTGCTGTTGCTGGCCAGCACGGGGGCCTTCGCGCAGGGACAGGTGAGGGCCGGCGGCGCCGATGTGCAGGTGCTGACCGATGCCGGTGCGCGCGAGGTGGCGGCACTGATCGCCCAGCCAGGGTTCGCCGATGCAGTGCGCAGCTCGCTGCATGCGGCGCCCGAGCAGGGCGTGCCGGTGCAATCGTTGATGGGCCGTTTCGATCCGCAGGCGCAGACGCTGGCCAGTGCATCGCTGGCTGCCGGCGATCGCCAGCTGCGCCAGCGCAAGGGGCTCCCGGCACAGGGGCAGGGGCTGCTGCAGCTGCGTGCGTACGTGCCCGAGGGTCACTCGCTGGCGGCCATCAATGTGCATCCGCTGTGGGTGGCCAGTCTGCCGCGTGGCAATGATCGCGACTGGACCACGATCACCGCCTACGATGCGCAGGGCCGCGCGCATGTACTGGATGCGAAACGGGCCCCGGACTTTCCGGTGCTGATCGTCGACGTCGACACGCGGCGTGCCGTACAGGAGGGCATGGCCCTGGTCAATGCGGGGCTGAAGGCCCGCGGCCTGCAATCGCCCGAACGCATCCAGCTGTCGGCTGACGGTACGCAGGCGTCGCTGGATATCACCCGCCTGGACCGCATCCGCCTGGCCGACGACCAGGAGCCGTGGGCGCTGGGGGCAGCCGAGGTGTTCGCTGTTGTTTCCGGTCTGCAGGTGGGCGCCACCGCACCGGAGATGGTCACCGTCGACATGCCGTACCTGGACTACGACGGTACCGACTACACCCCGCAGCAACCGCTGATCATCTGGGGCAACTATCGCTTCAACGCCGCCAACGTGCAGCTGTTCGAAGATGATGGCGATACCAACTACCAGGAACTGCTGGTGGCGCTGAGCAACGGCGTCAAAGCCGCGCTGGGCGCCTTCGCCCCTGAGTATGCCGTCATCGCCGACATCGCAGGCGCGATCCTCAAGGCCATGCCCACGTCGTGGTTTGCCAATGACATCGACTATCTCGACAGCTACTACCTGCTGCAGCGCGGCCAGGCTTACCAGGACCGCATGGGCGCGGCCAACAACGCCAAGGTCACCCTGACCCCGATCACCCTCACGGAGTAGTCCCGCCGGGCGGGGCCCGCAACTGCCGGCATCCACGAACAGACACGGGCCTGATCCGCTCTCCAGAGAAAACGGATCAGGCCCCGGATGATTCGCACCGTCACCGGAAATCTGTCAAAGGCGGGGCGGTGTGGGCTTGCAGGACCGTTGGCGCCATGGATGGCGCCATCGAGCCCCCATGGACGGGTTTACGGCGTGTCCTGCAAGCCCACACCGCCCCGCCAAACCCACAGAACCCCAGAGCCGACGCTTCAGCAGTTGCGGTTGCAGTTGATGTTGCCGTTGCCTCTGCGGGCGCCGGGCTGCAAGCCCGGCACCCACCGGAAACCTCAACAGCAGCGACCACCGTTGCGCCCGCCATACCGCGCTTCCTGCCGCTCGCGGAAGAACGTCTTGTAGTCCATCGGCTCGCGGTCCGGATGCTTCTCCCGCACATGCCGCACATAGTTGTCGTAGTCGGGAATGCCGCAGCACAGCCGCGCCGTCTGCACCAGGCGTCGCCAGATCCGGCGATGCGCCTGGTACTGCCCCACCGGAACCAGTTGTGTACTCATTACAGGTCCACCATTTCATGCGGCTTCAGCGCCACGTAAGGGGTCTCGCGGTCGCTGCGCTGCGGATTGCGGCGCGCCGCCACGATCGTCTTGATCGAATACACCAGCACCGACGCCACCACCAGCAGGAACAGCGCGGTCAGACCGGTGTTGACGTAGGCATTGACCACGATCTGCTGCATCTGCGCGACCGACTTGGCCGGTGCGGTGATCGTGCCGCTGGCCAACGCGTCCTGGAACTTGTGTGCCTGTGCCAGGAAGCCCTGCGCCGGATTGCTGTCGAAGATCTTGATGAAACCGGCATAGGTGGTGCAGATCAGCAGCCACACCGCCGGCACCGCGGTGACCCACGCGTAGCGGTCACGCTTCATCTTGAACAGCACCACCGTGCCCAGCATCAGCGCGATGCCTGCCAGCATCTGGTTGGAGATGCCGAACAACGGCCACAACGTCTGGATACCGCCGAACGGATCGACCACGCCGGTGTACAGCAGGTAGCCCCACAGCGCCACGCAGCCGGCAGTGCCGATGATGTTGGCAGTCCACGACTCTGTCTTCTTCAGCGCCGGCACGAAATTGCCGAGCAGGTCCTGCAGCATGAAACGACCGGCGCGTGTACCCGCATCCACCGCGGTGAGGATGAACAGCGCTTCGAACAGGATGGCGAAGTGGTACCAGAACGCCATCATCGCGTCGCTGCTGCTGGGGATCGCTTCATGCAGGATCTGCGCGATGCCCACCGCCAGGGTGGGTGCACCGCCGGCACGATGCAGGATGGTCGGCTCACCGATCGCTGCTGCCGTGGCGGTCAGCTGTTCGGGGGTGATGGTGAAGCCCCAGGTGTTGGTGATGTAGTGCGCGGCCGAGGCGGCATCGGCACCGATCACCGCCGCCGGGCTGTTCATCGCGAAGTAGATGCCCGGATCGATGATCGAGGCCGCCACCAGCGCCATCACGGCCACGAACGATTCCATCAGCATGCCGCCGTAGCCGATGTAGCGCATGTGCGCTTCATTGGCCAACAGCTTGGGCGTAGTGCCCGAGGAAATCAGTGCATGGAAACCCGACACCGCGCCGCAGGCGATGGTGATGAACAGGAACGGGAACATGCCGCCCTTCCACACCGGGCCGTCGCCGCTGGCCGCGAACTGGGTCAGCGCGGGCATCTTCAGTTCCGGCATCACCACCAGGATGCCGATGGCCAGCGCGATGATCGTGCCGATCTTCAGGAAGGTCGACAGGTAGTCGCGCGGTGCCAGCAGCAGCCAGACCGGCAGCACCGAGGCGACGAAACCGTAGCCGATCAGCATCCAGGTGATCTGGGTGCCGGTGAAGGTGAACGCCGGGCCCCAGGTCGGGTCTGCCGCCACCTTGCCACCGAACCAGATCGCGGCGAGCAGCAGCACCAGGCCCACCACCGAGATCTCACCGATCCTGCCCGGCCGGATGTAACGCATGTACACGCCCATCAGGATCGCGATGGGCATCGTCGCGATCACCGTGAACATGCCCCACGGGCTTTCCGCCAGTGCCTTGACCACCACCATCGCCAGCACGGCCAGGATGATGATCATGATCAGGAAGGCACCGAACAACGCGATGGTGCCGGGCACCTGGCCCATCTCCTCGCGCACCAGGTCACCCAGTGAACGGCCGTTGCGGCGGCTGGACAGGAACAGGACCATGAAGTCCTGCACCGCACCGGCCAGCACCACGCCGACCACCAGCCACAGCAGGCCGGGCAGGTAGCCCATCTGCGCGGCCAGCACCGGTCCGACCAGTGGGCCGGCACCGGCGATGGCGGCGAAGTGGTGGCCGAACAGCACGTGCTTGTTGGTCGGTACGTAGTCCAGGCCATCGTTGTTGATCACCGCCGGGGTGGCCCGGGTCGGATCGAGCTGCATCACCTTGTCGGCGATGAACAGGCTGTAGAAGCGGTAGGCGACCAGGTACAGCGATACCGCCGCGACCACGATCCACAACGCGTTGATGTGCTCACCGCGCCGCAGCGCCACCGTGCCCAGGCAGAACGCGCCGAGCAGGGCGAGGGCCGCCCAGCCTATTTTGGAAAAACCTTTCATGAGGTGCTCTCTCCCGGAAAGACAGGCAAAGAGTCCCGCGTGCCCCTGGCAGGGTCAATGTGCACGGGACCATTGTGCGGTAGTACTTTGGTCGTACATGTGTGTGGCAGGTGGCGATGTTCCCTCGCAGCCGACAACGCAGGCGCTGCCGGCGTGCGGACATGACGTGCAACGAACATCAGGAATGGAACAATCGGTTGCGACGGCATCCATTGGCGTTGCGCGCTGCAGCGTCCATTTTTACCGGCATCCATCCAACAGGAGTCACCATGAGCCTTCCCGAGCCGGTCCGCGTCCTGCGTACCATCCGTGGCATGCCCACCTCCGACGGTGCCGGTGTTCGCCTGACCCGGGTCATCGGCGGCCCCTCGCTGCCCGACCTCGATCCGTTCCTGCTGCTCGACGAATTCGGTACCGATCGCGCCGAGGACTACATCGCCGGTTTCCCCGAGCATCCGCATCGTGGTTTCGAGACCGTCACCTACATGCTCGATGGCCGCATGCGGCATCGCGACAATCACGGCAACGAGGGCCTGCTGACCCCGGGCAGCGTGCAGTGGATGACGGCCGGCCGTGGCCTGGTGCATTCGGAGATGCCCGAGCAGGAAAGCGGGCAGATGCGCGGCTTCCAGCTGTGGGTGAACCTGCCGGCGCGCGACAAGATGACCGCGCCGAAATACCAGGAATTCGCTCCCGGGAAGATCCCGGTGGTGCAGCCGGCGGAAGGCGTGCAGGTCAAGGTGATCGCCGGCACGGTCGAGGGCACGGCGGGGCCGATCGCGCAGCCGGCGACCGATCCGCTGTATCTGGACATTGCACTGGAGGCCGATCGTGCCTGGACCTATTCCCTGCCCGAAGGCCACAACGCGTTCGTCTACGTATTCGAAGGCGGGTTGACGGTGGGCGAGCAGGATGCGGCGCGCGACGTGGCGCGGCAGGAACTGGCGGTGCTGGGCGGCGGCGAGCAGCTGCATCTGTCGGCAGGCAGCGACGGTGCGCGGTTGATCCTGGTGGCAGGTCGTCCGCTGCGTGAGCCGGTGATGCGGCATGGCCCGTTCGTGATGAACACCCGCGAGGAATTGATGCAGGCCTTCGTCGATTTCCAGGAAGGCAGGTTCTGAGGTCGCGCTGCGGGCCATGCCCACAGCGCATCGGTAGCGCCGGGCCATGCCCACAGTACATTGGTAGCGCCGGGCCATGCCCGGCGGATGTCCAGAAGAGCCGACACGGCCGAAAGCCGCCGGGCATGGCCCGGCGCTACCGATGCATCGGGTGGAAGTGCGGGAATGCTGCCAGGCAGTCATCCCCGCAGCGCCTCAGCGGCCGTCGGCCACGGCAGAGGGCGTCAGGTTCATGCCCTGCGCAAGCTGCTGCAGCGTGCCCAGTTCCTGGGGGCTGTCGGGATACAGCGCGATCTGCGCGTAGCGGCCCTTGTCCAGCTTGACCACGCTGATGCGGCGCTCGGCATAGCCCGGCGGCTGCTGGCCGCCCAGATCCGGCTGGTACCAGTACAACGATTCACCGGCAAAGCTGCCTTTTTCCTGGCGCAGCGAGCGGGTCAGCGGAATGCCCGGATCGCGCTGGCTGAGCATCAGGCTCAGTACCTCACGCCCGTCACTGGTGGCCGCGCGGCAGACCAGGAAGCCGGACTGTGCCTGCTGCTGCCATTGCAGGCCGCTGCTGGCGGGCAACGAAGGACAGTCGACCGGGGCCTGCGCGCAGGCAGACGACGCAACGAACAACAGGCTCGACAGAACAACAGGCGCGAACTTCATGCATCCCCCAAGGTGGCGTGTCGTTGGCACCGCCGGTGACACCGGCGGTCGAGGCATCCCATCCCCGGATGCCGTCCTGCCCGGCGAAAGCACGGGCGGATGACCAGACCTTAACGGAACGTGAGCGATCGCACAAATCGCGGTTACATCCGTAACCATTGCGGCCGAGGGGCGGCCGCAATGGCACGGTCATGGCTCAGCGGTCGTTGCCGATCCACTTGTAGATGATGCCGCCGATCGCACCGCCCAGCAGCGGGGCGACCCAGAACAGCCACAGCTGGCCGGTGGCGCCACTGCCGGCGAAGAAGGCCACCGCCGTGGAGCGGGCCGGGTTCACCGACGTATTGGTCACCGGAATGCTGATCAGGTGGATCAGGGTCAGGGCCAGGCCGATGGCCAGCGGCGCGAAGCCCGCCGGCGCCTTGCCATGGGTCGCGCCCATGATCACGATCAGGAACACGGCCGTGAGCACCACTTCGCACAGGAATGCGGCCGCCACGCTGTAGCCGCCGGGCGACAGCGCACCATAACCGTTGCTGGCGAACGCACCGGCCTGGCTGCCATCAATGGCGAAGCTGCTGGCACCGGAGGCGATCTGCAGCAGGATGAAGCCGGCCAGCAGGCCGCCGGCCACCTGGGCGATGATGTAGGGCACCAGATCCCGGGTCGGGAAGCGGCCACCGGCCCACAGGCCCACGCTGACCGCTGGATTGAAGTGCGCACCGGAGATATGGCCGAACGCGTAGGCGCCGGTCACCACGGTCAGGCCGAAGGCCAGGGCCACGCCGAGGAAACCGATACCCAGCGGATTGCCGTCGCCACCGAACTTGGCGGCCAGCACCGCACTGCCACAGCCACCCAGAACCAGCCAGAACGTGCCGAGGAACTCGGCGGACAAGCGTTTACCCATGCTCATGTGTTGCACTCCTTTGACGGTCTAAAGTGTGATTTATGTCACATTTCAGTGATCAGCGGGTGACTGTAGCGTCAACGCCGGGTGCAGGGATACACCTTCGGATGTGTGCAACACGCGATGCTCAGTACTGGGGCAGGGGAATGAATTCCTTGTCGTCGCCGGGAATGGTGCCGAAACGTCCGGCTTCCCAGTCGTGCTTGGCCTGCTCGATACGTTCCTTGGAACTGGAAACGAAGTTCCACCACAGATGGCGCGGGCCATCCAGCGGTTCGCCGCCGAACAGCATCGCCTTCACCGGCGTCTTCGCACGCAGGCGGCCGCGCGCACCGGCCTCGGGAATCACCAGATGCTGGGCGGGAATGTCCACACCATCCAGCTGCGCTTCGCCCTCGAGGATGTACAGCGCACGTTCGCGGTGACCATCATCGATGTCGATCTCTGCATCCGGGTCCAGGTCGATCGCCACGTTGAGCGTGTCGGCGAACACCTTGACCGGCGACTCCTCGCCATAGGCGCGTCCGGCAATGACGCGCAGCCAGGCGCCGTTGCGGCGCTGCTCGGGCAGGGTGGTGGCGGCATGGTGGTAGAAGGCCGGTTCGATTTCCTCATGCGACTTCGGCAACGCAACCCAGGTCTGCATGCCGTGGATCGGGTTGTCATGGTCGCGGTCCGGTTGCGGCGTGCGCTCGGAATGGGCGATGCCGCGGCCGGCGGTCATCCAGTTGACGTCACCGGGACGGATCACCTGGTCCGAGCCCAGCGTATCGCGGTGGCCGATGGCACCGGACCAGAGGTAGGTGACGGTGGCCAGGCCGATATGCGGGTGCGGGCGCACGTCGATGGCGGTACCAGGGTGCATGAGTGCCGGGCCCATCTGGTCGACGAACACGAACGAACCGATGCTGCGGGCCTGCAGGGTGGGCACGGCGCGGCGCACTTCCAGGCCGCCGATGTCGTGTACGCGCGGGGCGATGATGGTGGTCATGCGGGCGTTCTCGCTGGCAGGGATCAAGGCGGTCAGCATCGCATGCGGTGGTGGCGGTGACATTCCCCGTCCGGGTAACAGGGTGTTCCAGCCAACGGCGCAGCCCCTCGTGGCTGAACGCATAAAGCAGATCATGCGCTTGGCCGTGCGGGGTGGGTTCGCAGGGCACGCCGTAAACCCGTCCATGGGGGCTCGATGGCGCCATCCATGGCGCCTACGGTCCTGCGAACCCACCCCGCACGGCCTTAGACAGTTTCCGTGGGCGTCCAGCCACGGAAAAGAAAAAAGAAAATCAAAATCAAAATCAAACGCCGGTCGCTTCGCTCGCATCCACGCAGAGCGTGGACCAAGCGTGTCGCCCAAGTTCGACAGCTACAGGAAATCGCGATTTGCCTACCGTCACCGGAAAACTGTCAGGGGTGGGGCGGTGTGGGTGGGCAGGACCGTTGGCGCCATGGATGGCGCCATCGAGCCTACAGGGACGTACTTGCGGCGTGTCCTGCCCACCCACACCGCCCCGCCAAAAAACAGAAAAGCCAGAGCCGGCTGTTGCTCCGGCTCTGGCTCTGGTTTTGGCTTTTGATCCAGCGGGTGCCGGGCCGCAGGCCCGGCCGACACACTTACACCACCGGTTCACGCAGGACCGGGTTGTCCCAGCCCGGGCGCGGTGCGAAGCGATCACCGTGGCGCTGCTGCAGCGCCTTCAGGCGCTCCACGATGGCATCGGCACCCACCGCACGGATGTGCTGGATCGGACCGCCGCGGAACGGTGCGAAACCGGTGCCGAAGATCACGCCCGCATCCAGCAGGTCCGCGTCGGCCACCACGCCTTCGTGCAGGCACGCCACCGCCTCGTTCAACAACGGCAGGATCAGGCGATCTTCCAGATCAGCAGGCGCCTGATAGTCGCGCGCCACGTCCGGCTTCTTGGCCCGGCCGTTCTCCCAGGTGTAGATGCCCTGGCCATCCTTCTTGCCGCGCTTGTCCGGTTCCACCGTCTGCAGCGCCGCCGGAATCTGCAGGCCCAGGAACGGCGCCAGTTCCTTGCCCACGCCAGCAGCCACATCCAGGCCCACGGTGTCGATCAGTTCGATCGGGCCCATCGGCATGCCGAACTTCACCGCCGCCTTGTCGATCACCGGGCCCGGAATGCCTTCAGCGTATGCGGTGGCCGCTTCCAGCATGTACGGGAACAGCACGCGGTTGACCAGGAAGCCGGGAGTGCCGGCCACCGGCACCGGGAACTTGCCCAGCGCCTTGCAGAAGGCTGCCAGGCGGCGCTCGGTTTCAGCCGCCATGCCGTCGTGATGGATGATCTCCACCAACGGCATCTGGGCCACCGGGTTGAAGTAATGCAGGCCGGCGAACTGCGCCGGGCGCTGGATGTGATCGCGCAGCTCCACCAGCGGAATCGACGAGGTGTTGGTGGTCAGCAACGCGTCGAGCTTCATCTTCGGCTCCAGCGTCTGGTATAGCGCACGCTTGGCTTCCGGGTTCTCGATGATCGCTTCGATGACCAGATCGGCCTGCGCCACGCCATTGCCCTCCAGGTCCGCACGCAGGCGCGCGGCGACGGCCGGACGCTTGCTCTCGTCACGCACCTTCTTGGCGAACAATGCCTGCGCACGCTCCATGGCCGGGTCGATGAAGCGCTGCTCGCGGTCCTGCAGGGTCACTTCAAAACCCTTGTAGGCGGCCCACGCAGCAATGTCACCGCCCATCACGCCGGCACCGACCACGTGCACGTGGCGGATGCCGGAATCGCCACCGCCCAGGCCCTTCAGGCGTTCGGTGAGGAAGAAGATGCGGATCAGGTTGCGCGCGGTCGGCGTGCTGGCCAGCTTCACTACGGCGCGTCGTTCGGCATCCAGGCGTGCCTGCACCGGCTTGCCGCCGCTGCGCTGCCAGGTGCTGATCAACGCATACGGCGCCGGGTACTGGTCCTTCTTCGCCTTGCGTGCGACCTGCTTGACCATCTGCGGGGCCAGCAGCTGGCGTGCCGGCCAGGTATTGGTCGCCCAGGCCAGCGCGCGCTGCTTGAACGGGCGGGTGGTGCCGGACAGTGCCAGCGCCACGGCGGTATCGAGCACGACGGCCGGTGCCACCACCTTGTCGACCAGCCCGATGCCGCGTGCGGCCGAGGCCGACAACGTGCGTCCGGTCAGCATCATGTCCATCGCCGCCGGTGCGCCGACCAGCTGCGGCAGGCGCGCGCTGCCACCCCAGCCCGGGAAGATGCCCAGCTGGGTTTCCGGCAGGCCGATGCGGGTGGAACTGTCATTGGAAGCAACGCGATAACGGCAGGCCAGGGCCAGCTCGGTACCGCCGCCCAGGCAATGGCCATGGATGGCGGCCACGGTCGGGCAGGGCAGTTCTGCCAGCTTCTGGTAGGTCGACTGGCCGCGGCGGATGGCATCGTTGACGGTGCCGCGGCGATCGAACTCCTGGAACTCCTTCAGGTCGGCACCGGCGATGAAGCCTGCCTTCTTGAGGGACTGGATCACCACGCCCTTCGGTGGGTCCATGGCGATGCGCTCCAGCAGGTCGCCCAGCTCCAGCAGCACATCCTGCGACATTGCGTTGACACTGCTGTCCTGACGATCCAGGGAGAGGACCACCACGCCATCGTCGCGGATCTCGGGGTGCCAGTGGCTGAAGCGGAGACCATCGAAGCTTGAGAGCATGGACGTTCCATCCGGTTGTGTATGGAGAAGGGGGCTATGATCCAGAGGTTGTTTCCCCCGCGTCAAATCCCAATAGCAGGGGTGTGGCGCCCCGGATCGCAGGCCTTGGACCGGAACGTTAACGGAACGGTGGTTAAAAGCTGGTGCGGCGCCAGGTGATCGGCGACTGAACTTTTCCCGGGATTGGCAGTCTCATTGCCCGACGTCGGTTGGGCTGACAGGAGTGCGGCCCCTCATGGCCGATGTTGATACACCTCAGGAGCTGGATCTGGAACTGGTCCGGCGCGTGCAGCACGGCGAGAGTGCCGCCTTCGATGTCCTGGTGCGCAAGTACCAGCATCGGGTCGTGGCCCTGGTCGGTCGCTACATCGCCGACTGGAGTGAATGTCAGGACGTGGCCCAGGACACTTTCATCCGTGCTTACCGTGCGATTGGAAGCTTCCGCGGCGACGCCCAGTTCTCAACCTGGTTGCATCGGATCGCCGTGAACACCGCCAAAAACCATCTGGCTTCGCACAATCGCCGCCCGCCGACCGATGACATCGACATCGGCGACGCCGAGCAGTTCGACACCGGCACACGCCTGCGCGACACCGATACGCCCGAGCGCGAGTTGATGCGCCAGGAACTGGAACAGACGGTGATGAAGGCCGTCAACGCGCTGCCGGAAGAACTCCGGTCGGCGATCACCCTGCGCGAGGTGGAAGGCCTGAGCTACGAGGAAATCGCGCAGAAGATGGGGTGCCCGATCGGCACCGTGCGTTCACGGATCTTCCGGGCGCGTGAGGCGATCGACACCGAACTCCGGCCGCTGCTGGACATCGGCAGTGCCACCCGCGAGAAGAGCCGTATATGACCCGCATTCCGAACAACGAGTCGCACAACCATCAGTCTCCCGCCGGGCAACGCCTGGATGAACGCCATCGCCAGCAGCTGTCGGCGCTGGTCGACGGCGAGCTGGGGGCAGACGAGGCGCGCTTCCTGCTGCGCCGCATGGAACACGATCCGGAACTGGCTGGCTGCCAGGAGCGCTGGCAGCTGCTGGGTGATGTCATGCGCGGCCAGGCGTCGCTGCTGGCACCGGCCGGTTTCAGCGCCGCCGTGGCTGCCGCCATTGCCGCCGAGCCCGCACCGCTGGCCGAGCCGAAGCGTCAGGCCCGCCGTAGTGGTTGGCGTGCCTGGGGCGGCGGTGCGCTGGCCGCATCGGTTGCCGCCGTAGCGCTGTTCGTCGGCCGCGAACAACTGCAGGAGGCGCCGCCAGTGGATGTCTCCGCACCGCAGGTGATCGCCAGCCAGGCGCAGTTGCCACCGGCATCGGAGCAACCGGCCGCCGTCACCGAGGCATCGGTGGACACTGCCGCGATGGCCGTGGCCAGCGTGCCGGCGGTGGCCATGGCCGCCGCCAGCCGTCGCCAGGACGTGCGCCGCGCCAGCGCCACCCGCAGCCAGCAGGCCGCGCGCGTGGCCCAGCGCGATGACGCGCCGCTGCGCGCGGTTGCCAGCCAGGCGCCGCTGACCCCGACCATGCCCGCCGGTAGCGCGCGCACTCTGCCTTTTGGCGAGGTCGGCAACCTGCAGGCACGGCCATGGCCGCGCTCCAGCCTGGCGCCCGCCGCCGGTGGCGCCCTCAATGCCAGTTTCCCGGCCCACGCCGGTGGCACCGCGTTCTATCCGTTCGAGCCACGCCTGCAGGACGAACTGCCGGCGTCGCAACGCCCGCGCGACTGAGCCGGGTAGCGTTCCACGCCCCGCCGTCGGCGGGGCGCTTCTTTCCCTTTCCATCCGACCCGGAGGTTGCCGTCCGATGACTCCCCGACTCCGCACACATGCCATTGGCCTGTTCGCCCTGACCCTGCCGCTGGTGGCCTGTGCCCAACCGGCGGCGCCTGCCGCCCAGCCGCAGGCCGCCGCCGCCGCTGCCCCACGCGCACCGGCGCAGCCGTTGGTCAGCGGTCTGCCCGACTTCACCAACCTGGTCGAGCAGGTCGGCCCCGGCGTGGTCAACGTCGACACCACCATCGTCCGCAGCACCCGCCAGGCGCGGGGCGGCATGGGCCCGGGTGATGACGAGATGCCCGAGTTCTTCCGCCGCTTCTTCGGCCCGGATTTCCCGATGCCCGGGCAGGGCCCCGGCGGGCAGGATGGCGGTCCCAGCATCAAGGGCCGCGGCATGGGCTCGGGCTTCATCATTTCCCCTGACGGCTACGTGCTGACCAATTACCACGTCATTGCCGACGCCAGTGAAGTAAAGGTAAAGCTCGGCGACACTCGCGAATTCACTGCCAAGGTGGTCGGCAGCGACCAGCAGTACGACGTGGCGCTGTTGAAGATCGACGGCAAGAACCTGCCCACCGTGCGCGTGGGTGATTCCAACAGCCTGAAGCCTGGTCAATGGGTTGTCGCGATCGGCTCGCCGTTCGGTCTCGACCACTCGGTTACCGCCGGTGTGGTCAGCGCCCTTGGCCGCAGTACCGGCGGCCCGGACCAACGCTATGTGCCGTTCATCCAGACCGATGTGGCGATCAACCAAGGCAATTCCGGCGGCCCGCTGCTGAACACCCGCGGTGAAGTGGTCGGCATCAACTCGCAGATCTTCTCTGCCTCGGGTGGCTACATGGGCATCAGCTTCGCGATCCCGATCGATCTGGCGATGAGCGCGGTCGAGCAGATCAAGAAGAGCGGCAAGGTGACCCGTGGCCAGATCGGTGTTGCTCTGGACCCGAAACCCATCGACGCAACGATGGCCAAGGGCCTGGGGATGTCTGATACACAGGGTGCCCTGGTCAATGAGGTCGTTGCGGGGAGTCCCAGTGCCAAGGCCGGCCTGCAGCCACTGGACGTCATCCGTTCGGTCAACAAGACCCCGATCCGCGACTCTTCCCAGCTGCCGCCGATGATCGGCGTCATGGCGCCGGGTTCGTCCGTTGTGCTGGAAGTTCTGCGTGATGGCAAGCCCCGCAACATCACGGTGGTCGTGGGTGCCGAATCAGTGGCTGCCGAGGCGGTCGGAACGGGCAACGGGGCCGGCGACCGCTCAGCCAACGCGGCTGATCGCCTGGGACTGACCGTCGAAGACCTGGATCCTTCTACGAAGAAGCAGATGGGTCTGAAGGCAGGCGGTGTGCGCATCGCGCAGGTCTCAGATGCGGCGCGTGATGCCGGTCTCGGCAGGGGGCTGGTCATCACCCAGGTGGGCAGGACCCCGGTCGAAAGCGCATCCCAGTTTAATGGGCTGGTGGCGCGTGCCCGTCCGGGCGATGCGCTCGTCGTGCTGGTCTACAACCCGCAGAATGGGGCGAGTCGTTTTGTCGCTCTTGCCGCCAAGTAACTGATTTACAAGCCCGGACGCAGGATTCGGTGCGTCCGGGCGTGGCCCTCCGATTCAGACCTGGAGGTTCCTGTCCACACAGTAGCCGTTGCCGCCACCGTCAATGAAGCAGCACTCGTGGATGTCACAGACCTTGTAGATCCGCGCGAATGCCGACGCGGGCAGCAGAGTGCAGGCACAGGTTACAGCGAGGAGAGCGATTGCTTTGATCTTCATTCATTCAGTCCTTTGTTCGCGAGTTCGTGAGTGGCGGCGTCTACCGCCATTGATTTGTCGCATTCCTGCCAAGGATTGAAAATGAGATGTGTTGCATTTTCCTCAATTGTGGCCGCGGTCAGGCGCAAAATGCGCGCCTGCTGATACGCGGACAGGATTGTCCAGGTCCCCGAAGCCCCGCCCCGGCGGGGCTTCGGCCATTCCGGGGCCGTGCTGGCAGGCCAACCACGCGGCGGCCCTCCGGGCATGCGATAATCGACCGTTACCCTGACGACGCCGCGCGCCGCCGCCACCTCTCTATGTCCTCTGATTCGATGCGGAACATCCGCAACTTCTCCATCATCGCCCACGTCGACCACGGCAAGTCCACGCTGGCCGACCGCATCATCCAGCTCTGTGGCGGCCTCCAGGCCCGCGAGATGGAAGCGCAGGTGCTCGACTCCAACCCGATCGAGCGCGAGCGTGGCATCACCATCAAGGCGCAGTCGGTGTCGCTGCCGTACGTGGCGAAGGACGGCCAGACCTACCACCTGAACTTCATCGACACCCCCGGCCACGTTGACTTCTCCTATGAAGTCAGCCGCTCGCTGGCCGCCTGCGAGGGCGCGCTGCTGGTGGTCGATGCGGCCCAGGGCGTGGAAGCGCAGTCGGTGGCCAACTGCTACACGGCCGTGGAGCAGGGGCTGGAAGTGGTGCCGGTGATCAACAAGATCGACCTGCCCACCGCCGATATCGAGCGCGCCAAGGCCGAGATCGAGGCCGTGATCGGCATCGATGCCAGCGACGCCGTGCCGGTCAGCGCCAAGACCGGCCTGAACGTGCAGGACGTGCTGGAAGCGATCGTGCATCGCATTCCGGCGCCGGTGCCGCGCGATACGGACAAGCTGCAGGCGCTGATCATCGACTCGTGGTTCGACAACTACCTGGGCGTGGTGTCGCTGGTGCGCGTGATGCAGGGCGAGATCAAGGCCGGTGACAAGCTGCAGGTGATGTCCACCGGCCGCAACCACCAGGTCGACAACGTCGGTGTGTTCACCCCCAAGCGCAAGGTGCTGCCGGCGCTGCGTGCGGGCGAAGTGGGCTGGGTCACCGCCAGCATCAAGGACGTGCACGGCGCTCCCGTGGGCGACACCCTGACCCTGGCCGGCGACCCGGCACCGAAGCCGCTGCCCGGCTTCCAGGAAATGCAGCCGCGCGTGTTCGCCGGCCTGTTCCCGGTCGATGCCGAGGACTACCCGGACCTGCGCGAAGCGCTGGACAAGCTGCGCCTGAACGATGCCGCGCTGCGCTTCGAGCCGGAAAGCTCCGAAGCGATGGGCTTTGGTTTCCGCTGCGGCTTCCTCGGCATGCTGCACATGGAAATCGTGCAGGAGCGCCTGGAACGCGAATACAACCTGGACCTGATCAGCACCGCGCCGACGGTGGTGTATGAAGTCCTCAAGACCGATGGCACGATCATCAACATGGACAACCCGGCCAAGCTGCCACCGGTGAACCATGTGCAGGAAATCCGCGAACCGATCATCCGCGCCAACGTGCTCACCCCCGAGGAGTACATCGGCAACATCATCAAGCTGTGCGAAGAAAAGCGCGGCAGCCAGATCGGCATCAACTACCTGGGCAGCCAGGTACAGATCAGCTACGAGCTGCCGATGGCCGAAGTGGTGCTGGACTTCTTTGACAAGCTGAAGTCGGTCAGCCGTGGCTACGCCTCGCTGGACTACCACTTCGTGCGCTTCGATGCCGGTCCGTTCGTGCGCGTGGACGTGCTGATCAACGGCGACAAGGTCGATGCGCTGTCGCTGATCGTGCATCGCAGCCACGCCGATCGTCGTGGTCGCGAGCTGTGCGAAAAGATGAAGGACCTGATCCCGCGCCAGCAGTTCGACGTGGCCATCCAGGCCGCCGTCGGCTCGCAGATCATCTCGCGCACCACAGTCAAGGCCATGCGCAAGAACGTTCTGGCCAAGTGCTATGGTGGCGACGTTTCGCGCAAGAAGAAGCTTCTGGAAAAGCAGAAGGAAGGCAAGAAGCGCATGAAGCAGGTCGGCCGCGTGGAAATTCCGCAGGAAGCGTTCCTGGCCGTGCTGCAGATGGACAACAAATAAGCCCCGAAACCGGCCTTCGGGCCGATCGTCCGGTGACGTTGCAAAGGACCCTGAATGAAACTGTTTGAGATCCTCCTGGTCGTGCTGACCCTGGCCTCCGGCCTGATCCTGCTGGCCGACAAGCTGTACCTGGCCAAGCGTCGCGCCCAGCGCGCCGGCCTGCTCGACACCGAGCCGGTGCTGGTGGACTACTCGCGTGCGTTCTTCCCGGTGCTGGCGATCGTGCTGATCGTGCGCAGCTTCATCGCCGAACCGTACAAGATCCCGTCCAGCTCGATGATGCCGAACCTGCTGATCGGCGATTTCATCCTGGTCAACAAGTTCTCCTATGGCCTGCGCCTGCCGATCACCAATACCCGCTTCGTGCCGGTCGGCGATCCGGCACGCGGTGACGTGGTGGTGTTCCACTTCCCCGGCCATGGCGACAATGACCCGGCCAAGGGCGAGAACTTCATCAAGCGCGTGATCGGCGTGCCGGGCGACACTGTCGTGTTTGAAGGCGACGGCGTGATCCTCAACGGCGAACCGCTGAAGTACGACAACAAGGGCATCTACGCCGGCCACAAGGGCCAGGGCGAGGGCGCCAACCTGCTGGTCGAGCACCTGCCGGGCCGCACCCATACCGTGCTGGAGACCGACTATCCGCGTGGCCAGGGCCAGTGGACCGTACCGGCTGGCAAGTACCTGGTGATGGGCGACAATCGCGACAATAGCGACGATGGCCGTTTCTGGGGCCTGCTGCCGGAAGAGAACCTGCGCGGCAAGGCATTCCTGATCTGGCTGAACTGCCAGGGCTGGTTCTGCAAGGACGGCTTCGAACCGTCGCGGATCGGCTCGAGCATCAACTGATTTCACATCCACTCGCGTATCTGGGGAGAACGCAATGAAGACGATGAACACGCAGCGCGGCATGACCCTGACCTCGTTCCTGGTCGTCCTGATCGTGGTCGGTTTCTTCCTCTACATCGGCATGAAGCTGTTCCCGATGTACCAGGAGTATTACGCGGTGCGCTCGGCGATGAAGAGCCTGGCCAAGGAACCCGGCATCGGCAGCATGGAGCCGGCAAGCATCCAGTCGATGTTCTTCAAGCGCCTGGACATGAACTACTCCGACAGCCTGAAGCCGGCTGACGTCAAGTTTGACCGCCGCGACAATGGCTGGACCCTCAAGGTCAACTACGAAGTGCGCCGCCCGCTGGTCGGCAACCTGGATGTGGTTGGCAAATTCGATTCTTCCCAGGACCTGACCCGTAGCGGTGCCGAATAAATCTTTCCAACGTGAAGACCTGATCGGTCACGCCTTCCGCGATCCAGACCTGCTCAAGCAGGCGCTGACCCATCGCAGTGCCGGCGCGCCGCATAACGAGCGGCTGGAGTTCCTTGGTGACAGCATCGTCAACATGATGGTCGCCGAGGCGTTGTACCTGCGCTGGCCCAAGGCCGACGAAGGCGCGATGACCCGCGCCCGTGCCGAGCTGGTGCGCGAAGGCGCGCTGGCGGTGATCGCGCGTACCCTGCAATTGGGTGACCGGTTGACAATGGGGCCCGGTGAAATGAAGTCCGGGGGCCATCGCCGCGATTCGACGCTGGCCGATGCACTCGAGGCCGTGGTCGCGGCAATCTACCTGGATGCAGGCTTCGAATCCTGCCGGGCGAAGGTCCTGCCCTGGTTCGCCGCCTCGATGGAGGCCCTGCCGGCCACCGGGCGGCCGGAGAAGGACCCCAAGACCCGCCTGCAGGAATGGCTGCAGGGCCGACAGAAGGCCTTGCCACAGTATGAACTGGTGTCAGAATCCGGTGACGACCACGCCAAACACTTCCGGGTACGCTGCAACGTAGCCGACCCCGCCGCCAGCACCGAGGGCGAAGGTTCCTCGCGGCGGATTGCCGAACAACAAGCGGCTGCGGCCGTCCTTGAACAACTGGATTCCAAGTGAGCGAACAAACTCCCCATCATTGCGGCAGCGTGGCCGTCATCGGCCGCCCCAACGTGGGCAAATCGACCCTGACCAATGCCTTGGTCGGGGCCAAGGTCAGCATCGTGTCCAACCGGCCGCAGACCACCCGTCACCGCCTGCTGGGCATCGCCACCTACCCGGAAGGTCAGCTGGTGCTGGTCGACACGCCCGGCCTGCACAAGGTGCAGAAGCGGGCGATGAACCGGGTCATGAACCGCGCTGCCCGCGGCTCGCTGGAAGGCGTCGACGCCGGCCTGCTGGTGATCGAAGCCGGTCGCTGGGACGAAGAGGACAGCCTGGCCTTCAACGTGCTGCGCGATGCCGGTATCCCGGTGGTGCTGGTGGTCAACAAGATCGACCGCATGAAGGACAAGGGCGCATTGCTGCCGTTCCTGCAGGAAGTGACCGCCGGCCGTGATTTCTCGTCGGTGCATCCGATTTCGGCGCAGAAGCGCAACGGCCTGGAAGCCCTGGTCCGTGACGTGCTGGCGCTGTTGCCGGAAGCCCCGCCGATGTTCGGCGAGGACGAAATCACCGACCGCAGCCAGCGCTTCCTGGCCGGCGAACTGGTGCGTGAACAGCTGATGCGCCAGTTGGGCGAAGAACTGCCGTACGCCACCACGGTGGAGATCGAGCGCTTCACCGAGGATGGCAACCTGCTGCGCATCGGTGCGGTGATCTGGGTCGAGCGCGAAGGCCAGAAGGCGATCGTGATCGGCAAGGGCGGCACCCGCCTGAAGGAGATCGGGGCCAAGTCCCGCCTGCAGATGGAGCGTCTGTTCGGTGCCAAGGTGTTCCTGGAAACCTGGGTGCGCGTGCGTGAGGGCTGGTCCGATGACGAGGCCGCGCTGAAGGCCTTCGGCTACGAATAAGCCGCGACGGTCGCTTCGATGCTGATCGAGGACGACACCGGCTTCGTGCTGCATGCGCGGGCCTATCGCGAGACCAGCCTGCTGGTCGAGGTATTGAGCGCCGAGCACGGCCGGATCGGCCTGCTCGCGCGTGGTGTTTCCACGGCCAAGGGCCAAGTGCTGCGAGCGGCCCTGCAGCCCCTGCAGTGGATCCGCTTCAGCGCGCTGCAGCGTGGCGAACTGGCCCAGCTGCGCGGCGCTGAAGCGTTGGATGTGGCGCCGCGCCTGCTCGGCCAGGCCATGCTGGCCGGGTTCTATCTCAGCGAATTGACCCTGCGCCTGGCACCGCGGCAGGACCCGCTGCCGGAGTTGTACCTGGCCTTTGGTGAAGCGCGTGCGCGCCTGGCCGTGGGGGCCGGACTGGCTTGGACCCTGCGCCGTTTCGAACGCGAGCTGCTGGCGGCGCTGGGCGTGGCTTTCGATCTGGAGACCGCCAGCGATGGCCAGCCGATCGACCCGGCCGCACGCTATGAACTGGACCCGCAGGAAGGACCGCAGCGCCTGCTCAGCGAGCGTGGCGGCGAGCGTCGCGCAGCGGCTACCGGTTCGGCACTGCTGGCCCTGGCAGCCGACGACGAACCGGAAGCCGCCGATCTGGCCAGCCTGCGCCTGCCGATGCGGCGGGTGCTGGCCCATCACCTGGGCGCGCGCGGGTTGAAATCGTGGGAGATGCTGGAGCAGCTGACACCCCGGCGTTGAGGGGTGTTCGGCAGGGCTTGCAGCCCTGCACCTGCCGAATCAACGTCAAAAGCTGGCTATCCGTGGGTAGGCGGGGTGGGTCCGGTGGCAGGGGACGCCGTAAATACGTCCCTGTAGGCTCGGTCGCCGCTTGCTCGTGTGCGCTGTCCTGCGCACATGGCAAGACCCGGGTTGGGCTTCCTGCCCAACCCGCCCGAGGCATGCCTCGGGGCCCATGCGGCTCACGCCCCTGCCACCGGACCCACCCCGCCTTCGACAGATCTCCGCAATCTGTCGGGATGGCATGGCCTGCTCCTGGTAGGTGTCGACCTTGGTCGACACGTAGATCCACGCCATGCGTGGATGCTCTTCGATCCAATATCGAAATATTCGATTTCGATGGAGATTCATCCACGCATGGCGTGGATCTACCAGCCGTCATACGCAATCTGTCGGGAGGTGGGGCGGTGTGGGGTGGCAGGACCGTTGGCGCCATGGATGGCGCCATCGAGCCCCCAGGGATGGGTTTACGGCGTGTCCTGCCAACCCACACCGCTCCGCCCAACAAGCAGAAGGCCAGAGCCGCTCTGGGTGTGGCTTTGGTGTTGCTCTGGCTTGAAAGCCTCTGTAGGTGCAGGGCGCAGCCCTGCCGACCAACTCTCAGTGCAGCAGGGCCGCTACCGCCGCGCGGAACCCCGCCTGTGCCTGCCCCGATTCGGGCGTGTGATGCAGCTGCCGTACCGCACGTGCCAGTCGCGCTGCACCCACGAACCCGCAGCTGGCCTGCAACCGGTGCAGCTGGCTGCGCAGCTGGCGCTCATCATGCTGGTCCACCGCCTGTTCGACCGCATCGCGCACGCCCGGCAGTTCGGCCAGGAACAGTTCGCGAAGGGCGATCAGGTGGTTGCGTTGGCCATTGAGCGCGGCCAGGGCGGCGGTTTCGTCCCAGTCCTCCAGGGCCAGCTCGACCGCCGCCGGCGGCACCGTGGAACCGGCGGGGCTGTTGACCAGCGCACGACGGACCGCCTTCAGCAGTTGGTCACGGCCCAGCGGCTTGACCAGGGTGTCGCTGAAACCGGCCTCGCGCAGGCGAGCGTGAATGGCAGCATCGCCGTCGGCGGTATGCGCCAGCGCCGGGGTGTCCGGGTGCGAGCGGCGCAGCTGGTGCAACAGCTGGGCACCATTGCCATCAGGCAGGTTGACGTCGATCAGCCACAGATCGTGGGCACCGGGCTCGGCGCGCGCCAAGGCGCTGGCCAGTGAGTCGGCGGTGTCCACATCCGCTGGTAACGTTTCCAACGCCGCTTTGAAAAAACCGCGGCTGATGATGTCGTCCTCGACAAGCAGGAAGCGGGGTCGACTGGCCCGCGGGGTCATCTGCATCAGGGCTGCCTCCATGTCAGCTGGGGTCAATCATCAAGCACGGCGGCGGCGGGCGCAAGCGGCCAGCGGCCCCGCTGGTCAGGATCTGCGACAATACGCCCCCACTTTTGCCCGCAGCCTGTTGCCACGTGGCCCGATCCCGCTCCCGCATCGACCGTACTCCCTTCCAGACCGAGATCCTCGACCTCAGCCATGATGGTCGCGGTGTTGCCCGCCGTGAAGGCGAGGGCGGCAAGGTCACCTTCATCAGCGGCGCCCTGCCGGGCGAAGTGGTGATGGCCGAACAGACCGCCCGCAGCCGCCACTTCGATGAGGCGCGCACGGTGGAAGTGCTGCAGGCCTCGCCGCAGCGGGTGACCCCCAAGTGCCCGCATTTCGGCACCTGCGCCGGCTGCGTGCTGCAGCACCTGGACGAAGACCAGCAGATCGTCGCCAAGCAGCGCGTGCTGATGGACAACCTGGAGCGCATCGGCCATGTGAAGCCGGGCACCGTGCTGCCGCCGCTGGTGGGTGACAGCTGGGGCTACCGCCGCAAGGGCCGGTTCTCGGTGCGCCGGGTCGAGAAGAAGGACAAGACCCTGGTCGGCTTCCGCGAGCAGGACCCGCGCTTCGTCGCGGACCTGCGGCAGTGCCTGACTGTGATCCCGGAAATCGGCACCAAGGTGGAGGTGCTGTCGACCTTCATCGAATCCCTGGATGGCAAGCGCGACATCCCGCAGATCGAGTTCATCGCCGGTGACCAGGCCGTGGTGCTGACCGTGCGCCACCTGCAGCCGCTGAGTGATGCCGATCGCGTCGCCTGGGCGGCCTTCGGCCAACAGCACGGCTTTGTCATCTACCTGCAGTCGGGCGGCGTGGATACCGTGCAGCCGCTGGACGGGCAGGGCGTGGCGCTTTCGTTCCGGCTGGCGCCGTGGGATGTCGAACTGGCGTTCCGTCCGCTGGATTTCATCCAGGTCAATGCCAAGCTCAACGAGAAGATGATCGCCCACGCGCTGGACCTGCTTGAACCGGGTGCCGACGAGCGCGTGCTGGACCTGTTCTGTGGCCTGGGCAACTTCACCCTGCCGCTGGCGCGCAAGGTGCGCGAAGTGGTGGGCGTGGAAGGTGATGCCGGGCTGGTGGCGCGTGCGCGTGAGAACGCCGAGCGCAACGGGCTGGGCAACGCGCAGTTCTACAGCGCCGACCTTACCCAGGACCAGCGCAGCACGGCCTGGATGCGCCAGGGCTTTGACAAGCTGCTGCTGGATCCGCCGCGTTCGGGCGCCATCGAAGTGCTGCAGCAGCTGCCGTTGAAGCAGTTCAAGCGCATCGTCTATGTCAGCTGCCATCCGGGCTCGCTGGCCCGCGATGCCGGCTACCTGGTCAACGAACAGGGCTTCACCCTGGTCAGCGCCGGTGCGATGGACATGTTCCCGCATACCGCGCACGTGGAGAGCATCGCGGTGTTTGAAAAGCGCTGATGCCTGCAGCGCCGGGGGGCTGCCCGGCGCCTGCCTTGCCGCTTGCAGGCCGGCAATGCGGTCAGTCGGCCGGGGCGTTCTGCCACTGGCCGTCCACGCGCACGAAGGCCATGGACTGCTCGCCGTGCTCGCTGCCGTCGCCTGCGCGCACGGTGCATTCGATGGCGGCCCTGTCGCTGGCGACCTCGCAGTTCCTCACTTCCTGCACCTGCAGGGTGCCGGCAGCCTGTTCGAAGCGTGCGCGCAGGGCGGGGTCGGCCTGCTGTTGCGCCTGCCCGGCGATCCGTTCCCGCAGCAGCACCTGCACTCTTTCCCGGGGCGGTGCCGGTACGGGCACATTGCGCTGGTCAGGCAGTGTCCACGCGCCATCTACCAGCGCCAGCCGCAGCAGCTGTGGTCGTGAGTTGATGCCTGCGCTGGCGGTGGCGATGCAATCGACGGCGTCGCCGGCTTCGGCGGGTGCACAGCTGTCCAGGGTCTGCAGACGGGGCCGGAAGGTCTCGGCAACCAGGCGGCTGCTGTCGCTGGCGGGGCGATCGGCAACGGCCTGGTCGAACATCCGGTCCATCGCCGCCTGTGCCTGCTCCAGCGAAGGTACGGCCGTCGATCCGGCGCTGGCAACGGCGCACGGCAGCAGCGCCGACAGGGCGAGACCGCGACGAAGGCGATGGGAAAGCGTCATGAGCGACCATTCCATGGTTGGGGGGCCGCGCAGTGTAGTCCTGCCCGTCGCCGCGCCGATAGGCAGCGTCTGGCGTGAGCCGCATACTGTGCCCATGGGCATCGAAATCGAACGCAAATTCCTCGTCACCCATGATGGGTGGCGCACTGCCGCGCACCGGGTCATCCCGATGGCGCAGGGCTACATCAACGATCTGGGCGCGCTCGACCGCGGCACCCAGAACGCGTCGGTG
Organism: Stenotrophomonas sp. DR822; assembly: GCF_019793815.1. NCBI lineage: Bacteria > Pseudomonadati > Pseudomonadota > Gammaproteobacteria > Lysobacterales > Lysobacteraceae > Stenotrophomonas > Stenotrophomonas sp. DR822. The sequence goes on from NZ_CP081826.1 coordinate 3,971,662, forward strand.
CGGGTCCGCATCGAAGGCGACAAGGCCGCGCTGAACCTGAAGTCGCGCACCCTGGGCCATACCCGGCAGGAGTTCGACTACCCTATTCCGGTGCAGGATGCGCGCGACCTGTTGGCGCTGTGCGTCGGCGGCCTGATCGACAAGCGCCGGCATCTGGTCGAGTACGCCGGCCTGACCTGGGAAGTGGACGAGTTCCTCGGCGACAACGCCGGCCTGGTGGTCGCCGAAGTCGAGCTCGACAGCGCCGACCAGGCCATCGACCTGCCGGACTGGATCGGCGCCGAAGTGACCGATGACGCCCGCTACTACAACGTCGCTCTGGCCAGCCACCCCTATTCACAGTGGTGAACCCCGCCGTCCCCTTTTTTCGAAGGTGGCGGCCCCCATGTCGGGGGGATGAGAATCGACATCTACTCCGACGTGGTCTGTCCCTGGTGCTGGATCGGCAAGCATCGCTTCCAGCAGGGTGTGCAGCTGCTGGGCGCCGAGGCGCCCGAACTCGAGATCCACTGGCAGCCGTTCCAGCTTGACCCGGATGCGGACGCCACCCCGGTGCCGCTGCGTGAGGCCTATGTGCGCAAGTTCGGCGGTGCCGAGCGCACCGAGCAGATTCTGGGCCAGACCCAGACCACTGCGCGGGCCGAGGGCCTGCCGATGGACTTCAGCCAAGGCCAGGTGCGGGTAACCACGCTGCCGGCGCATCGCCTGTTGTGGCTGGCCGGCCAGCACGGCGTGCAGGAGGCCGTCGGTGAGGCGCTGTTCCGCGCCCATTTCGAGCATGGACAGAATCTGGCCGACCCGGCGGTGCTGGTCCAGGCCGGCGCCGCCGGTGGCCTTGCGGCAGACGAGATCCAGCAGATGCTGGCCGGCGATCGTGGCCTGGCCGAAGTGGAAGCGAGCCTGGCACAGGCCCACGCACTGGGTATCTCCTCGGTGCCCACCTTCGTCATCGACGGCCGCTGGGCGGTTTCTGGAGCCCAGCCCCCGGAAGCCTTCGCCAACGCGCTGCGCCAGATCGCCGCCGAGCAGGCGGCAGGGCAGGGCGCGGAGGGTGCCCCGGACGGCGGCGACGACGCCTGCGGCGCGGACGGCTGCAAGGTCTGACCGACCCGCAGAAGGGGACGGAGGGGGTTGAGTCGCATCCGGCACCAGTGGGTCGATTGCGCCTTGATCCCCTCCGTCCCCTTTTTGACCACTGCGCCTGTTGGCCGGTTCTGCGACAATGCGGCACTGCGCCATGCGGGCGCCCGTTGTGGAGATCGACCATGCTGCTGATCGGCGTTGCCGGTACTGAACTGACCGCCCAGGAACGTGAGTGGCTGCAGCACGATGCTGTGGCCGGGGTGGTGCTGTTCAAGCGCAACTTCGCTTCGCGGCAGCAGGTGACCGAACTGTCCGCGGCGATCCGCGCTGCCGCACCGCGCCCGCAGTTGATCTGCGTGGACCAGGAAGGCGGTCGCGTGCAGCGCTTCCGTGAGGGCTTCAGCGAACTGCCGCCGCTGCAGGACATCGGTGTCCAGTACGCCAGGGATCCCGACGCTGCGCTGGCATTGGCCGAGCAGCACGCTTGGCTGATGGCCAGTGAGGTCCGTGCCAGCGGCGTGGACCTGAGCTTCGCCCCGGTGGTCGACCTCGGCCGTGGCAATCGCGCCATCGGCAATCGTGCCTTCAGTGAAGACCCGCAGGTCGTGGCCGCGTTCACCGCCGCCTACGTACGCGGCATGCATGCGGTCGGCATGGCCGCCACCCTCAAGCATTTCCCCGGCCATGGCACCGTGCTGGAAGACACCCACGTGGATACCGCGATCGATCCGCGTGCGCTGGATGAACTGCGCGCACAGGATCTGGTCCCGTTCACGGCCGGTATCGCCGCCGGCGCCGATGCGGTGATGATGGCGCACGTGATCTACCCGCAGGTCGCACCGGAACCGGCTGGTTACTCGCCGCGCTGGATCCAGCAGATCCTGCGTGGCGAGCTCGGCTTCCGCGGCGTGGTGTTCTCCGATGACATCGGCATGGCCGCCTCGCACAGCGCCGGTGGCGTGCCGGCACGCGTGCACGCACACCTGGATGCCGGCTGCGATGTGGTGCTGGTCTGCCACCCGGAGCTGGTCGATGAAGCCCTGCACGCGGTGCAGGGACGCTCCCTCAATACCGCTGCGCTGCTGGGCCTGCTCGGCCGCGGCGCGCTTGGCTGGGATGGCCTGCTGGCCGATGCCCGCCATGGCGACACCCAATCCCGTCTGCTGCAAACCCTTGGAAGAACCGTCTGATGCCGAACCTCACCATTTCCCAGGCCCTGGCCCAAGCCGACCTGCTGGTCGACCGCCCCACCATCGACAAGGCCATTGCCGGCATCGCCGACGCCATTGCGCGCGACTACCAGGGCGAGGTGCCGCTGTTCCTGTCGATCATGCACGGTGCGCTGCCGTTCGCCGGCCAGCTGGCACTGGAGCTGGGCGCGCGTGGCCAGGACGTGCAGTTCGATTACCTGCACGCCACCCGTTACCGCGGTGAGACCACCGGCGGCGACCTGGTGTGGAAGCACAAGCCGGCCACGGCGCTGTTCGGCCGCCGCGTGCTGCTGGTCGATGACATCCTCGACGAGGGTTACACCCTGCAGGGCGTGCGCACCTGGTGCCTGGAGCAGGGCGCGACCGACGTGCGCATTGCCGCGATGACCGTGAAGAAGCACGATCGCGCGCTGCCGGACGTCACCGCCGACTATGCCGGCATCGAGCTGCCGGATCGCTACGTGTTCGGTTTCGGCATGGACGTCAACGAAACCCTGCGCTGCGTGCCGGCCATCTACGCGATGAAGGAATAACAACGCCGCCGCCTGCGGCCTGCGTTTCCTGCCGCCGGCATCCTCGGGTGCCGGCGTTCTTTTTTCTCTGGAGTGCTTTCCATGCAACAGATCGCCCTGGCCGTGATTGGCGGTACCGGTGTCTACAACCTGGCCAAGCTTGACGACGTGCAGACCCACGAAGTCGACACCCGCTTCGGTAAGCCGTCCGGCCCGGTGCGGGTCGGGACATTGCTCGGTCATCGCGTGGCCTTCCTTGCACGCCATGGTGAAGGCCATTCGCTGCCGCCGCACAAGATCAACTACCGGGCCAACCTGGCCGCGCTGCAGCAGATCGGCGCGCAGCGGGTGCTGGCGCTGAACACGGTCGGTGGCATCTGTGACGATTTCGGTCCGCGCGTGCTGGCCTGCCCGGATCAGGTAATCGATTACACCTGGGGCCGCATCAGCACGATCTGCGAAGAAGAGGGCACCGACGTGGTGCACGTCGACTTCGGTCATCCGTATACGCCGATGCTGCGCAGCAAGATCCTGGCGGCGGCGAAGGTGACCGGTGTGAAGGTCCACGATGGCGGCTGCTATGGCGCGACCCAGGGCCCGCGGCTGGAAACCATCGCCGAGATCGCGCGCATGCGCCGCGATGGCTGCGATCTGGTGGGCATGACCGGCATGCCCGAAGCGGCGCTGGCGCGTGAGCTGGGGCTGGATTACGCCTGCCTGGCGATCGTTGCCAACTGGGCCGCCGGGTGCGGTGATGGTGAGGAGATCACCATGGCCGAAGTGCTCGCCAATGTGCAGGCCGCCAGCAACGGACTTCCGGAACTGGTCGGCGAATTGGCGCGGGGGTGATTGTCTTCGCGTAACAAGCTTTGCATACTCAGCTTGTGCGCGGGTTCAGCGTACACCACCCATTCATTGCATAAGGTCACGCATCACCATGCCGAACGGTACCGTCAAGTGGTTCAACGACGCCAAGGGATTTGGCTTCATCTCGCCGGAGGACGGCAGCGCCGACGTCTTCGCGCACTTCTCCGCGATCAACTCCAAGGGCTTCCGCAGTCTGCAGGAAGGCCAGAAGGTCACCTACGACGTGACCCAGGGCCCGAAGGGCGCCCAGGCCTCGAACATCGTTCCGGCCGAGTGATCCACTCGATAGTGCGTTGAAAACCCCGCTTCGGCGGGGTTTTTTTTGCTGGCCGTGAAGATGCTCTTGCGGCGGGAGCGCGCGCCAACAGAGGCCATGAAAGCTGAGCGTCGCCACCATTGCCGGCTCTCCTGCGAAGTAAAGGAGGAGGCAGCCGCGCAGAGGCTGCCGGGGGACATTCGCAGGAGAGCCGGCAGTGGTGGCGGGGCCCGATGCACCTCTGCTCGGAAGAGGGGCAGCTGATGTACCGCCCCTGCGCCGATGGCACAATGCGGGCATGACGGAACGACTGCGCATCGCCGTGATTGGATACGGCACCGCTGGCCAGGCATTGGCCATCCTGCTCACCCGTGATGGCCACGAGGTGGAGATCTTCGAACGCGTGCCGACCCCCGGGCCGGTAGGTGCGGGATTCCTGCTGCAGCCCAGCGGACTGCAGGTGCTGTGGCAGATGGGCCTGCTTGAGGCCGTGCGTGGCTACGCCATGCCGGTGCGACGGCTGTATGGCGATACGCCGTGCGAGCGCGCGGTGATGGACATGGGCTATGACGGCCTGGATGCGCGACTGCACGGCATGGGCATGCAGCGCGGGGCGTTGTTCTCGGTGCTGGACCAGGCGCGTGAAGGCGCCGGCGAGCTGCACGTGGGCACGACCATCGTCGAGGTCGATCACCAGCAGGGGCGGCTGCGCGACAGCGACGGTCGCACGCACGGACCGTTCGATCTGGTGGTTGCCGCCGACGGCGCCGCCTCCACGCTGCGCAACGCCGTCGACGGTGGCGCGGCGCTGGACCGGGTGTACCCGTGGGGCGCGCTGTGGTGCCTGTTGCCGGCCGAGGACTGGCCGCACATGCAGCAGCTGCGGCAGCGCTACGTCGCCGCGCGCAAGATGATCGGCCTGCTGCCGGTGGGCACCCGGCCCGGTGACGACACGCCTCGCCTGAGCTTCTTCTGGAGCCTGCCGCGTGCGGATTTCGACCGCTGGCAGGGCGACGGCATGGCGCCGTGGCTGGAAGAACTGCATGCGCTGTGGCCACAGGCGGGCGCGCGCTTCGCCCATCTGCGCGACGCCGGTCAGCTGGCGCGTGCGGTGTACCGCGATGCCGTGATGAAGCGTTGGCATCAGGGGCGGCTGGTGCTGGCAGGCGATGCAGCACATGCGATGAGCCCGCAGCTGGGGCAGGGCGTGAACATGGCGCTGCTGGATGCACTGGCACTGCGCGACGCGTTACGCGCCCACGGTGCTGGCGAACCGGCACTGCAGGCCTACCAGGCGCAACGGCGTGCGCATGTGGCGGTCTATCAGCGCTGGAGCCGCTGGCTGACGCCGCTGTTCCAGTCCGATCGCGATGCGTGGGCAAAGGCGCGTGATGTGCTGCTGGGACCGATGGGACGACTGCCTGGTGGGCGCGGGCACATGCTGCGCGTGCTCAGCGGCACCCAGCACGGATGGCTGGGCGCGTTGCCGCTCGATCCGGCATTCATCCAGGCGCTTGCCGCTGCGCCCCTGCCGCTACCGAGCGTGGAAATGCCGGCCACCGCGTGAAGCCTTTCGTTACGGCACTTAACGATTGCCTCACCCCGGATGTGCGACAAGAGATGAGCACGCGGCAGCCGCGTCGCCCGCTTTCCTTTTCGTGATCGATCATCGCGTGGCCCGGGTGGCGCCGCCGTCGTTGCCTGCTGCGGCCCGGATGCGCCGCACGAAGCACGAGGAGGATGCCATGTTGTTCGCGGTCGAGAAGCTGGAATCGGAAATCTGCAAGCTGCGCGGTCTGCTGCGGATGCTGCACGAGGACCAGCCCGACGTACTGGAAGATGTGTTCGAGTTTCATGTCGGCAGTCTGATCAGCCACGCATCACCGGAAAGCCACGGCCATATCCGCGCCTGCGCACAGGAAATGCTGATGGCGATACAGGCACTGCCGCGCCATGCCGACGAGGCGACGCAGGATTTCAGCCTGATGCACGGAATCGCCGCCCGCCCGTCGTAATCCCGCGCAGGTCTCGACGCCTCAGCGAACCGGTAGCGGCACTACGCTGTCTTCCACACAGGCGAGCAGCTGTTCGCCCGGCGCCAGTACAGGCACCACACCGGCGGTGAATGCCGAGAATGCCGGCAGGATGGTCACGCCCTGGCGCAGCCAGAACGCGGGGAAGCGCCGACGCAGTGCCGGCAACGCAACCTGCGGATGCACATGGCCCGCCAGCACGTGCGCGGAGGCATCGGCCAGCGGCTCGTGCCGCAGCAGGAACGGGCCCCATCGCGCGTCGTCATGCATCTGCACCTGCAGCGCCGCCTTCGGCAGATCCCGGTCGTGATTGCCGCGCACCACGTGGATCTCCAGCGCGGCGTGATGTTCGCGCCAGCCGAGCCATTGCTGATACCAGGCCGCGCGATGCGCCGGGCCGTGCAGGACGTCGCCGAGGATCCACAGCTGTTGGCACCGGTGCGTGGCCACCAGGTCCTGCAGGCGCTGCAGGTCATTGCCGGTGCCGCCCGACGGCAGGGCGATTCCCGCACGCCGGAACACGTCCGCCTTGCCCAGGTGCAGGTCGGCGATCAACAACGCGCGCTGCGCCGGCCACAGCAGCGCCCGGCCGCCGAGCAGAAGCATCGACTCACCTCCCAGCTGCAGCGGAAGATCAGCGGCCATGGCGGCGCTCCAGCTGCTGCGCGGCACGCTGCACGCGCGTGCGCCAGTCTTCATTGCTGAACTGCCCACGCAGGCGTTCGGCCCACAGCGGAAACGCCAGTGGGGTCAGCGACGATGGCTGCTGCAGCGACAACGAACGTGTGGCGATGCGTGCCAGCACCTGCTGCAACCCTGGCAGGTCCAGGCTGTCGTGCAGTACTTCCTGCTCGGCCAATGCCAGCAGCAGATGCCCCGGGTCGTGCTCGCGCAGCACGTCATGCAGCAGTCCGGCGGAGGCCTGCAGCTGGCGCAGCGAGCGCGGCATGCCACCCGGCAGGCTGGGTACCAGCAGGCCCGCCACGCGCGCGATGCCGCGGAACTGGCGGCGCGCCAGCTCGCCCAGGTTCACCGCTTCGCGCAGGTCCTGCAGCAGGTCGCCAGCATCCAGCATTGCCCGCCAGTCTGGTTCCTGCAGATCCACCGGCGTGGCCGGAGCGAGCACCAGGCCATGGTCATTCACTGCATAGCCGATGCTGTTGCGCTGCCGACGGGTGCAGCGCAGGGCCAGCAGCGCGGCCAGCGCTTCGTGCACATGGCGGCCGGCAAAGGGATAGACGAACAGGAACTGGCCTTCGCGTCGGCGCACGTCTTCCACCAGCAGGTGGTTGGGCGATGGCGGCGCAGACAGGTGCGACTGCAATGCAAGGAGTGGCGCAAGCCACCGCGACTCCGCGCTCTGGTCGGCGCCTGACAGCACCTTTTCCAGTTCGCGGCCCAGCGGCATCGACAGTGGCAGCTGTCCGCCCTGCCAGCGCGGAACCACGCCATCACCACCACCGCGCGCCACGCGCACGAACGCGGTCATGTCGCGCAGCTGCACCAGCTCCAGCAGCCGCCCTGCAAACTGGAAACGGTCGCCGCGGCGCAGGCGGCTGGCGAACTGCTCTTCCACCGCGCCCAGGCTGCCGCCACGCAGGAACTGCACGCGTACGCTGCCGTCGCTGCTGATGGTGCCGATCGACAGCCGATGGCGCAGCGCCTGGCGGCGATCGGGCATGCGGTACATGCCGTCGGCATCGCGTACCACCTTGTGGAACTCCGGGTACCGGGACAATGCACGTCCGCCCTGCACGATGAAATCGATCACCGCATTCCACTGTGCGTCCTCCAGCGCGGCGAAGGCATGCGTGCCACGGACCTGTTCCAGCAGTGCATCGGCGTTGAAGCCGCCCGCCAGCGCGCGGCTGACGGCGTGCTGGGCCAATACGTCCAGCGACAACGTGGGAGGACGTCGCGCTTCGATCACCCCGTCATGCAACGCGTGCCGGGCCGCCGCGTACTCGGCCAGTTCCAACGCATGGCTGGGGATGCACAGTAACTGGCCGCTGGCACCGGGGCGATGGCGTGCACGCCCGGCGCGCTGGCGCAGGCGCGCCACGCCCTTCGGGCTGCCCAGCTGCAGCACCTGGTCCACTTCCGGAAAGTCCACGCCCAGATCCAGGCTGGAGGTGGCCACTACGCATCGCAGCGTGCCCGCACGCAGTCCGTCCTCAACCTGCTGTCGCAGCGTGGGATCCAATGATCCATGGTGCAGGGCGAGCGTGCTGGCATCTTCCGGCCATACGGCTGCGAGGGCCTGGTGCCACAGCTCCGCCTGCGCACGGGTATTGGTGAAAAGCAGGCTGCTGCGTGCACGGAACAGCGCGTCGAGCACGCGCGGAAGCTGGGAGAGGCCAAGATGCCCGGCCCATGGAAAGCGTTCGCCGGGTTCGGGCAACAGGCTGCGGATCGTCACCGGCCGCTGCCGAGCACCTTCCACGATCGTTGCCTGTGGACGGTGTGGCAGCAGTACGTCGCGTGCCTGTGGCAGGTTGCCCAATGTGGCCGACAGCCCCCACAGCTGCATCGCCGGGGCTGCCTCACGCAGCAGCGCCAGATTCAACTGCAGCAGCACGCCGCGCTTGTTGCCCAGCAGTTCGTGCCATTCGTCCACCACCACGCAGCGCAGTTGGCGCATGCGCTCAAGGGTATCGGGATAGCTGAGCAGCAGCGCCAGCGACTCCGGCGTGGTGACCAGCACGTCGATGCGACCTTCGCGGGCCAGGCGCCGGTCGCGGTTGCTGGCATCGCCGCTGCGCAGCCCCACGCGCCAGCCCAGGCCAAGGCCGTCGATCGGTGCCTGCAGCGCACGTGCGGTATCGCTGGCCAGCGCACGCAGCGGCGTTACCCACAGCACCTGCAGCGGGCGTACCGCGCTGGCGCGACGCGGTGCGGGGGGCGGGTCGAGCATCGCCTGCAACAAGGGGCCGCCGAACATGGCAAGGGTCTTGCCGCTGCCGGTGGGCGTGTGCAGCAGGCCAGATTCGCCCGCCAGGTAATGACGCCACATGGCGTGCTGGAAGGGCAGGGGGCGCCAGCCGCGGCTGCCGAACCATGCGTGCAGGCGCTGCAGCGCATCGCTGCGCTTCATCGCGCCAGCGCCTGCAACTGGGCCAGGTGGTCGGCTTCGGCAGCCGGCTTGTCGTGGCGCCAGCGCAGGATGCGTGGAAAGCGTACGGCGATGCCGGACTTGTGGCGCGCGCTGCGGTTGACTGCTTCGAAACCAAGTTCGAACACCTGTTCAGCACTTACGCTGCGCACCGGGCCGAAGCGTTCACGCGTGTGCGCGCGGATCCAGCGGTCGAGGGCGAGGATTTCCTTGTCGTCCAGACCGGAATAGGCCTTGGCCACTGGAACCAGTGTCTCGCCGTCCCAGACGCCAAAGGTGTAGTCGGTGTACAGCGTGCTGCGCCGACCATGGCCTGCCTGCGCGTACAGCAACACCGCATCGATCGTGAGCGGTTCGACTTTCCACTTCCACCAGTCGCCGCGGCGTCGCCCGGACTGGTAGGCCGAATCACGACGCTTGAGCATCAGGCCTTCCACGCCGCGCTCGCGCGATGCCTCGCGCAGCTGCGCGGCATGCTGCCAATCGTCGGCAGCTACCTCGGGCGATAGCTGGATGCGCGGATCGCCGAGCGCACCGACCACCTCGGCCAACTGCACGCGTCGCTGCTGCAGCGGCAGCGCACGCAGGTCCTCCCCGTCGCGCTCAAGCAGATCGTAGGCGAGCACGCGTACCGGCGTATTGCGCAGGGTCGCCGCTCCCGGTTTGCGGCGCTGGATGCGCGTCTGCAGCGCGGTGAATGCTCGCGGAAGATTGTCGGCGTCGTCCCATGCCAGCAGCTCGCCATCGAGCACGCAGCCATCTGGCAGCGATGCTGCCGCCTGTTCGATCTCCGGGAAGCGACCGTCCAGCCGTTCTTCGCCGCGCGACCACAATGCCACCTCACCCTGGCGCCGCAGCAACTGCAGGCGGATGCCATCCCACTTCCATTCCAGCAGCCAGTGGCTGATGTCGTCCAGCCGCTCGGTGGGCTCGCCCTCCAGCGGCGAAGCGAGGAAGAACGGGTAGGGCTGCTGACGATCGGTCGGCAGTTCTCCGGCAGACAGCAAGGTGGTAAGCAGGCCGGGGGAGGGCACCCAGTCGCCGAGCATGCGTTGGGCGATGCGGGCGATATCCAGCCCGGACCACTCGGCCAATGCCTGCTGCACCACGCGCTGCGATACGCCAACGCGCAGGGCGCCGGTCAGCAGCTTGTTGAAGACCAGGCGTTCGGCCGATGCCAGCTGTCGCCAGCCGTCGACCACGGCGGCACGACGCACCGGCTCCGGCTGGTTGGCAACGGCAAGCAGGTGCTGTTCGATCCAATCGGCCAGAGGCCGATCCTCGGCTTCGGTGGCCGGATCATCCAGCAGCAGGGTGAGTGTTTCAGCAAGGTCGCCGACCTGCGCGTAGCTGTCTTCGACCAGCCAGGGTGGCAGGCCGGATTCGTCGGCGATCCACGCCCGCAATTCGCCGCTGCCGGCAATCTTCCGCCGCGCGCCGCCCACTTTGCCGCCGCTGAGCAGGTACAGCGCCCACGCCGCATCGTGCGGACGTGCGTGCTGGAAGTAGTCGATCAACGCCGCGCGCTTGTCCAGCGTCGCCGTGCTGCGATCCAGCCGCTGGTACAGCGCGGCGAAGGCCTTCATTCCTCGCCTCCGAAATCGGTGCGGAACGCTTCGGCGGCGACGCCGCGTTCGCGCAGGTACGGAATCAACGCATCGGTGTTGCCGTGGGTGGCAATGACCCGCTGCGCGCCGGTCTGGGTGATGGTCTGCAGCAGCGCTGGCCAATCGGCATGGTCGGAGATCACAAAGCCACGGTCGACGTTGCGCCGGCGGCGGTTGCCGCGCAACTGCATCCAGCCCGAGGCGAAACCGAGCTGGTGACGGCCGAACCGGCGCAGCCACGGCGTACCGGCGGCCGAGGGCGGGGCCAGGATCAGCTGGCCGGCCGCATCGGGCTGACGCCCCTGTTCGGCAACGGTGAGCGTGTCGAGCATGGGCACACCGGCCTGGCGATAGACGGCCACGCCGTTGGCGATGGCGCCATGCAGCCAGGCGGGCTGGTCATCCACCGCACGCAGCTCGGCAAGCACGCGTTGCGCCTTGCCCAGCGCATAGCAGAGCAGCACTGCCGCTTCGCCCCGCTGCGCGCACTCGCGGCGCCAGGCGGCGATCTCGGCCGCCACGGCACGGGTATCGGGCCAGCGGTAGATCGGCAGCGCAAAGGTCGCCTCGGTGATGAAGGTATCGCAGGGCACCACTTCGAATGCAGTGCAGGTGGGGTCCGGCTGGCGCTTGTAGTCGCCCGACGCCACCCAGACCTGCTCACCATCGTCGATGCGCACCTGCGACGAGCCGAGCACGTGGCCGGCCGGATGCAGCGATACCTGCACCCGGCCCAGCGCGAACGGCACGCCCTCGGCATGCGCGTGCAGCGGCACATCGCCCAGACGCCAGCGCAGGATCGGCACGCTGCCGGTGCTGCAGTGGTACTCGCCCATGCCCGGACGCGCATGGTCGCCATGGCCATGGGTGATGACCGCGCGCGGTACCGGCCGCCAGGGATCGATATGGAAATCGCCTGCCGCGCAGTACAGCCCTTCCGGCCGCAGTACTACCAGATCGTCGTTGCCTGCCATGCCGTCACTGTGGCGGTCCGGTCGTGCACGTGGCGAGAATCGGCCTGAACGCGGGGTTGCCGGGCGATACGGCACAATCGGACCGCACACCTCTTGCCGGCGGGGAAGGAACCGATGAGTGGACCGAGCTTCAACAGCAGCGCTCCCTACGAAACCCATGTGGTGCTCAACCAGCCGCCGCCGTTCGCCGGCCGGCAGCTGTGGACCGACGACATCGCATTGATGGAGGCCGTGCAGCGCGAAGGCGCGGCGGCGTTCGCACCGCGGCTGGCGGCGTACGGAGGGCTGGCTGGCGATACGCTGTACCGGCTGGGCTTCGATGCCAACCGCGATCGCCCGCGCCTGCGCACCCATGATGCGCAGGGGCATCGCATCGACACCGTGGAATTTCATCCGGCGTATCACCAGTTGATGCAGACGGCGAAGGAACATGGCGTTGCCGGGCTGTCCTGGCACGAGCCGCAGCCCGGCGCGCATGTCGCGCGCGCTGCACTGAGCTACCTGCACCACCAGGCCGAGGCCGGCACCAGCTGCCCGTTGACCATGACCCACGCCGCGGTAGCCGTGCTGCGCGGGCAGCCGCATCTGGCCGAGTGGTCGCGCAAGGCTGCCGCACCGGTATACGACCCGCGCGATGTGCCAGTGGCCGACAAGGCCGGCATCACCCTGGGCATGGGCATGACCGAGAAGCAGGGCGGTTCGGATGTGCGCGCCAACACCACCCGCGCTGAACCCATCGACGGCGAGCGCTATCGGCTGATCGGCCACAAATGGTTTTTCTCCGCTCCGATGTGCGATGGCTTCCTGGTACTGGCACAGGCGCCGGCCGGATTGACCTGCCTGCTGATGCCACGGCGCCTTGCCGACGGCGACCGCAATGCGTTCCGCCTGATGCGCTTGAAGGACAAGCTGGGCGACTGGGCCAACGCATCCAGCGAAGTGGAGTTCTGTGGCGCACAGGCCTGGCGGGTGGGCGAGGAGGGACGCGGGGTGGCCACCATCATCGGCATGGTGATGATGACACGGCTGGACTGCATGCTCGGCGCTGCGGCGGAAATGCGCATGGCGCTGGCGCAGGCGCTGCATCACGCGCGGCATCGACGCACCTTCGGCAAGCCACTGATGGACCATCCGCTGATGGGCAACGTGCTGGCCGATCTGGCGCTGGAATCGGAAGCGGCAACGGTGCTGGCGATGCGCATCGCGCGCGCGGTCGATCGCGCTGGCAGCGATCCGGCCGAGGCCGCGCTCGCGCGGCTGGGTACGGCCTTGGGCAAGTACTGGATATGCAAGCGCGCACCTGCGTTCGTCAACGAAGCGCAGGAATGCCTGGGTGGTGCCGGCTACGTGGAGGAATCGATGTTGCCGCGGCTGTACCGGCAGGCACCGTTGAATTCGATCTGGGAAGGCAGCGGCAACATCCAGTGCCTGGATGTGCTGCGCGCGCTGGCGCGCGAGCCGGAGGTGCTGGCGGCGCTGCACGGTGAACTGGAGGCGGTGGCCGATCGTGATGCGCGTTATGCGTCGGCACTGCAGCAGTGGCGCGATGCGGCGGCGCCGGAGGAGGCACAGGCACGGGTGTTCTGCGAACGCACTGCCTTGCTGCTGCAGGCGGCGCTGTTGCTGCGTGCCCGCAGTCCGATGGCCGAAGCGTTCATCCGCAGCCGGCTGCACGGCGAGCATGGGTTGGCATTCGGCACGCTGCCGGCGGGGTTGGATGTGGCGGCGATGCTGGCGCGTGCGCTGCCGTAGGTGACGGCCAACGGCGAAGCCCCTCGTGGTGGGCGCTGCTGGAGCGCGGCCTTGGACGGTTTCCGTGCGCGCCCAGCACGGAATCAACAGGAGAAGCGAAAAGCAGAAAAGCCGCGGCGATGCCGCGGCTTTTCCGGTAGCGCCGGGCGATGCCCGACGAACGCGAGGGCCTTAGTGCTTGGCTTCTTCCTTGGCGGCAGTGGCCTTGGCGTCGTCGGCCACATCGCGGGCCTTGTCTGCAACCTTCTGCGCGGCATCGGCCGTGGCGTCGCTGGCGTGGGCGGCGGCATCGGTGGCTGCGACCTTGGCCTTGTCGGCGGCGGTGGCGGTCGCGGCTGCGGCGCTGTCCAGGGCCTGCTGGGTATCGGCGGCAGCCTGTTCAGAGGCGGCGGCGGTCTTGTCGGCAGCGTCGCGGGTGGCGGCAGCGGCCTTGTCGACGGCATCGCGCGCGGCGACACCGGCGCTGTCGGCGGCCTGCGCGGCATCCTGCTTGGCCTGTTCGGCTTCCGGGCCCTTGCAGGCAGCCAGTGCGAGCAGCAGGGAGGCGGCCAGCAGGGTAGTGGTCAGCGGACGGATCTTCATGGCGGTCTCCGGTACTGCAATGGATGGGGACGCCAGCCTATTCATACCGTTGTGAAGACCTGGTGGTGACCTGCGCACGGAACTGCGCGCAAAGAAAAAGCCGCTGGCGAACCAGCGGCTTTTTCAGAACAGCTTGAAGAAAGAAGTTATTACTTCTTGGCTTCTTCAGCAGCGTCCTTGGCCTGCTCAGCGGTAGCTTCGGCAGCCTTGGCGGCGTCCTTGGCTTCGCCAGCAGCGGCGTCGGTGGCAGCGCCAGCAGCCTGGGCAGCGGCGTCGACCGAAGCGTCAGCAGCGGTGGCGGCGGTGTCAGCGGCCTGCTGGGCAGCGTCGGCGGTCTGGGCGCCAGCAGCGGCGGCCTGGTCGGCAGCAGCCTGGGCTTCGGTGGCGGCCTGGTTGGCCGAAGCAGCGGCGTCCTGGGCAGCTTCCTGCTTCGAGCAGGCGGCCAGGGCCAGAGCCAGGGACATCGCGACCAGCAGCTTGTTGATGCTCATTGTGTAAATCCTCGTCGTTAGAATTAGGCAACGCGCATGCTGCGCGCCGACAACATGATGACAAGCCAAGATTGGGTGTCAAGCGATCCCGCATTCATTTTTGCGAAATAGTCGTTAAACCCTTTCAGATCAATTCGATGGCGATAGCCGTCGCTTCGCCGCCGCCGATGCACAAGGTGGCAATGCCGCGCTTGCCGCCGCGCGTGCGCAATGCGTTGACCAGGGTGACCACCAGGCGTGCGCCGGAGGCGCCGATCGGATGGCCCAGCGCGCAGGCACCGCCATTCACGTTGAGCTTGTCGTGCGGGATGCCCAGTTCGCGCATCGGTGCCATCGCCACCACGGCGAAGGCCTCGTTGACTTCGAACAGATCGACCTGGCCCAGCGTCCAGCCGGTCTTCTCCAGCAGGGTGTGGATGGCACCGATCGGAGCGGTGGTGAACCACTCCGGCTCCTGCGAATGGGTGGCATGGCCGACGATGCGCGCCAGCGGCCGCAGGCCGCGTGCGGCAGCATCTTCTTCGGTCAGCAGGACCACGGCGGCAGCGCCGTCGGAGATGCTGGAGGAACTGGCGGCGGTCACGCTGCC
Source organism: Stenotrophomonas sp. DR822 (assembly GCF_019793815.1). NCBI lineage: Bacteria > Pseudomonadati > Pseudomonadota > Gammaproteobacteria > Lysobacterales > Lysobacteraceae > Stenotrophomonas > Stenotrophomonas sp. DR822. The sequence continues at coordinate 3,986,731 of NZ_CP081826.1, forward strand.
GTCCTTCTTGAAGGCCGGGCGCAGGGTCGGGATCTTGGCAATGTCCGAACGGCCGGGCTGTTCGTCGCTGGAGACCTCGACTTCACCCTTGCGGGTGGCGACCTTCACCGCAACGATCTCGTCGGCGAAGGCGCCGTTGGCCTGGGCTGCCTGTGCGCGCTTGACCGATTCGATGGAGTAGGCGTCCTGCTCTTCGCGGGTGAACTGGTACTTGTCCACGGCGCATTCGGCGAACTCGCCCATGGCCTTGCCGTCATAGGCATTGACCAGGCCGTCGTGGGCCATGTGGTCCACCGCCTGGAAGTTGCCGAAACGGTTGCCGGTGCGTGAATTGGGCAGCAGGTGCGGCGCGTTGGACATCGACTCCATGCCGCCGGCGACCACGACCTTGGCCGAACCGGCCTTGATCAGGTCATGCCCGAGCATGATGGCCTTCATGCCCGAACCGCAGACCTTGTTGAGGGTGGTGGCGCCGACCGACAGCGGAATACCGGCGGCGATCGCTGCCTGGCGGGCAGGGGCCTGGCCGAGATTGGCCGGCAGCACGCAGCCCATCAGGACTTCGGAGACGTCGCTGGCAGGCACGCCCGACTGTTCCAGCGCGGCGGCGATGGCGGCCGCGCCGAGGGTCGGGGTCGGAACCCCGTTGAACTGGCCGAGGAAGGAGCCGATGGCGGTGCGCTTGGCGGCGGCGATGACGATGTTGGACATGGCAATCTCGTTGATGCGTGAGCAATGTTCGGAAAGGAGACGACGGGCGTTGGATACGGCGCCGTTTCCCGGCAGACTGCGTGGGGGTCGGCCCAGTATAGAGGGTCGGCGAAGACTGCCGCTGGGCAGTACTGGATGCCTGCCCGGATGGCGGCAGGCCAACGTTCATGGGAAGGAAACGATGGAACGTAAGACGATGGGAAGGTCGGTCCTGGCATCGGCGCTGGCGGTGGCGCTGTCGGCGTGCGGCGGTGGAGGCGGCGGCGGCAACGTGCGCATCGACCCGCCCCCGACCACGCCGCCAGTCACGCCCCCGGTTACCCCGCCGCCCGCTGCCAGACCGCTGGAGCCGGCCGTGGATGCGCATCTGGCACAGACCAACGCGCGTGCCGCACAGGCCACTGGCGCGACCGGCCGCGGCGTGCGTATCGGCATCGTCGATTCGGGCGTGCTGCGCAGTGCCGAGGCGCTGAACGGGCGGGTGGTGGCCAACCTCAACTACATCGACCCGAGCCGCAACAACCTCAACGTCGATGACGTGCTCGGCCATGGCACGGCCGTTGCCAGCCTGGCGGCCGGTGTACCGGTGGGGGTCTGGCCAGGCGGCATCGCACAGGGGGCGGAGATCGTCTCGGCACGCATCATTTCCGACACCACGCCCAAGGATGACGGCAGTGGCCGGGGCAATTCCTTCAGCGGCACGCTGGGCGTGGCCGGGGTCCACCAGGACCTGATCAACTACGGCGTGAAGGTGATGAACAATTCCTGGGGCGGCCTGTACTGGACCGACCTCGGCACCACCGCGCAGGTCGCGGGCGAATACCGCCCTTTCATCATCAATCACGGTGGCCTGGTGGTGTTCGCCGCAGGCAACGAAGGGCGCGACCAGCCCAGCAGCGTGGCCGCGCTGCCCAGCCAGCGTGGCTTCGGCGGATCGCTGCCGGCAGCGGATCTGGAAAAAGGCTGGCTGGTAGCTACTGCGATCGATCCGAACAAGCCCGGTGAACGTGCGCCGTGGGCCAATGCCTGTGGCGACGCCGCGCGCTATTGCCTGACCGCTCCCGGCAGCGCGGTGTTCCCGGAGCCGGGTACCGGCAAGTACCTGTGGAACTACGGTACGTCCTTCGCCGCGCCGCTGATCTCCGGTGCTGCTGCACTCGTCTGGCAGCGCTACCCGTACTTCGACAACGACCTGGTGCGGCAGACCCTGCTCGGCACCGCCACCGACATCGGGGCGCCGGGCGTCGATCCCATCTACGGCTACGGCATGCTCAACGTCGGCAAGGCGGTGAACGGTCCCGGCCGCTTCGACTGGGGCGATGTCACGGTCAATGTCGACGCGGCCTCTTCGGGCTCGATCTGGAGCAACGACATCGCCGGCACTGGTGGCCTGATCAAGCGCGGCGATGGCCGGCTGGAGCTGAGCGGCAACAACAGTTACAGCGGTGCGACCCGCATCGAGCGCGGCAGCCTGGCCCTGCGCGGTGGCGCCGTGATCCGGTCCAATATCAGCGTTTCCGGTGCCGGCGGTGCCTCGATGGCCGGCCTGCAGTTCATGCCCGGCACGCCGCGGGTGATCGGCAACGTCGACAACGGCGCCAGCGTGGTGCTGGTCAACGCCAACACCACCGCGACCATCGAAGGCAATTACAGCCAGCGGCCGGATGCGCAGCTGATCGTCGCACTGGGTGTGAACGCGCTGCAGGTGACCGGCACCGCACGCCTGGCCGGTGGCGTGGTGGTCGATGGCATCGTGTCCGGCTACGTGCCGCAGGTCGGCAGCCGACAGGGCCTGGTCCATGCCAGCGGAGGCATCAACGGTACGTTCACCACGCCGGTGGCCAACACCGGCGCCAACGGCCTGACCCTGCTGCAGGCGCAGTACAGCTATGGCAGCAACGATGCGTGGATGGACCTGACCCAGGTCAACGTTTCGGCAGCCGCATCGGGCCTGGGCGCCAATGCACAGGCATCGGCACTGCGGGTGCAGTCGGCTTTCACCGCGCTGGACCGCAATGCGGATCTGCAGGGCTCGGCGTTCGGCATGGCCGCAGGCGCGCTGCAGCGTACGGCTGGCGGAACCGACGGCCTGTCGGCGAGCCTGGAGAGCCTGTCCGGACAAGCTCATGCACGCGCTGAAGCATCGACCTTCGACAGCGTGGACATGTCGCGCCGCGCGGTTGCCGAGCGCTTCGACCGCGTGCAGGCTGCACCGAAGCTGCGTGGCGCCTGGCAGAGCGCGCTGGGCGAAGCCGGGCAGGGCAGCTTTGCCGGCAACGCCGCCGACAGCCAGGGCTGGATGGCCGGCCAGGACATGGCACTGGGCAGCAACGGCCTGCTGGGCATGGCCTTTGGCGAGACCCGCAGCAACGGCGGCAGCAACTTCAGTGGTGATCGTGGGCGTGACCGCCAGGCGCAGGCGCAACTGTATGCCGGCTGGAACCTGGGGCGCGGCTATGCGCTGGCCCAGTTCGGCACCGGCCAGTTCACCCGGGAACTGGATCGCCAGTTGCTGCTGGGTGCCGGTGCCTACGGTGTGTCCGCGCGCTACGGCGGACGTTTCAGCAGTGCCAGCGTTGAAGGCGGCTACCGTTTCGGGCGCATTGGTGCGTCGTTGACCCCCTACCTGGGGGCCAGCAGCACCCGCCTGGATACCGATGGCTTCAGCGAGCAGGGCGGTTTCGGCTTCGGCCTGCGCGGTGAGGCGTCGCGTACACAGCGCAGCCAGATGCTGGCGGGCCTGCGGGGTGAGCGGCAGTGGGGGCGCTGGACGCTGCGCGGCCATGCCGAATGGCAGCAACGGCTGGATGGCGGTGATCAGGCCTGGCAAGCGAGTTTCGTCGGCGTTGATGCCTGGGCGCCGTTGGCCGGTGTTGACGCACCGCGTGGCAGTGCCTTGTTCGGCCTGGCGCTGGAATCGTGGTGGGGCCGCAATGGCCGCCTGAGCCTGGGCATCGACCAGCGCGTGGGTGGCGATGATGCACGTCAGGCGGCGCTGCGCTACAGCACCGGCTTCTGATCAGGGCGCCGGGCTTGCCCGGCGCGTTCATCCGGCGGTGCCGACCCACGGTCGGCACCGCCCGGTTGCCGAGGGCGGCGATCAGCCGCCGCGCAGGTTGCCCAGGCGCGGCGTGCTGCGGCCCAGCGGCATCTTCAGCTTGCCGATCGACAGGATGCGCGTTTCGGCGATCCGGTCAGCCGCGCGCTGCGGGGCAATGTTCTCGCGCTGCGACAGTTCGAAGATGCGCGTCAGGTTGTGGTAGATGCTGCGGATCAGCCGCATCGCGCGCTCGCGGTTGTAACCGTCGATTTCCAGCGACACGTTCATCACGCCACCAGCGTTGACCGCGTAGTCAGGCGCATACAGGATGCCGCGCGCATGCAGCTCGTCGCCGATCTCCAGGCTGGACAGCTGGTTGTTGGCGGTGCCACAGATGATCTTCGCCTTGATCCGCGGCAGCGTGTCGGCGTTGATCGCGCCTTCCAGCGCGCACGGCGCGAACACATCGGCGTTCACTTCGTGGATCTCGTCCGGCTTGACTGCCTCGGCGCCGAAATCGTTGACTGCACGATCCACCAGCGCGCTGTCCAGATCGGTGACATACAGCTTGGCGCCACGATCGCGCAGCAGCTTCACCAGTTCCATGCCGATATGGCCCAGGCCCTGCACCGCGATGCTGGTCTTGCCCACTTCCTCATGGCCGAACTTGAAGCGCATCGAGGCCATCAACGCCTGCAGCGCGCCATAGGCGGTGAACGGCGCCGGATCTCCCGAGCCGCCATGGACCTGGTGCACGCCCGTGACGAACTGGCTCTCCAGGTAGATGTTCTCCATGTCGTTGACGTCGGTGCCGACGTCCTCGGCCGTGATGTAGCGACCACCCAGCGAATCGACATAGCGGCCGAACGCGCGGAACAGCACCTCGGTCTTGTCGACCTTGGGGTCGCCGATGATCACCGCCTTGCCGCCACCGACATTGAGACCGGCCAGTGCATTCTTGTAGGTCATCGTGCGGCTCAACCGCAGCACATCGGCCAGCGCATCGTCGGTGCTGGCGTAGGGGCGCATGCGCACCCCGCCCAGGGCGGGGCCCAGGGTGGTGTTGTGGATGGCGATGATCGCCCGCAGGCCGGCATCCTGGTTGTGGCAGAACACCACCTGTTCGTGGCCGGTGGTTGCGAGGGTTTCGAATAGCATGGGGTCTCCGATGGCGCGATCTGCGGTGAACTGCGGCGAACTGCCAATGAACGGTAGGGTCCGAAAACAAAAAAAGCGACGTCGTCGGTACAGGGGGACGGGTCGCGCGGCGCCATTCTAGTCCATTCGCCCGGGATATGCCGTCGACGCCGGAGGCGCCCGGGTTAAAGAAGATGAAAGTGCGGCCGATGCTGCGACGACGGCAGGTCGCCGGATGTGATGAAGGCGCAGGGGCAGGCAGTGGCGGCAGGACAACGACAGGATGGGCGGCGATGACCGCAGCGTGGTGGCGATCTGTGCTCCGTTGGCTGTCGCAGCTGACCGGGCAGGCCCCGGCACGCCTGGCCGCAGCCCCCCGCCAGGCCGTGGCGGCCGCAGCGGCCACCCTGCAGGGCGATGCCCTGCCGTCAGCTGAGGTCGCCGGCCACCTGCAGCGCGGGCTGCATGCGCTGGCCCTGTATCCGCGCTTGGCCGGCGAACCGGCGGCGGTCAGCGCGTCGGGCCTGGCCGAAGCGGTGGACCGGGCACTGCAGGACCGCGGCTGGGCCACCCGCCAGCTGCCGCGGCGCCCGCAACTGCTGCCGCAGCTGATCCAGACGGTCAATGACGACGTTGCATCGGCGCGGGTGATGGCCGCGATCATCGGCCAGGATCCGGTGCTGACCGGCAACCTGCTGCGCATCGCCAACAGCCCTGCCTACAAGGTGCACGAGCGGCCTGTGGAAAGCCTGCAGCGTGCAGTGACCCTGGTCGGCACCGAAGGGGTGCGGCAGATCATCAGCGCCGTGCTGGTGCAGCCGGTGATGCAGGTGCAGTGCCAGGTGTTCCCGCAGTTCAGTTCGATCATATGGGAGCACGCGCTGCTGGCGTCACGCGCGGCTGCCGACCACGCCCGCACGGTCACTTTCGGCGATGCCTTCGCTGCGCAATGGTTGGGCCTGGTGCAGGGGCTGGGCGCGGCGCTGGTCATGCGTCAACTGCTGCATGAAGCGCAGCTGCGTGGCGAAGAGGTGGAGCCGGCGCTGGCCCTGCAGTTGCTGCAGCGATGGTCACTGCCGTTGGCGCAGCGGGTGGCAGCAGCGTGGGAACTGCCCGAGCCGGTGCATCAGGCGCTGGCGCCTGATGCAGACGGTCCGCTGGCCGACAGCCTGCGCCTGGCCAGTGCCGCTGCGGCGGCCAGCCTGCTGTGCCGGCACGGGCACGCCAGCCAAGGCCGCATGCTGGCCTTGCTGGAACAATTGCCGGCAGCGCCGCCCCACGCGCTGCGCTGGATCTGGCGGCGCCTGCATGGGCGCAATGTGGAAACCCTGGACGAAAGCCTGCACGGCGACGGCGAGGGGAACGCCCCCTGATCGTTACAGCTGGGATTCCAGCGGCAACCAGCTGATCACCCGTGCCGTCCAGCGTTTGCCGAGGCTGCTGCCGGGCTCGGCATCGACCCAGTGCGGCGGCGGCTCGCGCTGCAGCCAGCGCAGCTGCTCATCAGCGCCGAGCGCAAGCCACCAGCTGTGTTCCGGGCTGGCCAGGCGCAGGTATTCCGCGCGCAGCTGTGCGCCCAGCACCGGGTCGTCGAACAGCACGCCCATCTCGGTGTTGAGATAGGCCGAACGCGGATCGAGGTTGAACGATCCGACGAACCCGCGCCGGTCGTCGACCAGCAATGCCTTGGTGTGCAGGCTGGCGCCGCTGCTGCCGAACAGGCTGCCGTCACCGGCCTGGCCGTTCGCCTTCAGTTCGTACAGCTGCACGCCGGCCTTCAGCAGCGGCACCCGGTAGCCCATGTAGCCACCGTGCACGGCAGCCACATCGTTGGCCGCCAGCGAGTTGGTCACCACGCCGACCTGGGCGCCGCGGCCGGCCATCGCCGAAAGGCCGTCCAGCCCTTCGCTGCCGGGGACGAAGTACGGCGAGATCAACAGTGCCTTGTGGCGCGTCGACTGCAGCTGTTGGACCAGCTCGGTGACCAGCCAGTCGTCGTGTGCATCGCCGTGGTGCTTCATCGGTGGATCAGACACGATCCGTACCTGCCTGCTCCAGTGCAGCGGCTCCGGGCTGGCACGCTGGCGCTGGCGCGACTCGGCCACGCGCTGCAGGTACGGTTGGGCCTGCGCATGCAGCGCGTCCAGATCGGACTGGCGCACCAGCTGGCGCAGCTGTGCATCGGTATAGGTCGCCAGCGCCGAGATCGGAATCGCCGCGTCGCTGTTCCAGTAGTCGTCGAAGATCTGGTTGGCCTGCTGCACGGCCGGGCCGGCCACCACCAGGTCCAGGTCCTGGAAATTCACGTCGCTGCGCGCGCTGAAGTATTCCTCGCCGATGTTGCGGCCACCCACGATCGCGATGCGGCCATCGGCGATCCAGCTCTTGTTGTGCATGCGGTGGTTCACGCTGAAGGCGCGTTGCACCAGCTCCAGCGTGCGGGCGATGCCACTGCGGTTGCGGAACGGGTTGTACAGGCGAAGCTCGATGTTGGGATGCGCATCGAGCGCCATCATCAGCGCATCCTTGTCCTTGGCGTTCATGTCATCAAGCAGGATGCGCACGCGCACGCCACGTTCGGCAGCGTCGTACAGCGCCTTGGCCATCAAGTGGCCGATCAGGTCGTCGTGCCAGATGTAGTACTGCAGGTCCAGGCTGCGGCCGGCGTGTTCGGTGATCATCGCGCGGGCAGCGAACGCATCCATGCCATCGCTGAGGAAGGCCACGCCCGACTGCCCGGGATGGGCGGCCTGCAGGGGCATTATCTGCCGATCGATGGGCGTCTGCGCAGGTTGCAGCGGCAGTACCTGCGATGCTTCGCCGCGCGCCTGTGGGGCCAGGTGGTCGGCCAGCAGCAGGCCGGACAGCACCAGCAGAAGCAGGGCGGCGATGATGATCGCGGCCACGCGCAGCAGGCGTCGCCAGAGGGGTTTGCGCAGACTCATGGCGCCGATGGTAGATCCTGGCTACGCATGGAGGTAGACCCACGCCATGCGTGGATGAACTGTCACCGGTAGATCCACGCCATGCGTGGATGAACTGCCACCGGTAGATCTAGGCCATGCGTGGATGAACTGTCACCGGTAGATCCAGGCCATGCGTGGATGAACTGCCACCGGTAGATCTAGGCCATGCGTGGATGAACTGTCACCGGTAGATCCACGCCATGCGTGGATGAACTGTCACCGGTAGATCCACGCCATGCGTGGATGAAGCGCCGTGACTCAGAACCGCTCGTCGCTGCCCAGATAGCGCCACTGGCCCACGGCCAGCGGGCCCAGCGCCACCCGGCCGATGCGCAGGCGGCGTACGGCCACCGCCTGCAGGCCGGCAGCTGTCACCGCAGTCCTCAGGCCCTTCGCGGTCAGCCCCTTGCCTGCAAAACGCAGGCGCTGCTCGCTCTGCCAGCTGACCTTCGGGCCGCCTGCTTCATGCTGCAGCCGGGCCATCAGCCACGGGCCACGTTCCGGGCCGCCTTCAGCCACTTCGACCAGGTACTCCTGTTCGGTGCGGCCCAGGTTGCGCTGCAGGTGCGCGAGCACCGCCGGATCCTGGCTGACCACCACCAGCCCGTTGTCGTCGGCCGGCAGCGAGGATGCCAGCTGCAGGCCGTGGAAATGCCGTTGCAGCGGACGGATGTCACTGGCATCCAGTTCGCTGCGGGTCTCGGTACGGATCAGCGCGCACAGGGCATCGGCCGGCACGCCCGCCGGTTTGTGCAGCAGCATGCTGGCGCGCTCGGCCTTGCTGTCGCTGGCCTGCTCGGCCACCACGATGCTGGCGCTGTCGTCCACCGGGCGCTGCGGCTGTTCCACCACTTCGCCATCGACGCTGACCCAGCCGCCCTCGATATAGCGCCGCGCTTCACCACGCGGGATGCCGAGCAGGGCGGACAGGCGTTTGTCGAGTCGGGTCGGTTCCATGGCGAAAGGTCGGGCAGGGGGCGCGCAGTGTAGCCGCTACGCCGGCTCAGCGCTGGCCGCGGTTGGCCAGCTCGGTCAGGTACAGGCGGGTATCGAACTCCAGCTGCAGGTAATCCGGCTCCATGTGCTGGCACAGCTGGTAGAAGGCCTTGTTGTGGTCGGCCTCCTTCAGATGGGCCAGCTCGTGCACCACGATCATGCGCAGGAAGGCCGCTGGCGCCTGCCGGAACACGGTGGCGATGCGGATCTCGCGGCTGGCCTTGAGCCGGCCGCCATGTACGCGGGAAATGGCGGTGTGGGTGCCCAGGGCATGCTTGATGACCTCCAGCGTGTTGTCGTAGCAGACCTTGTTGAGCGGCACCGACTTGCGCAGGTAGCGATCCTTCATGTCCTGGGTGTAGTCGTACAGCTGGCGGTCGCTGCGCACCTCATGCGGGTCGGGGTAGCGCTGCTGCAGCCAGGGGCCGAGCTTGCCCTGTGCCAGTAGATCGCTGACCTGGGCGACCAGGGGTTCGGGGTAGCCGGTGAGGTACTTCAGGACAGCCATGCAGGGGCTTCGGCGCGTCGGTAGAATGGGACATCCAGATTACACGCGGTACGTATCGACCATGGCAAAGCCCAACGCGCTGCAGGAACAATTGCTCAAGGCCGGCCTGGCCAAGAAGTCGCAGGCCAGCGCCGCCGCGCGTGAACAGGCCAAGGCCCGCCAGGGCAAGGCCGAGTCGACGTCGGCGGAGGTCCAGCGTGAAGCTGAACGTGCCCGGGCCGAGAAGATCGAGCGTGACCGTGCGCTGGCTGCTGAGCGCAACGCGCAGGCCCGGCAGGCTGAACGCAAGGCGCAGGCCAAGCAGATCATCAGCGCCCACGCCGTGCCGCACAAGGGCGAGGACGAGTACCGCTTCAGCGATGGCGCAGTGATCCGCACCCTGTTGATCGATACCAAGCTGCGCAAGGCGTTGTCGGTGGGCGTGCTGGTCATTGTGGCCCATGGCGATGGCTACGCGGTGCTGCCACGCGCGGCAGCGGAGAAGGTGCGTGAACGCGCCCCGGAAGCCATCATCGTCGACCATGGCACGCCCGGCTCCAGCGCCGAGATCTCCACCGGCAACGCCGAGGACGACGCCTACTACGCACAGTTCCAGGTCCCCGACGACCTGGTCTGGTAAGGCGGCGCTGAACCGGCCGCAGCGTCCGCCGGGCATGGCCCGGCGCTACCGATTGCGGCGGGGTGTATTGTCCCCATATCAGGCGACACACCTGCGGAGGATGGCCATGGCTACCGGTTGGGCCGGAGATGGCGCGGTCCAGGACCAGATCGACGCCACCGTCGACGATGCGATTGCCCGCGCGCGGCGCCAGCTGCGCCAGGGCCCGGGTCTGGAACACTGCGAGGAATGCGACGCGCCGATTCCCTTGGCGCGGCGCCAGGCAGTGCCTGGCGTACGGCTGTGCGTGAACTGTCAGCAGGCGCACGACGAAGAGGAACAGGCGCAGAGTGGCTACAACCGCCGGGGCAGCAAGGACAGCCAACTGCGGTAAGGGTGTTTGGCAGGGCGGCGCCCTGCACCCGCAGTAGTGCCGGCCGCTGGCCGGCAACCTTAAAAGCAATAGCAACAGCAACAGCGGCATTCCGTGGGATGGCGGGGCGGTGTGGGGTTGCAGGACACGCCGTAAACCCCGCTCCGCGGTCCGGCCCAGCCGCTGGCGGCTGTGCGTTCGGGCGCTTGCGAAGCAGTGCTTCGCAAGCAAAGCGCCCTCACCCTTGGGGGCTCGATGGCGCCATCCATGGCGCCAACGGTCCTGCAGCACCACACCACCCCGCCTCTGACAGTTTCCAGGAGGCTGTTGGATCCACGCCATGCGTGGATGAATTCCGATGGAAATCGAATATTTCGATATTGGATCGAAGAGCATCCACGCATGGCGTGGATCTACGTGTCGACCAAGGTCGACACCTACCAACAGCAGCCGGGAATTGTCGAAGGCGGGGCCCTGCGGGTTTGCGGGGTGTGAGCGGCATGGATGCCGCGACCAAGCCTCCAGGGATGGATTCACGGCGTCCCCGCAAACCCACAGTGCCCCGCCATCCCACGGAATGCCGGCTTTTGACGTTGCCTTGGTTTGAAGGCCTCTGCGGGTGCAGGGCGCCGTCCTGCCGAACACCCCCTCAGCCGTCGCCCTGGATGCCGCCGGGCGCCTGCGTCGGGTCGCGCCAGCGCCGCACCGTGCGCTGGAAGAACAGGTTGTTCGGCAGCTGCAGCACCGTGCCCTCGTGGCCGTTGCCGGTTTCCTGCAGCGTGGTGTAGATCAGGTTCACGTCGATTACCCGGCCCTTCAGCCCGGGCTTTTCGCCGTTCTCGAGCACTTCGATGTAGTCATGCAGGCGGAAGGGTCGCGTGGTGAAGATCAGCAGCGTGCAGAAGATGTTGGACAGCACGCTCCAGGCCGCGAAGAACGCCACCGCGCCCACCGCAGCAAAACCGGTGAAGGCCGTCCACAGCACCGATGGCGATGCACCGAGCAGGCTGAGGATGTACAGCACCGCGCTGAAATAGACCACGAAGCTGGTGATCCGGCGCGCGCCCATCACCATTTCCGGCGGCAGCGTGTAGTGGTCGGCGAAGCGGCGGATCAGGCGCCGCGCCAGTATCCGCAGCAGCCAGGCGGCGAGCAGGGTGATCAGGATCTGCAGGGCGATCCCGATGTCATGCAGCCAGGGGTGGGTCCAGGCGGGCAGGTGGTCCTTCAGCGACAACATCATGGGGCGACAACGTGTGACGGAAACGGGGCTTGATGTTACCCGGCGCGTGTCGACGTTTCGACCGCCTGCGCCCAGGCAAGGCAGACAAGGTCCTGCTTGTGCTGCTGCAGGCAGGCGCGGCCGCTTTCGGCACGCCAGTGCAGGGAAACGTCGAACGCCTGCAGCAGCATGCAGGCCGCGATCGCCAGCAGGGCGGCGCAGGAAGGGCTGGACATGGGAGGCTCCTGGCCGGGCAGGCCTGCGGGGGACCTGTGATGGATGCAGCCAGGCGCGAAAAGGTTGCAACCGAAAAGCGCTCCGGAAGCTCTAAACCTTTTTCCGGCGGGCCGCATCCAACGGATATGCTCGACACCACCATGCCCGCGCCGCCTGCCGCCAACGACGTCGTCGACGAAACCGCCTTGGTACGTGCAGCGGCGGCCGGCGATACCGCTGCCTATGAACAGCTGTATCGGCAGCATGCGCCGCGGGTGTTTGCCACCCTGTGGCGGCTGTGTGGCGGGCAGCAGGCGCGTGCCGAGGATGCACTGCAGGAAGCGTTCCTGCAGGCATGGAAGGCACTGCCCGGCTTCCGTTTCGAGAGCAGCCTGTCGACCTGGCTGCATCGGTTGGGGGTGAACGCCGCGCTGATGGAACTGCGCGGTCGTGCCGCCGGGCATGACCACGACAGCCTGGACGAGGTGGACGGTGGGCTGCCGGAGATGGCGGTGCATGACGGCTGCGCCGGCACCGAACGCGACCTGGAGCGCGCGTTGGCCACCCTGCCGCCGCGCGCGCGTGCGGTCTTGGTGCTGCACGATATCGAAGGCTGGAAACACCATGAAATCGCCGGCCAGCTGCAGATGGCGGTCGGCAGTTCCAAAGCACAGCTGCATCGCGCGCGTGGCCTGCTGCGCGCGCGCCTGGGAGACATGACATGAGTACGCACGACCCCGATCACGACCTGCTGGCGCGCCTGCGCGCCCTTCCCGCGCAACGCAGCGCCCCGGCTGATGGCTGGGAACGCCTGTCGGCGCGGTTGCCACCCCGCGAACCGGTTGCCGTGCAGGCGCCGGTGGACAACGTGGTGGCCTTGCCACTGCGCACCCGTCGACGCTGGTGGTTGCCGGTTGGCGCGGCGTTGGCAGCCAGCCTCGGGCTCTACGCGGTGGCGCCGTGGCGGCACGCGCCCGAGTTGCTGCCTGCACCCAGCGGCCTGCAGCTGCAGGCCGATGCGATGACCGAACAGTACCGGCAGGCAGTGGCGTCGCTGCCTGATGGCACTGCGCCGGAGTGGCAGCCCGCGCTGCATGAACTGGATCGCAGCGCGGAACAGATCCGCGCCGCGATGGCGCAGGACCCGCGTGCGCCGCACCTGCTTGGACAGCTCAAGCGGACCTATGCGCTGCGGCTCGAACTGACCCGGCAGGCGGCCCAGGCCGCCTCCGGTCTGACAACCTGAGGAGACCCCCCGATGCGAACCCTTTTCCCTCTCTGCGCGGCCCTGCTGCTGGTGCCCGCCATGGCGCTGGCCGATACACGCGTCGATGAACGCCACAATGTTGCTGCAGGCGGCCGCATCGAACTGAGCAACGTCGCTGGCAAGGTGACCGTACGCGGCTGGGACCGCAATGACGTGCAGCTCACCGGCACGCTCAGCGACGGCCTGCAGCTGCGCCAGGAAAAGAGTGCCAACCGGGTGCGCTGGGAAATCGAGTATCCGCGACGCGGCAACAGCGGTGGCGCGACCTTGACCCTCAACGTGCCGCGCTCGGTGGAGCTGCTGCTGAGCACGGTCAGTGCCGACCAGGACATCAGTGGCGTGGACGTGCGGCGGCTGCAGGCAGATACCGTCAGCGGCAACCTTGCCGCCGCCGGTCGTAGTGGCGACAGCGTGCTCAATACGGTCAGCGGCAATGTCACTGCGCGGTTGCAGACCCCGCGGTTGGACGTGAACACGGTCAGCGGCCGGATCGAGGCCGGCGGGGGCGTTTCCGGGGAGATCGGGGCGCAGACGGTGTCTGGCCGGGTAGGCGTCGATGCTGGTCGCATCCAGCGCCTGGTGGTGGAGACGGTATCCGGAGGCATCGACCTGTCGGCGACCGCCCTGGCACCAGGCGGGCGCATCAACGTCGAGTCGGTCAGTGCCTCGGTCAGCCTGCGCCTGCCGCGCACGGTGTCGGCGCAGCTGTCAGTGAACAGCTTCAGCGGGTCGATCAACAGCGACGCCGGCAAGGTGGAGCGGCCGCGCTATGGGCCGGGCAGCAGCCTGGATGCGCGGCTGGGCAGCGGCGACGGCGATATCCGCGTGCAGTCGCACTCGGGCAGTGTGCAGGTGCGCCTGGACCGCTGAGCGCGGCCCGGCAGGCCGCGGCGGCAGCGCCGCCGCGGTCGGGGGAGGGTCAGCTGGCTTTCTTCAGCGCCCAGGTGGTACCGAGAACTTCAATCTTGCCACCGCTCTTGCGGAACGCGGCCAGGTCGGAGGCGATCGAGTCGCTGTTGACCACGGTGCTGGCGGATGCGCCCTTGCGTTCGCTGCGGATGCTGTTGCTGGCCTTCGCGGGGGTCTTTGCCTTGCGGGGCATGGTTGCTCCTGTCAGGTGGAAGGGGAGGAAAGCGCGCAGGATTCAGCCTGGCGCAGGTAGTCCTGCCGCTCGCGGCGGCAGTCGTCGCCGCCCATCGAAAACTGGCGGCAGATCGCCGGGCGCTGCGAATAGATCGTGCAGCGCAGGTGATACGGATCGATCGCCGCGCACCAGCCTTCCTCGTTGCGCGCCATCACGGCACGGCCGTGTGCATCGCGCGACAGGAACTGGCCGGGCACGTGGTCGCTGGGCTGCAGCAGGACCGGCAACCGGCAACAGACCGCGTCACAACGGCGGCAGTCGATGGGTGCTGGTTCAGCGTCAGGTTGTACGGCCACAGGGGCCTGGCGGGTGCCCAAAGCGGGTCTCGATGGCGGCTCGGGTAATACGCGGACCATGATCGAGCCAGAGGGCATGGTCGCCAGACCCGCTGGGCGGGTCAGGCTGCACCATGGGTACACACACCGGCGAGGCCAGCGGAAGGTGCAGCGGTTTTCTAGCCGGCCAAGGGTAGCTCAGACCGCGTAACGTTTTGTTAATCCCGGCTGGCTGCCGCCAGCGCGAGGCCCTGGACGACCCCCAGCGAGGGCTCGCCGTGCACCATCCGGGCGCCCGGGAACGCCTCGGCAGCGGCCTGCCGCAGGTAGCCGGCGCGGGACATGCCGCCGGTCAGGAATACCGCGTCAGGGTCGCCGCCGATGTCATTGCGGACCTGGGCCAGCAGTTCGCGGATCTGGCTCAGGTAGCCATGGGCGGCGGCGGCCAGGCCGTCGGCGCTGTTGTCCACGTGCAGGTCGCGGGCGATGTAGTCCAGCGTGCTGCGGTGTTCGCTGGCACCGCTGAGAGCGATCTTGGCGCGCTCGACATCGCGGTACAGGCGGGCGGTGTTGCCGGTGTCCTGCAGCGCCTGCAGGCGCTCGCCCCACGGCGCGTCGACGTTGTCGTAGTTGTGCTGGCGGAACTCGCGCTGGCGGGTCATGTCCTGCACGGTGGCCGCTTCCACGTAGTGGTGGGTGGGCACGCGGGTGATGCCGCGGCCGAACAGCGGCATGTAACCGGACAGGCTCAGGGCCAGGTCGATATCGGTGCCGCCGCGGGCAAAACCCCAGGCACGGTGGATGCGCGGGGCCTGGCTGCCGCCCACTTCGGCGTGGGCGATATCGGTGGTGCCGCCGCCGATATCGACGATCACCGCCTGATGGCGATCGCGGCTTTCAGCGTGGTAATGCATCGCTGCGGCGGCAGGCTCTTCAAGGAAATCGATGTGGTCGAAGCCGGCCTGGCTGGCCGCTTCGCGCAGGATGTCCAGGGCCTGGTCGTTGCCGGCCTCGCCGATCGAGCTGCGGAACTTCACCGGGCGGCCGAGCAGGGCGCTGCGCAGCGGCTGGCCGACCTGGGCGCTGGCGGTCAGGCGGATGTGTTCGAGGATGTGCGCGGCAATGCCGGTGATGGTCTGCCGCGCGCGTGGGTGCAGGTTGTAGCCGAGCATGGACTTCGGGCTCTGCACGAGGTTGCCTTCGTGCTCCTCGAAATACGCTTCCAGCGCGTCGTCGCCATAGACGGCGTTCTGCAGCAGGTCGCTGGCGCTGCGTTCCTTTCCGGCGCGAGCCTCCATCCATTCCCGGCGCAGGGCGCGCAGTGCCTCGCGGCGCAGGGCCTGTGGCGTGCGCTCCTGGCCAGCGGCGCGGGCCGCGCGAGCGGCGCTGTCGATCAGCTGCTGCAGTTCGTGTTCCTGCCCGGCGTCGAGCTGGAAATCGTCCGGGTCGGGCACCACGCCGGGGAAGTACACGCTGGTGCGGAACTGTTCGGCCTCGCCGAAGCGGATCGGCAGCAGCGTCCCTTCACGCACGATGGCGGCGGCGGAGTTGCTGGTACCGAAGTCGATGCCGAGGCGCATGGGGAGGTCCGGGGGACGATCAGGGGCCGCGCACTCTGCTGGAGTTTGCCGCGCGCTGCAAGTTCCGGTGCCTGCCTCGGGCGGGCGGGGCGAGGTCCGGTCCGGACCGACGCCGGAAAATGAACGAAAAGGCAGGGCGGTTACAATGGCCGCTGTTGATTCATTTTGAGGTACTTGCAATGTCTTCTGTTCCCGCCTGCCCGCAGTGCACCCTGGAAAACACCTATGCCGATGGCGCGCTGTGGATCTGTGCCGACTGCGGCTTCGAATGGACGGCCGAAGAAGGTACCGGTTCGACCCTGGTCGTGCGTGACAGCAACGGCAATACCCTGCAGACCGGCGACACCGTCACCGTGATCAAGGACCTGAAGGTCAAGGGTTCTTCGATCCCGCTCAAGCAGGGCACCGTGATCCGCAACATCCGCCTGGTCGAAGACGATGCCGAGCACATCGAGGGCAACTCGGACAAGATCAAGGGGCTGGTGCTGAAGACCTGCTTCCTCAAGAAGGCCTGATCGCGCCTCAGCGCTTGGCCTGCTGCGCTCGCCAGCGGGCCAGGCTGTCCAGCTTGGCCTGGTAGCGGGCCTGCTGCGTTGAACCGCCCAGTTCCTGCGCCCGCAGCAGCTCGCGGTCTGCACGCTGCAGCCGGCCCGTCAGGAAATACACCCGCGCCAGGCCGAAGTGGAACTGGTGCGCGGTGTCGTACAGGCGTACCGCCCGCCGGTAGTACGTGATCGCCTTGTCCAGGTCGCCAGCGCGTTCGGCCTGGGCACCCTGCATGTACTGCGCGAACGGGTCCTCGCGCTGCACCGACTGCAGCTTCTTCTGCATGGCCTGCGCCTGCGCCGTCATGCCCAGCTTGCGATAGAGCGCACTGGCGTTGTTCAGCGCTGCGCTCTGGCGCCCGTCCAGGCGCAGTGCCGTGTCCAGCGCAGTGCGGGCCGCCTGGTCATCGCCCAGGCGGTTGTCGAGCACGCCGATGTTGTTCCACGTCGGGGCGAACTCCGGGTCCTGCCCCAGCGCGGCATCGAAGAAGGCACGTGCTCCGCTCAGGTCGCCATCGGCCAGCTGCTCCGCGCCCCGGTTGTTGTAGTAGTGCGCCAGCGCCCGTTCGCGGCCGATGGGCTGCGGCCCGTGGCGGTCGTACAGCACGTTGCGGTCCAGGTCGACCGTACCGTAGCGGCCGCCGACATCCACGCCAGCGTTGACGTGCCCGACGTTGTAGACCACGCCCTGGTCCTGGTCCTGGTACCACGACACCACCTGGCCGACTTCCTGTACCCGCGCCTGGATGCCGGCCTCACGGGCCAGGGTGACAAACAGCAGGGTGAAGGCGAGGCAGTTGGCACGCTGGTGCTGCCAGATCTCGCTGATGGTGTAGGTTGCATCGGCGTCGTACTGCAGGTCCAGGCCATGCTGGCTGAAGATCATTTCCACCAGCGCCTGCAGGCGCTGGTCACGCGAATAGCTGCGGCTGATCACCTGCTTCTGCAGCATCTCGCGCATCGCCGGCGGGATCGCGAACACCTGTTCGGGTGTCGGCACGCTGGCGGCGGTGACCTTTACGGTGGAGATGGTCGGGATGGCTGGCGCGGCAGCCGGCGCATCCTGCGCAGACAGGGCGGGGGCGCCGAGTGCGAGCAGTGGCAGGAGAAAGCATCGGGCGGCAAGGCGGCGCATGACGGTTTCCGGCAGCGGCGGGCGCTCCCGCCTGCGGCCAGTGTAGACCTGCATGTGGCGGTCCGCATCCACCGGCGATCAGCGCTGCGCTTCGTCCACAGCCGGTGTGGACCAGCACGCGACAAACCTGTGGACAACTGCCCTGCGCCCTTGCCCGGCACGGGATGTGAGTGGGTGGTGAAAAAACCGCCAGCTTGCCCGGCGGTGCCAAGGGCGGGATCATCCCCGCATGGACTTCGCCCCGCTGACCCTCGCTCCCGCGCATTGGCAGGCTCTGCAGGATGCCTATGCGACGCCACCGCGCGCCTACCACCACTTCGGCCATGTGCGCGCGGTCCTTCAGCATTGCCAGGAGGTGGCTGCAGGTCCGGGCTGGCAGCAGCCGGCCGAAGTCTATCTGGCAGTGCTGTACCACGATGCGATCTACCAGGCCGGCCGCAAGGACAACGAGGCCAGGTCGGCCGCGCTGGCCCTGCAGGCGATTGCGGACTGGCCCGAGTTGGCATCGGTCGATGCCGGCCGGGTCGAGCAGTTGATCCTGCTCACCGCCTGCCATGGCGAGCTGGGCCCGGCCGATGTGGATGCCGAAGCGGCGCTGTTCCTCGACTGCGACATGGCGATCCTGGCGGCACCCGAGGAGGTGTTTGCCGCGTATGACCGCGGCGTGGCCGAAGAGTACAAAGGCGTGGTGCCGGGCTTCCTGTACCGCGCCGGGCGCCGCCGCTTCCTGCAGGGGCTGCTGCGCGCGCCGCGGATCTTCCTCAGCGACTTTTTCGACCAGCAGCTTGATGCCGCCGCGCGAGCCAACCTGCGCCGCCAACTGGGCGCCTGAGCGCGCCGCTACACTACCCACCTGCCATTGCGTGGTGTTGTTTGCAGCCGTGACCGTCTCCGATACCCCTGCCGATCCCCGTCCGCTGCCGCCGGAAGAACCCGGCCCCAACGAGTGCTGCGGCAGTGGCTGTCCGTTGTGCGTGCTCGACCTGTACGCCGAGGAGCTGCAGCGTTACCGCAAGGCGCTTGCTGACTGGAAGGCACGGCATCCGGACGCTGGCCCATGACGCGGGCCCGTCCGGCCGCGACGCTGGCGCTGGTGGCACTGCTGTTGTTCGTGGCGACCGCGTTGTGGACGCAGTTCGCGCGGGCCGACCTGGATTGGGTGAAGGCCACCCTCAGCCTGTACCTGCATGGGCCGTGGGGCCTGGCGCTGCGCAGCGCCTACTGCCTGCTGGCACTGGCCATCGCCGTGCTCGGCATCGCGTTGTATCGGCACAGCGTGGGACCGCGGCGCAGCGCAGCGGCACCGTTGTTGTTCTGCGTGGCCGCCGTTGGCCTGGCCACCGTCGCCATCGGTGACAGCTGGCTGCCTGCGGCAACGCCGTTGCTGGCGCCGTTGATCCACGGCCTGGCCGCCAATACCGCCTTCCTGTGCGCCAGCGTCGGCATGCTGCTGCAGGCCTGGTACCTGCGCCGCGAGCCAGGCTGGCGAGGCACTGCAGCGCTGTTGTGGGGCTGGGCATGGCTGGCCTTCGTGCTGCTGTGGGTACACGTGCTGTGGCGCGGTGGCCCACCGCGTGGGCTGGGGCAGAAACTGGTGATCGCGGTGATCGTCGGCTGGCTGCTGTGGTTGGCGCTGGCGCTGTATCGCCGTGGGCGTCCTGCCGGCACCCGCTGAATCAACCACCTGCCTGGGTGCAGGCCGCCTGTACCGGTACGTGCCGTGCACGCAGCGGCGGCGTATCGTGTGCGCATTCCAACGGGATGCAGAACGATGCGTGCAGGGCTGGGCAGGGCGATGGGACTGGTGTTGGCGCTGGCGGCGGTGCCAGCGATGGCGTCAGTGCAGCAGGTCAGCCATGGACGTTTCGATCAGGTGCCGGTGCATGTGCCGGCCGGTGCCCCGCAACGGGTGGTGATCTGGTTCCATGACGGCGCCGGTGCCGATGACAGCCGCCTGCCGATCGAAGCGCTGCGCGCCGATGGCGCACTGGTCGCATCGGTGGACGTAGCCCACCTGCGTGGCGTGCTCAAGCGCGAAGGCAACAGCAGCTGCGCGTTCGGCGCGGGCGATGTCGAGAATTTCTCGCGTTGGGTACAGGCGTTCCTGCATCTGCCGGGGTATCACCTGCCGTTGGTCGGCGGCAGCGGCGAAGGCGCCGAACTGGCCTATGCGCTGGCAGCGCAGGCCGACACCCAGGTCTTTGCCGGCCTGCTGACCTCGGGATTCTGCCCGGCACATGTGCACGAGCGCATGGTCTGCGGTGATGGCGTGAAGCACGACCGCCTGCAGCCCAGCGAATTGAATTTCCCGTGGTTGAACGCGGCCGGTGCGCCTGGCTGCGCGACCGATGCGGCTGGCCCGTTCGTGCAGCAGGTTGCAATGGCGCGTGAATTCAAGCGCACCGCCGCTGGCGATGCGACCCCGGGGCTGGTGGCGGCCGCGCGGGTGATCGGCGCGCAGGCCGGGGTCGCGCTGGCACCGCCGCCGGATGCCCTGAAGGGGCTGCCGGTAGTGGAAGTTCCGGCGCAGGGCAGCGGTGACACCTTGGCGGTGTTCGTTTCCGGCGATGGCGGCTGGGCCGGCCTGGACAAGGACGTGGCCGGCGCTCTGGCCGAACATGGCGTGGCGGTGGTTGGCCTCGATTCACTGCGTTACTTCTGGAGCGAACGCACGCCGCAGGGATTCGCTGTCGATCTGCAGAAGATCATCGGCCACTACCGCCAGCAATGGCAGCGCGACAAGGTGATGCTGATCGGTTTCTCGCAGGGCGCCGACGTGCTGCCGGCCACCATCAACCAGATGGATGCAGGCACCCGCGCCGGCCTCGAACGCATCGTGCTGCTGTCGGTGGGCAGGAACGCCGACTTTGAATTCCATGTCAGCAACTGGCTGGGCGGCGGTGGCGGCGGCCTGCCGATCGCGCCGCAAGTGGCGAAGCTGCCGGC
Organism: Stenotrophomonas sp. DR822; assembly: GCF_019793815.1. Lineage (NCBI taxonomy): Bacteria > Pseudomonadati > Pseudomonadota > Gammaproteobacteria > Lysobacterales > Lysobacteraceae > Stenotrophomonas > Stenotrophomonas sp. DR822. The sequence continues at coordinate 4,007,390 of NZ_CP081826.1, forward strand.
GGCCAGGACCCTGTGCGTGTACGGCGACAAGGACGAGGATGCGCTGTGCCCCGATCTGCCGGGCAACGACGGCGTGCACAAGGTCAAGTTGCCGGGTGACCATCACTTCGGCGGTGACTACGATCGCCTGGCCGAGGTGATCCTCAAGGGCGGCGCGTAATCGGTCTCATGGGACCACCGCCGGGCATGGCCCGGCGCTACCCGTGCGGACGATCCATCAGGTAGCGCCGGGCCATGCCCGGCGGATCGGGGCGTCAGTTGCGCCGCGGGTCCAGCGAGATCAGCCGCGTGGCATCCAGCAGGGCGGCGGGCAGATGCATGCCGCCGGGCGCGGCCAGGTAGCGCGGTCGCCACTGCGGATCGAACTTCGACTTGAACCTGCGCAGGCCGCTGAAGCCATAGAAGCGCTCGCCGTGTCGTGCGAGCAGGCCGGCCAGGCGGTTCCAGCGACCGGCCAGACGGTGCTGGGCCAGGCCGGAGAGCGGTGCCATGCCCAGCGAGAACCGTGCGTAGCCCTGCGCGCGGCCCCACAGGAACAGCTCGATGAACAGGAAATCCATCGTGCCCTTCGGTGCATCGCTGACATGACGCATCAGATCCACCGACAGTTCGGCGCCCGCCGGTGCCTGCCACAGGTTGGCAAAGGCCACGATCCGACCTTCAGCTTCGACCAGGGCGATCGGGAAACGCACGAGATAATCCGGGTCGTAGCTGCCCAGCGAGAAGCCCTTCTCGTCGCCTGACTTGTCCTCCAGCCAGGCGTTGGAAATGGCATGCAGGCGTGGCAGCAGGGCAGGGATCTCTTCCGCCGGTGCTACGCGGAAGGACAGCCCTCCGCGCTTGCCGCGGTTCCAGGCTTGCCGCAGGTCGGCACGCTCGCGGCCTTCCAGACCGAAGTCGTGCAGCGGCACCATGGCCTCTTCGCCCAGCTTGACCAGGCCCAGGCCGAGATCGAGATAGGTCTGCCAATACGCCTCACCCACCTGGTAGAACACCGGGCGCAGTCCGAGCCGGTCGGCTTCTTCGCGGAAGCGCCAGATCAGTGCGCGCGCCACCTCCGGTGGCCCGACCGGATCGCCCATCGCGATCAGCGAGCCGCCGTAGCGCTGCATCATCACAAAGCCCTTGTGCTGCTCATCGCGCAGCACCGCCTTGTCGGCAGTCAGCACCAGGCAGGCCTGGGTGTCGGTGGCGCCGGCCAGCACCGGTGCCAGCGCCTGCAGGGTTGCGTCGTCGGCAGGCGGCAGCGGGCTGCGCGTGCTGTGCAGCAGCCGCGCCAGGCCGAACATCACCAGCGCCATCGCCACCAGCAGCAGTGCACGCAGCGCGCGCGGCGCATTGCCGGACACGGCGAACTGCCACCACAGCTCGTTCTGGTATTCGACGTGGCTGTAAGTGAAGAACAGCAGCCACGTCACCGCCACCAGCACCAGGCCGAGGTTGCGCAGCCATGGCCACGACCAGGCTTCGTCCAGCAGCGCGCCCTGGCGATAGAACTCGCGACGTGCTGCCCACAGCGCCATCGCCACCAGCAACGCCGACAAGGCGATCAGCGGTTGGCCACCGCGCAGCCAGATCGGCAGCGGCGCGATCACGCAGATCGCCATCGCCAGCATCCAGGCTGCGTGGCTGCGGCGGGCCAGGCCCTGGCCGATCAGCAGCAGGGCGACGCCGGCCAGGCTGCCGATCAGGTGCGAGGTTTCCAGGATCGGCAGCGAGGCATTGATCAGGTGCCGCCGCGGTGTGGGCAGGGTGCCGTCGATGACCAGCGCGGCACCGACACTGAAGGCGGCCAGCGCGATGATCTGCGGCAACCACGGACGCAGCGCGTACCAGCCGGCGCGAGTGGCACCTGCGCTGGCCTGCAGCGGCTGCCGCAGCGCGGGCGCCAGGGCCAGCACAGTCGCCAGCAGCAGCGGCAGCACGTAGTAGCTGACGCGGTAGATCAATGCCGCCGCCAGTACTGCAGCCGGCGCCACCTGCGGCAGCAGCTTCAGCAGGCTCCACTCGAACACGCCAAGGCCGGCCGGTACCGTCGACACCAGGCCGGCCAGCACGGCCACCAGATACAGGCCGACGAAACCGGGCAGGCCGGTCGGCGTGGAATCGGGCAGCAGCACATAGAACGCGGCACTGGCCAGGACCAGTTCAACCACGCTCAACACGGTGACCCCGAGCATGGTGCGCCGGTCGGGCAGCCACAGGCCATGGCCGAAGATGCGGAACTGGCGACCGTTGCGGCCGACCAGGACGAAGGTGGCCGCATAGGCGAGCAGCGCGACGATGCCGACCACGCGCACCGCGCCGGGGTCCAACGGCAGCGCAAGCGCGGCAGCGGCCGGCTCCATGCACAGCGCAACGCCGATCAGCAGCCACGCGCCGAAGATGAAGCCGAGCGTGCTCATCAGCACCACCTGGCCGATCTGCGCCAGGTCCAGGCCGGCACTGCGGTAGCCGCGCAGGCGCACTGCGCCGCCGGTGAGGGCGGCAAAGCCCACGGTCTGGCCCAGGGTGTGGGCGAGGAAGGCGGTGATGCCGATCCGTGCCGGGTGCACGCGGATGCCACTGCGGCGCAGGCCGATCGCATCGAAGCCGATCAGGCAGGCGTAGCTGGCCAGGCCAAGCAGCACGGTCAGCGCGATCTGCGCAGCGCTGAGCTCGCGGAAGGCCTGGCGGATGGCGCGGTAGCCATGCTCGTCGAATTCGCCGGCCAGCCCATGCAGGGCCAGCGCGAGGATCAGCAGCGGGACGACGATGGTGACGACCCGCTTCCAGGTCGGTGTGGAAGGGGAGGCAGTGGAATCGGTGGGTGCGGTCATCGGCGCAAGGGTGCGTCAGGAAGGGCGAGGGCGGTGTCAACGCAGGCGTGGCGCATCGTGCGCCTGTCCACGCCGTTTGACCAGCACTGCCGCTGTGCTGGTGGTGGCGGTATCCAGTGGCCGCACCGGGCACACACTTCCAACGCCGGCTGGGTGAGAATGCAGTTCAGACCACCCGCAGGAGCCACGCCCATGATGGAGCGTTACGACGTCGGACCGCGCATGTCCGAGATGACCGTGTACAACAAGGTCGCCTACCTTTCCGGCCAGATTCCGGAAGACACCAGCCAGGACATCACCGGCCAGACCCGGCAGGTGCTGGCCGAGATCGACAAGCTGCTGGCGCTGGTGGCCAGTGACCGCCAGCACGTGCTGCGTGCGGAGATCTTCCTGGCCGACATGGCCGATTTCGAGGGCATGAACAAGGCGTGGGACGAGTGGGTGGTGGAGGGCGCGACCCCGGCCCGCGCCACGGTTGAAGCCAAGCTTGCGCACGCCGAATGGAAGGTCGAGATCATCGTTACGGCGGCAGTGCCGTAATGACCGGACAGGGGTCAGATCCCATTTCCTCCGGAAAAGGGATCTGACCCCGTTTGCCGGGGGGGCTGACGCCGCAACATCTGTTACAGCTGCGGCTGCAGTCGTGTGCTTGCCTGCGTGCACAAGGCCAGGCAGGCCAGCATCAGGCCTTCCATGACCCGGTCGCCGACGTACTCCTCCGGCGCGCCATTCTGCCGGGTGCGTTCGGCGGCCAGCAGGACCTCCTGCACCACGCGCAGCCCGGCCAGCGCGCAATCGGCATCGGCCAGCGCCATGCACCGGCTGGGAAGTTGATGCCGCTCCGGCCACGGCTGACCGTCAGCGGCGGCGCCGGTACCGATGCGCCGCAGGGTCGCAACCAGCGTGGTGGGATCAAGCGCTGGCGACGATTCCGTGTCCTCGCCAGCAGCGGCCGGGCCGAGGTAGGCGTGCAGATGGGGCAAATCCGATGCGTTCATGGCAAGGCTCCGTGCAGGACAGACGGTAGCCGCCACTCAAAGGTGGCGGACGGAGACGTGGCTCGAAAACCGGTGTCGAACGCTCCGGCTGGCCCGAAGGCCCCCACGCCCCGCCCGCCATAGCCGGCAGACGGATTGCCAGCCGGCGCCACGCAAGGTGACGCCGGCTGGCAAGCGTAAACAACGTTCGACAAAACGGGTTTTCGAAGCCCGGCCACCTTTTTTCGGTGGCTCATCATCTGTAAACCTGCTGCTGCGCAATGCCAATCAGACGAGTTGCATTGCTCGCACCATCAAGACGCTTTCAGCATTTTTGCATGCTGTTGAAGGGCCTCAAGCGCAGCTGGCGCAGGGGGCGCGAATGATCGAGCAATCTGCGACAGACATCCTGATTCGGCAGTTGCCAGCGTGCGCAGGCAAGGTCGATTGCGACGAGGGTTCATGACATCGGACAGATAGTGCGGCCTAAGGTCCGCACCCACCAACACCCCAGCCATGGCATTGCAGTTGCTCGACCGTCCGCCACGGATATCTGTCGGGGGCTGGTGGGCGGGGGCAAGCGGGACCGTTGGCGCCATGGGCCAGGCGCATGCGCTTGGCGGGTTGGGCAGGACGCCCAACCCCGGTCTTGCCGTGTGCGCAGGATAGCGCACACGAGCAAGGCGCCATCGAGCCCCATGGATGGGTTCACGGCGTGTCCCGCTTGCCCCCGCCCACCCGCCCAGATCATCAAACCCAGGCAGCCGACGCTCCCAGCTGTTGCCGTTGCCGTTGCCGTTGCTCTCAGCGCAACGCGACGCCGCGGCGTCGCAAAAAAAAACCTACACCAACACCAGCTCGATGCAATCCACCGGGCACGGTGGAATACACAACTCGCACCCCGTGCACAGATCGGCAATCACCGTGTGCATGTACTTCGCCCCGCCGACGATCGCATCCACCGGGCACGCCTGTATGCACTTGGTGCAACCGATGCAGTCAGCCTCCACGATCAATGCCACCTGCGGCGGCTTGTGCTCGCCCCGGCTGCGATCGAACGGCAACGCCGGCACACCCAGCACCTGCGCCAACGCCCGCGCACCGGCATCGCCGCCGGGCGGACAACGATCCACGCCAGCCTCGCCACGTGCCATCGCCTGCGCATACGGGCGACAGCCGTCGTAACCGCATTGCCCGCATTGGGTCTGCGGCAGCAAGCGGTCCAGGCGTTCGGTCAGGGGCGGAATCAGGCTCATGCGTGGCGAAGGCTGCGCGTTGGGTTACTTCAGGGGTTTGCCGCGGTACCAGCGCTCGTGCGCCAGGGCCAGCATCGGGCGATCCTCCGCGCTGTCACCGTAGGCATGGATGCGTGTGTAACGTGACAGGTCGAACTGGCGGCGGATGTGCTCGACCTTGCGCGGACCACAATCGCCACCGGCGTAGCGGCCGGTCAGGCGTCCGCTTTCGCTTTCCAGCCGATTGCAGATCAGCTGCAGGCCCAGTTGTTCGCACCACGGCCGCAGGTACAGGTCCAGTGAACCGGACACCACCACCACGGTGTGCTGCTGCTCCTTGTGCCAGCGGATCTGCTCCAGCATTTCCGGACGCACGACATCGGGCAGGAACTCGCGGGAGAAGCCCGCAGCCAGCGTCTCGATGTCATCGGCGTGGCGCTCGCTGAAGGTCAACCGGGTCACCCGTGCGCGGATGCGCTCGGCGGAGATCAGTTTCAGCTTGTAGGCCAGCAGCCACGGGCCGACCTTCCACCAGGCCTGTGCCAGCTGTTCGGCGGTGGCGACCCGGCGCAGGAAGCGGCCATAGGTGTCGCAGGTGGTGACAGTGTGGTCGAAGTCGAACAGCGCCAGTTCCAACGCAGCATCTCCCATCACGGTACCCCCTTCGCGGTGCTCAGGACCGGGCGCGGCCAGGGCCGCGCCCGTACTGCATCAACGAACCGGCATGCCCGGCTGCGCGCCGCTGTCGGCGTCCAGCAGCGCCAGCGCGCCGCCATCGAAACCGGCCGACAGGATCATGCCTTCGCTCAGGCCGAAGCGCATCTTGCGCGGTGCCAGGTTGGCGATGAACACCACGCTGCGGCCGACCAGCGCTTCCGGCTCGCCGTAGCTGGCGCGGATGCCGGAGAAGATCTGGCGCTTGCCGAGGTCGCCGGCATCCAGTTCGAAGCGCAGCAGCTTGTCCGAGCCTTCCACGAACTCGCACACCAGCACCTTGCCGATGCGCAGGTCGAGCTTGGCGAAGTCGTCGATGCCGATGTAGGCCGGCGCGTCGGCGCTGTTTGCTTCGTCCTTGGCCACCACCGGTGCGGCGGGCCTGCTTGCTTCAACCTTGGCAGCGGGGGCGGCGGTGGTCAGGGTGTCCTTGGAGGCGTCGATCATGGCGTCAATCTTCTTCGGGTCGATACGGGTGAACAGCGGGGTGTAGTCGGTGATGCGGTGGCCCAGCAGCGGCTGCGCCAGCTCGGTCCAGTCATTCACCGGCGCGGCCAGGAAGACCTCGGCCTGGGCCGCGGTGGCCGGCAGCACAGGCTTCAGGGCGGTGACCAGTACGCGGAACAGGTTCAAGCCCTGGCTGCAGACCGCCTGCAGCTGCGCGTCGGCGCCTTCCTGCTTGGCGATCACCCACGGCTTGACGTCGTCGATGTAGCGGTTGGCTTCATCGGCCAGGGTCATGGTCAGGCGGATCGCCGCGGCCGGGTCGTTGCGCTCGTACGCCTCACGGATCGGCGCCAGGCCATCGACGAAGCGCTGGTACTGCGCCGCGTCGGGCAGCTGCGCGGCCAACTGGCCATCGAAGCGCTTGCTGATGAAGCCGGCGCAGCGGCTGGCGAGGTTGACGAACTTGCCGACCAGATCGGCGTTGACGCGCGCGATGAAGTCGCCCAGGTTCAGGTCGAGGTCGTCGACGCCACCACCGGACTTGGCGGCGAAGTAGTAACGCAGTGCCTCCGGCTCCAGGCCGGCATCGAGGAACGTACGCGCCATCACGAAGGTGCCGCGCGACTTGCTCATCTTCGCGCCATCGACGGTCAGGTAGCCGTTGACGTGCAGGCGGGTCGGCGCGCGGTGGCCGGTGCCGTGCAGCACCGCCGGCCAGAACAGGCCGTGGAAATTGACGATGTCCTTGCCGAGGAAATGATGCAGCTCGGTGCTGGTGCCGGCGCGCAGATGCGCTTCGAAGTCCTCGCCGATCCTGCTGCACAGGGTCTGGAAGCTGGACAGGTAGCCGATCGGCGCGTCCAGCCAGACGTAGAAATACTTGCCCGGCTGGCCGGGAATCTCGAAACCGAAGTACGGTGCATCGCGCGAGATGTCCCACGCCCGCAGGCCGCCTTCGGCGTTGAGCCATTCACCCAGCTTGGCCTTCACGCCCGGCAGGGCGACATCGCCGGCCAGCCAGTCGCGCAGGAAGCCGTCGAAATGGCCGACCTCGAAGAAGAAGTGCTCCGAATCGCGCATTTCCGGGGTGGCCCCGGAGATCACCGAGCGCGGCTCCTTCAGGTCGGTCGGCGCATAGGTGGCGCCGCAGACCTCGCAGTTGTCGCCGTACTGGTCGGCGCTGCCGCAGTTCGGGCAGATGCCCTTGACGTAGCGGTCGGGCAGGAACATGCCCTTGGCCGGGTCGTAGAACTGCGCCACCGAACGGCGGCTGATGTGGCCGGCCGCTTCCAGCTTCAGGTAGAACGCTTCGGTCAGCGCCTTGTTGGCAGCGGAGTTGGTCGAGTCGTAATGGTCGAAGGCGACGCCGAAAGCGGCGAAATCGCGCTCGTGGCTGGCCTGGATGTTGGCGATGAAGGTTTCCGGGGTGACCCCGGCCTTTTCCGCAGCCAGCATGATCGGCGTGCCGTGGGTGTCGTCGGCGCACACGAACCAGGCCTTGCCGCCACTCATTCGACGCGCCCGCACCCAGATGTCAGCCTGGATGTAGCCGACCAGGTGGCCCAGGTGCAGCGGGCCGTTGGCGTAGGGCAGGGCGGTGGTGACGAGCGCGGTACGGGTCATGGTCACGGGGTGCAGCCAGGGGGAACCGGGGATTATCGCATGCCCGCAACGCGGTGACCCGGCCGGAGCCGGGTCACCAGGGCATTGCCGGGGCCGTGACGCTTACTCGCGGACCCAGGTCTGCGCGCGGCAGATGAAGGCGATGCAGCCGGACACGTCCAGCTTGCCGCCGCCCGGCTGCAGCTCGATCTTCGAGCGGTAGGTCTTGCCGTTGGCCGGGTCGAGGATGGTGCCACCGGACCACTTGCTGGCGGTGCCCTTGTCCTGGCTCAGGTTCCAGAGGATGGTCATGCCCTTCACCGGCTTGTTCCTGTTGGCGCCCTCGCAACCATCGCAGACCGGGTTCGGGCCCTTGTCCGAGTGCAGGATCTCGACCACCTTGCCGGACAGCGTGCCGTTGGCGGCCTGGCTGATCTCGACGATCGACTTCACCTTGCCGGTCTTGTCGTCGATGGTCTTCCAGCGGCCGGCGGCACTGTCGGCGGCCTGCGCGGAGAGCGCGGCCAGGCACAGCGGCAGCGCCAGCAGCAGGGTCTTGAAGGTCTTGCGCATGGTCCCCTCCCAGGGTTCATTCCGGCACGATGCCGGTACGGTTCGACTGTATACCCATTCGGCGGGGTATGGGGAAGGGGGGCGTTGGCCGGGTTGCACCCGGCACCCGCAACGGCAACGGCAACGGCAACGGCAACGGCAACAGCAACGGCAACAGCGTGCATTCCGTGGGATGGCGGGGTGGGTCCGGTTGCGGGGGACGCTGCAAGTACGTCCCTGTAAGCTCGGTCGCGCCATCCATGGCGCTCACGCCCCCGCAACCGGACCCACCCCGCCTTCGACAGTTTCCCGCGATCGGTTGGAATGGCGTTGCCTGCTCTTGGTGGGTGTCGACCTTGGTCGACACGCAGATCCATGCCATGCGTTGATGAATTTCCGCGATTGAAAATCGCTCAACCGGTCTCGTACAGCTCCAGCGGCAGGTCGTCGGGGTCGGCGAAGAAGGTGAAGCGGCGGCCGGTGTATTCGTCCACGCGGATCGGTTCGCACTCCACGCCGTGGCGCGCCAGGTGTTCGATGAGTGGTTCCAGCGCGGCTACCCGGAACGCGAGATGGCGCAGGCCCTGGGCTTCGGGGCGGCTGGGCCGTGCGGGGGGCGAGGGGAAGGAGAACAGCTCCAGCTGGCCGCCATCGGGCAGGGCCAGGTCCAGTTTCCACGAGTCGCGTGCCGCGCGGTGGTTCTCGGCCAGTATGCGCAGGCCCAGCACGCGCACGTAGAAGTCTTTCGAGCGGGCGTAGTCGCTGCAGATCAGTGCGGCATGGTGGATGCCCAGCAGGCCGGTGGTCGTGGTGGTCATTGCAGGGTGTCCAGCCAGCGCTGGGCGATCTTCAGCGCCAGCGGATAGGGTTCGGGGGCGTTGCGGTTGCTCAGCACGATGACTGTCAGGTGCTTGTCCGGGTAGCGCAGGATCACGTTGCGGAAGCCGATGCTTTCGCCGCTGTGCCAGTGCATGCGGCCATTCAGGCGCCAGCCGAAGCCGTAGTGCGGTACGTCCGCTTCGGTGGTGGCGGTGGCCGGGCTGAACATGGCCTTGCGTGATGCGGTCGACAGCAGGCGGTCGTCGTACAGGGCCGCGTCCCAGCGGGCGAGGTCGTCCAGCGAGGAGTAGATGCCGCCGTCGCCGAGCACGGCGCTGGTGGTGCTCTGGTCGGTACGTTGCCAACGTCCGTCAACTTCGCTGTAGCCATAGGCACGCTGCGCGACCTGGTCGATCCCGTCCTGGTGGGCTACGGTATGCGCCATGCCCAGCGGCTGGAAAATGCGCTGCTGCAGGAAGCTGGCAAAGTCGCTGCCGGCGGCGCGGCCGACGATCAGCGCCAGCAGTGCGTAGCCGCTGTTGCTGTAGCGGTACTGGCTGCCGGGTGCGAAGGCGAGTCGATCTTCGCGGGCCAACAGCGCCAGCACATCGGTGTCGTGCATCTGCCGGCTGTCGGCAGGGTCCATCAGGTCTTCGTAGTCCAGCATGCCGCTGGTGTGCGACAGCAACTGGCGCAGGGTGATGCCGGCAGCAGCGGGTGGCAGCTCCGGCAGCCAGCGCCGCGCGGGCTGGTCCAGCGCCAGGCGGCCGTCCTCGACCAGCAACAGCACCGCCGCAGCGGTGAACTGCTTGCTGACCGAGGCCAGGCGGAAGTTGCTGGCCGGCGTCACTGCACTGCCATCTTCAACCACGGCCAGGCCGTAGCCGCGACGGAACACCGGCTGCCCGTCGTGCAGCACCAGCACCGCCGCGCCCGGCACCTGGCCGTCGTAGGCCTCCATCAGTCCATCGATGCCTGCATCCGGCGGTGCCAGCAGTGCCGCTGCCAACGCTATCGACGGCAGTAGAGCGAGAACCGTGGCACACAGCAGGGCGGCAGGGCGCATGGCAGCTCCGTGGCGGTCAGGGCGCGGGCGCAGGCGTTGCAGCGGCCGGCTGCGCCAGCCAGCGCTCGATCTTGTGGTCCAGTACATCCAGCGGCATCGAACCGTCCTTCAGCACTTCGGCATGGAAGCGGCGCAGGTCGAACGCAGCGCCCTGGCGTGCCTTGGCCTTGTCGCGCAGGGCGATGAGCGTGGTCAGGCCGGCGACGTTGGACAGCGCCTGCCCAGGCTGGGCCATGATCCGTTCCACTTCCGCGTTGGCATCGTCAGCGCTCATGTCCACGGTTTTCTGCAGATAGGTCACGGCCTGCTGCTTGCTCCAGCCCTGCGCATGCACGCCGGTATCGGCGACCACTCGCGCGGCGCGCAGCAGGCGCGAATACAGATAGCCGATGCGGTCGTACGGATCGGTGTACGCGCCGAGCTCGTCGCCCAGGGTTTCCGCGTACAGGCCCCAGCCTTCGACGAAGGCGAGGTCACCGCCGAGGCGGCGGAAGCGCGGCAGCTTGGTCAGTTCCTGCTGCAGGCCCAGCTGCACATGGTGGCCGGGAATGGCTTCGTGCAGGTACTGCACCGGCACGTTCCAGCGCTTGCGGCTGGGCAGGTCGCGGGTGTTGACGAACAGCACGCCGGGTTGTCCCGGCGGCGACGGCTGGTAGGAGGCTGCGGCGGCGGTCATGGCACGCTCCGGTTCCACTGCACGGATCTGCAGCGGCGCCTTCGGCAGGGTGTCCAGTACCTGCGGCAGGCGTGCATCGACCTGCTGCTGCACCTGCCGGTAACGGTTGAGCAGCGCGTTGGCATCGCTGTACTGGAACTGGCGGTCGTTGCGCATGCTGCGCAGCAGCTTGGCCTGCGAACTGCGCAGCTTGCCGTCGCGCATCACCGTGGTGATCTGCGCCTGCAGCTCCTGTACACGCTGCTCGCCCAGCGCATGCAGCTGCGCGGCGGTCTGCTGGCTGGCGGTGGTCTGCACGATCAGGTTGGCGTACCAGGCCTGGCCGTCGGGAAGTGCGCCAAGACCGCTGCTGCTGCGCGTGGCAGGCAGGTATTCGGTGGCGATGAAGCCACGCAGGGCGCGGTAGGCCGGCATGATGCGCAGTTCGATCATGCGCTTGTACTCGGCGCTGATGCGCGCCTTGTCTTCGGCGGAGATGGACTCGGGCATGGTCCGGATCGGCGACCAGAAGATGCTCTCTTCGGCGGTCGGCTTGATCACCGCGTCCAGCTGCGGCAGTACCTTTTCCATCAGGTCGCGCGGCTGCACCACGCCGGCCTTCATGCCCTGGCGCATGTTGTCGATGGCCTGCTCGAACAGGTCGGGGATGCCCAGCGAGCGTCGCGACCAGGTGTCGTAGTCCTTGGCCGTATTGAATGGCTGTGCGCCAGCACCGGCGCCGAGGATGGCCATGATGCTGCCGACGTTGTAGTACTGGCTGATCGGCATCATCCAGCTCGGATAACGCTCGGCGGCCAGCGATGCGCGGGCATCACGCACGAAGATCTCGTAGCTGAGCAGGTCCTGCCCCTGCAGGCCGTCGCTGCCGATCTTCTCGACCTTGCCCAGCCATTCGGTGGTGAAGTCGTGCGATTGCTGGCGCCACGCGGCGGACAGGATGTTGGGCAGCTGGTCGTTGTAGCGCGGCTCGCCCTGGAAGGTGGCCTGCAGCGGGTTCAACCGCATGGAGGCATCCCAGTATTCGTCGTACAGCCGCTCCAGCTGCACCTGCTTGGGCACCGCACGGGCAGGGGCGACCGGGCGCGGCGCGGCGCGGCGCGCCGAGCTGCCGCGGGCGGGCGTGGTGGCACGTGTGCCGGCGCGGGCCTTCGGCTTGGCCGCCTGGCGGGTCTGCGCGGCGGCGGGGCGGCTGCCCTTCTTCTTCGCTGCTTCGGCCGGCGGAACGGCGCTGAACAGGAACAACGCGGCGATGGCGGCGGCCAGGACGCGGGGGGAATACGGCATCAAGAAGCTTCCGTGGAACACAGACCGTGGAGCTTGCACGATCCGCGCGCGTACGGCCAGCGTGGGGGCGCAGTCAGCTTGCGCGTCGCTGGGGCTTCAGTCAGCCGCGGCCGCAGCGCGCAGGTCGGCGGCGCGGTGTTCGCCCAGATAGCGGGTGATTGCACGCCGCATCAGGTACAGCAACGGAATCAGGGCGATCGCAAAGCCCATCTTGTAGACGTAGTTGACGCTGCTCACTGCCAGGAACAGCGATGTCGGCCAGTGCTGCGGGCCGAGCACGAAGGCGATCCAGATCACCACGAAGCTGTCCACCAGCTGCGAGACCGCGGTGGAACCCGTGGCACGCAGCCATACATGGCGCTCGCCGGTTGCCTGGCGGATGCGGTGGAACACCGCCACGTCGATCAACTGGCCGAACAGGAACGCCACCAGCGAACCGGCGATGGTCCACATGCCCTGTCCGAACACCGCCGCGAACGCGGCCTGGTAATCGGGCACGCCGTGGGCATCCATCGAGGTCACCCACCAGCTGGCCGGTGCCAGCGAGATCGCCGCGAAGGCGAACAGGAAACCATAGGCGATCAGCACCACCGCCAGCCACGAGATGAAACGCACCCCGCGCTTGCCGAAGAATTCGTTGATGGTGTCGGTCATGATGAACACCACCGGCCACAGCAGCGTGCCGGCGGTGAAGCTCAACGAGCCGGTCTGGCCGAACAGGTTCCAGTTCAGCGGGTCGATGCCGAGGGTGTCTTCCAGGGCGAAGATCTTCACCCCGATCAGTTCGGCCAGCACCGCGTTGCCGCAGAAGAACGCAGCCAGCACGATGAACAGCAGGACCGCGCGGTCCTGCAGCGGGCGCGCGTGCGACGCCTCGCTCATCCGGAACGATCGCCGGCGCGGGTGAACGGAACGCTGGCTGGTGCCACTGCACCGCCGGAAATGATGAAGCTCATCGCCTGGTCCACCGTCCAGTCGGTCGGGGTGAGCAGTTCGACAGGCACGATCTCCAGATAGCCGGAGGTCGGGTTCGGCGTGGTCGGCACATAGACGGCCGCCAGTTCGCGGTCGGTGCCCTGTTCCTTGATGACCCGGGTGACCAGGCCCACCGACTTCATGTCGCGGTGCGGGAAGTCGATCAACACCACGCGCTGGGTACTGCCCGGTTCGGTCTGCAGCATGTCCAGCAGCTTCTTGGCGCTGTCATAGATGATGCTGGCCAGCGGAATGCGCTTGATGACCGCGCCGACCCAGCGCAGCAGGCGCTGGCCGACCACGCGGCGGCTGGCCACGCCCACCGCCAGGATCACCAGCAGGGTGGCCAGCAGGGCAATGGTGTTCTGGATCCATTCGGCGCGGACCCAGCCGAGGTAGTGCGGGAAGCTGGTCGCGATCTGTTCGGACAGCGGCACCACCAGCGGGCTGGAGATGCCCGACAGCAGCACGAACACGAATTTGACCACCACCCAGGTCAGCCAGATCGGCAACAGGGTCAACAGGCCGGTCAGGAACAGGCGCTGCAGGGAGGGACGGGGAACCAGGGCGGGGGCATCGAGCGACATGCGCGCATTGTAGCGGTCGCGGCCGCTCGTTTACGCTGCCCGTTGGCGGCGCTGGCCATGCGGGGAAGGGATGCTGTGTTGAGGATGCTGCGGTGGTTGGGCTGGGCAATGCTGGGTCTGCTGGTGATCGCCATCGCGGCATGGCTGCTGTCGAGGTTCTGGCCGTTGTCGGCCGCCCAGCAGGAGGATGTCCGCCTGCTTGAAGCCGCGCATCGCAGCGAGGGCAGGAACGGCTTCGCTTTGCTGTGGACGCTGCCCTTCGATGGGCTGGACCTGGCCCAGCGTGAGGCGGTATTGGCCGAAGATCTGCAGCGCTGGCAGACGACGCCCACGCAGGCGTCGCATGCGTCGGTGCTGGCCGCCAGGCACGCGCCGTTGAATCTGGACCGGTCAGGTCGTTGTGCAGTCGGGCCGGTCGGCTGCCTGGCCCAGGTACGCGCTGATCCGCAGCGCTTCGCTGACGCCCACGCCGGGCATGCCGGCCTGCACGAGCGGCTGGCCCGGATGGCGGACTACGATCGCTTCGATTCCCCGTTCCGGCCCAGCGGAAACGAGCTGCTGCCTCTGCCGGCCTACGCGCCGCTGCTGGATGGGGCAAGTGCACAGGCATTGGCCTATCTGCAGGGCGATGTTGCCGGTGCCATCGAGGGCAGCTGCAGCGCGGTGCGGTTTGGCCGGCGGATGATGCGGACCGGCAGCACGCTGGTGGACAGCATGATGGGCGCCGCCGTGGTGCGGACCCATGCCGCACTGCTTGGCGAGATGCTGGTCGAGCAACCGCCGGATTACGCGCTGCCCGTCCCCTGCGAGGCGGCGCTGCAGCCACTGGACGCGGACGAACAGAGCCTGTGCCAGGCAATGCAGGGCGAATTTGCGATGAACAAGGCAGCGGTGGAAGCGTCCACGCAGACAACAGGCAGTCGTCTGCTGCTGGATCGCGACCACACCCTGGCCCGGATCGCCGGCAATTTCGGCTGGGCATGCCGGCCTGCTGCAGCCACGGCGCTGGCGGCCGACGTCCCGCTCCCTGTCTCGCCACCACTCGGATGGGATGTGCGCTGCATGGCCAATCCGCTGGGATGCACATTGAGTGCCATCGCCGGGCCGTCCTATGCGCCGTACGCGGCGCGCAGCCAGGATACGGCGGCGATGATCCGCCTGCTCGGCGCGCAGCGGTGGCTGCGGCAGCAGCCCGGGCCCGCCGACGAGGCGCTGGCGCGGTTGCCGGCGCAATGGCGTTCGCACGCCCGCACGCCCGGGGTGTCTGCCGATGGCCGCTACCTGCAGGTGCTGCGGCGCGGACCTGCGCGCGACGGCGAAGGCCCGCATCTGTCGATGCCGTTGCGGGCGGATTGACCCGCGCTCAGCCGCCGTCACCGAGCGGATTGAACGCCCAGCCATCGCCGACGCTGTCCAGCGTCCAGGGCTTGCGGTCACGCAGGGTCTGCCAGCGCACCTGTTCCTTGTCGTCCTGCATGCTGCCTTCGGTCAGCTTCACCTTGCCGGTGGAGTAGTTCACGCTGAGGCCCTCGGTCTGCCCGGAATTGCGCATCATCGTGTTGCGGTCGTAGCCGATCAGCGCGAAGTTGCCTTCCTGCCAGCGGAACGTGAACGTGGTGGTGCCCATCGACCAGCTGCCCGCGCTGGAGAACGAGTACAACCCAACCCGCAGTGCGCCGCGCTGGATCGACACGCCAGTGCCTTCGGCCAGCGCATCGCTGAGCACGGGCGAGTCCGGCCGCGGAATGAGCGTGTGGTTCTGCGCGGCCAGCACGTAACCGGACGGTCGCGCGAAGGCGATGGCGAGGATGCGCGGGTTGCTGTCATAAGGCGAAGGACCAAACCCATCGTGTTCGATGATGTTGCGCGGGTCCTGCTGGCGCAGCACCAGTGCGAGGTCTGCGCGCCCGTCCTGGTCGAGGTCGCCTTCGATCCTGTATTCCAGCGTCCAGCCGGCAGGTACGAAACCCTCGGCCGTGGCGGCCTGCGCGGGCACGGCGGGATAGCGCACCGGCGGCACGTCCAGTGCAGTGGCGGCGAAGGGCAGGGCGGTCAGTGCCGCAGCAAGAAAGAAAAGGCGCATTGCAGCCTCCATGGCAGGGCTGCAGAGGATAGCCGGGCGTGCGTCGGCCCGCTTTACCGTGCGTGTGGCTTCAGGCGCACGTAGACCTGCTTGCGTACCTGCGCAACCACCTCGCCGGCTTCGTCGACCACGTCGTTGCTGAACCAGCGCAGCACTTTTTCGCCACCGGCTGCCGCCGTGCGCAGTTCATCCAGCAGAGCGTCGTCGATGCGGAAAGACGTGCGCACCGTTCCACGACCGGGCTTGAGGAAATCGATCGCGCCGGCGCGATCCCAGACGTAGTAGTCGCGACCCAGCGTGTGCATCAGGCCCAGCATCCAGAACGGATCGGTCATCGCAAACAGGCTGCCACCGAAGTGGGTGCCGACGTAGTTGCGGTTCCAGGGGCGCAGGCGCAGTTCCACGTCGATCTGCCGGTAGTCCGGGGTGATGCGGGTGACATGGATACCGGTGAACAGGAACGGTGGCCACAGGTTGATGCCGAAGCGGAAGGTGCTGGCTTTCATGCGGGAAACGGGCAGGGGACGGGGCGCCCAGTCTAACCATTCGCATGCGTATGCTGTAGCCCGCTGCGCCCCGACAGGCCTGCCGGGCGCTACGGCGCGGGCGTGCCGCCGTCGATCACATAGCCGTCGCGGCCATTGTCCTTGGCCCGGTACAGCGCGTTGTCGGCGCCTTCGACGAAATGATGCGGTTGCAGGTCGCCGTCAGGCACACGGGTGTAGACGCCGATGGTCAGGGTGACGCCTGTGTCGCTGCCATCGCCGGGCGGCGGCAAGGCACGGATGCAGGAGATCAGGTCTTCGATCACCTGCCGCGCGCCTTCAACCGGGGTGTCGGGCAGCACCAGTGCGAATTCGTCGCCGCCGTAGCGGGCAGCCATGTCGCGCGGGCGCCGGGCATGTGCCTGGATCAGGCGGGCCACTTCGCACAGCACGCGATCGCCGACCTGGTGGCCATGACGATCGTTGTGGTGCTTGAAGTGGTCGACGTCGATCAGGGCCAGGGTCAGTGGCTTGCCACTGCGGCGTGCCGCATCGCATTCCTGTTGCAGCGACTGTTCGAAGCGCAGGCGGTTGCCCAGTCCGGTCAGCGCATCACGGTTGGCCTGGCGGTGCCAGGAGGCGATGCGCCAGGTCGCCCACGCCGTCAGCACCAGCACGATGCCGAGCAGCGCGCTGGCCGGCGCCCACCAGAGGCTGCCGGTGCGCAGCAGCAGCCAGCTCAGCAGTGGCGCGGCCGGCAGCGAGCACAGCGCTACCACCCAGGGCAGGCGCAGCCCGAGCAGCAGCACGCACATGGCCACCAGCAGGCCGGCCAACGCGTCCTGCCAGGTGCGGGGCAACACGTCGATCTGCTTGTCCTGCAGCAGCATCGAGGCGATGTTGGCCTGGTACTCGCTGCCGCTCATCCAGTATTCGCGGGTGGTGGGGGTCAACAAGCGGGTGGAGATGCCGCTGGCCGTCATGCCCACCACGATGCGCCTGCCACGCAGCATCGAGGCATCCACGCGCCCTTCCAGCACATCGGCGTAGGACACCTGTGGCAGGCGTTCCGGTGGCCCGGCATAACGCACGCGCACGTAATCATTGCGGCGCCATTGATAGGGCGAGTCCAGCGCCGGGTCGGGGTCGGGCAGGCCCTGCGCGCGTTGCGGCGGCAGTCCGGTCAGCGCCAGGCCGAGCGCCGGCCAGTGCGCTTGGCCGATGCCGGCGTGCAGGTAGATCCCGCGGGCGACACCATCGCCGTCGACTTCAACGTCGCTGTGGCCGATGGCGGCTGCGCTGGCGGCAATCAGCGGGATCGGCAGCATTTCCTCGGCCATGCGGTCGCCGGCGGCCGGCGCGGCCAGCACCGGCAGCACCACGCGGCCATTGCGACGGATCGCCGCTGCCAGCTCGGCATCCTGCCGCGCATCGCGACGGTCGGGTTCGGACAGCATGAGGTCCAGCGCAACGCGCTCGGCACCGGCGTCGGTCAAGCGGTCAAGCAGGCGGGCATGCACCGAGCGCGGCCACGGCCACTGGCCCAGCCGCTGCAGGCTGCCTTCGTCGATGGCCACGATCAGCACGCTGGGGTCGGGGCGGTAATCCCAGCTGCCGACCATCAGGTCGTACGCGGTCTCGTCCTGCCGCCACAGCCACTGGCCATGGCTGACCACCGCCGTCGCTACACCTGCCAGCAGGGCCAGCAGGATCCGTCGCGACCACGGCAGCGGCGAGCGCCTCACAACAACAGCCACAGCAGCAGGGCCCCGCCGCTGGCGCCGTAGCACAGGCGACACGGCAGCTTGACCTGCTGGGCGGGCGAGAACGGGCCAGCATGGCCGTCGTCATCGATGTACTGCACGCGGATGTGCAGCGTGCCGCGCCACGGTCGCCTGAAGCTGACCTGTGGTTGGTCGACGGTGGTATCGAGCAGCGGCGCGCTGAAGTCGCCGCGACGATCGACCTGCACCCGGTAGCGCTGCCCATCGCTTCCCGCCTGCCAGCGCAGGGTCAGTTCGCCATCGGCGGCTTCGGGCGGCTGCAGGGCCGGGTCTACCGGTTCATCGGTCAGTTGCAGCGCCACGGCCTGGCCATAGCGACCCTGGTGGCCCTGGCCATCACGCGAAGCGATCCGCCAGTAGTACTGGCCGGGAGGCAGCGGCTCGCCCAGGCGCAGGTCGGTGCCGCCGGTGCTCTGCTCGCGCAGCGGCTGCAGGAACTGCGGCTCGTCGGCCACCTGCAGCACACTGCTGCTGGCACCGGGTGCCTGGCTCCAATGGAAGCGGGGACGGTCGCTGTTGACCGCCTGTCCCTGCAGCGGGGAAATGGTCAGCGGCGGTGGCGGCTGGTCGTTGAGGACGAAATCCTCGCTGGCATCCAGGCCTTCCACGCCCTGTGCATCCACCGCGCGCAGCAGCAGGCGTAGCGTTCCCGGCGGCAGCTCGCCGATCACCAGCCGGATGTCGGCGGTGTCGGCGGCAAACAACAGGATTTCCGGGGTGGCGGCCTGCACGACTTCCACCCGGTAGTGATCGGCGCCGGTCACCGGCTCCCATGCGAGCCGGGCCGGCAGGGCGCCCAGGCGGGTCGCATCGGCACGCAGGCGCGGTGCCGGCAGCAAGCCGGAAACCGCTTCGGGCGCCATGCCGTTGCCGGCGCTGCGGCTGGCCTGGCCAGGGTGCACCAGGCGCTGGCCATGCGGGTTGCCGACCTGCACTTTGCCTTCCAGCACTTCGGTGGCGCCGGCATGGGCATCATCGCCGGCACTGACCCGGAACACGGTGCCGCGCACGCTGCTGGTGGCCGTGGGGGCATCGATGATGTAACGCGAGGCCGGCCCGCGCGCAGGGGTGACCCGGTTGCTGGCGCGCCCCTGCTGCAGGCGCAGGCGGGTATCGACCATGCCGGTACGGCCATAGCGGCTGAGCTGGTCCAGGCGCAGGCGAGAGTATTCGCGCAGCTGCAACCGCGACGCATCGGCGAACTCAAGGGTGATGCTGGAATCGGCCTTGGTCTGGATCGCATCGCCGATGCGCAGCTGTTCGCCTGCGCGCACGGCGCGGCTGCTGCTGCCATCGGCCGCGCTCAGTTCAACCTGCCCACGCACGGCCAGTACCCGCGCCGGGGCGGGCTCAACGCGCAGCCAGCCGATCGGGAAGCGCAGCAGTTCACCCGGCGGCAGCCGGTACGGGTTGTCGATGCGGTTGTGCTGCTGCAGCTGCTGCCAGCCGACGCTGGGCTTGAGGTAGGCCGCGCCGAGATCCCACAGGGTATCGCCGGGGCGGACCCGGTAGTTCCAGTCCTGCGCGCCGGCGAGCGCCGGCCACAGGCAGAGGGCACACAGCAGCGTGCGCAGGAAATACTTGATGAAAGACGACGAGCGGCCAACGGTCACGGATAGCTGTCCCGGCAAAGCGGGGGCGCAGCAGCAAGACCCCATGGCCCCGACCTCATCCCCCCGAACGGATCGTGGCGGCCCTGGGGCCACCATCGCGGGCATTATTGCCCGCGTTCAGTGCAGGGATTCTGAACGATGCCGGTGCCGTTCAGAACAGCAGGGAGGCCATCCGGCGCCGCGAACGGCCGACCAGGTCTTCATCAGAGATGACATTGAAGGCGTCGATCAGGGCCTTGCGCGGCAGTCCGTCCTGGAAACCGCGGTCGATCCGCAGCATCTCCAGGAACTGTTCCAGTGCCGCTTCGTCCTCGCCGGCCAGCAGCAGCTGCACACCGCGCAGGTGGCGTGCCTGCAGATCCTTGCCGTCGGCGGCGATGCGCGCATCCAGCTCCTCGGCTGGCGGCGCGTCCTTCAGCGCGGCGGCGAAGGTGAGCCGGGCGCGGCCACGCACGGCGCGGTCGTCGGTGGCCAGGTTGGCGGGCAGGGCATCGATCAGGGTGCCGGCTTCGTCCACGCCGCCGACCTGCAGCAGCGCTAGGGCCAGGTCGAGCTTCAGCTCATCCTTGTCCGGCTCGGCGGCGATCTGCGCACGCAGCACGTCCACCTGCGCCTGCGGGTCCAGCGGCGCTTCGTCTTCGGCGATGGTGTCGCCGACATCAGCCGGCACAACGCCGTGCTGGGCCAGGAATTCACGCAGCTGGCCTTCCGGCAGGGCGCCGGGGAAGCCGTCCACCAGCTGTCCACCCTTGACCAGGAATACGGTGGGCACCGAACGGATCTGGAAGGCCGCCGCGATCTGCTGTTCCTTGTCCACGTCGACCTTGGCCAGCTCGAACGCGCCGTTGTATTCGCCGGCCAGCTTCTCCAGCATCGGGCCGAGGGTCTTGCACGGTTCGCACCAGGTCGCCCAGAAATCCACCAGGACCGGCGTCTGCAGCGACTTCTGCAGCACTTCCGCCTCGAAGGTGGCAGTGGTGGCATCGAATACGTAGGTCGTCTCGGTCATGGGGCATCGTTCGGCATCTGGAGACCGATTCTATGGTGACGAACCTTGCCGGTCTCAACCCTGCGGCCGCGCCCACCATGAAATCGCGGACGGCTTGGCGCAGGTGCCGGCTGCCGTGACAATGGCCTGATGTTCTCCTGAAGAGTGGCTGCAATGTCCGTGGTTCGGCTGGATCGTTGGGTAGGCATGCTCGCCGCAGCCCTGTTCGTGCTGTCGGTGGCCGGCTTCGGTGCGGCCCTGCCGGACTATTCGCAGGCGATGCATCCGGTGACCTGGCTGGGCGCACGCGGCATCCCCCATGCGCTGGGCTTCAACCTGCTGGGCCTGGTGCTGCCGGGTGCACTGGCGGTGGTCGTGGCCGAGCGCCTGCGCCGGCAGCTGCCGTTGGACGCTGCCTGGACGGCACGCGTGGGCAGCCAGATGCTGCTGCTGGCCGGTCTCGCCTTCATCGCGATGGGCCTGCTGCCGCTGGATTTCGAAGACCAGATGGACATGCAGGGCCCGGCCAGCAAGCTGCACGCCAGCGTGTGGATGGTCTGGGCATTGGCCTTTGTCGCCGGCAGCGTGATGCTGGGTGCGGCGCGGCTGCGGCATTCCGGCGGGCGCAGGCTGGGCCTGCTGTCGCTGGCCTGCGGAATCGGTGCCGGTCTGCTGGCGTTCGGCCTGCCGGGGGTACTGCCGGCGGCGCTGGCGCAGCGGTTGGCCTTTGCCTGCTGGGCGCTCTGGCTGGCCCTGGCCATGCCCCTGTCGCGCGGGCGCTGAGACGCTTCCCGCAGCCGCACCGCGCGCTGGTCCGGCAGGCAGGATTGGAGCCATTTGCCGCACTGCGGTACGCTGTACCGCTTTGCCGCCGCAACCGCGTGTTACATGACCAGCGTCGAACCCAACGTTTACGATCCGCAGCAGGTTGAATCCGCCGCCCAGCAGTACTGGGATGCTACCCGTGCCTTCGAGGTCGATGAAGCCTCGGACAAGCCGAAGTACTACTGCCTGTCGATGCTTCCGTATCCGTCCGGTGCGCTGCACATGGGCCACGTGCGCAACTACACGATCGGCGACGTGATCAGCCGCTACAAGCGCATGACCGGCCACAACGTCCTGCAGCCGATGGGCTGGGACGCGTTCGGCCTGCCGGCGGAAAACGCCGCGATCAAGAACAAGACCGCGCCGGCCGCCTGGACCTACAAGAACATCGACCACATGCGCAGCCAGCTGAAGTCGCTGGGCTATGCCATCGACTGGTCGCGCGAGTTCGCCACCTGCCGCCCGGACTACTACGTCCACGAGCAGCGCATGTTCACCCGCCTGATGCGCAAGGGCCTGGCCTACCGCCGCAACGCCGTGGTGAACTGGGACCCGGTCGACCAGACCGTGCTGGCCAACGAGCAGGTCATCGACGGCCGTGGCTGGCGCTCCGGCGCGCTGGTGGAAAAGCGCGAGATCCCGCAGTGGTTCCTGCGCATCACCGACTACGCCCAGGAACTGCTGGACGGCCTGGATGAACTGGACGGCTGGCCGGAGTCGGTCAAGACCATGCAGCGCAACTGGATCGGCCGCTCCGAGGGCCTGGAAATCCAGTTCGATGTGCGTGATGTCGATGGCACCGCACTGGATCCGCTGCGCGTGTTCACCACCCGTCCGGATACCGTGATGGGCGTGACCTTCGTGTCGATCGCGGCCGAGCACCCGCTGGCCCTGCATGCGGCGAAGAACAACCCGGAACTGGCTGCGCTGCTGTCGGAAATGAAGCAGGGCGGCGTGTCCGAGGCCGAGCTGGAGACCCAGGAAAAGCGCGGCATGGATACCGGCCTGCGCGCCATCCACCCGGTCACCGGCGAGAAGGTGCCGGTGTGGGTCGCCAACTTCGTGCTGATGGGCTATGGCACCGGCGCGGTGATGGCCGTACCGGGCCACGACCAGCGCGACAATGAATTCGCCAACAAGTACAACCTGCCGATCCGCCAGGTCATCGCGCTGAAGTCGCTGCGCAAGGACGAGGGCGCCTACGACGCGACGCGCTGGCAGGACTGGTACGGCGACAAGACCCGCGAGACCGAACTGGTCAACTCCGACGAATTCGACGGCCTGGACTTCCAGGGCGCCTTCGAAGCGCTGGCCGAGCGTTTCGAGCGCAAGGCCCAGGGCCAGCGCCGGGTGAACTACCGTCTGCGCGACTGGGGCGTGAGCCGCCAGCGCTACTGGGGTTGCCCGATTCCAGTGATCTACTGCGACAAGTGTGGTGCGGTGCCGGTGCCGGAAGACCAGTTGCCGGTGGTGCTGCCCGAAGACGTCAACTTCGTCGGCACCGGTTCGCCGATCAAGGCCGATCCGGAATGGCGCAAGACCACCTGCCCGGACTGCGGCGGCGCGGCCGAGCGTGAGACCGACACCTTCGACACCTTCATGGAGTCGAGCTGGTACTACGCCCGCTACACCTCCCCGGGCGCCCGCGATGCGGTCGACAAGCGTGGCAACTACTGGCTGCCGGTGGACCAGTACATCGGTGGCATCGAGCACGCGATCCTGCACCTGATGTATTTCCGCTTCTACCACAAGCTGCTGCGCGACGCGCGGATGGTGGACAGCAACGAGCCGGCGCGGAACCTGCTGTGCCAGGGCATGGTGATCGCCGAGACCTACTACCGCCCGAACCCGGACGGCTCGAAGGACTGGATCAACCCGGCCGATGTGGAAGTGCAGCGCGACGAGCGCGGCCGCATCACCGGCGCGACCCTGATCGCCGATGGTCAGCCGGTGGTGGTCGGTGGTACCGAGAAGATGTCCAAGTCGAAGAACAACGGCGTGGACCCGCAGGCGATGGTCGGCAAGTACGGTGCCGACACCGTGCGCCTGTTCTCGATGTTCGCTGCACCGCCGGAACAGTCGCTGGAATGGAATGAAGCCGGCGTTGACGGCATGGCCCGCTTCCTGCGTCGCCTGTGGGCGCAGGTGCACAAGCACGCTGCCGACGGCGCCGCACCGGCGCTGGACGCAGCCGCGCTGGATGCCAGCCAGAAGGCCCTGCGCCGCAAGACCCACGAGACCATCGGCAAGGTCGGTGACGACTACGGCCGTCGTCACAGCTTCAATACCGCGATTGCCGCAGTGATGGAGCTGATGAACGCGCTGGCCAAGTTCGAGGACGGCAGTGAACAGGGGCGCGCCGTGCGCCAGGAAGCGCTGCAGGCCATCGTGCTGCTGCTCAACCCGATCACCCCGCATGCCAGCCATGCCCTGTGGCAGGTGCTGGGCCATGGCGAAACGCTGCTGGAAGACCAGCCGTTCCCGCAGGCCGACGGCAGTGCGCTGGTTCGCGACGCGCTGACCCTGGCCGTGCAGGTCAATGGCAAGCTGCGCGGCACGATCGAGGTCGCCGCCGATGCCGCCCGCGAACAGGTTGAAGCGCTGGCGCTGGCCGAGCCGAACGCGGCCAAGTTCCTGGAAGGCCTGACGGTGCGCAAGATCATCATCGTCCCCGGCAAGATCGTGAACATCGTCGCCGCCTGATGTACCCGGCACCGGCCGCCACCATGGCGGCCGGTGCATTGTTGCCACGCTGGGCGCGCCCAGCCGATGGCCCTGCGTTCACGCGGCCTCGGGCACCCTGTCTGTTGCCGTGATCGCCCGGCTCCGCCAGACTGTCTCCATGACCCGAATCCTGCTTGCCCTCGTTCTCGTCCTCGGCCTCGCCGGCTGCGGTTTCCACCTGCGCAACAAGTTGATGCTGCCGACCGACACGGCCCCGGTGAAGGTGGTCTCCACCGCGCCCTACAGCGAGCTGGTCAAGCTGTTGAACCGCAGCCTGCTGGCATCCGGTGCACGCTTGGCCGATGAGGACAGCAAGGGCCCCAATGCCCAGCTGCAGGTGCTGTCCGAACGCTGGGGCGACCTGCCCATCGCGATCGACTCGCAGGGCCGCGCGCAGGAATACAGCCTGCGCTATGCGGTGATCTTCATCTTCCGCCGCGAAGACGGCAGCGAGCTGGTGCCGCAGCAGGTGATCGAACTGTCGCGCGACTACGTGTCGCCGCCGACCGACGCCACCGGTACCACCACCGAACGCGAGATCCTGGCCGATGAACTGCGCCGGGAAATGTCGGCCTCGATCATCCGCCGCATCGACAGCGTGGTCCGCGCCGAACTGGAAAAGGGCGGCAGCCTGTCGGCGCCGAAGCCGGTCGAGCACGATCCGGTCGAGCCCGCACCCGCCGTCCAGCACTGAGCCCGGCGCCCGATGGAACTGCGACCGGAACAGTTGGCCGGCCAGGGCGCTGACACGGCGCTGGCGCCGGTCTATCTGATCGCCGGTCCGGAAACGCTGCGTGTGCTGGAGGCGGCTGATGCCGTGCGTGCCCGTGCACGTGCGGCCGGCATCGACGAGCGCGAAGTGTTCGATGCCGATGGCCGTGATTTCGACTGGAACCAGCTCGACGCCAGCTTCAATGCCCCCAGCCTGTTCAGTGCCCGCCGCCTGGTGGAAGTGCGCCTGCCCAGCGGGAAGCCGGGCAAGGATGGCAGTGAGGTGATCAGCCGGTTCTGCGCCAACCCGGCGCCGGACGTGATCCTGATGATCACCGCCAATGAATGGAGCAAGGCCCACCAGGGTAAATGGGCCGAGGCGGTGAACCGCGTCGGCGTGCTGTCGGTGGCCTGGGCCATCAAGCCGCATGAGCTGTCGGACTGGATCGAACGCCGCCTGCGCAGCAGGGGCCTGCGCGCCGAACCGGCGGCCGTGCAGCGCTTGGCCGAACGCGTGGAAGGCAACCTGCTGGCGGCTGCGCAGGAGATCGACAAGCTCGTATTGCTGGCCGACGGCCAGACCCTGGACGTGGAACGGATGGAGTCGCTGGTGGCCGATGCCGCCCGCTACGACGTGTTCCGGTTGGTGGAAGCCACCTTCTCCGGCCAGCCCCAAGCGGTATTGAGGATGCTGGCCGGGTTGCGCGGCGAAGGCGAGGCCGTCGCCGCGCTGATGCCTATCGTGATCCGCGAGCTGTTGGCCGGTGCCGGCCTGGCACGGGTACAGGCACGTGGCGGCAATCTGGCGGCGGAGATGAAATCCCGCGGTATCTGGGAATCGCGGCAGGCGCCCTACAAGCGCGCGCTGCAGCGGCACCCGGAAGGCAAGCGCTGGGAGCGTTTCGTGGCCGAAGCAGGGCTGGTTGACCGCATCGCCAAGGGCCGCGCAGACGGTGATGCCTGGCTTGCACTTGAGCGCCTGCTGGTGGCGGTGGCCGAGGCACGTGCGGTGCGCCTGCTCGCCCGGGCCTGATCCATGAGCCTGCGGATCTACTACGGGGGCACCTTCGACCCGGTGCATCTGGGCCATCTGGCAATCGCGCGCGCCGCACGGGATGAGCTGCAGGTGGCGGTGCGCATGTTGCCTGCTGCCGATCCGCCGCATCGGCCAGCGCCCGGCGCCAACGCCGAACAACGCTGCAACATGCTCGGCCTGGCCATCGGCGATGAGCCGGGCCTGCTGCTGGACCGGCGCGAGCTGGATCGGGCCGAGCGCTTCCCTGGCCGACCGTCCTATACCGTCGATACCCTGCGCGAACTGCGTGCCGAACTGGGCCCCAGCCGCCCGCTGGCGTGGCTGGTCGGGGCCGACAGCCTGCTGGGCCTGCCCAGCTGGCACGAGTGGCAGGCGCTGTTCGGTCTGGCTCATTTCATCGTTGCCGAGCGGCCCGGCAGCCCGCTGCGGGCCAGTGTCGACGGCGCGCTGGGCCAGGCCACCGAGGGGCGCTGGGCCGACAACGAGCAGGCCCTGTTCACCAGCCCGGCTGGCCGCATCCTGCGCCTGCACCATCCGTTGCGGGTGGAATCGGCCAGTGCCGTGCGCGCCCAGATCGCCGCGGGCGGCCCTTGGCGGGCCATGCTGGCGCCAGCGGTGGCCGACTATGTTTCTGGCCATGGCCTGTACCGCTCCCGCACCTCGTGAATACGGTTGCCGCGCTGTGCCCGTATAATCGCCCCCACGTTTATCGAGTCGACCCGCTTTGAGCAACCAGACCCAGCCCCAGACCATCAAGGTCGATCTGCCCAGCCCGCCGCCCTCCGTGCCGGAACTGCTGGCCAGCGTCCGTCAAGCCACCGAAGACCTGAAGGCCAAGGACCCGGTCGAGATCGACGTACGCGGCAAGTCCAGCGTCGCCGACTACATGGTGGTCGTGTCGGGTACTTCGACCCGCCATGTGAAGTCCATCGCCGACGAAGTCGTGCGCTTTGCCAAGAACATCGACGTCATGCCGCTGGGTGTTGAAGGCGAGCGTGAAGCCGAATGGGTGCTGGTCGACCTGGGCGACGTCATCGTGCACGTGATGCTGCCGCGCGTGCGAGAGTTCTATGCGCTCGAGCGCCTGTGGACCGTTGGCGACCAGCCGCCGTCCCATGAAGACGACGAAGTGGCCTGAGCCATTCGTTGATGCGGTTTTCGACGGCGCCGATGGCGCCGTCGACGTTTTGGAGGAATGTGGATGAAAGCCCGCCTGATCGCCACCGGCGAACGCGCGCCCAGCTGGGTGGCGCAGGGGTTTGCCGAGTACCAGAAGCGGCTCTCGCACTGGCTGCCCTTCGAGCTGGTGGAGATCGAGCCCGGCCTGCGTGGCAAAGGGCGCGATGCACGCCGCGCCACCGAGGACGAGGGCAAGCGGGTGATCGCTGCGTTGCCGAAGAATGCCTATGTCGTTGCGCTGGACGTACCGGGCCGCCAGCTCAGTTCCGAACAGCTGGCGCAGCGCCTGGAACACTGGCGTGGACAGGGCAGGGACCTGGCGTTCCTGATCGGTGGCCCGGAAGGGCATTCGCCGGAAGTATCTGCGCTGGCCGATGAAAAGTGGTCGATCGGCCCGCTGACGCTGCCGCACATGCTGGTGCGGCTGGTGGTGGCCGAGCAGTTGTATCGCGCCGCTGCGATGTTGGCCAATCACCCCTACCATCGCGCGTGAAGAGTGGTTATACTGGCGGTCTGCCCGAATAGCTCAGCCGGTTAGAGCACTTGACTGTTAATCAGGGGGTCGTTGGTTCGAGTCCAACTTCGGGCGCCACATTCAAGAGGCCTGCATCGCAAGATGCAGGCCTTTTTTGTTGCGTCGTGCCGTGCAGCCGCGTGCGGCGGTGGATCCACGCCATGCGTGGATGCATTGCGCGCGATCTTTGAAGCGGACTCGACTCTACACTGCAGGTCCATCACGTGGATGTTGACGATGCGCGCTCGCTTTGCATTTCGCCTGCTGATGGTCCTGCTGCCATTTACCGCATCGGCCGCCGCGCCTGCCACCTGGCAACCGCCGGCCGGTACCACCGAATTCCCTCTATGGCCCGATGGGCAGGTGATGGCGCCACCGAAGCTGAAAGGCCGCGAGCAGGTCAGCGAAACCGTGTCCAGGGCCAGTGGCGAGCGCTGGATGATGTTGCAGAATGTGGCCGTGCCCACGCTCACCGTGTTCCCGGCGAAAGGCTCGCCCAACGGCACGGCAGTGATGGTGATACCGGGTGGTGGCTACAACGTGCTGGCGATCGACCTGGAAGGCAGCGAGATCTGCGATTGGCTGACCGAGCAGGGCGTCACCTGCGCACTGCTGAAGTATCGCGTACCGGCGTCGGGACCGAACTGGGATCGCGAATGCAACTGCCGCGACATTCCGGCCGTGCCGATGGCCTTGCAGGATGCGCAGCGGGCAATGGGCCTGCTGCGTGCGCAGGCCGCGCGCTGGAAGATCGATCCACAACGGTTGGGCGTGATCGGCTTCTCGGCCGGCGGCCATGTGGTGGCGGGGGTGAGCACGCATGCGCAGCGCAGCTATGCACCGCTGGATGCGGCCGATGTGCAGTCCAGCCGGCCGGATTTTGCGATGCTGCTGTATCCAGGGCATCTCTGGGTACGCAAGGATGATTCGCTGGAAAAAGACATCGTGGTCGACGCAAAGGCGCCGCCGACGTTCATCGTGCAGGCCGCCGATGATCCGACGGACGATGTCCGTCACGCACTGGTCTATCACCGCGCACTGATCGGGGCCGGCGTGCTGGTTGAAATGCATCTGTTCGCGCACGGCGGCCACGCGTTCGGCCTGCGCCTGAAAGATGCACCGGTGTCGGCATGGCCCAGCCTGGCAGAACGCTGGATGCATGACATCGGCATGCTGACGAAGCACTAGCGTCGGGCGTGGCTCGGCCTTACAAGGTCAGCGCGTCACGGGCGAACGCCACCAGCGTCGCGATCGCCACCACCAGGATCGCACCGAACAACACCCCTTCCCACTGTGTGAAAACCCGCTCGCCACGCTGGCGCCGGGTCAATGCGTACAGCACTACGCCTGGCACATACAGCAGTACCGACAGCAGCAGGTTGTCCAGGCCACCGGCATACACCAGCCACAACGCATAGGCGCTGGCCAGCAGCGCGACGATGAAGTCGCGCCAGCGGGCACCGGCCGCGCTGGCGTATGCCTCGCCCCGCCAGGCCAGCTTCACGCCGAATGCGCTGGACAGGAAGTACGGCACCAGGCTCATCGACGCCGCCAGCAGCACCAGGCTGGTGTAGCTGCCCGAGTTGAACAGCACCAGCAGCAGGAACAACTGGATGAGGCCATTGCTCAACCACAGCGCATTGGCGGGCACGCCACGCGCGTTCTCGCGGCCGAGGAAGGCCGGCATCGTGCCATCGCCAGCGGCGGCAAACAGCACTTCGGCGCACAGCAGCACCCACGCCAGCAGCGCGCCCAGCACCGAGATGATCGAGCCGATGATGATCACCGTCGCGCCCCATTCGCCAACGATCGCGCGCAGCACATAGGCCATCGAGGGATTGGGCAGACCGGCCAGTTCGACCTGCGACAACACGCCCATCGACAGCAGGCTGACCAGCACCAGCAGCAGCCACACGCCGAGGAAGCCGATCACCGTGGCGCGGCCGACATCGGCGCGTCGTGCCGCGCGCCGCGAATAGATGCTGGCACCTTCAATGCCGATGAACACCCACACGGTGACCAGCATCATGCCGCGCAGCTGCTGGCCCATGTCGCCCAGCGCGGGGGCGCCAAAGAAGTCGGCGCGGAACACGTCCATGCGGAATGCGCCGGCTGCCAGGATCAGGAACAGCGCAATCGGCACCAGCTTGGCCACGGTGACCAGGCCATTGATGATCGCCGCGGTGCGCAGGCCACGCAGTACCAGCAAGTGCACGGTCCACAGCAACAGCGACGATGCGGCGATGGCGGCCGGTGTATTGCCTTCGCCGAACACCGGTGCGAAGTGGCCGAGACCGCTGAAGATCAGTACGAAGAAACTGGCGTTGCCGAGCACCGAAGCGACCCAGTAGCCCCAGGCGGCGGAGAAACCGATGTAGTTGCCGAAACCTTCGCGCGCATACGCATAGATGCCGGTGTCCAGGTCGGGGCGACGATTGGCCAGGGCCTGGAACACGAAGGCAAGCATCAGCATGCCGGCACCGCTTACCGCCCAGCCGATCAGCGCGGCGGCTGGGCCGGCGCTGCGCGCCACGTTCTGCGGCAGCGAGAAGATGCCGGCGCCGACCATCGAACCGACCACCAGTGCGGTCAGTGCGGCCAGGCCGAGGCGTTGGTTGGATGAGGGCATCACGTGCGGCGCAGGTGTCGGGATGCCCATGATGGACGCTGTCGCGTGTGGAAAAAAGCAAAGGCCCGGGCGTGAGCCCGGGCCTTTGCAGGTGAAGCGGCAGCGGTATTACTTGAAGGTGTACTTGAAGCCGACGGTGTAATAACGGCCCAGCGCACCGGAGAAGTGCATCGGGTTGTAGTTCACGCCGCCGTAGGTGGTCGGATCGAGCGGGGCGATGCGGTCGAACACGTTCGCCACCGAGGCGTTGAGTTCGAACGAATCGTTGATGCTCCAGCGACCGGACAGGTCCATCGTGGTGAACGAAGAAATCTTCTTCACCGGCTCGCCATCGGCGTAGAAGGCCAGGTAGTCGCCGCCACGCTTGTCCTTGTTCTCCATCTTGCTGATGTAGTTGGCAACGGCGCTGACGCTCCACGGCCCCTGCTTCCAGGTGGTGCCGAAGTTCACCTTGTCCTTCGGCGTGCCGATGCAGTTGGTGACATCGCAGTTGCCGTGGGTACCCACGTAGTCAACCGTGTCGCCACCTTCGGTACGCTCGAACTTCAGGATGTGGCTCCACTGCAGGTCCAGCTCCAGCTGGCCCGGGCCGATATCGAAGGTCTGGCGGATATCGGTATCGATACCGCGCACGCGCGACGAGCTGGCATTCACGTAGGCGGTGTTGACTGCCAGGATGGTGCCGCTGTTGGCCACGCCATTGAGATCGTTGCTGTCACGCAGGACGTTGCCGGCGAGGATCGCCGCCGAAGTGCTGCCCTGCACGATTTCGTTGGTGCGCTTGATCTGCCAGGCATCGACGGTCATCGAGGTGGACGAGGTCGGCTGCAGCACGATGCCGACCGAGTAGCTCTTGGACTCTTCCGGCTTCAGCAGCTTGTTCGGCTTGGTGATGATCGCCACCGAGTTTGCGCCGCACTCCGCTGCGTTGTTGCCGCTGATCTGGCAACGAATCGGGTCGACCGCGGTGGAGAAGGCCGCCAAGCCACCGTCACCGTTCTCGGCCGGGTTCGGCGCGCGGAAGCCTTCGGCGTAGCTGGCGCGCAGGGCGATCCAGTCGGCCGGGGTCCACTTCACGCCCAGCTTCGGCGTGGCCTTGCCTTCACCGCTCTCGTACTTGTCGTAACGCATGGCGGCCGACAGCTCCAACTGCTCCAGCACCGGTGCGGACAGTTCGACGTAGCCTGCGTACACGTTCTGGGTGCCGTCGTAGGCCGAATAGCCCAGGCCGATGATGTCGCCGGTGTCGGTGAAGGTCTGCGGGGTCAGGCTGTTGCTGGTCTTGCGCCATTCGGTGCCGAACGCCAGGCCCAGCGGGCCACCCTTCAGGTCCATCAGGCTGCGCGACATGGTGAAGTCGAACATGTCCAGGCTGGACTTGGCGCGTGCACTGATCATCGGCGAGATGAAGTCGTACAGTGCCTGCGAGTTCTGGCCGGCGTTGTCGCCGATGCGCCACACGCCACCGGCGCAGTTCGGGTTGGCCAATGCACAACGCACGTTGTCGTAGTTCAGGAAGCCGGTGCGCTTGTTGGTCAGGTCGGTGCCCGAGTGCAGGTAGGCGGTGTCGTAGCTCCAGTCACCCCAGTTGCCCTTCACGCCAACCAGGAAGCGGTTGAACTCGTTGGTGTTGTTGGTAACGCGCGGGCCGACGTCCCAGGCCGAGTAGCGCAGGCGCACCGGCGCACCGGTCGGGTTGTCCGGGTGGGTGGCACCGAGCGTAGTGGCGCCCG
This sequence comes from Stenotrophomonas sp. DR822, assembly GCF_019793815.1. Classification (NCBI taxonomy): domain Bacteria; kingdom Pseudomonadati; phylum Pseudomonadota; class Gammaproteobacteria; order Lysobacterales; family Lysobacteraceae; genus Stenotrophomonas; species Stenotrophomonas sp. DR822. The sequence continues at coordinate 4,039,447 of NZ_CP081826.1, forward strand.
AGCCGCTGTTGGCGTTGACCGGACCGCCGGGATAGCCCCAGCCGCCGGATACGCCGGACGGGGTATTGCTGAAGATCGTCTGCTTCTTCGAGTAGCCGATCTCGGTGTAGACCTCGCCGCCTTCACCGAAGGCGAAGCTGGCGCGACCGAACACGTTGACGTATTTCTCTTCCGGAATCAGGTCGCGGTACTGCTGCGCCGGATCGAACAGGCAGCCGTCGGTGGCGATGCTGGCAGGGGTCTGGCCACCGATGGTGGTCAAGCCCGCGCAGCCCGGCAGCGGGACCAGATGACCGGTCGCGTCCAGGTAGGAGCCGTTCGGACCGGAACCGCCCGAGGTGCCGCCACGGGTGTACGCGCCGCCCAGGAACTGCGCGGTCTTGTCATAGCCCCACTGGCGGGTGTCGCCCGTGCCGATCCACTTGCGGTTCTTGCGGTCGCTGATCTTGATGGCGTCGGTCTTGCCGACGTCCAGGCTGAAGAATGCATTCCAGCCGTCGCTGGCCAGGTCGCCGGTACCCGCGGTCAGGGTCGCCTTCCTGGCGTCGCCGTCGCTGTCGCCGGACAGGCCGTAGGAACCGCGCAGGATCACGCCCTGGAAGTCGCTGCGCAGGATGATGTTGACCACGCCGGCGATGGCGTCGGAGCCGTAGATCGCCGAGGCGCCGTCCTTCAGCACTTCAACGCGTTCGACAGCGTCGAGCGGGATGGTGCTGAGGTCGGTGAACACCTTCTGGCCGTCATCGGCCAGGCCATAGGTGGCCATGCGGCGGCCGTTCAACAGCACCAGCGTGGAGCCGGCACCCAGGCCGCGCAGCGAAATGCCGGCGCCGCCACCGGCGAAGCCGTTGCCGAAGGTCTTGGGAATGGAGCCGGCACCATCAGCGGTGATGGTCTGCAGGTACTCGGCCAGCGAGGTCTTGCCGGTGCGATCGATTTCCTGGCGGGTCACCACCTGCACCGGCGACGGTGTCTCGGTGTTGGTGCGCGGGATGTTCGAACCGGTGACGGTGATCCGGTCAAGGTTGGTGGCCTGTTCCTGCGCGAAAGCAGAAGAGGAAGCCACGGCCCCGGCGAGCAGCAGGGCACCGCCGGTGAGGATATGGGTGATGGACGTTGCCAGGTGGTTGCGGCGGCGGCTGGCGGGCCGTTGGATCGGGTGTTTCACAGCTTCTCTCCTGACTGGAAAACTCGAGCATTGAGGGCTGTCTCCGGTGTGTCCCGGGACGCGTCAATCTAGGTTTCCGGCAGGTGACGAAGGTGTGAAGTTTTACTAAATTCGTAACGGTTTTCCAACGAAGTTCAAATAACCGGGCAGCTTGGCCCTGTTCGGGCCCATTCACCGTTGTGACCGGCCCGGCGTGCTGCCGGGCCGGTCCGTGGCTCAGTCGGGCAGGGAGAACTGCACGGGCACCATGCCGATGGCGGGAACGGCCATGCCATCACGCTCGGCCGGCACGAAACGCCAGTGGCGCAGCACCTGCTGGCGGGCGGCCTGGTCCAGGCTGCGCGAGCCGCTGCTGCGTTCGATGCTGACGTTCACCGGCTGGCCACTGGGGTCCACTTCCACCCGCAGCAGCACCGTGCCCTGCTCGTGATTGCGCAGGGCCTGGATCGGATAGCTGGGCGGCGGGTTGCTGCGGTACTGCAGCTGGGCGCCGGCCAGCGGCGTGGACGGGGCAATGGTCGGCGCAGCCTGCACTGCGGTCGGCTCGGCCGCCGGCAGGATGATGCCCTGGGCCTCCTCGACGGTCGCGGTGGGCGTCGGCAGCGTTGCAGGCACCGGCGTGGCCTGCCGCTTGTGCACCACCTCCACCTTTTCAGGCTTGGTCGGTACCGGCAGCGGCTCGATCGGCTTGGGCTCTTCCCTGGGAATGAACCGTACCGTGGTCTGATCGCGCGGCAGCGCGGTGATGGCCTGGTAGGTCGCCGGGATCAGCAACAACAGGAACGCGAGCAGATGCAGGGCGATGGCCGCACTCCAGGCGGCAACGCGGGCGGGATCGAAGTGCAGGGGTACTACGGGATACGTACGAACCATGGTCCACCTCCATGCCAGTGTCGAAGTCCTCAACGCACCAGGGCCGCCATCGGGGTTGCCGCACGCGGCTGGCAGTCAATCATTAGCGCGCCGCCTCCACCACTGCCTAGAGGCAGGGGCGGCAGCGTTGGGCTGCCCTTCATGTAACGCTGCCGGCACGGCGGCGGTGGAAACGAAAACGGCGCCCCGCAGGGCGCCGTCGGTTGAACGCAAGGCGCCTCAGCGGCCCAGTTCGAACACCACGTCCAGGTTCACCGAGACGGTCGACTCACCCGGGGCGACCGGGGTGGCCTTGTCCATTGCCATGCCGGCGGCCTGCGCACGCATCATCGGCATCGGGCGGAAACCGCCACCGGCGTTCTCGGAAATGCTGACAATGCGGCGCACCTGCAGGCCAAGCGACTTCGCATAGGTCTGCGCACGGGCCTGGGCCTTCTTCAGTGCCGCCAGGCGCGCTTCGTCATAGACCGGCTCGGGCTGGTCGATCTCGAACTGCGGGCCGTTGATCTGGTTGGCACCCTGCGCGGCCAGCGCGTCCAGCACCTTGCCGAGCTTGGCGATGTCGCGGACCTTCAGGCTGACGGTGTTGCTGGCCTGGTAGCCGGTGATCTTCGGGGCTTCGTTGTCGGCATAGCGGTACTGCGGGTTGAGGCTGACGCCGCTGGTCTGCACGTCGCGCTCGGCGATGCCGGCGGCCTTGATCGCAGCCAGTACCTTGTCCATCTGCTGGGCGTTCTGGCGCATGGCGCTGTTGCCGTCGGTGGCCTGGGTGACCACACCGGCCGACAGCGTGGCCACATCCGGCACCCGGGTGGCTTCGGCGTTGGCCGAGATGTTCAGCAGGGTGCCTTCGGCCGCGGCGGCGATCGACGGCGACGACGGGGCGGCATGGGCGGTCATCGAAGCTCCAAGAGCGAGGGACAGGGCAAGCAGCAGCGGGGTGGCGGTGCGGCGCATGGGATCTCCTTGTTGTGGCAGTGAGGGTGGTGTCGTAGCGATGAACGCGTTGTGAGTCCGTTCGGGGTTGCAGGCGCCCAGGGAGGATTGTCCGACGATTCAGGTACCGGCGTCAGGTTATGCTGTGTCGATGCTCTATCTTGCTTCCCGCTCCCCCCGACGCAACCAGCTGCTGGCCCGACTCGGACACCCTTTCCAGGCATTGGACCTGGAGGTCGCCGAGCAGCGCGCGGCCTCTGAAAGTGCCCAGGACTATGTCTGCCGGGTTGCCGCCGACAAGGCGCGCGCCGGCCTGGCGCGGGTGCTGGCCGATGACCCGCAGGCGCGGGTGCTGGGCTCGGATACCGAAGTGGTGCTCGATGGCGAAGTATTCGGCAAGCCGGCCGACGCGGCCGACGCGCGGGCGATGCTGGCACGGCTGGCCGGGCGCACCCATCAGGTGATGACCGCCGTGGTGGTGGTGGATGCGCGCGGGCTGGACAGCGAACTGGTTGTTTCCGAGGTCACCTTCGCCGCCATCGAGTCCGCCGACATCGCTGCCTACGTCGCCACCGGCGAGCCGCTGGACAAGGCGGGTGCCTATGCCATCCAGGGCGGTGCCGAGCGCTGGATCGAACACCTTTCCGGCAGCTACTCCGGTGTCATGGGGCTGCCGTTGCTGCATACCGATCGTCTGCTGGCCCGCTGCGGCGTGCTGGCCCCAACTGCTGATGCCGCCAGGGAGGCTGCCGATGTCTGAGGAAATCCTGGTCAATGTGACCCCGCGCGAAACCCGGGTCGCGGTGATCGAGAACGGCATGCTGCAGGAGCTGCACATCGAGCGCGGTTGGCGCCGGGGTGTGGTCGGCAACATCTACAAGGGCAAGGTGCAACGGGTCATGCCGGGCATGCAGGCGGCATTCGTCGAAGTGGGCCTGGAGCGCGCCGCGTTCCTGCACGCCAACGACGTGGTGCGGCCGGCGCCGGTGGCCAGCGCCGATACCGAGAACACGACCCTGCCGCCGCCATCCAGCGTGCCGATCGTGGAGCTGCTGCGCGACGGCCAGGACATCGTGGTGCAGGTGGTGAAGGATCCGATCGGGACCAAGGGCGCACGCCTGACCACCCAGATCAGCATTCCCTCGCGCTACATGGTGCTGCTGCCGCAGTCGAAGGTGGTGGGCGTGTCGGCGCGCATCGAGGACGAAGGTGAGCGCGCGCGGCTGAAGGCGCTGGTGACCGAGCTGTCGGCCCAGCACGGTGGCTACGGCTACATCGTGCGCACCAATGCCGAGGGCCAGCCGGCCGAGGCCATTGCCGAAGACATCGCCTACCTGTCACGGGTGTGGAACGTGGTCGAGCGCCGCGGCCGCGAGGCGGCGTCGTGCAGCAACATCTATGAAGACCTGAGCCTGCCGCTGCGTTCGGTGCGCGACCTGATCCGCAAGGACGTGGACAAGGTGAAGGTGGACTCGAAGGAGACCTTCGCCCAGCTGCAGGCGTTCGTGGCCAAGTACATGCCGGTGCTGGCAGAGAAGATCGAGCTTTACAGCGGCGATCGTCCGATCTTCGACATGTTCGGGGTCGAGGACGAGATCGGCCGTGCGCTGGACAAGCAGGTACCGCTGAAATCCGGTGGCTACCTGGTGATCGACCAGACCGAGGCGATGACCACCATCGACGTCAACACCGGCTCGTTCCTCGGCCAGCGCAACCTGGAAGAGACGGTGTTCCGCACCAACCTGGAGGCCGCGCAGGCGGTGGCCAGGCAGCTGCGCCTGCGCAACCTGGGCGGCATCATCATCATCGACTTCATCGACATGGATGACGCCGAGCATCGCCGCCAGGTACTGCGCACGCTGGAAAAGGCGCTGGCCCGCGACCATGCCAAGACCACGGTGTACGACTTCTCGCCGCTGGGCCTGGTGGAGATGACGCGCAAGCGCACGGTGGAAAGCCTGGAGCGCCAGCTGTCGGAAACCTGCCCGCAGTGCAGTGGCCGCGGCACCATCAAGACCACCGAAACGGTGACCTACGAGATCTTCCGCGAGATCACCCGCGCGGTGCGCCAGTTCGATGCCGCGCGCCTGCTGGTTATCGCGTCCAGCAAGGTGGTGGCGCGGATCACCGATGAAGAATCCACGGCCGTGGCCGAGCTGGAGGAGTTCCTCGGCAAGAGCATCCGCTTCCAGGCGGACGAGCAGTACCTGCAGGAGCAGTTCGATGTTGTTCTGCTCTGATCCAGGCCGACTGTCTGCTTTCGGTGGCCGATGAGCGCGCCGCCGCGCCTGCGACTGCGAAGGATCCGCCGTCATTTCATCGCCGCATGCGCGGTCGGCCTGGTCGGGCTTGCCCTGCTGGTCGGTACCCTCAGCCAGCTGTTGCCGCTGGCTGAGCGCCATCCGGACCGGATCGCAGCCTGGCTGAGCACGCGCGCCGGGCAACCGGTGCGCTTCGAACGCCTGGACACCGCCTGGACCCGACGTGGTCCACTGCTGCAGTTGAAGAGCCTGCGCATCGGCGCGGGCCAGGGCCTGGCCATCGGCGATGCCGAGGTGCTTGTGTCGATGTACAGCGGCCTGTTGCCGGGCCGCTCGCTGACCGAACTGCGCCTGCGCGGCCTGGCGCTGGACCTGCAGCAGGCCGCCGATGGCCGCTGGTCGGTGCGCGGCCTGCCGCAGTCCCGCGCTGGCGGCGATCCGCTGGATGCGTTGCGCCGGCTGGGCGAACTGCAGGTGATTGGTGGCCGCCTCGGCGTGCATGCGCCAGCGCTGGGGCTCGATGCCACCCTGCCACGTATCGACCTGCGCCTGCGCGTGGATGGCGACCGCCTGCGGGTGGGCGTGCGTGCCTGGGCACAGACCGACGCCTTGCCGCTGACGGCGGTGCTGGACCTGGATCGCCAGCGCGGCAACGGCCAGGCCTGGGTAGGCGCCGATCCGATCGATTTCCGTGCTTGGGCGCCGTTGCTGGCGGCCGGCGGCATGCGCCTGCGCGAGGGTAAGGGCGAGCTCAACCTGTGGTTGACGCTGCGTGATTTCGCCCCGGTGGCGCTGATCACCGATTCGGACCTGCGTGATCTGCGTGTCGAAGGCGCGCCGATGCCTGGCGTGGCGCGCCCGCAGATTCAATTGCAACGGCTGCAGGCGCGCCTGCGTTGGCAGCGGACGGCAGAAGGCTGGGCGCTGCAGGTGCCGCGCCTGCGCCTGCAGGCCGATGGCAGCCAGCAGCAGCTGGACGGGCTGCAACTGCGGGTGGGCAAGCAGATGCAGGTGCAGGCCGCAGCAGCGCAGGCGGGTACCGCGTTGCGCGCGCTGGCGCTCAGCGACCGCCTGGACGCGGGCCTGCGGCATTGGCTGTACCTGGCCAAGCCGCAACTGGACGTGGCGCAGCTGCAGTTGCGCGGCCAGCAGGATGGCCCGTTGTGGGTGCAGGGCGAGCTGCAGTCGCTGGGCTTTGCCAGTGTTGGCAACTCGCCGGGCCTGCGCGGCCTGGGCGGCCGCTTCGAGGGCGATGCCGACGGCTTCAGCCTGCAGCTGCAGCCCCAGCGCCAGTTGCAGTTCGATTGGCCGACCGGTTTCGGCGTGCGTCACGACCTGCACCTGGCCGGGCAGATCGTCGGTTGGCGCGACGAGGCCGGTGGCTGGCGCATCGGCACCCCGGCAATGCGTGTGGAAGGCACCGACTACGCTGCCGACGTGCGCGGTGGTCTCTGGTTCCAGGGCGATGGCACCCGACCGTGGATGCAGCTGGCGGCCAAGCTGGACGACGTACCGATGACCGCGGCCAAGCGTTTCTGGATCCATTCCAGGATGAGCAAGGGCGCCACCGACTGGCTGGACATGGCCTTGGCCGGCGGCCAGGTGCGCAACGGCATCGGCCTGGTCAGTGGTGACTTGGACGACTGGCCGTTCGACAACAACGATGGCCGCTTCGAGGCCACCGGCCACATCAGCAACGGTGACATCCGCTTCCAGCACGATTGGCCGTTGATGGGCCAGGTCGATGCCGATGTCGCCTTCATCGGCCCGGGCTTCCACATGCAGGGAAGCGGCGATCTGGCCGGCGTGGCGGTACAGACGTTCGAAGCCGGCATCCAGGATTTCGGCCAGCAGCCACTGTACGTGCGCGCCGACAGCCAGGGCGACGCCGGCAAGCTGCTGGCGATGCTGCGGCAGAGCCCGCTGCACAAGGAATACGGCGACACCCTGGACAACCTGGCGGCAAGCGGGCCGACCAACGTGCATTTCGACCTGTTGCAGCCCCTGCATCATGACCAGGGCGGTGGCCACCTGCAGGGCACGGTGGACCTGGCCGGGCTGAAGCTGGTCGACAAGCGCTTCCAGCTGGAATTCGACAACATGCGCGGGCAGGCCCGCTACAGCAACGCCGGCTTCGCCGCCGAGGAACTGGCCGTGCGCCACCTCGGCCAGGACGGCCGGCTGAGCCTGCGCGCCGGTGGTTTCGTGCGTGACCCCAAGCTGGCCTTCGAATCGGAACTGGCCGCCACGCTCGATGCGGGCGTGCTGATCGACCGCGCACCGGAAATGGCCTGGCTGAAGCCCTACATCAACGGCACCTCGCCGTGGACCATCGCGGTGAACCTGCCGAAGGTCGCGCCGGGTACACCAGCGCCGCCAAGCGAGCTGCGCCTGCGCTCGGATCTGCTGGGCACCCGCCTGGACCTGCCGGCACCGCTGCAGAAGCCGGCCAACGAATCGCTGCCGACCACCGTGGCCGCACAGCTGCCGATGGGCGCCGGCCGAATCGACGTGGCGTTCGGCCAGCGCCTGGCGCTGGCCGCGCGCAGCCACAACAACCAGACCGGCGTGCAGGTCACCCTGGGCAGCGACCACGTTGACCGCGAACCACCGCCCAGCGGGCTGACCATCAATGGCCGCAGCCCGACCCTGGATGCGCTGGAATGGATCGGCCTGGCCCGTGGCGCCGGTGGCGATGGCGACCCGATGCCGCTGCGCGCGGTGGACGTGCAGGTCGGCCAGCTGATGCTGATCGGCGGCGTGTTCGAGCAGACCCGCCTGCAGCTGCACCCCGGCCCGCAGGCGCTGGACGTGCGCCTGGATGGCCCCTCGCTGGCCGGCAAGTTGACTGTACCCAACGCCGATGGCGGCACCATCAGCGGCCAGCTCGAGCGCGTGTACTGGCAATCGCTGCCGACCCTTCCCGGAGTCACGGCGGCACCGGCGCGGGTGCAGGCCGGTGCCGACGACATGGACCCGGCCAAGCTGCCGCCGTTCGCACTGGACATCGCCGACCTGAAGTTCGGCAAGGTCGTGCTGGGCCAAGCCGTGCTGCGTACGCGGCCGATCGCCAACGGCCTGAGCGTGGAACAACTGCAGTTCCGCGCCCCCAGCCAGGAGATCGACATCCGTGGCCGTTGGCTTGGCAAGGGTGGCGGTTCGCGAACCGCGCTTGATGCGCAGGTGCGCAGTGAAGACCTGGGCGGGTTGCTGCAGAACCTCGACTACGGCGGCCAGCTGCGCGGTGGTTCCGGCCACGCCCAGCTGCAGGCCTCGTGGCCCGGCGGTCCGTCGGACTTCCAGCTGGGCAACCTGCAGGGCCAGCTCGATGTGAATGCCCGCAATGGCCAGCTGCTGGAGCTGGAGCCGGGGGCCGGCCGCGTGCTGGGCCTGCTCAGCGTCACCCAGCTGCCGCGGCGGCTGATGTTCGACTTCCGCGACTTCTTCTCCAAGGGCTTCGCGTTCAACCAGGTCGAGGGCAGCGTGCAGTTCGGCGAGGGCATGGCCCGTACCGACAAGGTGTTGATCGAAGGGCCGGCAGCGAACATCACCATCCGTGGCCAGGCCGACCTGCGCAAGCAGCAGTTCGACCAGACCATCGACGTCAACCCGCGCGCCGGCAACCTGCTGACCGTGGTCGGCGCGGTGGCCGGCGGCCCGGTGGGCGCAGCGCTGGGTGCAGCCACCAATGCGGTATTGTCCAAGCCATTGGGCGAGATCGGTGCCCGCACCTACAAGGTGACCGGCCCCTGGAAGGAGCCCAAGGTGGAGGTGATCGAGCGCAGCCGCGAACGTGCGCCAGTACCCGCGCCGCCGCCGCGCCTGCCGCCGTTGCCGGCCGTGCCGCCGACCGTCACCGAACCACCGCCACCGCGCTGAGCGCGGCCCTCGTTTCCCCAGGGCGGCCTTGCCTGGCCGCCTTCACACCCCCAGATCGAGACCATGACTGACAACGCCCTGACGCTTGCCCAAGATCGCCTGTTGCGCCCCGGTGGCCTGGATACCGCTGGCCTGGAGCGCACCTTCGGCCAACTGCTCGGCCCCGGTGTCGACTTCGGCGACCTGTATTTCCAGCACGCCCGGCGCGAAAGCTGGAGCGTGGAGGACGGCATCGTCAAGGACGGCGCCCATTCCATCGAGCAGGGCGTGGGGGTGCGCGCGATTGCCGGCGAGAAGACCGGCTTTGCCTATTCCGATGACATCCATGCCGGTGCATTGCTGACCGCAGCGCAGTCGGCACGTGCGATTTCGCGCGAAGGCGGCGCCCAGACCGGGCGCTCGCTGCTGCGCGGCGATGCGCGCGTGCTGTATCCGGCGCTGGATCCGATCGACGGCATCGGCAACGAAGCCAAGGTCGAGGTGCTCAAGCGCCTGGATGGCTACCTGCGCGCGGCCGACCCGCGCGTGAAGCAGGTGATGGTCAGCCTGTCCGGTGGCGTCGATACCGTGCTGGTTGCCCGCACCGATGGTGTGCTGGGCGCCGACGTACGCCCGCTGGTGCGGTTGAACGTGCAGGTGATCGTCGAGCAGAACGGCCGCCGTGAGTCGGGTTATGCCGGCGGCGGCGGTCGCTACGGCTATGAAGCGCTGTTTGCCGATGGCCGCCCGGAAGCCTTTGCGCGCGAGGCGCTGCGGCAGGCCCTGGTGAACCTGGAAGCGGTACCGGCGCCGGCTGGGGTGATGCCGGTGGTGCTGGGCCCGGGCTGGCCGGGCGTGCTGCTGCACGAGGCGGTCGGCCATGGCCTGGAAGGTGACTTCAACCGCAAGGGCACCAGTGTCTACGCCGGCAGGATCGGCGAGCGCGTGGCCGCCCCGGGGGTGACCATCGTCGACGACGGCACCCTGGACGGGCGCCGTGGTTCACTCAACATCGATGATGAAGGCCACCCGACCCAGTGCACCACGCTGATCGAGGACGGCATCCTGGTCGGCTACATGCAGGACAGCCTCAACGCGCGGCTGATGGGCGTGGCGCCGACCGGCAACGGCCGTCGCGAGTCGTTCGCGCACATGACCATGCCGCGCATGACCAACACCTACATGCGCGCCGGCCAGCATGACCCGCAGGAAATGATCCGTTCGGTGAAGAAGGGCCTGTACGCGGTCAATTTCGGCGGCGGCCAGGTCGACATCACCAGCGGCAAGTACGTGTTCTCGGCCACAGAGGCCTACCTGATCGAGGACGGCCGGATCACCGCGCCGGTGAAGGGCGCGACCCTGATCGGCAATGGCCCGGAAACCATGCAGAAGGTGCGCATGGTCGGCAACGACCTGGCCTTGGACGAGGGCGTGGGCATCTGTGGCAAGGACGGGCAGAGTGTGCCGGTCGGTGTCGGCCAGCCGTCGCTGCTGATCGAGGGCATCACCGTCGGCGGTACCCAGGCCTGAGCACGGCGATGGCCACAGCCACCGCCCTGCCCGACGGGGACTCAGTCCTCGTCGGCGTCGTCGACCGGTTCGTCTGCGTCGACGTCCTCAGCGGACGCCTTCAGGCCCAGCGCGGCCGGCAGCATCAGCGTGCGCAGCACCTGGAAGATCTCGCGGTAGGCGCGTGGCGGCTTGTTCTTGGCCTTTTCGGCCTGGGCATTGCGTACCAGCGTGCGCAGCTGCTGGCGGTCGGCCTGCGGATGGTCATCCAGCAGCGCGGCCAGCGCTTTGTCGCCTTCATTCATGAGGCGTTCGCGCCAGTCTTCGACACGGTGCATCATCGCCACTTCGCGGCGCCCGGTTTCGCTGTTGGCATCCAGCGCATCGCGGATCGCGTCCAGCGCGGCATCGTCCTCGCGGCGCATGTGCTTGGCCAGGAACGCCAGCTGCCGCTTGTGCGCGATATGGGCGGTGATGCGCTTGCACTCGGCGATGTGCGGCAGCAGGTCCTCCGGGATCGGCAGGCGCGCCAGCTGGGCCGGGGTCAGCGACACCAGCTTCTCGCCCAGGGCCAGGACATCGAGCGCATCGCGCCGGTTCTGGCTGCGGCTCTTGTCGTGGAATTCACCGGTTTCTTCGTCGCGTCCGCGCATCGTCCATACCTGATTTCAAAAAAAGTCGCCCGGCGTGATGCCGGGCCCAACCCGCACAGGATAAAGCATTGAACGTGATCGCCCCTGAAGTCGCCGTCGGCGACGACAGCCCGGCCCGGCTGGAACGGCTGGCCGACATCTCCCAGCAGCTGCTGCAGCGTGCCCGCGCTCTGGGTGCCAGCCAAGCCGAGGTCAGCTGCAGCGAAGACCGTGGGCTGGAGGTCAATGTCCGTCTCGGCGAGGTCGAGACCGTGCAGTCAACCCGTGACCGCGGCATTGCCGTGACCGTCTACTTCGGCCAGCGCAAGGGCAGTGCCAGTACCGCCGACCTGCACGAGGCCAGCCTGCTGGCCACCGTCGAGCAGGCCTGCGCGATCGCTCGCCATACCGAGGACGATCCGGCAGCCGGCCTGGCCGAGGCCGACCTGATGGCCCGCGACTTCCCCGAACTGGATGGCTGGCACCCCTGGGAGCTGCAGGCCGACGGCGCGGTGGACCTGGCGCTGGCCTGCGAGGCCGCGGGCCGCCAAGCCGATGCGCAGATCCGCAATTCCGATGGCGCCTCGGTGTCGAGCATGCAGAGCGTGTCGGTCTACGCCAATTCGCATGGGTTCATCGGCCGCGAGCGCGGAACCCATCATTCGATCGGCTGTGCGCTGATCGCCGGCACCGGCGATGGCATGCAGCGCGACGGCTGGTACACCGGCGCACTGGCCCGCGAGGACCTGGAAGATCCGGCCAGCGTCGGTCGTCGCGCCGCAGAGCGCACGATCGCCCGCCTGCAGCCGCGTTCGCTGCCGACCGGCAGCATGCCGGTGCTGTACGCGCCGGAAGTGGCGCGCAGCCTGGTGGGCCACCTGCTGTCGGCGGTCTCCGGCGGCGCACTGTACCGCCAGGCGAGCTTCCTGCTGGACAGCGTCGACCAGCAGCTGTTCCCCGACTGGATGCAGATCGAGGAGCTGCCGCACCTGCGCCGTGGCCTGCGCTCGGCCGCCTTCGACGGCGACGGCGTGGCCACGCGTGCCTCGGCCCTGGTGCGTGACGGCGTGCTGCAGCGTTACGTGCTGGGCAGCTATTCGGCGCGCAAGCTGGGCCTGCGGACCACCGCCAATGCCGGCGGCGTGCACAACCTGCAGCTGGCCGCCAATGCCGGTTCGCTGCAGGACATTGCCGCGCAGATGGGCAGCGGCCTGCTGGTGACCGAACTGATGGGGCAGGGGGTGAACGGGGTGACCGGCGACTACTCGCGCGGCGCCGGCGGCTTCCGCGTGGAGAATGGCCAGATCCAGTATCCGGTGGATGGCATCACCATCGCCGGCAACCTGCGGGACATGTTCATGGCCATCGAGGCGGTCGGCAGCGACGTCGATCCGCGCTCGCATATCCGCACCGGCTCGATCCTGGTGGGACGGATGACGATCGCCGGCAATGATTGATGCCATTGATGGCGTAAGCTAGGCCCGCCTGACGCGACCGGCTTGCCGCCGGTCGGTCAAGACCACCCAATAAAAAAGGAGTTTTGTCGTGAGCGAATTCGAGAACGTCCCGGCGGCGACCAGCGTACCCGCTGACCAGCGCACCATGGCCCTGGCAGCGCACCTGCTGGGCATCTTCACCGGTTTCATCGGCGCCCTGGTCATCTGGCTGATCAACAAGGATGACGCCAGCAAGGCCTTCGTCACCGATCAGTCGAAGGAGGCGCTGAACTTCCAGATCACCGTCGCCATCGCGATGTTCGCCTGCATCATCCTGACCTTCGTGGTCATCGGTGCGTTCCTGGCGCCGATCGTCGGCCTGCTCAGCCTGGTCTTCAGCATCATCGCTGCGGTGAAGGCGAACAATGGTGAAGCCTACCGTTACCCGTTCGCACTGCGCCTGATCAAGTAAGCGGCAACGATCAACGACGTAAAAAGAAGCGCCCGGCAATGCCGGGCGTTTCCGTGTATGGCGCGTAGGGTAGCGCCGGGCCATGCCCGGCGAACGCGCAGCGCGGCAGATCCATGCCTGCAATCAGTGATCGCGTTCCACGGCCAGCGTGGCCAGCGCGCGCAGCGCATCGGCTTCTTCGTGATAGCCCGCCAGCGCCTGCTGCATGCGCGCGGACAGTTCGCGCAGCTGCGCCTTGGCACCGTCCATGCCGAGCAGGGCAGGGAAGGTGCTCTTGTCCTGGGCCTGGTCCTTGCCGGCGGTCTTGCCGAGCTGCTCGGAACTGGCTTCGACATCGAGGATGTCATCGCGGACCTGGAAGGCCAGGCCGAGCGCATCGGCGAAACCGTCGAGCTGGGCCAGCACGGGTTCGGGCGCATCACCGCACAACGCGCCCATGCGCACCGCAGCGCGGATCAGCGCACCGGTCTTCAGCGCATGCATGCGTGTAAGGGCTGCCAGCGACTGCTGCTGGCCGGTGGCATCGATGTCCAGCGCCTGGCCGCCGCACATGCCGGCCGCGCCGGAGGCATGGGCCAGGGTCTGCAGGCACGCCACGCGCAATGCCGCCGGCAGCGGTGCATCGGCGAGCAGGCCGAACGCACGGGTCTGCAGGGCGTCGCCGGCGAGGATCGCGGTGGCTTCGTCGAAGGCGATGTGGGTGGTCGGCTTGCCACGGCGCAGGGCATCGTCGTCCATCGCCGGCAGGTCGTCGTGCACCAGCGAGTAGGCGTGGATCAGCTCCACCGCCATCGCTGCGGCATCAAGCTTGTCCAGCTGGGCGCCGAACACCTGGCCGGCGGCATAGACCAGCAAGGGGCGCATGCGCTTGCCGCCACCGAGTACGGAATAGCGCATCGCCTGGTGCAGGCGTTGCGGTGCTTCGGCCGGAGAGGGCAGGGCGGCGTCGAGCTGGCTTTCAATACGGTCGCGCCAGCGCGCGAACAACGCCTCAGCCGTCATGGCTGGGCGGATCGAAGGGTTCGGCGGTTTCGGGCTGGGCCGGATCGCTGAGCAGGCGCACGCGCAGTTCGGCCTGCTCCAGCGCCTGCTGGCACTGGCGGTACAGACCGACGCCACGTTCGTAAGCACTGAGCGAAGCTTCCAGGCTCAGCTCGCCGGTTTCCATCTGCTCCACCAGCTGTTCCAGCGATTCGAGCGACTGCTCGAACTGGGCGACCGGGGAGGCGTTTTCGGGGGACTTCTTGACCATGCGACAAGTGTGGACGGCGCGCGCGCAAGGGTCAATTCACCAGCCGCCCGGATGCCACTGCAACTGCGCATTGCGTGCCTGCAGCCAGGCCTGCAGCTGTGCGGCAATGACTACATCGGCGGCCGCCAGCAGCTGCCCCTGGTCGAACAGCAGGGGCAGCTGTGCGCGTCGCCAAGGCGCCAGGTGCTCGCGCTGCAGGCAATCCTTCAACGCGGATGAATGCGTACGGCCGGGCAGCACGATGCGCTCGCCGCCCTGGCGGGCGCGCAGGTCCAGCGGGTGTTCGAAGCGGTCCGTGCCGAGCAGGCGCAGCTGGCCGCCGTCGGGCAGCTGCAGCGGTACACGGCCGTCCCAGGCCGCGTGCCAGTCCTTCGGTAGGGCCGGCAACGCTGCCGGCAGCAGGTAGGCGTGCTGGCGCCACTGGCGGATGGCGTGCTGCTGCCAACGCACCTGCGACTGCCGATCGGCACCTGCCGCCATCAATTCGTTCTGTACTTGCCGCAGCACATGCGCCGGCAACGGGGCTGCGCCATGGCGGCGCACCCACGCACGCAGCACCCGCGCAGCACGCTCCGGTGCAACCTGGCGCAGCAGCTCCAGCGACAGCACCCGGGGTGCCACTTCCAGGTGAGCGAGCAGTTCGGCGTCTTCTTCATCGAGCAATGCACGGGTCTGCGCGCAATGCGCGGCGCTGCCGGCCAATGCGGCGGCGGCATGCGGCCAGCGCTGGCGCAGCAGTGGCAGCACCCGCAGGCGCAGGAAATTGCGGTCGGCGTGGTCTTCGCCGTTGCTGGGGTCTTCGATCCACTGCAGGCCGTGTGTCGTCGCGTAAGCCCGCAGCGCGCTGCGCGGCACATCGAGCAGTGGCCGCCACAGCCGATGGCCCTCAAGGCGGCTGTCAGCGGTCATCGCCGCCAGCCCATCGATGCCCGAACCGCGCAACGCGCGCAGCAGGAAGGTCTCGGCCTGGTCGTCCCGGTGCTGGGCCAGCGCCAGGGTTTCCCCGGCCTGCAGCTCGGCGCTGAATGCAGCGCGACGTGCCAGCCGGGCGGCCCCTTCGATGCCATGGCCGTCATCACGGCTGACCTGCACGTGGTGCACGGCCAGTTCGATGCCCAGCACCGCGCATTGCTGCTGGCAGTGCTGCACCCAGTCATCGGCAACCGGTTGCAGGCCATGGTGTACGTGCATGGCACGCAGCGGCGTGCCGGCCGCCTGTGCCGATCGCCACAGCCAGTGCAGCAGCACGGTGGAATCCAGGCCGCCGCTGTAGCCGACCAGCAGCGGTGCATCAAGCGGAACGAGGGCGGGGAAGGCGGTCACGGCGGCAAGTATAGGGTGGGTGGGTGAGTCGGCAGGGCTGCGCCCTGCACCCGCCGATGCAAGGGCAACAGCCAAGGCAACAGCGGGCATTCCGTGGGATGGCGGGGTGGGTCCGGTTGCGGGGGACGCTGCAAGTACGTCCATGTAAGCTCGGTCGCGCCATCCATGGCGCTCACGCCCCCGCAACCGGACCCACCCCGCCTTCGACAGTTGGCCGGTGGCCAGTAGATCCACGCCATGCGTGGATGAAATCTGTCAGATATCGAATGAAATTCTGGGCCATTCCCGTGTCGACCAAGGTCGACACCCACCAAGGGAAGGCCATCCCGTTCCGACAGAGCGCAGGAAACTGTCGAAGGCAGGGCCCACCCCGCCATCCCACGGAATGCCTGCTGTTGCTTTGGCCGTTGCCGTTGCCTGGCGTCGGCAGGTGCAGGGCGCAGCCCTGCCGAAAAACCCTTACTTCACTCGACGACCGGAACGATCGATGCGGAACCACTCACCGCCTTCCATCGGCGTATGCCCGTCGCCATCGGGCGTGCCGCGGCGGCAGCCGTTGCAGACCTCGGCCACGCCGTCCTGGAACGGCCAGGCAAAATCGAACGTGGCCGCAATCACCTGCTCGAAGGCAGCGTTGAAATAACCCACGCGATCGCCGACGCGGCCGCGGAACAGGCCTTCCTGCAGGGAGTCGGCGCCGTTGTCCCAGGCGATCACCGCCTGGCTGCGGCCGCGACGGTCGACGTAGTGGAAGCCATCGGCGGTCTGTACCAGCGCCAGGCCATCGCCGTCGTAGGGAAGATCCTGCAGGGTCTCCGCGCTGATCTGCGGCTTGTCATCGACGACCTCGCAGCCGGGCAGCATCCACAATCCGTGTTCTTCGGTCATGACCTTGCAGGCCGGCCCCTGCGCTGACGCACAGGTACTGGCCAGCACGCCCAGCAGGGCCAGCCAGCGCGCACGGCGGAGACTGCCCAGAGCAGGGCGTGCCGGCCGCGCCATCACTTGGCCTCGGCCTTGCGTTCGAAGGTGGCCGGTGCCGGCAGTTCCACCGGTACGCCCTTGTCATCGCAGGTGCCGGCCTGGCACAGGCGATCGCGCAGGGCCGGGGTGGCCTGCACGATCATGTGGTAGATCGCGTTCTGTTCCAGGGTGCCGCGGATCGCCTTGCTGCCCGGGCCACGTGCCCAGATGCCGACGTCCTCGCCACCATGCGATTCGGACTTCATCGGTACCAGCGCTTCCTGCATGTAGTCGGGATGCTCGGTATCGACGTCGTGCAGGTTCGGGCGGCCGTTGGCCGGCTCGAAGCTGCTGGGGTTGTGCGGGTAGCGCTTCGGACCGGCCGGTTGCTGGTTGCTGGTGCCGGTATGGCCGGGGCCGTTGGCGTAGCTCAGGGTGGTGTACGGCTGGCCGTTGCCATCCAGCGCGTAGTCGAGCTTGCCGGCGCCGTCTTCGCCACCCTTGTCCTTCACCTTGCCCAGGATCGGATTGCCGCGGGCGGGGTAGCCGACGAAGTTCAGGGTGTGTGAATGGTCGGCGGTGACGATGATCAGGGTGTCATCGGCCGAGGTCAGCTCGTTGGCCACGCGCACGGCATCGGACAGGGCCACGGTTTCGGTCAGCGCACGGTAGGCATTGCCGCTGTGGTTGGCGTGGTCGATGCGCGCGCCTTCGATCATCAGCACGTAGCCTTCCTGATGGCGCGACAGGTTCTTGATCGCTGCAGCGGTCAGCTCGGCCAGGCTCGGTTCACCGGCGGGGTCCTGCGGGCGTTCGTATTCGTAACGCATGTGGTCGGGCTCGAACAGGCCAAGAATCGCCGGTGCGTTGGCGGCGGCCTGCAGCTGCTTGCTGTTCCACACGTAGGCGCCCTGCGGGTGCGCCTGCTGCCATTCCTGCACCAGGCTGCGGCCGTCCAGGCGCTGGCCGACCTTGTCGTCGTACTCGGGGTCGCGCTCTTCCACGGTGGTGAACTCACCACGACCACCGCCCAGGGCGACCAGCGGGCCGCGGCCGTAACGCGAGGTCGACAGCAGCTGCTGGGCGATGTCCTTGCAGCCGGCGGCCTTGGCCGCCTCGGTCAGGTCGGTGTCGTTTTCCCAGTTGCGCTCGGGCGAATGCGCATAGGTCGCGGCCGGCGTGGCATGGGTCAGGCGCGCGGTGGAGACCACGCCAGTGGCCAGGCCGGCGCTGTCGGCCAGCTGCAGCCAGGTCAGCAGGCCCTTGGACAGGCTGTCGGCACAGTCGGTGCGGCTGCCGGCACTGACGCCGATCGCACCCATGTGGGTCTTCACGCCGGTGGTGATGGCGGTCATGGTGCCGGCCGAATCCGGGGTCTGCGAATCGGTGTTGTAGGTCTTGCTGAACGCGGTGGCGGGGAACCGCTCCCACGACAGCAGGTTTTCTTCACCGGAGCCGCCCTTCTGCTGGCCTTCGTAGATGCGCGAGGCGGCCACCGTGGTCAGGCTCATGCCGTCGCCCAGGAACAGGATGACGTTCTTGGCCTTGCCGGACATCGCGCCGTTCGCCGCTGCCTGCGCAGCGCCGCTGCGGTACCACCACTGCGGGGTTTCACCGGCAGGGTGGGCAACGGGGGCAACGCTGACCTTCAGGCCGGCTGGAGCGGACGCGGGGGCAGTGCTGGCGCAGGCGCCGAGCAGCAGGGTTGTGGCGCAGGCGGCCAACAGGGAGACGGAACGACGCATGGACGCTGGGATCTCACAAAGTGTAACGGGACGTTCATTATGCCCGGCCCTGCAAGGCACGCCGATGACACACTGATTTGCCATGCGGGCGGTCGTTCTGCGGCCCGCCTTGGGCTATCGTGCCAGCATCCCTTCCTACCCCCTTGGATTGCCTATGAAGCTGGTCTCTGCCTGGCTGCGGATTCCATTCTGGCAGCGCGTGGTCGGTGGCTTCGTGCTCGGTGCGCTGGCCGGCTGGGCGCTTGGCCCGGCTGCTGAAACCTGGTTCGGCCCGCTCGGCGAGCTGTACGTCACGCTGATCAAGATGATCGCGGTGCCGCTGGTGTTCTTCGCGGTGATCAACGCGATCTCTTCATTGCACGGCCAGAAATCGGTCGCCGCGCTCAGCGGGCGCACGTTCCTGTGGTTTGTGATCACTGCTGCGTTGGCGGTATGCGTGGGCCTTGGCGTGGGAACGGTGCTGCAGCCTGGCGCTGGTGGCCTGCAGCTGTCGATGGCCAGCAACTATGTACCGCGCGAAGTACCCAGCGTGGTGCAGGTGCTGCTGGATGTGGTGCCGTCCAACGTGTTCTACGCGCTGTCGGGTATCGGCACCAAGGTCAACGCCGCCGGTGAGACCGTGTTGGCCGCGGGCCGTGGTTCGATCCTGCCGGTGATCTTCTTCGCTGGCCTGGTCGGCTTTGCCATCGTCAAGCTTGGCGAGAAGGTGACCGAGGCGCGCAAGCTGGTCGGGCAGATGAGCGACATCATGATCCAAGTGACCCGCTTCGTGCTGGAAGTCACCCCGATCGGCACCTTCGGCCTGATTGCCGGCCTGGTCGGCAGCTACGGCTTCGAGAAGCTGCTGCCGCTGGGCCACTTCGTGCTGGCGCTGTACGTGGCCTGCGCGCTGCACATCGTGGTGGTGTACAGCGCGCTGCTGCTGGCGCATGGCCTGAACCCGCTGAAGTTCTTCCGCGGCGCGGCGCCGGGCATGCAGGTGGCCTTCGTCAGTTCCTCCAGCTTCGCGGCGATGCCGGTCGCGCTGCGCTCGATCACCCACAACCTGGGCGTGAACAAGGACTACGGTTCGTTCGCGGTGCCGCTGGGCGCAAGCATCAAGATGGACGGCTGCGGTGCGATCTATCCGGCGCTGTGCGCGGTGTTCATTGCCCAGTACAGCGGAGTGCCGCTGACGCCGGAGCAGTACGTGGTGGTGCTGATCGCTTCGGTGCTGGGCAGCTTCGGCACTGCCGGCGTGCCGGGTACGGCGGTGATCATGGCAACGGTGGTGCTGAGCGCGGCCAATCTGCCGCTGGAAACCATCGGCTATCTGTACGCGATCGACCGCATCCTGGACATGATGCGCACGATGACCAACGTGACCGGACAGATGCTGGTGCCGGTGCTGGTGGCCAAGGAAACGGGCCTGCTCGACCAGGCGGTGTACGACAACCCGTCCACCAATGTCGGCATCGATGACCCCGACCCGAGCCCGCCGCGCGCCTGAAGCGGCACTGCAACGTGCTGTATCAGCCGGTGTAACACGGCTGATACAGCGCCCATGGCGCCTTGCGCCGTGGTGTTTCCTGCGCGTTAAGCCCAACGAAATCCGAACGAAGTTGTAACACTGCGGCGTCATGCCGCTGCGGCGTTGCCGGTAAAACCCACGCTGCGACGACCTTCCGGTGTTGGCACGAAAGCTGCTCACTCCCTGCGCATAGGCGACGGGAGAGCGGCATGGACGGCAGCACCATCCTTTTCACTGTTTCTGGCCGGCAGCTTGCGCTGCTGCTGGTGCTGGTCGTTCCGCTGGCGGCTGCGGCCTCGGGTGCCCGCCAAGGGGTGAAGGTGCAGCCGGGTGAAATCGTCCTGCTGCGCGACGTGTCCACGCGCCCGGCCTATCGCATGGCGCCGCCCGGCGTGGCGTTGATCGCCGATCCGAAACCGCAGCATGAGATCACCGCCGCGCTCGGCAGCAGCGGCGCTGCCAGCGACATGGATGAACTCAGCGATGACGACTACGCCGGTCTCGGCGCTGGCCAGACCGGCAGCATGCACGCGCACGGCGTCACCACTGTCGAGCGGGTGACCCAGCAGGCCCTGGGCGGAACCCTTGGACGCTCGGGCGAGGGGATGATGAGCGGCAGCAGCCTCAGCGGTGCGATGAGCGGCCCGCTGGGGGCGGTTGGCAACACCACGCGCGGCATCGGCGATACCGTGCGTGGCGCGTTGTCGCAGTTCCCGTTGGGCGCTCCGGCGCAGGCGGGTGGCAAGTGAAGCGTGCAGTGCTGCTGGCAGCCTGGCTGGCACTGCCCGCCACAGCGCTGGGCGACGACTACAGCGGCATGCTGGCCTACCTCGACGTCACCCGCATCGACGGCCGCGCGCTGGCCGGTGCCAGTGGTGCCATCGCCATCAACCAGGCGGCCGGCGATCTCAACCTCCAGGCCAATCTGCATGGCATGGCCAGCGGCGACCGCGCCGACGTGGCCATCGCTGCGCGGCAACAGCACAGCAACGACGTCGTGCTGTCGGCACCACTGGAAGCCAGCGCACACATCGCCGGACAGGCCCTGGCAGGCGCCAGCGGCATTGCATCGATCAACCAGGCCAGCGGCATCGCCAACACGACGCTCAACGTCGTCAGCGCGACGCTGGCCCGGCAAGGAATACGCGAGTCCGATGACACGGCGTTGGCCGCCTCGGACATCGCGTCAGCAGGGGGGCAGGGCGATACCGGTGACGGTGTTGCGGCGGGTATCCGCAGTGTCGGCGTTGCGTCGACGGCACTGCGGGGCTTCGACGGTGTCCTGCAACTCAATCAGATCGCGGGAGCGCGAAACGATACGGCCAATGTTCTGGGCCTGGTCGTGCAGGGCAACCCGTGAGCACCACCCACCCGAACCAATCACCTGATGAGAGAGAGGGCACCATGAAAGCGACTGTCAAGAAGACCGTACTCGCCATGGCAATTGCCACTGCCTCGACCGCTGCTGCGGCCAATGGCTGGGACAACCAGAATGCCAATGCGAACATCAACCACAACCATGTCGTGACCGAGACCCGCAACGACACGCACAACCATACCGACAACGAAGTCCGCAACTGGACGCGCACCAATACCACGGTACGCAACAACACCGACACCTCGAACGTGAGCCGCACCCGCACGGTGAACGTCAACGAGCAGGTGCAGAAGAACAGCAACATCCAGGCCGACGAGCGCAAGGAAAAGAACAATCACGGCGTCGACGTGAACCTGGAGAAGGATCTGCGGTTGAGCTCGGACATCAACTTCTCCGGCGATCCGACCATCAGCGGTGACATCAATCTGGATTCGGCAGCCATCGCCGTGATCGACAACCGCCAGTCGATCAGCAACAACCTCGCCGGCAACAGCCTGGTCACCAACAGTGCATCGATCGCCGATGATGTCGGTGCGGGGGCCTCCGGCAACCTCGGCTTCAATGTGGTGGCCGGCGACAACAACGCGCAGGACAATGCTGCGTCACTGTCCGCTGCGGATGCGTCCTTCAGCTTCGGCATGGCCGACGCCGAGGTGTTCGTCAACCAGGCCGGCTTCGGCAACACCACCATGAACTCCGGCGTCACCAACGCCGCCGGCCTCGGTGGCAATGCCTTCGGCGGTGCCTCGGGCAACATCGGCGTGAACATCGCCTCGGGCAACAACAACGAGCAGAAGAACGCGCTCGCAGCCTCCGTGGCAACCAGTGCGATGGCGCAGTCGAGCATCAGCTCCAACCAGGTGTCCACCGGCAACACGGTGTCCAACGCCGGCTTCGTGCAGTCCTACACCGATACGGTACAGGTCGGCCTGAGCGGTCGCGTCGCAGGCGGTACCCTGGCTGTGGGTGCCGGTACCTATCGCGGCACCGGCAATGCCTACCAGATGGCCAACTACTACCTCGATTCGTGGAGTGGCGATCTGCCGCATCCGGGTGGCAATGCGACCGGGCACATCGATCTGGACAACGAGATCCAGAATGCAACGATGAACCCGAACCGGCCGGGAGTGGGTGGCCTGGGCTTCGATACGCGGGAAAGCGGCACCAGCCAGTTCGTCGAGCTGGGCGTGGCCGACCTGTATGCCAGCCTCAGTGGCACGGTCAGCACCACCCGCTGGGTGAACGTCAACGCGACCAACACCTCGGCACTGTCCGGCAGCGCGTTCTCCGGCGCGTCCGGCAACATCGGCGTGAACGTGGCATCGGGTACCGGCAACCTGCAGGCCAACAGCCTGGCATTGGCCGTGGCGCAGCCGAGCACCGGTGGTGGGACCGGCGGCGGCGAGTGATCCACGGTGTGACCGCTTTCGCAGCGAACCTGCGTTGAGCGCAACAAGCCCGGCCATCCGCCAATGGCCGGGTTCCCCCGGGGGCCCCTGTCCCTCCTCCCCCTTGGGGCAGGGGCTCCTTCCTTCTCGTGGAGAATGGCATGGCCGGTCATCGCTGGTGGTTGCGTCTGCTGCCCTGCCTGCTGCTGCTGACCAGCGCGTGTGGCTGGGCAGGCGAGGTGGTGTTCAGCGGGGTGCTGCCCAATGGCGCGCTGCTGCAGCAGAAGGTGGAAAGCATGCAGGAGCGGCGTTATCGCAACCTGGTGCGGCAGCACACCGACTACAGCTGCGGGGCGGCCGCTCTGGCCACCATCCTGCGTTATGCCTACCACCTGGACACCACCGAGGCGACGGTGATCGAGGGAATGATGGGGGTATCGGATCCACAGCTGGTCAAGGAACGCGGTTTTTCATTGCTGGACATCAAACGCTATGTCGAATCGCTGGGCATGCGTGGACGCGGTTATCGCATCGATGAATCGCGCCTGCGCACGTTGCGGGTTCCTGGACTGGTGCTGATGGATGTACGCGGCTTCCGGCATTTCGTCGTGCTCAAGCAGGTGCGCGACGGGGTGGTGGAAGTGGCCGATCCGATCCTGGGCAACCGCAGCCTGTCACTGGCCGAGTTCAGTGCCGCCTGGCCGTCACGCGCCGTTTTCGTCGTGATCGGCAGCGACTTCGATCGCAATACGGTGCTGCTGCAACCCAGCGAACGGCCCAGTGCCCGCGCGTTGTATGCGCGGCAGGGACCGATCACCGATGCCGAACTGGTCGACTTCGGCTTCAGCCACGCCGACCTGTTCTGAAGGAGGCACGATCATGCAATGCCAACGTGTAGTACTCGCTCTGCTGCTGATGTTGCCGGTGTCGCCGTTGATGGCGGCAGACGGTGCACCGGGGCGAGGCCTGAAGGAAATACCCGATCCCGAACTGAACCTGATGCGCGGCCGCTACACCGTTGGCGGCAACAACGTGGCCTGGTTCGGGGTGACGATGATTTCGCAGTGGCAGGGACCCAACGGTGCGGTGGTGCAGGGCGCGCTGACCCTGGGCATGGATTTCCGCAATGGCGGCACACCCAGGCTGAGCTTCCAGCCAAGCGTGCAGGTTACCGCCGCTGACGCACCGTTGCCGGCAACGGCGGGGCGCAGCATCGACAGTACCGGCCTGGCCAATGCCAGCGGACTGGTGCAGAGCGTGCAGGTGGCCGGCGATGGCAACACCGCACGCAACGTGACCACCCTGACCGTGCGTGACGGCATGGTGCCGACCGCACTGAGTGATGACGGCAGCCGCATGGCACAGGCACAGCAGGGCGGGGCGACTGCCACCGCCATGCTCGATGGCAACCAGGCGCGCCTGCTGCTGCAGGTTGATGGGCAGAGCCTGGTACAGCAGTGGATCCGCAATGGCAGCGTGGGGCAGGGCATTGCCCTGGCCGGCGATGGACAGACCGCCAGCAACCGGCTGCAGCTGGAGCTGGTACGCAATACCGCGGCCAACAACCTGCCCTTGAGCCAGAACGTGGCCCAGGCGATCGGGATGAACCGCGGCATGGGCCCAGGCCAGTAACACGGCCTGGACGGGGGGAACCGACGTACAACGCAGGTCACCGACATGCACACTCTCTACCGGCTTACTCCGCTGGCGCTGGCGGCGCTGGCGGCCACTGCCTTCGCCCAGCAGCCTGCGCCCAGTGATGGCGCCGACATGCAGGCATTGATCGCGCAACTGGAACAGCTCAAGGCCAATTACGCACAGGAGGTACGACGCCTGCGCGAACTGGACATGCAGGTGCAGGCGATGCAGGCGCGGCTGAGCGGTCGCGCAGGCCCCGGTGCGACGCCCGCTGCGCCGTTGGCGCCGGCTGCGGCATCGGCGCTACCGCCCAGCAGCGAGGGCTATGCCAGCAGCGCGGCCGAGGCACAGCAGGCCAAGCAGGAGGCCCGGCGCAGCGTGGATGACGTCAAGCAGCAGCAGGCGGCATTGTTCTCGCGCCGGTTCACCATCGAAAACGGCCTCACCTATGCACGCTACGACCGCAAGCAGCTCACGCTCAACGGGTTCCTCGCCCTGGATGCGATCTTCCTTGGCAACATCGCGATCGAGAACGTCGAATCGGATTCATTGACCTACAACCTGGCCGCGCGCTGGGGCGTCAGCCCCAACCTTACCTTGAACATGGACGTGCCGTACCTGGCACGGCGCACGGTCTACCAGAAGGGCGGTGCCGGCGGTGCCGCGGCGGCGATCGCGCAGGAAGAAACCAACGGCAGCGGCATCGGCGATGTCAGCCTGAGTGCCAATTACCGGCTGTTCTCCGAACGCGGCTGGCGCCCGGAGACGGTGCTGACCGGTGGCGTTACCGCACCAACGGGCCGCGCGCCCTATGGGCTGGACTGGAAAGTAATCGAGCGCGATGACGATGACTACATCCGCTTCGCAGTGCCGCAGGAACAGCCGACGGGCAATGGCGTGTGGCAGGCCAACCTGGGCGTATCGATGGTGAAGACCGCCGATCCGGCGATCCTGTTCGCCAACGCCGGCTACATCCATTCGTTCCCGCGCGGTTTCAGCGATATCGACAGCAACCCGGATACGGTCAATCCCGGCGATGTGAAACTGGGCGGTTCGGTGTACTTCGGTGCCGGCGTGGCATTCGCGTTCAACGAGCGCACCAGCCTGAGCATTTCCTTCAGCGACAAGATCAGCACGCGTGCCTCGACCCGGTTCAAGGGCGGTGAATGGGTGAAGGTGATCGGCAGCGATGCCAATGCGGCCTCGCTCAATCTCGGCGTGACCTACGCGTTGAACCAGCACACCACGCTGGTGACGCTGCTGGGCATCGGCCTGACCCCGGATGCGCCGGACTTCACCCTGGCATTCAAGGTGCCGTACATGTTGTAAGCGCGGCTGCCCGGCATGGCGCGGCGCTGCACAGCCGCGCTTTGCCGGCGTCGGGCCATGCCCGGCAGTGCAGGTTCCTGCGTTGTCAGCGCTGCGCCGGCAGTTCCAGATGATGCTTGCGGCACAACCGGTATATCGTGACCCGCGAGATCTGCATGTGCCGCGCACACGCCGAGACGTTGTAGCCATGCTGGCGCAGGGCCTGCAGCAGCACATCGCGCTCCACCTGGCCACGCGCATCCTGCAGCAGCGCGCGCCGCGCAGGGGCGTCGGGCTCTGCCAGGTCCAGGTCAGCGGCGCTGATCAGCTCGCCTTCGGCCACGATCGCCGCCCGCTGCACGCGGTTCAACAACTCACGTACGTTGCCGGGCCAGTCGAACCCGCGCATGGCCTGGCGCGCGCCGGGATCAAACCCGCGTGCACGGCCGGGGTGGCGTTGGCGGAAACCGCGCAGGAAGTGCTCGGCCAGCAGCAGGACATCGCTGCCGCGTTCGCGTAGTGCGGGCATCGGCAGGCGCAGGACATTGAGGCGGTAGTACAGGTCCCGGCGGAAGTGGCCCTGGGCCACCGCCTGTTCCAGTTCGACGTGGGTGGCTGCCAGCACGCGCACGTCCACACGCAGCGGCTGGTTGCTGCCGACCCGTTCCAGCGTCCCTTCCTGCAGCACCCGCAGCAGGCTGGTCTGTGCGTCGGCGGGCAGGTCGCCGACTTCATCGAGGAACACGGTGCCGCCGTGGGCACTTTCAAACAATCCGATGCGGCGTTGCGCGGCGCCGGTGAAGGCCCCGCGCTCGTGGCCGAACAGTTCGGACTGCACCAGATTGACAGGGATCGCGCCGCAGTTGATCGCCAGGAACGGCTTGCCGGCACGGCCGGACAAGGCATGCAGTGCCTGCGCGGCCAGCTCCTTGCCGGTGCCGGTCTCGCCGGTGACCAGCACCGGCAGGTCAACCGGAGCGAATTTATGCAGGGAGGCGCGCACCGACAGCAGGGCGCTGCTGTCGCCGATCAGCGTCGGCAGGCTGCCAGACGCGCGGCCCGTGTGTGGCAGCGCGTCGTCGCCCTCGGACTGTCGCTGCATTGCCGACAGCAGATCGTGCAGTTCCAGCGGCAGCGCGAACTGGTCGCGGCAGGTCCGCAGCAGCGGCCCCCACGCGGGCGGAGCGCTGCCCAGTCCAGCGGGCAGCACGGCGAGCCAGGGCAGGTGATGATGCCGCTCGATCCACGGCAGCAGCAGCTGCACGGCATCGGCATCCAGGTGACGCAGATCGACGATGGCCACCAGGTGGTCGCGGCTGCGCAGGCCGATGGCCATGGCAGGGCCAGGACTGACGCAGCGCAGTTGCCAACCGGCCGCCGCCAGCGCCCCCCGCTCGGCGGCCTGCGGTTGACCGAACCAGATTGCGCAACGCGATGGAATCTCCAGGCTTGCCGCCATTCCTTTCCCCCCAGGCAACACGGGCGGCCCAGCCGGGCACCCGGCGCGCCGCCCCGCGCCGGGATGCTGTGGCCGAACACGGTCGGCCTGTCGCGGTCACTGCAACCTTGACATCAAGGGCCAACGCAGCAAGCGGCGGCCAGCGGCCAGCGGCCCCGGTTCGGCCAGCCGCCCAATGAAAAAGCCGCTGCAGGGCAGCGGCTTTTCAGGCAATGCGCAGATGACCCCTGATCAGAGGTCGACCCGGCGGGCCTGCATGAACTTGTTGCCCCAGTAGCCGGTGAGCAGGGTGTCGACGCGGACGTCCTTGCCGGTGCTTGGGGCGTGCAGGAAGCGGCCATCGCCCACGTAGATGCCGACGTGGTCGACCCGGCCCTTGCGGCCGAAGAACACCAGATCGCCTGCAGCCAGCGCGGCGCGGTCGTTGATCAGTTCGGCATTGGCGTCATGGGCCATTTCACGCGAGACGCGCGGCAGTTCGATGCCCAGGGCCGAGCGGAACACGTAACCGACCAGGCCACTGCAGTCGAAGCCGCTGTCCGGATTGCTGCCACCCCAACGGTACGGGGTACCGAGCAGGGTCATGGCCCGGCGCAGCAGCGACTGCACCTTGCCGTTGTCGGCAGCGTTGCCGACCACGACGCTGCCATTGGCGGCGCTGCTGGTGTCGTAATTGGCGAGGAGGCGGCTGAGGTCACCGGCCACCATGGCCGAGCGGTCCATCAGGGGAATGGTGTCATTGGCGGCCAGGTGCGGCAGCAGGGCGGCCAGGGTGGCGCTGGCGGCGGCATCGGCGCGGCTGCGCTGCGGAGCGGTGGCGTCGGCCTTGGCGGCTGCGCGGGGGGCGGTCTCGGCGGTGGCAGCCGGGGTCGCATCGGTACGGGTGGGAGCGGACTGCGACCAGGCCGGAAGGCTGGTCAGACACAATGCCAGGCCCAGCAGAAGCGGGCGGACACTACGCGAAGAAGCGGCGGTCTGGCCTTGGCACGTCGGGTCGTTTGTCGTCACGCGTCGGTCACAAGGAAAAAAACGATGGGGCATCATGCCCTGTAAAAGCAGTAATAAGTTAAAAATTCCGTTAATAAATCGTTAGTTACATGGTGATGCATGTCACACTTTTGAACATATCGCCTGTTCATTTTAGCGAAGGACGCGTTTGGCCCCTGTGTAGTGGTCCTTCCAATAGGGGCCACTGAGGGAATCCAGGCGGACCGTTCCGCCGGTGCTCGGGGCATGCACGAATCGACCTTCGCCCACGTAGATCCCGACGTGGCTGACACTGCCGCGACTGCCAAAAAAGACCAGGTCGCCGGTTGCCAGGCGCTTCGGGTCGATCTTCGGCCCCTGTACCGCTGCCAGGTCGCGTGAGGTCCGCGGCAGCTTCAGGTCCAGCATTTCCCGGTAGACGTAGGCCACCAGGCCGCTGCAGTCGAAGCCGGATTCGGGCGTGTTGCCACCGTAGCGATAGGGCGTGCCGACCAGGCTGATGGCACGCATCAGCACCGAATTGGCGGCCTCGGGGTTGTCCGGCGTGGTGCTGGGCCAGCTTGCCGCAGCCGGTGGCGGGGCGGAACGGACGGCCTTGCCGCCGCCACAGGCGGTCAGCAGCAGGGGCAGGGCCAGCAGCAGGGCGGGCGCGAGGAGCCGGCGCGTGCCGGACGAAACTGGCGTGATGTGCATGTTCTCCGGATAATGCGCGACCTTGGATTGGCCGTCATGATGGCGGCGTCCCCGCTGGGCGACAACCCGCCCCAACCCGCCTGCCTCCGGCAGATCCAGACAGAGTTGCGCATGAAGATCGAAAAAGACCGCGTTGTCCGCTTCCACTACACCGTCTCCGAGGCCGGCCAGGAGCCGATCGAATCGTCCAAGGACCGCGGCGAGCCGCTGGCGATCCTGATCGGCCACGGCAACATCATCCCGGGCCTGGAAAACGCCATGATGGACAAGGAAGCCGACGCGACCTTCGAGGTCGACGTCAAGGCGGCCGACGCCTATGGCGAGCGCCGTGACGGCCTGTCCCAGCGCGTGCCGAAGAAGCACTTCGGTACCGCCAAGCTGGTCCCGGGCCAGCAGGTCGTGCTGCAGACCAACTTCGGCCCGCGTGCCGTGACCGTGCAGAAGGTCGGCATGAGCGTGGTCGACGTCGACCTGAACCATCCGATGGCCGGCAAGGACCTGCATTTCAACGTCGAGATCGTTGAAGTGCGCGAAGCCGGCAAGGAAGAGCTCGAACACGGCCACGTCCACGGTGACGGTGGTCACCAGCACTGATCGCACCGCGATCGTGATGGCAGCAACGGCCCGCTTCGGCGGGCCGTTGCGTATCTGGAACAGGGCGGGGCCATCCATGGCCCGCAGGCCGGCGGCATAATGACGGACCTGCACGCCGGATGCCCCGTGAACACCGCTTCCCCTTCCCTGCAACCGGTGGCTTCCGGCGAACGCATCGCCGTGCTGGACATACTGCGTGGCTTCGCCCTGCTGGGCATCCTGCTGATGAACATCGAGGCCCTCAGTGGGCCGCTGGACCTGGCCTTTACCGGCATCGACGCGCATTGGCAGGGCATCGACTACTGGGCCGATGCGTTCGTCTATGTGTTCGTGCAGGGAAAATTCTTCACCCTGTTCTCGCTGCTGTTCGGGGCGGGCTTTGCGGTGATGGCCCAGCGCGCCGAGGCGGCGGGCCGCCAGTTCACTCCGTTCTACCTGCGCCGCAGCGCCGGGCTGCTGCTGATCGGCCTGTGCCATGCACTGCTGGTCTGGTCGGGCGACATCCTGGTGCTGTATGCGCTGGCCTCGCTGCCATTGCTGGCCTGCCGTGAGGCACCGCGCAGCTGGCTGCCCTGGATGGGGTTGCTGGTGTATGCGCTGGGTGTTGCGCTGATGCTGCTGGTCGGCGCGATGGTGTCGATGGCCACCCCGCAGGACCTGCAGAAGATGCTGGTCGACGCGCAGCAGGGCATCGACCAGCAACGCCTGGTGTACGGCCAGGGTGACTGGATGCAGGCCAACGTGCAGCGCCTGCATGAGTTCGGCGCGTCGCTGGGTGGCATGTTCATTTCCGGGCCCGAAGTGCTGGGCATGTTCCTGCTGGGGGCCTGGTTCGCCGGCAGCGGCGCATTGACCGCGCCGGAGCGTTTCCCGCGGTTGTATGCCGGCCTGCGCTGGATCGCGTTGCCGCTGGGCCTGCTGGCCACCCTGGCAGGTGTGTTGTGGAGGCCGTATCTGGCGCCGGGTGTCTATGACCTGCCGACCACCACGGCAATGGCACTGGTGGCCGTGGGCGGTGTGCCGATGTGCCTGGGCTACCTGGCCTGGATCGTGCACTGGCGCGCGCGCATGGGCTGGCTGGCGCCGGTCGGTCGGATGGCGTTGACCCACTACCTTGCCCAATCGGTGGTCTGCACGCTGCTGTTCTATCACTACGGGCTGGGATGGTTCGACGTGCTGCCGCGTGCCTGGCAGCTGCTGTTGGCACTGCTGCTGTTTGCAGCGCAGGTGATCTTCAGCCATCTGTGGCTGCGCCGTTTCCGCTTTGGTCCGATGGAATGGCTGTGGCGTGCGATGACGTACCGGCAGTGGCCAGCACTGCGCCGTGGGGCCGGGCAGGCGTGATCGATGCCGGCCGCGCGCGTTTCGACCTGCGTGGCTGCATGCCCTCACGTCTGGCCTGCAGCGGGCCGTGGCATGCTCGCAGCAGCATGGGTGACGGCGCCAACCCGCTGCCTGCCGATCTTCGTTGCGGGCGCTCGCCCGCCATCTTCCCTGTCGATTCGAGCGATTGCGATGAATACTCCCTCTTATGATTACGATCTGATCGTCCTTGGCGGCGGTTCCGCTGGCCTGGCCGGTGCCATCCGCGCTGCGCAGCATGGCAAGCGGGTTGCCCTGCTGGAGCCGGGTGAACTGGGGGGGACCTGCGTGAATGTCGGGTGCGTGCCGAAGAAGGCGATGTGGCTGGCCGCCGATCTGGCCGAGCGCATCGGCCTGGCCAGCGCGATGGGCTTCGACGTGGCGCCGCGTCCGGCGCTGTCATGGAAGGAACTGGTGATTCATCGCCAGGCTTACATCAGCAACATCCACGCCAGCTATCACAAGCGCCTGGATGAAACCGGCGTGGTGCGCATCCCGGCCCGCGGCCATCTGCTGGATGCGCACACCGTGGCGTGCAGTGATGGCGTGCGTTACAGCGCTGCGCAGATCCTCATCGCCACCGGCGCCCATCCGCAGCGGCCGGACATTCCCGGCGCCGAACTGGGCCTGGTATCCGACGATTTCTTCGACCTGCGCGCGGCACCGGCCGAGGTCGCCATCATCGGCGGCGGCTACATCGCGGTGGAACTTGCCGGGCTGTTGCAGGCGCTGGGCAGCAAGGTGAGCCTGCTGGTACGTGGCAGCCGCCTGCTGGAGCGCTTCGACTACGAGCTGACCGCGCAGTTGGCCGAGAACCTGCGCCAGCAGGGCGTGCGCATCCACTTCGATTACCGTCTGCGTGAGTTGAAGCGCGACGGCGAACGCGTGCGCGCGTTCGGCCATGACGGCCCGATCGACAGCGTGTTCGACGCGGTGTTCTTCGCTACCGGCCGGCGCGGCAACAGCAAGGAGCTCGGCCTGGAAGCACTGGGCATCGGCATCGGCGAACACCAGCAGGTGGAGGTGGACGCGTGGCAGACCACGGCGGTGCCAAGCGTGCATGCGGTCGGTGACATCGCAGGCAAGGTCGGCCTGACGCCGGTCGCCGTGGCTGCAGCGCGACGCCTGATGGATCGTCTGTTTGGTGGCCGCCCGGAAGCGAAGATGGACTACGACAACGTGGCCAGCGTGGTGTTCTCGCACCCGCCGCTGGGTGCGGTAGGCATGAGCGAGGAAGATGCACGTGCGCGCTTCGAGCAGGTGACGGTGTACCACAGCCG
Source organism: Stenotrophomonas sp. DR822 (assembly GCF_019793815.1). Taxonomy (NCBI): domain Bacteria; kingdom Pseudomonadati; phylum Pseudomonadota; class Gammaproteobacteria; order Lysobacterales; family Lysobacteraceae; genus Stenotrophomonas; species Stenotrophomonas sp. DR822. Next base: position 4,071,472 of record NZ_CP081826.1, read on the forward strand.
GTTCCGGCCGATGCTGCAGGCGCTGGCCAACGGCACCCAGCGCAGCCTGTTCAAGATGGTCTGCGCCGGCCCGGAGGAGCGCGTGGTGGGGGTGCACCTGCTCGGCGAAGCGGCCGACGAGATCCTGCAGGGTTTCGCGGTGGCGGTGAAGATGGGTGCGACCAAGGCCCAGTTCGACGACACGGTGGCCATCCATCCGACGTCTGCTGAAGAAGTGGTGTTGATGCGCTGAGCCGACACTCACGGTAGTGCCGGCGGCTGGCCGGCAACCTCAACCGCAGACACCCCCGCAACCGGACCCACCCCGCCTTCGACAGGTTCCTGCGATCTGTCGGAACTGCGTTCTGTGTTGCTGTTGGTGGGTGTCGACCTTGGTCGACACGTGGATCCACGCAATGCGTGGATCAGGAGTTGCAGTGAGCATGAACGGACATCGGATCGTTCGCCCGCAAGTGCCATGAGACAATTGGAAGCAATCCGGCTGCTTCCAGCCGCCCATGTGGCCCGTTTTTTTCCTGATGTCCACTTCTTCCCCCCGTATCGCCACCACGTCCCCGCGCATCGCTCTGGGCGGCATCGGCCTGGCTGCGATCGGCGCCATCGCCGCCTCTGGCAAGGCGATCATCGTCAAGCTGGGGCTGCGCCATGGCGTGGACGCGACCACGCTGCTGGCGCTGCGCATGCTGATGGCGCTGCCGCTGTTCGCGCTGATGGCGGTGTGGGCCTCGCGCCGTGCCGAGCGACTGTCCTGGGCCGACCGCGCGCGCGTGCTGTGGCTTGGCTTCACCGGCTACTACCTGTCCAGCCTGCTGGATTTCCAGGGCCTGCAGTACATCAGCGTGACCCTGGAACGGTTGATCCTGTACTTGAACCCGACCCTGGTGCTGCTGATCAACGTGCTGTTGGCGCGGCAGCGGCCGGGTCGGTGGCAGGTCGGCGCGCTGGTGCTCAGCTATCTCGGCGTGCTGATCGCGTTCGGCCATGACCTGCAGCGCGAGGGTGGGCAGATCATCCTCGGCAGCCTGCTGGTGCTGGGCAGTGCGCTCAGCTACGCGCTGTATCTGTTCGGCAGCGGCCAGGTGGTCGCCCGTATCGGCGCGGTGCGCCTGACTGCCTACGCCAGCTGCGTGGCCAGCGTACTGGTGCTGCTGCATTTCACCATTACCCATCCGCTGCCGTTGCTGTGGCAGGCCCCCGCTGCCGTGCAGTGGCTGTCGCTGATCAACGCGACGGTCTGCACCGTGCTGCCGGTGCTGGCGATCATGCTGGCGGTGCAGCGCGTCGGCTCGTCGCTGGCTGCGCAGGTGGGTATGCTGGGCCCGGTTTCCACCATCGTGATGAGCCTATGGCTGCTCGACGAACCGATGGGGCCGGCGCAGATCGCCGGCACCGTGCTGGTCCTGATCGGCGTGCTGCTGGTGACGCGGCTGCGCCGCTGACGCCGGAGCAGGCACGCGCCCGCATCCTGGCGGTGATCCATGCGATCCCGCCAGGGCAGGTGATGGGCTACGGGCAGGTCGCGATGCGCGCCGGCCTGCCCGGACGCGCCCGGCTGACCGCACGCATCCTCGGCCAGAATGACGACCCCTCGCTGCCCTGGCACCGGGTGCTGCGCTCGGACGGGCGCATCGCCATGGCTGAAGGTTCGGCCGGCTGGCGCGAACAATCGCAGCGGCTGCGCGCCGAGGGTGTCATCGTCGAAAACGGCCGGGTGCGGATGCCCGCGACCGACCCGGCGGCGGCGCTGGATGCGGCCGTATGGGGGCCGGGCTGATCGCTGCCTGCGACTGAACGGGCGACCGTCCGCTCTGGTCAAAAAGGGCCGGTGCTGCGGCTATGATGGAGGCCGTTCCATGCCGGTGTCCCCATGTTCCCGCGACTGCCAACCGTCACCAAGGCCCTGTTGATCGCCAACGCGATCCTGTTCCTGCTGCAGCAGCCGTTCCTGCTCGGCATGCAGACCTTCGAGCCGTTCATGCTGCAGCCGCTGCAGCAGGGGTTCGATGCGTTCTCGCCGGGCGGCAATTTCCAGCCCTGGCAGCTGCTGACCTACGGCTTCCTGCATGGCAGTTTCTTCCATCTGTTCTTCAACATGCTGGCCGTCTTCATGTTCGGCGCGCCGCTGGAACAGACCTGGGGTGAGAAGCGCTTCCTGACCTACTACCTGGTGTGCGTGGTCGGCGCCGGCCTGTGCCAGTTGCTGGTCGGTACGATGCTCGACAATCCGGCCACGGTGCTGGGTGCGTCCGGTGGTGTGTTCGGCCTGCTGCTGGCTTACGGCATGCTGTTCCCCAACCAGCGGGTGATGCTGCTGTTCCCGCCGATTCCGATGAAGGCGCGTACGTTCGTGATCCTGTTCGGCGTGGGCGAGCTGGTGCTGGGCATGACCGGCTGGCAGCCGGGCGTGGCCCATTTCGCGCATCTGGGCGGCATGCTGTTCGGCTGGCTGCTGATCCGCTACTGGCGTGGCCAACCGCCGTTCAACAAGCGTCGTCCGCCGGGCCCGCCGAAGCGCCCAAACCACCTGCGCAGCGTGAAGTGAGGCGCAGGTGGGGGCTGACCGTTGGTCGGCACACCTTGTCCCACGCAGGTAGATGCCAATCTTGATTGGCACGCCTTGACGCCGGTAGGTGCCAACCTTGGTTGGCGCGCATTTCATGCATCGGCCAGCACCACCTGCGCCGCGTTGTGCCCGGGCGCGCCGGTGACCCCGCCGCCCGGATGGGTACCCGCACCGCACAGGTACAGGCCGGGCAGGGCGCCGCGATAGCCGGCCTGGCCGACCATCGGCCGCGCCGAGAACAGCTGGTTGGCGCTGAGCGCACCGTGGAAGATGTCGCCACCGACCAGCCCGAACGTCCGCTCCAGATCCAAGGGTGACAGTGCCTGTCGACCAAGCACGCTGTCGGCGAAGCCGGGAGCGAAGTGATCGACGGTGGCGATCATCAGGTCGGCGACGGTATCGCGGTGATCATCCCAGTGACGGCCATCGGGCAGCTCCGGCGCCACGTGCTGGCAGAACAGGCTGGCCACATGCTGCCCGGGTGGCGCCAGCGAATCATCCAGCGTGCTCGGAATCAGCATCTCCACGATGGGCTTGCGCGACCAGCCCTCGCGACGTGCGTCCAGCCAGGCACGGTCCATGTAATCCAGGCTGGGCGCCATGATGATGCCGGCACTGAGGTGATCGCCGGGACCGGGCAGGGCGCGGAAATCCGGCAGCCGCGACAGCGCGACGTTCATCCGGAACGTGCCCGAGCCGCAGCGCCAGTTCGCCATGCGTTCACGGGTGGTGGCGGGAACCTGGGCGGGCTGCAGCAGTTGTTCGTACAGCAGCTTCGGGTTGACGTTGGCCACCACGGCACGTGCGCGCAGGCTCTCGCCGCCGGACAGCGCGACGCCGACCACGCGCCCGTCCTCAACCAGCAGGCGTTGCACGCCGGCATCGACGCGCAGCTCGGCGCCGGCCGCACGCGCGGACGCGGCGATGGCCTGGCTGATCGCGCCCATGCCACCGATGGCGTGGCCCCACGCGCCCTTGACCCCGTTGCACTGGCCGAACACGTGATGCAGCAGTACGTAGGCGCTGCCTGGCGTGTACGGGCTGGCGTAGTTGCCAACAATGCCATCGAAACCAAACAGGGCCTTGATCGGCTCGCTTTCGAACCAGCGATCCAGGTACTCGGCGGCCGACAGCGTGAACAGGTCCAGCAGTTCCTGGCGCAGTGCAGGGTCCAGTGCGGCCAGCTCCCGTCCCAACCGGCCCATCTGCCACAACGCCGGCAACGCACGCCAGCCAGGCATCACCCCGAGGTCGGGCGGCGGGCGCAGCGCCCAGTCGCGCAGCACATCGGCAAATACCTCCAGGCGCGCTTCATAGGCGGGCAGCGCCTGCGCATCACGTTCGGAGAACTTCGCCACCTCGGCCTGGGTGCGGCCAGGTGCGGACAGCAGGTAGCGACCGTCAGGCAATGGCAGGAAGTTGTTGGCTGGCCGCGCGACGATGCGCAGCCCGTGCGCATGCAGCTGCAGCTCCTCGATCACCTTCGGCTGCAGCAGCGACACCGTGTACGAGGCCACCGAGTTGCGGAAGCCCGGGTGGAACTCCTCGGTGACAGCCGCGCCGCCAAGGATGCCGCGACGTTCCAGCACCAGCACCCGTTGCCCCGCGCGGGCCAGATACGCCGCGCACACCAGCCCGTTGTGGCCGCCACCAACGATGATCGTGTCCAACGTCGTCATGCGTTGCGGATCGCCGCTTCGATGGTGGCGATGTCGATCTTCTTCATCGGCATCATCGCGTTGAAGGCGCGCTTGGCCAGGGCCTTGTCCTTGCTGGTCACCGCGTCGATCAGCATGCGCGGACTGATCTGCCAGGACACGCCCCAGCGGTCCTTGCACCAGCCGCACTGGCTTTCCTGGCCACCGTTGCCGACGATGGCATTCCACAGGCGATCGGTCTCGGCCTGGTCCTCGGTGGAAATCTGGAACGAGAACGCTTCGCTGTGCTTGAAGCTCGGGCCACCATTGAGGCCGACGCAGGGAATGCCGCAGACCGTGAATTCGACGGTGAGCACGTCCCCCTGCTTGCCGTCGGGGAAGTCGCCGGGCGCGTGATGCACAGCGGTTACTTCGCTGTCGGGAAAGGTCTTCGCATAGAACGTGGCGGCCTCGAGCGCACCGTTGTCATACCAGACGCAGATCGTGTTCTTGTGGGCCATGGCGGGGCTCCGCAGTGGACGAAGGCGCAGCGATAGCATGGGCGGTGTTAATGCCGGATCGTGCTGCACTGCGGGAGCTGCCGGCGCCGCGCTACCATGGCCAGACGACACGACAGGGATGATGCGTGAAGATCCTGATTCTGGGTGGCTATGGTGTATTCGGAGGGCGTCTGGTCCGCTTGCTGGCCGACCTGCCGATGCTGGAACTGCTGATCGGTGGCCGCAACCTGGCAGCGGCGCAGGCCTTCTGCGCAAGCTATGTGGGGCAATCGAGGCTGCGTCCACTGCAGGTCGACCGGCAGCAGCTGGCCACGGCCCTGCAGGCCGAGCGACCGGAGCTGGTGGTGGATGCCTCCGGTCCTTTCCAGGACTATGGCGAACACCGCTATGGCGCGATCGAAGCCTGCATTGCCGCCGGCATTGATTATCTGGACTTCGCCGACGCGGCAGACTTCGTATTCGGCGTTTCGCAGTACGACGCGCAGGCCAGGGCGGCTGGCATCTACGCACTGTCCGGCGTCAGCAGTTTCCCGGTATTGACCGCGGCAGTGCTGCGCGAGATGGCCACGCACATGGATATCGTCAGCGTGGAAGGCGGCATCGCGCCATCGCCGTATGCCGGCATCGGCCTGAACGTGATGCGGGCGGTGGTCGGCTATGCCGGTTCGCCGGTGAAGCTGCGCCGCAGCGGTCGCGATGGGCACGGCATCGGCCTGGCCGAGAGTCGCCGCTTCACCGTCGCGGTGCCGGGGCGACTGCCGCTGCGCAACCTGCACTTCTCGCTGGTGGATGTGCCGGATCTACAGGTGTTGCCACCCGAACATCCGACGATGACCGACATCTGGATGGGGGCTGGCCCGGTGCCGGAGATCCTGCATCGCGTGCTCAATCTGCTGGCCAAGGCGCGCCTGCACCTGAAACTGCCATCGCTGGAGCCATGCTCGCGGTTGTTCTATACCGTGTTGAACCTGATGAAGTTCGGCGAGCATCGCGGCGGCATGATCGTGCGTGCCGTGGGCACCCGCGATGGTGCGCGTGTGGAACAGAGCTGGCACCTGCTGGCCGAGGCCGATGACGGCCCGTACATTCCATCGATGGCGATCGAAGCGGTGATCCGCAAGCAGCTGGCCGGTGATCGGCCGTCACCGGGTGCACGCCCGGCCACGCATGCGCTGGAACTGTCCGACTACGACCGGCTGTTCGACGGACGCACGATCCATACCGGTTTCCGCCGCGACATGCCCGGTGCCAGCCTGTACCAGCGCCTGCTGGGCAGCGCGTACGCGCAGCTGCCGGCCAGCGTGCAGGCGTTGCATGCACCGTCTGCCGCCAAGCGCTGGAGCGGGACGGCATCGGTCGAACGCGGTGGTGGGGTGTTGTCGCGGTTGCTGGGGAACGTGTTCGGTTTTCCGGCAGCGGGCGAGGCAGTGCCGGTCAGCGTCGAGTTCACCGCAGAGGCGGGGGGGGAGCGCTGGACGCGGACCTTTGCCGGCCGTCGTTTCTCTTCGTTGCAGACGCAGGGGCAGGGGCGCAACGAAGCGCTGCTGGTCGAACGGTTCGGTGCGGTATCGGTAGCGTTGGCACTTCTGGTCGACAACGGGCGGCTGCAACTGGTGCCGAGACGCTGGTCGATCCTGGGCCTGCCGTTGCCGCAGTGGCTGTTGCCCGGGGAGAACAGTTTCGAGAGTGATGAGGATGGGCGCTTCGTCTTCGACGTGGAGATCGGCGCGCCGGTGGTGGGGCGGATCGTGCATTACCGCGGAACGTTGGAGGCGTTGTGATGGGTGTCGGTGCAGCGCTGGATACACCACGAGTGTCGGAACCAGAACGCGGGGCTGTCGTATTGAACGCTTAACAGAACCCATCAACCGTGTTCATGTGACGGATATAACCGCTGGTGCCCCGCTGCGGATGCCGTCGCGACGGTGCCACTGATTGGCTGAAATCCCCATGTTTTCAGCTGTATGTCCCGATTCAGAGGCGTCGCCGATGCCTGCTTGCTGACGCTTCTGCCCTGATTCATCGCGGGTTGCAGCACTGCCTTGCGAGGAACACCCGTGCCTATAAATCCCCGTCAGTTTCATTACGGGAGAGAGCTTCATGGCATTTGCATCCACGCATCGTGTGTTGAAGCGCAGCGCGCTTTCGGCAGTGTTGTTTTCCATCGTTGGTGCCGTTGCTGCACAGAGCACGACCGGCACGTTGTTCGGCACCGCAGCCGGTGCCGAAGGCGCTACCGTTGTCGCCCAGAGCGAAAGCGGTCTACGGCGGACGGTAGTCGTCGATGCACAGGGGCGCTACAGCTTCGGCGCATTGCCGGTGGGGCGCTACAGCGTCAGCGTACAGCGCGACGGCCGTGTCATCGAGCAGCAGGAGAACGTCCAGCTGCGCGTGGGCAGTGGTACCGATGTAAGTTTCGCTGCACATGGGCCGGCCACCACGCTGGACGCGGTCAACGTCACCGCAGCGAACCTGCCGAAAATCGATGTGACCCACACCGTGTCGAAGTCCGTCATCACGTCCGAACAACTGGATGTGCTGCCGCTGGGCCGAAGTGCCGAGGCCATCGCTTTGCTGGCCCCTGGGGTGGTCGCCGGTAGCGGTGAATTCTCCAACGGTTCGCGATCGGTGCTGTCGTTCGGTGGCGCCAGCGTCACCGAGAACGCCTACTACCTCAACGGCTTCAATGTCACCAACCCGCTGAATAACCTCGGTGGGATCAGCCTGCCCTATGGATCCATCGATCAGCAGGAGACCTTCACCGGTGGGTACGGTGCGGGTTATGGCCGTTCCACAGGCGGTGTCATCAACCAACTGGGAAAGCGCGGTACCAACAGGTGGCGGTTCGGTGCCCAGGTGGCGTGGACACCGGCGGAGCTTGCCGAGTCGCCGGAATCGGTCAACTACCCCGACATGGCCCTGCCGGATGGGTATGCCTACGAGAACGAGTCCAAGCCCGGCACTTTGTACCGTTACCGTCGAGGGGACAAGGCGACCACAACCACCTACAGCGGATATGTCAGCGGACCCCTGATTGAGGATCGCCTGTTCATTCACTTGGCCGCTGAATCCAACCGGCGTGAGGGCGTTTCAACCGCCAGCGAGGCATCTGCGCAGCAGGCACGCAACCATTACCGCGTGGATACACCGAAGTTCTACGGCAAAATCGACTGGAACATCAATGACAGCAACATTCTCGAGTACACCCGTTTCCAGGACACTGATCGTTCCGGTGGTTACTACACCGGGTTCGACTACGACACCTTGACCGAGGGGGATCGCACGGGCACGTTTCCCAATACGACCAAGGCCACGACGGACGTCGATATCTTCAAGTACACGGGGTATCTCAACGACGACCTGACCTTGAGCGCAGTGTGGGGGCGCACCCGCGTCGGCAACCTGGAATTCAACCCACTGGATTCGGGCAACCCCTTCATCAGTGGTGCCGGGAACCAGGATCCGTCCCTCACTGGCGGAGCCCCGGTTCGCAATGACCAGGCTGGCCTGTACACCAAGGCTTCTGATGCGGGGAGTACCACGCAGGGGCTGCGCATGGACCTGCAGTACCGCATTGGCAACCACGAGCTGACCGCTGGCGTCGACAACATGACCTATCGGGCGCACAACGAAGGGCAGTCCATGACCGGCCCGGGTCATGCCTGGATCTACTCCCGCGGCAATCCGGGTGCGTCGCCCAACCCCGGCTTCGGCATCGCACCGCCGGGCGGCAATGGCTATTTTGTGCAGAAATACATCTTCTCCACCACCACCAGCATGTCGGTGAAGCAGAAGGCATACTACCTGGAAGACCGCTGGCAGCTGACGCCCGAGTGGTTGCTGACGCTGGGCCTGCGGAATGATCGTTTCACCAACTACAACAGCGATGGACGCGCGTATGTGGAAAGTGGCGACCAGTGGGCGCCACGGTTGGGCGCCAGTTGGGATGTGTTCGGTGACGCGTCGCTGAAGGTCTTCGCCAACCTGGGCCGCTACTACCTGGCATTGCCCAACAGTGTGGCCATCCGTGGTGCGTCCGCGTCGACCTACACCCGTGAGTATTTTACGTATACCGGCATTGATGCCGACGGCAACCCCACGGGCCTGACGCCTTTGGGCAATGGTCCAGTATCAACAAACAACGAGTACGGCCAGGCTCCGGATCCCCGTTCGGTGGCGCCCACAGACCTGCGTTCCCAGTACCAGGATGAGCTGATCCTGGGTTTCGAGAAAACCCTGGGCAGTAGCTGGAACAGTGGCGCAAAACTGACCTTCCGGCGGCTGCAGTCGGCCATTGACGACACCTGTGATTCCGATCGCTTCGCCGACCGGCTCGCTGGCATGGGGCTGGATACCGACGCGTACGAGCTCCCGGGCTGCGTGATCTTCAACCCGGGGCAGACCAATACGTTCCAGGTACGCCATCGCGATGGGTCCGGCTATACGCCGGTCAGCATGAGCACGTCCGATTGGGGCTACGACGGCAAGAAGGCCAAGCGCGAGTACGTGGCGGTCGATCTGTTCATCGAACACCCGATGTCCGAGCGCTGGTACGCGCGCCTGGACTACACCTGGTCACGTAGCTTCGGGAACACCGAAGGACAGGTGAAGTCCGATATCGGTCAGGATGATGTTTCCAAGACCCAGGACTGGGATGCGGTGTCGCTGATGGAGTACGCCGGTGGCTACCTCGCCAATGATCGCCGGCACCAGTTGAAGGCGTTCGGCGCCTACCAGATCAATGACGAATGGACGGCCTCGTCGACGGTTCGTGTGATGTCGGGCATGCCCAAGAGCTGCCTGGGTTACTACGGAAGCGACCAGAGCGATCCGGCGCATGGCTATGGATCGGCGTACCACTATTGCAACGGTGAGCCGTCACGGCCCGGTGATGCCGGCCGGCAGCCGTGGACGGCGCAGCTGGACATAGGCGTGATGTACCGGCCTGCGTCTGCCGACAACCGCCTTGGCCTGGGGTTGAATGTCTTCAACGTACTCAACCAGCGGCGCCAGCTGCAGTCGACGGCGAAGTATCAGACGGGTCCGGATACGGTCTCCAATCTCTACGGAATGGGCAGTTATTTCACGCCGCCGCGAACGGTTCGCTTGACCGCCTCGTACGACTTCTGACCTGCGCGCATAGCGGCTCACTCTCCGCATGGGTTGGCTTGGCCCTGATTCGTCAGGGTCCTTTTCCAGCAGAGCTCTCAACAAAAAAGGGCGCCCGTAGGCGCCCTTTTCATCAACACGAAACCATCAACCTCAGCGCCAGACCTTGATCTGCTCGCCGTCGGTGCGCTGCATCGGCTGGCCCGGCTTGCAGCTGAAGCTGGCGCCGAACGCCGGCAGGTTCGACAGCGGGCCGTTGGTGCGCCAGCGGCCCGGTGCGCGGATGTCGGCGGTCAGGCGGCGTGCGGCCTCGTTCGGCGAAAGCTGCTGCGGCCACAGCGCGGCCCAGGCGCGGAAGAAGCCCTGCTGCTGTGCCGGCTTGGCCTTCGGCTCCTGCGCGGTGTACGCGGCCCAGGCCAGCTCCAGACCGGCGATGTCGGCCAGGTTCTCTTCCTGGGTCAGCGTGCCGTTGACCTTGGCCCCCTTCACGCCGGGGAACTCGTAGGCGCCGTACTGCGCGGCGACACGGGTGCCGAGCAGGGTCCAGGCGGTCTTGTCGGCCGGCGTCCACCAGCTGCGCAGTTCGCCCTTGGCATCGACCAGCGCACCCTTGGCATCGATCGCACGGGTCAGCTCGTGGCCGACCAGGCCGCCGAAGCTGCCGAACTTGTCCGCGGCATCGGCCTTGGCGTTGAACACCGGGCCCTGCAGGATCGCCGCAGTGACGATCAGCCGGTTCTGCGCCAGGTCATAGGCCAGCGACGGCTGCTGCGGCAGCACGTCCCAGCGGCGGTCGGCGTTGCCCTTGCCGATGCGCTTCATTTCCTCGCGGTGGCGCCAGGTGGACGCGATCAGCATGTTGCCGCCGAACGAGCCACGGCCCATCGGCTGCACGCTGTAGTCCAGGTCGCGCAGCGGGGTGCCGATCTCGATCTTCAGCGCGGCCAGCTTGGCCTGTGCTTCGGTCTTGGCCTCGGCGCTCATCCAGCTGTTGTTCTTGACCGCTTCGATCTGCACTTCACGCACCTTGTCGACGATCCAGGCCGCCTGGCGGCGGTCTTCGGCGGACAGGTAACGGGCTGCGTATTCGCGGCCGACCATCGGGCCAGCGGCCACGTTGATCGCGTCCAGCACGCTTTCCCAGCGCTGCGGCGGCAGGGTCTCGCCACGCAGCACGCGGCCACGGAACTCGAACTCCGCGTCGCGGTACGCCTTGGACAGGTACGGCGCCATCGAGTCGCCCACGCGCCAGCGCAGGTAGGCCTTCCACTGGTCCGGCTTGAGCTTGGTGACCATGCCGTCGAGCTGCTTGAACAGCGCCGGATCGGCCAGCGACACCAAGTCATCGTTGACGCCCTGCGCCTTCAGGAACGCATCCAGCTGCAGGTTGCGGTAGCGGCTGTTGAGGTCCTTGGTGGAGATCGGCGCGTAGTTGTTGAACGGATTGTTGATGCCCGCCAGCGACTGCGCATTGCGGGCCAGTTCGGTTTCCAGCGCGATCACCGCCTGTGACTCGGCGTCCAGCTTGGCCGCCGGGGTGCCGGTCAGTGCGAGGATCTGCTTGACGTAGTTGCGGTAGCGGCCCATCAACGCGACGGTGTCGGCGTCGGTGCGGGTATAGAAGGCCGGATCAGGCAGGCCCATGCCACCCTGCATGAAGTAACCGATGTGGCGGTCCAGCGCCTTCAGGTCCACGTCCGGACCGAAGTTGAAGGCCACCGGGATGCCGACCTGGTGCAGCGCGGCGATCGAGGCCGGGACATCCTTGGCCTTCTTGATCGCGTTGATGCGGGTCAGCAGCGGTGCGATCGGGTTGGAGCCGTCGGCTTCCACGGCCGCTTCGTCCAGGCCGCTGGCCCAGAAGTCGCCCAGCAGCTTCTGCACGTTGCCCTGCGGCGCCTTCATCGAGGCGTCCAGCAGTTCACGCTGTTGCTGCCGGCTGCGGTCGACCAGCTGGCCCAGTGCGGTGGCGGCGCCGGCCTGCGGCACCGGGTTGGCCTTCAGCCAACCTGCATTGGTGGCGTCGTAGAAATCGCTGCACTGCGCACTGACGGCCGGGGCGCGTGCGGCCTTCTTCTTGGCGGCGAACGCATCGTGGGTCGGAACCAGGGTCGCCAGGCTGATGCCCAGGGCGATGGCAAGCGGACGGAAGTTGGGCATGTAGAACGAATCCGTGATGGATTGAGGGCGGGCGAACTATAGCAAGCCGCGCATGGGCAGGGGATGCACACCTCATGGTGCATCCGCCGGACATGGCCCGGCGCTACCGGGCGGGTGGCATGGGCAGGGGATGCGCGCATCACGGTGCATCCGCCGGGCATGGCCCGGCGCTACCGGGCGGGTGGGATGGCCACGCCATGCGTGGCTGCGGCCACCGCGCGAAAAAACAAAGGCCCGGGAAATCCCGGGCCTCTGCAGGCAAGCCGTGGCCTCAGCCGTGGCTTACCAGATCACCACCTGCGAGTCGCCGGTGCGCGACATCGGCGTACCCGGCTTGCACTGGAAGGCCGCGGTGAAGGTCGGCAGGTTCGACGGCGCACCGACGGCGCGGAACTGCGCCGGCGCGTGCGGGTCGGTTGCCAGGCGGACCTTGGCGTTCTCCGGGGTGTACTTGGTGCGCCACACGGTGGCCCAGTTGAAGAAGAAGCGCTGATCGCGGGTGAAGCCATCGATCTTCGCGTCTTCCTTACCGGCCGACGCCTTCTGCAATGCGTCGTAGGCGGTGGCCAGGCCACCCAGGTCGGCGATGTTCTCGCCCAGGGTCAGATGGCCGTTCACGGCCTGGCCGTCGACCTTGTACTGGTCGAACTGCTTGACCAGCTTGCCGGTCAGGCCAGCGAAGTTCTTCGAATCGGCTTCGGTCCACCAGTTCTCGAAGTTGCCGGTCGGCCCGAAGCGGCTGCCCTGGTCGTCGTAACCGTGGGTCATTTCGTGGCCGATGACCGCACCGATACCGCCGTAGTTCAGCGCGTCGTCGGCCTTCGGGTCGAAGAACGGCGGCTGCAGGATGGCGGCCGGGAACACGATCTCGTTCTGCAGCGGGTTGTAGTAGGCGTTGACCGTCTGCGGGGTCATGCCCCACTCGGTCTTGTCCACCGGCTTGCCGATCTTGGCCAGGTTGTACTGGTAGTTGAACGCGGTGGCCGCGCGCACGTTGCCCAGGTAGCTGTCACGGTTGGTCTGCAGGCCCGACCAGTCACGCCACTTGTCCGGGTAACCGATCTTCGGAGTGAAGGTTTCCCACTTGGCGATGGCCTTGGCCTTGGTCTCTTCGCTCATCCAGGACAGGCCCTGGATGCGTTCCTTCAGCGAGGCGGCCAGGTTCTTCACCAGCTCTTCCATCTTCGCCTTGGCTTCCGGCGAGAAGGCAACCTTCACGTACAGCTGGCCGAAGGCTTCGCCGGCATCGCTCTCGATGGTGCCCAGCACGCGCTTCCAGCGCGGCTTCTGTTCCTTCTGGCCATTGAGGGTCTTGCCGTAGAACTCGTAGTTCTCCTGCACGAACGCATCGGCCAGGTACGGCGAGGCACCGTCCACGGTGTGGAAGCGCAGGTAGGCGCGCCACACCGACGGATCGGTATCGCCCAGCGCCTTGCTCACTTCCTGGTGGAAGGCCGGGATGGCCAGCGAGAACTTCTCCGGCGCGGCCACGTTCTGCGACTTGAAGAACTCGGTCCAGCTGAAGTTCGGGGTCAGCGCATCGGCCTCGGCCAGGCTGACCGGGTGGTAGTACAGGGAAACGTCGCGCGACAGCTCGACGCTGGACTTGGACGCCTTGGCCAGGCGGGTCTCGAACTTGACGACTTCTTCAGCCTGCTTTGCGGCATCGGCAGCAGCCACGCCGGACAGTTCCAGCACCTTGGCGACGTGGGCCTGGTAGGCCTTCAGCTTGTCGGCCTTGGACGCATCGGTATAGAAGGTCTTGTCCGGCAGGCCCAGGCCGCCCTGGCTGGCGTAGGCCATGTTCACGGCCGAGTTCTTGAAGTCGGCTTCGGCGCCGAAGCCGAACAGCACGTTCTCGCCCTTGGCAGCGCTGGTGCGCAGGTAGTTGGCGATGGCGGCCTTGTCCTGCAGGCCGTCGATCGCGGCCAGGTCGGCCTTCAGCGGCTCGATGCCCTGGGCGTTGACCTTGGCTTCGTCCATGCCGGTGGCCCACAGGTCGCCGACGATCTTCTCGATGCCGGCCGGGTTCTTGACCTGCGCGACCTGCTCGGCCAGCTGATGCTGCACGGCCACCGAACGCTCATCGAGGATGGTGAAGGCGCCCCAGCTGGTGCGGTCGCCCGGAATCTCGTTGGCGGCCAGCCACTTGCCGTTGACGTAGTCGCCGAAGGCGGTGCAGGCGTCAAGGTTGCTGTCCAGATCGCTGGCCTGGAAGGCGTTGTAGGCCGGCAGCTTGCTCTCGTCGAGCTTGTAGGTGGTGGCGGCGTCGGCCGCGGCCGGCGTGGAGGCGGTGGCATCCTTTGCCGGGGTTTCGTTCTTGCCGCAGCCGACCAGCGCGGCCGAAACGGCCAGGGTCAGCAGCACGATCTTGGGAGTACGGGTCACTTGAATGGCCTCCAGGCCGAGTGAGTCAGGGAAGGGCCGGGGGAACGGCCGTGGGCCGAACGATACGCCGCCGGCCCACACTGCAAGGGTGTCGAAGGTCATGGCCGGGCGCAAGGGGGCCTTGCCGGCACCGGAAAAGACAGACCCGGCAAAAGCCGGGTCTGTCGGGTACTACATGTGTTGCTCGATCAGAACTTGTAGGTAGCGCCCATGTACATGTAACGGCCGATGTTGTCGTACATCGCCGAACCGACGTCGGAGCCGAAGTAGTTCACCGGCGGATCCTTGTCGAAGGCGTTGTCCACGCCCAGGTAGACGTCGATCTTGTCGCCCGGGAAGCGGTAGCCGAACTGGAAGTTGTGGTAGACGTACGAACCGTTGCGGATCGGGCTGCTCTGGCCCGGATTGGCCTGGTAGCTCTTGGGCTGCACGCGCAGGTTGCTGCTCACGTAGTTCAGGTCCCACGACGCGCGCCACTGACCCAGCGAGTACTTGGTCTGCAGCGAACCGCGCCAGCGCGGGTCGGTCACCCAGGTGACGTTCTCGTCGTACTCGTTCGGGAAGTCCTGGAAGGCCCATTCACGCGACTGCAGCAGGCGGGTACCTACCAGGCGGATCACCGTGTCGCCCTCGGCGAGCTTGAAGCGGTAGTCCATTTCCAGATCGACGCCGACGCGACGCGAGCGCGCCAGGTTTTCGTTCAGTGCAACCCAACGGCTGATCGAGTGTTCCGGGAAGGTGCGGCCGCCCGCATCGGTCTTGCCACCGACCGGTGCGCGCTCGATGAAGCCGCAGAAGCTGTTGTTGATGCCTCCCGGAGAATCCACGCAGCGGGTGGCATTGGTCTGCGCGGTCACTGCGCCGATTGCATCCTTCAGGCTGATCCACCAGTAGTCCACCGACATGCCGAAGCCCTGCAGGAAATCAGGCTGCCAGACCAGGCCATAGGTGAAGCTGCGCGCGCGCTCCGGCTTCAGGTTCGGGTTGCCGCCGCTGACACCCGGGCGGGTTGCGGTGTAGGTATCGACCCAGCCCACCGGCACGCCCAGCGCCGAGCAGTTGGCCTGGCGCAGGGCCGGATCAGCTGCCGTATTGGGGCGGTTGGAATTGGTGGCCAGGTAGTTGCAGGGATCGTTGACGGTGGCGAAGTTCTCGCTCTGCGGGTTGTACAGTTCGCCGATGCTCGGCGCACGCACCGCCTGCGACAGGGTGCCACGGGCACGCAGGGACGGAATGATGGTCCAGTCCAGGCCGACCTTCCAGGTGGTGGTCTTGCCGATGCTGCTGTAGTCGGACCAGCGACCGGCAGCGTCCATGGTCAGGTTGTAGATGCCCGGGATGTCGGCCAGCAACGGCACGGTGGCTTCGACGAACGCTTCGCGCACATCGTACTTGCCCATCCGGTTGGGGATCGCGTTGAGGAAGGTCAGGCCCTGCGCTGCCAGCGGATCGGTGATTTCGCGGCTCTTCTCGCGGCGGTATTCCACGCCACCGGCCACGCCGACGTCACCTGCCGGCAGGCTGAACAGCGAGGCGTTGGCCAGCGAGGCGCTGAACACCGACTGCTGCAGGCGCGAATAGTTGAACGAATCGACGTTCATCCAGTCGCGTGCTGCCTGGGTCACCGCGCCATTGCCGAACACCGAGAACGGCACGCAGCCTTCGCGGGCGAACTGCGAGTACACGCGGTTGCCGTTGTTGGGGTTGGTGGCGTTCGGGTTCAGCGTGGTGCGGCAGACGATCTGGCCGGTGGACGGATCGACCACGGTGTCCAGGCCTGCCTGCCAACGCTCGTTGATGCGGTTGTTGAGGTTCCAGCGCTTGACTTCGCTCTGGCCCCAGTTGCCGTACACGTCGTAGGTCCAGTTCTCGGTCAGGTTGCCTTCCACGCCGAGCACGAAGCGCTGGGTGTTGCGCTCCACGTGCTCGCCACGCTGGCCGGCATCGACGTTGAAGCGGCTCAGGGTCAACTGGCTGGCGCCGTTGGCGGCCATCAGCGCGCGCAGCTGCGGCGAAACGTAGGCATTGTCGCGCTGGATGCGCAGGGTCTGGTCGAACGACGGCTGGGCCAGGAAGTCCGAGACGGTCTCGGTGTACTTGCCTTCGAAGTACAGGCGGTGGTTGTCGGTCAGGTCGAAGTTGACGACCGCATTGACGCTCTTGCGGTCGAAGCCGGGCTGCAGATCGGCGACCGAATTGAGGTCGGCGAAGTCGCAGTTGACGCAGCTGGTGGTGCTCGGCATCACCCCGTCATAGCGCTGCGGGCGGTAGGTGCCATCCGGATTGAACTGGTAGCGGTTGCCCCAGGTCGCCTTGTTGGTGGGCGAGAACGCACCCAGCGTGAAGGTGCCGCCGAAGGAGATCGAGTGGTTGCCACCCGGACCGCTGAGCACGGTCTGCGGATTGGCTTCGTTGGAGGGCTTGGTCGGGTCGTAGTTGGGGTTCGGCACCGACACCAGGAATTCATTGCCGATCGCGCGGTCGCTGCGGACGAAGCGGTCCTGCCTGCTGTACTCCAGTGCGATCGCGGCGTTGCCGCGGCCGTTGGCGAAATCGGTGCCGGCCGAGGCACTGATGAAGGAGCGGTTGAAGCCGCCTTCACTGGCCATGCCGGTCTGGCCGCGCACTTCGGCGCCATCGAACGACTTCTTCATGATGAAGTTGACGACACCGGCCACGGCATCGGCACCGTACACGGCCGAGGCGCCACCGGTGATGACTTCAACGCGCTCGATCCACTCGACCGGAATCGTGTTGACGTCGACTGCCGAGGAGCCGGAGGTCGCGCCGACATGGCGGCGACCATTGACCAGCACCAGCGTACGCGAGGTGCCCATGCCGCGCAGGTCCATCAGGCCCACGCCGGCGGTGCCGATGAAGCGGGTGGAATTGCCCAGCGTATAGGTCGGGCTCAGCGCCGGCATGCGCGCCATCAGGTCGCCGATGTTGTTGGCGCCGGTGGCACGGATTTCTTCGGCCGTGATGGCGGTGACCGGCGAGGGGGTCACGAAGCCGGTACGCGCGATGCGCGAGCCGGTCACGCTGACGCGGTCCAGGTCGATGGGGTTGCTGCCGGAGCTGGCTTCCTGGGCCAGGGCCGGGGTTGCGGCCGCCATCATCAGGCCGGCGAGCAGGGCGTTGGTCAGCGGGTGGCGACCGAGCGTGCGGTGGTGCGTCATCAGGTAAATCCCCCTAGTGGAAAGAGATCGACCACCTCCCTGTGTCTGTTATGTCGTTGTTCATGTGTCTTCCTGACGTTCATCGAACCTAACATGCATTTAACGAAAAAAGCATGGGTTCGTCACATTTCCATGTCGTGCAAGGGGATTTCGATCATCAAATTGCAACAAATACAGTGTCTTAGTCTCATTTGTGATGCTTAAATTTTGTTTCTCCTGCAATTCATGAATGGGGTGTTAAGCGACACTTTGCGCAAATTGGCGGTTGAGTGCCTGCGCGCGCATCCCTCAAGGGCGAGCGGTACCCGGGGGCCAGGCAGCTCCGTTGAGGTTGTACTCCCGTCCTCCACGCTGCCAAGTCAGGCCGCCATCGGGCCACATATCAAGTCTAGGAGGGCGCAGGCCCGCAAAAAGGAAAGGGCGGCTTGCGCCGCCCTTCCCGGGTACTGCTGTTACTGCCGGATCAGAACTTGTACTTCAGACGCACGAACGGGGTGCGGCCGTAGTAGTCGTACTGGGTGGCGAAGGCCGGCACGTTACCGTAGCGGGAATCGGCGACGCCGGTGGAAACCAGCGGCGGGGTCTTGTTGAAGATGTTGCTGACGCCCACCAGGATTTCCCAATCGGCCTGCGCGTAGCTGACGGACGCGGTGTGGTAGATGCGCGAATCAGCCACGATGTCACGATAGGAGTTCGGACGGCCCTGGTAGGTGAACACCGGATCCAGATCGATGTCTTCGGTCTTGTGGATGTAGGTGGTCAGCCAGTTGTACGACCAGTCACCGCGGGTCAGGCTCAGCGCCAGGTTCCCCACCACCTTCGGACGGCCGATGTCGCCCAGCAGTTCCGACGAGGTCAGGCCGCTGGCCGCCGCGCTGGAGAACACCTGCTGGGTGTCTTCGATGGTGTAGGTGACCTGGGTCTCAGCCGAGAACTTGCCGAACGAGAAGTCGTGGTCGAAGTTCGCGGTCAGGTCATAACCACGGGTGCGCTGCTTGTTGATGTTGATGAACTTGTTCTGGATCTCGGTAACCGCATACGGCTGGGTAGCATTGGCCGGATTGCGGGTGAGCAGATCGCAGTAGCTGTTCGGGAACACCGAGCCGCCATAGCAGCCACGCAGGACGTTGGTGCTGCCCAGCTGCGCGATCTCATCGCTCACCTCATAGTCGAAGTAATCGATGGCCACGCTCAGGTTGGCGAAGGTCGGGGTGAACACGATGCCGGCGGTCTTCGCGCGCGAAGTTTCCGGAATCAGCGTGTTGCCACCGCCCTGGCCATATACGGTGCCACTGCTGCCACCACCGGCATAGTTGGCCGGAATGCCTGCGGCTGCGCAGTTGGCCTGGTAGTTGGTGTTGGAGCTCTCGCCCCAGCGTACGCACGGATCGTTTGCCTGCGAGAAGAAGCCGGTCTGGTTGCCCAGATACAGCTCGTACAGGCCAGGAGCGCGGTAGGAGGTGCCGATCGAGCCGCGCAGGCGCAGTGCCGGGATGATCTGCCAGTTCACGCCGACCTTCCAGACGTTGTCCGAGCCGGACACGGTGTCGTACTTGAACACGCGACCCGAGGCATTGACGCTCAGCGACTCGACGCCAGGCAGGCCCTTCAGCAGCGGCACGTCGAGTTCGACGAAGGCTTCCTTGACCTTGTCATTGCCCTTGGTCACGTCAGCCGAAGACGAACCCCAGATGTCGCCGGTACGGGACAGTTCGCTGGGCTGGTCGTTCAGCGAGTAGTAGCGGTATTCCAGACCAGCTGCCACGCCCACGGCGCCGGCAGGCATTTCAAACAGGTCGCCGCTGACGATCGCGTTGATCGTGGCCTGCTTGTAGATGGTCTTGCCCCAGTCCCACACGCCCAGCTTGTCGACCAGTTCGTCGACCTTGCGGCCGCTCAGATAGTCCGGGTCGAAGTAGTTCACCGCCGGCGGCGCGTCGGTGTAGTCCAGGTCGCCGCTCTTGGAGGCCTGGATGGCCAGGTTGCCGTACTTGCCCTTGGAGTGGCTGAAGTTCGCGTTGACTTCCCACGCCCAGGTGTCGGTGCCCTTGAACAGGCCATCGAGCTTGGTTGCGGCGTAGAAGTAATCGACCGTGACATCCTGCTGCGACTTGAACAGCATCACCGGGTTGGCAACGATCTGGGTGCCCGGAATGTACGCGTACGGGAAGAACTGGCGCCAGGAGAACGTCTCCGTTTCGCGGCGGTTGAACAGGAACTGGGTCTTCCAGTTGACCGAATCGAAGCCGAAGTCGGTGGCCAGGTAAGCAGTCTTCCGCTCCTGCTTGTTGATGATGTGGCCCTGGCCCCAGCGCGCGAAGTTCACCGGCTCATCGTAGAAGGCCTGGCCGCGCGTGTAGTTCTGGGTCTTGCGCGGGCGGTAGCCCGGCAGCGGGCCGACAGTGGTGCCATCACCCGATGGCACGTAGCGGGTGCTGCCGATGTCGACCACGTTGTGCAGCATGTTGTTGCAGTTGGCCAGCGGTGTACCGGCATTGAGCGAACGATCTTCGCGGTCGATGCGGTTGCCGTCGGCGTCCTTGATCAGGTCGTTGCTGCAGTTGAGGAAGTCGCGGTCGCCGCGGGTCAGTTCGTTGTGCTGATACCACTCGACGGCAGCGATGATGCTGCCCTTCTCGAAGTTCCAGCCATTGGCCAGCGACGCCGAGAACACTTCACCGCCGCCCTCGGTCGGCACGCGGCCGGTGACGGTCAGTTCCGGACGCTCGATGTTCTTCTTGGTGATCAGGTTGACCACACCAGCCACGGCATCGGAGCCGTAGATGGAGGACGAGCCGTCCTTCACGATCTCGGCGCGCTGCAGGATAGCGGTCGGAATGACGTTCAGGTCGAAGGCGCCCACGGCACCACGGGTACCGGCCGGGCCCGGACGCTGGCCGTCCAGCAGCACCAGGGTACGGTTGGCGCCCAGGCCGCGCAGCGACACGGTCTGCACGCCGGTGCCGCCGTCGACGACGAAGCCGCCGAACTGGTGGGTGATCTGCGTTTCAGCCGAGCCAATGGCCGACTTCTGCAGGAACTCGGCGACGTTGACCTGGCCCTGCTTGGCATTGGTCTCGGCGTTGATGGTGAACACCGGCGAGGTGGTTTCGTAGTCCGCACGGCGGATCAACGAGCCGGTGACGGTGACCTTGTCAAGGTCGGTCGCGCGCTGGGTGGAGGAAGAAGTGCTTGACGCCTTTGCTTCCTGCTGGGTGGTCTCCTGGGCCAGTGCCGGTGCGACCTGGAGGCAGGCCAGCACAGCGAGAGTCAGTGGTACGCGGCTTGGCTTGATGTGGCGGTTGGCGTTGCGCATTTCGTCGTGATCCCCACTTGTTATGCTTCGGTTAATGGAGTGTATGTGTGGCGTAAAGTAAATGCAACATGAATGGATATTTCCCGTAACCCGTTGTTGCTAAGGGAAAATTCAGTCATTCGGGCATTAAAAAACCCCGCCGGTTAAGCCGGCGGGGTTGTTGATCGGCCCCTCTGCTGGGGGTTACAGGCCGCCTGGCCCGCAGTCCTTGGCCAGGTAGTCGGCCATCAGGGTGAGGGTCGTCTGGAAGTGGCGCGGGTACCACGGCATGCTGTGCGGCATGTCGGGAATCAGCTCAAACCGGGCCGGAACCTTGCCCTGCACGGCGGAATAGAAGTTGCGGGCATGGAACGCCGGCGTGCGTACGTCGCGGTCGCCGACGAAGGTCAGCAGCGGGATGGTGGCCTTGGCGGTGTTCTGCATCGGGTCCATGCCCTTGACGGTGCGGCCCTGCAGGATGCGTTGCAGGCGGTTCTGGCTCCAGGACGTGCCCAGCCGGCCCAGGTCGGTGACCGGCGCGCCAGCAATGGCGCACTGGTACGGCGATGGGCTGCGTACGGTGGCTGCTGCCGCCGCGAAGCCACCATAGGAGTAGCCGAAGATCGCGATGCGATCCTTCGCCGCGATGCCCTGCGACACCAGCCAAGCGGCACCGTCGTCCTTGTCATCCTGCATCTTCTGGCCCCACTGGCCATCGCCGGCCAGCCACAGCTTGCGGCCCAGCCCGGAGCTGCCACGGTACTGGGGGCGCAGCACGGCATAGCCGCGCGAGGTGAAGAAGGGCACCCAGCCGGACACGTCCCAGCCCGTATAGTCACGCGCCCACGGTCCGCCATGCGGATGCACCAGTGCCGGCAGTGGGCCGTCGCCCTGCTTCCAGCCTGCCGGCAGATCGAGGATCGCCGGGATCTGCTGGCCATCACGCGCGGTGTAGGTCACCCAGCGCTGTTCGCCGATCTGCTTGCTGTCCACCCAGGGACGTTCGCTGCCCAGCGGCATCACGTCCTTGCGGTCGGCCAGGATGTAGTAGCTCTTCGGGTTGCGGTTGCTTTCCGTGGTGAACAGCACGCGCGAGAGATCGTCGTTGTAGCCGGTGATGTAGACGGTCAGGCCCGGATAGGCTTTCTGCAGGCCCTCCTGCAGGCCTTTCATCTGCGGGTCGACATAGATCGCCTGGCGCTGTGGTCCATCGATGTAGAAGCCGAGCACCTGGTTGAAGTTGCTCTTGCGTGTGCCCAGGATCAGCGAGCTGATGGAGAAGGTCGGGTGGGCCGCCAGAGGCTCCTTGTCGAATTCCTTCTTGACCGGGTCATACAGTCGCGCCTGTACCAGATCGGAGAACTGGTCGGTCAGCACGTACAGCTTGCCGCTGTCATCGTCGATGCCGACCACGTCCACCGTGAAGCGTTCGCTCAGCTTGGTGGTCAGCGGCGCATGCACCTCGAACTGGCCGGCGCTGTTCTTGATCAGCACACGCTGTTCGAAATCCTCGGCCCCGCTGGATTCTATCTGGGTCTGGGTCACCACCTCGCCGGTGCGTGGGTGGAACAGGCCCGGGGTCGTGCGCGAGCTGCCCTTGAACAGCAGTTCGGTCTGCCCGGTGCGCAGGTTGAAGCGGTAGTAGTTGGCCTGCAGGGTGGCTTCATTGAGCTGGTTGATGATGACCCGGTCCGGGTCCAGCGGCAGCAGGTGCACCAGCGAAGCGGTGCCGGCCAGCTCCAGGCAGCGCAGCGTATCGGCACTGACGCCCAGCGTTCGCGTGTTGCTGGCAAAGGCCTCGTCGAACTTCGCCTGGCTGGCGTCGGTCAGGTAGGCCTTGGTCAGGAAGGTCTTGGTGGCACCGGTACTGTTGCCTTCACCGCAGCCGCCCAGCTTGCCGGTCCACTCCTGGCGGCTGATGACCAGGTTGCGCCCGGCCTTGAGCGCGCTGGCGGCGATGAATTTCATCCGATCGCCGGACGGGGTGATGGCCACCGGCCCGGCGGTGAGGTTGTCCAGGTTCCAGTTGGCCAGGGCAGTGTCGGCGTTGTTGCTGCCGGGGGCGGCAATGATGGCGACCAGCTGCTTGCCGTCGGCACTCATCGTGACCGACTGCAGCGCGGGAATCTTGGCGAAATCCTCTGCGGGCAGAGGCGCGGCGGCGGCTTGGCCGACGCACAGGCCCAGCAGCATTGAAACGGCGGCACCCAGGCGGGCAGGCGTATATCGGAGTTGCATCATCAGCGGTTCCTTGTGGCGGGGCACGGCAACATGACCGGAAGATGAACGAAGCCCGGGTTCTCGTCAACTCCGCGTGAAGCCCATCCGCATGCGTACCATTGATGGAAGAGACCCCGCCGGAGCGGGGTCTTTTGCTGCAGGAAACGACGTCGACGGATCAGTTGTTGCCGAACTCGTACTTGGCCTGCACGTAGATGGCACGGCCATAAGCGTTGTACAGGTAGTTGTTGTACGGCTGGCCGCTGGTGCCGGCGAAGCTGTACCGCTGGTTGTCAGGCATCTTGTTGAACACGTTGTTGACCATCAGCGACAGGGTCAGGTTGTCCATCGCCCGATAGTTCACGCTCAGGTTGTAGGTGGTGTACGAACCCCACTTGCCGGCCTTGTAGCCGGAGCTGTGGACGTAGTCGTAGCCATTGCCCAGGTAGGCCATGTAGTTCGGCGTCTTGCCGATGTAGTTGGCATACAGGGTGGTGGTCCACTTGTCCTTGGCCCAGCCGATCGAACCGTCGGCGCGCACCTTGGCGTACGAGTCGTACACCCACATCGCATACGGGTCGCGCAGCAGGTCCAGGTACTCATCGCCCGGCTGCGGTTGCAGCTCGCGCTTGAGCATGTCGGTGTAGTTGCCGGAGAACTGCAGCGAACCGAAGCGGCCGATGTCCTGTACGTACTTGAAGCTGGCCGTCAGCGCCTGCAGGTTCTGGCTGGCCACGTTCATCTTCGGCGTATAGATTTCATCGAGTACGCCGGAGGCGTCGCGGGTGATCCAGTCGCTGACGTTCTGGCAGCTGGCAGAGGTGTTGTTGGTCTGGCCGTTGCGGCAGTAGTACTCGGCCAGCAGTAGCTGGTCGGAGCTGAGGGTGTTGACCTCGTTCTTGATCTTCCAGTTGTAGTAGTCCACCGACAGCGAGAGGTTGTTGATGGGCGCCCACACGATGCCGGCGTTCCAGACATCGGCGGTGATCGGCTCCAGGTCCGGGTTGCCGGATTGGGTGCCGAACACCGACACGCTGTCATACGGGCAGCCTGTGGTGTTGGCCGGGTCGTAGCCCAGCTGGCCGCAACGGTAGTAGTCGGTGGAGCCGTTGGCGTAGTAGCCGCTGACACCCTGGAAGGCATCGGACAGGGTGGGCGCGCGGAACGCGGTGCCGTACTTGCCACGGAACAGCAGGCTGTCGATCGGACGGAATTCCAGGCCGATGCTGTAGGTCGCCTTGTCGATGGTGTTGCCACCGATCTTGAAGGCGTCGTAGCGGCCGGAGCCGGTCACCGTCAGTGATTCCAGCAACGGCATGCGAAGTTCGCTGGTCACCGCGTAGCTGCTGCGATGGCCGGCGCCGGAAACCGCGGTGGTGCCCCACACGCTGCCATCCACCAGGCGGGTATCGGGCGTGTAATCCCAGCCTTCGCTGCCGCCTTCAACCACCACTGCGAAGCCGGCGTCGCCGCCGGGCAGCTTGAACAGCGAACCATTGGTGACCTGCGCACGCAGCAGGTTCTGCCAGGTGCGGCTCTGGCTGTAGGTGTAGCCGGTGAAGCTCTGGAAATCACCGCTCGGCAGTGGCGAGTAGAACGCTTCCCAGTCCGGGCTGTAGATGTTGTACCCGGTGCTGGTGGTGCCCAGCACCGGCCCCAGCACGCGCTGCTCGAAGTAGTCGTTGATCGGATCGTTCCAGCGCACGAAGTTGCGCTCGGTCAACTTGTATTCGCCGCGGGTGAAGCTCGCACTGTAATCCCAGCTGCCGGCCGTGCCGCGGCCGCCGAGCGTGACCTGGTAAGCCTTGTTGCGATCGGTGTTCATGATGTCGCGATAGCCGCCGGCGCCGATGTCCTCCGGCGCGAACACGCGCTGCAGGTTCAGGTACTGGCCGCTGTCCTGATCGTAGAAGCGGCCCCAGCCGGAGGAGGTGCCCCACCAGGTGTAGTTGGAGCCGGTGGCGTATTTCACTTCTTCCAGACTGTAGAGCGCGTCGCCGAACAACTGGATGTTGTCGTTCACATCGAAGGTCATCGAGCTGTAGATCTGCCCGCTTTCCTTGCCGTTCTTGATGGTCTTGTAGCCGGTGCCATAGACCGAGCCGCAGGCCTGGCCGGTCGGCCGGGTGCCGAGCACGGTGGTGCCGTCGAACTGGCCCGCCACGTTGGCGCACAGGTTCGGGTCCATCATCGCGTAGCGGTTGCTGTTGGCCGGCAGCAGCACCAGGAAGTCGTTGGAGACATACTGGGGGCTGTAGCCGTCGGGATTGTTGACCTTGGTCAGGTCACGCTGATAGCCCCAGATCGGGCTGGTTTTTTCATACTGCACGTTGACCAGCGCATGGAATCGATCGTCGACACCGTTGAAACCGCGTGCGGCACTGACGCGTACGCTGTTGCCGCCGCCCTCGGAGTAGGCACCGCCACGGACGTTGAGCACACCGCCATCCATGCGCTCCTTGAGGATGATGTTGACCACGCCGGCGATCGCATCCGAACCGTACAGCGAAGACTGGCCGCCGGGCAGGATCTCGATGCGCTCGACGATGTCGATCGGAATGCCGCTGATGTTGTTGAAACTGTCGCTGCCGTTGTACAGCGCCGGATACGAGAGCATCGGGCGGCCGTTGATCAGGTACTTGGTGTAGCCGGGGCTGAGCCCGAACATGCCGGCGGCCTCGGCACCCTGGGTGAACGACGCGGAGGTCTGCCCGCCCTGCAGGCCGCCGGTCGACAGCGAGGACTGCTGCAGGACGTCGGCGACGCTGGTGAAGCCGCGGGTCTGGATGTCCTCGGCGGTGACGGTCAGGACCGGCGTGTGGTTCTCGATCTGCGTCTGCGGGATCAGTGAACCGGTGACGGTGACGCGGTCAAGCTGGGTCGGGCCGGTGTCCTGCGCGTGGGCTGCGCCGGAGGCGAGCAGGGTGCCGATCAGGGCAAGGGTCAGGGGGTGACGCGAAGGCGTGGAGCGATGGCGAGACATGATGGATCCCCGTAATGAGCGATGTCGTCTGGCTGATGTCCTCCCTGACATCTTCATGAGGTGTTCAGTTGCAATCCATTCAGCCGGACCGTAACACGACGTTCACGCGGTCAAAATGGTCCCGTCACGCGGGTGTGCTGCCCATCGGATAGAAATCCCTTTTAAATCAGTGCACAAACGCGATTGTCTGGGAATGTTTCAAAATGTTGCGCTGCGGTACGAAATTGGGCAGGGCGGAGATTTCGCATGCTGATCAACTAGTTGCCGCCTCCGTGAAGCATTTCTGAATATTTAATTTATGGGACGTGCGCGGCTGTTGCGTCTCAATCAACGGGCAAAAAAAAGGCCCCGCCGAAGCGGGGCCTGGTCCGGAATCAAACCCGGAAATCGACGGGATTACTTGCCGAAGTCGTACTTTGCCTGCACGTACACGGTGCGGCCGTAGACGTTGTACAGGTAGTTGTTGAACGGCGTGCCGGAGGTGCCCTGGTAGCTGTGGGCCTGCTGCTCGGGCATCTTGTTGAACACGTTGTTGACCATCAGCGACAGGGTCAGGTCATCCTGCACGCGGTAGTTCACGCTCAGGTTGTAAGTGGTGTACGAAGCCCACTTGCCTGCCTTGTAGCCCGACGCACCATGGGTGTACTCGTAGCCGTTCAGGCCCGCCAGGTAGTTCGGGGTGTGGCCGATGTAGTTCGCGTACAGCGTGGTGGTCCACTTGTCCAGCGACCAGGCCACCGACGCGTCGGAACGGACCTTGGCGTAGCTGTCGTAGTTCCACATCGACTTCGGGTTGCCCAGCAGGTCCTGGAAGTCCTCGCCCGGCTGCGCCTGCACTTCACGCTTCAGCATGTTGGTGTAGTTGCCCGAGAACTGCAGCGAACCGAAGCGGCCGATGTCCTGCAGGTACTTGAAGCCGACGGTCACGGCCTGCAGGTTCTGGCGGGCCACGTTCATCTTCGGGGTGTACAGCGAGCTCAGGTTGCCGGCCGAATCGCGCACGACCCAGTCGGCCACGTTCTGGCAGGTGGCCGAGGAACCGTTCGGCAGGCCGTTGCGGCAGTAGTACTCGGCCAGCAGCAGCTGGTCGGTGCTGGCCGTATCGACCTCGTTCTCGATCTTCCAGTTGTAGTAGTCGGCCGAGATCGACAGGTTCGCCATCGGCGCCCAGACGATGCCCGCGTTCCAGACGTCGGCGGTGATCGGCTCCAGGTCCGGGTTGCCGGCACGCTCGGAGTAGACCGAGACGCTGTCTGCGTAGCGGCAGGCGTCGGTGTTGCCCGGCGCGTAGCCCAGCTCACCGCAACGGTAGTAGTCGGTGGAGTTGGCGGCGTAATAGCCGCTGCGGCCCTGGAACGCATCCGGCAGGGTCGGCGCGCGGAACGCGGTGCCGTACTTGCCGCGGAACAGCAGGCTTTCGATCGGACGGAACTCGACACCCACGCTGTAGGTGGCCTTGTCGACGGTGTTGTCGGCGATCTTGAAGGCGTCATAGCGACCGGAAGCGGTCACCGTCAGCGACTCCAGCAGCGGCATGCGCAGCTCGCTGGTCACCGCGTAGTTGCTGCGATGACCGTTGCCGGCAACAGCCGACGAGCCCCACACGTCGCCGTCCAGCAGGCGCTGGTCGGGGCTGTAGTCCCAACCTTCGCTGCCGCCTTCGACGACCACGGCCAGGCCGGCATCACCGCCCGGCAGCGAGAACAGCGAGCCGTTGGTGACCTGCGCGCGTGCCAGGTTCTGCCAGGTGCGGCTGTGGTTGGTGGTGTAACCGGTGAAGCCAGCGAAATCTTCCGGCGAGATCGGCGAGTAGAACGCGCCCCAGTTGGTGTTGTAGATGCCGAAGCCATCCTTGGTGCCCAGCTGCGGGCCCAGCACCTTGTCGGCGAAGTAGCTGTTGATGGCATTGCCGAAGCGCTGGAACTTGCTCTCATCCAGGCGGTATTCGCCACGGGTGAAGCTCAGGCTGTAGTCCCAGTTGCCGACCGCACCCTTGCCGCCCAGGGTGATCTGGTAGGCACGGCTCTTGTCGTTGTTCAGGATGCCCTTGTAGCCTTCGCCGCCGATGTCTTCCGGAGCGAACGCGCGCTGCAGGTTGACCAGCTTGCCGGAGGCCTGGTCATAGAAGCCACCCATGGTGCTCTTGGTGCCCCACCAGAGGTAGTTCGAGCCCGAGGTGTATTCGGTCTTTTCCTTGCTGTACAGCACGTCGGCGAACAGCTGGAAGTTGTCGTTCACGTCGAAGGTCATCGACGAGTAGAACTGGCCGCTGTCCTTGCCGTTCTTCAGGGTCTTGTAGCCGGCGCCGAAGACCGAGCCGCAGGACTGGCCCGTCGGGCGGTTCGCCAGCACGGTGGTGCCGTCGAACTGGCCGGCCACGTTGGCGCAGTTGCTCGGGTCCATCATGTACAGCGCATTGGTCTTGGCGTCGATGACGGCGAAGTCGTTCGACGGCAGCTGCGCGGTGTAGCCGTTCGCGTTGTTCTGCTTGGTCAGGTCACGCTGGTAGCCCCAGATCGGGTTGCTGCTTTCGATCTGCACGTTGACCAGTGCATTGAAGCGGTCGTCCAGCGCCGAGAAGCCGTGTGCACCGCTGACGCGGAAGCTGCTGCCACCGCCTTCAGTGGAAGTGCCGCCACGCACGGACAGGCTACCGCCTTCCATGTGGTCCTTCAGGATGATGTTGACCACGCCGGCGATCGCATCCGAGCCGTACAGGGAGGACTGGCCACCCGGCAGGACTTCGATGCGCTCGACGATGTCGATCGGAATGCCGCTGATGTTGTTGAACGCGTCGCCGCCGTTGTACAGCGCCGGGTAGGACATCATCGGGCGGCCGTTGATCAGGTACTTGGTGTAACCCGGATTCAGGCCGAACATGCCAGCGGCTTCAGCGCCCTGGGTGAACGAAGCGGAGGTCTGGCCACCCTGGATGCCGCCGGTGGTCAGCGAGGACTGCTGCAGCACCTCGGCGACGCTGTTGAAGCCGCGCGACTGGATGGCTTCAGCGCTGATGGTCATGACCGGGGTCTGGGTCTCGACCTGGGTCTGCGGGATCAGCGAGCCGGTGACGGTGATCTTGTCCAGATTGGTGGCCTTGTCCTGGGCCATTGCCGGCGAGGCGGCAACCAGGGCGGAGATCAAGGCGACAGCGAGGGTGTTGCGACGTGCAGAATTGCGAAGGTCTTTCATGTAGTTCCGTTCAGAGAGCAAATACGAGTACGGCACTGCGCATGCGCCATCGTGCGTGCCGTAGATCAGCAACGCAGCCCAAAACCAGTGCTCAGCGAACGTAACATGAACTTAACAATCTGTGCACGAATCTGTAGCAATCCTGAATTTCAGTCAGCGTACGTCCAGCTAGTATGATGTTGGGTTCTTCTTGTCGATCCACCCGGAGCCCGCAGTGAACAGTTCTTCCCGTCGTCCGCATGCCAGCCAGGTGCAGAAGGGACTGGCGCCGCATGCGCGCATCCGCAACGTGATCGCGGTGGGCTCGGGAAAGGGTGGCGTGGGCAAGTCGACCACGGCGGTCAACCTGGCCGTCGCACTGCAGCAGCTGGGGGCGCGCGTAGGCGTGCTTGATGCCGATATCTACGGCCCCAGCGTGCCGGCGATGCTCGGCCTGTCCGGTCGCCCGGAAAGCCCGGACAACAAGAGCATCGAGCCGATGCGGGCCTTCGGCGTGGACACCATGTCGATCGGTTATCTGGTCGAGGATGAAACGCCGCTGATCATGCGCGCACCGCGCGCGACGGCGGCGTTGACCCAGCTGTTCGAAGACACGCTGTGGGACGACCTGGACTACCTGCTGATCGATCTGCCGCCGGGCACCGGCGACATCCAGCTGACCCTGGTGCAGAAGATCCCGCTGGCCGGCGCGGTGATCGTCACCACGCCGCAGGACATCGCTACGCTGGATGCGAAGAAGGCGCTGAAGATGTTCGAGAAGGTCGAGGTGCCGGTGCTGGGCGTGGTCGAAAACATGGCGGTGCATACCTGCAGCAACTGCGGGCATGTGGAGCACCTGTTCGGCGAAGGTGGTGGCGAGCGCATGGCGGCGCAGTATGGCGTGCCGCTGCTGGGGTCGCTGCCGCTGCAGATCGGCATCCGCGAGCAGGGCGATGCCGGTACCCCGATCACCGCCGCGCAGCCGGAATCGGCGGCGGCCCAGGCCTACCACCGTGCCGCTCAGCGTCTGGTCGAGGAAGTGGGCAAGCGTCCGCGCGCTTCGATCCCGATCCTGTCCTCGCTGCTGTAAGGGCCCGCTGGGGGCAGCGGCGGCGACGCCCGGCCCCCTGCTAGAATCCTCGCGCCCCCTCGCACCCAGGACAGAGCATGAGCATCAAGAGTGACCGTTGGATCCGCCGGATGTCCGAACAGCACGGCATGATCGAGCCGTATGAGGCCGGGCAGGTCAAGCAGGCCAACGGTGAGCGCATCGTCAGCTACGGCACTTCCAGCTACGGCTACGACGTGCGCTGCTCGCGCGAGTTCAAGGTGTTCACCAACATCAACTCGACGATCGTGGACCCCAAGCATTTCGATCCGGGCAGCTTCGTCGATATCGTCGGTGACGAGTGCATCATTCCGCCCAACAGCTTCGCGCTGGCACGCACGGTCGAGTATTTCCGCATTCCGCGCGACACCCTGGTGGTGTGCCTGGGAAAGAGCACCTATGCGCGCTGCGGCATCATCGTCAACGTGACCCCGCTGGAGCCGGAGTGGGAAGGCCACGTGACCCTGGAATTCAGCAACACCACGCCGCTGCCGGCGCGCATCTACGCCAACGAAGGCGTGGCGCAGATGCTGTTCTTCCAGTCCGATGAAGTGTGCGAGACCTCGTACAAGGATCGCGGCGGCAAGTACCAAGGCCAGACCGGCGTGACCCTGCCGCGCACCTGACGGCTTGCCTCAGCGGGTATCGGTAGCGCCGGGCCATGCCCGGCGTTTCCGTTTGTGGGGCCGCGCGCTGCGTTCGCCGGGCATGGCCCGGCGCTACCTTATTTGCCGCGACCGAACAGGATCGCGATGCCCACGGCCACCAGGCCGAGTGGCCACCAGGTCAGCAGCAGGCGCGACAGGTTCAGGTTGGTCCAGCCCAGGTTGCTGGCCAGCATGAACAGGCCGATCAGGATCAGCAGGATGGCGGCGACGATATTGAATCGCATCGGGTCGGCACTGGCTCAGGAATGGGCTGGATATCCTAGCCGTTCCTTCCAGTAGGCGACATGCTGGTCCAGCGCGGCCGGCTCATAGCGGTGCGCCGGGCCACTGCCCCAGACCGGTCCCGGCCACGCCGGATCGCCGTCGTGGCGGCCGATCACGTGGAAATGCAGCTGGCGCACGATGTTGCCCAGCGCGCCGATGTTGATCTTCTCCACCCCGTCCGAACCGTGCAGGGCCTTGCAGGCGCGGTTGAGCTCGGTGCGCAGCTTGTCCTGCTGCTCGCCGTCCAGCTCGATCCACTCGGTCACCCCGGCCAGACGCGGCACCAGGACCAGCCAGGGGAATCGTTCGTCGTTCATCAGTCGCACTTGCGACAACGGGCCTTCGGCCACCAGCACGCTATCGGTGGCCAGGCGTGAATCGAGTTCGAAATCGCTCATCCAAGATGCTCCGAGAAGAAGTCCAGGGTGCGTTGCAGCGCCAGGGCGGCGCTGTCTGGATCATACGCATGTCCGACCTCGCGGTTGAAGGCATGGTCGGCCGGATACACGTAGGTCGCCATCTGCGGCAGCTTCTCACGGTGCGCCTGGACCGCCTCGGGCGGGATGCTCTTGTCCTGCGCGCCGAAGTGGAACATCACCGGGGCCTTCGGCGTCTCGTCCAGGAACTGCACGTTGCGTGCGCCGTAGTAGCTCACCGAGGGCAGGCCCAGGCGCAGCGCGGACAGCAGGGCGACGCTGCCACCCCAGCAGTAGCCGACCGTGCCGACCTTGCCATGCGGGGCCAGCCGGGTTGCCGCGGCGCGGACCACTTCCAGTGCCTTTTCCATGCCCAGCGCGGTGACCCGTTCCAGGCCATCCTTCACGCCCTCGGGGCTGTAGGGCAGGGCATCGGGGTCGGCCTCGGGGCCGTCGACCAGGTCGAAGAACGACGGCGCCAACACGGCGTAGCCCTCGGCCGCGAATCGCTCAGCGACACTGCGGATGTGCGGGTTGGCGCCGAAGATCTCCTGCACCACCACCAGCGCGCCGCGGGGTTTGCCCTCGGGCAGGGCCTGCCAGGCGCGGACCGGGCCGTAATGCGTATCCAGGGTGATCCATTCGGACATCGGGGGTACCTCGTTGCAGGGGCCAGGCCTGCATTGTCGGTGCTGGGCGGGTTAGCGCGATGTCAGCGGCTGTGCGGGATCGGGCGGCTGGGTGTTCAGGGGCGGGCGCATGGTCGCCATGTCAGTTGAGTGGGCTCCGGATTTTCTGACTGCAGAATCGGCTGCCTCTGACGATGATTTCATTAAAGCATCCGGTGGGATGGAAAAGGTCAACGAATATGATTTTGGCTGGCTTTATGGGGCGGTGGCGCCGCCGGGAGGCGCAGGGGCTGTTTCAGGTCGGTGTTCTATATTTTCTTCGGATCATGGATGGGAACTATTTTGATGAATACTAAACGGATTATTGGAGGAGTTTGGATGGCTGCTCTCGCACTGGCGTCTGCTTCAGCGCACGCGAGTGACAGGTCCTATACGGATCATGAGCTGGCGTCACGTGATGGAAAGAAGTGGATAACAAGGACTGCTGCTCTGACCGACTTCGATGGAGGTCAGGTTGTTGTCGAGTTGCGGTTGTTTGAAGATGGCAAGGGCGGGCTTGTCTATCGGTATGACGATCAAACCGAGGCTACCAAGCTCTATCATCAGGCTTCCTGTGAGGAAACCGGCGCTGAAGTCAGGCGCGGTGATACGGTTCTTGGGGGTGAGTCTGTGGCCGCGTGGTCATGCGTGGGGGCTGCTGACAAGCAGGCGGAGCTAGAGAAATCGACGGAGAGAACGGATGCGCCGCGAGCGGCCTATTACGTGCATGCTTTGGCGCCCAGCGGCAGCGCGCCTTTGGGGGTCAACTTCCACTCGGTAGGAATTGCCCGTTATCAAAGTTCCATTGCAGGGGAGTCCAATGGCAATGTCTCGATTGACAATGGTCGTTGTACTGCATCTGCTGTCGATCATCATACCGGCCCATTTGTTGGCAGCTACGAGCTCAAGGTGGTTTGTATTGGCACTCAGCGCGGACTGCTCAATACCTCCATGTCAGCATGTATTCCGAGGGTATGTTCGAAAGATGTCGGGGCCGTGGACGTGATTTAAGGTGTCCTGCGGGAGTTGGCGGAGGCATTTCAAGGGCTGGGCGGGCCGGGGGACGGGCGATTCAGTTCCACCCACCAAGACCATCCGCCAACCCCGGTATACTGGCGCCCCTTCAGGCCCCGGCCCCCAGGTCCCCTGCCATGCCGGCAGGAGCCCAGGCCCCCAGAGTCCCGCGATTCCATGTCCCAGCTGAACCCCAAAGTCGGCTTCGTCAGCCTTGGCTGCCCGAAGGCCCTCGTCGATTCCGAGCGCATCCTCACCCAGCTGCGGTCGGAAGGCTACGACATCGTCCCGTCCTACGATTCGGCCGACGTGGTGGTGGTCAACACCTGTGGCTTCATCGATTCGGCGGTGACCGAATCGCTGGATGCCATCGGCGAGGCGATGAACCAGAACGGCAAGGTCATCGTCACCGGCTGCCTGGGCAAGCGCCCGGAGCAGATCCGCGAGGCGTACCCGAACGTGCTGGCGGTGTCCGGACCGCAGGATTACCAGAGCGTGATGGAAGCGGTGCATGCGGCGCTGCCGCCCAAGCACGATCCGTTCGTGGATCTGGTGCCGGACTACGGCATCAAGCTGACCCCGCGCCACTACGCATACCTGAAGATTTCCGAAGGCTGCAACCACCACTGCAGCTTCTGCATCATTCCGTCGATGCGCGGCAAGCTGGTCTCGCGTCCCGTGGACGAGGTGCTGCGCGAAGCCGAGCGCCTGGTGCGCGGCGGTGTGCGCGAACTGCTGGTGGTTTCGCAGGACACCTCTGCCTACGGCGTGGATGTGAAGTACGCCGAGAAGATGTGGCGCGACAAGGCCTACCAGACCCGCCTGAAGGCACTGTGCGAAGGCCTGTCCGAACTGGATGCGTGGGTGCGCATGCACTACGTCTATCCGTATCCGCACGTCGATGACGTGGTGCCGCTGATGGCCGAGAGCCGGATCCTGCCGTACCTGGACATCCCGTTCCAGCACGCCAGCCCGCGCATCCTGCGCCTGATGAAGCGCCCCGGCGCGGTCGAGAAGACCCTGGAGCGGGTGCAGAACTGGCGCCGCATCGCGCCGGACATCACCGTGCGTTCGACCTTCATCGTCGGTTTCCCGGGCGAGACCGAGGTCGAGTTCGAAGAGTTGCTGTCCTTCCTGGACGAAGCGCAGCTGGACCGCGTCGGTGCGTTCGCCTACTCGCCGGTGGAGGGCGCTACGGCCAACAACCTGCCGGACCCGGTGCCGGAAGAAGTGAAGCAGGAACGACTGGCGCGCTTCATGGAGAAGCAGGCGCAGATTTCGGCTTCGCGTCTGGAAGCCAAGATCGGCACGGTGCAGCAATGCCTGGTCGATGCCATCGAAGGCGATATCGCGGTGGCCCGTTCCAAGGCCGATGCGCCGGAGATCGACGGCCTGGTGCATATCCAGAACGCAGACCAGGTGGCATTGCGCGTGGGTGAGTTCGTCGACGTGGAAATCACCGAGAGCGACGAGCACGACCTCTACGGCGACGCCCTGCCGCCGACCACGCGCCCGGCATTCGACCTCAAGGTGCTGTGACCGGGGCGGAGGCTGCTGATGGCGGCCCCCGCCGCTTCGTGCCACCGTTGCGTGCGGCGGTGGACAGGGCTGCGTTCGATCATCCGCTGTTTGCCGGTATCGCCGGGTTCGGTGATCTGCTGACGGCAGCGGACTGGCCACGCGTGGTCGATCTGGACGCGCGCCTGGCGCTGCCGGGCAAGCGCTTTGTTGAACAGGATGCGGCGTTGCTGGCCGACGGCCTGCACTACGAAACGCGCATTGCCGAAGGGCGCATCGCAACCCGCGCGGGCAACTGGCACGACCTGTTCAACGCCCTGGTCTGGGCACGCTACCTGCCGATCAAGTGCGCACTCAACGCGCAGCAATGCCGGCACATCGAGGGCAGGGCCGCAGGGCAGCGCAACCGCGCGCAGGCCGCGCTGACCCAGTTCGATGAAACCGGCGTGGTGGTGCGTGTGCGTGACCCGGCGTTGCTTGCAGCCTGGGATGCTCACCAGTGGCGCGTGCTGTTCGAACCGATCCATTGGCAGTCAGGACGGATCGCCATCGCCGCAGTATTCGGTCATGCCTTGATGGAACAGGCGCTGCTGCCGGGCCGGCTGCTGGTCGGCAAATGCGTGGTGCTGCAGGGCGATGACGATGCGGGCTGCATCGACACGGTCGCGCGCGCCATCGAGGAAGGCAGGGTGCTGCTCGATCCCTTGGAACTGCGTCCGCTGCCATTGACGGGTATTCCCGGCTGGCACACCGACCAGGCGCCAGCCTTTTACGCGAACGACGATTATTTCCGTCCGCTGCGCGAAGGGCGCCGCTATCCGCCGCCGCTTCTGTAGAACCGGGCCCATGCCCGGCTGAGCGCCGCTGCTCGCCACAGGCTCAGCCGTTGGCCGCGGTCTCGTACTCCACACCGATCACCGCAAAGGTGTGGTTGCCACTGGGCAGTTCCACTGAAAACTCATCATCCAGGCGCTTCTTCAACAAGGCCCGCGCCAAGGGCGAATCGATGCTGATCCAGCCCAGCCCCGCATCGGTCTCATCCGGCCCGACGATGCGGTAGCGGCTGGTCTGCCCGCTGTCCACGTTCTCCAGTTCCACCCACGCACCGAAGAACACCGCTTGCGGATCGGTCGGCGTGGTGTCGACCACGCGCAGTGATTCCAGGCGCTTGGTCAGGTAGCGCACGCGACGATCGATCTCGCCCAGCTGTTTCTTGCGGTAGGTGTATTCGGCATTCTCCGAGCGATCGCCTTCGGCCGCGGCCGCCGCCAGCGCCTTGACCACCTCGGGTCGACGCACCCGCCACAACTCATCCAGCTCGGTTTTCAGGCGTGCATGGCCGGCGGCGGTGATCAGTGCGGTGCTCTTTTCTGCGGGGGGGCGCCAACGCGACATGTAATGCGGATTCTCGTGCGGAATGAAACAACTACGGCGCGCCGTCGCCGGCGCGCCGCGAAGGTGAAGGTACTATCGGAGCTCTCAGCGCTTGCCGCCGAAGATGCCACCGAGGATGCCGCGCACGATCTGGTTGCCCAGCTTGGTGCCAACCGTACGGGTGGTCTGCTTGGCCATCGTCTCGATCATGCCCTGGCGGCGCTTGGTGCCGAAAATGGCGTCCTTGATCGACTGCCCGAAACCGCCTTCCTGCGCTTCGTCCTGCTCACGGCTGCGCGCGGCCGGCGCATCGGTTTTCTCGACGGCCTTCTGCGCGCGCTGGGCCAGCAGTTCGGCTGCCGATTCGCGGTTGACGGCAGTGTCGTAGCGCGTGCCGACCGGGCTGCCGGCACGCACCTGCGTACGTTCGGTGTCGGTGACCGGTCCCATGCGGCAGCGGGGTGGCGCGATCATCGTCTGCTGCACCGGCATCGGCACGCCCTTGTCCTGCAGCGTCGAGACCAGCGCTTCGCCGGTACCGAGCTGGCTGAGCACCTTCGCCACATCCAGCTTCGGGTTCGGCACGAAGGTCTCGGCGGCGGTCTTCACCGCCTTCTGGTCGCGCGGGGTGAATGCGCGCAGCGCGTGCTGTACACGGTTGCCGAGCTGGCCGAGGATGTTGGCCGGCACATCGTCCGGGAACTGCGAGCAGAAGTACACGCCCACGCCCTTGGAACGGATCAGCCGCACCACTTGTTCGATGCGCTGTACCAGAGCGGGCGGTGCATCGTCGAACAGCAGGTGCGCTTCGTCGAAAATGAAAACCAGCTTCGGCTTGTCGAGGTCGCCCACTTCGGGCAGCTGCTCGAACAGCTCCGACAACAGCCACAGCAGGAACGTGGAGTACAGCTTGGGCTTGAGCACCAGCTGGTCGGCGGCAAGGATGCCGATGACACCACGGCCGTCATGGTTGACCCGCATGATGTCGGCCAGTTCCAGCGCCGGTTCGCCGAAGAAATGCTCGCCGCCGTCCTGGGCCAGCCGCAGCAGGGCGCGCTGGATGGCGGCCACCGACTGCGCACTGACCAGGCCGTACTCGGTGGAGATGTCCTTGCGCTCCTCGGCCACCAGGCCGAGCAGGGCGCGCAGGTCGTCCATGTCCAGCAGCAGCAGGCCGCGGTCGTCGGCCAGCTTGAACACGATGTCGAGCACGCCGGCCTGGGTGTCGTTCAATTCCAGGATGCGGGCCAGCAGGGTCGGGCCCATCTCGCTCACGGTGGTGCGCACCGGGTGGCCGAGCTTGCCGTACAGGTCCCAGAACACGGTGGGGCTGGCGGCCGGGGCATAGTCGCTCACGCCGATCTCGGCCGCGCGCTTGAGCAGGTTCTCGGCGCCGGTACCCGGCACGGCCAGGCCGGAGACATCGCCCTTCACATCGGCCAGGAACACCGGTACCCCGATCCGCGAGAAGCCCTCGGCCAGGGTCATCAGGGTCACGGTCTTGCCGGTGCCCGTGGCGCCGGCCACCAGCCCATGGCGGTTGCCGAGCTTCGGCAGCAGGGTGACAGCCACATCGTCGGTGATGCCTTTGCCGAGCAGAATCGGATCCATGGTCCAGCCCTTGTGATGAATGTGCCAATGTTAACCGCCGACAGTGACGGGCCGAAGGTCGGCTTGCCCCGACCTTGGCAGCGCCGCTACTCTGCCTGCCTGTTTCATACACAGTGCCACCAATGCCCGTTCCTGTCCTGATTTCCCGCACCTGGCCGCTGCTGGCCCTGGCTGGCCTGGTTTCCCTGGCACCGGAGGCCCACGCACAGCGGGTTTCGGCCCGGGACAAGGTGAAGGTGGATGCACTGCAGCAGCGCATGACTGCAGCCGAGAAGCGCTACAGCGATGCCGTTCTGCTGGTGGCCAACGCCGATCCGAAGGGGCGCAACGAGGCCGATGCCGCGCTGGAGGACATGGAAGATGTCATCAGTGAGTGCGTGAAGCAGAAGGGCTGCCAGATGAGCAACATGCTGGCCACCTACAAGCGCCTGCTCAAGCACGATGCCGATGCCGCTGCCGATGATGACGTGGCCGACGAAGTCGGCGACCGCCTGGAGGCCGACCCGGACCATGTCGGCCCGCTGGCTGCCGACGTGCCCGAGGCGGCCCGCGCAGCGGCGCTGCTGAACGACAAGCGCCATGCCTTCGACAACATGGTCGAGTACAACCCCGCGGTGCAGGCCGGCATCCGCCGCTGGCTGACCGACATGCGCCCGGCGCTGATGACCACCTACGAGAACTACCAGAACCTGCGCGCGGTGATGTGGCCGGAATGGGAGAAGCGCGGCCTGCCCGAGGCGCTGCTGTTCGGCATCATGGCCAAGGAATCCAACGGTCGCGTGCATGCGTCCTCGCGTGCGGGCGCCGCGGGCCTGATGCAGTTCATGCCAGCCACCGGCCGCCGCTTCGGCCTGGGCCCGGACGGTACCGGTTTCGATACCCGCTTCGATGCGCGCAGCGCCGCTGAAGCCAGCGCGACGTACCTCAACGAGCGGATGCGTGAGCTCAACAACAACGTCGAACTGTCGCTGGCCGGCTACAACGGCGGTGAGGGCCGCGCAGCGCGCGTCTACAAGCAGTACCCGGGCCAGAGCTTCTGGGTGGACAGCGTCTACAACCAGTTCCCGGGCGAAACCAAGGACTACGTGCCGATGGTGATCGCTGCGTCCTGGATCTTCCTGCACCCCCAGCAGTACGGCGTGGAGTTCCCGAAGATCAACGCGCAGCCGGCCACCATCCGCCTGGCCCGCTCGACCACGATCTACGAACTGACCATCTGCCTGGGCAGCCATGGCACCCGCGATGGCTACATGCGCGCATTGCGCAACCTCAACCCGCGCTATGAGGCCGATGGCTGGATTCCGGCAGGCACCCTCATCAACGCCACCAACCGCATTGCTGGCCTGTACGCGCGCAACTGCGTCAGCGGCCCGCGTGCCGATCTGGCCCGCACCCTGATCACCGCCGACCTCAATGCCGCGATCGTGCGCCCGAGTGCTGCCAGCTACACCGGCAGCGTGGCCGTGGGCGGGGTGGTGCCGGTGGTCGATCCCAATGCCGCCAGCAGCGTGCCGACCACGCCTGCCGCGCCGGTGGCTGCGCCGCGCCCGGCGCCGGCCCCGCGCGCCAAGCCGGCCCGCAGCTACAAGGTCGGCAAGGGCGAGACCCTGGGCCGGATCGCCGCGAAGTTCCAGTGCGATGTGCCGGTGCTGGCCCGCGCCAATGGCCTCAAGGCCCCCGGCTACAGCCTGCGCCACGGCCAGGTGCTGAAGCTGCAGGGCTGCGACAAATAATCTTTCCGCACTCTGGATATCGCATGGACCTCGAAGACACCCGCAACCTGTTCACCAACCTCCGCGAGAACACCGACTGGGACCTGGACGCCCCGCTGCTGTGGGGGTACTTCTTCGTGCACTCCACCGCCGAGCCGCTGCACGCACTGGCCACCCACCTGCAGGCACAAGGTTATGTGCTGGTGGAAGTGTTCGAGCAGGAGCCGGAAGACGGTGAGGCTGCATTCCACGTGCTGCATGTGGAGCGCGTGGAAGTGCACGACGAAACCTCGCTGGACAAGCGCAACCAGGAACTGAGCGCGCTGGCCACGCAGATGGGCGTGGAAGACTACGACGGCATGGACGTCGGCCCGGCGCCGACCCTGCAGTAACGCACCTGTCCGGTAGTGCCGGCCGCTGGCCGGCAACACTGGACGCGTTGGATCAACGGAGATGCCGGCCAGCGGCCGGCACTACCGCAGGATCAGCGTAGCTTGGCCAGTGCCTGGCCCAGCTGTACCGGATGCTCGGCATCCAGGTGCGGGGCGAATTCGGCCACGCCCGGCGGCAGCAGCACGATCACGGTCGAGCCGTAATTGAAGCGCGCCATCTCTTCGAAGCGCTGCAGGGTGATGCCGCGGCCCCGGTAATCCTTGCGGGTGATGCGGTCGCCGTAGTGCGGAATCTCTTCGCCGCTCCACACCGTTTCCACGCCCGACACCAGCAGCGCACCGACCATCACGCTGACCATCGGGCCGAAGCTGGTGTCGAAATGGCAGACCAGGCGTTCGTTGCGTGCGAACAGGCCGGGCACGTTGTTCACCGCGGCCGGGCCGACGCTGAACAGGCGACCGGGCACGTGCACGGTTTCGCGCAGGGTGCCGGTCCACGGCATGTGCACGCGGTGGTAGTCGCGCGGCGACAGGTACACCGTGGCATACAGGCCCTCGTTGAACGGCTTGGCGTCCTCGGCGCTGCCCAACAGCTCGGCGGCGGTGAACGACTGCCCCTTGGCCTGGAAGATGCGCCCGGCGTCGATCTTTCCGAGCTGGCTGATGCGGCCGTCCGCCGGCATCACCAGGCTGCGCGGATCGGCATCGGCCACGCGCGCGCCGGGTTTCAGCGCGCGGGTGAAGAACTGGTTGAAGGTCGGGTAGCTGCGCGGGTCCGGATTGGCCGCTTCATCCAGGTTGACGTTGAACTTGCGGGTGACCGTGTCGATCAGCCAGCGCGATACGCGCGGGTTGTCCGAGTACGCCAGCGAACGCGCCATCGAGGACAGCAGGCGGTGGGGCAGGACGTACGTCAGGGCGGTGGTCAGACTCATGGGGCGGATTTCTCGGTCAGCTTCTGCAGGTCGCGGGCGATCGCCGGCGCATTGAACGGGGGCCGCACCAGGCCGGCGAGCCGGCCCTGCGGATCGAGCACGGCCAGGCTGGCGGAGTGCTCGAGGGTGTAATCCTCGGGATTCTCGTCGAAGTGCTTGCCCGGCACCTTCTGGAACACGAAGCCCAGCGAGGTGGCAAAGCGCTCCAGCGAGGGGATGTCGGCGGTCGCCGCCAGGGTGTCCTTGTGGAAGCCATGGGCGTACTCGCCCAGGCGCGTGGCGGTGTCGCGCTCCGGGTCGACCGAGACGAACAGCACGCGCGGGCGCAGGCCATCGGGCAGCGCTTCCCACTGATTCTGCGCGCCGGCCAGCTCGGCCAGGGTGGTCGGGCAGACGTCCGGGCAGAACGTGAAGCCGAGGAACACCAGGGTCCAGTGGCCCTTCAGTTCGCCGGGAATCAGGCGCGTGCCGTCGGACTGGGCCAGGTTGTAGTCGGGCAGGGCGCGCGGCTGCGGGTACAGGGTGATCGCTTCGGTGGCCGGCTGCCCGGCCGGCGGCTTCGGCGCGAACACCTGCTGGGCGGCGAGCAGGCCAAGGCCCGCCGCCAGGGCGATCAGCAGGATGATGCCGACGTTGCGATTGAACATGGGATTCCGCCGCAGGAAGTGGCCACCATCATACCGGCTGCGGCTGGATCGTTTCTGCCGCAACGGATGCCGGCGCAGGCGGCAACCCTTATAATCGGGGGCCACTTTGCCCGCAGTACCGCCATGACCGCTGAAACGGCCGCCGAACTCCATACGATCATCGATCTGATCCGCTACGGCACCAGCCGTTTCAATGCTGCGGGCCTGACCTTCGGGCACAGCTACGACAATGCCCTGGACGAGGCCACCCAGCTGGTGCTGCACGGCCTGCACCTGCCGCACGATCTCGGCCCGGCCTACGGCCAGGCGCGCCTGCTGCGCGAAGAGAAGCTGGCGGTGCTGGAACTGTTCCAGCGCCGCATCGACGAGCGCATCCCGGCCGCCTACCTGACCGGTGAAGCCTGGTTTGCCGGCCTCAGCTTCAAGAGCGACACGCGCGCCCTGGTGCCGCGTTCGCCGATCGCCGAGCTGATCGAGTGCGGCTTCGAGCCGTGGCTGGCCGGCCGCGATGTCAACCGCGCGCTGGACCTGTGCACCGGTTCGGGCTGCATCGCCATCGCCATGGGCCACTACTACCCGAACTGGGAAGTGGACGGCGTGGACCTCAGCGATGAGGCGCTGTCACTGGCCGAAGAGAACAAGGAACGCCTGCAGGCGCACA
This sequence comes from Stenotrophomonas sp. DR822, assembly GCF_019793815.1. Lineage (NCBI taxonomy): Bacteria > Pseudomonadati > Pseudomonadota > Gammaproteobacteria > Lysobacterales > Lysobacteraceae > Stenotrophomonas > Stenotrophomonas sp. DR822. Next base: position 4,113,686 of record NZ_CP081826.1, read on the forward strand.
ACGTGACCCTGCTGAAGTCGGACCTGTTCAACGGCCTGACCGGTCGCCACTACGACCTGATCGTCACCAACCCGCCGTATGTCACCAACGACGAGACCGACGCCCTGCCGCAGGAATACTCCTACGAGCCGGAGATGGGCCTGCGTGCCGGCGACGATGGCCTGGACCTGGTGCTGAAGATCCTGCGCGACGCGCCGCTGCACCTGAGCGAGGACGGCCTGCTGATCTGTGAAGTGGGCGAATCCGAACAGCACCTGATCAAGCTGCTGCCGGAAGTGGATTTCGCCTGGGTCGAATTCAAGGTCGGCCAGATGGGCATCTTCGCGGTCGAGTGCCGCGAGCTGATCGCCCACAGCGCGCGCATCACCGAACTGGCGGCGCAGCGCCCGTGAGCTCCAATTCGTTCGGCAAGCTGTTCACCGTCACCACGTTCGGCGAATCGCACGGGCCGGCCATCGGCTGCGTGATCGATGGCTGCCCGCCGGGGCTGGCGCTGGACGCGGCCGAATTCAACCATGACCTGCAGCGTCGCGCCACCGGCAAGAGCCGGCATACGTCGGCGCGGCGCGAGGCCGACGAGGTCGAGATCCTGTCCGGGGTGTACGAGGGCCTGACCACCGGCACCCCGATCGCGCTGCTGATCCGCAACACCGACCAGCGCAGCAAGGACTACAGCAACATCGGCCAGCAGTTCCGTCCGGGGCATGCCGACTACAGCTACTGGCACAAGTACGGCATCCGCGACCCGCGCGGCGGTGGCCGCTCCTCGGCGCGCGAGACCACCATGCGCGTGGCTGCTGGCGTGGTCGCCAAGAAATGGCTGGCCGAGCGTTTCGGCATCACCGTGCGCGGCTACCTGTCGCAGCTGGGCGGGATCACTCCGGCCGGTTTCGACTGGTCGGTAGTCGAGGAGAATCCGTTCTTCTGGCCGCACGCGGCACAGGTGCCCGAGCTGGAGGCGTACATGGATGCGCTGCGCAAGTCCGGCGATTCGGTCGGTGCCTGCGTGGACGTGGTCGCCGACAATGTACCGCCGGGCTGGGGCGAGCCGATCTACGGCAAGCTTGATGGCGAGCTCGCGGCCGCACTGATGAGCATCAACGCGGTGAAGGGCGTGGAGATCGGCGACGGTTTCGCCAGTGCCATGCAGAAGGGCACCGAACACCGTGACCTGCTGACCCCGCAGGGTTTTGCCAGCAACCATGCAGGCGGCATTCTCGGTGGCATTTCCACCGGCCAGCCGGTGGTCGCCTCGATGGTGCTCAAGCCGACTTCCAGCCTGCGCCTGCCCGGTGAATCGCTGGATACGGCCGGCAATGTGGTGGAGGTGGTCACCACCGGCCGCCATGATCCCTGCGTCGGCATCCGCGCTACGCCCATCGCCGAGGCGATGATGGCCCTGGTGCTGATGGACCAGGCGCTGCGCCACCGCGCGCAGTGCGGCGATGTCGGCACCATCACCCCGCGCATTCCCGGCCAGCTTGATGGCTGATACGCGGCCGACGGTATGGGTGAGCCAGCCGCTGATCGACGCGGCCATCGCGCCGCTGCGCGATCGCGTGCAACTGCGCACCACCGATACCGTCACCGCCTGGTCGCCACAGCAGATCGCCGCGCAGCTGGCCGACGTTGACGGGGCGATCATCACCCTCAACGAGCGCATCGGCCCGACCCAGGTCGCCGATGCCGCGGAGTTGAAGGTAATCGCCAATGTCGGGGTCGGCTACAACAACCTGGATGTCGATGCGCTCAGTGCCGCCGGCATTCTCGCCAGCAACACCCCGGACGTCCTCACCGAAACCACCGCCGATCTCGGCTTTGCGCTGCTGATGGCCACCGCGCGCCGGATCACCGAATCCGAGCGCTGGCTGCGCGAGGGCCAGTGGGGGCAGTGGTCGTTCCAGACCATGCTGGGGGCCGACATCCATGGCAGCACGCTGGGCATCCTCGGCATGGGCCGCATCGGCCAGGGCATCGCCCGTCGCGGCGCGCACGGCTTCGGCATGAAGGTGCTCTACCACAACCGTTCGCGGCTGCCGGCCGATACCGAAGCCGCGCTCGGCGCCACCTACGTGGATCTGGACACGCTGCTGGCGCAGTCCGACCATCTGTTGACCGTGTTGCCATACACCGCCGCCTCGCACCACATCATCGACGGCGCCGCGCTGGCCAAGATGAAGCCGTCTGCCACCCTGGTGAACATCGCCCGCGGCGGCATCGTCGACGAACTGGCGCTGGCCGAAGCACTGGCCAACGGTCGCCTGGCGGCGGCCGGCCTGGATGTCTACGAAGGCGAACCCAACGTGCGGCCGGAACTGCTGGCCCTGCGCAACATCGTGCTGACCCCGCATATCGGCAGCGCATCGCTGGCCACGCGCACGGCCATGGTGCAGATGGCCGTGGACAATCTGCTGGCCGGGCTTGGCCTGGACGGCAGCCCGTCGCGCATGCCGAGCGCGATCAACGCCGACGCGGCCCTTGCCGCGCGCGCGACCTCGGACAAAAAAAGCGGGAAACGATAGGGAACCTCCGCGCATCCATCCGAGGAGGCTCCCCGAACCCAGCTGTCGTGCGTGAGTTTTCCCCCTTCCCGTTTTCGTGAGAGTTCCCCCATGAGCAATGCACAACGCAGCTTCCACGTCGCCATCGTCGGCGCCACCGGCGCGGTCGGCGAGACCATGCTGGCCATCCTGGCCGAGCGCGATTTCCCGGTCGGCACCCTGAGCCTGCTCGCTTCCGAGCGCTCGGCCGGCGGCGAAGTCGAATACAACGGCAACAAGGTCAGGATCCAGGACCTGGCCACTTTCGATCCAAGTGGCGTGGATATCGCCCTGTTCTCGGCCGGTGGCAGCGTGTCCAAGGAATACGCCCCGAAGTTCGCTGCCGCTGGCGCGGTGGTGATCGACAACTCCTCGGCCTTCCGTTACGACGATGACGTGCCGCTGGTGGTGTCGGAGGTCAATCCGGACCAGGTCGCCAACCGTCCGCGCGGCATCATCGCCAACCCGAACTGCTCGACCATGCAGATGCTGGTCGCGCTGGCACCGCTGCACCGCAAGTACGGCATCGAGCGCATCAACGTGTCCACCTACCAGTCGGTATCCGGCGGTGGCCGTTCGGCACTGGAAGAACTGGGCAAGCAGACCGGCCAGCTGCTGAGCTTCCAGGAAATCGATCCGCAGCGTTTCCCGGTGCAGATCGCCTTCAACCTGATCCCGCACATCGACGACTTCCTGGATAACGGCTTCACCAAGGAAGAGATGAAGCTGGTCTGGGAGACCCGCAAGATCCTGGGCGACGACAGCATCCTCGTGAACCCGACCGCGGTGCGCGTGCCGGTGTTCTATGGCCATTCCGAATCGGTGGCGATCGAAACCCGTGACAAGGTGACCGTGGCCGAAGCGCGCGCGTTGCTGGAACAGTCGCCGGGCATCGAGGTGGTGGATCGTCGCGAGGCCGGTGGCTACCCGACGCCGGTCACCCATGCCTCGGGCACCGACGCGGTGTACGTCGGCCGCATCCGCGAGGACCTGTCGCATCCGCGCGGCCTGAACCTGTGGATCGTGTCGGACAACGTGCGCAAGGGCGCAGCCCTCAACGCGGTGCAGCTGGCCGAGCTGGTCGCCGCCGAGAAGCGCTGATCCCCGCTGTTGCCTGACCGGTAGTGCCGGCAGCTGGCCGGCACCAGCGCGGTTCGCCTCCCCGGTGGGTGCGGACCGTGGTCCGCACGCTTTATAGTGTCGCCCATGAATAAACGAGCCAAGGGCGCACGGCGTCCGCTCACCTGTCTTTCCGCCGCGCTGCTGGCCCTGGTCAGCAGTTCGGCCATGGCCCTGGGCCTGGGCGACATCCGGGTCCTGTCCAAGCCGGGACAGCCGTTGCTGGCCGAGATCCCGGTGATCTCGGCCGATCCGTCCGAACTTGAGAACCTGCGCGTCGCGCTCGCTTCGCCGGTCACCTTCGAGCGCGTTGGCCTGCAGCGCCCGGTGGGTCTGGTCAGCGAACTGCAGTTCGAGCTGACCCGCAATGCGCAGGGCAGGGCGGTGGTACGGGTGACCTCGCAGACGCCAGTGGAAACTCCCTCGTTGAGCTTCCTGGTCGAGGCCGACTGGGGCCAGGGCCGGCTGGTGCGTGAGTACTCGGCGCTGGTCGATGCACCGGCCAGTGCACTGGCCGTGGCCGAACCGGAAATCGTCGCGCCAGCCGGTGTGCTGTCGGACACCATCGTCCGGGATGCGCCTGCCACCGCTGCAACCGTACCCGAGCCGGCACCGGTCACGGCGGCCGCCGCACCTGCCGCACCGCGTCCACGGGCTGCGTCACCTGCGCCAGCACCTGCACCTGCACCAGCGCTCGCTGCAGACGGCAGTGTGACCGTGCAGCGCGGACAGACGCTTTCGCAGATCGCCGGCTCGCTGGCCCGTGGCAATCAGATCAGTCGCGACCGGGCGATGATCGCGCTGTTGCGTGCCAACCCCGAAGCCTTCATCCGTGGCAACGTCAACCTGCTCAAGCAGGGCGCGGTGCTGCGCATGCCGGGCGATACCGCACTGGCCGCGGTGGATGCGGCCGAGGCGGCCGCGCTGGTCCGCGAACATGCCGCGCAGTGGCGGCAGGCACGCACCGTGCCACAGCCGGCTGGCGCCGCGATGCCGGTGGCCAAGGCCGATGGCGCTGCTTCTTCCCCGGCTGCGGCCACAGGGGCACGACTTGAAATCGCTCCGGCGCTGGCATCCGACGCCGCGCACGCGGGCACAACCACCGGCACCAGTGCCGGCAGCGAGGGTGACATGCTGGGCAACGAACAACTGCGCCAGGCCAAGGAGGACATCGCCACCCGCGATGCCGAAATCGGCGATCTGAAGCAGCGCGTGGCGGAGCTGGAGAAGCTCAAGGAGCAGCAGCAGTCACTGATCGCGATGAAGGACAACGACCTGGCCGCCGCCCAGCAGCGTTTGGCCCAGGCGCCCGGTGCGCCCGGCGCTGGCACGCCGTGGTACTGGCTGGGCCTGCCGCTGCTCGTGCTGGTTGCCCTGGGCGCCTGGCTGCTGCGTCGTCGCAAGCCCTCGCCGCTGCCGCCGCTGCGCGAGGAACACGATGCCGCCGGCCTGGCAGCAGCGCTGCCGGCAGGTGCCGCGCTGGATACCCTGACCGAACAGGACGCCGGGGTGAACTTCGCCGCCGATGGCGGACGCCAGGAACCGGCGATGCCGGCCTGGGCTGCCACCGACCATGACGTGCCGGCTGCGGACATCCAAGTGGATGCCTCGCCGGCCGAGTGGCGGGCGGGTGAGCTTGATGAAGACCAACGGGTTGAACTGCCTGCTGCGGTGAACGATCTGCCGCGCTGGGACGATCCTGCCGGCGCTGCTGCGGTGGCGCCCATCGCGCCAGCCGAGGTGGCCGTGCCCGAATACGCGCTGCAGGCCGAACAGGAGCCGCAGTTCCGCGGTGTGTTCGATCTGCCGGCCGAACCGCATGAGCATGAGACGGCTGCACCGGTCGATCTGCACGACGACCGTGCTGCCGCCGAGGACGCCGTCGGGTCTGCTGCAGACAATGGCCATGACTGGGCACCGCGTATCGGCCAGGAACGGCTGGAACTGGCCATCGCCTATCTGGACCTGGGCGACGCGCAGACCGCGCGCACCCTGCTGCAGGAGGTTGCCGAAGGGGGTGACCTGCATTGCCAGGCGCAGGCCCGCGAACTGCTGGCCCGTCTGCCCTGACACCCTTTCGACAAGGACCTGCGATGACCCGCGAACGCCGTCTCGACTACGTTGAATTCGCCTCGAGCGACCCGGCTGCGAGCCGCGCGTTCTTCGAGGTCGTGTTCGGCTGGTCGTTTGTCGATTACGGCAGCGACTACACCGCTTTCGATGATGGCCGCCTGCAGGGAGGCTTCTTCCGTGGCCAACCACAACGTGCCAGCGAAGGCGCGCCACTGCTGGTGCTGTATGCCGACCAGCTGGCGCCGATGGAAGCGGCGGTGCGTGCGGCCGGTGGTCAGATCGTGCGGACCGTGTTCTCTTTCCCTGGCGGCAGCCGTTTCCAGTTCGTCGAGCCCGGTGGCAACGAACTGGCGGTCTGGTCCGAGCGCGACCCGGCCTGAGCGCCGCCCCACCCGCAACATCGAGGTAGCACATGCGTTACGCGCTCGGCGTCGAGTACGACGGCAGCGATTTCAGGGGCTGGCAGAACCTGGGCGAGGGCGGACCCAGCGTCCAGGCCAGCCTGGAACAGGCCCTGTCATCGGTGGCCGATACCCCGCTGCAGGTGGTCTGCGCCGGCCGCACCGATGCCGGCGTGCACGGCCAGTGCCAGGTCGTGCACTTCGACACCGACGTGGTGCGTGATCCGCGCGCGTGGATGCTCGGCACCACCACCCGCCTGCCGCGTTCTATCGCCGTGCGCTGGTGCGTGCCGGTGGCCGACGATTTTCATGCCCGTTTCTCTGCCCGCGCACGACGTTATCGCTACCGCCTGCTCAATCGCGAAGTGCGCCCGGCGCTGGGCCGGCAGACCCTGAGCTGGGAGCGGCGCCCGCTCGATGCCGAGCGCATGCACCTGGCCGGGCAGGCCCTGCTGGGCGAGAACGATTTCAGCGCCTTCCGCTCGGTCCAGTGCCAGGCCCTGCATGCCCGGCGAGAGCTGCAGTCGCTGCAGGTCAGCCGCCACGACGACGTCATCGAGGTGGCGGTGCGCGGCAATGCATTCCTTCATCACATGGTCCGCAATATCGTCGGTTCGCTGATACTGGTCGGCAGTGGCGAGCAGCCGGTGGAGTGGATCGCCGAACTGCTGGCCGGGCGCGACCGCACCGTGGCCGGTCCCACCGCTCCCCCGCAGGGACTGGTGTTCCTGGGGCCGCTGTACCCCGACAACTGGCATCTGCCCGCCGAGGTAACGCTATGAGCCGCTCCTACTACCGTACCCGCATCAAGTTCTGTGGCATGACCCGTGCCGGCGACGTGCGCCTGGCCGGCGAGCTGGGCGTGGATGCGGTGGGCTTCATCTTCGCCCGCGAGAGCAGCCGCCGGGTCGCGCCGGCCGAAGCGCGCGCGATGCGCCAGGCCATCGCACCGATGGTCGACGTGGTGGCGCTGTTCCGCAACAACAGCAGGGAAGAAGTGCGCGAGGTGCTGCGTACCGTGCGGCCGACCCTGCTGCAGTTCCATGGCGAGGAAGACGAGAGCTTCTGCCGCAGCTTCAACATGCCTTACCTGAAGGCGATCGCCATGGGCGGGCGCGAGGAAATCAATGCGCGCACCCTGCAGCTGCGCTACCCCAGCGCCGCCGGCTTCCTGTTCGACAGCCATGCGCCGGGCGGCGGCGGCGGTACCGGCGTGGCCTTCGACTGGTCGCGTATCCCCACCGGCCTGCACCGGCCGTTCCTGCTGGCCGGAGGCCTGACGCCGGAGAACGTGCATGACGCCGTGCTGGCGACCCTGCCGTGGGGCGTGGATGTCTCCAGTGGCATCGAACTGGAGCCGGGCATCAAGGACGGCTACAAGATGCGCACGTTCGTGGAAGAAGTCCGGCGCTCCGATTGCGCCGTGCTGGATTGAGACACGGTCACTTCCGAGGTGTCCGGTCTTCACATTTGAGCCTGCACACCCTCTTCACATAGGATGATCCCAAGCGTGCTGGCCATGAGGGCCGGCACGAGGATCGACGGAGCCGCTGGTGGCGTGCTCCGAACGGGCGCCTGGCGCCCCCGCCCAGGAAGGCAAGCGATGCAGGAATTCCTAACCGTCGTACTCGGTTATCCGACCCTCCCGTACAGCGTCGCGCTGGCGGTGGCGGTGCTGTATTGGGGGATTGCCGCCTTTGGCCTGGTCGATGACGGTTTCGGCGAGGCCGGTGCCGATGGCGCCCTTGAAGGCGATGCCCATCTCAGTGGCCTGTCAGCGCTGCTGGCGCGCTGGGGCCTGGGCGGCGTGCCGCTCATGGTGGTGGTGACGCTGCTGAGCCTGTTCGCCTGGACCCTCACCTACTTCATCCATCTGTACCTGCTGCTGCCGTTGCCCGACCTGCTGCGCTGGTCATTGGGCACCGTCGTGGCGGTGCTTGCACCCCTGCCGGCCGTGCCGGTCACCGCGATGCTGCTGCGTCCCATCCGCCGCTTCCTGCTGCGCCTGCGCCCGGTGCCGCAGGCCTCGCTGCTGGGCCGGGTCGGCGTGGTCGCTTCGCCCAAGGTCGACGCACGCAGTGGCCATGCCACCGTCGATGACGGCGGTGCCGGCCTGGTCCTGCAGATCCGCAGCGACATCGAACTGCAGCGCGGCGAGCGCATCGTGCTGGTCGAGCACGTGGCTGCACAACACCATTACCGGGTGGTCCGCGCCGACGCGGTCGCCCTCGACTTCCAGGACAACCTGCTTCCGGGCAACAAGGAGAAACATCAATGACGTTGGCATCCGTGCTCCCCTTCCTGATCATCGTGGGCGGCGTCCTCGCCCTCCTGCTCGGCGTGGCGGGCCTGTTCAAGGCGTTCTACCGCAAGGTCGACCAGGGCGTGGCCCTGATCGTCAACGACATGAGTTCCACCCCGAAAGTGCATTTCACCGGTGCGCTGATCATTCCCGTGCTGTACCGCGCCGAGCTGATGCGGATCAGCCTGATCACCCTGCAGATCGACCGCCGCGGCAAGGAAGGCCTGATCTGCCGCGACAACATGCGCGCCGACATCGCCGTGGCGTTCTACCTGCGCGTCAACGAGACCCAGGCCGACGTACTGCGCGTGGCCAAGGCGATCGGCGCCGACCGCGCGTCGGACAAGCATGCCGTCGATGAGCTGTTCAACGCCAAGTTCTCCGAAGCACTGAAGACGGTCGGCAAGAAGTTCGATTTCACCGAGCTGTTCGAGAAGCGCCAGGAATTCCGCGACGAGATCATCGCGGTGATCGGCAACGACCTCAACGGGTATGTGCTGGAAGACGTGGCCATCGACTACCTGGAGCAGACCCCGAAGTCGCTGCTGGACCAGTTCAACATCCTCGACGCGCAGGGCATCCGCAAGATCACCGAGCTGACCGCTGCGCAGAACGTGGTGACCAACGAACTGGAGCAGAACGAGAAGCTGGCCATCACCAAGAAGAACGTCGAAGCCCGCGAAGCACTGCTGGCCCTTGAACGGCAGCAGGCCGAAGCCGAGGCACGGCAGAAGCGCGAGATCGAGACCATCCGTGCGCGCGAGGAAGCCGAGACCGCCAAGGTGCAGGAAGAGCAGCGCCAGCTGTCCGAGAACGCCCGCATCGAAGCGCAGCAGCTGATCGACATCCGCGAGCAGAACCGCATGCGCGAAGTTGAAGTGGCCGAGCAGAACCGCCAGCGCGCCGTGGCCATCGAAGCCGAGCGCGTCGAGCGCGCACGCCAGCTGGAGCAGGTCACCACCGACCGCGAAGTGCAGCTGCAGGGCGTGGAGCGCGACAAGGTGGTCGAGCAGGGCAAGATGGACGTGGCCAACATCACCCGCGAACGCATCTCCATCGACAAGACCGTGGCGCAGGAAGAAGAGCGCATCAAGGAAGTGCGCGAAGTCTCCGAGGCCGACCGCCAGAAGCAGGTGTTGATCCTGGAAGCCGAGGCGAAGGCGCAGGAAGCGCTGGTGCGCGAAGTGAAGGAAGCCCAGGCCCGCGAGACCGCCTCCAAGCATCGCGCGGTGGAGCTGACCACGCTGGCGCAGGCCGAGCACGAAGCCGCCGGCAAGCAGGCCGAGGCCAAGCGCCTGCTGGCCGACGCCTTCCGCGCCGAGCAGGCCGCGCCCGGCCTGGCCGAAGCGCAGGTACGCGAAGCGTCGGCGCTGGCGATCGAGAAGGTCGGCATCGCCGAGGCGCGCGTGATCGAAGCCAAGGCCGAAGCGAACCTGAAGCAGGGCAGCAACGAGGCGCGCGTGCTGGCCGAGACGCTGCAGGCACAGGCGCAGGGCGAGGAGAAGATGGGCCTGGCCCGTGCCACCGCCACCGAATCGCTGGGCAACGCCGAAGCCGGCGTGGTGCAGAAGAAGCTGCTGGCCGAGGCCGAGGGCCTGGTCCGCAAGTTTGAAGCCATCGCTTCGCTGAGCGACCAGGCGCGCGGCCATGAAGAGTTCCGCATGATGCTGGACAACAGCCTGAAGCAGGCGCTGGCCTCGATCGAAGCCGGCAAGGAAGTCTCGCGCGAGAACGCCGGCGTCATCGCCAGCGCGCTGCGCAACGCCGACATCGACCTGGTTGGCGGCGACGGCGGCATGTTCGAGAACCTGATCAAGGCGGTTTCGCTGGGCAAGTCGATCGAAGGCTTCGCCGGCAAGAGCCCGATCGTGCAGGACCTGATGCAGCGCTACCTGGGTGTCAACGTGGCCGATAGTGCACCACGGCAGATCGCCGAGGACACGGAGACCGTGCCCGTCGCGGCGGCCGTCGTGGTCGACAGCGCGCGCTGATCCACCCGGCGATGGCCATCGCCATCGCCCACCCGTGCCGGCCGCATCGACGGCCGGCCGTCCGTGAGCCGGAAACCTGCTGATGTCCGAAACCAAACCGTCCACCGAGTCCACCGCACCAGAGGCTGCCGGCGATACCGTCGACCATGCCGTAGCCCAGGGCGGCGCCTATGACGTCCTGCGGCGCCGTCTCGGCGAACAGGGCCAGCGCCTGCAGGCCGTTGCCGAGCAGCTGAACCGCCAGCGCCTGGCCGAGTTCGGCGACAGCCGCCTGGAGGTGGTCGGCCGTTTCCGTATCCGCAGCGAGAACAACTGTGTCGGCCGCGACATCGTCCAGGTCGGCCCGGATCGCCTGCTGTTCGGCTACAACGTGTTCATCGGGCTCAAGACCCAGACCCGCATCGAAGATGTGTTCGGTCTGTACCGGCTGGTACAGGGCGCCGATGGCTACGACGTCGCTGCCCTTGAACTGAAGGGCAGTTTCCTCGACCAGCCCGGCTTCGTGCATGACTTCAACGAGCTGTACGCGTACTACAAGCATGCGCGCCTGCTGCAGCTGATCGTGGTGGGCGACAAGCTGCTGGCCTCGTTCCAGATCGGCGAGCGCAGCAGCGACGTGCGCGTGTTCCGCTGGGCGTTGTCACGCGAAGGTGAACTGACCTATCTCGATGCGCGCGGCGAGCGTGACATCGCCTTGCCGCCACCCTTCGATTTCGAATGGACCCGCGCCACGCGCGACCTTGCCGTCAACGGCCGCCATTCGCATCTGAACGTCCTCGATACCCTGTTCGTGGAAACCACCGGTGGCGATCTCACCATCAAGGTGGAGAACAACACCGAAACCGGGCAGGGCATCTACAGCGAACCGGTGGAGGACAGCACGCAGTCGCTGGACGATGCCCAGTTCGAGTTCGCCCGGGTCGGCTCGCTGGTGCTGCTGAAAGTGCTGCCCTACCGCGAAACCGAATGGCGCGGACTGATCTACAACACGCTTACCGGCGACATCGTGCGCAACGATGCCATCGTCCAGGCCTGCGTGCAGCTGCCCGAAGACCACGGCATCATCTTCCCCGGCGGCTATTACCTGCAGGGTGGCGAGCACAAGGCGTTCGACGCCTCGATGGATGGCATGCAGTTCAAGCGCAGCATCCGTTCGCCCAACGGCGAGGACGTGCTGTACATCTTCTACGAGCGCGAAGGCGGGCGTTCGGCGCTGTTCGTCTACAACACCATCCAGCGCGTGCTGCAGAACCCCGTGTTCGGCCACGGCTACGCCTTCATGCAGGACGGACGCATGGTGCTGTTCCATGCCGAAGGCACCGAGCCGACCCGCATCCATCCGATGCAGGTCTGGCAGACGCCCTTCAGCAGCGATGAGTTCGCCGCCAGCCGTCCGCCCGGCAATACCTTCATGGGGCGCATCGGCAACGCCGAGCTGGTTCGCGGCATCTCCAACCTGTTCAACCTGGCGCGCGAGATCGACGGCCAGGATGTATCGGTGCAGCGCTACCAGCGCCTGGTAGCCGATACCCGGCGGCTTTTCGATGCGCATCATTGGCTGGGTGACGAGGCCTGCGATGGCGCCGAAGCCCTGCTGCGGCAGATCAGCGCCACCGGCGAATCGGTGCTGGACGAATACGAAAAGGTGCAGTCGATCCGCCAGCAGTCGGCCCAGGCAATGGCCGAGGCCGAGGCCACGCACAAGGCGCTGCTGGGCCGGCTGCAGCCGGAAAACTGGAACGAGGTGCAGGCCTTCGTCGAAGCGCTCAACGCGATCACCGCACTGCGCGGTCGACTGCTGACCATCCGCGAACTGCGCTACATCGATACCGCGCGCATCGAGGCGATGGCCGCCGAACTGGTGCAGGCGCACGACCGTGTCGGCGCCGCCACCGGTACCTTCCTTGCCGGCGATGCAGCGCTGGCCCCCTTGACCGCCCGCATGCAGGCGCTGGACGAAGCCGCACAGCAGGCCGCCAGTGCACGCCAGCTGGATGAGCAGCTGGACGGCCTGCGCGGCATGGCCGGCGACCTGGACATGCTGTCCGAGCTGATGGCCGGGCTGAAGGTCGACGATGCGACTGCGCGCACCCGCGTGGTCGAATCCATCTCGCTGCTGTACGGGCGCCTGAACCAGGCACGCGCCCGCGCCGAACAGCGCCGCAAGTCGCTGGGTTCGGCCGAAGCCGTGGCCCAGTTCGCCGCCCAGTTCGCCCTGTTCTCGCAGTCGATCACCAGCGCGCTGGCGATGGCCAGCGACCCTGAGCGGGCCGACGAACAGCTGTCGCGCCTGCTGGTGCAGCTGGAAGAACTGGAAAGCCAGTTCGGCGAGCACGAGCAGTTCCTCGGCGACATCCTGAGCAAGCGCGAAGAGCTGGTCGAAGCCTTCGATACGCACAAGCAGGCCCTGCTGGATGATCGCCAGCGCAAGGCGCGCTCGGTGCTCGATGCCGCCAACCGCATCCTTGATGGCCTCGGAAAGCGTACCGAGCGGTTCGGCACGGCCGACGAGCTCAACGCGTTCTTCGCCGGCGATCCGCTGATCCTCAAGCTGCGTGAACTGGCCGAGCGCCTGCGTGCGCTGCGCGACAACGTCAAGGCTGACGATGTCGAGGCGCGCCTGAAGGGCGTGCGCGACCAGGCCGTGCGCCAGCTGCGCGACCGCAGCGACCTGCACGAGGCCGGCGGCAACGTGGTCCGCCTTGGTCCGCGCCATCGATTCAGCGTGAACACCCAGGCGCTGGACCTGACCCTGCTGCCACGGGGTGGAACCCTTGCCATCCACCTCACCGGCACCGATTTCCTGGAGACGCTGCACGATCCCGAGCTTGATGCGCTCAAGCCGTTCTGGCCGGTGACCCTGGATTCGGAATCGGCAGCGATCTACCGCGGCGAATACCTGGCCGGGTGCCTGTTGCTGGCTGCGGAGGAGGGCCGCGATGGCCTGGACCTGGCCCAGCTGCAGCACGATGCAGCCGAACCGGAAGCGCTGGGCCAGCGGGTCCGCGCCTTTGCGGCACCGCGTTATCGCGAGGGCTACGAGCGCGGTATCCATGACCATGACGCCGCCCTGATCCTGCGCGCGCTGTTGCCGCTGCAGCAGGCCGCCGGACCGCTGCGGCATTCGTCCCATGTGCGTGCGTTGGCACTGCTGTTCTGGGCCGCGCGGCAACGCGATGAAGCCGTGGCGCAGTGGCCCGGCCGGCAGGCCGGTGCGGAGGCCATCGCGCGCCTGTTCGGTTCCGACGAGGGGCGCCAGGCCCTGCGTGCGGAAATGGCCAAGGCGCTGCATGACCATGCACTCGCGCATGCACTGCCGTTTGACGCCGCCGCCGCCGATGCAGCAGCGGCATACCTGGGCGAAGAACTGGTGGCCGGCGAGCCGGTGTTCAGCACCAGCCGGCACGCGCAGGCATTGCTGGACGCGCTGTCGCAGCAACTGGAGCAGGCGGGCCAGCGTGATGCGCTTGAACGTGCGCTGCAGCGCTCGCAGGATCCGCTGGCCATGCGTTGGGCATTGGCCGGGCAATGGCTGCGGGCGCTCGCCGGGCTGCCGACACAGTCGGCGCATGCCGGCTATGTCGAAGAAGCGGCGGCATTGCTGCTGGTGCAGCGACAGCTGCGCACCCGTGCCAGCGATGCACCGCTGCAGGCGGAGGTCAGCGGCCTGCTGGGCGAACACGCCCGCATCCACAACGGCAGCCTGACCGTGTCGCTGGACGATTTCCTGGCACGCCTGCAGCATCACCTGCAGGCGTTCGTACCGGCCTTCCATGCCTATCAGGCGGTGCGCCAGGGCATCATCGGTCGCGAACGCGAAACCCTGCGGCTGTCGGAGTTCAAGGCCCGGCCGTTGTCTTCCTTCGTGCGCAACAAGCTGATCAACGACGTATATCTCGGCGTGATCGGCGACAACCTGGCCAAGCAGATGGGCACCGTTGGCGAGAACAAGCGCAGCGACCTGATGGGCCTGCTGATGATGATCTCGCCGCCTGGCTATGGCAAAACCACGTTGATGGAGTACGTGGCACATCGCCTCGGCCTGGTCTTCATGAAGATCAACGGCCCGGCGCTGGGTCATGAAGTGCGGTCGCTGGATCCGCAGCAGGCACCGGATGCCACCTCGCGGCAGGAGCTGGAAAAGCTCAACCTGGCGCTGGAGATGGGCAACAACACCATGTTGTATGTCGATGACATCCAGCACACGCACCCCGAGTTCCTGCAGAAGTTCATCTCGTTGTGCGATGGCACGCGCCGCATCGAAGGCGTATGGCGCGGCCGTACGCGCACCTACGACATGCGTGGCAAGAAGTTCTGCGTGGTCATGGCCGGCAACCCGTACACCGAATCCGGCGAAGTGTTCAAGATTCCGGACATGCTGGCCAACCGTGCCGACATCTACAACCTGGGCGATGTGCTCGGTGGCATGGAAGCAGCCTTCACGCTCAGCTACATCGAGAACAGCCTGACCTCCAACCCGGTATTGGCGCCACTGGCCACGCGCGAGATGGCCGACCTGTACCTGCTGGTCGACCGCGCGATGGGCAAGGATGTGTCCACCAACGGCCTGAGCCACGCCTACAGCGGCGCCGAGATCAACGAGATCACCGCCACCCTGCAGCGCATGCTGCAGGTCCGCGATGTGGTCTACAAGGTCAACCAGCAGTACATCGCCAGCGCTGCCCAGGATGACCGCTATCGCACCGAGCCGCCTTTCCGCCTGCAGGGCAGCTACCGCAACATGAACAAGCTGGCGGAGAAGATTTCGCCGGTGATGAATGACGACGAGCTGCAGCAGCTGATCTCCGACCACTACCTGGGCGAAGCGCAGCTGCTGACCACCGGTGCCGAAGAGAATCTGCTGAAGCTGGCCGAGCTGCGTGGCGTGCTCGATGAAGAACGCGCGCAACGCTGGGCGCAGATCAAGCGTGATTTCCTGCGCAACAAGGCAATGGGTGCCGGTGACAGTGATGTCGGTGGCCGCGTGGTCGCGCAGCTGGCCGACATCGCCAGTGCGTTGCAGCTGCCACCGCCGCCGCCGCCGGCAGAGGTGGCCGTCGTACCGGAGCCTGCGCCATGGCCGGCCTTGCTGGCAGCGCTGCAGCGCCTGGCCGATGCACGTCCGGCCAGCGCGCCGGCTGCCGCCGTACCGCAGGCCGCAGCCACGCCATTGGCCGAAGACCTGCAGGCTGGTCTGGCACCGCTGCTGCAGCTGCTGGTCGCCTCGCAGGAACAGCAGGTGCAGTTGTCGCAGACGTTGGCGGCGTTTGCCGGGTGGGCCCGGCAGCAGGTAACGGCCGATGTGGCCACGACCGACACGCGTCGTCGCCCGCGGGTGCGTCGTGCAGCGACTCCGGAAGAACGTGCGCTGGACGAAGCGCTGATGCGCCACTTCTACGGTGAATCATTGCCGCCGGAAACGCTGGCTGATGACGGCCCACGGCCGCCGCCACTGCCGTGACCTGTGTGCGCTCCCTGCCAGAACCCACGCTTCCGGCGCACGCCGATGTGGCCACGCTGGCAGCGTATGGCAGCCACTTGCTGCAGGTATTGGCCGAGCCTGCACCGTTGCAGGCCGGCGCGGAAGGCGAGGGACTGGTGGCTGCGCTGGCGCGGATCGCATTGGCGTTGCAGGCCAGCGATCCGGCGCGCCTGCGCCGGCAGGAGAGCTGGTGGGGGCGCCTGCTCGGCCGTGACGTTGAACGCCAGGCACAGGCGCAGGGGCTGCAGGCGCAGCTGGGCGTGCTGGCGCTGCAGGCGCGCGAGCAGGCGCAGGGTCTCGCGCAGCGTGTGCAGCAGCGTGCCCGGGCCATCATCGACAACGATGCGGCTGCCGCCGCGTTGGAGGCCTGGGCCACGTTCGGCGCCGCGCAGCTGGCGACACTGCAGGGAGCTGCGCAGGTCGCGCTGGCCCCACGCGTGGACCATCTGCAGCGGCTGGCCACGCTGCGACGCATCGAAAGCGGGCAGTGGCGGCTGCTGCAGGAGCAGGACGAAGCCCTGCTGCAGCGCTTCGTCCGCATCCACGATGTCCTGCTGCCGGCCTGGCGCCAGGCCGCATTGGCGCGCCAGGCACTGGCGCAGGCTGCACAGGCCGAGCAGGCAGCCACGCTGCAGGCCCAGATCGACGACGAAGTAGCCGCTGCTCAGGCTAGACTGCCCTGAGCCGGCCGCCGCTGCCGCTTATCCACCGCAAGGACACTGCCCGATGACCCAGGACAGCCAGAACTCCGGCACGCTCGTGCCCGCCACCATGCCCGCCCCTGAACTTGATGACAGCACGTTGAAGGCCCTCGGCCTGGTCCGCGACGACCTGCCGCGCATCGCCGAAATCGGCCGCGAACTGGAAGACCTGCGGCCGGGCAACCTGCAGGTGTTCGGCCGTGAGGCCGCCGCACGCACAACGGCCTTTTCCAGCCAGCTGCTGGACCAGGTGCGCAACCGTGACCTCGATGCCAATGGCGAGAAACTCGGCGAAGTGGTGCGCATCGCGCGCGAGCTCAAGCTGGATGGTTTTTCCCAGCGCTCGAAGGTGCCGTTGATCGGTGGCCTCATCGATCGCCTGCGTTCTTCCAAGGGCGAGCTGGTGCAGAAGTTCAGCGATACCAATTTGCAGATCGAACAGCTGCTCGGCGACGTGGGTGCGCAACAGGCGCTGATGGGCAAGCGGGTAAGCGATTTCGACCGCATGCATGACATCGTCCGCGAGGAGCGTCATGCGCTGGGCCTGTATGCCGCCGCCGGCAAGCAGCGCCTGGCCCAGCTGCAGTCCGAGCAGTTGCTGGGGCAGGGCAGCGATGACCCGCAGCAGCGCATCCGCCAGAGCGAGATCGACAATGCGATCCGCCTGATCGAGAAGCGCGTCTCCGACCTGCAGCTGATGCAGCACGCGGCTGACCAGTCGCTGCCGATGATCCGCCTGATTCAGGCCAATGCGCTGCAGCTGATCGAGAAGTTCAACACCGTCCGCGACATCACCATCCCCTCGTGGAAGCGCCAGTTCGCGATCCAGTTGTCGCTGGGCGAACAGAAGAACGCCGCCGAACTGGCCAATGCCATCGACGATGCGACCAATGAGCTGATGCGACGCAATGCCGACCTGATGCGCCAGGCGTCGGTGGACACCGCACGCAGCAACCAGCGCGGCGTGATCGATGTGGCTACGTTGCGCCACGTGCACGATCAGCTGATTGCTACCGTCGAGGAAGTGCGCAGCATCCATCGCGAGGGCATGCAGCAGCGTCAGCAGGCCGAAGTCGAGTTGTCGCGCCTGCGCGAGGACCTGCAGCAGCGCCTGGCGGCGCCGACGGCGCCGTAACGGTCACCCCACATCCACCAGGCATCTGGCCGGACACAATGCACCCAACCTGCCACGGCTGGGTGCCAGCCGTGCGCGTTCCATCATGGCGCGCCGTCTGCGGTGCGACATGCCGTCAATGAGGTTGCAAATGGATATGCCCCTTCTCCGTTCGCGCATGGCCCGCATCGCCGCTGTTCCAGGTTTGCTGCTCGCTCTGGCTGCGTGCGCCGCCGGAGAATCGTCGAGCCCGGCCACTTCGTCGCCAACCATTGCAACGGCGCCCGCCACTGCTTCGATGGCCGCACCCGTGTCTGCATCAGCATCGGCCGACAGCGGGTTGGCCGCGTTGATCCAGGCCAGCGGGGTGAAATGCAGCGACGCCAGCAAGGGCGCTGGCTGCACGGCGGGTGACGTCAACAGCGGTGACTTCTACGACGTCGAGCTTTCCCCGGCCTGTGGCGAACAGGGCTTCTTCGCCGGCGTTGCCGAGGACAAGGGCGTGGACACCCTGGACGCAGTGCCGAGCACCGGCAGCAGGGTTTCGACGACCGCAAGGCTGTCGAAAGGGCAGCTGGTCTGCGTACAGGGCATCGGTCGTGCCGGACAGAATCCGCTCTTCTATTACGTGGTCGCCATTCCCGCCGCAACGGTCGGCAAGTGCAAAGGCAGCGCGTTGTGTGAGACCTATGGTGACAGGCCCATCAGCGGCATGAATGAAATGGGAAGCGAAGGCTGCCACGTGGCAGGGCCGGGACACTACGCTGGCAACTGCGCGCAGGGCTGGGTCAGTGCTGACGTGCTCGACCTGTTTTCTGACGGGATGTAATCGACGTCAAGCGAGGTTGCCCACCGTGGCGCCCACTTCGTGACGGCGATCTTCACTTCAGCTGGGCTCCCGCCCAATCGGCCAACGCGTCCACGCGCGCATCGACAGGGCCGTCCGGCCGCGCCAGCACCCAGAACCCGCCGGTCGCGGCGAACCCCCATGGCGCGACCAGCCGCCCCGCTGCCAGATCCTCGGCCACCAGTGGCTCCGGCGCGATTGCCGGGCCCAGCCCCGCTACCGCTGCTTCCAGCAGGTAATACAGGTGTTCGAAGCCGGTGCCGAGCTGCAGCTGGGCCGGGTCCAGCCCGTGCGACTGCGCCCATGCAGGCCACGCCTGCGGGCGCGAACGGGTGTGCAGCAGCGTTTCCCGCAGCAAGGCCGACGGGGGGGCATGGCGCAACCGTTGCGCCGCCGGGTGCGAGGGCGCCACCACCACACCCACCCGTTCCGGTGCCAGCTCGCGCACCTGCCAGCCGCGCGGCCATGGTCCCTGTGCCAGCAGCAGCACCGCATCCAGCGTGGCCTGCGCCTCGGTGAAACTGCCATCCAGGGCCGACCACTGCAGGCGCACGCCGGGCAGGGCAGCCTGCAGTGCCGGCAGCCGCGGAATCATCCAGCGCGCCAGCACGCTGCCGCTGCAGCCCAGCACCAGGGCCGGCTCCGCGCTTGGCCGCCGCAGTTCGCGCACGCAGTCTTCAATGCCGCCGAACGCCTCGCTGCATGCCTGTTGCAGGCGGGTGCCGGCGGCGGTCAGGCGCAGTCCGCGGCCGGCGCGCTGGAACAGGGCCAGGCCCAGATGGTCTTCCAGCAGCTTCAGTTGCCGGCTGATCGCGCCATGGGTCACATGCAGCGCCTGGGCCGCGCGGCCAACGCCGCCCAGACGTGCGGTGGCCTCGAACGCCCGCAGGGCATTCAGGGGCGGCAGCAGTGATGTGCTCATGTGAGATTTCCTGACGGGATAGGCCAGATAATATCCATTTTCCGGACACAAACCGTGCGCTAGAGTATCCACCTGTCTGAACGACCGGTCGTCTCCATGCCTGACTCTCCCATCGCCGATTTCCATGCCTTCCCTGACGCCCAGGGCCACTTCGGCCGTTACGGTGGCAGCTTCGTCGCCGAAACCCTGGTCGGCCCGCTGCAGGAACTGGCCCAGGCCTATGACCAGGCCCGCCAGGATCCGGCGTTCCAGCTGGCCTATGACCGCGACCTGGCCCATTACGTGGGCCGGCCGAGCCCGATCTACCATGCTGAACGACTGAGTGACCACGTCGGTGGCGCGCAGATCCTGCTCAAGCGCGAGGACCTGAACCACACCGGCGCGCACAAGATCAACAACACCATCGGCCAGGCGCTGCTGGCGGCGCGGATGGGCAAGAAGCGCATCATCGCCGAGACCGGCGCCGGCCAGCATGGCGTGGCCAGTGCCACCGTCGCGGCGCGGCTGGGCCTGGAGTGCGTGGTGTACATGGGCGCCACCGACATCGAGCGGCAGAAGATCAACGTCTACCGCATGAAACTGCTCGGGGCGACGGTGGTGCCGGTCACCTCCGGCTCGGCCACTCTGAAGGACGCCCTCAACGAAGCGATGCGCGACTGGGTCACCAACGTGCAGGACACCTTCTACATCATCGGCACGGTAGCGGGTCCTGACCCGTACCCGCGCATGGTGCGCGACTTCAACGCCATCGTCGGCCGCGAGGCACGCGAGCAGATGCTGGCCGAGTACGGTCGCCTGCCTGATGCGATCACCGCCTGCGTCGGCGGCGGCAGCAACGCGATCGGCCTGTTCCATGCCTTCCTCAACGACCGCCAGGTCGAGATCGTCGGCGCTGAAGCGGCCGGTGATGGCATCCACACCGGCCGCCACGCAGCTTCCATCGCCGCCGGCCGCCCGGGCGTGCTGCACGGCAACCGCACCTATGTGCTGTGCGACGACGATGGCCAGATCATCGAGACCCATTCGGTGTCGGCCGGCCTGGATTACCCGGGTGTCGGCCCCGAGCATGCGTTCCTGGCCGACAGCGGCCGTGCGCGCTACGTCGGCATCACCGACGAAGAGGCGCTGCAGGCCTTCCATCTGCTGGCCCACACCGAAGGCATCCTGCCGGCGCTGGAGTCCAGCCACGCGCTTGCGCAGGCGATGAAGCTTGCGCGCGGGCGTCCGCGTGACCAGATCGTGCTGTGCAACCTGTCAGGGCGTGGCGACAAGGACGTGCATACCATCGCTGCGCGCGAAGGCCTGGTGCTGTGAGTGCGCTGATGCGCAACAGCAGCGTACTGCTGCTGGCATTCAGTCTGGGCGCCTGCCAGCCGCCGGAGCCGCCCGTGCTGGCGCCGGCGGCCAAGGCAACCACGCAGCCTGCGCAGCAGGCCGCCGCCAATGAAGATGTCGACCCTCTGGCGCGCACGCCGATTGATGACCCGCCCGCAGCAGAAGGCGAGGGCGACGACGAGGGCCCGGCCGTGGTCTCGGTGGCGCTGGACCATGCCGGCGAGGTGCTGATCGGCCAGCACTTGAGCGATCTCAAGGCACTCGGGCCGTGGACGGCGCAGGGGGCGGTCGAAGCCCTCGGCGGCAGTTGCGAGTATTACGACGGCAAGGCCCTGCCGGCGGGCGTGTCGATGATGACCGACGAGGACCGCGTGGTTCGTTTCGACCTCGGCCTGGATCCGGACAGCGGGGCGCCGGCCGAGCAACCCGGCCCGTTTGGCCTGCGCGTGGGAATGACCCGCGCCCAAGCGGTCGCCCGGTTCCCGAAGCCGCCTGTGTCCAGCCCGCATGCCTACGACGGCGAGCAGGGTGAATACCTGACCTGGCAGGATCCGGGCTCGGCCCTCGGCATCCGCGTGGAACTGTTTGAAGGGAGGGTCCTCCAGATGTACTGGGGAACCAGTGAAGCGATTGAACTGATTGAAGGGTGTGCCTGAAATGTCCGTATCCCGACTCGATGCCTGTTTCCAGCGCCTGCGCCAGCAGCAGCGCAAGGCCCTGATCCCCTTCATCACCGCCGGTGATCCGTCGCTGGAAGCCACGGTGCCGGTCATGCACGCGCTGGTCCAGGCCGGTGCCGATGTGATCGAACTGGGCGTGCCGTTCTCCGATCCGATGGCCGACGGCCCGACCATCCAGCGCAGCTCCGAGCGCGCGCTGGCGCGCGGTGCCGGCAACCGTTACGTGCTGCAGGCGGTGGCGCAGTTCCGGCAACAGGATACGCAGACGCCGGTGGTGCTGATGGGCTATCTCAACCCGGTGGAGATCCACGGTTACGTCGCGTTCGCCGAAGCGGCGGTGGCCGCTGGCGTGGACGGCGTGCTGCTGGTCGACCTGCCGCCGGAAGAGGCCGGCGAAGCCCAGCAGGCCTTCGACGCTGCAGGCCTTGCGCTGGTTCTGCTGGCATCGCCGACCACCAGCGAGGCACGCGCCGACAAGCTGCTGGCGCTGGCCCGTGGCTATCTGTACTACGTCAGCTTTGCCGGGGTCACCGGCGCCTCCGAGCGATTGGACAGCGACGCGGCCAGCGCACGCCTGCAGGCGCTGCGGGCCAGGGCCAGCGTGCCGGTGGTGGCCGGCTTCGGCATCAAGGACGCAGCCAGTGCGGCAGCCATGGCCCGCCAGGCCGACGGCGTGGTGGTCGGCAGCGCGCTGGTGGCGGTGCTGGCCGAAGCGAGCTCCGCCGACGATGCGGCGCAGCGCGCCGCAGCCTTCCTGGCTCCGCTGCGGCAGGCGTTGGATCAGTAATGGTGGCGCCGGGCCATGCCCGGCGCTACCCAGCACCTAAACGTACGTCCCAGCATGGTTTTTTCCAGCGGGCCCAAGGCCGGGCAGGGGGTGCACGGGCGGGGAAAGCGGAGCTAGACTGTCCGCCTTTGCGGCCCCCGGGCCGCCCTGAACGGAAGTGTCCTCCCGCATGAGTTGGCTCAGCAAGTTGATGCCGTCTGGCATCCGCACCGACAACACCCCCAGCAAGAAGCGCAGCGTCCCCGAGGGCCTGTGGGAAAAGTGCAGCAACTGCGGCAGTGCGTTGTACCGTCCGGAGCTGGAAGAGAATCTGGAGGTCTGCCCGAAGTGCGGCCACCATATGGCCATCCGCGCGCGCGCCCGTCTGGCTGCACTGTTCGACGCCGACAGCACCACCGAGATCGCTGCCCGCCTGGGGCCGACCGACCTGCTGAAGTTCAAGGACCAGAAGAAGTACAGCGAGCGCATCAAGATCGCGCAGAAGAACACCGGTGAGTACGACGCGCTGATCGCCATGCGCGGCCTGCTCAAGGGCCGTCCCCTGGTGGCCTCGTCCTTCGATTTCGCCTTCATGGGGGGCTCGATGGGCTCGGTGGTCGGCGAGCGCTTCGCCCTTGCCGCCGAAACCGCCGCCGAGATCGGCGCACCGTACGTGTGCTTCTCCGCCAGTGGTGGCGCGCGCATGCAGGAAGGCCTGTTCTCGCTGATGCAGATGGCCAAGACCTCGGCCGCGCTGGGCAGACTGCGTGAAGCCGGACAGCCGTACATTTCGGTGCTGACCCACCCGACCACCGGCGGTGTGTCCGCATCGTTCGCGATGCTGGGTGACATCAACATCGCCGAGCCGCATGCGCTGATCGGCTTCGCCGGCCCACGCGTGATCGAACAGACCGTGCGCGAAAAGCTGCCGGAAGGGTTCCAGCGTTCGGAATTCCTGCTTGAGCACGGCGCCATCGACCAGATCTGTGACCGTCGTGAACTGCGCGACCGTCTGGCCGACCTGCTGGCGATGCTGCGTCGCGAGCCGGCACCGGAGGAAGCTTGATGGGGAGCCGCAAGTACTTCGGTACCGACGGCATCCGCGGTCGGGTCGGTCAAGGGCCGATCTCGGCTGATTTCGTGCTGCGCCTGGGCAACGCCCTGGGCCGTGTGCTGGTTGCCCAGCGTGGCCAGGAGGGGCGCCGCCCGATCGTGGTGATCGGCAAGGACACGCGGATCTCCGGTTACATGTTTGAAGCCGCGCTGGAAGCCGGGCTGGTTGCTGCGGGTGCTGACGTGCAGCTCCTCGGCCCGATGCCGACCCCGGCCGTTGCCTTCCTGACCCGTACTCTGGGCGTGGATGCGGGCATCGTCATCAGTGCTTCGCACAATCCGCATTACGACAACGGCATCAAGTTCTTCTCCGCCCAGGGCGAGAAGCTCGACGATGCCACCGAGCTGGCGCTGGAAGCCGCATTGGACGTGCCGTTCACCACGGCCGTTTCGGAGAAGCTTGGCAAGGCCTCGCGTGCACGCGAGGCCGTCGGCCGCTACATCGAGTTCTGCAAGTCCAGCGTGCCACGCGCGTTCGATCTGCGCGGTGTACGCCTGGTGCTCGACTGCGCGCATGGCGCCACCTACCAGATCGCGCCGCTGCTGTTCCGCGAACTGGGGGCGGAGGTCATCGGCATCGGTGCCGAACCCAATGGTGTCAACATCAACGACGGCGTCGGGTCGACCCACATCGACAACCTCGCTGCAAAGGTGCGTGAGACCCGCGCCGATCTGGGCATCGCCTTCGATGGTGATGGTGACCGGGTGTTGATGGCCGATGACCGCGGCAACCCGGTCGATGGCGATGACCTGGTGTACATCCTGGCGCGCGCATGGCAGGCCGACGGTCGCCTGCGCGGTCCGGTGGTCGGCACCCTGATGAGCAATTTCGGTCTGGAAAAAGCCTTGGCCGAACTGCAGATTCCGTTCCAGCGCAGTAACGTCGGCGACCGCTACGTGCATCAGGCACTGGTGGAGGGAGGCGGCGTACTCGGTGGCGAAGCGTCCGGCCATCTGCTGTGCCTGGACCGGGCCACCACCGGCGACGGCATCGTCAGTGCCCTGCAGGTACTGGTGGCGCTGAAGCAGCAGGGAAAGAGCCTGCGCGAAGCGCTGCAGCCGTTGTCCAAGGTGCCGCAGAAGACGGTCAACGTGCGCCTTGGCGATGTCTCGGCCAAGGCCACCGTGCAGGCCGAGAGCGTGCAGGCTGCGCTGCTCGAAGCGCAGCAGGCGGTATCCGGTCGCGGGCGTGCCTTCCTGCGTCCTTCCGGCACCGAACCGGTGGTGCGGGTCACGGTCGAGGCCGATGACGCGACGCTGATGCAGGACACCCTGGACCGGCTTTCGGCGGCGGTCAGGACGGCGGCTGCGGCCTGAACCCTGTCGCTGGATCGAACTGACAACATGGCCGCTTGTGCGGCCATGTTGCTGTCTGCCGCAAGCAAGGCGTCAGGCGCTGCGCGGCATCTCCGTCTGCCATTTCCAGGTGTCGCGGCACATGTCCGCCAGGCCATGGCGCGCGGTCCAGCCCAGCTCGCGCAGGGCCAGGGACGGGTCGGCAAAACTCACCGCGATGTCGCCGGTACGGCGACCGGTGATCCGGAACGGAATCGGCCGGCCGACGGTCTGCTCGAAGGCCTTGATCAGTTCCAGCACGCTGTGGCCCTGGCCGGTGCCCAGGTTCAGGGTGATGCTGCGGCGCTTGTCGCGCAGGTACTGCAGCGCCAGCACGTGGGCCCGCGCCACGTCCTGCACATGGATGTAGTCGCGTACGCCGGTGCCGTCACAGGTCGGATAGTCATCGCCGAATACCTGCACTTCGGGCAGCAGGCCGGCGGCCACCTGGGCGATGTAGGGCATCAGGTTGCTGGGCGTTCCGTGCGGCAGCTCGCCGATCAGCGCGCTTGAATGCGCACCCACCGGGTTGAAGTAGCGCAGCGTTGCCACATGCAGCGACGTGTCGGCGCCGACCAGGTCGGACAGCAGCTGCTCCACCACCAGCTTTGAACGGCCATAGGGCGTCATCGCGCAGGTCGAGGCCGTTTCGGCCACCGGGCAATGGTCCTGGTCGCCGTACACGGTTGCCGACGAGCTGAACACGAACGTTCCCACGCCGGCATCGCGCATGGCGCCGAGCAGGGCGAGGGTGCCGCTGATGTTGTTGTCGAAGTAGTCCAACGGCATCTGCCGCGATTCGCCAACCGATTTCAGCGCGGCAAAATGCAGTACCGCATCGATCGAATGCTCGCGCAGCACCGCGGTGATCCGCGCACGGTCACGCACGTCGGCCTGTACGAACAGCGGCGCGATGCCGGTGATGTCGCCGATCCGGCCGATCACCCCGGCGTCGCTGTTGCACAGTGAATCGACGACGACCACCGCATGGCCCTGCTGCTGCAGTTCCACACAGGTGTGGGAGCCGATGAATCCAGCGCCGCCGGTAACCAGAACGTTCATTTCCTGTAGTCCTTCCACTCAGTGGGAGCTTCCTTGCCGAAGCTGTGTCAGCCCAGTGCTGGCAGCGCCATCACGGCCCCGGCACCATCTTCTTCTGCCGTGCCTTGAAGCCGTTGAACAGCGGTGCGATCAGCGGGTTGTAGCTCCACGCGATACGCTTGCGCAGCCAGCTTGCCGGCCGGTTGCGGATGGCGAAGCGGTAGATGCGCTCGGGATCGCCGCCTACCACGTTGCGGCCGAACGGATGGGTGGTATGCAGGTAGCGGAACCCCTGCTCACGCGCCACTTCGATGTAGTCCTGGTCGAAATCGCCGTATGGCCAGCACAGGGTGTCGGACACTTCGCCCAGCTTCTCCAGCAGCACTTCCTTGGCCATCGACAGGTCGCCACTGATGCCGGCGCGGCGCTGGGCGCGATCCAGGTCCTGGCGGCGCAGCCAGCGCGTGTGGGTGTGGGTATGGCAATGGATCTCGAAGGTGCCTGCCTCGATGGCCGCACGTGCTTCGCTCCAGCGCATCATCACCTCATCGCTGCGGCCCTGCTTGTAGATCAGGTCTTCGCAGGCGCGATGCTCGGGCGTTTCCGGCAGCGTGGCGCCGGCGATGCCGGCATGTGGGCGTATCGGGCCCTCGTGCAGCCAGCCGGTCACCACGAACACCACCGCGTGCATGCCGTACTTCTGCAGGATCGGATGGGCGTAGACCCAGTTGTCCAGGTAGCCATCATCGAAGGTGATCACGATCGACTTGCGCGGCACCGGCTTGCCTGCCAGGAAGCCGGCGTACTGGTCCAGCGTCAACGAGGTCCAGCCGGTGCGCGCCAGCCAGGCGATCTGGCTTTCGAAATTCTCCGGCGACACCGTGATCATGCCGGGCGAGTTGCTGACGTGATGATGCATCAGCACCGGTACGGTTCTGGCATTAGCCATGACCCAGCTCCTTCATCCATTGGTGGTAATAGTGTTCGGTGGCTTCAGCGTGGCCTTCGGGGCTGAAACGCGTGGCGCTGCGGATCCAGTCCCAGCCGGAACGTCCCATCTGCCGGCGGCGCTCGGGATCATCCACCAGCAGCCGCAGCGCGCCGGTGAGGGCAGCGCTGTCGCCAAGCCGGGTGAGGATGGCATTGCTGCCTTCCACCAGCATTTCAGGCACGCCGCCGACCCGATGCGACACGATCGGCAGGCCCGCCTGTGCCGCTTCCAGGAAGACCGTGCCCGATGCTTCCTTGTGGGTGGCCAGGGCGAAGATGTCAAAGCCGGGCATCAGCTGGCTGGCATCGCTGCGGAAGCCCAGCAGATGGACCTGGCGCTGCAGATCGTGTTCGGCGCAGGTGGCCTGCAGGCGCTGCATCACGGCCTGGCCATCGCCGACCACTACCAGATGCAGGTGCGGGTTGGCTTTGCACAGCGGCACCATGGCCTGCAGCAGCTCGGCGTGGCCCTTGGGTTCGCGCAGCACGGCCACGCAGCCTACGACGATGTCCTGTTCCTCGAATCCGAGCTCGGCGCGCACGCGTGCGCGCGTCTCCTGCAACGCCTGCCAGGAGGGCTCATGCGTGGCGTCGGTTGGCGCAAGCGCCATCGGCGGCACGATACCGATGTGATCGGCGGGAATGCCACGGTCGGCCAGCAGTTGCTTGACGAAGTTGCTCACCGTGATGACCCGGTGCGGCAGGCCGGTATAGGTCAGCAATGAATTCACCGGGCTCATCAGGTGGCGTGAGCGCACCACCAGCGGCGTACCGCCCAGGCGTGCACCGGCCGCGGCGATCAACGCATCGCGACGGCTGGTGGTGTTGACCACGTCGTAGCGCTCGCGGCGGACCAGCCGTGACACCGACCAGATGCCGCGCAGCAGCCGGGCCATGCCACCCATGCGCAGCGTATGCACGGTGAAGCCATCGTCGCGCGCGCGCGTGGCCAGGCGCGCATCCGGCTGGCACAGCAGGGCGACATGATGGCCGCGCGCGCGCATCACCTGCATGTGGCGGAAAATATAGATCTCCTGCCCACCCATGCCTTTGGCGGCTTCGGTATGCAGGATGCGCAGCGGACGGTTCATGCGTGGATCGGTCCTTCGGTTCAGCGGTTGCGGAAGCGCGTCAGCGCTTCCCATGCCGCGCGGATGCTGGCGGCGTCGGGGGTCTGTTGCGGCAGGGGGCGGTAGCGCGCATCGAGCGCGGTGGCGTTGCCGAATTTGTCGAACACGTAGATCGCCTCGCCATTGCGTACTGCGCGCTGCGACCAGCTTTCCACCACCAGCGCACGCTTGCCGGTCGGTGCAGCCAGCAGGTCGTGGCCGGTGCTGTAGTCGGTCAATGCGTTCTCGCAGCCCAGGCCGTGGCGCATCAGCGTCGGCACCCAGTCTTCATGCGAACTGATCCGCGCGTCGCGGCCGCCACCCTGGCCGGGCCAATGCAGCACGAAGGGCACCTGCAGCTGGTAGTTGGAGAAGTTGCCGTTGTGGCCCCAGTAGTTCAGCTTGAGGTCGTTGAATTCCTCGGCGTGGTCACCGGTCACCAGCACGATCGTGTCCTGCTCCAGCCCCTGCGCGCGCAGGTCGTCCAGCAGCGATCCAATCAGGCTGTCGGCGTAATGCACCGCGGTGTGATAACGGTTCAATTCCGGCGTTGGATCGTGCCCGGGGCCGAACTTGAGGAAATCGATGGCATCGGCCATCGGCGTGGCGAGCGGCCGATAGCCGGCCGGCATGTGGTAGGGCGCGTGGGTGGAATCGAGGAACACGAAACCAAACCACGGGCGCTGCGCAGCCTGGCTGGCGCGGATGTCCTTCTGCAGTCCAGCGACGATGGCGGCATCGCGGCCATCGGAGGTCAGTTCGGACGGCCCCTGGTGCAACTGGTCGCGGACATCGGCGAACGCGGTGCGATCGAACTCCGGGCTGTACAGCGGCGCGCTGCCATACAGATGCAGGTCATAGCCCTGCTGTCCCAGCACCTTGAACAACTGCGAGCCGCGCTGCTCGTCGAGCATGCTCGGCCAATAGCCACCCGGCAGGCCGTAAAGCAGCCCGAACAGACCATAGCGGGTGGCGTTGCCGGTGCTGAAATGATGTTCGTACACCCGCGAGGAACGGGCCAGTTGCGACACGTTGGGCATGAACTGCGCGGTGAGCACGTCATGGCGCAACGACTCCAGTACCACCATCAGCACGTTCGGCCGCTGGTGGCTCTGGCAGCGCAGGGGCTGCAACGGATAGTTGAGCTGGGCATGGCGCGGATCGGGCAGGCCGACCTGGTGCTGGCTGACCACGCCGAAGCGACGCATCGCGCTCTTGGCGGTGATCGGCTGCGCCCATGGCAGGTAGTTCCATTGGCTGATCACTGCGCGCTCGCCGAGCGCGTCGTAGTAGGCAGTGGCGACCTGGCCGCCGCCCATCAGCAGGGCAACCACCGCCCAGGCCTGCAGTACCCGCCGCCGCCGTGGCGCTGCAGGCAGCAGCTTCCAGCACGCCCAGGCCAGCAGGCCCTGCGCGGCGAAGATCGCCGATACCAGAACCGCCACTTGCAGCCAGGTCTTCCAGGACAGGCTGACCTGATCCTGCAGGGCGCCGCCGAACACCATGTTGGCGACCATCGCGTTGAGGTGGAAGCGATACAGCGCGAAGACCTTGGCATCCACCAGCAGCAGGCACAGCCACAGGCCCTGGCAGATCACCGCCGAGACGCTCAACGCGCGCGCGCTGCGCGGCCACAGGCCGATGGCCAGCGGCAGCAGGCCGGCCAGGGCACCGAACGCGAGCAGGTGGCCGGGCAGGGCGAATGCCAGGTAGGCCAGGCCGAGTGTGCCGCCAGGGTTGTCGCGCAGCGGCACGTTGCCCAGCGCGATGAGCGCGGCCAGCACGGCATTGGCCGCGATGAACAGCGACCACCACGCCAGCCTGCGCCAGCGTCGGGCGGGCCCGGGAAGAGCGGCGGTGGTGGCGTCGGGCGGGGCGGCGACCATGGAGGGGGGCGGGTTCAAGTGGGCGGCAAGGGCGTTTCCCGGCGTGACGAAGTCGTTAAACCGCGCGCGGGTGGCGCATTGTATCGGTTTGTTTCAGTGTGTCGGTGGCATGCCCCGATCTATCTGTCACAATGTTCAGATCGGTCGCCATGACATGGCGGGCCCGTACCGACTCAACGACAAGCCAGGAACCGCTGTGAGCCAGATCCCCACCCTCGACATCACCCGTTTCGACAGTGACCGCGACGCCTTCGTGGCCGAGCTGGGGGCGGCATATCGCCAATGGGGGTTTGCCGGCATCCGCAACCACGGCATTCCGCAGGCCGACATCGATGCGGCCTACGACGTCTTCAAGGCCTTCTTCGCACTGCCGGATGAGACCAAGCGGAAGTACCACGTGGCTGGCAGCGGCGGCGCCCGTGGCTATACCCCGTTCGGTGTGGAGACCGCCAAGGGCTCCAAGCACTTCGACCTGAAGGAGTTCTGGCACATCGGCCGCGAGATCGCCGACGACTCCAAGTACCGGGACGTAATGGCGCCCAATCTGTGGCCGTCCGAGGTCGAGGGCTTCCGTGAGCGTGGTTACGGCCTGTACCAGGCGTTGGACAACCTGGGGTCGCGCGTGCTTTCGGCCCTGGCCCTGCACATCGGCCTGCCGGAGCACTTCTTCGCCGACAAGACCAATTTCGGCAATTCGATCCTGCGCCCGATCCATTACCCGCCGATCACCACCGACGACATTCCGAACGTGCGCGCCGGTGCGCATGGCGACATCAACTTCATCACGCTGCTGGTCGGTGCCAGCGCGGCAGGCCTGGAAGTGCAGTCGCATGACGGGAACTGGGTGCCGTTCACCTCGGACGCGGACACCATCGTGGTCAACATCGGCGACATGCTGCAGCGCCTGACCAACCACGTGTATCCGTCGACCATCCACCGGGTGGTCAATCCCCCGGGTGAGCTGGCCCGCCAGCCGCGCTATTCGGTGCCGTTCTTCCTGCACCCGAACCCGGATTTCCTGATCGACGTGCTGCCTTCGTGCGTCACCGAGGAGAACCCGAGCCGGTACCCGGAACCGATCACCGCGCACGGCTTCCTCGAAGAGCGCCTGCGCGAGATCAAGCTGAAGTAACAAGAAGGCCGCCGAAAGGCGGTCTTCTTGTTACGGGTAGCGCCGGGCCATGCCCGGCGAGCGCAGCGGAGGGGTTTCGGCAGGGTTGCACCCTGCACCCTGCGCCCGCAGAGGCCAAAGCCAAAGCCAAAGCCAAAGCCAAAGCCAAAGCGGCTCTGGGTTTCTGTGGGTTGGGCGGGGCGGTGTGGGCTGGCAGGACACGCCGTAAACCCGTCCATGGGGGCTCCAACGGTCCTGCCAACCCACACCGCCCCGCCTTCGACAGTTTCCCGGTGACGGTTGGATTACATCTGGCGGCGGCACGACGGTTCGGCTGCGTCTGGTAGATCCACGCCATGCGTGGATGAGATCTGTCAGGTCTCGAGGCAGGGAGGAGTTGAAGCTCTGCTTTCGCTTTCGCTTTCGCTTTCGCTTTCGCTTTTGCTTTTGCTTTTTGCTTTTGATCTTCTTTTTTCTTTCCGTGGCGGGCGGAACCGCCGGAATGTGTCAGGGGCCGGCCGGGTCGGCTGCGCAGGGGCGCAGGCGCCATGGATGGCGCCTACGAGCTTACAGGGGTGAGGGCGCTTTGCCTGCGAAGCACTGCTTCGCAAGCGCCCGAACGCACAGCCGCCAGCGGCTGGGCCGGGCCCCGGAGGGGGACTTGCAGCGACCCCTGCGCAGTCCCACCCGCCCGGCCAACCCCGCAAATCCACCCGGGGCTCTCCGCGACCAACCTAAACCCGCCACGAGGGGCTGCGCCGTTGGCTGAAAATCCATGTAACCGCTTACACGGAAACGGTTTTTTGCCGCAGCAGGTATCATGGGCGGCTGAGTTCACACAGGAGCCACCCGCTCATGCGCCGCAAGATCGTCGCTGGAAACTGGAAGCTGCACGGCAGCCGTCAATTCGCCACCGAACTGCTGGGGCAGGTCGCTGCCGGGCTGCCAAAGAGCGGGGTGGAGGTGGTCATCCTGCCGCCGATGCCCTACCTGGGTGAGCTGGTCGAAGACTTCGGCGAGACCGGCCTGGCCTTTGGTGCACAGGACGTCAGCAGCAACGAGAAGGGCGCCTACACCGGTGAGGTCTGTGCGGCCATGCTGCACGAGGTGGGCGCCCGCTACGGCTTGGTCGGCCACTCCGAGCGCCGCCAGTACCATAACGAGAGCAGCGAGCTGGTCGCGCGCAAGTTCGCCGCCGCCCTGCATGCCGGCCTGGTGCCGGTGCTGTGCGTCGGTGAAACCCTTGAGCAGCGCGAGGCCGGGCAGACCGAGGCGGTCATTGCCAGCCAGCTGGCCCCGGTGCTCGAGCTTGTCGGGGCCGAAGGCTTCGCCAATGCCGTGGTCGCCTATGAGCCGGTCTGGGCGATCGGAACCGGCCGTACCGCAACCAAGGAGCAGGCGCAGCAGGTGCACGCGTTCATTCGTGGCGAAGTCGCGCGCATCGATGCTAGAATTGCTGATTCACTGCCCATTGTTTACGGCGGTAGCGTGAAGCCCGACAATGCCGGGGAACTGTTCGCGCAGCCGGATGTCGATGGTGGGCTGGTTGGTGGTGCCTCCCTGGTGGCCGCCGACTTCCTGGCCATCGCAGAGGCGGCGGCAAACAATTAGTTACGGTTGCCGGCTAGTCGCCGGCACTCTAGTCCGAGGGCGGATTTCCAATGCTGATGTTGATCCTCAATGTCGTCTACGTGCTGGTTGCCGTGGCCATGGTCGCGCTGATCCTGATGCAGCGTGGCTCGGGTGCGGCGGCAGGTTCGGGCTTTGGCGCTGGCGCCTCGGGGACCGTGTTCGGCGCGCGTGGCGCGTCCAACTTCCTGTCCAAGTCGACCAAGTGGCTGGCCGTGGTGTTCTTCGGCATCAGCCTCTTCATGGCCTGGTACGCCGGCCATGGCAACCGCCCGGCCGCTGATCAGGATCTGGGTCTGATGTCCGCCCCGGCGGCCAGCGCTCCGGCCGCTCCGGCGGGCGAATTGCCGGCCGTTCCGAAGGCCGATGCGGTCCCGGCCGCCCCGGTTCCGGCCGCAACTGTGCCGGCTCAGGCGGAATCTTCGGTTTCTGGTGAAGAAAAGCCTTCGGAAGGCTCCCAGAAAGACTGAAGCCGGTTACAATACGCGGCGCATCGGGAAGATAGTCTGATGTGATCGTTTGCCCAGGTGGCGGAATTGGTAGACGCACTACCTTGAGGTGGTAGCGACTTAGGTCGTAGGGGTTCGAGTCCCCTCTTGGGCACCATTTAGTAAGTAAAGCGGGTTGGTCTGGCGCGCAAGGCGCCAGGCAGCTTCCCGTCCACTCCCCCATGCCAAAGCGCCTGCAGGCGCAGCGGCAGAGGCAAGAGAGAATCGCTGTGCTGGCCGAATATTTGCCGTCTCTGCTGTTTCTGATCGTTGCCACCGGTATCGGCATTACGCTGATGCTGGTTGGTCGATTCCTCGGTCCCCGCCGCCCCGATCTGGAAAAGCTGTCGCCGTACGAGTGCGGCTTCGAAGCCTTCGAAGACGCGCGTATGAAGTTCGACGTGCGCTACTACCTGATCGCGATCCAGTTCATCGTCTTCGACCTGGAAATCATCTTCATCGTGCCGTGGACGCAGGTCTTCATGGAGCTTGGCGCGCGTTCGCTCGTCACCATGGGTCTGTTCGTCGGCATGCTGTTCCTCGGTTTCATCTATGTCTGGAAGAAGGGAGCGCTGGAATGGGAGTGATTCAGACTCTCGATGGCCTGATGACCAATCCTGTCCCGGAAGGGCGGGTTGACGACATCCTGCGGCCGGAAGGCGACAACCCGCTGCTGGAAAAGGGCTTTGTCACCACCAGCGTCGATGCGCTGCTGAACTGGGCACGCACCGGCTCGATGTGGCCCATGACCTTCGGTCTGGCCTGCTGTGCGGTCGAAATGATGCACGCAGGTGCGGCGCGCCTGGACCTTGACCGCTACGGTGTGGTGTTCCGCCCGTCGCCGCGCCAGTCCGACGTGATGATCGTCGCCGGCACCCTGGTCAACAAAATGGCCCCGGCGCTGCGCAAGGTCTATGACCAGATGCCCGACCCCAAGTGGGTGATCTCCATGGGCAGCTGCGCCAATGGCGGTGGTTACTACCACTATTCCTATTCTGTGGTGCGCGGCTGTGATCGCGTGGTGCCGGTGGACGTCTACGTCCCGGGCTGCCCGCCGACCGCCGAGGCGCTGGTGTACGGGATCCTGCAGCTGCAGAAGAAGATCTGGCGTACACAGACCATCGCCCGCTGACCCCTTCACCTGACAAGAGCGCGCCAAGCCCCCATGGCAGAGCAAGCATCCTTCATCGACCGACTCTCCGCACGTTTCGCTGGTGCGAAGATCATCGTGGTCGAACCCCGCGGCGAAGTGACGCTGGAAGTGCCTGCCGCTGAGTGGCACGCCACCGCCCTCGCGCTGCGTGACGAGTTTGGTTTCGAGCAGGCCGTGGACCTCTGCGGCGTCGATTACCTCGGTTATGGCTCCGACGAATGGGACACCGCCGACGTGTCCTCGCAGGGCTTCAGCCGCGGTGTCGAGGGCAAGGCCCAGGGCCGCTTCGCCTGGGGCGAATTCCCCAGCGAAGAGAGCGCCGACGGTGCCCGTCCGCAGCACATGCCGACCCAGCGCTTTGCCGTGGTCGCACAGCTGCGTTCGTACCAGCACAACCTGATGATGCACCTGCGCTGCTTCGCGCCTGACGAAGCGCTGCCGGTGGTGTCCTCGCTGACCAGTATCTGGCCGGGCCTGAACTGGTTTGAGCGTGAAGCGTTCGATCTGTATGGCGTGATCTTCGAAGGTCACCCGGACCTGCGCCGGATCCTGACCGACTACGGTTTCGTCGGCCATCCGTTCCGCAAGGACTTCCCGCTGATCGGCAACGTCGAAGTCCGCTACGACGAAGAAAAGAAGCGTGTCATCTACGAACCGGTCACCTCGGTGGAGCCGCGCGTCGGCGTGCCGCGCGTGATCCGCGACGACGCCCGCCTGCAGACCGCTGCCGGCGAGCGCTCGCAGGAGGCAGTGAAGTGAGTCACGTACACCAGGCCGGCGAAGCATTCGCCAGCAACGCTGCCGAAAGCCGGCAGGAAATCCGCAACTACACCATGAACTTCGGCCCGCAGCATCCGGCCGCGCACGGTGTGCTGCGCCTGATCCTGGAGATGGACGGCGAGACCATCATGCGTGCCGACCCGCACGTGGGTCTGCTGCACCGGGGCACCGAGAAGCTGGCCGAGTCCAAGCCCTTCAACCAGTCGATCGGCTACATGGATCGTCTGGATTACGTGTCGATGATGTGCAACGAGCACGCCTACGTGCGCTCGATCGAGACCCTGATGGGCATCGAGGCGCCGGAGCGTGCGCAGTACATCCGCACGATGTTCGACGAGATCACCCGCATCCTGAACCACCTGATGTGGCTGGGTTCCAATGCACTCGATCTGGGTGCGATGGCGGTGATGCTGTACGCCTTCCGCGAGCGCGAAGAGCTGATGGACTGCTACGAAGCGGTCTCCGGTGCGCGCATGCACGCGGCGTACTACCGTCCGGGCGGTGTCTACCGCGATCTGCCGGACCACATGCCGAAGTACAAGGAATCGCGCTGGCACAAGGGCAAGGCCCTGAAGAACCTCAACGCCTCGCGCGAAGGTTCGCTGCTGGACTTCCTGGAGAACTTCACCAATGAGTTCCCGGGCCGTGTCGACGAATACGAGACCCTGCTGACCGACAACCGTATCTGGAAGCAGCGTACCGTCGGCATCGGCGTGGTCACCCCGGAGCTGGCCCACCAGTGGGGCATGACCGGCGTGATGCTGCGTGGCTCGGGCGTCGCCTGGGATCTGCGCAAGAAGCGCCCCTATGCGAAGTACGATGCCGTCGATTTCGACATCCCGCTGGGCAAGGAAGGCGATTGCTACGATCGCTACCTGTGCCGCGTTGCCGAAATGCGTCAGTCCAACCGCATCATCAAGCAGTGCGTGGCATGGCTGAAGGCCAACCCCGGCCCGGTCATGGTCAAGAACTTCAAGGTCGCTCCGCCCAAGCGCGAGGACATGAAGGACGACATGGAAGCGCTGATCCATCACTTCAAGCTGTTCAGTGAAGGCTATTGCGTGCCGGCCGGCGAGACCTACGCCGCGGTTGAAGCGCCCAAGGGCGAATTCGGCTGCTACCTGGTTTCCGACGGCGCCAACAAGCCGTTCCGCGTACACCTTCGTGCGCCGGGCTTTGCCCACCTGTCCTCGATCGATTCGATCGTGCGCGGCCACATGCTGGCCGACGTGGTGGCGATGATCGGTACCTACGATCTGGTGTTCGGCGAGGTTGACCGGTAATGCCGTCCGCCACGCCAACGCCCGCTGCAGGCAGCCGGCGCAAGCCGGCGCCGCAGTTTCTGCAATTTCACGTTATGCATTTCGCTGAGGTCGGCCGATGAAGGCGACAGGTAATTTCGAGGCGGCGCGCGACGTCGACCCGATGGTGGTGTTGAGCGACAAAACCCGCGCTCACATCGATCACTGGCTGTCCAAGTTCCCGCCGGACCGCAAGCGCTCTGCCGTGTTGCAGGGTCTGCATGCTGCCCAGGAGCAGAACCAGGGCTGGCTGACCGACGAGCTGATCGCCGGCGTGGCCAAGTACCTGGACCTGCCGCCGGTGTGGGCCTACGAGGTTGCCAGCTTCTACTCGATGTTCGAGACCGAGAAGGTGGGCCGCAACAACGTGGCCATCTGCACGAACATCAGCTGCTGGCTCAATGGCGCCGAAGACATCGTGCGCCACTGCGAGAAGAAGCTGGGCATCAAGAACGGTCAGTCGACCGCTGACGGCCGCGTCTACCTCAAGCGCGAGGAAGAGTGCCTGGCCGGCTGCGCGGGTGCACCGATGATGGTCATCAATGGTCACTACCATGAGCGTCTGACCCTGGAAAAGGTCGACGAGCTTCTGGACGGGCTGGAGTAAGGGCATGGCACATCACCACGAATCCAAGGGTCCGGTCGGCCCCGCGCCGCTGCCGCACCAGGTGGTCTACACCACCCTGCATTACGACACCCCGTGGTCGTACGAAAGCTATCTGAAGACCGGTGGCTACGCTGCCCTGCGCAAGATCCTCGAAGAGAAGATCCCGCCGGAGCAGGTCATCGAGATGGTCAAGGCCTCGGGCCTGCGCGGCCGCGGCGGCGCAGGTTTCCCGACCGGCCTGAAGTGGTCCTTCATGCCCAAGGGCAACGTGCAGAAGTACATCCTCTGCAACTCGGATGAATCCGAGCCGGGCACCTGCAAGGATCGCGACATCCTGCGCTACAACCCGCATTCGGTGGTCGAAGGCATGGCGATTGCCTGCTACGCCACCGGTTCGACCGTGGGCTACAACTACCTGCGCGGTGAATTCCACCACGAGCCGTTCGAGCACTTCGAGCAGGCCCTGGCCGATGCCTATGCAAACGGCTGGCTGGGCAAGAACGTGCTGGGTTCGGGCGTGGATATCGACATCTACGGCGCCCTGGGTGCCGGCGCCTACATCTGCGGCGAAGAAACCGCGCTGATGGAATCGCTGGAAGGCAAGAAGGGCCAGCCGCGCTACAAGCCGCCGTTCCCGGCCAATTTCGGCCTGTATGGCAAGCCGTCGACGATCAACAACACCGAAACCTACGGTTCGGTGCCGGCGATCATCCGCAATGGTCCGGAGTGGTTCAAGGGCCTGAGCCTGACCGCCAATGGCGGCCCGAAGTGCTTCTCGGTGTCCGGCTGCGTGCAGAAGGGCGGCAATTTCGAAGTGCCGCTGGGCACCACCTTCGACGACCTGCTGGAAATGGCCGGCGGCCTCAAGCCGGGTCGCAAGCTGAAGGGCGCGATCCCGGGCGGCGTGTCCATGCCGGTGCTGACCGCGGCCGAACTGAAGGGCCTGCCGATGGACTACGACACCATCCGTGCGCTGGGCTCCGGCCTGGGCTCCGGTGCGGTCGTGGTCCTGGATGACAGCGTCTGCTGCGTCAAGTTCGCCTGCCGCATCAGCCAGTTCTTCCACAAGGAATCCTGTGGCCAGTGCACCCCGTGCCGCGAAGGTACCGGCTGGATGCACCGCGTGCTGGAGCGCATCGTCGCTGGCAAGGCCACCATGGAAGACCTGCACCAGTTGAAGACTGTGGCCGGCCAGATCGAAGGCCATACCATCTGTGCGTTCGGCGAAGCGGCGGCATGGCCCATCCAGGGCTTCCTGCGCCAGTTCTGGGACGAATTCGAGTACTACATCGTCAACGGTCATTCGATGGTTGACGGCAAGAAGGTGGAGGCAGCCGCTGCATGAGCGCGCAACCCATAAATCCCAGCGTGCCACCGGACCACGTCACCATCGAGATCGATGGCAGGTCACTGGTCGTGCCCAAGGGTTCGATGATCATCCAGGCCGCCGACAAGGCGGGCATTTCGATTCCGCGCTTCTGCTACCACGAGAAGCTGCCGATCGCTGCCAACTGCCGCATGTGCCTGGTGGATGTGGAAAAGTCGCCGAAGCCGGCACCGGCCTGCGCCACGCCGGTGATGGAAGGCATGAAGGTCGCCACCCGCAGTGAAAAGGCGCTGAAGTTCCAGCGCTCGGTGATGGAGTTCCTGCTGATCAACCACCCGCTGGATTGCCCGATCTGCGATCAGGGCGGCGAGTGCGAACTGCAGGACGTGTCGCTGGGCTACGGTCGTTCGGTCAGCCGCTTCAACGAGCGCAAGCGCGTGG
This sequence comes from Stenotrophomonas sp. DR822, assembly GCF_019793815.1. Taxonomy (NCBI): domain Bacteria; kingdom Pseudomonadati; phylum Pseudomonadota; class Gammaproteobacteria; order Lysobacterales; family Lysobacteraceae; genus Stenotrophomonas; species Stenotrophomonas sp. DR822. Next base: position 4,152,270 of record NZ_CP081826.1, read on the forward strand.
TGGCCGACGAGGACATGGGCCCGCTGGTCGCCACCGAGATGACCCGCTGCATCCAGTGCACCCGTTGCGTCCGCTTCACCGCCGACGTTGCCGGTACCTATGAACTGGGTGGCATGTACCGCGGTGAGAACCTGCAGATCGGCACCTACGACGGCAAGCCGCTGACCACCGAGCTTTCGGGCAACGTCGTCGACGTGTGCCCGGTCGGGGCGCTGACCAACAAGGTGTTCCAGTTCCGCGCCCGTCCGTGGGAACTGACCGCGCGCGAATCGCTGGGCTACCACGACGCGATGGGCTCGAACCTGTTCCTGCACGTGCGTCGCGGCGAAGTGCTGCGTACCGTGCCGCGCGACAACGAGGCGGTCAACGAGTGCTGGCTGTCCGATCGTGACCGTTATTCGCACCAGGGCCTGTACAGCGAAGACCGTGCGGTCAAGCCGCTGCGCAAGGTCAATGGCGAGTGGAAGGAAGTGAGCTGGGCTGAAGGCCTGGCCGCGGCCGCCGGGATCCTCAAGGCCAACCAGGGCGACAACCTGGGCGTGCTGGTGCACCCGTCGACGTCGAACGAAGAGGGCGCACTGCTGGCCCGCCTGGCCACCGGCCTGGGTTCGGCCAACATCGACCACCGCATCAACAACCGCGACTTCTCCGACGCCGCCACTGCCGAAGTGTTCGGCCTGCCGCTGGCCGAGATCGAAGGCGCGGACCGCATCGTCGTGCTCGGCAGCAACATCCGCCACGAGCTGCCGTTGCTGCACGCCCGCCTGCGCAAGGCGCAGACCCAGAACGGCGCGAAGATCCACGTGGTCAACCCGGTCGACTTCGACTTCGCGTTCAGCGTTGCCGGCAAGCAGATCGTGGCTCCGTCGAAGTTCGCCGATGCGCTGGCCAACGCCGAGCTGCGTTCGGCGGTGCAGGGCGGTACCAATACGGTGCTGATCGTCGGTGGCATCGCCGAGAACCATCCGCAGGCTGCCGCGATCCGCGCCGCTGCGCGTGATTTCGCCGCCGCCACCGGTGCCAAGCTGTGCCGCATCCCGCAGGGTGCCAATGCGATCGGCCTGACCCGCGCCGGCGTGCTGCCGGCCGGCAAGGACGTCGCTGCGATGCTGGCCGATCCGCGCAAGGCCTACGTGGTCTATGGCCTGGAACCGGGCCTGGACTTCGCCGATGCTCCGGCCGCGCGCAAGGCGCTGGTCGGCGCACAGGTGGTGGCCTTCAGCCAGTTCGCCTGCGCCTCGACCCGCGACGTTGCCGACGTGATCCTGCCGATCGGTGCGCTGCCGGAAATCGACGCGACCCTGACCAACCTCGATGGTCGCGAGCAGTCGGCGCGTGCCGGCGGCAAGCTGCCGGGCGAAGCCCGCGAGGGCTGGCGCGTTCTGCGTGCGCTCGGCGGTGAGCTGGCCGTGGCCGGTTTCGAATTCATCGACCTGGCCGGCCTGCGCGCCAGCCTGGCACCGGTGACCGTGCAGGTGTCCGCTTCGGCACAGCCGGTGCTGGCGGGCGAGGGCATGGAAGTGGCCTCGACCGCTGCGATCTACCGCACCGATGCGGTGGTCCGTCGCGCCCCGGCGCTGCAGTCGCATCCGCTCAACAACGCCCCGCGCATCGTGCTCAACGCTGACGATGCCGCCCGCCTGCAGCTGCAGGAAGGGCAGATGGCCAAGGTCGGCACCGATGCCGGCAAGGCCACCCTGCCGGTGGTGGTCGACGCCCGCGTCGCAGCGGGTTCGGTCTGGATTGAATCGGGCCACGGCGCAACCGCGCCGCTGGGTGCCGCTCGTGTTTCGGTGGTGGCTGCATGAACGAATTGCTGATTAACGCGGTCGATCCGCTGCACCAGTGGCTGCTTGGCCTGGGTGACATCGGCGCGCTGATCTGGATCATCCTGAAGATCCTGGTGATCACCGTTCCGGTGATCGTCTCGGTGGCCTTCTACGTGGTCTGGGAACGCAAGCTGATCGGCTGGATGCACGTCCGCCACGGCCCGATGTACGTGGGCATGGGCATCTTCCAGGCCTTCGCCGACGTCTTCAAGCTGCTGTTCAAGGAAGTGGTCCAGCCGAGCAGCGCCAACAAGGCGATCTACCTGCTGGCACCGCTGATCACCCTTGCCCCGGCCTTTGCGGCCTGGGCGGTGGTGCCCTTCGATTCGCAGCTGGTGCTGTCCAACGCCAACGCCGGCCTGCTGTACCTGCTGGCGATGACCTCGTTGGGCATCTACGGCATCATCCTCGCCGGTTGGGCGTCCAACTCGAAGTATGCGTTCCTGGGTGCCATGCGCGCCTCGGCGCAGATGATCAGCTACGAAATCGCGATGGGTTTCGCCCTGGTCGGCGTGATGATCGCTTCGGGCAGCCTCAATCTCAGCAACATCGTGATGGCCCAGGCCGGCAACTCCGGTTTCTTCGACTGGTTCCTGTTGCCGCTGTTCCCGCTGTTCATCGTGTACTGGGTGTCCGGCGTTGCCGAGACCAACCGCGCGCCGTTCGACGTCGTGGAAGGCGAGTCGGAAATCGTCGCCGGCCACATGGTCGAGTATTCCGGCGGTGCGTTCGCCCTGTTCTTCCTGGCCGAGTACGCGAACATGATCCTGATCAGCTTCCTGATCTCGATCTTCTTCCTCGGCGGCTGGCTGAGCCCGATCCAGGGCTGGGTCAACCCGGGCGAGATCTCGCCGTTCATCGACTGGATCTGGAAGGGCGGCTGGCCGTGGCTGTTCGTCAAGGTCTTCTTCTTCGCCAGTGCCTACATCTGGTTCCGTGCAAGCTTCCCGCGCTTCCGCTATGACCAGATCATGCGCCTGGGCTGGAAGGTCTTCATCCCGCTGACCATTCTCTGGATCGCGGTTACCGCCGTCATGGTGTTCTTCGGCGTGATTCAAAAGGGCGTCTAAGTGATGAACAGGATTACCCATTACTTCAAGAGCCTGCTGCTGCTCGAACTGCTGGCCGGTCTCTGGCTGACGCTGAAGTACAGCTTCAAGCCGAAGTACACGATGATGTACCCGATGGAGAAGTTCCCGCAGTCGCCGCGCTTCCGTGGCCTGCATGCCCTGCGCCGTTATCCCAACGGTGAAGAGCGCTGCATCGCCTGCAAGCTGTGCGAAGCGGTGTGCCCGGCATTGGCCATCACCATCGATTCGGCCAAGCGCGAGGACGGCACCCGCCGTACCACCCGCTACGACATCGATCTGTTCAAGTGCATCTTCTGCGGCTTCTGTGAGGAAAGCTGCCCGGTGGACTCGATCGTCGAGACCCACATCCTCGAGTACCACTTCGAGAATCGTGGCGAAAACATCGTTACCAAGCCGCAGCTGCTGGCCCTGGGCGACCGTCTCGAATCCGAGATCGCCGAGCGTCGTGCCGCCGATGCCGCTTACCGCTGAGGTCGAGAGATGGATTGGGTAAATATCGCTTTCTGGGTCTTCGCCATCGCGGCAACGGTTTCGGCCGGTGCGGTGATCAGCGTGCGCAACCCCGTGCACGCCGTCCTGTGCCTGGTGCTGACCTTCTTCTCCATCGCCTGCGTGTGGCTGCTGGTCGGCGCCGAGTTCCTCGGCGTGGCCCTGGTGCTGGTCTACGTGGGTGCGGTGATGGTGTTGTTCCTGTTCGTGGTGATGATGCTCGACATCGATCCGGACAAGCTGCGTGAAGGCTGGGTGCGCTACCTGCCGGTCGGCCTGATCGTCGCCGTGGCGATGTTGGTGCAGATGCTGATCCTGATCGGCGTGAAGGGCAGGACGGTCAACCCGTTCCCGGCCGACAATGCCGCCGCGATGGCCGCCGACAGTTCCAATGTCACCTGGCTGGCACGCAGCCTGTTCACCGAATACCTGCTGCCGTTCGAGTTCGCCGCCGTCATCCTGACCGTGGCCGTGGTCGCCGCGGTGATGCTGACCCTGCGCCGTCGTGAAGGCCTGAAGACGCAGAACCCGTCGCAGCAGACCATGGTCAAGGCACACGACCGCCTGCGCATGGTCAAGATGGACGCCGAACAGCCGCAGATCCACAGCAACAGCACGCCGGCCGCGGGCGACGAGGAGACCAAGGCATGATCTCGATCACTCTGGGCCACATCCTGGCGCTGGGCGCGGTGCTGTTCTGCATCAGCCTCGCCGGCATCTTCCTCAACCGCAAGAACATCATCGTCCTGCTGATGTCCATCGAGTTGATGCTGCTGTCGGTCAACATCAATTTCGTCGGGTTCTCGCGGGAACTGGGGGACACGGCCGGCCAGCTGTTCGTGTTCTTCATCCTGACCGTGGCTGCTGCCGAGGCCGCCATCGGCCTGGCGATCCTGGTGACCCTGTTCCGTACACGCCGCACGATCAATGTCGGCGAAGTCGATTCGTTGAAGGGCTGATCCACAGATGGAAATCACTCTCTCCAAGAGTCTGTTGATCGCAGTGGTGCTTGCACCGCTGTTCGGCAGCATCATCGCCGGCCTGTTCGGTCGCCAGGTCAAGCGCTTCGGTGCGCAGACCATCACCATCCTCGGTGTCGCCGTTGCCTGCGGCCTGTCGATGCACACGCTCTACCAGCTGCTGTGGGGCGGGGCGCAGCCGTTCAACGAGAACCTGTACACGTTCTTCGAAGTCGGCCAGTACTCGGCCCACGTCGGCTTCATGGTCGACAAGCTGACCGCGATGATGATGGTGGTGGTGACCTTCGTGTCGCTGCTGGTCCACATCTACACGATCGGCTACATGCAGGACGATCCGGGCTACCAGCGGTTCTTCAGCTACATCTCGCTGTTCACCTTCTCGATGCTCACCCTGGTGATGAGCAACAACTTCCTGCAGCTGTTCTTCGGCTGGGAAGCGGTGGGCCTGGTGTCGTACCTGCTGATCGGCTTCTGGTTCAAGCGCCCGACCGCGATCTTCGCCAACATGAAGGCATTCCTGGTCAACCGCGTCGGCGACTTCGGCTTCCTGCTGGGCATCGCCGGCGTGCTGTGGGTGTTCGGTACCCTGGACTATTCGCAGGTGTTCTCGCAGGCCGGCATGCTCGCCGACCCGCGCGCCCAGCTGCAGATCTGGGACGGCACCATGTTCGGCATGCAGCTGCTGAACGAGCCGGTGATCTGGTCGATCGCCACCGTCATCTGCATCGGCCTGTTCATCGGTGCCATGGGCAAGTCGGCCCAGGTTCCGCTGCACGTCTGGCTGCCTGATTCGATGGAAGGCCCGACCCCGATCTCCGCGCTGATCCACGCCGCGACGATGGTGACCGCCGGTATCTTCATGGTCACCCGCATGTCGCCGCTGTTCGAGCTGTCGCAGACCGCGTTGAACTTCATCCTGTTCATCGGTGCCACCACCGCGTTCTTCACCGGCCTGATCGGCATCGTGCAGAACGACATCAAGCGTGTCGTCGCGTACTCCACGCTGTCGCAGCTGGGTTACATGACCGTGGCGCTGGGCGTGTCGGCGTACTCCGCCGCCGTGTTCCACCTGATGACCCACGCCTTCTTCAAGGCGCTGCTGTTCCTGGGTGCCGGCTCGGTCATCATCGCGATGCACCACGAGCAGGACATGCGTAAGATGGGCGGCCTGCGCAAGTACATGCCGATCACCTTCATCACCATGTGGATCGGCACCCTGGCCCTGGTCGGCACGCCGTTCTTCTCCGGCTTCTACTCGAAGGACACGATCATCGAGGCCGCCGAGATCCACGCCCACATGCAGGACAGCTGGGTGGCCACCTATGGCTACTGGGCAGTGCTGGGTGGCGTGCTGGTGACCAGCTTCTACAGCTTCCGCCTGCTGTTCCTGACCTTCCACGGCAAGGAACGCTTCCGCGACGCGCATGATGACCACGGTCATGGTCATGACGACCACCATGCTGCCGATGCACATCATGCCGACCCGCATGACGACCACGGCCATGGCCACGGTCCGCATGAGCCGCATGAAACGCCGTGGGTGGTGACGCTGCCGCTGATCCTGCTGGCCATCCCGTCGATCGCCATCGGTTTCTTCAGCATCGGTCCGATGCTGCACGGCACCGACTGGGCCGGTCACCACGCCCATGCGGCGATCAAGGGCCAGGTCAACACGTTCTTCACCGGCATCGTCGATTTCTACGATCCGGCCAAGAACACCGTGGCCTTCCTGGGCGAGGAGTTCCATGGTCCGGTGGCGTTCGCGCTGCACGGCATGATGCTGCCGCCGTTCTGGCTGACCCTGGCAGGCTTCCTGCTGGCTGCGTTGTTCTACCTGTGGAAGCCGGACCTGTCGGGCAAGGCACGCAAGACCTTCGCCCCGGTGGTGTCCGTGCTGGAAAACAAGTACGGCTTCGACAAGCTGTGGATCGATGGCTTTGCCGGTGGCAGCGTCAAGCTGGGCAAGGTCTCGCGCTGGATCGACAGCAACATCGTCGACGGCGTGGTCAATCTCTCGGCACGTGTTGTGGACGTCGCAGCCAGCGTGCTGCGCCGTACCCAATCCGGTTTCCTCTATCACTACGCCTTCGCGATGATCATCGGCCTGATTGCCCTCCTGGGCGTGCTGATGCATTACCTGCGTTGATGACCTGTACGGAATAAGAAGACGTGTCGAACTGGCCTCTACTCAGTGTCCTCATCTGGCTGCCGATCCTCGGCGGTGCCCTGATCCTTGCGATCCGTGATGCGCAGACCGCCCGCTGGGCGTCGCTGGGCGTCGCGGTGCTGACCTTCGTGGCGAGTCTGTCGCTGCTGGGCGGCTACAACCCGGGCATCGACGCGCTGCAGTTCGTCGAGACCCACGCCTGGATCCCGACCTACAATATCGGCTACAACCTGGGCGTGGACGGCATCGCCGTAGCGCTGATCCTGCTCACCACGCTGGTCAGCGTGCTCGCCCTGATCGGCGCCTGGAGCGCGATCGACAAGCGCGTGAACCAGTACGTGGCCGCCTTCCTGATCCTGGAAGGTGTCACCGTCGGCATCTTCGCCGCCACGGACGCGATGCTGTTCTACGTGTTCTTCGAGGCGATGCTGATCCCGATGTTCCTGATCATCGGTGTCTGGGGTGGCCCGCGTCGCATCTACGCCGCACTGAAGTTCTTCCTGTACACCTTCCTCGGCTCGGTGCTGATGCTGGTGGCGCTGATCTACCTGTACATGAAGGGCGGCAGCTTCCAGCTGGCCGACCTCTACGCACTGCAGCTGTCGGGCAAGGAACAGACCTGGATCTTCTTCGCCTTCCTGATCGCGTTCGCGGTCAAGGTGCCGATGTTCCCGGTGCATACCTGGCTGCCGGACGCACACGTGGAAGCGCCGACCGCCGGTTCGGTGATCCTGGCCGCCATTGCACTGAAGATCGGTGGCTACGGCTTCCTGCGCTTCAACCTGCCGATCGTTCCTGATGCCTCGCAGGAATGGGCATGGCTGGTCATCGCGCTGTCGCTGATCGCAGTGATCTACGTCGGCCTGGTCGCCCTGGTGCAGGACGACATGAAGAAGCTGATCGCCTATTCGTCGATCGCGCACATGGGCTTTGTCACCCTGGGTACCTTCATCGCCCTGTGGCTGGTGCGTGAAGCCGGCAACGTCGATGCGGCCCGCCTGGGCCTGCAGGGTGCGATGGTGCAGATGATCTCGCACGGCTTCGTCTCCGGCGCGATGTTCTCCTGCGTCGGCGTGCTGTACGACCGCATGCACAGCCGCCGCATCGCCGATTACGGCGGCGTGGTCAACGTGATGCCGTGGTTCGCCACGTTCGCCATGCTGTTCTTCATGGCCAACGCCGGCCTGCCGGGCACCAGCGGTTTCGTCGGTGAATTCATGGTCATCCTGTCGGCGTTCCAGCGGAACCCGTGGATCGCCCTGGGCGCAGCCACCACCCTGATCATCGGTGCTGCCTACACCCTGTGGCTGTACAAGCGCATCTTCTTCGGTGAGGTGGCCAACAGCCACGTCGCCGAACTGAAGGACATCAACGGCCGCGAATGGCTGGTGCTGGGCGTGTTCGCCATTGGCGTACTGGCCCTGGGCATCTACCCCAAGCCGCTGACCGACCTGATGGAGCCCTCGATCGCAAAGCTGGCGATGCAGATCGCATCCAGCAAGTTGCTGTAATTCCAGGATTTGATGATGACCACCTCGCCGCTGCTGCCACTGACCGCTGCTGACCTGCCACCGCTCGCTCCCGAGCTGGTGCTGATCGGCAGTGCCTTCGCCCTGATGATCCTCGACCTGTTCGTCAGCGAACGGAACAAGATCGTCACCCACCTGTTCTCGGTCGCCGCACTGGCCGTGGTGCTGTTCATGCTGGCCACCGGCGTGGGCGGGCAGGGGGAGGTCTTCCATGGCATGTTCGTGCGCGATACCGCCGCGGACGTGATGAAGACCGGGATCGTGCTGCTCAGTGGCCTGACCCTGATCTACGGCTGGGGCTACCTGCGCGAGCGCAAGCTGTTCCAGGGTGAGATTCCGGTGCTGATCCTGTTCGGCACCGCCGGCATGATGATCCTGGTGTCCGCCGGCAGCCTGCTGATGGTGTACCTGGGCCTGGAACTGCTGGCCCTATGCTCCTACGCACTGGTTGCCAGCAACCGTGACAACGGCCTGGCCTCGGAAGCGGCGATGAAGTACATCGTGCTCGGCTCGCTGGCCTCGGGCCTGCTGCTGTACGGCATGTCGCTGATCTACGGCGCCACCGGCAGCCTGCACCTGGATGCCATCCAGGCCGCCATCCCGCACTCGGAAGAGCGCGTGCTGCTGGTCACCGGCGCGGTGTTCATGATTGCCGGCGTCGCCTTCAAGCTGGGTGCCGCACCGTTCCACATGTGGCTGCCCGACGTGTACCAGGGTGCCCCGGCGCCGGTCGCGCTGTTCATCAGCTCGGCGCCGAAGCTTGCCGCTTTCGGCATGGCCTACCGCCTGCTGGAAATGGGCGTGGGCCCGCTGTCCACCGAACTGCAGCTGCTGATCGCTGGCCTGGCTGCGGTCTCGCTGGTGATCGGCAACCTGATGGCCATTGCGCAGAGCAACCTCAAGCGCATGCTGGCGTTCTCCACCGTCTCGCATATCGGCTTCCTGCTGATGGGCATCGCCGGCGGCGGTGCGCAGGGCTATGCGGCCGCGCTGTTCTACGCCCTGGCCTACGCGATCATGTCGACCGCGGCCTTCGGCGCGATCATCGCGCTGTCGCGTGCCGGTTTCGAGGCCGAGAACATCGAGGACTTCAAGGGCCTGAACGCCCGCAATCCGTGGATGGCCGGCCTGGTGCTGTGCATCATGGCGTCGCTGGCAGGCATTCCGCCGTTCCTCGGCTTCTGGACCAAGCTGGCCGTACTCGGCGCTGCCATCAATGGCGGCCTGCTGTGGCTGGCGATCCTGGGCGTGCTGTGTGCCGTGGTCGGCTGCTTCTATTACCTGCGCGTCATCAAGGTCATGTACTTCGATGAGCCGGTGGGCGAGGTCATGCCGCGCAGCAAGGACCGCGTGCTGGGTGTCGTGCTGGGCGTGAACGCACTGGCGCTGCTGGCGCTCGGCCTGGCCTGGAACCCGATCATGGTCTGGTGCCAGCAGGCATTTGCGCATCTTGCATAAAAATTGACACAAAGCTGCGCGATTCGTGTAATATGCGCAGCCTGAGTTGTCACTGCAGCGGTTCAGCCAGAACTTCGTTGCGGAGAGCCTACCTCGCCAGGGTGGGGCAGCAGTTCAAACACTTCCGGTGCGGGGTGGAGCAGTCTGGCAGCTCGTCGGGCTCATAACCCGAAGGTCGCAGGTTCAAATCCTGCCCCCGCTACCAACACATCGAATCGGCGCCAACCAGTTCGATGAATGAGGAAAAGCTTGCAGGTTTTGAAGTTATCCCTCATAATTCCGCTTCTGATGCGGGGTGGAGCAGTCTGGCAGCTCGTCGGGCTCATAACCCGAAGGTCGCAGGTTCAAATCCTGCCCCCGCTACCAAGTAAAGAATGCGCCTTCGAAGCTCTGCTTCGAGGGCGTTTTTCTTTGCGGCTTCCGCCGATCCGCCGAGCATGGCCGCGGCGCCACCATCGCGCGGTCACCCGGTAGCGCCGGCCCATGCCCGACGAGTGCAGCGGACGGTTCCAGGACGGCCGCAGCCTTGCACCAGAGCGGTGCAGGGGCTATCATCAGCGGCCTAGAAGTACCCCTGACGGCGGCACTCCCCATCGGAGATCCACCCGGAAGGAGGGCCGCAGCACGCTTGTTCAGCGCGCTGCAACCGGAATCCAGTCACCGGAGTCTTTCCGGAAAAGGGGCCCAGCGGGCCCTTCGTCGTTTTCGGGGCGTCATGTTTCCATGCTGGCCACGGCCGGCACCCAACCAAGAGATCAAGGCAGGCTGTGAGCGACAAGGCAACCGACATCGCGAATCTGCTCGCCCCGACCGTTGTGTCGCTGGGCCTGGAGCTGCTGGGCGTTGAGTATCTGCCGGCCCCCGGCGGTGCGACCCTTCGCCTTTACATCGACGTGCCGCTGGCGGAACAGCCGGAGCGCATCATCAATGTGGACGACTGTGAGCGGGTAAGCCGCGAAGTGTCCGCACAGATGGACGTCGAAGACCCGATCAGCGGCAATTACACGCTGGAAGTGTCTTCGCCGGGCGTGGATCGCCCGCTGTTCAACCTGGAGCAGTTCGGTCGTCACCTCGGCGAATCGGCCAAGGTCACCCTGAAGCTGCCGCAGGAAAACCGTCGTCGCCTGCAGGGTCGCATCGAAGCGGTCGACGAGGCGCAGGGCAGCATCACCTTCATTGTCGACAACGCCGCACTGGTGGTGTCGGCCGACAACATCGACAAGGCGCGGATCATGCCTGACTGGGTGGCGCTGGGGCTGGCCCCGAGCAAGCCGACCGGTCCGGCGCCGAAGCGTCCGAAGCCGAACAAGAATTCTTCTTCCAACGAGCCGGCGGCAAAGAAGCCGCGCGCGGAGTGAGCCAATGAGCAAGGAACTGTTGCTGGTAGTGGACGCGGTCGCCAACGAGAAGGGCGTGCCGCGTGAAGTGATCTTCGATGCCATCGAGGCCGCCCTGGCCTCGGCAGCGAAGAAGCGCTATCCCGACGAGGAAGTGCTGACCCGCGTGGTCATCGACCACAAGGATGGCAACTACGAAACCTTCCGCCGCTGGGAAGTGGTGGCCGACGACGTAGTGATGGAATCGCCGGATCGCCAGATCCGCCTGATGGACGCCATCGACGAAGCCGAAGGCGTGGATGTCGGCGATTACATCGAAGAGCAGATCGAGAACCCCGACTTCGGTCGCATCGCCGCCCAGGCCGCCAAGCAGGTGATCGTGCAGCGCGTGCGCGAAGCCGAGCGCCAGCAGGTGGTCGATGCCTGGGCCGATCGCGTCGGTGAGCTGATCACCGGTGTGGTCAAGCGCGCCGAGCGCGGCAACATCTATGTCGACCTGGGCGGTAACGCCGAAGGCTTCATTCCGAAGGACAAGGGCATTCCGCGTGACGTGCTGCGTGCCGGCGACCGCGTCCGCGGCTACCTGGCCGAAGTGCGTTCGGAGCCGCGTGGCCCGCAGCTGTTCATCAGCCGCGCCGCACCGGAATTCATGATCGAGCTGTTCAAGCTGGAAGTGCCGGAAGTCGGCCAGGGCCTAGTGGAAATCAAGGCCTGCGCCCGCGATCCGGGCGACCGCGCCAAGATCGCCGTGCTCGCCCACGACCAGCGCACCGATCCGATCGGCGCCTGCATCGGCATGCGTGGTTCGCGCGTGCAGGCCGTGTCCAACGAGCTCAATGGCGAGCGCGTGGATATCGTCCTGTGGAACGAGAACCCGGCCAACTTCGTCATCAATGCGATGGCGCCGGCCGAGGTGCAGTCGATCATCGTCGATGAAGACAAGCATTCGATGGACCTGGCCGTTGCCGAAGACCGCTTGGCCCAGGCGATCGGCAAGGGTGGCCAGAACGTGCGCCTGGCCAGCCGCCTGACCGGCTGGCAGCTCAACGTGATGACCCAGGACCAGGTGACCGCCAAGTCGGAAGCCGAGCAGGCTTCGGCCCGCCAGCTGTTCATGGACAAGCTGGAAGTGGACGAGGAAATCGCTGGCATCCTGGTCAGCGAAGGCTTCGGCACGGTCGAGGAAATCGCATATGTACCGGTCGGCGAACTGCTGGCCGTGGAAGGTTTCGACGAAGACATCGTCGAAGAGCTGCGCGCACGTGCCCGCGATGCGCTGCTCAATGAGGCCCTGGCAGTCGAGGAAGGCCTGGAGGACGGCCAGCCGGCGCAGGACCTGCTGTCCCTGAAGGGCATGGACGAAGCCACCGCATATGCGTTGGCCGGCCACGGCGTGCGTACCAGCGAGGACTTGTCCGACCTGGCCGCCGACGAGGTCATGGACTTCGGCATCGAAGGGCTGGACCAGGAGCGCGCCGCGGCGCTGATCCTGGCCGCGCGTGCCGAGGAAATCGCCCGACTGGAACGCGGCGAATGAGCCGGCAATGAACAGGGCCCTGAGCCGATCAGGGCGTAGAATCCGCGCCACCTCCAGATGCGGGGGGGCGCCCACAAGATCATAGGATCCGAATGTCGCAGCAAACCACCATCCGCAAGCTTGCTGAACTGGTCAATACACCGGTCGAAAAACTGCTGGAACAGCTGGCTGGTGCCGGCATGAAGTTCAGCGGTCCCGACCAGGTCGTGACCAGCTCCGAGAAAGTGAAGCTCCTGGGCTTCCTTCGTCGCTCGCACGGCAAGCCCGAGCAGGCCCCGGAAGAGACTGATCAGTCTGCCAAGAAGATCACCCTCAACCGTCGCAAGCAACAGGAAGTGACGGTCAATTCCGGTCGCAGCAAGACAACCGTGAACGTGGAAGTGCGCCAGAAGCGTACCTACGTCAAGGCCGATGGTGGTCGCGCGATGACCCCGGACGAAGAGCGTGCCGACATTCTGCGCAAGCTGGAAGAATCGCGCGCACGCAACCTCGCCGAGCAGCAGGCACTGGCCGAGAAGGATCGCCTGCGTGACGAGGCGATCGTCCGTGCACGCGAGGAAGAAGTCGCCGCCAAGGAGCGTGCCGAGGCCGAGAAGAAGGCGGCCGAGGAAGCTGCGGTTGCCGCCAAGGCTGCCGAGGCGCTGGCTGCCAGCCAGCCCAAGGTGCGCGCACCGATCGACGAAACCGCGCCGCGCCCGCCGCGCACTCCTGCTGCGGCCCCGGCTGCTCCGCGCAGTGCACCGCCGCGCAGCGACGACCGCAACAACCGCAGCGCGCCGCGCAACGAGCGTGGCCCGGGTGATCGCTTCGCCGGCCAGATGCATCTGTCGGCCGCCGATCGCGCGCGCCGTGGCAACAGCAACAACAGCAACAACCGTGGTCGCCCGGGCAGCCGCCCGACGTCCGGCCGTCGCGACATGTCGCGCGGCGGTGGCAACGCCGGCCCGCATGCCTTCGAGCGGCCGACCGCACCGGTCGTGCGTGAAGTGGCGATCGGCGACACCATCACCGTGGCCGACCTGGCGCAGAAGCTCGCGCTGAAGGGCGGCGAGGTGGTGAAGGCGCTGTTCAAGATGGGCGTGATGGCCACCATCACCCAGTCCATCGACCACGACACCGCGGCCCTGGTCACCGAAGAACTGGGTCACAAGGCGATCCGTGCCAGCGACAACGACGCCGAAGACGCGCTGCTGGCATCGGCCGGTGAGAACCAGGGCGAGGCCGTGCAGCGTCCGCCGGTGGTCACCATCATGGGTCACGTCGATCACGGCAAGACCTCGCTGCTGGATTACATCCGTCGCACCAAGGTCGCCACCGGCGAAGCCGGCGGCATCACCCAGCACATTGGTGCGTACCACGTTGAAACGCCGAAGGGCGTCATCAGCTTCCTGGACACCCCGGGCCACGCCGCGTTCACCTCGATGCGTGCCCGCGGTGCCAAGCTGACCGACATCGTGGTGCTGGTTGTGGCTGCCGATGACGGCGTCATGCCGCAGACCAAGGAAGCGATCCAGCACGCCCGTTCGGCGGGTGTGCCGCTGATCGTGGCGATCAACAAGATCGACAAGTCCGGCGCCGACCCGATGCGGGTCAAGAACGAACTGCTCTCCGAGCAGGTCGTGGCCGAAGACTTCGGTGGCGACACCCAGATGGTGGAGATCTCGGCCAAGACCGGCCTGGGCATCGACGATCTGCTGGAAGCTGTTTCGGTCCAGGCTGAACTGCTGGAACTGAAGGCGGTCGACGACGGCCGTGCCAACGGCGTGGTCATCGAATCGTCGCTGGACAAGGGCCGTGGCCCGATCGCGACGGTGCTGGTGCAGCAGGGCCGCCTGAAGAAGGGCGATTACCTGGTGTGCGGCATCCAGTACGGCCGCGTGCGTGCGCTGTTCGACGAAACCGGCAAGCAGCCGGAGTTCGCCGGCCCGTCCATCCCGGTGCAGGTCCTGGGCCTGTCCGGCGTGCCGGAAGCCGGCGACGACTTCGTTGTCGTCGACGACGAACGCCTGGCCAAGGACGTTGCCCAGCAGCGTGAGACCAAGCGCCGCGAATCGCGCCTGGTCGCCACCGCTGGCAGCCGCATGGAAGACATCATGGCGACCCTGGGCAAGGGCGAGGGCCAGCAGGTCCTCAATCTGGTCATCAAGGCCGACGTACAGGGTTCGGTGCAGGCGTTGAGCCAGGCCCTGGTGGCGCTGTCCAACGACGACATCCGCATCAACGTGATCCACTCCGGCGTGGGCGGCATCACCGAGTCGGACGCCAATTCGGCTGCCGCTTCGAAGGCCACCGTCATCGGCTTCAACGTGCGTGCGGATGCTTCGGCCCGTCGCATCATCGAATCCAACGGCGTGGACCTGCGTTACTTCTCGATCATCTATGACGTGATCGACCAGGTGAAGCAGGTGGCCTCCGGTCTGCTGGGCGTGGAGATCCGCGAAGAGATCATCGGTATCGCCGAGGTCCGCGACGTCTTCCGCAGCTCCAAGCTGGGTGCCGTCGCCGGCAGCATGGTCATCGAGGGCGTGGTCAAGCGCAACAAGCCGATCCGCGTCCTGCGCGACAGCGTGGTGATCTTCGAAGGCGAGCTGGAATCGCTGCGCCGCTTCAAGGAGAACGTCGAGGAAGTCCGCAACGGTACCGAATGCGGTATCGCGGTGAAGGCCTACAACGACGTCAAGCCGGGTGACCAGATCGAGTGCTTCGAGCGTATCGAAGTGCCGCGCACCCTGTAATGCTGTGCGGTGGCCCGACCAACGGTCGGGCCCTACCATGTACATGTAGCGCCCGACCGTTGGTCGGGCGACACCTCAATCAAGAGTCCCTCGTGCCCAAGACTTTCCATCGAACCGACCGTGTCTCCGCCCAGCTGCGCCGTGAACTCGGCACCCTGGTGCACAACGCCGTGCGCGAACACGGGTTGCCCTCGGTGAGCGTGTCCGACGTGGAAATCACCCGCGACATGGCCCATGCCAAGGTGTTCGTCACCGCGCTGATGCCGGAACGTTCGGTTGAGGCAGTGAAGGGCCTGAAGGAACTGGCGTGGGGCCTGCGCATGGAGCTGGCCCGCGCGATGAAGCTGCGGCATGTGCCGGAGCTGCATTTCCACTACGACGACTCGGTCGATCGTGGCGAGCGCATCGACAACCTGCTGCGCGACCTGCCAGATACCGTCGCCGCCGAAAAGCGTCGCGAAGGCGACGAAGAATAACCGCGCGACGCCGGGCATGCCCGGCGTTGTCGCATTCCGGCTGCGCGATGTCTGATGCAGACCGCGCTGCGCGCTCGCCGGGCATCGCCCGGCGCTACCCGTACCTGTCATGACCCGAATTCAGTTCCGCCGCCTGGATGGCATCCTGCTGCTCGACAAGCCGACCGGCATGAGCTCCAACGCAGCCCTGCAGGTCGCCCGTCGCCTGTTCCGTGCGGAGAAGGGCGGCCACACCGGCAGCCTCGACCCGCTGGCTACCGGCCTGTTGCCGCTGTGCTTCGGCGAGGCGACCAAGATCGCCGGCCTGCTGCTGGGCTCGGCCAAGGCCTACGACGCCGAGATCGTGCTGGGCCAGACCACCGATACCGACGACGCCGAGGGCCAGGTGCTGCTTGAGCGGCCGGTGCCCGTGATCAGCCCCGAGGCCCTGCGGGCGGCGATCGCGCCGCTGCTTGGCGAGATCCTGCAGCGTGCGCCGATCTATTCCGCGCTCAAGCAGGGTGGGGAGCCGCTGTATGTGAAGGCCCGCCGCGGAGACGCCATCGAGGCGCCCCAGCGCCAGGTGGTGGTTCACGCCATCGAGATTCTGGAGCAGCAGCCCGAACGGCTGCGGCTGCGGGTCACCTGCGGCTCGGGCACCTATATCCGCAGTCTGGCCCGTGACCTGGGTGAAACGCTGGGCTGTGGCGCGCACATCAGCGCCCTGCGGCGCCTGTGGGTGGAACCGTTCCACGAACCGGCGATGGTCACCCTGGAGCAGCTGAGGGCCCTGGTGGAGGCGCAGGACGAAGCCGCCATGGACGCGCTGCTGCTGCCGCTGGCGGCGGGCCTGTCCGAATACCCCCGGGTCGACCTGGACGCCGGGCAGGCCCAGCGCTTCTGCGTGGGCCAGCGCCAGCGCGACCTCTCCTGGCCGCGCGGCCTGGTGGCGGTGTTCGGCCCTGGATCGGTGGTGCAGGGCCTGGGCCAGGTCGACGACAGCGGTCTGCTGGCCCCGCAGCGCCGCTTCAACCTCTGAACGGGGAGGCCCGGTTCAGCCCCGGACCTTGTTCCAGAAGCCCCTGGCCGTTACAATTCCGCGGCCGTTTTACGGCAGCCTGCCGCAGGCGGGTTTCATCCATTTGTTGGTTCACGGCGAGCCAGGCGGTGCGCGAAAGCGCGTTCCTGCCGGCCACGCATCACAGAGAAAAAAGACATGTCGATCGACACCCAGAAGGTCATTGAAGACAACAAGCGCAGCTCGGCTGACACCGGCTCTCCGGAAGTCCAGGTTGCACTGCTGACCGCCCGCATCGAACTGCTGACCGGCCACTTCAAGACCCACAAGAAGGATCACCACAGCCGCCGCGGCCTGCTGCAGATGGTCAACCGCCGCCGCAGCCTGCTCGACTACCTGAAGAAGAAGGACGTCGAGCGTTACAAGGCCCTGATCGAGAAGCTTGGCCTGCGTCGCTAAGCAACGAATCCCCCGCGGCGCAGCGATGCGCCGCGGTTTTGTTTTGTAGCACCGCAATACCTTTTTCAGACCGGAACGACCGGTCATCCGTTGGCGGCAAGGGTCGCCCGCGGTCCATTCGCAGACAGCATCCCAAGGACACCATCCGTGGCAAAAATCACCAAAACCTTCCAGTACGGCAAGCACACCGTCACGCTTGAGACTGGCGAAATCGCCCGTCAGGCCGGTGGCGCCGTCATCGTCAAGTTCGACGACACCGTGCTGCTGGTCTCCGCCGTTGCCGCCAAGAGCGCGCGTGAGGGCCAGGACTTCTTCCCGCTGACCGTCGATTATCAGGAGAAGTTCTACGCCGGTGGCCGTATCCCGGGTGGCTTCTTCAAGCGCGAAGGCCGCGCGACCGAGAAGGAAACCCTGATCTCGCGTCTGATCGACCGTCCGATCCGTCCGCTGTTCCCGGAAGACTACAAGAACGAAGTCCAGATCATCGCCACGGTGATGTCGCTGAACCCGGACATCGACGGTGACATTCCGGCCCTGATCGGCGCTTCGGCCGCCCTGTCGCTGGCCGGCACCCCGTTCATGGGCCCGATCGGCGCAGCCAAGGTCGGTTACAAGGATGGCCAGTACATCCTCAACCCGACCGTGACCGAGCTGAAGGATTCGCAGCTGGAGCTGGTCGTCGCCGGTACCTCCAACGCCGTGCTGATGGTGGAATCGGAAGCCGCGCTGCTGTCCGAAGAAGTGATGCTGGGCGCCGTGACCTTCGGTCACCGCGAGATGCAGAAGGTCATCAACGCCATCAACGAGCTGACCGTCGAAGCCGGCACCAAGCCGTCGACCTGGGAAGCCCCGGCCAAGAACGAAGCGCTGATCAGCGCCCTGAAGGAAGCCATCGGCCCGCGTCTGGGTGAAGCCTTCCAGGTGCGCGACAAGCTGCAGCGTCGCGATGCCATCTCCGCGATCAAGAAGGACGTGCTCGAGACCCTGGCTGGCCGCGTGGCCGCCGAGGGCTGGAACCCGGCCGAGCTGTCGAAGGAATTCGGCGAGCTGGAATACAGCACCATGCGCAACTCGGTGCTGGACACCAAGGTCCGCATCGACGGCCGTGCGCTGGACACCGTCCGCCCGATCGCCGTGAAGACCAGCGTGCTGCCGCGTACCCACGGTTCCTCGCTGTTCACCCGTGGTGAGACCCAGGCCATCGTGACCATCACCCTGGGCACCGCCCGTGACGGCCAGGTCATCGATGCCGTCTCCGGTGAGTACAAGGAAAACTTCCTGTTCCATTACAACTTCCCCCCCTACTCGGTGGGTGAGTGCGGCCGCATGATGGGCCCGAAGCGTCGCGAGATCGGCCACGGCCGTCTGGCCAAGCGCGGCGTGCTGGCAGTGATGCCGTCGCTGGAATCCTTCCCGTACACCATCCGCGTCGTCTCGGAAATCACCGAGTCGAACGGTTCCTCGTCGATGGCGTCGGTCTGCGGCTCGTCGCTGGCCCTGATGGACGCCGGCGTGCCGGTGAAGGCTCCGGTGGCGGGTATCGCCATGGGCCTGGTCAAGGAAGGCGATCGCTTCGTCGTCCTGTCCGACATCCTGGGTGACGAAGATCACCTGGGCGACATGGACTTCAAGGTTGCCGGTACCGCTGAGGGCATCTCCGCCCTGCAGATGGACATCAAGATCGAAGGCATCACCGAAGAGATCATGAAGCAGGCTCTGCAGCAGGCCAAGGCTGGCCGCCTGCACATCCTGGGCGAAATGGCCCACGGCCTGACCGCCCCGCGTGAGGAGCTGTCGGACTACGCGCCGCGCCTGCTGACCATCAAGATCCACCCGGACAAGATCCGCGAAGTGATCGGCAAGGGTGGTTCGACCATCCAGGCCATCACCAAGGAAACCGGCACCCAGATCGACATCCAGGATGACGGCACCATCGTCATCGCTTCGGTCAATGCCATCGCTGCCCAGGCCGCCAAGGCCCGCATCGAGCAGATCACCTCGGACGTCGAGCCGGGCCGCATCTACGAAGGCAAGGTCGCCAAGATCATGGACTTCGGTGCGTTCGTCACCATCCTGCCGGGCAAGGACGGCCTGGTCCACGTGTCGCAGATCTCCAGCGACCGCGTCGAGAAGGTCGGCGACGTGCTGAAGGAAGGCGATGTGGTCAAGGTCAAGGTGCTGGAAGTCGACAAGCAGGGCCGTATCCGCCTGTCGATGAAGGCCGTCGAGGAAGGCGAAGGCGCCTCCGCCGAGTAATCGACCGCAGGTCGATGACGGTAGGTGTCAACCTTGGTTGACACGCCAGAATGAAAAAGCGGGCTTCGGCCCGCTTTTTCTTTGCCTGTCGTCCGGCCCTGCCGGCGTCGTACCGCGGCGCTATGCTTCACCCATGGACACCCTGCGCCTGCTTGACCTGCAGATCGACCGCCCCGCGCAGCGGGTCAGCCGCGACGGCGACGTGCTGCCGATCCAAGGGCTGAGCTGGCGCCTGTTCGACGTGCTGCTGGCACACGGCAACGACGTTGTCGACTTCGACACGCTGGCTGCACAGGTGTGGGCACCTGCAGTGGTTGGGGAGGATGCGATCAGCCAGCGGGTCAAGCTGTTGCGGCAGGCGCTGGGTGATGACAGCCGACGCCCGCGCTACATCCGTTCGGTACGCGGGCGCGGCTATCAGTTGTGTGCATTGCCGACCATCGCACCGCCGGCAGCGGCGGTGCCCGTTACCGCGCACCGGAAGAAATGGCCATGGCTTGCCGGCGCCGGTGTCGTCGTTCTCGTCGCTGCCGCCTCGTTCTGGCCGCGCGCGCCGGCGGCCGGTGGCCCGCTGCCGTTGCTGCAGCGCGCCGACTATTACGCCAGCATCGGCCAGGCCAGCAACAACGAGCGCGCCATCGCCCTGTACCGGCAGGCATTGCAGGTGGACCCTGATTCCAGTCCGGCGCGCCGCGGCCTGTCACGAGCGTTGTCCGCGCAGGGCTGTCTGTTCAATGGATCGCCCGAGCAGGTCCGGGAAGGGCTGGCGCTGGCCACCATCGAACGTGAACTCGCGCCGCAGGAGGGTGCTGTGTACGCGCTTCGAGGTTATGCCTACGACTGCCTCGGGCAGATGCCGCAGGCCATTTCCGAATACGAGCGGGCGATCGCGCTGGATCCGGGCGACGAGCGCACCCGTGCCTCGCTCGCCTACCTGCACCAGGAGCGCGGCCACCTTGCCCTGGCCCTGCGTGCAAATCTTGCATTGACGACGCCCGAGCGCCTGCGCTTCCGTGATGTGCAGGTGGCGCGCGAACTGGAGCTGCTCGGTTTCACTCACGCGGCCGCGCAGCGCCACGCGCGTAATTTCCAGCTGTATCCGGACAACGTCTTCGCCAACATCGCCTGGCCGCGCAGTCTGTTCGCGGCAGGTGACCCGGGCCGGGCGGGGCAGGCGTTGACCGAGGCGCTGGCACGCGGCACGCCACATCCGCAGTTGCTGCGGCTGCAGGGCGAACTGGCGCTGCTGGCGGGCGATCACGCCGGTGCTGCCGATGCCTTCGAGCGCGGGCGGCAGCTGCGTCCACAGCAATCGCTCGGTCAATCGCTGGCGGCCCTGTACGCGCAGCCCGCGGCATCGCCGGAGTGGGTCGCTTCGCGTCTTGCAATGTTACAGGCGCAGCGCGGCGACGGTTGGTCCGATGCCGCGCTTGAGCGGGCCCTGCTGCTGCAGGCGCAAGGCGACCCGGAGGCTGCCGTCACCGCGCTGCAACAGGCGGTCGATGATGGCTTCCGCGATGCGGCGTGGTTGCGCTCCACGCCGCTGTTTGCGTCCCTGCACGAAGCGCGCGGCTGGGCGCCGCTGCTGGCGCGCATCGATGCCGATATCGGCCGCCAGCGTGCGCAGGTGCTGGCGACCGACTGGCGTCCCGCCGGGCTGGCCGACCTCAGCGCAGCGCCGGCAGCAGGAATTCGGTGAGAATGCGGCGCGACTGCGGGTGAGCGATGCTGCGGTTGTAGGCCTGGCTGGTCACCACCGCCACAGCGCGCTGTTGCGGCAGCAGGAACACGTAGTTGCCGCCGTTGCCGGACATTGCCCATACGGTCTGTGGCTGGCCACCGACAGTCAGTTTCAGGCCCCACCATTGATAGCCGTAATCGCTGCCGTCGCCGGCCGTTGCCTGCGGTGACAGCATCGCGGCGACGTAGTCGCGTGGAACCAGCTGGCGCCCCTGCCAACGACCGCCATCAAGCACGAGCTGGCCGAGGCGGGCCAGGTCCCGGCTGCGGTAGCGTGTGCCGCCTCCGCCCATGCCGATGCCCTCGGGGGAACGGTTCCACTGGCTGTGGGTGATGCCCAGTGGTCGTTCCAGTGCATGGGCTGCGTAATCGGCCAGCGGTTGTCCGGTCGCACGTTCCAGTACCGCGCCGAGCACGAACGAGTTGGCGGTGCAGTAGGCAAACGCGCGCCCGTGAGGACTGTCCTCCGGGCGCGCCATCCAGGGCGCGAAGCCCTTCACCGGCAGCGCCAGGGCGAAATCGAGCCAGCGCTCGCCGACGTACATGCGCTCCTCGTGGCCGGCCGAGAACGGGTTCTCGTCGTCGCACTCCCACAGCGTGCTCATCGCCAGCAGGTCCTCCACCGTGGTGCCACGCAGGCGGGGGTCCACGTCGTGGTGGGCGACGAAGGCCGGGAAGTAGTCGTACACCTTCGCGCGAACGCCCGGCAGCCGGCCGTCGCCGATCGCTGCGCCGACCAGCAGGGCGGTCACGCTTTTGCTGGCCGAGCGCACGTCGTGCAGGGTCTGCGCATCGGCACCGTTGAAATAGCCCTCGTACACGACCTGTCCATCAACCTGCAGCAGCACGCTGCGGATCTGTTTCAGCTCATCGCTGGCGATGGCCTGCTCCAGCGCGCGCATGCGGCCGGGATCAGGGTGGGCAGGCCCTGCGATGCAGGGGAGGGCATACAGGCACAGCAGCAGGGTGGACACAGGCAGGGGCGAACGCATGATCGGACTCCATCGAAAGGAGTGCCGATTCGGCCAGAGGGCTGGCTGAAGTGCAGGAAGGACGCCTGAAGAATTCTGAAAGCCTTGTGCCGCAAGGCCTGCAGCGCCCTGCCGTCATTCGTCCGCTTCTTCGTGACCCAGCCACCACACCTGGCCCGGCTGCGGACCCTGCTGCGGGTGCTCACGGTGTTCGATCGCATCGAGCGTGCGCCCGGTGCCTGCCGCGGCCCAGGCCGACATCAGTTTTTCGACCGCAGCGCGGCCCTGCGCGGCAATACCGAGATTGCGCTCGCGCACCCAGCCGCCGTCATCCTCGTGGCTGTCGTCATCGTGCTGGTGCGGTGCGCCATAGCTGCAACGCAGGCACAGGTGACGTACCGAATGGGTCCAGTCTTCGACCAGGCCGATGCCGGGCAACGTCATTGCGCGCAGCGCGGCGATGTCGTCCGGCGAACCGCATTGCACGAACACGGCGTAGGTCGCCATGTCCGACTGCTGCAGGCGCTGCATGGCATTGAACACCGGTACTTCGCGCTCGCCGTAGGTCCGGCGCCCGGTGGAGGCACCGTCGTGCAGCACGATGTCGCCGAAGCGGAACCCGCTCTCCGCAAGCGGCACGTTTTCCAGCCGCGCGCGCACCGGATCGAGCCGGCGCATGTACACGGTCTCGCCGCTGGACCACGGATTCAGGCGAACACAGGCAACGCCGAAATTGCCGTTGATCGGGCCTTCGCCCTCGGGGAGGGTGATGCCGCAGCGGGTCCATTGCCGGCGTGCCTCGGCCCAGTCGCCGGCGCCGGTGGCGGCAATTCCCGCATTCCACGCGGTCGCCTCATCGACTTCATCGCGCAGCTGCTCGGAGCGGAGATTGTCCTGCAGCGACAACGCCCACTCGCGCAGGTACTTGTGTGCCAGCCCGCGCATGTAGTGCAGGTGGGGGATGTCGGGTGTCCATTCGACGAGCTGGCCGAACAGGATTGCTGCGTCAGCCAGGTCGCCGGCATCAAAGGCCGCATAGGCGCGGGCCTCCAGCGCCTGCAGCTTTTCGAGGGTTTCGTCGTCCAGCAGTTCGCCGTCTGCGTCGTGGTCTGCGGTCATGTCCGTGTGCCAGTGAAGATCCAGCGCCACCTTAGCTCAGGCAGGTCGTGTGTTGTCCTGCAGCGAAGTGCTTTCGACGTTGTGCAGGCACGACCGTGTCAGCTTCCAGCGGCACGCCACTGTCCAGCGGACGACATGCACGGACATCCGCACCACGGGCCGATCTGTTTGCTAACGTGGCGGCGCCTTCGACCCGGGAGTTTCCATGTTCCGCCAGACCTTGGCCGTACTTGCAGTGCTGATCGCCGGCGCCCTGCCCATTGCCGCGCAGGCGCAACCGGCGCAACCGCCGATTTTCGGCGCGTATTACCCCGGCGGTTCGGCCGAGCGCTATCCGGTATCGAGCATCCCGGCCGAACGACTCACCCATCTGTTCTATGCGTTTTCCACCATCGAGGACGGACGCTGTGTGATCGGTGCCGAGGCGCCAGCCAACTTCGCCGCGTTGGCCGAGCTCAAGCGCAGGCATCCGCATCTGCGCACGTTGATTTCGATCGGGGGCTGGGGCGCGGGCGGATTCTCCGATGCGGCGCTGACCGAGACCAGCCGCAGGCGCCTGGTCGATTCGTGCATGGCGTTGTTCTTCGAGCGCCATGCCGGCAGCTTCGATGGCGTGGACATCGACTGGGAGTTCCCCGTCAGCGGTGGCCCGAAGGAACTGGCGCACCGGCCGCAGGACCGTGCCAACCTGACCAGGCTTGCGCAGGCATTCCGCCTGGCGCTGGATGCCCGCGGCAGGAAGGCGGGGCAGCCGATGCTGCTGACCGCCGCGCTGGCCGCTGGCCGTCTGCAGACCGATGGGCCGTACGACCCCGCCGCCAGCTACGATCTGCCGGCGTTGGCCAAGGTGTTCGATTTCATCAACCTGATGAGCTACGACATGGGCACTGGCTTCTCGGCGGTGTCGACTTTCAATGCACCGCTGCATGAAGTGCCTGCAGACCCGCTGGCGCCGGAACTGCGGCGCTGGAACAACGTGGCCGGTGCCGTGCAGTACTACCGCGAGCATGGCGTGCCAGCGGCCAAGCTGGTGCTGGGCGTGCCGTTCTACGGGCGCGGCTTCAAGGTCACCGGCGAGTCGGCGGACGGCCTGTACCAGGCCTACAGCGCGCCGGCCGACGCCGGTGACTGGCGGGTGATCAAGGCGCGCTATCTCGACCAGCCGGGTTGGACGGAGCATTGGCAGCCGCAGGCACAGAGTCCGTGGCTGTACAACCCGGCGCAGAAGATCTTCATCAGTTACGAGGATCCGCGCTCCATCGGCCTGCGTGCGCAGTTCGCGCGCGAGCAGGGCCTGGCCGGTGTCTTCATGTGGGAGCTGACCGGTGACGACGAGCAGGCCAGCCTGCTCAACGCCATGCTCGCTCCGTGGCAGAAGGCCCGCGTCGGCGACTGACCGGTTCGACATCTCCGGACCGGGGCTGGTACGGCGGTGACGGGCAAACGCTGTGGCCTGAAACCGCACATCGGCGCCATGCACGCAGCGCTAAGCTGCGTGCATGATCATCATCGACCGCCTGGACCATCTGGTGCTTACCGTTGCCGACATCGAGCGCAGCTGCGACTTCTACCAGCGCGTGCTGGGCATGCAGGTCGTGCGCTTCGGCGCCGGCCGCGTCGCCCTGCAGTTCGGCCAGCAGAAGATCAACCTGCACCCGGCCAGCGCGCCGTTGCAGCCCCACGCGCTGCTGCCGACCCGTGGCAGCGCCGATCTGTGCCTGATCACCCCGCTGGGCGTACAGGCGGTGCTGGCCCACCTGCAGTCCCAGCAGGTGACGATTGAAGAAGGACCGGTGCCGCGTACCGGAGCGCTTGGGCCGATCGAGTCGGTGTACTTCCGTGATCCGGATGGGAATCTGATCGAAGTGGCCCGCTACGTGGAAGCCATGTAAACCCGCGTGCTGCGAGCGGGCCCGGTCAGTTCGCCCACACGCTGTTGGGGTCACCGTTGCGGGCCCGCCGCTGGCTCGCATACGCCAAGCGGGCAAAGCCAAAGGCCATCGCCAGTGCCATCGCATCGATCCAGAACAACGGCCAGTGGCCGCGTGCGGCGGCCAGCCACGGCCAGTCACCGTTGAGGGCGCCGTGCGCCAGCGGCACCAGCGCGGTGCTGATCGCCGCAGCCCACAGCAGTTCGCGCGCCGCCTGTGCCGGGCGGCGCAGGGCTGCCCACAGCGCACACGCCGCCCAGGTTACGAAGCAGGCCCAGCGGATGCCGTGGTCGACCTGGGCAGGCGCTACCCGCTCCAGCACCAGCGCGGCCACGAAGGCCACCGAGATCGCCACGCACAGGCCGATGCAGACGCCCACCGTGGCCCGCGCCATGTTGACGGCCGCGCGCGACTGCTGCGGCTGACGGCGCTTGCGGCGCGATTCGATCCACAGCAGGTTGCCCGAATAGAACAGGAAGGCGCCGCCGAGGCCCAGCAGGAAGTACAGCCAGACCACCACGCCGTTGCCGAATTCGCCGAAATGCAGGGCATAGGCGGCACTGAGCGTGGCGTGGTTGGCATCGCGCTGGCCGGGCAGCTGGCTGGCCAGCACGCGGCCGCTCTCGACATCCAGCGCAACAGCGCCGAGCGGGCCGAGGGTGCCGCTGGCCTCGCCGGTGATCTCGATGGTCGCGTTGGCATCACCGCCATTGGCCAGCTTCAGGTAGGCCGGTTCGAAGTTGGCCACGCCCTGCGCGCGGGCCACTTCCAGCGCCCGCGCGTGCAGTTCGCGCAGGCTGCCCGGTGCGGCAGGGATGCCACTGGCTTCGCGCAGCGGCGCGGTATCCATCGCCGTCGGTACCGCCTGCAGCGCCTTGCCGTCGTAGATCAGGGGATCGAGTACCGCCATCTGCATGAACACCAGGCAGAGCAGGGCGCCGGTCACCGCGAACATCAGGTGGAACGGCAGGCTGAGCACGCCGATCACGTTGTGCGCGTCCTGCCACTGCTGCTTGAGATTGCGGCCCGGGCGCAGCGCGAACAGATCGCCCAGCAGCTTGGGCAGGTGGATCACCAGCCCGCTGAGCAGGGCCATGCCGTACAGCAGGCTGACGATGCCCATCACGTAGACGCCGGCCACCGGCAGGCCCAGGCTGTAATGCAGTTCGTTGACCAGTTCGGCCAAGCCCGTCTGCGGTGGCGTCGGGCTGCCGCCGGTCTGTCCCGGCCATGCATAGCGCCAGCTGCCGTCTTCGGCCTGCCAGTAGGCCAGTGGCTGCGGATGATCGGCGCCCGGGAAGGTCATGCCGACGTGGCGTCGCGCTTCCGCATGCGTGGCCAGCACATCGTCGAGCAGGTACTGGGCGTCATCCAGGCCGGCCGGCAAGGCGGTTGCCGCGCCAGGCGTCTGCCACAGCGGGAGGTCATGGTGGAACAGGGTCAGTGCGCCGGCATAGAACGCCACGAACAGCCCGAAGCCGGCGACCAGGCCGACCCAGGTGTGCAGGGTGGTGAACGTGCGCAGGGTCTGTGAACTGAATTTCATGCGGTCGATCTCACTGCACTGCGCCGGCCAGGCGCAGCAGCCCGAGTACGGCAAAGCCCAGGGCCGCGCAACCGGCCAGGGTCAGCCAGGCGCGCAACGGGCTGCGGAAACTGAAGGCCCACAGCGCGGCCAGCATCCACAACGGGACGAACGCGATCAGGCTCGGCACCAAGGCCTTCTGCCAGGGGCCCGGCGGCAGCCATGCGACCAGGCCGGTCGCCGCAGCGGCAAGGAAGAAGCCGGCGAAGATGCCGGCCAGTGCGCGCGACCACATCAGCGCGGCTCCACATCGGGGCGGTGCCACGCGGCCAGTGCCGGCAGCAGCATGGCGGCCAGCATCCAGGTGCACAGCATCGCCACCAGGCCGGCGGCAAAGCCCAGTTCGGCCATCCACAGCCACAGCGCAGCGACTGCAGCGACCAGGCCGATCTGCCGGCCCAGGCGCCCGGCACGGCGCAGGCGTGGCCAGCGGCAGTGCGGGGAGGCGGCATAGAAGGCCAGCGCGGAGAACATCGCCGACAGCATGCCGAGGCTGCAGAAGCCCAGGGTCGACAGGCCAACGGTGATCATCGGGGGCTCCGGGCCCGGCATATGGCCGGTGAACGCGGGGCACGGGCGGGACCGGCAGGCGCCGGTCGGGGCGGGTGGCGCATTGCAGGATCCTGGGGGAAGCGGGCAGGCCGGCACGGGGCGGGCTGCGCGGACATGGTAATCATTGCGTTTTCACGCCGCCAGCCAGCGCCATTCAGGCACCGCTTGGGCTTTGTCCGCCGCTGGTTTAAGATCACGGGCAACCACATCCTGGAACCAAGGTGGCCCGCGCACTGCGCCGGCCGAGCGTGCGACATGAGCACTACCACCGCCCACTGTTGACCTGCCCCGAAGGCCCTGCATTCCAGGCGCCCTCGCGGCGCTTTTTTATTGCCCGGACGACAGCCCGGGAGCGCTTTCCAGCCCGCCACGACGGGCCCCGCATGAAGCCATTGCAATGATCACGATTACCCTTCCCGACGGCAGCCGCCGCGAATTCGAAAATCCCGTCAGCGTCATGGACGTCGCCCAGTCGATCGGCGCCGGCCTGGCCAAGGCCACCATCGCCGGTTCGGTGGATGGCGTGCTGGTCGATGCCAGTGACGTCATCGACCACGATGCGTCCCTGCGCATCATCACCGCCAAGGACGAGGAGGGCGTGGACATCATCCGCCACTCCAGCGCCCACCTGGTCGGCCACGCGGTCAAGCAGCTCTATCCGGACGTGAAGATGGTCATCGGCCCGGTGATCGCCGAGGGCTTTTACTACGACATCTACTCCGAGCGCCCGTTCACCCCGGACGACATGGCCGCGATTGAAAAGCGCATGGGCGAACTGATCGCGCAGGACTACGACGTCATCAAGAAGATGACGCCGCGTGCGGAAGTCATCGAGATCTTCAAGGCCCGTGGCGAGGACTACAAGCTGCGCCTGATCGAAGACATGTCCGACGACATCCAGGCGATGGGCATGTACTACCACCAGGAATACGTGGACATGTGCCGTGGTCCGCACGTGCCGAACACGCGCTTCCTGAAGGCCTTCAAGCTGACCCGCATTTCCGGCGCCTATTGGCGTGGCGATGCAAAGAACGAGCAGCTGCAGCGCATCTATGGCACCGCATGGGCCGACAAGAAGCAGCTCGAGGCTTACATCAAGCGCATCGAGGAAGCCGAGATGCGCGACCACCGTCGCATCGGCAAGCAGCAGGACCTGTTCCACCTGCAGGAAGAAGCACCGGGCCTGGTGTTCTGGCATCCCAAGGGCTGGGCGCTGTGGCAGGTGGTCGAGCAGTACATGCGCAAGGTCTACCGCAACAGCGGCTATGGCGAAGTGCGCTGCCCGCAGATCCTGGACGTGAGCCTGTGGAAGCAGTCCGGCCACTGGGACAACTACCAGGACAACATGTTCTTCACCGAATCGGAGAAGCGCACCTACGCGGTCAAGCCGATGAACTGCCCGGGCCACATCCAGGTGTTCAACCAGGGCCTGCACAGCTATCGCGACCTGCCGATCCGCTACGGTGAATTCGGTTCCTGCCACCGCAACGAGCCCTCCGGGGCGCTACACGGCATCCTGCGCGTGCGTGGCTTCACCCAGGACGACGGCCACGTGTTCTGCACCGAGGCGCAGATCGAATCGGAAGTGACCGCGTTCCACCAGCAGGCACTGGCGGTATACCAGCACTTCGGCTTCGACGAGATCCAGATCAAGATCGCCCTACGCCCGGAATCGCGCCTGGGTGACGATGCCACCTGGGACAAGGCCGAGGGCGCGCTGCGTTCGGCGCTGACCGCCTGTGGCGTGGAATGGCAGGAACTGCCGGGCGAGGGCGCCTTCTACGGCCCGAAGATCGAGTACCACCTGAAGGACGCCATCGGCCGCACCTGGCAGCTGGGCACCATGCAGGTCGATTTCATGATGCCCGGCCGTCTGGGCGCTGAATACGTGGACGAGAACAGCCAGAAGAAGCATCCGGTGATGCTGCACCGGGCCATCGTCGGCTCGATGGAGCGTTTCCTGGGCATCCTGATCGAGCACCATGCCGGCCAGTTCCCGGCCTGGCTGGCGCCGACCCAGGTGGTGGTGGCCAATATCACCGATGCGCAGGCTGAATACGTCTCTGCGGTGACCAAAAGCCTTGCGGATCAAGGCTTCCGCGTCAGCGCCGATTTGCGTAACGAGAAGATCGGCTATAAGATTCGCGAGCACACGCTGCAGCGCGTGCCGTACCTGCTGGTCATTGGTGACCGCGAGAAGGAAAACGGCGCTGTGGCGGTGCGTACGCGTTCTGGCGAAGATCTCGGCAGCATGAGCCTCCAGGCTTTCACCGAGCGGCTCCAGGCCGAGGGCGCGTAAACAAAGGTCCGGCCCGTGCGCATTGGCGCCCGGGCCGGGTTCGACACCCTTGGGAGATCGCAATATCAGTACCCCTGACAACAAACAGAACCGCAAGAATCAGGAAATCCGTGTGCCGCGCGTCCGCGTGATCGGCAGTGACGGAGAAATGATCGGCGTGTTGACGCGAGACGAAGCGTTGTCCATGGCCGAAGATGAAGGCCTGGACCTGGTCGAGATCCAGCCGCAGGCCGATCCGCCGGTGTGCAAGATCATGGACTTCGGCAAGTTCAAGTTCGAAGCCCAGAAGAAGGCCAGCGAGGCCAAGAAGAAGACCAAG
Organism: Stenotrophomonas sp. DR822; assembly: GCF_019793815.1. Taxonomy (NCBI): domain Bacteria; kingdom Pseudomonadati; phylum Pseudomonadota; class Gammaproteobacteria; order Lysobacterales; family Lysobacteraceae; genus Stenotrophomonas; species Stenotrophomonas sp. DR822. Next base: position 4,182,126 of record NZ_CP081826.1, read on the forward strand.
CAGGTCGAGATCAAGGAAGTGAAGTTCCGTCCGGTCACGGACGAGGGCGACTACCAGATCAAGCTGCGCAAGATGCGCGGTTTCCTTGAAGAAGGCGACAAGATCAAGGTCAACATCCGTTTCCGTGGCCGTGAAATGAGCCATCAGGAACTGGGCCGCGAGATGGCTGGCCGGATCGAAGCCGATCTGGGCGAAGACATCGTCATCGAATCCCGTCCGCGCCTGGAAGGCCGTCAGATGGTGATGATGATCGCGCCGAAGAAGAAGACCTGACGCCTGACGGGCTGCCTCGCGGGGCGCCTGGCGGCTGAATGGATGAAGGTGAAGGGACGCCGCTGGCGTCCTTTTGCTTTTTGCGGGGCGGCAGGGCCGGACTCGGTGTGAAAACGGTGTGGGGGCTGGTTACAGGGCTGATTTGCCTGTATCATGCCCGGCTCGACCCACCCAGGACGGGTCGTACGCCGATCATGGCAGGACGGAAAGAGCGGCCCAGGCCGCCGCCAGATCAGTCAGAAACCAGGGTCATATCCCATCAAGGACATTGCAATGCCCAAGATCAAGACCAACCGGGCAGCGGCCAAGCGTTTCCGCAAGACCGCCTCGGGCAAGTACAAGTGCGGCCACGCCAACCGTAGCCACATCCTCACGAAGAAAGCGACCAAGCGTAAGCGTAACCTGCGTCAGACGAATCACGTCCGCGCAGAAGACGCAGGCCGTCTGGACCGCATGCTTCCCTACCTCTGAGGACTGATACATGGCACGAGTAAAGCGTGGCGTACAGGCGCGTCGCCGCCACAAGAAAATCCTTGATCTGGCGAAGGGCTACTACAATGCCCGTCGCAAGGTCTTCCGCGTCGCCAAGCAGGCGGTCATCAAGGCACAGCAGTACGCCTACATCGGCCGTAAGCAGAAGAAGCGCAACTTCCGTTCGCTGTGGATCACCCGCATCAACGCGGCTGCCCGCATCAACGGCCTGAGCTACAGCCGTTTCATGAACGGCCTGCTGAAGGCTGGCATCACCCTGGACCGCAAGGTTCTGGCTGACATCGCCGTGCACGACGCAGCTGGCTTTGCTGCACTGGCCGAAAAGGCCAAGGGCGCACTGGCGGCATAAGTCCTTCCCGATGCCGTTGCCGTTCACGGAGAACGGTGTCAGGTAGAGGCAATGCATGGGGAAGGGCGCAAGTCCTTCCCCATTCTTTTTTGTGCCGGGCGCAGCCGTGCAGATGGCGGGCGACCGGCAAGCGGTTGCGACGGCGCGGCCCTTCGCGCATCGCGATGGCAGACCGACTGGAGTTCCGGCTACCCATGAGCGACATCCAATCCCTCACTTCCCAGGCGCTGGCCGACGTGGCCGCCGCGCAGAGCCCGGACGCGCTGGAGCAGCTGCGCGTGGCCCTGCTTGGCAAGAGCGGCAGCATCACCTCGCAGCTCAAGCAGCTCGGTGCGCTGCCGGCCGACGAACGCAAGGCGGCCGGTGAGGCCATCAACCAGGCCCGCGACGCGCTGAGCAGCGCGCTGGGCGAGCGCAAGGCGGTGCTGGAAGATGCTGCGCTTGATGCGCGGCTGGCGGCCGAGGCGATCGACGTCACCTTGCCGGGCCGCAGTGGCGAACGCGCCGGCCTGCACCCGATCACCCGTACCCTCGAGCGCATCACCGGCATCTTCGGCCGGCTGGGCTACGAGTTGTCCGAAGGGCCGGAGATCGAGGACGACTGGCACAACTTCGAGGCGCTGAACTTCCCGCCGCACCATCCGGCGCGTGCCATGCATGACACCTTCTACTTCGGTGACGGCCGGCTGCTGCGCACGCATACCTCCGGTGTGCAGGTGCGCTACATGGGCGAGCACCAGCCGCCGCTGCGCATGATCGCCGCCGGCAAGGTCTACCGCAGCGACAGCGACCAGACCCACTCGCCGATGTTCCACCAGGTCGAAGGCCTGCTGGTCGACGAGCATTCGACCTTCGCCGACCTGAAGGGCACGCTGTCCGAGTTCGTGCGTGCGTTCTTCGAGCGCGATTTCGAGATGCGCTTCCGCCCCAGCTACTTCCCGTTCGTTGAACCCGGCGCGGAAGTGGACATCGCCTGGCAGCAGCCCGATGGCAGCACCCGCTGGCTGGAAGTGCTCGGCTGCGGCATGGTGCACCCGAACGTGCTGCGCAACGTCGGCATCGATCCGGAACGCTACACCGGCTTTGCCTTCGGCATGGGCGTGGAGCGTTTCGCGATGCTGCGCTACGGCGTCAACGACCTGCGCGCGTTCTTCGAGAACGACGTGCGCTTCCTCAAGCAGTTCGCGTAACGCATCAGGTAGCGCCGGGCCATGCCCGGCGGACTCAACAACGCAGGCCCAGGCGCAGGCGCCGGGCCCACCAGGGTAACCCCATGAAATTCTCCGAAAACTGGCTGCGCAGCCACGTCCCGACCACTGCCTCGCGCGATGAGCTCAGCGCGGTGCTGACCGCCATCGGCCTGGAAGTGGAAGAGGTGACCGCGCTTGGCGATGGCCTGCAGCACGTGGTCGTCGCGCGTATCGTCGAAGCCGAGCGCCATCCCGAAGCCGACCGCCTGCAGGTGTGCAGGGTTGATGCGGGGCAGGCCGAGCTGCTGCAGATCGTCTGTGGTGCGCCGAATGCACGACCGGGCCTGGTCGCGCCGCTGGCCATGGTCGGTGCGCAGATCGGTGAGTTGAAGATCAAGCCGGCCAAGCTGCGCGGCGTCGAATCCAACGGCATGCTGTGCTCGGCCAAGGAGCTGGGCCTGGACAACGATGCCTCGGGCCTGCTGGAGTTGCCCGATGACGCCCCGGTCGGCCAGACCCTGGTGGAGTACCTCGGCCTGCCGGATGCCAGCATCGAGATCAAGCTGACCCCCAACCGCGCCGACTGCTTCAGCATCCGCGGCATCGCCTATGACGTTGCCGCGGCGACGCGCAGCGAGGTGCTGGATTTCATCGCAGCACCGATTGCTGCCCAGAGCAGCCGCGAGTTGGCGATCCAGCTTGACGCCGGTGCCGAAGCGCCGCGCTATCTGGGTCGTGTCATCGAAGGTGTCAACGCCGCGGCGAAGACCCCGTTGTGGATGGCCGAGCGCCTGCGCCGCAGCGGCGTGCGCCCGGTATCGCTGCTGGTCGACATCACCCAGTACGTGATGCTCGAGCTGGGCCAGCCGATGCACGCCTACGATCTCGGCACCCTGCAGGGCACGATCGGCGTGCGTCGTTCGCGCGCAGGCGAAAGCCTGAAGCTGCTGGATGGCCGCGATGCTGCGCTGGACGACAGCTTCCTGGTGATCACCGACGCTGATCGCGCGGTCGGCCTGGCCGGCCTGATGGGCGGCTTCGACACGCGCGTCACCGATGCCACCACCGCCGTGTTCCTGGAAGCGGCGCACTTCGCGCCGGCCGCGATCATGGGCCGCGGCCGCAAGCTGGGCCTGCACACCGATGCCGGCCACCGCTTCGAGCGTGGCGTTGACCCGGCGCTGCCGCGTACTGCCATCGAATACGCCACCCGCCTGGTGCTGGACCTGGCCGGCGGTACCCCCGCACCGGTTACCGAAGCGGTACGGGAGGCCGACCTGCCGCAGCCGGCGACGATCCTGCTGCGCCGCGCGCGCATCACCCGCGTGCTGGGCATCACCATCGAAGACGCCGAAGTCGAGCGCATCCTGCGCGCGCTGGGCATGCAGGTGGTGGACGCTGGCGAAGGCTGGCAGGTCACCGCGCCGAGCCGCCGCTTCGACATCGCCATCGAAGAAGACCTGATCGAGGAGCTGGCCCGGATCCACGGTTATGAGCAGATCCCGACCACGCTGCCGGGTGGCGCATCGCGTGTCGCGATGCCGTCCGAGACCCAGCTGGACGCGCTGAGCGTGCGCCGCCAGCTGATCGCACGCGATCTGCAGGAAACCGTCAATTTCGCCTTCGTCGACGATGGCCTGCTGGGCCAGTGGCAGTTGCGCGAGGATCTGGTGCCGCTGGCCAACCCGCTGTCGGCCGAACTGGCGGTGATGCGCCCGTCGCTGCTGCCGGGCCTGGTCGCCACACTGGGCCGCAACGCCGCCCGCCAGCTCGGCCGGGTGCGACTGTTCGAACTCGGCCGCGTATTCGCGCAGCAGGCCGGAGATGGCCAGCCGGCGCCGCTGGAAACCCCGCGCGTGGCCGCTGCGGTCTGCGGTGAAGCGCAGGCGGTGCAGTGGGGCCTGCCGACCCGCAAGGTTGATTTCCATGACCTGAAGGGCGACCTGGAATCGCTGGCCGCGGCCAGTGGCGCGGTCCTGGAGTTCCGCCCATCCTCGCGTGCCTACGGTCATCCGGTGCGTTCGGCCGAGGTGTTCCGCGACGGCCTGGCCATCGGCTGGATCGGCCAGATCCACCCGCGCCTGGCCAAGGCGATGGACATCGACGTGGACGTGTACGCCTTCGAGCTGGATCTGGAAGCGCTGTCGGCCCGTGCGCTGCCGCGCGCCGGTGAACTGTCGCGCTACCCGGCAGTGCGCCGCGACCTGGCCTTCCTGGTGCCTGAACAGGTGGTCTGGAGTGACCTGGCCGCGACCATCCGCCAGGCTGCCGGTCCGCTGCTGCGCGAGCTGAACCTGTTCGATCGCTATGTCGGCCAGGGCGTCGAGCCGGGATTCAAGAGTCTCGCTATGGGCTTGATTTTGCAGGACAAGTCGCGCACTCTGACGGACCGCGACGTGGAAGCGGTAGTGGCCGAGGCGGTCACTGCCATCGAGCGTGAACACCACGCCCGGATCCGCGGCTGAGCGGGCAGCACTCGGGGGTAGCAGGCAATGGCATTGACCAAGGCGGAGATGGCGGAAAAGCTGTTCGACGAAGTCGGTCTGAACAAGCGGGAAGCCAAGGAATTCGTCGACGCGTTCTTCGATGTGCTGCGTGAAGCATTGGAACAGGGACGTCAGGTGAAGCTGTCGGGCTTTGGCAATTTCGACCTGCGGCGCAAGAACCAGCGCCCGGGTCGCAACCCCAAGACCGGCGAGGAAATTCCGATTTCCGCCCGTACGGTGGTTACCTTCCGTCCGGGCCAGAAGCTCAAGGAGAGGGTGGAAGCTTATGCTGGATCCGGGCAGTAACCGCGAACTTCCGCCGATTCCGGCCAAGCGCTACTTCACCATTGGTGAAGTCAGCGAACTGTGCGACGTCAAGCCGCACGTGCTGCGCTACTGGGAAACCGAGTTTCCCAGTCTCGAGCCGGCCAAGCGCCGTGGCAACCGTCGTTACTACCAGCGCCACGACGTGCTGATGGTGCGGCAGATCCGCAGCCTGTTGTACGAACAGGGCTACACCATCGGTGGCGCGCGCCTGCGCCTGGATGGTCCGGATGCGCGCGAGGAATCGGCCTTGAGCAACCAGATCATCAAGCAGGTGCGGATGGAACTGGAAGAAGTGCTGCAACTGCTGCGTCGCTGACCCATTTCCGCCGTAATCCGCTATACTTCACGGCCCGCCGCACTGGCGGGCACATCGCAGCATCAGTCGGGGCGTAGCGCAGCCTGGTAGCGCATCTGCCTGGGGGGCAGAGGGTCGTCGGTTCGAATCCGGCCGTCCCGACCACTGTGATGTAACAGACAAGCCTGCGCAGCGATGCGTGGGCTTTTTTGTTGCGGCGTTGTATCCTGCGCGCACTCGTACTACCGCGGCTGCTGAACCCGGTACTCACGAGAACACGATCATGGAAACGCAAAGGAACCGCGCCTGGAGGCGCTCGCAGTCGCGCCACCACGCTGGCGACCACACGGCAGCACCGTCGATCTTCAAGCCGGAAAAGAACTGGAAGCTGATGTATACGCGCGGCGACAAGCTGCTGCGGGCGCGCCAGCTGGGTTTCACCTATCCAGTGCTCAGCCCGCGGCAACTGCTGGACCAGGAATGTTGAACCTGTTGTTTGTCTGCAGTCGCAACCAGCTGCGCAGCCCCACCGCTGAAGCGATGTGGCAGCGCCGGCCAGGTATCAGTGCGCGCTCGGCAGGCACCAGCCCGCATGCGCGCCGGCCCATCAGCCCAGCGGATATCCGCTGGGCTGATGTCATCTTCGTGATGGAGCCCAAGCACCAGCATCGGCTGCAGGCGAATTTTGCCCGCCTGCTTGAGCACACGCCGCTGCACTGCCTGGATATCCCCGACGACTATCGCTGCATGGATCCGGCGCTGATGGCGCTGCTGGAAGCGAAGGTCGCGCCTTACCTCACATCGTCAGCAGCGAAGCGGTAGATCAACTCCGGATCGCCTTCGTCGAGGCCGTGCACGATGCCGCACTGCTGGAAACCAGCGGCTGCCAGCAGCCGCTGCATGTGGGCGTTGGATTGGTTGGTGGAGGTGAAAAGCCTGGCACCTGCGCTGCACGACGTGGCATGCAGAAGCAGCGCGCTGCCGACGCCGTTTCCGCGCAGTGGCGCGGTGACCATCAGCATCTCGATGAAGGCTTCACCGAAGAAGTGCCGGTGCTGGACCCGGTAGCCGGCCAGCGTGTCGTCGAGTTCGGCGACGTGCATGTGGCCATCCGCCAGCCATTGGCCGATCTGCACGGCACGCCGTGGGTCATCGGCCGCAACGCTGTCCAGGGCGATCAGTGCCGGAAGATCCGTGCACACGGCCGCGCGTATCCGAACTGCTGGCGCCCGCACGTTCATCGCCGACGGCTGCGCAGCAGCAAACCGCTGCCGCTGACCAGGCAGGCCAGAAGCGTGAGCAGCGACAGGGGCAGGTGGAATTCATCGCGACCGGCCGCAGCGAAGCCTGCATGGATGAGGGCTGTGCCGATACCCAGCGCGCCGCACAGCAGTGCGTAGCGGCGCGCAGAGCCCAGGCCGAGCACGACCTGACGGTAACCGTGCAGCAGTACGCCGATGGCAAGCAGATTGAAAAGCAGGAATCCCTGGATCCCGCCGGGCACCTGGAACATCCGCCACTCCTGCCAGAACGCGGCATCGATCTGATGCAGCAGCAAGGACATCATCGTTGCCAGGTACCAGCGTTCCATGCGGTGTTTCCTGCTGCGGGAGCTTCATTCTAGCGATGATGGGCCCGCAGCCATCGCACTCAGTAGACGCGGAATTCGGCGCGGCAGCCGTCGCTGACCCATACACCGCGTCGGTCCCAGCCCCAGTTGCGGTCCTCGGTGCAGGGGGTGACCGATTTCTGCTTGACCAGCCGCACGTCATGACGGACGCGGATGCGGCACTGTTTCTCCTTGTTTTCGTAGGATTCGCAGACCAGGCGCTCGCCATCGCGATCACGGTCACGGTCACGCCCACGCCCGGGCCAGCGGCCACGTCCGCGTTCTTCGGCGACGAATTCGGCGCGGCAGCCGTCGGTAACCCACAGCATGCCGCGGCGCTGTCCCCAGTTGTCATCTTCAACGCATCGCGTCACCGACAGCTGCCGCGCCAGTCGCGCGCGTCCTTCGAACGGGCACTGCTGGGTCTTGTTGAAGTGCGATTCGCAGGTCGTGCGCGGTGACGATTCGCTGTCGTAATCCTGGGCCGAGACGGTCGTTGCGGCCAGCAGCAGGGCAAGTGCAGAGCCGCCCAAGGGCAGTAGCAGGCGAAGGCTCATTGAAACCTCGGTTTGGGGATGGGACGCAAGAATGGCGCACGTATGGCGCTCTGCGACGACCGCGGGCTGCGCTGGCTCAGGACGGATTTATAAGTGTGCGACGGCGCATGCAGGGCGTTACATCCCGTATCATCCCGGGCACATCCGATTGCATCGGTTTACAGTTTTTTACACGTTCCAGCGCTTTCGGATGCGGCTTTCGGGCCTCGCCCGTGGCTGCTGGCACGGGTGCGGACAAGGATGTGCGGACCACGACGACCACAGGGGGTTGCGTTGATCAGCAGTATCGTCATTCATCGGTCGGCCGGCACAGGCGCGGCCGACGTGCAGGTCCTGGACACGACGTTCAAGGGCAAGCGTGTTTTTGTTGCCTGGGGCCTGCGTGGCCTGGAACTGACCCGCGAAGCCGAGCCGGAAGATACGGTTGCGGCCCGCGATGCCCTGCGCCGGGTTTCCCGCCAGGCCGACGGGCCGCGCAGCGGCGAGATCTTCATTGCCAGCCAATCGGGCGTGGCCATCAGTGTCTACCGGATGCTGACCGAAGCCCGCAGCGGCGACGCCGTGTTCTTCCTGTGCGATTCGCCACCGGTGGTGGAATGGCTGGTCACTTCGCTGGAAGTGCAACCCGAATCGCCTGCGTGACCGGACGCCTGACCGTGCAGTCGAGCCTGTTCGACTGCACCCCGCCGTGGGTTACGCCAACGCTGCGTCCACTGCCGCGCGCGCATGCAGGGTCGTGGTGTCGAACAGGGGCACCGGGCTGTCTTCGGCGCGTACCAGCAGCATGATCTCGGTACAGCCGAGGATGATCGCCTCGGCACCGCGGGCAACGAGGCGTTCAATCACTTCGACGTACACCTGCCGTGATCGCTCGTTGACCACCCCGGCGATCAACTCCTCGTAGATGATCGCGTGTACCTCGCGGCGGTCATCGGCCTCCGGAACCAGTACCTCCAGGCCGAAGCGCTCGCTCAGGCGGCCACGGTAGAAGTCTTCCTCCATGGTGAAGGCGGTGCCGAGCAGGCCGACGCGCTGCAGACCGGCCTGCACGATCGCCGTGGCGGTCGGGTCGGCGATATGCAGCAACGGCAGCGGGCAGGCCGCCTCGATCTCAGCAACGAGTTTGTGCATGGTGTTGGTGCAGATCAGCAGCAGGTCGACGCCACCGGCCTGCAGCCGCTGTGCGGCATCGACCATCTCGTTGCCCAGGGCATCCCAGTCGCCGTCGTGCTGCAGCTGCTTGATGCGGGCGAAATCCAGCGACCACATCAGCAACTGCGCCGAATGCGCGCCGCCCAGCCGCGCGCGTACCTCTTCGTTGATGAGGCGGTAGTACTGCGCCGAACTTTCCCAGCTCATGCCACCGATCAGGCCAAGCGTCTTCATGCGTGTCTCCGTGCCGGGGAAGCGCCATTGCAGCACAACATGGGCCAGGACGTGCAATTGTGGATGGACCCGTCGCAGCAGCTGCCGGCGGGCCTGATCGGCGTGATAATGGGGTACGACAGGCAGAGGGCAGGGCGATGGGCGAATGCTGTGGCTGCGGCAAGACGCTGGATGTGGCAGCCATGCAGGCGCGCCACCGGCGCGTGCTGTGGATCGTCCTGCTGATCAACCTGGCGACCTTCCTGATGATGGTCGGCGCGTCATGGCACAGCCATTCGTCCTCGTTGCTCTCCGGTGCGCTGGACAACCTGGGCGATGCGGCCACCTACCTGCTGAGCCTGCTGGTGGTGGGGGCCGGCGTGGCGGCCAAGGCGCGGGTTGCGTTGTTCAAGGGCGTGCTGATCCTGGCTGCGGCCGTGGCAGTGGCGGCACAGATCGGATGGCGGCTGGCGCATCCGCAGGTTCCCCTGTTCGAGAGCATGGGCCTGGCCGCGCTGTTGAACCTGGCTGCCAACGGTGTCTGCCTGTGGCTGCTGACGCCGTATCGCACTGATGACGTGAACCTGGCATCGGCCTGGGAATGCGCACGCAACGATATCTTCGAGGGCGTTTCGGTGGTGCTGGCGGCGGGGCTGGTGGCGCTGTTCGGTGCCGGTTGGCCGGACCTGCTGGTCGCCATCGCGCTGCTGGTCGTGTTCCTGCGCTCGGCGCTGCGGGTGCTGCGCATCGCGATGACCGGGCTGCGCGCATCGCGCATTGCCACCGGCTGAGCCGCAGCAGCTGTAACCGTCGAATCGACCCCGGACTGTACATGGTGGTGACAGCCGCTGCGCACTATCCTTGCAGGGATTATTACGGTGGATGAAGTGATGGCCCTGCATACCTGGTGGTGGTTCCTGGCGACAGTCTTCGTGCTGTGTGGCACGCCGGGCCCGAACATGCTGCACATCCTGGGGCGCAGCGTCGGCCTGGGCTTCCGTCGCAGCGTGCCGGCCATGGCCGGTTGCCTGCTGGCGATGCTGCTGGTGCTTGCGGCGTCCGCAGCCGGCCTGAGCGCGGTGCTGCGATCATCGCCGATGCTGTTCGATGTGCTGCGTTACCTGGGTGTGGCCTACCTCGCCTGGCTGGGCATCAAGGCGTGGCGGGACAGCTACCGGCAGGCGCCGGTGGCGACAGACGTCGATGCAGCAGCGCTGGCGCCGGTGCACGGTGCCTGGGCAGTGTTCCGTGGTGGCCTGCTGGTGGGGTTGAGCAATCCCAAGCTGCTGCTGTTCGCCGCCGCGTTCCTGCCGCAGTTCGTCGACCCCGCGCGTGGCCAGGCCGTGCAGTACACGGTGCTGGTGGCGACCTTCGCCACCTGCGAACTGTTCTGGTACGTGATGTATGCCGCAGGCGGGCATGGGCTGCGCCGTTGGCTGGCAAAGCCATTTGCGCAACGCTGGTTCGAACGCCTGGTCGGCAGCGTGTTCCTCGCTTTCGCAGTGGCGCTGCTGCGCTTCCGGCCGCGCTGAGCGGGTTCGTTTCACGCCGCGCCTGCGACCTGTTCACGCGTGTGGCATCGCGGCGTACCTAACCTGATCCCACCTTCAGTATTCCCGCCAGGGAGAGGATCGACATGATCAAGTGGGCCATCATTTTCGCCATCATCGGCCTGATCGCCGGTGCGCTGGGTTTCGGCGGCATCGCCGGCGCTGCCGTGGGCATCGCCAAGTTCCTGTTCTGGGCCGGCATCATCATTGCTGTCGTACTTTTCGTGCTTGGCATGACCGTCGCCAAGAAGGTCGCCTAGCCCGGGTGTTCGTGCAGCAGCGCGTTCAATGCGTGCTGCTGTGCGAGAACAGGTTGATGACCAGCACGCCGGCACAGATCAGGCCGATGCCGATCAGCGCCGGAGCGTCCAGGCGCTGCTTGAACACCAGCAGTCCGATCAGCGAAATCAGCACGATGCCGACGCCGGACCAGATCGCATAGGCGATGCCGGTGGGGATCGACTTCATCGTCAGCGACAGCAGGTAGAAGCACACACCGTAACCGGCAAGCGCGCCCAGCGTGGGACCGAGCCGGGTCATGCCTTCCGATGCCTTGAGCAGGGACGTGGCGATCACCTCCAGCACGATCGCACCGGCCAGGTAGACATATGGGTTCATCGAATCCTCCTGCTCATGCCGGTTCGCACAGCTTAATTGCCTCGAGGGCCACAGCCTGGGCATTCTGGCGCTCGTTTTCATCCAGCGGCCGCCCATCGGCGGTGACCCGGTAGCCATCGGCAACGCGAGCGTGCCCCGTATCCACGTGCGCCAGTGGACCGGCAGCGCCTGCTCAAGCATGTTGCCCGATGTCGTTGCTCTGCTCCTGCAGCAGGGCATCGGAAACGAAACCGAAGGGACGCTTTGATTATGGTGCGAGGGGATGCGCCGGACTGCACCATCAGGCCACGAGGGTCATTGCAGATAGAACGCGATGCCGGTGCCGAGCTGCAGGTCGGGGCTGTTGCGATTGAGGCCCAGATCGAAAGAGGCGTCCAACTGCACGTTCGGTCGCAGCATCCAGGTCAGGCCTGCGCCGGCGATAGCCTGGTCGGGTTGCTGGTTGGCGTGGGTGAAACCGGCTTGGAGATAGGTGCCAAGCCGCTCGGTCACGCTCAACGAAAGGCTGGGCGACCAGGTGGTGCTGCGCTGGCCGGCGCCCCGCTGATGACTGCCATACAGCGCGCCGCTCCAGCGGTCGTTGAAGCTGTGCTCGGCGCTGGCGGCCAGCGCGTACTGGCGGCCGTCGCTGAAGGCTGCATCGCCACGCGCGATCACCCCGCTGGCCAGCAGCGCCCAGGCCGTGCGCTCGGTACTGCCGGGACCTGCCCATTTCACTCCGACGGTGCTGTCGCCGGCGCCGCGCTGCTGCGTGCGCGGCATGCCGGGGCCACGTTCTCGCTGGCGCTGCCATGGCGTGGACGCCAGTTGCAGTTCCCAGCCCGGCGCCAGCCCGGTGCGCAGCAGCAGGTCGCTGGACAGCGTCGTCGTGCGCAGGCCGTCGCGATCACGCTCACGTTGATAGCTGGGCAGGCCCAGTTCGACGGCAAGGCCGCCACGCGGCACCGTGTCGGTGCCGAAGCCGATGCCGGGACGATCGAAGCTGGGAGGTTCCGCGCCCAGCACCGGGGTACTGGCCAGCGACAGGGCGATCAACAGGGTGTGGCGCATGCGGGTTCCGTCTCGCAGGGGGCCTTCAGCATACCCGGCGATACCGTGCGCGCGGCGTGAGCCGCACCGCTCAGTCGCTGATGCGGGCGAAACGCGCCTGCGGGCCGTGCTCGCCGGGCACCTGCTCGATGAACATCGAATAGGGGCGCACCCACAGGCCGCCCTCGCCATACAAAGCGCGATAGAGAACCATCGGCTGCAGCGTCTCACTGCTGCGGACGATGTCGATCACCTCGTACTCGCCACCTTTGAAGTGGCGGTAGCGGCCAGGTGCCAGCGCGGGCAGCGGGGTCAGGTTGGTCATTGGCGGGCCCGTTACCTGCGTGCCGGCGACGCCGGGGTGGCGCAGTAGGCATCGATGGCTTCGGCGGTGTTGGCCAGGCCCTGCGCCTGCGCCAGTTCCCACGGGCGCTCGCAGCGCTGGCTGTGTTCGCACCACTGATAGCCGGCCGAACCGATGCAACCGTGCGCATCGCGGTCGCCACCGACCACGGGTGTGGCGGCGTCATGGGTGACGGGTTTTTCCGGGCTGGCACACGCAGCAAGGGCCAGCAGCGGGATCAGCAACAGGACTTTCATGGGCGCGGCTCCGTGCCGTAAACCGACAGTCTGTTCGGTCCCGTCAGCAGCGGCAAGCATGGCTGGCCGATCCTCAACTCAGCGATGCGCGGATCAGTTCCTCGATCAGTACCACGTAGCTGGCGGCGAAATAGAACTTCAGCAGCGTCGAACGCTGCAGTGGAAGCGAGGTGCGCATGTGGAAGGGGCCCCTGTTGATGACGATAGTGTGAAGCGCGGCTGACTTCGTGACAAGGGTCACGGAACGGGTTTCCTAAATGGCCTCAGGGATGTGATGGGGGGCGCTTTCTGAGAGGAGGATGCGGAGTTTTCGGATAAATCCGATAGGTCTTCCCCGAGGCGCTGGCTAGGCTGGTCGGGCATCGGAGATCGGCCTTGTGCCGGTCCCCGATTTCCCAGAACCGCAGGAGCCCACCATGGTCATCACTGTCCAATGCAACGCCCAGCGCTGGTCCGTCCTGGATCCGCAGACACGCGCGACTGAAGACTTCAGCAGCGGTGCGGCCGCCTTCGACGCCGCCGTCTCGCGGGCCAGCGAACATCATTGCCGTACCGGCCAGCACAGCATCGTCCGCGTGGAAGCGCTGGGCACCGCGGTCGACGCGCTGCACTTCGGCCGCTGAGCCACCGCAGCCGCAGTCAGTTGCGGTTGGGTTGGTTGAATGGGGGAAAAACCACCGTCGCGGCTCCCTCTGTGCGCCACGCCGGGAATCCTTGATGCTTGCCTCCACCGTATTCACCTGGAGACAAGGGATGGGCAAGGGACTCACTTGGCGCACCGTGGCGTGCACCGTGTTGCCGATGATGGCTGCCGCTGGCGGCGTGCAGGCGCAGAACTATGGCTACGACGATCGCTACGACGATCGTGGTGGCAATGGCATCGTGCGCTGCGAATCGGTCAAGAACCGCAGCAACGAGTGCCGGCTGGAAGGGCGTGCGCGCATGATCCGCCAGTTGTCCGGCTCCCCCTGCGTGGAAGGTGAGACCTGGGGCCAGTCCCGTTACGGTGTCTGGGTTACCCAGGGCTGCCGTGCCGAATTCGTCGGTGAATACCGGCGGCCGGGCGGTGGCGGCGGTGGTTGGGGTGGCGGTGGTGGCAACGGCTGGGGCGGCAGCCAGTGGGGTGGTGGCGGCCAGGTGATTGCCTGCCATTCCAATGACCGGCGCCAGCAGTACTGCGACGCGCAGGTTCGTCGCGGCGTGCGGCTGGTACGACAGGAATCGCGCAGTGCCTGCATCGAAGGCCAGACCTGGGGCTGGGACCGCCGTGGCATCTGGGTCAGCAATGGCTGCAGGGCCCAGTTCCAGGTGAACTGAGCGGCTGTCGCAATCGGCTCAAGATCAGAAAAATCTGATAGCGATCACATTTCTTTCCTCGTATTGTCGACTCCCGGGACGCCTTGCGCGTCCCGGTTCGCACTGGCCATCCCTGTCGCGCCTGGTGCGGTCATTCTCTCGTCGTCGATACGCTGTTCAAGGAGTGAGCAACGCATGTTGATCCGACTGCAATGTGAGCAGCGCCAATGGCGCGTGCTGCACCCGGACAAGCCGGAGCCGATCGAGTTCCGCGATGGCGTCCGTGCCTTCGATTTCGCCGAAACCCTGGCCCGCCTGCATTTCACCGATACCGGCCAGCGCGCTTCGGTGCGGGTGGAGTCCAGCGGTGCTTTCGTCGAGGCGATCAGCTACGGCTGAGCACGCCGCGTGTCGGCACGGTCCGTGCCATCCAAGCATGGCGTGGATCTGCTTTTGCGCCACCAGCAACCTGGTAGATCCACGCCTTGCGTGGATGAGGAACCTGGGGAGCCACGCATGGCCTGGCCCCACCAGTCCCCTGCAACGCTCTCAGCCCGCCGCGCTCAACGGCGGGTTGCCGGCGGCCAGCTGCGGCCAGCGCCTGAGCAGGGCCGCACGGATGCCGGCCGCATCGATGCCGGCCTCGGCCAGCAGGTCCTCGCGGCTGGCGTGATGCTGGAAGGCATCGGGCAGGCCCAGGTGCAGGATCGGACGGAGCACGTCCTCGGCATTGAGCAGTTCGGCCACGGCCGAACCTGCGCCGCCCGCCACCACGTTGTCTTCGATCGTCACCAGGGCGTCGTGCTGGTTGGCCATCGCCAGCACCAGTTCGCGATCAAGTGGCTTGATGAAACGCATGTTGACCACGCTCAAACCCAGTTCGCGACCCACCTGTTCGGCGGCGGCAACGGTGCTGCCGAACGCGAGCAGGGCGACGCGGTTGCCTTGCAGGCGCAGCTCGCCCTTGCCGATCGGCAGGGTCGACAGATCGCTGCCGGCATCCACGCCGGTACCGCTGCCGCGCGGGTAGCGCACCGCAGCCGGGCCGGGGTGCTGCAGGCCGGTGCTGAGCATCTGCCGGCACTCGGCTTCGTTGGAGGGTGCCATCACCACCATGTTCGGCACGCAGCGCAGGAAGCTGAGGTCGAGATTGCCGGCGTGGGTTGCACCATCCGGGCCGACCACGCCGGCGCGATCGATCGCAAACAGCACATCCAGGCCCTGGATGGCCACGTCATGCACCAACTGGTCGTATGCGCGCTGCAGGAAGGTGGAATAGATCGCCACCACCGGCTTGCCGCCCTGGGTGGCCATGCCTGCGGCCAGGGTCACCGCGTGCTGCTCTGCGATGGCCACATCGAAGTAGCGCTGCGGATATTCCCTGCTGAAGCGCACCAGGCCCGAGCCTTCGCGCATTGCCGGAGTGATGCCGTACAGACGCGGCTCGGCCGCGGCGGCGTCACACAGCCAGTCGCCAAACACATCGGTATAGGTGGGCTTCTTCGCGCCGGTCTTGGCCACCAGGCCCTTGTCCGGATCGAACGGGCCCACCGCGTGGTAACCGATCTGGTCGCCTTCGGCCGGCTCGTAACCCTTGCCCTTGGTGGTCATCACATGCAGCAGCTTCGGGCCCTTGGAGGCACGCAGCGTCTTCAGCGCGGACAGCAGCGCCGGCAGGTCATGGCCATCGATCGGGCCGGTGTAATGGAAGCCCATTTCCTCGAACATCGTGGACGGCACGAACATGCCCTTCCAGTGTTCTTCCCAGCGCTTGACGAAACGCGCGGGATTGTTCTTCTTGTCGCCGAGGATCTTCTTGCCGCCTTCGCGCAGCGCATTGAGCGTGCGGCTGCCGGTGGCGCGGCCGAGCATCTTGGTCAGCCCGCCCACTGCCTCGGAGATCGACATGTTGTTGTCGTTGAGGATCACCAGCAGGTTCGGTTCCGGTTCCATGCCGCCGGCGTGCATCAGCGCTTCGAACGCCATGCCGGCGGTCATCGCACCATCGCCGATCACGGCCACGACCTTGCGGTCGTCACCTTCGGTCTGGCGCGCGATGGCCATGCCCAGCGCCGCCGAGATCGAGGTCGAGGAGTGGCCGACACCGAAGGTGTCGTACTCGCTTTCCTCGCGCTTGGGGAACGGCGCGACGCCATCCTTCTGCTTGACGGTATGGATCTCGTCGCGGCGACCGGTGAGGATCTTGTGCGGATAGGTCTGGTGGCCGACGTCCCAGACCAGCTGGTCGACCGGGGTCTGGTACAGGTAGTGCAGGGCCACGGTGAGCTCGATCACGCCCAGGCCGGCGGCGAAATGGCCGCCGCTTTTGCCGACCGATTCGATCAGGTAGGCACGCAGTTCATCGGCGACCGCCGTCAGTTCGGATTCGTCGAACGTGCGCAGGTCATCCGGTGTCTGGATGCGCGCGAGGCGGGGATAGCGGGCAGAGTCGATCATCATGTTCGCACTTGTTCTGAACGCCCATTTTCGCCCTCAAACGGGGGTGGGGCAAGCAAACGCCGCCGCCCGTGACAGGACGGTGAGGGTTGCATTCCCCGATGTTCAGGTGCAGAGCTTGGAACGCTTGGGCAGCTGGGCCCTCAGGAACGCCATCTGGTCGGCCAGGATGTTGCGGTTGGACAGGATCAGGTGCTCGATCCAGCTCGGCCGGTACGGCACCGCCAGCAGCGGCATGCCGGCCTGTTGCGGGGTGCGGTCGCTCTTGCGCGAATTGCAGTGGAAGCAGGCGGTGACTACGTTTTCCCAGGTATCCAGGCCGCCTTTGGACAGGGGCATGACATGGTCGCGGGTCAGAGTCGGGCGTCCGAACTGCTGTCCACAGTAAAGACAGAGATGGGCATCGCGGGCGAACAGGGCCGGGTTGGTCAGGTTCGGTGTCGGGTCCAGTGCACGCGAGCGGGCATGGCCGCGCGCGGCGATGATCGGGTGCAGGTCCATTCCGCTCTGCATGCCACTGCGACGATTGGTCCCACCGTGGATGTGCAGGCAGGGATCGCCGAGGGTCCAGGCGACGGCATCGCGGGCGTAGAGGCAGGCCGCGTCCTGCCAGGTGATCCAGTCCAGGACCCGGCCATGACCATCCAGTGAGAGCAACCGGACCGTGCCGGGGCGATGCAGCGTCGTGGCGTTGGGCGATGCTTCGGCGCCCGGAGCAGAAAACGGAGCTCCGGCTTCGATCAGACCCAAGCGTGTAGTGTCTGTCTCCATCGGGAAAACAGCTTATACCTGAATCATTGCGATTTGGGTATCGCCCGGAGGGCGAAACCCAAATCGCAAGATTCAGGTCCGCGCATTCCTCCTATTCCCCGCGCCTGCCGGCGCGCCCCCTTTAACAAAAGGGGGCTTTTCTCCAGAGGCATTACGGGTGGTTTCCATCCACGCACGGCGTGGATCTACCGGGAAATTGTCGAAGGCGGGGTGGGTCCGGTTGCGGGGGCTTGAGCCGCATGGATGCGGCGACCGAGCTTACATGGACGTAGTTGCAGCGTCCCCCGCAATTGGACCCGCCCCGCCATCCCGCAGGAAACCAGCTGTTGCTGTTGCTCCAGCTGTTGCGGTTGCCGGCCAGCGGCCGGCACCACCGTGGGTGCCGACCGCGGCCCGGCTCAGGCGCCGAAGCGTTCGTCGTCCATTGCCATCAGCGGTGCGGCGCCCGCCTGGATGGCGGCGGCGTGGCTGAGGGTGCGCGGCAGCACGCGGGCGAAGTAGAAGCGCGCCGTTTCACGCTTGCCTTGGGCAAACGCCGCACCGTGTGCGCTGGCATCGGCGGCGGCAACGCTGCGGGCCCACCAGTAGGCCAGCACCACATAACCCGAATAGAACAGGTAGTCGTAGCTGGCCGCGCCCAGTTCGTCCGGATTGGCGGCCGAACGCTGCAGCACGTCCATCGTCAGCTTGCCCCATTCGGCGGCCTTGGCGCGCAGCGGGCCGATGAACTCGGCCAGGCTCTCGTTGCCTTCATTCGCCTTGGCGAACGCCTCGATCTCGGCCAGCATCAGTTTCAGGCCAGCGCCCTGGCTGGACGCGGTCTTGCGGCCGATCAGGTCCAGCGCCTGGATGCCGGTGGTGCCTTCATACAGCGTGGTGATGCGGGCATCGCGGGCCAGCTGTTCCATGCCGTGCTCGCGGATGTAGCCGTGGCCGCCGAAGCACTGCAGGGCGTTGTAGGTGTTCTCGATGCCCCATTCGGTCTGGCAGGCCTTGGAGATCGGGGTCAGGAAGCTCACCAGGGTGTCAGCGCGCTCACGTTCGCCGGCATCTTCCGCATGGTGGGCGACGTCGATCAGGGTGGCCGCATGCAGGGCCAGCAGGCGGCTGCCTTCCACCAGCGACTTGATGGTCAGCAGCATGCGGCGCACGTCCGGATGGACCAGGATCGGGTCAGCCGGCTTGTCCGGGAATTTGGCGCCGCTGAGCGAACGCGACTGCAGGCGCTCACGGCTGTACTTCAGCGCGTTCTGGTAGGCGCGCTCGGACAGGCCGATGCCCTGCAGGCCGACACCCAGGCGAGCAGTGTTCATCATGGTGAACATCGCCTGCAGGCCCTTGTGCGGCTGGCCGACCAGGTAGCCCTGGGCGCCATCGAAATTCATCACGCAGGTGACCGAGCCCTTGATGCCCATCTTGTGCTCGATCGAGCCACAGCGCAGCGCGTTGCGCTCACCGACGTTGCCGTCGCGGTCGACCTTGAACTTCGGGGTGACGAACAGCGAGATGCCCTTGGCGCCCGGGGGGGCATCGGGCAGCTTGGCCAGCACCAGGTGCACGATGTTGCCGGTCAGGTCGTGCTCGCCGGCGGTGATGAAGATCTTGGTGCCGGTGATCGAATAGCTGCCATCGGCGTTCGGCTCGGCCTTGGTCTTGAGCAGGCCCAGGTCGGTGCCGCAATGCGGCTCGGTCAGGCACATGGTGCCGGTCCAGCGGCCTTCGATCAGCGGCTTCAGGAAGGCCTCGTGCTGCCAGGCTTCGCCGTGCTGCTTCAGCGCTTCGATGGCGCCGTGCGACAGCAGCGGGAAGTTGCCCCAGGCCAGGTTGGCGGCGTTGATCATTTCATTGAGCGGCACGCCCAGCGTGTGCGGCAGGCCCTGGCCGCCCAGTTCCGGCGCCGCGGTCAGGCCGGTCCAGCCGCCGTCGACGAACTGGTCGTAGGCCTGCTTGAAGCCGGGCGGCGTGGTCACTTCGCCGCTGGCCTGGTCGAGCACGCAGCCGATCTCGTCGCCCACGCTGTTGAGCGGGGCCAGCACGCTGGCGCTGAAGCGGCCGGCTTCTTCCAGCACGGCATCGACGACATCGGCGGTGGCGTCGGTGAAGCCCAGGCGGGCGAACAGCGGCTCGACCTTCAGCACATCGTGCAGGCCGAAACGAAGGTCGGAAAGCGGGGCGGTGTAGCTGCTCATCGGTGCGTCTCGATTTGATCAGTAACAGGGGGAGCGGCGCGATGCGTCGCGGCGGAAAGCGGAGGTCAGCGCAGCACGCCGGGCAGGCCCGGGGCCTGGTTGAGCGTGCTGCGGCTGTTGATATCGAAGGTGCGCTGCTTCTTTTCCTGCGGCGTGGCCGACACCGTGCCCTTCAGGCTGTAGGCCAAGGTGCGGTTGCTGGCCAGTGCGTCGGCGATCACCAGGCGCGCGGCCGGGCTGGGCTTGAAGTTCACGTTGATGACATCGGCGGAGACGCCGCCGATGGAGATGCCCGGCTTGGCCGACAGCGGGCCGGCCTCGGTGTCACCGATGGTCAGGGCCAGTGCGACGTCGTCGAAACTCATCGGCATCGAACTGTAGTTCTGCAGGCGCAGGGCGACAGTCCAGTCGCCATTGGCCTGCACGGTCAGCTGCTGCAGGCTCGCGGCCGGTTCCGAAACACGCTTGACGATGCCATCGCCGCAAGCGACCAGGGCCAGGGTGCACAGGACGATCAAGACGGTACGGAAGCGGTGGAACATGGGCGCAGGTCCTCTGAAGGCGGTGCGTGGGATAAGCATACTACGGCGTATGGTGGAAAGGGTCGCCCGCGGCGACCGGGCACAGAGGGTAGCGCGTGAAGATGCACGCCAGGCGTGGGCGATGCTGGATTGCAGGCGTTGCGTGCGCCGGTTGGGCGGCGCCTCAGTCGGCAGGTGCGTCGCGCAGGGGCGCCATCATGCGCAGTGGTGCGAGGTCGTAGCCCATCGCTTCTGCCTTTGCCTTGAGCTGGTCGAACAAGGCGCGGTCCATCTCCGGCAGGCGAGCGAGGATCCACAGATACCTTCGCCCGGGCTCACCCACCATTGCCCACTGGTAGTCCGGGTCCAGCGCGATCACCCAGTAGTCGGCCCAGACCAGGGGCACCCAGCTCAGCCAGTCGGGAACGAAGCGTACCTGCAGTTGGCCGGGCTGCCCTGCAACGGGCCGCGCCACACCCTCGGCGACAATCCGCTCGCCATCGGCCTTGCGGCAGGCGTTGGTGACGCTGATCCGGCCATCGCGGCGCAGCCCGTAGTTGGCAGTGATCTCGCCCACGCATTGCTTCTGGAACGACACCGGCAGATGTGCGATCTCGTGCCACTGGCCGGCATAGCGATCGATGTCCAGTTCGCTGACCGCGCGCACGGGCTCGGCGGCGAGTGCCGGTGCGGCGAAAAGCAGCAGGCAGGCGAGCAGGGCAGGGTGCAAGCGCATTGGTCGGCTCCGGGCAGGACTCTGGAGCGTAGGGTGCACGGCACGTGGAGGTGTGAATGTTTCGTCAACCCACGTGCCGCATCAGTGCAGGATCGATGCGGCGCGATCCATGTCGTGCATGGAGGCAAAGTCACGGACAAAAAAAAACCTGCATTTCTGCAGGTCTTTGAACATGGTGGCCGAGGACGGAATCGAACCGCCGACACGGGGATTTTCAATCCCCTGCTCTACCAACTGAGCTACTCGGCCATGTAGAAAAAAAAGACCCGCATTTCTGCAGGTCTTCGAAAGTGGTGGCCGAGGACGGAATCGAACCGCCGACACGGGGATTTTCAATCCCCTGCTCTACCAACTGAGCTACTCGGCCACTTGTTTCGTTGCAGCGATGTCGCTGCCGAGGACGCGCATATTACGGACGTAGGACAGGTTCGGCAAGCGTTTTGGAAAAAAACCTTCACATTGGTGTCTGTGGCCAGCGGAAGGCCCTGCAAGTGATTGATCCTGCGTTGAGCCGGCCTGACCGGCAATGCCGGACGCGGAAAACAGCGGCCCGTCGCTGGCGCCAAAGATGACGGGGCAAGCGATGCAGCGGCGGAGCGGGGAAGGCACCGATGGAACGCTGTTTTCATGGCACTCACGAGGGCAGGGCGCGGCGTACTGTCGCGGTTCCCTCCCGACGCTGCCCGCAGCAGAGCCATTGGACATGTCCGATTCAACCACCCGCATCGTGCTTGCCTCGCGCCCGCAAGGTGCGCCGGTCGCCGCCAATTTCCGCCTCGAACAGGTGCCGCTGCCGGCATTGGCCCCGGGCCAGGTGCTGCTGCGCAACCGCTACCTGTCGCTGGATCCGTACATGCGCGGACGCATGGACGATGGCCCGTCGTACGCACCGCCGGTGGCAGTGGATGCGGTGATGGAGGGCCAGACCGTGGCCGAGGTGCTGCAGTCGCAGGCGCCTGGCCTGGCGGTGGGCGAGCTGGTGCTGGCCCCCGGCGGCTGGCAGACGCATGCCGTGGTGGCGGGTGATGCGATCAGCCGGCACCTGGATCCGGCCGGGTTGCCGCTGAGCACAGCGTTGGGCGTGTACGGCATGCCGGGGTTCACCGCGTACTCCAGCCTGATCGAAATCGGCAAGCTGCAACCCTGCGAGACCCTGGTGGTGGCCGCTGCCAGTGGACCGGTCGGCGCCACCGTGGCCCAGTTGGCCAAGCTGCAGGGCGCGCGGGTGGTTGCCATCGCCGGCGGTGAGGCCAAGCGTGCGTATCTGGAAACACTGGGCGTGGACGTGGCGCTGGACCATCGCGCCTCTGGTTTTGCCGAACAGCTGCGCGCTGCCGTGCCGGATGGCATCGACGTGTACTTCGAGAACGTGGGTGGGCATGTGCTCGATGCCGTGCTGCCGCTGCTCAACGATTTCGCGCGCATTCCGGTGTGCGGCACCATCGCCACCTACAACGCCCGCGGCGTCGCGCAGTCCGGGCCGGATCGGCTGCCGGCGCTGTTCAGCCAGATCCTGCGCCAGCGCCTGACCGTGCGTGGCTTCATCGTGCATGACTTCAAGCATCTGTGGCCGGATTTCGAGCGCGACATGCCGCAGTGGCTGCGCGATGGACGCATCCAGTATCGCGAGGACGTCGTGCAGGGCCTGGAAAATGCACCCGAGGCCTTCTTCGGCCTGCTGCAGGGGCGCAACTTCGGCAAGCTGGTGGTGAAGCTGGATTGAGCGATCGTGTCAGCGACGGGTGATCTTTTCCCGCCGCAGCAGTTCGCGCTTGCGTTCCACGCCCCAGGCATAGCCGGACAGATCTCCGTCGCGCCGCACCACGCGGTGGCAGGGCACCGCCACTGCGAGAGGATTGCTGGCACAGGCGCGGGCTACCGCGCGACTGGCACGCGGCGCGCCGATGCGCGCTGCGATGTCGGCGTAGGACGCGGTCTGCCCGTGCGGAATGCGCTGCAGTGCCTGCCATACCCGCTGCTGGAAGGCAGTGCCACGGATATCCAGCGGCAGCGTGGTGCCGCGCGTGGGCTCTTCGACCAGGCCGATGACCTGAGCGATGAGATGCTCGTAACCCCGATCGGCACCCACCAGTTCAGCCTGGCGAAAGCGCTGTTGCAGGGAGTGCAGCAACGCTTCTGGATCATCGCCCAGCAGGATCGCGACCACGCCGGTGCTGCTGCTTGCCACCAGTACGCTGCCCAGCGTGCTCTGTGCAATCGCGAACCGGATGACCTCGCCGCTGCCACCCGCGCGCCAGCGCTTGGGTGTCATCCCCAACAGGCGTGGCACATTTTCGTAGAAGCGCCCGCTGGAACCGAATCCCGCCTCGTGGAAGGCATCGGTGATCCGGTCCTGGTGCTGCAGGCCTTCGCGCAGGCGGTCGGCGCGCAGGGCAGTGGCGTACTGCTTCGGCGTCACGCCAGTGGCCTGCTTGAACAGGCGGTGCAGGCGGGTCGGGCTGCAGCCGGCGATGTCGGCCAGTTCCTGCAGCGATGGTTCGTCGACGCTGGCCTGCAGATGACGGCAGACCCGTTCGATACGGGCATCCAGAGCGATATCGGCGGTGCTGTCCATGGTGCGATTCTGGCATGCACCAGGGCAGTGGAAACTCCGTTTCCTGCACCCGCTGCCGAGTCCGGAAACGGAGTGTCGGCAGCGCTGCATGAACGCAGAGTAGCGGGCACATCCCAACCCGGAGCACATCCATGCGGCTGCACGACAAGATCATCCTCATCACCGGCGCCAGCGCCGGCATTGGCCGCGCCAGCGCGCTGCGTTGCGCTGCTGAGGGCGCGCGACTGGTCCTCAATGCGCGGCGCCCACAGCCGCTTCATGAACTGGCTGCACAGATCCGCGCAGGCGGCGGCGAAGTGGCCGTGCATGCGGGTGACGTGGCCGATCCTGCCACCGCGCAGGTGCTGGTCGATCTGGCCCAGGAGTCATTTGGCGGATTGGACGCCGCCATCAACAACGCCGGCATGCTGGGCCCCAGCCTGCCCACCGCAGAGCTACCTGCCGATGCCTGGCGCGAGGTGATGGCCACCAACCTGGATGCCGCTTTCCATGCGGCGCGCGCGCAGTTGCCGGCATTGCTGGCACGCGGCGGTGGCTCGCTGGTGTTCGTCGGCACGTTCGTCGGCCACACCGTGGGATTCCCGGGCATGGCGGCCTATGCAGCGAGCAAGGCCGGGCTGATCGGCCTGAGCCAGGTCATCGCCGCCGAGTACGGTGCGCGCGGCGTACGCAGCAACGTGCTGCTGCCTGGTGGCACCGATACCGAAATGGGCCGGCAGGCCGCGCCCACGGGCGATGCGCGTGATTTCGTCCGCTCGCTGCACGCCCTCAAGCGCATGGCTGAGCCGGAGGAGATCGCCAACGCGGCGTTGTTCCTGGCCAGCGATGAAAGCAGTTTCGTCACCGGCAGCGCGATGCGTGTCGAGGGAGGAGTATCGATTACCCGCACCTGAGCATGCTCACCGGCGTGGCCGGTAGCGGATGCCGCTGCTGGCCATGAACCCCTTCGGATCGAAACCGGCCCAGGCCTCGCCCCAGTCGAAGCGGGCGTGCCCACCTGCCAGCGTCCGCCCTAGTGCCGCGCCGAGCGTGCGCTTCATGAAGGCGACCTCGGCGTCGATGGCCGCCTGGGTCGGCCAGCCCTCCTGCAGCTCTGCACCAGGCAGTTCGACGCCCATCGTCACCATGTCCAGTTGCTGACCGCGGAAGCACAGGCTGATGCCTGCGCGGGCGCCGCCCAGGCTCAGCCCCTGCAGGCTCAGCCACAGATAGCCTGTGCCGACGTCGCGTTCGCCTTGGATCCACGCGGCAAACGCGATGCGCGCCTGGTCCAGTGACAGCGCGGGGCCGATGCAGATCGGCAGGTTGCCGATCTGGATGCGTCCATCGGCGGCGTCGATGGTCATTGGCGCTGCTGGCGAAGCGGACTGCGCACGAGAGGGCATGGCATATTCCGATAAACACGATGCTTTCTGATTCTGGGTGTGAGCCGATTGCGGTCGCAAGGCCGAGGCTGCACGCGGTGTTGGCGCCGGACTGACCTGCGGCTCACGCCCCACGCACTAGCGTTGCCGGGAGCATCGGTCCCCCGCCGATGACGGAGCTTTCGATGAGCGAGCGCGACAAGGACCAGGCTGACCCCAAGCAGGGCGTGCAGGAAAGCCGGCAGGACAAGCAGCAGGATGAAGTGGCCAAGCAGCGTCCCGGCCAGCAGGACCAGAAGGTGCGCGACGCACATTCACGTGCACCGGCGCGCAAGGACGGCGGGCAGGACCCGGCCTGAGCGTCTGGCCAGAACAGAAAGCCCCGGCAGTGCCGGGGCTTTCTGTTTTTCATATGGTGGAGCCAAGGAGGATCGAACTCCTGACCTCGTCATTGCGAACGACGCGCTCTCCCAGCTGAGCTATGGCCCCATGGGGGTGTTGCATCCCGTGGGCAGCGGAGCTGGCGCCACGTGACGGCCCTAGCATAGCGCCGTCACGTGGCGGCTGCCAAGGGGGCCGCAGACACGCAGCGGCGTCGCCGCTGCGTGCCACTGCGGCCCGTCGTTTCAGGACAGCAGGGCCGCCGCGCGCTGGATCGCGATGTCGGTCGCCGCCGACACACCATGCAGGTGGATGCAGGCGTGGATCATCCCCGGCAGGCGCTCCAGCGTGCAGTCCACACCGGCTTCCCGCAGGTTGACGGCGTACTGTTCAGCTTCATCGCGTAGCGGATCGAACTCACAGCTCAGCACCGTGGCCGCCGGCAGCCCGCGCAGATCATGGGCGTGCAGGGGCGAAGCCAGCGCCTGTCGACGGTCACCGTCGCCCAGGTAGGCCTGCCAGCAGCGCTGCATCAGTCCGGCGCTGAGGTAGTAGCCGTCGGCGAACTCGCGGTAGGAGCCGCCGGCCATGGTGGCATCCAGTGCCGGGTACAGCAGCAGTTGATGCGATGGCAACGGCAGTCCCTGATCGCGCAGCAGCAGGCAGCACGCGGCGGCGAGGTTGCCGCCGGCGCTGTCGCCGCCGATGACCAGCCGTGCCGGATCAAGACCCAGTGCGGCGGCATTGGCCTGCAGCCACAGCCAGGCGTCGGCGACGTCGTGCAGCGGCGTCGGGAACGGATGCTCCGGCGCCAGACGATAGCCGACGGCAGCGACGACATGGCCGCTGGCATTGGCCAGGGCCCGGCAGGGCCCGTCATAGACCGCCAGCGAGCACTGGAACCAACCACCGCCGTGGGCGAACAACAGGGCAGGGCGCAGCTCGGAGCCGTTGACTGCGGGCGTATACAGGCGCACGACCAGCGCATAACCGTCGCGCGCGCTGATGACGTGCTCCACGACATGCGATACCGCCTCGGTGGCGCCCTGCAGCGTGGGCAGCGCCTGCTCGCTCAGTGCGCGCAGTTCGAGCAGATCGTCTGGCAGCGGTTGCGCCGCCACCGCATCGACGAAAGACTGCAACGCAGGTTCAAGCGGCATGGTCAGCCTCCTGCAGGAACGGCAGCAGCTGGGCGAGGAAGGCGTCCGGTGCTTCTTCCATGATGAAGTGGCCACAGCCCGGCACGACGCTGCCGCGCAGGTCATCGGCGTGCGGCTGCAGGGTCAGCATCGGGGCATTGCCGGTGGCGTGCTCGGCGCCGATGGCCAGCACCGGCATCCTCAACCGGCGTTGTGCGCGGAGCTGGTTCTGGCGGATGGTTTCCGGAATCGCGCGGTACCAGGCAAACCCTGCACGCAACGCGCCGGGGCGGCTGTAGGCGGCGATGTAGGTTTCGCTGGCCACCGCGTCGCGCCGGTACGACCAGCGGTCGAACATGAAGTCCAGGTAGGGACGTTCGCGACCGGTGATGAGGGCCTCGGGCAGATCGGCCACCTGGTTGAACATGAAGTGCCACAGGAAGATGTTGTCGGCCGGCGCGGCGAAGATGCCCGGCTCAGGCGCCAGCCCGGGAATCACCGCTTCGGTCACGGCCAGGCGCTGCACCGCCTGCGGCTGGTCGCTGGCCAGTGCATAGGCGATCCACATGCCGATGTCATGGCCGACTACCTGATAGCGCTCGTGGCCCAGCGCCTGCATGGTCTGGTGCAGTACTGCGGCGGCGCTGCCGGTGTCGTAGCCGTGCGCAGGGCGATCGGATTCGCCGATGCCGGGCGGGTCGACCGCGATCGCTTCGAAGCCGGCCTCGGCCAGGGCATGCAGCACGTGGCGCCAGGCGTACCAGGTCTGCGGCCAGCCGGGAATCAACAGCACCGGTTGACCGCTGCCGGCGGAGACGCAATGCACGCGCTGGCCGTCGATGCGCAGGTAGTGGTGGCGCAGGGTGTCGTCGCCGGGGGTACCAGCGGTGGAAAAATTCGTCATGGGGATGTTCCTGTGGGGGCTCAGGCGATGCCGAGCATGTGCTGCATCTGGGCGCTGCTGATCGGCGCGCCGGCGAAGTCGTCGAAGATCTTGTCGGTGACCGGGATGATGTGGTCGCGGATGAAGGCGGCACCTTCGCGCGCGCCGGCTTCCTGGTCCTTCAGGCAGCACTCCCATTCCAGCGTTGCCCAGCCGGCGTAGTCGTACTGTGCCAACTTGGAGAAGATCGACTTGAAATCGACCTGGCCATCGCCCAGCGAGCGGAAGCGGCCCGCGCGTTCGGTCCAGTCGGCGTAGCCACCGTAGATGCCCTGGCGACCATTGGGACGGAACTCCGCATCCTTGACGTGGAACATGCGGATCAGCGGATGGTAGATGTCCAGGAACTGCAGGTAATCCAGCTGCTGCAGCACGAAGTGGCTGGGATCGAACAGGATGCGGCAGCGCTCGTGCTGGCCCACACGCTCGAAGAAGCGTTCGAAGCTGGTGCCATCGTGCAGGTCTTCGCTGGGATGGATTTCGTAGCAGAGGTTGATGCCGTTGTCCTCGCAGGTATCGAGGATCGGCCGCCAGCGGCGCGCCAGCTCATCGAATGCGGCATCGATCAGGCCCGGCGGACGCTGCGGGAAGGGGAACAGGTAGGGCCAGGCGAACGAGCCGGAGAAGGTGCCCATGTCCTGCAGGCCGAGCCGGCGCGAGGCGCGGGCGGCAAGATGCAGCTGCTGCTGTGCCCATTCGCTGCGTGCCTGCGGATTGCCGCGCAGCGCTTCCGGTGCGAAGCCATCGCACAGTTCATCGTAGGCCGGATGCACCGCCACCAGCTGGCCCAGGATGTGGGTGGTCAGCTCGCTGACCTGCAGGCCGTGCTCGGCCAGGGTGCCACGCAGGTCATCGCAGTAGTCCTGGCTGTCGGCAGCGGTGGCCAGGTCGAACAGGCGCGCGTCCCATGCCGGAATCTGCAGGGCCTTGAAACCATGACCGGCCGCCCAGGCGGCGATGCCGGACAGGCTGTCGAACGGTGCCTGGTCGCCAGCGAACTGCGCCAGATGCAGGCTGGGGCCTTTGAGGGTTTGCATGTGCTGCTCCAATTGTTTGTCGGTCGACAAAGAATAGGCGCGTGCATCGGGATGGTCAACACCCGCGTTACACTGCGCGCCTCAGAACGGCAGGCAGGCAGATGGCAGGGCGACCGCGCGAATTCGACAGGGACCAGGCATTGCGCAAGGCGATGCTGCTGTTCTGGCAGCACGGCTATGAGGGCACCTCGATGTCGGCCCTGGTCGAGGCGCTTGGCATTGCCTCGGCGCGCATCTACGCCGCGTTCGGTAGCAAGGAGCAACTGTTCCGCGAAGCGGTGGCGCTGTACGAGGAAGGCGAGGGCGGCTTCGCGCCGCGCGCGCTGGAGCAGGCGTCACTGCGCGATGCGATCGGCAGCATGCTGCGGGATGCCGTGTTGACCTACACCCGTCGCGGTCGTCCGCATGGCTGCCTGGTGGTGTCCTCGGCCAGCAGCGTGTCACCGGATGGCGAGGGCGTGCGCGACTGGCTGGCCAGCCACCGCCGCCAGCGCACGGCGGCGATCATCGCGCGGCTGCAGCAGGCGCAGGCCGAGGGTGAGTTGGCCGACGACGCGGCGGTGCAGGCGCTGGGTGATCACTTCGCCACGGTGCTGCATGGCATCTCGGTGCAGGCGCGAGACGGCATCAGCCGCGAACGCCTGCTGGCGATGGTCGAGGTTGCGCTGGCGCCGTTACCGCAGCACGGCTGAGGCGGGGACTGTGCCGAAAGCGGCCTGATCCCCCTGCTGCCTGACGACGCAACGAAATTGTAACAATTTGGAGGATAATGGCCGCTTGCGCAGTTTTCCTCCTATTTGCCGCCCGGCCAGCGCAGGCCGCACGGACGCCTCCTCAGAGCTTTCGATGCCTTCCCATTCCGATTCCCGCCGTTCGTCGGGCATGTCGTCCTCCTTCGTTTCCTTCCGTCGCCATCCGCTGGCCCTGGCCTGTGCGGGCCTGGCGCTGGCTGCCAGCTTCGGTGCTGCTGCGCAGGACAGTGCGCCGACCCCGACCGGGCTGGACACCATCACCGTGACCGCCGAGCACCGCGAGCAGAACCTGCAGGAAGTGCCGGTGTCGGTCGGCGTGGTACAGGGCGAGCGCATGCGCGACTTCACCGCCGGCGGCGACGACACCCTGCTGGCGCTGTCCGGCCGCGTGCCGAGCCTGTATGCGGAAACCACCACCGGCCGCATCTTCCCGCGCTTCTACATCCGCGGCCTGGGCAACATCGATTTCTACCTCGGTGCCTCGCAGCCGGTGTCGATCATCCAGGACGACGTCGTGCTGGAGCACGTGGTGCTGAAGTCCAACCCGGTCTATGACGTGGACCAGGTGGAAGTGCTGCGCGGTCCGCAGGGCTCGCTGTTCGGCCGCAACACCACCGCCGGCATCGTCAAGTTCGACACCCTCAAGCCGACCCAGGACTACAGCGGCCGCGTCAGCGCCAGCTATGCCTCCTACAACAGCGTGTCGATCGACGGTGGCTTCGGCGGCCCGATCAACGACATCGCATCGTTCCGCGTGTCGGCGCTGTACCAGCACCGCGACGACTACGTCGACAACACCTACACCGGCCCCAGCGCCGACGGCACGGTCAGCCCGAAGAAGAACGCCATGGGCGGCTTCGACGACCGCAACGTGCGCGCGCAGCTGCTGCTGACCCCGAGCGACCAGTTCTCGATCCTTGCTTCGGCCCACGCCCGCGACTACGAAGGCACCTCGACCCTGTTCCTGCGCAACGCACTGACCAAGGGCTCGAACAAGACCGACGTGCCGCGTGACCAGGTCGCCTACGACGAGGCCGACAACAACCCGCAGGCGTACAAGACCTACGGCGGTTCGGTGAAGGCGCGTTATGACTTCGGCGCGATCGACTTCACCTCGATCACCGCTTACGAGACCACTTCCGGCTACAGCCGCGGTGACACCGACGGCGGCGCTGCGGTCAACTTCCCGGTCAATGGCGTGCCGAACGGCTACGGCCAGTCGATGGGCCAGATCCGTGACCTGGACCAGTGGACCCAGGAGTTCCGCCTGGCCAGCCATGACGACAGCGCCCTGCAGTGGCAGGCCGGTGCGTTCTACTTCAACGGCGGCGACACCACCGACTTCTACCAGCGCGGCTGGTTCCTGAAGGGCGCTGCGCGCAACCCGAACAACTGGGTGCGCCTGCGCAACAAGAACACCTCCTGGGCCGGTTTCGGCCAGCTGAGCTACGCCTTCACCGACAAGTTCACCGTCACCGCCGGCCTGCGCCAGACCCGCGATGAGAAGCACACCCGCCTGCTGAAGACGGCCGATACCGCTGCCGGCCTGGTCACCTACAAGGGCCGCACCGACGTCAAGATGACCGACACCACCCCGAGCTGGGATCTGAGCGCGATGTATCAGATCACCCCGGACGTGAGCGTCTATGCGAAGGTCGCCCGCGGCTTCCGTGGCCCGACCATCCAGGGCCGTTCGGCGGTGTTCAATGCCGACTTCACCACCGCCGATTCGGAGACGATCCTGTCCTGGGAAGCGGGCGTGAAGAGCAGCCTGTGGGACAACCGCCTGCGCCTGAACGCCACCGCGTTCACCTACACCGTCAACGACATCCAGCTCAACGGCAACGATTCGGACGGCAACGGCGTGCTGTTCAACGCCGACAAGGCCAAGGCCTACGGCTTCGAAGCGGACATGGAACTGCGCCCGATCCAGAACCTGACCCTGAGCGCCGGCCTGAGCCTGCTGCACAGCGAGATCAAGGACAAGCGCGTCTACGCGCAGGTCTGCGGCCTGAACGGCCAGGTGGTGTGCACGGTGAACGATCCGACCATCAAGGTCGGCGCCAACACCTTCGCGCAGATCGACGGCAATCCGCTGCCGAACGCACCGAAGTACAACATCAACCTGGCAGCGCGTTACGACTTCCCGGTCAGCGACGCGGCCACGATGTTCGTGTCCACCGACTGGAACAAGCAGGGCTACACCAGCTTCGTGCTGTACGACAGCAAGGAGTTCAACTCCAAGGGTGATTTCGAGGGTGGCCTGAAGATCGGCTACTCGGGCAACTACGGTGCCTACGAAGTGGCGCTGTTCGCGCGCAACATCACCAACGAGAAGAACCTCAAGGGCGTGATCGAGAACTACATGGCCGCGGTCTACAACGAACCGCGCACCGTGGGTGTTTCGCTGAACATGAACTGGTAAGCACTACCGGTTGGAGTATCGAAAACGGCGCTCATCGAGCGCCGTTTTTCGTTATCCGCCCGGTTCCTCAGACTGCCGGCAGCAACGCCTGCAACCGCGGCTCCAGTTCCTGCTGGCGCCAACCGGCCAGCGCGGCAGGCCACTGCCGATGCTCCAGATAGCTTTCCAGATGCTTGCGTGAGGCCAGCACGCCGTCTGCCAGGCCGAGCTCGCGGCTGCGTTCGGCCACCGCATCCTGCAGCTTCTTCAGCAGCTGCTTGCTGGCATCGCTGGCCTGCATCGCCAACGGCGCATCGGTTTCGTCGGCCAGCGGCGTGTCCAGCGCCTGCCATACCGCAGCGGCCAGCTTGCGCGGCGCCTTCGGGAACTGTTCGAACAGCTTGCTCACTGCAGCCGCGTCGGCTGGCGGGGTGCGTGCCAGGGTGGCGGCCAGTTCGTTGTCCAGGATCCAGCTGCGCGGACGGTCGCTGGCGCGCGCCTGCACGTCGCGCCAACGCAGCAGGCGCAGCAGGCGGCGCTGCGCGGACGCGTCCAGGAACTGCGCCGAGCGCATGCCCAGGTGGGGCCAGCGGTCTTCGTCATTTGCCACGCTGGCCAGCAGGCGCTCGCCATCGTCGTGCAGCCACTGCTGGCGCCCCAGCGTTTCCAGCTTGGCGGAGATGGCGTCGTGCATCGCGAACAGATGCTCGACGTCGTCGGCGGCGTACTTCAGCTGGGAGTCCGACAACGGCCTGCGCATCCAGTCAGAGCGGGTTTCGCCCTTTTCCAAGGCCACGCCGGTGATCTCCTGCACCAGCTTCTGGTAGCCCATGCCAGCACCGATGCCGGCCAGCGCGGCGCCGATCTGGGTGTCGAACAACGGACGCGGCAGCACGCCACAGGTCCACTTGAACGCCACCAGGTCTTCGCTTGCGCTGTGCATCACCTTGGTGATGGATTCATCGGCCAGCCACGGCGCCAAGGCCTCTGGCATGCCGGGAATCAACGGGTCGATCAGCAGGATGTCCTCGCCGACGGCCATCTGCACCAGCGCCAGTTGTGGCCAGAAGGTGCGTTCACGGATGAATTCGGTATCCAGGCCGATGCGGGTCGGCCGCTGCTGGCGGTATGTGTCCAGCTCGGCGGGGGTGGTGATCCAGGTTGCCACGTGTCAGGGCCTACTACTCGGGTTTGCTCAGGCAGGGGAGAATAGCCTAACGTCGGTCCGCATCCGTGCCGAAGGAGGCCCTGCTTGCGTTTTCTGCTGTCGCCCGCGCTGTTTACCGCCTTGGCCGTGAGCCTGGCCGGTTGCACGCCGTCGCCCCCTGCGCAGACCGCCGGTGGCCCCGCAGCCCCCCCGGCCGACCCTGCACCGCAGGCCGGGCCGGCGCCTGGTACCGGGCAGGGTACGGTGACCATTGCCGGCGACGATGCGGCCGAGGACGTCCAGCAGTGGACGCCGCCGCGGGTCGATCGCCAGGGGCGTACGCTGGCACAGCTGCGCCGGGCTGCCGAGCAGGCGTTCGCCCAGGGGCATCTGTACGAAGATGGCGACGCGGCGGTGCCCTTGTGGCTGGCGGTGCAGGAAGAAGATGCGGACGACCGCCAGGCGCGCCTGGGCCTGCAACGTGCCAAGCAGCGCCTGCTGCAGCAGGCCGATGCCTTGTTGCAGCAGCCATTGCAGCAGCGTGAGGCGCTGGCCGAAGCCGGGCGCCAGGCGCTGGTGCTGCTGACCCTGGCGCCGAAGGACGAGAAGGTCCGCGCGCTGCAGGGGCGGGTCGAGACCGCGCAGCGCGTGGTCGCCTACAACCGCGCGGGCGAAGACGATCTGCGTGCCGACCGGATAGGGGAAGCCGGTGATGGTGCGATTGGCAACTTCCGTGAGGCACTTGCGCTGGACCCGGCAAACCGTCGCGCGCGGCAGGGACTGGCTGCTGCGGAAAGTGGGCTGATCCGGCGTGCCGAGGATGCCGCGCGCATCCGCGATTTCGCCAGTGCCGGCGCGTGGTTGGCAGAGGCGAGCAAGGTGAGGGACTCGTCACCGACGATCGCCGATGCGTTCGAGCGCATCGAGCAGATCCGTGCAGCGGCACTGGTCCAGCTGCGTGATGGCGGCCTGCAGGATCTGACCACCCCGCAGGGGCTGAAGCCCGCGCGCGAGAAGTTGGCCGAAGCGCTGCGCATTGCCTTGCCGGGCGACGCGGTGGTGGCACAGCTGCGCGAGCGCATCGAACTGGCCACCCATTACGGCAGCTTCCGGCCGGGACAGGTGTTCAGCGACGCACTGCGTGATGGTGGTCGTGGGCCACAGATGATCGTGGTGCCCCATGGCGGATTCCAGATGGGCGCCAGCGACAGCGAACCAGGCGCGACCGATGCAGAGCGGCCGTCGCACTATGTACGCTTCGAGCGCGGTTTCGCGATGGCGATCACCGAGATCACCGTGAGTGATTTCGAGCGCTACGTGAAGGCGACCAATGCCCGCCCACGTGCGACCCGGCGTGGACATTCGGTGGTCTATGACGAGCGCAGCGGCAATTTCATACGTCGCAGCGGCGTGGACTGGCGGTCCGACTATGACGGCGGGCGGGCACTGGGCAATTCGCCGGTGATGCACGTGAGCGTGCGCGACGCAGAAAATTACGCGACCTGGTTGTCCGAACAGACCGGCCGCAGCTACCGCCTGCCCAGCGAGGCCGAGTTCGAGTATGCGATGCGTGCCGGCAGCAGTGGCCGCTACCCGTGGGGCGATGCCGGGTTGCCACCGGAAGGCAGCGGCAATTACACCGGCAGCAAGGATGTCTCTCCTTCCGGCAGGCATTGGCACAACGCCTTCGTCGGCTATGGCGACGGTTGGTGGGGGCCAGCTCCGGTCGCCAGCTTCCAGGTCAACGCCTTCGGGCTGCACGACATGGGCGGCAATCTGAGCGAGTGGGTGGCCGACTGCTGGCATGCCAGCTATCGGCGCGCGCCGGCTGATGGTGTGGCGTGGTTCAACCCGGGCTGCCGTTCACGGGTGATCCGGGGTGGCAACTGGGCCAATGCGCCGGAGCAGACCCGGGCGGCGTGGCGGCAATCGCAGGATTCGGATACCACCAACGCGCGCATCGGCTTCCGACTGGTGCGAGGGATCTGACGGCGCGCATGGATCGGTGCCGGTTTCACCCGCCGCAGGCGGCGCCGCACTAAGATTGCGCCGTACCCGCCGGCCGGCGGGGTCAGCCGGAAGACCTGCCGATGCGCAACGATCCTTTTTCCCGCTCGCCGCAGCAGCGGCGTGGCCTGTTTGGCAACATCCGCTGGTGGGTGCTGCTGCTGGCCGCCGGCTACGCGGCGTTCTACTGGTTCTCCAACCGCGCGGTCGATCCTTATACCGGCGAGAAGGTGCTGATCGACAGCAGCCTGGACGCCAGCCAGGAGAAGGCGCTGGGCCTGCAGGCCTACCAGCAGATCCTGTCGCAGGAACGCCCTTTGGGGCCGAATGAACAGGTCTCGCGCGACGTCCGGGCGATTGCCGAGCGACTGATCGCCAAAGTGGATGTTGTCGAGACCGCGTTGGCGCAGGAACACGGGTTGCAGCCGGCACACTTCGCTCGCGACTTCGAGTGGGAAGTGAACGTGATTCCGTCCGAGCAGGCCAATGCCTTCTGCCTGCCCGGTGGCAAGATGGCCGTCTACACCGGGCTGATACCGGTTGCGCGCACCCGCGATGCGATGGCGGTGGTGATGGGCCATGAGATCGCCCACGCATTGCTGCGCCATGGTGCACAACGCATGGCCCAGCAGAAGCTGACCCAGATCGGTCAGGTGGCCGGCGCCGCCAGCGGCATGGATGCGCAGCAGCAGCAGATGATGATGTCGGCGATGGGCTACGGGTACCTGTTGCCGTACGCGCGCAGCCACGAGACGCAGGCTGATGAAGTGGGCCTGATGCTGGCGGCCGCGGCGTGTTTCGACCCGCGCGAGGCGGTGCCGCTGTGGCAGCGCATGGGCCAGGCCGGTGGTGGCCAGTCGCCGCCGGAGTTCGCCTCGACCCACCCCAATCCGGGTACCCGTATCCAGAACCTGCAGGCGTTGATGCCGAAGGCACTGGAGTATCGGCAGAAGTTCTGCGAGCAGGCCAGGTAAAGGGGGGTTCGGCAGGGCTGCGCCCTGCACCCGCAGAAGCAATGGCAACGGCAGAAGCTGGCTTCCTGTGGGGAGGCGGGGTGGGTCCGGTTGCGGGGGACGCTGCAAGTACGTCCCTGTAAGCTCGGTCGCGCCATCCATGGCGCTCACGCCTCCGCCACCGGACCCACCCCGCCTTCGACAGATTTTCGCGATCTGTCGGAACGGCATGGCCTGCCTTTTGTGGGTGTCGACCTTGGTCGACACGGTAGATTCACGCCATGCGTGGATGAATTTCGATCAATTGTCGAAATATTCGATCCCGATGGAGATTCATCCACGCATGGCATGGATGTGCCAACCGCCGCCGGGAAACTGTCGAAGGTGGGGCGGTGTCGGATTGCGGGGTGTCCGCGGCATGGATGCCGCGGCCAAGCCCCCACGGACGGGTTTACGGCGTCCCCGCACTCCGACATCGCCCCGCCATCCCACGGAATGCCGCTCTCGCAGTTGCTTCGGCTGTTGCATTTGATTCGGCGGGTGCAGGGCGCAGCCCTGCCGAACACCCCTTACTTGACCGCAGTCACTTGTACGTCGATCACGCCGTCGCCGACGCGGGCCTGCAGTGCGTCACCTGGTTGCACCTGGTCGATCCGGCGCACCAGCGCGCCATCCTCTGCACGGGTCACGATGCTGTAGCCACGCGCGACGGTCGCCAGCGGACTGACCGCTTCCAGCGAACGTGCAAGGCCACGCAGGCGCAGCGCATCACGCTGCATCAGGCGCTGCAGCGCCGCTTGTGGGCGCCCGCCCAACGCGGCAAGGCGACGTCGCAGCGCCTCCATCTGCCGCTGCGGATGATGGCCCCGCAACACTGCGGCAGCGTGGCGCAGGCGGGCTGCGCGACGCTCCTGCTGCTGGTTGTGCGCTGCATGCAGGCGACGTCCGAGGTCCAGCTGACGACGGCGCAGCAGATCCAGTCGTGCCTGCGGACTCTGTGCGTTCAAGCGCAGCAGGGCGCGATCAGCGCGCTGCATCGCCTGCTGCATGGCGTGGCGTTGCAGCTGCACCATGCGAGCCGCGTTGCGGCGCAGGCGCAGGGCCAGGTCGCGCTGATCGGGTACCAGCAGTTCCGCGGCCACCGATGGCGTAGGCGCGCGCAGGTCAGCAGCGAAATCGCTGAGACTGAAGTCGGTTTCGTGACCCACCGCCGAGACCACCGGCGTGCCGCTGGCGGCGATTGCGCGGGCCAGCGCTTCATCGTTGAAGGCCCACAGGTCTTCCAGCGAGCCACCACCACGGGTCAGCAGGATCACGTCGTAGCGGCCGCTGGCATCGGCGGCCTGCAGCAGGCGGGTGATCTGCGCGGCAGCGGTTGCGCCCTGCACCAGGGTCGGCAGCAGATCCACTTCCAGCAACGGGAAGCGGCGGCCGAGCACGCTCAGCACATCGCGCACGGCGGCACCGGTGGGCGAGGTGATCACCGCCAGGCGCTGCACGTGGGCCGGCATCTGCCGCTTGCGGGTCGGGTCGAACAGTCCCTCGGCTTCCAGCCGCGCCTTCAGTTCCTCGAACGCGCGACGCAGCGCGCCTTCGCCGGCTTCCTCCATGTGGTCCAGCACCATCTGGTACTCGCCACGGGCGTCGTACAGGGTCACCTTGCCGCGCACCAGCACGCGCATGCCCTCGCGCGGTACGAACTTCAGGTACTGCGCCTTCATCCTGAACATCGCAGCGCGCAACTGTGCACGCGCGTCCTTCAGGGTGAAATACAGATGGCCGGACGCCGGCCGCGCCACGCTGCCCAGTTCGGCTTCCACCCAGATTGCCGGGAAGCTGCCTTCCAGCAGGTCGCGCGCCAGGGTGTTGAGCTGGCTGGGGGTGAGGACGTCGTTGTTGCGTGGCTGCATGGTGACGGCGTGGGGCAGATGGAGCAGGGGGCTCAGGATCGCACGTCAGCGCTGGCCGTGCTGGGCCAGTGCCCATTGCACGTGTTCGCGGACTACGGGTGAAGCAGCCTCGGCGCGCGTCTGCAGCGCAGACAGCGTCTCTGCCGTGGTTGGCGCATTGCCCAGTGCCACGGCGATGTTGCGCAGCCAGCGCTCATGGCCACTGCGGCGGATCGG
This sequence comes from Stenotrophomonas sp. DR822, assembly GCF_019793815.1. Classification (NCBI taxonomy): domain Bacteria; kingdom Pseudomonadati; phylum Pseudomonadota; class Gammaproteobacteria; order Lysobacterales; family Lysobacteraceae; genus Stenotrophomonas; species Stenotrophomonas sp. DR822. The sequence continues at coordinate 4,219,664 of NZ_CP081826.1, forward strand.
GCTGCCTTCGGTACGGCGCAGGAATTCAGCTTCGTCCCAGGCGAACAACTGGTCCAGGCGTGCGGTGTCCAGGTTGTTGCGGGCGCGGAAGTCAGCTTCGTCGGTGCGCTTGGCGAACTTGTTCCAGGGGCAGACCAGCTGGCAGTCGTCGCAGCCATAGATGCGGTTGCCGATCAGCGGTCGCATCTCCACGGGAATCGCACCGTCATGCTCGATGGTCAGGTAGGAGATGCAGCGGCGCGCATCCAGCCGCTGCGGGGCGGTGATGGCCTGGGTCGGGCAGACGTCGATGCAGCGCGTGCAGGTGCCGCAGTGCGCGCTGGCCGGCGTGTCGATCGGCAGCGGCAGGTCGATGTAGATCTCGCCGATAAAGAACCACGAGCCGCCGTGGCGGTCGATCAGGCAGGTGTGCTTGCCGATCCAGCCCAGCCCCGCGTTGCGTGCCAGCGCGCGTTCCAGCACTGGCGCCGAATCGACGAAGACGCGGTAGCCCAGCGGCGCCACTTCATCGTTGATCTGCGTGGCCAGCTTCTGCAGGCGGTTGCGCATCAGCTTGTGGTAATCGCGGCCGAGCGCGTAGCGGGCGACGTAGGCGCGCCCCGGATCGGCCAGGGTCGCCCACGCTTCGGTGTCGTCCCTGTGGCTGTAGTCCATGCCCACCGAGATCACCCGCACGGTGCCGGGCAGCAGCTCAGCCGGGCGCGCGCGCAGGGTGCCGTGGCGTGCCATCCAGTCCATCGTGCCGTACAGGCCCTGGCCCAGCCAGTCGGCCAGGTGCGCCTCGTCCTCGCCCAGTTCGATGCCGGCGATGCCGCAGCGCTGGAAGCCATGCGCGCGCGCCAGATCGCGGATGCGCAGTACGGCCAGGGCCGGATCGAGGGGGGCAGGGACGGGGGACATGTGCACCAGTATAAAATCCCCGCATGGCCAACCTCGCCGATCTGTTCGATTCCCGTGCCGCACGCACACTCGATGCCCAGGCCTCCGCGCTGGCGGGCGATGGTGGCTGGGGCCTGATGGCCCAGGCGGGCCAGGCGGCCTGGCAGAGCCTGCTGCAGCACTGGCCGCAGGCGCGGCGGATCGGCGTGGTGGTTGGCAGCGGCAACAATGGCGGCGATGGCTATGTGCTGGCCTGTCATGCGCTGCAGGCCGGGCGGCAGGTGCAGCTGATCGCGCTGCCGGGCAGCCCACCTTCCACGGCGTTGGCGCAGCGCGCCGCAGCCGATTTCAGGTCCGCGGGCGGCACCGTCACTGATTTCAACGGCGAACTGGCCCAGGCCGATCTATGGGTCGATGCCCTGTTCGGCCTTGGCTTCTCCCGGGCACCAGAGGGCGCGGCGCTGGCCTTGATCGAGGCGCTGAACGCGCAGCAGGCGCCGGTGTTGGCGTTGGACGTACCCAGCGGTGTCGACGCCGACCATGGCTGCGTACCGGGCGCAGCCGTACGCGCGGCCCTGACAGTGCAGTTCATCGTCGCCCACCGCGGCCTGTACACCGGCGACGCACTGGAATACACCGGGCGCAGGCACCTGGCACCACTGGCGCTGGCCGATGCGGCCTGGCAGGGTGTCGTCGCTGCTGCAGAGTGCTGGACGCAGTCGCGCCTGCCGGATCTGCTGCCGCCGCGCCGTGCCAACAGCCACAAGGGTGAATCCGGCCACGTGCTGTGCGTGGGCGGCAACCATGGCAGCGGCGGTGCCATCGCGATGGCCGCCGAAGCTGCGCTGCGCGCTGGCGCGGGCCTGCTGAGCATCGGCACCCGCCGCGATCATGTCGGCCCGCTGCTGGCGAGGTTGCCTGAAGCGATGACGCACGCGCTGGAAGATGGCTCAGCGCTGCCGGCGTTGCTGGCAAAAGCCAGGGTGGTGGCGATCGGCCCGGGCCTGGGCCAGGACGAATGGGCGCGCGCGCTGTATGCGCGTGTGCTGCAGTCGGGCCTGCCGCTGGTGATCGACGCCGATGCGCTGAACCTGCTGGCGCAGGATGCGCATGCGCTGCCCGATGCGATCCTGACCCCGCACCCCGGCGAAGCCGCGCGCCTGCTGGAAACCACCACGGCGGCAGTCCAGGCCGATCGCTATGCCAGCGCGCAGGCGCTGGCCGAGCGCTATCACGCAGTGGTGGTGCTGAAGGGGGCGGGCAGCATCGTCGCCGCGCACGGCCACGCACCGCGACTGATTGCGGCCGGCAACCCGGGAATGGCGGTGGGTGGCATGGGCGACCTGTTGACCGGCATCATCGCCAGCCTGCGCGCGCAATGCCTGCCTGCGTTCGATGCGGCAGCAGGCGGTGCGCTGCTGCATGCCCTGGCCGGCGATGTCGCCGCTGCCGACGGTGCCCGCGGCCTGCTTCCCACTGATCTGCTGGCGCCCCTGCGGCGGCTGGCCAACCCGGAACGTTCCCGATGACCGAATTCTTCCTTGCTGACAGCAACGCCACCGAACTGCTGGGGCAATGGCTGGCAGCCACCCGTCCGCCGCAAGCGCTGGTAGAGCTGCGCGGTGATCTTGGCGCCGGCAAATCGACCACGGCGCGCGCGCTGCTGCGGGCGCTGGGCGTGCAGGGGGCGATCCGCAGCCCCACCTATACCCTGGTCGAGCGCTATCCGTTGTCCAGTGGCGGCGAGGCTTGGCACATGGACCTGTATCGCATCGGCCAGGCCGGCGAGCTGGATTTCCTCGGGCTGGACGAGGGCAGTGCCGTGCTGTGGCTGGTCGAATGGCCAGAGCGCGGTGCCGGTGCGCTGCCGCCAACCGATCTGGTGGTCGCACTGGAGATTGAAGGTCAGGGGCGTCGCGTGCGTCTCACTGGCATCAGCGACACGGGACGTGAATGGCTGCAGCGGCTTCCCGAAGGTGGCGACTTGCAGGCCCTTTCTGTCGGCTGACGAGAACAAACACCGGCAGGTTACGGATTATTAAGGAAAAAGGTGTTGCATTCCGTTCAGTGCGGTGATTGAATCCTGAGTCATGCGCCCGGGGAATCGACTCATTGCCATCTGTGCCGCCGTCGGACTTGGTCTGGCGAGCGTCAGTGCGTGGGCCGGTGAGGTCCGCCAGGTGCTGCTCAATACCGGTGCGACCGGAACCCGCGCGGAAATCGCCCTGGTCGGCAGTGGTGGCTACAAGACCCTGTCGCTGGCCGGCCCGAACCGGCTGGTGGTCGATTTCCCCGATTCCAGCGCGGTGCGTAACCTGAAGATGCCGTCGCCGCAGGGTGTGGTGACTGCGGTGCGTACCGGGCAGCCGGTGCCGGGCACTTTCCGTGTCGTATTCGACCTGGCCGAGACGGTCGCCCCCTTCCGCCCGCAGATGCAGCGCGAAGGCAATGAATCCAAGCTGGTGATCGAGTGGCCGGGCGATGGCCCGGCCGTGGCCGCCAGTCGCCCCGCGCCGACGCCTGCGCCGACGCAGCCGCCAGCGGCATCTTCGGTGAGTCCGGCTGCGGTCCCGGTCCCGACCCCTGCACAAACCGCGCAGTCCCGTGGTGATGCCGCGCGAGCCACTGCGCTGCTGACCGCGCAGGTCCAGCAGCAGGCCAGTGCCAGCGCAGCGGCACCCGCCGCGCCGACGCCGGCGCCGAGCACCACCCCGGTGCAGATGGCGGCAGCAGGTACCACCGCCAGCAGCACCCCGACGTCGTCGCCGGCAGCCATCCTGGCTGGTCAGGCCACCACTGCAGTTGTGGCCACCCAGCCCAAGCCGGTGCCGACACCTGTTGCGCCGACCGAGTCGCCGCGTCCGACCATGCCCAGCGATGCCTCGCGCATCCGCATGCAGCCGGGCATGCGTCACCTGGTGGTGGCGATCGATCCGGGCCATGGCGGCCAGGATCCGGGCGCCATCGGCCCGACCGGCAAGCGCGAGAAGGATGTCACCCTGGCGGTGGCGCGTGAACTGGCTCGCCAGGTCAACGCCACGCCTGGCCTGAAAGCCTTCCTCACCCGCGACAGCGATGTGTTCATCCCGCTGCCGATGCGTGCGCAGAAGGCGCGTGCGAACAAGGCCGACATCTTCATTTCGATCCATGCCGACGCCGCCGAAAACCGCTCGGCCACCGGTTCGTCGGTGTATGTGCTGTCGACCAAGGGCGCGTCTTCGCAGCGTGCACGCTGGCTGGCGGACAAGGAAAACGCGGCCGATCTGGTTGGTGGCGTACGCCTGCAGCAGACCGAAGGCACGCTGGCCAACGTCCTGTTGGACCTGGCCCAGAGCGGCTACATGAAATCCTCCGAGGACGCAGCCGGGCACGTGCTGGGCGGACTGAAGCGTATCGGCAACAACCACAAGCCCAACATCGAGCGCGCCAACTTCGCCGTGCTGCGGACCTCGGACATGCCGGCGATGCTGGTGGAAACCGCGTTCATCTCCAACCCGGACGAAGAGCGCCGCCTGATCGACCCCGCGTACCAGCGCAAGGTCGCCGGTGCGGTGCTGGATGGCGTGCACACCTTCTTCAGCCGCCAACCGCCGCCGGGCACGTTGTACGCCGCGCGCGCGCAGGCCGAAATCGACGCTGCAAGCACCGTGGCGGGCGGCAGCAAGTAACCCGCTGGATCGCCCGCGTCCGCTGGAGCCAGGCCACGCCTGGCTGGCTGGCGCCGCGTACGGTGGATCCCGACTCTCCTTGGCGCCGCTCCGCTATCATCGTGGCATGACGTCTGCCTGCCTTGCCTGCCCATGAACGCGCCCGATCCGCGTCCGATCCGGCCGCTGCCGGAAATCCTGATCAACCAGATTGCCGCCGGTGAAGTGGTCGAACGACCCGCATCGGTGGTCAAGGAACTGGTAGAGAATGCGATCGATGCCGGCGCCAGCCGCGTCGATATCGAGCTGGAAGAAGGCGGTGTGCGCCTGATCCGCATCCGCGACAACGGCAGCGGCATTGCCGCAGAACAGTTGCCGCTGGCGGTTTCGCGGCACGCCACCAGCAAGATCGCCAACCTGGATGAGCTGGAAGCAGTGGCCACGCTGGGTTTCCGTGGCGAAGCGCTGCCGTCGATCGCCTCGGTCAGTCGTTTTACCCTGGCCTCGCGGCGTGCCCATGATGAGCACGGTTCGGCACTGCAGATCGAAGGCGGCAAGATCGGCGAGGTGACCCCCCGCGCGCATGCGCCCGGCACCACGGTGGAAGTGCGCGAGCTGTTCTACAACGTGCCGGCGCGGCGCAAGTTCCTGCGCGCCGAGCGCACCGAACTGGGGCATATCGAAGAGTGGCTGCGTTCGTTGGCGCTGGCCCGTCCCGATGTCGAGCTGCGCGTCTCGCACAACGGCAAGGCCTCGCGTCGCTACAAGCCGGGCGACCTGTATTCGGACGTGCGCCTGGCCGAGACCCTGGGCGAGGACTTCGCCAACCAGGCCGTGCGCGTGGACCACAGCAGTGCCGGCCTGCGCCTGCATGGCTGGATCGCGCAGCCGCACTATTCGCGCGCCAGCACCGACCAGCAGTACCTGTACGTCAACGGCCGTTCGGTACGTGACCGCAGCGTCGCCCACGCGGTGAAGATGGCCTACGGCGACGTGCTGTACCACGGCCGCCAGCCAGCGTATGTGCTGTTCCTGGAGCTGGACCCGACGCGCGTTGATGTGAACGTGCATCCGGCCAAGCATGAGGTGCGCTTCCGCGATTCGCGGCTGGTGCATGACTTCGTCTACCGCACCCTGAAGGATGCACTGGCCGACACCCGTGCCGGCATGACCGCGCAGGAGATCGGTGCCGGCGCGGCGCATCCGGCCGCAGGCGACCCTGCGGCGGCGATGCCGGGCGCGACGGCGTCCAGCTTCGGCTACGTGCGCGGCCCGGCGCCCGGTGCCGGGCAGGGCGGCGGCGGTGGCGGCTTCTCTGGCTGGCGCCCGCAGCAGCCGCTGGGCCTGCAGGTGGCCGACGCACCCGCCGCCTATGCTGCGTTGTATGCGTCGCCAGCGGGTGCCGAGCGCGGTGCGGCAGTGCCGCCGATGCCGATGGAGAACGGATTGCCGGTCACCAGTGCCGACGCCGGCGTACCTCCGCTGGGTTACGCCGTTGCCCAGCTGCATGGCATCTACATCCTGGCCGAGAACGCCGAAGGCCTGATCGTGGTGGACATGCATGCGGCGCACGAACGCATCGGCTACGAGCGATTGAAGAATGCGCACGATGGCATCGGCCTGCAGTCGCAGCCGCTGCTGGTGCCGATCACCCTGGCGGTGGGCGAGCGCGAGGCCGATACCGCCGAGGCGGAGGCCGATACGCTGGCTGCGCTCGGGTTCGAGATCACCCGTGCCGGACCGGGCGCGCTGCACGTGCGCAGCATCCCGGCGCTGCTGGCCCATGCCGAGCCCGAAGGCCTGCTGCGCGATGTGCTGACCGACCTGCGCGAGCACGGCCAGAGCCGTCGCATCGCCACAGCGCGCGATGAGCTGCTGTCGACCATGGCCTGCCATGGCGCGGTGCGTGCGAACCGGCGCCTGACCGTGCCGGAAATGAACGCGCTGCTGCGCGACATGGAAATCACCGAACGGTCCGGCCAGTGCAACCACGGCCGGCCGACCTGGGCCCGTTTTTCGCTGGCGGAGATCGACCGCTGGTTCCTGCGCGGACGTTGAGGGGAGCACCGATGCGATTTTGCCGAATGGGCAGCCTGCTGGCGGCCCTGTTGTTGGTGGCCTGCAGCCCGGCACCCACGCCGGCACCGGCCGCCGTTGAGGATCCGGCCTTCGCCGCGCAGCAACAGCAATGGCGGGTGCTGCGCTACCAGGACCTGACCCGGCCCGACGGCTGGACCGCGCTGGTGGGGCTGCACTGGTTGCAGAACCGATCGCACTTCGTCGGCAGTGGCGACACCAGCGGCATCCGCCTGGCGGTGGGGCCGGCCAAGCTGGGCCTGCTGCGCCGTGACGGCGACCAGTGGTGGTTCACGCCGGAGTCCGGCACGGATGTCACCCTTGATGGACAGCCCGTGCGCGGGCGTGTGCGCATGGATACCGACAAGGATCCGCAGCCGACCCTGCTGGCCTTCGATGGTGGCAAGGGCCAGCTCAGCCTGATCCGTCGCGGCCCGCGTGATGCACTGCGGGTCAAGCATGCCGATGCACCGGCGCGCCGCGATTTCGCCGGCCTGCAGTACTGGCCCGGTGGCCCGCAATGGCAGGTGCAGGCGCGCTTCATCGCGCATCCGCCAGGCAAGACCCTGCCGATCGTGGACATCACCGGCCTGACCACCGAGATGCCCAACGCCGGTGCCGTGGAATTCGATCGCGACGGCCGCAGCTGGCGGCTGGAAGCGATCGGCGAACCGGGGCAGCCGCTGTTCCTGATCTTTGCCGACCGTACCAGTGGCCACGGCAGCTACCCTGCCGGCCGCTATCTGGATACCGATGCGCCCACGGCCGACGGCCACGTGACGATCGACTTCAACCACGCCCACAACCCACCGTGCGCGTTCACCGCCTATGCGACCTGTCCGTTGGCGCCGCCGGAAAACCGCCTGGACCTGCGCGTGGAAGCGGGTGAGAAGACGTATCACCTGCCTGAAGGAGAGGGTTGAACATGTTGATGAAACTGTTGTTGCGCAGTGTCGTTTTTCTCGCTGCCTGCGCCATCGGTCCGTTGGCCGTCGCGCGCGATGCGCCGGCCGAAGCCACGGCCGGCAAGCCGCCGGTGCCGCTGCTGTGGAAGGTCACCGGGCAGGGAGATGCACGCCTGTACCTGCTGGGTTCCTTCCACCTGTTGAAGCCGCAGGACTATCCACTGTCGACCGAGGTCGAGCAGGCATTCGAAGCCTCGCAGCGTGTGCTGTTCGAAGTGACCCCTGAGGAACTGCAGTCGCCGCAGATGGCCAGCCAGATGGTGCAGGTGGCTACCCGCAAGGACGGCAGCGAACTCAAGCGTGACCTGGATGCGCCGACCTGGCAGAAGCTGCAGGCCTATGCGACGCAGAACAAATTGCCATTGGCGCAGTTGCAGGGCATGAAAGCCTGGTTCGTCGGCCTGACCATCACCGTCGGGCAGATGCAGAAGCTGGGCCTGGACCCGGAGCTGGGGCTGGACCGGCACTTCATGCAGCGGGCGCAGAAGGCCGGCAAGAAGACCGCAGGCCTGGAAGACATGTCCAGCCAGATCAACCTGCTTGATGGCATGAGCGTGCAGGAGCAGCGGCAGATGCTGTCCGAGGCGCTGGATGAAGCGGGCAAGGGTGACGCCCAGGCGCAGATGCTGCATGAGGCCTGGCGCCGCGGCGACGATCGCCTGCTGTGGAGCCGGATGGGCGTGGAGATGCGCCAGAAGTATCCGCAGCTGTACCAGCGCATCAATACCAACCGCAACGATGCGTGGGTGCCCAAGCTGCTGCCGTACCTGCAGGCCGGGCAGGGCGGCACGCTGGTGGTGGTGGGCGGGCTGCACCTGCTGGGCAACGACGGTGTGGTCGAGAAGCTGCGGGCCAAGGGGTACAAGGTCGAGCGGGTCTGCAAGGGCTGCAGGAAGTAGGACCACGCCCCGCGTGGAGGCGTTCGAAACAGAACGGCGCGCCCATGGCGCGCCGTTATCGTATCCGCGGGGGCAGGGGCCTCAGCGGCGGGTCTTGCCGCCGGTGCCGGTGCCGCCGGTCGGATCGTTCGGCTTGCCGGCCGTACCGGCGCCGGTGCCCGTTCCGGTGCCACCCGGACGCGGGCCACCGAAACCGCTGCCCATGTTGCGCTGGAATTCCTGCCACAACTCCAGGTTGCGCTCGGTCAGCTGGTTCATCATCGCCCACGGCGTCTGCCCCAGCAGGTTGCCCATCTGCTGGCGGAACTGTTGCTGCTGGTCGAGGAAGACCTGCATGCTGCGCTCCAGGTAGTTGCCCATGAAGCCCTGCAGGGAATCGCCGTAGAAGCGGATCAGCTGGCTCAGCAGCTGGGTGGAGAGCATCGGTTCACCGTCCTGCTCCTGGTCGGCGATGATCTGCAGCAGGACCGATCGGGTCAGGTCGTCGCCGCTCTTGGCGTCGCGGACTTCGAAGTCTTCGCCGTCGAGGATCAGCTGGCGCACGTCCTCGATGGTGATGTAGCTGGAGATCTCGGTGTCGTACAGACGGCGGTTCGGATACTTCTTGATGATGCGGGTCGCAGCCATGAAGCGGTACTCGTCACAGTAGACGCGCAGCATGGCGCAGTGCAGCAGCGGTTGCAACCGCCCCAGCCCCCGCCAGGCTTGGCTTTCCGTCGCCGGAATGTTGCGCAGCAAGGCTTTGCGTGCTGCGCAGCATGACCAACGGCAGGGTGCAGCACGGGCTTTGAAGCCCTGGGGCCGCTTACCACCCCATATGGTGACCGCCGTTGATGTCCAGGTTGCTGCCGGTGATCCACGAGGCCTCTTCGGCCACCAGGAAGGACACGCCATAGGCGATTTCTTCCGGCTTGCCCAGGCGCCCGGTGGGGATGTCGGCGATGATCTTGGCGCGCACGTCCTCGGGCACCGCCATCACCATGTCGGTGGCCACGTAACCGGGTGAGATCGTGTTCACGGTGATGCCGAAGCCTGCATTCTCGCGCGCCAGCGAGATGGTGAAGCCATGCATGCCGGCCTTGGCGGCGGCGTAGTTGGCCTGCCCGTACTGGCCCTTCAGGCCGTTGATCGAGCTGATCTGGATGACCCGGCCCCAGCCGCGCCGGCGCATGCCCTCGATGACCGGGCGGGTGACGTTGAACACCGAATTGAGGTTGGTGTTGATCACATCATGCCACTGCTCCGCGCGCATGCGGTGGAAGGTGGTGTCGCGGGTGATGCCGGCGTTGTTGACCAGGATCTCGACCGGACCCAGCTCGGCCTCGACCGCGCGGACCAGGCCTTCGGCGCTGGCAGAGTCGGAGACATCGCCCGGGAAGATCGCCACGTGGTAGCCGCGTTCGGTCATCGCCTGCTGCCAAGCGCGGGCCTTGGTCTCATCGCGGTAGTTGGTGGCGACCCGGTGGCCCTGGTCGGCCAGGCGTTGGCAGATGGCGGTACCGATGCCGCCGGTTCCGCCGGTGACCAGTGCGACGCGAGATGTCATGGAAAGCTGTCCGGATGTCAGGTGGGGGAAGGGGGATTCTGCAACATCGGCGCGGAAAGTGCGCCGGCCGGCAGCAGAATGTCCGCGCGCGGCAGCAGGCCGGGGTTGAAGCTGCGCTGCGCGGCGGCCAACAGCGCGTCGCGGTCGTCGATGCCGTCCAGTGCGGTGCCCGGCTGGCCCAGCAGTACCCATAACCGGCGCAGCACCGGTACCGGCGCGCCGGCATCCACCGGCAGCGCGGCCAGTGACTTGGACAGTTTGTGGCCCGGCGCATCCAGCAGCAGCGGCAGGTGCCAGTAGCGCGGCGTCGGCAGGTCCAGCGCCTGCTGCAGCAGGATCTGCCGGGCGGTGGAATCGAGCAGGTCGGCGCCGCGCACGACTTCGTTCACGCCCTGCGCGGCATCGTCGACGACCACCGCCAACTGGTAGGCCCAGCAGCCGTCGGCGCGGCGCAGTACGAAGTCACCGACCTCGGCATGGACATCCTGTTGCTGCGGGCCGCGCAGGCCATCCTCGAAGCGCACGATGGTGCCGGGCGGCACGCGGAAGCGGACGGCCGGGTCCGCTCGTGCCTGCCGCGCGACGCAGCGATGGTGGATGCCTCCATTGGCCGCCAGGTCGCTCCGACTGCAGTGGCAGACGAACGCGTGGCCATCGGCCAACAGGCGGTCCAGCGCCGTCTGGTAGGCGTCGCCACGCGCGCTCTGCCAGATCACCGGCCCGTCATGAAGCAAGCCGAACGCGGCCAGCGCCTGCAGTTGCGCCTGTGCGGCGCCGGCCACCGTGCGGGGTGGATCAACGTCTTCGATGCGCAACCGCCACAGGCCGCCATGGTGGCGCGCAAGCAGCCAGCTGCCGAAGGCGGCAAGCAGCGAGCCGGGATGCAGCAGGCCGGTGGGCGAGGGCGCGAAGCGGCCGCAGGGAAGGGAGGAGGTCATGCAGGCTGAATCGTCGGTCAGGTTGGCGCTTGAATTCAAGCTGACTGCACCGCAGATTGACGGATATCAACCCCTTCCAAGCCGGAAATTCCCATGTTCACCCGTATTGCGCTGTTCCTGGCCACGAACTTTGCCGTGCTGATCCTCGCCAGCATCGTGATGTCGCTGATAGGGGTCGACCCCAGCCGGATGAGCGGCCTGCTGGTCATGGCTGCCATCTTCGGTTTTGGTGGTTCGCTCATCTCGCTGCTGCTGTCCAAGTGGATGGCCAAGCGCTCCACCGGTGCGGTGGTGATCACCGAGCCGCGCAACCAGACCGAGCGCTGGCTGCTGGCCACCGTCGAGCGCCAGGCCAAGGCAGCCGGTATCGGCATGCCGGAAGTGGCGGTGTATGACGGCCCGGAGATCAACGCCTTCGCCACCGGTGCCAACCGCAACAACGCGCTGGTGGCGGTGTCCACCGGCCTGCTGCACAACATGAGCGAGGACGAAGCCGAAGCCGTGCTCGGCCACGAGATCGCCCACGTCGCCAACGGTGACATGATCACCATGGCACTGCTGCAGGGCGTGCTGAACACCTTCGTGATCGTGTTGGCCCGCGTGGTCGGCGGGGTGATCGACAGCGCGCTGTCGGGCAACCGCGAAGGCGGCGGCCGCGGCTTTGCCTACTACATCATCGTGTTCGTGCTGGAGATGGTGTTCGGCCTGTTCGCCACGATGATCTCGATGTGGTTCTCGCGCCACCGCGAATTCCGTGCCGACGCCGGCGGTGCATCGCTGGCCGGCCGTCAGAAGATGATCTCGGCGCTGGAGCGGCTGCAGCTCAACCACGGCCAGAGCACCCTGCCGACGCAGATCGCCGCGTTCGGTATTGCCGGTTCGACGGCGAAGAAGCTGTTCATGAGCCACCCGCCGCTGGAAGAGCGCATCGCCGCGCTGCGGGCGTCGACGGTGGCGTAAGCCTCCGCGTGTAGAGCAGTGCAGGAACGCCTGGCCTCGCGCCGGGCGTTTTTGTTTGCGCGCTCACGCGTCGGTAGCGCCGGGCCATGCCCGGCGGATCGTTTCCGCGACCGCGGCGGGGCGTCACTTTCTTTGCTCGTGCAAAGAAAGTAACCAAAGAAACACGCCGCCGGCCGCGAGCCGACGTGCTGCGCACGCCGGTGCCCTGCGCTCCTCGGTCCGCCGAGGGACGGTGCGGGAACTCGCTGCGCTCAGACACCCGCACCTCTTCGCCCTCGCCGGACCTGCGGTGCTCGGCTCGCTCAAGGCGGACTCAAGGTCAAATGCCACAGCTGCACCCAGTAGATCCACGCCATGCGTGGATGCTCTTGCCGTTGATCTTGATCTTCCGGCCCGCCTTGAGCGAGCCGAGAAGCGCAGGGCACCGGCGCGTAGCGACGGCTCGCGGCCGGCGGCGCGTTTCTTTTGGTTACTTTCTTTGCACGAGCAAAGAAAGTGACGCCCCTCCGCGGTCGCGGAAATGATCCGCCGGGCATGGCCCGGCGCTACCGACGCGTGGGCGCAAAAACGAAAACGGCACCTTCGCAGGTGCCGTCTCCATGAACCGCTTTTACGCCCGAAATCAGAACTTCGCGTCGAACTCGGCAGCGTAACCGGTGTTGACCAGCACCTTCTGCAGCGACTCGGCCACCTTCAGGTTGCCGGCCACGATCTGCTGGGTGTCCGGGCCACGGTTGTCCATGCGGGCCGGGGTCGCGCCCTTGAAGTCGCAAACCTTGCCGCCGGCTTCGCGCACCAGCAGCACGCCGGCCGCGATATCCCAGGCCTTCACGCCGGCTTCGAAGTAGGCATCGGCACGGCCACAGGCCACGTAGGCCAGATCCAGCGCGGCCGAACCCGAGCGGCGGATGTCCTCGGCGTGCACCAGCAGGGCGTCCAGCGACTTCAGTTGCGCGCTGGCGCGGGCACGCTCGCGCGGGGCGAAACCGGTGTGGATCATGGTGCCTTCCAGATCCTTGCGGTCGGCCACGCGGATGCGGCGGTCGTTGAGCACGGCGCCGGCACCACGGCTGGCGGTGAACAGTTCATTGCGCAGCGGGTCAAAGATCACCGCGTCGGTCGGCTCGCCGTTCTCGACCAGGGCGATCGACACGCAGTAGTGCGGCACGCCGCGCAGGTAGTTGCTGGTGCCGTCCAGCGGGTCGATGACCCACATGTGGCGACGCTCGCTCTGCACGCCACCTTCTTCACCGAAGATGCCGTACTCGGGGTAGGCGCGCTTGAGTTCCTTGACGATCACCTTTTCCGCGTCCGCATCGACTTCGCTGGCGTAGTCCATGCGGCCCTTCTGGACTACATTCAGTGCCTCGAGCTTGTTGATGTTGCGCAAGAGGACGTTGCCGGCGAGGCGGGCGGCCTTGACCATGACGGTGACGGCGGGTTTCTGCATGGCATGGGCTCCCGGAAGGGCAGAAGAGAAGGGCTGGCGGGGGAAAAGAGCAGGTCCGGCGCAGTGGCCGGCCGCACAGTTTACCATTGGTCTTCGTCCAGCTCGACCCTTTCCCTGTTCATGTCCCAGTTTCCCGCTGCCACCCGCCTCCGATTCGTCCTGGTCGGTACCCAACACCCCGGCAACATGGGGGCCGCCGCCCGTGCCCTGAAGACCATGGGCCTGGCCCGCCTGGTCCTGGTGGCGCCGGAGAAGCCGCTTGATGAAGAGGCCTTCCGGCGCTCGGCCGGCGCCGAGGACGTGCTCGGCGACGCGCCGGTGGTGGCCACCCTGGCCGAAGCCGTGGCCGACTGCCGGTTCGTGCTGGGGTGCACCGCGCGTGCGCGCCGGGTCCAGCTGGAGGAGTTCCTGCCGGCAGATGCCGCAACCCGCGCAGTGGCCAAGGCCAGCGAGGGCGCCGAGGTGGCGCTGGTGTTCGGCCGTGAGCGCACCGGCCTGACCAACGAGGAGCTGCAGCTGTGCCATGCCGCCGTGCATATTCCGTCCGACCCGGAGTTCAGCTCGCTCAACCTGGCCGCCGCAGTGCAGGTGCTGGCCTATGAAGTGCGCATGCAGCTGCTTGGCGCGCAGCCGGTGGCCGCCACTGAGCCGGACAGCCGCGAACAGACCGCCAGCCATGATCAGCTGGAGAGCTTCTTCGCGCAGTTGGGCGACACCCTGGACGAGATCGATTTCCACAAGGGACGCGCGCCGGAGTCGGCGATGCGCAAACTGCGTCGCCTGTTCCTGCGTAGCGAGCCCAGCGAGCAGGAAGTGCGCCTGCTGCGCGGCATCCTGGCCGATACCCAGCGCATGGCGCGCTTGGCGCAGAAGAACGGCAAGGACAGCTGACGACGTTCTCATTTTTTCGGGTAGTCTGTCCGGATACCCCGGGGGATGATGCTTGTGTCGGGTCTGCGTAGGGCAATGCAGGGGGAACTGCTGCGCCTGGCCTTGGCCCTGCTGGCCGGGACGGCGCATGCTGCGCCCGGTTCACAGAAGGGGCGTTGGGCAGCGATGAGGGGCAACTCGCGATGACGCAGGATCATGCGCTTGGCAGTGTGGACCGGCCGGGTGCCGGACCGGCGCCGGGGGTATCAGGCCGGGTGTCCGCCGGGTTGCCGCGTGTCGCCTGTCTTCGGCGGGTGCAGCGTGCGTTGCAGGGGTTGTTGGGGGCTTCCGGTTTCCGCCGCGTCGATGCGCATGCGCAGCCGTGGCGGGATGATTTGAAACAAGGGTCGACGCGCGTGCGGATGGAAGTGGAATGAAGTTGCTCGGCTCGGGGATGCAGGCCCGGTTCCTGCTTGCGATGGGCGGGGCGATGCTGGTGGTGGTGGCAATCCTGGCCGTGCTGCTGGGGCGGCAGGCTGCGATGCAGGGCGAGGTGAGGTCGCTCAGCAACGGCGTCATCCACGAACTGTTCGACCGCAGCGTGCGCAGCCGTGGCGAGGCCATGGTGCGCGAGCTGTCCGATGCGCTTGCCGCTCCGCTCCACAACAACGACCTGGACCAGGTCGGGGCGCTGGTGCGCAGCATTTCGCGGCAGCCGGTGGTGCGCTACGTACTGGTGTTCGACGACCGCGGGCGGTTGGTCCACGACGGCTCGGCCACGGTTCCCGGATCCGGGCGGCCGATGACCGATCCGCTGGCGTCCGGGGCGGTTGCCGCACAATCACTGGTGGTGCAGCAGTCGCCCACGGTGCTCGACAACGCGATGCCGATCAGGATGGGTAATCAGCGCATCGGCGGTGTCCGCGTCGGCATGGCACTGGATGAAGTCCTGCAGCGTGAGCAGGCGGCCAACGCGACCCTCGGTGAGCGGCTGCAGCAGATGGGAAGCCGGCATCTGGGCTGGCTGCTGCTGATGCTTGGCCTGCTGGTGGTGATTGGCGTGGTGGTGATCCTCTACGTACAGCGCACGCTGGTGGCGCCGATCCGCGAGCTGGCCGCAGCCGCCCGGCGCATCGAAGCGGGCGACTACCAGGCGCCGCTGCGCGAAAACACCCGCGATGACGAGGTCGGGGAACTGGTGCGCGGCTTTGCCCGCATGCGTGATGCGATCGCCCGCCACGACCGCGAAGTGCGGCGCATGGCCTATACCGACGCGCTGACCGGGCTCACCAACCGCCTGGCGTTCCGCGAGGCGCTGGACCATCGATTGATGGCCGCACGTGCGTCCAATCACCGGTTGGGTCTGCTGTTTGCCGATATCGATGATTTCAAGCGGGTCAATGACACGCTGGGCCATGAGGCCGGCGACGAGGCGTTGCTGCAGTTCGCCCAGCGCATCGGCCGCGCAGTGACCGAGGCCGGCGGCGACGACGCCGTGCTGGCGCGGTTCGGCGGCGACGAATTCGTGATCCTGATCGGTGATGGTGATGTTGCTGCCAATGCGCGGTTGCTGGCCGAAGTGCTGGTGCGCGAGCTGAGCAAGCCGCTGGTGGTGCAGGGCAGGGAGCTGTTCCTGGGTACCTCGATCGGCGTGACCCTGTTCCCCGACGATGCCGCGGACGCGACGACGCTGCTGAAGAACGGCGACATCGCGATGTACCAGGCAAAGATGGCCGGCAAGAACTGCTATCGCTATTACAGCCGGGCCATGGATCACGCGGTCGAGCGCCGCGTGCACATGGAGCAGGAACTGCGCGGTGCCTGGGAGCGGGGCGAGCTGCGGCTGGCCTACCAGCCGATCTTCCGCATGCGTGACCGCCGCATGGTCGGCGTGGAAGTGCTGCTGCGCTGGCAGCACCCGACGCTGGGCACGATTCCGCCATCGGTGTTCATCGAGGTGGCCGAGCAGAGTGGCCTGATCGAGGTCATCGGCCCGAAGGTGCTGCGTGCCGCCTGCATGGAGGCGGTGCAGTGGCCGCGGGGCGTGGCCGGTGACGAGTTGTTCGTCTCGGTCAATGTGTCGCCGCGGCAGCTGCGCGGCGGTGAGTTGCCGGCGTTGGTTGCGCAGTGCCTGCAGGAGTCGGGCCTGCCGGCCTCGCGCCTGCACCTGGAGCTGACCGAGACGGCGGTGATTGGCGATGAGATGCTGGCCGCGCAGCTGCTGGACCGCCTGCACCGGGCCGGGGTGAAGGTGTGGCTGGATGACTTCGGTACCGGTTTCTCCGGTCTGAGCCACCTGCGGCAGGTGCCGGTGGACGGGGTCAAGATCGACAAGAGTTTCGTCGCCGACATGCAGCGCGACCCGGACGACCTGGCCCTGACCACGGCGATCATCGCCATGGCCCACGCACTGGGCATCACGGTGGTGGCCGAGGGTATCGAACAGGAGGCACAGTTCGAGCTGCTGGCCCAGCGTGGCTGCGACCTGGGCCAGGGCTACCGGCTGAGCCACCCGGTCACCGCCACCGAAGTGGTGCGGATGATCGAATCGGGCGCGTGAGGCGCTACAGCGGGCGCTTGCTCGGGTCGCCGGGAAGTTCGCGGACCAGCTTGGGGACCAGGTAGCCGGACAGCCGGGCAGTGAGGCCGGCAATCAGGGCCTTGGCCTGGAAGTCGTCCACTTCGAAGTGGGCCACGCCCTCGACGCGGTCCAACTGGTGCAGGTAATACGGCAGCACGCCGGCGGCGAAGCTGCGTTCGCTCAGGTCCTGCAGTGCCTGCACGCTGTCGTTGACCCCGCGCAGCAGCACCGCCTGGTTCAGCAGCTGGGCGCCGATGCCACGCAGGCGGGCCATCGCGGTATCGACGCTGGCGTCGAATTCGTTGGCGTGGTTGGCGTGGACCACGATCGCCAGTGGCCACGGCAGGCTGCCCAGCCAGGCCAGCAGTTCCTCGTCCACGCGCTCGGGCAGTACGATCGGCAGGCGCGTGTGGATGCGCAACCGGCGGATGTGCGGGATCTGGCGCAGCGCATCGGTCAGCTCGGCCAGCTTGTGCGTGGCCAGCGACAGCGGGTCGCCGCCGGACAGGATCACCTCATCGATGTCCGGGTCTGCGGCGATGGCCTCCACGGCCTCCTGCCAGCCCCCCTTGGCGGCGTTCTCGGCGCCATAGTCGAAATGCCGGCGGAAGCAGTAGCGGCAGTTGATCGCACAGCTGCCGGTGGCCACCAGCAGGGCCCGGCCACGGTATTTCTGGATGACCCCGGTAGCCTTCTTGGCCGCGCCGTCGCCCACCGCGTCAAAGCTGAACCCGGGCGCCGGGCGCATCTCCGCGTCGATCGGCAATACCTGCCGCAGCAGCGGATCGTGGGCATCGCCACGGCGCATGCGGGCGACGAAACCCTCCGGCACGCGCAGCGCGAACTGGGCGATGGCCGCCTCCGATACGCCCAGTGCCGCGGCATCCAGATCCAGCCGGGCCAGCAGCGCCTGCGGGTCGCGCAGGGCCTGGCGCCAGAGCTGTTGCCAGCGCGCGGGCGCGCCTGGCGACTGGGTCCGGGGGAAGGCGGAAAGCTGCATGGAGAGGGGGCCTGCGGTTATCATGGACACATAAACAGTTGCCCGCCGGGGTTCCGGTGGGCTTTCCATTCTATCCGGCTCGCCGCACGCGCGGCGGTTTCGCCATTTGAGGAGCTTGAGCATGGCCACTGCGGGCATGAACGATGTCAAGAACGGGATGAAGATCCTGGTCAACAATGAACCGGCCGTCATCTCCGAGACCGAGTTCATCAAGCCGGGCAAGGGCCAGGCCTTCACCCGCGTGCGCTATCGCTTCATCAAGTCGGGCCGCACGGTCGAAATGACCATGAAGGCGACCGACGACGTGGAAGTGGCCGATGTGGTCGATACCAACATGGACTACATGTACAGCGACGGCGAGTACTGGCATTTCATGGACCCGGAGACCTTCGAGCAGGTGCAGGCCGACAAGGCCGGCATGGGCGGCGCCGAGAAGTGGCTGAAGGGCGAGGAGTCCTGCATCGTGACCCTGTTCAATGGTGCGCCGATCTTCGTGCAGCCGCCGAATTTCGTTGAACTGAAGATCACCGAGACCGATCCGGGCGTCCGCGGTGACACCTCCGGCGGCGGCGGCAAGCCGGCCACCCTGGAAACCGGCGCCGTGGTGCGCGTGCCGCTGTTCGTCAACCAGGATGAAATCATCAAGGTCGACACCCGTTCGGGCGAGTACTCCTCGCGCGTCAAGTAATCCGGGTAGGCGCCGGCGCATTCGCGCTGGCGCTCCCACGATCCGCCATGGCGGATCGTGGGCCCCCACTCACCAGCATCCACACCCCGCCGCTTCGCGGCCGCCCCTGACTCAGGGGCTTGCCTTCCAGAAGCCCAGCGGTAGCCGTTTGACCGGTGATCAGTCGCCAGGTCCGAGCCAAGGCTACGTACGGTCCTTCCCCCAGCCAGTGAGCCCGCATGAGCGATAGCCCGCACCTCCCCGAAGCCTGCGACCTGCTCATCGAAGCCGGTTATGTCGTTCCGATCGAGCCGCATGCGGTGGTGCTGGAAGACCATGCCGTGGCCATCCGTGGCAGCGAGATCGTGGCCATCCTGCCGCGGGCCGAAGCGCGTGCGCGGTTCCGCGCCACCCAGGTTGTCAGCCGCCCAGAGGCGGCGCTGATGCCGGGCCTGGTCAACGCACATACGCACAACCCGATGACCCTGCTGCGCGGCGTTGCCGACGACCTGCCGCTGATGACCTGGCTGCAGCAGCACATCTGGCCGGTGGAAGCGGCGGTGATTGGTCCCGAATTCGTGGCCGACGGCACCACCCTTGCCATCGCCGAGATGCTGCGTGGCGGCACCACCTGCGCCAACGAGAATTATTTCTTCGGTGACGTGCAGGCCGCCGTCTACAAGAAGCACGGTTTCCGCGCGCTGGTCGGCGCGGTCATCATCGATTTCCCCACCGCCTGGGCCAAGACCGACGACGAGTACTTCGCCAAGGCCGGTGAACTGCATGACCAGTGGCGCACCGACCCGCTGATCGGCACCGCGTTCGCGCCGCATGCGCCGTACACGGTCAACGATGCCAATTTCGAGCGGGTGCGGATGCTGTCCGACCAGCTGGACATGCAGGTGCATCTGCATACCCATGAAACCGCGCAGGAAATCACCGATTCGATCAAGCTGCACGGCCAGCGTCCGCTGGCGCGGCTGGATCGCCTCGGCCTGGTCAACGACCGCCTGATCGCGGTGCACATGACCCAGCTGACCGAGGCCGAGATCCACCTGTGCGCCGAGCGCGGCGTCAGCGTGGTGCATTGCCCGGAATCGAACCTGAAGCTGGCCTCTGGTTTCTGCCCGGCCTGCGCCCTGCAGCGCGCCGGCGTGAACCTGGCCATTGGTACCGACGGCTGCGCCAGCAACAACGACCTGGACATGTTCAGCGAGAACCGCACGGCGGCGATCCTGGCCAAGGCAGTGGCCGATGATGCCACCGCGCTGGACGCGGCGACCACGTTGCGCGCCTCCACCCTGGGCGGCGCCCGCGCCCTGGGCTTCGGCGAGCGCATCGGCTCGATCGAGGTCGGCAAGCAGGCCGACCTGGTATGCGTTGATCTGTCCGCGCTGGAGACCCAGCCGCTGCACAATGTGCTGTCGCAGCTGGTGTACGCCACCGGCCGGCAGCAGGTCAGCGACGTCTGGATCGCCGGCAAGCCCAAGCTGGTTCAGCGCGAGCTGGTCGGCATGGACCTGCCGGGCATCATCGCCAACGCGCGCCAGTGGCGCGAGCGCATCCGTCACATCCGCGCCTGAGTGCAGGCGCCGCAAGGACAACCGTCATGACTGCCCCCCACGCTTCTTCCAATTTCGATCAGGCCGAACTGGACAAGTTCGCCGCGCTGGCCAACCGCTGGTGGGATGCCGATGGCCCGCAGAAGCCGCTGCACGCACTGAATCCGGTGCGCCTGCAGTACGTTGCCGACCGCGCGCCGCTGCGTGGCGCACGCGTGCTCGACATCGGCTGCGGTGGCGGGCTGCTGAGTGAAGCGCTGGCCCAGGCCGGTGCCGAAGTGACCGCCATCGACCTCGCACCGGAGCTGGTCAAGGTTGCGCGCCTGCATGCCCTGGAGAGCGGCGTCAGCGTCGACTACCGGGTGCAGGCCGCCGAGGACCTGGCTGCCGCACAACCGGGCAGCTTCGATGTGGTGACCTGCATGGAAATGCTCGAGCACGTGCCCGATCCGGGCGCGATCATCGAGGCCTGCAAGCGCCTGCTGAAGCCGGGTGGCCATCTGTTCCTGTCCACCATCAACCGCACCGCAGCCGCATTCTCCGTGGCCATCGTCGGTGCCGAGTACGTGGCACGGCTGCTGCCCAAGGGCACCCACCACTACCAGGAATTCATCAGGCCGGCCGAGCTGGCGCGCTGGCTGCGCGAGGCCGACCTGCAGCTGGCCGATGTCAGCGGCATGGCCTATGAGCCGTGGCGCAACCGCGCCCGCCTGAGCAGCCGCACCGACATCAACTACCTGGCCCACGCGGTCAAGGCGCCATGACCGCTGCCGTGTTCCCGCGTGCGGTGCTGTTCGACCTGGACGGTACGCTGCTGGACAGCGCTCCGGATTTCGTCGCCACCCTTGATGCGATGCTGGCCGAGCGCGGTCGCGCGCCGATCGATCCGGCGCAGTTGCGGCCGGTGGTGTCCAAGGGCTCACGGGCGATGGTGTCGGCCGCGTTTCCTGAGCTGGAAGCAGCCGAGCGGGATGCATTGATTCCCGAGTTCCTGCAGCGCTACGAAGCCGCAATCGGCCAGCACGCCGTGCTGTTCGAAGGCGTCGCCGGCATGCTCGGTGCGCTGGACGAAGCCGGCACCGTGTGGGGGATCGTCACCAACAAGCCCGAATACCTGGCGCGGCTGATCGTGCCGCAGTACGACTGGCAGCAGCGCTGCGCCGTGCTGGTCGGCGGTGACACCCTGGCCGAGCGCAAGCCGCATCCGTTGCCGCTGCTGCACGCCGCGCAGCTGATCGGCATCGCAGCGGAGGACTGCGTATATGTCGGCGACGATGAGCGCGACATCATCGCCGCGCGTGCCGCCGGCATGCCGTCGGTAGCGGCGCTGTGGGGCTACCGGCTGCACAGCGACGACCCCTTGGCCTGGCAGGCGGACGTGCTGGTCGAGAATGCCGAACTTCTGCAACTGGCCAGTCTCTGGCCGACCCGGCCGGCAGCCCCGGCCCAGCCGTAAGGAATTACGTAGTGAGCAGTACCGCGCTGGACAGTTTCCTCGACAAGTGGCGCAGCCGTTGGCCGGAATGGTCGGTGGCCGAGCCGTTCGTGGCCGAACCACAGCGCCGTGTCGCGCTGGCATGGTTCGCGCTGCTGCAGGAATTCGACGACATGCTCAACACCGCTGGCGATCCGCTGCCGGCGGACGCCAAGCTGGCATGGTGGGGAGAGGAACTGCGCAGCTGGGCCGCGCAGCGTTCGCGGCATCCGCTGGGACGCGTGCTGGAACCGGTGCGGGCACCGTGGGTGCAGCTGGCCGAGGCGCTGCCGGATCTGGTCGAGGCGCGCACCGTAGCGCTGGACGCTGCCGGTGCCGAACGCGCACTGGGCAACTATGCTGACGCGGTGGCTGCGGTCGAGGCCGTGGTGTTTGCCGACAAGCCGCGCAAGGGGGCTGGCCATGCCGTGCTGCTGCAGACACTGGCGCAGCGCCTGCAGGACGCTGGCGTGGCCGGGGTTCCGCGCAGCCTGCTGGACGAAGATGCCGGCAACGCGGCACAGCGTTGGGCGCAGCAGTTGCTGAAAGGGTGGGGCACCCGCGTGCCCGGTCCACGCGCACGCCGGGTGTGGTCGAGCCTGGCGCGTGCACGTCTGGCGGCGCAGGCCGCCGGCAAACCGATTGAAGCCACGCCCGTGCGCACGTTGCTGCGCGTGTGGTGGGCCGCGCGCGGCTGAACCCTCGGCCGCTGCGCTCGCCGGGCACGACCCGGCGCTACCGTGCATGGTGATTCGGCCGCTGCGCTCGCCGGGCATGGCCCGGCGCTACCGTGCATGGTGATCGGGTAGCGCCGGGCCATGCCCGGCGGGGAGCCTGCGTGCGTTATTTCCGTTCCAGCACCAGCAGCGGATCGATGCGGGTGTCGAACCAGTTCATGCCCCAGTGCAGGTGCGGCCCGGTGGCACGGCCGGTGGCGCCGACGGCGGCGATCACCTGGCCCTGTTCGACGCGATCACCGACCTTCACGTCGATGCGCGACAGGTGCAGGAAGTTCGAACTGACGCCGAAGCCGTGGTCGAGCAGCAGCGTGCCACCGGTCAGGTACAGGTCCGGCCCAGCGAACGTCACCACACCGGCCGCCGGTGCCTTCACCGGGGTGCCGGTCGGCACTGCGATGTCCATGCCGGAGTGGCCGGCACCGGGCTGGCCGTTGTACACGCGGGCGTTGCCGAAGCGGCCGCTGATGCGGCCCTGCACCGGCCAGATGAAGGTCTGGGTGAAATCGGTGCGGTTGTCGTCGCGCGCACGCGCAGCGGTGACCTGCGCCTGTTCGCGCTTGATGCGCTCGGCGATGGCCGGCGGCGGATTGACCGTCTTCGGCGGTACGCCGTTCACCCGCTCGGTCGGCCAGTCGCGCGCGGTCACGGCGATGGCGGCCGTCTCGCTGCTGCCATCCGGTCGGCGGATCTGCACCTGCAGCGGGCCCTTCTCATCGCGACCGATGCCGAACACCACGCTGCCGTAGCTGCTCACGCGCAGGTCGCGGCCTGCATAGCGCACGCTGCTGCCGGCGGGAACCTTGCCGATCACCAGCGCGCCCTGCGACGCGCTGGCCGGAAACACCACGCGACTGTCGATCAGGTCGCCGATGCCGTCCTGTGCCTGGGCCGCGGGTGCGGAGAACAGGGGCGCTGCCAGCAGCAGCGCCGCGAACATGAGTGCCGGACGCATCAGCGGTCGTAGGTCATGCGCTGGCCGGCGGGCTTGCCCACCAGCGTGCTGCCGTCCCAGACCAGCTGGCCGTTGACCCAGGTCGAGGCCACGCGCGAACGGAACGTGGTGCCCTCGAACGGCGACCAGCCGCACTTGGACAGCACGTCCTCGCGCTTGACCGTGAACGGCACGTCTTCCACCAGCACCAGGTCGGCAAAGTAACCTTCGCGCAGGAAGCCT
This sequence comes from Stenotrophomonas sp. DR822, assembly GCF_019793815.1. Taxonomy (NCBI): domain Bacteria; kingdom Pseudomonadati; phylum Pseudomonadota; class Gammaproteobacteria; order Lysobacterales; family Lysobacteraceae; genus Stenotrophomonas; species Stenotrophomonas sp. DR822. The sequence continues at coordinate 4,243,092 of NZ_CP081826.1, forward strand.
CGCTCTTCCACATCGAACAGCTGGGCGGGAGCATGGGCGAATTTCTGCACGACCTGCTCGCGGGTCAGCTTGCCTTCGTGCACGCGTTCCAGTGCGGCGACCAGCGCGTACTGCACCAGCGGCAGGCCGGACGGCGCCTGCGCATAGGGCTTCTGCTTCTCTTCCCAGGTATGCGGGGCGTGGTCGGTGGCCAGCACGTCCAGCACGTCGTCAGCCAACGCGGCGGTGATCGCCTCGCGATCGGCCACGTCCTTGATCGCCGGATTGCACTTGATCAGGTTGCCCTTGGTGGCGTAGTCCGGGCGGGCGAAGTGCAGGAAGTGCACGCAGGTCTCGGCGGTGATCTGCTTGCGGCTGCCGTCAGCGCGGATCAGCGGGCCCTTCTCGAACAGGGCCAGTTCGTCGGCGGTGGAGATGTGCAGCACGTGCAGGCGGGTGCCATGCTTGCGCGCCAGCGACATGGCCAGCCGCGTCGACTTGATGCAGGCTTCGCGTGAACGGATGTCCGGGTGCATCTCCGGGGTGAGGGCTTCGCCGTACTTCTCCTGGAACGCTTTCAGGTTGGCATCGATCATCGGCGTGTCTTCGCAGTGCGTGATGATCGGGGTGGGGCACTCGCGGAAGATCGCGTCCAGGGTTTCGGGGTTGTCGACCAGCATGTTGCCGGTGGACGCGCCCATGAATACCTTCACGCCCGGTGCCTTCTTCGGATCGAGCGCGCGGATGGCGTCGAGGTTGTCGTTGCTGGCACCGTGGTAGAAACCGTAGTTGGCCCAGGCACGACCGCGCGCCAGCTCGTACTTGGCTTCCAGGATGGTCGAATCCAGGGTCGGCGGGTTGGTGTTGGGCATGTCCATGAAGCTGGTCAGGCCACCGGCCACGGCCGCGGCCGATTCGCTGGCGATGTCACCCTTGTGGGTCAGGCCCGGCTCGCGGAAATGCACCTGGTCGTCGATCATCCCGGGCAGCAGCCAGCGCCCGGCCGCATCTACCACCTGTTCGCCATCACGCGGAGTCAAACCCTTGCCGATCTGCGCGATGCGGTCGTTCTCGATGCGCAGGTCGCCTTCGAAGGTGCGGCCTTCGTTGACCAGGCGGGCGTTGGTGATGAGCGTGGAGGACATGTCAGTGTTTTCCTGTGCAACGGCAAGAGGGGGCGTTGGGAGAGTCGGGCACTGGATCGAAGCCGCCGGGATGGAACGGATGGCAGCGGCCCAGCCGTCGCGCCGCCAGCCAGCTGCCGCGCAGCGGGCCGTGCCGGGAGATGGCGTCCATGGCGTATTCAGAGCAGCTCGGCACGAAACGACAGCGAGGCCCAAGCAGAGGGCTGATGAAGCGCTTGTAGAAGCGCAGCAGGGCGATGAGCAGGCGCGAGATCACGTAGTCATATTAAGCCAGTTGGCATGAAGGCCGCATTTGTGCAGGATGGGCCGTTGGTCGCATGTCGTAGATGGCCTGCGACCGCTAGCGGCACCCTTCCAGGTGCCGGACAGGTTCCGTACCGCGCAAGGCGGTCCGTGTTGGTCGGACCGCGCCTTGGCCCCGTTGACTCCTGGACTGAATGGAGCGGGCCCCCGAGGTTGCTGCTGCCGGTCGGGTAGGCTATAAAGGCCCGCTTTCCCGGGCCCCGGGGAATCCAAGGAAGAGCGTTTCGTGGCTGCTAAAAAAACTGCAAAGAAGGCCGTCAAGGCCGCCAAGAAAACCGCCAAGCCTGTTGTGAAGAAGTTGGCGGCCAAGCCCGTTGCCAAGAAGCCGGCCAGCAAGCCGGCGACCAAGGCAGCATCCTCACAGCCGGCGGCCAGGAAGGCCACCGCAAAGAAAACGCCGGTGAAATCCGGCAAGCCGGCAGCGGCGAAGAAACCCGCTGCGCCGGTCAAGGCCAAACCTGCCGCTGCCAGCAAGAAGGCGCCGGCGGTGAAGAAGGTTGCCAGCAAGGCTGCGCCGGTGAAGAAGGCCGCTGCCAAGCCGGCACCGAAGAAGGCAGCAGCCAAGCCAGCGCCGAAGGCGGCGGTGAAGAAGGTTGCCGCCCCGCCCGCTGCCAAGCCGGCAGCAAAGAAGGTGGCGGCTGCCAAGCCGGCACCGGCCAAGAAGACTGCCAAGAATGTTGCCGCGCCGGCCGCCAAGCCGACACCGGCCCCTGTAGTGAAGTCCGCACCGAAGCCAGCTGCCAAGCCGGCCCCGGCCAAGTCTGTCCCGGCCAAGACCGCGGCAGCGGCGGCAGCCAAACCGGCCCCCAAGCCGGCCCCGGCCGCCGCTTCTGCAGCATCGACCGCCCCGCAATCCAAGAATCCCGTGCCCGTTTCGAAATCGCCTGCCAAAACCGCCGTGAAATCCGATTCCGCTCCGAAGACCGTGACCCGCCCCGTGGGCAAGGTCGCCGTGGCCGTTGCCGCCCGCTCGACGGCACCTGCGCCGCGCAGCAAGTACAAGGTCGTCGAATACAAGACCGACGAGGCCACTGGCCGCCCGATCCTGCCGGCAGGCTACAAGCCGGCCTCGGACGAGGAGTACATGAGCCCGCTGCAGCAGGAGTACTTCCGTCAGCGCCTGCAGAACTGGCGCGCCGACCTGGTGGAAGAGTCCAAGCAGACCATCGAGAACCTGCGTGAGGAAGTGCGTGACATCGGCGATGAAGCCGAGCGCGCGACCCGCGAAACCGAGAACTCGCTGGAGCTGCGCACCCGTGACCGTTACCGCAAGCTGATCGGCAAGATCGACAGCACCCTCAAGCGCCTGGAAGCAGGCGATTACGGGTACTGCGTGGACACCGGTGAAGAGATCGGCCTGGAGCGCCTTGAAGCGCGCTTGACCGCCGAGCGCACCATCGACGCCCAGGAGCGTTGGGAGCACCTGCAGAAGCAGCAGGGCGACTGATTCCGGTTCGTTGTGATGTCATGCAGAAAGCCCGGCTTCGGCCGGGTTTTTTGTTGGGTTCGCGATGGCTGCGTAGAGCGGCGCTTTGCGGGTATCGGGGTGAGCCTGCGGGTGGGGCCAGGCAGGACACGCTGCAAGTACATCCCTGTAAGCTCGGCCGCGGCATCCATGCCGCGGACGGTCCTGCCCGGCTTACCCGCAGGCTCTCGACGCCTCCCTGCGCGCGGTCGCTGGAGAGCCGAACCACGCTCGGCTCAGGCCGGAGCCGGGCAAGAGCAGCCAAGCATGGCTTGGCTCTACCAGCGGCGAAGAGGCGCCGCTGTTCTGTAGAGCCGACTGTTGGTCGGCTGGCTTTCCGCGCCGTCCCCTGATTCACCGGGGAGCGCAGGGCACCGGTGCGCAGCACCGACACGCGGATGGCGGCGCGTTTCCGCCGCGGTCGCCGAAAGCGCCCGCCGGGCATGGCCCGGCGCTACCGGCGCGTGTGCGCACGGAAATCCGCTCTATTGCAGATCGCGCAGATTCAATTTCCGCAGCGTCGGGTTCTTCCATGCAGTGACCCCGGCCACGCTCAGCACCGCGAATCCGCCCAGTACCACCGCCGGTACCAGCCCCAGCACCTTGGCCATGGTGCCGGCATAGAACGCGCCCAGTTCGTTGGACGAACTGATGAAGATGCCGTTGATCGACGATACCCGGCCGCGCATTTCTTCCGGCGTGGCCAGCTGCAGGATGGTGGAGCGGATCACCACCGACACGCCGTCGAAGGCGCCATAGAACAGCAGGATCAACGCCGACAGCCAGAAGTGCTGGGACAGACCGAAGCTGATCACGCACAGGCCGAAACCGGCGACCGCGAACAGCAGCACCCGACCGGCATTGCGGTGCAGGGGGTGGCGCGCCAACCACAGGCCCACGCACACCGAGCCCAGCGCCGGCATCGCGCGCAGGATGCCCAGGCCCTCCGGGCCATGGTGCAGGATCTCGTGCAGGAACGCCGGCAACATCGCCACCACGCCACCCAGCAGAACCGAGAACATGTCCAGCGCCATGGCGCCGACCATGATCCGGTTGCCGACCACGAAGCGCGCGCCTTCGGCAATGCTCTTGAAGATCGGGGCGGCTGGGCCGGCATGCACCGGCTCTTCCACCTTCAGCGTGGCCAGGCAGCCCATCGCCACCAGCGCGAAGGCCGTGGCCACCGCATAGGACAGGCCCTTGCCACCGAAGCCGACCAGTACGCCACCCAGTGCCGGGCCGGCGATCATGCCGGCCTGGAACACCACGGCGCCAAGGCCGGCGCCACGGGCGAAGTGCTCGCGAGCCAGGACCCGGGCGAACAACGCGTTGTAGATCGGCGACAGGAAGGCGCGGACCATGCCGGTCAGCGCGATGGCCGCGTAGATCGGCCATACGCCCTCAACCGGCAGCCAGCCCTTGGCCACGCTGGTCAGCACCAACGCGGTGGCGATCAGTCCGGTACAGGCAACCATGCCCAGCCGGCGGCGCGGCAGATGATCCACCAGGTAACCGGCGAACGGGGCCACGCAGAAGAACGGCAGCACCTCGGCCAGGCCGATCAGGCCCAGCGAGAACGGATTGCGGGTGACTTCGTAGATGTGCCAACCGACGGTGACCGCGACCACCTGGTAGGACAGCATCGCGAAGATGCGATACGCCAGCAGCCTGGCGAAACCGGGCCGGGACAGCAGGCCCAGCGCGGTGTCTTCGGCCGTGGCGGGCTCGCTCACGACGGATCGCGCTGCAACTGGGCCTGCGCGGTCTCGCGAATGAACGCCAGCATCGCCGCCACGCCGTTGCTGCGGGTCGGCGACAGGTGGCGGGCCAGGCCGATATCCTGGATATAGCTGGGCTCGGTGGCCAGGATCTCCTGCGCGGAGCGCCCGGAGTACACGCGCAGCGCCAGGAAGATCAGGCCGGAGACGATGGCCGAATCGCTGATGGCGTGGAAGCGCAGCGACTGCGCGTTGCCTTCCGGCACGATCCAGACCATCGACTGGCAGCCGAGCAGGCGGTGCTCTTCTGTCTTCCACGCGTCCGGAAAGGCGGGCAGCTTGCGGCCGAGGTCGATCAGGTACTGGTAGCGCTCGGACCAGTCGCCGAAGAAGCCGAATTCCTCGGCGATGGCCGTCTGTGCCTCGGCGGCCGTGGATTCAAGCGGGAACGGGGAGTCGATCACAACAGTCTCTACAGTAGGAGCGTGGCCGGCGGACCGGCCACGGGGCAGGGCAGGTCAGCCGCGCTTGCGCGACCAGCGCACGCCCTGCGGGGTGTCTTCCAGCACGATGCCTTCGGCGGCCAGCTGGTCGCGGATGGCGTCGGAACGGGCGAAATCACGCGCCTGCTTGGCCGCGGCGCGTTCATCGATCAAGCCCTGGATACGCGCATCGTCGTCGCTGTCGCCGGCGGCGTTGCCGAACCATTGCGCCGGATCGGCCTGCAGCAGGCCCAGCGCGAGGCCGGCGCCAAGCAGTTCACTCTTCAACCGTGCGCGTTCGCCAGGATCGGTGGCGCGGCGCGCTTCACCGGCGATACGGGCCACTTCGGCCAGCGCCTGCGGCGTATTGAGATCGTCATCCAATGCCGCTTCGATCTCTGCCGGGATCACTGCGGTGGCGGCAACGTCGGCCAGCTCGCGCAGGGTGCCGTACAGGCGGTCGAGGGTGCGGCCGGACTGTTCGATCAGCGCATCGGACCAGTCCAGCGGCTGCCGGTAGTGGGCCGACAGCAACGCCAGGCGCAGCGCCTCGGGGGCATGCCTGCGGACCAGGTCGTGGACGCGCTCGATGTTGCCGATCGACTTGCTCATCTTGGCGCCGCCGAAGTTGAGCATGCCGTTGTGCAGCCAGAAGCGCGCGAACACCTTGCCGCCGTGCGCGCACTCGCTCTGTGCGATCTCGTTTTCGTGGTGCGGGAACTGCAGGTCGACGCCGCCGGCATGGATGTCGATGGTCTCGCCCAGGTGAGCGGCGGCCATCGCCGAGCATTCGATGTGCCAGCCCGGGCGGCCGCGGCCCCAGGGCGATTCCCAGCCCGGCAGGTCGTCGCTGGACGGCTTCCACAGCACGAAGTCGCCGGGCGCGCGCTTGTACGGAGCGACCTCGACCCGGGCCCCGGCCAGCATCTCGTCCGGATCGCGGCGCGACAGCTTGCCGTAGCCCTCGAAACTGCCGACGGCGAACAGCACGTGGCCCTCGGCGGCGTAGGCGTGCCCGCTGCTGACCAGCTGCTCGATCATGGTGATGATCTGCGCCATGTGCGCGGTCACTTCCGGCTCGATGTCCGGCGGCACCACGCCCAGCGCGGCCATGTCTTCACGGTAGGCAGCAGCGAAACGGTCGGTGATGGTGCTGATCGGCACGCCCTGCTCGCGCGCGGCGGTGTTGATCTTGTCGTCCACGTCGGTGATGTTGCGGGCGTAGCGCAGGGCACCGAAGCGCCGTCGCAGCAGGTCGGCCAGCACCCCGAACACCACCGGCCCACGGGCGTTGCCGATGTGCACGTAGTTGTAGACCGTCGGGCCGCACACATACAGGGTCGGACAGGCCGGATCGAGCGGAGTGAACGGTTCGAGCTGGCGAGTCAGGTTGTTGTGCAGGCGCAGGGTCATGGGTCTGTGACTGGGGGACAAGCCTGTGATTTTAGAACGTGTCGGGGCCCTTTGGGGGGACCGTTGCCACCGGTGGACGCCAGCGGCGGCCGGGGTGGGGTGGGCAGGAACGGCGCGGACGGGTAATGTTCAGCCCCTTGCGGTCACCACTGCCTACACTATTGCCGTGTCCCTGCTCCCTTCGCCAATGAAAACCACCGCGTTGCTGACCCTGGCCTGCCTGTCGGCGTTGCCCGCCGTGGTCCTGGCCCAGGAGGCCGAGCCCCGCAACCGGGTGGTGATCGTGGAGAACGTGAAGTTCGACTACGCCCAGGTGCTCAACGTGGAGCCGGTGTTCCAGACCCTGCGTGCCACCCGCACCGAGGAGCACTGCGAGCCGGTCTCGACCCGTACCCTGGCCCCGGTCAACGTCACCGGCGAGGAGCCGGTGGAGGACAAGGGCCGCATCGGCCGCCTCTGGGATTCGGTTCGCTCGATGTTCAAGCGCAGCGACGAGGAAGTGCTGGAGGAACTGCCGGCCGAAGCCCCCGCCCCGGCGCCGGCCAACACGGGCCCGATGCTGACCCGGGACTGTCGTATCGTGCCCGTCGGACGCGAGTTCCGCCGCCCCATCGCCTATGACGTGGACTATGTCTACAAGGGCACCAAGTACCGTTCACGGCTGCCGGAAGACCCGGGCAACCGGCTGAAGATCCGGGTTTCGATCACCCCCTGGGTGGGCCCGGAGCAGGCTGCCGCCGGCACCCCCTGATTCTGCGACGCCGGCCTCTTGCGCCGGCCCCGGCCGCATGTAAAGATTGCCGACCAATGAAGCTCACCGACTTCCAGCACGACAGCAGCGCCGCCCGCCAGGCCACTGGCATGACGTCGCGTGCCCGTCGACCGGAACCCCACATTCTCGCTGGGTAATCCGGAGCTTTCTGCTGTTCGTCCGAAAAAAACCCAGCCCGCCGGCTGGGTTTTTTCGTTTCCGCGTTCTGAAAGCTTCATCTGCAACCTTTTCGCACCACCCTGGTTTCCGGTTTTCCCTTCCACCTTCCACCGCGTCGACCCTCGGCGCCGCTCATGCAAGGAATGATGATGTCCCCCAAGCACTTCCTGAACACCCAGGACTGGAGCCGCAGCGAACTTGACGCGCTGCTGACCCAGGCTGCGCTGTTCAAGCGCAACAAGCTCGGCGACCAGCTCAAGGGCAAGTCGATCGCGCTGGTGTTCTTCAATCCGTCCATGCGCACCCGCACCAGTTTCGAGCTGGGCGCGTTCCAGCTCGGTGCCCACGCAGTGGTGCTGCAGCCGGGCAAGGATGCATGGCCGATCGAGTTCAACCTCGGCACGGTGATGGACGGCGATACCGAAGAGCACATCGCTGAAGTAGCCAAGGTGCTCGGCCGCTACTGCGACATCATTGCCGTGCGCGCGTTCCCGAAGTTCGTCGACTGGGCCTACGACCGCCAGGACGTCGTGCTCGAGAGTTTCGCCAGATACTCGCCGGTGCCGGTGATCAACATGGAGACCATCACCCATCCGTGCCAGGAACTGGCGCACGTGATGGCCCTGCAGGAGCATTTCGGTACCCAGGACCTGCGCGGCAAGAAGTACGTGCTGACCTGGACCTACCACCCCAAGCCGCTGAACACCGCGGTGGCCAACTCGGCGCTGACCATCGCCACCCGCATGGGCATGGACGTGACGCTGCTGTGCCCGACCGCAGACTACATCCTCGACGAGCGCTACATGGGCTGGGCCGAGCAGAACGTGGCCGAGAGCGGTGGTTCGCTGAAGATCAGCCATGACATCGACAGTGCCTATGCCGGTGCCGACGTGGTCTACGCCAAGAGCTGGGGCGCGCTGCCGTTCTTCGGCAACTGGGAGCCGGAGAAGCCGATCCGCGACCAGTTCAAGCACTTCATCGTCGACGAGCGGAAGATGGCCCTGACCAACAACGGCGTGTTCAGCCACTGCCTGCCGCTGCGCCGCAACGTGAAGGCAACCGACGGCGTGATGGATTCGCCGCAGTGCATCGCCATCAACGAAGCCGAGAATCGCCTGCATGTGCAGAAGGCGATCATGGCCGCTGTTGCCGGCCGCTGATTTCCGTACGTCGTTCAAGCATTCCAGACACTCCGCCGGGCATGGCCCGGCGCTACCAGGACATACCCCCCATGAGAAACAAAGACGTCGTTCTCGCCTTCTCCGGCGGCCTTGATACCAGCTTCTGCGTGCCGTACCTGCAGGAGCGCGGCTACAACGTGCACACCGTGTTCGCCGATACCGGCGGCGTGGATGACGAAGAGCGCGATTTCATCGAGAAGCGTGCCGCCGAGCTGGGTGTCACCAGCCACCAGACCGTCGATGGCGGTCCGGCCATCTGGTCCGGCTTCGTCAAGCCGTTCGTGTGGGCCGGCGAGGGCTACCAGGGCCAGTACCCGCTGCTGGTGTCGGACCGTTACCTGATCGTCGATGCCGCGCTCAAGCGCGCTGCCGAACTGGGCACCAACATCATCGCCCACGGCTGCACCGGCATGGGCAACGACCAGGTGCGCTTCGACCTGGCAGTGAAGGCCCTGGGTGACTACCAGATCATCGCGCCGATCCGCGAGATCCAGAAGGAACACACCCAGACCCGCGCCTACGAGCAGAAGTACCTGGAAGAGCGTGGCTTCGGCGTGCGCGCCAAGCAGCAGGCCTACACCATCAACGAGAACCTGCTGGGTCTGACCATGTCCGGCGGCGAGATCGATCGTTGGGAAGCACCGGGCGAGGGCGCCCGTGGCTGGTGCGCACCGCGCGCCGAGTGGCCGGAACAGGCGCTGACCGTCACCCTGAAGTTCGTCGAAGGCGAAGCCGTCGAGCTCAATGGCAAGGCACTGCCGGGTGAGCAGATCCTGGCCCAGCTCAACAAGCTGTTCGCCCCCTACGGCGTCGGCCGTGGCGTGTACACCGGCGACACCGTGATCGGCCTGAAGGGCCGCATCGTGTTCGAGGCACCGGGCCTGGTCTCGCTGCTGGCCGCGCACCGCGCGCTGGAAGATGCGGTGCTGACCAAGCAGCAGAACCGCTTCAAGCCGGACGTGGCGCGCAAGTGGGTGGAGCTGGTGTACGAAGGTTTCTACCACGACCCGCTGAAGACGGACATCGAAGCCTTCCTGAAGTCCTCGCAGGCCAAGGTCAACGGCGAAGTGGTGCTGGAAACCCGTGGCGGCCGCGTCGATGCCGTTGCGGTGAAGTCGCCGCACCTGCTCAACACCAAGGGCGCCACCTATGCGCAGTCGGCCGACTGGGGCGTGGAGGAGGCCGAGGGCTTCATCAAGCTGTTCGGCATGAGCTCGACCCTGTACGCGCAGGTCAACCGCTGAGCGGTTGACCACGCATTCCACCTCAACCCCGCGCCGTTGGCGCGGCGCACGCATTCCGGTAGCGCCGGGCCATGCCCGGCGGATGCTGGCAGCACGATATCCATGCCGGGCCATGCCCGGCGGAATTCCACAGGAACTGTTGATTCATGCTTGAACAGACGCTCGATCACCTGCAGGCACTGGTGTCCTTCGACACCCGCAACCCGCCGCGTGCGATCACCACCGGTGGCATCTTCGATTACCTGCGCGACAACCTGCCCGGGTTCAATGTGGAGGTGATCGACCATGGCGCCGGCGCGGTCAGCCTGTATGCCGTGCGCGGCACGCCGAAGTACCTGTTCAACGTGCATCTGGACACCGTGCCGGACTCGCCGCACTGGAGTGCCGACCCGCACGTGATGCGCCGCCTGGACGACCGCGTGGTCGGCCTTGGCGTGTGTGACATCAAGGGCGCGGCTGCGGCGCTGGTGGCGGCCGCCAATGCCAGTGATGGCGACGCGGCCTTCCTTTTCTCCAGCGATGAAGAAGCCAACGATCCGCGCTGCATCGCCGCGTTCCTGGCCCGGGGCATTGCGTACGAAGCGGTGCTGGTGGCCGAACCGACCATGAGCGAGGCGGTGCTCGCCCATCGTGGCATCAGCTCGGTACTGATGCAGTTCGCCGGCCGTGCCGGCCATGCGTCGGGCAAGCAGGATGCAGCCGCCAGTGCGCTGCACCAGGCGATGCGCTGGGGCAACCGCGCGCTGGACCATGTCCAATCGCTGGCCTCGGCACGCTTCGGTGGATTGACCGGCCTGCGCTTCAACATCGGGCGTGCGGAAGGTGGCATCAAGGCCAACATGATCGCACCGGCGGCGGAAGTGCGTTTTGGTTTCCGGCCGCTGCCGTCGATGGATATCGATGCGCTGCTGGCGACCTTCGCCGGCTTCGCCGAACCGGAAGCGGCGCTGTTCACCGAAACCTTCCGTGGCCCCAGCCTGCCGGCGGGGGATATCGCCGAAGCCGAGCACCGCCGCCTGCTGGCGCGCGACGTGGCCGACGCGCTGGACCTGCCGATCGGCAACGCGGTGGACTTCTGGACCGAGGCATCGCTGTTCTCGGCCGGTGGCTACACCACGATGGTGTTCGGCCCGGGCGACATCGCCCAGGCCCACACTGCCGATGAGTTCGTGACGCTGGAGCAGCTGCAGCGCTACACCGACGCCGTACACCGGATCATCGCCGCCGGCGCCTGATCGACCTACAACGCCGCTGCGCTTCTGCGCGGCGGAACTGCAACGCGGCGACCGCCGCCTGTGACGAAACCGAAATGTCTCCTGCCCTCCAGCCCCACCGCCAGACCCGCCAGACCATCGTGCGCCTGCTCTCGAGCATGGCCAGCGCGAAGGAGATCAGCCAGTACCTCAAGCGCTTTTCGCAGCTGGACGCCAAGCGCTTCGCCGTGGTCAAGGTCGGCGGCGCGGTACTGCGCGACGATCTGGACGCGCTGACCTCCTCGCTGTCGTTCCTGCAGGAAGTCGGCCTGACCCCGATCGTGCTGCACGGCGCCGGCCCGCAGCTGGATGCGGAACTGTCGGCCGCCGGCATTGAGAAGCAGACGGTCAACGGCCTGCGGGTGACCTCGCCGGAAGCGCTGGCGATCGTGCGCCGGGTGTTCCAGCAATCCAACCTGCGCCTGGTTGAAGCGCTGCAGCAGAACGGTGCGCGCGCCACCTCCATCACCGGCGGCGTGTTCGAGGCGGAGTACCTGGGCCTGGATACCTACGGCCTGGTCGGCGAGGTGAAGAAGGTCAACCTGGCGCCGATCGAGGCCAGCCTGCGTGCCGGCTCGATCCCGGTCATCACCAGCCTGGGCGAGACCGCCGGTGGGCAGATCCTCAACGTCAATGCCGACTTCGCCGCCAACGAACTGGTGCAGGAGCTGCAGCCGTACAAGATCATCTTCCTGACCGGTACCGGCGGCCTGCTGGACGAGCAGGGCAGCGTGATCGATTCGATCAACCTGTCCACCGAGTACGACCACCTGATCGCGCAACCGTGGATCCACGGTGGCATGAAGGTGAAGATCGAGCAGATCAAGTCCCTGCTGGACCGGTTGCCGCTGGAATCGTCGGTGTCGATCACCCGGCCGGCCGACCTGGCCAAGGAACTGTTCACCCACAAGGGCTCGGGAACGCTGGTGCGCAAGGGCGAGAAGGTGCTGCGTGCAACCGCCTGGAGCGAGCTGGACCTGCCGCGCCTGAAGGGCCTGATCGAATCCAGTTTCGGCCGCACCCTGGTGCCGGACTATTTCGAGAGGACCACGCTGCTGCGCGCGTATGTCAGCGAGAACTACCGCACGGCGGTGATCCTCACCGATGAGGCCGAGGGCGTGTACCTGGACAAGTTCGCCGTGCTCGATGATGCGCAGGGCGAAGGGCTTGGCCGCGCGGTCTGGAACGTGATGCGCGAGGAAACCCCGCAGCTGTTCTGGCGCTCGCGCAACGGCAACCCGATCAACCACTTCTACTACGCCGAGTCCGATGGCTGCTACAAGCAGGGTCATTGGAAGGTGTTCTGGTACGGTGCCGATGGCATCGACCGGATCAGGACCTATGTCGACCACTGCGCGGTGCGTGCGCCGAGCCTGGAGGGCTGAGCGCGATGAACCACGCAGACTGGACCCGGGTACCCACGTTGACCGGCACGCATGCGCGGCTGGAACCGCTGCAGATGAGCCACATCGACGGCCTGCGCGGCGCGTTGGGCGAAGGCGCGCTGTCCAGGCTCTGGTACACCCAGGTGCCCGATGCGAAGGCCATGACCGGCTATGTGCAGGCCGCGCTGCAGGCACAGACCGAAGGCAAGGTGCTGCCGTTCGTTGTGTTCGATGCCAACGACCAGATCGTCGGCACCACCCGTTACTACGATCTGCAACCGGACGTACCGCGGCTGAGCATCGGCTACACCTGGTATGGCGAGTCGGTGCAGCGCACCGGGGTCAACTCCGAAACCAAGCTGATGCTGCTCAGCCATGCCTTCGAGCGGCTGGAATGCCTGAGCGTGGTGTTTGAAACCAGCTGGTTCAACTTCACCTCGCGCACCGCGATCGCACGCCTGGGCGCCAAGCAGGATGGCGTGCTGCGCAATCACCGCCGGCATCCCGACGGCACGCCGCGCGACACCGTCATCTTCTCCATCATCGATGCGGAATGGCAGGGCGTGAAACGCCACCTGCAGCACCGCCTCGATTCGCACGCATGAGCACGCACGCATGAGCACTTCCTCCTCGTTCACCGTCGGCATCGTCGGCGCCCGCGGCCATACCGGCGCCGAGCTGATCCGCCTGGTGGCAGCGCATCCGAACCTGCAGCTGGGTTTCGTGTCCTCGCGCGAACTGGCCGGGCAGCGCGTGTCCGACCACTACCCGCAATGGCAGGGCGAACTGCAGTTCGAGAATCTCGACGCCGACGCCGTTGCCGCCAAGGGCGTGGACGCGGTGGTCCTGGCCCTGCCCAACGGCCTGGCCGCGCCGTTCGTGGCGGCGCTGGAAACGGCGAAGCCGGACACGGTGATCGTCGACCTGTCGGCCGACTACCGTTTCGACAACACCTGGTACTACGGCCTGCCCGAGCTTACCCGCAGCCGTTACCGCGGACAGAAGCACATCAGCAACCCCGGCTGCTATGCCACCGCGATGCAGCTGGCGATCCATCCGCTGCTGGATCTGCTGGCTGGCCCGCCGCAGTGCTTCGGCGTGTCCGGCTACTCGGGTGCGGGCACCTCGCCGTCGGACAAGAACAACGTTGAACTGCTGGCCGACAACCTGATGCCGTACGCGCTGACCAACCACGTGCATGAGCGCGAGGTTTCCGTGCAGCTGGGCGTGGCGGTCGAATTCATGCCGCACGTCGCGCCGCATTTCCGTGGCATCACCCTCACCGCCAACCTGTGGTTGAACCGCGTGCAGACCCGCGAGCAGATCGTCGAGCGCTTCCAGCAGGCCTACGCCGGTGAAGCACTCATCGAGGTCGTGGACGAGGCGCCGTGGGTGAGCCGCATCGCTGGCCGCCACGGTGCCCAGGTCGGCGGCTTCACGCTCGCCCCGGGCGGCAAGCGGGTGGTGGTGGTGGCGACCCTGGACAACCTGCTCAAGGGCGCGGCCACCCAGGCCATGCAGAACCTCAATCTTGCGCTGGGCATCGACGAACTGACGTCGATCCCGCACTGAAACCGTACAGGAGCTCCCCATGGCAGACCTTCTTTGGCAGAAGCCAGGCGTCGCTGTCGATGCCCAGATCCAGACCTTCCTCGCCGGCGACGACGTGATCCTCGATCGCGAGTTCTTCCTGCATGACATTGCTGCCAGCGCCGCGCATGCGCAGGGCCTGCAGCACATCGGCATCCTCAGCGCCGACGAACTGGCCGGGTTGCTGCGTGAACTTGAGGTGCTGGCGCAGGACTTCCGCGAAGGCCGCTTCGTGCTGGATACGCAGTATGAGGATGGCCATTCGGCGATCGAGGCACGGTTGACCGAGCGCCTTGGCGATGCCGGCCGCAAGATCCACACCGGCCGCAGCCGCAACGACCAGATCCTGGTCGCCACCCGGTTGTGGTTGAAGGAAAAGCTGCAGCGCGTGGCGCAGGTCAGCGCCGAAGTGGCAAAGGTGGCACTTGACCGTGCGCAGGCCGAGCAGCATCTGCCGATTCCCGGTTACACCCACATCCAGCGTGCCGTGGTGTCCTCGGCCGGCATGTGGTGGGCCGGTTGGGCCGAAGCGTTCATCGACAACGCCGTGCGTGCCCGCGATACCCATGCACTGGTCGATGCCAATCCGCTTGGCACCGCCGCCGGTTACGGCGTGAACCTGCCGCTGGATCGCGAGCACACCACCGCCGCGCTCGGCTTTGCGCGCATGCAGATTTCGCCGATCTACGCGCAGCTGTCGCGTGGAAAGTTCGAACTGGCTGCGCTGGAAGCGCTGGGCGGCGCGACCCTGGACCTGCGCCGCATTGCCTGGGACCTGTCGCTGTTCACCAGCGCCGAATTCGGTTTCGTCGCGTTGCCGGCGCAGTACACCACCGGCAGTTCGATCATGCCCAACAAGCGCAATCCGGACGTGATCGAGCTGATGCGGGCGACCCATGCCAGCGTCGCCGCTGCACGCACCGAAATCGAGCAGCTGCTGTCACTGCCGTCGGGCTACCACCGCGACCTGCAGTCGTCCAAGGGCGCCATCTTCCACGGCTTCGGGCGCGGCCTGGCCGCGCTTGAACTGCTGCCGGCGCTGCTGGCCAACCTGGAATGGCGCGATGACAAGCTGCGTGCAGCGATCGATTCGGGCATGTACGCCACCGATGTCGCGGTGGAAGCTGCGGTAGCGGGCGTACCGTTCCGCGAGGCCTACAAGGCTGCTGCTGCCGGTGCCGACAGTGCAGGGCAGGGGCGCACGCCGGAAGGCAGCCTGGCGGCGCGCGTGTCGCCGGGTTCGGCGTCGGACCTGCGCCTGGATGAACTGCGCGCGCGCTGGCAGGCGCTGTCCTGATGGCCGACACCGTCTACCTGGTGCTGGCGATGCGCCTGCCGGGCTTCACCGACGCCGCGGTGCAGCCGCACCGCGACTTCCTTGATGCGTTGCAGGCCGAGGGCCGGCTGCAGCTGACCGGCGGCTTTGCCGACGGCAGTGGTGGCGCCTATGTGCTGTGCAACCTCGACAGCCTCGCGCAGGCGCAGGCCATCGTCGCCACCGATCCGCTGGTGACGATGCAGGCATCGGCGCTGAGCGTCCATGAATGGAATACCCGCTGAGGCGCCCCTGATGACTGTCCACGCCGTCCACGTTGCATCGCCGTTCCCCGAACAAGCGCTGCCGTCGTGGCGGCGCGCCGTGCTGAAGGTCGGCAGCAGCCTGCTTGCCGCCGACGGTGGTGGCCTGTCGCCGCGCCACGCGCTGGGCTTGGCCCAGTTCGTTTCGGCCAACGTGCTGGCCGGGCGCGAGGTCGTCATCGTGTCTTCCGGTGCGGTCGCTGCCGGCCGCGCGATCCTGCCCCGGGCCGATGAACCCGGTGCGGCGATGGCGGCGCGGCAGGCATTGGCGGCCCTGGGCCAGGCGCAGCTGATCGGTCTGTGGCAGCGCTTCTTCGAACGCCCGGTGGCGCAGGTGCTGCTGACCCATGATGATCTGCGCAACCGCCGCCGCTATCTCAATGCGCGGGCAACCCTCAACGAGCTGCTGCGGCTGGGCGCGCTGCCGGTGGTCAACGAGAACGACACCGTTTCGGTGGATGAGCTCAAGCTCGGTGACAACGACAACCTTGCCGCGACGGTGGCGGCGCTGGTCGATGCCGATGCGCTGTTCATCGCCACCGACATCGACGGTCTCTACAGTGCCGATCCGCGCACGCATGCCGATGCCCGGCCACTGCATGAAGTGGCCGAGTTGAACGATGCCGTGCTGGCGATGGCTGGCGGCGCCGGTTCGGTCGCCGGTACCGGCGGCATGCGCACCAAGCTGGAGGCCGCAGCCAAGGCCGGCCGTGTCGGCATCGAAACCTATCTGTTCAATGGCCGCAGCGGCGAGGTGGTGCGCGCGCTGGCGCAGGATCGCCTGTTCGGCACCCGTATCCATGCAGCACGCAGCCGTGAGGCGGCACGCAAGCACTGGTTGCGGCACGCACCACTGGCCGAAGGCGCGATCCTGATCGATGCCGGCGCCGCACAGGCGATGCGCGAGAAGGGGGCATCGCTGCTGCCCGGCGGCATCACCGGTGCCGACGGCGCGTTCCGGCGCGGTGACATGGTGCAGGTATGCTGGAACACCGACGCCGGCCGGGTGTGCGTGGCCCGTGGTGTGAGCCAGTACGCCGCCGATGACGTGCGCCGCATTGCCGGCCGCCACACCCGCGACATCCAGACCGTGCTCGGCTACAACTACGGCGGTACCGTCGTCCACCGAGACGATCTGGTGCTGCCATGAACCCACTGCAGGATATGCCGATGAGTGAGATCGAATCGCAGGCCCGAGCCTGCCGCGACGCGGCCCAGGTGGTTGCCGGCCTGGACAGCGATGCGCGCGGGACACTGCTGCAGGCGATGGCGCAGGCGCTGGAGGTCAATGCCGGACAGATTCTTGCAGGCAATGCACGCGACCTGGCCGCCGCCCGCGCCAAAGGCATGGGCAGCGCGATGCTCGAACGCCTGGCGCTGGACCCGGCGCGCCTGCTGGCGATGGCCGACGCCGTGCGCGAGGTGGCCGGCCTGCCGGACCCGGTCGGGCAGGTGACCCGCGACGAGGTGCGTCCGAACGGCATCCGCGTGCAGAAGGTGCGCGTGCCGCTGGGAGTGATCGCGATGATCTACGAAGCACGCCCGAACGTGACCGCCGAAGCCGCCGCGCTGTGCCTGAAGGCGGGCAATGGCGTGATCCTGCGTGGCGGCTCGGAAGCGATCCATTCCAACACCGCGATCGCGCAGGCATTGGCCGGGGCATTGAAGGCCAACGGCGTGCCCCCGGCCGCTGTGACGGTGCTGACTGACCTGCGCCGCGAAGCCATGCTGGAATTGCTGCAGCTGCACGAACTGATCGATCTGGCCATTCCGCGCGGTGGCGAAGGGCTGATCCGCTTCGTTGCAGAACACGCGCGGGTACCGGTGATCAAGCACTACAAGGGTGTCTGCCACCTGTTCGTCGATGCCAGTGCCGATGCCGCCAAAGCGCTCGATCTGCTGGTAGACGGCAAGTGCAGTCGCCCCTCCGCGTGCAATTCACTGGAGACCCTGCTGGTGCACCGGGACATTGCCGCAGCGTTCCTGCCGCGTGCTGCACAGGCGCTGGCCGAGCGTGGCGTGCAGCTGCGTGCAGACGAGCGCGCGCAGCCGTTGCTGCCGGGAAGCACCGCGGCCAGCGAAGACGACTATGCCGCCGAATTCCTCGATCTGGTACTGGCGGTCCGCGTGGTCGACGATCTTGATGCAGCGATCGCGCACATCCGTACCTATACCTCCGACCACACCGAAGTGATCGCCACTGAAGACGTAGCCAGTGCCGAGCGTTTCGTCAGCGCATTACGCTCGGCGGTGGTGATGGTCAACGCGTCTTCGCGTTTTTCCGATGGTGGCCAGCTTGGCCTCGGCAGCGAGATCGGCATCTCCACCACGCGCCTGCACGCCTATGGCCCGATGGGGCTGGAAGCGCTGACAGTCGAACGGTTCGTGGTGCGCGGCGAAGGCCAGATCCGAAGGTAGGGTCACAGCCGGGCTGCGCCCGGCACCCGCAGGGGCCGCGGCAACAGCCGAAGCAACCGCAAATGCAACGGCAACGGCAACAGCGGGGTTCCTGCGGGATGGCGGGGTGGGTCCGGTTGCGGGGGACGCTGCAAGTACGTCCCTGTAAGCTCGGTCGCGCCTTGCTCGTGTGCGCTGTCCTGCGCACACGGCAAGACCGGGGTTGGGCGTCCTGCCCCACCCGCCCGAGGCATGCCTCGGGCCCATGGCGCTCACGCCCCCGCAACCGGACCCACCCCGCCTTCGACAGATCTCCGCAATCTGTCGGGATGGCATGACTTGCTCCTGGTGGGTGTCGACCTTGGTCGACACGTAGATCCACGCCATGCGTGGATGCTTTTCGTTCAATTGTCGAAATACTCGATTTCGATGGAGATTCATCCACGCCTGGCGTGGATCTACCAGATTGCGGAAATCTGTCAGAGGTGGGGCGGTGTGGGTAGGCAGGACCGTTGGCGCCATGGATGGCGCCATCGAGCCCCCATGGATGGGTTTACGGCGTGTCCTGCCTGCCCATACCGCCCCGCCATCCCACGGAATGCCAGCTGTTGCTTCGGCTGTTGCTGTTGCTTCGGCCTCTGCGGGTGCCGGGCGCCGCCCGGCCGAACCCCGGTTACCTCAACAGCTGCGCGGTCATGCCCAGCGGCCGTGCATGCTCATCCATGTGCAGGGTGATGGCCTTGGCGCCGAACATCTGTTCGGCAAGCTGATCGCTGGCACCCAGCGAATGGGCGATCTCCGCACGACTTGCGTCCTCGTGCGGGCCGCGCCGTTCCTTGCCGGCAAAACGGTAGCGGTTGTATTCGGCCCAAACGATCAGCAGCAGCGCACAGCACGCCAGGATCACCGGCAGGGCGATGATCACGAATGGGTCCAGGTGCTGCTTGCGCTCGTACAGCTGCAGCCAGGCCAGCTGCCCACCGAGCAACCAGGACACCAGCGTGACCAGCGGTGCCCACAGGTAGAAGTAGAAGCCCCAGAACGCCAGGGTCACAAAGCCCCAGGCGGTGCGCTGCAGGCGGGGCTGCTTGCGCGGTTTCTGGATCAGGCGCGAGTCGAAGCGGTTGGACGGCGTCCTGGCAGTCGTCTGGCGATGTGCGTTCATCTGATACCTCTGTCTGGGCTGACCCAGGTGGCACGCTTGCCACGCCGCCGGAGAAGGGTCTTAGGCAGCGCCACCAGCGTGGTGAACAGGCTGATCAACCAGTACGCCATCGGGTACCAGATGACCCAGAAATAGTTGCGGCCGATATGCGTTTCGTAACGCCTGTCAATGATCAGGCTGCTGGCGAACTGCAGCAGGCAGACCAGGGCCAGGATCACGCCATGCCATTGCGGCAGCAACGTGTCGATGTACAGCGACGGCGGCATGGGGATGAACTTGCCCACTGCCCACAGCAGGATGATCACCAGCATGGTGTAGGCCCACAGCACGCTGAGGATGTATTCCAGCAGCACGCCCCACATCCGCCGCTTGCGCCAGCCGAACAATGAAGTGCCGTGGCGCAGCAGGACTTCCACGCCGCCCTGTGCCCAGCGCAGTCGCTGCCGCCACAGGCCCTTCAGCGTTTCCGGCATCAGGATGAAGCACAGCGCATTGGGCTCGTAACGGATGTCCCAGTGATCCAGCTGCAGCCGCCAGCTGATGTCGATGTCCTCGGTGACCATGTCATCGGCCCAGTAGCCGATGCGATGCAGGGCGGTGCGACGGAACGCGGCAATGACCCCGGACACGGTGAAGATGCGGCCGTACACGCGTTGGGCGCGCTTGATCATGCCGATGATCGAGGAGAACTCCGCCACCTGCAGGCGGCCGAGCAGCGTGGAGCGGTTGCGGATGCGCGGGTTGCCGGTCACCGCACCCACCCGTGGGCCGCTGGTCAGGTGCCAGACCATCCAGTGCATGGCGAACTCTTCCAGCATGGCATCACCATCGATGCATACCAGGTACTCCGATCTCGCGGCCAGCGCGCCCATGCGCAACGCGTTGGCCTTGCCCAGGTTGCGGTCCAGATGGACCACGCGCAGGCGCGGATGCAGCGCTGCAAGCGCGTCCAGGCGGGTGCCGGTGTCGTCGGTGCTGCCATCGTTGATGGCGATCACTTCGAAGTCCGGGTAGCGCTGCGCCAGTGCCGCGCCGAGGGTGTCGTCCAGGTTCGCCGATTCGTTGTGGCACGGGATAAGCAGGCTGGCGAACGGATGCTCCGCCATCGGTGGTGGGTCGTTGCGCGGCCGCGACTTCCGCTCACGGCGGAAGAAGTAGTACAGGCCCCCGGACATCCAGAAGAACGCCATCACCATGGGGTAGAAGAAGGCGAACTGGAACATGGCGTTGAGCCACGGATTCATGTCCACGTCACTTCTCCGGATACGGGAAGTTGCGCGCGGACATCGCCGCGCGTGCATCCTGGGTCGACGGCTTGTCGGCGATGAAATCGTCCGGGTACCACGCGAAATGGCGCACGCCCTGTGCCTGCAGGCGGCGGATCTGCGCGCGCAGCTGTTCGCCGCTGATCGGCCGCTGCGTGCGCCAGTCCACGGTCTGCAGCTCGAACATCGTGTGCTTCAGCTCGGGGTCGTGCGCACGCACGGCCACCACCAGCTTGTCCAGCCAACGCTGCGGGCGGCGGCTGCCTTCCATCCATGGCATCGCCATCAGCGCGGTGCGGTCGTAGGCCTTGTTGAACAGGTCCAGGCGCTGGGCGAACCACGCCGCGCTCTGCGGCTCCAGCACCGGCTGCGCGTACAGGTTGCGCACGGTGCCCAGCTTGGGGCGCCAGCGTTGTGCGCTGTCACGCAGTTCCAGCGTGAAATCAATCAGCGCCTGGGTGCGGCCGCCGTCGCTGCCTTCCTGCGGCAGCTGGGCAAGTTCGGTATCGCGCACGTAGCCGTCATCGTGGAACAGCAGGCCTTCGAAATACGAATTGATTGCCAGGTCTTCGTAGATGTCCTTGATGATCTGTCGTGCCTGCGGCTTGGTGAAATCCAAGCGGTACATGCCATCGCGTTCCGGGCTCTGGATGCCCAGCGCCGCACGCTGCGCAGCGTCGGGCAGTTCATAGCCCAGCACCGGCAACCACGCATACACCTTCACCCCGGCACGGGTTTTCAGCTGCCAGGCGACGCGGTTGAACAGGTCCGCGCGCATCGGCAGGTGGCGGTTCGGGAAGTACAGGGCATCGGCGGTGTTGTTGCCGTCCGGATCGGCGAAGGCCTGCAGGTAGACATGGGTCGGGCCGATCCGCTTCACCCGCTCGATCAGCGCATCCAGGTTGCGTGCCTGCTGTGCAGGGTCGCTGTCGTAGACCGAGTCCATGTCGATCTGCAGTGCACGGGTGCCGTCCAGATTGACGTTGCGACGCAGCTCGAAGGCCAGCGAAGTAACGTTTGGGTTGCTGGTCACCAGCAGGCGTGCCAGGCCATGCAGGTCGGCCGTCACCGGCGTGCTGCGTCCTTCCAGATCGAAGGACACCGGCATGCCCAGTTGCTCGGCGATTTCATTGCTCAACTGGTTGTAGGCGGCATACGGCCAGACGATCGCTTTCGGGCGCACCCCCAGTTCCTTCTCGATGCGCTGCACGCTGCGGCCAAGATCGTCGCGCAGGCGCTTCTCGTACTCCTGCGCGCTTTCATAGCGCTGCGCCTTGGGGTCGTAGATGCGGGTGATCACCGCCGGCGTCTGGTTGCCCTGCGGGTTGGACTGCACGCCGTGGTGCAGGTTGTCGGTATGGCTGGCCAGTTCGATCAGGCCGCTGGCCTGCATCTCGCGCAGCTGGTCCCAGGTCAGGAAGTCGTCATGGCCGAAGGGACGGTAGCCGTAGTCGATGGTGCGGCCCGGTGCCATGTCCACGTAGTCGGTGATCACCGCCACCAGTGCAGGATAGTTGTACGCGCGCAGCAGCGGATAGACGCGGCTGTACACGCTGCGCAGGCCGTCGTCGAAGGTCAGCAGCACCGGCCGCGGTGGCAGCGTTGCTTCGCCGCGCGAGGCCTTGATCAGCTGTGACAGCGAGACCGGGTGATAGCCATGGGCGGACAGCCAGTCCAGGTGTGCGGCGAAGTTCTGCGTGCTGACCGCGTAGGCGTCGCCGTCGGATTTTTCCAGCACATCATCGCGCACGTCGTGGTAGCTGAGGACCAGCAGGCCGTTGTCGGCCGCGTCCAGTTCCGCGGCCGAGCTGGCGCGCTGGGCGGCGGCGGGCAGGGCGAGGGCCAGCAGCGCCAGCAGCAGTACGGTCGTCAGGTTGCGAAACATCCGTTCCATCTCATTCTCCCCAGCGCAGCGCGGCATCGAAGCCGATATGTCGTTCACGTTGGCCGTCGTAGACCGGCCGCGACCAACTCACGCCGTACTCGAAGATCCGCCCTTGATCGAACTGCCATTCGTGGCGATAGGCCACGGTCGGAATGATTGAACTGCCAAAGCCTTCCTGCCAGTAATTGCCCACCGACACCGTCAGGCGATGGCGGAAGTGGCGCTCGTAGTGGCGCCACAGCTGCTGGTCGATGCGCAGGCCCACTTCCACCGAGCGATCCCGCGAGGGGTTGAAGTAGGGCGCATCGTCGCGGCTGCCACGGCTGGTGTAGACGCTGCCCAGGCCATCGATCAACAGGCGCGGGCGGGTCAACAGCCGTTGTTCGATCGCACTGTTCAGCGTATCGCGGCGGTTGCCATCGTCGTAACGGAACCGGCTGCCACCGAAGCTCCAGTGGGTGCGCTCGTTGCGCGTGTAATCCACGGCAACGGCAACGCTGTCGGCGGTGATGCCGGCCACGCGTGCCTGCATCGAGGCTTCCGGATCATTGCGGGCAGCGGTTACGCCGGCATGCCAGCGATCATTGAACTGCCAGCCGAAGCCGCCGCGCAGGCCGGTGTCGCCGATGCTGTCGTTGGGGCGCATCACCGCCGCCTCGGCATCGAGGCGGTCGAAACGGTAGCGCACGCCGGCACCGATCCACAGCGGATCGATGTCCTGCTCCTGGAAGCTGACCGAACGGCGGTCGGCGAAGGCAAACAGGCGCCAGCGGTCGTTGAGAACCGGCGAGGCCGCTTCCACGCCGTAGTGCAGGTCGTCGTTGCCCAGCGGCGAGGTGCCGCCGCCGCCGGAACTGCGGCCACCCTCGACCCTGGCCAGCAGCTGCCAGCCGCGATGGGCACGCCAGTCACGGTCCATGCGTTGCACCGCCGGCTGGCTTGGATAGCGTGCCATCAGGTCGTCATGCAGCGGCCGCGCCAGGTCGTCGCGCTGCAGCTGCACGTAGGATTCGTACATGCCCAGGCGCGGCGCGATGTCACGCGGGTCCAGCGTATAGGCCATCTGGTGGCGCTCAAGCGCCCGCCGTGGCCAGCCGCGCATCTGGTAGACGCTGCCCAGTGAAGTCTGCAGGCTGCCATTGCCCGGGCCGACCTCGACCAGGGCTTCCAGTTCGCGCTGGGCCGTGGGCAGGTCGCCGCTGTAGGCCCGCACCATCCCCAGGTTCAGGTCGGCCTCGTAACGCGCCCAGTTCTGGAAGGGGGTCTTGCCACCGCCCCAGCGCCAGGCCGGTTCGTCCTTCTGCCAGGCCTGCAGGTAGCCCACCGCCTTCTCGGCCTGCTCGGTCTCCAGATAGGCGTAGGCCAGCTCCGAGCGTGACTCGAAGCGTGAGGGATCGTTCTTTGCGGCGGCCTCCAGCAAGGGTATGGCCTCGGCCGGGTTCTGGGTGGCCATCAGCGAGTCGCCTACGGCTGGCAGCACGTAATCGGGAAGGGCATGGCCTTCGCGCTGCAGCGCCCGCGCCTCGTCGCGCACCTGCGCGTGGCGGGCCAGGCGGTTGAGCAGGATCAGCCGGTCCATGCGGATCCGCAGCGGCGCCTGCGCCTGCGTTGTGCCATCGCGCGCGACGTACTGCTCCATTTCAGCCAGCGAAGCCTCGGCCTCGTCCAGCCGGGTGTCTTCGCTTTCCCCGTAGGCCAGGCTCCAGTTGACCAGCTTGGCCACGTAGTTGGCCTCCAGCCGCGCCTTCTGGTCCTGGTCGAACAGGTTGGGCCGGGCCTGGTAAAGCCGCCAGGCGCGATGGGCGTTGCCGATGTCGCCCAGGGTCAGTACCTGCAGCTTGTACAGCAGGTCGTCGTCGGGCTCCCGCAGTTGTGCCCGCTCGATCGCTGCCAGCGCATCGACCCAGCGCGCCTGGTCACGGTAGTGCCCGATCTCGGCGAGCCGGTCGGCGCGCGTGATGACGGTGGGCGGCGAGGCCGCGTGGGCCCAGTACGCCAAAGTGGCGCAGGCCAGGCCGACGCACAGCGCCAGCGGACGGTGAACAACCATGAGACCCCCTAAGCATCCAATGCTGAACGATGTGCTCAAAAGTGTGACGCACATCACATGCCAACTATAGCTGACGCATTGCCAGAGCGCCTACTACCGATCCGTACCTGATTGACGGAGAGTCTTTCGATGACCGGCCAGCCCCGCCGCAACGCGTTGTCGCCAATACACTTTCCAGCTGCCGACGGTAGTGCGCTGGAGCAATCTGGCACCCTCCCTGCCGGTGCGCACAGCCTTGGCAGCGCCGGTTCGGGCACCAGATGGGTCAGGTTTCGACACGCTACGTCACGCGCTGCGGTGGCGGTGTGTAGACGATGGCAGCGGCGGAGGGCCGGCCGAGCTGCGCGGGCGGGCGTCAGCCCGCCGCGCCGTTCACCACAGGTCTTCCAGCTTGCGCGGCTTGCAGGCCACCCACGAGGCGCACAGCATCAGCAGTGCGCAGCCGAACAGGAAGGCGAAAGGCAGGGTCCAGCCCTCGCTGACAGTATGCAGCCAGCCGACCAGGAACGGGCCCAGGCAGCTGAAGCTGTAGCCCACGCCCTGCATGAAGCCGGACAGGGCCGCCGAACCGGTAGGGGTACGCGTGCGCAGATTGATCAGGGTCAGCGCCAGCGGGAACGTGGACGGCCCGACGCCCAGCAGGCAGGCCCACAGCAACGGCGCCTTCATCGGGGCGAACAGCAGGCCGGCGAAGGCGATGACGAAGGCGGAGAAGCCGATCAGCACCAGCGGGAAGGGATTCTGCAGGCGTACCGCCAGCGATGGGATCACCAGCGATGGCAGCAGGCCCAGTGCCGAAAACACCGCAACCATCACCCCGCCGAAGGCGGGCGTAGCGCCGGCTTCGACCACGATGCGCGGCAGCCAGGTGAACATCGAATAGGTCATCAGCGAGGTCATGCCGAACATCAGCGTCATGCTCCAGCCCAGCGACGTACGCCAGACCTTGCCGTGCGGCTGCGCGGTGGGATCGCTGCTGTCCAGCACCGGCCTGGGCGCACTGCGTGCCAGCAGCATCCATGGCAGGGTCGCAGCCAGCGCCAGCAGCGCCCACATGCCCAGCGACACCCGCCAGCCTGCGGCGTTGGCCACCGGCACCGCCAGCAGCGCCGGCATCATCGTGCCCAGCTGCAGCACGCTGATGTACAGCGTGCTCATGGTGCCGACCTTGTTGGCGAAGTAGCGCTTTACCAGCGGCGGCACCACCACGTTGCCGATGCCCATGCCCGCCAGTGCGATCACCGAACCCAGCAGCAGGGTGCCGACATTGCCGGCGCTGGAGCGCAGCAGCAGGCCGGCGGCAGCCATCAGCATCGCCAGCAGGGTGGTGCGCTCAAGGCCCAGGCGTCGTGCCAGCGCCGGGGTGGCGACGCCGAAAAGTGCGAACGAGGCGGTCGGCAGCATGCCCAGCACGCCGGTCATGGTGGTGCCGAAGTCGAACTGCTGGCCCAGCACGTCCAGCAACGGGGTGATGGAGGTGACGGCGGTACGCAGGTTGACCGCCGCCAGCAGGATCGCGGCGAACGCCAGCACGCGCCCGTGCAGTAGTGATGGCGAAGGGGAGGTGGGCGAGGTCATGCGGTGTTCCTTGCAGGTGGCGCACGCCATGCAGAATGACGTGCAGCGCCCGCACCGGGCGCGGCCGGTGTGGCAGGTGGGGGAGTGGCGGCCATTGTACGTGGCCGGGCCGGGTCAGGTCCCCGGCGGCATGTGCTGATGGCGGCGTAGCCGGGAGTGCCGGATTCCAGATACAAAAAAACCCGGAGGACACGGATGTCTTCCAGGCTTCTTGGTGACCACCGGAGTGGTCGGGGAGACAGGATTCGAACCTGCGACCTCTACGTCCCGAACGTAGCGCTCTACCAGACTGAGCTACACCCCGAAGGGAGCCGCCTATTCTAGCCATTTCCCCCGATGGCGGCAAGGGGGAAGGCCGTTCTGCTTCGCTGCCGTGGCAGCGACTCCTGCGGGAACAAAAAAGCCTGGAAGACTTCACCAGGCTTCAATGCGACCACCGAAGTGGTCGGGGAGACAGGATTCGAACCTGCGACCTCTACGTCCCGAACGTAGCGCTCTACCAGACTGAGCTACACCCCGAAGGAGCCGCCAAGAATACGGTGTGAAGGCCGTATCGGCAACCCTTTTTTACAGTTTCAACGCACTTCCTTGTCGGCGCGGGCGCTTTCGCGCGCTTCGAACCACATCCCGTTGAGGATGGCCACGACCGAAGCCAGGCCAGCGCCGAGAATCCAAGCGAAATACCACATGGTCAATCTCCTGTGTGCGAGGGGTGTGCCGACCCTCGGCCGGCACACGGGCAATCAGTACGCGTTGGGGTTGTCGTCCATGTCCTCGACCGTCGTCTTGCCCTTCAGCACGCGGTACACCCAGGTGGTATAGGCGAGGATGATCGGCAGGAAGATGGCCGTGGCCAGCAGCATGACCCACAGCGTGAGGTGGCTGGACGAACTGTCCCAGACGGTCAGGCTGGAGGTGGGTTGGCTGGACGACGGCAGCAGGAACGGGAAGATCGCAAAGCCGACGGTGAGGATGATGCCGGCAATGGACGCGCCCGAGGCGATGAAGGCCAGGCCGCCACGACGCGCGCGCAGCAGCACCGCGCTGGCAAGCGCACCCAGCAGGCCCAGCACCGGGAATACCAGCGTTGCCGGCATGCTGCTGTAGTTGCGCAGCCAGCCACCTGCGGCGGCCCCCAGTTCGGCGGTCTTCAGCAGCGGATTGGTCGGCCCGTCGGTCACCACCTGCGAGGTGATCTGGTAGCCCGGCAGGCCGAAGGCCACCCAGGCGCCGGCAGCGGCGAACAACACGAAGCTGATGATGGCGGCGATGCTGCCATAGCGCGCTGCACGTTCGGCCACCGGGCCGTCGGTCTTCAGCACCAGCATGGCCGCACCGTGCGACACCAGCATGGCCACGCTGATCAGGCCGGCGATGAGCGCGAACGGCGTGAGCAGGCCGAAGAACGAACCGGTGTAGGTCACGCGCAGGGTGTCATCGAAGTGGAACGGCACACCCAGCAGTACGTTGCCCACCGCGACGCCGGCAATCAGGCCCGGCAGCAGGCCACCGACGAACAGCACGCGGTCCCAGTTGTCGCGCCAGCGCTTGGACGGCAGCTTGCTGCGGTACTTGAAGCCGACCGGGCGCAGGATCAGCCCGAACAGCATCGCAAACACCGCCAGGTAGAAGCCGGAGAAGCTGACCGCATACAGCGGTGGCCATGCGGCGAAGATCGCGCCGCCACCCAGCACCAACCAGACCTGGTTGCCTTCCCAGACCGGGCCGACGGTGTTGATCACCAGCCGGCGTTCTTCATCGGTCTTTGCCACGAACGGCAGCAGCGTGCCGACGCCAAGGTCGAAACCATCCATGACGGCCCAGCCGACCAGCAGGATGCCGAGCAGCAGCCACCAGATCACGCGGAGCGTGGTGTAATCAAGTGCAATGAATTCCATCTGGATTCTCCTGCCTCAGGCCTGGCCGGGGGCAACGGCATTGGGGGAAACAGGGCGGATGTCGGCCTGCAGCGTCGGCAGGATGTCGTCCGGGCCCTTGCGGACCGCCTTCAGCATCAGCTTGATTTCGATGATCAGCAGCACCGTGTACAGGCTGGTGAACACCGCCAGCGTGGTGAGGATTTCATGCAGTGCCAGGCCCGATGCCGCGTAGAACGTGGGCAGCACGCCATCCACCGCCCACGGCTGGCGGCCATACTCGGCCACGAACCAGCCGCATTCGATCGCGATCCACGGTGCCGGCAGGCTCCACACGGCCAGCTTCAGGAACCAGCGCTTGTCCTGGAAGTTGTTGCGGCACGAGAAGTAGAAGGCCAGCGCGAAGAAGGCGATCAGGTAGAAGCCCAGCCCGGCCATGATGCGGAAGGTCCAGAACAGCGGTGCCACGCGCGGTACGGTATCCATCGCCGCCTTGGAGATTTCCTCCGGCGTCGCGTTGAGGATGTCCTCGCGGTAACGCTTCAGCAGCAGGCCATGGCCAAGGTCCTGCCAATGGCGATCGAACATCTCGCGTGCTTCGAGATCGTTCTTGTCCTTCTTCACCCGTTCCAGTGCGCCATAGGCGATCTGGCCACCGCGGATGCGGTGCTCGGCACGCTCCACCAGTTCCAGGATGCCCGGAATCGGCTGGTCCAGCGAACGGGTGGCGATCAGGCCCATCAGGTACGGGATCTTGATCGCGTAGTCGTTGGTGTGGGTGGTCTGGTTGGGAATGCCGAAGGCGGTGAAGTCGGCCGGCGCACGCTCGGTCTCCCACATCGCTTCGATCGCCGCCAGCTTCATCTTCTGGTGTTCGCTGGCGGCATAGCCGCTTTCGTCACCCAGCACCACCACCGACAGCGAGGACAGCAGGCCGAAGGCCGCGGCCACCGCGAACGAGCGGCGGGCCATGTCCCTGTGCTTGTTGCGCAGCAGGTACAGGGCGCTGATGGACATCACGAAGATCGCACCGGTCACGTAACCGGCACTGACGGTGTGCACGAACTTGGCCTGCGCCACCGGGTTCAGCAGCACCGCAGCGAAGTCGACCACTTCCATGCGCATGGTTTCCGGGTTGAACACCGCACCGGTCGGGTTCTGCATCCAGCCGTTGGCGATCAGGATCCACACGGCCGACAGGTTGGTGCCCAGCGCCATCAGCCAGGTCACGGTGAGGTGCTTGACCGGGCTCAGGCGCTTCCAGCCGAAGAAGAACAGGCCGATGAAGGTCGCTTCCAGGAAGAACGCCATCAGGCCTTCGATGGCCAGCGGCGCACCGAAGATGTCACCCACGTAATGGCTGTAGTAGGACCAGTTCATGCCGAACTGGAACTCCATCACCAGGCCGGTGGCCACGCCGATGGCGAAGTTGATGCCGAACAGGGCGCCCCAGAACAGGGTCATCTGCCGCCAGACCTGCTTGCGGGTCATGACGTACACGCTTTCCATGATGGCCACCATGAAGGACAGGCCAAGGGTGAGCGGTACGAATAGGAAGTGGTACATCGCGGTCAGAGCGAATTGCAGCCGCGACAGTTCTACGACTGTCTGATCAATCATGGCCTGGCTACCTCGTTGGATAGTGCCGTTGCAGGTGGCGGGAAGGGTGGTCTACGGGGTGAATGATGTGACCGACTACTTCAAACAGCCTTGATCCAGATCAATGTATGAACAGGTGTTCAGGGGGATCGTATGCCAACCCGATGAAGACTGCGACCGCCGGCCGCGGGGGAAGGCTGTTGCCTGGGCCTACAATGCCGTCCAATCCCTGCTGCCTGTGAAGAGCCTTGAGCGCTGCCGAACCGACTGCTGACGCCCCTGACAGGGATGATGAATCGAGCCGCCTGCGGCGTGAACGGACTGCCTGGCTGGCCGACCTGGCCCGTGCAGCGAGGGGGCGGCAGCGGCTGGCGTCGCTGTGCATCAGCGTATCCGGCGCGCTGTTGATCGGCCAGGCCGGCGCCATCGCCTGGCTGGTGCAGCAGGTGCTGGTCGAGCGCGCGCCGCTGGCCCAGGGCCTGCCGGTGCTGGGCGCGCTGGCGGTGATCCTTGTCGTGCGCACCCTGTTGGGCAGCGCTGCCCAGGCCGCAGCTGGTGACGTTGCCGACGCCGCACGGCTGTCCCTGCGCGAGCGTGTCTTCGCGCGCCTGCTCGGGCACGGTCCGTTGTGGCTGCGGCAGCGCCGCACCGGCGAACTGGGCGAGCTGATGCTGCATCACGGCGACGCTGTCGAAAATTATTACAGCGGTTTCCTGCCGGTACGCACCGAAGTGGTGGTGGTGCCGTTGTTGATCCTGGTTGCCGTGGCCTGGGTCGATTGGGTGGTTGCACTGATCCTGCTGTTCACTGCACCGCTGGTGCCGTTTTTCATGATGCTGGTGGGCTGGGGCGCCGAAGCCGCCGGACGTGCGCAGCTGGGCGAGCTGGCGCGGATGAGCGGGCACTTTGCCGATCGCATCAAGGGCCTGGGCCTGCTGCGCCTGTATGGTCGTGGGGAGGCCGAGCTGGCCGGGATCGAGGCGGCAGCCGAAGGTGTTCGCGTACGCACGATGAAGGTGCTGCGCATCGCCTTCCTGTCGTCCACCGTGCTGGAATTCTTTGCCTCGGTCAGCGTGGCGATGGTCGCGTTGTACCTGGGCCTGAGCTATCTGGGCCTGATGTCGCTGCATGCGACCGTGCCGACGCTGGGGGCGGGCCTGTTCTGCCTGCTGCTGGCACCGGAGTTCTACGCACCGTTGCGGCGCCTGGCCGCGCACTATCACGACCGCGCCAATGCACTGGCCGCCGCTGCTGAGGTGCAGCGCCTGCTGCAGGTGCTGCCGGAAGAGGAGGCCAGCACAATCGACGGCACGGTGCCGCTGGCGCCGGAGCCGGCCGAGGCCGCCCTGCCACCGCTGCAGGCGCACGGTCTGGTATTGCGTCCGTTGGGCGCTGCGCACGATGTGCTGCAGAACCTGGACCTGCAGCTGGAACCGGGCCAGCGTTTGGCCCTGGTCGGCCCCAGTGGCAGCGGCAAGAGCACGCTGCTGGAAGCGCTGGCCGGTTGGCTGCCGCCGCGTGCGGGCCGGGTGCAGCTGCGGCCGGGGCTGCAGGTGGCCTATGCCAGCCAGCGTCCCTATCTGTTTCACGGCACCATTGCCGAGAACCTGCGCCTGGCCGATCCCGGTGCCAGCGACGCGCGCCTGCGCGCCGTCGCCGAAGCCGCCCAGGTGCTGCAGTTCGCGCAGCGCCTGCCGCAGGGGCTGGATACGCTGATCGGCGAGCGCGGCTTCGGCCTGTCCGGTGGCGAAGCACGTCGCATTGGCCTGGCGCGCCTGCTGCTGCGCGATCCGCAGGTGCTGCTGCTGGACGAGCCGACCGCGTTTCTCGATGCCGAAACCGAAGCAGCGTTGCTGCGCAGCCTGGCCGCCTATGCGCGCGGACGCAGCGTGGTGGTGGCCACCCACAGCCCGGCGGTGATCGCCTGGGCCGACCGCTGCCTGCTGTTGCCCGAAGGGTGCCTGGTGGAACCGGCACAGGCGGTACGCGCATGAGCCGCTCCGCCGATTCGCTGCGCACGGTATTCCTGCGTCATCGCCCGCGCCTGCTGCTGGCAGTGCTGCTGCTGTGGACCACGATGCTGGCCGGCACCGCCCTGCTGGGCCTGTCCGGTGGCTTCCTCACTGCTGCAGCGCTGGCCGGTGCAGCGGGCCTTGGCCAGGGCTTCAATTTCTTCACTCCGTCGGCCGGCATCCGCGGGCTGACCATGGCGCGCATCGCATCGCGCTACTTCGAAAAGCTGGTCGGGCATGACGCCACCCTGCGCATCGCCCGCGACCTGCGCGTATGGTTCTTCCGCCGCGCGCTGCCACTGGCCCCGGCACGTCTGGGTGCAACCCGCACCGGCGATCTGCTGGCGCGGCTGCTGGGTGATATCGGCGAAATCGATGGCCTGCTGGTGCGTGCCATCGGCCCGTTGCTGGCGCTGGGCGCGTTGACGCTGGTGGGCGTGGGCTCGGCAGCGGTGATCCTGCCATCGGCAGCGGTGCTGCTGGCGGTATTGGCGTTGCTGATCGGCATTGGCGTGCCGTGGCTGGGCGTGAGGGGCCATGACAGCGAAGAGGCCGACCGAGCCGCACATCGCGCAGCGTTGCGCACGGCGGCATTCGAGGGGCTGGAAGGGGCGGCTGACCTGGCCGCGCTCAACGCTGCCAATGCCTGGCAGTTGAAGGTGCGGGTGGCGGCCAAGCAGGTGGCCTCGCGCGATCGTCGTCGACGCCTGCGGCTGATCGCTGCATCAACGCTGCATGGTGTGCTGGCCGGGCTCGGCCTGGTAGCGATGCTGGCACTGGCGCTGCATGCGGCCGAACAACAGCGCATCGCAGCGGAAATGGCCGCCGGGCTGGTGTTCCTGACCGTGGCGATGATCGAACTGTGGGCGGGCATGGGCCTGGCCTGGCAGTCGCTGCAATCGGGCCGCATTGCGGCCGCGCGCCTGCAGGGCATCGTCGAGCAGGCACCTTCGGTGCAGGAGCCGGTGTCGCCGCAGCCGCTGGCGCCGGCGGCGACCGTGCATTGGGACGATGTGCACTTCCAGTGGCCGGGCGCCGCACGGCCGGTGCTGCGTGGCCTGCAGCTGACGCTTGCACCGGGCGAGCGCATTGCCATCCGTGGCGACAGCGGCAGCGGCAAGACCACCTTGTCGAGCCTGCTGCTGCGGCTGTGGGATCCGCAGCAGGGGCGGCTGACCTACGGTGGCCAGGACCTGCGCGATGTCGCCCAGGCCGACTGGCACCGGCACCTTGCGTGGCTGCCGCAGAACGCGCCGGTGTTTGCCGGCAGCGTGGCCGCGAACCTGCGGCTGGGCGATCCCGAGGCCAGCGACGAAGCGTTGTGGGCGGTGCTGCAACGGGTACGGCTGGGTGAATGGGCCGAGCGCAACGGCGGCCTGCAGGCGTGGGTGGGCGAGAACGGCGCAACGATGTCGGCCGGCCAGGCGCGTCGCCTGGCGCTGGCCCGCGCGCTGCTGCGCAATGCGCCGATCCTGCTGGTGGATGAGCCCACCGAAGGCCTGGACGTGGATACCGCGCGCGCGCTGCTGCAGGACCTGCCAGCACTGCTGGAAGGGCGCAGCCTGCTGATGATCACCCACGATGACCTGCCCGCGGGTGTGGTGGATGTGCAGTACCGGTTGGTGGACGGGATGCTTGTCCGCGAACCGCTTCGGTAGATGCCGACCTTGGTCGGCATATCCACGCGTGGCGTGGATCTACAGGGCAGCTACCGCGAAAACGCGCGCAGCATCACCGCGATCGAGGCCACGTTGGCCAGCACGCATAACCAGAACACCCACTGGAACGGCGCCTTGCGATGTTTATGGCGGAACAGCGCCTGGCCGAGCAGCGCGCCGGGCCAGCCGCCGGCAAAGGCCAGCAGCTGCAGCGCGCGTTCGGGCGTCCTCTGCTGTTTTCGCTGCGCGGCGCGCTTGTCGTGCCCATACAGGCCGAACGACACCGCACTGGCCAGCACGCACCATGCGCCCAGCCAGAGCGGATACACACCGGTTGCGGTCAAGCCGATCAACGCACCGAACGCGGCCAGTGCGAGATTGCGCCGCCACGCCACTACAGTTCGTCGAGGAAGCCGCGCACGGCCGGGCCGAAACGCTCGAAGTCGACCAGGAACGCGTCATGACCCTGGGGCGATTCCAGGCCGATGAAACGCGCGTCCGCGCCACCAGCGCGCAGGCCATCGGCGACCTGTTGCTGCTGCTGTACAGGGAACAGGATGTCGGTGTTGGCGCCGATCGCCAGTGCCTTGCCGACGCGGATGCTGGCCAGTCCGGCCAGCACATCGCCATCGCCATACTCGGCCAGATCGAACCAGTCCATCGAGCGGCTCAGGTACAGATAGCAGTTCGGATCGAAGAAGCGCACGAACCGGCGTGCATGGCCTTCCAGGTAGCTCTCGACCTGGAATTCCAGGCCGAACGGATCATCGTCGGTCTGGTCTGAATCCAGCCGCACGCGACCGAAGCGGCCATCCCATTCCAGTGCCGAGCGGTAGGTGATCACGCCCAGCTTGCGTGCCATGCGCATGCCCGATTCCGGGTACGCCTCATCGTCGTAGTGGCCACCGTTCCAGCGCGGGTCCAGGCGGATCGCTTCGCGCTGCAGCGAACGGATGGCGATCGAGAACGGCAGGGCCTGCGCGCTGCCGGAAATGTTGATATGGCTGCGGGCGATGCCCGGATGCAGCAGCAACACCGCCAGCGCCGTCATCCCGCCCATTGAATTGCCGATCACGCAGGCGAGCTGCTCGATGCCCAAGGCGCGCACCACGTCGATCGCTGCGCGTGCGCCGTCTTCGATCGACAGTTCCGGAAAATCCAGGCGATACAGGTCGCCGGTGGCCGGATTGATCGAGGCCGGGCCGGTGGAACCCTTGCAGCTGCCCAGCGAATTCACGCACACCACGAACCAGCGGTCGGTATCGATCGGCTTGCCGGGGCCGAGCATGGCTTCCCACCAGCCTGGCGCAGGATTGGCTTCGTTGGCCGCGGCATGCGCATCCGGCGACAGGCCGGTGACGATCAGGATCGCGTTGCTGGCGTCTGCATCCAGCGCGCCCCAGGTCTCGTACGCCACACGGGCGCCGTGCAGGGCGCCGCCGCGTTTGCATGGGAACGGCGAGGGCAGGGCATGGAAGCGGGTGCCGGGCGGAATGAATTCGGTCATGTGGGCATTCTAGCGGGGCGGCGTGTGCAGCTGGCGACACGCTGGTTTCCATCAACCGGCTGTGCTTGGATCGGCCGGGCATGGCCCGGCGCTACCGGTGGTGCGCGTGGGTAGCGCCGGGCCATGCCCGGCGAGCGCAGCGACGCGTGTACGTTACGGGAACTGCAGTTCAACCACACCGTCATGCGGCAGGGTGACCTTGACCGGGGCGGTCTGCAGGTCGTCTTCGCTGCGGTTGGCGCTGCCGCTGCGCGAAATGCGCGCCAGTACTTCCACTTCGCGATGTGCCGACAACGGTGCGGTCGGCATCGGGCTGTCGCCGTCGCCGAGGCCGACCGTTGCAGGAAAGCCGGCCAGGGGCAGCTTGCGTGCAGCCACCGGCATCGGCGGGCCGCCCACCGCGCGCGCCAGCACGAAGACCTGGGTGCTGGCCGGCCAGTCACCCGCTTTCAACGATGCGGGCAGCTGCACCCGTACCTGCAGCAGCGCGGGGGCAGCTGCCGGCGCGTGCGACGGCTGGCCGGCCGCCTCGCGGGCGATGGCGATCTGCGCCTGCAGCGCCTGCGCGGCACCCGGCTCCAGGCGTGGCAGCAGCGTGCTCCAGAGTTCGGCGGCCTCGGCATTGCGGCCCCGCTGGCGCAGGGCAATGCCAAGGAGCCAGCTTGCGCGCTCGGCCTCGGGCGACAAGGTGCGCGCGCGTTGCAGCCATGCCAGCGCGGTGTCATCGAACTGCTTGCCGGGATCGGCCTGGGCGCGCGCCTGCGCGGCCTCGACCAGCACGCCCGGTTCGTCCGGTGCCAGTGCTGCGGCGCGGTTGAAGGCGTCGGCCGCGGCGGCGGCATTGCCAAGCTCGGCCTGCGAACGACCCAGCAGCGCCCAGCCATCCGCACGTTGCGGGTCACGCTGCAGCGCCTGCTGCAGCGCCTCGACACCGTCGCGCAACGTAGCGACCGAAGGCGCAGGCTGGACCTGTGCGGCGCGGGGATTGCCGACCAGCAGGTACAGGCAGGCGCCGGCCACGCCCAGTGTCAGCATTCCCAGCACGAAACTGCGGCGGCCTTGCCGGCGCAGCGGCCACAGCACCACGGCCGCCATCAGCGCTGCGGCCACTGCGGCAACCATCGGCAACCAGTGCATCACCAGTCCTCTCCCTCGGCAGGGTCCGCTGCAGCGGATGCATCCATCTGCCGGCTGCGGCGACGGACGATGCCCGTCACCACCAGCGCGCCGCCACCCAGTACCAGCAGCGGACCGCCCCACAGCAGCCAGGTGCCCGGTTGCAGTGGCGGTTGATAGAGCACGAACTCGCCATAGCGGGCGACCAGGAACTGCTTGATCGCGGCGTCGTCGAGGCCCTGCTGCATCAACTGCAGCACTTCACGGCGCAGGTCCTGCGCGATCTGCGCATTGGAATCGGCCAATGACTGGTTCTGGCACTGCACGCAGCGCAACTGCGCAGCCAGGTCGTGGAAGCGCGCTTCCTCGGCTGCATCGCGGAACATCAGCGGCCGCGCATCATGCACCGGTTGTTGGGCGAGGCCGGAGTTTGGCAGCGCCAGGGTCATCGCCAGCAGCAGCGGCAGCAGCCAGCGCATGCGCTTACGGCGAGGCGTGCAGGGTGTTGCCAGCATCGCCCTGGGCCTTTTCAAGCTTTTCCAGCGCCGGAATCAACTTCTCATCGACCACCTGCTGGGTCATCGCGCCGCTGTACTTCCAGCGTACGATGCCACTGCCGTCTACCAGGAAGGTCTCCGGTGCTGCCGTTACACCCCAGTCGATGGCGGTGCGGCCTTCGATGTCGCTCAACACGACCATGAACGGGTTGCCCAGCTGTTCCAGCCAGTGCAGCGCGTCGGTCGGTTCATCCTTCCAGTTGTAGCCGATCACGCGTACGCGCTTGCTCTCGGCGAAGCGGGTCAGTACCGGATGTTCTTCACGGCAGGCCGCGCACCAGCTGCCCCAGACGTTGAGCAGGTACGGCGCGCCACGCAGCTCCTCGCTGCGCACGATCATCTGCGGGTCATGCAGCACCGGCAGCGCGAACGCCGGCGCCGGCTTGTCGATCAATGCCGAGGGCAGCACGTCGCGCTGCGGATCGCCCGATTTCATCACCCCGTAGATCATCAGGCCAAGCAGGCCGAAGAAGAACAGGACGCCGATCACGATGGCTACCGGCGGCAGCGGGCGGGAAGGGCGTGGGGCGGGTGACTCGGACATGGGGAACTCCTACGGACGACGAAAGCGGCGATCGGCAGCGGTGATGAATCCGCCCAGGGCCATCAACAGCGCGCCCAGCCAGATCCAGCGCACGAAGGGCTTGATGTGCACCCGTACCGCCCATGCATTGTTGCCCAGCGGCTCGCCCAATGCCACGTAGACATCACCGCTGAGTCGTGCATCGATGCCTGCTTCGGTCATCACCTGGCCGCCGCTGGCGTACTGGCGCTTCTCCGGATGCAGCAGGGCCAGTTCGCGACCATCGCGCAGCACCCGCAGATGGCCGCGATCAGCGATGAAATTGGGGCCTTCGCGGTGGTCCACGCCTTCGAAGCGCACTTCGTGGCCGGCAACCACTACCTGCTGGCCCGGTGACAGTGCCACTTCCCGCTGCACGTTCAATGCTTCCACCAGCAGCGCGCCGGCCAGGAACACCGCGACACCGGCATGGGCGACGATCATGCCAAGCATTTCGGCAGTGAAGCGGCCATTGCCACGCAGGCGCTGCCAGACGAACCGGGCGGTGCCCAGCCCAACCCAGGCCGCAGCTGCAACGCCGATGCCGGCCTTCCAGCCATTCTGCGGCGCCTGCCACCAGGCCCAGGCGCCTAGCAGCACAGCCAGGCCCGCCCATGGCAACAGCAATGCCAGTGCGCGCGAAGGTTGGTCGCGCTGCCACTTCACCAGCGGACCGAACGGCAGCAGCATCACCATCGGTGCCATCAGCAGCAGGAACAGGCTGCCGAAGTACGGGGGGCCCACCGAGATCTTGCCCAGCGACAGCGCATCGGCCAGCAGTGGGTAGAGGGTGCCCAGCAGGACCATCGCGCAGGCGCTGGCCAGCAGCAGGTTGTTGGCCAGCAGCAGGGTTTCGCGCGAGGTCGCGGTGAAGCCACGGCGCGGATCACCGGCATCCACGGCCAGCCGCGGCGCACGCAGCGCATACAGCAGCAGGCTGCCGCCCACCAGCACCGACAGGAAGATCAGGATGAACAGCCCACGCGAGGGGTCGGCCGCGAACGAATGCACGCTGGTCAGCACGCCGGAGCGCACCAGGAAGGTGCCCAGCAGCGACAGCGCGAACGCCGCGATGGCCAGCAGCAGCGTCCAGCTGCCGAAGGTGCCGCGCTTTTCGGTGACTGCCTGCGAATGGATCAGCGCCGCGCCGACCAGCCATGGCATGAAGCTGGCGTTCTCGACCGGGTCCCAGAACCACCAGCCGCCCCAGCCCAGCTCGTAGTACGCCCACCAGCTGCCCAGTGCGATGCCCAGCGTGAGGAAGCCCCAGGCGACATTGGTCCAGGGCCGCGTCCAGCGTTGCCAGCGTGCATCGACGCGGCCTTCCAGCAGTGCCGCCACGGCGAAGGCGAACGGCACCGCGAAGCCGACGTAGCCCAGGTACAGCATGGGCGGATGGATGATCAGCCCCGGATCCTGCAGCAGCGGATTGAGGTCACGGCCTTCCAGCGGTACCGGGTTCAAGCGCAGGAATGGATTGGAGGTGAAGATCAGGAAGGCGAGGAAGCCGACGCTGACCACCCCCATCACTGCCAGCACGCGCGCCTGCACCGGCGCCGGCAGGTGGCGCGAGAACAGCGCCACTGCACCGGTCCACAGCGCCAGCACCAGCGCCCACATCAGCAGCGAGCCTTCGTGCGCCCCCCACACCGCCGAATAGCGGTAGATCAACGGCAGCAGTGAATTGGAATTCTCGGCGACGTAGCGCACCGAGAAATCCTGTTGCACGAAGGCCGCCGTCAGTACGGCGAAGGCGCCGGCCAGCAGCACCAGCTGGGCAAAGGCCGCCGGGCGGGCAACGGCCATCCATGCGTCATTGCCGCGCTGCGCGCCCACCAGTGGCAGCACCGCCTGTAGCAGTGAAGCCAGCAACGCGCACAGCAGGAGGATCTGACCGAATTCGGGAAGCACTCAGCGCACCTCGGGCGCCGTGACCGGCACATCGTGCTTGCGATGCGCATCGCCCATCTTGTCGGCCACTTCCTTGGGCACGTAGTTCTCATCGTGCTTGGCCAGCACCTCGTCGGCGACGAAGGTGCCGTCCTGCAGGCGACCGCTGGCGACCACGGCGGTCCCCTCGCGGAACATGTCCGGCAGGATGCGGTCGGTACTGACCGGCAGCGTCGCATCACCGTCGGTGACCACGAAGTGGGCCTGCAACGAGCCGCTGGGTCGATCGAAGGACCCCTTCACCACCATGCCGCCCAGGCGGAAGCGCGACTGCGCATCCACGTCCCCGCGCAGTACTTCCGAAGGGGTGTACAGGTAGGCGATGTTGCGCTGCAGGGCGAAGGCCACCAGCGTGGTGGCCAGCCCGGAGGCCAGCAACAGCAGGAGCACCCAGATCATGCGGCGTCGCTGTACCGGCGTCATCGGCTGAGCTCGGTGGCCAGCGGTGCCGGTGCCGACGCGTTGCCACGCGCCTGCAACCGCTGCTGGCGGCGTTGCGCCAGCTGTCGGGCGCTGCGCAGGCGCAGCCACGAGCCCAGCGCATCGCAGGCCAGCACCAGCAGGAACACCGCGAAGGCGGCGATGAGGTAGGGCAGGTGGGTCATCGCCGTGCCTCCCCATCCGCGATGCCGAAGCGCTCGCCGATCCAGGCCTTGCCGGCCTCGCGCGCGATGTTGTCGGCACGCGCCTTGGCCAGCAGCGAGCCGACGAACCACAGCTTGGTGGCCACCACCATCCACCACAGCGGTGCGATCAGTTCCGGCCGCACGGCGTTCTCGCCGAACACGTTGATCGACTGGCGCTGGTGCAGCGCGCCCCACCAGTCCACCGAGTAGCGGATGATCGGCAGCAGGCCCACGCCGACGATGGCCAGCAGGCCGGCCGCGCGTGCGGCGCTGCGGCGGTCTTCGATGGCGTGGTACAGGCCGATCACGCCCAGGTACAGGAACAGCAGGATCAGCTCGCTGGTCATGCGCGGGTCCCAGTCCCACCAGGTGCCCCAGGTGCCCTTGCCCCAGATGCTGCCGGTCAGCAGGGTGATCAGGGTGAAGCCGGCGCCCATCGGCGCACAGGCCATCGCCAGGATCTCGCAGATCTTGATGCGCCAGATCAGCGCGATGGCGGCGTAGGCAGCCATCAGCGCGAACACGAACAGGCTCATCCAGGCGCTGGGTACATGGATGTAGATGATGCGGAAGGCGTCGTGCTGGTTCTGTTCCGGCGGTGCCACGAACAGGCCCTGCCACAGGCCGATCAGCAGCACCGGAACCGCCGCGGCGTAGAACACGCGGGACCAGCGTGCGGCGAAACGATCGAAGGTCGGGGGCGAACCGAGTTGATGGAACCAGCGGACGATCGGATTCATGCGTGGCGGCTATCCAGCAGGGGTGGATTGGCTCTCAGCTCGGTCAACTCAGAGAAATACGGATCGCAGCAGCGGTGGCCAGCGGTGCCAGCACCAGGGCGATCACCAGACCGGCGCCCAGCATCAGCAGCGCACCGACCGGATCCTGCCCGCGGCTGGCTGCCGCCAGGCTGCCGGCACCGAAGACAAGCACCGGTACGTACAACGGCAACGACAGCAACGCCACGAGAATACCAGAGCGCCGGATGCCGACGGTCAGTGCAGCAACCACGCCACCGATCAGGCTCAACAAGGGTGTTCCCAGCAGCAACGATGCCAGCAACATCGGCAGCTGGTCATGCGGCAGATGCAGCATTTCCGCCAGCAACGGGCTCAGCAGGATCAGGGGCAGGGCGGTGGTCGCCCAATGCAGCAGCACCCGCACCAGCACCAGCCACGCCAGTGGCACCGGCGCCAGCAGCCATTGTTCAAGCGAACCGTCTTCGGCGTCGGAGCGGAACAGCGAATCCAGCGCCAGCTGCCCGGCCAGCAGTACCGCCAACCACAGCACCGCACCGGCGGTGGCGGCCAGCGGCTGCGGGTCCCGGCCCTGGGCCAGGGCGAACAGCACCACCACCAGCAGGGCAAACAGCACCGGCTGCAGGGCATCGCCGCGACGCCGCCAGAGCAGGCGCAGGTCGCGCGCAATCAGCGCGCGGGCGGTCTGCCACAGGCCCGGTTCAGTGCCTGGCGCGATCATGCTTCACCCCCCAGATCGAGCTGGCGGGTGCGAACCGGCGGGGCCGCATAGGCGCCATGCGTGGTGACCAGGGCCGCGCCGCCACTGCGCAGGTGTGCGGAAATCATCCGGTTGACCAGGTTGATGCCCTCCAGGTCGAGGTTGGCATAGGGTTCGTCGAGCAGCCACAGCGGTGCCGGCGACAACCAGATGCGGGCCAGCGCCAGCCGCCGCTTCTGTCCGGCCGACAGATGCCGCACCAGGGTGTCCTCGTAGCCGGCCAGGCCGACGATGGCCAGCGCATTGCCCGGCATCTGCCGTGCGCGGCGGCCGTGCAGGCCGCAGAGGAAATGCAGGTTCTCCAGCGTGTCCAGATCCGGCTTCAGCGCCGGCAGGTGACTGAGGTAGGCGACATAG
This sequence comes from Stenotrophomonas sp. DR822, assembly GCF_019793815.1. Classification (NCBI taxonomy): domain Bacteria; kingdom Pseudomonadati; phylum Pseudomonadota; class Gammaproteobacteria; order Lysobacterales; family Lysobacteraceae; genus Stenotrophomonas; species Stenotrophomonas sp. DR822. The sequence continues at coordinate 4,284,438 of NZ_CP081826.1, forward strand.
CGCGCACGCTCGGCGTTGCTGGCCGGCCTGCCGTCGATCAGCACCTGGCCCGCGCCCGGGCGCGCCAGGCCCGACAGCACGCGCAGCAGGGTGGTCTTGCCGGCACCGTTGCCGCCCTGCACCAACAGGGCCTCGCCGGCATCCACGTGGAAGTCCAGCGGGCCGAACACGGGTTCGTCATTGCGGGAGAAGCTCAGGCCGCTGGCGGCCAGCAATGCAGGGGTGTTCAAGGCGCAGGGGTCTTCATGCGGGAGTGCGGCAGCAATTGTAGCGGTGAATGTGACCCGGTAGCGCCGGGCCATGCCCGGCGAGCGCGCAGCGCGGCTTGCCATCGGTGCGGCATGTGCAGAGAGCCGCCGGGTATGACCCGGCGCTACCGTCGGCGCCGCAGGCCGGGTCGGGATTTCGTACACTTCCAGCCCTTGTTTCCCCACAGCCCAGGCCGATGCAACCGAACACCAAGCTGCCCAAGGTCGGTACCACGATCTTCACCGTGATGTCCCAGCTCGCCGCCGAACACGGCGCGGTCAACCTCGGCCAGGGGTTCCCGGATTTCTCCGCGCCGCAGCGCCTGATCGACGAGACCAGCAAGGCGATGGCCGCCGGCCTGAACCAGTACCCGCCGATGACCGGCGTGGCACCGCTGCGCCAGGCCATCGCGCAGAAGTCGCTGGACCTGTACGGCGCGACGATCGATCCGGACACCGAGATCACCGTCACCAGCGGCGCCACCGAGGCGATCTTCAACGCCATCCACGCCGTGGTGCGTGCCGGCGAGGAAGTGATCGTGCTCGACCCGGCCTACGACTGCTATGAACCGGCGATCGAACTGGCCGGCGCCACCGCCGTGCACGTGCCGCTGGACCCGCAGACCTTCGCGGTGGACTGGGACCGCGTGCGCGCGGCGATCACCCCGCGCACCCGCCTGCTGATGGTCAACACCCCGCACAACCCGTCCGGCGCGATGCTGGACGAGGCCGACATGCAGGCGCTGGCCGATGTACTGCGCGGCACGCAGATCTACCTGATTTCCGATGAGGTGTACGAGCACATCATCTACGACGGCCGTCGCCACGAATCGGCGCTGCGCTACCCGGAACTGCGCGAGCGCACCTTCGTCATCTCCAGCTTCGGCAAGACCTATCACTGCACCGGCTGGAAGATCGGCTATGCGGTGGCGCCAGCGGCGATGACCGCCGAGTTCCGCAAGGTGCACCAGTACAACACCTTCGCCAGCTTCGGCCCGGCGCAGTACGGTTTCGCCGCGATGATCCGCGACGAGCCGCAGCATCATCTGGAACTGGGCGCGTTCTATGAAGCCAAGCGCGACCGGTTCCGCGAGCAGCTGGCCGGTACCCGCCTGAAGGCGCTGCCGGTGCCGGGCGGCTACTTCCAGCTGGTCGACTATTCGGCCATCAGTGACCTGCCGGACCACGAGTTCGTGAAGTGGCTGACCATCGAGAAGGGCGTCACCGCCATTCCGCTGTCGCCGTTCTACGAAACCGCGCCGGTCGGCCAGCGCCTGGTGCGCCTGTGCTTCGCCAAGAACGAGGCCACCCTGGACGCGGCGATCGAACGCCTGCGCCTGCTGTGAGCGGAGGAGACAGCATGCAGGACCTGCGCATTTCCCTCGTCCAGGGCGACACCCGCTGGCACGACCCGGCCGGCAACCGCGAATACTACGGCGCGCTGCTGGCGCCGCTGGCCGGCATCACCGATCTGGTGATCCTGCCGGAAACCTTCACCAGTGGTTTCTCCAATGAAGCGATCGCCCAGGCCGAAGGCATGGACGGCCCGACCGTGGCGTGGGTGCGCGCGCAGGCCAAAGCCTTGAATGCGGCAGTGATCGGCAGCGTGCAGCTGCGCGATGGTGAGGGCGTCTACAACCGCCTGCTGTTCGCAACCCCCGATGGTGGCCTGCAGTACTACGACAAGCGTCACCTGTTCCGTTACGGCGGCGAGCACGAGCGCTACGCCGCCGGCCGCGACCGGTTGTGCGTGGAATGGAAGGGCTGGCGGATCAATCCGCAGGTCTGCTACGACCTGCGTTTCCCGGTGTTCTGCCGCAACCGCTACAACGTCGAGCGAGCCGAACAGCTGGACTTCGACCTGCAGATCTTCGTCGCCAACTGGCCGTCGGCACGCGCCTATGCTTGGAAGACCCTGCTGCGTGCGCGCGCGATCGAGAACCTGTGTTTCGTCGCTGCGGTCAACCGCGTAGGCGTGGATGGCAACCAGCTGCAGTACGCCGGCGACAGCGCGGTCATCGACTTCCTCGGCCAGCCGCAGGTGGAGATCCGCGAGCGCGAGCAGGTGGTGACCACCACCATCTCCGCCGAAGCGCTGGCCTCGCATCGTGCACGCTTCCCGGCCATGCTCGATGCCGATGCCTTCCATCTGGATGTGCAGGCCTGATACGGCGGCTGAACGCTTCCGGCCCCACCGCGCGCGCCTGCATCCAACGTGCACGCGCGCGCTGCTAGATTCGCCCACATTCCGACCGATGTGGATGTTCTGCCGATGAATACCAAGCCGTTTGCCCTGCTGCTGGCGCTCGCCGCAGCGTCCCTGGCCCCGACCGCGCAGGCCGGTGGCAACCTTGACTGCCAGCTGCGCTACAACCTGTCCGGCTGGTCACTGATCTACAAGACCGCCTCGGGCAACGGCACCATCCACTGCACCAACGGTTCCAGCATGCCGGTGCGGATCCAGCTGAAGGGCGGCGGCCTGACCGTTGGCAAGTCGAAGATCACCGATGGCCGTGGCAGCTTCACCGGCGCCAGCAGCGTCGGCGAGCTGCTGGGCACCTACGCCTCGGTCGGCGCGCATGCCGGTGCGGTGAAGTCCAGCAACGCGCAGGTCATGACCAAGGGCGATATCTCGCTGGCCCTGTCCGGTACCGGCAAGGGCTGGGACCTGGGGGTGGACGGCGCGGCGTTCACCATCAGCCGGCGTTGACCGCAAAAAAGGGGACGGAGGAGATCCGTCCCCTTTTTGCATCAGACGCCGTCGGTGTTGGTGCGCACGATCAGCTTCCAGCGGATGTCGCCCTGGTGGGGCGAGTGCTGGTGATGGGATTGGGGCGGGAACGGGTCGTTCTTGTTGCACGTCACTTCACGCTTGCAGCCCTTGCAGCGATAGATGCCCGAGACCTGAACCTTCTCGGCCGGGCCGTATGTGTCAGTCCATACCTGTGTGGCCTTCTCTGCCTGCAGGTGCGCTGCTTCGGTGTACCACGCCATCGTCATTCCCTCATGCTGGTGATGAGGCTTCACGATAGTGATCCGCCGCGCCGCTCGCGTCGACCTGTGGCACGAATTGCACGTTTTCAAACAATTCCCAAGTGCGCTCCAGCACGCCGAAACCCCGGTCGTGGCCGGGGTTTCCCGTGTGTCGCACGGTCAAGGACGGCTCACTGCTGGGCCAGCAACCAGGCCAGGGTGCCGCGGTGCGGCTTGGGCAGGGTGGCCACAGCATTGAACATCGTGCGCGAGGCCCAGCAGACATCAGCCGGTGGGGCGGTTTCCATGTGCGGCATGACGGCCATGGCGCGGGATCGCATCGCATCGCTGGGCAGGCTGGCCATGAAGGCTTCCGAAGCTGCCTGGATCTGCGCTTCGCTGACCTTGCTCGGCGGGCGTTGTTCCAGCTCGGCGATGCCGGCCTGGTAGCTCATCTCGAACCACGCGTCGATATCTGCAGGCGGGAGTTTTTCAAGCTGGGCGAAGAACAATGTGCTCAGCTGAGCCACTTCGGCAGCGGTGGTCGCACGCGAAATCCGCGCGCAGTCCTCCACCGGCATGGCGTGCAGGACGCTTGCCATGACATTGGCGCGTTGCTCCAGGCGCTGCGGTGGCAATCGCGCAATGCCGTCGAGGGTCAGCTGAGCGCCGACCTGTAGTGCTTTATTCCTGCTACCGGCCTGCTTGATGCGGGTGAGATAGCGCTCATCGACAATCAGCCGACGCAGCATGCGGTCGGCCGGATCGTGCAGGGCCGAAGATTTCGGCCAGGGGTTCTGCGTGGCGGCGATTTCCTGCTTGAGCCGGTCGGCAGCGCGTTCGCAGCCGCCGACCAGCAACAGAGCCACCAGCACGGCGCCGATGCGGGCGCCGAGGGACAACATCCGTGTCATCGCTGTGTCCTTCATTGAAGGTGGAGATCAGCCGCCGCGCGGGCCGCTGCGACGCGGGCCGCCCGGGCCACGGTTGCCGCCGGGGCCACCCGGGCCGCGGTTGCCACCCGGGCCGCCGGGACCACGGTTGCCGCCGGGGCCACCCGGGCCGCGATTGCCGCCCGGACCACCCGGACCACGGTTGCCGCCCGGACGTGCATTCGCATTGCCGCCCGGACGACCGTTGCCGGCCGGACGCGAGCTGCCGTACGGACTGAAGCCCGGATTGGCGTGGTCGGACGGGAAGCTGGGGGCATTGCCCGGATGGCCGTACGGGTGCTTGTTGCCCTGGCCCTGCGAGCGGTTGCCCGCACCGGCCGGACGACCCTGGCCACCCGCGCCACCGGCCCCACCACGTCCTTCACCACCAAATCCGCCGCGACCCTGGCCGCCACCGGCGCCTGCGCCCGGGCCCTTCGGCTTGCCGTACGGACGGCCCTGGCCGCCTGCGCCCGGACCACGGGCACCCGGGCCACGAGCGCCCGGACCGGCATTGCGGTGGCCGCTCGGGCCGGTGCTCACGCCATCGGGCACGTACCAGGTACGGAATGCGGCCGGGTTGCCTTCCGGCAGCGAGCGGTCGTTCTTCGGCGCGCGCTGCTTGAACGGGCGCTGCGACTGCTTGGCAGCAGCTTCACCGCTGACGGTCAGGCCGCCCTTGAAACCACCACCACCCTTGCCGCCGCGACCGCGGCCGCGGTCTTCGCGCACGTTGTCGAAGCGACGCAGTTCGCGACCTTCATCGGCGGTGTTGTGACCATTGACGTAAGCGTTGCCGCGGCCACCTTCGCGTACGCGCACGGTGGTCTTGGCAGCACGACGCTGGCCGATCACCGGCTGCAGGGTCAGGGCCGACGGCGCGCCTTCTTCCAGCTTCAGTTCGGCGCGCAGCGCTTCGACCTGGCTGCCCGGCAGTTCGACGGACTGGCCGCGGGCCAGTTCGCGCGGCAGGCTGACCTTGCCGTAGCGGGTGCGCTTGAGGCGGCTGACCTGGCAGCCCTGCGATTCCCACAGGCGGCGCACTTCACGGTTGCGGCCTTCCTTCACCACGACGCGGAACCAGTCGTGCGAATCGGTGCCGCCGATGCGTTCGATCTCATCGAACTTGGCCGAGCCATCTTCCAGCGCGACACCACGGGTGAGGCGGTCGACGACGGCATCGGGCACCTTGTCCTCGCCTTCCGGGGCACGCACGCGCACCACGTACTCGCGCTCGACCTCGAAGGAGGGGTGCATCATGGCATTGGCCAGCTCACCGTCGGTGGTCGCCAGCAGCAGGCCGGTGGTGTTGATGTCCAGGCGGCCGACGGCGATCCAGCGGGCACCCTTCAGCGCCGGCAGGGACTCGAACACGGTCGGGCGACCTTCGGGGTCTTCGCGGGTGGTCACTTCGCCTTCCGGCTTGTTGTAGACCAGCACGCGCGACGGCTCGGCCAGCGCAGTGGCGACGAAGCCGCGGCCGTCGAGCTCGATCCTGTCGCCGCTCTTGACCGACATGCCGGTCTGGGCGACTTCACCGTTGACCTTGACCAGGCCTTCGGCGATGCGCTGTTCCAGCGCACGGCGCGAACCCAGGCCGGCCTGGGCCAGGACCTTGTGCAGGCGTTCTTCCAGCTTGAACTGTTCGGACGTGGCTTCGCGCTTGAGCGAAAGCTTGTTCAACGAGGGCTTGCGGGGGGTGTCACTCATCAGTTTTGCTCCGGCCGACGGTTTCGAGGTCGGCCTCTGGTTCGGAATCGGCTTGGTCAACAGCCACGGTCGTCTTCGCGACGGCGTTGTCTTCGCGTTCGTTCACTGTCACCGCGCGCTCGCCCGGCGCGGAATCGGGGTGCCCATCATCGGAGGGCGAAGGTGCTTGCTCATCGTCGGCCGGCGCAGGAGATGCGTCGGCAGAATCGGGGGTGTCGCCGGCGGTGGTGCCGGTGTCGTCATTTGCAGCGGCGTCCGGGTCGGCGCTCACGTCCGGGCCGTCGGCACTGGCGGCGAGGGGGGCGTCGCGATCCAGCGCCAGCTGCGGTTCCAGGTCGCCCAGGTCCTTCAGCTCGGAAAGGGGCGGCAGTTCGTCCAGGCGTTTCAGCCCGAAGTAGTCCAGGAAGCCCTTGGTGGTGCCGAACAGGGCAGGCTTGCCAGGCACGTCGCGGTGGCCGACCACGCGGATCCACTCGCGCTCTTCCAGTGCCTGGATGATGTTACTGCTGACCGCCACGCCGCGCACCTGCTCGATCTCGCCACGGGTGATCGGCTGCCGGTAGGCGATCAGGGCCAGTGTTTCCAGGGTGGCGCGGGTATAGCGGGTCTTGCGTTCGGTCCACAGCCGGCTGATCCAGCCATGTACTTCGGCGGTCACCTGGTAGCGGAAGCCCGAAGCCACCTCCACCAGTTCCACGCCACGGTCCTGGCAGCCCTCGCGCAGCCGTTCCAGCGCACGTTCGATGCTGCCCGGTGGTGCCGGCTCATCTTCCGGGAACAGGTCCTTCAGCTGGGCCAGGGTGAGCGGCTGGCTGGAGGCCAGCAGCGCACCTTCGACAATGCGGTTGATCAGCGTTTGATCCATCGGCAGTCAGCGCTCACTCGTTTTCATTGGCGGCGTCGTTGTCGTCGAACTCGCTGCTGAACTGCAGCGGGGCATTGGTATTGCCGGCGGCCAGGGACTTCACGTAGATCGGCGCCAACGGTTCTTCCTGCACCAGGTCCAGCAGCTGTTCCTTGGCCAGTTCCAGCACGGCCAGGAACGTGACCAGCACGCCCAGCTTGCCTTCTTCGGCGGTGAACAGGTTTTCAAAACGATAGAACCTGCCGTCTTCAAGCCGCCCCAGCACTTCACCCATGCGCTGCCGGACACTCAGCGCCTCGCGCTTGATGGCGTGGCCGCTGAACAGCTCGGCGCGCTTGAGCACGTCGTGCAGCGCCATCAGCATTTCCTTCAGGTCCACCGGCGGCGGCAGCTTCACTGCGGCGCGCTCGGGCATGAAGGCATGTGCCACGGTGGTGTCACGGTCCTGCCGGGGCAGGGCGTCGATATCCTCGGCGGCCTGCTTGAAGCGTTCGTACTCCTGCAGCCGTCGTACCAGCTCCGCACGCGGATCGGCCTCCTCTCCCTCCACGCTGGGGGGGCGGGGCAGCAGCATGCGCGACTTCACTTCTGCCAGGATCGCCGCCATCACCAGGTACTCGGCGGCAAGCTCGAAGCGCAGCTCGCGCATCACGGTGATGTATTCCACGTACTGCCGGGTGATCTCGGCCACGGGAATGTCCAGTACGTCCAGGTTCTGCCGGCGGATCAGGTACAGCAGCAGGTCCAGCGGCCCTTCAAAGGCATCCAGGATGACTTCCAGCGCATCCGGCGGGATGTACAGGTCCTGCGGAATCTGCAGGACCGGTTGCCCATGCACCACGGCCAGCGGCATTTCCTGCTGCTGGGGGGCGGGCGGCCGGGTTGGCGTGTTCGCGTCGAGCGCGAGTTCGGAAGTCATCTAATGGAGATCAGGATTGCAACGGACCAGTCGCGGTAGCTGACACACCGGGCAACTGCCACGGACCGCCAGGACACCAGGCGCGCCTGTCTCGGCGCGGTTCCACACATCAAACAACAGGGCGCTCCGCAGGACACGGCAGCGACAGGACTACGGGGAGGTCGTCTACGTGACCCGGTCGGGTGGACCGGTTCGAAGCAGCGGGTCGGTCGTCGGGGGCTGCGTTGGCCGCAAAAACCGACGGGCTGCTGCATCCAGCCACGTGCAATGGCCTCTAGGGTAAGCCTTTGCCGCGCCAGTGTCCAGCCGAGGCCGGGCGCGGGGCTGGATTGGCTAGAATTGCTTCACCAGCAACGCAAGCGAGGAAATGCCGGTGTGGTATGTGATTGAAGGATATGACGGCCAGGATGTACTGGCCCAGCGGCTGCAGGCGCGGCCCGAGCACCTGGCACGGTTGACCGCGTTGCGCGATGAAGGCCGCCTGCTTGTGGCCGGGCCGTGTCCGGCGATCGACAGCGAAGACCCGGGCCCGGCAGGGTTCAGTGGCTCGGTGGTGATTGCCGGCTTCGACTCGTTGCAGCAGGCCCAGGCCTGGGCCGATGCCGATCCCTATGTTGCCGCAGGCGTCTATGTGCGGGTGCAGGTGCGACCGTTCCGCAAGGTGCTGCCGTGAACGCGGAACGGATCGAGCAGATTCGTGATGCGCTGCAACAAGCGCTGGCCCCCAGCGTGCTTGAGATCGAAGACGACAGCCATCGCCATGCAGGCCATGCCGGAGCGCGCGATGGTCGCGGCCATTTCAACGTGCACGTGGTCAGCGAGCGCTTCGCGGGAATGGCCCCGCTGGCGCGCCATCGCGCGGTCTACGCGGCCTTGGGCACGTTGATGGAAACCGACATCCACGCGTTGTCCATCCGCGCGCATACCCCGTCAGAACAGGGCTGAGGCCTTGTCCCGCGCTGTCCTGGCAGGTCCGTTGATGGGCCTGCCAGGGACAGGTTTCCGTGTCCGTTTGGGGACATTCGTCTAACGGACTGTTTACAAGCGCAGATGGAAACGCTTACATTCCGCGCCAATGCTGGTAGGTCCAAGCCGTGGAGGGCGGCTTCGTGAACAAGGCAGCCATAACAATCAAAGACGTCGCCCGTGAAGCCAAGGTCTCTGTGGCCACCGTTTCGCGCGCGCTCAACGGGCATGAAAATGTCGCCGAACCGGTCCGCCAGCTTGTGCTGGAGGTGGCCGCACGGCTGCGTTACACCCCGCACGCCGCCGCCCGCAGCCTGAGCAGCCGCCGCACCAATACGGTGGGTGTGGTGCTTCCGGACCTGTACGGCGAATTCTTCTCCGAGTTGATGCGTGGCATCGACAACGTCGCCCGCAGCCGGCGCCAGCACCTGCTGGTGTCGAGCTATCACGGCGACCAGGAGCAGCAGGGGGCAGCCCTGCGTGCCATGCGCGGCCGGGTCGACGGTCTGCTGGTGCTCTCGCCCTATGCCGAGAGCCCCGGGTTCCTGACCGACAACCTGCCGCAGGCATTGCCGACGGTACTCATCAACACCTACCTGCCTGGGCAGGACCATCCGGTGTTGAGCATCGATGACCATGCAGGGGCGATGGCGATGACCCGCCACCTGCTCGATGCTGGCCATCGCCGCATTGCATTCATTTCTGGCCCGGACCTCAACTTCGACGCGCGCGAGCGCCTGCGCGGCTTCCGTGACGCGCTGGCGGCATTTGGCAGCGGCGCCGAAGGCATCGAGCTGCCCGGTGATTTCGACGAAGCTTCCGGCCATCGCGCCGGTCAGGAGTTGCTGGCAGCCGGCACGCTGCCCGATGCCGTATTCGCCGCCAACGACATGATGGCCCTGGGTTGCCTGTATGCCTTCGCGCAGGCAGGTGTCCATGTCCCGACCGATGTCGCCCTGGCCGGCTTCGATGACATTCCGCTTGCGCGTTTCGTTCACCCGTCGCTGACCACCATGCAGGTCAGCATTGCCGAACTGGGCGATCGGGCGATGTCGCGTTTGTTGCAGTTGATGGACGGCACCTCCACGGAAGGGGCAGGGGACAAGCAGACCCTGGTCCCGCGCCTGATTGTTCGCGATTCCACCACTCCGCCATCCGGCCATTGAAGCCAGAGGCGTTCCTTCTTTTTTGATTGATCGCAGGTGCCGCGCAAGCGGTCACCGCCACCCGGAGATTGAGTTGATGATGCATTCCACTATCCGCATGCCGGCGCGCCGGCTGCTGAGCACCGCCCTGGTCAGCTGCCTGATGCTGGCCGCCGCCCCGAACGTCATGGCGCAGTCGGCCAACGCCAGCCTGCGTGGCCAGGTGTCCGGCGTCCAGGCCGGTGCCGAAGTCACCGCCACCAACGTCGCCACCGGTACCGTCCGTCGCGGCACCGTGCGCGCCGACGGCAGCTACTCGCTGATGGGCCTGGACCCGGGCACCTACAACGTGGTCGCCAACGGCCAGACGCAGAAGGTCACCGTCACCGTCGCCTCGACCGCGACGCTGAACTTCAGCGAGGCGGCTGCCGGTGGTACCGGTTCGACCGCCGCCACCAACCTGGACACCGTCAACGTCGTCGCACCGACCCTGCTGCAGGAAGTGCGTACCTCCGAAGTCGGCAAGACCGTCAGCCTGCAGCAGATCCAGACCACCCCGCAGGTGTCGCGCAACTTCCTGGAGTTCGCCGACGCGGTGCCGGGCCTGATCTTCACCCGTGATGCCAAGGGCAACACCTCGCTGCGCGGCGGTGCCACCAACTCCGACGGCACCAACGTCTACATCGACGGCGTGGGCCAGAAGAGCTACGTCAAGGGCGGCGGCGTGGCCGGCCAGTCCGGTAGCGCCGGCAACCCGTTCCCGCAGCTGGCCATCGGCGAATACAAGGTCATCAGCGGCAACTACAAGGCCGAGTACGGCCAGGTGTCGAGCGCCGCAGTGACCGCTGCCACCAAGTCCGGCACCAATGAATTCAAGGGTGAGGCGTTCTACCGCTACACCGATGAGGACATGCGCGCCAAGACCCCGGCAGAACGCCAGGGCGGCAAGGACAAGATGGTCTCGGCCGAGAAGGAATACGGCTTCGCCCTGGGCGGCCCGATCATCCAGGACAAGGCGCACTTCTTCGTGACCTACGAAGCCAAGCGCTTCGACCTGCCGGTCACCATCGCGCCGGACGGCGCGGTCACCGGTGCTGCCGGTCTGCTGCCGGCCCAGGGCGCTGCCGGCCTGGGCCCGGCCAGCCAGCCGTTCCAGCAGGATCTGATCTTCGGCAAGATCGACTTCGAGCCGACCGACAACGATCGCATCGAGCTGACCTTCCAGGACCGCGACGAAACCCAGTCGCAGTTCAGTGGCCAGACTTCGCCGGAAGCCGGTCGCGAAGTGGTCAACACCGACCGTCGTTACGCCCTGCGCTGGAACCACAGCGGCGAGCGTTACTACAACGAAATGATGGTCACCCATGAAGATTCGTTCAACAACCCGACCCCGCTGACCCTGGCCAACGGCATCACCTACACCGCACCGGACGGCACCGAAGACCGCACCGTGGTGAAGATCGGTGGCGCATCGGCACTGGATTCGCAGGTGAAGGGCCAGAAGGGCTGGTCGATCGAAGACAACCTGACCCTGGATGGCATCCAGTGGGCCGGCGACCACACCATCAAGATGGGCGTGAAGTACAAGGCGATCGACCTGTACGCCTCCGATGCGGCGCAGATCAACCCGACCTTCACCTACAGCCTGGGCGATCCGGACTTCCCCGATTCCATTCCGTACAAGGCGCAGTTCGTCAAGCCGGTGACCGGCGTGGACGGCGTGTCCGGTGAAGTGCGTTCGAAGTCCAAGCAGTACGGCGTGTTCATCCAGGACGACTGGCAGGTCAACGACCACCTGCAGATCAACCTCGGCCTGCGCTGGGACTACGAAAAGACCCCGTCCTACCTGGACTTCGTCACCCCGCAGGCCGTGGTCGACGCGATCTATTCGCAGGATCCGCGTGCTGCCGCCGGCCAGACCTACGCCGATTCGCTGGCGCTGGGTGGCCTGGACATCAGCGACTACATCAGCAACGGCCACAACCGCAAGGCATTCAAGGATGCCTGGCAGCCGCGCCTGGGCTTCTCGTATGACATCAACGCCGACGAGCAGCACGTGATCCACGGTGGTGCCGGCCGTTCGTACGACCGCGACCTGTTCGACAACCTGCAGCTGGAAACCACCAAGCTGGCCCTGCCGCAGCCGACCATCTACTTCCGCAACCCGGCCACCGGCACCTGCATCAACGGCCAGGCCGCCTGCTATGACTGGAACCCGAACCTGCTCAACGGCATCGGCAACCTGCAGAGCCTGGTCGGTGCGACCAGCAATGCCGGCCTGGAAGTGGATCTGCTGAACAACAAGCTGAAGGCTCCGTACTCGGATCAGTTCAGCCTGGGCATGAGCAACCAGATCGGTGACTGGCTGACCGACGCCACCATCGCCCGTACGCTCAGCTACGACGGCTTCGCCTTCACCCTGGGCAACCGTTACCCGACCGGCCAGTTCTTCGATGACCCGCGCCTGTGCGGTGGCACCGAGCCGGGCCTGAGCCAGGCCTGGAGCTGCAACGTGCCGGGCTTCGGCAGCCTGATCATCGGCCAGCAGGGCATCAAGACCCGTGCGACCCAGATCCTGCTGTCGGCGCAGAAGCCGTTCACCCAGGAAAGCGGCTGGGGCACTTCGATCGCCTACACCTGGACGACCGCGCGCCACAACCGCGACATCAACGAGAAGTACGCCTTCGACCGCGGCCTGATCGAGGATTACCCGACCATCCGTTCCAACGGCGCCCCGCGCCACCGCCTGGTGGTCACCGGTTCGTACGCGGGCTTCTGGGGCATCACCTTCGGTGGCAAGATCACCCTGGCCACCCCGACCGCCGTCAATGACTGGTACCCGGTGCCGCAGGCCAGTGGCTACAACCTGCCGACGCCGCAGGCGGCCGTGCCCAACGCCAATGGCAAGTTCCTGGTGGGTGGCAAGATCTTCGGCTACCGTTCGGTCGACCTGCAGGCGACGAAGACGTTCAAGCTGGCGGGCGATACCGAGCTGTACGCGCGTATCGACATCATCAACGTGTTCAACTTCGACAACTTCTCCACCTACAACTACGTCAAGACCAACGGCAAGCTGCAGGCCAGCTACAACGAGACCGGCGACATCATCGGTACTCCGCGCCAGGTCAAGGCCGAAGTGGGCTTCCGCTTCTGATCGCGGGAAGTTGATGCATCACGGAGCCATCGGTTCGCCGATGGCTCCGGTTGCAACGGCAATGGCCGGCCTCCGGGCCGGTCCATTGCCCACGCCATTGCCGGGCAGGGGGCAATGGCGTGGGCAATGACTGCGGTGTCATCAACCACGTTTCCGTGGTTTTTTAAGACCGCACTTTGTAAACGATTTCAGGTCATTGGACGTTATGCTCTTTCATCGATCAGCCCACCGGAGGAACCGCGCCATGCAGGCACGCCACCTGATGACCGCCGCTGCGATGACCCTGGCCATCGCCGCCTGCAAACCGGCCCAGCAGGAGCCTGCCAAGCCGCGCCCGCCGGTGATCCTGATCGAGGCCGACGCACCGCCGCGGCCGATGAAGCCGGAGCTGCCGCCGCTGTTTGATGACATCGAGCGCCGCACCTTCCAGTTCTTCTGGGATACCACCAACGAGATCAACGGCCTGACCCCGGACCGCTATCCGTCGCGGCCGTTCGCCAGCATCGCTTCGGTTGGCTTCGCGCTGACCGCCTACCCGATCGGCATCGAGAACGGCTGGATCAGCCGCAACCAGGCGATCGACCGCACCCTGACCACCCTGAAGTTCTTCCGCGATGTGCCGATGGGCCCGCAGCGCACCGGCAAGGCCGGTTACAAGGGTTTCTATTACCACTTCCTGGACATGCAGGAAGGGCGCCGCTACGACAGCTGGGTGGAACTGTCCTCGGTGGATACCGCGCTGCTGATGATGGGCGTGCTGTTCGCGCAGTCGTACTACGACGGCGACGATCCGCGCGAGAAGGAAATCCGGCAGATCGCCGACACACTGTACAAGCAGGTCGACTGGCCGTGGCTGCAGCAGCGTGCGCCGCTGATCTCGATGGGCTGGTTCCCCGAGAACGGCTTCATCGACCATGACTGGATGGGCTACAACGAGGCGATGATGGTCTACATCCTCGCCCTGGGCTCGCCCAGCCACCCGGTCAGCCCGGATGCGTGGACGGTGTGGACGCGCACCTACGACAACGACTGGGGCGTCTACCAGGGCCAGGAATACCTGTCCTTCGGTCCGCTGTTCGGCCACCAGTACAGCCATGTCTGGATCGACTTCCGCGACATCCAGGATGCGTACATGCGCGAGCGTGGCAGCACCTACTTCCTCAACAGCCGTTCGGCGGCGTTGGCCCAGCGTGAGTACGCCATCGCCAATCCGATGAACTGGAAGGAATATGGCGAGAACGTGTGGGGCCTGACCGCCAGTGATGGTCCGCAGAACACCACCCAGGACTACCGGGGCGAGCAGCGCCAGTTCCGCCATTACTCCTCGCGCGGTGCGGGCCTGCGCGAGAACTTCGATGACGGTACGATCGCGCCGACCGCCGCGATCTCGTCGGTCGTGTTCGCGCCGGAGGAAGTGATTCCGGCCACGCTGGAGATGCACAAGCGCTACGGCGACTACATCTACTCCAGCTATGGCTTCCTCGATTCGTTCAATCCCAGCTTCAACTACGACATCCCGATCAAGACCGGGCGGGTGGTGCCCGATCGCGGCTGGGTCGCCAGCGATTACATCGCCATCGACCAGGGCCCGATCCTGACCATGATCGCCAACTACCGCAACGACTTCGTCTGGGACGTGATGAAGAAGAACCCGTACATCCGCAAGGGCCTGGAACGGGCGGGCTTCAGTGGAGGCTGGCTGGCGCCGGAAGGCTCCTTCCAGCCGCTGGAGCTGCAGAAGGATGAGAAGGCCGCCGCAGCACGTGCGGTCGGTATTGCCGAATCACGTGCGGCCGCCGCGCAGGAACAGAAAAACAATGCCAACCGCAACACCGGCCAGGGGAAGTAACAAGGTGCACGACTGGAAACACCGTCTGCGACGCTGGGCGTTGCCTGCACTGGCCGCGCTGGTCATGGCAGGCTGCACTCGCACCGAGCAGGGCACCACTACCGTGCGCTTCTGGGCGATGGGCCGCGAGGCCGAAGTGGTCAGCGAGCTGATCCACGAATTCGAAGCGGAAAATCCCGGCATCAAGGTCGATGTGCAGAACATCCCCTGGACCGCCGCGCATGAGAAGCTGCTGACCGCCTTTGCCGCCGACGGCCTGCCCGACGTGTGCCAGCTGGGCAACACCTGGGTGCCCGAGTTCGCCGAGCTCAACGCGCTGACCCCGCTGCAGCCGTTCGTGCAGCATTCCACCGTTGTCGATCCGAAGGACTACTTCCAGGGCATCTGGGATACCAACGTGATCCACGACGAGCTGGTCGGGGTGCCGTGGTACGTCGATACCCGACTGATCTATTACCGCAAGGACCTGCTGGCCAAGGCCGGCTTCGACCATCCGCCGCGCACCTGGGCCGAATGGGACGAGCAGATGGCCGCGATCAAGCGCATGCAGGGCCCGAACCGCTATGCGGTGCTGATGCCGATCAACGAGTTCGAGCAGCAGCTGTCGCTGGCCCTGCAGCAGCCCGATCCGCTGCTGCGCGACGACGACACCCGTGGCAACTTCTCCAGCCCCGGCTTCCGCCGCACGCTGGGGTTCTACGCCAACATGTTCGAGCAGGGCTGGGCGCCGAAGATGTCCGAGACGCAGATCTCCAACGTCTGGGATGAATTCTTCCGCGGCTTCAACGTGTTCTACATTTCCGGCCCCTGGAACATCCGCGAGTTCAAGAAGCTGCAGCCGAAGGAACTGGAAGGGCAGTGGGGCACGGCCGCGCTGCCGGGTCCGGACGGTCCGGGCGCGGGCATCGCCGGAGGTACCAGCCTGGTGATCTTCCGCAAGTCGCAGCAGAAGGAAGCGTCCTGGAAGCTGATCGAATTCCTGTCGCGGCCGGCAATCCAGGCGCGCTTCCACGCGATCATCGGCGACCTGCCGCCGCGTCGCAGCACCTGGAATGCACCGTCGCTGGCCAACGATCCGCTTGCCGCGGCCTTTCGTGACCAGCTGGAGCGGGTCAAGCCGACCCCGAAGGTGCTCGAATGGGAGCGCATCGTGCAGGAAATGCGCATCGTCACCGAACAGGTGGTGCGTGGCGGCCTGCCGCAGGACAAGGCCGTGGCCGAACTGGACCAGCGCGTGGACAAGGTGCTGGCCAAGCGTCGCTGGATGCATGAACAACAACGCCTGCAGCGCAGCGCACCCCCCTCGGGTTCGACCAGTGCAGTCGCGGCCGGGAGCCCGCAATGAAACGTACTTCGCTTGCCGGCTGGATCTTCGCCGGCCCCTCGCTGATCGTACTCGGCGTGTTCTTCGGCCTGCCGGTAGCCTCGGCGCTGGCGCTGAGCGTGACCGACTTCGACCTGTATGCGCTGGCCGACAGCAGCAACCTGCGCTTCGTGGGTCTTGGCAACTACGTCGACCTGCTGCAGACCCCGATGTTCTGGAAGTCGCTGTGGAACACCACCTATTTCGTGGTGATCGGCGTGCCGTTGTCGATCGGCGTATCGCTGGGCGCGGCGATGCTGCTCAATGCGCCGGCCGCGCGCTTCAAGGCGCTGTTCCGCACCGCGCTGTTCGCCCCGGTGGTGACCACGCTGGTGGCGGTGGCGGTGATCTGGCGCTACCTGTTCCACACCAGCTATGGCCTGGTGAACTACGGCCTGGGCCATCTGGGCATCAGCCCGATCGACTGGCTGGGCGATCCCAACTGGGCGATGCCGACCATCATGCTGTTCGCGGTGTGGAAGAACTTCGGCTACAACATGGTGATCTTCCTGGCTGGCCTGCAGGCGATCCCGCATGACCTGTACGAGGCCGCGCGCATCGACGGCGCCTCGCGCTGGAAGCAGTTCCTGCACATCACCCTGCCGATGCTCGGCCCGGTGCTGCTGGTGGTCGGGGTGATCACCGTATCCGGTTACTTCCAGCTGTTCGCCGAACCCTATGTGATGACCCGCGGCGACCCACTGCAGAGCACCGTCAGCGTGCTGTATTTCATGTTCGAGGAAGGCTTCAAGTGGTGGAACCTGGGACGCGCCTCGGCTGTGGCGTTCCTGCTGTTCCTGATCATCCTGGCGGTGACCACCGTGATGCTGCGCTTTGGCCGCAGGAGGCAGTTGGTATGAGTCGTGAAATCGGCCAGTCACGCTGGCACCCGTGGATGATCAATGGCGCGTTGCTGGTGCTGGCCCTGGTCAGCCTGGCACCGTTGCTGTGGATGCTGTCGGTGTCGTTCATGCCGCAGGGCGAGGCCACCCATTTCCCGCCGCCGCTGCTGCCGTCCAGCATCACCACGCACAATTACACCGAGCTGTTCGCGCGCACCGGCATGGGTGGCAACTTCGCCAACAGCCTGCTGGTGTCGCTGGCGATCACCCTCGGTTCGCTGCTGCTCAACACGATGGCCGGCTACGCTTTCGCCAAGCTGCAGTTCGCCGGCCGTGAGCGGCTGTTCCAGGTGCTGATGGCGGCGCTGGTGATCCCGGCACAGGTGGCGATGCTGCCGCTGTTCCTGCTGATGAAGCAGCTGGGCCTGGTAAACAGTTTCGGCGGCGTGATCGTGCCGGCGCTGGCCAGCGTGTTCGGCATCTTCCTGGTGCGCCAGTACGCCCGCTCCATCCCCGATGAGCTGCTGGAAGCGGCGCGCATCGACGGGGCAGGGGAGCTGCGCATCTTCTTCCAGATCGTGCTGCCGATGCTCAAGCCGGTGCTGGTGACGCTGGCGATCTTCACCTTCATGGGCGCCTGGAACGATTTCATGTGGCCCTTGATCGTGCTGACCGACCAGGAGCACTACACTTTGCCGGTGGCCCTGGCCACCCTCTCGCGCGAACACATCATGGACGTGGAAATGATGATGGCCGGCGCAGTGGTCACCGTGGTTCCGGTGCTGGCGCTGTTCCTGGTGCTGCAGCGGTATTACATCCAAGGATTGTTGCTGGGGAGTGTGAAGGGATGATGCGTGCGATCGCCGTTGGACTGGGCCTGTTGTGGTCTTCCCTGGCGATCGCCGCACCACCGGCGCTGCCCGCGCCGAAGGTGCTGGATGATTTCGACGACATCAGCGCCTGGAAGCTGGTGTTGTCCGACCAGGTCAGCGGCTCGCTGCGGCCGGTCAGTGGTGCCGGCGGTGGCCGCGCGCTGTGCCTGGATTACGACTTCCACGAGGTCTCCGGTTACGTCGGCATCCGTCGTCCACTGAACATCGAGTACCCGGCCAACTATCGTTTCGGCTTCCAGCTGCGCGGTGATTCGCCTGCCAACGACCTGCAGTTCAAGCTGATCGACGCCAGCGGTGACAACGTGTGGTGGGTCAACCGTCCAGGCTACGCCTTCCCCAAGGCGTGGACGCCGGTGGAGTACCGCCGCCGGCAGATCGACAAGGCCTGGGGGCCATCGCCAGAGAAGGACATGGCGCGCAGTGCGTCGATGGAATTCACGATCTACAGCAAGGTCGGCGGCCGCGGTACGGTGTGCTTCGACAAGCTGACCCTGCAGGGCCTGCCCGCGCAGGATGATTCGGCGCTGCGGCCCTCGGTGATCGCCGATACCGCCACCGCACTGCAGGACCGGATGATCGACGGCAAGTCCGACACATTCTGGATCAGTGGCGGGGTCAAGCAGCAGACCATCAGCCTGGACCTGCACAAGAACCGCGAGATCGGCGGCGCTGTGATCGACTGGCTGCCCGACCTGGAAGCCAATCGCTACACCGTGCGGACCTCCGAGGATGGCCGTGACTGGCGTACCGTGCGCGAAGTGACCGCAGGTGCCGGAGGCCGCGACTGGCTGGCACTGCCCGACACCGATGCGCGCTACGTGCGTTTCGACCTGCAGGGCGGGCCGAACTGGCGCTACGGCATCCGTGACATCACCCTGAAGCCGCTGGCGTTCGCCGCGACGCCCAATGCCTTCCTGTCCTCGGTGGCGGCCGACCTGCCGCGTGGCGCGTTGCCGCGCGCCTACGTTGGCGAGCAGCCGTACTGGACGCTGCTTGGCCTGGACGGTGGCCAGGAACAGGCGTTGATCAGCGAGGACGGCGCACTGGAGCCGGCCAAGGGCAGCTTCAGCATCGAGCCGTTCATCCGCCTCGACGGCAAGCTGCTTGACTGGTCGAACGTTGCCATCAGCCAGTCGCTGCAGGATCGCTACCTGCCGATCGCCACGGTCGACTGGGTGCACGAGAAGGCCGGCCTGTCGGTGACCAGCTTCGTGCAGGGCACGCCCGAACGCGCCCAGCTGATCGGGCGCTACCGCTTGAGCAATCCGGACAAGGTCGCGCACGAATACACCCTGGCGCTGGCGATCCGCCCGTGGCAGGTCAATCCACCCACCCAGTTCCTCAACACCGTGGGCGGCTTCAGCCGCATCGACAGCCTGGACGTGGGCGAGCAGCTGGTGCGCATCAATGGCGAACCGCGGCTGTATCCCCTGCAGGTACCGGATGCGCGCTTTGCCAGCAGCTTCGACGGCAAGCTGGATGCGATGCACCTGGCCAGCGGCAAGCTGCCCGGCACCACTGCGGTGAAGGACCCGACCGGCATGGCGTCCGGCGCACTGCTGTACACGATCAAGCTCGAACCCGGGCAGAGCCGCGAGGTGGCGATCGTGCTGCCGCAGACCGGCAGCTGGGCGCCACAGGCGCTGGACGTGGCCAAGGCACAGCAGCAGGTCGCGGCGATGTGGCGCGACAAGCTGGGCGTGGTGACCCTGCAGGTGCCCGCTGCCGGCCAACCGCTGGTGGAGACCCTTCGCACCGCGGTGGCGCACATGCTGATCTCGCGGGTCGGCCCGCGCCTGCAGCCCGGTACACGCTCCTATGCACGCAGCTGGATCCGCGATGGCGCGATGATTTCCGAAGGCCTGCTGCGGATGGGGCGCAGCGATGCCGTGCGTGACTACGTGACCTGGTATGCGCCCTATCAGTTTGAAAACGGCAAGGTGCCGTGCTGCGTCGATGCGCGTGGCAGCGACCCGGTGCCGGAGAACGACAGCCACGGCGAACTGATCTACAACATCGCCGAGTACGGCCGCTATACCGGCGACACGGCCTTCCTCGAGCAGATGTGGCCGCATGTGCTGGGCGCCTACAGCTACATGGAACAACTGCGCGGCAGCGAGCGTACCGAGGAGAACCGCGCGCGCAATCCTGCCTTCTACGGGATGATGCCGGCCTCGATCAGCCACGAGGGCTATTCGGCCAAGCCGATGCATTCGTACTGGGACAACTTCTGGGCGCTGCGTGGTTACAAGGACGCAGCGCAACTGGCGGCGCAGCTGGGCAAGGTCGAGGCGATGCAGATCAGCGAGTCGCGCGATCAGTTCCGTGATGACCTGCAGGCCTCGCTGCTGGCGGCCATGCAGCAGCATCGCATTGATTACCTGCCGGGCTCGGCCGAGCTGGGTGACTTCGACGCCACCTCCACCACGATTGCGTTGGCGCCCGGCGGCGAGCAGGGGCAGTTGCCGCAGCAGGCGCTGGACGCGACTTTCCAGCGTTACTGGAGCGAATTCGTCGCACGCCGCGATGGCAAGCGCGAATGGAAGGACTACACGCCGTACGAATGGCGCAACGTCGCCGCGTTCGTGCGCCTGGGATGGCGTGATCGTGCCTGGCAGGCCACCGAGTTCTTCTTCAAGGATCGTGCGCCGCAGGCCTGGAACCAGTGGGCCGAGGTCGTCTCGCGCACACCGCGCACGCCGTTCTTCGTGGGTGACCTGCCGCATGCCTGGGTAGCCTCGGACTTCGTCCGTTCGGCACTGGACATGTTCGGCTACAACCGCGATGCGGATGAGGCGCTGGTGCTGGCCGCCGGTATCCCGGTGGCGTGGCTGCAGGGCGAGGGCATTGCCGTGCAGGGCCTGCGCACGCCGCAGGGTCAGCTCAACTATCGCCTGCAGCGCAGCGACAAGCAGCTGGTGCTGGAAGTACAGCCCGGGCTGGTGCCGCCGGCCGGTGGCGTGGTGCTGCCATGGCCGTATGCAGGCGAGCCGGGCCAGGCGACGGTCAACGGCGAGGCGGCGGAATGGGTCAACAACGAGCTGCATGTGCACCAGTTGCCGGCACGCGTCGAGATTGATGTGCCCAGCGCGGTGCGCCGCGCCGAACGCAAGGAAAAGTAAGCATGCGAGGTCCGCTCGGAATCGGTCGCGGTTTCTGCGCGCTGGGGCTGGCGATCGCGCTGGCCCTGCCCGGGCTGGCGCCAGCCGCTGAGTCGGCCAGCGCGGCTGACGCGGCCACGGCGGTCGGCGAACCCGGCATGAGCATGGTCACGTTCAACCTGCACCACGACCGCGAGGACTGGCCCAGCCGTCGTCGCACGATCGTTGCCGAGCTCAAGCGCCTGCAGCCCGATGCCATCGCGCTGCAGGAGGTGATCCAGAAGCGCAACGTGCGCAACCAGGCGCAGTGGCTGGCCAGCCAGCTCGGCTACCGGTACGTATTCGTGTCCACCGATCCGGTGGGTGCACCCAAGCGTTATGGCAATGCGCTGCTGACCCGGCGCCCGATCCTGGCGCATGGCGAGCACCTGCTGCTGCCGCTGGATGACTACCGCACCGTGGCCCATCTGCGCATCGACGTGGAGGGCAGGCCGGTCAATGTCTATGCCACCCATCTCAACGAGCGCAGTGACGACGCCGGCCAGCGCATCCGCCGCAGCCAGGTCGAAGACCTGCTGCGTTTCATCGCCGGCAGTTCTGCGGGGGCACCGGTGGTGATTGCCGGCGACTTCAACGCCCTGGTTGATGCCGGCGACCTGAGCGAACTGCGCAGCCACTACGGCGACAGCTACGGCAGCGTGCACGTCAACACCGACCTGGCGGGTGTGAGCACGCTCAACCGCCATTACTACCAGGCACCGTCGCGGATCGACCACATCTTCTTCCAGCAGGACGAGATGGTCGCGCGCGAAGCGAAGATCCTGTTCGACCAGCCTGATGACGGCGGCCGCTGGGCCTCCGATCACTACGGGGTGTGGACCCGGCTGCAGTTCGCGCCGAAGCCCCGGTAGCGGCATCGCGTGGCGACGCGGCAGGTTCGCTACGGCATCTGATACGTCACAAACAGAAACGGCGGGGATCATCGATCCCCGCCGTTTCGTTGTTGCCGATCAAGGATCGATCAGGCGGCAGGCGGCGTGCGCTTGCCGGCGTCTTCGTCTTCTTCCGAGGCCTGCGCGTCGGCGGCCTGGGCGGCAGCGTCGGCATGGCCATCGGCGATCGGGTCGACCTGCGCTGGCACGACCGCATCGGCGACCGGCGCAGCGGTTTCCACCGGTGCGGTTTCGACAGCCGCCGGGGCGGCCGGCTGCTCGATGACCGGGGCGACTTCAACCTCGGCCTTCGGTTCGACTGCCGGAGCAGCTTCAACCACCGGCGCAACGTCGACCACCACCGGCTTCGGCTCGGCCACCGGTGCGGCTTCCACCACCGCGGTCGGTTCAGAGACCGGAGCGGTTGCAACCACCGCGGTCGGTTCAGCGATCGGAGCTGCTTCGATCGCCGCAGCGGTCTCGACCACCGGCGGCTTCGCCTCGATCACCGGAGCCGCTTCAGGCGCCGGCTGCACCGGCGTCGCTGCATCGATGGCATCCAGCATGCTGGTCTGCACCGGCGACGGGGCCGGTTCGACCTTGGCGGCTGCTTCCACCGGAGCCGGAGCCTGCACTGCGGCGACCACCGGAGCAGCCGCTTCGACCACGGGGCTGCTCACGGCAGCAACCGGGGCAACCGCGGCAGCCACTGCAACCGGCGTACGTGCCGGCTTGCCGGCATCAGCAGCGACCGGCTCGACGTCGTCATCGAAATCGAATTCCGGCTGCGAACGCGACGGCTGCACGGCAGCTGCCGGTGCGCCGACCGGAGCCGGGGCGGTCGGCTCGACGGAATCGCCGTCGTTGTCCTCGCCCTCGGCATCATCGCCGTCGTCCAGGTCATCGCCCAGCACGTCGCCGCCAGCGGCGTTCTCAGCGCCACCGCGACGACGACGACGACCGCCACGACGGCCACGGCGGCGGCGGGTTGCGCCTTCACCGGTCTGGTCACCTGCGGTATCGGTCGCAGCATCTTCGGCAGCCCCGGTCGCAACCACGATCTCCGCATCGGTCTTCGCGGCGGTGTCCAAGGTGGCGACAGTGTCGGCCACGTTTTCAGTGGCAACGGCGGGTGCCTGTGCCTTCTCTTCCTGCACCGCGACAGTGGCGGCAACTGCGGTCGTGGTGGCCACGGCTGCTGCTGCGGTCGCGACATCGGACGGTGCTTCGGCAGCGGCGCGCTGCGGCTTCTCGGCCGGCTTGTCACCGTCCTGCGGGCGCGGCTGCTTCGGCTGCTTCAGCTTCGGCTGCTGCTGGCCCTGGCCCTGTTCGTTGCGCGGCTTGTTCTGCTGCTGCGGCTGCTGGCCATCCTTCGGCTTGCCCTGCTGCTGCGGCTGCTGCTGGCCATTGCCATTGGCCTGGTTGCCGCCGTTGCGGCCATCCTTGCGCTGCTCACCGCGGTCCTTGCGGTTGCCGCCGTCCTTCTGCTGCTGCGCATTGCCATTGCCATTGCCGCCGTTGCCACGGCTGTCTTCGCGACGGTCCTTGCGGTCCTTGTTGCGATCCTTGTTGCGGTCACGGCGGCCGCCATCCTGCTGCGGCTGGCGTGCGGCCGGTGCCGGTGCGGGGGCCGGTGCCGGCTCGCCGCCAAAGATGCGCTTGAGCCAGCCGACGACGCCACCACTGGCGGCGGCTGCCGGGGCCGCTGCGGCCACCGGTGCCGGTGCCGGGGCGGCGACCGGTTCCACTTCCTCGCGCACCGGGGCGGGCGAGTTGTGCTTGACCTGGGTCACCATCGGTGGCGGGATGTTCAGCTGGCCCTTGGTCAGCGCGTGGACCGGCAGCTTGCGCGGGGTACCACGCTGGTAGCTCGGCTTGCCGCTTTCCTCGCCCAGCTCGTTGTCGCGCAGGCGGGTGACGGTGTAATGCGGGGTGTGCAGCTGCTCGTCGGCAACGATCACGATCGGCGCCTCGTGGCGCTTCTCGATTTCGCCCAGCGCGCCGCGCTTTTCATTCAGCAGGTAATTGGCGATCTCCACCGGGGCCTGTACCAGCACCTGCCCGGTGTTCTCCTTCATCGCATGCTCTTCGGCGACGCGGATGATCGACAGCGACAGCGACTCGACGCTGCGCATGCGGCCATGGCCGTCGCAGCGCGGGCAGACGATCTGGCTGGATTCGCCCAGGCTCGGGCGCAGGCGCTGGCGGCTCATTTCCAGCAGGCCGAAGCGCGAGATGCGGCCGACCTGTACGCGTGCACGGTCGTACTTCAGCGCGTTGGCCAGGCGGTTCTCGACCTCACGCTGGTGCTTGTTGGAGGCCATGTCGATGAAGTCGATCACCACCAGGCCACCGAGATCACGCAGGCGCAGCTGGCGGGCCACTTCCTCGGCCGCTTCCAGGTTGGTCTGGAACGCGGTGTCCTCGATGTCGCTGCCCTTGGTGGCGCGCGAGGAGTTGACGTCGACGGCAGTCAGCGCTTCGGTCTGGTCGACCACGATCGAGCCGCCCGACGGCAGGCGCACGTTGCGCTCGTAGGCGCCTTCGATCTGCGATTCGATCTGGAAGCGGTTGAACAGCGGGATGTCGTCCTTGTAATGCTTGAGCTTGCGCAGGGTCTGCGGCATCACCTGCTGCATGAACTCCTTGGCGTGCTCGTACATCTCCTCGGTGTCCACCAGGATCTCGCCGATGTCGGCGCGCAGGTAGTCACGCAGGGCGCGCACGATCAGGCGCGATTCCTGGTAGATCAGGAACGGGGCTGGCTTGCTCAGCGCCGCTTCGGCGATGGCGCGCCAGACGTTCAGCAGGTAGTCCAGATCCCACTGCAGTTCTTCCGCATCGCGACCGACGCCGGCGGTACGGATGATGACGCCCATTTCGTCGGGGATGTTCAGCTTGTCCAGGGCATCCTTCAGGGCGGCCCGGTCTTCACCCTCGATGCGACGGGAGACACCGCCGGCACTGGGTGAGTTCGGCATCAGCACCATGTAGCGGCCGGCCAGGGAGATGAACGTGGTCAGGGCGGCACCCTTGTTGCCACGCTCTTCCTTGTCGACCTGGACGACCACTTCCTGGCCTTCCTTCAGCAGCTCGCGGATACCGGCCTTGTTGTGGTCGACACCGGCCTGGAAGTAGTCGCGGGAGATTTCCTTCAGCGGCAGGAAGCCATGGCGGCCACCACCGTATTCGACGAAGGCCGCTTCCAGCGAGGGCTCGATGCGGAAGATCCGGCCCTTGTAGATGTTGGACTTCTTCTGTTCCTTGGACGGCTGCTCGATGTCGATGTCATACAACGACTGGCCATCCACGATGGCAACACGCAGCTCTTCAGCCTGCGTGGCGTTGATCAGCATTCGCTTCATTGTTGCGTTCCTCGCAAGCGGCTACCGCGCGGAACGCCATGGGGTTTCGCCTCTGGACACGGCTCGCCGCCCATTCGCGCAAGCGCGGGGAGGGCGGCTTGGGTTTCCAGCGCTACGACACCACGGCAGGCCGCGGGAGCGCTTCAATTTTCTGGTTTTGGGTGTTGCAGGGCCGGCGGCAGCTGTCAGCCAGGCTGGAGCGCCGCACGGGACATGTTCAGCGCGACTGCGTGTCAGGCAATCGGCGATGGCCGGGAACGCCGGTGAGCCGCTAACATGGCCGCCCCGCGGGCGGTGGTCGCGCACTGTGCCGGATTCGTCGGAAGCTGGGCTTCTGGCCCTGAGTAACTTCCAACGAAATCAATCCCTTATCTCGCCCCCCGAGTGTAACAGAATAAACAGGCTGATGACTGCACAAGACCCCACCAAGCCGGCCGGCGACAAGCCTTCCGTGCGCATGATCACCGTTCCGGCCGACCGCGCCGGCCAGCGCCTGGACAATTTCCTGCTCGGCCAGCTCAAGGGTGCCCCGCGCAGCCTGGTCTACAAGCTGGTCCGCAGTGGCCAGGTGCGCGTCAATGGCGGCCGTGCCAAGGCCGAGCGCAAGCTGGAGGCCGGCGACGAAGTGCGGATTCCGCCGGTTCGTCTCAGTGAAGAGGGAGACAAGGCGGGTCCGCCCGAGGCGTTCATGCGCCGGCTGGAGCAGGCCATCGTCTTCGAAGATGCCCGCCTGCTGGCGCTGAACAAGCCGACCGGTGTCGCCAGCCACGGCGGCAGTGGCATCAGCTTCGGCGCCATCGAGACCCTGCGTGCCCTGCGTCCGGGGCAGACCCTCGAACTGGTCCACCGGCTGGACCGTGATACCTCCGGCCTGTTGATCGTGGCCAAGAAGCGTTCGGCGCTGAGCGAGCTGCAGGCGCTGCTGCGTGAAGACCACGGCGCGGGCATCCGCAAGCGCTACCTGACCCTGTTGGCCGGGCGCATGCCTGACGGGGTGATGACGGTCGACGCGCCGCTGCACGTGGGCCTGCGCCAGGGCGGCGAGCGTCATGTGCAGGTCAATGCGATCGGCAAGGAATCGATCAGCCATTTCCGGGTGCTGGAGCGCAAGGGTGGTCATTCCTATTGCGAGGTACGCATCGAAACCGGCCGCACCCACCAGATCCGCGTGCACGCCCAGCATCTGGGGCATCCGGTAGCCGGTGACGATAAATACGGCGATCCTGCGGTCAACAAGCGGCTTCGTGAGCAGATCGGGCTGAAGCGCCTGTTCCTGCATGCCGCGTCGCTGGAGTTCGCGCTGGACGACGGCAAGAGCCCGTATGTGCTGAACGCGCCGCTGGCCGATGAGCTGGTCGAGGCGCTGGATCGACTTCGCTAAGGGCGGTTCGGCGGCGCCGGGCGTTTGGCTGGAGCCGTCGTTTCCCTTCGATAAGGGGGCTTGTCACTTTCTTTGCTCGTGCAAGGAAAGCAACCAAAGAAACACGCCGCCATCCGCGAGCCAGCGCTGCGCGCCGGTGCCCTGTGCTCCTCGGTCCGCCGAGGGGTGGTGCGGAACTCGCTGCGCTCAAACACCCGCGCCTCTTCGCCCTCGCCGGACCTGCGGTGCTCGGCTCGCTACAAGGCGGACCCGACAGCCGCAGCGTAGACCCCTGGCTGCGCGCAGCCTTTGTAGAGTCGAGCAACGCTCGACTCACGCGCGCAGCGCGGGCCTCGCTTTTAATCCTTTCATCGCGCGGCTGGTACGCACGGAAAAATGAGGGGCACGGGCGGGGTCAGTTCGCGGGGGTGTCCGCGGCATGGATGCCGCGGCCAAGCCTCCAGAGACGGATTAACGGCGTCCCCCGCGAACTGACCCCGCCCGGGACCATTCAGAAAGGTTCGGGTGCCAGCCGCGAGGGGGCTCAGCCCGTTGGCCGGAAATCCCTCACCACTTGAACAGCACCAGGCTGATCGCCAGCGTACCCATGCCGGCCACCAGGCCATAGACGGTTTCGTGGCCCTTGGCGTAGCGCTTGGCCGCCGGCAGCAGCTCGTCCAGCGCCAGGAACACCATCACACCGGCAATCAGGCCGAACACCCAGCCAAACGTGGCGTGGGACAGGGAGCCGGACAGCAGTACATAGCCGATCGCCGCGCCGACCGGCTCGGCCAGGCCTGACAGCAGGCTGGCGGCGAACGCATAGAACTTGTTCTGCGTGGCGAAGTACACCGGCACCGCAATGGCGATGCCTTCGGGAATGTTGTGGATGGCGATGGCGAAGGCCAGCGGCATGCCCACTGACGGGCTCTCCAGCGTCGCGAAGAACGTCGCCAGCCCTTCCGGGAAGTTATGCGCGGTGATCGCCACCGACGTCAGCAGGGCAACCCGCTTCAGGTATTCGCGGCTGTTCTCGCGGAATGCCGGGTCCTGCTTGTCCAGGCTGTCATGCGGGTTGGGAATGAAGTGGTCGATCAGCACGATCACCACCACGCCCAGCAGGAACGCGAGCGTGCCGTAGGTGAAGCCGGTGCGCTCACCATAGGCCAGCGCGAACGAGGCGATGGATTTGTTGAGGATCTCCGACAGCGAGACGTACACCATCGCGCCGCCGGCAAAGGCCAGGCCGAAGGCCAGCAGGCGCGGATTGGGGCGACGCGAGAACAGCACCAGCAGGCTGCCGATGGCGGTGGCAAGGCCCGCAGCGAGGGTGACCGCCAGGGCGATCCAGATGTTTTCGGGGGGGATCTGCAGCATGTACCGACGCGTTCCTTGTCATCAGGCAATCGCCCCGGCATGGGCCGGGGCGGCAACGGGGAGGCGGGCGTCGGCTGGCCTCGTCACCGGCAGGCGATCAGCCGCCGCGGCGCAGGCTCTCTTCGATGGCGAAGCACTGGTCCGGCTTGGGCTGCGGCGGGTTGAAGCTGACCGGCACCTGGATCGTGGCCGGTACGGCCTGGCCGTTGCGGGTAGCGGCCTTGAACTCCCAGCCCTGCACGGCGGTCTTGGCCAGCTCGTCCAGCTGCGCATTGCCCGCGCCGGTCAGCAGGGTGACCTCGCTGGGCTTGCCGTCAGCGCCGATCACCACCTTGAAGGTGCTGGTGCCGCCCATGCCGGTGCAGGCCAGTTCCAGCGGGTATTGCGGCGGCGGGGTTTTCACTGCAGCCACTTCGGTGGGTGCCGCAACCGGCGGTGCCGGCGGCTCGGAGGTGCCGCAGCCGGCCAGGCCGGTCACGGCAAGCAGGGACAGGCTCAGCAATCTCACGTTCATTTCAGTTGCTCCGTCAGGGCCGAAGTCTTTGCTGCGCAGATGAAGTCGTTCTCGCTCAGGCCGCCCACGTCGTGGGTGGAGTAGCGGACGACGGCACGGTCGTAGTGGACGCCGAGGTCCGGGTGATGATCCTCGCCGTGGGCGATCCAGGCCAGCGCGTTCACAAAGGCCATGGTGGCGTAGTAATCCTTGAAGCGGAACGTGCGCACCAGCGCCTGGCCGGCCTCGGCCAGCTCCCAGCCGGGAACCTGCGGCAGCAGTTCGGCCAGCCGGGCCTCGCCCAGTTTGTGGTCGCTGCCCTTGCGTGGCACGCAACGGGCCTGTGCCAGCGGAATCAGGTCGGCCATGGGTTCCTCCACCTCGTGTTGACTGAACAATGCGCCGGCCGGTGTATAAATCGAATGAGCGGCTGACGCTTACTTGGCTAGAATAGCCTGATGATCCAGATCTCCGACACTGCCCAGACCCATTTCCGCAAGCTGATCGAACGCGAGGGCGTGCCCGGCATGGGCGTGCGCTTGAGTGCGGTCGATCCTGGCACCCCGCGTGCCGATGCCCGGCTGGAGTTCGCCGAGCCGACCGATCTGCTCGGCGACGAGTGGGCGGTGGACTGTGATGGCTTCACGCTCTATGTGGACGCCACCAGCGTTGGCTGGCTCGATGGAGCAGAAATCGACATCGTGCCCGGTACCGCCGGCACCCAGCAGCTGACGATCAAGGCACCGCGGATCAAGGGCGAAGCGCCCGGCGATGCCGCCTCGCTGGTCGAGCGCGTGCATTGGGTGGTGGAAAACGAAGTCAATCCGCAGCTCGCTTCGCACGGTGGCAAGGTCGCAGTGCAGGAAGTCTCGGCCGACGGCGTGGTGCTGCTGCGCTTCGGCGGTGGCTGCCAGGGCTGCGGCATGGCCGACGTCACCCTCAAGCAGGGCATCGAGAAGACCTTGATGGGCCGTGTGCCCGGAGTGACCGCCGTGCGTGACGCTACCGATCACGACAGCGGGCACGCTCCGTATATCCCGCGCGGCAACGCCGCCTGATCGCCAACGCGTGCCTCTGCCCAGAGCCGAGCAACTCATCGACCTGCTGCTGGCGCGCCAGCAGCGCCCGCCCATCCTCGAGAAGAGCACCGGCCTGCCGTACGGCTGGGCGATCTGGCTGCGGACGCTGACGCCGCTGCCGCGTCCGTTCCACGCGCGCGAGGTGATTGCAGTGCTGCTGCCGCGGCCGCTGCCCGGGCCTCCGGGGCGCTTGCCGGGGCTGGGGCCATGGGCGTCACTGCGTCGCCTGTTCTGGCAGGACTGGGATCCGGCGCCGCGTGACCAGCGCTGGATGCGCTGGACCTCGGCGCTGCTCAGTGCGCTGCTGCATCTGTTGTTCTTCCTGTTGCTGCTCTGGGTGGCGGTGATCCGCACGTCTTCGCCGGACGAGCAGGGCCGCGAGGGTGAGCGCGTGCAGATTGAATTCGTCGGCCGTGCTGCACAGGAAGGCGGCGGCGACCAGCCCGGTGCCGAGGCGGCTGCCGCCGCGGAGGCCGGTGCCGCAGCCGCAGGCCAGGATGCCGGAGCGGCGACAGCGCCCCGGCCGCAACCGTCTGCACCTGCGCCGTCTTCCGCTGCCGCTGCCACGGCACCGACCGCCAGCGTGCCGCCGCCGCCCGAGGTGGAGCCGGCGCCGGTGGCCGCACCGCCGCCCTCACCGGTACAGGCCACCGAAGTTGCAGAGGCGACCGCCGAATTCGTGGTGCCGCCGGTCGCACTGCCGCGCACCGAGGTCAGCATCGTGCCTCGCGACACCATTCCGACGGTGCGCGAGCGCAGCGTGCAGCCGGTACAGGCTGCGCCGATAGCAACGCCGCTACGCACGCCCGACGTGGCTGTGCAGGCGCCGCGCGTGCGCGATGTGCAGGTGCAGGAACGTGAAATCAGCACGGTCGAAGCGCCGGTAGCGTCGCAGCCCATGCGTACCACCGACATCCAGGTGCGCGTGCCGCAGCGTGAGGTACAGGTACGCGAGCGCGAAGTGCAGGCCGTGACCGATCCGCAGGTGCGCATGGCCACCGTCGCAGGGCGCGAGCCCACGGTGCGTGCGCCTGCCGGGCGCGAGGTGCAGGTGCGCGAACGGGAGGTTGCTGCCGCGCTGCAACCTGCCGCGTCGACCGCCGCCGGTAGCGCGACCACGCCGACACCGGCACCGTCCGGCAGTTCGGCCCAGAACAGCGCCAACGTGGCGCGCCCTGCGACGACCAGCACCGCCGCCGCACAGGCGGGCGCCCGTCCGGCACCAACCCCAGGCAACTGGGCAACGCCCGCCCGCGGTGACGATTGGGGCGCCTCCAGCCGCAATCGCGACGGTGCCAACCAGGGCGCCGCGCAAACCAGTGCAGGCAAGGGCGATGGCCTGTTCAACGCTGACGGCAGCGTACGCGTGGCCGGCCAGGACGGGGCCGGCAAGGCCGAGCGTGGCGCACCCGGTGGGGCCAACGACGGCTGGAGCAAGGAGCGCATCGCCGCGTCCGGCAAATGGTTGAAGCGGCCGCCGTACGACTACACGCCTACCTCGTTCGACAAGTATTGGGTGCCGCAGGAATCGCTGCTCGCCGAATGGGTGCGCAAGGGTGTCAAGGCAATGGAGATTCCGTTGCCGGGTACCAGCACGAAGATTTCCTGCGTGATCTCGATCCTGCAGGCCGGTGGCGGCTGTGGACTCACCGATCCGAACATGCAGGACCAGCCGGCAGTGGCGCGTCCGCCGCCGGATATCCCGTTCAAGAAGGAGCTGCAGGAAGATAACGGCAGCCGGTAGGGTGCCGCATCCACGCATGGCGTGGATCTACTGTGCATCCAGCTGCGCCGGGTAGATCCACGCCATGCGTGGATGATCCATGCGCTTCACGTGCATGCCGACCAAGGTCGGCCTCTACCAGGTCATTCGCTCTGCGACAGAAACACCCAGAACGGGACGTCGCGGCCTACCCAGTCACGGCTCGCTTCATCCAGGATGTCCAGCAGCGTGTCGAACTCCTTGCCTGCACCGGCGCGCAGGGCATCGACGTCGGCCAGGAACAGCGCATAACCATGGGCAGGCAGCCATTGCAGGTCGCGCAGGTTGTCAGACAGAGCGTCCCAGTTGCCGCCGAAGCCGGCAGGGAAATCAAGCTGGGCGGCCAGTCGCGCCAGCAGGGTGCGCTTGTCGCCCACGCCATCCAGGTCGATCCGGATCACCTTCAGGTCGGCATCGCGCATCGCTGCCGACAGTGCGCTGATATCGGAGCTGTCGATCGCGTAGACGCCGGCATTGTTGATGTCATGCAGGCCGAGGCCGAAATCATCGTGGCTCATGGGCGTTCTCCGGAGGTCGGTACGGTGAAGCTGCGGAACGATTCGTAGTGATCATCGGTGTAGTACCAGGCATCGGGCGGGTTGCCACCGGTGACGATGCGCCTCGCGCC
This sequence comes from Stenotrophomonas sp. DR822, assembly GCF_019793815.1. NCBI lineage: Bacteria > Pseudomonadati > Pseudomonadota > Gammaproteobacteria > Lysobacterales > Lysobacteraceae > Stenotrophomonas > Stenotrophomonas sp. DR822. The sequence continues at coordinate 4,316,394 of NZ_CP081826.1, forward strand.
GCGGTTGCCTGCACCGGGCGTGTCGACGGTGTACTCGCGGTAGTAGCCACGCGGGCGCTGTGGCAGCTGCTGTTCGCGGTTGCCGAAGGTGCTGCCATCCTGCCGATGCGGGAACGGGCCGCCGCGCTGGATCAGCGCGATGGTCTGGTGGGCCTCGGCCGGAAGGAAGGCGGGCAGGCCGCTGTCGCTGCTGCTGTTGCGCAGCGCCGGTGCGTTGGCCGCCGGAGTGCCCTGCAGGTCGGGGGCGAACTGCGGCGGCGGCGGCCGCTGCAGGAAATGATTGACGACCAGGCCGAGCAGCAGCAGGACGATGGCAGTGATCAACAGCCGGGGGTTGCGCATGGGCAGGAGCAGGCGAGGGTGGTGCGCCCACTGTAGCGCCTGCGCGCTGCACCCTGCATGAGGGCGCGCGCCGCGTCACCGCTGCGTAACAATTGCCGGCATGCTCACCTGCAGGACGCAATTTCCTTTACATCCCCCTTGGTAATCTGGCGGTCTGTCCCCATCATTCACCGCGCAACGCCCGACACCGTCGGGTGCCCTCGCAATCAGGAGATGCATCATGGCCTACACCCTGCCCAAGCTGTCCTACGCCTACGACGCGCTGGAACCGCATATCGATGCGGCGACGATGGAAATCCATCACACCAAGCATCACCAGACCTACATCAACAACGTCAACGCGGCGCTGGAAGGCACCGAGTACGCTGACCTGCCGGTCGAAGAACTGGTGAAGAAGCTGAAGTCGCTGCCGGAGAACCTGCAGGGTCCGGTGCGCAACAACGGTGGCGGCCATGCCAACCACTCGCTGTTCTGGACCGTGATGGCTCCGAATGCTGGCGGCAACCCGGTGGGCGACGTGGCCAAGGCCATCGACAAGGACCTGGGCGGCTTCGACAAGTTCAAGGACGCCTTCACCAAGGCTGCGCTGACCCGTTTCGGCAGCGGCTGGGCATGGCTGAGCGTGACCCCGGACAAGAAGGTCGTGGTCGAGAGCACCGGCAACCAGGACAGCCCGCTGATGGAAGGCAACACCCCCATCCTCGGTCTGGACGTGTGGGAACACGCGTACTACCTGAAGTACCAGAACCGTCGTCCGGAATACATCGGCGCGTTCTTCAACGTCATCGACTGGAACGAAGTCGAGCGCCGCTACCAGGAAGCGATCGCCTGAGAACGGTAGCGCCGGGCCATGCCCGGCGGCTTCAACAGAAGGCCGGGGGAGACCCCGGCCTTTTTTGTTTGCGCATCGGTAGTGCCGGCCGCTGGCCGGCAACCTCATGGTTCTCATTCGGTGGTGGCAGCCACGTCCTGCAGCCGCAGCGTCGCCATCACGCCCAGGCGCAGGCCGGGCAGGTCGCCATCGGCGGGCAGCATGATCGCCTGCTGGCGGATGCCGCCGAAATGCTTGACCTGGAACAGCACATCCAGCCCATGGCCACTGGCGCCGCCGCCGCTGGCCGCCGGTGCGCCAGGATTGCGCCGGGCCGGCTGGAAGCCGGGCGTGCTGCGCACCAACTCGACGGTGCTTGCGGAAAAATCCCCGGCGATCAGGCTCGGCATGCCCTCGGCCGTGGCGCCGATCCAGGTCATCAGGTCGCTGGTCTGATGCTGCCGGGCCGTGGCCTCATCCGGCTCCGGCCGCAGGCGCGCGACGTAGACGTTGACGTCGTTGTCGCCCAGCCGCAGGCGCATCATGCCGGCGGCACTGAAGGTGCCCGGCGGATGCAGCAGGGTGACGCCGTCCTCGCTGACCGGCAGCCGGCTGAGCATCGCGTTGCCATGCCGGACCGGCTGGCTCGGCGGGTCTGCGGTGACGAAATCGCAGCTGTAGCGCAGCCGGCTGGCCAACCAGCAGGCCGGGTTGCGCCCTTGCTGCTGCAGGACCTGCTGCACCGAGATCACATCCGGCTGCAGATCGGTCAGCAGCTGCAGCACCTGTTCGCGGCGCTGCTTCCATTGCCCTTCATCACGGCTGGGCAGTTCCAGCGCGGCGACGGTCAATTGCCGCACCTCCGTGGCAAGGCCGGCGGCCGGCGGCGCCTGCGGTCGTGCCAATGCAGGCACGGCCAGCATGAGGGCAAGGCAGCTGGACAGGATGCGGGCAAAGGGGAGGGGGCGCATAACGATAAGTTTACGCTTTTGCCGTGCAGGTTCCGTGACTTCCGGCAGGGCCCGCACATGCCTGCCATGCTTTGGCGCGCCTGTCATGCAGCCCTGCAGCGTGCTTCGCACGTACAGGTTCCGGTACTCTTGCGCCTTTCGTTTTGCAGGAATGCCTTACAGGATGAGCCACGACGCAGTCGCCCCCATCGCCGGCCAGGGAAAGATGCCGCGCCAGATCCCGTACATCATCGGCAATGAGGCCTGCGAGCGGTTCAGTTTCTACGGGATGCGCAACATCCTGGTGCAGTTCCTGATCACCTCCCTGCTGCTGCAGGAAATCACGGCCGAAGGCCGTGCCGGTGAAGCCAAGGACATCATGCACAGCTTCATGATCGGCGTGTATTTCTTCCCGCTGCTCGGTGGCTGGCTGGCCGACAGGTTCTTCGGCAAGTACCACACCATCCTGTGGTTCAGCCTGGTCTACTGCATGGGCCATCTGTGCCTTGCGCTGTTCGAGGGCAGCCGTGGCGGCTTCTTCCTCGGCCTGGGCCTGATCGCGCTGGGCGCCGGTGGCATCAAGCCGCTGGTGGCCTCGTTCATGGGCGACCAGTTCGACCAGAGCAACAAGCACCTGGCCAAGATCGTCTTCGACGCCTTCTACTGGATCATCAACTTCGGCTCGTTGTTCGCCTCGCTGCTGATCCCGCTGGTGCTGAAGAACTGGGGCCCGCAGTGGGCGTTCGGCATTCCGGGCATCCTGATGTTCATCGCCACCTTCGTGTTCTGGCTGGGCCGCAAGCGCTACGTGCTGGTGCCGTTGCCGCCGAAGGACCCGCATTCGTTCGCCAATGTGGTGCGCACCGCGCTGACCACGCGCGTGGCTGGCCAGGGCCGTCCGGGCCTGGTGATCGCCGTGCTCGGCCTGGTGCTGGCGGTGGCTTCGTTCGGCCTGGTCGGCTCGCTCGGCATCGTGATCTGCCTGTGCCTGGCGCTGGTCTCGATCCTGGCAGGCATTGGTGGTGGCACCTGGCTGCAGCTGGACCGCGCGCGCGGCCAGCATCCGGCCGAAGCCGTGGAAGGCGTGCGCTCGGTGCTGCGCGTGCTGGTGATCTTCGCCCTGACCACGCCGTTCTTCTCGCTGTTCGACCAGAAGGCCTCGACCTGGGTGCTGCAGGGCCAGCAGATGCAGATGCCGAGCTGGTTCACCGCCTCGCAGATGCAGGCGCTGAATCCGCTGCTGGTGATGATCCTGATTCCGTTCAACAACCTGGTGCTGTACCCGGCCCTACGCCGCTTCGGCTTCGAGCCCACCGCGCTGCGCCGGATGACCGCCGGCATCGCTTTCAGCGGCCTGGCCTGGATCGTGGTGGGTGGCATCCAGGTGGTGATGGATGGCGGCAATGCGATGTCGATCTTCTGGCAGATGCTGCCGTACGCGCTGCTGACCTTCGGTGAGGTGCTGGTCTCGGCCACCGGCCTGGAGTTCGCCTACAGCCAGGCCCCGCAGGCGATGAAGGGCGTGGTGATGAGCTTCTGGAACCTGACCACCACCATCGGCAACCTGTGGGTGCTGCTGTCCAATGCCGCCGTACGCAACGATGCGGTGACCCACAAGATCGCCAGCACGGGCCTGAGCGAAGCGGCATTCCTGATGTTCTTCTTCGCCGGTTTCGCCTTCGTCGCGGCGTTGGCCTTCGGTTGGTATGCGAAACGCTATCGTATGGTCGACAACTACCGCACCGCCTGAGCCTGACATGACCCCCGTCAATCTGCTGTTGATCGCCATCACCGCCATCCTGTCGTGGATGGCGTTCAACAACCGCAAGCTGGCCGACCGCCTGATCCTGTGGCCGCCGGCGGTGGATCGCCACCGCCAGTACGACCGCCTGATCACCTACGGCTTCATCCATGCCGACTGGTCGCACCTGATCTTCAACATGATCACCCTGTTCTTCTTTGGGGGGTTCATCGAGAGCGTGATGGTGCAGCTGACCGGCAGCTACCTGGTCTATCCGGCGTTCTACGTCGGTGCGTTGCTGGTCTCGATCCTGCCCAGCTACCTGAAGAACCAGAAGAACCCGAACTACCTCAGCCTCGGTGCGTCCGGGGCGGTGTCGGCGGTGCTGTTCGCCTTCATCCTGATCAAGCCGTGGTCGATCATCCTGGTGTTCTTCATCCCGGCGCCGGCGATCGTCTATGCCGCGTTCTACGTCGGCTACAGCATCTGGATGGACAAGCGCGGTGGCGATCGCATCAACCACAGCGCGCACCTGGCCGGTGCGGCGTTCGGCGTGATCTTCATGCTGGCCATGCAGCCGAGCATCTTCAGTCACTTCCTGCGCGAACTGTCCAACCCGACCTTCCGCCTCGGCGGCGGCTGAGGGTGGCCGGGGTCGGATCCACTGGATCCGACCCCCGGGGTTGCGGCCCCGCTCCGGGTCAGGCCCGGGTCTGCTGACCGTAGGTATCGAGCAGGCGGGAGAAGACTTCCTCGCCGATGCTCTGGAACGCCTGGTCTTCGGTCTGTCCCTCCACGGCCAGTTGCAACAGGCCCTCCAGCAGGGCGTGATCGGTATCGGTTTGGGAATCGCTGGGGTGCATCACGGGCCTCCACGGCAGATCGCTTGGTCAACTGTCGCAAAGGGCATGCCAGGCTGGCGCACCCCTGCAGAGGGGTTAGCGGCCGGCTGGCCTGAAGCTTGAGGGCAACAACTGACGCAACGGGCGCAGACTTGTCCCTGTTCAGGCTTCACGCGATCATGGCGCCCGCGTGCGCACCATCCACGCAGTCGCCGCAGGAGACAGTCCCATGGCTTCGGTCACGCCCCCCGGTCTGGCTTACGAGGTCGAACACGATCAGGTCAACCACCGTTTCACCGCCCGCGTGCGCGGACAGGTGGCACTGTTGGAGTACCAGATCAAGCGCAGGCGGATGGTCATCACCCATACCGAAGTGCCCGAGCCGATCGCCGGCCGCGGCATTGCCGGTGAGCTGACCCGGGTCGCACTGCGGTTCGCCCGTGAGCAGAAGTACAAGGTGGTGCCGGCATGTGCCTATGCCGAGGCTTTCCTGCAGCGGCACGAGGAATACCACGATCTGCTTGTGGGCTGAATCCAGCGGGCCACCCTTCAGCCAGGGCAGGCGATGATGCATGAACATGAACAGGGGATCCCGATGAAGATTGGAAACAACCGGCCACTGCACGCCAGCGTGCTGGCCGGCGCTATGGGCGTGCTGTTGCTGGCCGGTTGCCAGCGCGAGAACGAGGCCGCGCCGGCCACCGAGGCCGCGCCGGCGGCCGAAGCCACCGGCACCGCCGCGGCACCTGTAGCGGAAGCGCCGTTGGATCTGCGCGATGTGATCGAGAACAACGAACGTGAAGTGGTCGGCATCAGCTATCCGCCGGGCATTGATCGTTATCCGGGCCTGGCACGCGCGCTGCAGGCCTATGCCACCTCCGCCCGCAGCGATCTGCAGCAGGCGCTGGACGGGCTGGGCAACGACAAGCCGACCATGCCCTATGAGCTGTCGCTGAGCTTCGAGAAGCTGCTGGAGACGCCGCAGCTGGTGGTCGTCAGTGCCGACGGCAGCCGCTACACCGGCGGCGCCCATGGCGAACCGCTGGTTGCCCGTTTCGTCTGGCTGCCGGCGCAGCAGCAGATGCTGAGCGCCGACAAGCTGGTGGCCGATGCCAAGGGCTGGAAAGCGATCAGCGATTTCGTCGCCGACCAGCTGCGTGAGCGTGTGGCCACCCGCCTCAGCGGCGAGGACATGGACCCGTCGCAGCTGCAGGAATCGCTGCGCAATGCCTCGCGGATGATCGCCGACGGCACCGGTCCGCAGGCCGACAACTTCAGCCAGTTCCAGCCGCTGACCGACGACAAGGGACAGATCACCGCGCTGCGCTTCGTGTTCCCGCCCTACCAGGTGGGTCCATACTCGGACGGCACCCAGACCGCCGATGTGCCGGCCTCGGTGTTGTTGCCACACGTGGCCAAGGACTACGTGGAGCTGTTCGCGCGCGGTTAGCCGCAGACGAGGAGGTGACGTGGATACAGGGTTGCAGGAGCGGGTTGCCGGCCTGCTCCACGAGGCCGGGGTCCAGATCGATGGAACCCGGCCGCAGGATATCCAGGTGCATGACCCGCGTTTTTTCGCACGGGTCATGGCGCACGGCTCACTCGGCCTGGGTGAGAGCTACATGGACGGCTGGTGGGATGCCAACGTCCTTGATGAGTTCCTGTTCCACCTGATGCAGGCGCATCTGGACGAACGGGTGCACGGCTGGCGCGAGGTGGCCGATGCCCTGAAGGCGCGCCTGTTCAACCTGCAGTCCGGGGCGGGCAGCTACGAAGTCGGCCGCCGCCACTATGACCTTGGCAATGACCTGTACCAGGCGATGCTCGGCCAGCGCCTGGTCTACAGCTGTGGTTACTGGCGCAATGCCGACGATCTGGATGGCGCGCAGGAGGCCAAGCTGGACCTGGTGTGCCGCAAGCTGGGGCTGCGGCCTGGGCAACGCGTGCTGGACATCGGCTGCGGTTGGGGCGAGGCGCTGAAGTTCGCCACCGAGCGATACGGTGTCAGTGGCGTGGGCATCACCATCTCGCAGGAGCAGGCCGACTTCGCCCGCGAGCTGTGCGCTGGCCTGCCGATCGAGATCCGGCTGCAGGACTATCGCGAACTTGACGAGCCTTTCGATGCGATCTTCTCGATCGGCATGTTCGAACACGTGGGCGACAAGAACTATCGCAGCTTTTTCGACGTGGCCCGGCGCTGCCTTTCGCCGCGGGGACTGCTGCTGTTGCATACCATCGGCAGCAACATGTCGCGCCATCGCACCGATCCGTGGATCGCCCGCTACATCTTCCCCAATTCGATGCTGCCATCGGCGGTGCAGATCAGCCGGGCGTTCGAAGGGCGCTTCGTGCTGGAGGACTGGCACAACTTCGGTACCGACTACGACCTGACGCTGCAGGCCTGGCGGCGTAACGTGGAAGCGGCGTGGCCGCGGCTGGACGCACGTTATGACGAGCATTTCCGGCGCATGTGGCGCTTCTATCTGGCCGGATCGATGGCCAGCTTCCGCTGCCGGCATGCGCAGCTGTGGCAGCTGGTGCTGTCGCCGGAGGGCGTGCCCGGGGGATATGTGGCGCCGCGGTGATCGCCGGCGGAGGCGCGCAGCCGCAGCAGCCCGGTGTCTTTCCGGGCTGCTGCGCCTCATCCTGAGGTTAGTTGGCGACGGTGTAGGCGTATCCCAGCGAGGTGTTGGCCGTGTCGGTTCGGGCTCTGACCTTGAAGTGCATCGGCGGCAGATCACGCCCGCTCATACGGCACTCCTCACCGTCACCGACCTTGCAGGTGAAGTGCGTTTCGTTGGGTTCAAAGCCCATGCCGATGTACATGTCCAGGTCCGGATTGGCGCGCAGCTTGGTCGTCGTGTACCGATTCGCCTTGGGCTTGATGACGCCGGAAATGCTCTCGCCTTCCATCAGCGTCACATTGATGTCGGCGGTGCGGGATCCCCCCGGGGCGGTCTGCAGGTTCCATGACAGGCAGACCACGTCTGCCGGATCGTTGCAGGCAACCTCCTGGGTATCGTAGGCGCGTCCTGCGGCCATGGTCGGGGATGCCGAAAGGGTGGCGATGCCAGCCAGCATGCTTGCACACAGCAGGGGAGCATTGAAGCGGATTTTCATGTTTTTTCACAACGGGAAGTCTGGACGATTGACTGGCGTTCGCACCTCCTGTGCTCGCCTCCCTCCGTGGTCGGTCGGAGCCGAGTGGGCCACAAGCGGCACCGCGCGTTCTGGGGTCATCGTCAAATTTCGTCGTGGAATGATCTTCTGCTGACAGCTCCATTCGATTTGCGACAAGTGGTGTCGCGAACTGCTGTATCTGGCTGAATGAGGGATATATGACGCGGCCATCTTCTTGCACCTACGTCAGGGCAAGCGGCGAATGCGACAGCGGGTAAAAGGCCAGCATCGGCAATGCGCCAGGTCTGCCCCGGCGAAAGAAAAGCCGCCCGGTCTCCCGGGCGGTTTTCGTTTCATGCTATGCGGTGCCGCCGATCAGTTGCCGGCGCCGGTCAGGCCACGCTTTTCCAGCAATGGTTCGATCTGCGGCTCGTGGCCGATGAAATCGCGGACAGGCTGGAAACGGCGTTCATTGACGTCAACTACAAGTGCTGCGCGTTCTGCTTCCCGCATGAGTGTCGTCGACGCTAAGCTGCCGGCTCGGTGGCACTACCGCATTCCTGAAGGCGTTGCAGCATGGGTTGGGACATCACCTACCATCCAATCGCGGATTCGGAGATCCGTGACATCTATTTCCGTGCGCTGGAGGACGCGACTCTGGTCAATGCGTTGCAGCAGCAGTTCCGGATCGAGCCGTTCTACATGGAGCAGCTGCAGGAACGCATCGAGGAGGCTCGCTCGATCAGCGCAGGAGTGCCTTTCGAGAAGGGGCACGCTTTGTACCTGGCGATCGTGGCCGGTCACCTGCGCCGGTATCACTATCTGCGCGGGAGCGCCCTTTCGTTTTTCATCGACGATCCGGTGGTTGCCCGCTATTTCGCGGACTGGCGGCAACTGGTGCCGTTGCAATGGGCAGACGCTGCCGCCCGCAACCATCTGCGTGAAAACTATGGTGGTGGCGTGTTCATCACGCATGCCCGTCTGAAGCAATTGCGCGCGGATTATGCAGTGGACGGCGCGCTGGCTGCGCGTCTGGAGGAGCTGTTCTCCGATGGTCGCCTGGTTGTTTTCTGGCGTGTTGTCGATGACGCGATCGCCAGCGGATGCGGATTGCTGGAGGCCAGTGAGGTGGTCGAGCCGAACCCGATGGATCTCAATGCATCGACCAGCTTAAGCAATCTGATGAACTGCGCGCCGGAAGGTGCGTTGCTGTATGCGGAGGCCGCCTCGGTCCAGCTGGCGGAGTTCATGGCGGGAGCTTCGGATCCGGTGGCGGTCGATACTGCTCCCTCAGCTCCACAGAAACGATGGTGGGAGCGGCTGTTTCGGCGGTGACCAGAGAGCATCCACGCATGGCGTGGATCTACTGCGACCACGCAATCGTGCAGTGGATCCACGCGATGCATGGATGGGTAGATCCACGCCCTGTGTGGATGAACCAACAAAAAAAACCGCCCGGTCTCCCGGGCGGTTTTCGTTTCATGCCATGCGGTGCCGGCGATCAGTTGCCGGTGCCGGTCAGGCCACGCTTTTCCAGCAACGGTTCGATCTGCGGCTCGTGGCCAGCGAAATCGCGGAACAGCTGCATCGCATCCACGCTGCCGCCCTTGGACAGCAGGGTCGCGCGGAAGTGGTCGCCGTTCTTGCGGCTCAGGCCACCGTTGTCGCGGAACCACTTCTGGGTGTTGGCGTCGAGCACTTCCGACCAGATGTAGGCGTAGTAGCCGGCCGAGTAGCCGCCCATGATGTGGCTGAAATACGGGGTCCTGTAACGCGGCGGAACCGGCGCGTAGTAGATGCCGTCCTTCTCCAGCGCGGCGCGCTCGAAGGCCATCACGTCCTTGGCGGCCGGTACCTGGTCCGGGCCGATCTGGTGCCAGCGCTGGTCGAGCATGGCGGCGCCCAGGTATTCGGTGGTGGCAAAGCCCTGGTTGAACTTGGCCGCGGCCAGCACCTTGTCCAGCAGTGCCTGCGGCATTGCCGAGCCATTCTGGTAGTGCTTGGCGTAGTTCTTCAGGATGGCCGGATTGTCGGCCCACATCTCGTTGACCTGCGAGGGGAACTCGACGAAGTCGCGCGGCACCGCGGTGCCCGAGAAGTACGGGTACTTCACATTCGAGAACATGCCATGCAGGGCGTGGCCGAACTCGTGGAAGGTGGTGCTCACTTCATCCCAGGTCAGCAGGGTCGGCTGGCCGGCCGGCGGCTTGGGAATGTTCAGGTGGTTGGCCACCACCGGCTTGAAACCGGTCAGCTTGGACTGCGAGACGTACGAGTTCATCCACGCACCGCCGCGCTTGGAGGCGCGTGCGTACGGGTCGAAGATGAAGATCGCCAGCTGGCTGCCATCGGCATCGAACACGTCATAGACGGTGACGTCATCGTGGTAGACCGGCAGGTCGGTGCGCTGCTTGAAGGTCAGGCCGAATTCCTGGTTGGCGGCGAAGAACACGCCGTTCTCCAGCACGTTCTTCATCTCGAAGTACGGCTTCAGCTGCGATTCGTCGAAGTTGTACTTGGCCTGGCGCACCTTCTCGCTGTAGAAGGCCCAGTCCCACGGCTCCAGCTTGAAGGTCGGCTTGCCGGCGGCCTTCTGTTCCTGGTCGATCATTGCCTGCAGGTCGGCGGCTTCGCGCTTGGCGTTGGCCACCGCTGCCGGGGCCAGCTTGCCGAGCATCGCATTGACCGCTTCAGGGGTCTTGGCGGTCTGGTTGGTCAGGTTGTAGGCGGCGAAGTTGGCAAAGCCCATCAGCTTGGCCTTGTCGGCGCGCAGCTGCATGATGCGCGCGACCAGCGCGGTGTTGTCGAACTCACCGCCGCGGCTGCCGCGGGTGGTGGACGCTTCGTAGATCTTCTGGCGCAGGGCACGATTGGCCAGGTTGGTCAGCGGCGGCTGGCCGGTGGTGTTGAGCAGGGTGATCACGTACTTGCCGTCCAGGCCACGGGCCTTGGCGGCTTCGGCGGCAGCGGCGATCTGCTCCTTGGACAGGCCGTCCAGTTCCTTGACGTCGTTGACGGTGATCGCCGAAGCGTTCACTTCCGACTGCACGTTCTGGCTGAACTTGGTGCCGAGGTTGGCCAGCTCGGCGTTCATTTCCTTCAGCTTGGTCTTGTCGGCCTCGGACAGCTTGGCGCCGGCGCGCACGTAGTTGTCGTAGTACTTCTCGACCAGGCGAACGCCTTCAGCGTCCAGGCCCAGGGTGGCGCGGCTGTCATACAGCGCCTGGATGCGCGCGAACAGCTTGCCGTTGAGCGCGATCGCATCGCTGTGCGCGGCGAACTTCGCCGAATAGTCGGCCTGCAGCTTCTTGCGGGTGTCGTTGGTGTCGGCGCCGACCAGGCTGAAGAACACGGTGGTCGCGCGGTCCAGGGTGTCACCGCTCTTTTCCAGGGCGATGATGGTGTTGTCGAAGGTCGGCTTGGCCTTGGTGTTGGCGATCGCCTCCACTTCCTTCAGCTGCTGCGCCATGCCGGCGTCGAACGCCGGGGCGAAGTCGCTGTCCTTGATCTTGTCGAACTGCGGGAAATGGAGCGGCAGCGGGCTGTCGGCGAAGAACGGATTGGCCTGCTGGGCATTGGCAGCGGCGGCCGGGGCGGCAGCGCTGGCCGAATAGGCGGGCAGGGCAAGGCCGAGGGTCATGGCCACGGCAAGGGCAAGGCGGGTGGTCAAGGTCGATACTCCGGTAAGGCAAACAAGGGCCCGAGGGTAACCCGGCCCGGCGCGCGCGCACTTGTGTCAAAAGGCATGTTGGCAAAGCCGCCCTGCAGCAGGGCCACCCCATGGGTGGCTGCCCGGGTACCATGCAATCACCGCCCACGGCCCACCGCCATGACCACTGCCTACGATTTCAGCTTCCGTGACCTTGAAGGCCAGCCGCAGGCGTTGGCGCAGTACCAGGGCCGTCCGCTGCTGCTGGTCAACGTGGCCAGCCGCTGTGGCTTCACCCCGCAGTACACCGGGTTGGAACAGCTGTGGCAGGACTATCGTGATCGCGGCCTGGTGGTGATCGGCTTTCCCTGCAACCAGTTCGGTGCGCAGGAGCCGGGCGATGCTGCGCAGATCCGCCAGTTCTGTTCGATCGATTACCCGGTCAGCTTCCCGCTGTCGCAGAAGATCGAGGTCAACGGCGAGGGTGCCGACCCGCTGTGGGCATGGCTGTCGCAGCAGAAGCGCGGGCTGCTGGGTATCGCCCGCATCAAGTGGAACTTCAGCAAGTTCCTGGTCGATCGCCAGGGCCAGGTGGTGGATCGCTATGCGCCGACCACCAAGCCGGAGCAGCTGCGCGGCGGCATCGAGGCGCTGCTCTGACCGGTAGCGCCGGGCCATGCCCGGCGACCGATATCCGCCGGGCATGGCCCGGCGCTACCGAGGCGGCTTATTTCTCGACGAACGCGCGCTCGAACACGTAGTGCCCGGGCGTACCGATGCGCGGCGAAGTCTGGAAGCCACGGCTGTCCAGCACGGTGCGCAGGTCGGCCAGCATCTGCGGGCTGCCGCAGATCATCGCGCGGTCGTTTTCCGGGCTCAGCTCGGGCAGGCCGAGCGTACGCTGCATCTCGCCGCTTTCCATCAGCGATGTCAGGCGGCCCTGGTTGGGGAACGGCTCGCGGGTCACCGCCGGGTAGTACAGCAGCTTGTCGCCGACCATTTCGCCCAGGAACTCATGCTCGCGCAGTTCCTTCTCGAAATAATCGCGATAGGCCAGGTCCTTTTCGTAGCGCACACCGTGGCACAGGATCACCTTGTCGAAGCGCTCGTAGGTCTCCGGGTCCTTGATCACCGACAGCCACGGTGCCAGGCCGGTGCCGGTGCCCAGCAGGTACAGGTGCTTGCCCGGGTGCAGGTCGCTGATCAGCAGGGTGCCGGTGGGCTTCCTGCCGACCAGTACCTTGTCGCCTGGCTTGATGTGCTGCAGGCGCGAGGTCAACGGTCCGTCCTGCACCTTGATGCTGAAGAACTCCAGCTGTTCTTCCCAGTTGGCGCTGGCGATGGAGTACGCGCGCAGCAGCGGCCGCGCATCGGTCTCCAGGCCGATCATCACGAACTGGCCGTTCTCGAAGCGGAAACCGCTGTCACGGGTGAGGGTGAAGCTGAAGTAGGCGTCGGTCCAGTGGCGGACCTCAAGCACCGTTTCGGCGCCGAAAGCGGAGGACATGGGCGTATCTATCGGAAGTCGTCGGGACAATTCTATCTCAAATGAGACAGGTTCTCATTAGGCGGAACGAGAGGCGTTCTCAGCGATAACCGGCCGCCTGCAGTTCGAACAGTTCGGCATAGCGGCCGCCCTGTGCCATCAGCTGCGCGTGCGTGCCGCTGGCTTCGATCCGGCCATCGGCCAGCACCAGGATGCGGTCGGCCATGCGTACTGAAGAGAAGCGGTGGGAAATCAGCACTGCCGTACGATTATCCGCCAATTCCCTGAACCGCTGGAACACCTCGAACTCGGCGCGGGCGTCCAGTGCCGCGGTGGGCTCGTCCAGGATCATCACCTGTGCATCGCGCATCCACGCACGGGCGATGGCGATCTTCTGCCACTGCCCACCGGACAGGTCCACGCCCTGCTGGAAGCGGCGGCCGATCTGCTGGTCGTAGCCACCGGGCAGGGCAGCGATCACTTCCTCGGCCATGCCGCGGCGGGCGGCATCGGAGATCCGCGCGCGGTCGTCCATCGCTTCGACCTGGCCGACACCGATGTTCTCGCCGGCACTGAGGTTGTAGCGCACGAAGTCCTGGAAGATCACGCCCAGATTGGCGCGCAGGTCGTCCAGGTCGTAGTCACGCAGGTCGCGCCCATCCAGCAGGATGCGGCCCTCGTCCGGTTCGTACAGGCGTGCCAGCAGCTTGACCAGGGTGGTCTTGCCGGCGCCGTTCTCGCCGACCAGTGCCAGTACTTCACCCGCGCGCAGGTGGAAATCGAGGTGGCGCACGGCCCATTGCTCGGCATCGGGGTAGCGGAAGCCCACGTCCTCGAACACGAAGCCGTCGCGGATCGGCTGCGGCACGCGCACCGCGTCCTTGCGCGAATGGATTTCCGGTTCGATCTGGAAGAACGAATACAGGTCGTCCAGATACAGCGCCTGGCTGGCCACCTGCGAGAACCCGATCAGCAGGCCTTCCAGCAACTGGCGCAGGCGCAGGAAGCTGCCGGCGAGAAAGGTCAGGTCACCGATTGAGAAATCGCCACGCACCGTGCGCCAGGCGATATAGGCATACGCGGTGTAGTAGCCCAGCGTGCCCAGCGCGGCCAGCAACGTGCCCCAGAACGCCCGCCGCCGGGCAAGCGCGCGGTTGGCCAGGAACAGTGCCGCCGACAGGCTGCGGTAGCGGTCGACCAGGAACCGGTGCAGGTTGAAGATCTTTACTTCCTTGGCCGTCTCCACGCTGGCACCGAGCTGGCGCAGGTAGTCCAACTGGCGGCGCTCCGGCGTCCACAGGAAGTTGAGGCTGTAGCCGGCCGCATTGAAGTGCGACTCGCCGATGAAGGCCGGCACCAGCGCCAGCGCCAGCAGCAGGATCAGCCACGGTGCGTAGACCAGCAGGCCGACGGCCAGGCTGGCAACGGTGATCGCATCCTGCACCTGGCCGAACAGCTGGCTCATCAGGTTCATCCGGCCCATGGTCTGGCGCCGTGCGCGGTCCAGCTTGTCCTGCAGGTCCGGGTCCTCGAAATCCTCCAGGTCCAGGGTCGCTGCATGTTCCATCAGGCGCACGCTGGTGGCGTTGGCGAACAGCTCCGACAACAGCGCATCGGCATAGCTGACCAGCCGGCCGAGCAGGTCCGAGGCGATCGCCAGGCCGAATTCCAGTGCCAGCAGGCCGAGCAGTGGATTGAGCAGGCCGCTGGACAGCGCCTCGCCCAGCGGCGGAAAACCGGCTCCGTGCTGGCTCAGGTGCAGGGCGGTATCGATGATCAGCTTGCCGACGTACAACATCGCCACCGGCAGCAGCGCACGGATCAGGCGCAGCCCGAGGCTGGCCAGGGTGAGCGCGCGGCTGGTCTGCCACACCTGGCGCAGGAACGGCGGCAGGTTGCGCATCGCCTTGAAGCGTTGGCGCAGGCTGGGTTTCTTGGCGCCGGCAGCGCCGGCAATGGAAGAGGCGGGCATGCCGCCATTGTGCGCGCCTGATACGTGCAGGTGGGGTCAGGGCAGCCGTGTGGCCGCACGGGGTCGGATCCCTTTGCTGTGCAAAGGGCTCTGACCCCATCGGCCCGAATCGGGTCAGAGCCCTTCGCAATGCGAAGGGCTGGACCCACCCACATCCACGCATGGCGTGGATCTACCGTGTCGACCAAGGTCGACACCTACCAATCCAGAGCAGCGGGAACCTGACCCACCCGGCTGGCCCCCTTTTACGGCAGCGGCGGCAGCAGCCCAGCCCCCAGCCGGTTCCAGGCATTGATCACTGCAATGCCCATGCTCAGGTCACTGATGCCTTTTTCATCAAAGTGAGGTGCCAGCGCATCGAACGCCGCCTGCGACGGTGCGCCATCGGTCAACCGGGTCAGCGCCTCGGCCCAGCCCAGCGCCGCGCGCTCGCGGTCGTCGAAGAAGCGGCTTTCGTGCCAGGCGGGCAGCGTATCCAGCTTGCGCGGTTCGATGCCGCCCTTGCGCAGCGCGGTGCCGTGCATGTCCATGCAGTAGCCGCAGCCGTTGAGCTGCGACACGCGCAGGAACACCAGTTCCATCAACGTCGGATCGATCGAACTGTCATGCACCGCCTTGCTGGTGGCGAGCAGGCCCTTGAAGGCATCGGCGGCCAGGCGGGCGTAGGGAACGCGGGGAGAGGCGTGGTCGGACATTTTCGGCTCCACGGCGGCCACGGTGGCCGCCTTTCATTACAAGGACGCCGCAGCATCGCCGCGCGTGACAACCGACGGCAATTTGTTCGGATTCAGTACGCTGTACACATTGGCGATGCGGCCATCGACCACCTCGATGGTGGTGATCGAGTGCAGGTGGTCGCCGTCGAAACGCAGGATCGCCGGTTCGCCATTGACGTAGCCGAGCTGTGCCGGATGCGCCGCGCCGCGACGGGCGATGGCCCAGTACAGGCGGCCGATACGCTCGGCGCCCAGCAGTGGCCGCACCGCTGCGGTGACCACGCCACCACCATCGGAAACCAGCAGCGCGTTGGCATGCAGCAGCGCCTGGATGGCCTCGCTGTCGCCGCGCTGGGAGGCGTCCATGAAACGCGCCAGCAGCTGCCGGTGCTGGCTGGCATCGGCGTTGAAGCGCGGCCGCCCAGACTGCAGGCGCTGCCGGGCCCGGTGCACCAGCTGGCGGCAATTGGCCTCGCTGTGGCCGATCAGCTCGGCGATCTCGCGGTAGTCGTGGTCGAAGGCTTCCTTCAGCAGGAAGGCGGCGCGCTCCTCCGGTCCGAGCTGTTCGAGCAGGGTCAGGAAGGCCACGGAGACGTCGTCGGCCAGCGCGTGCAGCTGCGCGGGGCCGGGCGACGGGTCGGGTTCGAGGGTGATCGCCAGCGGTTCGGCCAGCCACGGGCCGACATAGTGGGTGCGTTCACGCTTGGCTGCCCGCAGCCGGTCCAGCCCCAGCCGGGTGGTGGTGGTCACCAGCCAGGCCTCGGGGTCGACGATGGCGGCCGAATCGCTGCCGGCCCAGCGCAGCCAGGCGTCCTGGACCACGTCCTCGGCGTCGCTGCGGCTGCCAAGAAGGCGGTAGGCCAGCGCCATCAGGCGTGGGCGGTGGGTCTGGAAGGCGGTTTCGGCGTTCATGTGGGCAAGGACGCGCCAGCGGGGCGCAGCGTGACAGAGGGCAGGATCGGATCTTGCCGGCCAGCGGCCGGCACCACCACCCCATGGTCGAGGGAGGGGGTAAAATGGGCGGATTACCCCCGCCAGCCTTCAGCAAGCGAGCAATCCGTGACATCGATCAAGCAGGAAGACCTCATCCAGTCCGTCGCCGACGCGCTGCAGTACATCTCGTACTACCACCCGGTCGACTACATCAAGAACCTCGCCGCCGCCTATGAGCGCGAGGAGTCGCCGGCAGCGAAGGAGGCGATCGCGCAGATCCTGATCAACTCGCGGATGTGCGCCGAAGGCCATCGGCCGATCTGCCAGGACACCGGCATCGTCACCGTGTTCCTGGAAATCGGCATGGACGTGCGCTGGGATGACGCCACCATGGGCGTGGAGGACATGGCCAACGAAGGCATCCGCCGCGCCTACCTGTACCCGGACAACAAGCTGCGCGCTTCGGTGCTGGCCGATCCGGCCGGCAAGCGCATCAATACCAAGGACAACACGCCGGGCGTGGTCAACGTCAAGGTGGTGCCGGGCAACACCGTGGAGGTGATCGTTGCCGCCAAGGGCGGTGGCTCGGAAGCCAAGACCAAGTTCGCCATGCTCAACCCGTCAGACTCGATCGTCGACTGGGTGCTGAAGACCGTGCCGACCATGGGCGCGGGCTGGTGCCCGCCGGGCATGCTCGGCATCGGCATCGGCGGCACTGCCGAGAAGGCGATGCTGCTGGCCAAGGAAGCGCTGATGGAGCCGATCGACATCACCGAGCTGCAGGCCCGTGGTGCGTCCAACCGCATCGAGGAGCTGCGTCTGGAGTTGTACGAGAAGGTCAACGCACTGGGGATCGGTGCGCAGGGCCTGGGTGGCCTGACCACCGTGCTCGACATCAAGATCAACGACTACCCGACCCACGCGGCCAACCTGCCGGTGGCGATGATCCCGAACTGCGCCGCTACCCGCCATGCGCACTTCACCCTGGATGGCAGCGGCCCGGTGATGCTGGACCCGCCGTCGCTGGAAGACTGGCCGAAGCTGACCTACGACGCGTCCAAGGGCAGCCGCGTGGACCTGGACACGATCACCCCGGAAGACGTGGCCAGCTGGAAGCCGGGCCAGACGCTGCTGCTCAACGGCAAGCTGCTGACCGGCCGCGACGCCGCGCACAAGCGCATGGTCGACATGCTCAACAAGGGCGAGGAACTGCCGGTCGATCTGAAGGGGCGCTTCATCTACTACGTCGGCCCGGTCGATCCGGTGCGCGACGAAGTGGTAGGCCCGGCCGGTCCGACCACCGCCACCCGCATGGACAAGTTCACCGAGCAGGTGCTGGCACAGACCGGCCTGCTGGGCATGGTCGGCAAGGCCGAGCGCGGTCCGGCCGCGATCGAGGCCATCAAGAAGCACAAGTCGGCCTACCTGATGGCCGTCGGTGGTTCGGCTTATCTGGTGTCCAAGGCGATCAAGGCGGCCAAGGTCGTCGGCTTTGCGGACCTGGGCATGGAAGCGATCTACGAGTTCACCGTGGAAGACATGCCGGTGACCGTGGCCGTCGATTCCACCGGCGAGTCGGTGCACAAGACCGGCCCGCGCGAATGGCAGGCCCGCATCGGCAAGATTCCCGTCGTGGTGGAGTGATCGGCGCGGCGTCGACCACGTCCGTCCGATTGCAGAACGGCGCCCGGGTGGCGCCGTTCTTCGTTTAACGATTGCAACCGCGCGGCTTTGCTAGGGTGTGCGCGTTGCCAGGGAAGGAAAGCTGCTTGTGCATCAAGGAATACGCAGTGTTTTCGCCGCAGTCGCCCTTGCCTGGCAGTCTGCCGTTCTATTGAACAAGGAGCGTCCTGTGAACCCGTTGCGCAGCTTTTCCCTTGTCATCCTGCTGGTCATGGCCGGCTGCAGTACGTCATCTTCGTCGTATGGCGGTGGCGGCGGCTTCAGTGCCGGTGCCCAGTGCCAGATGCAGTGCCAGGCCAGCTATCGCAGCTGCATGGCCGAAGGCCAGGGGATCGGCAGCCGCCAGTCCAGCTGCGAGCAGCAGGTGGCACCCACGCCGGACCACCGCTGCAAGGACATCGAGCATCCGGAACTGCGTCGTTCCTGCGAGTTGAAGGCGCACGACTGTACGCTGCGGGCACCGATGATGGGCTGCGGCGAGCGGCGTGATACCTGCATGAGCACCTGCGGCTGACCGCGCCGGGGACAGCGCGCATAATCAGCCGTTCCCCGCCCAGGACAGGTCCTAATGCGCACCACCTTGTATGGTTCCCCCAGCACCGCCTCGCTGGTGGTGCATTGGCTGCTGATCGAGCTCGGCATCGAGCACGAACTGCTGCTGCTCGATTTCGATACGCGCGAGCACAAATCAGCCGGCTATCTGGCGCTCAATCCGGCGGGCAGGGTGCCGACCCTGTTGATCGACGGCCAGGTGCTGACCGAGGCGGCCGCGATCGCGCTGTATCTGGCAGACCGTCATCCGCAGGCAGGGTTGTTGCCTGCCGTCGGCACGCCGGAACGCGGCGAGGCCTATCGCTGGATGTTCTGGTGCGCCAACACCGTGCAGCCGGCCTACCGCGCCTGGTTCTATCCGCATGAAGCAGCGGGTGGCGAGTGCATCGAGGCTGTGCGTACGATGGCACGGCAACAGCTGGAGGCGGCGTGGCAGCACGTTGCCGCACACCTGCAGGACGGCGGTCCCTACCTGCTCGGCGATGCGCCGGGCGTGGTCGATTTCATGCTGGTGATGTTGATGCGCTGGTCACGCAACATGCCTACCCCCAGCGACCACTGGCCGGTGTTGAAGGCGTATGCGGACCGACTGAAGGCGCGCCCGGCGTTCGCCGAGGTCTATCGCCGCGAAGGCATCACCGACTGGCGGTAACCCGTTTTGTAGGGCCGGGCCATGCCCGGCTGCATTTACGGGTGGCACGCGAACCGCAGCCGAGCATGGCTCGGCTCTACCAAAGCGGGCGGGTTA
This sequence comes from Stenotrophomonas sp. DR822, assembly GCF_019793815.1. NCBI lineage: Bacteria > Pseudomonadati > Pseudomonadota > Gammaproteobacteria > Lysobacterales > Lysobacteraceae > Stenotrophomonas > Stenotrophomonas sp. DR822. The sequence goes on from NZ_CP081826.1 coordinate 4,335,939, forward strand.
CAGGATCTCCAGCACCGTTTCCGGTGGCCGGCACAGGCGGGTGCCCTTCGCGGTGCGTACCACCGGGCGGTTGATCAGCCGTGGGTGGGTGGCCATCGCGGCCAGCAGGGCGTCGTCATCGCTTCCCTGCAGGCCCAGTGCGGCAAACTCGGGTTCCTTGCTGCGCACCAGCCCGGTCGCGGCCAAGCCGGATTCGGCCAGCACCTGGCGCAGCGTGGCCACGTCGGGCGGGCTGCCGAGATAGTCGATCACCACCGGTTCGAAACCGGCGTCGCGGATCAGCTTGAGCGCCCCGCGCGAGTTGCTGCACGCGGGGTTGTGCCAGATCGTCACATCCATCAGAACCACTCCAGCAGGGACACGCCGACGCCGACGTAGGTCGCCTTGTGGTTGTAATCGATCAGGCTCTCGCCATAGCCGTCGAAGATCTGCACATGGCCGCGCAGCAGATTGCTGATCGGGAAGCCGTAGTCCAGCTGCAGCGCGCCGTGCGAGCGGTCACCGGTGCGCAGCGAATGACGTGCCATCAACGAGACTTCGTGACCCTTGTGGTTCCAGGTCAGGGTCGCGTCGCCGCGGCCCATGTAGTCCTCGATGTCCGGGTTGTTGTCGTCGCTGCGGGTCTCGGGAATGCGGTACCAGGGACGCAGCACCAGTGCCCAGTTCTCGCGGTCCAGGCCGACGTTGAGGATCACCCGGTTCCAGCTGCGCGACAGCGGATCGGCACGGCCGTTGGACTGGTGGTTGAGGCTGATGCCGGTCATCCGCCCACGCCAGCCACCGATCGAGTAGCCGTTGCGGAACACCATCATCACTTCCGGCTCGTAGTTGGTCTCGCGGAACGGGCGCGAGTCCTCGCCGTTGTAGGCCTGCCAGCGCGAACTCTGGGTATAGCCCGCCCAGACATCGCCGTTGTCGCCGAACAGGTTCTCGGCGATCTTGGTCTTGAAGCTGATCTGGAACTTCAGCTCGGCGCTGTCCAGCACCTGCGGGGTGGTCACGCTGTTGGCCGGGTTCGGCGAGTGCGGCATGGTGTTGCGGTCGCTGGTCCAGAATGCCGGCAGCAGGTACACCGGCTTGTACGCGCGCAGCTGGAACGGGCCCAGCTTGGAGTCCTCGGCCAGTTCCCAGCGGCTGTCCAGCAGCGAACCGCGGCCGGCATTGGCCAGTGCGCTGTCCGGCGCTTCGGACCGGAACAGATCGCTGACACGCTCGCGCAGCTTCTCCTCGCCCTGGCTCACCCGCGTGGTGTTGCGCTGCTCGCGGCGCGCCTGTGCAGCGGCTTCGGCGGCCGCGTCGGCTTCGGCGGTGGCCTGCGGCGTGCGCCCGAACTGGCGGTCGTAGCAGGCCAGGCGGGCGGCATCGGTGGTGATGGCCGCGCAGGCGGCCGGCGAGGCCTCGGCGCTGGGCGCGAATTCCTGGGCAGCCACAGGCGCGCTGGCCAGCGCCAACGCCAGTGGTGCAAGGCGGGGAAACAACGGAGAGAGGGTCATTGCAGCAGGCCCTTCGGAATGAATGCGGAAAGAGGGACAGTGTGGCGGCTGCATCCGGTAACGGCCAGCCCCACGGGTTTATGCCCGGCGTGTGCGTGCGCGCTGCGTGAAGGCCGCATGCCTCACAGGAACCAGGCGAAGGCGAACAGGCCCAGCATCGCGATCACCAGCGCCAGCTTCAGCGCCAGGCCCAGCAGGATGCCAAGCCAGGTGGCCAGCCCGACCTTGGTCGAGCGGCCGAGCTCGCGGGTATGCCAGTACTCGCCCAGCAGCGCGCCCAGCAACGGCCCGGCGAACAATCCGATCGGCATGAAGAACAGGCCGACGATGCTGCCAATGAAGGTGCCCCAGAGCGCTTTGCGGCTGGCGCCCACGCGCTTGGCGCCAACGACGGTGGCCAGTACGTCGACCAGCAGCGACAGCGCGGTAAGCAGGCCGAGGATCAGCAGGGTGGGCCAGCCGACATGGACGAAGCCGTCTGCCCAGGCGGCCAGCACCAGCCCGACGAAGACCAGTGGGATGCCCGGCAGGGCCGGCAGGACGATGCCGGCGATGCCGATGAGGACAAAAATGACCGCTAGCAGATACAAGATGAATGAGAGGTCCATGCTGTCCAGTATGGTTGTCTTTTTGGGGTTGACAGTGAAGGGTTTTTTCCAGTTGCTTTTTTGTTTTGGTCGGGTTAAGTTGCAGTCGCTGAGCTTGGCAAGGTCACCGTGGATCGTGGCCTGATGAAGCAAGATCATTCCGATCCGCTGCATCGATGCACCTCGCTTCCCCCTTGCTTGTCAGCCGCCCAACAGGCGTATCCAACAACAAGAGAGAGTCAAAGGGAGTTAGTGAGATGGCTGATCGCGAGAACGGTACCGTGAAGTGGTTCAATGATGCCAAGGGCTTCGGCTTCATCAGCCGGCAGAATGGCGAGGACGTGTTCGTGCACTTCCGTGCCATCGAGACCCAGGGCTTCAAGAGCCTCAAGGAAGGCCAGGCTGTGAGCTTTGAAGTGGTGCAGGGCCAGAAGGGCCTGCAGGCTGACAAGGTCCAGCCGGCGTAATACCTGCCGCTTGCCGGCATGAAAAAGGCCCGCGCAAGCGGGCCTTTTTTTGTTGCTCCGGTTCTGATCGGCCGGGGCCCGCTGCCGTTCAGCGCAGGATGACCTTGCCGTTGACCACGCGGACATAGGTGTTTTCGCGGATGCCGCCGAGGTCGCGCTGGTTGACCACGATGGTGCGGCCGTCGTCCATGCGCACGCTGATGTCATACGTATCGCTGGTGACGTTCTTCTGGATCTGGTTGCCAGCCAGTGCACCACCCACGGCGCCGGCGGCGGCGGCGATGTTCTTGTTGCCGCGGCTGCCGCCGGTGTGGTCGGAGATCTCATGGCCGGCCACCGCACCGACGATGCCGCCGAGGATCGCGCCGGTGGCGGAGGGCGCGGTACGGCCGGACTGCACGGCACTGATGCGGGTGACGATGCCGCAGTCCGCGCAGCGGCCCTGGTTGTAACCGGAGTTGTTGCCGTAGCCGCCGTTGTTGTAGCCGTTGTTGTAACCACCACCACCGTAGCCTGGCGAGGTGGCACAGCCGGCCAGGCCGACGGTTGCAATGACACTGGCGGCGATGAGCTGGATCTTCATGGGGCATCTCCTGGCCGTGAAGGCGGGTGCGTTGGGTGGTACTGCGTCATGCAGCAGGGTGAGCGAATCCTCCTCTTTCCAACGTGAACAAGGCGCCAACCACCTCGGCGTTCGCCCACTCGAAGATGAATCAGCGGAAGTCCTGATGACAGGCCCGGCAATCGTCCTGCATTGCCTGGACCTGCTGCGCCAACGCGTTGCAGTCGATGGGCGGGCTGGCCAATGCCGCATTGAGATCGGCCCGGTACTGGCTGGCGTGCTGCTGGAACTGCCGGCTGTCCTTCAATCCGGGGAAGGCCTGGTCCAGATCGTTGGACAGCAGGCGCAGCACCTGCACGCGCGGGACGCTGTCGGCCAGGCTGCAGCGGTTCTGCTGCTGAGCCTGCTGCAGCAGATCCGCCTGTCGCTGCATCACCTGCATCAGGCTGTCCGGGAACGGATCGCGGCGTGCCTGCAGTGCGCGGCCGACCATCACCGTGGCAATCAGGCCGATCAGCAGGCCCAGGCCGAGCACGAACAGATAGCGGTGGGCGGTGGACGGGCGGCGGGGTGGGCTGGCACTACTCATGGCGGGCGCTCCGGGCGTGCAACGGTGGGTTCGGTGTCGTCGTGCTGTAGTCAGGGGACCTGCACGTTAAAATAGCCCGATGAACGAACAGGTCAAACAACGCTTCGCCGGTATTGAACGGCTGTATGGCGTCGGCGCGCTCGAGCGCCTGCAGGGCAGCCGTGTTGCCGTGGTCGGCATGGGCGGCGTCGGCTCGTGGGTGGTGGAGGCGCTGGCGCGCTCGGCGGTGGGCCATCTGGCCCTGATCGATGCCGATGACATCTGCGTATCCAATACCAACCGCCAGCTGCCGGCGCTGGAAGGCAACTACGGCCGCAACAAGGCCGAGGCCATGGCCGAGCGCTGCCGGGCGATCAATCCGCAGATCGAGGTCGACGCCGTGCAGGCGTTCCTGACCCCGGCCAACATGGCCGAACTGCTGGACCGCGGTTTCGACCTGGTGATCGATGCCTGCGACAGCTTCCGGGTGAAGGTGGAGACCATCGCCTGGTGCCGCCGCCGCAAATTGCCGTTGCTGACCGTCGGCGCGGCCGGCGGCCGTACCGATCCCACCCTGGTGCGCATCCGTGATGTCTCGCGCACCGAGCATGACGCGATGCTGGCGCTGATCCGCAAGAAGCTGCGCAGTGAATTCAACTTCCCGAAGAATGCCAAGCGCTATTTCGGCGTGCCGGCGGTGTATTCGCTGGAGAACGTGAAATATCCGCAGGCCGACGGCAGCGTCTGTGGCCTGCGGCCGAACCTGGGCGCGGATGCGGCCCTGAAGCTCGATTGCGGCGCTGGCCTGGGCGCGGCCACCCACATCACCGGCGCGTTTGCGTTCGCGGCCGTGGGCAAGGCGCTGGAGATGCTGCTGGAGCCGAGGAAGGTGAAGGCCGAAGTGGCCGAGGATCACGCCGACGCGTGATCGGTAGCGCCGGGCCATGCCCGGCGAGCGCACAGCGCGACCAGCACAATGCCGCCGGGCCTGGCCCGGCGTTACCGGTCAGGCCGGCAGGTTGAACAGCCGCCGTGCGTTGTCCGTGGTGGCCTGCGACACGGCGTCCAGTTCCATCCCGCGCAGCGCGGCGATGTGGCGGGCGATGACCGCCAGCCGCGCCGGCTCGTTGCGCTGGCCACGGATGCCCGCGTCGGGCTGGTCCGGCGCATCGGTCTCCAGCAGCAACTGTTCCAGCGGCATCTCGCGGACGAGCCGCTGCAGGCGCTGCGCACGCTCGTAGGTGAGTGGTCCGCCCAGGCCGAGCAGGAATCCCAGCTTGTGCAGCTGCGCGGCCTGTTCCGGGCTGCCGGAAAAACTGTGCACCACCCCGCGCAGGCCACCGATGCGGCGGATCGCGGTGATCACCGCATCCACTGCACGGCGGGCATGCACGATCACCGGCAGATCGAACTCGCGGGCCAGCGTCAGCTGGCCGAGGAAATACTCATGCTGCGCCTCGGCATCCAGGCCCTCGACGAAGAAATCCAACCCACATTCGCCGATCGCGCAGGGGCGCTCCTGTTCGATCCATTCACGCAGTTGCGGCAGGTGTCCAGGCCGGTGCTGGTGCAGGAACATCGGGTGCAGGCCATAGGCGGGGTAGAGCCCCGTCGCCTGCTGGCAGACCTCACGCAGCTTCGGCCAGCTGGTCGCAGTGACGGCCGGAACCACCTGCATCTGCACGCCGGCAGCGCGCGCGCGGTCGATGACCGCCGCGCGATCGCCATCGAATTCGCCAGCATCCAGATGGCAGTGGCTGTCGACCAGCAGGTTCAACGCTGCTCCAGGGGAGGGGGTGTGGCCGCGCTCCGGCTCTTCCAATTGGCCAGCAGCAGGGTGCCAAAGCCCAGCACCAGTTCGTCGACGAACGGAATCGGGTCGGGGATGAACAGGGTCAGCACGAACAGGCCGGCGGTCAGCTTGAACAGGGTGGGGTAGCGCAGCCGGCGTGCCCATTGCAGGACCGGCAGCAGCATCGGGTTGGCCATGGCGGAGGTCCTCCTGGGGAATGTGCAAACGCTACCACGGGCCCAGCATTTCCAGATGCTGAATGGGTTACGGCGACGAGCAGGAAATGTGGAGATTCCGTTCAGGCACCGCATGCTGCAATCTGGCCTGAGAACGTTGCGGACGGTCCGCAAGGAGCAGGTCATGAAAAGCACAACTACAACTGTCCTGGTCGCAGCGGGCGCGCTGCTGGTCGGTGGTATCGCAACCGCCGCCTTCATGAAGAGCGGCGACAAGTCGCCCGAGCAGCTGAGCGCCGGAAATCCGAGTGAATCGCGCCTGGTCGATGGCAACGCCACCGACGATGGCGCGCGCGGCAACGCAGTGGACGCCAGCGCGCCGCGCGGCCTGGAATACGCCGATGTGCTGAAGGTCGATCCGATCACCGAGAAGCAGAAGGCCTATGCCACCGTGATCGGCACCGATCCGGTACGCGAGACGTCCACCACCCAGACCCCGCATGAGGTCTGCCAGGACGTGGTGGTGCAGGAACGCCTGCCCGAGCGTGACGGCAACGTCGGTGGCACCGTGGTCGGCGCCGTGGTTGGTGGCCTGCTGGGCAACCAGGTCGGCGGCGGCAATGGCAAGAAGGCCGCGACCGCTGCCGGTGCCGTGGCCGGCGGCTTCATCGGCAACCAGGTCGACAAGCGCCATGTGGGTGGCCGTGTGGTCAACCGCACCGAGCGCCAGTGCCACACCGAAACGGCGACCTCCGAGTCGAGCCGTGTCACCGGCTACAACGTGACCTACCGCAATGAAGACGGCACCACCGGCACGATGCGCATGGGCAGCAAGCCGGGCAACCGCATTGCCATGGGCACCAGTGACGTGGTCAAGGGCTACAACGTGACCTACCGCTACGACGGCGCAGAGAAGACCGTGCGCATGGACAACAAGCCGGCCAGCGATCGCCTGCCGGTGGTGGATGGGCAGCTGGTCACCCAGACGGCTGCAGCCGGCGACGCGACCGCGAACCGTCAGTAATTGTCCGGCAACATCGGTAACGAACAGGCCAGCCTCTGCTGGCCTGTTTTTTTATGGGTGGGGTTCATCCACGCGTGGTGTGGCTCTACCATGACGCCATGAGCATCTTTGACCTGCGCATCGAAACCGAACGCCTGATCCTGCGTCCGCCGCAGCGGCAGGACTACGCCCCCTATCTGGCGTTCTGCGCCGATGAGGAGGTGATGCGCACGCTGGGCGGTGTGCAGGCACCCTCGGTGGCATGGCGCAGCTTCTGCAGCCTGGCCGGCGCATGGCAGCTGTTCGGCTTCTCGATGTTCAGCGTGATCGAGAAATCCAGCGGTGAATGGATCGGTCGCATGGGGCCGTGGCAGCCGCAGGACTGGCCCGGCACCGAGGTCGGCTGGAGCATCCGACGGGCCAGCTGGGGCAAGGGCTACGCACCGGAGGCGGCGATCGCAGCCATCGACTGGGCGTTCGATACGCTGGGTTGGGACGAGGTGATCCACACCATCGCCGAAGACAACGAGAACTCGAAGGTGGTTGCACGCAAGCTCGGCAGTACGCTGCTGCGCATGGGGCAGTTGCCACCGCCCTATGAAGGCAAGCCGCTTGAAATCTGGGGGCAATCGCGCGGGCAGTGGCAACAGCGCGCACGCTGAGCGCTGTCCGGTAGTGTCGGCCGCTGGCCGGCAGTCGCCCCAATCCAGCTGCATCGAGGTTGCCGGCCAGCGGCCGGCACCCCCGCATCGCCATGCTGCACCCGCGCTTGGCAATCGCCAGATGGCTTGCCAGACTGCGGGCAGCCGGCTGCAGGCCGGGACCTCCCTGGAGCAGGCAATGGTGGAAGAACGCAGTGCGTTGACGGTGCATGGCATGTCGGTCTCGGGCAATTGCCACAAGGTGCGCCTGTTGCTGGAGCAGCTCGGCAGCCGCTACCGCTGGGTGGAGGTGGACAGCGCCCACGGCCAGACCCATACCGCGGAATTTCTCGCCCTCAATCCCAATGCCAAGGTGCCGTTGATCGTGCGCGACGACGGCCGCGTGCTGACCGAATCCAATGCGATCCTGTTCTGGCTGGCCGAGGGAACGCCGTATCTTCCCGCCGACGGTTGGCAGCGTGCGCAGGCATTGAGCTGGATGTTCTTCGAGCAGTACACGCATGAACCCTGCGTGGCGGTGGCACGCTTCATCCGCGGTTGGACGCCGGCCGACTCGCCACGCCGTGCCGAACTGCCGCGCCTGCATGAGCGCGCTGCCAGCGCGCTGGCCGTGATGGAGCAGCATCTGCGGCAGGCGCAGTGGTTCACCGGCGATGACTACGGTATCGCCGATATCGCTCTGTTTGCCTATTCCGATGTCGCCGCAGACGGTGGCATCGCACTGGATCCATTCCCGCAGGTACGGGCCTGGTTGCAGCGGGTACGTGCGCAGCCTCGCTTCGTGCCCATGCCCGCGGTGACCGCCGAGGTGCGCGCGCGGTTCAACGCACCGGATTGATTCCCCTGCAGCGTCGGGCGTGCTCGACCAGGGGAAGGGTCGGGCAGGCCTGGCGTTACGGTCTGCAACAACGGCACGGAGGGTGTTCGATGTTCGCTGTGGTTCCTGATCCCATTCCTGCACGCATGCGTGGCCTCAACCGCGCCGAGGTCTGCGACGCCAATTTCCTCGAGGCCGTGCGCGACTGGCGCGGCATCCCGCGTCCGCGCCCGGCGCCGGATGCGCCGATCCTGCCGGGCAGCACCCTCACCGCCACCGCCTTTGGCGAACTGTTCGAATCGCAGCTGCTCAGTCGCCAGCTGGACCTGATGGCGCGCGTGCTGCGCGTGCAGAACAAGGTTTTCTACACCATCGGCTCGTCCGGCCACGAAGGCAACGCGCTGCTTGCGCGCGCCTGCCGGCACACCGATCCTGCCTTCCTGCACTACCGTTCCGGTGCGTTCATGGCCGAGCGTGCGCGGCTGGCGCCCGGCATGGATCCGGTGCGCGACGCCGCGCTGTCCTTCGCCGCCAGTGCCGATGATCCGGCCAGCGGCGGCCGTCACAAAGTGTGGGGCAGCAAGCCGCTGTGGGTGCTGCCGCAGACCTCGACCATCGCCTCGCACCTGCCCAAGGCGGTGGGTACCGCGCTGGCGATCGAGAGTGGCAGGCGCCTGAGCCAGCCGCTGCCGATTCCCGCCGACAGCATCGTGATGTGCTCTTTCGGCGATGCGTCGGCCAACCATGCCACCGCCCAGACTGCGTTCAATACCGCGATGTGGTCGGCCTACCAGAAGCTGCCGGTGCCGATCCTGTTCGTGTGCGAGGACAATGGCCTGGGTATTTCGGTGAAGACCCCTGAAGGATGGATCGCAGAGCGCTTCAGCCGGCAACCGGGCCTGGACTATTTCTTCGCCGATGGCCTGGACCTGGCGGCCGGACACGCGCAGGTGCAGGCGGCGGTCGAGCATTGCCGGCGCATGCGTCGGCCCACCTTCCTGCACCTGCGCACCACGCGGTTGATGGGCCACGCCGGTACCGACTTCGAAGTGGAATGGCGCGCATTGGCCGAGCTGTGCGCGGCCGAGGCGCAGGACCCGCTGCTGCGCTCGGCGCAGATCGCGCTGGAATCGGGCTGGATGGATGCGGCGGGCGTCGAGGCCGCCTATGAAACCCTGCGCGCGCGCTGCATGGCCGCCGCCATCGATGCTGATACGCGGCCGAAGCTGCAGACATTGCAGGAAGTGATCACGCCGTTGGCACCCTATACGCCGGCAGCGGTGCAGGCCGAGGCCGAGCGCGTGGCGCCCATCGAGGCCCGGCAGGCACTGTACGGCGGCGCCGATGCGCTGCCCGAACGGCAACCGCCGCGGCATCTGGCGATACAGATCAACCATGCGCTGCAGGAGCTGCTGGGCAAGTACCCGCAGGCGCTGTTGTTTGGCGAGGACGTGGCGCAGAAGGGCGGCGTCTACACGGTGACGCGCGACCTGCTGCGCCGTTTCGGCCCGCGCCGGGTGTTCAACACGCTGCTGGACGAGACCATGATCCTGGGCATGGCCCAGGGGCTGGCCAACATGGGCATGCTGCCGATTCCGGAAATCCAGTACCTGGCCTACCTGCACAACGCCATCGACCAGGTACGTGGCGAGGCCTGCTCGCTGCAGTTCTTCTCCAACGACCAGTTCCGCAACCCGATGCTGGTACGGGTGGCCGGGCTGGGCTACCAGAAGGGGTTCGGCGGCCATTTCCACAACGACAATTCGATCACGGCGCTGCGTGACATTCCGGGGCTGGTGATGGGCTGTCCGTCGCGTGGCGATGATGCGGTGATGATGCTGCGCACATTGGCGGCATTGGCCCGCGTGGATGGCCGGGTAGCGGTGTTCCTTGAACCGATCGCCCTCTACATGACCAAGGATCTGCACGTGGCCGGCGACGGCCAGTGGTTGTTCGACTACCCCGCACCCGGGCAGGCGCTGGTGCTGGGCGAGGGCAGGGTGTACGCGCCGGATGCCAGCGATCTGGTGATCTTCACCTATGGCAACGGCGTGCCGATGGCGCTACGCGCAGCGGTCGCCATCGAGCAGCAGCTGGGCTGGCAGGTGCGTGTGGTCGACCTGCGCTGGCTGGTGCCGTTGAATGCGGCCTTCATCGGCGCCCAGGCCGCCACCGCGCAACGGGTGCTGGTGCTGGATGAGGGGCGCCAGAGCGGCGGCATCGGCGAGGGCGTGATCACCGCGCTGGTCGAGGCCGGCCACGGCCACCTGCCATTGCGCCGGGTCTGCGGTGCCGATACCTATACGCCGCTGGCGGGGGCAGCAATGTTCGGGCTTCCAAGCGACAATGCGGTGATTGGCGCCGCCCTCGACCTGGCGCAGGAACCCTGATGCATGTGTGGATTGGCGGGTATGTTGTTGCCGGCGGCGCAGACGCCGGCCGAGGTGCTGCAGGCGCAGGCGCTGGCCATGGGCCAGGCGCTGCACCATCGCGGGCCGGATGACGGCGGTACCTGGGTCGATGCCGCCGCTGGCATTGCCCTGGCCCACCGGCGCCTGAGCATCCTCGACCTTTCACCGCTGGGCCACCAGCCGATGGCCTCGGCCGACGGTCGCTATGTGATGGCCTACAACGGCGAGGTCTACAACTTCGCCACGCTGCGCGCCGAACTGGAGCCACTGGGGCATGCGTTCCGTGGCCATTCCGATACCGAGGTGCTGTTGGCCGCGATCCTGCAGTGGGGCGTCGAGGACACCCTGCAGCGCGCCAACGGCATGTTCGCCATCGCCCTGTGGGACCGCCAGGAACAGTGCCTGTGGCTGGCCCGCGACCGGGTCGGCAAGAAGCCGCTGTACTACGGCTGGGCCGGTGATGCCCTGGTGTTCGGCTCGGAGCTGAAGGCGCTGTGGCAGCACCCGGAGTTCGACAACGATATCGACCGCGATGCGCTGACGCTGCTGCTGCGGCTGGACTACATCCCGGCACCGCACAGCATCCACCAGCGCTGCTACAAGATGATGCCCGGGCGCGTGCTGCGGCTGGATGCGGCGGCGGTGGCGGCTGGAGCCAGCGCACATCGCCCTGAGCAGGCGCAGCGTCCGTACTGGGACGCGCGCGCGCGCATGCAGGCGGCACTGGCCGCACCGTTCCAAGGCCGTATCGAGGAGGCCGAGGAGCAGCTGGATGGCCTGCTGCGCGATGCCGTGGCGATGCGCATGGTCGCCGATGTGCCGGTAGGCGTGTTCCTGTCCGGCGGCACCGATTCGTCGCTGGTGGCGGCGCTGATGCAGGCGCAGAGCGGGCAGCCGGTGCACAGCTTCAGCATCGGCTTCAGCGGCTCGCACCACGACGAGGCACCGTTGGCCAGGGAATTGGCTACCCACCTTGGCTGTGATCACACCGAGCTGTATGTCAGTGGCGCCGATGCGCTGGCGGTGGTGCCGCAGCTGCCGGCAATGTTCGACGAACCCTTTGCCGATGCCTCGCAGGTGCCGACCGCGCTGGTCGCCCGCCTCGCCCGCCAGGGCGTGACCGTCGCACTGTCCGGCGATGGCGGCGATGAGCTGTTTTTCGGCTATACCCGCTATGTGCGTGCGCTGCGCAACTGGCAGATGCTGGGACGGGTGCCCGCGCCCCTGCGCCGCTGGATGGGTGCGCGTGCGCACCAGCAGGGCGAGGCGTCGCGCACCGGCGGGCTGGCCGCGTTGCTGGCTGAAACCGGCGCACGTGGCATCGGCGATGTGTATCGCAACCGCATCTCGCGCTGGCGCGATCCGGCGGCCGCGGTGATCGGTGCACGCGAGGCGGGCAGCTTCTACGATCTGGCCGATCCGCTGCATGGTGCCGGTACGCCGGCCGACGCGATGATGCTGGCCGACTTCGTCAGCTATCTACCCGACGATCTGCTGTGCAAGGTCGACCGCACCTCGATGGCGGTCAGCCTGGAGGCACGTGCGCCCTTGCTGGACTGGCGCGTGGCCGAGTTCGCCTGGTCGCTGCCGCTGGGCTTCAAGCGCAGTGAGTCGACCAGCAAGGTGCTGCTCAAGCGCGTGCTGGAGCGGTACGTGCCGCAGTCGATGGTGCACCGGCCCAAGCGTGGATTCGGCGCCCCGGTCAGTGATTGGCTGAAGGGCGACCTGAAGCCCTGGGCGGACGAACTGTTGCAGCCGGCGCGACTGGAACGCGAAGGCGTGCTGTCGGCCGCCGCCGTGCAGCCACTGTGGCAGCAGTTCCTGGGCGGCCAGCGCAAGTGGCACACGCATCTGTGGAACGTGCTGATGTTCCAGGCCTGGCAGGACCACTGGCGGCAGGTGCGTGCAGGCGTGAAGCGCGCTTGATCTTCACCGGCGCGGAAGGCCGCGGCGGCTAGGCTGGCCCTCCCGCACCGTGAGGAGTATGTCCTGATGTCCGTCCCCACCATTGCCGTATTCGTCGGCAGCCTGCGCAAGGACTCATGCAACCGCAAGCTGGCCCGCGCGCTGGAGAAACTTGCGGGTGACAAGGCGCGCTTCCAGTACGTGCAGATCGGCGACCTGCCGCTGTACGACCAGGATTTCGATGCCAGCTACCCGGCACAGGGCACGCGCCTGAAGGACCAGGTACGCGCCGCCGACGCCGTGCTGTTCGTGACCCCCGAGTACAACCGTTCCGTGCCGGGCGTGTTGAAGAATGCCATCGACATCGGCTCGCGGCCCTACGGCGACAGCGCTTTTGCGGGCAAGCCAGCGGCGGTGATCGGTGCTTCCATCGGCCAGATCGGCACGGCGGTGGCCCAGCAGCACCTGCGCAACAGCCTGGCCTTCCTGGACATGCACGTGCTTGGCCAGCCCGAGGCGTTCATCCACTTCAAGGATGGCCTGATCGATGCCGACGGCACGATCCACAACGAGGGCACGCAGACGTTCCTGCAGGGCTACGTAGACCGGTTCCTGGCCCTGATCGCGGTGCATGCCAAGGGCGATTGACGCCAGCAGCGGCGGTTACCATCTGCGATAATGGCCCGCTTCGGGCGTCGCAACGGGCCCGTCGCAGGCAATGCGACGCCCTTGCGCCAGTCTGGACAGGCTCAGGCGGATATCCCCCGTTCTTCCACGGCTTATCCACAGATTTGTCCATGGCCGCCGGGGTCGGCGCATGCCTACACTCGTCTGGCCCCTTTTTGCAGGAAACACCGCAGCATGTCCGCCCGTTCCGGCTTCCGTTCCAACCGCAGAGAGCGCGGCGATGGCTTCGATCGCGATCGCGATGAATCGCGTATCGACCAGTTGCGCGTGCCGCCGCATTCGGTGGAGGCCGAACAGGCGGTGCTGGGTGGCCTGATGCTGGCACCGGAGGCCTACGACCGGGTCAACGACCAGTTGACCGAGGGTGACTTCTACCGCCGCGATCACCAGATGATCTACCGGGCGATCCGCGAGCTGTCCGAGCGCGAGCGCCCCTTCGATGCGGTGACCCTGGGCGAGTGGTTCGAATCGCAGGGCAAGATGGAGCTGGTGGGCGATGGCGCCTATCTGATCGAACTGGCCAGCACCACGCCGTCGGCAGCCAATATCGTGGCCTATGCCGAGATCGTGCGCGACAAGGCGGTGCTGCGGCAGCTGATCCAGGTCGGCACCGACATCGTCAACGATGGTTTCCAGCCCGAGGGCCGCGACAGCAGCGAGCTGCTGTCCGCTGCGGAAAAGAGCGTATTTGCCATCGCCGAACAGGGCGCGCGCGGCCGTACCGACTTCGTGGCCATGCCCGGTGCGTTGAAGGACGCATTCGAAGAGCTGCGCAACCGCTTCGAGAATGGCGGCAACATCACCGGCCTGCCGACCGGCTATACCGATTTCGATGCGATGACTGCCGGCCTGCAGCCGACCGACCTGATCATCCTTGCTGCGCGTCCTGCGATGGGCAAGACCACCTTCGCCCTGAACATCGCCGAGTACGCGGCGATCAAGTCGAAGAAGGGCGTGGCGGTGTTCTCGATGGAAATGTCCGCATCGCAGCTGGCGATGCGCCTGATCTCGTCCAATGGCCGCATCAACGCCCAGCGCCTGCGTACCGGCCAGCTGGAGGACGAGGACTGGAGCCGGGTGACCGGTGCGATCAAGATGTTGAAGGAAACCAAGATCTTCATCGACGATACGCCGGGCGTGTCGCCGGAGATCCTGCGTTCCAAGTGCCGCCGCCTCAAGCGCGAGCACGACCTGGGCCTGATCGTGATCGACTACCTGCAGCTGATGAGCGTGCCGGGCAACAGCGAGAACCGCGCGACCGAAATTTCCGAGATCTCGCGTTCGCTGAAGGGCCTGGCCAAGGAACTGCACGTGCCGGTCATTGCACTGTCCCAGCTCAACCGCTCGCTGGAAACACGTACCGACAAGCGCCCGGTGATGGCCGACCTTCGCGAATCGGGCGCAATCGAGCAGGATGCGGACATGATCGTCTTCATCTACCGCGACGATTACTACAACAAGGAAAATTCGCCGGACAAGGGCCTGGCCGAGATCATCATCGGCAAGCACCGCGGTGGCCCCACCGGCTCGTGCAAGCTGAAGTTCTTCGGCGAATACACCCGTTTCGACAACCTGGCCCACGACTCGGTCGGTTCGTTCGAATAGCGCCGACGGCATTGCGGTAGCGCCGGGCCATGCCCGGCGGATCTGCTCCCCAGCGGCAGGTTTCATCGCCCCGCAACCGGGTTTCGTCGCAAACCGTTTGCGGGCGACAGGGCGGGGTAGCAACGTGGTTGCAGGCGGCGGGGTGCCGCCGAGGGAGCCTCTGATGAAGACCTTGTTTGCGCTTGGTGTCTGGTGCCTGCTGTTCGTGCTGTGCTGGCCGTTGGCGATCCTGGCGCTGGTCGCCTGGCCGTTCGTGTGGCTGCTGAGCCTGCCGTTCCGCCTGCTCGGCATCACCTTCTCGGCACTGTTCGCCTTCCTGCGCGCGCTGTTCATGCTGCCGGCACGCCTGCTGGGCGGCGGCCCGGTGACCGCATGAGGCCGCCCGTCATTGTGATGGTGGCGCTGCTGGTGGCGGCGCCCGCGTTCGGCAAGGAACCGCAGTCGGTCTACCTGGAGCGCGGGCATGATCCTGCTTTGGCCGCCACCGCGGTGACTGCAGAGGATGCGCCCAAGCAATCCTGCCGGGTGGTGAAGGAGTGGAAGGCCGGGGAAACGGTCGTCCAGCACCGCATCTGTGACGATCCGCCGAAGAGGGCTGCCGCCAAGCCGGCGCCGCGGCCGATGCAGCGTTGATCCGCCATCTGCCGGTACGGCGGCGGCTTCAGGATGAGGGTGCCGCGGCGGCCGGCGGTGCCGGGAACACCTGTTCGCGCAGATCGCGGTAGACCATGATGATGCGGCCACGCGGGCGCACTACGAATTCAACCTGCAGCGGCGAGCCGGCGGTGGCTGCCGCCGGATGGGTCACCGTGCAGGGCTGCTTGATCCCACAGCGCCGCAGGGATACTTCCAGGTTGCCATCGCTGGCCGTGCGCACATCCGCGCCGGGTGAGTGGAAGAGCGTCTCGGCAGGCACGTGGTAGCGGATCAGCACGTCGCCATCGCGTTGCGGCATCACTTCGACCGGCTGCACCTCGGCTGCGCGGTAGTCGGTTCTGGGTGGGGTGGCATTGCACCCGGCCAAGGCGAAGCCGAGCAGCATCGGCAGGCGGCAGAAGCGGGACAGGTGCATGATCGTACGACTCCATGGAAATCGGCGGCGGCCACAGCATTCCCTGGCCGGTTGCATTGGGCCGGGTTGCAGGCGGGCGGTCAAGCGGCCAACAAAAAACCCCGCCGAGGCGGGGTTTTTCGTATCCAGCAACGCTGGCCAGTGGCCGGCACTACCCGATGGCTCAGTTCGCCTTGTGGATCGCGCGCTTGCTCACGGCCATCGCCGCGTCGTGCACCACTTCCGACAGCGACGGGTGGGCGTGGCAGATCCGCGCCAGGTCGTCGGCCGAACCGCTGAACTCCATGGTCAGCACGCCTTCGTGCACCAGCTCGGACACGTTGGCGCCCACCAGGTGCATGCCCAGGATGCGATCGGTTTCGGCGTGGGCCAGAACCTTCACGAAGCCTGCCGGCTCGATCATCGCCACGGCACGGCCGTTGGCGGCGAACGGGAAGCTGCCGGCCTTGTACGGGATGCCTTCGGCCTTCAGCTGCTGCTCGGTCTTGCCGACCCAGGCCAGCTCCGGCTCGGTGTAGATGACCCACGGAATGGTGTCGAAGTTGACGTGGCCCGGCAGGCCGGCGATCAGTTCGGCAACCGCGATGCCTTCCTCGAAGCCCTTGTGCGCCAGCATCGGGCCGCGCACGCAGTCACCGACCGCCCAGACGCCATTGACGCCGGTGTGGCAGTGCGCGTCGACTTCGATCTGGCCACGCTCGTTGATCTTGACGCCGGTACCTTCGGCCAGCAGGCCCTTGGTGGCGGCGCGACGGCCGACGGCCACCAGCAGCTTGTCCACGACCAGCGACTTCTCGCCTTCGGCGTCGGTGTAGGTCAGGGCGACTTCCTTCTTCTTGCCCTTGCCGGTCACTTCGGCCTTGGAGACCTTGGCGCCCAGGCGGATGTCCAGGCCCTGCTTCTTGAATTCCTTGGCGGCGGTCTTGGCCACTTCGGTATCGGCCGCAGCCAGGAAGTCCGGCAGCGCTTCCAGGATGGTCACTTCCGAACCCAGGCGCTTCCACACGCTGCCCAGTTCCAGGCCGATCACACCGGCGCCGATCACGGCCAGGCGCGCCGGCACTTCGGTGAAGTCCAGGCCGCCGACGTTGTCGACGATGGTTTCGCCGTCGAACCTGGCGAACGGCAGTTCGATCGAATCCGAACCGGCGGCGATGATGACGTTGGTGCCCTTCAGCTCGACGACCGAGCCGTCATGCTGGGTGACCTTGACCACGTTGCCCGGCTGCAGTTCGCCGAAGCCGTAATAGGCGGCGACCTTGTTGGCCTTGAACAGCATGGCGATGCCGCCGGTGAACTGCTTGACGATCTTGTCCTTGCGGCCAACCATCGCTTCGACGTCCATCTTGGCATCCTTGAAGCTGATGCCGTGGTCGCCAAAGATGTGGCCCATGTTCCAGAACTGGCGCGAGGAATCCAGCAGCGCCTTGGACGGGATGCAGCCCACGCGCAGGCAGGTGCCACCCAGGGCCGGCTTGCCGTCCTTGCCCAGCGCTGCGTCGATGCAGGCGGTCTTCAGGCCAAGCTGGGCCGCGCGGATGGCAGCGTGGTAACCGGCCGGGCCGGCACCGATGACGACGACGTCGAATTGTTCAGCCATTGAAATAGTCCTTGTTGCATTACCAGAACCCCTCCGCGCAGGCGCGGAGGGGCGGGAGGTCTCTTACAGGCCGAACAGCATGCGGCCCGGGTTTTCCAGCTGGTTCTTGATGTCCACCAGGAACTGCACCGAGTCCTTGCCGTCGATGATGCGGTGATCGTAGGACAGCGCCAGGTACATCATCGGCGCGATCACGACCTGGCCGTTCTGGGCGATCGGGCGCTCCTTGATGGCGTGCATGCCCAGGATGGCGCTCTGTGGCGGGTTGATGATCGGGGTCGACAGCAGCGAACCGAAGGTGCCGCCGTTGGTCACGGTGAAGGTGCCGCCCTGCAGTTCTTCCAGGCTCAGCTTGCCGTCACGGGCCTTCTTGGCGTAGTCGGCGATGGTCTTTTCGATGTCGGCGAACGACATGCGCTCGACGTTGCGCAGCACCGGCGTGACCAGGCCCTTCTCGGTCGACACGGCGATCGAGATGTCCGAGTAGCCGTGGTAGATGATGTCGTCGCCGTCGATGGAGGCATTGACCAGCGGGAAGCGCTGCAGCGCGTTGGCGGCGGCCTTCACGAAGAAGCTCATGAAGCCGAGCTTGATGCCGTGTGCCTTGACGAACTCGTCCTGCAGTTCCTTGCGCGCCGCCGACACCTTGGACAGGTCGACTTCGTTGAAGGTGGTCAGCATGGCGGTGGAGTTCTTCGACTCCATCAGGCGCTCGGCGATGCGCTTGCGGATGCGGGTCATCGGCACGCGTTCTTCCGGACGTGCGCCACCGGCCTTGCCGGCGCCGCCGTTGCGGGCGAAGTTGACGATGTCTTCCTTGGTGACGGCGCCGCGACGGCCGGTGCCGTCGACGTCGGCCGGGTTCACGCCTTCGGTGATGGCGGTGAAGCGGGCGCCCGGCGGCAGCGCGTCGGCAGCCGACTTGGCAGCCGGGGCCGGGGCAGCGGCGGCGGCCGGAGCAGCAGCGGCCGGAGCGGCCTCAGCCTTCTTCTCTTCGGCAGCCGGGGCCGGTGCAGCAGCCACGGCGCCTTCTTCGATGATCGC
Organism: Stenotrophomonas sp. DR822; assembly: GCF_019793815.1. Taxonomy (NCBI): domain Bacteria; kingdom Pseudomonadati; phylum Pseudomonadota; class Gammaproteobacteria; order Lysobacterales; family Lysobacteraceae; genus Stenotrophomonas; species Stenotrophomonas sp. DR822. The sequence goes on from NZ_CP081826.1 coordinate 4,354,390, forward strand.
CACGACCTGGCTGGAAGTGACGGTGTCGCCTTCCTTGAACTTGATTTCCTTGATCACGCCATCGACCGGCGACGGCACTTCCAGGACGACCTTGTCGGTTTCCAGGTCAAGCAGGTTTTCGTCGCGCTTGACGGCGTCGCCCACCTTCTTGTGCCAGGTGGCGATGGTGCCGTCGGCGACGGATTCGGGCAGTACCGGGGCTTTGACTTCGGTGGCCATGCGGGAGCTTCCTGGTTTGTCTTCTAAATAGGGGGAGAGTTATTCAGCGAACGAGTCGTTGAACGGGTTGACCAGTGCATCGGCGACCAGCTGCTGCTGTTCGCGGACGTGGTCAGCCATGTGACCGGCAGCCGGCGAAGCCGAACGTGCGCGACCGGCGTAGTGCAGGCTCTGGCCATCGGCCAGGCAGAACTGCAGGTGGTGGCGGATCTGGTACCACGCGCCCTGGTTCTGCGGTTCTTCCTGCGTCCACACCACGTCGGTGGCCTTGCCGTACTTCTTCAGTTCGGCAGCCAGCAGCGCACGCGGGAACGGATACAGCTGCTCCACGCGGATGATCGCCACGTCGTCCTGGCCACGCTTGGTCTGGTCTTCCAGCAGGTCGTAGTAGACCTTGCCCGAGCACAGCACCACGCGCGTGACCTTCCTGGCATCTGCATTGGCATCGCCGATCAGGTGCTGGAACTCGCCATTGGCCAGCTCGTCCAGGGTCGACACGGCCAGCTTGTGGCGCAGCAGCGACTTGGGCGACATCACCACCAGCGGCTTGCGGGTGGTCAGGTGCTGCTGGCGACGCAGCATGTGGAAGGCCTGCGCCGGGGTCGACGGCACCACCACCAGCATGTTCTCCAGCGCGCACAGCTGCAGGAAGCGCTCCAGGCGCGCCGAGCTGTGTTCCGGGCCCTGACCTTCATAGCCATGCGGCAGCAGCAGGGTCAGGCCGGAGATGCGGCCCCACTTTGCTTCGCCGGCGGCGATGAACTGATCGATCACCACCTGGGCGCCGTTGGCGAAATCGCCGAACTGGCCTTCCCAGATGCACAGGGTGTTCGGATCGGTGGTCGAGAAACCGTACTCGTAGGCCATCACTGCTTCTTCGCTGAGCAGCGAATCGATGACGGTGGCCTTCTCCGGCGAATCCACCAGCTGCCGCAGCGGCAGGTAGTAGTTGTCGGTTTTCTGGTCGTGCAGGATCGCGTGGCGGTGGGTGAACGTGCCGCGGCCGACGTCCTGGCCGACCAGGCGCAGCGCACTGCCTTCGTCCAGCAGGGTGGCGTAGGCCAGGTTCTCGGCAAAGCCCCAGTCGCCCGGGATCTCGCCGGCAGCCATCTTGCGGCGGTCGTCGTACACCTTGGACACGCGCGAGTGCAGCTGCACTTCTTCGGGCACGGTGTTGATCAGCTTGGCCAGCGCGACCAGCTTGTCCTTGTCGACCTTCGTCGACACCGGATCGGACAGCTTGCCTTCCAGCAGCTTGGGCCAATCAACGAACAGCGGGCTGGTCGGCGGGGTCTTTTCGACCTTGGCCAGCTCGGTGGTCACTTCACCGGCATCGAGCTTCTCGCGGTACGCATCGACCATCGCCTTGCCGGCGCCGGCGGCGATCACGCCTGCCTTTTCCAGCTGCTCGGCGTACATCTCGCGGGTGGTGGCGTGCTTGCGGATCACCTGGTACATCAGCGGCTGGGTGATCGCCGGCTCGTCGGCCTCGTTGTGGCCCCAACGGCGGTAGCACATCAGGTCGATGACCACGTCCTTGGCGAACTTCTGGCGGAACTCGAACGCCAGCTGCGCGGCGAACACCACCGCTTCCGGATCATCGCCGTTCACGTGCAGCACCGGGGCGGCAATCATCTTCGCCACGTCGGTGGCATAGCGCGTGGAGCGCGTGTCCTGCGGATTGGAGGTGGTGAAGCCGACCTGGTTGTTGACCACGATGTGCACGGTGCCGCCAACGGCGAAGCCGCGGGCCTGCGACATCTGGAACAGCTCCATGACCACGCCCTGGCCGGAGAAGGCCGCGTCGCCGTGGATCAGGATCGGCATCACCTGCTTGCGTGCGGTGTCCTTGCGGCGTTCCTGGCGCGAACGCACCGAGCCGGCAACCACCGGGTCGGCGATTTCCAGGTGCGACGGGTTGAACGCCAGGGCCAGATGCACCGGGCCACCCTCGGTGGCCACGTCGGCGGAGAAGCCCATGTGGTACTTCACATCGCCGGCCGAGGCGTGCTCGTCGTGCTCGAACTTGCCTTCGAATTCGTCGAACAGCTTGCGCGGGTTCTTGCCGAGGGTGTTGACCAGCACGTTCAGGCGGCCGCGGTGGGCCATGCCGATCACCACGTCCTTGACGCCATCCTTGCCGGCGCTGCGGATGATGGTGTCCATCATCGGGATCAGCGAGTCGCCGCCTTCCAGCGAGAAGCGCTTCTGGCCGACGTACTTGGTGTGCAGGTAGCGCTCGAGGCCTTCGGCGGCGGTCAGGCGCTCCAGCGTGCGGCGCTGGGTGTCAGCGTCCAGCTGGTAGTTGCCACCGGCCAGTTCCAGCTTCTTGTAGATCCACTGGCGCTGCTCGACCTCGGAGATGTGCATGAACTCCGCACCGATCGAACCGGTGTAGGTCGCCTTCAGGCGCGCCAGCAGGTCACGCAGCTTCATGCGCGGCTGGCCACCCACGCCGCCGGTGCTGAACTCGCTGTTGAGGTCAGTATCGGACAGGTTGTGGAAGGGCAGGCCGAGGTCCGGGGTGTTGACCGGCGCGGCCAGGCCCAGCGGGTCCAGGCGGGCGTCCAGATGACCACGCGAACGGTAGGCGGTGATCAGACGACCGACATTGCGCTCGCGCTCATCGCCTGCACCGGTGCCGGTGCCTGCTTTCAGCGCATCCTTGGCCGCGTCCGCAATGTGGGAAATGACGGCCGAGTGCGGAATGTCGCCCGCTTCGCGGCCCTTGAAGCCGTCGAAGTAGGTTTTCCATTTGGGATCGACACTATCCGGGGAGACCAGGTACTGCTCGTACAGGTCCTCGACATAGGAGGCGTTGCCGCCGGCGAGTTGCGAAGATTGCGCAAACTGCTTCAGTTGATTGTCCACGATGGAGGGTGCTGATTCGCTTTGTGGGGTATGGCTTCAGAAGGACCCGGCACGAAGATGAATAGCCATGCACGGGCGCGTTCAAACGGCCAAATTGTACCCCCATCCGGACACGAAGGGGCAGCGACGAGGGCATCGGGCGTCCCCCGGTGTCGGTCCCAGACAGGTTGAGCGCACCGGTCGCAGTCAGATGCCGAGTGCGCGCAGTTCGCTGCATTCGCGCGAACGGTCCCAGACACGCTGCAATTGCTGCTCGAACGGCTGCGAACGTGCCGGCAGCGCGATTGCCGATTCGCCGTCGAGGCGATGGCCGATGAGACGAAAGTAGAAGTCGCCTGCATCGTTGAGCAGGCAGGCCGAGGCCAGGGCGCGATCGATCGGATCGGCGACCTCGCGGAACTGGATCACACTGGGAAGGCGCTGGAACAGCGCCAGCAGCGGCGCACCGGCGCTGGCGATGGCTGCGGCGTCATGCACGATCACCCGCAGCTGCTTGTCGTGACGGGCGGTGACGAAGCGGCGCAGGGCTGCCTGTACCGGTGGCGCGTCCAGCAGGCCGGGGTCCAGCTGCCGGCTGTGCAGCCACAACCGGCGGCGGGCGCGATGGATGATCGCCGTGGTGATCGCCACCGCTTCGGCGCGGCTGTCGATGGCGGAAACGGCCTGCAGCCGGCGCCGCATCTGCTGGTGGCCGATGCCGGCTTCTTCGAATTCGGGGCCATCAGGAAGGAACCCCTGGCGGGCGTAGAAGTCGCGTGCCGGCAGCTGCGCATGCAGGTGCAGCTCGGCCAGGCCGAGCTCGCGCCCGGCCTGCACCAGTGCCTCAAGCAGGGCCTCGCCAATGCCGTGGCCGCGATACGCCGCCAGCACCGCCATGCGGCCGATGCGGCCATCCGGCGCCAGCCGCCCGGTGCCGACCGGCTGCCCGTCGGCATCCAGTGCCAGCACGTGGGCACAGACCGGGTCCAGGGCATCGCGTTCGAGGGCGGCGTCGATGCCCTGTTCCTGCACGAACACCCGCTGGCGCACGTCGTGGATGGCGACGTGGGCCTCGGCGTGACGGACCTGCTGGACCCGCAGCGGGCTCATGGCTCAGCCGCGGTCAGCGTCGCTGTCGTCCTCGTCGTGGTCATCGAAGTTGACGATCACTTCAATGCCGTCGTCGTGCACGGTCACCAGATGGACGTCATCGGACATCGAGTCAGCCTCGATCACCTCGACCTGCTCGTGGCCCTCGATCACTTCACCCAGCACCTCTTCCTCCTCGTCGGCGTACACCTCGTTCGGATCGATCAGCTGGAACACGCCGCCGACCAGCAACTGCTGGACCACCGCACGGCCCTTGTCGGACAGGCCGCGGTAGGCGGCGGCGTCGAGCTGCTCGGCACCTGCCAGGCGCTGCGCGTCCTTGACCGGCAGGGCGAAGTCCTGGCCACTGACATACAGGCTGGCACCGCGCTTGGCCCGGCGCCAGGCCAGGCGCGCCCACGGGTGGCGCTGCAGCAGCAGGCCCGACTGCAGGGCCTCCAGCACTTCTTCCTGCGGCGGCGCGGCCTGGTGGGCCATCACCTCGCCGGCGGCGCGGTAGGTGGTGATGAAGCGGCCGAACCAGTCACCCAGCTTGTCCGGATCGTTCATGCGGATGGCGTTGAGCGCGGTGATCACCCGCGCCATCGCCACGGTGTCGATTTCGTTCGGGTCGGCCGGCGCCTTCAGGTCGGCGTCCTGGTAGCGGATGTTCTCGTCGGCGTCGGCGATCAACGTGTCCAGGTAGTCACTGATCAGCTCGGCCGAAGACGGTGCGCGCATGCCGAACGAGAACGTCAGGCACGGGTCTTCGGCAACGCCGTGATGCGGCACGTTCGGCGGCAGGTACAGCATGTCGCCCGGCGCCAGCACCCAGTCATGGGTCGGCTTGAACACTTCCAGCAGCTTCAGTTCCACGTCGGGGCGGAAGCCCAGCGGCGGGCGCTTGCCCTTGATCGATTCACTGGCATCGATCTGCCAGCGGCGGTGGCCGTGGGCCTGCAGCAGGAACACGTCGTACTGGTCGACATGGGCACCGACCGAGCCCCCGGTAGCGGCGAAGCTGATCATCACATCGTCCATGCGCCAGCGCGGCAGGAAGCTGAAGTGTTCGATCAGGGCGCGCACATCCTTGTCCCATTTGTCCACGTCCTGCACCAGCAGGGTCCAGTCGTGGTCGGGCAGGGCGGGGAAGATCTCTTCCTGGAACGGGCCGCTGCGCACGCGCCAGCTGTCCTGGGCCTTGTCGTGCTCGATCAGGCGGGCCAGCACGCCCTCTTCGCAGGCCAGGCCGGCCAGGTCTTCCGGCTGTACCGGGGTCTGGAAATCCGGGAAGGCATTGCGGATCAGCAGCGGGCGTTTCTGCCAGAAGTCACGCAGGAAGGTGGCCGGTGCCATGCCCAGCGGCTGGCCGCGGCGGGCGGTGACTTCGATCAGGGGAGAGGAGGACTTGCGGGCGGCCATGGGGGAGTTCCTTGCAGCGGAAAGCGGGAGGGGCGGCGTGGCGGGCCGCCAAGGGCTCCATTGTCCGACGTTCGATGGGATTGCGCACGTGTGCTGGTTTGTCGCGGGGTGTCCGGCCAACGGCGGAGCCCCTCGTGGCGGTCAGGCTCACAAGCAAAAGCCGAGCTTGGCCGGGCGGGTGGGCCATGCAGGGGACGCTGCAAGTACGTCCCTGTAAGCTCGATGGCGCCATCCATGGCGCCAACGCCCCTGCATGGCCCACCCGCCCGGCCCCTGACAGTTTCCTGCGGGGTCCGCCACGGAATGGAAGAAGAAAATCAAAGGCAACAGCGGGTCGCGCGCTGCGCTTGCTTCGCCCTGCCTGCGCCATAAACAAAGAGGGACGCGGCGAAGCCGCGTCCCTCTCTCAATTCCGTCCCGACAACCCAACGCTCTTCGATCCGTCACCGGGAATCTGTCAGAGGTGGGGCGGGTTGGGTTCGCGGGACCGTTGGCGCCATGGATGGCGCCATCGAGCCCCCAGGGACGGGTTTACGGCGTGTCCCGCGAACCCAGCCCGCCCCGCCAAACACGGCAAAAACCCAGAGCCGCTTTTGACGTTGCTTTTGACGTTGCTGTTGCCTGCCGCAGGCAGCGCCCGCGGCCGCCGCCGCAAGGAAAACCCTTAAATCTTCTTCGCCAGCGACTCGGCCAGGCCGGTGTAGCTGCCCGGGGTCATCTCCAGCAGACGCTGCTTGGCATCGGCCGGCAGCTCCAGCCCCTGCACGAAGGTGCGCATCGACTCGGCCGTGATGCCCTGGCCACGGGTGAGCGCCTTCAGCTGCTCGTACGGGTTCGGCAGCCCATGGCGGCGCATCACCGTCTGCACGGCTTCGGCCAGCACTTCCCACGCCGCATCCAGATCGGCGTCCAGGCGCTGCGGGTTCACTTCCAGCTTGCCCAGGCCCTTGGCCAGCGAATCCAGCGCCACCTGGCTGTGACCGAACGCGGTGCCCAGCGCGCGCAGCACGGTCGAATCGGTCAGGTCACGCTGCCAGCGGCTGATCGGCAGCTTCGCGCTGAAATGCTCGAACAGCGCGTTGGCGATGCCGAAGTTGCCTTCGGCGTTCTCGAAATCGATCGGGTTGACCTTGTGTGGCATCGTCGACGAACCGACTTCGCCTTCCTTCAGGCGCTGCTTGAAATAGCCCAGTGAGACGTAGCCCCAGATGTCACGGGCCAGGTCGATCAGGATGATGTTGGCGCGGCGGGCGGCATCACCGATCTCGGCGATGTTGTCGTGCGGCTCGATCTGGGTGGTGTACGGGTTGAACACCAGGCCCAGCCCGGTCACGAAGCGCTCGGCGAAGGCCGGCCAGTCCACATCCGGGTAGCTGGCGATGTGCGCGTTGTAGTTGCCGACGGCGCCGTTGATCTTGCCGGTCAGTTCCACCGCGGCGATCTGCCGGCGCTGGCGCTCCAGGCGGGCGACCACGTTGGCCAGCTCCTTGCCCAGCGTGGTCGGCGAGGCGGTCTGGCCGTGGGTGCGCGACAGCATCGGCTGGCCGGCCTGGGCGTGGGCCAGCGTGCGCAGTGCAGTGGCGATGCCGTCCAGGGTCGGCAGCAGCACCTCGCGACGGGCCTGTTCCAGCATCAGGCCGTAGCTGAGGTTGTTGATGTCTTCGCTGGTGCAGGCGAAATGCACGAACTCCAGCGCCGGCGCCAGCTCGGCATCGTCCTTCAGCTGTTCCTTGATGAAGTACTCCACCGCCTTGACGTCATGGTTGGTGGTGCGCTCGATCTCCTTCACGCGCGCGGCCTGGGCTGGGCTGAAGCCGCTGGCCAGTGCACGCAGGCGGGCGATGGCAGCGTCGGAGAACGCGGTCAGCTCGACGATGCCCGGCTCGGCGGCCAGGGCCAGCAGCCACTCCACTTCGACCGTGACACGGGCCTTGATCAGGCCGTACTCGGAGAAGATCGGGCGCAGGGCGTCGACCTTGCCGGCATAGCGGCCATCGAGCGGGGACAGGGCGAGCAGGGGGGATTCGGACATGTCGGCAGGGCTGGGACGAGCGGCGGGGCCGATATTCTACGATGCGTGGCCTTCGCATGCTCGGTAGCGCCGGGCCATTCCCGGCGAAGGGGGGGCCGCGCTGCGCGCGCGCCGGGCGCGGCCCGGCGCTACCCGGCGCTACCCGTTCAATCGGTCCTGCGGATGAAACGATCTGGCCGGTCCTCGCCATCCCACGCTGCGGACAAGGGAGTATCGTTGTCGTAGCCGCCAGCCCGGGAAGCGACACCCTGCCAGCCGCCGCTTTCCTTTCCCCAACTGAAGTAGTGCGGAGTTGATGCAATGAGCAAAGCTGCAAGCAAGAGTGCCTCCAAGGGGTTCCGGATCGAGCACGACAGCATGGGCGAGCTGCAGGTGCCTGCCGACGCCCTGTGGGGCGCGCAGACCCAGCGCGCTGTACAGAATTTCCCGGTGTCGGGCCAGCGCATGCCGCGCGGTTTCATCCGTGCGCTGGGCCTGGTCAAGGGCGCTGCCGCCGGCGTCAATGCCGAGCTGGGTCATCTGCCGAAGACCGTGGCCAAGGCCATCCAGTCTGCCGCGGCTGAAGTGGCAGACGGCACGTGGGACGCGCAGTTCCCGATCGACGTCTACCAGACCGGCTCGGGTACGTCCTCGAACATGAATGCCAACGAGGTCATCGCCACCCTGGCCAATCGCGCCGGCAAGGCCGGCAAGACCACCGTGCACCCGAACGATCACGTCAACCAGGGGCAGAGCTCCAACGACGTGATTCCAACCGCGCTGCGCGTGTCGGCCGTGCTGGCCACCCATGAGCAGCTGCTGCCGGCACTGGTGCACCTGCGCAGGACGCTGGACAGGAAGGGCCGCAGCCTGCGCAAGGTGGTCAAGACCGGCCGCACCCATCTGATGGATGCGATGCCGCTGACCTTCGAGCAGGAATTCGGTGCATGGTCGGCGCAGCTGGCCTCGGCCCAGGAGCGCATCGAAGACAGCCTCAAGCGCGTGCGCCGCCTGCCGCTGGGTGGTACCGCCATCGGCACCGGCATCAATGCCGACCCGCGCTTTGGTGCGCAGGTTGCCAAGGCGCTGAAGCAGCAGACCGGCTTCAAGTTCGACAGCGCCGAGAACAAGTTCGAAGGCCTGGCCGCGCAGGACGATGCGGTGGAACTGTCGGGCCAGCTCAATGCGCTGGCGGTGGCCCTGATCAAGATCGCCAACGACCTGCGCTGGATGAACGCCGGCCCGCTGGCGGGCCTGGGCGAGATCGAACTGCCGGCACTGCAGCCGGGGTCCTCGATCATGCCGGGCAAGGTCAATCCGGTGATCCCGGAGGCGACGGTGATGGCCTGCGCGCAGGTGATCGGCCACCACACGGCGATCACCGTGGCCGGCCAGACCGGCAACTTCCAGCTCAACGTGACGCTGCCGCTGATCGCGGTGAACCTGCTCGATGGCATCGGCCTGCTGGCCAATGTGTCGACCCTGCTGGCCGACAGCGCCATTGCCGGCCTGAAGGTGCGCGAGGACCGTGTGGCCGAGGCGCTGGCGCGCAATCCGATCCTGGTGACCGCGCTGAACCCGATCATCGGTTACGAGAAGGCCGCAGCGATCGCCAAGCGCGCCTACAAGGAACAGCGCCCGGTGCTGGACGTGGCGCTGGAAGACAGCGGCCTGGCCGAAGCCGAGCTGCGCCGCCTGCTGGATCCGGCCGCGTTGACGGCCGGCGGCATCCAGGCCGGTGGCGGTGGTGCCGGCGGCTGATCGAGCGGTGTGCGGGCCGAGGTCCGCAGCCACCACAGGCGAGAAGGAAGAACGCCGCCCGGGAGGGCGGCGTTGTTCGTTTCAGCGACGGTCGGCGACGATGTTGCCGAAGGTCTCGGTGTAATCCTTGAACTCGGGAATGGTCTGCACCAGGTCCGGCGGAATCACCTGCATGCCCTCTGGCGGCACGATCTTCACCGGCTGCATGTCGGGGTCGGCCGGTGCGGCCACCAGCGTGTTCTGGCGCAGTACCTGCAGCTTGCCGAACATCGTCTGCAGCATCTGCTTCTGTTCGGCGTTGAGCGGGATCAGGATCTCGTCGATCTTCATCTGCCCGTCGGGCAGGATGATGATGTTCGGTGCCGGCTGGCGGCGAACGGTCACGATGCTCTCGCTGACGGAAATCTTGGGTTTGCCACGCTCGGCGCGGTGGTTGCGGTAGTCCTGGTCACAGCCGACCAGGCCCAGGCAGAGCAGGGCGGCCAGCAGCAGAAACAGCTTTTTCATGGCGGTTCGATGAAGTGCATCCGGGGCTGCCATTGTAAGCCCGCCGGGGCGCTGCGGCCGGCAACGCAGGTGCGCGGCCGGCCGGGTGCGCTGATCTGTCACAGGGGTCAGCGGTTGACGACGGTGTCCTTGCCGCAGTCGTCCACATCGCTCTGGTCCATCGTGGCATAGGGCTTGAACGCCGGCAGCGAGGCAGCCAGGGCCTGCTGGCTGGCCAGCATGGCCGGCATGCGGTCGCAGATGCGCTTGGCCTGCGCCTCGATCTTGGCGGCCTCGGCGTTGATCCGTTTCTCAATGCCTTCGCTGTCACCGCTGAAGATGCCCTTCAGTGCTTCACCGGCAGCGTTGGCGCCGAGCTTGGCACCTGCCAGGCCGACATCCATGCCGTCCATCGCCACCGCCACCACGTGGCCGCGGTAATCCAGCAGCTGGCGACGTTGGCCATCGTCCAGCGCCACCGGCTTGCCACCGATCAGCAGCTGTCCCTGCGGAGTGATCTCCGCGCGTGGCTGGTTGTCGGCCGAGATCTTGATGTTGCCGTCGGCGATTTCCCTGCGGGCGTCATCCATCGCCTCCTTGACGGTCTGGCCGACGCCACCGGCGGTGTCGGCCACCGCCTTGCCGGCGGTCTTGTCGGGGCTGGAGGTGTCGCCACAGGCGATCAGTGGCAGGCACAGCAGGGCAGCAGGCAGCAGGCGCAGCAGGTTCATGGCATTCCCCTCGGATGGGATGGTTGGACGTTACTTGCCGCGCGGCAGGGTGATGGTGCCGGACACGTTGCGATGCTGTACATCGCCGCTGCCACTGCGCTCGACGGTGAGGTTGCCGCGCACGCCGTCGACATCGATGTCGCCCGAGCCATGGCTGCGCACGCGGACATTGCCGCCGACCTGCTCGATATCGAGGTTGCCGGAGCCGACCACGCCGACCTCGACGTTGCCCTGCACCTGCTTGAAGCCGATGTCGCCCGAGCCGACGGTATCCAGCCGCGCGTTGCCACGCACGTCGGTCACCTTCAGGTCACCGGAACCGACCGTGCCGACGCTGGCATCACCGCCGATGTTGCGGGCGTTGACGTCGCCCGAGCCCAGCGAGAGCAGGTTGAACGATGCGGCGCCATCGACGTCCAGGTCGCCCGAACCCACGGCGGCATGCACGCTGCCGCGGGTGCCGCGGGCGATGCCATCACCGGAGCCGACGTCCATGCTCAGCGACTGCGCGTTCTCGATGCTGCCATCGCCCGAGCCGATCTTGAACTGCAGCGGCAGGTTGTCCGGCACGCTGCCACGGATGTCCAGCCAGGCGTAGCTGTTACCCATCGACAGCGTGTCGCGGCTGTCGCGGCGCAGGCTCACCACCAGCTTGTCGCCTACGCGGCGCTGGTCCAGCACCAGCTGGTCCAGCCAGTCCTTGTTGGACGCGCAGGCACGGCCTTCGAGCTGGCCGCCACCGGCGCTGGCGACCACTTTCAGGTCATGCTGGTTGATCTCGAACACCACCGCTTTAGCACCGGCCGCGTCGATCTTCAACGTGCGCGGCGCGGAGAACTTGCAGTTCGGCGCATCGGCGGCCAGCGCCGACAGCGGCAACAGCAACAGTGCAGTACAGGCAATCAAGGAACGCATGGGTGGTGCCTCCAGGTTGGAGATCAGATTTCGCCAGCGCGCTTGCGCAGGCGGATGGCGATGAAGATGAAGGCCGCGCCGAAGGCCGCGCCGATCCACAGGTCGGGCATTGCCAGCGACTTCAGCTGCTGGGCAGGGGCCATCAGCGAAACGATGGAATCCAGACTCTTGTGTTCGTTGCTGGCGCCCAGGCGGTACAGCAGGTCCACGCCGGGAACGGTGCCCAGCAGCAGGCGGCCGACGATGTGCTGCCAGAACCAGCCGGTGCTCAGGTCGAACAGGTGCATCAGCTTGGTGGTGCTGACGATGATGCCGGCGAACAGCGGCAGCATCACCGCCCACAGGAACGGCTTGCTCTTGGCCCAGGCCGAGCAGAGCAGCAGCCAGCCGGCGGTAGGCAGTGCCCACAGCGCGTAGACCGGGATGGCGGCGAGCAGGCCGGCGGCAAGGGTCAGCGGGCTGGCCGGGCCCCAGATCAGGGTGGTGGGGCTGCCGCCATGGGTCAGCGCGACCAGGCTGATGATCAGCAGGAAGCCGAACATGGTGACGATGGCGGCCAGGGTGGCAACCAGCGGGGCCACGATCAGCGCGCTGAGCACTTTGGACAGTACGGTCTGGGTATCGGACAGCGGCAGCGACTTCCAGAACAGGATGCTGCGGTCGCGGCGGTCGTCGTACAGCGCGCCCAGGCAGTAGAAGAACACCACGAACGCCAGTACCAGGAAGGGCCAGGTCGAGCTGAGGATGAGGGTCAGGTCCAGGCCATTGCCCAGGTCAGCCATGTCCTTGGCGCTGATCTGGCGGGTCAGCAGGCCCAGATCCAGGCCGTTGATGTTCACGTCCTCGCCATCAATGTGCAGGCCGCCGTCGCGCGCGGCACGGTGCAGGGCGAACAGGCCCAGGCCGATGCCGATGCTGCTCATCAGCAGCGAGACGATGCCTGCGATCACCGGGGCATACAGGAAGCCACCGCGGTTTTCCCAGTACTCGCGCTTGAGCAGCCAGCGAAGGGTGCCTGCAGGGCTGACAGGATGGTTGACGGCATTCATGCGTAGGTCCCCTTCATGACAGCGACGAACAGATCGGCAAGGCCGGCGTTGCGGGTTTCACCCAGGCTGGCCAGCTGGCTGCGTGGCACCCCATCGAACAGCAGGACGGTCTTGCCGAAGGCCTGGCTGCGCTCGTCGATGGGCTTCAGTGCGCGGGCGGTTTCAAGCTGGTCGGCACCGACCAGCAGTTCGGTATAGCGCTCGCCGACCTCGTCCATTTCCGCATTGAGGACGATGCGACCATCGCGGATGAACATCACGTCGGTGAGGATATGCTCGATCTCTTCCACCTGGTGGGTGGTGACGATGATCGTCTTCTGCTCGTCGAAGTAGTCTTCCAGCAGGCGCTGGTAGAACTCCTTGCGGTACAGGATGTCCAGGCCGAGCGTGGGTTCGTCCAGCACCAGCACCTTGGCGTCGATGGCCATCACCAGGGCCAGGTGCAGCTGCACGATCATGCCCTTGGACAGTTCACGCACGCGCTGCTTGGGCTGCAGCTTGGTGTTGGCCAGGAAGCGTTCGCAGCGGGCGCGATCGAAGCGGGGGTGCACCCCGGCGACGAAGTCGATCGCCTCACGCACCTTCAGCCAGCGGGGCAGCACGGCGACATCGGCGATGAAGCAGATGTCGTTCATCAGATCGTCGCGGTGCACGCGCGGGTCACGGCCGAGCACGCTCAGTTCGCCTTCCACCGAGGTCAGGCCGAGTACCGCCTTCAGCGCGGTGGTCTTGCCGGCACCATTGGGGCCGATCAGGCCGATGATGCGGCCTGCCGGAATGGAGAAGGTGGCGTTGTCGAGCGCGAGCGTGTTCTTGTAAGCCTTGCGAAGGCCACGGGCGGTAATGACAGCGTCGCTTGGCACAGCGGTAGTGGGACTGGCATTCATCAGAATTTCCCCTGGGGCAACAATTCGTCGAGACTCAGGCCCAGTCGCTGGATGCGTTCCAGTACGGCCGGCCATTCTTCATTGAGGAAGCGTTCGCGCTCGCTGCTGCGCAGCTGCGTGGCCGCCTGTTCGGTCATGAACATGCCCAGCCCGCGGCGCTTCTCGACCAGGCCTTCGTCGGCCAGCTCCTGGTAGGCGCGCGAAACGGTGATGGGGTTGAGCTGGTAATCGGCGGCCACCTGGCGCACCGAAGGAAGGGCATCGCCCGGCTTGAGGATTCCGTCAAGCATCATGGCGATCACGCGTTCCTTCAGCTGGCGGTAGATGGGAGCGCCGTCGCTCCACTGGATGTCGCTCATATTCAGCTCCGTGGGGTCAGCGGCTGTGCGAACGAGAAATACGGCATGGACAGGGAGCTGTGCAGCCGACGCGGGGGGGAGGGGGAGGGAGCGGCATTCCCTGCCGTGGGTGCTGCTGCGTCCTGCGTACTGTCTTCGGAGAGGACGGGGGAGGACGCGGCCGGCGGTGCCGGCATGGCCAGCCAGACCAGCACGAACAGGGTTGATACCGCGGTGACCGCGGGGGCGGCAAGGCTGCGACGCATCCGGCTGTTCATGGTTCCCCCTGTCTCAGGTGACTGGTGTTGTATGCAACTATAACACCGGCACGCCTGTGTGCAAGTCCTGCCCCCACCCAACTGATGGCAGGGGTGGTCACGGCACCGCAATATTCGTTCAACCGTTTGATATGCATCGAAAAAGAGAAACTGCGACGCGGGTTTTCAGTCGGCCTCCCATTCAGCCATGTCCATGCTATGTCATCAGCAGCGGGCTGGGACGCGCGGCAGACTGCTCCCGCCACGCCGCGCAAAGCGCGACAACGTATGCGCTCCGGAGACGTGCAGACCCCGGTGCTATAGTTCGGCCGATTCCCGGCCGGTCACGGCCGGACCCCTGGAATGGCTACCGCGGACCGTCTCCCATGCCTTTGTCGACTGCCTCCTCGCGCCGCCTTCGCGGCCTGTCCCTGTTGACCCTGCTGGCCGCAGGCCTGGCCACGTCGGCCGCCGCTTCGGCCGCCGATCTGCTGGATCTGTCGTACCGGCCGCTGGCGGGCAAGCAGCAGGTCAACCTGCAGCAGCGTTACCACGGGCAGGTGCTGCTGGTGGTCAATACGGCAAGCAAGTGCGGCTATACGCCGCAGTACGAGGGTCTGGAAGCGCTGCAGAAGCAGTACGCCGGCAAGGGGTTTGCCGTGCTCGGCTTCCCGTCCAACGATTTCAAGGGGCAGGAGCCGGGTGATGAAAAGCAGATCCAGGATTTCTGCACGCTTACCTATGGTGTGAAGTTCCCGATGTTCGAAAAGGTGCACGTGACCGGCGCACAGGCCACGCCGCTGTATCAGCGCTTGACCGCCGCCACCGGCGTGGCGCCGGCCTGGAATTTCCACAAGTATCTGGTCGGACGCGATGGCACGGTCATTGCCCAGTTCGCCAGCAAGGTCACCCCGGATGATCCGCAGCTGAAAGCGGCCATCGACAAGGCGCTGGCGGCACCGGCCGCACATTGAATGCCGGCACGGATGCCTCGACATCGACGGCATGCGTGCGACAATACGTGTTTTCGCGCCGACGTCGGCGTCCAGTCACTTCCAGGAATGCAGCGAATGAAAATGGGAATGCGCGGCGCCGCGGCGTCGGTTCTGATTCTGGCGATGGGCACCACGGGTGTCGCCCTGTCGCAACAACCGGCCGCTCCTTCGGCCGCCAAGGAGACCGCACCCTTGAATTCCCCCAAGCAGAAGCTCGGCTACGCCATTGGTCTGGACGTGGCCAAGTCGTTCGCGCCGATCGCCGATGAAATCGATGCAGCCGCGCTGCGCACTGCCGTGGAGCGTTCCTTCGAAGGCCTGCAGCCGCAGATCACCCAGGAACAGGCCAAAGCGACCGATGCCGCCCTGCGCCAGGTGGTGATGGCCCGCAGCGGCCAGCAGGTGCCGGGCGTCGCGCCGGGCTCGCAGCCGGCGAAGGTCGACCGGGTCAAGGTCGCGCAGATGATCGGCGCCTATTCGGTGGGTCCGTCGCTGGCACAGCTGAAGGACGATATCGATACCGCCTCGCTGTTTGACGCGATCAACACTGGCCTGAGCAAGGGCCAGCCGAAGATGACCGAAGCCGACGCGACCGCCACCATCCAGTCGTTCATGGGTGCCAAGCAGGCCGAGATGCAGGCCAAGGCCGCACAGGCAGCACAGACCAACCGTCAGGAAGGCAACGCGTTCCTGGCCAAGAACAAGACCCAGCCGGGCGTGGTGACCACCCCGTCGGGCCTGCAGTACCAGGTGATCCGTCCGGGCAGTGGCGAACGTCCGCTGCCGACCAGCAAGGTGCGCGTGAACTACGAGGGCAAGCTGCTCAACGGCACGGTGTTCGACAGTTCAGCAGGGCGTGGCCCGGCCGAATTCGGTCTGGACCAGGTCATCAAGGGCTGGACCGAGGGCGTGGCCCTGATGCCGGTCGGCTCGAAGTACCGCTTCTGGATCCCGGGTGAACTGGCATACGGCGAGAACGGCACCCCGGGTGGTCCGATCGGTCCGAATTCCACCCTGACCTTCGACGTCGAGCTTCTGGGCGTTCTGCCGTAAGCCAACACGGAGTCAGCACGGATATGCGCGTTGCGATTTTTGGTACCGGCTACGTAGGTCTGGTGACCGGCACCTGCCTGGCCGACGTTGGCCACCAGGTGGTCTGCGTCGATATCGACCAGGCCAAGGTGGATGGCCTCAACCAAGGCATCATCCCGATCTACGAGCCCGGCCTGGAGCCGATGGTGAAGGCCAACCACGCCGCGTCGCGGTTGGTGTTCACCACCGACGCGGCGACCGCCATCGGCCACGGCCAGGTGGTGTTCATCGCCGTGGGCACGCCGCCGGACGAGGATGGCAGCGCCGATCTGCAGTACGTGCTGGCCGTGGCCCGCACCATCGGTCGGTACATTTCGGTGCCGACCGTGGTGGTCAACAAGTCGACGGTGCCGGTAGGCACCGCCGACAAGGTGCGTGCGGCCATTGCCGGGGAGCTGGCGGCGCGTGGGGCGGATATCGCCTTCGACGTGGTGTCCAACCCCGAATTCCTGAAGGAAGGCGACGCCGTTGCCGACTGCATGCGGCCTGACCGCATCATCATCGGTGCGACCAGCGCCGAGTCGGTCGCCGTGATGCGTCGCCTGTACGCACCGTTCAATCGCAACCACGATCGCGTGGTGGAGATGGACGTGCGTTCGGCCGAGCTGACCAAGTACGCCGCCAATGCAATGCTGGCAACCAAGATTTCGTTCATGAATGAAATCGCCAACATCGCCGAGCGCGTGGGCGCCGACGTCGAGCAGGTCCGCCAGGGCATCGGTTCGGATCCGCGTATTGGCTGGCACTTCATCTATCCGGGTGCCGGTTACGGCGGTTCGTGTTTTCCCAAGGACGTGCAGGCACTGGCGCGCACCGCGCAGCAGGCCGGCCTGGAGCCGAAGCTGCTGAACGCGGTGGAGGCGGTCAATGAATCGCAGAAGGGGCACCTGTTTGCCCTGATCCAGCGCCACTACGACAAGGGCGAAGACGAAGGTGTGCGCGGCAGGACGTTCGCCGTGTGGGGCCTGGCGTTCAAGCCGAACACCGACGACATGCGCGAGGCATCCAGCCGCCGCCTGCTGGCCCAGTTGTGGGAAGGCGGTGCGACAGTGCGCGCCTACGATCCGGAGGCGATGCATGAATCGCGGCGGATCTTCGGCGAGCGCGATGATCTGGTGTTCTGTGACAGCGCCGACGATGCGCTGCAGGGCGCCGATGCACTGGTCGTGGTGACCGAGTGGAAGCAGTTCCGCAGCCCCGATTTCCAGATGCTGCGCGAGCGGCTGAAGGATGCGGTGGTGTTCGACGGCCGCAATCTGTACGAGCCGGCTGAAGTCGAGGCCGCCGGCCTCGCGTATTACGGCATTGGCCGGGGACGTTCGCTGCATGTCTGAAGTACCGACCGAACGCGAGCAGGCGCTGGAAGCGCGCCTGGTCGAGCTGGAGATGCGCGTGTCCTTCCAGGAACACGCGCTGGCCGAACTGAGCGATGCACTTGCAGACGCGCGCATGGAGGGCAGCCGCAATGCCGGCATCCTGCGCGTGCTGCTGGAAGACCTGGGCAAGGTCCGCAATGCATTGAATTCTTCTGATCCGGCGAGCGAACCGCCGCCGCCGCACTACTGATCCATATCCTATGAGCGATACCCTCCGCGACCAGCTGATGGGCCTGGGCTTCAAGCCCGCGCCCAAGCCCGAGCGCAAGAATGATGGCCCCCGCCGCGATGGCCGCCCGCAGGGCAAGGGTGGCGCTGGCAATGGAAAGCCGCAGCACGCTGGCAAGGGCGAACACAAACCCGGCGAGCGGCGGGCGCATGGCAATGGCGGGCCGGGCAAGCCTGGCCAGCAGCGTGGCCAGGGCCACGGGCAAGGGCCGCGCAAGCCGCGTACCGCCGAGGAAATGGATCTGGCCAAGGCTTACGCGATCCGTGCCCAGCGCGAAAAGGAAGAGCGCATCGAGACCGAGCGCCTGAAGCAGGAAGAAGCCCGCCAGCGCCGCGAGGCCAAGGTGAAGCTGGAAGAACTGCTGAAGGACAAGAGCCTGAATGCTGAAGCGGCCGATATCGCGCGCCACTTCCCGTACGGCGGCAAGATCAAGCGTATCTACGTCACCGCCGAGCAGCTCAAGGCACTTAATGCCGGTGAACTGGGCGTGGTCCAGCTCAACGGTCGCTACCTGCTGGTGACAGCTGAAGTCCTGGCCCAGTCTGAAGCGGTGTTCGCCGCTTCGGTGGCGTTGAAGGTCGACCCGAATGCACCGGCCGAGGAAGATCCTTACGCCGACCCGCAGTACCAGGTACCCGACGACCTGGTCTGGTAAGCCAGCGCCGCATCATGTTGAACGCATTGGGCGCCTTCGGGCGCTCGTTGCATGTCAGGAACAAGGCCATGCAGGAACGCAGTCCCGGGTATGTCCCGCATATTGATGGCCTGCGTGCGATCGCAGTGCTGGCGGTCATTCTCTATCACCTCAAGGCGAGCTGGCTGCCGGGCGGCTTTACCGGCGTGGACGTGTTCTTCGTCATCTCCGGTTTTGTGGTCAGCGCCTCGGTGGATCGCCTGCCGGCCATCGGGGGCTGGGCTGGGCTGGCGCGCTTCTATGCGCGCCGTATGCGACGCATCGCTCCGGCGCTGGTGGTATGCCTGCTGGTGACAGCGATGTTCAGCGCGTTGCTGATCCCTGAGTCCTGGCTCAGCGAGACCAGTGACAAGACGGGCCGACTGGCCTTCTTCGGGCTGAGCAACTGGGTATTGGCCAGTACCGGCAACGATTACTTCTCACCGCGCAGCGAGTTCAATCCATACACGCATACCTGGTCGCTGGGTGTCGAAGAGCAGTTCTACCTGCTGTTCCCCCTGCTGTTCCTGGCCTGGGCCAAAGGCCGGCGCGGACGCTGGCTGTCGGTGGGCCTGTTTGTCGCAGCGACAGCGGCATCGCTGGGATACGCGGTGTTCCGCGCGGGGCAGGGCGGCCATGAGGTGGATGCGTTCTACCTCACCACCACGCGGTTCTGGCAGCTTGGCGCTGGCGTGCTGCTGTTCCAGTTGTTGTCTTTGAGTGGCCGGTTCACGCCGCCAGCCGTCTCGCCGCGCGGGCTGAGCTGGCGCTCGCCTTTGTTGCTGCTGAGCGTGGGGGCGCTGGGCTACGGGTTATGGTTCGCGCGGCCGGGTCATTCGCCGTGGATCGACGGACTGTGGCCGGTGCTGGGCACGCTGGGCCTGCTGGGTCTGCTGCAGCGCTCGCCGCGGGGCTGGGTCGGGCGCGCGTTGTCGGCCACGCCGATGGTGACGGTCGGGCGCCTGTCCTATTCGCTGTACCTCTGGCACTGGCCGGTCTTCGTTCTGTTCCGCTGGACGGTAGGTCTGGAAACCATGGCTACCGGCGCTGCCGCACTGCTGTGCGTTGCGCTGCTGTCCTGGCTGTCGTGGCGCTGGGTCGAGCAACCGATGCGGCATGGTGCGCGCTGGCGAATCAGCAACGCGCGCTGGGTCGCGGCCGGGCTGGGGGGGCTGGTGCTGGGTGCAGGGTTGCAGTCGGCGCTGGTCAAGACCCAGCAGTACACCTCGCTCAGTGTGGTCAGCCGCGCACCGCTGGATTGGTATCCCTACGCAAAGGGGCTGAAGAAGGAGATGCCGGAGTGCCGCGTGCGGGTGAGCAACGTGCCGGTGCTGGGTGGGCAGGCTCGCCTCTATGAGCGTGGGGAGTGTCCCGGACGCGCCGGTTCCTCTCGTCAGCTGTTCGTTGCCGGTGACTCGCATGCGCTGGCCTACCACGAGATGCTGCAGCGTCTTGCCGTGCTCGATGGCGCGACCATTCGGCTGTACAGCAGTGGTGGCTGCGCGCTGGTCGGGCTGCGTGCCTGGCAGGGCCCCAATCCGGCCTGCCAAGCCTATGCGCGCAACGTGCTGGACGACATCCAGGCACGCGCCCGGCCGGGAGATGTGGTGCTGCTGGCAGGCCTGCGCCTGCCACGCCTGTCCGAGCAGTATGCGTTGTTCGATGTTGCGCAGGTGCGTGCCGAGCATCTGGGCGAGACGGCCAGCGCGGGCCGCAAGGCCGAGGTCGCGCACTGGATCGAGCAACTCACCCCGCTGGCCGAACGTGGCGTGCGCATTGTGCTCGAAGCGCCCAAGCCGGTGCTGGCGGCGCCACCGTACCGCTGCTCGGATGTGTTCAACCGGCACAATCCGATCTGCGCCAACGGCATGACGGTGGCGCGCAGCGAGATCGAGCAGTTGCGCGCGCCGGTAATGGCAGGCCTGCAGCAGGTGGCTGCAGGTCTGCCTGGGGCAACCATCTGGGATCCGATGCCGTTGCTGTGCCCGGGCGAGCGGTGCCTGCCGACCGACGGCGGCAAGCCCCTGTTCTTCGATGGCGACCATCTCAGCGGATACAGCAATCGCCTGCTGTTGCCTGATTTCCGGGCTCAGTTGCAGCGTCTGCAGGCGCCTGAACCGATCATCGCGCCCTGATCAAGCCTCGTGCGATCAGTTGCCGGTAGCGGGATCCGCGTTGGCGCCGGCTCCCGTGGTGCGTGTTGGTGCAGCATGGAAGTCGGTCGCTGGACCGTTGCCGCGCGGTGTCATTCCGGATCGTAATCCAGGTTGGAGGCCAGCCAGCGTTCGGCTTGGGCGCGATCGACGCCCTTGCGGCGTGCGTAGTCGGTGACCTGCTCGCGACCGAGGCGGCCGACCACGAAATACTGGCTCTGCGGGTGGCTGAAGTAGTAGCCCGATACCGCCGCGGTCGGCAGCATCGCGAAACTTTCGGTCAGCTGCATGCCGGCGTTGGTTTCAGCGCCCAGCAGGTCGAACAATCGGCGTTTTTCGCTGTGCTCGGGACAGGCAGGGTAACCGGGCGCGGGGCGGATGCCGCGGTACTTTTCGTCGATCAGCGCTTCGTTGTCGAGCGTTTCGGCGTGGTCGTAGCCCCAGAATCCGGTGCGTACGCGCTGGTGCAGGCGTTCGGCCAGGGCTTCGGCAAAGCGGTCGGCGAGGGCTTTCAGCAGGATCGCGTTGTAGTCGTCATGGTCGGCCTCGAAACGGGCCACGTGCGCGTCGATACCGATGCCTGCGGTGACTGCGAAGGCGCCGATCCAGTCCTGCTTGCAGCTGTCGGCCGGGGCGATGAAATCGGCGAGGCAGAAATCCGGGCGTTCGGCCGGCTTGTCCACCTGTTGCCGCAGGAAGTGCAGGGTGGCCTCGCCATCGGGATGCTGCACGCGTACGTCGTCGCCGATGCTGTTGGCAGGCCACAGGCCGAACACGGCCCTGGCCCGCAGCCACTTCCCGCTGACGATGCGGTCCAGCATCGCGCGCGCGTCCCGGTACAGCTCGCTGGCCTGGGTACCGACGATTTCATCGGTGAGGATGGCCGGATACTTGCCGGCCAGCTCCCAGGCCTGGAAGAAGGGTGTCCAGTCGATGTAGGGCACCAGTTCGGCCAGCGGGTAATCATCGAATACATGCAGGCCCGGCTGCTTCGGTGCCGGTGGTGTGTACGCCTGCCAGTCGCACTGGAACTTCTGGCCGCGTGCATGCTCCAGCGATACCAGGCGCTTGGCGTCACCGCGGTTGCGGTGGCGGGTGCGGATCTCGGCGTAGTCCGCCTCGTTGGCGGCGACGAACGCATCGCGCAGCTCGCGCGAGATCAGCGACTGCGCCACGCCCACGGCGCGCGAGGCGTCCTTCACCCAGACCGTCGGCGCTTTGTAGTGCGGGTCGATCTTCAACGCGGTGTGCGCACGCGAGGTGGTCGCGCCGCCGATCATCAGTGGCAGATCGAAGCCCTGCCGCTGCATTTCACGGGCGACATGGCTCATTTCTTCCAGCGACGGCGTGATCAGGCCGGACAGGCCGATGATGTCGGCCTGGTGCTCGCGGGCGGCATCGAGGATCTTCTGCGCCGGCACCATCACGCCCAGATCGATCACCTCGAAGTTGTTGCAGGCCAGCACCACGCCGACGATGTTCTTGCCGATGTCGTGCACATCGCCTTTCACCGTAGCCATGATGATCTTGCCGTTGCTCTTGGCGGTGTCGCCGCTGCGGGCCTTTTCGGCTTCGATGTAGGGCAGCAGGTAGGCCACCGCCTTCTTCATCACACGTGCCGATTTCACCACCTGCGGCAGGAACATCTTGCCGGCACCGAACAGGTCGCCGACCACGTTCATGCCGGCCATCAGCGGGCCTTCAATGACGTCCAGCGGGCGGCTGGAACGTTGCCGGGCTTCTTCGGTATCGGCGTCGACCCAGGCATCCAGACCATGCACCAGCGCATGCGCCAACCGTGCGTCCACCGGCTTCTCGCGCCAGGCCAGGTCTTCGGTCTTCGCCGCGCCCTTGCTGCCCTTGTAGCGCTCGGCGATTTCAAGCAGGCGCTCGGTGGCATCACGGCGGCGGTTGAGGATCACGTCCTCCACGCGCTCGCGCAGTTCCGGCTCCAGCTCGTCGTAGATCGGCATGGCGCCGGCGTTGACGATGCCCATGTCCATGCCGGCGGCGATCGCGTGGTACAGGAACACCGAGTGGATCGCCTGGCGCACGGTTTCGTTGCCGCGGAACGAGAACGAAACGTTGGACACGCCGCCGGACACATGGCAGTGCGGCAGCGTCTGCTTGATGATGCGGGTGGCTTCGATGAAGTCGACCGCGTAGTTGTCATGCTCTTCAATGCCGGTGGCGACGGCGAAGATGTTCGGGTCGAAGATGATGTCCTGTGGCGGGAAGCCGATTTCATCGACCAGCAGGCGATAGGCGCGGGTGCAGATTTCAACCTTGCGCGCGCAGGTGTCGGCCTGCCCGCTCTCATCGAAGGCCATCACCACTGCGGCCGCACCGTAGCGCAGCACTTTGCGCGCGTGCTCGCGGAACAGCTCCTCGCCTTCCTTCAGCGAGATCGAATTGACCACGCTCTTGCCCTGCAGGCACTTCAGGCCGGCTTCGATCACGCTCCACTTGGAGGAATCGACCATTACCGGGATGCGGGCGATGTCCGGCTCGGACATGATCAGGTTGAGGTAGCGGGTCATCGCCGCTTCCGAATCAATCAGGCCCTCGTCCATGTTGACGTCCAGGATCTGTGCGCCGCTGGCCACCTGCTGCCGGGCCACGTCCACCGCTTCTTCGTAACGACCTTCCTTGATCAGCTTGCGGAACTGCGCGCTGCCGGTGACGTTGGTGCGTTCGCCGACATTGACGAACAGCAGATCCGGGGTGATGACCAGTGGTTCCAGGCCGGACAGGCGGGTAGGGCGGACAGGCGTCATGATCGGCGGCAACTCAGCGGCAACAGGGGGACGTGCGGGAGGGGGCGGAGGTGTTCATGCCGCCCGCACCTGGGCGGCAGGCAGGGCGCGCGGCGGCAGCCCGGCCACCGCCAGTGCGATCGCGCGGATGTGGTCCGGGGTGGAGCCACAGCAGCCGCCGACCAGGTTGAGCAGGCCATCTTCGGCAAAGCCACGCAGGGTGGCGGCCATTTCCTCGGGTGTTTCGTCGTACTCGCCGAAGGCATTGGGCAGGCCGGCGTTGGGGTGGGCACTGACGTAGCAGTCCGACACCTGCGACAGGGTTTCCACGTGCGGACGCATGGCATCGGCGCCGAGTGCGCAGTTCAGGCCGATCGATAACGGTCGTGCATGCGCGAGTGACGCCTGGAACGCCTCGGCGGTCTGTCCGGACAGGGTGCGCCCGGAAGCATCGGTGATGGTGCCGGAAATCATGATCGGCAGCCGCGCGCCACGTGCATCGAAAGCCTCCTCGATGGCGTACAGCGCAGCCTTGGCGTTGAGCGTATCGAAGATGGTCTCGACCATGATCGTGTCGGCGCCACCATCGATCAGGCCATCGATGGCTTCGCGGTAGGTGCCGCGCAGCTCATCGAAACTGGTGTTGCGGAAGCCGGGATCGTTGACGTCCGGGCTGATCGAGGCGGTGCGGCTGGTCGGGCCGAGCACGCCGATGACGAAGCGCGGCTTGTCCGGTGTGGTGGCCGCCACCGCATCACAGCAGGCACGGGCGACGGCGGCCCCGGCCTTGTTCAGCTCGTACACCAGGTGTTCGAGGTGGTAGTCGGCCTGGCTGACCGAGGTGGCGTTGAAGGTGTTGGTTTCCACCAGGTCCGCGCCCGCTTCCAGGTAGGCGGTATGGATGCCGGCGATGACCTCCGGCCGGGTCAGCAGCAACAGGTCGTTGTTGCCTTTCAGGTCGTGGCCTTCCGGGGGGCCGCCGTGGTCGCAGCCGGGGCCATGGGCGTGGTCGTAACCGCCGGCGAAGCGCTCGCCCCGGTAGTCCTCTTCCTGCAGGCCGTGGCGCTGGATCATCGTGCCCATCGCGCCGTCGATGATCAGGATCCGATCACGCAGGGCAGCGAGCAGTGATTCCACGCGTTGCGGGTGCAACCAGGGCAAGGCGGGCATGTCGACCTCAGGGTTTGTTGGCGATCAGCGAGATCACTTCGAAATGCGGCGGGCGCTTTTCGCGGGTGACCGTTTCCAGGTTGGAGACCTGCAGGCCGGCCTTGTCGACGAACTTCTTCAGCTCCTTGTCGCTGAAGCCGAGATTGACGTGGCCATAGGCATCGACCGCGGCCTTGTGCTCGTGGCGGGCCAGGCTGCACAGCAGCAGGCGACCGCCCGGGCGCAACACGCGCGCGGCTTCGGTGACCGCCTGCGCCGGCTTGCTGGCGTAGGTCAGGGCGTGCATCAGCACCACAAGGTCGAAGCTGCGGTCCTTGAAAGGCAGGGCATGCATGTCGCCCTCGCGGACTTCCACGTTCGGCAGGCGGCGCAGGCGTTCGCTGGCGGCGGCCACCACGCGCGCGCTGGTGTCGATGCAGACATAACGCCGGGCGTGCGGGGCGACCAGTTCGGCCAGCACACCGTCGCCGGAGGCGATATCCAGCACGTCGCCGGTTTCCAGCAATGGCAGCGCGGTGCGCGCCAGCGCTTCCCAGGTGCGGCCCGGGGAGTAGTGGCGCTCCATGTCGCCGGCCACGCTGTCGGCCCAGTTCTGGTCGGCAGCGCGGTGGGCGAGCACCGCCGCTACGCGTTCAGCATCCTGGCGCAGCAACGGGTCGTCGCTTCCGTTGCTCAGGGCATGCCACAATGCACGCTGCGCCGGGTCCAGCTGGGCTTCGTCGAAGCGGTAGTAGGCCGACACGCCCGCACGGCGGTCGCGCACAAGGCCGGCTTCCTTCAGGCGCGCCAGATGAGTCGATACCCGCGGCTGCGCCAACCGGGTGATGGCCGAAAGCTCGGCCACGGTCAGCTCTTCCTGCTCCAGCAGCGCCAGCAGGCGCACACGGGTAGCATCGGCGAACACCTTCAGGCGGGTCGACCAGTCTTCCAGATCCATAAACATCTACCTATCGCGATATAGAGATATATTCGCTGACGGGGGCTGCCCGGTCAAGCCGCCGCCAGGGCCGAGTCAGCCGCCAATGCCCCGCCCCCGGTACAATCGGCGAACCATTTTCCCGGGAGGGTGTTGTGGATTTCAGCTTTACCGAAGAGCAGTTGATGCTGCAGGACGTTGCGCGCCGGATCGCGCAGGAAAAGATCGCCCCGAGTGCGGAGCACCATGACCGTACCGGCGAGTTCCCGCTGGACAACATCCGCCTGCTGGGCGAGAACGGCCTGATGGGCATCGAAGTGCCGACCGAATACGGTGGCGCGGGCATGGACCCGATCGCGTACGTGCTGGCGATGGTGGAGGTCGCCGCCGGTGATGCTGCGCATTCGACCATCATGTCGGTCAACAATTCGCTGTTCTGCAACGGCATCCTGACCCATGGCAGCGAAGCGCAGAAGCAGAAGTACGTGCGCGCCATCGCCGAAGGCGAGGCCATCGGTGCATTCGCGCTGACCGAGCCGCAGTCGGGCTCGGACGCCACAGCCATGCGTTGCCGCGCGGTCAAGCAGGCCGACGGCAGCTATGTCATCAATGGCAAGAAGAGCTGGATCACTTCCGGCCCGGTGGCCAAGTACATCGTGCTGTTCGCGATGAGCGAGCCGGACAAGGGCGCGCGTGGCATCACCGCGTTCATGATCGACACCGACAAGGCCGGTTTCGGCCGCGGCAAGACCGAACCGAAGCTGGGCATCCGTGCCTCGGCCACCTGCGAGATCGAGTTCAACGATTACGTGGCGCAGCCCGAAGACGTGCTGGGTCAGGAAGGCGAGGGCTTCAAGATCGCCATGGGCGTACTCGACGCCGGCCGCATCGGCATTGCCTCGCAGGCGATCGGCATCGCCCGTGCCGCCTATGAGGCGACCCTGGAGTACGTGAAGGACCGCAAGGCCTTCGGTGCGGCCATCGGTACCTTCCAGATGACCCAGGCGAAGATTGCCGACATGAAGTGCAAGCTGGATGCGGCGCTGCTGCTGACCCTGCGTGCAGCATGGGTGAAGGGCGAGGGCAAGCGCTTCAGCAACGAGGCGGCCATCGCCAAGCTGACCGCTTCGGAAGCGGCAATGTGGATCACCCACCAGGCCGTACAGATCCATGGCGGCATGGGCTACTCCAAGGAGATGCCGCTGGAGCGCTACTTCCGTGATGCCAAGATCACCGAGATCTACGAAGGCACCTCTGAAATCCAGCGCCTGGTGATTGCCCGCAACGAAACCGGACTGCGTTGATTGTCCCGTGCCGCGCCGCTGCAATGGCGGCGCGGCCAGTAGGTCCACGCCATGCGTGGATGGCGTTGTGTCCAGATGGCGTGCCCGCCTCTTGCCTGCCAGGATGCATGCTGCTCCAATGCGGATCGTTTTTCTGGAGATACCGCATGATCTACCGCGGCTGGGGCTTCATGACGCTGGTCACGCCGATCGCAGGCATCCTCTTGCTGGCGTACTTCTTCCCGCACGACGGCGCCAAGGGCAACATCCCGCTGCAGCAGGTGCTGCTGGGTGGTGGCATCGGTGCGGCAGTGAACGTGCTGCTGGGCCTGTGGCTCAACCGTGCGCCGCGGCTGAAGGGGGAGGCCGCACCCCATCACTTCTTCTTCGTGCCCATGCAATGGGTTGCATTGGTGATCGTTGCTGCCTGCTCCATGATCGCGCTGCTGCGCTGAGGCTCGGCAGATGCAAACCTTGGTTGGCACCAATCGGAGAGTGCCAACGAAGGTTGGCAGCGACCAGGCAGCAAAGAAAAAGGCCCCGGATCGACCCGATCACCTGCCTGCGCAGGTCAATGTCCGCCCGTCCCAGCGACAATCCAGTTGGCCTGCAATGCCGCTGCCTTCGATGACCGTCACACCGTAAAGGCGTGCGGTATCGATCCAGCGTTGCATCGCCTCCTTGTCGTTGAACTGATAGACACCAGCAAAGCCCTGTGCAGTATCCGGATTGCTGGCGGCGCCGTCGGGGATGCGGTTGCCCTGTGCATCCTTGCTTCCGCCTTGCACATATCTGGCTTCGTTAACGGAGTCGGCGCGGACGAGGAGAGTTGTCTTGGAACCGTCCCGCCACGTGATGACGTATATCGCTCCGTCGATGCCAAGCGCCTTACTGACGAAGCTCAGGCCAATGGAAGAGAGAAACGTCGCCATGCTGTTCCAGATGGTGGAGTTGGTGGTAGCACCGGTGAACGCTTCACCGATCTGTGATTCAAGTCGGAACCGAGCGGTCGCCATCTGGGCGATATCGTGTGCGTTATGGCCCTTGAATTCATCGGGAAAGACGATGCCATTGGCCGCGCCTGGGTCGTCAGGGTGGATTTCGAACTGCACTCCCCTCTGACCGGTGCGGATGCCACGCCGGTCAAGCATCCCCATGATGCGGTTGAACGACGCGACAATCGGATCCGGCACGGGTATCCGGACCGCCCGGTACCTGCGCAGCTCTCGGTCGTACTCAACCTCGTAGCCATGAAGCCTGCGCTGGCTGAAATCTGCGACGATGGTGGGACCGGTGCCGGATGTGAGCGCGAGCGCACGGGGATCCGTGCAGTTGTCACAGACCAGCACGCCTGCGGCATGTGCCAACGGTGAGAGAAACGCGCTCAGCCCCAGCAGCGCAAGGAGTTGTACAGCTCGTGGGACAAGCGAATTACGCATGGGAACCTCCCCTGATGTTCCTGTGGTAGAGACCTTTGGTTAAAGCGCTGTTCCGGTGGAGGTTGTGACGGATTGCGCGATATGGGAATTGCTGATTGATGGCGCCAGATGATGACGCGTATGGCCCAGAAGCCGAGGGCGATCACGATATCCATCGCCCAATCTGGAGATCCATCGGCACACATGGCTGTCAGAGGCGACACTCGCAGTTGACGAATCCCGCTCCGCCATGAACGGCCGGGCATGGGCTCGGCTCTACAGAAGAGCAGCAAAGAAAAAGGCCCCGGATCGCTCCGGGGCCTTTTGCGTTTCACCTCACCGTCGGATCAACGATCCGGGCGGTGGGCGCTTTCCGCATCACGCTGGCGGCCGAGGAATTCCTTGGACGGTTCATCCAGCTTGTCGCCGAGCATGCGGCGCACGACCACGAAGAACACCGGGATCATCAGCAGGCCGAGCAGGGTGGCGAACAGCATGCCGCCGATCACGCCGGTACCGATGGCGTGACGCGAGTTGGCGCCAGCACCGGTGGAGATCGCCATCGGGATGACGCCCATGATGAACGCGAAGGACGTCATCAGGATCGGGCGGAATCGCAGGCGCGCCGCTTCGATGGTGGCATCGCGCAGGGTCTTGCCCGCCGCACGCTGCTCCACCGCGAACTCCACGATCAGGATCGCGTTCTTCGCGGCCAGGCCGATCACCGTGATCAGGCCGATCTTGAAGAACAGATCGTTCGGCAGGCCACGCATCATCGACAGGGCGAGTGCGCCCAGCACGCCAAGTGGTACCACCAGCAGCACCGCCACCGGGATAGACCAGCTTTCATACAGCGCGGCCAGGCACAGGAACACCACCACGATGGACAGCACCAGCAGCAGCGTCGCGGCGTTGCCTGCCAGGATTTCCTGGTAGGACAGGCCGGACCAGTCGTAGCCGAAGCCGGCCGGCAGGTCGTCGTTGACGATGCCTTCCATGGTCTGCATCGCTTCACCCGAGCTGGTGCCTGGTGCCTGCGAGCCGACGATGTTGATCGCCGAGTAGCCGTTGTAGCGGCTCAGCGACGGCGGTGCCGAGACCCATTCGGACTTGACCACCGTGCTCAACGGAATCATCGCGTTGGTGCCATCGGCATTGGTGGTCAGGCTGGACGGGCTGTAGAAGCTCTTCAGCGATTCCTGGCCAGTGCGGTACGGACCATCAGCCTGCATGGTCACGCGCTTGATGCGGCCTTCGTAGAAGAAGTCGTTGACGTACACCGGGGCCAGCATCAGCTGGATGGTGCTGTACACGTCCGACACCGACATGCCCATCGACTGCGCCTGCACGCGGTCCACGTGCAGCTGCAGCTGTGGGGCGTTTTCCAGGCCGTTCGGGCGCACGCCCACCAAGTGGTCCGGCTTCTGCGCGGCCTGGCCGAGCAGGATGTTGCGGGCCTGGGTCAGCTGCTCGTAACCGGCACCGCTGCGGTCCTGCAGCCACATGTCGAAGCCACCGAACTGGCCAAGGCCCTGCACGGTCGGCAGGTTGACCACGAAGATCTGCGCTTCCTTGATGCCGTAGAACGCGCCGTTCATGTTCTGGATGAATTCCGGAGCAGTGAACTTGCGCTCTTCCCACGGCTTCAGGCGGATGAAGCCCATGCCCACGTTCTCGCCGGAGCCGACGAAGCTGAAGCCGGCCACCTGCAGCATGCCTTCGTAGCCATCCTGCTTTTCCAGGATGCCGCGCATCTGCGCGAACGCTTCGTTGGTCTGGCTCTTGGTCGAGCCCGGCGGCAACTGCACGATCGCCAGTGCATAGCCCTGGTCTTCCTCAGGCAGGAAGCTGCCCGGCATGCGGGTGAACAGGAAACCGCACAGCGCGGTCAGCACCACGAACAGGATCATCCAGCGTGGTGCATGGCGCACCGCCGAGGTGATGTGGCCCACGTAGGTGTGGCTGATCTTGTCGTAGTACTTGTTGAAGGTGCGGTAGACGATGTTCGGGTTGTCGTTGTGCGTCGGCTTGAGGAATGTGGCGCACAGCGCCGGGGTGAAGCCCAGCGCCAGGAACGCCGAGAACGCCATCGAGATGGCGATGGTCAGGGCGAACTGCTTGTAGATCTCACCGGCCGCACCGCCCTGCAGGGCCGAGGGGATGAACACCGCCGCCAGCACGACGGTGATGGCCACCACCGCGCCGGTGATCTGGGTCATCGCCTTCTGCGTGGCCGGCTTCGGCGCCAGGCCTTCCTCGGTCATGATGCGTTCGACGTTCTCGATCACCACGATCGCGTCATCGACCACGATGCCGATCGCCAGCACCATCGCAAACAGGGTCAGCTGGTTGATCGTGAAGCCGATCATCCACATGCCCAGGAACGTACCCAGCAGGGCCACCGGGATGACCAGGGTCGGGATCAGGGTGGCGCGGAAGTTCTGCAGGAAGATCAGCATCACCAGGAACACCAGCAACACCGCTTCGAACAGGGTCTTGACCACTTCCTGGATCGAGATCTTGACGAAGGTGGTGCTGTCGTACGGCGAGAACCAGGTGACGCCGGCGGGGAAGCTGGGCTGCAGCTCGTCCATCTTGCCGCGCACTGCCTCGGCCACGTTCAGGGCGTTGGCGCCCGGCAGCAGCTGGATGGCGAAGGCACCGGTGGGCTTGCCGTTGTACTGGGTATCAAAGCCGTAGTTGTTGGCACCGAAGGCGACGCGGGCGATGTCCTTCAACAGCACGCGCGAGCCATCGGCATTGGCGCGCAGGATGATGTTCTCGAACTCCTGCGGCGAGCTGAAGCGGCCTTCGGCCGACACCGTGGCGGTGAAGTGCTGGCCTTCCGGCGACGGGTCGGAGCCCAGTGCGCCGGCGGCGAACTGCACGTTCTGCGCGCGTACCGCCGCCAGCACCTGGCTGGCCGACAGGCCATAGCCCTGCATCTTTTCCGGGTTGAGCCAGATGTTCATGGCGTACTCGGAACCGAACTGCTGGGTGCTGCCGACGCCGGGGATGCGCGAGACCTGGTCGAGCACGCGCGAACCGACGATGTCGTTCAGTGCGTCACGGTTGATCGTCGGCGTATCGGACTGCAGCGCCACCACCATCAGGAAGCCGGCGTTGGCCTTGGCCACCACCACACCCTGCTGGGTGACTTCCGAAGGCAGTCGCGGCGTGGCCAGCGAGACCTTGTTCTGCACCTGCACCTGGGCGATGTCCGGATCGGTACCGGTCTCGAAGGTCAGGGTGATCGAGGCGCGGCCGTTGGAGGCCGATGAGGAGCTGAAGTAGAGCAGGTGATCGATGCCGGTCAGCTGCTGCTCGATCACCTGGGTGACCGATTTCTCGGTGGTATCCGCACTTGCACCCGGGTAGGTGGCCGAGACGGTCACCTGCGGCGGGGCGATGTTGGGGTAGGACTCCACGCCGAGGTTGAGGATCGCGATCACGCCGCTGAGCGAGATCAGGATCGCCACCACCCAGGCGAAGACTGGATGTTCGATGAAAAATTTAGGCATGACGGAAGGTCCCGTTACTGCTTGTTCGATTCGGTGGCGGCCGGCTCGGCCTTGTCGGCCTGGTCAGCCTTGGCCGGTGCCTTGGCGTCGGTCGGGGCTGCGGCCGGCGCGCCCGCAGCAGCACCGCCGGCGGCAGGCTTGCCGTTGGCGTCCTGGCCCGGGGTCCACGGCTTGGCCGTGGCCGGCGCGCCTTCCTTGACCTTCTGCACGCCGGCGACGACTACCTTGTCACCCGCGGCCAGGCCCTCGCTGACCAGCCAGTTGCCGTTCTGCGCGCCGTCGGTCTTTACGTTCTTGCGGACGACCTTGCCGTCGGCACCCACCACCATCACATAGCCGCCGTTGGTGTCACGCAGCAGGGCCTGCTGCGGCACCAGGTAGGCGTTGTTGCGCTCGCCCAGGTTGGCCTGGAAGCTGACGAAGGCGCCCGGCAGCAGGATCTTCTGCGGGTTCGGCAGCACCGCGCGCAGCGACACCGCGCCGGTGGCCGGGTCGACCGTGGTCGAGGAGAAGTCCAGCGTGCCCGGCTCGCTGTAGGTGCTGCCGTCGGCCAGTTTGACGTTGACCGTGGCCTTGCCGTCGCCGGACAGGGCCAGGTTGCCCTTGGCCTGCTGCGCACGCAGCTGGGTCAGTTCATCCACGCTCAGCGAGAAGTTCACGTACAGCGGGTCGAGCTGGTCCACGGTGGTCAGCAGGGTCACATCGCCCTGGCCCACCAGTGCGCCTTCGGTGACCTGCTGCTTGTTGGCCACGCCACTGATCGGCGCGGTGACTTCGGTGTAGCCCAGGCTGATGCGCGAGGACGTCACCGCAGCTTCGGCCTGCTTGACCGCGGCCAGCGCGGTGCGCTCGGCCGACTCGGCATTGTCCAGGTCTGCCTTGGACACGAACTTCTGCGGCGCCAGCGAACGGGCGCGGTCAGCGGCGACCTTGGCGTTGGCGTAGGTCGCGCGTGCCGAAGCCAGCTGGGCCTCGGAGGCGTTGAGCGAGGCGCGCAGGGGCGCCGGGTCGATCAGGAACAGGGTCTGGCCCTGCTTGACCTCGCTGCCTTCCTGATAGACGCGCTTGAGCAGCACGCCGGGCACGCGGGCGCGCACATCGGCGCTGCGGAACGGCGACAGGCGACCGACCAGCTCGCGCTGCAGCGGCAGGGTCTGCGGCTTGGCGTCGATCACGCCCACCTCCGGCGGTGGGGGCGTCGGCTGTTCCGGCTTCTTGCAGGCAGCTACGGCGACAGCGACGGCGCACGTCAAGGCAAGGGTGCGGAGTGGGGCGGTCATCAGGAGGAACTCCGGGGTTGGTTTGAAGACGGGGCCGGCGAGGGCTGCGGCGCGAATGCGCGCAGGAAGCCATCGACGGAGAACTCTGCCCAGCGCCGACGCAATGCAGCGTCATCACGATGGGGGGTATGGAAGCGCTGTTTGTCGAAATCCTGACCGGCAATCATGCTCAGCAGCAGTTCGGCCATGAAGTGCGGGTCGTCATGCCGCAGCAGCCCGCGACTGCAAACGGTTTCAATCCATTCAGCAAGATGAAGCGTCAACGCGCCGGCGCCATGCCGGTACAGCGTACGCGCCTCTTCGGGAAACTGTGCTGCATCGGCGGCGATCAGGCGGCAGGCCTGGCCGACATGGGGCTGGTTGAAGTGCTCCAGGAAGTCGGTGGCGAACTGCAGCAGGCTGCCACGCAGGTCGTCACCGCGGAGTGCACGCAGCATGGCCCCGGTGGCGTGGCCCACATGGCGCTGCATCACCCGCCGCAGCAGGGCCTGCTTGTTGCCGTAGCGCGAGTACAGGGTCTGTTTCGAGCAGCCTGCCTGCTGGGCGACCGCGTCCATGCTCATCTGCATGCCCTGTTGGGCAAGCAGTTCGCGCACGGCGTCGAACACGCGCTCATCACGCGCGTCGAGGGCGACAGGAAGGTAGGCCGGATTCACGCGGTGGACTATACCGTCCAGTTCAGGATTGTGGAATCGCGCCGATGTTGCCGCATGTGTCTTCCGGTAACACGTTTTGCCGATCCTGTCGGCAACGCTGTGCGACTGCGATGCCCATACCGGTGCGAACTGAATAGGGCGTCTAAACCGCAGCAAACCCGAATCTGGTTATTCCGTCCTGCAGCAAGGCCTTTTCGTGCGGTAGGGCTACAATTTCATTTTCCCAACTGAGCAAGCGCGCCGCTCTGCCATGAAACCGCAAAAAACCGCAGCCAAGACCGTGAAAAACAAAAGCAAACCAGTTGAGTCGGAGGTCGCAGTGACCGCTGGTTTCTCCCTGGAGCCGGTGTACACGGCCTTGCGCAAGCGTTACCCCGCGGCCGCCCAGGCCGAGGCAGTGGCATTCGCCGCCGATTTCTACAAGCGCATGGAGGCCGACGAGTTCCCCCATCACAGCGCTGAGGAGTGGGCCGCGCTCGCAGCCGAAACGCTGGAATTCGCCCGTGCCCGCAAGGCCGGCAAGGCCAATGTCCGCGTGTTCAATCCGACCGCGAAGGCCAACGGTTGGGAATCGCCGCACACCGTGCTGCAGATCATCAACGACGACATGCCGTTCCTGGTCGACACCGTGACCATGTCACTGGCCGAGCATGGCATCGGCGTACACGTGCTGGGCCACCCGGTTCTGCATTTCACCCGTGACAAGGCCGGCAAGCTGACCAAGGTCGGCGAGGGCCAGCTGGAATCGGTGATGCTGCTGGAGATCGACCGCCAGCCGGCCGAAGCCATGGCAGACATCGAGCAGGCCATCAACAAGGCGCTGGACGAAGTGCGCGCCATTGTGCGCGACTGGCAGCCGATGCAGGACAAGGCGCTGGCGCTGGCCGACGACCTGGGCAGCCGCCAGCTGCCGGTCGACGCCGCTTCGCGCAAGGAAGCACAGGAATTCCTGCGCTGGGCCGCCGACAACCACTTCACCTTCTTCGGCTACCGCGAGTACCGCGTCGAGAAGCAGGGCAAGGAAGACGTGCTGGCGCCGCTGAACGACACTGGCCTGGGCCTGATGCGCGGCAAGGACAAGTCCGCTGCACGTCCGGTCAAGACCCTGGCCGCGCAGGGCCTGAACACCACGTCCGGGCTGAAGGACGCGCTGATCCTGACCAAGACCAATGCCCGTTCGCGCGTGCACCGCGCCGGCTACATGGACTACATCGGCGTGCTGGAATTCGACGCCAAGGGCAGGATCATCGGCGAACAGCGCTTCCTCGGCCTGTTCACCTCCAGCGCCTACAACCGCCGCCCGTGGGAAATCCCGCTGGTGCGCCAGCGCTACGAGCACGTGATGAAGCAGTCCGGCCTGGCCGGCTCCAGCCACAGCGGCAAGGCCCTGCGCCACATCCTGGAAACCCTGCCGCGCGAAGAACTTTTCCAGTCCAGCGAGGACGAACTGTTCCGCACCGCGATGGGCGTGCTGGGCCTGCAGGAGCGTGTGCGCAGCCGCCTGTTCCTGCGTCGCGACAAGTACAGCCGTTTCATTTCCGCGCTGGTCTACCTGCCGCGCGAGCGTTTCAACACCGACGTGCGCCTGCGCATCGAAGCGATGCTCAAGGAAGCGCTGCACGGCGAGTACGTGGACAGCTCGGTGGTGCTGGGTGAATCGCCGTTGGCCCAGGTGCACCTGATCGTGCGTCCGAAGCCGGGCGAAATGCTCGACGTCGATACCGCCGAACTGGAGCAGAAGCTGGCCCAGGTGCTGCGCAACTGGCAGGACGACCTGCGCGAAGCGCTGGTCACCCGTCATGGTGAAGCCGAAGGCCTGCGCATTGCTGCACGTATCGGCAAGGCGCTGCCGGCCGGTTACATCGAAGACAACAGCACCGCCGTTGCCGCCAACGATGTCAGCCAGCTCGACGCGCTGACCGGTCCGGACGACCTGCGCCTGAGCCTGCAGGCCGTGCCGCGCGAATCCGGCGATGGCCTGCGCCTGAAGCTGTATCGCCAGCTGGATGACATCCCGCTGTCGGACGCGCTGCCGATGATGGAAAACATGGGCCTGCGCGTGATCGCCGAGCGTCCGTACCGCCTGTCGGTGGACAACGCGCCGGTGTACGTGCAGGACTTCGAGGTCGAGTCGACCGCTGGTGCGATCGATGCGGCCAGCGTCGATGAAGCCTTCGGTGAGACCTTTGCCCGCGTCTGGCACGGCGATGCCGAGAACGATGGCTTCAACCGCCTGGTGCTGGCTGCCGGCCTGCACTGGCGCCAGGTCGCCATGCTGCGTGGCTACTGCAAGTACCTGCTGCAGACCGGCGTGCCGTTCTCGCAGGCTTACGTCGAAGGCACCTTCACCCGCTACCCGTTGCTGGCACGCCTGCTGGTGGAACTGTTCGAAGCCCGCTTCGATCCGGCCACCGGCCATGAAAGCAAGGAAGACATCGCCGCTGGCCAGGCGCAGCTGAAGGCCCACCTCGAGGTGCTAGCTGCCGGCGACGAGGCCACCCTGAAGGTGCTCAAGACCGTGGTCGACGCCCGCAAGGGTGACCGCGATACGCAGATGCAGGCCGCGCGCGAAGCGCTGCTGAAGCTGATGGACCGCGTGTCGAGCCTGGACGAGGACCGCATCCTGCGTTCCTTCATGGGCGTGATCGATGCGACCCTGCGCACCAGCTACTACCAGACCGATGCCAATGGCCAGCACGGCCATGTCATCAGCTTCAAGTTCGATTCGGCCCTGGTGCCGGACCTGCCCAAGCCGCGCCCGTACCGCGAAATCTTCGTGTATGGCCCGCGCGTGGAAGGTACCCACCTGCGCTTCGGTGCCGTCGCCCGTGGCGGCCTGCGCTGGTCGGATCGCCGCGAAGACTTCCGTACCGAAGTGCTGGGCCTGGTCAAGGCGCAGATGGTCAAGAACACCGTCATCGTGCCGGTCGGTGCGAAGGGCGGCTTCTTCGCCAAGATGCCGCCGGTGAACGGTGATCGCGATGCGATCTTCGCCAACGGCGTGGCCTGCTACAAGCTGTTCATCCAGGGCCTGCTGGACATCACCGACAACATCGTCAACAACAAGATCGTGCCGCCGGTGGATGTCGTGCGCCATGACATGGACGATCCGTACCTGGTGGTGGCCGCCGACAAGGGCACCGCGACCTTCTCCGACATCGCCAACGGCCTGGCCATCGCGCACGGCTTCTGGATGGGCGATGCATTCGCCTCCGGCGGTTCGGTCGGTTACGACCACAAGGGCATGGGCATCACCGCGCGCGGCGCATGGGAGTCGGTCAAGCGCCACTTCCGTGCACTGGGCCGTGACAGCCAGACCCAGGACTTCACCGCGGTTGGCGTCGGCGACATGTCCGGCGACGTGTTCGGCAACGGCATGCTGCTGTCGCGCCACATCCGCCTGGTCGCTGCGTTCGACCACCGCCACATCTTCCTGGACCCGAACCCGGATGCAGCGACCACGTTCGTCGAACGTGAGCGTCTGTTCACCGTGCCGCGTTCGAGCTGGGCGGACTACGATGCCAAGCTGATCAGCAAGGGCGGCGGCGTGTATCCGCGCAGCCTGAAGTCGATCGAGATCACCCCGCAGGTGCGTGAAGTGCTGGGCCTGGACGAGAACGTCAAGGCGCTGTCGCCGAACGATCTGATGAGCGCGATCCTGAAGGCACCGGTCGACCTGCTGTGGAACGGCGGCATCGGTACCTACGTCAAGGCCGCCAGCGAGCAGCACAGCGATGTCGGCGACCGCGCCAACAACGCCCTGCGCGTGAATGGTGGCGAGCTGCGCTGCAAGGTGGTGGGCGAGGGCGGCAACCTGGGCATGACCCAGCTGGGCCGCATCGAAGCTGCCCAGGCCGGCGTGCTGCTCAACACCGACTTCATCGACAACTCGGCCGGTGTGGATACCTCCGACCACGAAGTCAACATCAAGATCCTGCTCAACGATGTGGTGCGGGCCAAGAAGCTGACCGTCGAGCAGCGCAACAAGCTGCTGGCGTCGATGACCGACGAAGTCGCCGCGCTGGTGCTCAACGACAACTACCGCCAGAACCAGGCCCTGAGCCTGATGGAGCGGATGGCGGTCAAGCGCCTGGGGTCCAAGCAGCACTTCATCCGTACCCTGGAACAGCAGGGCCTGCTGGATCGCCAGATCGAGTTCCTGCCGTCCGACGCCGAGCTGTCCCAGCGCAAGGCACGCGGCCAGGGCCTGACCCGTCCGGAACTGTCGGTGCTGCTGTCCTATTCCAAGCTGGTGGCGTTCGCGCAGCTGCTGGATTCGGACATCCCGGAAGATCCGTACCTGTCCAAGGAGCTGCAGCGTTACTTCCCGACCCCGTTGCAGAAGAAGTACGCCGACGCGATGGAGCGTCACCGCCTGAAGCGCGAAATCATCGCCACGGCCGTGACCAACCAGACCATCAACCGCATGGGCGCCACCTTCCTGATGCGCATGCAGGAAGACACCGGCCGTTCCATTGCCGAGGTCGCCAAGGCCTACACCATCAGCCGCGAAACGCTGGATGCACGCGCGCTGTGGGCGCAGATCGATGCCCTCGACGGCACGCTGCCGGAGTCGGTGCAGATCGACGCGCTGGAAGTGATCTGGAAGCTGCAGCGTTCGTTCGTGCGTTGGCTGCTGTCGCGCCCGGGCCCGATGCCGGGCATCACCGAGGCGGTCAACCGCTACCAGGGTCCGTTCAACGACATCCGTGTTGCTTCGGGTGTGCTGCCGGATTCGCAGCGTCCGACCTACGAAGCCCTGGTGGCCGAGTGGAAGGAAAAGGGCCTGCCGTCGGCGCTGGCACAGCAGCTGGCCGAACTGCACTTCCTGGAACCGGCGTTCGACATCATCGAACTGGCCCGTACCCGCAAGCTGAAGCCGGTGGATGTTTCCAAGATCCACTTCCGCCTGGGCGATGCCCTGCAGCTGCCGTGGCTGTTCGAGCAGATCGACGCGCTGGAGGTCAACGGCCGCTGGCACGCAGTGGCACGTGGCGTGCTGCGCGACGAACTGGCCGCACACCACCGCAGCCTGGCCGGCCAGGTGCTGGCGACCAAGGGCAGCACCGCTGAAGCCAAGGTGGCCGCGTGGATCGGTCGTGACGACAGCAGCCTGCGCTTCACGCTGGCGATGCTGGCCGAACTGGCCGAGCAGAAGACCCTCGACTACCCGACCGTTTCGGTCGCGGTGCAGCGCCTGGGTCAGCTCGCTGCCCACGGCGCGTAAGTGAGGTAGTGCCAGGCCACGCCTGGCATGCGTGAACCGGAACGGCCCCGCGAAAGCGGGGCCGTTTTTTCTTGCGGACGACCGCCGGGCGTGGCCCGGCGCTACCGATGTAAGGCGGAGCAGGTAGCGCCGGGCCATGCCCGGCGAGCGCAGCGGTGCTCGGTTATGCTCTCCACCAAGCCTTCCCCCGGATCCACCGATGAGCGACACCCCCCGCATCGCTTTCTTGGCCAGTACCACCGAACCTGCACAGATGGCCCGTGCGGCGATGGTCTCGCGCTATGGCGACCACGCCCCGGACCAGGCCGATGTGCTGTGCCCGCTCGGCGGCGATGGCTTCATGCTGCAGACCCTGCATCGTCACGGACACCTGGGCAGGCCGGTGTTCGGGATGAAGCTGGGCACGGTGGGTTTCCTGATGAACCAGTACCGCGGCGACGACGACGTGCATGCGCGTATCGCCCGTGCCGAGCCGGCCCACCTGCGCCCGCTGGAAATGATGGCATTGACCGAATCGGGTACCACCACCGGCTCGCTGGCCTACAACGATGTCTCGCTGCTGCGCCAGACCCGGCAGGCGGCGCATATCGGCATCGACCTCAATGGCCAGGAGCGGGTGGGCGAACTGATCGGCGATGGCGTGCTGGTGGCCACTCCGGCCGGAAGCACCGCCTACAACTACTCTGCACATGGGCCGGTGCTGCCGCTGGGCTCGCACACCATCGCCCTGACGCCGCTGGCCCCCTATCGCCCGCGGCGCTGGCGCGGCGCCATTCTGAAGGCCGACACCGAAGTGCGCTTCCGCGTGCTCGATCCCTACAAGCGTCCGGTCAGCGTCACCGCCGATTCGCACGAGACCCGCGATGTGGTCGAAGTGACGATCCGTGAGTCGCGCGAGCACCGGGTAACCCTGCTGTTCGACCCGGAGCACAACCTTGAAGACCGGATCCTGAGCGAACAGTTCGTTTTTTGACGACAATAGGCGGCCGGCACTGCCGACCGCTTGAAGGACCCCACCGATGGGCGACAACTCCCCCCGTTTGCTGACCGTCGCGGTGACCTCGCGTGCGCTGTTCGACCTGGAAGAAAGCCATGCGCTGTTCGAGAGCGATGGTGTGGCCGCCTATGCCGAGTACCAGCGCCAGCACGAGGACGACATCCTCGGGCCGGGCGTGGCCTTCCCGGTGGTGCGCAAGCTGCTGGCACTGAACCAGGGCGCCAGCCCCGAGAACCCGCGCGTGGAAGTGATCCTGCTTTCACGCAACTCGGCCGATACCGGCCTGCGCATCTTCAATTCCATCCAGCACTACGGGTTGGGCATCATCCGCGCGACCTTCACCGCCGGTGAGCCGACCTGGCCGTACGTGAAGCCGTTCGGCACCGACCTGTTCCTGTCGGCCAATCCGGAATCGGTGCGCAGCGCGCTTCGCCATGGCATCGCTGCGGCCACCATCCTGCCCAAGCCGCCGGGTGAGACCGCTGCCGCTGCCGCCGACCAGATCGACATCACCCGCCCGGCCGGGCAGCTGCGCATCGCTTTCGATGGTGATGCGGTGATCTTCGGGGACGAGAGCGAGCGCATTTCGCGCGAGCAGGGCGTGGAAGCCTTTGGCCGGCACGAACGCGAGCGTGCACGCGAGCCACTCAGTGGCGGTCCATTCCGCGGTTTCCTCTCCGCGCTGCACACGCTGCAGGAAGTGTTCCCGGCCGGCGACAGCGCGCCCATCCGTACGGCGCTGGTGACCGCGCGTTCTGCACCGGCGCATGAGCGGGTGATCCGTACCCTGCGCGAATGGGGCGTGCGCCTGGACGAGGCGCTGTTCCTTGGCGGGCGGCACAAGGGCCCGTTCCTGCAGGCGTTCGGTGCCGACATCTTCTTTGACGATTCGCAGCACAACATCGACAGTGCTCGTGAACACGTAGCCGCTGGCCACGTGCCGCATGGTGTCGCCAACGAAGGGTGATCGTCGCCGGGCATGGCCCGGCGCTACCGGTTACGGGCTGCCTGACATCCCCAACTGCAGGTCCACCACCTTCCAGCGCAGGCCTTGCGGTTCCAGCACTACCTTCAACGGAGGCTGGCCGGGGCCGCGATCGACGTCGACCACGAAGCGGTCCAGGGCTTCGAAGTGGTGTTCGGCGTTCTTCAGCGGTCGCGCCGGCTCGGTTGCAGCCAAGGCCTCGCCGCCCTGCAGTTCATTGCGGCCGCGCTTCCACAGGACGTGGCCCTGCAACATCGCGCCGATACCGGTGGGCGTGACCATCGTGTCCACCGCAGCGCCGCCCAGCTGGTCACCCAACCCGTACAGCAGGGCACCGAA
The DNA here is from genome assembly GCF_019793815.1 of Stenotrophomonas sp. DR822. Classification (NCBI taxonomy): domain Bacteria; kingdom Pseudomonadati; phylum Pseudomonadota; class Gammaproteobacteria; order Lysobacterales; family Lysobacteraceae; genus Stenotrophomonas; species Stenotrophomonas sp. DR822. Next base: position 4,395,471 of record NZ_CP081826.1, read on the forward strand.
GGGACTGGCAGCGACCTCGGGGCCGGCCTGGCGCACCAGGTAGTCATTGAGCTGGGCACGCAGGCTGGTACGCACGCGTGGGAAATCCACGTAGCGCTCCAGACGGGCGGTGTCCCGTTGTTCGATGGCCTTGGACAGGCCATGCACGGTCAGGTAGGGGCCGCCGAACCACCAGGCGGCCACCACAGCGATCAGCAGAACGAGGATGCCAATGAGCTTCTTCATGGTGCACAGCCTGCCGCAAGTACGGTTGCCGGTGGTGAACGGCGGGTGATCCCAGCGATGCCACCGGCGCCGTTCAGAACTCCAGATCCAGTGCAGCGCACAGGTAGTCCACGAACGGGCCGAGCGCCGCCAGGTCCTTGCCGAGCGTGGACAGAAGGCGCGGGCCGGTCATCGTGGCATCGTCCAGCGAACGCCACATCACCCAGTTGCGGTGCTTGAGGTCATCGATGAACTCGAAGTCAGCCGGGAAGCCGCGCGGTGGGCGAACCAGCTTCTCGGTTTCCTCGAAGTCGAAACGCCTGCGCAGCGCCGGTGCGTGCGCTGCCGCCTTCCAGCTTCCCGGGTTGTCGAGGATGAAGTGGCGGACGCGGCGCTGGGTTTCCGGTTCGGGATGCCACAGCCCGGCACCGACGAAGCTCTCGCCCGGTTGCAGGTGCACGTAGAACGAGGGTGCGGCCACTTCGCGGCGGCGCTCATGGAACAGGCGGGCACCCTGCCAGGTCTTGTACGGTGATTTGTCGTTGGAGAACCGCGCGTCGCGGTGGATGCGGAACAACGAGCCGCCCACGCCACGCGTGTCTGCGCGGAAGTGTCCGCTGACCTCGGCCAGCGCCGGCTGCAGGTCGCCCAGCAGGCGCAGGAATGGCTGCCGCACGTGGTCTTCGTACTGCTGGCGATGGTCGTTGAACCAGGTCTTGTCGTTGTGCAGCGCCAGGCTGCGCAGGAACTTGAAACTGGCATCGGAGAAATAGGTGCTCACAGGTCCTCCTGCAGGTGCTGGCCCCAGTCACGCAGCGATTGCAGCAGCGCGGCGCGGCGGGCATCGTCGGGTGCTTCGGCTGCCAGCGCGTCGAGCTGCTGCTGGAACTGGGCCAGGTTGAGTTCGCCCATGCCTTCCTCGCCGAACAGGCGCTGGCGGCGATAGGCATTCCAGCGCTCGCGTTCTTCCGGTGCAAGGCTGTCGGGATGATTGCGGGCGCGGTAGCGGAACAACAGCTCGGGCAAGCGCGGGTCGCGGAAGCGGCCTTCCAGTGCCGCCAACTGTTCCGGTGGCGTGGTCCGTGCCAGTGCCAGCAGCGGTTTGTCGCCGGCACCGAGGAAGCCGTCGTACAGCGAAGCATCCACGTCGGAGACGATCGCCACGCGCGGCTGGTTGTAGACCTGGCGCGCCTTCTCGGCCAGCTGCGGCGCGAACGCGCGCAGGCGTTCGGCCTTGGCTTCGATCGCCGCCACGTCCAGCCCGAGTCGTGCGTGGTCATCAGCGCGCAGGTGGTTCCAGGCCACCAGCGCCGGCACCTTGTTCAGGTGCACTTCCTTCAACGGCACCCGGGCCACGCCTTCGGGCAGTTCGCTGGCGCGCAGGTACAGGCGCTGGGCGATCACGTCGGCGGGCAGTTCCAGCAGGTCATCGATGTCGCCGTCGAGATCGAACACGATCACCCGGTTGTTGATGGTCGGATGTACCGCCAGCGGCAACACCGGTGCCGCGCAGAGGCGGCTGGCCGGGTAGCGCATCGAGATATGCAGCACCGGCTTCAGCGCGGTGACGTCGAGCAGGCTGCCGACGAAACGCTTGTCGCGCAGTTTCAGCGCGTAGTCCCACAGGCGCGGCTGCGACTGCTTGAACAGGCGCGCCATGCCGATCGTCGCGCGCACGTCCGACAGCGCTTCGTGGGCATCGCCCTCGCGCACGCCGTTGGCCTCGGCCAGATGCTCCAGCTTGAACGAGGTGGCGCCATCCTCGCGTTTGGGCCAGTGGATGCCGTCCGGGCGGATGGCATGCATCAGTCGCAGCATGTCCAGCAGGTCCCAGCGCGAGTTGCCGTTGCGCCACTCGCGTTCGTACGGGTCGTGGAAGTTGCGGAACAGGCCGTAGCGGATGAACTCGTCGTCGAAGCGCAGGGTGTTGTAGCCCAGTGCGCAGGTACCGGGGCGCGAGAGCTGCTCGTTGATGCGATCGAACGCCTCGGCTTCGCTGATGCCTTCGGTCAGCGCCTGCTGCGGCGTGATGCCGGTGACCATCGTTGCCATCGGCGAGGGCAGCAGATCATCGGCCGGGCGAACGAAGAAGCTGACCGGCGTGTCGATCTCATTGAGGTCGCTGTCGGTACGGATTGCCGCGTACTGGGAGATACGGGTGCGGCGCGGATCCTGGCCGAAGGTTTCCAGGTCGTAGAACAGGAAGCTGTCGGCCATCAGTGCGCGCCCTCCAGCACCGGCAGCTGCGCATGGATCTGCGCCTGCAGTGCGTTCCAGTCGATGTTGTCCAGCGTATCGTGGCCTGCAGTGGCGGCGATCAGCATCGCGCGCTGGATGTCGGTGCGGCGCAGTGCCTCGGCGTAGGGCGTGTGCAGGAACGTCACCATCGTGTAGTGCGGGACGAAACGCGTGGGCCAGCGCCGCTGCAGTTCCTGTTCCAGCTCACGTTGCAGCAGGAAGGCCGGATCGGCCACCCTGTCACGCATCTCCAGATAGTTTTCCAGCGCCATCTGCTGGATCGCACGCGCGTTCGGCTTGCGCTCGGCCTCGAATGCGGCGAACGCACTCTGCAGGTCGTCCGCCTCCATCAGATGGCGGGCCAGCGCCACGCAGTCCTCGAACGCGCAGTTCATGCCCTGGCCGTGGAACGGCACCATCGCATGCGCGGCGTCACCGATCAGCACGGCACGTGCCTGCTGGTGCCAGCGTTGCAGGGTGAGGGTGCCGAGCAGGCCGGGCGGATGCTGCTCCCAGTCTGCACGCAGGTTGGGAATCAGCGGCAGGGTATCGGCGAACTCACGCGCGAACAGCGCTTCGGCCTGGGCGCCGGTGGTGACCGTGGCAAAGCTCGGATCGCCATCGTTGGGCAGGAACAGGGTGACGGTGAAGGTGCCCTCGTGGTTGGGCAGGGCGATGCACATGTAGTGGCCACGCGGCCAGATATGCAGGGCATTGCGCTCGATGCGGAAGCCGCCATCGTCGCCCGGCGGAATTTCCAGTTCCTTGTAGGAATGGTCGAGGAAGGCAATGTCCTCGCCCAGCGGCTCGCGCCGGTTCATCGCCGCACGCAGCGCCGAGCCGGCGCCATCGGCACCCACCAGCGTATCGAAGCGGATATCGTGCGGGCTGTCGTCACGATCATCGATGAAGCGTGCGTAGCCCGCATCGAAATCGACGGTGTGCAGGCGGCGGTGGAAATGCACGGTGGCGCCGGCCTGCTCGGCCAGTTCCAGCAGCGTGGTGTTCAGGTCACTGCGATGGATCGACCAGATCACTTCGCTGTCGTCGCGACCATAACGCTGCAGCTGCGGCTCGCCCTCGCGCGGATGCACCATGCGCCCGCGCATCATCACCGCCCGCGCCATCACTTCGTCTTCCACGCCGGCCTGGCGCAACGCGTTGCGCCCGCGCTCGGCCAGGGCCAGGTTGATCGAACGGCCGCTTTCGTAATCGGCGATGCGCGGATCGCCACGGCGTTCGTACAGGGTGATGCGCCAGCCCTGCCGTGACAGCAGGATGGCCAGCAGGGATCCGGCCAGGCCGGCGCCGACAATGCTCAGCGAGCGGGATGCATGTGCGATCAACGAACTGTCCAGCAGTAGGGGAGGGCGGCTTACAGGCCAGCCCAGGCTTCCACTTCCTCGACGAAGTGGTGCACGTCGAGGTAGCGGTTGTAGAGCGGGGTGGGCGAAATGCGGATGACGTCCGGTTCGCGCCAGTCACCCAGCACGCCGATGGCGCGCAGGTGTTCGAACAGGGCGCGTCCACGCTCGCGGCCACCGATCACCCGCAGCGACAGCTGGCAGCCGCGGCGCTCCGGCTCGGCCGGGGTGACGATTTCCAGCACCTGCGGCAGGCGCGCGCGTACCAGTGCGTCGAGCATGCCGGTCAGTGCCAGCGACTTGCTGCGCAGCGATTCCATGCCAGCGCGTTCGAACAGGTCCAGCGATGCCCGCAGTGGCGCCAGGCCGAGGATCGGCGGGTTGCTCAGCTGCCAGCCCTCGGCACCGACCGCCGGCGTGAACTGCGGTGCCATCTGGAAGCGGGTGGCTTCGTCGTGGCCCCACCAACCGGCGAAGCGCGGCAGGGTGGTGTCGCGATGATGGCGCTCGTGCACGAAGGCACCGGCCACGGCGCCCGGGCCGCTGTTGAGGTACTTGTAGTGGCACCACACGGCGAAATCCGGGGCGACGTCATGCAGGCGCAGCGGCAGGTTGCCGACCGAGTGCGCCAGGTCGAAGCCGATGCGCGCGCCCTGCAGGCGTGCGGCGCGGGTGATCGCATCCAGGTCGAAGGCCTGGCCGCTGCGGTACTGCACGCCGGGCCACAACACCAGCGCCAGGCGCGGACCGTGCGCGGCGATCGCACGCTCGATGGCAGCCATCGAGATCGTGCCGCTGGCTTCATCCGGCTGCACTTCCACCAGGCAGTCGGCCGGGTCGAAGCCATGGAAGCGGATCTGCGCCTCCACCGCATGGCGGTCGGTCGGGAACGCGCCGGCTTCCATCAGGATCACCGGGCGTTCGGCCGTGGGCCGGTAGAAGCTGACCATCATCAGGTGCAGGTTCACGCTCAGCGTGTTCATTGCCACCACTTCGCTGGGCAGTGCACCGACCACGCGCGCCAGCTGTGCGCTGACCAGGCGGTGGTACGACAGCCATTGGGTCGGCCCGGTGAAGTGGCCTTCCACTGCCAGTTCGCCCCACTGCTTCATCACTTCCTGCACCGCAGCCTGCGCACCGCGCGGCTGCAGGCCCAGCGAGTTGCCGACGAAGTAGGTCTGCTCGCCGCCACCGTGGCGCGGAATCAGGAATTCCTGCCGCAGCGGCCGCAGCGGATCGGCGGCATCAAGGGCAATGGCGTGGGTGCGGCTGAGCAGGTCGGACATGGTCGGGCAACAGGCTGCAACGGGGTTGCCAGTGTAGCGCCTGGGGCATGCATGATGCCTCGCGGTGCGCTCGCCGGGCGTGGCCCGGCGCTACCCGGAGGTCGCGTGCTTGGGTAGCGCCGGGCCATGCCCGGCGAACGTTCAATCCGCTGGCGCCGGCAACGGATCCACGTGGCCGCACGCGCTGCAGGTGCGCAGTTCCAGGCTGGCCTGGTAGTGCGCGAACACCTTCGGCAGGTCGGTCTCGATGTTCTGCAGCGTGAAGTACTCTTCGTACAGCTTGTGGTTGCAGCGCTCGCAATGCCAGATCACGCCATCGCGTTCATGCGGCAGGCGCTTGCGTTCCACCACCAGGCCGACGCCACCGGGCGGGCGCCGCGGTGAGTGCGGCACCTTGCCCGGCAGCAGGAAGATCTCGCCGGCCCGGATCGGGATATCGCGCACCGCGCCATCCTCCTGCACCTTCAGCACCATCTCCCCTTCCAGCTGGTAGAACCACTCCGGGCCTTCGTCGTAGTGGAAATCGGTGCGGCTGTTCGGCCCGCCGACCACCATCACGATGAAATCGCCGTTGTCGATCATCTTGTTGCCGACCGGCGGCTTCAACAGATGCCGGTTTTCCTCGATCCAGGCGTGCAGGTTTATCGGCGAAGCGAGCATGGTGTCTTCCCCAGGGGATCAGTCGCGCTTGCCCTTGCGCGGAACATAGGACAGCGCCTTTTCATAGGCCGGCTGCAGGTCTTCCTGGGAGCCGACGTCGATGCCCATCTCGCGCACGCGGCCGTCCTTCAGGCTGTACACCCAGCCGTGCACCATCAGCTTCTGGCCGCGGGCCCAGGCGTCCTGCACGATCGTGGAGCGGCACAGGTTGGCGACCTGCTCGATCACATTCAGTTCGCACAGGCGTGCGTGCTTGAGTTCATCGGTATCGATCGCATCGAGGATGGCGGTGTGCTTCTGCATGACATCACCGACGTGGCGCAGCCAGTTGTCAGCCAGGCCGACCCGGGTGTTGTGCAGGCATGCGTGTACGCCACCACAGCCGTAGTGGCCGACGATCAGGATGTGCTTCACCTTCAGCTGGTCCACCGCGTACTGCACCACGCTCAGGCAGTTCAGGTCGGTATGGGCGACCACGTTGGCCACGTTGCGATGCACGAACACCTCACCCGGGGCCATGCCGATGATCTGGTTGGCCGGCACGCGCGAGTCGGAACAGCCGATCCACAGGTATTCCGGATGCTGCTGCTTGGCCAGCTGATGGAAGAAATCCGGATCTTCCTTCTCGATCCGGTCAGCCCAGTCGCGGTTGTTCTGCAGCAGCTTGTGGATGTCTTTCATGTTCGGGGTCCCTGGCGTCGGGTGGGGGCAAGGCGCGGCCGTTCTGGTCGCGTCGTCGCGGGAAACAGGGCGCTCAGCTGCCTGCGGCGGCTTCGTCGCGATACCGGCGCATCCACTGCGCCAGTTCGGTGGAATGGGGATTGTCCAGGCGTTGCAGTTCGGCCATCACCGCCTGCTGGTTGGCCTCGGGGTGGTTCTGGCTCAGCTTCAGCGTCAGCTGCACCTGCTCGACGGTGAAGCGGAAGCCGACGATGCCGCGCAGCTGGCGGCGGTGGTCGTCACGCTCGGGTTCGAACCGCCAGTTCTGGCCGACGCTGGCTTCGAAGTGGTCGCCGGTATCGCTGACCAGCTGGGCCAGGGCATCGGTATCGTCGAAGGGATGCAACTGGCCGCGCAGCTCGGCGGCTGCGTAGTTCCAGGTGGGCACCCGTGCCATCGGTTCCTTGTCCGGGTACCAGCTGGCCGATACATAGCCATGCGGCCCCTCCACCAGCACCTTGGCCGCACCGCTGTGGCGTGCCTGCGGGTTGGCACGGGCCCAGTGGCCGCGCAGCTCGATGTGGTCGCCGTCGCGCTGGTACAGCACCGGCAGCCGGGTCAGTTCCGGCAGGCCATCGCCACCGGCGGTCAGCACGGTGACGAACGGATCACGCGCCAGCAGGCGATCCAGCCACAGCAGGTCGGTCTCGGCGAAAGCGCGCGGGGTGAACATCGGTTGGCCTCAGGCGCGGCTGCCGAGCGACTGCACCATGCGCCCGCGCAGGCCTTCGTCGCTGCCTGCCTGCGGTGGCTGCACTTCATGCAGCGAGAAACCGCGCACCAGGGCATCTTCTTCATCCAGGCCGTCGTACTCGACGAACTCGGCATCGAACAGCTGCGAGCGGGCGGTGTCTTCGCTGTCGTAGCTCAGCGTATTGCCATCGCTGTCCAGCACTTCGGCGGTGCCGGCCTCGCGGATGCGCAGGCGTGCCCAGATCAGGGTGTTGCCGAGGCTGGCCAGCCACCAGCTGTCGCGCACGTGGGAAAGTTCGTTCATGTGTGTCTTACCAGAGCGAGGCCAGCCAGAGCAGGGCAGCCATGCCCAGTCCGGCCAGCAGGGTCAGCAGCGATACCCAGGCGGGCGTCGCCAGCCCGGACAGCGAGCGGTCCGGCTGGGTGCGGTATTCGCGCCGCAGCAGCCAGCCCAGCGCATCGGGCTTGAGGAAGGCGCCACTGCCGAAGCGCTGCGCCAGCGCCGGATGGCGATCGCGCACATGCACCAGGGTCAGCGGCCAGAAAATCACGAAGGCACTGAACCCGGCCACTGCAACGCCGACGAAACACAGGGCGAAGAACAGGGTCATGGGGGCAGTACCTCCGTGGTCGTGCGTGTGGGCTTAGAAGTCCGCGCTGCCCGGGGCGCGCGGGTAGGGGATCGCATCGCGGATGTTGGACAGGCCGCAGACGTACACCACCAGGCGCTCGAAGCCCAGGCCGAAGCCGGCGTGCGGTACCGAGCCGTAGCGGCGGAAATCGCGGTACCAGCTGTAGTGCTCGCGATCCAGGCCGAACTGCGCCATGCGTGCATCCAGCACGTCCAGGCGCTCTTCGCGCTGGCTGCCACCGATGATCTCGCCGATGCCCGGGGCCAGCACGTCCATCGCCGCGACGGTCTTGCCGTCATCGTTCAGGCGCATGTAGAAGGCCTTGATGTGCTCGGGGTAGTTGGTCACCACCACCGGGCGACCGACGTGTTCCTCGGTCAGCCAGCGCTCGTGCTCGGTCTGCAGGTCCAGGCCCCATTCGACCGGGAAGTCGAACTTCTTTCCGGACTTCTGCAGCAGGCTGACCGCATCGGTGTAGTCGATGCGTTCGAACGGCGCGTTGATGAAGTCTTCCAGCTTGGTGATCGCGTTCTTGTCCACGCGCTCGGCGATGAAGGCCAGGTCGTCGCCGCGCTCGTTGAGCACCGCGCGGAACAGGTACTTCAGGAATTCCTCGGCCAGGCGTGCGTCTTCGGCCAGGTCGGCGAAGGCGATTTCCGGCTCGATCATCCAGAATTCCGCCAGGTGGCGGGTGGTGTGGCTGTTCTCGGCGCGGAAGGTCGGGCCGAAGGTGTACACCTTGCTCAGCGCCAGGCAGTAGGCCTCGACGTTCAGCTGGCCGGACACGGTCAGGAAGGTTTCCTTGCCGAAGAAGTCGCGGCTGAAGTCGATCCCGCCCTGGGCGTCACGCGGCAGGTTCACCATGTCCAGGGTGGACACGCGGAACATCTGGCCGGCGCCTTCGGCGTCGGAGGTGGTGATGATCGGGGTGCTGATCCAGTTGAAGCCGTTCTCGTGGAAGAAGCGGTGCACGGCCTGGGCCAGGCAGTTGCGGATGCGGGTGACCGCGCCGAACAGGTTGGTGCGCGGGCGCAGGTGCGCCACTTCACGCAGGAACTCCGGCGTCATCGGCTTGGGCTGGATCGGGTAGGTGAGCGGGTCTTCGACCCAGCCGACCACCTCGACCGCGCTGGCCTGGATCTCGAACGACTGGCCCTTGCCCTGCGACTTCACCAGCGTGCCGGTGGCCACCAGCGAGCAGCCGGTGGTCAGGCGCTTGATCTCGTCGAAGTTGACCAGGGCATCACCAGCCACGACCTGGATGGGCGCGAAGCAGGAGCCGTCGGTCACGTTCACGAAGGCCAGATTTGCTGAACCGCGCACCGTGCGCACCCATCCGCGTACCGTGACTTCGCCGCCTTCCGGGATTTTCCCGGCAAGCGCATGTTCAACGCTGACCACCGTCATGACTTGAATCCTCTGCTGATCGACTCGATCTGTGAACACGGGAGTTTACCGGTTGCAGCGTTCTGCTTGCGAGGCATTTCTGCGCTCCTCCGGTCCCTATAATGTCCCGGTACCTCTGGAGTGATCCCCATGGCCGTCAGCCTGACCCCAATTGCCTTCGAGCGCGTACAGCGCTTCGTCGCCCAGACCCCCGGCGCGCTGGGCCTGCGTTTTGGCGTGACCAAGACCGGCTGCTCCGGCTGGGGCCACATCACCGACCTGGCCCGCGACGAGCGCGCGGACGACACCGTGTTCGACCAGGACGGGGTGAAGATCTATGTCGACGCCAAAAGCCTGGCCCTGGTGGACGGCACCGTGATCGACTTCGGCAAGCACGGCCTGAGCGAGACCTTCACGTTCAGCAACCCGAATGCCACCGCCGAGTGTGGCTGCGGCGAAAGCTTCACCACCGACGCCGACAAGGCCTGACGGCCGATTCTGGCGCCCGCCGGACGTGGTCCGGCGCTATCGGAACCTGCTCTGGTAGATGCCGACCTTGGTCGGCAGGGAAGGGATCCACGGATGGAACGACCGCTTTTCATTTATCACCCCAACGCCTACGCCCTCTCCTTCGAAGAGGTCGACGGGATCTGTGACTGCTGCGGTCAGTCGCGGACGCTTCGTTACCGGGGGCCGTTCTACACACCTCTGCGTCCCGATTACCTGTGCCCCTGGTGTATCGCTGATGGCAGGGCAGCGGCCAGTTACGAGGGTGAATTCACCGGCTGGAGCGATATCGAGGGGGTATCCCCGGATCCAGCCGACCCGCCGCCAACCATCGCCCGTGAGCTGCTGCTGGAGATCTGCGAGCGCACCCCGGGCTACTCGTCCTGGCAGCAATCGGTCTGGCTGAGCCATTGTGAACGGCCCTGCGCCTTCCTCGGCTTTGCCGGCAGCGAGGACCTCCTGCCCATCCTCGATCAGGTGCGGCCGGACGTGGCCGAGGTCAACCCGCGCGACGCCGACTGGCTGCTGGAACACCTGAGCCGGGACGGGGAGATGGTCGGCTGCCTGTTCCAGTGCCTGCAATGCGGCCAGCACCGCCTGCATGTGGATCTGGGGTAGCCCGGGGCGGTTTCCGCGTTCGCCGGGCATGGCCCGGCGCTACCAGATTCAGGTCGCTCTGCGGCTCGCCGGTTGCCCGGCAGCCCCATCTGCGCCATAATGCGCGGCTTCCTGCCTCCCTGGCAGGATCCCTTGCCCCACCGCGGTATCAACGGCGGGGGGCTGTCCGGCCGCAAGGCCACATCCGAAAGGTAGAAAAACATGAGTCGTCATTACGAAATCGTGTTCATGGTCCACCCGGACCAGAGCGAGCAGGTCCCGGCCATGATCGAGCGCTACAAGTCGCTGGTCGAGAACGGCAACGGCACCATCCACCGTCTGGAAGACTGGGGCCGCCGCCAGCTGGCGTACCCGATCCAGAACCTGGTGAAGGCGCACTACGTGCTGCTGAACATCGAAGTCGACCAGGCCGTGCTGACCGAACTGACCGAGAGCTTCCGCTTCAACGACGCCGTGCTGCGCAACCTGGTCATCAAGCGTGACGAGGCTGACACCGAGCAGTCGCTGATCATGAAGAGCAAGGACGAGAAGGGCGACAAGCCCGAGCGTGGTGAGCGTCGTCGTCGTGATGACGAAGAAGGCGAAACCACCCCCGCCGCTGACAACGATGCCGGCGACGACGCCGCTTCGGCCGCCTAAGGAGCACTGACATGTCCAAGTTCTTCCGTCGCCGCAAGTTCTGCAAGTTCACGGCCGAAGGTGTCAAGGAGATCGACTACAAGGATCTCAACACCCTGCGCCAGTACCTGACCGAGAACGGCAAGATCGTGCCGAGCCGCGTCACCGGTACCAAGTCGAAGTACCAGCGTCAGCTGGCGACCGCCGTCAAGCGCGCTCGCTTCCTGGCCCTGATTCCGTACACCGACAACCACGACGTCTGATGCCGGCGGGGCAGCTTCGCGCTGCCCCCGCTGTGCCAGCTATTCGGACAGCCTTTGTTGCGGGGCCCGCGCCTCGCTAACGAATAACTTATCTGGAGCAATACCATGCAGCTGATCCTCCTGCAGAAAGTCACCAACCTCGGCAACCTGGGCGACCTGGTCGACGTGAAGCCGGGCTACGGCCGTAACTTCCTCGTGCCGCAGGGCAAGGCCGTTCCGGCCACCGAGAGCAACAAGGCCGAGTTCGAAGCCAAGCGCGCCGAATACGAAGCCAAGGCCCAGTCCATCCACGCTGAAGCCGAAGCCCGCAAGGCCAAGCTGGAAGGCGCGAGCGTGACCGTCGCCGCCAACGCTTCGACCGAAGGCAAGCTGTACGGCTCGGTCGGCGCCCGCGAAATCGCCGATGCCTTCACCGCTGCCGGCCTGGCGCTGAGCAAGAGCGAAGTCATCCTGGGCGAAGGCGCCTTCCGCAACATTGGCGAGTACGAAGTCCTGGTGCACCTGCACGCGGACGTCGAGACCACCGTCAAGGTCGTGGTTGAAGCCGAAAAGGCCTGATCCCACGCCGCAAGGCCTGGTATCACCAGAACGGGCGCCCGCAAGGGTGCCCGTTTTGTTTTGGGGCGGCCCGTCCGGCCGGGCCGGTGCTTGGCCTGCTGCGCCTGCGCCGACAGAGCCTGGATGAATCCATGAAGATCAATGCGTTGGTCTCATTTTCCGGACCCGGGTTGGTGTCCGTGGCGGCCCCCGGCGGAGCCGGGAAGCGCGAGCGGGCGTGAGCGCTGAGCCTCCTGCCACGGCCATCCCGCCCGTGGAACATTGGCCCCGCTATACTCATTCCATTGCGTCACCCTTGGCCTTGTTGAATTCTTTTGAAATCAAGGGCTTGAGGTGCTGGCTGACCTGACATCCACTATGGTGGCGGCCGTAAGGCCCTTGCCCGGAACCCAATCACGCCATGCGTCTTTCCACGATCAAGCTGTCCGGCTTCAAGTCCTTCGTCGATCCGACCACCCTGCACCTGCCGACCAACATGACCGGCGTGGTGGGCCCCAATGGCTGCGGCAAGTCGAACATCATCGACGCGGTGCGTTGGGTCATGGGCGAAAGTTCCGCCAGCCGCCTGCGTGGTGACTCGCTCACCGACGTGATCTTCTCCGGTTCCAATGCCCGCAAGCCGGTCTCGCAGGCCACCGTCGAGCTGATCTTCGACAACTCCGACCACACGATCTCCGGCGAGTACGCCTCGTTCAACGAGATCTCGGTCAAGCGTACCGTCAGCCGTGACGGCAGCAGCAATTATTACCTCAACGGCACCAAGTGCCGCCGTCGCGACATCACCGACCTGTTCCTCGGCACCGGCCTGGGCCCGCGCAGCTACTCGATCATCGAGCAGGGCATGATCAGCCAGATCATCGAAGCGCGCCCGGAAGACCTGCGCGTGTACCTGGAAGAGGCCGCCGGCATCTCCAAGTACAAGGAACGCCGCAAGGAGACCGAGACCCGCATCCGCCACACCCGCGAGAACCTGGACCGCCTTGGCGACCTGCGCGAGGAAATCACCAAGCAGCTCGAGCACCTCAAGCGGCAAGCCAGGCAGGCCGAGCAGTACCAGGCGTTGCAGGAAGAGCGCCGGGTCAAGGACGCGGAGTGGAAGGCGCTGGAATACCGTGGCCTGGATGGTCGCCTGTCCAAGCTGCGCGAAGGGCTGTCGCAGGAAGAAACCAAGCTGCAGCAGCTGATTGCCGACCAGCGCGACGCCGAGGCGCGGATCGAGACTTCCCGCGTGCGCCGCGAGGAGGCTGCCGACGCGCTCAATGCCGCGCAGGCCGAGGTCTACCAGGTGGGCAGCACGCTGGCCCGCCTCGAACAGCAGATCCAGCACCAGCGCGAACTGTCGCAGCGCCTGCACAAGGCGCGCGATGAAACCCGCCAGGCACTGGCCGAACTGGGGCAGCACATCAGCGGCGACGAGGCCAAGCTGATGGTGCTGCGCGAAGCGGTCGATGCGGCCACCCCGCAGCTGGAAGCGCTGCAGGAAGAAAACGAGATCAAGCAGGAAGGCCTGCGTGAGGCCGAAGCGCGGTTGTCCGATTGGCAGCAGCGTTGGGAGCAGCACAGCTCGCAGAGCTCGGAAGCCTCGCGCGCCGGCGAGGTCGAGCGCACCCGCGTGGACTACCTGGACAAGCAGATCCTTGATGCCGATCGTCGCCGCGAAGCGCTGGCGGCCGAACGTGCCGGGCTGGACGTGGATGCACTGGAGGAAGTCTTCGAGCAGCTGCACCTGCAGCACGATACGCAGAAGACCGCGCTGGATGAGCTGACCGAGCAGGTCGAGGAGCGCAAGCACGGTGTCGCCGCCGTGCAGGAGCAGCAGCGCAACGGGCAGAACGAGCTGGCCGAGCTGCGCAAGCAGGTCAATGGCCTGCGCGGGCGCCTGTCTTCGCTGGAAACCCTGCAGCAGGCTGCACTCGGCCAGGAGCAGGGCGCGGCGGTGGCGTGGCTGAAGTCGCGTGGGCTGGATTCGGCCGCGCGCGTGGGTGAGCGCCTGGATGTTGATGCGGGTTGGGAAAACGCAGTGGAAAGCGCGCTCGGTCAATTGATCGAAGGCGTGCTGGTCGACGACCCGGCCAGCCTGGTCGATGCGTTGGGTGAGCTGGGCGAAGGCCGCATCGCGCTGGTTGCCAATGACGGTGCGGACCTGAAGGTTGCGCCGACCTCGCTGGCTGCACGCGTGCGTGGCCCGGCGCCGATCCGGCGCCTGCTTGCACGCCTGCACGGCGCGCGTGACCTTGCCGAAGCCAATGCACTGCAGGCCAGCCTGCCCGAGGGCGATTCCATCATCACCCAGGGCGGTGAACGCCTGGGCGAGGGCTGGGTGCGCGTGTCGCGCTCCGGCGCCGCCAAGCAGGGCGCGCTGCTGCGCGAACGCGAAATCAACGAACTGCGCGAGCAGATCGAGCAGCTGCAATCGCGCGAAGCCGAACTGGAAGAACAGCTGGCCGGTTTCCGCGAGCACCTGTTGGCCGCCGAACAGCAGCGCGAGGATGCGCAGCGTGCGCTGTACCTGGCGCACCGCGCGGTGTCCGAACTGGCCGGCCAGCTGCAGGGCCAGCAGGGCAAGGTGGAGGCGGCACGTACGCGCATCGACCGTATCGAAGGCGAGCTCAGCCAGTTGCTGGAGACCCTGGACATCAATCGCGAGCAGGCGCGTGAAGCGCGTGCGCGGTTGGAGAATGCGGTCAACAGCATGGGTGACCTGGAGTCGAACCGGCAGGGCCTGGAGGGCGAACGCCGTCAGTTGACCGAGGCGCGTGATCTGGCCCGCGACGCCGCCCGTGCGGTGCGCGAGCGGTCGCACGCGTTGGCCCTGACCCTGGAATCACAGCGCGCCCAGGTGGCGTCGTTGAGCCAGGCGCTGGAACGCATGAGCACCCAGCGCGGCCAGCTTGATGCACGCCTGGGCGAACTGCATTCGCAGCTGGACGAAGGCGATACCCCGGTCGAATCGCTGCAGGCCGAGCACCAGAACGCGCTGGAAGAGCGTGTCCGTGCCGATCGCGTGCTGACCGAAGCGCGCACGTTGCTGGATGGCATCGATGCCGAACTGCGCAACTACGAGCAGACCCGCCACCAGCGCGACGAGCAGGCGTTGTCCCAGCGCGAGCGCATCTCGCAGCGCAAGCTGGACCAGCAGGCGCTGGTACTCAGTGCTGAAACCCTGCAGGGCGCAGTGGAGAAGGCCGGTTTCGTGCTGCAGGATGTGATCAGCGCGCTGCCCGAAGAGGCCCGCCTGGGCGACTGGGAGCAGGCCGTGCACCAGATCGACGGTCGCATGCGCCGGCTGGAGCCGGTCAACCTGGCCGCGATCCACGAGTATGGCGAAGCCTCGCAGCGCTCGGAGTATCTGGATGCCCAGCACGTGGACCTGACCACCGCGCTGGAGACCCTGGAAGATGCGATCCGCAAGATCGACCGCGAGACCCGGGGCCGTTTCAAGGACACCTTCGACCGTGTCAACGCCGGTGTGCAGTCGCTGTATCCGCGCCTGTTCGGTGGCGGCCACGCCTACCTGGAGCTGACCGGCGAAGACCTTCTCGATACCGGCGTGACCATCATGGCCCGTCCCCCGGGCAAGCGCGTGTCGAGCATCTCGCTGCTGTCCGGCGGCGAAAAGGCGATGACCGCCGTGGCGCTGGTGTTTGCGATCTTCCAGCTCAACCCGGCACCGTTCTGCCTGCTGGACGAGGTGGACGCGCCGCTGGATGAAGCCAACGTCGGCCGCCTGGCCAACATGGTCAAGGAAATGAGCGAGAAGGTGCAGTTCCTGTTCGTCAGCCACAACAAGGCCACGATGGAAGCGGCGCACCAGTTGTCGGGTGTGACGATGCGCGAGCCGGGTGTCAGCCGACTGGTCAGCGTGGACCTGGAAGAAGCCGCGCGATTGGCGGGCGCGGCCTGACGTGCCATCCTAGTTACCTGAATGAACTAGCCGGAGAACCTAACGAATGTCCGACACGGCACTGTTGCGCATCGGCATCCTGGCCGCCGGCCTGCTGTTGGTCGCTGCGATCTTCCTGTTTGGCCGCCCGAAAAAGAAGCCCCAGGGTCGTCGCCTCGATAGCGCTGAACCGAGCAGCGGCGAGCGTCGCGAGCCGGTGCTGGGCGAGGATGGCGTGCCTGTGGCCGGCGACCGCGTCGAGCCTGGCATGGGCGAGACGGTCGAGCAGGCCGAACTGGGGCTGCCCGATGTCGATGGCGCGGCCAGCGACCTGGGCAAGCGTGCGACGCAGGATTTCGACAAGATCGTTTCGCTGTTCGTGGCCGCCCGCGCCGGTGAGCAGCTGCGCGGCGAAGACATCGTCGTGGCAGCGGAGAAGACCGGCCTGGTGTTTGGCCACATGAATGTCTTCCACCGGCTGGTGGAGGGGCATCCCGAGCGGGGCCCGATCTTCTCGATGGCCAGCATCATGAAGCCGGGCAGCTTCGACATGGGCAACATCCGCGCCATGGAAACCCCGGCCATTGCCTTCTTCCTGACGCTGCCGGCACCGCTGACCGCGCTGGACGCCTGGGAGAAGATGCTGCCGACCGTGCAGCGCATGGCTGAACTGCTCGATGGCGTGGTGCTGGATGACAGCCGCAACGCGCTCGGCCGCCAGCGCATCGCCCACATCCGTGATGAGCTGCGCGCCTATGACCGCCAGCACCAAGCGCCGCCGCTGACCAAGACCCCGCGCTGGTAAGCGCGGCAGGTCCTGGCGTGCCGACCAACGGTCGGCACCCACGGCAGTAGATCCACGCCATGCGTGGATAGGGTCAGACCGGTACGCCGGCCACCTTCGCGAACGCGCTGCGGAAGCGCGCCATCTCTTCCTCGGTGCCCACGGTCACGCGCACGCGCTGCGGCCAGATCGGCCAGCTGCGGCCGATCACCACGCCGTTGTCCGCCATCGCCCTGGCAAAGGCGGCACCGTCGCGCTGCACATCCACCACGAAGCAGTTCGCTTCGGTCGGCAGGCAGTCGAAACCACGCTTGCCCAGCCAGGCGATGGTGGCCTGCCGGACCTTGGCGTTCTGCAGACGTCGCTGCGGGATCAACTGCGGGTCGCGCAGGCTGGCCAGTGCCGCTGCAAGGGCGGGCACCGGCAGCGGGTTCTCGCCCAGGCTCGCCAGCTCGCGCAGGCGCTCCGGATGCGCTGCAGCCAGGCCAAGGCGCAGGCCGGCCATGCCGTACAGCTTGGAGAAGGTGCGCAGCACGATCAGGTCATCGCGCTGGGCCACCTGTGCAATCAGGCTGGGCTGTTGGCTGTACTGCAGATAGGCCTCGTCCAGCAGCACCCGGGTACCTGCGGGCTTGTTGGCCAGCAGCCAGGCCAGCTCGTTGGCCGGACTGATCGAGCCGGTGGGGTTGTTGGGATTGCACACGTACAGCAGGCCGGTCGGCCGCGCGTGCGCGGCGGCCACCATCGCGCGCAGGTCGTGCGCGCCATCGCCGGCCAGCGGCACCTTCTGCACGTGGGCGCCACGCGCAGCTGCCATCTCGCCCAGCGTCTCGAAGGTCGGGTCGGCCACCACCAGGCCCGCCTGCGGGCCGGTCCACAGTGTCGCCGCACGGTTCAGCGGTTCGCTGGAGCCCGGATACAGGCGCACGTGGTCGGCGGGAATGCCGGCCTGGGCGATGAATGCGTCGCGCACCTCACCGGCCAGGGCGAAGCGGTAACGGCCGCAGCTGGCGATACTGTCGCGCGCCGCCTGCTGGGCGGCCGGCGAGGGGCCATAGGGGCATTCGTTGAAGTTCAGCAGCACCGCGCCCGCATCGGCGGGTGGCGGCGCAACGGTCGCCGGCTGTGCCTGGGCCGACCGGGGCAGGCCGCTGCTGGCGAGGGCGAGACCGGCACCGGCCAGCTGCAGGAAGTGGCGACGGGAGGCAGGCAAGGTCACAGGGGACGGTTCCGGAAGGGCGACCGACGCACGCTAGCGCTGGTGGTCAGCGTGGGCAAGGGGGTATGCAGCGTCTCCAATCATGCGCGACCGTTGCTCGCCGCCAGTCCCGCATGTCCCAGTTCTACAAGGTGCTGCGCGCAGGCGCGGTAGAATTCCCGGCCATCCCAGAACCCGCGGATTCCGATGAGCCCCAGCCCCGCCGAACGTGCCGAAGACCTGCGCCGGCAGATCGCCCAGGCCAATCGCGCCTATCACGAGCTGGATGCGCCGGAGATCCCCGACGTCGACTACGACCGCCTGGTGCGCGAACTGGAGGCGCTGGAGCGCGAGCATCCTGATCTCGCCCGTGCCGACAGCCCGACCCAGCAGGTCGGCGCACGTCCGTCGGGACGTTTCGCCGAAGTCACCCATGCGGTACCGATGCTGTCGCTGTCCAATGCCTTCAGCGATGAGGAAGTGGCCGACTTCGTGCGCCGCATCGATGAGCGCCTGCGCCGCGGCACGCTGCGTTTTTCCGCCGAACCGAAGATGGACGGCCTGGCGATCAGCCTGCGTTATGAGGACGGTCATTTCGTGCTGGGCGCCACCCGGGGCGATGGCAGCACCGGTGAGGACGTGACCGCCAACCTGCGCGAGATCGGCGACATTCCCAAGCGCCTGAAAGGCAGGGACTGGCCGGATGTGCTGGAAGTGCGCGGTGAGGTCTACATGGCCCGCGCCGACTTCGAGGCCTACAACGAGCGCGCGCGCCTGCACGGTGGCAAGGTGCTGGCCAATCCGCGCAATGCCGCGGCCGGTTCGCTGCGCCAGCTTGACCCGAAGATCAGCGCGCAGCGCAGGCTCAGTTTCTTCACCTACGGTACCGGTGAAGTGCAGGGCGGTGAGTTGCCCGATACGCACTCGGGCACGCTGGCGCAGCTGCGCGACTGGGGTTTCCCGGTCAGCGACCTGTGCAAGGTGGTGGAAGGCAGCGACGGCCTGCTGGCGTACTACCGTGACATCGGCGAGCGTCGCGACGGCCTGGCATTCGACATTGATGGCGTGGTCTACAAGCTCGATGACCGCGCCGGCCAGCAGGCCATGGGCTTCGTGTCGCGCGCACCACGCTGGGCCATCGCGCACAAGTTCCCGGCGCAGGAACAGAGCACGACGCTGGAGGCCATCGAAATCCAGATCGGCCGCACCGGTGCCGCCACTCCGGTGGCGCGCCTGGCGCCGGTCGCGGTGGCCGGTGTGATCGTCTCCAATGCCACCCTGCACAACGCCGACCAGATCGCGCGCCTGGATGTGCGCGTGGGGGACAGCGTGATCGTGCGCCGGGCCGGCGATGTGATTCCGGAAGTGGTCAGCGTCATTCTCGACCGCCGTCCCGCCGGCACCACGCCCTGGCAGATGCCGACCAGCTGCCCGGTGTGCGGCTCGGAGATCGTGCGCGAGGAAGGGGCTGCTGCCTGGCGTTGTTCGGGCGAGCTGTCCTGCCCGGCGCAGCGCAAGGAGGCCATCGCCCACTTCGCCTCGCGACGGGCGATGGATATCGACGGTCTCGGCGACAAGTACATCGAAACCCTGGTGGACGCCGGCATCGTCAGGAGCGTGGCTGATCTGTACCGCCTCACCCGCGACCAGCTGCTGCACCTGAAGCTGGTGCTGGATGCTGAAGATCCTTCCGCGCTCGCGGCCAGCCTGAAACTGCACCTGCCGGCCGAAGGCAGCGGCGCGGTGCTCAACGCTGTGTTGAAGCTGGATGGCAACGACGCAGGGTGGCGCGCGCAGGCACTGGCGCAGCCGGCAGCCTTTGAATGGAACACAAAGAAGATCGCGACCAAATGGGCTGACAACCTGATCGCTGCGATCGATGCCAGCCGTGATGCCACGCTGGAGCGCCTGCTGTTCGCACTGGGCATCGAGCACGTCGGCGAGAGCACCGCCAAGGCACTGGCACAGTGGTTTGGCGATCTGGCGTTGATCCGTCGCCTGCCGTGGCCGTTGTTCAAGCGCGTGCCCGACATCGGTGGCGAAGTGGCGCGCTCGCTGGGCCACTTCTTCGAACAGGAAGGCAACCAGCAGGCCATCGACGCGCTGCTGCAGGTGGGGCAGGTGCGCATCAGCGACGTGCACCCGCCAAGTGCGAAGCTGCGCGAGGGGCTGGACCTGGCCCAGTTGCTGGTCGAAGCGGAGATTCCCGGCATTACCCGCCTGCGCGCCGAAAAACTGGTCGCAGTACTGCCCAGCGCGCAGGCGGTGCTGGACGCCGAGCACGGCCAGTTCGTCAACGCCGGCCTGCCCGACGACACCGCGCGCGGCGTCGCTGACTGGCTGGACAGCGAGGGCCATGGCGCGATGTTGCTGGCCGCCGAAGTGGAGATGAAGCACATCCTGGCCAGCGCACCGGCCCTGGCCGACGTGGTGGCCGGCCCGCTGGACGGGCAGACGGTGGTGCTTACCGGCACGCTGGCCCAGCTCAACCGCGATACCGCCAAGGAGCGCTTGGAGGCGCTGGGCGCCAAGGTGTCGGGCAGCGTGTCGAAGAAGACCAGTTTCGTGGTGGCCGGCACCGAGGCGGGTTCAAAGCTGGACAAGGCGCAATCGCTGGGCGTTCCGGTGTGGGATGAAGAACGCCTGCTGGCCTACCTGGCCGAACACGAGTGATGAACCGGCCGGGTGCGCCGGCACCCGGCACGCAACCGCAAAGGAACACTGATGCAGACCGCTCCGCTGGATTTCCGCCTGGCCACCCGTGCCGACGAGGAACTGCTGATCGCGCTGATGCGCGATTTCTACGCCGAAGACAAGATCGAATTCGACGATGCGCGCGTGCGCCGTGGTGTCGATGCGCTGCTGGCCGATCCGCGCAACGGGGAAGTGCTGCTGTGGCTGGACGAGGCCGCGGCCGTCGTTGGCTATGCGGTCATCGCGATGGGCTTCAGCCTGGAGCAGGGCGGCCATTTCATGCTGCTCGACGAGCTCTACCTCAGCCACCGCGCGCGTGGCCGTGGCCGCGGCAAGCGGGCACTGGCCATCTGCGAACAACGCGCGCGTGGGCGTGGTGTCAGCCGGCTGCGGCTGGAGGTGAACCATCACAACGAACTGGCGCGCCGCCTGTACCTGGCCAGTGGCTACATCGACGACACGCGCGATCTGCTGACCCTGCCGCTGGACCATCCGCGCCCGGAGGGCATCCTGTGAGCGAGGCACTGCTGCGCAGCCTGCAACAGCGTGCCAGCCTCAATGCGCTGGTGCGGCGCTTCTTCGCCGAGCGTGGCGTGCTGGAAGTGGAAACGCCGATTCTTTCCGTGGCGGGCAACACCGAGCCGAACATCGACAGCTTCCACACCGACTTCAGCGGCCACGTCGATGCGGGCGGACGCCGACGCTGGCTGCGTACCTCGCCGGAGTTCCCACTCAAGCGCCTGCTCGCTGCCGGCGTGGGCGACTGCTATGAGCTGGGCCGGGTGTTCCGCAATGGCGAAGCCGGTGGCCGCCACAATCCCGAGTTCACCATGCTGGAGTGGTATCGGGTTGGCTGGGACCACCATCGGTTGCTGCAGGAAACCGCGGAACTGGTGGTGCAGGCACTGGCGCTGGTTGGCCGCAGCGCGACGCTGCGCGTGCTGAGCTATCGCGAACTGTTCCAGCAACAGGCCGGCGTGGACCCGTTTGATGCCGATGAGGGCCAACTGCGCGCCGCGCTGGGCGAGGTGCACATCGATCCGGTGGGCCTGACCCGCGATGATTGGCTGGATCTGTTGATGACCCACCGTATCCAACCGCACTTCGATGACACGGTCATGACCGTGGTCCACGACTGGCCCGCCAGCCAAGCGGCACTGGCGCGCATCCGCCCCGGTACGCCCCCGCTGGCCGAGCGTTTCGAGTTGTACCTGGGCGCGGTGGAGCTGGCCAATGGCTATCATGAACTGAACGATGCGGCTGAACAGCGCGCGCGTTTCCAGCATGACCTGCAGCGCCGCCATGCACGGGGGCAGGTACAGCCCGCGCTGGATGAAGCCTTGTTGCATGCACTGCCTGCAATGCCCGCCTGTGCCGGTGTTGCCGTTGGCATTGATCGCCTGCTGATGGCGATGCACCGCACACCGCGCATCGCCGACGTGCTTGCATTCGATTTCGCCCACGCATGAGCCCATTTCCCCCGGACCTGGCAGGCTGAACGAAAACACGCGTCTGCGCGCTTGATTCAGCAACCACGATGATGCTCTTATCACAGCCGATGCCGCACACTTGCGTCGTGGTTCATCCATTCATGGGGAAGGCTTTGGTCAAGTGGTTTGCGGTCGTAGCGGCACCGATGTACTCCGTGGCGATATGGGGTGGCCTGCTTCCGTCGACCGCATCGGCGCAGTCGCTTGGCTATGACAGCGAAGTGGTGACCTGCGAATCCCGCGACATGGGTTGGGTGCATTGCGACATCGATGTCAGCAACGGCGTTGACCTGATCCGCCAGTTGTCCAACAACAGCTGCATCCGTGGCAGCGAATGGGGCACCGACCGCAGTGGTGTGTGGGTGACTCTGGGCTGCCGCGCCGAGTTCCGCGCGCGCGGTGCAGAGACTGATGCCGTGCCCTCGGCCGAGGGCCGCAAGCGACTGGTGCGGCGGGTGGTGCGCTGTGAGTCCAACGGTCGCCCGCAGAGCTGCCCGGTACGCCTGGACGGTGCGCCGGTACGGTTGCTGCGGCAACTGTCGGTGCTGCCGTGCCGGGAAGGGCAGGGCTGGGGCTACAAGCGCAATGAGGTGTGGACCACCCGCGGTTGCCAGGGTGATTTCGAGGTGGCCGACGAGCAGGGCCGTTTCGTCGACATGCCGCGCCGGCTGACCTGCGAATCCAAGTCCAAGAAGCGCCGCTTCTGTGGCGCCAGCATCTCCACCAGCGCCACCCTCTCCAACCAGCTTTCCAGCACGCCATGCGAGGAAGGCAGCACCTGGGGCTGGAACCGCAACGGCATCTGGGTCGACGGCGGCTGCCGCGCCGAATTCTCGGTGAACTGACCCCGGACGGGGTCCATCCGTGCGTGGCGTGGCCCTACAATGGGGCCATGAATACCGCCACCGACCTCGACTACGCCCGCTACGACCACATCCGCCCGATCCTGTGGACCGGCGATGCCCTGCAACTGCTCGACCAGCGCAAGCTGCCGTTCGTGGTCGAGCATGTGGCCTGCCATGACAGCGATGAGGTGGCTGCCGCCATCCACGCCCTGACCGTGCGCGGTGCGCCGGCCATTGGCATCGCTGCCGCCTGGGGTGTGGTGCTGGCCGCACGTGATGTGCAGGCTGCCGATGGCGCGCATGCGCTGCAGCAGCTGGAACCGGCGCTGCAGCGGCTGAATGCTTCGCGCCCGACCGCGGTCAACCTGGCCTGGGCGCTGGCACGCATGCGACGTTGCCTGAGCGCTGCCGGTGCCGACTGGAAGGCGTTGCTGGAGGCTGAAGCGCAAGCGATCGCCGAAGAAGACCTGGCCGCCAACCGCCACATGGGCGCACTCGGTGCCGGCCTGATCGAGGCCGGCAGCGGCGTGTTGACCCATTGCAATACCGGCTCGCTGGCCACCGCTGGCTTCGGTACGGCGCTGGGCGTGATCCGCGCCGGCATGGCCCAGGACCGCATCGCCCGTGTGTTTGCAGGTGAGACCCGGCCGTGGTTGCAGGGGGCGCGCCTGACGGTATGGGAGCTGCAGCAGGACGGCATCGACGCGACGCTGATCGCCGACTCTGCCGCCTCGCACCTGATGAAGACCGGTGCGGTGCAGTGGGTGATCGTGGGCGCCGATCGCATCTGCGCCAATGGCGATACCGCCAACAAGATCGGCACCTACCAGCTGGCCATCGCGGCCCGCCACCACGGGGTGAAGTTCATGGTCGTGGCGCCGTCCTCGACGGTGGACATGGATACCGTGGACGGCAGCCAGATCGAGATCGAGCAGCGCGACCCGGGCGAACTGTACGGCGTGGGCGGCACCCGTACCGTGGCCGAGGGCATCGCCGCCTGGAACCCGGTGTTCGATGTCACCCCGGGCGAGCTGATCGATGCCATCGTGACCGAGCGGGGGGTGATCCTGAACCCGACCGCTGAGAACATGCGCGCCGCCTTTGGCGGTTGACGCGGGCAGGGGTGGCTGCCTTTCCGCTGGAAAGGGCTCCGACCCCGGCATCCGGTAGTGCCGGCCGCTGGCCGGCAACCCCCTAAGTTCCTGATTTGTGCCGGTAAAATCACCGTAAAGGCAGGCGGAAAACGGCCCCGTGTGGTAGAATCCAGCGGTTGAATCGAGGTTCCGGCACGACCACCCCCGGGTGGATGCGCCGGACTGGACCGCTACCAGACAACGGAACCCGAATGGCAGAAACCGCCAAGGAAATCATCCAGGTCAACCTGGAAGACGAGATGCGCAAGAGCTACCTCGATTACGCCATGAGCGTGATCGTGGGGCGCGCGCTGCCAGATGCGCGCGATGGCCTCAAGCCGGTGCATCGTCGTGTGCTGTTTGCGATGAATGAACTCAACGCGCACAGCAACAAGCCCTACTTCAAGTCGGCACGTATCGTCGGTGACGTCATCGGTAAGTACCACCCGCATGGCGACCAGTCGGTGTACGACACGCTGGTGCGATTGGCACAGCCGTTCTCGCTGCGCTACATGCTGGTCGATGGCCAGGGTAACTTCGGTTCGGTCGACGGCGACTCCGCCGCGGCGATGCGATACACCGAGGCGCGCATGTCGCGGCTCGCGCATGAGCTGATGGCGGACATCGACAAGGAAACCGTTGATTTCCAGCCCAACTACGACGAAAAGGAGCTGGAGCCGACGGTCATGCCGACCCGGTTCCCGAACCTGCTGGTCAATGGTTCGGCCGGTATCGCGGTGGGCATGGCGACCAACATTCCGCCGCACAACCTCACCGAATCGATCAATGCCTGCATCGCGCTGATCGACAATCCGGAAATCGATATCGATGGCCTGATGGAGTTCATCCCGGGCCCGGATTTCCCGACTGCGGGCATCATCAACGGCACCGCCGGCATCATCGCCGGTTACCGCACCGGCCGTGGCCGCGTGCGCATCCGTGCCAAGGCGGATGTCGAAGTGGCCGACAACGGCCGCGAGTCGATCATCGTCACTGAAATTCCTTACCAGGTGAACAAGGCGCGTCTGATCGAGAAGATCGCCGAGCTGGTCAAGGAAAAGAAGATCGAAGGCATCAGCGAGCTGCGCGATGAGTCCGACAAGGACGGCATGCGCATCTACATCGAAATCAAGCGCGGCGAGTCGGCCGAGGTTGTGCTCAACAACCTCTACCAGCAGACCCAGATGGAGTCGGTGTTCGGCATCAACATGGTGGCGCTGGTCGACGGCCGCCCGCAGTTGATGAACCTCAAGCAGATGCTGGAGGCCTTCGTCCGCCACCGCCGCGAAGTGGTTACCCGCCGCACCGTGTTCGAGCTGCGCAAGGCGCGCGCCCGTGCCCACGTGCTGGAAGGCCTGACCGTTGCGCTGGCCAACATCGACGAGATGATCGAACTGATCAAGACCTCGCCGAACCCCACCGAGGCACGCGAGCGCATGCTTGCGCGCCTGTGGGAACCGGGCCTGGTCGGTTCGATGCTCGGCGCTGCCGGTGCCGAAGCCTCGCGTCCCGATGACCTGCCCAAGGGCGTGGGCCTGATCGAAGGCGGCTACCAGCTGACCGAGATCCAGGCGACGCAGATCCTGGAAATGCGCCTGCACCGCCTGACCGGGCTGGAGCAGGACCGCCTGACCGAGGAATACAAGCAGCTGCTGGAAGTGATCGCCGGGCTGATCCATATCCTGGAAGATCCCGATCGCCTGCTGCAGGTGATCCGCGAAGAGCTGATCAACGTGAGGGCTGAGTTCGGTGACGAGCGCCGTACCGAGATCCGCCACAGCGAAGAAGACCTGGACATCCTCGACCTGATCGCCCCGGAAGACGTGGTGGTCACCCTGTCGCATGCCGGTTACGTGAAGCGCCAGCCGGTCAGCGCCTATCGCGCCCAGCGTCGAGGCGGCCGTGGCCGCAGCGCGGCGTCGACCAAGGAAGAGGATTTCATCGAGCAGCTGTGGCTGGTCAACACGCACGACACGCTGCTGACCTTCACCAGTTCGGGCAAGGTGTTCTGGCTGCCGGTCTACCAGCTGCCTGAAGCCGGTTCCAACGCCCGCGGTCGTCCGATCATCAACTGGATCCCGCTGGAGCCGGGCGAGCGCGTGCAGGCCGTGCTGCCGGTGCGCGAGTACGCCGATGGCCAGTTCGTGTTCTTCGCCACCAAGAACGGTACGGTCAAGAAGACCCCGCTGGGCGAGTTCGCCTTCCGTCTGGCCCGCGGCAAGATCGCGATCAACCTCGACGAGGGCGATGCCCTGGTCGGCGTCGGCCTGACCGATGGCGAGCGCGACATCCTGCTGTTCGCCTCCAACGGCAAGACCGTGCGCTTCGGTGAAGACAAGGTGCGCTCGATGGGTCGTACCGCTACCGGCGTGCGCGGCATCAGGATGCCGGCCGGCGAGGAAGTGGTCAGCCTGATCGTGGCCGAGAGTGCTGGCGGCATCGAGGACGAGAACGAGGACGACAACGGTGTCGAGGAAGCCGTCGCCAATGGCGATGCGCTGATCGAAGGTGCCGACGACGCCAACCTGCGTTACATCCTCACCGCCACCGAAAACGGCTACGGCAAGCGCACCCCGCTGCCGGACTACCCGCGCAAGGGGCGTGGCACGCAGGGCGTCATCGGTATCCAGACTACCGAGCGCAATGGCAAGCTGGTTGCCGCCGTGCTGATGGGTACCGACGATGAGGTGCTGCTGATCTCCGATGGCGGCACCCTGGTGCGTACCCGTGGCTCGGAAATCAGCCGCGTCGGCCGCAACACCCAGGGCGTGACCCTGATCCGCCTGTCCAAGGACGAGAAGCTGCAGGCGGTGGAGCGCATGGATGCCTCGATCGACGAGGACGAGGACGAGGTGGCCGCCGCTGCCCCGGCCACGACCGACGGCGCACCGGCTGCTGCCAGCAGCGAGGACGCCGCGCAGGAGTGATCCTGCCGCGATGCTGAGGTACCCGACGACGCCGGCCTTGTGCCGGCGTCGTCGTGTCTGCAGTCGAAAATACGCACGCACTTCACGGTGACGGTGGCATAAGGGCGCATGCTGCCCCCGGAGATCGACGATGTCCGCCACGCCGCAGTCTGCTTCCGCGCCTCCGCCCCGCCATCCTCTCGTTACCGTGCTGGCCCTGTTGCTGATCGTGCTCGGCCTGGTCATCGGCGGCCTTGGTGCGTGGCTGCTCAGTCTCGGTGGCTCCTGGTACTACGCCATTGCCGGCCTCGGCCTGCTGGTCTGCGGCATCCTGTTGTGGGGCAATCGGCGTAGCGGTGCACTGCTGTACGCACTGGTGTTCATCGGCAGCCTGCTGTGGACCTGGTGGGAGTCGGGCAGCGATTACTGGCGCTGGGTACCGCGGCTGGGCCTGGTGACCGCCCTTGGCATCGTCCTGGCATTGCTGGCGCCGACCCTGCAGGCGCCGGTGCCCAGGCGGCTGTCGCGCAGCGTGGCTGCTGTACTGATGCTGGTCTTCGTGGCCGCCTTCGGCCTCGCGTTCACCCCGCATGGCGTGGTCGACGGGCATCAGCCGTTCCCCGAGCCGGCGGTCGGCGCCGGGCTTGATCCCACCCGTGACACCACCGGCCTGCAGCCTGCCGACCAACCGGCCGAGGGCGACTGGCCGGCATGGGGGCGCAGCAATGCGGCCACCCGCTATTCGCCGCTGCAGCAGGTCACCCCGGAAAACGTGGGAACCCTGCAACTGGCGTGGCAGTTCCGCACCGGCGACCTGCCGAAGAAGCGCTGGGGTGCGGAAACCACGCCACTGAAGATCGGTGATCGGTTGTACCTGTGCACCGCACGCAATCAGTTGATCGCCCTCGATGCCGGCAGCGGCAAGGAGCTATGGCGTTTCGATCCGAAGGTGAAAGATGCGTCGATCCCGTACACGGCCGCCTGCCGTGGCGTGTCCTATTACGAGCTGCCCAGCGCGCCGACCCTCGCCGATGCCGCACTCGCTGATGTGGCTGCTGATCTCGCGCTGCCCGCACCGCCGCCGACCCGCACCCACCAGAGCGCGGCGCCAGGGAGCCGCCCAGCCTGCAGCGCACGCATCATCGAAGGCACGCTGGACGGCCGCCTGATCGCGGTGGACGCCGACAGCGGTCGACCCTGCGCGAATTTCGGCAACAACGGCCAGGTCGACATCACCCTGGGCATGGGCGAGGTGCCGCCGGGTTACGTATCGATCACCTCGCCGCCGGCGATCGTCCGCGGTGTCATCGTTACCGGCCACCAGGTACTGGACGGCCAGCGCCGCGACGCGCCCTCCGGCGTCATCCAGGCCTACGACGCGATCAGCGGCAAGCTGCGCTGGGCGTGGGACATGGACCAGCCCGAGCGCAGCGGCCTGCCACCGCGCGAGCAGACCTACACACGTGGCACACCGAACATGTGGACCACCGCTACCGGCGATGAAGCACTGGGCCTGGTGTACCTGCCGATGGGCAATTCCGCAGGCGACTACTGGAGTGGCTCGCGCACCGAAAACCAGAACAGGTACGCGACCTCGCTGGTCGCCATCGATGTGGATACCGGCAAGCCGGTCTGGCATTTCCAGGCCGTGCGCAAGGACGTCTGGGACTACGACCTGGGTTCGCAGGCCAGCCTGATCGACTACCCGACGGCATCGGGCAAGGTGCCGGCGATCCTGCTGCCCACCAAGCAGGGCGACATGTACATCCTCGACCGTCGCAACGGCCAGCTGCTGACCCCGGCCGAGGAGCGCAAGGTGCCACAGGGCGGCGTGGAGCCCGAGCAGCGCGCCGCCACCCAGCTGTTCTCGCTGTACCACACACTGCGGCGCGACGACGCGCTGACCGAGCGCGACATGTGGGGTATCACCCCCATCGACCAGCTGGTCTGCCGAATCCAGTTCCGCAAGGCACATTACGAAGGGTTCTACACACCGCCCAGCAGCGATCACCACTCCATCGAATACCCCGGCTACAACGGTGGCTCGGACTGGGGCAGCGTGGCCATCGATACGCGGCGTGGCGTGATCGTGGCCAACTATAACGATATGCCCAACTACAACCGGCTGGTGCCGCGCGCCGAAGCCGACCGCAAGGGCTGGCTGCCGCGCGAGCAGATGCGCGCCGACAAGGGCGGTGCCGAAGGCGCAGGGGATCCGCAGGTCGGTACGCCCTATGGCATCGACGTCAACGCCGGTTGGCGGCTGCCGTTCACCGGCCTGCTGTGCAAGCAGCCGCCCTATGGCGGTATCCGTGCGATCGACCTGCGCAGCGGCAAGCTACTGTGGGACCGGCCGTTCGGCAGCGCGCGTGGCAACGGCCCCTTCGGCATCCGCTCCGGCCTGCCCATTGAAATCGGCACGCCGAACAATGGCGGTTCGGTGGTTACCGCCAGCGGCCTGATCTTTATCGCCGCAGCGACCGATGACCTGCTGCGTGCCATCGACCTGAAGACCGGCAAGGAGCTGTGGCACACCAAGCTGCCGGCAGGTGGACAGGCCAACCCGATGGTGTACGAGCAGGGCGGGCGGCAGTACGTGGTCATCATGGCTGGCGGGCACCACTTCATGGAGACGCCGGCCGGGGATTACGTGATGGCGTATGCGTTGCCGGAATAGCTCAAGGAGCTGCGTGCGGCTGTAGTGCATGGACTCTATGCGATTGTCCTCTAGGATGGCGCTACGTTCTGCCTGCGAAGGATTCGCCATGTCCGTGTACCGTCAACGCTCCTGTGCCTTGCTGTTGGCGTTCGCCCTGCTGCCGGCATTGTCATCCAGTGTTGGTGCGGCCGAAGTACCTGCCGGATCGAGTGGTCCGCGCGCACAGGATGCCGTGGATGAATGGTTGGCTGCCTTCAATGCGGGCAGCCTCGATGGATTGCAGGCGTTCGCCGACAGGTACGCAAAGAAGGCGGGCAGCGGCCCGCAGGATTACCTGGAGTTCCGTGCGTCCAGTGGGCCGATGAAGGTCCTCGACGTCCGCTCGAGCACGCCGGAGAAGGTCGAAGTGCTGGTGCTGGGCGAGAACAGTGAACGGGCGATGCTGTTGACTGCGGAAATGGACCCTGCCGCTCCACGCCACGTGAAGCTGTTCCAGTTGGAAGGTGTGCCGACGCCGCCACAGTTCCAGCCCGCACGCATGGAACTGCCGGCACTTCTGGGCGAAACCACGGCACGGCTCAACGCGCTGCAGGCGGCCGACGCACTCTCTGGCTCCGTGCTGGTCGCGCACGATGGCAAGGTGCTGATGCAGTGGCAGGGAGGGCTCGCCAACCGCGAGCAGCGCGTGCCCGTCGATGCGCAGACGCAGTTCCGCCTTGCCTCTTCCAACAAGATGTTCACCGCAGTGGCGATCCTGCAACTGGCTGAGGCCGGCCGTCTTGCCCTGGATGACACCATCGGCAAGCGCCTGCCGGACTATCCCAACGAAGGGGTGGCAGGTACGGTCACGATCCGGCAACTGCTCAACCATACCAGTGGGCTCGGTGATTTCTTCGGTGATGATTTCGAGCACTACGCGGAGTCACTGAGAACGCACGACGATTATGTGCAGCGCTTCGCCAAGGATCCCCCGCAGTTTGCCGCAGGCAGCCAGGATGGCTATTCCAACTACGGGTTCATTGTGCTCGGTAGGATCATCGAGGTGGTGTCCGGGCAGACGTACTACCGCTATGTCAACGACCATATTCTCCGCGCAGCGGGCATGACGGCAACCGGCTTTGAGCCGGAACTGGTGGACGTTCCACATCGTGCACCCGGCTATACCCGGGTGAAAGGACAGTGGCTCAGCGAAACCAGATCCCTGCCATGGCGCGGGACTGCGGCCGGTGGCGGTTACAGCACCGTGGGTGACATGTTGAAGTTCGCCGAGGCCCTGCGTGCCGGCACCCTGGTTTCGCCGGCGTGGCTACAGCAGGCCACGCGTCCGCAGAACAACAAGGGCTGGTACGGCTACGGGTTCATGGTGCAGGGAGAGGGCAGGCGGCGCCAGTTCGGCCATGAGGGCGGGGCGCCCGGCTCGAACAGCGCCATTGTGGTGATGCCTGAGCAGGGATATGTACTGATCGGCCTGGCCAACGTCGATCCGGATGCGATGGGCAATGTGATCAACTACATCGCCCGCCGCGTGCCCCTGTGATGCACGGCGCCGGCAGCAACGACCGACAGCAGAGCGGCAAGAGGGGCCTGATTGGACTGCAATGGTCATCGCTGTGCATGGCTTTCCTTCTTGCCGGCACAGCACAGGCACAGCTTCCCGACGCCGCGCTTGCAGAATGGGAACTGCACGGCCGCTCCGAAGGCCTGGCCCGCCCCGACACCGTCTGCCAGGATTTCCTGCAGGCGATGGGACGCAAACCAGCCGAGCTGGAATACGTAGGCTGCACGCAGGACGACGATTCCTACATCCAGCCGATGGAAGCGCGGTATCGCGTCAACGGTGCCTCGGCGGCGAAGATCGAAGCCTATCTGCAGCAGACCTTTGGCATGCCGTCATTGACGTATGTATGTTGTGGCTGGAGCAGCGGCGCGCCTTATTTCTGGCATGAGCAGCCGGGCAGCGTGAAGTACCAGATCGGCATGGGCGTGGAATCGCTGCATCATCCGCGCACGCAGTGGAGCGTGATTCCCTACTTCACGGTAACCGTTGCGGTGAACCGCAAAGGCCCCTGATGGCGTTTGCTTGAAACCAACCACTGGATCACCTGGACCGGTTGAATGTCGGTAACGGGCGTATGCTGTTCGGCGAGGAGGCGGCCGCGCCCGGTTTGGCGAGCAAGCGCGGCAGGATGCACCACGTAAAGGCGGCGGCAGGTCGTTAGTTGGGAACGCGCACCATCTTTGCCATCAGGTGTTCGACCACGCCCGCCGGGTCCGCCGTGCGGCCTACGTGTGTGCTGGACATCTGCACCACCGAGCTGCGCTTGGCGGTCAGGAAATGGAAGCGCGCGCGCGCAGGCAGCTGCGCGATCGGGCCGGCGCCGGCATCGCCCCGGCAGATCGCCACGATTGCATCCAGCCAAGGCTGCAGCGCTTCAATATCCAGCGCCGGCGCGAAGGCGTGCAGGCGCGCGGCATCGATCTCGATTGCCGCTTCCAGGTGACGTGCGCCCGGGCAGGACACGATCACCCCAACGTTGATGAATTCCTCGCGCTCCACCCGCGGTACCACGCGGATGACGGCATAGTCATACGTGTGCAGCGTGGGCACGGATGGCCTCCTGCACGAACACCGCACGCACCTTCAAGCGATGCTTCAGGTAGTTGATGTAGCCCTGCCGGTAAGCCTGCGGGCTGTCGAAGGCCGGCTTATCGACCAGCCAGCTGTCCGGCACCAGGCCGACGATGCGCTCGATCTCCACATCAGGCAGGCGCGCGGCCAGCTCGGCATCCACCTCGGCGATGCGGCTGGCGAATGACAGCAGCACATGGTCACGGATCAGTACGAAGGGCTTCTCGCAGGCATCGCCGGCGTTGGCCCAGTCGTGATGGAAGTACATCGCCGCACCGTGGTCGATCAGGTACAGCTTGCGGTGCCAGACCATCAGGTTCGGATTGCGTGTGGTGCGATCGACGTTGCTGGTGAATGCATCAAACCAGACGATGCGCGAGGCCAGGTCGGCGTCCACCGGCATCGCCGCCGGATCGTAGTTGATCGCGCCGGGCAGGTAATCCAGGCCCAGGTTCAGGCCCTCGCTGGCGCGGATCAGGTCCTGGATCTCCGGGTCCGGCTCGGTCCGCGCGAACTCGCTGTCCAGCTCGACGAACAGGATCTCCGGAATCGGCAGGCCCACCGCGCGTGCCATCTCGCCTGCGATCAGCTCGGCGATCAGCGCCTTGGGTCCCTGGCCAGCGCCCCGGAACTTGAGTACCGCCATGCCGTCGTCGTCGGTCTCGACCACGGCAGGCAGCGAGCCACCTTCCCGCAAGGGGGTGATGTAGCGGAGGGCATGGACGGTACGCATGGGTGCATTCTAGCGTGGCCCATGCATGGGGTGCGCCGGGCGGTGCCCGGCGCTGTCCCTGACCTCAGTGCGACAACGCGCTGCGCTGCTGTTCCTGCACCTGCTGGCGCGTCTGTTCCTGCGAGGCGTGGTCGGCCTGGCGCTGGTTGACGGTAGCGAGGCTGTCCAGGCTTTCCTGCACCGGCCGCTGCGCGGCTTCGGCTGTGGCTGTCGATGCGCGTAGCGACGCAGGATCATCCAGAGCGCCCTTCACCACGAACACGTTCTGCGCCGCAGCGACATCGCCTGCCTGCCGGCTGAGCACCACATGATCCACGCGGTCCAGGCCGTTCTCGCGGGCCAGTACCAGCAGGCTTGCGCTCAAGCGTTCACTGGAGGCGTCGAAGCTGCGGCCGTTGGCGGCATCCAGCTCTGCCACCTTGCCGCGGATCTGATCGTGCAGGGCGCGGTCGTTGCCACCCGCCAACGGCGCAGCCTGCGCCGCGGTCGGCACGGGTGTGGTTGCCTGTGCAGTGATGGGTACGTGGGCGTAGGTGCCTTCGGTGTGGTCGAAATAGTGCAGCGTGGACGGCGAGGTGCTGGTATCGAAGTAGGGCTGCCGTGGCTGCGTGCCCTCACCCAGAGACAGGCCGTTCTGTTCCAGCAGGCTTTCCTGCAGGCCCAGCTGCGCCATGTTCACCGACATCCGGCTGATGCCATCGGGTGCCGGGTTTCTGGCCTCTTCCTCGCAGGCCCGGCCGATGGCATAAGCAGCGTAGAAATTCTGGTAATCCGAATTGCCATTGGGACCCAGCCGCGACGACACGCCTTCGTCGTAGTAGTGCTTGCCCATGCCCTCGATGTTGGCGGCAGTGGCGGTCATGCTCAGGTCTGCATTGAGTGTGAGGTCCGGATGCGCGGCATAGGTCATCGGCGGGCCGGGCTGTACGCGCACGAACTCCTCTGCACGGGTACTTGCTTTGTAGACATCTTCCAGCGTGGCGTCCGGTTTGGCGGTCTTGACCATGCCTACCAATGCGTTCCAGCCCTCGATGTTCGCCGATGCCTCGTCGCGCCGGTTGGCTGCGAGCAGGTTGCCGATGGCCTGGGTGTAGTCGTGGGTCGAATCGCGTGCGGCAATGTCTGCAATATCGGAATCAAACTGCTTATAGGCCCGTTCGGTCGCTGCATCATTGAACCCGTGCTGCAGCTCATGGCCCAGAACGAATGTCAGCTCTGCAGCGTCATGCCTGTCCCGCGCTGGGGTGGACAGACTGGACGCAGGCAGGCTGATCGTCTTTGCGCCGCCGTCGTACTCGCCGCCCACACTGCTGTCGGCAGGCAGCAGCTCAAAGCGCTGCAGATGACCGGCGGCGATGGCCGAGTCGACCTGGGTTGCCAGCGCCGGAGAGTTGGCGATGGCCTTGCGAAGGTTGTCGACCTGATCGGTCGTTACATCGGGTTTTCCTGCAAATTCGGTCAGCAGGCGTTCCGTATCCGCTGAAAGCGTAGGCATGGTGCGCCGCTCCTTACTGCACGGTGACAAGGCGGACGCAGGCATGTGCCGGCTCGCCAGACGGGGTCGGATTCTCAGCCATCGTGTCGACCTTGATGCTCAGGTTCGGGCGATCGAAACGGTCATGGATGACGCGGCCGTGCTCGCCGCGGATGGTTTCACGCTTGAAACCCGCGGCCTGCAGACCCGAGGCGAACTGATCGAAGTCGACCTGACAGATCGCCGATGCGTTCGCTTTGCGCTCGGCGGTGGTATCGATGAAATTGAGATCCAGACGCGTATCGGCGGCGCCAGCCGTCTTGATTTCCAGCCCGTAGCTCCATTCCGGCGTCAGCGTGCCGCCGTAGCCGAAGTGACCCGGGCCGAAACGCTGCGCGGGCGCCTGCATGGCCTGCGATACCCGTTCAAGGGTCAGTTCACGGGTGGAGTTGGTGTCCTTGATCAGATCCAGCAGGCGCAACAGGAGTTGGTCTGCGGTGAGCGCAGACGGCGTTGCGGCGTCGGAGGCAGTCGATGCCATGGTGGCGGGTCCTTGAGAAGTCGACGATTGGTCAGTCGCGTGTGCGCAGGCGCAGAGCGAGGCCGCACTTAGGACGATTGTCCACGGCCGTGTGAATGCGTACCCAAGCATGAGCGTTCCTTGCACGTTGAGCGCTGACTCTGGATGGGGTCAGGTGAATCACAGGTTAAATGCAATGGATGATGGCTGAAACCGGGCAGGGCGCTTCGGGGCTCGGGCCTTGGCTGCAGCTGGATTACCCGCGCAGAGCGTGGCCGTGGCCGCGCGCAGTTGGCTCCGCATGCATGGATCTTTCTTCACTTCGTCGTTCCGCGACCGATGGCAGCATCCAGCGGTGTAGACGATAGATTGAGCGCTGGCGTGGCCTTGAGTTGCAGGTCTGCCGCTTTCCCGCGACCGACACCCGCCAGCTCGTTTCCGGCACATTTGCGCAGCGTTGAACGTGGCCCTGCGAGGCCACTCCCCTCGGCAAGGAGGCCCGCGATGCACAGTCCTGTTCACGCGTATACCTACCGCATCAGCAACCAGCCTATCGCGCAGGCAGCGTGCGCTGGTGTTGGCAGACATGCTGAAGACGTTGCTGCGGTTCATGCAGCCTCAGACAGAATTCTTCCGTGAGTTGAGCACCGATGGTTGGCTCTGCATCCCGCAGTGCGCAGAGCCACTACATGCATGCGAGTCGCCCCAGGGCGCTGCTTCGTTCGCAGCACTGGGCGCGCATCTCGTCCACGATGTCCACGCAGGCTTCCGAGGTGCACGATGAGCAACGAATCGAGAGGAGCCCTGCCGCCCCTGGATCTGGATGATGCCAAGGCCGCGCAGATGATTGGCAAGCTGGTGCTGGTGGGCGTTACCCGTTTTGGCGGCGATGGTCAGGTGCAGGGGCTGGAGCAGTTTGCCGGCACCGTGCTGAGGGTCAGTGCCGAAGAAGGGCTGGTGCTGGCCGATGGCGATGACGGCCATGAGCGCTACCTGCCGCCCATGCTGGACCAGTACCTGCCGGCCGCTCCGGGCGAGTACCAGTTGCGGTCCAGCGGGGTGACGGTGATCGATCCCGATTATCTGTCCACCTGGGAGTTGCACGCGCGGCAGTAGGCGAGGGGCGTCCAGAGAGGGGCCGGGCCAGGCGGGGCCACGCTTTGCAGGATGGGGCGACTAGCCCTTCCGGCCCATTTCCCGGTGGGCAGGGGGTGTTAGATTCGGCCCATGCCCGCCGTGCGGGTACCCAACTCACACCCCAGGGGAAAAGGATGCTCATCCGTCGTACCTCTCTGGCGGCGGCCGTTGCCGTTGCCACGCTCGGCCTGCTGGCCGCCGGCCCGGCCTTCGCCGACTACGCCAAGCCGCCGGAACACCTGCTCAAGGTGCTCAAGGCGCCGCCGCCGCCGGCACCGAACATCGACCCCAGCGGCCAGCGCCTGCTGCTGACCACCGCGCAGACCTATCCGTCCATCACCCGCGTCGCCCAGCCGTACCTGAAGCTGGCTGGCGTGCGCCTGGAACCGAAGAACCGCAGCCGCCACGACACCCCCGGCGGCTATGGCATTCCGGCGTGTGTGGCCGACTTCACCCTGGTCGAGATCGTCAGCGGCAAGAGCACCAAGGTGAACCTGCCGCAGGGGTGCGCAGGTGGCGCACAGTGGTCGGCCGATGGCAGCCGTTTCGCCTTCCAGAATGCCGTCGATACCAGCGTGCAGCTGTGGGTGGGCGACGCCGCCACCGGCCAGGTGAAGCAGGTGCCGAACGTGCAGTTGAACCCCATCTTCGGCAGCACGGTGCAGTGGCTGGGCGGCAGCCAGAACCTGCTGGTGAAGCTGGTGCCGGCCAACCAGGGGCCGGCGCCGTCCAACGGCGGTACGCCCACCGGTCCGGACGCGCAGGAGTCGCTGGGCAGCAGTGGCGAGAGCAGCACCTATGAAGCGCGCGACACGCTGACCAGCGTGCACGACGAAAAGCTGTTCGCCTATTACGGTGCCTCGCAGCTGGCGGTGGTCGATGCCGCTGCCGGCAGCGTGCGCCCGGTTGGCCAGCCGGCGCTGTACAACGACGTCAACGCCGCGCCCGATGGCGAGCATGTGCTGACCGAGACCCTGAAGGCGCCGTTCTCGCATGCGGTGACCTACCAGCGTTTCGCCAATGATGTGGCGGTGCTGGATCTGGCCAATGGCCGCAATACGGTTCTGGCCAGCCTGCCGCTGGCCGATCGCGTGCCGGTACACGGTGTGCCGGAAGGCCCGCGGGGTTATGACTGGCGCTCCACCGATCCGGCCACCCTGGTCTATGCCGAAGCGCTGGACAAGGGCGACTGGAAGGTGAGCGTGCCGCATCGCGATCGCGTGCTGATGCTGAAGGCCCCGTTCACCGGCAAGCCGGTGGAAATCGCCCGCACTGCACAGCGCTTCGAGGGCTTTGCGTGGTCGGCCGACCCGGCCGTGTCGTTCCAGTTCGAGAACGACGAGAACCGCCACTGGATGCAGGCCCGCATCGTCGATGTGGACCAGCCGAAGAAGGAAGGTCGCCTGCTGTGGGACATGTCCAGCGATGAGCTGTACGGCAACCCGGGCAACCTGGTGTTCAAGCGCCTGCCCAGCGGTGCGCCGGTGGTGCGCCAGGAGGGCAACACCGTGTTCCTGCGCGGGCAGGGGGCGTCGCCGCAGGGCGACCGTCCGTTCCTGGATGCGCTCGATCTGGCTACGTTGAAGAGCGAACGTCTGTTCCGCAGTGATGCCGATGCGTACGAGCAGTTCCTGGGGTTCAGCAATACACCGGGGCGCTTCCTGACCTGGCACCAGTCGGTGATGGACCCGCCGAACGCGTTCGTGCGTCTGCTCGGTGAGCGCATCAACGATGCCAAGGCCGGCGAGGCACAATTCCAGTCCAAGCCTGCTGCGTTGACCAAGCTGGTCGACCCGACCCCGGAAGTGCGGCAGATCCAGAAGCGCCTGGTGACCTACAAGCGCGCCGATGGCGTGGACCTGTCGTTCACCCTGTACACGCCGCCGGGCTACAAGGAAGGCCAGCGCGTGCCGGCGATCCTGTATGCCTACCCGGCCGACTTCGCCAATGCCGCGCAGGCCGGGCAGGTCTCCGGTTCGCAGCAGACGTTCACCCGTCTGCAGCCGTACCGCCTGATGCTGCTGGCCGGCTACGCGATCATCGACAACGCCTCGTTCCCGATCGTGGGTGACCCGAAGAACGCCTACGACACCTATCTGGAACAGCTGGAAGCCGACGCCAAGGCGGCGGTGGACAAGGCCGTGGAGCTGGGCGTGGTCGACCGCAACCGCATCGGCGTGACCGGCCACAGCCATGGTGGCCTGATGACCGCCAACCTGATCGCCCACACCAACCTGTTCAAGGCCGGCGTGGCGACCAGTGGCTCGTACAACAAGACCTTCACCCCGTTCGGCTTCCAGAACGAGCGTCGCTCGGTATGGCAGGCGCAGGATGTGTACCTGAAGGCCTCGCCGTTCTTCTACGCCGACAAGATCAAGCTGCCGCTGCTGCTGGTCCACGGCGAGGACGATGCCAACCCGGGCACCGAGCCGTTCCAGTCGCGCAAGCTGTACCAGGCGATCCGCGGCAATGGTGGTACCACCCGCCTGGTGATGCTGCCCAACGAGCCGCACTGGTACACCGCGCTGGAATCGAACGAGCAGCTGGTCTATGAAATGCTGAATTGGTTCGACACCTACGTGAAGAACGCGAAGTAATCCTGCAAGGCCGCCCTCCGGGGCGGCCTTTCTGCTTCACGCGTCCAGTAGCACCGAGCCATGCCCGGTTGTGATGCACGAAGGCTGCATGTGCCACAGAATCCGCTTTCCAAGGAGCGTCATGAAGGCCTGGTTTCTCGTCGTCGTAGCCCTGTGTCCGGCCGCTATGGCTGCTGCAGCCGATGGGCCCATGCGCATCGATGTGGCCTACGACTGGTCCGGTTGGGGAGGTGTTTCGGAGCACTGGCTTATCGAGCGCAATGTACGTGGAATCACCACGCGTGTTCGTGTCACAGATTCGGCGGGAAGCCAGGAATTGCCCAAGCAGATATTGCCGGCTGCTGCGGTCGAAGCGTTCGAAGCGGCTATTGATGCTGCCCCGCTGTCCAAGGAGGCCACGATCAGTCTGATTGCGGGCCGCCTTGAACGCGCTGAGATGCTGGAGTTGGATCCGAAACTGCGATCAATGCCGCCGGCATCGTGCACATTCGCCGATCAGCAGGCGTGGGCCCGTCGGACGTTGACTGTCCAGGGGCTGCACCAGCGAGTGCAGCAGCACTTCAGGGGGGACGGGGTGGCGTGGACTGACGATTATCCGGTGATGTCGGTAACGGTGAAGCGCCAGGGCAAGCCTGACGTGGTGTTTCTGTCGAGATCGCAGAAGGCCTTGATGTTGCCATGGAAGCAGCTGTCTAGTGGGCAGGTGAATCAGCGATCACTGTCGCTCGCGCCGGATCAGTGGCGCCCCGCGCTGAGTGACGCGTTGACCCGGTTGCTGCCAGAGGGGGAGGCAACACGTGCCCGCTTCAAAAGCACCTGGCTGCAGCATCGCTTGAAACAGGAGCTTGAGCTGGAGGCATTGAAGTGCACGACCGGGCCATGAACAGGGGGGACTACGAGGGCACAGCCGGGCCAGGTATCCCCCTGTCGCTGTTGCGTAACCATCTGTGATGCAGGCATGGATCGGCCACAAAGCTGCGGTACGCTGCGCATCTGATGTCCGCTACGGGTTCGCTCCATGAAGGCCTTCATCCTCGCCGTATCGCTGTCGATTTCCGTTGGCCCGGGCATTGCATTCGCCCAGCCGCTGCCGGCCGAGCTGGCAGCGTTGGGCATCACTGCCGGCATGCCCTACAGCAAGGCCAAGCGCCTTCTTGATGCCGCAGGATGGCAGGCCAGCCCGCCACGCGATGCGCCCGAAGTATTGGATGGTTTCCCGGAAGTGGGTTGCCAGAAGGGCGGTAACAATTGCAGCAGCACCTTCGCCAAGGATGGGCAGCAGGTCGTCCTGCAGGTGGGAACCACGCTGGCGGGCCAACCCTTCGTGCAAGGCGGTCGCTGAGCACGACGGGCACTCAGCCCAGCGGCAGGTTCTCCAGCGCACGCGACATCCGGTCATGCAGGTCGCGCACGCGTTCGGCCTTGGCGTCCACGCGGCGCTCATCGCCGAAGCTGCGGACATAGGCGCATGCAGCGAAGCCGACGCTTTCCCTTTCGTACTCGGCGATCCACGCCAGTCGGTCGGGGTTGCTGGCCTGCTCGGCCGACCAGGCCGCCACCGGTGGACGGATGCGCGCGATGATGCCAAGCCGCCACGGTTTGGGTGTCAGCCGCGCACGGAAGCAATGCTGCAGCGTGCACATGCGTGCATACAACGTGTCGGTGCCCAACGCCTTGAAGAAGGCATGCACCTGCGCATCCTGTGGTTCGAACGTGGCATGCATGGCCAGTATGCGCAGCCCGGCCGGGGTGCGGTAAGCGCGCAGGTGCCAGTCGGGGTGGTGCTCGACGAATGCCTGCACGCGCTGCAGTGCGATGCCTTCGACACCGCCGGACCGGGCCAGCCGTCGCTTGCGCCGCCCCGACAGGACCTGGTTGACCACCACCATCGCAATGCCGCCGGCCGCCAGGCCGACGTTGAAGTTGCCCAGCGCACCGCCGATCAGCGCACCGGCCACCAGCAGCCCCAGCGCACCGAGCAGCGGCAATGCGCAGCCTGACGGAGTGGACACGTGGTCGATATCCGCAAACAGTACGTCCGGGGTGTTCAGGCACAGCGCGCCGTAGCTGTTGCGGGTAACGATGACATCGTCGCTGCGCTGCACGATCTGCTCGCGGATCGGGATGCCTTCCACGCCGTAGTTGGTTCGTCGCTCGCGACGCGGCACGGCCTGGCCGCTGAGGATGGCGTCGAGCGCTTCGCGCGCACGTGCATCGGCATGGGCCTGCGCGGCATCCTGGTCGTCGTCGGACCAGCCGAACCGGCGTACCACCACCGGGCGTCCCCTGTACCTGTCCTGCAGGCGGGCTTCGGCCCAGTACGCTGGAACGATCATCATCCTGTCTTCCCCTTGCTTCCATGGCAGCCGCTCGCCGCGAGTCTGGCATAGCAGGGGAGGGCGTTGCACGATACGGCAGCGCATGCGACGACGCGGTGGTAGATTGCGCGCTTCGCGTGCACTCCACCAAGGACGGAGCCATGTTCGTGTCATTGCGCTGCCTGCTTGCCCTGGCCCTCGGCGGGGTGATCGGCGCTGCCCAGGCGGCCGCGCCGGGACCGGAAATCCTGACCGCCGATGCCAGCCGTTTCTACGCGCTGTACGAGGCCGCTGGCGGCAAGCCCAGCGTGGCCCAGCTTGAGCAGTACCTGGCACAGGGCACGCCGAGCCTGGCCCAGTTCGCCAAGCTGCGTCGGGTGACCGCCCAGCGCATGGCCGA
Organism: Stenotrophomonas sp. DR822; assembly: GCF_019793815.1. Lineage (NCBI taxonomy): Bacteria > Pseudomonadati > Pseudomonadota > Gammaproteobacteria > Lysobacterales > Lysobacteraceae > Stenotrophomonas > Stenotrophomonas sp. DR822. The sequence continues at coordinate 4,436,618 of NZ_CP081826.1, forward strand.
AGCGATGGCGCGCGACCCTGCGCTGTACGCCAATGGACGGGCCTGCCTGGCGGAGTTGCCGGCGGTGCGGCAGCGACTGGTGCAGGTGTTCGCCAATCTGCAGGCGATATATCCGCAGGCGAAGTTTCCGCCGGTGGCGATCGTGGTGGGGCGCGGCAAGCCGGTGGGAATGACCTACCCCGATGGCGTGGTGATCGGCCTGGAAGCACTGTGCGCGGCCGATTTCATGAACGCCAACGCGCAGGACCGCTTCGTGCACGTGATCGCGCATGAGTACGTGCATATCCAGCAGACCGGGGTGAGCGAGTACGAAGCAGGCGACCCGCGGGCGACGGTGCTGCGCGAGTCGCTGGGCGAGGGGATCGCCGAGTTCATCGCCGAGCTGATTTCCGGCAACGTTGGCAATGGCCGGCATGCCGGCTGGACGCGGGGCAGGGAAGTGCACATCGAAAGTGCCTTCGCGCTGGACGTGGACAGCACCGATCTGACGCCCTGGCTGTACAACTACACGCCGGGTTCGCAGGAGCCCTACGATCTGGGTTACTGGGTGGGCTACCGCATCGCCAAGGCGTATTACCTGCAGGCCGGCAACAAGCGCGATGCCGTGCGCGCGCTGATCCAGCAGGACAACCCGAAGGCGATCCTGCTCGCCAGCGGCTGGACACCAGGGATGTGGATGCCGGCGAAGGTGACGGGTGTGGCGGCAAGGGCGGCTGCATCGGCCAAGTGACCATTGGCAGGCCGCGCTAGACTGCCCAGGTCGACAACGGAGGATGCTCATGCGCAGGAGGACTTCACTGGCCTGGCTGCTGGCCGGATCGCTCATGGCGGGGCTGGCCACGCCCGTATTGGTGCAGGCGGCCAGCAATCCATTGCTGACCAAGCCAGTGGAGCAGGTGCAGCCAGACGAAGTGCGCTTCATGCAGCAGCGTCTGTCCGACTGGCCGCAGCTGCAGAAGTACCGCGCAGCCAATGCCGCATTGCCCGCGCCACGGGCCGGCCAGTCACGCGTGGTGTTCTTCGGCGATTCGATCACCGAAGGCTGGGGCAAGGAAGGCAGCAGCACGTTCTTCCCCGGCAAGGGCTACCTCAATCGCGGCATCAGCGGACAGACCACCGCGCAGATGCTGGTGCGCTTTTCGCAGGATGTACTGGCGCTGCGCCCGGATGTGGTGGTGATCCTGGCCGGCACCAATGACATCGCCGGGAACACCGGCCCGTCCACGCAGGCGATGATCGAGGACAACCTGCAGGCCATGCTGGATCTGGCCAAAGCGCATGGCATTGCGGTGGTGCTGGCGTCGGTGTTGCCGGTCAGCGAGTACCCGTGGATGCCGGGCATAGCACCTGGGCCCAAGGTGCGTGCATTGAATGCTGCGTTGAAGCGGCAGGCCGATGCGCGCGGGCTGGTCTATCTGGACTACCACACGCCGATGGCCAACCGTGCCGGCGGACTGGATGCGCAGTTGGCAACCGATGGCGTGCATCCGACGGCGAAGGGCTATGCGCTGATGGCACCGCTGGCCGAGGCGGCGATCAAGCGCGCGCAGGCGAACGCGCCCAAGCGCTGAGATTGGGGTAGTGCCGGCCGCTGGCCGGCAACCTCGATCTGCATGCCGAACGGATTGCCGGCCAGCGGCCGACACTACCCTATCGCCAGTTCCGCCAGAAGCCACTCACAGAGCCGCACCACCAACGGACGCGGCGCCGCTGCGATAAAGTGTCCACCGAGCCGGCCGCGCACGGTGGCCGCCAGGGACGACGAGGCAGGGAATGCAGAACGGAATCGGCAGCAGGCTGCGCTTGGCCGGCGTGGCCACGGTACTGATGTTTGCAGGTCAGGCGAGCGCCATTGCCGCGCCTGCAGCGTCACCGGTCACACGTGAGGCGGTGGCCGGCATTTCCCTGAGCGAATGGACCGCGCGTTGGTGGCGCTGGGCTGACGCGCAGAGGGTTGCGCCTTACCTGGATCCCGATGGTCGCCTGTGTGAACTGGGCCAGGAGGGGCCGGTCTGGAACCTGGCAGGCACCAATGGCCGCTTCCAGCCACGCAGGCAGTGCGTGGTGCCCGAGGGCAGGCACCTGTTGCTGCCCATCATCAACATGGCCAGCTACCAGACCGGGGAAGACGTCTCCTGCGAGGAGCTGCAGGCCGGCGCGGCGATCAACAACGATTATCTGGTCAGCGCTGTGGTGCTGCTGGACGGGCAGCCGTTGGGTGACGTGCGCCTGCACCGGGTGAAGAGCGAAGGTTGCTTCCGCATGGATCCGGATGACGATGATTCGCGATTGGCTGCGGCCGACGGCTACTGGCTGATGCTCAAGCCACTGACGCCCGGTCGGCACACCGTGAGCGTCGGCGCCAACTATGGCGCGCCCGAAGGTGGCGCGTACAGCCAGATGCGGCAGACCTTCGAGTATGTGCTGCATGTGGGTGGCCGCACGCAGATCACCTTCGTGACCCCCATGAGGGTGGAGGCGTCTGCCCCCTGATCTGCGCGGCAGGGGTCATTCATGGTCCTGCTTCAACGCCAGATCGGCAGCCAGCAGCGCCTCGGCTGCAGCACTCAGGGCCGGCGCGGGCGGAGCAACCACGCCGATCGATTCCATCATCTGTGGCATGCCGACGAACTGACGTGCGCGGCGGTCGTAGATGCCGGTGATCAGCAGTGCACGCGTGGCGGTTTTCTGCTCCGGGCCGATCAGTACGCGCTGCTCCATGATGCCGCGTGTGCCGACCCAGCCGACCAGTCGCGTTTCCAGGGTGAAGCGCTGGAACGGCTTCAGCTCGCGCCGGAACTGGATGGTGCCGGCGCCAACAATCGGCGCCCACTTCTCACGCAGCGCCACCTTGCCCAGGCCCATGCGCAGGATCAGGTCCAGCCGGCCCAGGTCGAAGATGTTCCAGTAGCGGCCGTTGGTCATGTGCAGGTTGCTGTCCAGGTCGTTGGGCAGCACCCGGAACTGCAGGCGGGAGACGCCGAACGGGGCCTCCAGCTTCGGCCGGAACAGGCTGCGCAGCAGCAGGTGGAGCAGGCGGAACCAGAGATTCATGATTATGACGACTGTTATAGAACGGTCGATACGCTAGTCTATGACGACTGTCTTAGCAAGGAGCCGGCCGTGAGCCCGCGATCGTCCGATGCCCCCCAGCGTGTGATCGATGCCGCAGCGCAGATGCTCGCGCGTGTGGGCCTCAACGCGACCAGCATCCGCGAAGTGACCAAACTGGCTGATGCGCCGCTGGGGTCCACGTATCACCACTTCCCGGGCGGCAAGCAGGAATTGTTGGCACGGGCCACCACGATGGCCGGCGACAAGGTGGAGGCGCTGCTGATCGAACTGCTGAAGGGCGGCGCGGTGCAGGGGTTGCAGCAGTTCCTGGCGATGTGGCGCGAGCGCCTGCTGCGTACCGGTTTTCGTGCCGGCTGCCCGGTGCTGGCGGCGGCCGTCGAGGAGCCGGTGGAGGCCCTGCCGAGCCAGCCACGTGCGGCGGCCGCCGAGGTGTTTGCGCGCTGGCAGGGGCACCTGGCTGAGGCGTTCGTCGCCGATGGGCACGCGCCCGCCCAGGCGACCGGCCTGGCCAGCCTGGTGATTGCCAGTGTGGAAGGCGCAGTGGCGATGAGCCGTGCACTGCAGGACATCACCCCGTTCGACCAGGTGGCTGCGCAGTTGTTGAAGGCGGCTGCACCGCCTGCTTGAGCGGCGCGCGGACTACTTGAAGAACATGTAGACCCACCCGGCAAACATGGGCACCATCACAGCGACACTGGATGCCACCAGCCAGCGTACATAGCGGCTGGCCGCATCGGCCCCTTGCCGTTTCAGTGCCCAGGCATGCACAGGCAAGACCAGCAGGGCCTGCAGGAACAAGGCCGCCATTGCGCCAAGCCAAAGTGCAAACACGCCCAGGCAGCCGTCACTCATGCAATAGGTCGCGAACCACGACCCCCAGCCTGCCAGGCCGATCATCGGCAGGAACATGACGATGGCAACAGGGCGGGTGAACTGGGACGCTTGCATGCAGGAGCCGATCCGTTCCGTGGCTGCCCAGAATATAGGATCCACACCGGACCGCGGTTGCCGTGGATCGGGCGGGAACTGGATGGGACGTGGCCTGTAGACGCGGCGCCACGGCAGGGTAGAATCCGGCCAGCGCAGCCCGCGCGTGCTTGGCAAGGATGTCTGCATGCTGCACCACCTCTCGTTGGGTGTCCGCGATCTCGAGCGTGCAGGTCGCTTTTACGATGCCGTTCTTGCAGCACTCGGTTACCGCCGCGTTTTCGAAGACGACACTGCGATCGGCTATGGTCTGGTCGAGGATGAAGACCTGTTGTGCCTGAAGCTGCGCGACGATGCGGTTGCGCCGGGACCTGGCTTCCATCTGGCGCTGGCGGCAACCACGCGCGACGCCGTTGATCGGTTCCATCATGCGGCCTTGGCCACCGGAGGCCAAGACAACGGACCTGCCGGTCTGCGCCCGGACTATGGCGAGCGCTACTACGCTGCGTTCGTGATCGATCCAGATGGTCATCGCATCGAGGCGGTGACCAAGGCGGCGCCGGATGCGGTCAGCCTGATGCAGGTATTGAAGGCGTTGTAACAGGATCTGCCACGACGTTTAATATCAATCACACGCAAGGAGAAGCGCATGGATGTCGCTGCACGCAGGAACAGGAAGTTCGTTCGTTGGCTGATGGTGGCGATGTTCGCCCTGTTGATGCCCTTCGCGGTGCTGGCCCAGTCCGGGCCTACGGCCACCCCGCCCACAACAGATGCGGCCGCCGAAGAAGCCCAGTGCCGCGCCTGCACCTATGAACGCATCGGGCACAAGGTCGACATCGGCCTGGTGGCCTTGGTGTCGCTGCTGGTGGTCGGCCTGCTGGTGGCCATTTCCCGCGAATGGGGGACGACCTCGCAGCGCTGGACCTGCCGCACGATGGCCCTGCTGCTGGTGGGCATCGGGGTGGCCCTGCTGTGGTGGGCGGGCAGCATCATCTACCTGGGCTATAACCCGTGGCAGGAGGACGCCGCTCCGCTGGATGCCGCGTTGGCCTCTACGCTGCTCAGCACGTCGCCGAAGTGGCTGGCAGGGCTGTTGATGATGGGTTTCGCGCCCACTGTCTGGCGACGCAGCGAGCGCCTGCCGTCCTGGCGCATTGCATGATCCATGGGGCGCCGGGCGATGCCCGGCGCTCCCCATGTGAATCAGTCGAAGCGCCAGCGCACGCCTGCATACACGCCGCGGCCTTCACCGGGCGTCGAGCGCGCCACGTCCTTGCCGGCATCGTTGTAACCGGGGGTGACGGTGGCGGCGTAATGGCGGTCGGCGATGTTGCGCATCTCCGCCCACAGCTGCCAGCGGCCGCCCGGTGCGTCGTAACCGATGCGACTACCGAAGATGACGTGGCCGTCCGCCCAATAGCTGTTGGCGTAGTCCACCGCGATGCGTGAGGCGTACTCGGTGTTCAGTGCGGCATACAGGCCCGAGGCGTGGTCGAAGCGCAGTTCGGCCTGATAGGCGTGGCGCGGCAGGCCGGGCAGGCGGTTGCTGCCGAAGCGCGTGTCATGGCGATAGCGGAAATCGCTGAAGGTGTACGCCTGGCGCAACGACAGACGGCCCGGTGCAGCCTGCCACAAGGTGCTGTCCAGACCGGCCTCGATGCCACGGTGCACGGTGGGGCTGGCGTTGTTCTCAGCGATGAACAGGTTCGGCACCGGCTGTAGTTCCACGCTCAGCAGCTCGTGGTTCACGTGCGCGTAGTAGCCGGTCAATTCCCAACGACCCAGCGCCGCTTCGCCGCGTGCGCCGAGTTCCAGCGTGGTGGCGGTCTGGTTATGCATCGGCACCGGCGCGCGCTGGCGGCCGGTGGACGGACCATTGCCCGCGCCGAAGTACTGGTTCGAGCCCCAGATCATCGACCACGGGTGCGGCGCTTCCACCGAACGGCTGAGGTTGCCGAACCATTGCGTCTGCGGCGTCTGCTGCCAGGTGAAGCCCAGCCGCGGCGCGTAATCCCAGTCGTGGTCGCGCAGGCGGCCGCCGCTGCTCGGCCAGGTGACCTGCACATCGCGGCGGGTGTTGATCAGTGCAAAGCCGGTCTGTACGCGCAGGCGTTCATTCACGGCCAGGTTGTTGCCGATGTGCAGCGTGCTGTCGGTGCCGTGGTGGCGGAAGTCGCGCGTGCGGGTGCCGGCGGCATAACCGTTGTTGGCAAAGCGCAGCGACTCACGCACATCGGCATCCAGGTCGTGGGTTACGCGCAGGCCGATGGTGGTTTCGCTGTCCAGGCCGAACAGCGTATGCCGGCGGCGGTAGTCCAGCGTGGCGTTGAGGTTGGCGTAGTCCAGCTGCTGGCGGTACAGGCTCTCGTTCAAGTCCATCGGGTATTTGTGATAGACCAGCCCGGCCTGCAGCGAGGAATCCTCGTCGATCTGCAGGGTGGTGAGATTGCCCACCCAGGTGCTGCCCGGCTGAGGACGGCGCGCATCGATGGCCAGGTTGGCCGCGTTCGCCGCGCGCGGATCATTGCGGATCTGCTCGCGGGTCAGGCGCCCGGGTGTCTCGTGATTGGTTTCGCGGTAGCGCACGAAGAAGCGTGTCTGCAGATCGGGGGTGATCTGCCAGCCGATGTTGGCCATCGCGCCCTTGCCATCGCCGGCCGCATGGCGCTGGTAGCCATCGAATTCGGTATCGGTATAGGCCAGGAAGTAATCGACATCGCCGCTGACGCCGCCCCAGCTGATCCCGCGCTTCTGGTAGCCCCGGCTGCCGGCTTCGTAGTGCAGCTGCACGCCCGCCGAGTCGCGACCGCTGCGGCTGATGTAGTCGATGGCTCCGCCCAGTGCCAGCGCGCCGCGTTCGAAGCCGTTGGCACCGCGCAGCACTTCCACGCGTGACAGCCACAACGGTTCCAGCAGTTCGTAAGGCGTGCCGCCGGGGCCGGTCAGTGGAAGGCCGTCGATCGACACCGCGATGCCGGAAGCATGTGCACCCGGGCCGCGGTTGATGCCCGAGCCGCGGATCGACACCTTGGTGCCTTCGTTGCCAGGTGACTGCGCGCTGATGCCGGGCTGGTAGGCCAATACGTCGGCGCTGCTGGACAGGCGGCTGTCCGCCTTGGCCACGTCGATCACGTTGCTGGCGCCCGGCACGCGCTTCAGCGCCTCGCGCGCCTGCGCGCTGGCATCGGCGGCAGTGACCTGCACCGCGTCCAGCGTGGTGGCCTGTGGGGCTGCGTGGGCGGTGGTGGAAAGGCCAAGCAGGATGGCCAGCGACAGCAAGGAGGGAGCGGGGCGATGCGGCAGGAAGGGCATGCGGACAGTCTGTAAACCAAAAAACAGTCGCGCAAGTTAACAGGTCGGGTGCGGTACGTCACCCCCGGCAGGCCGGGAATCGGCTACATCCCATGAACAACTCGCCGGTAGTCCGGTTCTTGCGCTCAACCAGCGGCGCAGCGCACTTCCGGCAGGTTGCGGCAGTTGCGGCTTGCGTGGGCGTTGCCAGGGTTGGCTCCAGCCGTTCCAACGGTTCGGTGATCGGCCGAGTCTGCACTTCGCGGATCATCCGCAGTAGCTCGGCGCCGGGCACCAATGCGACGGGTTTGCCCGCCACGAAGGCTTGGGCATCACGGCTGAACTTGCCCGAGCTGACAACCATTGCCGCGTCCGCCTTGTGGTGCGCGAGCAGCCCGTACATCTCGCGCACGACCGCCACGCCTACCTGCTGCCGTCGCCATTGCTTGCATTGCACCAGCGTGCGCTTGCCGTTGCGTCGCAGGATCAGGTCGATGCCACCGTCCGCGCCGCCCAGTCCGGTTTCTTCGACTGCATAGCCTTGGCGCCGGAAGGCTTCGCCGACAAGAAGCTCGAAGTTTCGCCAGCCCGTCGTGGCCAGGCTTTCCAACCCGGTTCGGGTATCCAGCAGCTGGCGTCGCTTATAGGCGCCAGCCAAGGAAAGCAAGGTGGCAAGCATGCAGATCGCCAACCAGGCCCAGGCAAATACCGGTTGGGCAAGAACCTGAAGGAGGATGTCGCCAGTGGGGGCAGTGACAGGTTGGCGCCACGCCGGTAACAACCAGCGCAGAGTGGCGAAGCCGAGCCCGCCCACCGCTGCGTTGATGTACCACGGCCATGTGGCCATGACATCCAGAAGACTGTTGCGCCTGCGTCCCATGCATTTTTCTCCGACGTGCTCGCCATTGTTCAGTTGAGCCTTCCGATTGGTTTTCCGGTGTGCCCCACAGCAAATTCAAGTAGAAGATGCTCGACTCTACAAAGAGGATTTCATCAGTGCATTTGATTTGGCGTATAGCGTTTTGGCCATCTCAGCGTTACCGAGCGCAGCATGGCATTCGGCAAGGCTGTCCCAGGCATTGGCCGAGGTGGGATACAGGGCCGTATTGAGGGCGAAGATCTTGAGCGCGGGCCGGTTGCCCAGATTGTTGCGGATCGCGTAGCCGATTGCATTGATGGCCCGCTCCAGTTCGTTGGATGCAATGCCACTGTTCTCGCTCAGCCACGCACGCAGGCTGCTTTCACTGCTGCTGTCGCCGGTCATGGCATAGCCGATCAAACGTTCGGACAGTGCTGCATGCGGAAACTCGCCTGGCGCAGCCACTGCCATCGTGCTTTCCACCAGCGTGCTCGACCAGGCATTGCGGGCGCTGCCATTGGTCAGGTACACGAACACCCAGTAGCCGCTGGCCAGCGTGCCCTTGTAGGCCAGCCGCGCGCGCACGCGGGTGCCACCATCGTGGCCGACCTGTGTGTAGCCATCGCTGCGGGTCGTATCCCAGCCGGTGGAGAAGAAGTTGCTGCCACCGCCGGTCAGTGTCTGTGGCTGCCACAGCGCTTCCAGCGTGGCTGTGCGCACCAGCTTGCCGGTCGCCAGTGCCTGCAGGAAACGGTTCATGTCGCCCACAGTGGTCTGCAGATCGGCGTGGCCCCAACCGTAGTGCGGCCATGGATCTTCATTGGCCGGCTGCAGCTGGCCGTCCTTGCCGATGTACGGCATTGCCGCGCGCTGCGCCGGCACGCTGGCTGCTCCCCACGAGGTGCTGGTCATTTCCAGCGGCTGCAGGATGCGTTCGCGTGCAATGACCGGATAGGGCTGGCGGTACTGCGCCTCCAGCAACGCAGTCAGCACCAGATAGTTGGCCTGCGTGTACTGCACGCGGCTGCCGGTTCTGAACTGCAGCGGCGCCGAACCGGCCACCTTCAACGCAGCAGCAAGATCGGGTGCCACGCCCGGGTAGCCTTTGCTCACCCAGCGGTTGTCCACGCGGTCGTAGTATTCGCCGATGCCAGAGCTGTGGTTGAGGAAATCACGCACGTGGATGGCCTGCCACGCGGTCGGCAGGTCCGGCACATAACGACTGGCGGGGGCATCCAGATCCACCTTGCCCTGGTCCACCAGCTGCATCACCAGCGTGCTGGTCAGCAGCTTGGCCATCGACTGCGCGGCGAAGATGGTATCGACGGTGGCGGGCGCGTGGGTGGCCGGGTCGCGTTCACCACTGGCGTGCTCGTAAAGCACGTTGCCGTTGTGTGCGACCAGTACCGCCTGGCCGCCGATGCCGTAGCGTTCGCGGTTGACCTGGAGCTGGCTGTTGAGCTGGGAAGCAAGATCTGGCGGAACATCCCGCGCCGAAGCGAACGGGGTGGCGAACAGGGCGCAGAGCAATGCAGCAGCGAGCGTGCGGTACATCGCGGTGATCCGTCAGCGGCGATGGCGCATCTTGGTCACGGCGGGGGATAGGGTCAAGCCAGGAGGGTTGTGCCGACCAAGGTCGGCATCTACCAGAGCGATGGCCATCAGGAAGAGCCGGCCAGCGGCCGGCACTACCCGGGTGCTGGGTCAGCCGAGGATTCCCGGCAGATCCAGACCCTTCTCCTTCGCGCACTCAATCGCGATCTCATACCCCGCATCGGCATGGCGCATCACGCCGGTGGCCGGGTCGTTCCACAGCACGCGTGCAATGCGCTTGGCCGCCGCTTCAGTGCCATCGCAGACGATCACCATGCCGGCATGCTGCGAGAAGCCCATACCCACGCCGCCGCCATGGTGCAGTGACACCCACGTCGCGCCACTGGCGGTGTTGAGCAGGGCATTGAGCAGCGGCCAGTCGGACACAGCATCGGAGCCGTCGGCCATCGCTTCGGTTTCGCGGTTCGGCGAGGCCACGCTGCCGCTGTCCAGATGGTCGCGACCGATCACCACCGGCGCCTTCAGTTCACCGTTGGCCACCATCTCGTTGAAGGCCAGGCCCAGTCGATCACGATCGCCCAGACCGACCCAGCAGATGCGCGCCGGCAGGCCCTGGAACTTGATCTTCTCGGCGGCCATGTCCAGCCAGCGGTGCAGATGCGGGTTGTCCGGAATCAGCTCCTTCACCTTGGCATCGGTCTTGGCGATGTCTTCCGGGTCGCCGCTCAGCGCCGCCCAACGGAACGGGCCGATGCCACGGCAGAACAGTGGACGGATATACGCCGGTACGAAGCCGGGGAAGTCGAACGCGTTCTCCACGCCTTCTTCCAGCGCCATCTGCCGCAGGTTGTTGCCGTAGTCCACGGTCGGTACGCCCAACGCGTGGAAGCCGAGCATGGCGCGGATGTGGTTGGCCATCGACGCACGCGCGGCCTTTTCCACTTCCTTGGGGGCGGACACGCGCTTGGCGTCCCACTGCTCGACGGTCCAGCCCTGCGGCAGGTAGCCGTTCACCGGGTCGTGGGCTGAGGTCTGGTCGGTCAGCAGGTCCGGCTTCACGCCGCGGATCAGCAGTTCGTCCAGCACGTCGGCAACGTTACCGAGCAGGCCCACCGACAGCGGCTTTTTGGCGGTGCACGATGCTTCGATCAGGCGCAGGGCCTCGTCCAGATCGTCGGTCCAGGTATCCAGGTAGCCGGTGCGCAGGCGCATCTCGATGCTGCTCTTGCGGCATTCCACCGCCAGGCAGGAGGCGCCGGCCATCACCGCGGCCAACGGCTGCGCGCCACCCATGCCGCCCAGCCCGCCGGTGAACAGCCACTTGCCGGCCAGGCTGCCGTTGTAATGCTGGCGGCCCATTTCCACGAAGGTCTCGTAGGTACCCTGCACGATGCCCTGCGCGCCGATGTAGATCCAGCTGCCGGCAGTCATCTGGCCATACATCGCCAGGCCTTTCTTATCCAGCTCGTTGAAGTGATCCCAGTTGGCCCAGCGCGGCACCAGGTTGGAGTTGGCGATCAGCACGCGCGGTGCATCGGCATGGGTGCGGAACACGCCCACCGGCTTGCCCGACTGCACCAGCAGCGTCTGGTCATCGTCCAGGCGCTTGAGGGTTTCGACGATGGCGTCGAAGCTCTCCCAATCGCGTGCGGCACGGCCGATGCCGCCGTACACCACCAGCTCCTGCGGCCGCTCGGCCACGTCCGGGTGCAGGTTGTTCATCAGCATGCGCAGCGGCGCTTCGGTGAGCCAACTCTTGGCGGTGAGCGTGGTGCCGGTCGGTGCGGCAATGGTGCGGGACGGGTCGTTGCGGGTCATGCGGCGCTCCGGTTCGTAGCGAATTCAAGGCAGGCATTGAGCACCTGCGCCAGGGTGTGGCGCAGCGGTGCGGCGTGATCGGGGTCGAGCGGGGTGGGCCAGCTGTGCTCATCCACCTGGTCGGGTAGTGGTTCGTGCATGTAGCCGCGGCAGGCCAGTTCCATCTGCAGGCTGTGCACACCACCGGCAATGCTGCTGTAGTGGCGGGTGATCCAGCCGCCCTTGAAGCGGCCATTGCGCACCTGGCTCATGCCGCTGAGCGCCAGCAGGTTCTCCACCACATCGCTCAGTGCGTTGTCGCAGGAGGTGTCCGGTGCACCGGACGGCCCGGCGGTGCCGAGATTGAACTGCGGCAACTCGCCATCGAACAGGTGCGGGATGTGCGAACGGATCGAATGCGCGTCGTACACCACCACGGTGCCGTGGCGTGCACGCAGGCGTGCGATCTGCGTGGCCAGTGCGTTGTGGTACGGCGCGAAATACGTGTCGCGGCGCCGGGCAATCTCAGCGTCATCCGGCTCGCGGCCGGCGTGGTACAGCGGCTGGTTGTCGAAGGTGGTCAGCGGGCATAGGCCGGTGGTGTTTTGCCCCGGGTACAGCGACACGCCGCTGGGGTCGCGGTTGAGGTCGATCACCGAACGCGAGATTGCCGAGCGCACGGTGGTCGCGCCCATGCCGCGTGCGAAGTCGTACAGCTCATGCACCCACCAGTCGGCATCGCGGCGCGCCAGCCACGGCGAGTGGAAATCGCCGATCAGGTCATGCGGCAGCTCGCTGCCGGTGTGCGGGAAGCTGACGATCAGCGGCGCATCGCCTTCGTGCACGGTCAGCCATTCGGGATGGCCGTTCATGCCTGCGGTTCCACCGTGGGCAACAGCTCGGCCAGTCCCTTGGCCAACGCGCCGCTGCGGACCAGGTCGGTTGCGATCACCATGTCCGGGTGGAAATAGCGATCGTCCTGCAGCATCGGCACCTGTGCACGCAGCGTGGCGCGCACGTTTTCCAGTGCCTTGCTGGAGCGCAGCGGCGCATGGAAGTCGCAGCCCTGCGCAGCGGCCAGCAGCTCGATGCCGATCACGTTGGCCGCGTTCTCGGCCATCTGCATCAGGCGGCGTGCACCGTGCGCGGCCATCGACACGTGGTCTTCCTGGTTGGCCGAGGTGGGAATCGAATCGACGCTGGCGGGGTAGGCGCGCTGCTTGTTTTCCGAGACCAGTGCAGCGGCGGTCACCTGCGGAATCATGAAGCCGGAGTTCAAGCCCGGGCGCGGGGTCAGGAAGGCCGGCAGGCCGGACAGCGCAGGGTCGACCAGCATCGCCAGGCGACGCTCGCTGATCGAGCCGATTTCGCACACGGCCATCGCCAGCATGTCGGCGGCGAAGGCCACCGGCTCAGCGTGGAAGTTGCCGCCGGACAGCGCCTCACCGGTATCGGTGAACACCAGCGGGTTGTCGGACACGCCGTTGGCTTCGATTTCCAGCGTGGTCGCAGCCTGGCGCAGGATGTCCAGCGCCGCGCCCATCACCTGCGGCTGGCAGCGCAGGCAGTACGGGTCCTGCACGCGCACGTCGTTGTCACGGTGCGATTCGCGGATGCCCGAATCCTGCATCAGCATGCGCAGGGTGGCGGCGGTGGCGATCTGCCCATGCTGGCCACGCAGCGCATGGATACGCGGATCGAACGGCGTATCCGAGCCCTTGGCCGCTTCCACCGACAGCGCGCCGGTGACCAGTGCGGCCTGGAACACGGTTTCGATCTCAAACAGGCCGGCCAGTGCGTACGCAGTGGAGAACTGGGTGCCGTTGAGCAGGGCCAGGCCTTCCTTCGCGCCCAGTTCCACCGGCTGCAGGCCGGCGCGAGCCAGTGCGTCCACGGCGGGCAGGCGTTCATCGCCGACGAAGGCGTCGCCGACGCCGATCATCACGCTGGCCAGATGCGAGAGCGGTGCCAGGTCGCCCGAGGCACCGACCGAGCCCTGCGCCGGCACCACCGGCAGCACGCCCTTCACCAGCATTGCTTCCAGCAGCAGCAGCGTTTCCTCGCGCACGCCGGAAGCACCCTGGGCCAGACTGACCAGCTTCAACGCCATCATCAGCCGCACCACATTGGCCGGCATCGGCTCGCCCACGCCTGCGGCATGCGAGAGCACGATGTTCCGCTGCAGGGTGGCCAGGTCCTCGCGCTCGATGCGCACGCTGGCCAGCTTGCCGAAACCGGTGTTGATGCCATACACCGGTGCGCCCTTGGAAACGATGGCAGCCACCGTTGCGGCACTGGCACGCACCGCCGGCAACGCGGCCGGGTCAAGCGACAGCGGCGCACCGCGATACGCCTGCCGCCACTGGGCGAGGGTGACACGACCGGGGCGAAGAACCAGGGTGTTGCTCATGTGTTGCTCCAGGAGGCAGGCAGGTCGGGCTGTCCGCGCATCACGCGCGCGTGCAGCGGGTTGAATCCAATGCGATAGACCAGGTCGGCGGGGGCGTCGATGTCCCAGATCGCCAGGTCGCAGTCCATGCCGACGGCCAAGCGGCCGATGCGCTCGCCATGGCCCAGCGCACGCGCCGCTTCACGGGTGAAGCCGGCGATGCATTCGTCCACGGTCAGGCGGAACAGGGTGGCGCCCATGTTCATTGCCAGCAGCGGGCTGGTCAGCGGCGAGGTGCCGGGGTTGCTGTCGGTGGCCAGTGCCAGCGGCACGCCGGCCGCACGCAGCGCGGCGATCGGCGGCAGGGTGGTATCGCGGGTGAAGTAGAACGCGCCCGGCAGCAGCACGGCGACGGTACCGGCGGCGGCCATCGCGGCGATGCCGGCGTCGTCCAGGTGTTCGATATGGTCGGCCGACAGCGCGCCGAAACCGGCCGCCAGTTCGGCGCCATGCTGGTTGCTCAGTTGTTCGGCGTGGATCTTGATCGCCAGCCCATGCGCACGCGCAGCGTCGAATACCTGGCGGGCCTGCGCCGGCGAGAACGCGATGTTCTCGCAGAAGATGTCCACGGCCTCGGCCAGGCCTTCTGCAGCGATGGCCGGAATCATCACCTCGCACACCTCATCGGTGTATTCCTGCGCCTCGCGACCGGGCGGCACCGCGTGCGCACCGAGGAAGGTCGGCACCACGTTCACCCGGCATTGTTCGCCCAGCGCGCGGGCCACCTGCAACTGCTTGCGCTCGTCCTGCAGGGTCAGGCCGTAGCCGGACTTGATCTCGATGGTGGTTACGCCTTCGGCGCGCATCGCCAGCAGGCGCGGCCGGCTCTCGCGTGCCAACTGCTCTGGCGAGGCAGCACGGGTGGCGCGCACCGTGGAGACGATACCGCCACCAGCACGGGCGATCTCGGCATAGCTCACGCCCTGCAGGCGCTGCTCGAATTCGTTGGCGCGGTTGCCGGCGTAGACCAGGTGGGTGTGGCAATCGATCAGACCAGGCGAGATCCATCGGCCTTCGCCGTCGATGCGGGTGGTCGGCTGCAGTTGGGCATCGCTGCCGGCGGGGCCGACATGCACGATGCGGCCATCGGTGGCGGCCAGTACTCCATCGCGCAGGACACCCAGGCCCTCGCCATCGAGGGTCATCAGGTGGACGTTGGACCAGAGGGTATCGACGTGCATGGCATCCACAACGCAGCTGTGCTTATATGTCTATACAATATAGGCGTCCAATTCGGGTTGTCCAGCCATGTCCGATTCGCGTCCCGCGCACTCCTTCCATGCCGCCCATGCCCTGCTGGCCGACGGCTGGGCCGCCGACGTCCGCCTGCAGGTGCAGGACGGGCGCATCGCCGCGGTCACGCGTGGGCAGGCTGCGCAGCAGGGTGATACCCGCGTGGGCATCCTGGTGCCCGGCCTGCCGAACCTGCACAGCCATGCCTTCCAGCGCGGCATGGCCGGCCTGACCGAGATCGGTGGCGGCGACGGCGACAGTTTCTGGAGCTGGCGCGAATTGATGTACCGCTTCCTTGCCCATCTGCGCCCGGACGCAGTGCAGGCCATCGCCGCCCAGGCCTACATGGAAATGCTGGAAAGCGGCTTCACCCGCGTCGGCGAATTCCACTACCTGCACCACGACGCCGATGGCCACCCCTACGCCGATCGCGCCGAGATGAGCGCGCAGATTGCAGCTGCAGCCGCGCAGACCGGCATCGGCCTGACCCTGCTGCCGGTGTTCTACGCCCACGCCGATTTCGGTGGCGCGCCGCCGAACCCGGCACAGCGCCGCCTCATCCATGACGTAGACGGGTTCGCGCAGCTGCTTGATGGCGCCCGCACCGCGCTGGCCACGCTGCCCGATGCGGTGCTCGGCATCGCCCCGCACAGCCTGCGCGCGGTGACGGGCGAGGAGTTGAGCGCACTGCTGCCGCTGACCGATGGCCCGATACACATCCATATCGCCGAGCAGGTGCGCGAGGTCGAAGCCTGCCTGGCATGGAGTGGCCGGCGACCGGTGCAGTGGCTGTACGAGCATGCCCCGGTCGATGCGCGCTGGTGCCTGGTGCACGCCACCCACATCACCGACGACGAACGCGCGCAGATGGTCGCCAGCAACGCCGTGGCCGGCCTGTGTCCGATCACCGAGGCGAATCTGGGCGACGGGCTGTTCCCGATGCAGGCCTTCGCGCGCGAGGGCGGGCGCTTCGGCGTGGGCTCCGATTCCAACGTGCTGATCGATGCCGCAGAGGAGCTGCGCCTGCTGGAATACGGCCAGCGCCTGACCCTGCGGGGTCGCAATGTGCTGGCCGCGGATGCCGGCCGCAGCACCGGGCGCTTCCTGTTCGAGGGTGCGCTGCAGGGCGGTGCCCAGGCGCTGGGTGTGGCCGCCGGCCTGCAGGTGGGTGCCAGCGCAGACATGGTTGAACTGGACGCCGCGCACCCCGCGTTGCAGGCGCGACACGGTGACGCATGGCTTGACAGCTGGGTGTTCGCCGCACGTAATGGCGCGCTGCGATCGGTCTGGCGCCATGGCCGCCAGTGCGTGGCCGACGGCCGCCACCTGCAGCGCGAGGCCATCACCAGCGCCTTCGCCGCTGCCCTGCGTGGCGTGCTGGGCTGATCGCCTCCCACCATCGAGACTCCACCACGTGAAGGCCAGCAAGTCCGCCACGCTCAACCAGCGCATCCGCAGCGACCTGGAAAGCCGCATCCTCAGCGGAGAGTGGGCGCCGGGCTTCCGCATTCCGTACGAGCACGAGCTGATGGAGCAGTACGGTTGCTCGCGGATGACGGTGAACAAGGTGCTGACGGCGCTGGCCGAGAGCGGCATGATCGAGCGCCGCCGCAGGGCAGGCTCCTTCGTGGCTCGGCAGCCACCGCACCTGGAGCAGGTGGCGCTGGAGATCCCGGACATCGCAATGGAGGTCGGATCGCGCGGACATCAGTACGGCTACCGGCTGCTGCAACGCGAACTGCGCCTGGCCGAGGCAGCCAATGCCGGCGAAGTGGAGTTGGCCGGCAGTGAGCAGTTGCTGGCGATGCGCTGCCTGCATCTGGCCGATGGCCGGCCGCTGGCGCTGGAGCATCGCCTGATCAGCCCGGTCGGCGTGCCCGAGGTGCTGGAGGTGGATTTCAGCACCACCGCGCCGGGCAGCTGGCTGCTGCAGAACGTGTCGTGGACGCGCGCCCAGCACCGCATCAGCGCCTGGGGCGCCGATGCGCCCACCGCCAGGCTGCTGGACGTGAAGCCCGGTACCGCCTGCCTGGTGATCGAGCGCCTGACCTGGCGCGGCGAACAACCGATCACCCGCGTGCGCCAGATGTTCCTGGGCGATGCTTGGGACCTGGTCGCCCGTTTCGCGCCTGGGGCGCGATAGGGGCGAACCCACGCTCGGCTTCTTCCCCGGGCGCTTTCAGCCAAGCCGGAATGAATCGCCGCGAGTAGATCCACGCCACGCGTGGATGTGGTGCCGAGCAGCCGAGCTCGGCACCATCACGCCTCAGCCCATCAATACGTCGCGCACTGCCGCCAGCGCACCGGCTCATCCACACCGGGGCGGGCGTTGAGCTGCACGCGCACGTTGCGCAGGGCGGGGTAGCGCAGTACTTCCTGGCACACGCGTGGCCATACGGTTTCCAGGTCACCGGTGCGGTTGATGGCCAGCGTCTGCCGGGTCAGCCAGACAGCACTGGCGATGCCGGATTGTCCCGCCAGCGCGCGGGCCAGTTCGGCCTGGTAGCGGTCCAGCGTGGCAGCGTCCGGGTTGGGATTGCTGCGCGCATCGTCGGCATTCTGCGGCGCGGCTGCGGCGACCACGGGAGCGGGCGCATTCGCGGCGCTGTCCGGCGCGGCGGGCGTCAGCACAGGAGGTGCAGCCGGCGGTGCGACAGGTGCAACGGCCGGTGCCGGGATCGGGTCCGCCTGTTCGCGGCGCAGGCCCTGCAGGCCAAGCCCGACCAGCAGGCCCAGCGTCACTGAAGCCAGTGCGGCAATGGCGATGCGGCGCAGCGCTTCATGGCGGGCGATCGCGCGCACGCGGGTCTCAACATCGGCCGGCAGGTAGGGCTGCAGCAGTGGCCACAGGCGCGGACCATCGATTACTTCCACTGCCTGCTTTTCTGCTGCGCCCAGGCCATCGCGTTCAACCCGGCCTTCGGTGATCAGCATGCCGCCCTTGGCGCCTGCCAGTCGCGCGGCAGCACCCAGTTCGTTCACCGCAGCGGTGCCGATGCGATAGGCCAGGCCGTGCTTGCACGACACCCGCCAGGTGTTCGGGCCATCGCTCAGCAGGAAATCGCTGCTCGGCTCGCGGCTTTCCTCGCTCGGATCCTGCAGTTCACGCAGGCCCCGCTGCTCGCGCAGCATGCGCTTGATCAGGGCGGAAAACTCGCGCCAGTGCATGCCCGCCAGGGCCTGCAGGCCCAGTTGCATTTCGGTACGTCGACGCTTGAACCACCACAGGTACACGGTGGCCAGGGTGCAGGTAAGCAGGGCCGACAGCAGGGCCAGAATCCAGGGAAGCATGCAGGGCGACGACGGAAGGGGCGAAAACGGAAGCCCACAGTGTAAAGGGCCGACCGGTTGATTGCGTCAGGGTGTTCCCGACAACAACCGTGATGCAGCCCGCAGATCTGCATGCGCCAGACACGAAGAAACCCGCCAATCCTGAAGCCGTGAGGGGAGGGAACAAACGGCAGCCGAAGCGATTGGCGGGTTCTACGCGATTGTCAACGAAAATTTATTGCGTTGCAACAAAGGCGGTTCAGGGCGTGCTGCCCGGCGACTGGTGGCTGCCCGGCGAGGGGGCGTCCACGTCGGTGGAGGCACGGTGTTCGAGCTTGGCCAAGCGTGCGGTCAGGGCATCGATGCGGGCTTCCAGCGCGGTCACCTGATCGGCGGTCGGCACGTGCAGTCGCTTGAGTACGCCCTGCACCTGGTCATCGAAGGCCTTGTTGACCTTGTCCCAGGTTCCGGATGCCTTCTCGCGGGCTTCGTCCAGCGAGTGCTCGACGTTGTCGCGCCAGCCCGGTTCCTGCTCGCCGCTGCGTTCACGGCGGCGGGCTTCCCAGGCTTCGCCTTCCTTCACCAGGCCATCGAAGAACCGGCCTCCCTCTGCCTGCGCGCGCCCGAGGGCGCCCAGACCAGCCAGCCAGACCTGCTGTGCCGAATCGCTCAGCTTGCGCGAAAAGCGCTCTGCCTGGTCGCCGAAGCCGGCATCGTCGTCGCGGCGATCGTCATTCTCGTAACGGTTCATTGCATTCCCCGTGGGAGTTGGGCCTATCCCCGAGAGTAGCGCGGCGCGCCGTTGCTGGGCCGTGATGGCCGCAGCGCAGGTTCAG